>CAVOUO010000023.1:0-287694 GCA_963699595.1 uncultured Planctomycetota bacterium
ATGCCTCGGCGTTTTTCACCCGATCACCTGGTCCACCCGGGTATCCACGAGCGTGCTGACGTCCAACTCGACGAGAAGGTCCCCCTCCGTGACCCGGGTGCCTTCGGGGATGATCGAGATGATCGTGGCCCGGCCCTCGAGTTATTGCGGATGATCTCCGGGTCTTTGGCCTTCAGGGCCCCGGCCTCCAGCACGCTGATCGTCAGCGGTCCGCGTTTGGCCACGAACGTCGCCACGCTGGCCGCCGTGTCCTCGCCGCCGCGGACGACCTTCAGCCAAACGACCACCAAGCCGATGGCCACGACGAGCACGGCGGCGCCGATCATCTTGTACGATTTCTTTCCCATAACACCATTGGCTCTATTGGTAAGGCTAGCTGTCATGTTTGATTTCTCCTGGTGAGAATTCCTTCAACAATCCCTCGCGTGTGATCGTGAGCAGATCCGAGATCGCGCTGGAGCTGCAATTCCGCCGTTCGGTACCGGATGATGGCGGCGGTCAGCCCGAGCTGGGCCGCCAGCCTTGGTCCTCCGTATCCAGCAGGTCGCGGATCTGCAGCCGTCCCGCTTCCAGTTGCAGCTCGGGCGTTGGCCACGCTGTTTTCCGCAATCACGACCGACTGGGCGTTAATTTTGAGACTCTCCCGCGACTCCAGCAGGGTCCGCAATTCGCTGCGAATGGCCGTCTTGATCTGATCTTCCAGCGTCTGCACGCTCCGCGTGGCCCGCTCCAGATTGATCAGGCTGTTGCGGTAATTATTGCGTTCGCGGGTCCTTTCGATCGGCAGATCGAACGCGAGCGTGCTGGAGTAGGCCGCGTCCCGAAAATCGACTCCCACATCCCTTTCGCCGGCGCTACGCGGGGCGCCTCCCAGGCCGCGCCTGCCCCTCAGAGTCAAACCGGCCCGCAGGGCATCCGCCGCGACGACCACCTGTCGCTGGGCATCATAAACGACGCCGTTCGCCACGCGCAAGTCCAGGCGGTTCTCCAAGGCCAGCTTGATCGCCAGGGCCTCATCGATCTCATAGGGTCCGGCGTCCTCCTTACTGGGCGGCACCAACTCCACCTCGGCATCCGCCGCCGGAGCCGTCTCCGCCGCGGCGGCCTTGTAGGCCGTCTTCATGGTCTCCACGTAAGTATTGCCCCGTTGCCGCAACGGGTCCAGATCGTTCGGGTCCAGCTTGATCTGGGCATCCGCCGGCAGTCCGATCAGCACCTTGAACGTATCCAGACGGTTTTCGTACTGCTGCTGCGCCGAAATCCAGCCGCTGGCGCGCCTGCAACTCCCGCTGGACCGCCAGGTCCACGTCGATCGGCTTCAGCCGGCCGGCGTCGCCTTGCCGACGGGAGGAGCGCGCCGATTGAATCGCGCTCTTGTAGTTCGTCCTGTTGTTCTCCAGCGAGTCCCAACTGCTGCAGAACGTTCAGGTAACTGGTGACAACATTGACGGCGAAGGTCCGCTTGTACCGCTCGAAGTCCCAGAGCTCGTAGACCACGTCCCGCTCGGCCTGCGTCAGAGGCTCGGTAACAATGTGCCGGCCCGCGCCACGGAGCAGTGGGATCGATACCGAGGTATCGAACCGCAGGCCCCTCGAGGAGGCACCCCCTGGGTCAACAAGTTGACCAGGTCCAGCCCCACGGCCGCGGTCAGGGCGGCGCCGCCTTTCAACAGGCGGCTCACCTGTGCCGACGCGCTATTGGTCGTGGTCGTGACCGTCGTTCCTCCCGCGCTCGTGCTCATGGCGATCGCGTGATCGGTCCCGGCCGCGAAAATATTCCGGAAGCTGTTACGCTCCAGATCGAGGGCCAGGGCCACGCGAAACACGTCTTCCTTCCGCGATTGGTATTCCGGGCTGTTGCGCACCGCGATCTGGAGGGCATCGATCATGGACATCGTCAAGGTCTTATTCGGCTCGAGCGGGATGTTCGCATCCGGCGAATGAAGCTCCGAGGGGTACGAATCCTTCGGCCAATGGGGAATCGGCTTCAACTGATCGGTCCCCAGGGAGGCCGTGCTGGAAACGGGGAGATTCTGCGTCTCGATCAGTCGGCGGCGCAGGATGTCGCTGGGCCGCTCGACCTCGAGTGGTTCCGTCTTGCCGGTGGCTTCCTGTTGCTTTTGCGCGATGATTTGGTCCGCTACCTTATCAGCCTTTTCCCGATATTGGCCCGGGCTCCGGCAACCGGCTGCGACCAGAGTCCCGAGCAACAAGATGGCGAGGATGAAGCGTAAACCACCCCTGAGACTGCAAACTCGTTGACTTACCTGCACAGGATACCCCGTTCCATTGAAAAACCGTCATTCTCTCACATCCAGTTGGCCAGCGGGTCGCCCGGCGGCGAAAGATCCGCTCCTGCAACCGGTCCCGAACGCGCTTTTCGGCGTCCTGGCGCGGGCGTCGGGTCCCCAACGCCCAACGGGGCGTTGGCCGGTCCCTTCCCCTGGCGCCAGGGGTCCCTTCGCACGGGCGGCCGGTCGCGCCGACTTGCGGGCAGATCAGCGGTCCGCCCGTCCAGACGCGGTTGGGGGTGCCCCAACGCGGAATTTCGCGTTGTCGGCCCCTTCCACTGTGGCACGTACCGAGGGTCGGTGTTCAAACCGCGGCTGCACGTCGGCGCTGGGCCACCTGCACTGGTAAACGTCTCCCAACTCCAACTCATTGCATCCAAACGACACCACCACTGAATAAGTGGTCTGAGAGTATACCCCCGTTACAGAAATTTGGAAGTCCGAAGTGAAAACGATGATCCAGATGCTGCATGGTCCCTCTATCGGCGGCCTCAGGCTGCGAATGAAGGTTGCGTTGGACGATGGCCACGGGTATTTTGGGAGGCCGGTCTGAACGGATGACGCAAAACTGAACCGGGGCTTTGGAGATGCGCCTATGAATCCACCCGCAGAACGCCCGGCCGCGGCCGCCGGCCCGCTGCCCGGCGGTGCCGCAGCCCAGCGACTGATGTCGCTGGACGCCTTGCGAGGTTTTGACATGTTCTGGATTATCGGAGGCTACGAGTTGGTCCGGGGCTTGGGCAAGGGCCTGCACAGCGAGTGGCTCAACCGGTACATCATGCCCCAGATCGAGCATACACCTTGGGCGGGCTTCACGGCGTGGGACCTGATAATGCCTCTGTTCCTGTTCGTGGTCGGCGCGGCCATGCCCTTTTCCTTCGCCAAGAGACTCGAACGCGGCGAGAGCAAGGGCCGGATTTACCTGCATGTTCTCTTGCGGGTCGTCATTCTGTGGGTTCTGGGCATGATCGCGCAAGGCCATCTGCTCGAATACCAATTGCCCAAATTACACTGGTACAGCAATACGCTCCAAACCATCGCGGCGGGATATCTCATCTCCTCGATTCTCATCCTGAACCTGCGGCTGCCCTGGCAGTTTGTTGTGACGGCCGCCCTCCTATTGCTCTATTGGGGTCTGCTGATGCTCGTCCCGGCGCCCGGCCAAGGCGCCGACCCCCTCGGCCAGCAGGACAACCTGGCCATCTACATCGACCGGCTGATCCTCGGCCGCTTCCAGGATGGAACCAATCCCCCCTACACGTGGATTCTCAGCAGCATGGCCTTCGGCGCCATGGTGATGATGGGGGTGTTCGCGGGTCAGTTGCTGCGGTCTGATCTCGATAAGCTAAGGAAAGTGCTGATCCTTCTCGGCGCCGGCGTCGCCTGCGTGGTCGTCGGCTGGGAGTGGGGACTCATCTTCCCCATCATCAAGCACCTCTTCACCAGCTCGATGGTCCTGTTCGCGGCCGGCTGGAGCCTGCTGCTGCTGGGCCTGTTCTACCTGGTCATCGATGTGCTGCATCTGCGCCGCTGGTCGTTCTTCTTCGTCGTCATCGGCATGAACGCCATCGCCGTCTACATGGCGACGCACGTGTTCGATTTCCGCGTGCTGGGCGACATCTTCGTGCGGGGCCTGTCCAGATGGACGGGCAACTGGCACGACCTTGTCCGCGCCGTCGCCGGCTTCACGATCCTATGGCTCATCCTTTTCTATATGCACCGCAAGAGGACCTTCATCAAAGTATAGAGACCGTCTCAAACCGCGTTCTGGCAGTGGATGCGGCCGGGTGGCAGCGGCAAGCGGAGTCTTCGGAGCTTGCCGATGGTTGGCAGGCGCACCTACGAGCCATCGGCAAGCTGGCGCTTGCCGCTGCCACCCACCAGTCTAGGGTAGCGGGAGTACCAGTTTGACCGTTCGTCAGCGGTTGGGACGCTGTCGGGCCGCGCCGGGAGAAGGGGCCGCCGTCAGCCAGTTCAGGGGATCGTCGCCCCAGCGGGTCGCGTCGATGCGGGTCAGCGACTGTCCCCGGCCATCGGCTTGGACCGGCCAGGGGTCCAGACCGGCGGGGAAATCATCGTGGTGCGCACCGTCGCTGTACGTGACGGAATCCACGCCGATCCAGGTGCGGATGCTATCGGTAAGCTCACCGGGCCGGCTCAGCTCGATCCCCTCGCCTGAGTCGCTGAGGCTGCCCATACCCCATTCGAGAATGGGCACCGAGGGAAGGACGCCGTACCGGGTCTCGAACACGGTGCGGTCCTTGGTCAACAACAGATAGCCGCGCGGCGGCAAACTGATCGGCGGGTCCTCCGGGAACAGCAGTTCGACACCCCGGCCATCGGTGAAGCGCCACGGGCAACCTTCGACAGCGTCGTACAACGTGACCTCGGCGCTGCCGACATTCTGCAGTTCCACGTACTCGACATCGCCGGGGCTGTCCGCATGGTACATGATCTCGGTGATGACGACGGGGCTGAGCGCCGGATCGGCGTTGGCGGCACCGGGGGTCGCCCCGCCCAACGGCACGAAATGCACGCCGTCCGCCCCATCCACGTACCGCCCGAACGCTACGCCAGTGTCGGATGGGCCGTACTTGATGTGCTCGCGGTAGCCGGTGATCTGTCCCTTGGCGCCGGAGCACAGGTACACGGACTCGCCGGTCCGGCTCAAGCCGAAAGGTTCGTGGCAGCCGGGATCGTCGGGGTTGCCGAAGTGCCGGTCGTCCGTAAACACCTGATAGGCGTGCGGCGTGAGGATGGTGCCTTTGGCGATCTCGTACTTGGCCGGCCGGTCCGCATCGTCGCTGAGGAACCAGCCGCCGATGTCGATGGCCTGGTCGGTCGTATTGTACAACTCGATCCAGTCAGAGCCTTGGCCGGCAGGGTTGGCCAGCAGCTCGTTGATGACCACCGCCCCGGCCGCCGGGATGACGCCGCTGTCGTCCGACCCGGGCGAGCCGCCCGGCACCACGCTGGGACGCCAGGCGTCCTGCGTGCTCCAGGAGGTCGCGGGCGCATCCGGATACCGGACCGTCAACGAGTAGCCCAAGCCATCCGTGGTGCGGAACCAGTTGTCCTCGTAGCGGAAGCTGTGAACGATCGCGCCGGCGGCATCCTGCAATTCGATCCGCTCACTGTTATCGCTCAGGCTTCCGGCGTATTGGCCCACCACCGGCAGACCGGGGCCATAGCGGGCCTCGAAGGCGGCTCGATCCTTGACCACCAGGCAGAACGCGTGCGGCGCCAGTTGCAGATCGGGGAAAGTGAAGCGGACGCCCTTCGTGAACTGGACGAAGCTCAGGTCGAGGGGCTCGGCGCCGATGTTGGTCAGCTCGATGTACTCGGTGTTGGGATCGCCCGGCCGGCCCGCGTCGCCCGGGTGGTACATGATCTCGCTGATCCGAAGGTTATCCTGCACCGGCCCGACCGCAAAGATCGCCTCGGCCAACGCACTCCAGGTATTGCCGCCCCGGACGCGGGCCTTGACCTGTGTGGTCCGCGTCAGAGCGATGGGACCGAGGTACGTCTGCGGGCCGCTCGGACCTTCGCGGGTGTCCTCCTGACTGGCCGTCAGCTCGACGCCGATCAGGAAGTCACTGTCCTTCGCGGAGGCGTTCAGGCCCTGGATGGCCAGGACGTTGTCGCCCTGCCGCAGCTTGCCGACGTGATCGGACAGGTCGATGAGCTCGAAGACAATCGCCTCGGCGTTGTCGTGGCTGGCGGTGGCCGCGGAGTCCCACGCAGGCTCACCGACGAAATTCCGCCGCGCGACCTCGTTGCCGTTGAGGTAGGCGATGAAGCCGTCATCGTACTGGATCTGCATGATCAGGGTGTCCAGGGCGCCCTTGTCGCCGTTGAGCTGGAAGGGAATCCGGATGTAGCACGAGCCGTTGACGTTGTACATCCGGTTACCGAGGTTGGCGCTGATGTGAGACTCATAGCCGGAGCCTCGGCCGAAGCCGATGCCGCCGGGAAGGCCGGACGAAGACAGCCAGGAGGAATCGTCGAACTCCCGGGCGCTGCGCCAGTCGCTCGACCAGCGGTCCCGTGGGGACCAGGATGCGCTTGGCGGAGTCCCTGGTCACCAGCGGCGTCATGGTCGGCCCCAACGCCAGCCCGGATTGCGCCGGGTCGCTCCCATCCAGGGTGTAGTAGATCGTCCCCCGGCCATCCACGAGACTCATGGACAGCCGATCGCCGGAGGAGGCCTGTCCCCCGTACTGGGGGACGCCGTTGACGGCAAAGCTGGGGCCGGCGAACGTGTACATGCCCACCCGCGTGCAGGCATTCAGGAAGACGGGGCGGCGGTTCGGCGTCCACGTGTCGATGATGTACGTGGCCATGTTGGGAATGACGCTCAGCAACTCGCCGCGCAGCTCGGAGAACCGCTTCTGGATGTTCTCGTCGCTCAGCGCCCCACCGTTGTAGAAGTGCTTGTAGATCCGGTCGGCGAAGAGCATCCGGAAATCCGGGCTCGCCCGGAGGGCCTGGTAGAGATACCCATTGGCGTTGCCCTGGGTGCCGAGCTCGTTGAACCGGTCGAGCTGCAACTGGGACGATTCGAAGGTGCCCTCGGCATCCCAGACGAAGAACTTCCAGCGGCCCGTCGCGGAACGCTCGCAGGCGGCCGACCAGTTGTTCTGGGGCCAGTCCCAGTCGTTGGGCCACAGGCGGATGATGAGGTAGTCGATGAAGGAGACCACGTCGAGCTTCTTGCACAGCTCGGCGTAATAGGAGGGGTCGGCGAGGTTGTGGCCGCGGGCATAGTTGACCATCGCATCGAAAGACGCGGAGTCGCCGTCGCGGATGCCGTTCATCGTCATCACGTCCCAGGACCTGTCGCTGTCGAACCACTCCTGGCAGGACTCCTCCTTGACCTGCTCGGTCGGGTTGTAGAAGCCCTTGTATTCGCCGTTGATGAAGAGATTGGCGAAGGTGCCCGTGCAGGCTACCTGGCCCATGTCCTTGTGCAGCCGCCGCAGGAGCTCATCCTTGATGAAAGGATTGGTCTCGTCGTTGTGGCCGGCCCGCAGGATCACGGTCGCGAACTGCTCGACGTCGGACTGCGGAATCAGCGGGTATTCCAGCCGGCTCTGCCCGTACTCGCCCCGGAAGTAGAGCCGCAGGCTGATCTTGCCGCTTCCCGACCAGAAGCCGTTCTGGCGGACGTAGCGGGGCCGGATATACGGGCTGCCGTGGACGCGCAGCCCGCAATCGGCGTGGAACCCCTCGTCCTCGCCCGAGAAGAGCCACTCCGCCGAGACAGGCCGCTCCAGCTCGCGGTCGAGAATGTTGTTGTAGCTGTCGGGGCCCGAGGGACCCCAGACCCCGCCGTTGTAGGTGCCGCCGACGATGGCCATGACGCCGTTGGGCTCGTAGAAGACGGTGCCGCCGCCGCCCACGAGCGAGACCACCGGCAGCGTCTGCAGCTCCGGGCGGGAATCGAAGATATAGGTCTGCGTATAGACCGGCGTCGGCTTCCAGCCGGGCTTTTCCGCCAGCACGCGCAGGCAGGTCGTTTTGCCGATGCGGATCGGGCCGCTGTAGAGGCTGGCCCCCGGGTCCGTTGGGGCAGGCGCCGGTTCTGCGCCGCCAGGCCGGCGGCCGGTGGCGCTGCGGGCGGGAGGAGTCGTCGCCCGTGCCTCATGCGGAGCGTAGCCATCCAGCGTGTAGAGGATCTGCGCACCTTCCGTCGCCGTCGTGATCGTCACGTCAAAGGCACTGCTGTAGAAGCCCCGTTCGTGACTGAAGCGCAGCGGCGCCACTTCGCCGAGGTATCCCTCGCTGTTCGTGTGATCCGGGGTGGGGACTTCGAAGAAACGCAGCGTCTGACCGCCGTCCGGATAACGGCCATAGGAGACGTCCGGCGTCTGCGGACCGAACTCCAGGCTGTCGATCAGGGTGACGCCGTCGGCGGCAAACAGATGGACCTCTTCGCCCTCGGCGCCCAGCTTGAAACTCGCGTGCAGGCCGGCGTCCTTGACATCTCCATCGGCCCAGACGATCAGATAACCCTTGGGACTGATGGCCGTGCCGCCGCGCAGACCGGAAAGAGCCGCCGGAATCCGCCACTTCCGGGGCACCCCCGGATCGTCGGTCAGGTACATGCCGCCAACATCGACGGCGGCGTCGCCCGCGTTGTACAACTCGATCCAGTCGTCGAAGGCCCCCTGGGGATCGGCCAGGGTCTTCGTATTGGAGGCCATGACCTCGTTGATGACCACCGCCGGCTTCGACCAGCCGGGCGAGGATACAAGACAGCAAAGGCCCAAAGCCAGAAGCATGCAGGCCTTGGCGCCGGGGTGGCCGGGCCACATTCCTGGCGCTCTCACCGGGTTTCTCCTCCTGGATTCCATGTCACCAGTATAGCAAATGTACCGGCTCCAATCGAGTGAATTCCCTCTTCGTTCGTAGGTCCGCCGCGAGGCGTTGTCTTGGTGCCCTTCCGGCCCTGCCACTACCGGGCGAAATGTCGCATTTTGCCGGCCGGGGCCGGGAAAGTCGGTCACAAACGCGCGCCAGTGTGGCACTTACTTCTGGAGCGCATCGCCGGTCGCCGTGCTCGCGCGGGGGGCGGGCACGGCGACCGGCGGGCGGGGTTTCTTTGCACGGGCACCCCCCGTGCTGATATAATAGATAGTGCGGGGGTGAAGAGGACGTATTGATATAGGAGGGTCGAGCAATGATTAGACGGCTCTTGATCCTGACGAGTGCTATCGTACTGTACGTGAATATCGGACTGTGGGCCGGCACGACGCCGATCGTCCCGCAAAACCCCGGTATCCGGCTGGCCAACGGCCTGAAGATCACGGCCGTGACACCTTCGGCCAAATCACCCCGGACATCGCCGGACATTCGCATCGCCGCCGAGACGCCGTCCCTGCCCCAGCCGCCCGTGGCCGGCTTTTCACCGCTGATCGCCATCGTCACCTCCGACCGGCGCAGCTCGGACGACTTCGACTGGGAGCACGCGTTGGCACCTTCCTACGTCGGCAAGCCGCTCAATGCCCCGGCCCAGCAGAACTTCGTCGTCGGCATCCTGGACACCGGCTCGGTGGTCGATCTGGCCGCCGGGGACAGTGCCCAGATCCTGGGCTTGACAGGCTCCCACCTGACCACGAGCACGTTTCCCATCGGCGGCGTCAGCGGGACCACGGATACGACGATTACCCAGCCGATCGGTATTTTCGCCGCCGGCCTGGGGGCTATCGACCCGAACGGCCAACTGGATCTGACCAGGCTGGTCGGGCACACGAACGTCGCGGCCCTGGCCTCGCCCGCCATCTCCTGTGAGAACGGCGAAAATGTCTCCGCCATCGTGGGCACGCCGTTCATCGCCTTCTATACGACGATCATCCACGTGGACCAGCCGCGCCGGGTCGTGGTCCGCGGCAAGACCTACATCAGCCCGGATATTCAAATGACCGACTCCTACACGCCGTCGCCCTCGGTGTACCGCCATAGGATCCCGATGGAGCTCGGCGGTCTGTCGCCGGTCGCGACGGCGAGCTACTATGCGTTTCCCGATCTGAGCGACTGGGAGAACATCCTGGGCGAGTGGCTCCCCCTGACGCCGACCCTGCTGTCGATGGGCGCCATGACACTTCCGACGGGCGGCTCCTTCTTCGCCGACGTGGGCGTGCTGCAAGGCGAACCCGGGCCGCTGAACATCCTGCGAACCGGCCGGATGCTCGTCGATACGGGGGCCCAAAGCTCGATCATCAGCACGAACATGGCCGCCAAGCTGAATCTGCCCCTGGAGCCGGACTTCACCGCCGAGATCTGCGGCGTGGGCGGCTCCAACGAGGTGCCCGGCTACTACCTGGACTACGTTCGCATCGACGCGATGGGCGGGGCCCTGGAGTTCGCGCACGTCCCCTTCATCGTGCTCGACATGGAGTCGCCCGAGGGCGGGTCGCTCGACGGCATTCTCGGCATGAACTTCTTCTGGAATCGCAACGTCGTCCTGGAGCCGACGACCAGCGGCACCGCCTTTCTGCACCTGTCGGACCCGGTGCCGTATGCCTACATCGACCTCAACGACGACGGCCTTGTGGACGGGATGGACTTCGCGGTCTTCGCCGCCGCCTGGCGGACCACTCCGACCGATCCGGCGTGGAATCCCCGCTGCGATCTCTTCCTCGACGAGGTCATCGACGCCCGCGACCTCGAAGCCTTCACGGACTCCTGGCTGAACATGCTGGGCAAAGAGCCGCTCGACGGGCAGTTGCAGTAGGGTGCGTATCACGCACCGTTCCATTATCGGCACAAGATGGTGCACG
Organism: uncultured Planctomycetota bacterium; assembly: GCA_963699595.1. GTDB lineage: Bacteria > Planctomycetota > Phycisphaerae > Sedimentisphaerales > Anaerobacaceae > PLanc-01. The sequence goes on from CAVOUO010000023.1 coordinate 10,574, forward strand.
GTACTCATCCTGGGTCTCTGACCAAATTTCGTGGAGTCCGTGTGCCCTCACCTGTCATCCCTTCGGCTACGCTCAGGGCGGGCTCTGAGCGACAGCGAAGGATCTGGGCCAAGCACGGTAACAGGTGTCGGTTGCGTTCGTCGGCCAGATGCTTCACTTTGTTCAGCATGACAAATGCAGAGAGGCCCCCCCACAAAACGTAGTGGCATACCATCCTGCCAACGACCCTGCGCTTCATTTGACATCCTCGCCTCCCGCGCATATCATTTCGCCGGTTTTGACGATGCAATGGAGTGCTGAAGGACTTTCCATGAGACTCCTCCTGGATGTGGTGTATTTGCTGGCGGGGATCGCCGTCAGTCCGATTGTGCTCTATCGCATGATCCGGCACGGGCGCTACCGCACCGGCTGGGGACAGCGGTTCGGCCGCGTCGAGCGCAAGGACCCACAGAAGAAGTGCATCTGGCTGCACGCGGTCAGTATGGGCGAGGTCAATGCGGCCCAGACCCTCCTCGCCCAGATCGAAAAGCAGCTCCCCGACTTCGAGATCGTGATCAGCACGACGACCGACACCGGCTTCGCCCGCGCCGACAAGCTCTTCGGCCACAAGTGGAGCGTCTTCTACTTCCCCTTCGACCTGTCGTGGGTCACGCGCCGGGCGTTCGACCGTCTCCGCCCCGCCGTCTGCCTGCTGATGGAACTGGAGGTCTGGCCCAACTTCGTCTTCACCGCTCACGCGCGGAGTGTCCCGGTGCTCGTCGTCAACGGCCGCATCAGCGACAGGAGCTTCGCACGCTACCGCAGGATCAAGAGCATCACGCGCACGTTCTTCGGCAAGCTCGATCGCGTCCTGGCGCAGACGCCGGAATACGCCGAGCGTTTTCGCGAGTTGGGCTGCCCCGCCGAGCGGGTGCTCGTGACCAACTCTCTGAAGTACGACACGGCCCAGGTGGCCGACCGGGTCGAGGGCGCCGAGACGCTCGCGGAGCAGTTGAATCTCGGCGGGGCGAGACTGTGGGTCGCGGGCGGCACCGGCGATGAGGAAGAGAAGATCATCCTCGACGTCTACCAATCGCTCCTCCAGGATAACCGCTTCGACGGCCTGCGTTTGGCCATCGTGCCGCGCAAGCCCGAACGATTCAACGAGGTCGCCGAGCTGATCGAGCGCATGGGATTCCCGCTGGTCCGCTACAGCCAACTGAAAGGCACAGCCCGTGGCGAGGGCGTGCCGCCCTTGCGTCGCGAGGCCATCCTGGCCTCGCTCTCCCAAGAGAAGGCAACGCCCTCCAGCGCAAAGGACCCCGAATCCGCACCCGCATCAGAAAATGCGAGGGCGGAACGCCCGCACGAGGAAGAACAAGGGCAAGATGCCCTCGCCACGAAAGACAAGGGCGGGACGCCCTCGCCACGAAAGGCCGTGATCCTCGGCGACACGATGGGCGACCTGCGCAAGTTCTACTCGCTGGCGACGGTGATCTTCGTGGGCCGCTCGCTCGTGCCGATGGGCGGCTCGGACATGATGGAGGCGGCGGCCCTCGGCAAGTGCACGATCTTCGGCCCGCACGCGTTCAACTTCCGCCAGACGGTCGAGGTCCTGCTGCAAGGCCAGGGCGCCATTCAGGTCAGTGACAAAGACGACCTGCAAGAAGCGATGGAGAAATGCTTGTCCGACCCGGCCTATGCCGGGAGAATAGCCCAGGCAGGACAGGCGGTGATTCGTCAGAACCAGGGAGCCACGGCGCGGACGATGGAAGTCCTCCGCAGCGTGCTCGGGAGATGACGGCATATTGCGCAAGGTCCGCGATTATGGCGAGGAGATTGCTTCGCTTCGCTCGCAATGACATACAACCCCTGTTCATGTCATTGCGAGGAGCGCAGCGACGAAGCAATCTCAGCCGTGCAACTTGTGAAATGCGGCGTAGCAGCGAGCCGCGCATGGATGGGCGAAACGTATGACACAGACGAGCAGCATCTCTCAAACCAGTCGTCCGGAACTGACCCGGCGGTACGACGTGGATTGGCTGCGGGTCCTGGGCATGATGGTGGTCTTCCTGTTCCACAATGCCCGCTTCTTCGACACGGAGGGCTGGCACGTCAAGAGCCCCCGAACGACCCCGGCCGTCATGGTGATCGTCACTGTCGTGGTGCAGTGGATGATGCCGCTGTTCTTCGTCCTGTCGGGGATCGGGGCGTATCATGCCCTCGCCCACCAGGGTTGGCGGCAATATCTCGTCTCCCGGGTCAAGCGCCTGGTCGTCCCCCTGGTGTTCGGGATCTTCGTGTTCATCGCCCCCTGGCAGGTCTATCTGGAGCGGGTCAGCCACGGCCAGTACTCCGGCTCCTTCTGGAGTTGGTACCCGCATTACTTCGAAGGCTGGTTCGGTCTCGGCGGCAACTTCGCCTGGATGGGCGTCCACCTGTGGTACCTGGAGTTCCTGTTCCTCTTCTCCGTCATCGCCCTGCCGCTGTTTCTGGTCTTGCAGTCCCGTCCCGGCGACCGTCTGGTGGCGGCCTTGTCCCGCGTCCTGACGGTGCCCGGCCTGATCTTCCTGCTCGCGATCCCCATCGCCATCATGGAATTCATCGCCAACTCGCCCGCCCTCAAGGGTGGCCTTCTCGGTCAGCGGGGCTTCGGCGGCTGGAGCCTGCTGCCGTACCTGGCAATCTTCATCATCGGCTTCGTTCTCGGCGCCGGCGAGGGACCGGCCAAGGCCATGGAGCGGCATCGTTTCGCCGGGCTGATCGTCGGCGTCCTTACGCTCGGTGTGGCCTGGATTCTGGCGAAGGAACATGGTCTGTCCGAAAGCAGCGTCACCTTCGCCGCGCTCCGCGGGCTCCTCTGCTGGGCCCACCTGATCGCGATCTGCGGCTTCGCGAGCCGGCACCTGCGGTTCAGCAACGGCTTCCTGAAGTACGCCAACGAAGCCGTCCTGCCCTTCTACATCCTGCACCAGACGGTCATCCTGACCGTCGGCTACTACGTCCTCCGGCTCGACACCCGCCTCTGGATCGAGTACCTGATCATCGCGACGATCTCGTTCATCGTCATCATGGCCCTGTACGAGCTGCTCATCCGAAGGATCAACGTCCTGCGTTTCCTCTTCGGCCTGAAGATGTTGCCTCGCCCCTTGCTCGCTTATAATGACGCCGTCGGGCGATCTTCGTAGGTCGTGCGTCCTCGCACGACTTCGTGGCATCGGCATCCTGCCGATGGATTCCGGATCACGGGCAAGATGCCCGTGCCACTTCAGGCGAGCGGGGACGCTCGCCCTACGCGGACGCACTATGAACGGTCGTTAACCTGAGCTATGATGGGAGAAACTCAATGAACCGCCGAACCTTCATCAAAACCGTGCCGGCCCTTGCCGTACTGGCGAGTGCATCATCCGCTCCCGCGCAGGACCTGCAACCAATCACCCTGCCCAAGCCCCAGACCGACGGCGGCAAGTCCGTGCTGGCGGCCCTGCAGGAGCGCCGGACGAACCGCAACATCCGCGCGGAGAAGCTGCCGCCGCAGATGTTGTCGAACCTCCTCTGGGCCGCGTTCGGCGTCAACCGCGAGAAAGGGAACTTCGGCAAGGCCGGCCGGACCGCCGCCTCGGCCAGCAATTCGCAGGAGATCGACCTGTACGTCGCCCTGCCCGAAGGCGTCTACCTCTACGAGGCGGTCCCCCACCGTCTGACGCCCGTCGTCGCGGGTGACTTTCGCGCCCGGTCCGGCCGAGGCGCTGCGGCCACGGCCCCGGTCAACATCTTCTACGTGGTCGATCTCGCCCGCTACGTGCTGGAAGGCAACCCGGACCGCCGGATCAACGACCCGGAGATCCAGAAGTCCTATTACTACTGTGCCGTCGGCCTGATCGCCCAGAACGTCTACCTGTTCGCCGCCTCGCAAGGCCTGGCCGCCTGGTTCCACAACTGCGACAAGACCAACACCCCCAAGGAGTTCAAGCTGCGTCCCGACCAGCGCGTCCTCTTCGCCCAGACCGTCGGCTATCCGGCTTGATATGCAAGAGAGGTCACGCGTGGGTTAAGAACCCACCCTAATGAGTTTTGACAGACAAGATCGGTAATCAACCTCTGTGAATCGCCGGGTGCCACGCCCAAGCGCAGCGACCCTCCTGAGCCGCGAAGGATTGAGCGTGCTCTCTGTGTGCGAGGGAGCACGGTCAAACCAGTTTGGCCGTGGCACCCGGAAATTACCGAAGTGGTTCGTCAAAACTCATCAGGCCGGCTGCGCCAGCGCCTCCGGTCCAGGCGTCTTGCGATCCTGCCCACCACGTGAGCGCGGCACTACCTGCTGCAGAATTCGTTCGTCAAGACTCATCAGGGGAGCATCGTCATCGGCCGTTTTTCTTTGGCTTTGTGTGAGATTTGTAGAAATCCCATGACTTACCGCGCGGATTGTGTTACAAGCAGTAGAGTAGTGCTGGTCGGCCGGATGCGAGAGCGCTGCATGTTGCGTAGTCTGTGAACTTGAAATGCCTTTTTAAGGAGGCCAGATTGGGAAAAAACCACTATAGCCAGGGAAAGCGCATGAGAGAGATCGCCAAGAAACAGAAGCAAGAGCAAAAGAAGGAACGGAAACTGGCCCGGCAGAATCCGCAGCCCGAAGAGAATGTGGACGTGCCTGCGCCGACCATCGAAGCGTAGCACGGGAGGGATCTGGGGGGTATTGTCCTGGGCTCATGCCGGGTAGTGGACTCGTTCACCCCGCATTTTACGAGTCTATGTCTTGTCGCACGAGGGCGCCACAAGCGTCTATCGAAACATGGTCGTGGTGCGCAAATCGGTGGCGTTCTCTGCGTGCCAACAGCGGCGGTTCCGAAGCTCCGCCCGTCCGATCCACGGCTTTTCTATCGCGCCAGGTAGAGGATGATCCCGGCCAGGGTGCAAATCGCGGCGCCGCAGACGGTCATGGCAATGGCGAGGACCCAGGCGTAGCGTTTGTTGAGCTTGGTGACGACGTACTTGAGATAGCGGTCGCTGGCGGCGAAGGTCCGGCTCATCTGGACGATGCCTTCGGTGTTCTTGGCCGTGCTGTGGTTGAGGCGGTCCAGGCTGTCCTTGAATTTGACGAAGTTGTCGACAAGCTGGACATCGGAATCGGCGGCCGCTTCCAGTTGGTGATTGATCATGGTCAACGTATCGGTCTGCCGGGCCGTCTCGGCGGGGATCTTGCCCACCGCCTCGATGAATTGCTGGTCCTTGGCCGCCGTGGTGCGAAGCTGGTCGAGAAGCCGGGTCGTCAGATGCTTCTGGTTCTCGACCGCCGAGGGGAGGCTTTCCAGCAGTTGCGGAAGCTGCCGGACCCGGCCCATAAGCTCTTGATGCTGCGTGAGTTGCTCACTGAGGTGGTCGTTGATCTGCTCGAGTTGATCGACCAGCCGGTTGAAGCCCTCCTGGAGCTTCTCCACCGATTCCCGGCGATCCAGCGTGGTAACGGGGTTGACCATGATAGGCCCATGCGACGTGCGGGCGGAACTGGTATCTTCGAAATCCTCCTGCGGCTCCAATGCCATCGTCAGCAGTCCATCGTTGTCAAGCACCGGCTCACAACGTCCGGCCTGCTCATACCGGCGGGACCGCAGCCAATTGCTCGTGCCGCTCCAAATCTCGCGTAGCGTCATCCGTAGCCATCCTTCCAAAACCACCCCGTTATCGGGGCCGAACGTCCATCGTCCGGTATTGCTATCATCGGATTTCGGGCAATTCCCGCTTGAGGCAAATCGCGCGGCCGACCACCTGCAGACCCCAGGAAACATGGTTATCGGCCCTACGGGGATTTACGATTTATGATTTATGATTTATGATTGCGGCTGTCGCCCTGTGTAAGCCAGGGAATCAGAAATGGTGGACCCCAGCGGCTTTGAGGAGAGAACCGAACGTGAAGCTCTTGACCTATCGACGTGACGACACAGTCTCCTGCGGCATCCTGATGGAGCGCGGCGTCGTGGACATTCCCTCCGCGTGGAAAGGTCCGAACCCGCCCCGGAGCATCATGGAGGTCCTGGAACGCGGCTTATCATCCTCCGATCAACTCCGGCGACTCGCCGGGCCGAGGGCCAAGACAATCCCGTTGGACGCGGTGAAGGTGCTGGCGCCGATCCCCCGGCCGGGCAAGGTGCTCGCCCTGGCCGGCAATTACAGCGAGCACATCAAAGAGGCGGCCCTCAAACGGGGCTTCAACCTCGGGCTGTCGGACTCGCCCCGACTGACAACGGTGCCCCGGCCCTTCCTGAAGCCGGCCACCTGCATTCTGAATCCCGGCGCGACCATTCCCTGGCCCGTGTACAGCAGGGAGATCGACTACGAGCTGGAGTTGGCGGTCGTGATCGGCAAGACGGCCAAATGTATCAGCGCCAGCGACGCGCCGGACCACATTGCCGGCTACGCCATCGCCAACGACGTCTCCGCCCGGAGCGTGACGTTCGCGCAGAATCGCCAGAAGCGGCCCTGGGACGACTTCTATGATTGGCTCAACGGCAAATGGGCGGACGGCTTCTGCCCGATGGGACCGTACCTCGTCACGGCGGATGAAATCGCCGACGTGCAGAACCTCAAGATGGTGCTCAAGGTCAACGACGCAGTCCGCCAGAACGCCAACACGTCACAGATGATCTACGCCGTGGCCGACATCGTCTCGTTCCTCAGCCACATCATGACCCTGGAGCCGGGCGATGTCATCTGCACGGGCACGCCCTCCGGCGTAGGCGTCGCGACCGGCAATTTCCTGAAAGCCGGCGACCGGATCGAGTGTACCATCGAGGGCCTCGGCGTGCTGACCAACACCCTCGGCCCGCGCCCGGAGAAATTCTATGAACCGCTGGCCGCGACGCCGTAAGGCGTCTCCGTAGCATGGGCGTCCCGCCCATGAATTGAGGATCACGGGCAAGATGCCCGTGCCACTTGGAGGTGCAATATGTCGAATCCATTGGATCGTCGGGATTTCCTGAAGAAGTCGCTGGCCGGCTCCGCCGCCGGGGCCGTGGCGTTGAGCCTCGAAGAGCAAACGCTCCTGGCGCAACTGCAAAAGAAGCCGGTTCCGCCCGAGCCCACCGGCTCGACCGGCAACCTGCCCACGGGCAAGATCGGCAAGCTGACGATCACGCGTCTGATCGTCGGCGGCAACCTGACCAGCTTCAATGCCCACAGCCGGGACCTGGTTTACGTATCCTCGCTCCTGCGGCAGTACTTCACGGATCAGAAGATCTTCGAGACCTGGGAGCTGTGCGAAGAGTGCGGCATCAACACCGCGGTCCTGCGGCTGGACGACCATGTCATCGGTCTGCTCACCCGCTACTGGAACGAACGCGGCGGCAAGCTCCAGTGGATCGTGCAGATCAAGCCTCGAACGCGGGACCTTGAAGCGTTCAGGACGGATATCAAGAAGGCCGTGGACAACGGCGCCGTCGGCGCGTACATCCAGGGCAACGTCAGTGACGTTCTCGTGAAGGATGGACAAATTGACCTGCTGGCCAAAGTCCTCCAGTGCATCAAGGACACAGGCGTCGTCGCCGGGATCGGGGCGCACGACCTGCAGGTGCCCATCGCCTGCGAGAAGGCGGATCTGACGCCCGATTTCTACCTGAAGACCCTGCACAGTCCCAACTACTGGTCCTTCAATCCCCGCGGCGAGAAGTGGGAGCCCTTCCACGTCGGCGGCAACCTGGACCATGACAACGTCTGGTGCACCCAGCCGCAGGAGACGGTCGAATTCATGAAGAACGTCACGATCCCCTGGATCGCGTTCAAAGTGCTCGCCGCCGGCGCCATCCCGCCGCAGGCCGCTTTCCAGTACGCTATTGAGAACGGCGCCGACTTCATCTGTGTCGGCATGTTCGACTTCCAGGTCCGCGAAGACGTAATCATCGCCCGCAAGATCCTCAGCGCCGGCGTCAAACGCCAGCGCCCCTGGCGAGCGTAAAGGAGCCCGTAGGGTGCGTATCACGCACCGCATTGTGCCTGTGGTGAGATGGTGCGTGATACGCACCCTACGGAACTGTGCCCATCATCACTTGCCAACAATCATCAGCCGGACGGGGCCGAGGAGGCCGGAGTCCAGCAGGGGCGTGTCCTTCCAGGGCACGGTCCAGGTGAGAGACTTGGCGATGTTCGTTCGGCAGAAGTCCCGGCCCTCCGATCTGGGCGTCACCGACCAGTCGATTCGACCACGTGTTGGCGACCTCGATGACAAGCTCGTTCGCGCCAGCTTTGGCCGCGTCTGTGATGTCCACCGTGAACGGCGGTTTCCAGACAATGCCGAGACTGCGGCCGTTGAGGTACACCTCGGCCACGAAACGGACGCGGCCCAGATCGAGGACCAGCCTTTTCCCGGCCTCAAGTTGATCGGGGGCCAGATCGAGCGTCTTACGGTAGGTGGCAACGCCGGAGAAGTACTTCACGCCTTCATCGCTGTCCTGCGTCCACGAGATGAGCTGCGGGAACGTCTTCGCTGCGGGAGCGCCCCAGCCCGGCGGGAACGCCACCTGCCAGGGGCCATCGATCTCCCAGGATTGGTCGCGTGTGGCACTCCCACGTGGCGAGGCCATCCTGGCCTTGCTTTCTTCCGAGGGCGAGACGCCCTCGGCACTTTGTACAAGGGCGGGACGCCCTCGCCACGACGGCTGAGCTACATCTCGGAAGACGACGAATACGCTGCCAAAGGGCGCAAGCCGCAGGGGCAGCCGGGTGACACCTTTTGCCTGCTCATAAGATGGGCAAGCCTTGATCTCGCCGGTATCGGGCAGCCACAACTGGGGCGTCTTGCCGGACACGCGAAAGGAGCAGGTGACTTGCTGCCATTGCTCGCGCTTGTTGATGACGAAGTAAATGTCGGCCTCGGCGGTGCGGCGATGGATGTAGTCCAGGTCACATTCCTTGTCGTCACAGACGAAGCCGAAGTCGGGGCCCAGGCCGCGGGCTTGCAGGAGATCGCGCAGGCTGCTGCCCCAGACGATTCTTCCTTTGCCGAAGGCATTCTCTTTGCACGTGGTGCCGTCACACGGTCCCCAGAGCCGCGCCGCGATTTTGCGGACCTCGGCATCCCGCCGGCGATACTCCGCCAGACCCGTTGGACCGGGTGGGCTTGGGTCCGACCACCGTCGCGCCGGCCTGCACCAGTTGCTCAATCTTTCAGCAGGACGGTCGGATCGATGTCCTCCCGCTCCGGGAGAACGAGCAACTCGTAACCGAGTCCATCGGGCAGCACCAGCCTGCCGTCCTTGACCGACATCCGGGAGAGGAGGACCTCGGCGTTTGTGACATCGTAGTCGTAGCCATAGCCCAGCGCCGGGTCGACGTGCTTGGGCGGGACGAAGTTGAAGCCCTGGTCGCCGTAGTAGTAGCAGACGTCGGCCACGAACAGCCCCTGCTGCAACAGGTACGAGCACCGCGACAGATAGTCGAGCCACGGCTTGGCCTTGGGCCACCACGCGGTATTCGGCCCTGCGTGCGTGCCCGCGTGATAGACCCAGCCGGGCCGGTCGGTGGCGCCAGGGTTGTGGGCGGCGGTGTGCAGCGTGAAATGGTTCGTCCCGTCACAGAGCGCCCGATCGGCCAGCGGCTTAAGCTCGAACGGGCCATCCTGCCAGTGCCGCCAACTGGTGAAGGACTCCATGTCCACGATGCCCTTGCCGTAGATGTGCGAAGCGCAGGCGGTCTCCTTCACGACCCAGACATCGTGGTCCTTCCAGAACTCGCCGCGCGGGATGTCGATCGCACCCTGGGCCTTCAAGGCATCGACGGGCACCTGGTGCAAAGGCGGTCCCGGCCCGCCCGCCTCCGCGCACAGACGCAGACCATGCTTGTTGGACAGTTCCGTGGCGGTCCGGTAGAACGCGTCGACGAGCAGGTCGCCCAGCGTCTTGCGATAGTCATACAGGAATCGCTCGGCGACGGTCTTGTCCTTCATCGTGGCGCCGGCCAGGACGGGCAGGTATCTCGTCATGTCGTAGCCGCGGCGTTTCTGGAACTCCGCGAGAAAGCCGGGCGTCCACGTCGAGCCGCTCAGCTCGTAGCTGCACACGTACATCTGCTTGAGGGCCGTGCCCTTGAAATCGCCCAACTCCTGGTGCAGCTTGTCGAGGAGATACTCGAAGTGGTAACGGGTCGCCTCGGGATTGAAGTGGTCGATGGCCAAGCCGCGGGAATTGGGGCTCGGCAGCACCAGCGACAGCCCCGTATTCGCGCAGACGAATCGGAGAATCGTCCACGACCCCGTCCGGCACATCCCACTGGAGTCGGCCGTCCGGATCGATCCGGCTCGTCAGATCGACGATCGCGTTGGCGTCGTCGATCACAGGAGTTTGCCCCACTGCCCGGGTACCGCCAGAACCGCTACCTCCTGAACGAAGGCAGGCCGGCCCTGAGCGTCGCGGGGCGCGTTTTTGGGCAACGTGGGCATCGGCAGCGGGTCGGAAAAGCCGCGTTGGCCCCTTCACCGTGATCTGGCTGTGATAGAGTCCCATGCTCGCGTACTTCGGCGGAATCCACGGGCCGCCGCAGTTCCAACTGCTGGAGGTGACGAACCCGACCTCCAGCCCCAGCCGCGTCGCCTCGCGCACGGCGTGTCCGATGGCCTGGAGCGACTCCGGCCCCATGAAGGCCGGTCCCGCCGGCACGATCTTCTGCGGGTCCTGCGCCCCCACGTCGAAGATGTACACCCCGCCGATCCCCTTGGCCTTGAGCTCCTCCAGCTCACGTGTCATTTGCGCCTTGTCCGTCAGCCCATTGATCCACGCCCAATACACCGCCGGCCGCGCCGACAGGGGCGGATCGCGAAACCCCTCCGACAAATCGGCTCCCCAGGCCCCCGGGCCGACACCCAAATGACAAACCACCAGGATGGCAAACACAACCGACAATGGGCAACGCGCAGCCATAACATCACCTTTGATTGAGGTCGGGATGAGTATAGCACGTCACGGGCGCCGGAGCCACACGGTAGACGAGAACGACCTCATTCGTGCGCGACTGAGTCTCGTGGCGTTCGTGCACCCCACCTGTCATCCTGAGCGACAGCGAAGGATCTGGGCTGAGCATGGTAACAACCGTTAGTTGCATTCGTGGCCAGATGCTTCACTTCGTTCAGCATGACAAAGGCCCAGATGCCCCCACAAAACGCGGTCGCACACCCTCATCCCGTGCCCTGCCAATACTTGTATGCCAAGAACCTGCGGCTATACTGGTGATGACGAGTAGGTTCATTGCGGGTAACGGGGCACTATGCGAGCAAGAAGGCGGACAACGACGAAGACTCAAGAGAGGTTCTCGTACGTTGCATCGTTGGCATCGGCATCGTACTCGGTCCTGCTGGCGGCTTGGTGGATGGTGCGCTACTGCCACGTGGAGATGGCCATGCGTGCGTTCCAATCGAATCCTTCCCAGGCAGGGGCTAACAAGCTGATTGACTCTATTGGATAGACGCAGTCCCACGCAAGGACAGGCCGCCAGAATCCTGAAGCTGCTGCTGTAGCCCAAGGTCGCCACCCGCAGCGCCTATCCCGTCGGCAGGAAACCGACCATCAGCACGGCCCTCCCCTTCTATCTTCATTTTCACACCACGATGAGGTGTCGAGGTGGATGTCCTCGCCGATGGCCAGACCCGCCGACACCTACAGTCACTCGACCTACTTCGGCACGGTGACCGGAGGTGTGTGGTTTCTCCCGTGGCACCGGATAAGCCCGGCAAGCTTCAGCATGGAACTCCGATATCACTACCTCCTGGCCCTCCTCCAGGAAGGCGCGAGTTCTACTTCCTGAATCCTTTCGGGCGATTTCTGTACCGACCTGCTCACGCGGATGAAGATGCAACCTGGTTGCCTCCGCCTGAGAAAGAGTGGTACCAGGTGCGTTTCAGTGTGCCCGTGGACATAAACGTCGTCGAGGAAGCGAAGGCAGAGCAAGTGCAATTGCTTTCGAACCCCGAGCTGGACAGCCGCATGAGAGACCGCGTTCAGCTGCTCAAGGGTGCCTCGGATTGCCGGTGGACCGGGCAACCTCCATGTCTCCGCCAGGCAATTGCCCGCGAATGTAGTGTTTCGCTGCTTCCTGGAACTGCCCGACGGAACCAGAAAGAGCATCACGCTGGAGCTCGGCCTCGGCTACGAGCCTATGCCGGCCGGGACTTCGGGGTAGATCTTCCTCTCCTGGACTTCATGCCGGCGCGATCCGGCACGTATGAGGCCAAGTTCGTGTTCGAGCCTGATCCGAACTACGCCCTCGATGAACCCACCATCAAGTCCATCTGGAACGGCCGGCTCGAATTCCCGGTCCCCTCCCCGGGGGTCCCAGAGCCGAACACAGGCAGATGAAGACACACAGAGGCACAATGTGGAACAGACAGGTTGGGCGATGGCTGTCGCGACTGGTCTTCGGGAGTGCCCTTGCGCTTGCCGTCCTGCTGGCCTGCGGCTTGTTGGTGCTGAAGGTGCACGACTGGCGTGTCGAGCGTGCCATGGCCCGGTTCCGGGCGGCACCGTCCGCGCAGCACGCGGCACGGCTCACCCAGTTGCTGGCCGAGCGTGCCGTCACGCCGGAGCAAGGCGCGCACATCCTCACGCTGCTTCTTTGGCCCAAGATCGTCACCCGCACCGCCTACCCTGTCGGGCAGTCCGTCGGCATCAGCGTGGAGAGGCCGTTTTCCCTCAGTATTGCGGGATGCAGAATCGAATTCCAGGAACAGGTCTGGGGCGGCGAGCGGCTGATGGATACCAGCGGGCAGTTCACCAGCACGTTGTACCACATTCCCGAGATCCTCAACGCCTGGACTCAACCGGCGGAGCCGGGAATCTATCACGCCGAAATCCACACCAGGTGCAGGATCGTCAATATCGCCCCCAGGAAGCTCACGCTCTGGGAGCGCCTGTCTATGGGCCTGAGAAGACGTCTCGGGCGTCCGCCCGTCATGCGTGCACCCGCGAGCGGCGGACCGACATACGAATGTCAATTCACCGTGCCCTTCGATGTCAATATCGTCGAAAAGGACCGGGCGGAGCAGTTGGAGCTGATCGCGGACCCGCAAACCGATGCGAGCATGCGCGGGGCCATTGCCATCGAGACTTCGGAGCGGCATGGGGCTTACGGGACGGCGGCGGGCCGGCGCGGCCATCGCGGCTCCGCGAGTATCGCATATAAGACGATTCCCGTTGCGGCCGCCTTTGAATTGTCCCTGCGGCTGGCCGACGGCCGGGAACTGCCTGCAGGCCCGAACCGACAGCCCCAGCGCATCCGCGTACGCGCCGGCAAGTCCGGGGCGTTCGTCGTGAACGTGGGCAACTTCGGCATCACGGAGCCCGGCGAGTACAGCGGCACGCTGGTCCTGCGATCCGACCCGAACTACGCCTACGAAGACCCGGCGATCAAAGCTATCTGGAACGGCACGCTCGAATTCCCCATCTCCTTCGTGGTCTACGTGAGAACGCAGACCGAATAGTCCCCTCAGAGCACCTGACGGAATGAATCTCAGTATGTCATTCCGAGACAGCGCCAGCGCAGACAGCAATCTCAATCCGCCGCGCGGGAGATTGCTTCCCGCCTGCGCCGCAATGACGTGGAGAGCGAGCTCCGTCGAATCGTCCATTGTGTCAGAGGCTTTTACACAAATCTGTGCGGACCATCGGAGAGAGGGTTTCCAAGGCTGCCGGTCCTTGTTATCCTCGTCCGTCAAAGATGAACATCGTTCCAGATGACAGGAGTGGTTATGAGAGCCTACGCACCCCACTGTTCAAGAATGACCGTGCTCGTCGCCCTGCTGCTCTCGGCTGTGTCGCTGGGCGCGCGGGGACAAGCCGCGGACACACGTGCTGTGGAAGCGGAGTATCTGGCCAAGGCCGCACAAGGTGCGGAGCAGTACCGCAAAGGCGATGCGGTCCTGTGCTTCAAAGACAGCAAGGGTCAGCCGATGGCGAACGCTTCGGTGCAGATCCATCAGACCGGGCATGAGTTTCTCTTCGGCTGCATCGCGTTTGAGCTGGTCCGGGCCCGGAACCTGCCCAACGTGGATCTGTGGAAGCAGCGGTTCAGCGAACTGTTCAACTTTGCCGTGTTCCCCTTCTACTGGGCGAGCTACGAACGACAGCCGGGGACAACGCCGCGGGATGAGACGCTCGCGGCCGTGAAGTGGTGCCAGGAAAAGGGCATCACGACCAAGGGCCATCCGCTCGTGTGGACGAACGAGTCCGGCACGCCGAAATGGCTGGCGGAGCTCGCGCCGGAGGAGTCCGAGAAGCGCATGCTGGAGAGGGTCACGAGGGAGGTGAGCGGGTTCGCCGGGGCCATTGACATCTGGGACGTTGTCAACGAGCCCATCCACTGCCGGCCGTGGAAGGACATCGGGGCCAAGGACTATGTGCAGGCGTCGATCCCGGAGATCGTCGACTACGTCGACAAGGCCTTCCGAGCCGCTCACCAGGCCAATCCCAAGGCCCATCTGATCCTCAACGAATATCATGGTGATCGCCCGCCAGCCGGACCGGGAGCGATTCTATCAGCTTGTCGCGGAGTTGAAGCGGCGCGGCACGCCGATCTCGGGACTCGGCATTCAGGCCCACGAGCCGCGCGAGGAATGGTTCTCGCCCGAGAAGGTGCGGACCACGCTCGACCGGCTGGGCGAGCTTGGCTATCCCCTGCACATCACCGAGTACATCCCGCAATCCGGCGGCAAACCGATCACCGGCGGCTGGCGCGAAGGGACGTGGACCGAGGAGACCCAGGCGGAATTCGCCGAGCAGTTCTACCGGCTGTGCTTCGGCCATCCGGCGGTCGTCTCGATCAACTGGTGGGGCCTGTCCGACCGGCAGATCTGGCTGCCCGGCGGCGGCCTGCTGCGCAGACTGCGAGCCCAAGCCGGTCTACACGCGGCTGAAGGACCTGATTCACCGGCAATGGCAGACCAGCCTCACCGCGAAGACCGACGAAAAGGGCCAGGTTACGTTCCGGGGCTTCTATGGAGCATATGATGTGACGATCCAACCCGGCGGACACCCCGCACCAGGCAGCAGATCGTTCTGAAAAGAGGCGGACAGAGTCAATGGGAATTCACTGTGCAATAGGCAATAAGGAGAAAACCATGTCCAAGCATGTCATGAGCATTCTGATCGTGGTCGCAGGACTCTGTACGGCAACGATCGCGGCGGCACCTGCCATCCGTTCTGCGCAGCCGAGCACGTCTGCGTCGGTGGGCCTCTACGAGAAGTTCGAGCTGAACATCGATCTGGAGGCGAGCTACACCAACCCGTTCGATCCGGACCAGGTCGATCTGTGGGCCGAGTTCACCGCTCCCTCCGGCAAGGCGTGGAAGATCTGGGGGTTCTACAATCCCTCGCAGAAGCCGAGTCCCTGGATGGTCCGCTTCGCCCCGACGGAGAAAGGGACATGGCAGTACGTCGTGAAGGTGAAGGACAAGGAAGGGACCGCGCAGAGTCAGGCGGGCAGCTTCACGGTGGCCGATTCCTCCCATCACGGCTTCGTCCGGATCGCGCCCAACCAGCGCTACCTGCTGTACAGCGACGGCACATCCTTCTACGGCGTCGGCCTCTGGTACAACGACAGCTTCGAGCGCAATCGGGGCGCGATCACCGAGGCGAACCTCGATGAGCTCAAGAGGCGCGGCGGCAATTTCATCAGCTTCTTCCACACGCCGCTGGAGACCCTGAGCACCGGGCTGGGCCAATATGACCAGAACCGGGTGGATCGGCTCGATCAGATCTTCGAGTGGTGCGAGAAACGCGGACATCCACATCAGTTGGAACCTCTGGTTCCACTCCTTCATCTCCGAGGCCGTCTGGGGCGGCGGCAACGCCCGTTACCGCGAGAACCCCTATCGTCTGGTCACCGACGCCACGGGCTTCTTCGCCAGCGCGGAGGCCTGGAAATACGAGGAGAAGCTGCATCGCTACATCATCGCCCGCTGGGGCTACAGCCGGGCACTTTTCCTGTGGTTCATCATCGACGAGATCAACGGCACCGAAGGCTGGGAGAAGGGCGACAAGGCCGCCGCCGAAGAGTGGTGCCGCAAGATGGACGCCTTCTTCAACGAGCACGACCCCTACGGCCGCCCGACGACCGGCACGCAGAGCGGCGGCATCGGCCAGTGGTGGCCCGGCGGGTACAAGATTTTCGACATCGCCGCCCGGGAAATCTACGAGGCCCAGGGACACCCCATGCCCAAGACCGGCAAGGTCGATCCCGCCGACGAGAGCCCGCTGCGGTACAGCTACCGCAACTACGCGACCCAGACGCAGAACCTGTGGAAGGGCTTCGAGAAGCCCGCCCTCGTCGGCGAGTGCGGCTGGGACCACACCTACTACGAGCCCGGCATGCCCGGCTACCTGGCCATGTACCACAACGCCCTGTGGGTCAGCCTGGCCAACGGCCTGTGCTGCACGCCCTTCTGGTGGGCCTGGTCGAATACGATCAATGACAGCGTTGTCACCAACCAGATGGCCTACTTCCGCCAGTTTGTCGCCGACATCGACTTGGCGCACCTCGACCTGCAGCCGGCGGCAGTCGAGGCGACGGGTTGTGACGCCTGGGCGATGAAGAGCGATAAACTCATCTTCGGCTGGGTCGTGAACGCCAAGACGAGCGTCGCGAAGGACTCCTTCACGATCGCGGGCTTGAAGGACGGCAACTACGAAGTGCGGCTCTATCGCACGTGGCGCGGCCGCTACCTGGACCCGCAGACGGTCGAGTGCCGCGGCGGCAAGCTGTCCGTGACGATCCCGGAGCTGACAACCACGGGAGGTCACGCCCTGCACATCGGCAACGACGTCGCCTTCAAGATCGTGCCGCGCTCGCCGTGACGCGGAGTATGCTGTCTATCCGGAGAGAGAAAGGTTGATGCCCAGATACATTCCCATCCTGGTCCTGTTGCTCGTGAGCATCCCGTTCGGCCGGCCCGCCCACGCGGCCGTCTACAATCTCCACCTTGCCACGGATAACGTGCCCGACTACACCGACCTTCCGTCGCTGGTCGCGTCCGCCACGGGCAACTGGGAGACCCCACAGGACAAGTGCATCGCCATTTGGCGCTGGGGCCGACGGGCGCGGCATCAAATGAGCTGCGCCACGGAGGGCGGACGGTACATCCTCGACCCCATCCTTCACTTCAACTCGTACGGCGCCATGAACTGCGGCATCATCTCCCTGCTGAACATCGCCTGCTGGCGGCAACTGGGCTACCAGGCCCGCTACATCCAGCTCGGCGACCACACGGTCAGCGAGGTCTCGTGGGATGACGGCAAGACCTGGCACTTGTTCGATTCCTCCATGAGCATCTACTGCTACAACCACGAGGGGCAGGTGGCCAGTTGTGACCAGATCAAGGAGGCCCACGCCTGCGTGCTTTCCGGCGGCAAGAGCGAGCCGGGGCACTACTACCTCTATCACTACGCGCCGGCGTGCGGCACGCATCCGGGACCCTCCGGCTGGCGCTGTGCCGCCGACCAGCCGGTCGCGTTCCAGCGGACGCTGGAGGCCGGAGCTTCCTCGTATACCGATGGCTTCGACGTGGATCGGTACTGCCAAAACGCCCGCTACGGCCATCGCTATGTGCTCAACCTTCGGCCCTACGAGTCCTACACGCGGTACTGGACGCCGCTGAACCGCGACCGGCAAGGCACCGAATCGGACGGCGACCTGGCGTACTTCCGTCCCATGGCCAACGGCTCCGATCCCGACGGCCCGAACGGCGAGAACCACATTCGCGGCAACGGACGATGGGTATTCGAGCCCAATCTCGCCGCACGCGACTGCCGCAAGGTCTTCCATGATGATCGGGCGGTGGCGCTGCGAAGCGAGGACGGCCACGGGCCCTCTCTGCATCCGGCAGACGTGACCACGGCATCGTGGGCCGTTTTCAAGATCGATGCCGCCAATGTCATTACCTCGATGCGGATGGAGGCGACCGGCCTGCGTACGACCGCCGAAGATTCTCTGAGCATCTGCGTATCGCGCGACGCCGGCCTGCATTGGCGCCCCGTGTGGCACGCCGAAGGAACCGGCCCGCAAACCATGCGCATCGCGCTTCGGGATGAAGTCGCGGGAGTAACGCAGTGCCTGATCAAGATCGAGATGCGTGCGGCGCAGAGCGAAGGCCATGTCGGCCTCGATTCGTTCCGCGTGGTCACGATCACCCAGTTGGATCGGCTGACGCTGCCCAAGTTGACAGTCGGCACCAACGAAGTCCTTCTGCGTGCGGATGAGCAGGTGGAGACGACGGAGCTATGGCCCGCCCTGCACGCCGGAGCATACCGGCAGACCGCGGTCGAGGAAGACAACGTCTTCAGCGACAAGGAGCCGGACGGCATGTACAAAGCCACCCTGGGTGCAGGTGTGGACGGCCGAGAATGCTCGGTCACGTGGCGGCTTACGGTCCCGACCGACATTACGGCCGTCACCTGCGGCGTCATCAGCACCAACCGCTCGCCGCAGTCCTGGGTCTCCCTGCGCCGATCCTGGGATGGAGCAACCTTCGAGCAGTTTCACCTGAACAAGGATGGAGACTTCCCGTTCGACGAGCAGGTGCTTCAGAGCTTCGGCGCTGCCCCGGCCGGCGCACGGCAAGCGTGGTTTCGGGGCGTCTTCTTCTGCAAGAGCGGTGCGGCGACCTACAACATGCCCGGCATCCAGGACCTGCTGCTGCGTGTTTGCCACCAGCCGCGCGATGCCACATTTCAGCCGATCGAGGTGACCTACCATTGGACGGAGCACCGTGACGAGGGCGACGTGGTCCGCTCCCACACGGAGCTGGTTCGCTCTCTGCCGCACCGCTACACGATCCACGTAGCGGGCCGGCGCGACCCAACGATGCACTGGGTCCGGATGAACCTGCAAGGCCATGGCCCCGGCGGCCAAGCCGAGCGGACCGGATATTCCGATGGTATAGACGTTGGTCCGGGCTGGGAGCGGGCGAAAGTCACGTATCGCTGGGGCAGGAATCTGGCCCAGGGCAAACCCTACACCGCGAGTCGAATCTCCAGCTCCTCGTCCGGCAATCCCGACCGCGACGGCGGCGAGCTGACCAACGGCATCATCATCGCCCCGACGGACTACGTGCGGGATAAGACGGTCCAGGCCGCCACCGCTTTCTGGGATTCGGGCGAGGCGGTCACGTTCGTTGTCGATCTGGAGAATCAGGCCCGGGTTGCCGGCGTGCGGGTGAGCACGCATCAGCCGAACGCGAGTTTCTGCCATCCGGCCTCGATTGAGGTGGCTGTCTCGGAGGACGGCCGGCAGTGGCAGTCCGCCGGAACGATCCGGCACGATGACCTGTGGAACCCTCCGGGCGACTACGAGCCCTGGGAGCACGACGACAGTCCGGTCTATGCGAGCCTGCCGGCCGGCGGTCGCCTGGCCTACTCATTTCCGCTCGCCTTCGCCCAGCCGCTCACCGGGCGGTACGTGCGCTTTGTCTGCACGCCGCTGGACGGCAAAGGAATGGGGATCTCGGAACTCCAGGTCTCTGAGCAAATCGAGGTCTCGCCCTGGCCGGCCGAGATCTGGTTGCCGATGCAGTAGATGTTCTTCATTCCGACGAGGAAGAGTCTGCCGTTGGCCGCGGCGGGCGAGGGGTGATTGCCGTCGCCCAGATCGTTGACGGCCAGGACTTGACACGCGGGCCCCGCCTGAATGACGAAGCTTTTGCCGGCGTTGGCGAAGAATAGACGCCCTTTGGGGTCCGCAATCGGACTGGCCCAGGCGGTGGAGATGTCCTGCAGACGCTCGGAGTACATCTGTTTGCCGGTGGCCATCTCCCAGCACTGGAGGACGCCGGGAGTACGCAGGCGATACAGGTACGGGCCGACCACGATGGGCGAACTCAGGGCTTCGCCCCGCTGCGTGGTGGTCCAGCGAATGTGCGTGCCGGAGACATCGCCCGAGCCGGTCGGATCCACCGCGACGCCCGTGCCGCCCCGGCCATCGTCGAAGTAGACGAGGCCCTGCCCGTAGGCCGGGGAGGAGGCGTCTCCTTCGCCCCGGCACCACCACAGGAGTTTCCCATCGGCCGGATCGAGACTTTGCAGGGCATCGCCCGCCTCCTCCATGCCCGAGGCCACCACAAGCATCTGGGGTTTGTCGGCGATCCGAAGGATCAGAGGCGTGCTGTGCCCGAACCCCATTTGCGGGAATTTCCTCTCCCATCGCACCTCGCCGTTGGTCTTGTCGAAGGCGACGATGCGCGAGTCTTCCTTCTTGGCCATCGCGCACAGGAGGATGACGGTGTCGCCATAGAGGACCGGGCTGCTGCCCAGCGTGACGTCGAAGGAGTAGGGAACAATGGGCTTTCGCCACACGATTTTGCCCTGGAAATCGATGCGCCGCCAGGACCGAGGAGGCGAACGCACAGTAAATGAGCTTGCCGTCGGTGACGGGTGTGGCGGCGGCGTAGCCCCCGCCCGGTCCGCTGCGGAAGTCTTCCCGCCGCCAGGGTCCCGGTGGTACGAGCGTATCCCAGAGCAACTTTCCATCGGACGTGCGATAGCAGGCGACATGATGCTCCGGGATGACCTTTTTGCGGTCTTGGACGTCCGCCGGCCAGTTGACGGTGCAGACGATGACCGCCTGATCCCAGACGATGGGACTGGCGTGTCCCTGGCCGACCAGCGGCGCAACCCACCGCACGTTTTCCTTTGCCGGGCCGCCCCAGGTGAGAGGCAGATTCTCCTCGGTCGTGTAGCCCAGGCCGGTCGGACCGCGGAAGCCGGGCCAGTTCGCCTGGACGCGGGCTTGGGGCATCAGAAGAATGCCTGCGAAAACAAGGCCGAATATAGCCAACCGGTTTCGGAGAGACTTGGATCGGATCTTGAGGCATTTCGTCATATCGTGTTCCCATTCTATCCGTTTGGAGTACCGCACGTACGAGGCTCTAATCCGCCTCATGAGTTTTGACGAGCAACTTCGGTAGTTCCTGGGTGCCACGGCCAAACTTGTTTGACGGTGCTTCCTCGCACAGGGAGAACACGCTCAAGCTGCGCTTGGGCGTGCCACCCGGCCATCCATGGACCTTGATTCCGATCTTGTCTGGCAAAACTCATAAGGCGGTACTCTGAACTGCGCCGGCTACTTGAGATTGTTCCACTCTTTGACGGTGGACTCTTCACACCCTTGGTCCAGTGTGATGGCACTTCTCACCCCGGTGAGATCGTTCCCCGTGAGCTTGATGCCGGAGGACGCCTTCCCTTCCACCTGCACGAATTTCGCCACCGGCGCGATGGATTGATATCCGGAGAGGGTGACATTCGTGGACTGGATCAGGCGGACCAGGGGCTGGTCGTTCGATGGCGCCGCTACGTCAAAGTCGATCAGCTTGACGTTGTGGCAATCATCCAAAAGCACGGCGGGCCGCGCATCCGGGGCGCCCAGGTTGAAACGGAAATTCTCGAAGACGAGGTTCTTCACGTGCCGGGCATACAAACCATAGGCCGGCAGGCTGGGGCCGAACATCCGGTTCTCCGGATAGGTCGCTTCCTTCTCCGGAACCGGAGCGCTCGCCTGGGCCAGGGTTCCCGTCCCCTTGTAGGTGAAGATCACGTCTCGAACCGTCACGTTCTCCACGTAGCTGCCCGGAATGCCGGTGATGGAGCTGGTGATCAGGCTCTCGTTGGTCGCGGTGATATTGCTGATGACCACGTTGCGCAGCGAGCCGGGGCCGTTGCGGCTTCCCAGGCGAATGAACAGCGGCGTCTGTACCCCCGTCATGGAGATGTTCGTAATCGCGATCTGGTCCATCGCGCCGCCGTCCACCACTTCCAGGGCAAGGCCCGAAATCACGGTGTCGTCGCGCGTCACGCCCGGGATCGTGGTCGCCCAGTGCCGCTGGGCCGCCTCGGAGGGCCGCCGGATCACACAATTGCCGATCGACACGTTCCGGAACCCGCAGCGACTCGAGGTGCCGAACTTGATGGCGTTGCAGTTGGAGGCGATGACACAATTGCTGATGGCGACGTTCTCCACCAGGTAGTTGGGATTATCGCTCTTGAGGCACACGGCGTCATCGTCGCAGTCGATGAGGCAGTCGGAGATCGTGATGTTCTTGCCGTCGATGTCGATGCCGTCGTTGTTCTCGTTGGCGAACGAATAGATCCGCACGCCCCGGACGGACACGCCGTCACACTCCAGAATCCGAAACACCCAACTGGGCGAGTTGACCAGCGTGACGTCCTGGACCGTGATCTTCCTGCTGCGGAACAGGCGAATGTCGTTGTGTCGGGGTCCGTTGGTGGGATAGTGCTTCTTGAATCCCTGCCCATCGATGGTCCCGGGCCCGGTGATCGAGGCGTTCTCAATGCCGTTGGCATACACGATGGCCTGAGTGAAAGCTTTCGGGTCCGTGGAGCCCAACAGAACTGCCCCCTGGCCGAGATGCAGATTGACGTTGCTCTTGAGGAAGACCGTATTAGTCAAGAACCGGCCCGCGGGTACCGTGACCGTGCCTCCGTCGGTGGAGGCGCAGCGGTCAATCGCCTTTTGAATGGCCGGCGTGGCAAGCGTCGTTCCATCGGGCACAGCCCCACAGTCGAGGATATTGATATCCTCCGCCCGCACAGACCCGGCCAGCAAACAGCCCAACAGAACCAGGTAGATTCTCATTGTTTCACACCCCAGAAGCGTTAGCGTTTGAATGTCTTGGATGCGCCGGTCCGGCCATTGGTGACCGTGAAGCTCCCATCCTGCGACGCGGACACTTTGATCCACTTGCCGTCGGGCGAGTCCTGGAGGTTGGCGATGAATTCGTCCGGGGCATTGCCCTCGGCGCCGCGAACCGACCAGTGCAGTTGGTACAGGGCCTCCAGGCCGGGTGACGACCGGATGATCTTCAAAACCGAGGGATGCCCGACCTTCCGGGCCCCGTTGTTCATGATGGCCACTCTGGGCCTGAGGCCGTGCACCAGGGCCGGGGAATTGGAGATGTCATTGCCGTGGTGGCTGACCATGAAGACGTCCACGGTCCCGATCGGATTGTTCGGGCACATCAGGGCGCGCTCTTTGTTCCAGGTCAGGTCCCCGAGGTCCAGCATGCGGAACCGGCCAAAGGTAAACAGCAGGCCCACCGACTGGGCGTTCTCCGACTCGTCCTCGTTGGCCCCCTTCCAGGTCATGGGCGGCGTGGTGTCGCAGAAGGGATTCGGGGCCCCGCCCCCCGCGACCGGGGTCTTGATCGCCTGACCTGCGGAAGTCACAACCAGGACGTCCACACCCTGGAACGGGATCTTGTCGCCCGCCTTCACGACCAAGTGCCTGGCCTTGGCCACCACCGCATCGTAAGCCTTGACCGCCGCCGTGGTCCCTGGGTCATGGACTGCCGCCGGACCATGATCGACAAACGTCTCGGCCGGAATCCTGCGCCACGGTCGCCGGGACGTTGTTCACGTGGTCCAGGTCATAGTGGGTCACGACCAGGTAGTCGAACCTCTTGACGCCTGCCGCCTTGGCCGCCTCTTCGATGCGAATCGCATCCCGATCCTTGTACCCGGGAAAACCCGCGTCGATCAGCATCGACTCCCCTGCCGGCGAGACGATCAGCAGGGCCTTGCCGCCCTCCGTGTCAATCACGTACATGTCCAGCGTATCTGCGGCGTGCAGGAGCGAGACGGACGACAGGAGAGCCATAAGCAACAGACAGGTCTTCTTCATGCTTGCGTCCTTTCTTCATACCGAAACATGGCCTATGGAGGACGACACCATCGTACCCGGCCGGCATCCCCAAGCCAAGGGGATCCTTGTTTGTAGTGGGGTCCCCAACGCATAACTCCGCGTTGGGGGCCCCAGTGACGCCGTCAGGCGTTATCTTCCTATGCTCTTACGAGCACACTACGAACCAGGGGCGGAGGCCTTGAGGCTGCCACACAACCTGGTAACACGTGACAGACGGGCCGGATTCTGATAGAGGTTATGGAGAAGGTCACGTAGGCAACATGGCTCAGGATACGAGGTGACGGCATGGCACGTCGAACAGCAACGAATCGCGCATGGAACCGAGGATTGTCCCGCTCCCTTATACGGATTCGGATTGATTCGTGCGCTCCTCCTGTCATCCTGAGCATAGCGAAGGATCTGGGCTGCCAGCGAGAGGAACCTCCCCTTCGAGGGCCAGATCCTTCGGCTTCGCCTCAGGATGACAAACTCCATACCGCGCACGGATCTTTCCGAATGCGTATTAGAACCGTGCTCCTGATGACTATCGCTATGCTGCTGGCTTCGCCGGCGGGCTGGGCCGGGAGCCTGGTGGACGGTTTCCGCAATCCGCCGCCGGCCGCACGTCCCTGGGTCTATTGGTTCTTCATGGACGGCAATCTCAGCCGCGAAGGCATCACGGCGGACCTGGAGGCCATGCAGCAGGCCGGTATCGGCGGCGTGATCCTCATGGAGGTGGATGTCGGCATCCCGCACGGCCCGGTCCGGTTCATGAGCGAGCCGTGGCGGGCCTTGTTCAAGCATGCGGTGACCGAGGCGGAGCGGCTGGGCCTGGAGATCACGCTGAACGCCGGCCCGGGCTGGACGGGCAGCGGCGGCCCGTGGGTCAAGCCGGAGCAGTCCATGCAGCACCTCGTCGCCAGCGAGACCCATGTGGTCGGAGGACGCCGACTTCGACGGCACGTCTGCCGCAGCCGCAGCCGCGACCGCCGTTCTTCGGTCCTGCTCCGCAAGAAGTGGAGCCGCTGCGAGCCGGCTTCTACCGGGATGTAGCCGTGCTGGCGTTCCCAACGCCCGAGGGCGAGCACCGCATCGCCGACCTGGACGAGAAGGCGCTGTACGTGCGCAGCCCCTATTCGTCGCAGCCCGGCGTCAAGCCGTACCTGCCCGCGCCGGCCGAGTATCCCTCGCTGCCGGCCGAGGCGACCATCGCCCGGGATCGCGTCGTGGACCTGACGGACCGCCTGGACCCCGATGGCCGGCTCGCGTGGGACGTGCCGGAGGGCCACTGGACCATCCTGCGTTTCGGCCGCACCACCACGGGCGCCAACACGCGGCCCGCGCCCGAACCGGGACTGGGCTCTGGAATGCGACAAGTTCGACCCGGCGGCGCTCGACGCGCATTTCGAGGCCTTCGTCGGCACGCTTGCTGCGGGAGATCGGCCCACGCCCGGACCATCGCACTGCGGGCTGGACCATGCTGCACATCGACAGTTGGGAGATGGGCGCCCAGAACTGGACGGCGAAGTTCCGCGAGGAGTTCCAGCGCCGGCGCGGCTACGACCCGCTGCGGTACCTGCCCGTCATGACCGGCCGGGTCGTGGAGAGCCTGGAGATCTCCGAGCGGTTCCTCTGGGACCTGCGTCAGACCGCCCAGGAACTGGTCATCGAGAACCACGCCCAGCACCTCAAAACCCTGGCCCATCGCCACGGCTTCGGGCTGTCCATCGAGCCGTACGACATGAATCCCTGCGCCGACCTGAGCCTGGGCGGCGTGGCGGATGTGCCGATGTGCGAGTTCTGGGCCCAGGGGTACGGCTTCAACACCGCCTTCAGTTGCATCGAGGCGGTCTCGATCGCGCACACGCTCGGCCGGCCCATCGTGGCGGCGGAGTCGTTCACGTCCGACTCCAAGGAAGCCTGGCGGCTGCACCCGGGGATCATGAAGCCGCAGGCCGACTGGGCCTTCTG
This sequence comes from uncultured Planctomycetota bacterium, assembly GCA_963699595.1. Taxonomy (GTDB): domain Bacteria; phylum Planctomycetota; class Phycisphaerae; order Sedimentisphaerales; family Anaerobacaceae; genus PLanc-01. Next base: position 36,182 of record CAVOUO010000023.1, read on the forward strand.
CATGGGCATCAACCGGCTGGTCGTTCCATCGCTATGCCCACCAGCCGTGGCTGGACCGCCGGCCGGGCATGACCATGGGGCCCTACGGCGTCCACTACGAGCGCACGCAGACGTGGTGGGACATGGTCGGCGCCTGGCACCAGTACCTCGCCCGTTGCCAGACCATGCTGCGGCGCGGCGTGCCCGTGGCGGACATCTGCTACCTGGCGCCGGAGGGCGCCCCGCACGTCTTTCGCCCCCCTGCCTCGGCTTTGCAGGGACCGGCCGCCGGTCCCCGACCGCAAAGGCTACAATTTCGACGGCTGTGCCCCCGAGACGCTCCTGGCGGGAGCGACGGTGGACGAGGGACAGTTGGTGCTGCCCAGCGGCATGAGCTACCGCGTGCTGGTCCTGCCGCTGATGGAGACCATGACCCCTGCCCTGCTGCGCAAGATTCGGGATCTGGTGGAAGCGGGCGCGACCGTGATCGGCTCCCGCCCGCGCAAATCTCCCAGCCTGAGCGATTACCCGAGATGCGATGAGGAGGTTCAGCGTTTGGCCGCCTACCTGTGGGGACCCGATTCGTCCGGCACGGATCAGCCGGCCGAACGCCGGGTCGGCAGAGGGCCGAGTAATTGACAAGCGGCCAACAGGAATCCCCGACATTGTACGGTCCTTATGACGCGGTGGCGAGAGTGCTCGCCGACATGGGGGTTCCGCCGGACTTTGAGTCCGATGCGGGCTTGCGCTACACGCACCGGTGCGAGGGCGAGACGGACCTGTACTTCGTGTCCAACCCGGCCGACCAACGAGTGACAGCTCAGTGCTCGTTCCGAGTGGCGGGCAAGCAGCCGGAGATCTGGGACGCCGTGACGGGCACGCGGTATGCAGCGCGGGAGTTCAAAGAGAAGGACGGATGCACGCTTATACTGCTGTCACTGAAGGCAGGTGGGTCAGTCTTCGTGGTATTCAACGAGCCTGCATCCGCCGGCCACCTCGCCTTGGAGCCACGCCGAGGTGAGGACCACGTCACTGCAAGAACTGAGATCCCAGGCCCTTGGCAAGTTCGGTTCCAGGCCGGGCGGGGCGCTCCGGAGGAAATCGAGATGCGAAAGCTCCTCGATTGGTCGCAGTCCCCGGACCCGGGCGTCAAGTACTTCAGCGGCCAGGCCACCTACCAGACGACGTTCTCCTTCGACGTGAAGCCCGCGCTGGATGCGAAGGTGATGCTCGACCTCGGCCAGGTGTTTGTCTGCGCCCGGGTGAGACTCAACGGCAAAGACCTGGGCGTTCTCTGGTGGGCCCCGTTCAAGCTGGAGATCACCGATGCCATAAAGCCCGGCGTGAACACCCTGGAGATCACCGTAGCCAATCTCTGGCCCAATCGGCTGATCGGAGACCAGGCCGTGCCGCCGGAAAAGCGCGTGGCCTGGACCACGTGGAACCCCTTTACAAAGGACACGCCGCTGCAAAAATCCGGCCTGCTGGGCCCGGTCTGCTATGAAATCGTCACGGCCCCGTGACGCCGGTGGTGTGAGGACCGATTGGTCGCGGGAAGCCGGTTCAGTGTGGCATGGGCTTAGGGTCCCCAACGCAGAATTCCGCGTTGGGGGGACCCCTTCCAGCCCATGAATCATCGGCAGGATGCCGATGCCACAAACTTCGCGGGCAGGATGCCCGTGCCGGGGAGACGGTGTGCGACTACGTTGTTGTATGGGGTGCGCCGCTCCTTCCTGTCATCCCTTCGGCTGCGCCTCAGGGCAAGCTCTGAGCGCCGGCGAAGAGCCTGTCCTGAGCTTGCCGAAGGAATCTGGGCCGAGCACGAGAACAAATGCTGGTTCTATTCGCCGCCCAGATGCTTCGCTTCGCTCAGCATGACAAACGTGCGTAGGTCCCCCACGAAGATTAGTCGCACACGGGCGTCGGTACCTACCAGCAGGTGGTGGCGTTGTATGCTTCCTTGGGGTAGTATGGTGCCCGACGAACTCGGTGACACAACGAACAACCGAATTGAAGGGGAGCCTATCATGATGAAATTGGGAATGCACGTAGACAACTGGCGGCACTTTGACGTTTCCTATCAGGTCCCGTGCCAGTTTGCCAAGGATCACGGCCTGGAGCACGTGGAGTTTGGCACTATCGATGGGGACTACTTCATCCAGGCCCTGGGGTTCAGTCCGCACATACCGCTGCATTCGGACCCCCTCGTGTTGAAACAATATCTGGACTCTCTCGGGCTGAAGATGTCGCAGCTTGATGCCGCATATCCGATGTCCTGTCCCGAAGGCCAGTATCGCGGGATCGGCTACACGATTCGCGCGATCCAGTTCGCCAAGGCCGTCGGCTGCCCGTGCGTGGACACGACCGATGGGGCCCGCAAGCCCGCCGGCTACACCGACGATGAGGTCATGGCCCTCATGAAGCAGTATTACCGGGTCGTGCTGGAATGGGCCGAGAGATACGAGATCATCATCAACGTCGAGCCGCACGGGCCCTACACGACCAACCCGGACACGATGGAACGAATCCTCAGCTTCTTCGATTCGCCCTATCTCCGAATGAATCTCGATACGGGCAATACGTTCATCGCCGGACAAGACCCCGTCAAGTTTCTCAAGCGGTTCCGGCACAAGCTCTCTCATTGCCACATCAAAGACGTCAGCGAGGCCCTGGCGCGGGCGGCACGCGGCCAGGAGACGGGCATCGCCTCGTCCATCGTGGCCATCGGCGAGGGCGTGAACGCCGAGAACATCGCGGGCTGCATCGAAGTGCTGAAAAAGGCCCGCTGGGATGGAATCCTGTCCATCGAGTCCGAAGCAGCCCCCGGCAAGATCGAGCAGAGCATCGAGTGGCTGCGAAAAGAAATCGCACGTTAACCGGAACGACCATTTGATCTGGAGAGAGCGACTGTATGAGACTGACTTCTTGGGCATTCGCCGCCTTGCTTTTGCCTTTCACGCTGGCCGCTGTCCCGGCGGAGAAGATAGATCCGCTGCAGGGCATGGCAGACCCTTGCGGTACGGAGTTGTGGTATGACGGCAAACTCCTGCTGCTGGAAGGCAAGGGTTGGGAGAACACCGAATCGTATTACGACCGCCTGCCCGCCTCCGCCAAGGACAAGGTTCGAACGCCGGTCTGGGACCTCAGTCATAACAGTGCCGGGATGTGTCTGCGCTTCGCGACGGAGGCCACGGTCATCAAGGTACGCTGGACCCTTCGCAACGGGAACCTGGCCCTGCCTCACATGCCGGCTACGGGAGTCAGCGGGATAGACCTGTACATGAGGGCGGACAACGGTCGCTGGACCTTCGTGCAGAACGGCCGACCCACGGCCCAGTCGAACGAGGCCTCCTTTCGCGTGGTCCCGGGCAGGGAATGTCTATTGTATCTGCCCCTGTACAATGGCGTGGAGTCTCTCAAGATCGGCATTCCCAAGGACAAAGCCTTATTGAAACCCACAGAGTCTCCCGGCCGGCAGAATAAGCCGATCGTGATCTACGGCACGTCCATCACCCAGGGCGGATGCGCTTCGCGGCCGGGCATGGCCTTCACGGCCATCGTCGGAAGACAGCTTGATGTACCGGTGATCAACCTCGGTTTCTCCGGCAACGGCAGAATGGAGCCGGAGATGGCGGAACTTCTGGCGGAGCTCGATCCCGCCGTATATGTCCTCGATTGCCTGTGGAATATGCGCCCCGCGGAGGTATCGGAGCGGGTGGGACCCTTTGTCAAGAAACTGCGCAGCGTCCGGCCCCAAACCCCGATCCTTCTCGTGGAGGATTGCAGCGTCAGCAATAAGACGCCTACCGAGAAAGGCACGATCTGCCGCCGGATTTATGAAGACCTGAAGGCCGAGGCAGTCACGGGCCTGCACTTCCTGTCCAATCGGGACATGCTGGGCACCGATGGCGACGGCACCGTCGACGGCTGTCATCCCAATGACGTGGGGATGCTGCGCCAGGCAACGGTGTTCAGCAAGTCTCTCGCAACGATACTGGAGCACCGCGAATGAGAGGATCAGTGTCATCGGACGGAAAGGCAATCGCAGTTATGATGGATTCGGAGATACTCATGGGCGGCACGGATTTTGTCATCCTGAGGCGAAGCCGAAGAGCCTGTCCCTTCGGCAGGCTCAGGGCAGGCTCTGAGCCTGCCGAAGGAATCTGGGCACCGAATTGGAGGTTTCTCTCGTTCGCAGCCCAGATCCTTCGCTGCGCTCAGGATGACAAGCGGAGCGTACAAATTGATCGGAATCCACATAGGACCTCTTGCCAGAGGGCACGATTGTCGGCCGGGAGCATGTTGGTCCTTCTGGCCTGCAGTTCGGTTCTCGCGAAGACGGATGGGCCACAGACCCTTGCGGTGGCGGAAGGAGAGCGATGGTGGGCCGGAGTGATCAGCCAATCGCACCTCATGCCCCTGCACGACCGACCCTACGCCTTTGACTCCTACGGCGATACGGCCGGAAACCAGGTCCAGCCCCTGCTGATCTCCGACCAGGGACGCTACATCTGGTCCGAGGACCCGTTCCGTTTTGAGCTCCGCGCTGGGACCATTCGTCTGTCTTCACGTTCCGGAACGATCCTGATGGGACAACAGGGATCGACTCTGAAAGAGGTCTATCAATATGTCAGCCGCCGATTCTTTCCGCCGGCGGGCAAGATCCCCGACCCCCTGCTGTTTACGCGGCCCCAGTTCAACACCTGGATCGAGCTGACCTACAATCAGAATCAGAAGGACATCCTCGACTATGCCCGGGGCATCATCGATCACGGCTTCCCGCCCGGCGTACTCATGATTGACGAAGGTTGGGCCGAGGACTACGGCAATTGGGATTTCGCCCGGGCCCGCTTCGACGATCCCAAAGCCATGATCCGAAAGCTGCATGACGATGGGTTCAAGATCATGCTCTGGGTCTGCCCCTATATCACGCCCGACGGGATCGTCTACACCAACCTGCATCTCGGCCAGATCGAGAAGGGCCGGACGGTCTGGATTCTCAACCGGGACCGCCCCACCTTGCCTGCTATCATGCACTGGTGGGACGGGTTCAGCGCGGTCCTCGACCTGACCAGTCCCGACGGCCGGCAGTGGTTCAAGGGCCAACTGGATCGCCTCATTTCGGTCTACGGCGTCGATGGTTTCAAATTCGACGGCGGCGACGCGGAGTATTACTCCGCCGGCGCCATGCTCGTGCCGCCCAAATCCCATCTGGAGGTCTCTCCAAACAGGCACTCCGAGCTCTTTGCCCAAGTGGGCTCTGGATTACCCCCTCAATGAGTACCGCGCCTGCTGGAAGATGGGAGGCCAGCCGATCGCCCAGCGGCTGCGGGACAAGAACCACACCTGGGAAGACCTGCGCAAGCTCGTCCCCGGCCTTCTCAACCAGGGCCTGATGGGATATGCCTTCACGTGTCCCGACCTGATCGGCGGCGGGGAGTACCTCTCGTTCCGCAACCTGGACCAGGTGGACCAGGAGCTGATCGTCCGCGCCGCCCAATGCCACGCGCTGATGCCCATGATGCAGTTCTCGGTGGCGCCGTGGCGGGTCCTGAGCCAAGAGAATCTGGCGATTTGCCGGGCAGATGGCCCTGCTGCACACGCGAATGGGCGAGGAGATCCTGGCCCTGGCCCGGGAAGCCGCCCAGACGGGCGAGCCGATCGTGCGTCACCTGGAATATGAGTACCCCCATCAAGGCTACGTCGACGTCAATGACCAATTCCTGCTGGGCAAGAGCATTCTCGTCGCGCCGGTCCTTGCCAAAGGGGCGACCAGCCGAATGGTCCGGTTTCCGCCGGGGAAATGGAAAGGCGACGATGGGACCATCGTCGAGGGTCCTGCGACTGTGAGTGTAGCGGCGCCGCTATCCCGCTTGCCCTGGTATCGCAAGACCGAGTAAAACGGATTCGGAAAAGTCTGTGCGCGGAACCGACTCTGTCATCCCTTCGCTGTGCTCTAGGGCAGCTCTCGCGCGCTCAGGGCAAGCTCTGAGGCGCAGCCGAAGGATCTGGCCACCGCATGGGAGGTTTCTCTCCGCGCAGCCCAGATCCTTCACTCCGCTCCGCTCCGTTCAGAGCCCGCCCTGAGCGCCGCGAAGGGATGACAAACGGGGCGCAGGAATCAATCCTGATCCGTAGAAGACCGACCATGGCCTGCGCCACCGCTGGCCGGCACGGGCCAGTTCAGATGCTTGTGCAGGAACTCAAACGTGCCCTCGCCGTTGATGCTGTGGCCGCCCTGGAAGAATTCGATCTGCGTGCGCTCCGCGATCCCCAGTTGGGCGTACAGCCAGCGCACCTTGGCATACTCGTGCGCCACCCAGCGGTCCTCCCCCACCGCGTCGAGGTGGCCGCGCTCGACCATGAAGGGCCGGGGCACCATCAGGTACGTCATCTCGGCATAGTCGAACGTCTGCCCGAGATTCCAGTACGGCATCTCCCATTCGATGGTCCGCATGAAGCTGAAGACTTCATCCGTCGCCGCGACCTTGTGCGTCCACTGATTGAAGTCGCCCGAGCAGATGGAGAGGCAGTACTTCTCCAGAATGGGCGGCACGCGCACCGCCGTCTCGCCGCCGTAGCTCAGGCCGTAGAACGCCATGCGTTGGCCATCCACAAAGGGCAGGGTCTCCAGCCAGCGCAGGATCTGGTCGTGCTGCGCCAGGATAAAGGAGAATAGCGTCGCTTTGACGGTGTTCGCCTTGCGGCAAAGCCAGCGATAACGATCTTCCCCGCGGTACAGGTTGTGCGGCGCAAAGGTGATGAAGCCGCGCTCGGCCAGGCGGGCCGCGAAGTTGTTGTAAGCGGAGGAGTTGCCGTCGATGGTGTCCCGCGGCAGGCCGTTGCGTCCGTGCTGGCACACAACGACCGGACGCCGCTCCCCCGGCCGCAGGTCCTTGGGGACGACCAGCACGCCCCAAGCGAACAAATCCCCAAAGACATCCAGGACCACGTCATACGCGGTCCATTTTTCTGTGTCGAGGATCAAACGGGTCCGCGCGTTGGGCGCCAGGAGCGGCTGGTCAAAGCGTCCCATGGCCTCCGTATAGAACTGTTCGCGAAACCGGCGGGCACCGTCGAGTGAACTTCTCAACGGAATGGGTGTCGTGCCGGCGTTCGGTGCTCCAGCGGCGCTCGGCCAGTTCCGGCATTACCTTATATAGAAAGAACCGATCGCGCACATGCTCCGACGAGCGTACGAGCGACTGAACGTGATCCTCCAATTGCTGCACAGCGCGGTTATGCCGCTCCTCGGGTCGCAAGGCGCTGCGCCGCTCCGCCGGAATCTCGGTCGACAGGGACATCGTCGTCCGGACTCCCAAGCGTTGGGCGAATTCCTCGAGGGCACGAACCGAGCCCGGTCCGGTCGGCTGGCCGTCATTGTGAACCAGCACCGGTTTGCGCAAATCCGGCGGCCACGGGGATGCGCTCGAACTCCTGCGCGACCGGACGAGTACTCCGGCGTGCGCCAATCCCCCTTGTGGCCCGTCACCGTCGGCACCGGGCTGTATTCCACCACCAGCGACCGCGGCAGAATCAACGAGGCAATCTCCGCATCGCCAAACCGCTCCAGCAGACTCCACACATTGCGGTAGATGGGCTCCGCCCACACGCTTTCGCGGGAATCGAAATAGCCGCTGACCAGCACGGCGTCGATCCGCGTATCGAGCGCCGCCGCATAGAACGCGATCAGGCCGCCTTCGGCGTAGCCCAGCACGCCGATCTTGGCGGAGCCCATCCCGTTTCTCAAACCAGTCCACGGCCGCCAGCACCTTCTGCACCTCATAGCCGATGATGTGCCGGCCCATGTGAAATGCCTGCCGGTAGATCCATTCGCGGTACGTCTGATCCGATTTCTTCAGCCCCGGATCATCAGTGTCCAGCTTGCGGCGGCTGACCAGCGTCGGAATGACCAGCTCAAATCCATGCTCCGCCAGACGGCGCGCGAATTGCGACTCCGGGGCAAGCGCCGGCGCCAACCCGAGGATCTGTTCCGGCGTCTGATCGGCATCGGGCACGACGACGACGTGCGCGGACGGCGCAGCGCGTGGCTGGACGAGCAGGCCCTCGCCAAACACGCCGTCCAGGACCGGCCAGCGCACCTGAAACACACGGTAGAGCGACGTTTCCGCCACGCAGGCGGGATTGTTATCATCGCCGAACTGTTCCATGCGCGTCGGCAACCGCGGGTCCACCGCACCGATGATCTGGCGCAACTGTTGCCGGTTCTCGGCCACGGAGGCCTCATAGGCCGACCGGGACGATGTGTCGTACTTCCAGAACCGGCTCCGCTGGGCCCGCGCAGCGCGGATCTGCTCATCGATAAACCGATGGGCCCCATCCATAAGCCGGCCGGAGAGATCCGCCTCGGGCCATTCCAGTGATTTGGTATCCGCCAGGGGCAATCCTGCGCCCGCCGCAGCCGCCCATCCTGCCATCGCCAGCACACACACGATCGTTGCGAGGGACATTCGATTCATCGGAGTCTCCTTACCAGGGGCCTGCCGCCCATTCTTGACGCTGGGGTAGTATACCGCACGAGGCCGGGTCCATGCGATGGCCTCGTGACAAAATGCTTCCGGGATTGCGTGACGCAGGGGATGTGGTATGGAGCCATACGTTTTGAGACCACCGTCCCGGCCCCTGGCGGTCAACTATCTTCTGGAAAGGATGTCACATGCAAGCACCCACGAGCAGAAGAGAGATCCTGAGACTCGCGGCAGCAGGCAGCCTCGCCTACTTGGCCCGACCATCGATCCCGGCCCTTTGGGCACAGACGCCACCGCGCAGGACTCGTCAGCCCCGGCGCCAGGAAGTCCAGGGTCAAGGTCGCCAAAATCTACCTGGGCGTCCAGGGCAGCCATTATCCCAATCCCGACCTGGACCTGAAGAAGGAGGTGCAGTTCTACGAATCCGAATTCGCCAAACTCGGGGACGAGCTGGCGGACGTGGAGTTTGTGGTCCAGGAGCTGGTCAGTTCCGTGGATCAGCTCAGCAAGTGGAAGAACAACCTGAAGGAGGTGGACGGCATTTTGGCCATCCACTTGAGCCTGTCGACCATGCCCGTTCTCCAGGAGATCCTCCAGCTCAACCGCCCCACCATGATCTTCTCGGCTCCCTATTCGGGACATGAATGGCATCCTCTCACCGCCTTGTACAAGCGGGAAAGAAGGCCGCAATTTCGAGTGTCTGCTGACGAGCGATTACCGGCAATTGGCTACGGCTATACGCCCCTTCCGCGCGCTGCACCATTTGCGAGAGGCCAGGATCCTCAACCTTACGACGCAGGCCGCCGGGAAGTATGAGCAGCAGATCCGCGAGAAGTTCGGCACCGAGGTCAAACAGGTTGCGTTGCGGCGTATGCTCGACCTGTACACAGCGGTCAGCGACAGCGATGCCGAAGCGGAAGCGAAGGCGTGGATCAAGGGTGCCACGGAGGTGGTGGAGCCCTCGCCAGCGGAGATTTTCAAGTCCTGCCGCCTAGCCCTGGCGTTTGAAAGGCTTCTGGACGAGGAAGAGGCAACGGTGTTGACCGTGGACTGCTACGGCAGCATGTGGGAGCCGCTGTGCCGATCCCTTGCCTACCCCTGCATCGGCTTCGCCAAGCTGAACAACCTGGGGTTGGGCGGCATCTGCCAATCGGACCTGCCTTGTGCGATGACCCATATTCTCTTTCAGGGGCTGTCCGGACGGCCCGGTTTTGTCTGTAATCCGGGCTTTGACTATTCCAAGAACAGTGCCATCATGATTCACTGCCTGGGAACGCCCAAGATGGATGGGCCGCAGGGCCCTGCGGCTCCCTACAAGCTGCGCAGCGTCATGGAGCGTCGCGAAGGCGCGGTCCCCCAGATCAAGATGCGGATCGGCGAGAAGGTCACGCAAGCCGTGCTCGCGGATACCTCAAAGCTGCTCTACTTCACCGGCCAGATTACCGACACCCCCGAGACGGATCGAGGCTGTCGAACCAAGATCACCGTCCGAGTAGACGGCGACGCCGAGCAGCTCTGGAAGAACTGGTCGGATGGGATCCATCGCGTCGCCTGCTACGGTGACCTGACCAAGTCCCTGGAGCATTTCTGCCGCTTCCAACAGATCGACATGGTCAACGAAGCCCTCCGCCCGAGCTGAAACCCCGCCCGCCTCCTGCCCGAAGAGCTGCTGCGCATCGGGGTCAGCCGGAACACGGGTCCGAGCACGTCGCCTGCTCTGGGGAGGCTTGTCCCCCCGGTTTGGAATTCAGATCACTTGTGCCGGTCACAGGCAGAACGAACCAGAAGGTGCTGCCCGCGCCGGGACGGCTGCGCACGCCGATCCGGCCGCCGTGGGCACCGACGGCCAGCCGGCAAAACGTCAATCCGAGCCCCGACGAGTGTTGATGCCTCGGCTGACCGGTCTGGGTCCCCCAACGCAGAATTTCGCGTTTGGGGTCCCCCTCAATCTGACCGAACTTCTCGAAGATCCGCTCGTGGTATTCTTCGGGAATGCCGATGCCGGTATCGTGCACTTGGGCCCGGGCCAGGCCATCCGAGGCCGAGGCGGTGATGATGACCTCGCCGCCTTTCGGGGTGAACTTGAGCGCGTTACCGATGAGGTTGATGAAGACGCGGCGGATCAAGTCCGTGTCGGCGCGGAGGGGCACCGAGGGGCCCTGCACGGCGAGGCGGATCTCCTTGGCGCCGGCCAGCAGGTGCATCGTCTCGGCCGCCTCCTCGGCCAGATGCCGCAGGTCGGCGTCGGCCGGATGCAACGGCATCTGGCCGGCCTCCATCCGGCTGATATCCAGCAGTGAATTGACCATCTCGGTCAGGCTCCTTGAGGCGTCGGCGGCCCGGGACAGCACGTCGACATTCTCGCGGCCCGGACCCGTCTCACTACTCAGGACCAGGTCCACCGCCAGGCCGATCGTCTGGATGGGAGAAGCCATATCGTGGACGATCATGTGCGTCAGATTGTCTTTCAATTCCTCCAGTTTCTTGATCGCGGCATATTGCTCCTCGAGTTGCTTCTGCATCCGATACGTGCGCAGATGGGTCTGGGCCCGGGCCTTCACCTCCTCAAACTGGAACGGCTTCGTGATGTAGTCCACGGCCCCGGCGTCGAAGGCCTGGACCTTGTCCATCGTGTCGTGGAGGGCACTGATGAAGATGACGGGAATCTCTTTGAGGTGGGCGTCGGCCTTGAGGTGTTGGCACACTTCATAGCCGTTCATCTCCGGCATGTTGATGTCGAGCAAAATGAGGTCGGGCGGCTGAAGCCGCGCAGACTGCAGCGCCAGGGCGCCCGACAGGACCGGGCGGGCGCGGAATCCCTGCTCCGCCAGCATCTCCACCAGCACATCGAGGTTCGCCGGCGTGTCATCCACCACCAGGATGTCGGCCGGGGCGGCACGGTCCGGAATCACTTCGCACATAGCTCGCCCTCCAGAAGTCCGCTCAGCGCCACATACTGATAACGGTTCGCCAGTTCCAGCAGGCGGGCGGCCACCTGGGGGGATTGTCTCTCCACCTCCCGGATCAGGCCGCGCAAGCGATGGAGGTCGGCGCGGATCGCGGCCTGGCGCAGCGCGTCCACCAGGTCGGGTGGCAGGGCCGCGAGGCCGGCGGCCACGCCGTCGGGCCCCAACGTCTCAGCGCCGGCGGGAACGGCCACCAGCGCTGTCGTCTCCCCCTCGTACAGGTATTGGACCGGCAGGCAGGTGCGGATCACCTCGAACAGCTCGTGCTCCTGAAACGGCTTGCGGAGGTACGCGTCCACGCCGGCTTCGAATGCCTGTTGCCGCGTCTCGTCAAAGGCACTGGCCGTGACGGCCACAATGGCCGTCCGGCGTCCTTCCTCGGTGGCCTTGATTTCCCGGCAGGCCTCGTACCCATCCATGATCGGCATGCGCATGTCCATCAGGATCAGATGGGGTTTCCACCGTTCAAAGCACGCCAGGGTCTCCCGGCCGTCGCGAACTTCCAGAACATCGAACCCAACGGCTTTCAGCATCTCCGACAACAGGATGCGGCTTTCTTGCTGGTCATCGGCCACCAGCACGCGATAAGGCTCCTGCCCCGGCTTGAGCCCGACCACCCGGCGCGGCGCCGGCCGCTCCACGGCCTCGGGTCCCGGTGCTTCCTGCACGACGACCTCCACCCGGAAACAACTGCCTTGGCCCACTTCACTCGCGGCCGTGATCTCGCCGCCCATCAAGCGGGCGAACTGCCGGCTGATCGCCAGACCCAAGCCGGTACCGCCGGCCATGCGTGCCCCCACGCGCGTCTGTTCGAAGGGCTCGAACAGTCTGCCCAAGTCGTCCGCGGCGATGCCGGGTCCCGTATCCTCCACTTCCGCCAGGAGGCGCAGGCCGGGGGGCCGCTCGGCGCTGGGGCGCAGACGCCAGACGATCCGGCCCTGGCTGGTGAACTTGACGGCGTTGCCGAGCAGGTTCATGAAGATCTGGCGCAGCTTGTTCTCGTCGCCCACCACGAAACGCGGCAGATCGGAGGCCACGTCCGTGCGGAACTCCAGATGCTTGGCTTCGATGCGTACCCGGAACATCGCCTCCAGATCGTGGATCAGGGCGCGCAAGTCAAACGTCGTCGGGTTCAACGTCGTCCGGCCGGCCTCGATCTTGGAGATTTCCAGGATATCATTGATGATCGCCAGCAGCAGCTCGCCGCTGCGGTTGATGGTATCCAGGTACTGCTTCTGGCGCGGCGTGAGGGCCGGGTCCCGCTGCATCAACTGGGAATAGCCGAGAATGGCGTTCATCGGGGTGCGAATCTCGTGGGACATGTTGGCGAGGAAGGTGCTCTTGGCCTGGTTGGCCATCTCGGCTTGCGCCTTGGCTTGCGTCAGCGCCTGGGTCCGTTCCTCGACCAGCTCCCCGAGATGGTCGCGGTGCCGGCGCAGTTCCTCCTGGGCCCGCTTGCTTTCGGTGATGTCCCGGACCGTGGCCTGCAGGAACGCCTTGCCGGCGGACTGCATCCGGCTCAAGAGCACCGTGGCGGGAAACTCCTCGCCGTCGAGCCGCCGGTGCGTCCACTCGAAGAAGTGGGAGCCTTCGCGCATGGCGGTCTCAATCATCTCCCTGGCTTTCTCGACGGAGGCACACCCATCCGGCTGCCGTTCGGGAGACAGTTCCCACGGCCCGTGCGAAATGAACTCGGCCTCGTCCTTCGCCTTGAACATCTTCACGGTGGCGGGATTGCCGGAGGTGAACCGCCAGGAAGGAGGCTCCAGGGTCATGAAGGCATCCCGGGAACTCTCGAAGAGCTTCCGGTACTTGTCTTCGCTGGCCCGCAGCATCTGCTCCGCCCGTTTCCGCTCGGTCAGATCGTACACGACCGCCAGGAGAGCAGGCTGGTGGTCATATTCGATCGGTTCCAGCGACAGCAGAACGGGGAAGGTCGTCCCGTCGGACTTGCGCATGGTCAGCTCGCGCTGCACCACCCGCCCGCACTCGTGCAGCTCCGCCAGGAGCGCGGGTCGGTCGCGCTGGGTCTCGGCGTAGAGGTCGCGGGTGACTTTGCGCAGGAGATCTTCCCGGCGATAGCCGAAGAGGTCGCACATCGCCCGGTTGGCGACGATGATCTCGCCGGTCTGCGGCCGCGTCAGATGCAGCGGCAGCGGCGAGGCCTCCACGATCAGCCGCATCTGTTCCTCGCTGCGGCGCAGCGTCTCTTCGGCCAGCTTGCGGTCCGTGATGTTGTGCAGCACCCCCTGTGTCCCGTTGATTTGGCCGTGAATGTCCCGGGCCCGGGTGGAAAAGAGCGTGGCATAAATCCTCTTGCCCCGGGCGGTCCGGAGGGCCAGCTCCCGCATTTCCACGTCCCCTTTCTTCAGTTCCTCCAGGCACTGGGCCCTCTGTTCCGGTTGGACCCAGAACCGTTCCGGCAGGAAGGGCTGGCCGAGCAATTCCGCCGGGTCCGAGACCTCCAGCAGTCTCCGGAAGGCCGCGTTGACATAGGTGATCCTCCCCTGGGGGTCGAGCGTATAGATGTTGCTGGCCGAACGTTCCAGCGACCGGAAGTTCTCCTGTTCATCCTCTTCCAGCCTCTTTTTCATCACGCGAAAGATGTCCGTTTGCGTCACGACCCCGGCCAGCCGCTGGCCTTCCATGACGACCAGCCGGCGCACGTGCATCTTGTCCATCGTCTTGAAGGCGCCGAAGATGGAGTAATCGGGGTGGATCGCGATCACGGGACGCGACATCACCTCTTGGACCCGGATGGCGCCGGCGTCCTTCTGCGGCACAATGACGCGTTTGAGAAGATCGCGTTCGGTCAGGACCCCCTGCACCTGGTCTGCCTCCAGCGCCACAATACACGAGATACTGTGGGCGTGCATGATCTCCGCCGCCTTTTCCACCGTCGCGTGGGCCTGGATGGTCACCACGTCCCGGCTCATGATCTCGGAAACGTCCTTCCACACGAAATAGGACGTTAGCGCGCGCGTCAGGTCGGTTTGGGTGACGATTCCCGCCAGCCGCTCCCCCGCCAGGACGGGCAGCCGTTTGATGTGTTTGGCCTCCATCAGGGCGCTGGCATCAAAAATGGACAGATCGGGGGATGTGCTCTCCACGGGGTGAGACATGATTTGGGCCACCGTGGTCCGGCTCAAATCCGGATCCGCGCCGGAGATCCGGGCGAGGAAGTCTTTTTCAGTGGCGATGCCCACCACCCGGCCGTGGTCCGCCACGACGACACAGGAAACGCTGTTCGCGGCCATGACCTGCGCCGCACAGACCGCCGTTTCCTCGGGGGCGACCGTGATCACCTCCGCGCTCATCACGTCTTTCACTTCCAGCCAGACGCGTGAGCACGTGATCAAGCGACCCGAGCAAATGTCCATGACCTTCGTTTCGACCGGCTCGCCAAACAGTCTCTTGTTCTCCATCCTTCAGGCTCCCATACTCTGCTTCAAATCCTAAGATCGGGCAATATCCAAGGCACCTTGGCATGAAATCAGAGGAAGTCGGAAAATCCCCTGCGGTGGAGGGGAAATGGGCCGCGCAGGGCCTTTGCCTTCCAAGAGACATCCGATAATCGACCGGAATGGCCGCGCGCGTACGAACCCGGCAGGCGCTCTGTCCCCTTTTCCGATATTCGTGACATCTGGTCAATCGCAGCGCGAGTCTGGCCGATAAGGGAAGGGCTCGGGGCCGCCCACGCATAATTCCGCGTTGGGCAAGGGCTCCCGCCGGCGGACCAGAGCCGGTGGGGACGCGAACCCCTCCCAAGCGCGAAGCATCACAATGGGAAACCCAAAGGGATTTCCATGCCCCCAAAACAAGAGGGCGGGCATCGGTGCCTTCCATACATAGGAGTTGCGCTATGAACGATGCGATGGCTGCTTGCAGCCGTGCTGTGCCCCCCGCTCCCGGCCTGTGCTCGCCCGTGTTGCTGGGATTTACCGACGCGGACCTGAAGGTCTGTGACATCATGACCGACCATGTGATCTGTGCGGCCCCCGGTGAGGCTGTCTTGTCGGCCGTCCGAAGAATGTCCGAGTGCAGGGTCTCCTGCGTCATCGTGGTCGATGGCGATACGGTCGCAGGGATCCTGACGGAGAGAGATGTGCTCAGGTCAGTTGCGGCGGGAGGCAGAGATCCCACGAAGTCAAAGGTGGCGGAGAGAATGTCCAGTCCCGTGGTCTCCATCGAACCGGATGCCCCCGTTCTGGAGGCCGGCGCGATCATGGGGGCCAAAGGCATCAAGCGGCTGGCGGTCGTCGACGGCGCGCGGCTTGTCGGACTGGTCACCCAAACCGACATCACCCGCGGCCTGGTGTCTCTCTGGCCCTACAAAGAGGTGGCCGATATCATGAGCACGGAGGTGGTGGCGGCGGAGGCGTCCGCCACCGTGGCCGAGGCCGCGGGCCTGCATGTCCTCCCGGAATATCTCCTGTGTCGTGGTGATGCGCCAGCAGGACGCCGTCGGCATCATGACGGAAAAGGACGTTCTCAAACGGGTCGTGGCGCTCCACCGGGACCCGGGCGCGACTCTCGTGCCAGAAGTGATGTCCCATCCGATCGTGGCTCTGGCACCGACCCACTCCATCCTGTGCGCCTCCCGGATGATGGACCGGATGCGCATTCACCGGCTGGTGGTCAAGGAGAACAGGCAGGTGTACGGGATCGTCAGCCAGACCGATATCCTGGATGCGGTGCGGCGAGAACTGGAGGAAATACGCGAGGCGCAGCTCCGCCGCGAAGAGGAGGTAACCGAACTGACGGAGTCCACCGTCCAGAACCTCTCGGCGATGGAGAGCCTGGTCCGAGAGGCGTCCGCACTCTGCGAGCCGCCCGGCGAGCCGTCGGCACGGACCGCGCTGCAAGAGCTGATCTCGGAATCCAAGGACAATCTCCATCGCATCGCCCGGCTGGTTCAGCGGCGCGGGGTTTTCAGCGGCGACTTCGACGGCACCGATTGACCCAGAGGAGCGGCGGTCGTGCCTTTCTCTCCTGTAGGCTGCACTCCCAGCCGTTTTCGGCTCGGACGACACGACTCCGCTCCTTCGGGGTAGAGCTCCGATCACTGGCAATACCCTCTTACCTTGGCTCCTGCTGAACACGTCGATATCTGTCTGTCCTGAGACCAGAAATTTCAGGAGACTGATCCTCTTGTACTTACAGGTCTGGTAAAGGCTCAGCAACACAAGGTATTGGGTCAAGCCGCCTTCCGTAACGAGGTTGTCGGCAACCTCACGGTAATAGGCGAAGGCTTTCACGGCGTGCTCCGCATTATTGTTATTCCAGGGCACGCTGTCGTGATCCAAGAAGGTGAACAGTTTGTCCCGGTACTTCAGCAGCCTCTTGCGGTAACCCTCGGCCACCTCCGAGCGGAAGGTCTTTGCCACCGAAGTCTGAAAGAATCGATCTACCTCCCGTCGGTGCTTGCCAAGATGCCGTTGTCTTAGGCCATACCGATCCACGGTAGCGATAACCGCCCTCAGCAAACTGCCAAAGTCAGAAGCGAGGGACTTGAGTTCCTCATCCCAAGGGTTGCCCACGATATCCTGGTTAAAGTCCCTGATCAGGTGAATGAGACATTTCTGCTGAGGGCAATTCAGTGAGTCGTAGGCGGCGTAGAAGTCGGAAATCAACACGCCGCGGAAGTCCTTAAGCAAGTCGTGCAAGAAGTCTCCTTCACGTGACTGCCGGTACAGGTACACGACTTCCTCCAGATTCGTGAAGACCCACACATAACCTCTGCCTACCCGTCTGACGTGGACCTCCGTCTCATCCACATGAAGGAGAGGTCCGCCCACGATCTTCTCCAGAAGCCGCTTGTAAGTTCCCTCATAGTAGTCGGCGAGCAGTTGCTTGAAGATGTGGACCTGAGGGCGACCAATGGGCATATTGAAGCACTCCCTGATCGTATCCGTGATATTGCCGAGGCTGGTGCGGTGAGCCACATGCTCATACATAGCCCAGCTTCTGAGGGAGTGGCAGAACTCTTCCAGACGAAGGTAGTCCGACGGAAGGAAACGCTTCCCACACCCAGTGCAGTGGTGCCAACTGGTTCTGTAGCGAGTCACCCACCTCTTAATGCTGCTACCGGTAACACGGAGGTCGAATGATAGCCGGGCAAACCTCCTGTCTCGATACCGCACTATCTCTGTCCCTCCGCAGAAGGGGCAGGGTTGGGTAGTGATGTCGACTTCCCAGTTGACCTTGCGATTCTTCTTCCACCGCTTGGCACCTTCCCGGCTCTGGCACCTCCGGAGGGTCTTGCTGGTGCGGACGAACACCCTGTCCCTCTGATAGTCGAAACGAGCCCGCTCGTTGACAAAGGAGAAGTCAGGGAGTGCAAAAACCATATCTCCCCAATCTGGACGCGGATACTGGTGGCTGATCTCCTCGACGTGAGCAATCTCAAAGCCTTCTTCGCCCACCTTTCGAAGCTCCCACTGATGCGAGCAGGTAGCATAGAGGAACTCCGTCACCCTCTTCAGAGCGCCACAATCCTCCAAGTTGTAGGTCATGAGCATGTCCTTGAACATCACCGAGCGGGTTTCCTCCCACCCGCGCCGCCAGACGATGCTCTGGATTCCCGAGGCGTCGGCCTCCGTCCAGCGACACCCGAGAAACCTGCCGATGTCTTTGAGACCATTGGAGTACGTAGGAAAGTAAACATGCGCGTGTATGACGGACAAAACATTGACCATGCAAGACAGGAGCCTTCCGTCCAATTCCTGACGCTCCAACAGTTTGATCATGCGTCGCAGGAAGGCTCCCTCATAGCTGCCATAGCAGTAGACTCGGAAATCGTCATAGCAAGCAACCACGTCAAGGAACTGCAGAAACAGCCGAGATTCCTCGGCCGGAGTGTCGGCCCAGAACGAGTGCTGTTCCACACCTCCATCCGCTTCAACGATCATTCCCAGCAAGTAGTCGAAGCCGCGTTCCGGCTCCCCCTCGATATCGATGTAGATCCGTGTGGCACAGGCGGGCAAGTCAATACCTCCACCAGAGGTGGAGGCTTGTAACGTGAACCGCTCAAAGCGGGTTGTTTGGGAGCCGCCTGCGGCGGCAGTCGGCCAGCCCACTCAGGGTCGCCGAGGACATGGACCTTCTTCTCCCGAATCGCCAAGGCCTGCAAGGCGTGCTGGTGGAGTTGTTTCCTCTGCTTGGACTGCTTGCTCTTTCTTCGGGGCCGGAACGTGCAGGACAGTTGGGTGACTGTGAAGATACCCCGCCGTCCGTACTTCCGAATTTCCTTCTCAGTGATGGCCCGCAGCAGGCTGAGGTCATCCTTGGCAACAGCCTCTGCGTGGCAACGTTCGCGAAACTCACAAATCTGGCAGTGGCTATTGAGCATCAGAGGCGGCGGCGTCTCCGCCCTCAGGACTTCCTGGATCTCCTTCATGGCGCGTCGGGACGGCTCGGCGTTCGGGCTTAGCCTAAGCCTTCTGGCCTTGCGGTCTCGGCCGTGGATGAAGACTCCCCAGGCTGGATGCCATCCTTGGATAGTCCCCAAGACCAAACCGAGCAGTCCCAACAGAGTTCGGGGCTTTCGGGTGGGTGACTCGGCCTCGTGGAACAACACCGGCACGTAGTGGAAATCCCCGAGGCGCGACGGCCCGACTGCTCTCTGAAGTGCATCAAACCGAAGGCCGAATTCCTCGTCTTCCACGGTGGCATCGAGGAACAGCGGCACGCCGCGCTTGAGCACCGCGGCTGTCACGATGCATCCTCGCAGAACCTCATCCTCCTGGTGGCGAACCAGGAGTCCATCTGTCCCGGCCAGCCGTATCCGCTCCCTGGATTCCCTCATGAACTGTTCATAGCTTGATGGATTCCCATGCTCTCCGGCCAACTTCAGGTAGCCCTTGTACCTGCAATTCAGGTAGGACTCGATGGCATCTCGGGTGATCTTTGGCGCCATAGCTGTGACCCCGCAAGTGCGCAAGTTCCAGGCGGCACTCTACTTGGTTCGTGCAGAACGAGCTCTACCGGCTGCCAACGTGTTTGCACTGCGCACGTCCGGCGCGACCATGGCCTCCGTCGCCAATCAAGGACTCAGTTTCACCGTTCTTATGATACGCACCGAATCGTCGGAAAATCAATGGGAACCGCTCACGTTTGTGCAACAGTTGAGAAGGCAAAACGCGGCGCGAGCGAGAAATTCTTTATTCCTTCGGGCGCAAGGAGTTATGCGGTTTTCGGGCGTCGCGTATGCACAGAATTTCGTCACGATTCGTGCAACACGGCCCATAGGTAGAGGGAGAGCGCGCGGCGAAGCGGCCCTCTGATTTATGATTGGTGATTTACGATTTGTGATTTGGAAGCATGCGAAACAAAGCCAATTTCCGTCAGCCGGGCCGTCGCGGGCCGGTCGGTTGCGCCAAACAAACCCAATTCGGCCAGGGCTATGAAAAGCGGCAAATGCTTTAAACAAAAAGAGTTATGGTGAATTGGACACGCAAAAGACCTCGGCAAAACAAAGCCAATTCCGGCACCTACGGGGAGGCACCGGAGGGGCAGAGGCAATTATGCGAAACGAAGCCAATTTCGCCGGCCGGGGGGCCCGGAGGGCGAAATGTGCAAAACGAACCCAATTCGGCCCAGCCTCCCGGAAGGTCGGGTCCCTTGGAGGCCAAAGATGCGAAACGAAGCCAATTCCGGGGCGGGCAGGCCTGCCCAAGCGCCGGCACGGCTGCCAGGTCCACCTGCGGGACCGGCCGTACAAACAAAGCCAATTTGCCGGCATGGACACAGATGGACGCGGGCCGGCGAAGTGACCAGTACAAACAAAGCCAATTGACCCCTGATGTCCGGAAATGGGCGCGGACCAGCAGGCCTCAGAGGGAGTTCCCGCCGGGGACGAATGTGCGAAACGAAGCCAGTTTCCCGGTGCCCGGCCGACGGGCTGTAGATTGCTTCGCTGCACTCGCAATGACATGGGGACGAAGCCGTCGAATGACTCTGTGTTTGCCCTGCGACGGGGCGGAAATCCTGTTGCGTCGGGCAGTGGGATATGATATAAGGAGTTACGGATGTGTGGGTTCGGGTCCCCAAACGCAAGATCGCGCGTTTGGGAGCCCTTCTGGACGATGTCGCGACGGTTTGGAGCGAGCGACCGTGCGGCGAATCGGAGTCGGAGGCCCCTATGCAGTGTATCGTGTTATGCACGTGCTCCAAGGGGAGACGGGCGGAATTCATACTTGTCCCGCGTCTATACTACCTGTTCCCTCATGGCGTGGCACGTCGCCTTTCCGGAAAGGAGGTGGCTCGGCACGCATTTTGCCCCGCGGGGCCGTACTGAGTGGAGGACCCCCAAACCCCGTGTGTCGGGTTTGGGAGGGGTTCCCAAACGCGGAAGTTCGCGTTTGGGGGCCCGTCGGCAGGCTCAATCAAAAGGAGGACCAGCAATGCGAACGAACAAATGGCTTTTCGTGGGACTTCTCACTTTGCTCAGCGTGGGTTGGGCGATGGCCGCCCCACCGGCCGTACACCCAACGACGGGAGCACCCCTGGTAATCACGTGTCTCAAGGGTACGCCGGAGCACATCGACGGGAATCTGAGCGACTGGAACCTGGACGCGATGACCCCCGCCGTTCTGGATGCCACAGCGCAAATGTATACCGGGCAGGCGAGTTGGACCGGCCCGGCGGACTGCAGCGGCAAATTCTATCTGCAATGGGACGACAAGAAGGTCTATCTCGCCGTCGTGGTGAAAGACGACTTGGTATCCATGAATAAATCCGGCGTCGATATCTGGAACGCGGATGCATCGAGGTGTTCTTCAGTACGACCAATGCCGTGGCGCCCCATGCGGAGCATTACCAGTTTGGCTTCAACGCCAACAACCAGAAGTTTAACTGGTGCAACATGGACAGCGCAGGTCAGGCCGTGCCGGATTACCTGGAGGCCGCCTCGTCCCGAACTCCCGATGGCTACATCTGCGAGGTCGCCATCGAATACGGGCGCATCCGCAACCTGAACTGGACCGCCGGCAATACCATCGGTTTCCATCCCGTGATCGACGATACGGAGGCCGCGGACCGGGAAATCCAGATGACCTGGACGGGCCGCGAGGCTCATGACCAGAGTCTGGGATTCGGGTATCTGATTCTCTCGGCCGATCCCGCCGTCGCCAAGGAACTCGCGCGCGGTCCGAATCCGGCAGACAAGGCGGTGGATGTGCCGGTGGACACGCTCCTGGTCTGGACCCCGGGGGAGTTCGCCGCCAGCCACGATGTCTACCTCGGGACGACGTTCGCCGATGTCAACACCGCCACGCGCACGGATGCGAAGGGCGTGCTGGCCAGCAAGGGCCAGACAGCGACCACGTTCGCTCCGGCCGCCGCACTGGCCTACGACAAGACCTACTACTGGCGGGTCGACGAAGTGAATGCGGCCCCCGGCAACACGATCTTCAAGGGTGCGGTCTGGTCCTTCACCGCCGAATCGTATGGCTACCCCATCCAGCCGGTGGCCGCCACGGCCTCCAGCGCACAGATGAACATGGGCCCGGAGAAGACCATCGACGGCTCGGGCCTCGACAAGAGCGGCTTGCACGGCATGGGTGGGACCACGATGTGGCTCAGCACCGGGTCGCAACCGAACTGGATTCAGTATCAGTTCGACCAGGCCTACAAGCTGGCGGACCTGAAGGTGTGGAACTCCAACGGGCAGATCGAGCCCTTCATGGGCTTCGGCGCCAAGAAGGTCACGATCGAGTACTCCACGGACGGCACGACGTGGACCGCCTTGGCCGATGTGCCCGAGTTCGCCCGGGCGCCCGGCCAGGACAGCTACGCCGCGAATACCACGGTCAGCTTCGGCGGGGTCCTGGCCAAGTACGTCAAGCTGACCATCAGCGCCTCCTGGGGCGGCCTGAACGTCGCCGGCCTGGCCGAGGTGCGGTTCTCCGCCGTGCCGGTGCGGGCCTTTGGGCCGCAACCCGCGGCGGCGGCCACGGGCGTCAGCGTGGATGCCGGCCTGAACTGGCGGCCGGGCCGCGAGGCCACCTCGCATAAGGTGTTCTTCGGCACGGATCAAGCTGCGGTCGCCGGCGGAACCGCGGCGGCCCAGACGGTGACCGGGCACACCTATAGCCCCAGCAGTCTGAACTTCGGCACGACCTACTACTGGAAAGTCGATGAAGTCGGCGCCGCCACCTATCCCGGCGATGTCTGGAACTTCACCACGCAGGAATACACCAGCGTGGAGGACTTCGAGAGCTACACGGACAAGACGGGCGTCGAGATTTACACGACCTGGATCGACGGTTTCACGAACGGGTCCAATGGCTCCACCATCGGGTACATGACCGCGGCAAATGGGACCTTTGGGGAGACGATCGTCGTCCACAGCGGCCGGCAATCCATGCCGATGGAGTACAACAACATCAAGACTCCCTACTACTCCGAGACTGAGCGGACCTTCGACACGACCCAGGATTGGACGACCAACGGCGCCGACACCTTGTCGGTGTACTTCCGGGGCCGCGCTGCGGGCCTGGTGGACAAGGGCAACAATGCCTTCCTGATGAGCGCCGCCGGCACCGATATCTGGGACGTCGGCGATCAGTTCCGCTTTGCCTACAAGCAGCTCAGCGGCAACGGCTCGATCACCATGAAGGTCGACAGCATCGGCAACACCAACGTCTGGGCCAAGGCGGGTCCCATGATCCGCGAGACCCTCGAAACCGGGTCCAAGAACGTCTATTTCGCGGTGACCCCGGGCAGCGGCGTGTCGTTCCAGTGGCGTGCTACCGCCAGCGGCGCGTCCGCCAACAGCCAGACCACCGGCCTGGTGGCGCCGTACTGGGTCCGAATCACCCGCACGGGCAACAACTTCAAAGCGGAGCGCTCGGCGGATGGCAAGACCTGGACGCAGCAAGGCACGGACGCGGCTATTCTGATGACAGCCAATGTCTACATCGGGATGGCCGTGACGAGCCATGATGCGGCCCAGACCACGATGGCGGAGATCTCGAATGTCTCCACCACCGGCACGGTCACCGGCACTTGGCAGGTGGCTGCCGTCGGTGCGGCCATGCCGAGCAACGATCCGGCGCCGCTGTACGTGACGGTCGCGGACAAGGCCGGCAAGTCGAAGACGGTCGTCCACGCGAATGCCGCGGCGACGACCCTGGCGGCCTGGACCGAATGGCGGGTCCCGTTGAGCGATCTGAGCGCGGGCGGGGTCAACCTGGCGGCCGTGAAGAAGATCACGATCGGTGTCGGCGACAAGGCCAACCCGAAGGCGGGTGGGGCCGGTATGCTGTTCCTCGACGACATCGGCTACGGGCACCCGGCCAAGTAACACGGGGCGCACGATGACACAAAGCGGGGCGTTGGCCGGCAAGACAACGCCCCGCTTTCCCTATCCGCCGCAGATCCAGGGCCGGACGAGGCTCACACCCACGCGGCTTGTTTCCTGTTTTTTTATGTCCCTTGTCTTTTTTCTCTTGCCTGCCGTGCGCTCGACCGGCATAATCACTCTTCAGTCAAGCATCTCTGATGAAGCTGCAATGGATTGGTCTCAGGCCCGCAAGGGCCAGAGATCAGGATGAGAACACTGGTCCCGAAATTCCCGCCGAGG
The DNA here is from genome assembly GCA_963699595.1 of uncultured Planctomycetota bacterium. GTDB lineage: Bacteria > Planctomycetota > Phycisphaerae > Sedimentisphaerales > Anaerobacaceae > PLanc-01. The sequence continues at coordinate 60,202 of CAVOUO010000023.1, forward strand.
CACGAGAGCAGTGCGTCAGGACGGGACTGGCAACCATGATGAAGGGAGGGCCGCACCATGCAGCATCCGTTCGATGTCGGCTACGCCGAGGAGCCGTTTCGCACGCTGGTCCGCAAGTATCCGGGCGCAGACGTGTACCCGGCCACGCAATTCCGTGTCGAGTGGGGACCTATCTTTCACCGGGGACGATTGGATGGCTCGGCGCGAGTGCTGGTCATCGGCCAGGACCCGGCCCAGCATGAGGCGATCATCCGGCGCATCCTGGTGGGCGAAGCCGGCCGGCGCGTCCAGGGATTCCTCGCCAAGCTGGGCCTCACCACCAGCTACGTGCTCATCAATACGTTTCTCTACAGCGTTTACGGCACCGTGAAAGCGGCCGCGAGGAAGCATCCAGCACTCGTCGGATACCGCAATCAATGGATCGATGCCCTGCTGAGCCCGGGAAACGTTGAAGCGGTTTTGGCCCTGGGCACCGCCGCCAAGGAGGCGTGGCAGTTCTGGAAGGCCACCCCGACGGGGCAGGCCTCCACCGTCCCCTTCGCCTCGGTCACCCACCCCACGCAGCCGGAGAGTTCCGCTGGAGGCGACCCCGCCAAAATCGCCCAAGCCACGAAGAAGTTGCTCCGGAACTGGGACCTGGCGCTCCAGGCGCTGTCCCCCGCGCTCCAGCACCCCGATACGCCCGTGGCGCTGAAACTCTACGGCAACACCTGGGCCAACGATGAACGTCCGCCGGTGCCCGCGGAGGATCTTCCCGCCGGCCTGCCGGCCTGGATGCGGGACGAGGACGGCTGGGCCAAACGCGCCGGTAAGGACGTCCTCGCAAAGCGCAGGAACATCACCATCAACATTCCGAAGGGGATTGTCTCATGAGTGATCAGCGCCGTTGGTACCCGTTGACAGGTCCGGTCACCCTCACCGCCAGGGCGGCGGTGGCCGCGTCCAAGAAGAAAGGACCGATCGATCCCCTCACCGGCCCGAAGCTCGCCTTGGCCGGACGCGTGGTCACGATGAACAACGCGTTCTCGATTCGAACCGACGCCGTCGTCTACATCGAGAATGGCCGGATCGTCGCCGTACAGGATCGTGCCCAACCCGCTCCGGCGGACTTCGCGGGCGTGCCGGTCGTCAAGACCGGCGGAACGATCTTCCCGGGCCTGATCGAGCTCCATAATCACCTCAGTTTCGATGCATTGCACCTCTGGGCGCCGGTCCCCCGACGCTTCGACCATCGGGGTCAGTGGCCCGACCACAAGGATTATCGTTTGCTCATTAGCGGACCGATGACGGTTCTTGGCAAGTATAAGGACGCGCAAGATCAATATCCGTTCCTGCCGGCGGTCGTGCGCTACGTCGAGTGCAAATGCCTGCTGGGCGGCGTCACCACCAGCCAGGGAATCAAGCTTAACAGCAACGGCCGCATACCGCGCTTCTACCGTGGCCTCGTGCGCAACGTAGAGCGGACCGACGACCCCGATTTGCCCGCCGCCCAGGCGCGCATTGACGATATCGTGGCTCAGGATGCCCGTCGCTTCCTCACCCAACTCGAGAACGAGGACAGTTGCTTCCTGCTGCATCTGAGCGAAGGCGTGACCGACTCCGCCCATCCCCTGTCCGCGGCCCGCAAGCATTTCCTCGCGCTCGAGGTCGCGGCCGGACAATGGGCCCTGAACAAGGAATTCACCGGCATCCATGCCGCCGGCCTCCTGGCGCAGGACTTCGACACCATGGCGGGACACGGCAGCTCGATCGTCTGGTCGCCGCTGAGCAATTTGCTGCTGTACGGCGGCACCGCCCGGGTGGAGGAGGCCAAAAGGGCCGGCGTCACGATCGGGCTCGGCAGTGACTGGTCCCCCACCGGCAGCAAGAATCTCCTCGGGGAACTGAAGGTGGCCTGGCTTTACAGCCAGCACGTGCTGAACGGCCTGTTCACGGCCCGCGACCTCGTGGCCATGGCGACATGCGACGCCGCACGCATCCTGAAATGGGACAAGGCTCTCGGAACGCTGGAAGCCGGAAAGCGCGCGGACCTGCTCGTGCTGGACGGCGTGGCCACCGACCCTTATGGGGCCCTGCTCCACGCCCGAGAGACCGACCTGCGGCTGGTGATGATCAATGGCATCGCCCGTTACGGCGTGTCCACCTTGATGACCCAGCTCGCGTCCAAGACCGAGATCGTGCGCGTCGGCGGACAGACGCGCCGGCTCTTCCTGAAACAGGAGACCGCCGATTCGGACGTTGCCCAGGTATCGTTGAGTGACGCCACCGAGACGCTCCGCGAAGGTCTCCATAATCTCCCCAAACTGGCCAAGAAGACGGAGGACGCGGAGCGCAAGGTACCCGCGCGGCGTCCCCTCGATGCGCCGACGACCCCGGTCTGGACCCTGGCGCTGGATGAAATCTGTCCGTGCGGGGTGAACCTGCGTCCGCGTCTGCCCTTTGGCGGCCCGCGCGATTTCACCGGTCCCGCGCCTGCCGGGCCGGCGCTGGCCAAGGCGCCGCCCCTGTCGACGGTTCTCAAGCCCCTCGAACTGGATCCCTTGACCGTCGCCGACGACAGCAACTTCCTGAGCCAGATCGCCCAGCAGCCGAACGTCCCGGCCCCGATCCGCAGTGACCTTCGTGGACTGTACTGAGTGTTGGAAAACACCGCGATGACCCCGGCCCAGGGGTGTAAGGAGAGAATCTTATGGAGACCATAAAACTGAGCGTGACGATGAGGCAGGGACTCGAGCGCAAGTATGACGCGGCGGCGCTGGGGCGGATCGCCCGCGCGGTACAGGACTGGGTGGCGGCGGACGCGCGACGCGGCATCCGGAACATTCACGTCGCCCTGGACGACCGCGCGTCCATGCAGGCGGTGGGAGCGGCCCCGATTTCGGGCCGGGCCACGGTTGGCACGATCAAGCGCGCCATCGACAAGCTATGGAGGCGGCTTAATCCCGACTACCTCGTGCTCTTCGGCGGCGACGACATCGTGCCGATGTTCGTCGTCCCCAATCCGTCGTACGATCCCAACGGCGACACCGACCGGCAGGTCCCGACCGACAACCCCTACGCGTCCTCCCTGCCATTTCGCTCGTCAGAACGAGACTCTTATCTGGTCCCCGATCGCGTGATCGGCCGGATCCCCGATGTGCCGTCCAGCGGCGACCCGTCCTGGCTCGTGGACTATCTGGCCACCGCCACCGCCTGGACCTCACAGCCGGCCAACGTTTACACCGACATGTATGCCATCTGTTGTGACGCGTGGGACCGAGCCGGAGACGCGTGCGTCCAGTACCTCAGCGCCCCGGCGCGGAGCCTGCTGATCTCGCCTCCCACCTCCGACACCTCGCCCGTCGGCCGCCGACGGCTGTCCCTGAAGGTGCACATGGTCAAGTGCCATGGCGCCCAACTGGACCCGAAGTTCTACGGCCAACGGGGCAACAGTTTCCCGGTGGCCCTCACCAGCGCCACTCTCAAACCGCGCCTCCAATCGGCCACGCTGGCCGCGGCGATGTGCTGCTACGGCGCCCAGACCTACTCCCCCGCCGATCCGGCCGCCGCGGATCGCGGCGAATGGCCGGTGGCGAGCACCTACCTGCGTAAAGGCGCCCTCGGCTTTGCCGGCGCCACGATGATCGCGTGGGTCGGGGTCTCCCAGATGATGTGCGCCGACTGGATCGTCGCGGGCTATCTGAAGGGGGCGCTGGGCGGGGCCTCCACGGGCCGGGCGTTCCTGGAGTCGAAGCAGGACTACGTGCACTGGATCGCTCAGCAAGGCCAGACGCCGGACATTGCCGATGAGAAGACTCTGATCGAGTACATCCTGTTGGGCGACCCGTCCATCCACCCCGTGAGCACCGCCCCCGCCGTTGTGGCCCGGGCCGCCCGGGCGATGATGGCGGCGGGCGCGCCGGCACTGGTCCCGCAGGAGCGCCGGCAGCGGCGGCTCGTGCGCGCGCAGATGGCCGGACAGATTCGCAGGTTCCTCCCGACCCGCGCGCCGGCCTCGAGTGCGGCACGGGCCAAGGCGGCGCAGGTGTTCCAGGCGGCCAAGGTCCTCCTGCCGAAAGAGGCGGTCAAACAGTTTGCGGCCTTCGGGATCAAACCGGAGCAAGTCCAGGTGGAAGAGCTCTGTACGCCTCTGCCGGCCCCGGCGGTCCCCGCGGGCGGACCCGCGCTCGCCCGGGCGCCGGCGGCCCGGGACCGCCGTTCGCTCGCCTACTATTGGAGCGGCCGCCGCGAACACGAGGGACACAGGCAGATCCAGTTGGTCAAAGTGGAAACCGATCCCGACGGCAATGTGCTGCGCACGGCCGTGCTCCACAGCAGTTAGGAGCCTGTCGTGACGCCCGAGCGTGAACTCACTCGCATTCGCGGAGAAGCCCATCTCGAGACGGTGCGCCGGGGAACAGGCAGTGCCCACACCGGCGTCGTCCTGGTGACCCCCGAGGGCGAACGATGGATTCTTGTCCCTATCGGGGGTAACCCGTTCGACGACCCTGAGACGCGGGCGTTGTCGGGGCGCACGATCGAGGTCGAAGGCTACGGCGTGGGAGCCGAGTTTCGCTATACCGCGGCCCGCGATATCCGTTGAGCCTGCGAAGGGACGCCGTGTCATACGACGCAGGCTCCACGGGAATCGGCCGTGCCCGGTGCGCAGGAAGGTAGCTTGGCCGGGATAAAGATCGAGAGCTTCTTCCTATCCTTACCGAGGCCGTGCATCTTCCCGCGGATTTTCTTGCAACGCCGCGTTGTGGGAGGTAAGCTGGAGACGAACTTGCTGCCCGGATGCGCGGCAGCCCTTCGGACTGGGGCGGTCGTGTACTCGCGGGAATGTCGATTCCCGAGAGTGCCCTGCACCCGAACGGGCAGGGAGGAGCATTACGGTAAGTGCTTTGTCAGCAAGGGCTTGGGAGTGTAGCTCAGGAGGTAGAGCAACGCACTTTTAATGCGTAGGTCCTGGGTTCGAATCCCAGCACTCTCAGTGAAGCGTACTGGGCCATTACCCGCTGGGAGATCGATGTCCCCGAGGGTTGGCGTAAGCCATATAGTAGATCATCGGCACCACGACCAGCGTGAAGAGCGTCGAGACGAGCAGGCCGAAGATCAGCGACCAGGCCAGGCCGGAGAAGATCGGGTCCAGCGTGATGGGCCAGGCCGCCAGCATGGCCGCTACCGAGGTCAGCAGGATCGGCCGGGTCCGCAGGGCGCCGGCGGCGAGGAGCGAATCCATCAGCGGCTTGCCCTCTTTCTTGCGCTCTTCCACGAATTCGATGAGCAGGATCGCGTTGCGCGTGGCGATGCCGGACAGCGCGATGATCCCGATCATCGCGGTCGCCGTGAAGTAGACGGGGTCGCTCCAACCCCCTACGTTCTTCGCGGTCAGCACATTGAGCAGCCAGAAGCCCGGCATGATGCCGATCACCGTCAGCGGCAAGGCCACCAGTTGAATCGCCGGCAGCAAGTAGCTCTGGGTCTGATACAGCAGCAGGACGTAGATCCCCAGTACGGCCACGGCAAAGGCGATCCCCAGGTCGCGGAAGACGCGAATGGTGATTTCCCACTCGCCCTCTCCGGCCCATTTGACCGTCAGGTGGCTCAAGGCCGGCTCGCTGCGCACCTTGCGCTGCAACTGGAACACCGCCACCGGCGGCGGCAGGCCTGCGGTGTCGCCAAAGACGTACACTACCGGCCGCAGGTTCTTGTGGTAGATGGGCTGATCGATTACCGTCTCCTCAAAGCGGCCCAGCTCGACCAGCGGGACGGCTTCGCCGCCGGTGCTGCGCACCGTAAGTGGGCCGAGCTGGTCTGCGTGACTGCGCTGGTCCCGCGGCAGCCGCGACATGATCGACACCGGATTGACCTGGTCCCCGAGGCGCAGCGAGGCCGGCTTCGAGCCCTGCACCGCGCCGTCGAGCAACTGGGCGATCTGCGAATCGGTGATGCCGTTCAGGGCCGCCTTGGTGCGGTCCACCACGAAGCGCAGCCGCTTCTGCGGCGCCACGAGCACATCATCCACGTCCACGACATTCGGCGTCTCTTCCATGAGCTGCCGGACGTGGCGGGCCCCGGCCGCCAGATCGCGGTAGGATTGTCCGGCCGACCCGTACACTTCCGCTACCAGCGTGCTGATGACTGGCGGTCCCGGCGGCGATTCGACGATCTTGATATTCGCCCCGTTCGTCGCCGCGATCGCCTGAAGGTCGTTGCGGATGCGCAGGGCAATGGCATGGCTCTGCTGCGCCCGGCGTTTCTTGGACACCAGGTTGAATCGCACGTCCGCCACGTTGGCCCCCTGCCGGAGGTAGTAGTGCCGCACCAGTCCGTTGAAGTCCATCGGACTGCTCGTCCCGGCCGTGGTCGTCACGTCCGTCACCTCGGGCAGCCCCGTCAGGAACTCGGCAAAATCCTGGGCCACGGCTTCCGTCGCTTCAAGAGTCGTGCCCTCCGGCATGTCGATCACGACCTGCAGCTCGTTCTTATTGTCGAAGGGAAGCATCTTGAGCGGCACTGCCTGCCAGAGGACCAGCAAGCCGGCGAAGACCAGCAGCAGGACGATTGCCCCCAGAATACCCCAGCGCAGAGCCCGCCGGCCGAAGATCGGCATCATCACCGCCCGATAGGCGCGGTACAACCAGCTCTCCTCCAGGACGAAAGCCTTGCCGTGGGCCCTGGTGGCCGTGGACCGCAGGCACAGGTAGCTCAGCCACGGGGTGATCGTGAAGGCCACGAGCAGGCTCATGAGCATGGCAATCGGCACGTTCAGCGCCATCGGGGCCATGTACGGCCCCATCATGCCCGTGATGAAGAACATCGGCAGAAACGAGATGATGACCGCCAGCGTCGCCAGAATGATCGGCGGCCGCACTTCGTTCACCGCTCGCACAATCGCCCGGTACGGATCGAGCAGCCGCATGGCGAAGTGCCGGTGGATGTTCTCCACGTCCACGATCGGGTCGTCCACCACCAGGCCCAGCGACAGGATCAGCGCAAAGAGGGTCACGCGGTTGATCGTGTAGCCCAAGAGCAGGTTGACCAGCAGCGTGATGCTGAACGTGATCGGCACGGCCACGGCGATGATCAGCCCCTCGCGCCAGCCGAGACTGTAGGCCAGCAGCGCCACGACAATCGCGATAGCCACCAGCAGCGCCTCGACCAGATCGTTGACCTTCTCGTTGGCAGTGTGGCCGTAGTCGCGTGTCACTCGCAGGTGGACATCCGCCGGCAAGACCTCCTTCTGAAACGCCAGGGCCGTCTTTCTGACATCCTCCGACACCACGACGGCGTTCGTCCCCTTGCGCTTGGCGACCGCCACGGTTACGGCGGCGTAATCCTGCTGCCGCGCAATCCCGGCGGGCATCGCCTCCGCTTCCCCCAAAGGGTCGTAATCCGTGTAGGCCTGCGGTCCGAACGCGATACGCGAGTACGTCGTGGCCTCCGCCGGACCATCCTGGACCTCGGCCACCTGCTTGAGGAACACCGGCCGCTGGTCGTTGACGCTGACGACGAGGTTCTCGACCGCCTCGGCGGTACCCAGGAATTGGCCCGCCTGAAGCCGAACCGCCTGATCTGCCTGCACCAGTTCGCCGCTCAGGAGCGAGGCATTGGCTCCCTGCAAGGCCCGCTGAATGTCGCACAGGGTTACGTTATGCCCCGCCATTCTCGCGGGCGATAGATGCACGGTAATCTCTCGCGGCCGGCCCCCCACCACGTACGTCCGTCCGGCGTTCTTCACCGCCTGCAGGCGGATCTCCAACTCCTCCGCCATCCGCCGCAGCTCGTAGTCGCTGTAGGTCGGACTGTACAGGGTCAGGCTGACGATCGGCACGTCGTCGATCTCGACGGGTTTGACGACCCATCCCGTGACGCCCGGGGGCACTTGGTCGACGTTGGCCTGAATCTTGTTGTGCAGCTTGACCCAGCTTCGTTCCAGGTCCTGGCCCACGTAGAAGCGGACGGTCACGACGGCCTGGCCCGGCATGCTCGTCGAGTAGACGTATTCCACGCCGGGGATCTGATAGAGCAGCTTCTCCAGCCGGGTCGAGACCTGCCGCTCCACTTCCGCCGCCTCGGCCCCGGGCATGGAGATCATCACGTCGGCCATTGGCACGATGATCTGCGGGTCTTCCTCACGCGGCGTAATCAGCAGCGACGCTGCCCCGGCGATCAGACTCAGGATGATCAAAAGGACCGACAGATTGCCCTTGAGAAATGTCTCAACGATCCGTGTCATCCAGTCATGGCCGGCATTTGCCGGTGTTGAGGGGGGTGTGGTGTGCTCGGCGTCTTTCGTTGCTTGATTCATGAACCGGCTCAGACTCCCTCACGTGCGAACGTTCTTCAGGGAATGACGACCTGCTCGGCCGGCTTGAGGCCGCTGAGCACTTCGACCAGATCATCGTGCGGCCGGCCGAGGGTGACGAAGCGCCGGTGGGGAACGCCTTGGTTATCGACGACATCCACAAGTTGAAGCTGCCCGACGTGGCGAACCGCCCGTGCCGGAATCACCATCGCCTGATACGTCCCCGTGGGGACCGCCAATCTGCCAAACTGCCCGCTGACCAAACCCGGCTGCGGCGGCAGTGCGATCTTCACCAGCAGAGTTCGGGTGCGCGGGTCCGCCTGCGGAACGATCTCTCGCACCACCCCGTGTAATGTCTGCCCGATGGCATCGATTCGCACATCGAGCTTCTGGTCGAATTTCATCCCCGCGACCAGTGATTCCGCAACGACCGCGTGAAACTCCGGCTCAGCGGACTTCTCGATGACAAACAAGGGTTGGCCCGGCATGACCATATCGCCGGCATCGACGGTCTTATGCACCACCCGCCCGCTGAAGGGGGCTTCGATGGTCGTGTAACTCAGCATCACCTGTGCCTCGCGAACCGCCGCGACCGCCTGCTCCTTCTGGGCCTCCAAACGTGCGGCATCGCTGCGAACGGCCACTACCTGCTGGACCGCTGCCCGGACCTGGGCCTCGGCCACCTCTTTCTGGGCCCGGGCGTGGTCAAGCTGCTGCGGGGTCGCCGCCCCGCTGGTGGACAGTCCTTCCATGCGTTTGAAATCAGTAAGGGCCTGTGCGGCCTGGGCCTCGGCGACCTGCTGCTGCGCCTGAGCGGCCGCCAATTGTGCCGCGGCCCCCGCCAGGGCCTTTTCGGCGGCGGTGACCTGAGTCTGCGCCTGGCTGAGCTTCGCCTCGATCTCCCGGCTGTCCAGCCGAGCCAGCACGGTTGCCTTGCCCTCCTTTCCCGCCTCCGGCCCGGTCACGGTCTGGCCTTCATGTACGTCTACCTCACGCGCCTGCGCCATGATCCGCCCGGCCACTTCGGCCCGCGTGCGCGTCTGCACGGTGCCCACCTGATCCACCGTCAAGGGGAATACCCGCATTTCGACGGCTTGGCTCTTCGCCGCAGGCACCGAGGTGGGACGTGCCGTCTGGGTGGTCGCCGGCGATGTGTCCGCCCGGATCTTGTCGATGAAGGCCCCAGATAACCACAACATCAGCACAATCAGCACCACCGCCAACACCAGGGCCTCCCCAACCGGGCGGACCGCGGGAGTCCTCCAGAGCCTGCCGACTTCCTGAATGGCGGCCTGGGAGCCTTTGCGCACAGATGCCCACAGGCGGGGAGCCTTTTTCGTTGCACGGGTGAGCCTATCCATTGTCGTGGTTTCTCCTTGAAGAACTGAAGGGCCGGCAACGTTTATGGGACCCGGCTGACAATCCCTGTAACCAGAGCATGTACCAAATACCCCTCCACCAGCCCGGAGGTTCATTATTGACGCAGACAACGTGGCGCAAATACAATGTGAGCAGGTACTTATGCGGACAAAGACGGCCTTTTTATGCAGAGACGCCGTATCGGATGAACCGCGGCGTTCCTTTCGAGCTCAGGGAGGGTTTCACCTTGAAAGCGATGATGCTGACACACACAGGCCCAATCGCGACCAGACCACTGGAGTTGAAAGAAGTGCCCACTCCCCAGCCGCAGGCAGGGAGAAGTCCGGGTGAAGATCACCGTCTGCGGGGTCTGCCATACCGACTTGGACGAGGCTGAGGGCCGGTTGGCCGCCCGATTGCCCGTGATTCCGGGGCACCAGATTGTCGGCCGTGTCGATGCCCTGGGGCCGGGGGCAGGCAAGTTCAAGTTGGGTGACCGCGTCGGCGTCGCCTGGATCTATTCGGCGGACGGCACCTGCGAATTCTGCCGCGCGGGGAACGAGAACCTCTGCGTCCGGTTTCGCGGGACCGGCTGCGACGCCGATGGCGGGTACGCCGAATATGTCGTGGCCCCGGAGGCATCCGTCTACCCGATTCCGGAGCCGTTCGCGGACATGCAGGCGGCCCCGCTGCTCTGTGCCGGCGTGATCGGCTATCGGGCATTGAGATTGACGAATCTAAAGGACGGACAGACCATCGGCCTCTTCGGCTTCGGCGCTTCGGCCCATATCCTGATTCAGGTCGTTAAGCACAAGTTCCCGAAGTCTCGCGTCTCCGTCTTCACGAGGCCCGGCCAGACGGAGCACCAAGAGATGGCCCAGCGGCTGGGCGCCGATTGGACCGGAGCTACAGGCGATGCTCCCCCTGCCCCACTCCACGCTGCCATCGACTTTACTCCCACTTGGGGGCCGATTGTCGAGGCGCTGCGGGTCTTGGCGCCGGGCGGTCGGCTCGTCATCAACGCGATCCGCAAAGAGGACCGGGACAAGGATGCCCTGCTGCACCTGGATTATGCCACCCACCTGTGGCGCGAGAAGGAGATCAAGAGCACGGCCAACGTCACGCGTCAGGATGCCCGGGAATTCCTGCCGCTGGCGGCCGAGATCCCCATCCGGCCGCAGGTCCAGGAGTTCCCGCTGGACCAGGCCAATGAGGCCCTGCGGCTGGTCAAGGAGGGCAAAACCCAGGGAGCGGCCGTGCTCAGAATTGATTAAGGATGATTGATGATGAATTATTGAGAGGCCGGATCTTCCTTCGCGATCATCAATTCCAGGATCCGGTCCGCCGCTTCTCCGATCCCGGCGACGACCATTTCGCCGGCAGACAGCTCCCCCAGATGCTTCTCCCCGTGGTCCGCCACAGGAATGTCAGCGGGCTTGGCCGTTGACCCCCGGGGGACAGACCCTTACAATGCTGATGGTTCAAGTCGACGTAGGCAAGGTTAGCGCATGCAGCAGACAACATTGCACAGCCCGATACATGCCCAGGGCTCAACCCCCACTGGAGGAACTCGACCATGAAGTCTTCACTCACCCGCCGTTCGTTTGTGAAAGCGACCTCGGCCGGTCTGGCCGGCATCGGCTTTTTGGCTGCCGGGGCCAAGTCGCTGTACGCCGCAGCCGTCAGCAAATCGAGTACCTTGGCCCTCAAGGGCGGCACGCCGGTCCGCAGCAAGCCCTTCTCTCAGACCTGGCCCATCATCGATGAGAACGACGAACAGTCCCTGCTCAAGGCGCTCAAGAGCCGCAACTGGTGCTGCCTGCGCGGCCATGCGGTGTACGATTTCGAGAAGATGTTCGCCGAGGCGATGGGCGTGCCCTACTGCTACCTGACCAACGGCGGCACGACGGCCCTGAGCGCCTCGCTGAGCGTCCTGGGCGTCGGCCCGGGCGACGAGGTCATCACAACGCCCGAATACGTTCATCGCCACCATCAACACGATCACCAATCTCCATGCCCTGCCTGTCTTCGTGGACATCGATCCCGACACCGGCTCCATCGACGCCAATCTGATCGAGGCCGCCATCACCGAGCATACGAAGGCGATCCTGCCCGTGCATCTGGCGGGCTGGCCGGTCGATATCGAGAAGATCATGGCGATCTCGCAGAAGCGCAATATCCCCGTGATCGAGGACGCCTGCCAATCGGTCTACGCGGAAGTCAGCGGCAAGAAGGTCGGCACGTTCGGCCGCAGCGGCTGCATCAGCTTCCAGGAGTACAAATCGCTCGTCTGCGGCGAGGGCGGCGCGATCCTCGGCAGTGACGATGAGTTCCTGCGGCGCTGCGGCGCGTTCGTCAACAACGGCCGGGACCCGAAGAAACGTGAACGCGGCTATCCCTTCCCCGGCTCGAATCACCGCATGACGGAGTTCCAGGCGGCCGTGCTGACGGAGCAGTTCAAACGATTCAAGGACCAGGCCCCCCTGCGGCACGAAAACGGCCAATACGTCGAGCAGGCCCTGGCGAAGATCCCCGGCCTGACGCCCCGCAAACGCTACTCGGACAAGACGCGGATCACGTATGTCCAGTTTGAGATGGACTACGACCGCGCCGCATTCAAGAACGTCCCGGCCGCCCGATTCGCCGACGCCCTGCGGGCGGAGAACATCCCGATGCGCGGCGGCTCGCGACGGTATTCCAGCGGCTGCCACAAGGAGAAGATGCTGCAAGAGCACCTCAACTCCTCCGCCTTCCAGGCGTCCTTCTCCAAGGCCCGGCTCGACCAGTACCGCCAGTCGCTGCGCTTCCCGGTGATGGATGGCGAGAAGCCGACGCAGAAGGAAATGCTCTCGATGGACAGCAAGATCCCCTTCCTCGGCTCGCGGAAGGAGATGGACGAGATCATCGAGGCCGTGCAGAAGGTCGCCCGCAACGTCGACAAGCTGGTATAAACGCTACGCTGGTGGCCATGGCACCCCGTGTCCCGTTGTCATCCTGAGCGAAGCGAAGAGCCTGTCCTGAGCCCGTCGAAGGAATCTGGCCTGCGAATGAGAGGGCTCTCTAAATCGCGGCCCAGATCCTTCACGCCGCTGCGCTCCGTTCAGAGCCTGCCCTGAGCGAAGGCGAAGGGATGACAAAGAAACAATCACTCCGGTCTACAGGTCCTGCAGCAGGCGGATGGCTTCGCGGACGACGATGTCGGCCGCCTGCGGGGCGAAGGGACTGGTGTTGACCTCGTAGCCGTCCTGCACGTACATCTCCTTCGTCGGCAGGTAACTCGCGGCCCCGTTGCAGTGCGTGATGACGAAGGTCCGCTCGCAGGGCGAGCCCGCCTTGATCGCCATGCCGATCTCCGTGCACACCTCGGCGCCCAGGCCGACAAAGGCAATGTCGCCCATCCGGGCCACGGTGACATTGAAAGGACGCGTGCCGGGTGCTTCGCTCTTTTTCTCCGTCGAGCCGGCGGCCGGCGGCTTGGCCGGCAGTTGCAGCGTCACGAAGTTCGTCGCGATCTTGTCGGCCGGATTGGTCTGCCGGATCGCCCGGTAGACGGTGACAACCTCCTCGCCCAGGAACGTCCCCAACAGGACCGGCTCGGGAATCCAGCCCGGCTCTTCATTGATCTTGTTCAGCACGCGAAACCACGGGTCGATATTGCCCGAGGCCCCGACAAAGATCGGCGCAATCACGTCCGCGCCCAGGATCTTCTCGACGAACTGCTCGGCCAAACCCGGCACATCGCCGCTGATCGTGAGGTTGCCGGTGCCGAGCGAGGTCCCATGCGTCGCGTAGTCGAACATCACGGCCAGCGGCGCACCGTCCGCTTTGGCGACCTTCACCACGAGGACTTCCTTGTCCGTCGTCCCGTAAGGGTTGCGGCCCAGGACGATGGAGCTCTCGCCCTTTTCCGTAACGCGCAGCTCCCGGCGATTTCCCCCGACCGGGCAGGAGCCGACGCCGACTCCCAGCTTCACCGGCTCCATATTGGCCAGCGCCTTGCGCACCACCTCGATAAGCTTAAGCTTGAGGCCCTCGGTGTACTCGACATTGTTCGCGTGGGCCCGCTCGCGATTGAGCGTCGGCGTCGGGAGCGGCGTGCGTATGAATGCCGCAGAGGAACAGCTCCGAAGGCTGCAGGTTGCATTCGGCCTGAATCGCCTGACGCATCACGCCGCCCACCTCCTCGTAGAAGCCGATGATGTCCGTGGAGATCAGGACCAGGCGTTTGCCGCCCACTTCGAACGCCACGGCCCGGGCCGAGAGCGGATCGTGGACACCGGTGGACAGGCCCTTGCGTCCGGCGTAGCCGGACATGTTCACAGGCTTGTCCGGCGTGATGTCGATCCTGGCGGCGCCCGCCTTCAGTCCGGCCGCATTTCCCGCGGGGGAGGGCGACGCGATCAGCAGAATGGCAACAAATGACAGAACACAGATGACGACAAGGCGTGTTTTCATCGACGGTCTCCTTATTCAATACGCGGAACTTTCAGTGGGATTCTACCGCGCCGAGACACGCGCATTCAATACCCTTGTGGACAAGGTGAGGGTTGCTCTGGCCGCGTCCATCCGGTAATCTGATGGATGGTCGAGCAGGCTTGGGCAGGTCGTTGCTTGAAGGAGTGGAAGGAATGTCGGCGGACTTTCGCGAACGCAGCATCACGATGCTCTCCCTGGTTTTGCTGTACCTGTGGACAGCAGTGACGTGGGGCCAGGCCGCCGAATCTCCCGACGACAAGCTCAAGGCCCTCGTTCAGGAGGACTGGGCCGCCCAGGAACGCCGGCACGGCCGAGTACCCCAGGAGCCCGCCGCCCTCGCAGACGCCTGCCGACGGGCCCAGGCCCTCATCGCGGACTTGTCGAGTATGGAGCGACCGCCGGGACTCGAAAAGGAAGGGGCCGAGATCGCCTCCCTGGCAGAAAAAGTACGCCAGGCCGATCAGCTCGACGAGGCCGGCCGATTGGCGCTGTACCACCAGATTCGATCGGTGACGCGAAGCGCGGCCCTGAAGAATCCCCTGCTCGCCGGCAAGCCCATCACGTTCATGAAGCGCCGGCGCTTCATCTGCCAGATGCTCCACGAGTATCTCGGCTACTTCTATGACTACGGGGACATCGCCGGCGGCGGGATCTACATCCTGGAGCAGCCCGGCCGGTCGCTGGCCGTCCGCGATCTGATCGGCGGCCGCCTGCCGAAAGGCAACTACACGACGCTCGCGCTTTCGTACGATGCCCGGACGATCTACTTCGCCTTTGCCGAGCGGGCCGCGGTCAAGCCGGACTACTACTCGCCGCAGCGCCGCTGCTTTCACATCTACGCCGTGGACGCCGACGGGCAGAACCTGCGGCAACTCACCGACGGCTGCAACGATGACTTCGATCCCTGCCCGCTGCCGGACGGCGGCATCGCGTTCATGTCCACGCGCCGCGGCGGCTTCGGCCGCTGTCACAACCCCTGGGAGCCGCTGCCCGCCTACACGCTGCACCGCATGGACGCCTCCGGCGGGAACATCCGGACTCTCTCCTTCCACGAGACCAACGAATGGCACCCCGCCGTGCTGAACGACGGGCGGATCGTCTACACCCGCTGGGACTACGTGGACCGCTCCGCCGCCAACTACCACGGACTGTGGGTCAGCCATCCCGACGGCACGAATCCGAGCATTCTGTTCGGCAATTACACGCAGCGGATCAACGCCTGTTACCAGCCGCACGCGATCCCCGGCTCCAACAAGGTCGCGTTCATCGCCGGCGCGCATCATGCCGACGTCGGCGGCTCGCTGGTGCTCGTCGATCCGGACAGGTACCGGCTCGACGCCGCGACGTGCGAAGATCGCTTCGAATCGGTCGAGGTCCTGACGCCGGAGGTGTGCTTCCCGGAAGGGGTCGGCTGGCCGAAAAGCTAGTTCCACAGCCCCTGGCCGCTCTCGGAGAAGTACTTCCTCGTCGCGTTCAGCTTCGAGCCGCTGCCCGGCATGGGACCCAAGGTGGACAAGGACCACTACACGGGCCTGTACTACTTCGACCGCTTCGGCAATCTGGAGCTTCTCTATCGGGACGCCGATTTCTCCTCCATGTACCCGATCCCCCTGGCCCCCCGGCCGAAACCGCCGACCTCGTCGATACGACCCGGGAACGCCGCTCAGGAACGCCGATCTCCCGATCGGCTCTTCGCTCAAGCCAATCGGGAGATTGGCGGTCCCAGGACGAGGGCGAGTTCATCCTCACCGACGTGCGTCAGAGCTTCCTGCCGCTGCCGCCCTCTCGTCCGATCCGGCAACTGCGGATCTTCCAGGTGCTTCCCAAAACGACCACGCACGTGGCCAACCAGCCGCGTCTGGGCTACGCCAACGCGGAAAGCGCCCGCATGATGCTGGGCACGGTGCCGGTGGAGGCGGACGGCTCCGCGTACTTCCGCGCCCCGGCGGGCAAGCCGCTCTATTTCCAGGCGGTGGACGAGGCCGGCCACGCCGTGCAGACCATGCGGAGCATCACCTACCTGCACGCCGGCGAGCAGCGCAGTTGCCTCGGCTGCCACGAGCCGCCCGGAACAACCCGGGGCGGAAAAGGGGACATTCTACTTTTTCGCGGGGCGGCAGCCCCGGTCGTCGAGCAGGAGCAAGAGGGAAAAAGTAGAATGTCCCCTTTTCCTCTGGCCCTGCGCCGGCCGCCCTCGCAAATCGAGCCGGGCCCGCAAGGGACGCAGCCCTTGAGCTATCCCCTCTTGGTCCAGCCGGTCCTCGATCGGCATTGCGTGCGCTGCCACGATGGCGCCGGCGGGGAATCTGAAAGCCGCCCCGGTCCTGACGGGCGAGCCTGTGAACACCTTCACCCGGTCGTACGAGAGCCTGCGTCCCTACGTCCGCTGGTACGAATGGGGCGGCAAGTCGATCCGGGAGATCGGGACCCAGCCCGGCCACAGCGGCGCCGACGAGAGCCGCTTGCTGAAAGTCGTGCAGGACGCCACGCACAAGCAGCACGTCCAGTTGCCGCAGGAGGACTATCTGCGGCTGTGCCTCTGGCTCGATGCGAATGTCCCCTTCTACGGCACCTACGAGAAAGAGGCCCAAGTCGCGCAGCAAGCCGGCCGCATCGTGCCGCCGCCGGAAGTCCAATAGCGAGCAGGCCCCCGTGCCTGCCCTGCAATTGGGGCGGCCACAGGGGGCCGCCCCTACGGGAATCGACATGAGCGAGGTCACACGCATCTTGAATGCGATCGAACGGGGGGACGCGAAGGCCACGGACGAACTTTTGCCCCTGGTCTACGAGGAGCTGCGTTTGCTGGCGGCCCAGAGAGCTCTCGCATGAGCCGCCGGGCCAGACCCTCCAGGCGACCGCCCTGGTCCACGAGGTGTACCTCCGGTTGGTCGGCAATGAGCCCCAAAGCTGGGAGAATCGCGGTCATTTCTTTGCCGCGGCGGCGGAAGCTATGCGCCGTATACTGGTCGAGAACGCCCGGCGCAAGAGAAGGCTCAAGCGCAGTGATGGTCGGTAGGGGCGAATGATCATTCGCCCCTACAGGCCGACATCGCCCTCGACCAGCAGGTGGACGACTTGCTGGCGCTCGATGAGGCCGTGGCCAAACTGGCGCAGGAGGATCCCGTGAAAGCCCAATTGGTGCAACTGCGCTATTTCGCCGGGCTGACGGAGGAGCAGGCCGCCCAGGCGCTGGGCATCTCGCGGGCGACCGCCAGCCGGTATTGGTCCTACGCCCAGGCCTGGCTGTTTCACGAGGTCAACGGCACCGGCTGAACGGCCAAGAAATCGGAGCATCCGCAGATTACGCAGATTTTCGCAGATTCGAAAGAGAACCCAATCTGGGCAGGCGGCAATCCCCTCTTAAAAATCTGGGCAAATCTGTGAAATCTGCGGATTGATTTGGATTTTGTCATCTCCCGTGAGGCGCTGCGCCTGGATGTCGCATTGTCTTATGGCGTGATATCGCAGGAGTCTCAGGATGTCTCCCGAACGGAACGATATCGAACCCATTTACACTGAGGCCAAAGGCAAAACGGGCGAAGCGGAGCGATCTGCCTACCTCGAATCTGCCTCGCGGGCGACCCCGGCCTACGTGCCCGTGTGGAAGTGCTGCTCAAGGCCCATGATCGTGCCGGCCAATTCCTGGAGACGCCGCCCCCCTTCGTCGAGGCGCCGACCTGGCCGAAGCCATGACGGAACAGCCCGGCACGGTCATCGGCCGGTACAAGCTGCTGGAGAAGATCGGCGAAGGCGGGCATGGCGGTGGTCTACATGGCCGAGCAGACCGAGCCCATACGGCGCAAGGTGGCCCTCAAGATCATCAAGCTGGGCATGGATACCAGGCAGGTCATCGCCCGCTTCGAGGCCGAACGGCAGGCCCTGGCCTTGATGGATCATCCCAGTATTGCCAAGGTCCTCGACGCCGGAGCCACGGAGACCGGCCGGCCGTACTTTGTCATGGAGTTGGTCACAGGGAGTCTCGATCACCGAATACTGCGATAAGAACAGTCTCAGCACCAAGGACCGGTTGCCGCTGTTTCTCCAAGTCTGCCACGCCGTGCAGCATGCCCACCAAAAGGGTATCATCCACCGGGATATCAAGCCCTCCAATGTCATGGTTACCCACCATGACGGTAAACCCGTGCCCAAGGTGATCGACTTCGGCATTGCCAAGGCCACCAATCAGAAGCTGACGGAAAAGACTCTCTTTACCCGCTATGCCCATATCGTCGGCACCCCCGCCTACATGAGTCCGGAGCAGGCGGAATTGAGCGATCTGGACATCGACACCCGTTCGGGAAGAGCGGGGTCGCGTCTTAAATATTCACTATTCGTTTGGAAATGACCAGACAACAACGGGGGAACGGGACGGTGCCAGGTACTTTTTCCGGAAGGAATCCGTGTTCATCCGCGTGAATCCGTGTCGAAAGAGCAGTTGTCAGCGGTCAGTTCCTGGTTCTCAGTTCAGATTGCCGCGCTTCGCTCGCAATGACATGATCTACGGAAATCGGGAGATTGCCCCGCTCCCCTCGCCCTTGTCTGATCGACTGATCGCCGCGCGGTGTTCGGTTGTCTCGACAGCCGGGGGAATCTGGATTCCCGCCCCCGATCAAGTCGGGGGCAGGCTCTGCGCGGGAATGACAACGCTGTCCTACATGGTTCGTTTACGTATTTCGCGTGGCTCGCGGGGCTAACGCCTTGTATGGACGATTCGGGCGAAAGATTTTTCGCCCCTACGGCCTGCCGGGGGACGCGGGGTGAACCCTTATTTTGATCTTTAACAGGTCTTCTTGGGAGGATTCAGGGGATACCAGGCAAAACTCGGCGGCGCTGCCGGCTGATGACGGGTGGCGCTTGGCAGAGGTGACTACTTTTTGCGGGGATTCTTGGTCCCGTCCTTGCGTTCTCACGGCTTGAGACCTCCTGTCATCTTGGCAGGGGCTCGGTACCCTTGTCCAGGATTCGGACATATCGGTCGTAGAGATAGATTCGGTCACGCTGCTTACCCGTGATCTCCCGGACAATCCCGAGGGTTTCCAGGCTCTGGACCGCGCTGCGGACGGTGGGGGCCGTCCGGTGGAGTTGGGCGGCCGCGTTCGGGATGGTCGTGATCGGGTGTCGGCGCAGTTGATCCAGCAGACGCTGCGCGGAGCCAGCCTTGCGGCCGAGGCTTTCCACCTTGCGACGGTCCTCGTCAAAGAGTCTCAAAATGAGTCCGGCGGTGTCCGTGGCCTGTCGGGCGGTCTGCTGAACTCCTTCCAGGAAGAACCGCAGCCAGCCGAGCCAGTCGCCTTTGGCACGAACCGCGTCGAGGCGGTCGTAGTATTCCTGGCGGTGCTGCTTGAAGAACAGGCTCAGGTACAACAGCGGCTGGGTCAGGGCGCCCTGGGCACAGAGGATCAGCGTGATCAGCAGGCGCCCGAGCCTGCCGTTGCCGTCCAGGAAGGGGTGGATCGTCTCGAACTGGACATGGGCCAGTGCGGCCTTGATCAGCACGGGCGTGCGCTGGGGCTGGTCGTGCAGGAACTTCTCCAGCTCGTTCATGCACGCGGCCACCCGGTCGGGCGGTGGGGGAACGAACCGGGCGTTCCCAGGCCGGGTGCCGCCCAGCCAATTCTGGCTCCGGCGAAACTCGCCGGGCATCTTGTCGCTGCCGCGTCCTTTCGCCAGCAGCACCTTGTGCACCTCTCGAATCAAGCGAAGCGACAGAGGGAAGTTGTCCTCGCGGAGACGTTTCAAACCATGGTTCAGGGCGGCGACGTAGTTGCTGACTTCCTGCACATCCTCCAAGGGGACGCCAGGGGCCAGGTCCTCCTCGTGCAGCAGCAGATCGGAAAACGATGACTGCGTGCCCTCGATCTGCGAGGACAGCACAGCCTCCTTGCGCACGTAAAAGTACAGGAACAGCGAGACGTCCGGCAGGAGCGTCGCGATGCCATCCAGTCGGCCGAGGGCCCGGTTAGCTTTCTCGATCAGGTCGTGATCCCGGTCGGCGAGCCTGATCGGCGGATCGGGTGGCAGCGGATTGGGTACGAAGGCCCGGACGGATTCGCCAGCCGTCGACGCCGTAATGTACGTGCCCGTCGCTTTCATAGCGTCTATCCCCTGAGAAAGCCCACTTTCTTAGTGAGAACCGCTAAGAAAATATACTGCATGATCTTTTCTTAGTCAAGGAGCAGCCGTGGCAGCGGCTACGCCGCGGGGTCTGGAGGGTGGCAGGGTGTGAAGGGGTCACCTACAGCCTTGGGCCTACCGCCTCCAGCCTGCCGTTCTCCGATCTCCGTACTACAATCCTGCAAAACGTCGCTTTTTGTGCTCGATTCTCCGTGGTTGCCGACAAGGTACGTTCTTCCGTCCCTGGTGGGACTCCTACTATTTTCTTGCCGCTGTCCCCCAGATGAATGGCTGGGCTATGGTCTTTCGCCCTCAGGGCTTCGCTGATCCGGCGGGAAGATTTCTGCCATCTTTTTGATTTTTACACAACATACAGGCATCGAGAAACGTCTATCATAAAAGCGGGGCCGCCGGCGGAGGCGGCCGCAGGAAGACTGCCTAGCGCAGAGACGCGGAGGCGCAGAGGTCAAGGGGACGGCACCGGTCTGTCCCGCCCAGGGTCGCTGGGCCTGTGCGCGAGAAGGCAGGAATCTGACCGGCATAGTAGGAATTCGATGCCTTCGCCTCTGCTTATCCCAGCGTGCCGTGAGGCAGTAGCGGGTAGCCGGTAGTCAGTTGTCGGTGGGAAGATGGTTGAAAAAACAAAGCCAATTTGGGCGGGCAAGCGCCGACCGCGTCCCTCCCAGCCTGAGGTCCAGGGGCCGTTGTACAAACAAAGCCAATTTGCCCCTGGACCGGCAGGAAGGGGATGGGCCGCCAGGGTCGCCAAGGCCCCTGCTGCCGGGGCAATCGTGCGAAACAAACCCAATTTGCAGGGTACGGAAATGCGCGATAACTATCGCTGCGGCCGGAGGTTAGGAGAAAAGTGTGCGAATACAGCTCTGGAAAAAACAAAGCCAATTCCGGCTGTGCCGGCTGGGACGGGCCGTGGGGGACGTGGGGCGTGGGGATCGGACCGTCAAACGGTTGCGGTTGCGAAGCTCGTTTCGTAAGACGTCCGAACGTCAGACGTGGCGAGCCGCGCGACCGTCCCACGCTCCACGATCCCGTCGCCCTTCGCCCCTCCGGCCTCTGGCCTTTGCCAAGCCGATTGTGCAGAACAAAGCCAATTTGGAAAAGGAGGCATCAGGTAGGGGACATTTCGTGCGAAACAAAGCCAATTCCTGGCACAGGCCGAGCAAGGGTAAGTGCTTTACGGCAAAGGGATTATGACGAATAGACCATGTAAACAGCCTCGAAAAAACAAAGCCAATTTCAGAAAACGTCGGGCGGGGACGCCCAACCCATTCGGCTGTCGCTCAGGGCAGGCTCTACGAAGAGCCTGTCGTGCGAAACAAAGCCAATTTGGGGATGCCGGGCCGGGGACAGACGGGACGGTGCGTGGTACGCACCCTACCAGCGCGCAAAACAAACCCAATTCCCGCCAGCCGGGATACCCCAGAGGCCCCTGGAAAATCGGTGGGCATCGGCGGGGGAATGCATTAAGATGGTCGCCGTAGGGGCAGAGCCGTAGGGTGGGCTGTGCCCACCATGGTTCCATCGGTCCCCCTGCGGGTTCGGTGGGCACAGCCCACCCTACGCACTGGTGACTGGGAACTGGTGACAATGATGGGAGCTACGATGAATCTGAATTTCAATTATTACATGCCGACGCGGATTTTGTTTGGGTGCGGGAAGCTCAAGGAACTGGGCTACGACGCCGTTTCTGCCGGGCAAGAAGGCCCTGGTTGTCATCGGGGCCTCCGGGGCCATGAGAAAACAGGGGTATCTGGACAGAGTCCTCGGGCATCTCAAAGAGAATGGGGCCGAGGCGGTCGTGTACGACCAGATCCAGCCGAACCCGCTCGCCGCGCACGTCGAGGAAGGGGCCCAGGTCGCCCGCCAGAACCAGTGCGACTTCGTCCTGGGTCTGGGCGGCGGCAGCACGATCGATTCGGCCAAGAGCATCGCCGTGATGACGATCAATCCGGGCCGATACTGGGATTATCTCTCCGGCGGCAGCGGGGGCGGCAAAACGCCCGGCCAGGGCGCCCTGCCCATTGTCGCCATTGCGACCACCGCGGGCACGGGCACGGAGGCAGACCCCTGGACCGTCATTACCAAGCCCGACACGCAGGAGAAAATCGGCTGGGGCAACAAGTTCACCTTTCCGAAGCTGTCCATCATCGATCCTGAGCTCATGGTCAGCGTCCCGCCGCAGCAAACGGCCTACACCGGCATGGACGCCTTCTTCCACTCCGTCGAGACCTACCTGGCCACGGTCAACCAGCCGACCAGCGACCATCTGGCCCTCGAAGCGGTCGGCTTGATCACCCAGTACCTGCCCCTCGCGGTCAAAGACGGCGGCAATCTGGAGGCTCGGACGAAACTGGCCTGGGCCAGCACGGAGGCCGGCATCTGTGAGTC
Source organism: uncultured Planctomycetota bacterium (assembly GCA_963699595.1). Taxonomy (GTDB): domain Bacteria; phylum Planctomycetota; class Phycisphaerae; order Sedimentisphaerales; family Anaerobacaceae; genus PLanc-01. Next base: position 82,847 of record CAVOUO010000023.1, read on the forward strand.
CCTCTCCTGCTGCATCTCGCACCACTCCATGGAGCACGCGGTCAGCGGGTGCTTCCCCGCAGTTCCCCACGGCGCGGGCCTGACGATGCTCTCGGTGGCCTATTTCAGTTACTTGGCCGAGCGGAACCCCCAACGCTTCCCTGACCTGGCACGCGCCATGGGTGAACGCACCGAGGGCCTCGCGCAGAACGACCAGGCCCTGGCCTTTGTCACAGGCCTCAAAAAGCTCATTCAGAGCATCGGCCTCGACCAGCACAAGTTCAGCAACTTCGGCATTCAGCGCACGGACCTGCGCCGGCTCGCCGAGAACGCCTTCCACACGATGGGTAAGCTTTTCGCAATCACGCCGGTGAAGCTGACGCTCGACGACGCCACGGCGATCTACGAGAGAGCCTACGCGTAGCGCAGCCAAGTGGGAAGATTGGAATACTGGAATCGTGGAATGTTGGAATACTGGGAGCGCGCCGCTGGCTCACCCATCATCTGCGGCGCCTATGGCGGCTCCCCTTTCGTCAGGCAGAGGTCTTCGATGTCTAATCTGGTCCGCCGGGTCAACGGACATGAGCAAGGATAGGCGCCTCCGGGGAGGGACCCGGGTCCCCAGCCGCAAAATTCCGCGGCTGGGAGCCCCGCCGAATCAACAGACGAAGAAGGGGCCACGGCGATGACCTCCGTGGCCCCTCATCGGGTTGGACAACGTCGGATTCGACTCACAACGCGCGTCGTCTACGAAGCCAACCAACAAGACTGACTCCCATCGCGCCCAGAAGCATGGCGCCCGGGGCCGGAATGACGCCGCCCGGGGCCGAACTGACATCGATCGTGCCCCACAACAGTGTGGTGTTGATCCCGCCCTCCGGGGATTGGAACTGCGGAACGAGGGCCTGGGGACTGGAGCCAAACCCGAGCAGTTTCAACTCGAAGAGGGTTCCGTCGATCTCAACCGTCTTACTGGGGAGATCGGACGGAAAGAAGATGAAGTCATCGTTTCCGGGGGAGCCTCCGGTCGTGTTCGGAGTCTCGTTGACGAGGAGGGTGAAAGTGAATGGTTCCGGTTGTCCGGCCGGATCACTGAATGCCAGGTTGACGCTGAGGTCCACGGCTTGGGCGCCTGTCCCGACTCCCAGCGGGGCTCCAATAGGCGTATTGAAGTGCTGCAACTGCCCGACCTGATACGCCTCGCTGACCCCGAAAGTGATAGGCGGAGGAGCCGCGCCGGTGAACCCTAAGCCGCTCTGCCCGAAGCCAAGGCTTTCTCCCCAGCGGACCTGGTCTTCACTGCCATTACCGTAGGCCACGGGGACGCTGTTGACGAAATTGACCGTCGCCCCACCTCCGATAACGTTGCTCCAGTCACCATCGATACCGGAGATGGTGATGGCACCGGCTTCGCCGGCCACGAGGATCGAGATTGCCATCGCCAGAATTGCCCTTCGTCCGTTCATTGGTGGATACTCCTTTCATTGAGTTCTGTGCGCAGGTCTGCCCGAATGGGTGGGGACCGATGATGCCGCCGGTCCCTCGATGTCCCTCACCCGCAGGCACAAAACTCGACTGACAAAAGTGTTCGTTGCGTGTGCCGTGAGGAGCCGGGCGGAGGTGCGCGAGCCCGCCGGCAGAAGTGGAGGGGAGAACGAGCAGGCCAACGCCACATGGGACGTCCGCAGGGTCTCCCCCGGCGGGGTTCCGCGCGAGGGACCCATTCGCCTTCGGAGCCGGGGCTCCTCGCGTCGATCCATGCGTCTGATACCGTTCCCGCGGCCCGCCTTTGTCTCCCGCGCCGTGCGCCGTCTGTTTCCATTCCTGTTTCTCCCTTCCGTGAGACAGAATCCTCGACGTTGGGTAAAGGGACCGATCAAGGTCCGGGGAGCCCGGAAGCCCGGGGGCAACGCCCGGTACGCCCGACCGATGGGTTGGATCGCTTTCCTGAGTCTACGGCTCCGCCGTGTGCGCTAACGCGGAACCCGTCATCCCACTCCGCGTTTTCTCGACGCCCTCGCTCCCCCGCGATGGAAAGACGCTCGTCTGAAGCGTTCCTGTCGTAATCTTCTCGCTACCCCAAAGAGCCTGCTTCGGTGCCGCAGGCAGGATTTCGATGTCACGCCGCGTATATATGTTACTAACAACTCCCCTTCGTGCCTTGTGATAGGCATCTTTGATTATCCTGTCTCGCGCCGGGCCGTCGATAGGCGAAAGCCGGGAATTTGGGGTTCCGAAAACTCAGCACCGAACGAGCTTGAGACCGGCGCGGCCAGCCGGTCCAGCGCGACCGCTAATTCATTCGGCCCCGGGGTGCTGCCCTCAGGCAAAGGACCCTCGGAACGTGGCTACAGGTGCGCTTTGACAAGGAATCGCCGCAGGCTCTCGATGCGGATTTCGGCGGTCGGGTGCGTGGAGAAGTATTCACCAAGACTCGACGGTTCGGAGGATCGTTTGAGCTCCGCCAGCCTTGCCAGCAGCTGGATGGCGCCTTGGGGCTCGAAGCCGGCCGCCCGGAGCAGGTGTACGCCCAGCCGATCTGCCTCCAACTCCTGGTCCCGGGAATAGGCGGTCTGAAGATACTGGATGCCCACGGTCTTGAGCCAGCCGCCGAGGGCGCCCCGGACCGGCGCCGCGCGGGAGGCGACGCTCACCGCGGTGTTGGTGACGATCCGCTCGATGGCGTGGCCGCGGATGACGTGACCCATCTCATGGGCGAGGATGAACGCCATCTCGCTCTGGTCCCATTGGCACAATTCGAGGATCGAGCGGCTGACGAAGATGAAACCCCCGGGCAGAGCGAAAGCATTCGGCTCGCCCGTCGCAAAGGCGTCGAAGTGGAAGGAGCGCAGCGGGTTCGCCACGCAGGCGGCCAGCCGCCGGCCCACCTCGTCCAGGGCCTGCCGGGTCCGAGGATCAAGGTCCAGCGGAAGTTGTCGGCCGGCTTCATCGGCCAGGTCCAATCCGACGGCATGCTCCAGGCGGATCGCGTCGGCCTCCGTGCCCGTGAACGAAGCCCACATCCACTGGGCCTTGCGCAACTTCGGCCCCACTCTCCTGCCCAAATTGTAAAACAAGCCATCCAGCATCTGACTCATTTATGATTTACGATTTATGATTTATGATTTGGCGCGACCGCCTTCAGGTCCCTGTGGTCCTTTGGGTCCTCTGGTTTCGAAAGGACCGCAAGGACTTCAAAGACCTGAAAGCTGCTTCGCTATCGCAACACTCTGCGATATCCTTGACAAAGCACGGCACCGTCTGATAATATGTAATCATAACAGTTTGTTGGTGCAAGTGTTAGGTGTGGTGCGTACCTCGAATCTCGTATCTCGTGCGGGATACGGTGGATGGGTGTAAGATACAAGTGGGGCCCCCCAAGGCGATCCATCGCGTCTGGGAGCCCGGATTGGAGTTCACAGGCGTATGGGTCCCGAACAACCGCTGGACGCACAGCAGACGTTTGGTAAAGAGCCCCAACTGCACAAGTACTTCAAAGCCGCCATCAAGACCCATGCGAACGATCTGCATCTGAAGGTGGGCCAGCCACCCAAGCTGCGGCTCCAGGGCGAATTGAAGAACACGACGGGCGAAATCCTGACCGCGGAGCATATGGAAGAACTCGTGTTCGAGATCCTCAGTCCAATCCAGAAGGAGTCCTTCCTCAAGCACGGGACGCTGGACTTTGCCCATGAGGTGGGCCCGGAGAACCGGTTCCGCATCAACATCTTTCGCCAGCGGGGTCTGATCAGCCTGGCGGCCCGGCGGGTGAGCGCCCACGTGCCGACGTTCGAAGCCCTCCACCTGCCTGCGCATCCTGGAGACGATCGCGGAGTCCCGCCAGGGCCTGGTGCTGGTCGTCGGTCCCACCGGCTGCGGCAAGACCACGACCATCGCCTCGATGATCGACTATATCGCGCGGACCCGGTCGTGTCACATCGTGACCATCGAAGACCCCATCGAGTACCTCTACAGCGACAGCAAGGCCATCGTCTCGCAGCGAGAGATCGGGATCGACGTGGCCAGCTTCGAGGACGCCCTGGTCTACCTGATGCGGCAGGACCCGGACGTGGTCTTCGTCGGGGAGATGCGGGATTCCGGGACGGTGACGGCGGGGATGCGGGCCGCCGAGACGGGTCACCTGGTGCTCGGAACGTTGCACTCGGCCAACGCCTCGCAGGCCGTCCATCGGCTGCTGGACCTGTTCCCGGTGAATGAGCGGGAGCTGGTCCGCCAGGCCTTGGCGATTTCCCTCCGCGCGGTCATCAGCCAGGTCCTGTTGCCGTCGATCCGGGAGGAGATCGATCGCCTGCCGGCGGTGGAGGTGCTGCTGGCGAATCCCGCCGTGCGCAAGCTGATCTCCGAAGGACGCGAGGGGGATTTGCCCAACGTGATTCGCGGCGCCCAGCGGGAGGGCATGCAGGACTTGACGGACAACTTGTGCAAGCTGGTGCAGGACGGGTGGATCGACCCGAAGGATGCCTATAAATACGCACCCAATACGGACGAATTGAAGATGGCTCTCAAGGGTATTCGAACGACCGCCGAAGGAATTCTGTGACAGGATTGGGGTAATGGAATAATGGAATGATGGAATAATGAGTATGACCGCCACGCTCCCGATATTCCAGTATTCCAATATTCCATTATTCCAGTGGTTTCTTCTTCTCCGGAGCATTGAATGATACAGTCGCTGCTGATGGCTGTCGAGTACGGCGGCTATATTTCCATCGTCAAGCTGGTGGTTCTGGTCGGCCTGTTTCTCCTGTGGCCCTGGTTCGTCGGGTGGGCCCACAAGGACGCCAAGGCGGTATCGACGAACGTGCCCGTCTGGATCGGGGCGATCCTTGGCGCCGGCGCCCTGGGCTTTCTGCTGTGGTGCCTGATCCCCTTCTATATCGGCGGACTGCTGGCCTATGTCGTGACCCTCGGCGGCGTCGCCCTGGCCTACGTGCGGCATCGCAACAGCCGCGTGCTGGACTTCGACCGCCTCCTGACGCTGGACCATCTCAAGAGCCTCGTCAGCAAATCCGAGAAGCTGGCGGCGATGGAAGAATTCATGTTCATCACCGCCCGCAACAACGAGGTCCCGAAGCCGGAGCCCCGCACGCCGACCTTCTTCGGCTACCGCAGCACGTACGACGTGGTCACGGATGCCACGTGGCGCCGGGCCAGCACGGTCACCTTCACGCCGAAGGGGGACACCTACGAAGTGAGCGTATATCATCGACGGCACGCCGACGCGGCAGCCGGCCATGCCGCGGGACCAGATGGAGTATCTGCTCCACTTCTGCAAGGAGGTGGCCGGCCTGGATTCCAAGGAGAAGCGCAAGCCCCAGAAGGGTAAATTTCGCGCCCGGCAGGAAAGGACGAATACGGATTGGGAAGTCGTGACGGCGGGGTCGACCGCGGGCGAGCACGCTCCGGCTCAACCGCATCACCAAGGAAGACGCCTTGCGCGATTGCCGATCTCGGGCTTGGCCCCGGATCACGTCGAGCAAATGGCGCACTTGCAGGAACACGAGCAGGGCTTGTTTCTTGTAACCGGGCCCAGGAAGAACGGCGTGACCACCACCATGTACGCGCTGATCCGCAACCACGATGCGTTCCTCAACAGCATCAACACGATCGAGAAGCAGCCGTCGCGGCGCCGCTGCTGAACGTCACGCAGACCGTCTATACACTGACGGACACCGGGACCACGACCTACGCCAGGAAGCTGCAGAGCATCGTGCGCATGGGGCCGAACGTCGTCGGGGTCGGCGAGTGCGAGGACGCCGAGACCGCCAAAGTGGCCAGCGCGGCCGCGAAGGACGGCAAGCTCGTCTACGTCGTCATGGAAGCAGATAGTGTCTTGCAGGCCCTGGGCAAATGGCTCAAGATGGTGGAGGACCGCAAGCTGGTGACGGAGACACTCCTGGGGATCAGCAACCAGCGGCATCCTGCGCAAGCTGTGCCAGACCTGCAAACAGGGCTACGCCCCGAACAAGGAGCTGTTGAAGAAATTCAACCTGCCGGCCGACAAGGCCAAAGTGCTCTACCGGCCGGGCAAGGAAGTCTACGATAAGCGCGGCAAGGCCTCCACCTGCCAGACGTGCCAGGGGACCGGCTTCGTCGGCCGGACCGCCGTGTTCGAGGTGATCGTCCTCGACGACGAACTCCGGAAGGCCATCCGGACCGTCAAGCAGTTGCCCGAGATCGGCATGGAGTTCCGACGGCGGGCCAAGATGCTCTACCTGCAGGAGCAGGCCCTGCGCAAGGCGATCGCCGGCACGACGGCGATCAACGAGGTGCTCCGCGTGCTGAGTTCCGGCAAGAAACAGGGCGCCCCGCGCCGCAGTAAGAAGAACACGGGAATAATGGAATGTTGGAATAGGGAATACTGGAATATGGAGGGATGGGATCGAGGGTGCCCCAGCACGCCCATTATTCCATCATTCCATTGTTCCAATATTCCAACTCTCGATGGAGAACGTGGAATGATCAGCTTAGTGATGCTCGCGCTCATGGCCGGCTGTGCCGTCGGCCTGTATCTCAAAGGGACCCTGGCACAGGGCGTCGCCATGATTTTCAATGCCCTGATCGCCGGCTTTGCGGCCTTTGGCTTCTTTGAAATGGCCGCGAAGTTTCTGGTCCAGTACTCGCCCGGGATGGCCCCCTGGGCGCCGATGATCTGCTTCCTCCTGCTGCTGGTCCTGGTGTTCGCGCTCCTGATGGCGGTCGAGATGACGATCAGCAAAGAGAAGATCGATCTGGGCCTGATGCCGGAGCGCATCGGGCGGCCGATCACCGGCGTCGTCCTCGGCTATTTCGCCACGGGCTACCTGCTCGTCGCGGCGGCGCTGGCCCCCCTGCCGAGCCAGTACCCGTATCCGCGCTTCGACGCCCGCAACCCCAATGCCGCCAGTCCGAAGAAGGCCCTGCTGAGCCCGGACGGGTTCGTCAGCGGGCTGTTCGCCACGATCAGCAAGGGCGGCTTCGGTCCGCTCGGCGAGCCCAAGAGCTTCGCCCTGCTCCATGCCGGGTTTATCGATCAGCTTTATCTCAATCGTCACAAGGGCAAGGAGGTGCCCCTCATGACGAGCACGCTCGCCCTCGACACGCCCCGCAAGGCCGGGGTCTGGAATGTCCCGGACAGCCTGGTGGACACCGAGGGCAAACCCCTGTCGGCGCCGGCCGGAACGCGCCTCATGCTCGTGCGCGCCGACATCAAGAAAGGCGCTCTGAAAGATGCGTCGAAATTCACCCTCTCGCAGTGGCGCCTGGTCTGCGGCGCCCGGAGCGGCGCCGGCGCACCGCTGGCCGGGAAGGGCCAGGCCGCCTACCCGATCGGATACATCGGGGCGGGCGGACGCTTCGAGCGCAAGTCCCTGGCGGAAGTCATCACCGCCGACGCCGGCCAGTCCCAGGGCGACACGATCACGATCGACCTCGGCTTTCCCGTTCCGGCCAATCTGACGCCCCTGCTGCTGGAGTTCAAGCGGAACAATATCGTGCAGGTCTCCCCGGTCGCGTCGGCCGAGGAGGCGCCGCAACCGGTAGCGTTCGGCGCGCCCGCGCCGCCTCCGACGCCGGCCGCGCAGCCGGGTGAGCCCGCGGCCGGGGTGGAACCCGCCCCCGGGCAGCAGGCACCATCTGCACCCGCACCCTCTTCCGGTTCCAAGGGCAAGAATCGCAAAGGGAGAAAAGGAGCGAGCGACATCACCCGCAGCGTGGTACCCGGCGCAGTTGAAGAGAATTGATGTGCGGTATATCCGGTTGGTGCTTCCCCCCCCGCGCGAGGCCTCGCGGCCGGCTGGTGCGCCGGCCGATGAGGGCGGAACCGGGCCGCCGGGCCGTCAGTCCGCGACGGTGACCTCCTCCGCCACGTCCACCTCCAGCAGATGATCCAGATAGACGCGCAACTGCTCTGCCGAGAACGAAGCGAGAAATTCCGGCGTCGCGCTGCGATTGATCTCACGGATGCACTCGATCAGCTCTTTCTTATCCATGCTCAGATGCCCCTAATGACCACCCGGCCTTGTTGGAAGAACATCGTGACGCATATCGACACCGGGTGGGGGTTTACTTTAGCCACTTGGCCGAGGGGTCCCGAAACGCCCCATAATCGGACACACCGCATACGCTATTCGCCGGCCGGGAGCCACCGCCGGTAGTCCGGCCCGGCCGCGAACCCGGAATTCTGTATGTCACTGTCCAATAAAGTGGGAGCGACAAATTCTGGTACACGGCGGAGAGAACATCCGTGCCCTGGCCGGTCGAAATTTTGTCTTGCCGTGCAGATTTTCGATAGCCGTGTGGTGTTTTTCGCCGCGGGGGCTGCCCGCCGGCACGCCGGGGCGCAGGATCTGTTCCCGGAGGATGACCGTGATGCGCCGGAGTCTTCGTGGCCCTGCCGGGGGCGCGTGTAACTATATTTCGCGGCGTCCGCTGCCCCTTCTGTCATCGGGAGCGGCCGTGAAGGGCCGGGTGCCACGCCCAAGCGCAGCGACCCTCCTGAGCCGCGAAGGATTGAGCGTGCTCTCTGTGTGCGAGGGAGCACGGTCAAACCAGTTTGGCCGTGGCACCCGGAAATTACCGAAGTTGTTCGTCAAAACTCATCAGGATGGGCTGTGTCCATGAGTCGTGCGGCCTATCCCGGAGGAATGGGTGGGCACAGCCCACTACGGAACTGCCGCCCGGCAAGTGAGGCCTTCCATAACTTGGGACGAACCTCACAAGCTTGAGCCTGCACCCATAATTCCCGAAAAAAGCTCTTGAGCGAACGGCGGAAACCGTAGTAACATAGGGAGTTTTTGAAGCTCTGTGAATCCGTGGAAACGTTGTTGGAGGTTAAAAAACAGTGACCGCAACGGGCGATATTCGAAACGTGATTCTCTTAGGACATGGCGGCAGCGGCAAGACCTCGATCACCGAGGCCATCCTGCACACGACCGGCGCCATCAACCGGCTGGGAAGCGTCGATGACAAGACGACCGTCAGCGACTACTACGACGAGGAGAAGGAGCATCAGCACTCCATCCTCGCCTCCATCGTCCATACGCAGCACAACGGCAAGCGGATCAACGTGATCGATACGCCCGGATACCCCGACTTCATCGGCCCGGCGATCGTCGCCATTCCTGCCGCCGAGACGGCGCTCCTCGTCATCGGCGCCGCCTCCGGCATCGAGACCAATACCCGCAAGTTCTTCCACCTCACCACGCGAGGCGCATAAGCCGCGGGTGATCGTGATCAACAAGCTGGATGCCGAGAATGTCGAATTCCCAGAGCTGATCGCCACGATTCAGGAGACGTTCGGCTCGCGGTGCCGCTGCGCCAACCTGCCCGCGACGGACAGGAATTCCGTGATCGACTGCATCGAGAACAGCACCGGCAGCTCGCCCGTGATGGACGTGGCGGACGCCCACACGCAACTGATCGAGAGCGTGATCGAGGCGGACGATGCCCTGATGGAGCGCTACCTGGGCGGCGAGGAGATCCAGCCGGAACAGATCACGGCGGTGTTCGTCAAGGCCCTCAAGGCCGGTACGCTCATCCCCATCGTCTTCACGGACGCCCGGCGCGAGATCGGCATCAAGGAGCTGCTGGACCTGATCGTCAAGTACACGCCCTCGCCGGTCGACGCCGAGCCGACCAAGCTCGTGGACGGCGAGAAGGTAACCGAGTTGAAGGCCGACCCCAGCGGACCGCTGGCGGGCCTGGTCTTCCGCGTGGCCTTCGACCCGAGATCCAACATGAAGTTCTCGAGCATCCGCGTCTTCAGCGGCACGCTCAAGTCCGATACCAATCTGATGCGCAACGATGAGAGAAAGGGCATGCGGCCCGGCCACATCCTCCAATCGCAGGGCGGCGAGACCCAGGAGATCGACGTCGGCGTCGCCGGCGATATCGTCACCCTGGCCAAGCTCGAGGAGCTCAAGATCGGCGACCTCGTGCACGATGGCCGGGTCTCCGGCAAGCTCGATCCTGCCCCCCCTGCCCGAGCCGATGTTCGCCCTGGCGCTGGAGCCGGCCTCCCGCGGCGATGAGCAGAAGATCGGCGGCGCCCTCGACCGGCTCCGCGAAGAGGACCCCTGCTTCCACACGACCCGGGACGCGCAGACCAAGGAGCTCGTCGCGCAGGGCCTGGGCGATATGCATCTGCGGGTCATGATCGAGAAGATGCAGAACCGCTTCAAGATGTCCGTGAACACGAAGGAGCCGAAGATTCCGTACAAGGAAACGATCACGGCCAAGGCCGAAGGGCACTACCGCCACAAGAAGCAGACCGGCGGCGCCGGCCAGTTCGGCGAGGTCTACCTGAACGTCGAGCCCGCCGAGCGCGGCAGCCAGCCGCCGCTGCAATTCAGTTGGGATATCTACGGCGGCACGATCCCCGGCCAGTACGAGCCCGCGGTCCTCAAGGGCATCAACGACGTGATGCAGAGCGGCCCCATCGCGGGCTTCCCGATGCAGGACGTGAAGGTCTCGATCACCGACGGCAAGTATCACCCCGTGGACTCGAAGGAAGTCGCCTTCCGGTCGGCGGGCAAGGGCGCGTTCATCGACGCGGTGAAGAAGGCCAAGCCCGCCCTGCTGGAGCCGATCGTGAACATCGAGATCACGATCCCCGCCGAGAACGTCGGCGATATCGCGGGCGACCTGTCCTCCAAGCGCGGCCGCGTCGTCGGCCAGGAGATGCTGCCGGGCAACTTCATCATCATCAAGGCCCAGGTCCCGCTGGCGGAAGTCTCGCAGTACACCAGCCAGCTCAAGAGCGTCACCGGCGGCCGCGGCAGCTACTCCATGACGTTCAGCCACTACGAGCCGGTCCCCCCGAACGTCCAGCAGCAGATCGTCGCCGTCTACGGCAAGAAGAAAGAGGAAGAGGAAGAGTAACCCTACCTCCCAAGCTTATTGCGGGCCAGGCACCGACATGAACGCCTGGCCCGTTTTATTTTGAGCCGCAAATGGCTTATGCAGCCTGCCACGGGTCCTTTCGCCGTCTCTGTCATCCTGAACGTAGCGCAGTGCAGTGAAGGATCTGGGCCGCGAAGGAGAGAAATGCCCGGTTCGATGGCCAGATTCCTTCGGCTGCGCTCAGGACAGGCTCTCCGGCTTCGCCTCAGGATGACAAAGATCCCCCAGGTAGGCTTGCCGATCGTCCGCGACAGAAATTCTTGCAGCGCACGTGTTTTTCTGTTGACATCTACTACGGACTGGAGTACTCTATGCGAGAGTAGAAAGGACCAGCCTTCCTGAAAGTGGAGATGTCGAGCATGAAACGCAAAGTCGTGGGACGATTTGGGCGATCTGCAACGGACGGTGCTGGAGACGGTCTGGGAGTTGGGCGAGGCCGGGGTGCACGAGGTGCGGGAGCGTCTGAACCGCAGAAAAAAGAAGCTCGCCTACACGACGGTGCTCTCGGCCATGCAGAAGCTGGAAAAGGCCGGCTGGCTGGAACATCGGGCGGCGGGCAGAAGCTACGTGTACACGGCGACCCGGACGCGCGAGGAGGCCGGGGCCGGATCGGTCCGCCGCTTTCTCCAGCGGGTCTTCGCGGGCGATGCGGTCGCTCTGTTCCAACATCTCATTCGCGAGAGTAACCTGAGCAGCGCGGAGCTTGCCGAGCTGAAGCAGGCGATCGAGGAAAAAGAGAAACAGGAGGGCAAATCATGATCGGCGAGATTGTTGTCGAGCACCCGTGGCTGTGGCCACTCGCGTGGCAGAGCACACTCTGCCTGGCGGCCGGACTGGGGGGCAGTCTTCTGCTGCGGAGGCATGCGGTTCGTGCCCACCAAGTCCTGCTTCTGGGATTGGTCGCGGCGGTGCTGATCCCGGCGCTGAGCCAAGTCGTCAAACAGAATCAGTGGGGACTGCTCGTGGCGGAGCGAGCAGTCGCCACGCCGCAGCGTCAGCCGGTTGCAGCACCGACCGAATTCGCGATTCCAGACGAGCCCATAACAACCGAGCCAGCGAACGTGCCACAGCCCACGGGAGTCCGGGAGGCGGTGCCGGCGTCCACGAAGACGCGCTTCGACTGGACGCGGGCGGTCCTGCCGGCCTGGCTGGCGATCAGCTCGGTTCTGCTCGTGCGGCTGGCCGTCCAATTCCTGCTCGGCCTGCGGTTGGCAAAGCGTTCGGAGGTGGTCGACGATGCCCAACTCCTTCACATGATCGAGGCCGCGAAAGGCAAGCTCGGCATCCGGGCGGATGTGAGAGTCCGCGTCAGCGCTCAGGCCCGCAGCCCCGTCATCTGGTGCTGGGGCCGTCGGCCGGTACTGCTGGTCCCGCTGGAGTCCCGGAGCGATGAAGGTCTGGACTGGCCGAGCATCCTCTGCCACGAGTTGGCCCATGCCAAGCGATGCGACCACGTCAGCGGGCTGTTGGCGGAGTTGCTGGTCTGTGCGCTGCCCTGGCAACCGCTGGTGTGGTGGGCGCGGCAGCGTCTGGCGGCCCTGAGCGAGGAAGCCTGCGACGACTGGGTGATCGCCTGCGGACAACGGGCCACCGGCTACGCGCGAACGCTGCTCGGCCTGACCCCGCAGGTCCAGGCCGCCCTCCTCCCGGGCGTGGTCACCAGCCGCCGAGGTCTGGCGGCTCGCGTTCGGCGCATCCTCGAAGACGACTGCGGCAACCCGCGTCCGGGCGTGCGCTGGAGCTTGGCCGCCGTCGCTCTCGCAGGCAGCATCGCGGTCGGCATCGGATTCGCGCAGACGCGACCGGCGCCACCCGCTCCCACCGAGGCCAAGCCGTCGGCGGCGCCGCGCGAACAGTTGAACAAGATCCTGGATGCCATGCTGTACCATGACCGTGACGTGCTGCCGATCGCGCTGCACGTGGAGAGCGACCAGTATAACCTCGATGCCCCTGCCGACTCACAGCACTACGCGACCAACGTCATAGACCAACGGTTGGACGGGAAGAGATTTGATTCCATCATGAGCGGGTACCGGGTACAGGATGGTGAACGCCGAGGCGGGCAGGTGAATCGCAGCGTCTTTACCGGCGACCAGTACCTGTATCGCCAGCAGTCCGGGGGCGACCAGTCCCATCTCATTGCAGTCCTCCGACCCAAGGATGAAGCCAGCAGGACAAGGATCTTCTATTCCATGTGGGGCAGTACACTTTTCGGATACCTGCCCGGCGACGAGAAACCCGTCGCTACCCTCTTGCAGAATGCCACCGACGTCGTGCTCCACGACCGCCAAGAGGAGGTGGATGGCTTTGCCTGTGATGTGATCGAGGGCAAGACCGACCACGGCGTGTACAAGCTCTGGGTCGATCCGGAGCACGACTACCGAATCCGCCGAGCGATCATCGACAAAGGGGCCAACGATCTGTTCTACGGCAAGCCCGTTTCGACGCCCCGCCCGGAAGGCATGCAAGATCGGACCCTGACCTCGGTCCACCTGGAAATCTCGGAGGTGCATCTGGAGAAGATCGGCGGTCATTTCATTCCCACGGTCGAGAGCATGACCAACACCAGCAGAACCATCGCCGGAAAGGAAAACCACTCCAAGATCGTCGTCAAACGCTCCCAGATCGATCTGGAGCCCGATTTCGAGAAACTCGGTGCGTTTGTCATGGACGGAATCCCGGAAGGAACGGTTCTGTTCAATTCCGACCCGAACGACCACACGTACGCCTACGAGTGGCATAACGGCAAGGCGGTCTCGGTCGCCCCGGACGGCGGGACCCTCGTGGGCCGTATCCAATTCCCCGGCCATGCGGACCTCGGCACGGTTCTTACCGGCAAGCGGAGCTTCTACGCCCGGTTCACACCGGAAGGACGCGGAGAGAGAGACTCCCACGGCGTGAGTCTGACGCCGGAAACAAGCGGAGCTTTCCACGTCAAGGATGTGCCTCCCGGCAAGTATCGCCTGAAATTGGAGTTGACGGATCTCATGGTTGAGCAGACTCCAAGCGGAGGCCTTAAGCCGCTCGTCAAGATCCTCGCGGAGGCCGAGCGGGAGTTCTTCGTTCCCGAGGGCAAAGACGCAGTACAAAAGACCATCGATCTCGGCGTGATCGAGATGACGCTCTCCAGCCCGGCGGAACCCCCCGGAGGCACAGACGCAGGCAAAGGAGCGGACACCGCGCGGAACGCCTGGCCGGCAGGCGTAGAAGACAGAGGCACCACCACAGGCCCCTGCCGCGCCGCCGGAGAAGACCGCGGGGTCGGAATCTGCGGACGGTCGGAATCTGCGGACGTCTATGAGCAAGCCGTTGTCAAGACAGTCGCGGCATTTCTTTCGCGGGAATTCCACACTGTCCCGCCTCTTCCTCTTCTCTTTCGCCCCTTTTCGTTCCTTTCGGCTATGTCATTTCGGGGACACGCCTCCTCATTACACCCCCTGGGCACTTCTGCGCATCATGTCTTCGTTGGAGTAGTCCCGCTTGGGTTCATACCCGTCGAGGGGAATGATATGCTGGTGCACCACATCGAGAATATCAGCAGGATAAGGGAAGAAGGAATCCTCAATCTCATCCGGGGGAGTGATCCAGTTCCGCGCTCCCAAAACCACCGGCGGAGCATCCAGCTCACAGAGGGCAAACTGAGTGATCTTGGCAGCCATGGTCTGCAGACAGCTTCCCCGTTCGCAGGCATCGGAGGTCAGCAGAATCTTGCCCGTCTTGTGGACGGACTCGAGGACCTTCTCATAGTTGAAGGGAACGATGCTTCTGGCATCGATGATCTCGCAGCTCACATGGTGCTTTGCCTCCAAGTCCCTGGCGGCCTCGATCGCGCGGTAGAGAGTTGCTCCCACCGTCAAGATCGTCAAGTCCGTGCCTTCTTTGCGAACCGCAGGCTCGCCAAACGGTACTTCATAGAATTCGTTCGGGACGCCGCCGGGCACGAATTCTTCCGGATAGCCGTACAGCCGCTGACTTTCAAAAAAGATGACGGGATCTGTACCTCTCAGAGCGCTGTACATCAGGCCTTTGGCGTCGTAGGGCGTGGCCGGAAAGACCACTTTCAGTCCGGGGATGTGGGCCGCCAGCGACGTCCAGTCCTGACTGTGCTGCGCCCCGTACTTGTTGCCCACGGAAACACGCACCACCACCGGCATCTTCAGCAATCCACCGCTCATGGACTGCCACTTGGGGAGCTGATTGAAAAGTTCGTCACCGGCCCGGCCCATGAAGTCACAGTACATCAGTTCCACGAGCGCTCGACCGCCCTCCAGAGCGTAACCCACCGCCGATCCGACGATGGCCCCTTCCGAAATCGGAGCGTTGAAGAGACGATGATAAGGCAAGGCCTCGGTCAGGCCGCGATAAACAGCGAAAGCTCCACCCCAGTCGCGGTTTTCCTCGCCATAGGCAATCAAGGTCGGATCCACGTAGAAACGATCCAAGATGGCCTCGAAAAGGGCGTCGCGAATCCCGATGCACTGGGAATCCTTGAGCCGCCGGCCGTTGGGATCGAACGCCGATCGGCTGCGCGTTGCCAGCGCCTGAACACGCGGATTCTCCTCTTTGGGAATCAGAGTCTGGGGCTGTCTGTGTCGGGTCCATGGAATCGATCTTGAGATCGGAGTACATGGTGGACTCCAGCAGGCAGAACTTCTTCTTGAGATCTGCCCGTGGCGACAGCCCGGTATCCGACGCTTTCTTGCATGCCGCCAGAAGGAATTCATCCACGGTCTTGTCGATCTGATCGAGCGCGTCGCGGTCACAGATGCCGGTCTCCACCAGTCCGGCGGCAAAGTGAACAAGCGGATCCTGTTCTCTCCAGGCTTCAATTTCGGATCTCTCGCGGTAGCTGTTCTGATCCGAGGGGGAATGGCCGCTGTAACGATACGTAACGGTATCGAGCAAGACGGGGCCGTCGCCGCTGGCCAGGATTTCCTTCTTTCTCAGGATCGCGTCGGCCACGGCCAGCGGGTTGTATCCATCGATGCGCTCGGCGTGCATCTGCTGAGGGTTCAGGGCGGCGCCGATGCGGGCGAGCATGTCAAATCCCATGGTTTCGCCACACGTCTGTCCGCCCATGCCGTAGAAGTTGTCGTAGAAATTGACGATCAAAGGCAAACCGCCGCGATACGGCTCTGCCCACAATTGCCTGTACTGACCCATCGTGGCCAGACACAGCCCCTCCCACACGGGACCGCAGGAAGAGGCCGCGTCACCGATGTTGCCGATGACAAGGCCGGGTTTGTCGTTCACCTTCTTGTAGAGTGCCGCGCCCACCGCGATATCCGCAGAGCCCCCCACGATGGCGTTGTTCGGATAGATGCCAAAGGGAGGGAAGAAGGCGTGCATCGATCCTGCCATACCTTTGTTGAATCCCGCCTCCCGGCCCAGAATCTCGGCCAAGGTCCCGTAGAGCAGATAAGCTACGGCCAGATCCTTCACCGTACCTTGGGCGTCTTTCTCCACCATGCGAAGAGTCGCGCCATCAGAGTAGGTCTCCATGATCTTCATCAGACGCGTGTCGTCCAGTGTGTGGATCGCAGACAGTCCCTTGGCCAGAATCTCCCCGTGACTGCGATGGCTGCCGTAGATGTGGTCGTCGAGGCCCAGATGAAACGCCTGACCGACCGCCGCCGCCTCCTGCCCGATCGACAAGTGGGCCGGCCCGTTATGAGTGCACGCAATGCCCCTGTAGGAGTTGTTGAGCTTGATCTCATTCAGCATGGTCTCAAAGCCGCGAATCAGGACCATGTCTCGCTGCATCCGAAGCAGATCCTCGGTGCTGTATCTGTGCCGTTCCTCTCGGATGGTTTTGCTGTACTGATTCACCGGTATGGGGGTGAACGCGATGAAGCCGCCTTTTCGCAACTGCACCGGATCAAGCATCTGGGATTTGGGCATTATAGTCCTCCTGTAATTCCGGGGGCCATGAGTGGAGACAGCCAAATCACAAGGCTGCCTGCACGCCACACGTACTACTCTACTCTGGCTTGTCCGTACGGGTTCAAGAAGTGGTGGCAGGTGGTCAGCAGCCGCTACTCGGGTCAGAGTTCTCAGTTCCCAGTCTGTCCTCCGACCCTAAAGCCTATGGCCTACGGTCTCCACCTGCCTTGGGAATTTCTGCGGGATTTTTGGCTTTTTGCGTCAACAGGCGAGCATCGAGAAACGTCTTTACATGGTGAAACTATATCATCAGGCGGTAGGCTGTAGGCGGTAGCCGGTAGTCAGTGGCCGGTGGGCGGGTGTACAAACAGACCCAATTTGGAGTGTCCAGCAGCGATGAGGGATGTCATGGTGAACAAACAAAGCCAATCCCCGCCGGCCGGGATACCCTACCATTCCGCTATTCTATCATTCCACCATTCCAATCCGATACCTCTCGTGCGAAACGAAGCCAATTTCGCCCCGGACGGACAGGAACGCGCGCCGCCCCGCTGGGGTTGAGCGTGCAAAACGAACCCAATTCCCGGCGAGGCCGGGTGGGACGGGGCCGCGGGCCGCGGGGCTGTCGTGCCAAACAAAGCCAATCTCCCAGGCACGGCGTCTCAGACCCCGACGTGGAAAATTTTTCATCGTCCCCATTTTTTTGTGTTGACATCTACTATTCTCTGTAGTACTTCTATCCATCGTAGATGTGGCAGAGTTGGTCTGACAGGAGATCCAGGACATGGACAGACAGTCACTCGATAGTCTGGGCCAGTTGCAGCGGGCGGTGATGGAAGTCGTTTGGCGACGGGGCGAGGCCAGCGTGCACGATGTCCTCAAGGAGCTGGACCCCCGCAAGAAGCTCGCCTATACGACCGTGCTCACCGTCCTGCAGAAGCTCGAAAAGGCGGGCTGGCTCGAACACCGGAATGAGGGCAAGAGCTATGTCTACACTCCCGACGGCCAGCCGCGAGGAGGCCGGAGCGGGCTCCGTGCGCGGGTTCCTCAAGCGGGTCTTCGAGGGCGACGCCGTCGCGATGTTCCAGCATCTGATCCGTGAGAGCGATCTGAGCGATGAGGAATTGGGCGAGCTCCGCGCGATGATCGACGAAAAGCGGAAGGAGAGGAGACCATGATCGTGATCAACGAGCTGTTCACGGGTCATCTGTGGCTGCTTCTGCTCGTACAGGGCACGGCCTGCTTGGCGGCAGGTCTGGCCGCCAGTTACGTGCTGCGGCACAGGCCGGCCCGCGCCCATCAGGTTCTGCTCACGGCCCTGCTGGCCTCAGTGCTCATGCCGATTCTCGTACCTGGCCGCGGGACACTACGGGTTGGGCCTCCTGGCGCCGAAGCCAGTGGCGCCATGGAGCACCCCCGCCCTCGGGGGTGTCCTTCTCCCAGCCGAGGGCGGCTGGGCTACGGACATCCGCCTCTTCCCCGACCTGCCGACCGGCGAGATTACCGATGAGCCAACTGGCCCCAGAGTAGACGCAGTCGGGGTGATTCCTGCACCTCCGGCCGCGACTATGCGCGTGCCGTGGAACACCGTCACGATCGCCTGCTGGCTCACGGCGACCTTGGCACTGCTGACGCGGCTGGCTCTGCGTTTTGCCCTGGGCCTGCGCCTTCTGCGGGTGGGCCATCCGCTGGAGAGCGAACGCCTCCGTCGCGCTGTCGACGGCGCCAGAAGCAGACTCGGTGTCGTCCAGCCGGTTGGGATTCGGTGCAGCGAGAGGGTGCACAGCCCCGTCATCTGGTGCTGGGGCCGTGAGCCCGTCCTGCTGATGCAAAAGGCCGCCTCGGACGGTCCCAAAAGGGACGGACTGGGTGGGCGTCTTCTGTCACGAGTTGGCCCACTGGCGACGGCGGGACCACCTGAGCGGCCTGTTCGCCGAGCTGCTCGTGGCCGTGCTTCCCTGGCATCCGCTCTTGTGGTGGGCCCGGAGCCGGCTGCTGAAGCTCAGCGAGCAGGCGTGCGACGACTGGGTCCTGGCCACCGGGCAAAATGGCGTAGATTACGCGGAAATATTACTGGGCCTCGCTGCAGAGAGGCAGATGGCGTTTTTACCGACTGTAATTGGAAAGGAAAAGACCATGCACGTGAGAATTCGCAGGATCATTCAGGACAAAGGCAGCAACCCGAGACTCGGGACGGGCTGGGCGCTGGCGGTGGGCGCGTTGGCCCTGTGCACGACCGTCGGGGTGGCCGTCGCCCAACGCCGCCCCGCCGCTTCCGAGCCGATGGAGCCCCGGCCGCGAAAGGAGTTCAAGGAGCAACGCGAGGTGGAGGTGCGGAGAGAGTCGGGAACAGACCAACAACGCACCGCGATGAAACGCGTGCTCGAACAACTCACGCGGCAAGCGGATGAGAAGAAGGAGATGCTGGCCAAGAGCACCGATCTGTCGGACGAGGAAAGGCTGGTCCAGCAAATCGAGCTCAAGCTGCTGGTCGAGCAGATCGAGCAGTTGAAGAACCGCTTTGCCACGTTCGACCGCGATGTGACAGTGCCACGCGCCGGTCAAGATCGCACCCAAGAAACCGCTCGAGCCGGAGCGCGAAGCCAGATTCGACGCCTTGAAGCAGGGACACGAGGAGTTGGAGCAACGGGCGCAGAGGCTGGAACGCGAGCTCACGGGGCTCCGGGACGACCAGGATCAGGAAGCACGGGAGCTGAAGTCCCAACTGGAACAGATTCGCGATAAGCAGGCCCTTGTCGCGAAAGAAATGGACGAGCTCAAGCTCGCGCAAGCGAATGATCTCAAGGGCAGGAAGCTGGACGACGTCAAACGCGCACCAGTGAAGATCCAACGGGAAAAGGCGGTGCGGGAAGAACAACTCGCGCAAGACCTCCGCCTGCGTGCCGAGAAGATCGCGCGCGCCCTCAAAGAGGATCCCGACATGGACCCGGAGAAGGCGACGGATCTGCGAAAAGAGCTCGAGGAGACCCGGGCGAAGATCGGTGCCGTGGAGCAGGCATCCCGTGGCCCCAAAGTCAAAAAGGAGGCTGAGGCTCCGAAACGCGAATACCGCATCCTCAAGGAAGAGGTCAAGATCGAGAAGAAGACGCCGGACGGACCGCCGCCGCGCGCCGTCAAAGGCCCCGCCGGCGATCCCCGGCTCGAAGCCGAGGTGCAGGAACTCCGCGTTCAAATGAAGGAGTTGCACGAGCAGATGCGACAGATGCGAGAGCTGCTCGCACAGACGGTCGAACGAGGCGAGAAGGACCGACCGGCCAAGTAGGTGCGGACAAGGCAGGCTCGACAGGAGCGGGCACACCTGTTGAACCATGTACGCCGTGAATCGCGCGGCCCCTGCGACTGACGAAGTCACAGGGGCCGCGCCGAGTATCTATCGTGGGCTCTTCCCAGCCTGTGGAGGACTCGACCATGAGCGTGAGGCTATTGAGCGGCCTGTTCGGAGTATTCTACATCGCAGTTCTGGCCGCGGCGGCCCGCGCCGCTGAGGTTGCCCCGCCGGCAGCACCGCGAGCAGCCGCACCCATGAAGGCCGGCCCCGCCCAAATTGTGAACTACACCGATCCGACCTACGGCGGCAAGGTTCGGCAGCTCCGCAAGGACGACGGGCACGAGCACAACTTCTACTATTACCGCGATCCCTGGAACGCCGACGGCTCGCGGATGTTGGGCATTCAGTCGGACCTCCAGCAGCAGAACTGGCGCGTCTGTCTCTACGATGGCAACGGGGTCTTCCTCAAAGAATTGTTCCCGATCGAAAGGTACGATTGGCGGCTATGCTGGGACCGCAACGACCCGAACCTCCTGTACACCTGGAAAGGCTCAGAACTCTATCGCTTCCGCGTAACCGACGGCAAAGCCGATCTCTTGAAATCGTTTGCGCCGCTCGGGCTCAAGCCCAACGGCCCCTCTTGCAACCAAACCGGGAACCGCATCCTGGTGATCACCAGCGATGACACCTTCCGCAGCTATCACTTGCCCGACATGGGCGAGGAGCGGACCTTCAAGATCAGTGTCCCGCGTGGGTGTTTCGTCGGTTGGGATAAACCCCGTTACACCGGCTACCGCAACTACATCGATACGGCGTATCGCGGCACCGACCCGTCCCAACAGGCGATCGTCGTCTACGACGACACCGGCGCCGTCGTACACAAGTTCGATTCCATCGGCGGGGGCGGGCATTATGATTATTCGCCCGACGGCAAGCTGGCCTGTTTCAAGCTGCCCACCGGGGGCCGGGGCGCCCCGGAGACGCCGTTCGAGATTCACGTCGTCAATCTCGACGGCAGCGGGGATCGGGTCCTCTTCAGCGTGCCGCGTAGGCAAGCCCACTTTCATAACCTCCACCTGTCCTGGCCGAGGAAGGTCAACGACTGGTTCGTTGCGGGCTTCTTCCCTTCCGTGGCAAGCTCATCGGCCGCAACTGCGCCGGGCCGGGACCGTGCTACTTCCCAGGGCGTTCCACCAGTCGGCGCCTCGACGCGAGGCAGCCGTGCCAGACGAGCCACCGGCCCTGTGGAGACGCCACCCGCAACTACCCGGGGCGCCCAGACGCCCCGGACGGAAGTCCCACCCGAACAAGCCGCCTACGAGCCGCCATTTGATGAGATCCTGCTGATCCGGCTGGATGGAACCACCAAGTACTTGGCGCGCACGGAAACCGTCTACTGCGCCCCCGCTGGACGCGGCAAAGCGGGCGACATGTTCTGGGCCCAGACCTTGCCCAGACCCAGCGCCGACGGCAAGCGAATCTGTTTCAACTCCAGCCGATCGGGAACGATCGATCTGTGCCTCCTCTTTCCCGACGCCGCCGGGAGCCGGTAGCGAAGCCTCGACGAAGCCAGGCCAGGTAAGTCTTACGGCCTCCCCGACGGACGACCTCGCGGAGGCCGCTTCGTTGGGGCCAAAGGCGGCACGGGCGTGTTTTGGGCACCGCCCTTAGGCAAAAGCCGGACAACAATTTCGAGGAATCAGGGGTATGATACTTTGAAGCCGGCCAATGGGGGGCCGGGGCTTTCATAAGGTCCTGAGTCAAAGGAGAAGGCCATGCGACGCGGACTTCATACCACCCCGTCATGGGGCTTGATCGGCCGGCAGCTTGGCACCTTGCCGGTATTCATCGTGAGTATTATGATGCTGTGTTCGATAGCGAGTGCGACCGGCGCATCGTCCTCGCCCGCCACTCTCAGCGCCATCGACGGCTCCCGAGCAGCCGGCACCCGCTCTTCTGGGCGACGTCCAGGCCCTCGCAGGAACAGATCCGGAGCCTGCAGAAGGAGTTGACCGATCTGATCTCGGTCCGGCCGGTGCCCGATGATCTCGTCGAACCCGCGGCGCCGGCGCCGGCATCGCCGCAACTCGATGAGCAAAGACAATTGTTGACCCGGCAGCGGGCGGAGTTGTCCAAGCTCGTCGACCAGTTGCGGACACAACTTCAACAGGTCCAGGCCGGCCGAGAGCGAGGAACGCCGCAAGCTCCAGGACGAGCTGACCCAATGCCAGGAACGGCTGCGCAGCCTCGATGAGCAGTTGAGCGAGTTGCAGCGGCAGCGGCTCCAGGCCGACTATCAGGCGGTGCTGCAGGCCCGCGCGCTGGAACAACAGAAGCAGCGCGAGCAGGCGGCGACGGCCCAGGCGCAGAGCCTCGCGGCCCAACTGAAGAATCTCCAGGCGCAGTTGGAGCAGACCCGCCGGGAGTTGGAGCAACTGCGGGACCAGGAAGGCCCGCGGGCCCGCGAGTTGGAGAAGGCGATTGAAGAGGTCCGCCGGCAGACCCAGGCCACCCAGGAGCAACTGCGGGCCATGGGCCGGGAGAGAGACCGGGAGAGGCAGGAAGCCACCGACCGCCAGCGGGCCATGCTCGACGCCTACGTGCGCGGGCTGGGCGGGGCCAGAAGAGGAACTCCGCCAGCAAGTGCAGCAGATGAGCCAGGAGCGTCAGAAGGAGACCGCTCAATGGCAGGAGATCCATCAGGACCTCCGCGCCATGCAGGACCGGATACAGAACATGGAGCAGCGGGCACGGACAGCCAGCGAGGAATCCGCCCGAAACGCCGAACAGCAGAGGATGGAGCAGTGGCGCAGCGAATTGGCACGGCAACAGGAGAACCTGCGCCGGGAAATCCAGAGTATGAACGAGCAACTGAAAGCCGCGACGGAGCGGGCCACCGTCGGGACGGGGGCTTTGCGCCAGGAGGTTGACCGGCTGCGCACGGACCTCCAACGGATGGGCCAAATCGTAGGCCGCGTCGAACGGGAGAGGCTCAACGCCCAAGTCGGCCTCCAGAACGAAGTGGAGCGGCTGCGCGACCAAGTCGGCAATCTCCGTGGCAATCTGATGCAGATGCAGGGAGTGCTCGGCGCGATGCTGGCGCAATCCGGCCGCAGCACGGTCGGCAGCGCCGGGTACACGTGGGGCTGGTAGCCAGGACACTCGCCGGATCGTCAAGCGGTGGCGCGGCTGGTTTGGTCCTACGGCGTGTGGCAGCGTGTCATCCTGAACGCAGCGAAGGATCCGGGCTGTGAGTGGGAGAAATCTCCAATGATTGCTCCGCCACCCCAAAAATTTTCGCGCGATCTACGAATTTTTTCGTTGATTTATTACGAATTCATTCGTAGCCTGCCGATATAGACGTCCAAACGAATTGAAAGGACATCAGGAGATCATCCATGGCTCGAAAGAAGACAACGGGTCCGACGGACCGGGAGTTGGCGATTCTCAGTGTGCTCTGGGAGAGGGGCCCCAGCACCGTTCGGGAGGTCCACGAGGCCCTGCACCAGGAGGACGAGGACGAGACGGGCTACACGACCACGCTGAAGCTGATGCAGATCATGGTCGAAAAGGGCTCGCTCGTGCGGGAGGACGACGGCCGCCGGCACATCTACCGGCCCGCCCTGTCCGAGGAAAGGACGCAGAAACAGCTGGTGCAGGACCTGCTCGACCGGGTGTTCGCCGGCTCGGCGGAGAAGCTCGTGATGCGGGCCCTGTCCGCCCGGAAGGTCTCGCCGAATGAGTTCAAACGCATCCGCAAGATGCTTGATGAAATGGAGGGAGCATGACCATGTCACTGTTGGAGAACCTGTTCGCGCCAGGGACGATCGAGCGGTTGGGCTGGATGCTCGTGCACGTTCTGTGGCAGGCGACCGCGGTGGCCCTCCTGCTGGCCGTCTTTCTGCGGCTGCTGCGTAACGCCAGTGCGAATGTCCGCTACGGGGCCGCCTGTTCGGCCCTGGCCCTGATGGTCGTCCTGCCGCTCGTCACCATGCGTCTATATCAAGACCCCGGGGCCCGTCGCGGAGGCGGGCCCCGCGCCGGTTGCGGTCGCCCTGCCGCCGGCCGCGCTCGACGCGCCGACGGCCCCGGCGACAGTCGAGCGTGATTGGACACGGAAGTGCCGGTCTCGATCTGGCGAGAGCACCTGCGACTCCGCGACGCTGCCGCGTGCCAGATCCACGATCGATCCCGCGCGCGTACCGCTGCAGGAGCGAATCGTGTCCACGCTGGAGCCTGCCCTGCCCTATGTGGTCCTGGGCTGGCTGGTCGGCGTGTTCGGCCTGTCCGCCTGGCACTTGGGCGGCTGGACCCAACTGCAACGCCTCAAGCGGCGCATGGTCCGCGAGATCGGCGTCCCGCTGCAACGAAGGCTCGAAGAGCTCAGCGCCCGGCTCGGCCTGCACCGCGCGGTGGGATTGCTCGAATCGGCCCTCGTGGAAGTCCCGACCGTCGTCGGCTGGCTGCGGCCGGTGATCCTGCTGCCCGCCAGCGCCCTGACCGGCCTGAGACCGGAACAGTTGGAGGCGATCCTCGCCCACGAGCTGGCCCACATTCGCCGGTACGATTACCTCGTCAACATGCTGCAAACGGTGGTGGAAATCCTCGGCTTCTACCATCCGGCCGTGTGGTGGGTCTCGCGCCGTGTCCGGATCGAGCGGGAGAACTGTTGCGACGATCTGGCCGTGTACGTCTGCGGCAGCTCGCTCCAATACGCCAAGGCCCTCGCCTGCATGGAGGAAATCCGCCACGGCGGGACCGATCTGGCGGTCGCCGCGACGGGCGGCAGTCTCATGGCCCGCATCGCGCGTCTGCTCGGCCGACCGGCCGTCGAGGACCGGCGTTTCGCCTGGCTGCCCGGCCTGATCACCCTGCTGCTGGTCGTCGGCCTGATTCTCCCCGCCGCCCTGGTCCTCGGGACACCGGATGCGGCACCCGTTCCTCCCTCGGGCAAGGATACCGCCAACGTCGAAACCAGGGAAGCGACACCGGGAGCACCGGGCGAGACAACGATCGCGGAGACACCCAGGCCAGAGGCTGAGGCGGTGACGCAGGAAGGAATGGCGGTCGCGTCAGGCTCCGTCCCTCCGAACAGCAACAGTCCGAATCCTGCGTCGAACGATCAGGCCGGACGTGTGGTTCTGTCTTTCAAGATTGCCAAGGTGCGGTCCGACCTGCGGCCGGACCGCGAGACATTGCTCCTGCTGGCGAATGCCTTGGGCGTGGAATCCCCGCTCGCGCGGGAACTGGGCCGACCCGGCCGCTCGCTCGATATGACGCTCGGCGAGGTCCTCAAAAGATACGTCGTTCTCCAGTCGCTGTCCCAACCGGCCGCCCAGGCCCTGCTCGATCTGCTCCAGTCGCGCGGCTACCTGACGATGCAGGCCGCGCCGCAGGTGGTCGCCCAGGACAACCAGCAGGCCCAAGTCCGGATCGCGACCAATGAACACTTTTGGATGCCCCCGGGGTCTTCCCAGCCTGAGAGGATCGCATACGGAACGGCCGTGGATGTCACGCCGCACATAACGGATGACAACCGGGTGGCCTTGGACCTGATGGTGGAACTGACCGAGCCGGTGCCCGGAGTCGAGGACGGCAATCAGCCGAAGGTGTCGCGCACGAGTGCCGAGACCTCCATGATCGCGCCGAATGACCGGTACCTCGTCTGGGCGGCCATGGAGCCAGCCGCAGATCCGTCGGAAGCAGACAAGGGCAGACAATCCCTGTACGTCGTGGTCAAGCCGGTCATTCTCCAACCGGCGCCAGGATACGCGGGTCCGGCCGATAACCGGAAATCCGGCGAAACGCATCCGCGCCAGATCCTGCTGGATGTCCGGACCGTCACGATGGAGCGCGACGGACTCTTGAACCTGGGTGTCGAGTGGAGCTGGCCGACCAGTCAAGGCGGGTGCACTTCCACGACCCTCTGCCGGCAGCACCACAAGCCCAAGCCGCAGCAGCAATTGGCCGTATGGCGTGCAGATCGGTTATACGCCGGACCAAACGTTCACGAACTCGCTGCTGATGGCGTTGGACCTGCTCCAGGAGAACGGTCAGGCCCACGTGTCGGGTCAGCAGATTCTGGCGCAGGATGGTCGCCTGTCCCGGATCAAGGCTCTCACGGAAGAATGGTACACTGTGACCGCTCCGGCAACGAAGGAGTCTCCCCAGTCGCACACGGAAACGCACAAGACCGAGACCGGGACGGTCGTGGCAATCACGCCGCGTGTGGGTGACAACGGCGTAATCACGCTCGAGATGGCCATCGAGGCCAGCACGAGTCTACCCCACAAAGACAGCAATCTGCCGATCGTGACACGCCGGACGGCCAAGAACGCCGTCACGATCCGCGATGGCGGCACGGTGGCCGTGGCCGGAATGACCGAGAACCGCACCGGTTCCAACGACAAACCTGCCCGCGAGACGGCCACCTTTGTCACCGTCCACCTGATCCCGGACGTCAACGAAGCGGCTCTCCCAGTGCCACCATCCACCGGAGCGCCGACCCCCGTGCCGCCCGCCAGCCTTGTCCCGCCCGAGCAACAGATGAGGCTCCGGCAGGAGTATGTGAACTCGGACCCCATCGTCCGTGAGGCGGCCAAGAGAATCGTCAAGACCGAGCAGGAATTGATTGCCCTGCGCCAGAAGCTCACTTCGACCCATCCTGAGGTCGTTCAAAAGAACAAGCTTCTGGAGGTCTTGCGCGAAGTGCTCGATGAGAAACGCACGGAACTCCAGAAGCAGTTCGACCAAGGTCTTGCGGAGCGTTCGCAGGAAGCCACGAGCCGCCACAGCACGCCGGCAACTGTCACCGCCACGTTCACGAATGCGGACCTCCTGAGTGTTCTCGCGGAGCTATCCCAGCGCACCGGTGTGCCCATCATCACCGATCCCAACGTGTCAGGAACCGTCAACATCAGATTCGAAAACCTCTTTCTGGATGAAGCTCTCCAACTCGTGCTGGCAGGCAAACCCTATGTCTTCAAGAGAATGCCGCACTACTACCTGGTGGCCGTTCGTAGTACGAGCTCAGGTGATGTCGAGACGCGGCGCATCCGGCTCAGCTACGCGCCGGCGCGGCGGGCGAAAGCCCTCTTGAGCCCCGTGTTTGCTCCGTACGTTCAGGTTGAACCCTCCGGCACGCAGGACCCCAACGACGAGGGCAACACTTTGATCGTCACGGCGCAGCCCACACTGATCGACCGGATCATGCAGGACATCAGGGAGATCGACCGCCCCAAGAGACAGGTGTTGCTGGATGCCCGCGTGGCTGTGCTCGAACCGAACGAGATCGAGAATGTGGGAGTAGAGTGGGTCTGGCCAACATCCCCACCTCGTCACTCCCAACACGAAACCTTCCATAGGCTATGTGCCGGATCGCACCGCCACCGACTCTTTGATGCTGGCGTTGAACCTGCTCCAGGAGAACAGCCGGGCGGACATCATCGCCAACCCGAAGCTGATTGCCCAGGACGGCCGCCAGGCCCAGATGAAGGTGATTCAGGAACAGTGGTTCCTGATGACCGTCCCTGAACCTGACCCGTCTATGCACGTCACGAGACTCTCGAAGGTCGAGTCCGGTACGGTCCTGACGATTACTCCTCGCCTCGGGGACAATAATGACATCATGCTCGAAATGGCGGTAGAGGTCACCGACAGTATCCCGAAGGCTCGCGCCGGCAGCGACCTGCCGGTGGTGACCCGGCGTACCCTGAAAAATGCCCTCACCATCAAAGACGGCGGCACCGTTGCGGTCAGCGGCCTGATCGAAAACCGCAGCAAGAGCGGTGAGAAACGAGTTCCCGTGCTGGCCGATATCCCGTTGATCGGAGATGTTCTTCCGTGGCAGCGACAAGCCGGCCGCGAGCTGGTCGTCTTCGTGACGGCCCATCTGGTCCCGGAAGGAAAACTCGATCGGTGAGCCCGCGCGGCCTTCGGTCGCGACCAACGTGCGTCTTTCGCTTTGCGGCTGCCGGCAAGATCAAGAGGATGCCGCGGGCGAACGCCACTGCGTGACCGATGGTCGCAGGATGCCGGCGGCCGAGAGCCTGCCAGGGCGACGCCACTCGTGGTTCAAAGCGGCTGCCCCGGCGTGTCCTTCGCGTCTTCCTCGGGGGACTCTTTGATGAGGGCGTTGGCCATGCTGCCGGCGAAAATACCGATGAAGGCAATGCCCAGAATTTGCAGGATGCCGGCGACGATCCGACCCAGGCCCGTCGCGGGCTGGAAATCGACGTAGGCGACATTGGTGAACATATTGAGGGCCCACCAGAGACTGTCCTGAAAGGCTTCGAACCGGGGGTTCAGGTGGGACTCCACCGCGAAGGCGGAGACGGCGCCCAACAAGACGATGATCGCGGCGGCCCCGAAGAGGGGACCCGCCTGCGACCGCCGATAGACCCGAACGATGAAATGGATCACGCGCCGGAAGCGCAGGGCCACACTGAAGATCCGCAGGAGACGCACGATGCGCACGAGCGCAGGAGCCGTACCCCGCGCACCAGGGCAATGCCTTCCAGGCTGGCGATCATGCCGCCGGTGATGGGGATGAGGCTGGGCAACTCCCACCACCGCTCCTTCAGGACCGGCCTCAGCCCGCCGCCGCGCCGGACGGCCAGTACGAATTCACCGATGAAGACAGCGACGATCCCGAGATCGAGCCAGTCCAGGGACGTCATTCCCGCCGCGGGCCGGGGACAGCCGATCTCGTACAGGCCGATGCTGATACTCACCAGCGCTAATCCCGACATCAGCAGGTCGGTTTTCAGTTGCTTCTGAATCTGACGTTGTTCCATATTGCCGATTGCCGAAGGAGGGAATCGAACCCTCACCCCCTTGCGGGGACAGGATTTTGAATCCTGCGCGTCTGCCAGTTCCGCCACTTCGGCGCTGCCATCACTACAGACGCGCGATTATCGACTATTTGCCTGAAGATGTCAATTGCCGATTCCCGGAGCCGGGGTCCGGCGGGTCGCCTTTAGCTCACCTAATGCGTGCCGATGGGGCCAGGCGAGCCGCCGGGCATGAACCAGGGCGTTGCGGGACGCGATCCGACCTACAAGCCCTCCTCTGCCGTCCGAGGTTTTGTGTGCGGCGGGGCAGAGCGACGATGCGACGCTGCGGCGGCGGCGTCCTGTTCATCGGCCGGGTAGACGCGGGCGATGATCCCCTCGTCCGGGCCCAACTGGATGTACTCTTTGATCTTGCCGCCGACTCGCGCCGGGTCCGTGCCCAGGATCACCTCGGCAGTCACATCCATGTGCCGGGGGACCGCCAGGCGGGCCCGGGTGCCGCCCAGGTTCACGGCGATCAGCAGCGTCGTCTCCCCGTGCTCGCGGACAAAGGCGAACACGTTCCTCTTCTGTCCGGCGGGCAGGTAGTGGCCGATTTGCAGGGCCGGCTCCTTCTGCCGCAGTTCCAGCAGCCGCCGGTAGAATGCCAGCAGCGAGTCCTTGTCCTGCTTCAGCTTCTCCACGTTCGTCTGCTCGTAATCCGCCGCGACCGGCAGCCACGGCTCGCTCGCCGAGAACCCGGCGTTCGGCTCCGCGTTCCACTGCATGGGCGTCCGCTCCGGGTCGCGGCCCAGCCGGACTCCGGGGAACGCCTTCGCCACCGGATCGCGGATCTCGTCGGCCGGCACGTTCACGTCCTCCATGCCGATCTCGTCGCCGTAGTACATCGTCGGCGTCCCGCGCAGCGTCAGCAGCAGCAGAGCGGCGATCTTCACCTGGTCCGGTCCAACGCGGCTCGCCACGCGCGGCTTGTCGTGGTTGCCCAGCACCCAGTTCGGCCACGCGAACGACGGCAGCGACGCCTCATACGCATTGACCCCCGCGAAGATATCCATCGCCCGCCACGGCAGCACGATCAACTGGAAGTTGTACGGCAGATGGATGCCGCTGTCGCTCTCCCGCCCGTAGTAGCGGACCAACTCCTCCACCGGCAGGTACATCTCCCCGACCAGCACGCGTTCCGGAAACTCCTGCGTCACGCGCCGCATCAGGGCGACGATCTCGTGCAACTCCGGCTGCCCGCCCGAGTACGTCGGCACCAGCCGGCTGTACGGCGACATCTCGCCCTCCACGTACTCCGGATCGAGCGGATTATCGCGCAGTTGCTCATCCTTGATCACGTGCCACAGCGCATCCACGCGGAACCCGTCCACGCCCTTGCCCAGCCAGAACCGCATCACGTCGAGCATCGCCTCCTGCACCTCGGGATTGCGCCAGTTGAGGTCCGGCTGCTCCTTCAGGAAGCTGTGGCAGTAGTACTGCTTGGTATTCTCGTCCCACTCCCAGGCCCGCCCGCCGAAGACGCTCAGCCAGTTGTTCGGCGCCTTGCCGTCCCGGCTCGGGTCCTCCCAGATGTACCAGTTCCGTTTCGGATTGTTCCGCGACGACCGCGATTCGACAAACCACGGATGCTGGTCCGAGGTATGGTTGGGCACATAGTCGAGCAGCAGCTTGATCCCGCGCTCATGGCAGGCCGCCAGCAGCTTGTCGAAATCCTCCATCGTGCCGAGCATCGGATGGATCGCCTGGTAATCGCTGACATCGTAGCCATAAGTCCGCCAGCGGCGAAGGGTAAATCGGCGAGATCCAGATCGCGTTGACGCCCAGCCACTTCAGGTAGTCGAGCTTGCCGATGATGCCGGGCAGATCCCCGTAGCCGTCGCCGTTGCCGTCCGCGAACGACAGGGGGTAAATCTGATAAATGACGCCCGTCTGCCACCACAGGTACTTCGGCTCCACAGGGTGCTTATCCATGCTGCTGCCATTCCTTTATCGAAACCGGCCGCCGGCCGGAGAATCCCATTATGCACGTGCTCAGCCGCGAAGCCCCCACACTGGGTGCCACGCCCAAACTTGTTTGAGCGTGTCTTTCCGTGTACCGAAGCCGTCCAACCGAACACCTACTCTTCATCCACGCATCCGTGCGGCGTATCCACACGCCACCCCGGAAAGCGGGTCATTATAGCAACTGTGCCCATCGGCGGCAAATTGGCTTTGTTTCGCACAATCGGCATGGGATTGGAATGCTGGAATAATGGAATATTGGAATAATGGGGGCTCTCGACGGCCGCAATGGCGAAATTGGGTTTGTTTCGCCGAGGCCCCCGGCAGGCCAAATTCGTCATAACTCTCTTCCCACACTGTACTTGCCCTTCACATCAGCCCTGTGCAAATTGGGTTTGTTTCGCACGATAGGCATTGGCTTTGGATGGTGGAATGATAGCATAGTAGAATGATGGGGTATCCCGGCCGCCGGGAATTGGCTTTGTTTGTACAAGCAGGCCCGCCGGTAGCCCGTCGAAAGTGTGAAGTGTGAAGTGTGAAGTTTGAAGACCCGACCATCAGCTTCTCCCGCTTAACACTTGAAACTTAAAACTTGAAACTCCTCCAGTTGGCTTTGTTTGTTCACTCGGCTACCGCCTACAGCCTACTGTCTACAGCCTGACTATATAATTTCACCATAATAAGACGCTTCTCGACGCCCCTCTGTTGACGCAAAAAACCGGAATTCCGCAGAAAGTTTTCGGGCCGGCGAGGGGCGGAGGCGGTAGGCCATAGGCTGGAGGACGGACCACGGAAGGCGGAGAGCGGAGGACAGACTGGGAACCGGGAACTGACAACTGGGAACTGCCTTTCAACCGCAGAGGACGCCGCGGGACGCAGAGGAAATCATCAATCACGATCAAAATCATCAATCCACAGGCTACCGGCTACTGCCCTGCTTCTCACCTGTCGCTTACCACTTGCTGCCCTCACTTTTCCCTTGCCTCCTCGACCCGCGTTTGTCACAATGTCTTCCAGAGAAACACCCCGGATGAAGCTGCGACGAAAGCGTTGGAGTCCTTTGTGGGCCGGACGAATGCGGTGAGGTCGAAGTGAGCGAGCTTGCAGTGGGAGTCTGAGAGACACGAGAACAACCGGATACCGAGCATGAGAGATAGGGTGCATCCCCTATCTTCCGCATATATCAGAGGGCATTGGGCATGTCAATACTCGTAATAGAGGTACTACACGAGGGCCTCATCTTTGGTGCCGACAGAAACATTACGACTCGCCATAGTGATGGCACAACGAGCCAGGAGAGGCAGTCGTCCAAGGTCCTTGCATGGCCGCATGAGAAATGTCTATTCGGATTTGTGGGTGCGGCTCGGATGCATAATCTCCCGATGACCGACTGGCTGGCAACCATAAAGGACGATTTTCGCGGCATGGATTCTATAGAAACGATTGCCAGCGAATTTCACAGGAAGGTTCAAATGCAGCGAGATCAGGATGACGCCCACAAATCGCCACAACGGCTCATAATCCACATAGGGGGATTCGAGAAGAAAGATGGTTTTTGGGTTCCTGTAGTATGGGTTATCCGCAATAGCCAAAAGATAGGTCGTTTTGGTTATCTGGATATTAACCGTGAGTTCTACTTGCACAGAAGTATTCAGGACAAACGAGGTTGTACAAGATACTGATCCGTCAGAAATCAGAAAGTGTCTCAAAGTGCTGGCCAAACAGTTTCAACCGTTCTGGTTTCACCAAGGATTAGATCTCTTGACCTTCAATGTGCTTCAAGGGGCTGTTAGATCAGCCTTCAGACTTCTTTGTGAACAGCACCCAAATCATGATATCCCAAGTACCCTTCCTGAATGGGAGAAACATGTCACGATGCAGGTCCTGATGTATGGGGCTTATTTCCAAGCATTTCGGCCAGAAGGTAAACAGTTTGTGGGTGGTGGGGCCGATGTTGTTAGTATACCTTGGCCGAAATGAGGGAATTCAGGATGATTCCGGGGGCGCCTCTACCATTTCCGTTGGGTCGAGTGTGGTGTCTCAGATATGAAGGAGAGCCGACATGGCTAAGGAGGTTTATGAGAACGACGAACTGTACAAGGCCCTTGGCAAATTCATCATCTCTTTCACTGAAATTGAACACTGGCTAACCTCCATTCTGGAAGTCTTCACGGATGCCGAAAACAACGTGTGGCTGACGTTGTTCTTCATTGATGACTTGATGACAGGCAGAGTCCGCGACACAATACATAAGGTCGCCAAACTCCGGCTAGAAGATAATCAGCCACTTCACGAGCAGCTTAAGGCTACCCTTAAGGGAGTTGGAGAGCTAACTGAGGACGCAATGCTCTTGTTCATGGCCAATGGGTATTCGATTCGACCATCACCAAGCTCCACAACTATGGACTCGAGAAGGTCGAGGTTGGGAAAGGTCGACACTTCTGGCAGCACCTGAGCGATAGAGCAGTCTTTCCCCGGGACCTCACCAAGTGGACGCAGACCGCAGAGCGTCTCGCGGCTGACTTGAAGAATCTTAGGGGAGAGATTGAAGACTATCTGACGGCTAAGGAGCAACCATCATAGTCGGGGCAAATGGAATTCCGGGGACGAATTCCGCGGGCGCCTTGCTTATTTCGGTCTTGAATAAAGTATGGCGTCCCCGTTATCGTACTTCGGCCTTTTTCCCCTTGCCTTTCTTCCTCGGTTTTGGCACAATCTTCTGCTGAGAAACACCCCGGATGAAGCTGCGACGAGTGAGTTGGAACCCTTTGTGGGCCAGACGGATGTGGTGAGACCGAAATGAGTGGGATCGGGCGCGAAGTCCAAGAGTCGCGTGTAAAACGAGATAGGGTAAGGGGAGAATGGGCGACCGTCCCGGTCTCACCGAGCTCAACGAAACCAAGGTTTAGTAGGGTGTGTCTTGCACGGTTCGAATGTGCTGTGTATGCGCAGCGTACTTATGCGGAGGCATATGCAATGGATAGATTAGGGGACTTTCTGGAAAGCAAGGGCCAAGACGTTGACCCAATGATATCTGAGATCAGTCTTATGAAGCAACTGATCCAAGAACGCGTGCATCCCCTGGACCTGATACGCGAGCTTCTCAGCAATGCCGGCGCCAGGGAAATGTGCGCAAGCGAGATTCGCATCAATTACTATGTGAATCAGGACGGGCACGTTTTCGAGGTGTTTGACGATGGGTGCGGAATGACCTACACCGGAGACCGCAGAATTCCTGGGCGCACTTGACAGGTTTCTAGGCTTGGGTCTTTCAGCTATCGTGGGGGAGAAGGCTGATGAGTTCTCGTGGAAAGGACTCGGTTCGAAGCTGGCCTACCAATCGAAGCGAGTGGAGATTGAGACATATGTTGAAGATTCCCCTGAAGTGTACAAAGTTGAGATCAATGATCCATGGGGTTCCATAACCAGGAACTGGTTCCAAAACCGCGTGTCTTCCGGTTTCCACCTGAACCTGGGCAACACTCTGGAACCAAAATCCGCGTGTTTGGCCATCCTCCACATCGACGAGAAAGCCCATTTACCATCGGTGAGATAGAGACTTTTCTGACTCACAGGACATTTGTAGGCTTTACGAGGGAACGCGAGAAAGCTCCGCGTGTATTCCTTACGGTGAGCGGCCAAGAAAAGGAGCTTGCGTTTGGCTTTCCCGAGTTGGGAATGGCTCAGAAATCCGACGGTACCCAACTGGTCAACGAGGTCACCGAGGCAAAGCAGAGTGGTACCAACCTCAAGTTTGGCGTGTCCATCAAGGGCTTTTATACGTGGGATGCTGAAAGGTATGCCCTTGATAAGACAGCCTCAAACGCTGGTCTCATACTCTCGGTCAAGGGCATACCCTATTTCAATCTCGATATGGAAGAATACGGCAGCCAAAGCCTTCGGACTGCGAATCCTGGCGAGAAGAAGTGCTGTCTGATCGTGGAATGCGACCATATTCAAGAACAGATGAATATCTCTCGGAGCGGCCTCGTCGACTCTGCGGTTACAGATCTGTTCAAACGTGCAGTTGCCTCCGTTTTCAGGAAAGTCGAATCGTCGCAGGAGTACTTTGACTTTCGCAGAGTGTCGAAACAACGCAAGGTGGTTGCCGGTGCCCATGCACTTGAAGGAAAGAAGCGTGCCCTGGAATCCTCGGCCCAGCGATGGGTTGTGCACACGGATGATAAGGGCAACTCCAGATTACTTGGGCGAGCCTGAAAATGAACAGGATATTCTGAATATTTTTTGGAAATTGGAGGCAATAGGAGGATTGCCATTTGCGAAGTTTCAGACTCTCGCTCATTCGGGTAACGGACCTGATTTGATAGTCCATTTTCAAGAAGACAAAGAGAGCCAGCCGGATCGCTACACCGTTGTTGAAGCAGAGCGATTCTTCTACAACTACAAGGCTCATGGACATACACCGTCTCAGTACCCACGTGTGATCTGCTGGGATATAGGCACGAAGGCGATGAAGGTCGATGACACAAGAAAGCTTCACAAAAAAGTCGCCATGGCGGACGGCGTGCAGGTGAACATTTTCTGCATAAGACACATGCCTGGTGTCTCCATCCTGTCTCGTCGTGAAGTGGATGAAAGAGGACTATGATAGTGTCTGGGCATCGATAGCGACGCTTTGTTGGCATGGAATTCTGGGGACGAATTCTGGGGACGCCTTACTTATTTCGGTCGTGAATTGAGTATGGCGTCCCCGATATCTCCCGGCGGGCGCGGTGGTAACCTGGCAGGCGTGATGGGAAAGACGTGGGACTCAGATGGATAGAGGTCAAGAACGTATGAGGAAAGTGAAATGCGCAGGTGGGAGCCTCAGATCGTCCCGCCGCGAGGCAGGTATTGTCCTGTTTGTGCTGACCATGGGCGGGCCGTTGCTGGCTCAATCGTTGCCCGTGCCAACGCTCCGTGCACCGCCTTTGCGGAACGCCTCATCCACTGCGCCTCGCGATCTGGGTCTTTGGGATGATGTGTTCGTGTGCGCCGACCAGGACGTGGTTCTTCTGCGGCGCGAATCGGATCTGTTTGCTCTCTCGATCACCGGCTCTGCCCAGCCGCGCAAGCTGGTTACAGCGCTCGCTCTGGCAGAAGCACAGATGGTCGCCTGTGCCGAATCGGGCGAAAGGCTATGGGTACTCCTCCAATCACGCCGGAGAGCCCCATTTGCGATCGACGCCCACAGTGGAGAAATGGCCCCCTTCGAAATCGCCGGCCTGAAGATCCCTGGGAGCCAGTCCCCCGGAATTCAGTCCCACGTCATCCTGCGACCTGCGCATGCCGTGATCGTGATGATCGCCGGGGGTGACCGCGAGACCTGGCCGCGGGACGGTAATCGTCCCTTGTATTTCTGGTTGAGCCTGAAGTCGGGCCAGGTGGTTGCCTTCCCGATCGGATGGGATCTGGAGTACTTCTCTGCGGACCAGCAAGTCGCCGTGTTTGAGAAGCCGCAACGGAGGGAATTCGAGCGACGGCCTTTGCAGGCCGTGGATGTGAGCACCGGCGTTTTCGTTGCCGATGTTCCGGATCGCCAACGTGTGAACGTCGTGCCGTTCGACTGGTCGGACACGCAGCCGGTGAAGCCCCTCTATGGGAGGCGTGCCGAGACGGGAGATCGAGACTATTTCGCAGGCCTATCCGTGAAC
Source organism: uncultured Planctomycetota bacterium (assembly GCA_963699595.1). Classification (GTDB taxonomy): domain Bacteria; phylum Planctomycetota; class Phycisphaerae; order Sedimentisphaerales; family Anaerobacaceae; genus PLanc-01. Next base: position 119,350 of record CAVOUO010000023.1, read on the forward strand.
GGGGCGGTGTTCCCGTGCAACCTTGAATTGAACGGAGTATACTACCTGTCCGGTGCGAAGGCGACCGAGGACTTTGCGGGTTTCCGTCTCCGACGCGAGGGCGCTACCGCGGCAGAACCGAGTTCTTTCTGGCAAATCGCCCTCCGCCGCGGCCAGGAACCCGAACTGGTGGCGACCGCCGTGATGGACTTCGTGATGCTGGGGGGCGGAAATTGCGCTTTCTCCTCCTCCGGACACGGACGCAGAGGGCTTTCCTCCGAAGCCTTCTTCCGCGTCCGCGGGGCCAAAGCCGTGTGGAACGTCCTGGACGGCGTGGACCGTCTTGGCGAACTGGACAAGGAGTTCGCGGATAAAGCCTATGTCGAAGATCGGATGGGCGTTCGTCTCACAGAGGGCTTTGGCGGCGCTTTGCGCCAGCGGCTGGCGCTTTGCGCGTTCACTCATGTTCGAGGAGACATGCGCGCGCATGCCTTTCCCGTGCCGGAGAAACCGCTCCGGCCAACGACCTGGCGTCGGGTCTTGCTCCTGACGACCGATGGCCGGCGTTACCTGACCGATCTCTTTCGCGACGAGAATGTGCCCGATTGCATTTGGCTTCATAATTCGGGCAGGGTGATCACAGGCAAGTACATCTGGGAAACGTCCGGCTCCACCAGAGAGGCGCAAGGTGCAGCTCTCTGAAATCACCGTGCGACTACAGCAGGGATAATGGGGGAATCTGGAGATTCCAACTGCGAACCGCCAACTGACAACCTCTGCGGCCTCCCGCCGCGCTCTTGCTTGTCACCTGTCAACGGCATGGTCTCCGGAGTCTATCTGCGCGAGACTGACAACGCCGTGAAGGTCAAGGTCATCTGCATCATTACGCAGGATGTCACGGGTGGCTTTCGCCAGTCGTATGCCGTGAACATTGCGAACAGGATTGGCCGAATTGCCAACACAAAGAAATAGAGGATAGCGCACGAAGATTGCCGCGCTACACTGCAAACGCGCATTATCTTGTTTTTTTTAGCAAGCATTTTTGGTTGCGGCCGGAGAGGCGCGCGGGGTCATTCGTGGTAGGGCTGGATTTCGAGGAAATTGAAGGCTTGTTCCTGGCCGAAGGGGGCGGTGGGTGGGTTGCGATCCGGCCAATCGCTGACGGTCAGGGTCGCGGTGGCAGCCTTGGCGCGGAAGACCTTCCAATGGTAGGTGATGCAAACGGGGACTTTGGGCTCGGGACTGGAAGCGTAGACTTCGGTGAAGGATCGAGCGGTGTCGACTTCGGCGCCCTCGATACGGACACAGGAGAAGGATTTGGTTTCTTCGATCTTCTTCGGCTTGGGGGTGACCAGATCGTTGTAGTCGCAGACGAACATTTTGAAGGAATACAGCCGGCCGGGCTGAAGGTCCCGGATCGTTTGGGAGAACGTGTTCGGTCCTTTTTCGCTGCGCTTCATCCAGAGGAACGTGTCGCCGATGTGCTCGGGGTCGGCGGGCCGGCCGAGTCCCATGAAGCGGCCCTCGATCCGGCCGTAGCGAGGGAAGCTCTTGGCGGCGATGCTGCCGGCTTCGGCGGGATGGAGGGCCCAACCGTCCGTGCCGTGCTCGAAGTCGGCATTCTGGATGTGCCGCAGGAATAAGGGGTCGCGGGTGAGCCGGTCGGTTCTGCCTTCGAGGGCATAGTGGCGGTAGAGTTTGCCGACGAAACGGACCGTTTCTTCGTCGGCCAGGAGGGAGGTCCACCAGTTCAGACCCGCGAGACCCACGAGCGTCGGGTCGTTGGCCACCAGGTTCATTTGCTGGTCCATCCAGACGTGGTAATCGACGTTGGGCTGTTTGTTGATGCCGCCGGGAGGCATGGAGAACAGGCCGAAGGCGATCACCATCTGCTTTTTGACGCCGGGCTCCCTGGCCTCCCAGTCGGCAAGGCCGTCCAGGAAGGCCTGGAGGGCGTCCCGGGAGCCTTGTTCACTGGACATTTCGTGGAGGTAACGTTCGGGGGCGACGAAATAGCCGCAGTCGATCATGGTGCGGATGACGTGGGTGCCGATGATTTCCTGGTTGAGCTTCTTGCCGCTGCCGCCGACGTAGGCATAGATCGATTTGCCGGCGTAGCGGCTGTCGGCGTGGATCTTGCGGAAGGCCTCGGAGTACTGTTCGTACTCAGCGCGTTCCTGCTCCATGCGGGCGCGGCGGTCGGCCGTCATGACCGGGACCCACTCTGCGACGGGCCGGTTGACGATGAATTCGTTGATGATGATCCCATCGAGGAATGGGGCCTTGTCCAGGAAGCTGGTCCAGAAGGCGGCGTGCTCATCCGCCGTCCTGGCCTGGGAATTGATTCCGACTTCGGCGACGAAGCGTTTTCCCTGGCGGTGCCAATCCTCGATGACCGAGTCCGAGAGCTTGATATTATGGGGGACAATCAGCGTGGTGACGTTGGGCAAAATGTCACGCTTGAGAAAATCCATGTCGTAGAGGCCGTAGGATTTGATCTGGGGGTTGAATCCGAGGCCGCAGTGCATGAGCTCGGGGATGGCTTTGACGGTCAGGCGTTCGAGGGAAATCGTTCCAGCGCGTCCGACCCAGAGCGTGTGGCGGCCTTTCGCGACATGATGCATAGCCTCGTAAGTTGGGCCACTTCCCGGAGCGGGATGGATCGGGGTCTCTCCCGGTGATCCTTTGTCCAACGTGAGGCGGATGCTGCCTTCGCCGTGCGTGGTAAAAGAAATGAAGACCCAGCCCTCGCTCGGACGAACAAACGGAAAAGACTCCGTGCTCGGGTCCGCGGCGACGTCCAGCAGCACCGTCGCCAGGTTGTTCAATCTCCGGCCTTCGGGAACGGCGGTGTTGCCGTACGCTGCGGCCGCCAGACCACCCGCGAGGGCCAGGGCGGACGCCATACACCTGGTAAGCATTGTTCGCATAAAAATGATGCCCCGTCAGGAAAATCTGGTGCCGTCGCGGTGCGGACAGCGCCGCGCTGGCCGTTCGTTGGCAAGTGTAGCAGGCGGCCTCCAAGAAAGCCAGAGTGGTCCATCTGACCCTGACCTCCGGCGTGTCACTTCTGCAGCTCCACCACGTCATCTTCGGCATCGCCGCCGAGGCCGTGAGTCAAGACCTGGCGGAATCCGGCACCGTATGCCGGCCGCACCCGCCCATGTGAGCGTCGCGCGTGGTGGTTGACGAACCTCCCTGGCTCACGTATGCTGTCGGCGGACCAAGGTGAAGGCCTGTTCAACTGAGGTGGACTTCATGAATGACACCTGCTCACAGGAGTCGATGAATCGCTCACGACGCAGTTTCCTGGCGGCGGTGACCCGGACAGCGGCGGCGGTCGGTGCATCCCCTCTGCTCGTCACGGGCGCCGCCCAGGCCCAAGACCGTGCGCGCGATGCGGCGTTCGACATCAGCGTGTTCTCGAAATGCCTGCAATGGCTCGACTATCCCGGCACGGCCGGGATCGCGGCGGAAGCGGGATTCGACGGCGTGGATCTGACGGTCCGCGCGGGGGGACATGTATTGCCCGAGCGGGTCGAGGAGGATCTGCCCAAGGCGGTCGAAGCGGCCACGAAGGCCGGTATCCATGTCCGGATGATCGTGACCGACATCACCGATCCGCGCGAGGCACGGACGGCAGCGGGTCCTCCAGACGGCCGGCCGGCTCGGCGTCCGTCACTATCGTCTCGGCATCTATCGCTACCAGGATTCCGGCCCCATCCTGGCGCAACTCGATGAGATCAGGCCGCGGCTGCGCGACCTGGCCGCGATGAGCAAGGAGCACGGCGTGGCGGCCACGTTCCAGAACCACGCCGGGGCGGCGTATGTCGGTGCCCCTTTGTGGGACCTGCACTATCTGCTGCGCGATCTCGACCCGCGCTGGATCGGGGTGCAGTTCGACATTCGCCACGCCGTGGTCGAAGGAGGCCTGGCCTGGCCGGTCAACCTGCGGCTGCTGGCCGGCTCCATCAACACCCTGGCCGTGAAGGATTTCCGCTGGGCGCGACAAGGTAGCGGCTGGGAGACGGAGAACTGTCCTCTGGGCCAGGGGATGGTCGATCTGGCCGGGTTTGCCGGAATGTTGAAACGACTCGGCATCGCGGGGCCGATCTCCATCCACTTCGAGTATCCGCTCGGTGGGGCCGAGCACGGCAATCGCAAGATTACCGTGGAAAGAAAGACGGTCCTCGAAGCCCTGCGCTCCGACCTGGGCCACCTGCGGGACATCCTGCGGTCGTCACGCCCTTAGCCTGATTCCTGCTGCTCCTGTACGGTCACGCCGGGGTGCGAGACGATCAACTCCCGGACGATGAGGAAGATCTGGCGCACCAAGTCCCGTCCCTGCCGCCTGCGGAGCCATTGGCGCAGCGCCCAGGGCGGGAAATCATGGTCCACACCGACATGCCACTCCGGTACGCCCACGGGTTCTCCCTCGACCGGGGCGGCATAACCGACGGATACCCAGATCGAGCAGCCGTCTGCGTCGATCCAGAACCCCCAGCCGTAGTCCTCCTGAATCGGTTCGCGGCAGGCGTAGCCCTTGTTCAGCAGTGCAGTGCGGACCCACCCGGCTACTTGACTCCCGGGCATCCCGTTGCAGTATTCCAGATCCCCTTCCGGGTCGGTGGCAAAGGCGTCTGTGCGAAAACAGATATCGGCCATATCGAACTCTCTTGCCGAGCAATGAGTGTGCCGTCTGTCAGACTATACAAACCACAAACCGGCCTATTTCAGCTCGGTCAGGTAGATATTGCGGAAGCGGTGCTGGCCGCCGCCGGGGACCTCGGCCTGCAGTGCGATGTATCCCACGGCGGGCTCGCCCAGGCCGTCCGCTTCCCACGCCGGAGTGCCGTTGATCTCCATGGCGGCTTTCGTGCCGCGGACGGTCAGCTTGAACCGGTTCCAGTCGCCGGGCTTGATCAATCCCTTGCTCTGGGCTGCCGGCAGATCGCTGACGTTGCCCTCCAGGCCCTGCATGAGGTTCGCTTGGTACCGGGCGGGCCAGGGCCGATTCGGCGGCACCGAATCGTAGCGGAAATAGACGCCGCTGTCCCATTTCTTGTCCCGCAGCGGCTTCCATTCGAACTCCAGGACGAAGTCGCCATATTTCTTCTCGGTCTGGACCAGGCCGTTGCCCTTGGCGATGAGGATCTCGCCATTGTCCACGGTCGCCTCGCACTTGAGGACCGTCCAGCCGCTCAGGGTCTTGCCGTCGAACAACGCCACCCGAGCACTCTTGCTGCTTCCCCCGGCCTGCTTGGATTTGCAGGCAGTGCAGGAGGTGCACGAGGCGGTAGAGAGTGCCAATGCCATCACGAGGGTGCAACACACATGCCATGTCTTCATAGAACCTCTCACAGTGACCTTGATCCCAAAATCGTTCCAACCCGCATCGCCGCCGGCGGGCGATGAACTGTGTGTCAGGGTAGTCACTCCGGACCGCCAAGTCAAGAGGTGTACCGTCCCTCTCGGACGATCAGGATGGCCTCCGCCTATTTCTTCTGGCTGTTCTGCACGATCTGGTTGAGGCGCTGGCCGTCGATGTCGGTCTTGACTTGCAGCCAGATCGGGAAGTGGTCCGAGAGTTGGTAGCTGAACTGCAGCGTGTTGTAGTTCTTGTCGGGAAACAGCTCCTTGATGCGGGCCTCACTGCCGAAGAAGTCGAGGGCGCCGCCGTAGTTGCTGAAACGCTCTTTCATCGTCGGCAGGTGCAGAATTTGGTCGTACCGGGCGGTCTGGCCGAGGTTGGACCCGCGCACGACCCGCTGGCCCACCTTGAGGTCCACGAGGACATCCGGAATTTGCAGACCCCGGCTGGTAAGGGCGTTGAACAGCGGGTCGCCGATCTGGGGCGTGTTGAAGTCGCCCATGACGATCAGGTCGTGGTCCTCGACGAACTTGTCCTGGAAACGGGTGTCGACCCAATTGGCCAGCATCTGCAACTCGGCCTGCCGGGCCTCCTCGCTTTTGCCCCACCGGGCGTGCATGGCGATGGCGATAAAATCGAAGTTGCCCGCCCGGAAGGAGCACATATAGGGAGCGCGCCAGAACGATTGCGTGGCAAGGTACTCCAGCCCGGCCTGCGTGCGCGGTGCATCCACCTCCGCCGCCAAGCCGTTGAAGATGACCGCCCGGGCGTCGTACAGGAACGCCGCACGCTCACTGTTGCCGCCGGGATCGTCCATCCAGTCGGAATACACGAGGCTCCAGCTCGGCCCCAGGTAGGGCAGGACGCGGCCGAGGTCCGTGAGATCATCCCGCAATTCGAGCAAGGCGATGAGGTCGAACTGGCCGAGGATCTCCGCGATGTAGTGGATGGCGGCCTCGGTGCGATGCTTCTTGCCGAACTCGCGGATGTTCCAGATGGCGACGTTGATAGTCTCGTCGAGCTGGGACGGCGGAATCTCGCTCTTCGCGATGCGTTTGCGCAAGGCGAGAAGGCCCTTGGCGATGTCCGGCGTGACGGGTCCGTGGTGCATGGTCCGCTCCTTTCTCCCCGGGCTTGTGACACCCCCGCCCCCCGGCCCGGTCAGGGCGACGGTGCTTATCTGGACTTCTCAAATCTCAAAACTGTCTCGTGCGAGCTTCATCCGGGGTGCTTCGCTGGAGACTACTGTGCCGCGACCAGTCGGGCAAGGCAAGAGAAAACAGCGGGTGCATGACCGTTCTTGTGCGGACGTCTTGGCCGAGTAGAGACCACCGCCGGAAAAGGGGACATTCTACTTTTCCCCTTCTCGGAGGGAAAAGTAGAATGTCCCCTTTTCCTTTGCCACGGATTCAACGCCCGTTGGGCCCAGAGGCTCGCAAGAACGGTCATGCACGCGAAAACAGCAACGGGGCGGCTTTTTTGTCGGAGAGACCGAGGAAACTCCGGCACTTAGCCATCCCAGGGAATTCCCTATCCACATTCTCCCGGCCAACAACGAAGAGGAACGTGAGCAGCTTCCAGACTGGCGCACGGATACGTGTTTCGGCCAAGCGTCCCGACCCTCCCTGAACTCGTCGCAGGATTGAGCGTACTTGGCTTCGTATGTTTCGGAGCGCGGCACCCGGTCTGGTGCCTTTCCAGTCAAGCACATGCGTGTAAGGAGGTGCGAAGATGATCGGAGATTACGATTTGAGCCGCCGGGACGTGCTCGGCCGCGCTGGCTTGTCGGCGGGCACGGTGCTGGCCGCGACGATGGCGGCCTCGGGCCAAGAGAAGGAGGCGGCGGAAGGCCAAGGCAAGGAGGAAGTCCCGGTCACGCCGCCGGAAGACCTCATGCGGGAGCACGCCGTGCTGAGCCGTTTGCTGCTGATCTATGAGAAAGCCCTCGCCGCGGGGACCCGGCCGGCCGACTGGCCGATGCGCCAGCTTGCCGACGCCGTTCAACTGGTCCGGACATTCATCGAGGACTATCACGAGAAGCTGGAAGAGGTCTACATCTTCCCGCGCTTCAAGAAGGCCGGCCGACTCGCCGACCTGACGGCGGTCCTCCTCCAGCAGCATCAGGCCGGCCGGCAGTTGACCGAGGCCATCGTGCGCCAGATCGGGCAGGCCGGCAGTCTGTCCGATACGAAGCCTCTGGCGAACAACCTCATCGCGTTCATCCGCCTGTATCGCCCGCACGCGGCGCGGGAATCGACGGTCCTGTTCCCGCAGATCGGCGCCGTCGTCGCGCCGAAGGAGTACGACGAAATGGGCGAGAGATTCGAGGAGATCGAGCATCAGAAATTCGGCCCGGCCGGCTTCGAGGGCATCGTGGCGAAAGTCGCCGAGCTGGAGAAGAGCCTCGGCATCTACGACCTGGCGTCGTTCACGCCGGCGCCCGCCCAGATCAACAAATAGTCGCCTGCGAGTTGCACTCGCCGGGTGAAACCCATTACGGGACGTGCGGCTCGTCCTCCGGGTCGCAGGTGACGCGCCGGGAGGGGAACAGGATGGACCTGGCGCAGGTCTTGATCCAGGTCCAGTGCAGAACGATGTGCACGAGAATCAGAAGGACGAACAACAGCGCCAAGACAAAGTGAATATCCCCCCAATCGTGCCGGCCCAGGCCGAGCAGTTGCTGCACCTGCCCGGAGCCGGGGCCGCGGCCGCCGCGAAAACCAAATCCGTGCCCGCCGCCTCCGCCACCCGAACCCGGCGGCAGCACCCATTTCAGGATGGTGCCCGTCGTGGCCAACAGCAGCAAGTTCACAAAGCCGATCAAGTCCACGACGAAGTTCAACGTCATACGTCTCATTGGCATCCCCCCGTCAGAGCGTTTGAATCGATCACCCAATGAACAGGTTCACGTTCGCCGAGCCGGCGCGGTCCAGGTACATGGCGACGCCGCCTTCTTCGACGCCGTCGATGAGCTCTTCCCGCTTGATGCCCATCAGGTCCATGGTCATCGTGCAGGCGACCAGGCGCACGCCGCTGGTCTGCGCGGCCGCGATCAGCTCGGGCAGGGACAGGACGTTCTTCTTTCTCATGATGCCCTTGATCATCGCGGTCCCCATGCCGCCCATGTTCATCTTGGACAGGCTCGTCTTGTCCGGCCCCGCGCGGCATCATCCAGCCGAACATCCGCTCGATGAAGGTCTTGCGGACCGGCACGGCCTGCGCGCGGCGCAGCAGGTTCAGGCCCCAGAAGGTGAAGAACATCGTCACGTCGCTGCCCATGGCCGACGGCCCCGTTGGCGATGATGAAGGCCGCCATCGCCTTGTCGAAGTCGTCGCTGAAGACGACGATGGTCTTGTGGCAGTTGCGGAGTTCGCCGGTTGACGGTTGCTGAGAGCTGTACTGGCTGGACGGCGCTGGCCCTTCTCCACCACGGCGGTGAGCACTCCCTTGTTGAACTGCTTGTCGCGCAGCCGGTTGCCGGTGGTGTGGCACCAGCCGTCCAGGTCGGCGGCGAAGGCAGGATCGGACACGGAGATGCGCACGGCCTGGCCGGGCTGAATCTGATCCATGGCCTGTTTGAGCTGCATGATCGGGCCCGGGACACTGCAGACCGCAGGCGTCGACTTCCTTGACGACCTGAACGGGATCGTTCGTAGGGGCAACCCCCTGTTGCCCAGGGCAGGCACGGGGGCCTGCCCCTACGGGCACGCTGCCAACGTGCCCGGTATCCTCCTTGATCTCGCGCAGGATCTTGGGTTTGGCCGACATCAGCCCCATGGCCTGGCCGTAGGTCTTGTATCCGCCCGTGAGGTTGCGGCAGGCCACGCCGTTCTGGGAGAGGATGCGGCAGGCCAGATAGCCCCGCAGGCCCACCTGGCAGAAGACCAGGATCTCCTTGTCCTTGGGCAACTCGCCCAGCCGGCCGCGCAGCTCGTCGATCGGGATGTGGACCGAGCCGGGGATCGTGCCCTGCTGGACCTCCGGCGTAGTGCGCACGTCCAGGAGCAACTGGTTGGGGCCGGGATTGACCACGTCCGGCACATGACAGATTCGGACCTCTTCGCGCAGCACGTTGGCGGCCACGAAGCCGGCGTAGTTGACCGGGTCCTTGGCCGAGCCAAACGGCGGGGCGTAGGCCAGCTCGAGCTTCTCCAGGTCGTACACGGTCATGCCGGCCCGGATGGCCACGGCCAGGACATCGATCCGCTTGTCCACGCCGTCGGCCCCGACGCACTGGGCGCCCAGGATCTTGCCGTTCTCGGGATCGAAGAGGAGCTTCAGGCTCATCTGCGTCGCTCCCGGATAGTAGCCGGCGTGGCTGGCCGGGTGGACGTAGACCTTCTCATAGGCCAGACCCGCCCGCTTGAGGGCCTTCTCGCTGAGCCCGGTCATGCCCACGGCCAGGTCGAAGACCTTGCAGATCGCCGTGCCCTGGGTCCGCTCGTAGACGGCATCGCCGCCCAAGGCGTTGATCGCGGCGATCCGGCCCTGCCGATTGGCCGGACCGGCCAGCGGAATGACGGCGGGAAAGCCGCCGACGAGGTCCTGCACCTCGACCGCGTCGCCGACCGCATAGATGTCGGGGTCCGAGGTCCGCATGTGATCGTCCACGACGATGCCCTTGCGCTGACCGATGGTCAGGCCCGCTTCCGCCGCGAGCTTGACCTCCGGCCGGACGCCTATCGCGAGAATGACCAGGCCGCAGGGGATGACCCGGCCCGTGCTGAGCCGCACCTCCAATTGGCCCTCCCGCTCCTGAATCGCCGTGACGCTGCTGTTGAGGCACAGGTCCACACCTTGCTGGCGCAGATGCTCGTGCAGGGGCGTCGCCATCTCCGGATCGATCGGACCCATCACCTGTGGTTCGAGCTCCACCAGCGACACCGCCAGCCCCCGGTGCGCCAGGACCTCGGTCATTTCCAGCCCGATGTACCCGCCCCCGACCACGACAGCGGCCATCGCGGGGGCGGAAGATTTCTCGCCCTTGCCCCCGTCTACGACCGCCTTGATCGCATCCATGTCCGCCAGACTGCGGAGGGTGAAGACCCGCTTGTGATCGGCGCCGGGGATCGGCGGCCGGACTGGCTCAGCGCCGGGGCTCAGGATCAGCACATCATAGGGCTGCTCGTATTGCCTGTCTTTGGCCGTGTCATGAACCACGACGGTCTTTTGGGACCGGTTGATGCGAATGACTTCACTGCGGGTGCGAACATCGACGGCAAACCGCTGGCGCATGGCCTGGGGGCTTTGGACGAGGAGCCTGGCCCGGTCCGGAATGATGCCGCCCACGTGGTAAGGAAGGCCGCAATTGGCGAAGGAGATATCGTTGCCGCGTTCCAGAAGAACGATCTCGGCGTCTTCACTCATGCGTCTGGCCTTGGCTGCCGCCGACGCCCCGCCGGCCACCCCGCCCACAATTACAATGCGCTTGCGTTGACCCATATTGATATCCTATTCGTGTTGAAATTCCGTGGCGCCCCCACCATCGACAAAATATTAATACCCGGCATTCGCCACTTGAGTTCATCCCAAAGCGGCGATCTGCCAGGGTCCGTCCGTCACGGCAATTCTCCAGCCACCCGGCTCGGCTTTGCCCAAAAGCGTCAAACTCCGGCACATACCGCTTGATATCCCGATCATTGTCAGGCGTGGCTGTGATGACATCCTGAGCCTTCTCCATGCCCCCCGCAAGCGTCCTCCCGGTCGATCCCCTTCAAGCCGCCCTGCTTCAGGAGCGCGATCACCTCGGCCACGGTCTTGCCGGCCGCCTGGTAAACCCGGATTCCGGCGTTGTGAAGACCGAGCAGGGCGCCGGCCCCGATCCCACCGACGACCACGGCCTCCGGCTGCGCGCCGGCCAGTGCCTTGAGAGGGCTGCACTGGCCGTGGGCGTGTACCTGGTCCCGGTTAGCGAGCGACTCGACCGACATCGTTTCCGAGTCCACCAGCACAAAAACGGGCGCAGCTCCGAAGTGCCCGTACACCAGGCTTTCCAATCCGCGATCCTCCGCAACGGGAATACAAATCTTCATGGTTTCTGTTCTCCTTTCTTCGCTTTGCTCTGATCTTGCGTTTCATCTATGGCCGGCATGCGGCTCACCGTCAGCCCCTGCCGTCCGCGGCATCGTCCGAATCCCGCACCGTCTCCGGCGGCCCGGCGTCGCTGCCGCCCGCAGACGCAGGGATCAAGACCCGTGTCCTGCTCTGCGCCGACGCGTCCTGTTCCATCCTTCTCGCCCGCCTCGTTCATTTTCACGATCCCCCCTTCCAAACGGAGGGCCTTGCCGTGAATCAGGGCGTCCGCCACCTTCCGCCGCGCCTCCTCCACAATTCTGGAGAAGGTCGGTCGCGAGATCTTCATCTGCTCCGCCGCCTGCTCCTGGTAGAGCCCGTTCAGGTCGGCCAACCGCAACGCTTCGACTTCATCGAGAGTCAGCCTCACCTGTTCGAGGGCGCAAGCCGGAATCCCCGCCGGCCTGAAGAAGACGGCATTCGGCATGAATCCAATATGACGCAGGCAACAAGGTCTGGGCATTCAATGACTCCATCTGCCACGGATGATTATGAGCATATGCTCATAATGATGACCTGTCAAGAAATAATCTCGCCTTTCTTGCGTAGATCGGGCTTGGCCAGCCTCCGTAGGGTGGGCTGTGCCCACCAATTCCCCAGGGATAGACCGAACGATGAATGGTGGGCACAGCCCACCCTACGCGGCTTCGCTGACGCTCAGGACGACAGAGTCCACGGGTGGCAGCCTCAAGGCCGGAGGCCCTTGGGGATGGTTGGACTTAGATTGCAGGCAGGTTCCCGTTCGTGGGGCAGGCCATCCCCAATCCTTCGCAAAGCCCAGGAGGGGCGCTGCGCTTGAGGCTGCCACCCGGACGGCGAAATCCTCAAGTGGAATCGGGATTGGAAAACTCTCAGCGATCCGACCGATCGCCTGACCGCTTCAGCGCGATGTCTCCTGGACGAACGGGGAGAGCTCGCGGAGGCGGTGGATGATTTCGGGCATTTTCTCGATCGTGAAGTCCACTTCGTCTTCCGTGTTGTAGCGGCTCAGGCTGAAGCGGATCGAGCCGTGGGCGGCGGTGAAGGGGACGCCCATGGCGCGCAGCACGTGCGACGGCTCCAGCGAGCCGGAGGTGCAGGCGGAGCCGCTGCTGGCGCAGATGCCGTGCCGGTCGAGCAGCAGCAGGATCGCCTCGCCTTCGACGTACTCGAAGCTGATGTTGGTCGTGTTCGGCAGGCGGTGGTCGGCGGTCGCCGTTGACACGGCTGTCCGGGCAGGTCTCCAGGAGAGCCTTTTCGAGCTTGTCCCGCAGACGCTTCACGCGGGTGTTCTCGTCGGCCAGGTTCTGGGCCGCCAGCTCGCACGCCTTGCCCAGTCCGACAATGCCGGGGACGTTCTCGGTGCCGGCGCGCCGGCCGCTCTCCTGATGGCCGCCGAGCAGGAAGGGAGCGATCCGCGTGCCCTTCTTGACGTAGAGGACGCCGACGCCCTTGGGGGCGTGCAGCTTGTGGCCCGACAGGCTCAGCGAGGTTGATAGGGCTTTTCGAAAGGTTCAGCGGGATCTTGCCGACCACCTGCACGGCGTCGGTGTGGAAGATGATTCCGCGTTTGGTCACCATCTCGGCGATCTGCTCGATGGGGAAGATCACGCCGGTCTCGTTGTTGGCGTACATGATCGTGACCAAGGCCGTGTCGTTGTCGAGCTGGTGCTCCAGCTCGTTGAGGTCGAGTTGGCCCAACTTGTCCACGCCCAGCTCGACGACGCTGTAGCCGTGGCTCTCCAGGTCGCGGCAGACGGCCAGGACCGCCGGATGCTCCACGCGGGTGGTGATGACCTTGCGTTTCTGCGGCAGGGCGGCCAGCGCCCCGTGGATCGCGCTGCTGTCGCTCTCCGTGCCGCAACTGGTGAAGATGATCTCGCTGGGATCGCAGCCCAGCAGCCGCGCCACCCGCTCGCGGGCCTCACGGATCCTGATCCCCACCTGGCCGCCGAACGTGTGCATGCTCGACGGGTTGCCGTACAGGCGGCGAAAGTACGGCTGCATCTCCTCAAACACCTCATCCGCCACCTGCGTCGTCGCGTTGTTGTCGAAATAGATCGTCTTCATCTTCTACTATCCCCTGCCAAACATGTCATGGTGCGCGAAGCGAAGCCATCTACCCTCCGGCGGATTGAGATTGCTTCGTCGCTGCGTCCTCGCCATGACATAAATGTTCCATTGGTGCGGTCAGATTTCTGCCGTTTCATACCTTGTGCTCGTGCTCCGCGCCGGAAGAATCCGTGTCTTCCTCGACATACAGATCCGGCGCGACGAATTCGCGGAGCTTGGCCTCGACCACGTCTTTCATCGTGAAGTCGCTCACCTTGCACTGGGCGCACATGCCGCGAAAGGCGATGAGGACCTTGTTGCCCTCGACGTCGATCAGCTCGATATTGCCGCCGTGGGCCCGCAGGGCCGGCCGGATCTGCTCGTTGATCGTCTGCTGGATGAGCTGAATCTTCTGAATCGTGGTCAGCTTGCCGCCCTGGCGCGGCGGGGGCAGCCTCTGCTCCTTGGCCCGCTCGCCCTGGACCCGCTCGATGATCTTCTCGATCTCGCCGTGGCAGCCGCCGCAGCCGCCGCCGGCCTTGCAGTAGTTCGTCACCTGCTCGACCGTCGTCAGGTCGTTCTCGCGGACGACCCGCTCGATCTCCTTGTCCGTGACGCCGAAGCAGGTGCAGACGATGGCGCCTTCGATCTCGTGTTTGCCCTTGCCGCCGGTGCGGTAGTTGTCGATCGCCGCTTCCAGGGCCTCCCGGCCCATGACCGAGCAGTGCATCTTCTGCTCCGGCAGGCCGCCCAGGTACTCGGCGATCTCCTTGTTCGTCACCTTCAGCGCCTCTTCGAGCGTCTTGCCCTTGATCAGCTCCGTCAGGACGGAGGAGGTCGCGATGGCGCTGGCGCAGCCGAAGGTCTTGAACTTGGCGTCGGCGATCCGCCCGTCCTTGTCGAGCTTGAAGGTCAGCCGCAGGGCATCGCCGCAGGCCAGCGAGCCGACCTCGCCCACGCCGTCCGGGTCCTCGATTTCGCCCACGTTGCGCGGGTTGAAGAAGTGATCTTTCAGTTTGTCGGTGTATTCCCACATAGCGGTTTCCCCAGTCAGTCCTTGGTCCTTCTCCACCTTCTTAAAGTACGCCGGCGCTCGGCTCGCGGTTTCCTCGGCAGGACAAGAACCCAAAAGATCAAAAGGACCTAAGCCCTCAGCGCCTGGTCGAAATCGGCGATAATATCGTCGATGTGCTCGGTGCCGACCGAGACGCGAATGTAGTCGGGCGTCACCCCGGCGGCCAGTTGCTCCTTTTCGTTCAACTGCTGGTGCGTCGTGCTGGCCGGGTGGATCACCAGCGTTTTGCTGTCGCCGATATTGGCCAGATGGCTCGCCAGCTTCACGCTATTGATGAACCGGATCGCCGCCTCCCGGCCCCCTTTGATGCCGAAGCCCAGAATCGCACCCTGTCCGTGGGGCAGATACTTCTGCGCCAGGCCGTAGTCCGGGTGCGATTTCAGGCCGGGATAGTTGACCCAGCTCACCTGGGGCCGATTTTCGAGCCACTGGGCCAGCTTCAGGGCGTTTTCGCAGTGCCTCGGCATCCGCAGGTGGATCGTCTCCAGGCCCATCAGGAATAAGAACGCGTTGAACGGCGACATGCAACTGCCCATATCGCGCAGGAATTGGGTCCGGGCCTTGATGATATAGGCGAGGTTGCCGAAGCTCTCGACGTACTTGACACCGTGATAGCTCGGATCGGGCTCGGTCAGCTCCGGGTAGCGGCCGTTGGTCCAGTCGAACTTGCCGGAATCGACAATCGCCCCGCCGATGCTGTTGCCGTGGCCGCCGATGAACTTGGTGCAGCTATGCACGACGATGTCGATGCCATGCTCGAACGGCCGAAAGAGGATCGGCGTGGTGACGGTATTGTCGCAAATCACCGGCAGGCCGTGCTGATGCGCCACGGCGGCGATCTTCTCATAGTCCAGAATGTCGTTCTTCGGATTGCCGATGCTCTCGATATACACGAGCCGCGTATTTCCCTTGATCGCCCGGGCGAAGTTCTGCGGGTCCTTCGGATCGACGAACGTCACCTCGATGCCCAGCTTGGCGAAAGTCTGGCTGAACAGCGTGACCGTGCCGCCGTAGAGCGAGTTCGCGGAGACGATGTGGCCCCCGGCGCCGCAGATATTGAAGATGCTCACGTAGATCGCCGATTGGCCGGAGCTGAGGGCCAGCCCGCCGACGCCCCCTTCCAGGGCCGCCAGCCGCTTCTCCAGCACATCGTTCGTCGGGTTCATCAGCCGGGTGTAGATGTTGCCGAATTCCTGGAGCGCGAACAGCCGCGCCGCATGATCGGTGCTCTTGAACTGGTAGCTGGTCGTCTGGTAGATCGGCACCGCCCGGCTCAGCGTGTCGGAATCGACCGTCTGACCCGCGTGCAGCGCCAATGTCTCCAGGTGTTGATTCTCTTGCCCCATCCTGACTCCCTTGTATTTACAGTTCACCACTATCTGTCATCCTGAGCGAAGCGAAGGATCTGGGCAACGGAGTAGAACTGCCTCCCGCGGCCACAGACCTCTTTCTCTCTCAGCCCAGATGCTTCACTTCGTTCAGCATGACAAAGAACGATCAATCCGTCCCTACTTCTCCGGCAGGATCTCGACCATCCGTTGCAGCGAGCGCTCGGCCCTGCGCCGGATCTCTTCCGGCACTTCGACCTGGAATTGCAGGCCGGCCAACGAGGCCAGGACCTTCTCCAGCGTCGTCTTCTTCATATTGGGGCAGACGCCCCGGGAGCCGGCCGGAATGAATTCGGCGTCCGGCCGGACCTTCTTCAGCGGATGGATCATGCCGACTTCCGTCGCGACGATGAAGCGCTGCGCCGGACTTTCTTTGACGAACCGGATCATCTGACCCGTGCTCAACAGCGCGTCCGCCAGGTCCTTCACCGGCTCGGTGCACTCCGGGTGGGCGATCACGACGGCGTCCGGGTACTGCTCTTTGGCTTGCCGGATGTCCTCGTCGGAAATCAGCACGTGCGTCGGGCAGTAGCCGGGCCACAGGATCAAGTCCCGGCCCGTCTCTTTCTCGACGAACTGGCCCAGGTGCTGGTCGGGCACGAAGATGATCGGGCGATCCTTCGGCAGCGACTGCACCAAAGCGACCGCGTTGGCGCTCGTGCAGCAATAGTCGCTCTCGGCCTTCACGTCCGCCGTGCTGTTGACGTAGCAGACGACGAGCGCCTCCGGGTGCTTCTGCTTGAGGCCGCGCAACTGCTCGGCGGTGATCATGTCCGCCATCGGGCAGCCCGCCCACCGGTCCGGCAGCAGCACCATCTTGCGCGGCGAGAGGATTTTGGCGGTCTCGGCCATGAAGCGGACGCCGCAGAAGACGATCACGTCCGCGTCCGTCTTGGAGGCTTCGATGCTCAGGCCGAGCGAATCGCCGCAAAAGTCGGCCAGATCCTGGATCTCCGGCAACTGATAGTTGTGCGCGAGGATGACGGCCCGGCGCTGGGCCTTGAGTTCGCGAATCTCGTCCATCAGCCTCTGATCCGGCGTCCTGCCCACGACGGCTACCCCTTCTTCCTGCCGGTCGCGTGCTTGCGGTACACGAGATCGGGGTTGGGGCTGGAGACGGTCACGCCGGGCGGCACCGACTCCTTGATCCAGGTGTTGCCGCCGATGATGGCCCCCTTGCCGATGGTCACGTCGCCGAGGATGGTGGCCTCGGCGTAGATCGTCACATCATCCTCAATCGTCGGGTGGCGTTTGCCGCCCTTGATGATCCGGCCGCGCTGGTCCCGCCGGAAGCTCAGCGCCCCCAGCGTCGTGCCCTGGTAGATCTTGACGTTGTTGCCGATGATCGTGGTCTCCCCGATGACCACGCCGGTGCCGTGGTCGATGAAGAAATTGCTGCCGATCTTCGCCCCCGGGTGGATGTCGATGCCGGTCCGGGCATGGGCGCATTCCGACATGATCCGCGGGATCAGCGGCACCTCGCGAATCCACAGCTCGTGCGCGATGCGGTAGGTGGCGATCGCCGTGATGCAGGGATAGCTCATGACGATCTCTTCGTAGCTCTTGGCGGCGGGGTCGCCCTCGAAGGCCGCCCGCACATCCCCCTTGAGCTGCTCGCGAATCCGCGGCAGTTGGGCCAGCAGCTCTTCGGTGACCTTCTCGGCCATGCTCGCGCAGTCGCAATGCCGGCAGTTGTTGATCCGGCACTGGTACTGATACGCCCGATTGACCTGCTCCACCAGCGCCACGTAGATCTGGCTCAGGAGATCGCCCACGATGTACCGGACATTGGACTTCGTCACCGCCTTGTTGCCCGTGTGGCCCGGAAAGAGCACTTCGAAGAGCAAGGCGAGCACCTGGACGATCTGCCCGCGGACGGGCAGGTTGGCCGCGTCGATGAAATTGATGCCCGAATCGCCCTGGTAGGTCTCCGTGATCCGGTCGACCAGCTTTTCGAGCCTGCCGTTGGTGAATTTCTTCTTTGCCATCGCGAAATTGGATACGTGTCCGATTACGCCGTTTCCGGCTCGGGCAGATTGCTGAACAATTCGGTGGAGATATAGCGCTCGCCCGTGTCGCAGATGAACGTCACGATCGTCTTGCCCTCGTTCTCGGGGCGCTGCGACAGTTGCAGCGGCGGCCCAGACATTGGCTCCGGCGCTGATCCCCGACAGAATGCCCTCCTGGGAGGCCAGCCGCCGCGCGGTCTCCAAGGCGTCCTCATTGGAGACTTGGATGATCTCATTGATGAGATCGACCCGCAGGACCTCGGGAACGAAGCCCGCGCCGATGCCCTGGATCTTGTGGCGTCCCGGCTTGCCGCCCGACAGGACGGCGGAGTCCTTCGGCTCCACGGCCACGAGCTGGAGCGAGGCTTTTTTCTTCCGCAGCCCTTCGCCGCAGCCGGTGAGCGTGCCGCCGGTGCCGACGGCGGACACCAGGATATCCACCTGGCCGTCCGTATCGGCCCAAATCTCCTCGGCGGTCGTTTCCCGATGCGCCTGGGGATTGGCCGGGTTCTTGAATTGCTGGAGCATGATGGCCTTGGGATTGCGGGCCACGAACTGCTCGGCTTTTTCGATGGACCCCGCCATGCCGCGTTCCGCGGTCGTCAGAACGATGCGGGCGCCGAAGATCTGGAGCAGCTTGCGGCGCTCCAGACTGGCCGACTCCGGCATGAACAGCACCAGGGGAATACCCTTGGCGGCACAGAGAAAGGCCAGCCCGATGCCGGTATTGCCGCTGGTGGGTTCCACCAGCACGGTGCCCGGCTTGAGAATCCCTTCTCTCTCGGCCGCCTCGATCATGTACTTGGCGATGCGGTCCTTGACGCTGGCGCAGGGATTCCTGGACTCCAGCTTGACCAGAATCCGCGCCTTGCCCGAACCCAGCTTGTTGAGCCGGACCAACGGCGTGCGCCCCACCGTCTCGGCAATGTCCTCGAACACTGCGCCCATAGTCGTCTCCCACCCCTTATATCTGGTATTCGGCGGCGTGGGCCTTGGCCCTCTGCACCATGTCGGCCAACGTCTGGGTACTCAGGACCTCGTGAATCGCGGTCTCCACCTCCATCCAAAGCTCGCGCGCGACACAGTCCGCCGAGCGCTTGCAGACGTCTTCGTCTGCGGTGCACTCGGTCGTGGTCACCGGCCCTTCCAGGCACCGGAAGATGTCGCTTAGCCGGATTTCTTCCGCCGCCCGCGCCAGGGTATAACCGCCCTTGGAGCCCCGGACACTCCGCACGAATCCCGACGAGCGCAGTATGCTCATCAACTGCTCGAGATACTTGACGGAAATATCCTGCCGATCGGCAATCGCCTTCAGTTGCAGCGGCCGCTTGCCCTCGTGCTGGGCCAGCTCGATAATCGCCCGCATGCCATAACGTGTCCGAGTGGAAAGCTTCATTAATCCAAATCTCCTACTATTCCTACCAAATTACTATAGCACTTACAGGACAAACGCTGCAAGAGTTCGATCATTCCCCTGTAAGCAGGTGTGCATACTACCTGTTCCGGACAGACCCGTCAAGATTGTCTAATCTTAAGGTAAGGGGAAATCGGACCGGGCTTTTCAGGCAATCGCTTGAACCCCAATCGATGGATGGGCCGGTATTTAGTGTCGTATCGCACGTTGAGTGTTCGAAAATGGCACCGGAAGCATGCACATGGCTGGGGATGCTGAAAACCGAGCCGCCTTTACTATGAAAATAAGGCCAAAAACGGGACTGATGGACCGGAGATTGCTGGACGAGTCCCGGCCTCGGACGCTCACTCCCATCGTCCGCCGGGGCTCCATCGCACAGACCAAGGCCCCTTTCGACCTGGGGGTTCCCCAACCTGCGTTGGACCACCTGATCAGGCTCACGGACGATACGGGGCTCCTGCAACATGCCCGCTTCACGATTCCGAATCGCGCCCACGGCTATTGCACCGATGATAATGCGCGCGGCGCGATCGCCGCTGTCAAACACTACGCCCAATACCGTAACCCACGGGTCCTGAAGCTCTTGGACACTTACCTCGCCTTCCTGATGCACGCCCAGAACCCCGACGGCACGATCCATAACTTCCTGGATTTCAACCGCCGCTGGTGGGAGAATGAGCCGGCCCACGATGGTTTCGGCCGGGCCCTCTGGGCCCTGGGAATGGTCTTATCCAACCCGCCCGCACCGGAGTATCTGGCCGTCATGAAAGACTGCTTCGACCGGGCCACCGGGCACATACAGCGTCAATCCATCAGGGGCCTGGCGTACTGCATCCTGGGCCTGTGCGAGTATCTCCGGCAGTTTTCGGGGGTCAGCGACATCGAACACCACGTCGAGCTGGCGGCCGGGGCACTGGTCTGTCGTTACCGGGAAGCCCGCGCCCCCGATTGGGACTGGTTCGAGAGGTTCCTTACCTATGACAATGCGGTGCTGCCGCATGCTCTGTTCGTCGCCGGCCTGACCTTGGGCCGCGGCGAGTTCATCGAGGTTGCGGCCCAGACGACCGAGTTCCTCCTGAAGACCACGCTTCACGGCGAGCACTTCAGCTTCATCGGGACCCGCGGCTGGTACGAACAGGGCAAAGTCCGTGCGGCCTTCGATCAGCAGCCGGTCGAGGCCGCGGCCATGGTGATGGCGCTTCGCGCCGCGTACGACGCCACGAAGGAGGCCCGCTTCCTGGACCTCCAGCGAGTCGCCTTCGACTGGTTTATCGGCGCCAACGACTTGGGCCTGTCGTTGTACGACCTCCGCACCAAGGGCTGCTCGGATGGGCTGATGTCCGGCGGCGTCAACGGCAACCAGGGGGCGGAAAGCATCGTCAGTTTTCTGCTGAGCCTCCTGTCGATCACGGAAAGCCACGCGCCGAGCGATAGCGCCGAGAGCCAGGCAGCCGAGCCACGGTAGAATTGCGGATTGCGGATTCGTGCAAACGCAAAGTCCTTCGACAGATCGTATCCATGTCATTGCGAGAAGCGCGACGAAGCAATCTCAACGCCGGCATGAGAGATTGCGTCGCTTCGCTCGCGATGACATGATCCGCAATCGATCGCTGCCTTCCACTATCCATGCCCGCTGCGCGGCCCTACAATGGGTCGGATGAAAATCGCCAGTTTCAATGTCAACTCGATCCGGGCCCGACTGCCGGTGGTCCTTTCGTGGCTGCGCAGCGCCGGCCCGATGTCCTCGCGATGCAGGAAACGAAGGTCCAGGATGAGAGCTTCCCCCAAACCGCGTTGGCGGAGGCCGGCTATTCTTGCGTCTTTCGCGGGCAAAAGAGCTACAACGGCGTCGCTTTGGCCGTCCGGGATGTCACCCCCGCGCAGGGCCCGCCCTCGACCCGATCGGGGGCGGGGGTCACGGATATCCAGTTCGGCCTGCCCCAGGAGCCCCGGGACGAGGCCCGCCTGCTGAAGGCCCGCCTCGGGAACCTGATCCTGGTCAATACATACGTCCCGCAAGGCTTCCTGGCCACCTCCGAGCGGTTCCAGTACAAGCTGGACTGGTTGGCGCGGCTTCTCGACTACTTCCGCACGAGCTTCCGGCCCTCGGACCCGCTCCTGTGGGTGGGCGACCTGAACGTCGCCCCGCTGCCGATCGACGTGTACGACCCGGCGGCGCTGCTCGGCCACGTCTGCTATCACCCCGCCGTGCGCGAGGCGCTGGAGGAGATCGTGCGCTGGGGATTCACGGATGTCTTTCGGATGCACTGCCGGGAGGCGGGCCAATACACCTATTGGGACTACCGCATGAGGGGTTCCTTCCGGCGCAATCACGGCTGGCGCCTGGATCATGTCCTGGCCACGAAGCCCTTGGCCGAGAAATGCACCGCCTGTTACATCGACGTCGAGCCCCGTCTCGCCCTCCACCCCAGCGACCACACCCCCATCGTCGCCGAATTCGACGTGACCGCCTGAGAACGTGTACGACAGGATGGTGACGGGCCAGTCCTGCCCGATGGGTGGCTCGCCCAAGTGCAGCATGAGCGTGTCATCCTGGGCCGCGATGATTCGACAGAGGCTGGTCAAACGAGTTGGCCATGCCACCGACTGAAACCGGGTTCTGTCATACACGCTCTGAGACAGCGGCCGTCACTTGATGTTGACGGAGTCGGCGCCGGCGAAATAGGTTCCGTCCTTGAGCCGGCCGATGACGGTCACTTGAGCCACGCCGTTGGCGGGCATGGCGGCCATCAGGTCCGCCCGGTTGAAGCGGGCCAGGACGAAAACCTGGCCGCGGAACCACGGGAACGCGGATTGCGCCGCCGCCTTGATGTTGCCCGGCAGCAGCAACAGCGGCTGTGTGGTGTCGAAGTCGGTGATCCGCTTGCCCTTCGGCAGAATGGCCAGGGCCTGAATCGGCAGGCTGGTCCGTCGCACCATTCGCTCGGGAGATACCATCGCCTGCGTGGTGACAGGCCGGGAGACACGCGCGAGCACTTCATCCGGCGCCGAGTCGAGCCGCCCATCATTCACGATCAGCGTAAGAACGTGCTCGCCCAGCGGCAGGTCCATCGTGAACTGCGGCAGCGAGGACACGAGCACTCCAGCCCGATACCAGGCATAGTTCAGCGGCCGCCCTTCGGCATCCGAGCAGCGGCGCGCGTCCAACGCCACGGTGCCTTTATCCCCCTTCAGCAGAAAGCCGGCCACATCAGGACCGGCGTCGGCTATCGGCGGATCGTTCTTCAGCTCATAAGCCCCCAGGTCGACCCGCAAGCCCGAAAAACGCGGAAGGCCGGCGAAATCCATCTGCGCGGCGTCGGCCACGGCACAAGGGTCCCCGGCGTCGACACAGGGCGACTCCCACGCCAGATGATAGTCGCCATCGGACCAGGTATCGTCCGCGGGGTTGCTCGGGTTCGGGCCCGCGTCCCAGTGCCCCGCCGCCAGCAAGCCCGGCTCGACATTGAGATTCCCTGGGCCGGTCCAGCCTCCGTACACGTCACTGTACGTGACCTGAAAGGTGGACCCGTCCTGGTTCGCGATACTGCCCGGATCCCACAGGATACAGTTGGCCACGGACAGCTCGCTCTTCTGTGATGGATCCGTGGAGCTGCAGGCGATGCCGGCTCCCAGCGCCGCCGAGTTACCGATGAACGTGGAATGGTTCAAAGCGGCTGTCGAGCGGGAGCAATAGAGCCCCCCGCCTGCTCCGTAGCGTGGCGTGACCGCGACATTGCCGCTGACGATGGAGTTCGACAGGAGCAATCTGCCATTGGCGTAGCAGGAGAAGCCGCCGCCATACAGCAACGCGGCGTTGCCGCTGACGAGGCAGCGCTCCACGTGGACCCCGCCGTCCCAATTGACGAATACGCCGCCGCCCAGGCCGCCGCTCCAGTTGTCGGCGACGGCGCAGTCGATCAGGGTAGAAACACCCTGGCCGCGCACGTAGATGCCCCCGCCGTAGTCGGCCGCGGCGTTGCCGGCGATCAGGCAATGGCGAATGATGGGACTGGCCGTTTCGATATAGAGCCCCCCGCCGTAGGAGGAGACGCCGGTCCGCTGCCTGACAAACGCATTGCCGCCGGTGATGGTGAAGCCGTCCAGCACCGCGGTGGAGTCGGCCCCCATGATCATCATCACGTGCAGGCTGTTGTCGGATCGGGAAGGATGATCGGCCAAGCCTTTGGGGCCGAGGCCCGGATCATCGTTGCCGAGCAGGTCGCCGCTCAAGACACTCTCATAGACGGCCACGTCGCGTTCATCGGGATGGGGCGCTTTCAGTCCGGCGTAGCCCCCCTTCAAGACCACGCCGCCTTTGAGAAGAAAGGCCGCGGTAACGTCCCGGGCTCTCAGGCCGGTCCCCTGGTCCGGCCGATAGACGCCCTGAGCCACGCGAATCTCGCTGCCCGGCCCCGCGATGGCCAGGATATCCTGAAGCAGGGCAAAGGCGTTGGTCCAGCTCGATCCATCGTGGGTCCCGGTCGCACGGGCGTCCACGTAGTAGATGGCACTGATGGCCTGTCCCCGGACCTCAAAGGGCAGGGTGAAGGCGGCGCTGGGCTGCGAACAGAAGAACTGCCACGGCCCCTGCTCCAAAGGACCGAAGTAGCCCTGCAAGCCGCAGACGGACTGCGTGCCATCCGCCCGCCCGCGGGCCGGGGGCTCGAACCGAAGCTGGATCTTCCGGCCCACGGTGTCAATCTGGAGCACCGGCTTGCCACCCAAGGCCTGTTCGGCCAGGAACTGATTCGCATAGAGACGTGTCGGGCCCGAAAACCGGATCATGTCCGTCTCATTCGGCTCGCTCGGTTGCACCGACCAGTGGGGTGGACTTGACTTGCCCAGCAGCCAGGAGACCTCGCCGGCACGGGCGGCACAGGCGGCAAGAACGACCGTGAGAATGATGAGCACTGGCGGTACACTAATCTTCTGATGAGGCATTTTGACGGACCTCCTTGACTCTCCCATCGACCTGCCAACCGCGCAACTTGATGCGAGGCCGCCGCCGGCCGCCGGAAGCGAGCCGGAACATGGAACGTGGACCTTGGGTGGCGGTGCAGGACCGAGAAGAAGGGGATTGGCCGACCGGCAGGAACGGAGAAGGTGCGGCGGACCTGCCACGGGCGGGGCGAGAAGAAACGAGCGGCTCGACGGCATTCAGCACCAGGCCACGGTTATCGGCCCTGCGTGCGCGGCGCCGCCGGACGCAACGATGTTATCGAGCCGGGCTCCGGTCGCGCAGCCGGCCGGCGTCTTCGTCGCAGGGAGCACCAGGTTCCGCAGGGCTGTCTTGGGCGCAATAGATCTCGCGGACCCAGTGCTGGAAGAGAGACGGATCATCGGGACTCACGCCGCGGTCGCGGCAGAAATCCTCATAGAGGGTGAGCACGTCGCTGATGTGACTGGAACCGTTCAGCCGTTTCCACGGTCCCGGCGGCACGTACGCCTGCCATTTGGCCCGGTCGTACGGCTGTCCGCCGAGAAGCCAGGCGGCCAGTGCCGCGGCGGTGCCCGCGCGGTCCACCCCATGATAGCAGTGCAGCAGCATGGGCTGTTTGGCGGTCTGGAACACGTCGAGCAATTGCGCCAGCTTGCGGCCGGGCAGCAGCTTGTACGCATTGAGCTCCAGACAAACGAAGTCCACCCCCATCGACGCAGTCAGCGCACGCTCCTCGGCCGCCCCGGGAGCGGTCGGGCCCCGCAGATTCACGACGGTCTTCAGCCCGTAGCGACCGATCCAGGCGCGCAACTGTTCGGGAGTCGGCTGGCCGGAACGATAGACACGTTGCGGGACAACTTCGTGGAAGTTGCCGCGTGCGATCATCGCCCCGTAGGAGCCGCCCACAACCGCGATGGTTACGACGATCAGGAAGCCCAGTTCGGCCCTATCCGTTGCCGTACGCCGGGCCGCCGCAGGCGGCCGTCGCGTCGAGGCAGTATTCGTGCTTTCCTTTGGCTGCCCGGTCCCGGAGGGCATGGGTCAGACTCCTTTGTCGTGCACCGGATGGTCGGCGGTTCGCACACGATCTAACTTTTCAACGATGCCGCTGCGCAGTAACATACTGGCTACGAATCGACAGAACAATCGGAAACTTGCTCAAGAATGGAGATCATGACACACGACACGGATGATCGCGGCAGCCTGTCTGCCGGCTTCGAGCCTATATCGCGAAACCACCTCCTGCTCGTGCTCGGCTTCTTTGCTGTCCTGACAGCAGTGCGGCTCGCCATCCTCGCCTCCGGCGTCCTCGAGCTCAGCGGCGATGAAGCGCACTACTGGGAATGGTCGCGCCGGCTCGACTGGTGCTACTACTCCAAGCCGCCCGGCGTGGCCGTCCTGGTCCGCGCGGGCACGCTCCTGTTTGGAGATACCGAGCTGGGAGTGCGTTTCCTGGCGCCGGTGTTGTCCGTGCTGTCCAGCGTCGCCCTCTACCTCCTCGGGGCGCGGCTGCACGGCCGCAGGGTGGGTCTGGCGGCCGCCGTGTTGCTCCAGATCATGCCGCTGGTCTCCGCCTTCGGCCTCGGCATGACGCCGGACACGCCGTTGATCTTCTTCTGGCTGCTATCCCTGTACTTCCTGCACCGCGCCTGGTCCAACGGGGCGGCGTCCGACTGGCTGCTCTTGGCGGTCGCGCTCGGCCTGGGCCTGCTCTCGAAGTATGCTATCGCGTTTCTGTATATCCCCGCCGCCCTGCTGCTGGCGACGACGCGACAAGGCCGGCTCAGACTCCGCACGCCCTGGCCCTATCTGAGTTTCGCGTTCAGTCTCCTGTTCTTTCTGCCGGTGGTCGTCTGGAACAGCCATCACGGCTGGGTCATGTTCCGCCACGATCTTGGCCACACGAAACTGGCTCAAGGCTGGGGCATCTCATTCCGAGCCCTCCTCGATCTTGTGGGCGGGCAACTCGGTGTCATCACTCCCATTGTCGCCGTCCTGATTCTGTATTTGCTCATCACACGCCGGCGTCAGGACCCTTTCTGCTTCTGGCTCACGATCCCCCTGCTGATCGGCTTTCTTCTCAAGAGTCTCCAGGGCAAGGTCCAGGCGAACTGGCCGCTGGTCGCCTGGCTGGCCGGCCTGGTTCCCTTAGCCGATTTCCTCGTACACCACTATCGTCCGCTGAGCGTTCGCCAGAAGCAGTTGGTCAGTGCGGGCCTGATCATCCCGGCGGTGGCCACGCTTTTCCTGCACGTCCCTTTTCTGACCATGAGCGTGCCCTGGCCCGGAAAGTCGCATCCCTTCAAGAAACTCCTGGGATGGCGGCAGCTCGGCGCGGAGGTCACGCAGATCGGCCGGAGCATGGACAAACCCTTCTTCATCCTGGCCGACTACTACATGACCGCCTCGGAGCTGGCGTTCTACACCGAAGGCCGCCCCACCGTCTACTGCGTCAACCTGGGCCGCCGGATGAACCAGTACGACATTTGGCAGGGTTTTGACAAGCTGGTGGGGCAGGAGGCCATTTATGTCACCGAACGTGACATGCACCCGGACCTCGTCCGTGCCTTCGATCGGGTCGAGCCCCAGCCGATCACCATCCGCAGCAAGTCCGGCCGGACCATCAAGACCTTTGTCGCCTACCGCTGTTACGGCTTCAAAGGCTGGACACCCAAATCCCCCACGAACTATTAGGTCCTTCCCTGTCAATGTCCGGGTGGCAGCGGCAAGCGGAGTCTGCGGAGCTTGCCGATGGCGTCCCCATATATGCAGAAACCATCGGCAAGCTAGTGCGCTTGCCGCTGCCACCCTACCAACCGCTGCCTTCGCCCTCTCAGGGAACGTTCGGCGGGCGGAGCGGGCCGATGTATTCGCGGGCGACGACGATGTCGTCGAACCAGACTCGACTCACGTGGCCGGACGGCGCATCGGTGATGTAGAGCAGCAGCCACAGGAAGTTCAGCTTCAGATCCGCCGTGCTCCGCCAGCGGAAACCCTCGAACGGCGTGCCCTTCGGGTCCGGGTGGAAGCTGTCCCAGGTCCACTTGCCGCGCGGAAACCCTGCGCCGAGATGGCTGATGATCTGCCCGTCCTTCTCCCACGGCTGGCCGTCGATCCAGAGGGCCTGCTCGCCATTGCTCTGGGTCACAGGGTCATTCATCTTCATCATCAGCTCGACGCAGGTCCATCGGCCGCGCTCGGCCTTGAGGGCCGGATCGTTGATGAAGTCGTGGCCCCAGGACTTCTTATCTGGGGAGGACCGCATATCCATCCAGTAGGAGTAAAAGTCCCACCGCCATAGTTTACCGTACGGCTCGACACCGGTGGTGAAGCGATCGTTGCCGGCGGGCCGAATCCCCGCCCCGCCCTGTGGCCACGGGGTCGGCGGGTTGTAGCCGCCCAGGTGCACGAAATGGTGGATCGGGGCGCAATCCGGATCGAACTTCACATAGAAACGCATATACAGCTTGTCATAGCCCGGCAGCAGCCTCCGGTACAGATGCCCGCCGTTGCTCTGGCCGCCAACGTGCGACATCAGCAGCGAACGCGCCCCGCCGCTGCCCGGCGGTACATCCGTCGCCAGTGACATGATGCCCTTGTTTTCGATGCTCTCCCAGCGCTTCCACACGCCCTCGAGGCCGCCCTCTTCGAAGTCCTCCGCGAAGACCACGGCCGGGTCGCTCCCGATGCCCTTGTCGCCGACGTACTTGGCCGCCAGACCGGCACTGCCAGCGCTCCCCTCGGGCCTTCGCACTTCCAGCCGGGCCTTCTTGACGCAGAACGCATAGAGTCCGCCGTCCAGGCCGGAATAGAGCAGCCACATCTCCTTGCCGTCCGGGCTCATCCACTTGGGGGGGAACTTGTGATGGTACGTCCGGCAGTCCTTGCCGTTGACCACGGACCAGTGGTCCTCATAGTACACCGTGGTCCAGGGTCCCCACGGCTCGGGCGCATCGAAGACGCCGAGCGCCGCCGTGTGCGTCGCCTTCACGCCCGGCGGCAGATGAGACGTCGTCAGGATGTATCTCTTCAACGCGGCGTTGTACGTGATCGCGATTCGCTGTGTGCCATGCGGGTCGTGGAAGATCGGGGCACGCTGCCCGATATCCGCCGACCACTTTGGCCGGTCGCTCCCATCCAGCCCCGCGAAGAATTCGTAAGCCTTGCGGTCGGCCACCCGCTCCTTCGGCACCCGCGCCATGACAATGTCCGGCGAGAAACCATACGCGCTGTCATTCGCCTGTGACGCGACATAGACGTAGTTGTCCCGTGCGCCGGTGTAGTTCTTGCCGAACTGCACGAATTCCGGGCAGCCGAAGGTGTCGGCGAAGTGCCAATCCGCCCATTCCCAATGCACGCCGCGATCGCGCGACCACGCCAACCTGGCGTTCGTGAAATCGTCCGACCCCGGCGGCTTGTAGTTCCGCACGAACATGTACAGTGTGCCATCGACCATCAGCAGTCCGCTGGCCTTGATCCCGCTCGACCCGCCCCCCTCCCGCGTATCCACGTTCGTCGCAAAATCCTCCCCGCGAAACCCCGGCGGATCGCCATAAATCCGCGCCAACCCCAGCGACAACCGCGCCTCCCGCGACGTCGGTCCATCAAAGCCCGGCCCATCGCCCCACGCCGTGATGCACAGGTCATCGTCGACCCAGGCCATCGGCCAATTGTCCCCCGACCCCTCCCGGCCGCACTTGATGACGGCATCATCCCAAGTCAGCTTGGCAATCACCGGACTGGCCGGATACGGCGGCTCCGACGCGAGCGAAACGCGACGGAAAGGCCGCCGCATGAGAGAACCACCAATAGAAAAGTGAGAGGATTCCGACGTCTGCTCATGATCTTCCCCTGCTCCAGATTGTTCCCCAATCCCTGCCAATCGAGGCCTTCACACTCGGCGGAACGGCCCATCCGAGCGACATGAGGATATCATGGCAGGGCCGCACGAACAAGCTCATACGGATTCGGAAAAGTCCGTGCGCAGTACGGACTCTGTCATCCTGAGTCGCTGCGCCGCGGCGCGGCTGATGTCGGAAAGAAACGGGATCTGATACGATGGTGCGGTGGGCTCCGACAGTTATGGCCGAATGCTCACTGGTGCGATCTGCCCGTGCTTGAGTTTGGTTCCGCAGTTGGTGGTAATGTCATTGGTGAAGCCGGGTAGGGCGGGGCTACCCTGTCCGCTTTGGCTATCCCGTTTAGGAGAATACGTTTCTCGAGTACCCTGCGGGTCGGAGCGGTATTTTTCCAAAGTTTTTTGGCAAGGAGTGATTCCATGACCGACCCTCGTTCTACCGTCTCGTCCGCCGGGCGCGATGGCCGCCCGCAGTCCCCGCCGCCGGCCCGTCGGGTCTTGCATCCGAATGCCGCCGGGATCGACATCGGCTCGGAACGCCACTACGTGGCGGTGCCGCCGGGGCGTGATCCCCAGCCGGTGCGTTGTTTTGGCTGTCTGACACCGGATTTGCAGGCGCTGGCCCACTGGCTCAAAGCCTGTGGCGTCGACACGGCGGCGTTGGAATCGACCGGGGTGTATTGGATTCCGGTGGCCCAGGTGCTGGAAGAAAACGGGATCGACGTGTATCTGGTGGATGCCCGCCAAGCCAAGAACCTGCCCGGCCGCAAGACGGACGTGAAGGATTGTCAATGGCTGCAGGAGTTGCACAGCCAAGGTATGCTGGCACGGGCGTTTCGTCCGCCGGATGCGATCTGCGTGCTGCGGAGCTATTGGCGGCATCGCAAGGGCCTGGTGGAGATGGCCGCGGTGCAGATTCAACTGATGCACAAGTCCCTGGAACAGATGAACCTGCAATTGCACAAGGTGCTCAGTGACGTGACGGGAGTCACCGGGCTCAAGATCATCCGGGCGATCCTCCAAGGCGAGCGCAACCCGGTGGAGTTGGCGAAGCTCAAGCATCCGCTGGTCCAAAGCAGCGAAGAGACGATCGCCAAGGCCCTGACCGGAGACTGGCGGGCAGAGCATTTGTTCACGCTACGCCAGGCGGTGGAACTCTATGACATCTACCAGCAGAAGATCGAAGCCTGTGATCAGGAGATCGAGGCGTACATGAAGACGCTCGATTCGCGGGGGGATCCGAAGGATCTGCCCCCGGCCCCCCGGGAGACCCGCCGCAAGAACCAGGCGCATTTCGCTCTGCGGGAACGACTGTACGAAATCACGGGGGTGGACCTGACGATCCTGCCGGGCCTCGACGCCATGACGGCACAAACGGTGGTCAGTGAATGCGGGACGGAGCTCAGTCGCTTCGCCACGGAAAAGCACTTCAGTTCGTGGCTGGGTTTGTGTCCCAACCACGAGATCAGTGGCGGCAAAGTGCTCCGGCGGCGCACCCGCCGCGTCCGCAACCGGGCCGCCCAGGCGTTGCGGGTGGCGGCCCAGAGTCTACACAAAAGCAAAACCGCTCTGGGGGCCTATTACCGGCGGATGCGGGGCCGCTTGGGACCGGCCAAGGCGATCACGGCCACGGCCCATAAGTTGGCGATCCTGATCTATCGGATGTTCCGGTACGGCATGAACTACGTCGAACAAGGCCAAGACCTCTATGAGCAGCAATACCAGGAGCGCACCCGCAGACTGCTCGCAAAACGGGCCCGACAAATGGGTTACGCGATGGTGGACCTCCAGACGGGGGAAGTAGTTTCTTAGGAGCGCAGCCGAAGGATCTGGCCACCGGATGGGAGGTTTCTCTCCTTCGCGGCCCAGATCCTTCACTGTGCTGCGCTCCGTTCAGAGCCTGCCCTGAGCGTAGCGAAGGGATGACAGACGGCGCAAGATTAGCCCGCATATTTCATCGAATTTTGGTGTTTTTCAGTAGACAAATGGCCTAACTGCCGGTAGGGTAAGGAGTTGTAACGATTCCAGCCCTCCGACAGAAAGGCCATTTCTATGACAGACTGTACCACCGAACCCCTGCTGTTTGCAAGTCTCAAGCGTCAGAACATCCAAGCCGACTTTCGCGGCGGTCGGCTGACCTCCGATGGGGGAGCCTTGCTGTTGCGGGAGGCGGATCGCTCTCTGGGCCTGATCGACGCGATCAATGCCTGTATCTTCGATCCCCGCAATCCGTTCTTTATCGCTCATTCTCAAAGGACCCTCTTGGCCCAACGCATCTTCGGCATCGCGCTGGGCTATGAAGATCTCAACGACCACCAGAATCTGCGGGAAGATCCGCTGTTTCAAGTGCTCTCCGAGCGGGGCGTTCGTGCCGACCTGCCGCTGGCGTCGCCGCCGACCTTGTGCCGCCTGGAGAACCGCGTGGATCGCCAAGCCCTGGCGCAGATCGCGAAGGTGTTGGTGGAGACCTTCATTCGCACGCAAACCACCCCGCCGGAAGAATTGATCCTGGATTTTGACCCGACCAACGACCCGGTCCACGGCAATCAAGAGATGCGGTTCTTTCACGGCTACTATGACCAGTACTGTTTCTTGCCGTTGTACGTGTTCTGCGGCCGCCAGTTGCTGGTGGCGTATCTGCGGCCGGCCAATATCGATGGGGCCAAGCACAGCCGGGCGATCTTGAAACTGCTGGTGAAACGGTTCCGGCGGCAATGGCCGAACGTACGGATCATCTTTCGCGGCGACAGCGGGTTTTGTCGCTGGAGCTGATGCGTTGGTGTGACAAGCACGACGTGGGCTATCTTATCGGTCTGGCCCGCAATGCGGTGCTGAAACGCCTGGCGCGTCCTTGGACGGAGGTCTCCGCCGCCCAGTTTGCCCAGACGAAGGAGAAGCAGCGGCTCTTTGGGGAGTTGGTCTATGGGGCCGAGACCTGGGACCGCCAGCGTCGAGTGATCGTCAAAGCCGAACACCTGGACGAGGGACCCAATACCCGCTTCCTCGTGACCAATCTGGCCGGCGCGCTGCAACCGCTGTACGACGAGGTCTATTGCCAGCGCGGGGACGCGGAGAACCGGATCAAAGAACAGCAGTTGGGCTTGTTCGCCGACCGGACCAGTTGCCATGACTTCGTGGCGAACCAATTTCGGGTACTGCTCTCGGCGGCCGCCTACCTCCTGGTGGATCATCTGCGTCAGCAAGCGCTGGCCGACACGGAATTGGCCGATGCCCAAGTGGACACGATTCGCCTGAAGCTGCTGAAGATTGGGGCCCGGGTGGTCTGTTCCGTGCGCCGGGTGGTGATCCATCTGGCGGAGAGTTATCCGCGGAAGGACCTGTTTGCCCGAATTCTGAGCCGTTTGCGGGCTCTGGCGGTACGTTGTCCGGCTTCCGGCTAACGCGCGGAAAATCCTGGTGGCGTGTCGGGGGTAAGGGGGTGGTGTGCACCGACGGCGGCCGGGAATCATATTCGGTCACACCCTATCCTGAATTCGGCCGCCCGCAGGGTTTACCGACCCCGATGAAATATGCGGGTTAATCCTAATTCGTATCAGAGGCATGGCCGGAGCATGTGGGCATCACCTCCATGCTCTTCGTAGGTCGTGCGTCCCCGCACGAACGTCCCTCGGGCGAGCGAGGATGCTCGCCCGACGAAGACATGATCACGCGCATGTGCCGTCCAGCAAATCAGCATGCCTGCGCTGGGCCATCTGATTAGCCCGGACGAAGTCGAGCGCCGACAGCGATTCCCTGGCCGTTCCTGGTAGTCTACGGGCCGGTCAGGGCCGCAACTTGCTTGTCGAGCTCGTCCAGGCCGAAGCCTTCCGCGACCACCATGTGCTTCTTATCCGTCAGGATCAGATGGGGCAAGGAGGCCACGCCCCAGGCGAGCCGCGTCTTGTCGATGTCCCCCGCGATCGTGCCGGCTTTGAACGGGACTTTGTTCGTGTCGAGCCACTGGGTCAGAGCGCCGCCTTCGACCTGGGCGGCATGGACCGTGGCAATTTCCACCCCTTTGTCACGCAGTGGCGCGGCCCGGGCGGCCAATTGCGTCAGGCAGTACCGCGAGGGCCGCTGGCCCATGTCCCAGAAGCATACGCAGCAGCATCTTGTCCGCCGCGTCGGCCGGCAGGTCGATCCCCACGTCCTTCAACGGCGGCAGCGGTTTGCCCTTCAGCGCGGTGGGCCGCCGGGGCATGTAGGGCTGACCGGTGGGCCGCTGGGAGATGACGATCCGCAGATCCGTCGCCCCGCCTTCGGTCTGCGCGAAGCCGTACATGGTCGTCGGCCCGCGCGAGTTCGCCTGCAAGCGAATCGGGCCGGCGCAGACTCCCTTGATAGTGAACTTGCCCTCGGCATCAGTCAGGATTTCGCGGATATCAGGTTGTGAGCCCTGGCTGTATCCGTAGATACCGGCGCCCGCGACCGGCTTGTCGTTGGCATCGACCACCACGCCCGTGATCGACAGGTTGGCCAAGGGAAGCTTGAGCTCGCCCGTATCGTGACGGTTGTCCTTGAAATTGGACGCATCGACCGTGACGTCCTGCTTGCCGTAGCCATCCGCCAGCGCCGTGATCGTGTACTTCTGCTCGGGCGGCAAGGCCTTGATCTCGAACCTGCCGTCCGGACCGGCCACCAGTTCCTTCCGGCCCAGGGTCGCACCCCAGTTGGACACGCGGAGCATGACCCGGAGGCGCGCCCCCGGCAGCGGCTTGCCCTCGTCGTTCAGGACGGTGCCCGTGATGGACACCGCGGGCTTGAGCTTCACGTCGAGACGGCCGGCCTGCTCATCGATCTCCGCCGCTTCCGCCAGGTTGCGCGTCTCGTCCCGCGCGACCACGACGAATGTGGTCCTTCCCGAGCTCCAGGATGTGGGGTCCCAGGCTGCCTCGAACTTGCCGGAGGCGTCGGTCGTGATCTCCTCACGGCCCGACGGTTTCACCTCGACCTTGACCCCGGCCAGCGGGTTGCCGGCCTCGTCCCGGACCACTCCGGCGACCTTCGGCATGGAATTGAGCGTGGATTCGATTCGCTTGGTCTCGCCCTCCTCGACGACGACCTCCTCCTGGCTCATCTGGCGGCCATATCCTTCCTTATAGGCTCCGGAGAAGCTGTACCGGCCGGGCAAGATGCGCATCCGCGCCAGGCCGTTCGGGTCGGTGCTCCCGCCCATCCATTCTTCAAGCTGGGTATGACGCAGGCTCACGCTGGCGCTGACGACAGGCTTGCCGGTGTCATCCTTGACGAGCACCTCGAGGATGCCGCCTTTGGCGAGCTGAAGCTTGATGTCGCCCATCGTCTCGCCCGCCTTGAGGCTCACCCGCACGGGCTCGGCGACCCATTCCAACATCTGCCCGCGGGCCGCCAACGTCAACCGTACCACGTACGCGCCCGGGGCCAGACCACCGATGCGAAAGGCGCCGTCCTGGGCCGTCGTGGCCGGCTTGCTGGGCAAGGCCATGCCCTGCCGCGGGTCGCTCAGGGCCATGAGCTTCACGCCCGCGACGGGTTTGCCGCCGGCCTTCTCGACCACCACGCCCTCGATCCGGGCTTCCGGGGGCAAGGTCAGCTTGATGCCGGCCTGGCCCGGCGCGAACTGGTACCTGGTTCCTCGGTAGCCGGTCCGGTCGAACGTGGCGACCGTGGCCCGGCCGGTCTTCTGGGCTAACAACTCGAACGTGGCCTCCGCCGGCATGGCCGCAAAGACAAACCGGCCATTGGCGTCGGTCCTGGCCGCGAGAAAGCCGGGCGACGATAAATAGCGGCGGTCCTCGGGCCGGCCCATCATGGCCATGGCGATACTGACGTCGGCTTCGGCGAGCGGCCGGCCCTGCTCGTCCACCACCTCGCCCGCCAGATCCTTCGGCTCGCCCAGGATGAGATCGGCCGGTTCTCTGACCTGCCCGCGCCACATGGCCCATCCCAGCGCCAGCCCCTCCTTCCGCGCCACGACATAGCCGTACTGGTAGGGGTCCGCCCCGGGAGTGACGGTCAGCGTGAACGTTCCATCCGCCCCGGTATTCTTGTCCCCCA
This sequence comes from uncultured Planctomycetota bacterium, assembly GCA_963699595.1. Lineage (GTDB taxonomy): Bacteria > Planctomycetota > Phycisphaerae > Sedimentisphaerales > Anaerobacaceae > PLanc-01. Next base: position 154,526 of record CAVOUO010000023.1, read on the forward strand.
GCGCCTCCGTCGTCGGCATCGACCCCGTGTCGGAGTAGATCATCTGATAGACCGTCACCTTGGCGCCTTCGACCGGCCCGCCCTGGAAATTGACGGCTTTGCCGGAAATGGTGACGGCGGCCGCCGGAGCAGCCGAGCTCGCCGAACCCGTGGCTTGCGCCGCCCCCATCCCGCCCGACAGCGCCGGCCCTACCGCGACGATCAAGCTCAAGAGACAATGTCGTACGTGCATGATACCTCCGCAGGTATAGGAACCGTCAAATGCCTACCGCCCGGCGGCCTCGATCTGCTTGTCGAGATCGTCCAGGCCGACGCCTTCGGCGATCACCGTGTGCTTCTTATCCGTCAGGATCAGGTGCGGCAAGGAGCTCACTCCCCAGGCGGATTTCGTCTTGTCGACGTTCCCGGACATGGTTCCTGATGGGAAGGGGATCTTGTTCTTTTCGATCCATTGACGCAGAGCACTGTCCTCGACTTGGCCCGCATGGACCGCGACAATCCGCACGCCCTTCTCCCGTAGTGGATCGGCCCGCGCGGCCAACTGCGTCAGGCAGTAGCGGGACGGCCGCTGCCCCATGTCCCAGAAGCACACGAGCAGCATCTGGCCTTCGGCGTCGGCCGGCAGGTCGATCCCCAAGTCTTTCAACGGCGGCAGGGGCTTGCCCTTCAGCGTCGCTGCCCGGCGCGGCAGGTAAGGCTGACCGGTGGGTCGCGCCGAGATGACGAGGCGCAGATCGGTCGCCCCGCCCTCGGTCTGGATGAAGCCGTACAGGCGCGCCCCGCCGCGGGCGTTCGCGTTCAGTTGGATCGGGCCCGGGCAAACGCCCTTGATGGTGAACCGGCCCTCGGCGTCGGTCTGGATATTGAACAGGTCCGGCTGACCGTCGCCGTAACCGAAGATCTCCGCGCCGGCCACGGGCTTGTCGTTCGGATCGACCACCACGCCGGCAATTGAGAGGGTAGCCGGGACCAGTTTGAATTGGCCGGCATCGAAGCGGTTGTCCTTCATGGCCTCCGGCTCGACGGTGACATCCCGCTTGCCGTATCCCTCCGCCAGGGCGGTGACGACGTACTGCCGCTCCAGCGGGAGGGCCTTGATCTCGAACCTGCCGTCCGGGCCGGTCGTGGCCAGATCCCCCCGCCCCAGCGGCGAGCCCCAACGGGCAACCTGCAGCGAGACGCGCACGCCAGCGCCGCTCAGCGGCTTGCCTTCCTCGTTGAGCACGACGCCCGTGATGATTCCGCCGGGCTTGAGCGTCAGATCGAGACGAGTCGTCTGCTCCTCGATCTCCACGGCCTCGGCCAGATTGTGGGCCTCATCTCTGGCCACCAGCACGATGGTCGTGCCTTGCGGCCCCCACATACGCGGGTCCCACGACACCTCGAACCGGCCCTGGGCATCCGTCGTGGCTTCCGTAGGTCCGCCCATCGGTTTGATCTCGATCTTCACGCCCGCCCGTTGACGGCCGGCCTCATCCCGCGCGGTCCCCGTGATCTTCGGCACCGACTGAAGGACGCACTCGACCCGCTTGGTATCGCCCTCCGCCATGTCAATCCGCTCCTCCTCGGGTCCTCGGGACAGAGAGTATCCTTCCTTATGGGCTGAGAAGCCGTACTGGCCCGGCGCGACGCGCAGGCGTGCGAGACCGTTTTCGTCGGTCTGGCTGCTGACGTACTGCCGCGCTTCGAGCCCATGAACATTCGCGCTGGCTTTCGCCACCGGCTTTCCATCACTATCTTTGACAAGCACTTCGATGATACTGCCCTTGGTCAACTGGACCTTGATGTCGCTCTTGGCTTCCCCCGCCTTCAGACTCACTGGCACCGGCTCCGCGACCCATTCCGCTTTTGGCCCCCCCGTCAACTGCACGAGATAGCTGCCGGCGGCCAGACCGCCGATCTGAAAGACGCCATCGGCGCCGGAGGCGGCCGCTTCGTTGATCCGGGGCCACCCGCGGGGGTCGAGGCTCGCCATGACCTTGGTGCCCCCGACGGGTTTGCCTGTGGTCTTCTCCACGACGACTCCCTGGATGATTGCCTCCGGAGGCAGGACCACTTTGATGCCGCTCTGGCCGGGAGAGAACTGGCACTTCTCACCCCGAAAGGCAGCCGGTTCGAGCGTGCAAATGGTAGCCCGGCCGGACTTCTTGGCCAGGAACTCGAAGGTGGCCCCGACCGGCATATTCTCGAACACGAAGTGACCGCTCTGGTCGGTCTTCACGCTCAGCGTCGGGAAGTCCCCCCAATTCGTCAGATACCGCTCATCCTGCATTTTGCCGATCAGCGCCACGGCGAGGGCGACTTCGGCCTCGGCGAGGGGCTGTCCCTTCTCATCGACCACAGCGCCGCCCAGATCCTTCCCCGGGCCCAGTGCGATATCCAGCCGTTGATCGCCCTGCATTCGCCACGTCGCCCAGCCCAGGGCCAGCCCTTCCTTGCGGACGAGAATAAAACCCATCTGGAACGAGGCCGCGTTCTTGGCGGCCGTGAGGGTGCAGACGCCATCCGCCCCTGTAGTCTTCTCGGCGAGCAATTCGCTCTGGGGCGGGGTGGTTGCATCGGTATAAGTCATCTGGTAGAGCGTGACCTTCGCCCCGGAGACGGGCGCACCCTGGGCATCAACGGCCCGGCCGGTGAAGGTGATCTGGGCCGCTGAACCGGCCCGGGCTCCCGGGCCGACCGATTGTGATGCCGAAAGGGCTCCGGACCACGTCAACAAAACGATAACCATCCCGGCAAGTGCAAAACGTCTCGTGTGCATGGCTTCCGACTTCCAACTTGACACTTCGAGCGGAACGCCGCAGGGCGCCTCTACAAACCACCGCGCCTGCGCGGGGCGATGTCGCTCCCGCGCAGGCGGGAATGATCAATGTTGGCTGATAAGACCCGGCGGGGACGAGGCCAAGCCCGCCTGCGGGCCGGGAGAAGTAAAGAATTGCACTTCGCCCAAGCCGGTGTAGTCGGGGTCGCCGAAGTTGGTCAGAGCATCGAAGCGGATCTTCTGGGCGGTCGTCGCGGCGTCGAGCTTGATAATGGTCGGCTCATCGTAGCCGTCGCCGCCTTCGGCCTGATCGACCTGCTGATCCGCGCGAATCTTCTGCCAACCGGTTTCCGGCGTCCAGGCCGAGATGTTCATCTTCCGCACACCCTGATTGGTGTGCCAGGTGTCGTTGTAGTTCCAGATGCAAATGGTGCTGAGTTTCTGGGGCTGGCCGAAATCGAACTCCAGCCAGCTCTGGGTCTCGCCTTTGGCAGTGCGCCACATGTAGCTCGGGTTGCCCCGCTGCTCGGTCAAATCATCGAAGTCCACGTCGCGCAGGCCGCTGCCATTGATCACGTTGACCGCGGCGCTGCCCGTGTCGCTGCTGCTGGCCTGAACCGCCGTCGGGGCGATCGCCTCCCCCAGGGCCGGCGGCTTGCGATTGTCCGCCTTGAACCAGATCTGTTGGGCCAGGACCTTGAAGGGTCCGCCGATTTCGATGTCCGCGACCAGGGGTTTGCTGATATTTTTGGGCTCCGGCCACCGGAGCGTGCAGATGCCGCCTCAGCCATATTCGGAGCTGATGCTCCGGTCGTAAGTTCCATCTCGGTTCCGAATGTGCAGCTTGGGCGCCGGCGGCTGGGACCCGTTGCGGGTCAGCACGACCTGCTCGCCCTGACGGCCCTGCAGTTTCAACTGAAAAGCATGGATCGAGCCGCTCTTCGTGGCCTGGATCGTGGTATAGATGGGCTCGCCGAAGGGCAGGTTCACTTCCTTGTCCGGCGCCACGGTGAAGCCGCCGGAGCTGCCCGGCGCTGCTCCTTTCATCTCCCACCGCGCCCCGGCCTCGTCCTTGCGGGCGACGGTCCAGGACTCCACCCGATACTCGCCCACCGGCAGCTTGATGACGCCATTTTCCGGCTTGCGGATAAAAGAGCCGTTTTCACCGCTGGCGATCAGGGTCGTGATATTCTCGGCGAGCCGAACGGCGCCATAGGGCACCTCCGGGGCCGCCGTCAGGGTCAGGCAGGCCCCATCGCGGGCGATGTCGGCCTTGTAGAGCTTGTTGTCCACCTCGATGTAGTTGCCCACGGCGCCGCCTTCGTAGCCGCTCTGCTCGCCGATGCGGATGCGGTCGGACTGGCTGTACTCCCGGGACTTGTCGTTGAACGCGCCGTTGACGTTATGGTCGATGAGCAGGCAACGTTTCTTGACGCCGCCCACCGTGACCTGGCCCTCATACCAGCACGCCGGACTCAGGAGACAGTCGGTCCGCCCCGAATACGTGCGCAGCTCCATGCTCAGATGGTACGTGATCGGACCATCGGGGGACTCGAAGATGACCTTCGCCGGCCCGAAGCAGGACATGTTGCTGTCCTGCCGGTACGGCTGATAGACCGGATCGTCGGACAGATCGCCGTTGGCGTTGGCATCCAGATACAGCCGGTCGTACTGGCCTTTGGGATTGCTCTTGTCGAAGGCCATCCAGATGTGGCCCGAGGGCACCATCGTCGTCTTCCACTGGAAGAACGGCGGCTGGTCGGCCTTAAACCCAGGCAACTTGATACCCTCCGGCTTGGCGGCCACCGGCTGGAGGAACTGATAGCCGATATCGCCGATCATCTGTCTCGCCTCGTTCGCCGAGCGGTACTGAGAGCCACTGCTCGTTCTGGGCCATGACGGCAGAAGTCAGAAGGACACCCAGAACCAGAGCCGGCACGAGATGGAGATGAATTCGCTTTTCCATTTGCGACGCCTCCGAAAAAGGTTGCTTGCGTCCGCGCGTTACCCGCTTTGTCAAGGTCTCTCGTGAAAAGACGTTTATCTCACCTCTCACGTTACCGTGTTGGCCACAATTCTGTCAAGAATTTTGCAGAAAATTCTGCCTGGGCCGTGCCTATGCCCCTATGGCACCTTCCTGTAAATCGTTTGGGGCGGCCGTGTGTGCATAAAGCTGCCTTGGGGGTAGATCTCTCCTCTTTGGATGATGAGATTCCCTTCGCCGTTCAGGCTGGCTCTATAGATGTAGGGAGGATAGCCCTTGCGCCCCAAGACGGGGTCGTTGATGTCAAACAGGATTTCTCTTACCGTCCATACCCAGGCGACCCTCATACTCGTACCGGCCTTGGTCACTGGTGAACCTTCGCCCACCAGGACCTGGCACACTCCGCCGGCCTGAATATCGATACTCTGGATTATGCCACTGCCCAGGGCCTGCCACTTTCCCAGAAACGCGCTTTCGGGAACCGCTTCGACGAGCGACCCCGTGACCTCCACCAACTCCGTCAGGCCCACGCGTTTGGTTACCGCCTTGGCCGTCTCGGCCACCTGCCTGGCCAACTCGCTGCTGGCCTCATCATATTCGATGCGGAAGGTCAGCGGCACATTCTTGGGCATCGTCAGACGCCACAGGATGTGCTGCTCCAGATCGTTCGGATCGACGAGGCCGCTGGCCAGCCACCGGCGGCCGCCATCCGGTCGTGGCATGCGCATTGGGTAGAAAGTCCTGATCTGGCCCGCGCGCAGGTAGAACGGGGATTCGCCCGAGCCCACATAGGTGCTCAGTTCCATACGAACCTCGGTATCCATCTCGGCGTGCGCCTCGCGGGCCAACGCGCAGATCCTCTGGCGCAGGTCCTCGGCCGCATTCTTCAGCTCGGGCGGGAAGAAAATGTGAAGGCGGATGGGCACACTCTTGCCGTCTTGCAAGCGCCCCTGGAGGTAATCCGGCGTTTCTTTCTCCGACAACACTCCGACCACCTTGTGGCGTGCCAGGTTCCAATTGTCCGAGAGCCCACCGAGGGTTTCGAGCACGAGCACCTGCTGCTCTAACACCTGGAGCTTCACCCAGGCATTGAGGCTTTCCGTCGGCAGTTTGTCGAAGGCGAGCCGGGGCTTGATCCCCGCAACCTCCCGGAGATTCGCCATCTCCGTCGTCCGCTTCGCTTCGAGCTCCTTTTGGGTCAGAAGCAGTTTCCCGCGCGCTTCCGCCGCGGCGGGGGTCGCCTCGATGTCCCGGGTGACTTGCGCGATCTGTGCATCCAGCAGCAGAATCTGGGCATGGCCCTGCGTGACGCGACGCGTGAGTTCGAGGATCTCCTTCTCGCCGGCCCCTTTGTGGTTCGCCACGGCCGTGCGAATCAACTCGGCCAATTCCGGATCGCCTTCGCGTTGAATACGGTCCATCAACTTGGACGGGCCCGTTTGGCTCCGTTCCCCCGGCGCCTGGCCCATTCCCACCGCCGCCAACACCACCGACACACTCAAACAGACCAGACCCAATGGTTTTCTTATCCATCCCCTTGCCATAATCTGATCTCCCAAAGAATGAGTCCCCGACGATAGTCCTATTGCACTCTCTTGAAAATCCTCTGGGGCGGGTGTGTGTGATGGAAGCTGCCTTGGGGATAGATTTCTCCTCTTTCCACGAGGAGATCGCCTTCCTGGTTCACGGCGGCCCGATAGGCAAAGTGGAGTGGCTCCCTGGTCCACGGCATGGGGTCGTTGATGTCAAACTGGATCCCTCTGGCCGTCCATACCCAGGTGCCCGTCACACGCGCGCCGGCCTGGAGCGAAGGTATTCCTTCGCCGATGATGGCTTGGCATACCCCGCCGGGCTGAATTTCGACACTCTGGATCACGCCGTCCGTCCGGGCCTGCCATTTTCCCAGAAACGCCCTCTCAGGAACCGACTCGACGAGGACCCCCATCACGTTCACCAAGTCCACCAGGCCCACGCGTTTCGCCACTGCCCTGGCCGTATCGGCCACTTGCTTCGCCAACTGGCTGCTGGCCTGGTCATATTCGACGCGGAAGGTCAGGGGCAGATTCTTGGGCATGGTCAGGCGCCACAGGATGTGCTGCTCAAGGTCGTTCGGATCGACGAGGCCGCTGGTGATAGGCTTTGGTCCTCCATCCGGTCGTGCCAGGGAATACGGGTAAAAAGTCGTGATCTTGCCTTCGCGGAGGTAGAACGGCGATTCGCCCGAGCCCACCCAGGTGCTTGGTTCCAGACGAACCTCAGTGTCCATCTCGCCGTGCCCCTCGCGGGCCAGCGCCAAGATCTTCTGGCGCAGGTCCTCGGAGGCACGCTTCGTCTCGGGAAGGTAATAGATGGGAATGCGTATGGGCAGACTCTTGGCGTCCTTCAATCGCCCTTGGAGGTAGTCGAGCGTCTCTTTCTCCGAAAAAGCTCCGACCACCTTGTGGCGCTCCTTGGGCCAATAGTCAGAGAACGGTTTCAGGGTATCGAGCACGACCACCCGCTGCTCCAGCACCTGGAGACTCACCCAGGCGTTGAGATTCGCCGTCGGCTGTTTGTCGAAGGCCAGGCGTGGCACGATCCCCATGGCCTCGCGCAGGTTCCCCATTTCCGTCATCCGCTTCGCTTCGACCTCCTTCTTGGACCGGAGCAATCTGTCGCGCGTTTCGCCGGGTCCGGGGGTCGCCTCGATTCTGCGGTCGAGGTCCTCAATCTGTTGGTCCAACAGCAGAATCTGGGCACGGCCATCCGTGATGCGCCGCGTGATTTCGAGGATCTCTGTCTCGTTGGCCCCTTGGTGGTTCGCCACGGCCGTGCGAATCAGCTCGGCCAACTCGGGATCGTCTTGCGTTTGCAGACGGTCCCTGGATTGGGAGGTCTCGCTTGGCCGTGTCTCCGTTCCTCGGGCCATGGGCAACAAGTGGACGTTCTTGAACTCGACCCACTCGTACGGTCGGGCTTGCAGGCGGAACCATTTCACCTGCGGCGGGGAACCTTCAGCACGGAGAGGCACTTGCCGGCGGAATTGTTGGTTCTGATAGGCTCAAAGACGCGATGGTTCTCATCTTCCGCCACGATGCGACAGTCATAATCTCTGCTGAGAAGGTGGGTGGCGGTGATAATGAGAGAACGATCCGTCTCCTGCGCGGGATGGTAGATCACATCCTTCTGCGTGATGTTGTCCCGGGCATAGACCGTGGTGTGGCCCTCGGAGCCGGCCGCCGCGTCTTTCCAGGGGCCAGCCGCGATGCCGAACTTCAGATCCGTCGTCGCGGCCTCATCGACGAAACGCGCCACGATGGTGTGCACCGGGCGCAGAACCGGCTTTTCGTCGGCCTGCTGCACGGTGTACATGGGAAAATAGGGGGTTGAGTGACTCCCCTCGGAGTTCGTCAGGGACCAACTCACCGTCACATCGTCCAGAGAGGGACCGGCCAGGCGCACCGCCAACACCCGGACGCGCGCGTTGGGATCGTTCAAGGTTAGGAGCGGGGCGCGGAATTCCTTGAATTCCGGGAAGTTCATGCCGGTTGCCGGCGTGCCGTCCGCCCGCCACCAGGACTCGTCGGTCTCAGAATACGGGCGGACACCAAGAAACTCCACCGTCACGCCGCTAACCGAGGCCACAGTTGAGGAATCCGGCGACCGGCCGGGGGACGGCTTTTGCATGCGCGTCGGTGTGCCCTGGGCCATCGGCAGCAGGATGGCACCGACAGCAAACACCATTATGAGCCCGGTGAATCCGAGCTTGGCGTTTTTCGGGAAGGGCCGGCTGACCATGTGACGGATACGGTCCATCAGGGCCTTCTCGGATTCCACGACCCCCAGTAACCGTAAGCTCAGCGTAGGTTGCCCGAAGGCGGCGCGGGATACACTGAGCAGGGTGCGCGGGTAGTCCTCCGCCTCATCGCCCATGGCGGCCAGGACGGTCTCGTCCACGGCCTGCTCCCGGACCCTGCGAATCCGAACATTGGTCGCCCACACGAGGGGATGATAGAAGTACACGACCTGCAGAAGAGTCTGAAGGAGATTGAGCCACAGGTCGCCCCGCTTGATGTGGGCCAGTTCGTGGAACAGAACGGATCTCAGCTCAGGAACAGGCAACCGGGCGAGCATCCCCTCGGGGATCAGGATCACCGGCCGTCGCAGGCCGCAAACCGAGGGACTCGCCGAGAGTGGGCTGAGCTTCACCGCGAGATCCGTCCGCACTCCCATGCGGCGTGCGCACTGGCCCAGGAGTTCGACAATCTCCGGCCCAGGCGCGCGGGATTGTGCCACCAGACGGCGAATAAACAGGGCGCGTTGGGCCAGAACAACGCCCATCACGATTACGACGACCGCCCAGCCTGACAAAACGAGCGACTGCCATGTGACCAATGGGACAGGCGGGGCCACAGATAACGGAGTATTGTCGGAGCGGGCGACCGGAGGTTCTTCCGACGCGTACCGCACCGAGGGGCGGGAATCAGGGCCCTGGGGTTCTGCGGAGACAGCGGTCCCGTCGGTGGGCAGTGACGGGCTGGACGATTCGCCGACGAGGGGTTCGATTGGCCCGGACAGGGTGGGCAGCTTGCCGCCCACCCAGTAAGCGACTCCCGTAGGGGAAGAAAAGGAGGGTGGCAAGATGAGTTTCGCCAGGACCAACAGCCAGATCCAGTACCGCACGACGGCCTTGACCCGGCGGCGCAGGACAAGATCCAGAGCCGCCAACAGGATGATCAGCACGCTGGACTGGATCAGCATGTGGGCCGCAAAGGCCACGAACGCTCCGCCCGCCGCATTCAGCACAGTGACGAGTTCGCCCATCGCAATCCCTCCTTTTCCCCTGAGAGGACCCTCCGCGGGCCTCTCAGCGTTTTCGGTTGGTTGCCTTGGGGTTCCCAAACGCTACGGATCGCGTTTGGGAGCCCTTTTCTCGTTTTCTGTTTTGAATCAGGTGCTCCAAATACTGATAGTCGTCCTCGGACAGCCCCTTGCCCTCGATCAGGAACTGCACCATCGGGGTCAGCGCGCCGTTAAAGGCCCGCTGGGCCGTTTTCAGGAGCTCGCTGCGCTGGGCCTCGGCCCGCGTGACGGCGGACCGGTACATGTAGAGATTCCGCATCCGCTCCATCTTGAGCAGCCCCTTGCGAACCATGCGGTCCATCAGGGTCTTGACCGTAGCGTAGGCCCACCCTTTCCTCTCCCGCAGCACTTCCTGGACGGTGGGAGCGGCACAGGGCTCGCATTCCCACACGGCCTGCAGAATCGCCCATTCGCTCTCGAAAAGCTCAAAACTCAGCCTGGCCATACATCCTCCATAACTGTACTGAAGTCGATACTATTCGACTCCAGTAGAGAGTACAAGAAGAAAATTGTGATTTTTGAAAAATATTTTCAGCGGATAAGCCGCGAATGTGAAATGCGCAGGTCTGAGCCGAATTTCCTCGGGGAAGAAAAGAGAAGAGGCGGTTCAGGGTGCGGGAATGGTGGTGCTTGTCCACGCACAGGGAACGGTTGAATCGGACGCGGCGGATGTAGCGTACCCAAGGTCTCGGTTGGGAGCTTGGTTCGCCACGACAATGGCATCTCACTTCGCGGCGTTAGATCGGCTGTGAGTAAGATCACACGTGCCCGGAACCGGAAGAGACCGGGCACCAGCGGAGGAGGCCGGAAGCAAGAAGGCGTTAGGCTTTACTGGGGGCTTTACTGGGGACAGATCCTATTTCCCTATTGTCTATTTCCTATATCGCCTTGTCGCAAAATAGGGTGCGTCCCCATCATTCCTTATTTCACGTCTGACCCGGTTCTATATCTCGTACCGAGGATCTTGTCAGTAACGATGTAGCCGGCGGGTATCGGCGCGCGGAAAACACCCTCATCGAAAAACGGATCATTGGCAATGACCTTCGAGGCATGAAAGAGGACGCGCTGCTCACGTGGTCGGTTTGGATCCACGATCTGATACTCCAGGAAGGCTCTTTGCGGATACCACACCCCCGGCGCGGCCTCCACAATTTCCGTCACGGCTTTACGCTCGTACACCCACCTGTGGCCATTACGTTCAGCAGCACTTTCGTACCCGCGCAATACCAGACCGTGCTCAGCATCCAGCCAGTATACCTCGCCGGAATTCGGCTCGCCGATCGAGATTCTCACACAATCAGCACCTTGGTATTGCTCACGAACAACACTCAGTTTTAATCCGCCTGCGGCTTTGACTGATTTGAGCCATGCGGAAAATGTGGCCTTCTGGTCAGTCGCCCAGAAAGCCAGGCAAAATGCGGTTCCGGTTGTCTGCGCACACCAATCGCCCGCGACGCTATATGGTGCAGAAGGCAGGATCTCTGCCCTTTGCTCCTTAACCATTGCTCCCGGAGCGCCGGCCGCATGTCTCACCATTCTCCCGGTCTGGCCGTCAAAACTGGCAGAAAATGACCTCTGATGGAAATTTCCCTGCTCATGTCGCAGGGTCTCCTGGTGGACGTCCACCCTGCCTTTGCTCTTGGGCAAGCCGTTGAACCAAGCGGTACAAGAAACCGTGACGCCGGTGGGTTTCCAGGGATCGGTGGGTAACACCCTCCCCTCTACTGATGCTTCACATTCGACTTTCACGTTCACGAGCCTTTTCTCGGCCGCGGCAATCTGAGATATCAGTTCATCAAGGGAAGGCGTGCTTGAGGTCTGCTGCGCCCACAGGCAGAGCGCGGGGCTTAACAGGCTAAGCAGACATGCTCGGATTGCCCGCGTATGAATCGACTGCAAATCCATATCTGGTCCCTCCAAATCACCTATCCAGCAGGATTCTAATGTCTTCCCGGCACGCCGTCAACAGACAATGGATACCTTCGGCGGAAAGGCTTAGGGGGCCAGAAGCTTAGCGGGGTCAGGCACTACGTCAAGCTTTAGCGATGGTTGCGGGAATCGGGGGACATGCCGGAATCGGGGACCTGAGCAGAGGGGTCCGGCCCAACGCCAAAAAGAGAAGAGGCGGTTCAGGGTGCGGGAATGGTGGTGCTTGTCCACGCACAGGGAACGGCTGAATCGGACGCGGCGGATGTAGCGTACCCAAGGTCCCGGTTGGGAGCTTGGTTCGCCACGACAATGGCATCTCACTTCGCGGCGTTAGATCGGCTGTGAGTAAGATCACACGTGCCCGGAACCGGAAGAGACCGGGCACCAGCGGACGAGGCCGGAATCAGGAAGGCGAAATCTCAAATCGAGACTCCTTCCGAGGGAATCCGCTGATGGGCCGTCTTCCAAAGGGGTTCGGCCCATGAACCGCCTCCGGAGAACGTCGCAAGTGCACGCGACGTTGTTCGGATGCTGGACCGGCGGCGGGTACGTGCGGAGCGTCTACGCCCCTGAACCGCCCTTGTGCGCATGTTCGCGGGCGGGACGTTGAAGTGTGAGGGAACCACTGTTTGGGCGAAGCAGGGAGGCGTCCTGGCGAAGGCGGCGGGCGTTTGGGATTGGGCCGGTGAGATCGTGGCTGAGTCTTTCAACGGTTTGTTGAGAGAACTAAAGGTACCAGGTACGAATGGCATGAACTCTCGAATGTCCGTCGAAGCAATCACGAGCATTCCCTCCTGCACGCGATTCCGAAACAATTGTAATGTTGGTCCTTCTACCCCGTCAAGAAGATAGGAAGTTCTCGGAAGTATTTGCTTTCAAAGAGCTTCTGTGCTAGGGTAGCCCCAGCGTGGTAGCTTTCCGGAATAGCTGTGGACCTCTGAGGGAATGCCATGAAAAAGCGAAGAAGCGATCCCAGACACGTCTACGCCGGAATTCTCTTGTCCTGTACCCTGCTGCTTCTCGCATCCGCCGGTATGGCTGCCTCGGAACCGGCGGGGCAGACCGCGACAGACGGCCAGACAACGGCTGCGACGCCGCCCAATGAGATCACTGTGGCCCTGAAGGGAATCATGGTGAACCAATGACCAGACTGAGCGAATAGAGCCTGTACGCCGCCGTGAGCGTTGTCCTGCTCGGCGCGATCATTGTTGTTCATGCCGGCCAGAAGCACGCGACCGGCCCAATAGGAGGACCAGTCATGCAAGCACGTGCACGGACCTTCCGGCTCAAGGAAATCTCGGCCTTCGACCTCACCGAACAGATGTGGCTATTCGCGGAAGGACAGCGGACGTGGCACAGCGACAAGCCCGACCCGAACGTCACGGCTTATCCCCAATTCACCTCGCAGCAGCCGATCTATGGAAAAGTGAGCTTCGGCGACCCGCTTGACAAGCCGGATCTGCGCAGCACCTACCATTTTGCCCTGGACGAATCGGGCGGCACAGAACAGGGCTACGACCGGCTCTATTTCGATCTGAACCGGGACGGCGACCTGACCAACGACAAGGTCCTGTTGGCACAGAAGAACCCTCCGAAAGGGGCAATCCCCTACTCAGATTGTACGGAGCAGGTCTGCTTCGAGGCGCTGGCCGTCCCCCTGCCCTTCGGCGCCTCGGGCGAACGCCCCCTGGAAGTGATGCCGCGTCTGCTGATCTCCACCCAAGGGTATAGGACGATCAGCTTTGTCACCACGACAGCCCGCCAGGGCAGGATTCGCATTGCAGGCGGCGAGTACGATGTCCTGCTGGGTCATAGCTACACAATTGCCGGCTGGTTCGACAATCCCTGGACCGCTCTTTACGTGACCGAGGCCGGCAGCCAGCCGCGCTCCCCATGGATCGGCGGCGACCAGCTTGCGGCCGTCCATAAGATCGACGGCACGTTCTATCAATTCTCCGCCACGCCCGCCGGGGACAAGCTGACGGTTCGGCCCTATGATGGGCCGCTGGGGGTTTTCAAAGTGGGCGCCGGCGCCCGAGCCGTCGATGTCGTGGAGGTCCAGGGATCGCTACGCTCGCGCAACGCAACGATTGCGGTCGGAGAAATCTCCCGGGGTCATCCCGATTCGCCCACTCTCGCACCGGTCGAAACGTGCAAGCTGCCCGTCGGCGATTACCTGCCCGAGAACCTGACCGTCCGGCTGGGCAAGTTGCGCATCAACTTCTCCAGCAACTATCATAGTGATGGCAAGCGGATGGACACGATGGGCCGGCAGTGGGTCTATGGCATCCACATCCGCGAAGATAAGCCTTTGGTACTGGACTTCTCGAATCCGCCGGCGGTGCTGTTCGCTGGCCCGGCCGCCCACCAACGGGTCAAGCCGGGCGAAGGCCTGAAGATCTTCGCGGTCTTGACGGACCCGGTCCTCGACATCATGATTCGCAGGCTTCAGGACACCTCGGAAAAGCGCAGAGAGACTACGCCCGACGAGCAGTCGTCGCCCTCGTCCACGGACGTATCGCTCGACCCGAAGGTGGCCATCAGTCGCGCCAACGGCGAGATCGTCGCCGACGGCGTGATGCCCTTCGATGGAGGGGGCCTCTGCCGGTACTCGTGGCGGGTACCATCAGATTTCCAGATCAGCGGCAATGAAGAGACCCTGACAATCACGGCGACCTACGACACGCAGGAGTTGTACGGGACTGTCAAAGGAAAACGGGAGATCGTAGTGCATCGATGACCAATCTGAGCGGGCTTAGCGGGGTCAGGCACTGCGCTAGGCTTCAGCGATGGTTGCGGGAATCGGGGGACATGCCGGAATCGGGGACCTAAGCAGAGGGGTCCGGCCCGACGCGAAGAAGAGAAGAGGCGGTTCAGGGTGCGGGAATGGTGGGACCGTTCCACGCACCGGGAGCCGCTGAGTCGGACGCGTCGGTCCGTCTGTGAGTAAGATCACACGTGCCCGGAACCAGAAGAGACCGGGCACAAGCGGACGAGGCCGGAATCAGGAAGGCGAAGCCTCCGGTCGAGACTCTTTCCGCAGGAATCCGCCTATGGGCCGTCTTCCAAAGGGGTCCGGCCCATGAACCGCCTCCGGAGAACGTCCCAAGTGCACGCGACGCTGTTGGGATGCTGGACCGGCGGCGGGTACGTGCGGAGCGTCCACGCCCCTGAACCGCCCTTGTGCGCATCTTTGCGGGTGTCGCGTTGAAGTGTGAGGGAACCATCGTGGTGTGCGAAGCAGGGGAGGACGAGGGTCTGCGATTTCGCTCTTCTTGGCGATCTCTGCGTCCTGGCGCGAGGTAGGTTCTGCTTGCGCCCACATTTGTGCAACAGTTGAAAAGGTAAAACACCCCGCGCGCGAGAAATTCTTTATTCGTTCAGGCACAAGGAGTTACGCGGTTTCCGGGGTTCGCCCGTGCGCAGAATTCCGGCACGATTCGTGCAACACGGCCCCTAGATAGAGGGACAGTGTGATTTATGATTGATGATTTATGATTGATGGTTTGAAAGCGGAGGCAAGAGTCATGAGGACGAGGGCCGGATGAACTGCGGATTGCGGATTGCGGATTCAGGACAGACCTGCGGCGGGACAGTCCTCTCCAGCCTGCCGCCTCCGGCCTGCGCGGGCTCCGTTGTACAAACAAACCCAATGTGGCGTCCCCAGCCGCGAGGAGCCGTGTCGCCGTGAACAAACAAAGCCAATCTCACCGGCTGGGGGACGACCCAGAGGGCCGGGATATCCCACCGATCCACTATTCTATTATTCCACCATTCCGCGCCAAACAAACCCAATTTCCCGGTCACGACCGGGACGGGCGTGGTACTCATGGGCGCTCGCGCCCATGCTACTCACGGGCAGGATGCCCGTGCTACGGAACACCTTGCGGCGTCACTACGGACAGGACTTCTGCGCCAAACAAACCCAATTTTGGCAAGAGCGATTTGGAGGACAAGTGCTGTGCCGACAAGGAGTTGCGACGAACTGCATGCGGGAAGAGTCTCGGTAAAACAAAGCCAAATTTGGGCAGGATGGGACATCTGGGGGATGGTGCCTCAGGGAGGCCAATCGTGCGAAACAAAGCCAATTTGGCCCGGCTTGGGCAGGGCCAGGTCACCGCGGGCGAAAGATGCAAAACGAACCCAATCTGCCCGGCGGGGCCGGGCGGGACGGGGCCTGCGGGACGAGGGGCGTGGGGCAAATGTGCAAAACGAAGCCAATTTCCTCTTCCACCCGATATCGTCCAGCCCATCCTACGCGGATGTCGTAAACCACGAGGGCGTGGGCAGGTCGGCCATCGTCTTGAGGCCCGGACTGACTTCGAGGATCGATCGCACGGCGTTGAGTGTCACGGCACAGGTGGCGATATCGCCATTGATGCCGCCGGCGATGCGCGAGCCGAACGGCGGATCGCCTTCGATCTGGATCTCCTCGTAGGACTCGGGCTCGCCCACGGCCGCCCGGAAGGTCAGCGTGATGACCTCGTTACCGCCCACGAAGCCCCGGCCCACCTGAAAGACGCCACGGGCCATCCCCTTGGCGATCGGCTTATAGCCGGTGGTGACGTCCCGCTCGGCGATTACCGGTTCGAGGCTTTCGGTCACCCGGTCGAGCTGCCAGCCGAGCCGGGCGGCGATGAAGTCCACCGACTCCGGCAGGCCCACGTGCCGCAACGTGCCGGCCTGGTGCTTGGCTTCGAATTCCTTCAGGGTCAGACCGGCGCCGATCTTCTGCTGGAACGGAATCCGGCGGACCGAGGCATCCTGAATGCGCCAGACCCGTACACCGGTCACCTTTTGGCACAGGCCGGTCAAGACGGCGGGCAGATAGTCCATCAGGAATCCCGGATTCACGCCCGTGCCGACGCAGGCGATTGCCTGCTCGCGGCAGACCTGGTCGATCCTGCGGGCCAGTTCCGGCTGCCTCCGCCAGGGGAAGAAGAGTTCTTCGCAGGTCGAGACCACGGGGAGCTTCGCCTGCGCCAACGCGGCCAACTGCGGCTCGAAGGCCGCCAGACTGCTGACCGTCGTGACCACGGCCACCCGTGGAGATTGGCCCTGGAGCGCATCGTCGAGCGTGCCGGAGATGGGGGTGCCCAAGGGTTTGATCCCGCAGATTTCACCCAAATCCCGGCCGATCTTGGCAGGGTCAACGTCCACGGCCCCCACGAGGCGAAAGCTCCCCCGCTCGACCGCGGACCGGACCATCCTCTGCCCCAGCGGCCCCAGTCCGATATGAACGATTTCGATCATCTGTCGATCCTTGTCATGCGTCCGATGGGGTACAGAAAGAAGGAGGAAAACTGGGGAATAAGGATTCGAACCTTAACTAAATGATCCAGAGTCATTTGTGCTACCATTACACTATTCCCCAGTGATGTTTCTGGATCGGTAGCAAGGGTATCTTAGCGGAAACCTGCGGTTCGATCAAGTCGAAAATGGCGGATGATTTTCCAGCCGGAAGGCAGCAGGATGGCCGCCAGGGCGATCTTCAGCACATCGCCGGCCAGGAACGGGTACAGGCCGACAGCCAACAGACCGCCACCCAAGGGCTTGGCGAAGACGTGGGCCAGGCAAAGCAGCCACGCCAAGCCGCAGGCATAGATCGCAAGGTTGCCCAGGACCATCGCGGCGACCGTGCCCAGGACCCTCCGATCCCAAGTCCGCTCGGATAAAGCACCTACGATCCAAGCCGCCAAGACAAAGCCGACGAGGTAGCCGCCGGTAGGTCCGAGAAAAGCGGCCACGCCCGCCTTGCCTTGGGCGAATACCGGCAAGCCGAGCAGGCCCTCGGCAAGATAGGCCAGGATGCACAGGACGCCCCGCCGGGAGCCGAGCAGTGCCGCCACCATCAAGACCGCGAACGTCTGGCCCGTGATCGGAACCGGGTAGCCAATGGCAATCTGAGCGCACAAGGCGATGACGAGGGAGCCGCCGGCGATCAGAGCGGCATCATAGAACCAGGCGAGCCTTCTTTCGGCGGGTCGAACAAGGTCGGCGACAGTCAATCCGGCTATCATAATCCCTCCAGAGGGCTAGCGAATTCGGTTCGTCCAGGGCGTGCCGCCGGAGCATGCTGCTGCCGACAGCACACGTGATCGTGCGGCATTATAGGGAGCCCCGGCCGGCCGGTCAAATATCCAAATCCTGATTTCGCACCTCCAGCTCGCCCTGGAAAAGGCGGATTCTCCGGAATCAAGCCGTGTCTTCGGCGACTAATCCGGAAGGGAAGGCACGAGAGACCGGAAAGGCTCTGTGCCTTGGGCTCCAGTCGGGATCGGCGTTGACAGGCGCCGGTTCCGGCCGTACAGATATAGAGGCGGATTTGGATCGAATGACCTGCAGAAGATGGAAAGGGGAAGAAATGACGAGAGGACTATACACCAGAATCGCGGTGGCCGCTTCGCTGGCCTCGGTGTTGTTGGTCTGCACCTCCTGTGTCGTCATCCACAGCGGGGACTGGGACAGCGCAAGATACGAGAAAGAAGTGGAGTTGTCCGCGCCTCTGGCGGCCGGCTCCTCCTTCGCGGCCGAGACCCGCGATGGCTCGATCAAGATCCAAGGGGTCGAGACCGGCGACTGCAAGGTGCTGGCGAAGATCGTCGCGCAGGCCGGGACCGAGGAACGGGCGCAGGAACTGGCGGAGCAGGTCCAGGTGCGACTGGAGCCCGCCGGCGCCGGTCTGAAGGTGGTCACGGAGGGTCCGCGTACGATGGGCAGCACGTGGTACAGCGTATCGCTGGAGGTGAAGGTGCCGGAGCACACCAGTCTGACCCTCGGGACCAACGACGGGGCCGTGCGCATCGCCGGTGTCACCGGTGACGTGGAGGCCAGGACCTCCGATGGCAGCATCGAGGCCGAGGCCCTCAAAGGCAACGTGAAGCTGCGAACCTCCGATGGGAGAATCACCGGCATGCGTCTGGAAGTCGCAGCGCTCGACCTGCACGCCAACGACGGCGGCATCGAGATCACCGGCGCCTCCGCCAAAACCTGCACAGCGAAGACCTCGGATGGAAGCATCACGCTGACGGACGTTCGCGCGGACAGCATCACCGCCGAAACCAGTGACAGCACGATTCGATGCCAGCGCATCGCCGCCGACCGCGTCGAATGCCACACCTCGGACGGCTCGATCCATATCGATTACGCCCCGGATGCTCCCAAGGCCCCGACCGTAACGGCCACGACCTCCGATGGCGGAATCACCTTCACCGCCCCGTCGGGACTATCGGCCACGATTGATGCCTCCACCGATGACGGCTCGATCCGCACCCTCCTGCCGATCACGGTCGAAGGCAAGGTCGGCAAGTCCCTGACCGGCAAGGTTGGCGATGGCGAAGGCAAGATTCGTCTTAGAACGCATGATGGATCGATCACGATCCGGTAGATGCGCCGGTGAAAGGAGAGATCACGATGACACCCCATTATCCACGACTGAACACAGTGATTGGCTTATTCATCCTGTCGTTTTTCACTTTTGGCGGCTGCGACCTCCCGATTGGCGGCCTCAATCAGGCCCAATCCAAGCGCACCGTCAGCCGCCAAGCAGCCTGCGCGCCGGGCAGCACGCTCGACGTCGTCACGGAGTCCGGGTCCGTCACCATCACCGGGACGGACAGCAACGAATGCCACGTGACGGCCCAGATCGTCGCGCACGCCCCCACGGAGGAAGAGGCCCAGGCATTGGCGGAACAGACCGAAATCAAGCTGGAATCGGCCGACGACACGCTCAAGATTCGGGCCGACAAGCCGCCCCTCTCGAACAATCGCTCCATCGCCGTCAGCTATGAGATCACGGCCCCCCGCCGGCTCAACGTCCTGTGCCTGAGCGACTTCGGCAGCCTGAGCATGACCGGCCTCCAGGGGAACATCAAGGGCAAAACCGGCAGCGGGTCCATCAAGGCCGGGCAGATCGACGGCCCGGTCGACCTGGACACGTCCTTCGGCTCCATCGATTGCAGGAATCTCGCCGGACCGACGGTCTTGCTGCACAGCCGCAGCGGCTCGATCACCGCCGCCGATCTCAAAGGCGAGGCCAAGGCCGTGACGTCCTTCGGCTCCATCACGTGCAGCACCTTCTCCGGCACGACGCTGGACCTCAAGACCGAAAGCGGCCGCATCGCGATCTCCGACGCCGCCTGCCGCACCTGCCTGGCCGTCACGTCCTATGGCTCGCTCGCGTGCAACCGTATCAAAGGCGACACGGTCAAGCTGAAGTCGGGCAGCGGCAGCCTGGACCTGGCGGCGGTCGACACGCCGGACCTGGACGTCTCCACCTCCTTCGGCAGCGTCAAGGCCCGGGAGATCACCACCGCGAAGTTGACGGCCGGCTCGGGCAGCGGCAGCATCAACATCGTCTGCACGCCCGCGACGTCGGCCGATCTGACCGCCGAGGTGAGAAGCTCCTTTGGCGGCATCGACTTCACCGCCCCGCCCCGCTTCTCCGGCCAGGTGGATCTGCGTACGGACTTCGGCTCGATCCACACCGCCCTGCCCGTCACGGTCAGCGGCAACCTCGACAAGAAGAAAGTCGTCGGCACCGTAGGCGAGGGCAAGGGCCTCCTCCGCCTGCAAACCGGCAGCGGCTCCATTGACCTGAGGTAAGTTGGGTTCGCTCTTGGAGGACAGAACTGTGAGTAAAGCGCGTGGAGAACGGGCGGGGGTCCCCAATTGCGGATTGCGGATTCCGGATTGCGGATTCGCGCGGAGCGGTCTCTTCAATCCGCAATCCGAAATCCGAAATCGCATGTGGTTTTGCGTAGTTGTGCTAACGGTCTCGCTGATGAGCTGTGCCGGTGCGGCCTCCAAGAGCGTTCCCGTTCCCCACATCGACGGTCCCTGGTGGCAGGTCGCGGGTAATCCGATGGACCACAAGTACGCGACAGAAAAGCAGGAGCCGGTCGATTTCGCCGTCTGGCAGGCCGCCGATGGCACGTGGCAACTGTGGTCGTGCATCCGCGGCACCACCGCCGGCGGTCCCGGCGGCAGGACGCGCTTCTTCTACCGCTGGGAAGGCAAGCACCTGACCGATCCGAATTGGCAGCCCATGGGCATCGCGCTGGAGGCGGACCCCGCGTTGGGCGAGACCCCCGGCGGTCTGCAGGCCCCGCACGTGGTCCAGGCCGGCGGCATCTATCACCTGTTCTACGGCGATTGGGTCAATATCTGTCACGCGACCAGCCAGGACGGCAAGACCTTCACCCGCGTCGTCCAGCCCAACGGCAAGACCGGCCTGTTCAGCGAGGGCCCCACCGCCAACACGCGGGACATCATGCTCCTCGCCCACGGGGACAAGTGGTACGCCTATTACACGTGCCACCCGAACAGCCAGGGCATGGACTGCCTGCGCACGACCGCGGACTTCAAAACCTGGACCGAATCCACGGTCGTCGCCTTCGGCGGCCAGGCGACCACCGGCCCCTGGTCGGCCGAATGTCCCCACGTGGCGAAGCTGACCGACCACGATTTCTACCTCTTCCGCACCCAGAATTATGGCAGCCCCGAGAAAGGCGACATCCGCAAACGCGGTCCCGCCAGGACCAGCATCTATCATTCGACCGACCCGACCATGTTCGGCATCAATCAGGACGGGAGATACTTCCTCGGCACACTACCCGTGGCCGCCCCGGAGATCATTCTGTACGAAGGCCAGTACTACATTGCCGCCCTGAACGAAGGCGCCCTGAACGGCATTCGCATCGCCAAACTCAAATGGGCCAGCCCGTAGGATCGGAGCGGGTTTCGAAACGCGATGTAGCGCGTTTGGGAACCCCGTCCCGCCTTCCCACGGCCCAGGGCCGCGCCGCCGCGGCACACGCACGACACGGTCGTCTACGAGTTGCACGTCAAAGGGTTCACCGCGCGCCCCAATTCGGGCGTGTCGCCGAAGAAACGCGGCACGTTCCTCGGACTGATCGAGAAGATTCCGTACCTTAAGGAACTGGGGATCACCGTGGTGGAACTGCTCCCCGTGCAGCAGTTCGACCCGCAGGAGGGCAACTACTGGGGTTACATGACGCTCGACTACGAAGTCGGGCCACGCTCCGTAGTTGTGTTGGAGCGTAGAATCACGGGGCCAAAATGATCAGGCAATGTCCCGCGAAAGCGGCTCCGAGAATCGGCCGATCGCCTGACGTTTAAGCCGTCAAGCATGTCCTGCCGGCGGAGGAGACGGTCGTCAGACAGGATTTCGAATGAACAAAGACGATACTCCGGCGTGTATATCACCAGGGGGAATCGCGGTGCCGACTATGGGCCCGCGGAGAAAGCAGGTTCATCGACAAGTGAGTACGAGGCAGGCTCGATCGTCCGCCGCAGGAGCAGGCGCGTCGTTTGGTTGAGGTCCGTCGGAGCAGAAAGAGTTGATGACTGACGTGTTCCACCGTCGTTCGGGTGCAAAACGCGAAGCGAAGACAGTTCCTCCAGGTTGGATGCGCCGGCTGGAGTACTACGGGTTGGCGCTGCTGTTCGTGGCGGCCGCAGCGGCACTGCGCTGGGCCCTGCCGGAGGTGCTGGGTCCCACTCCGTTCCTGGCCTTCTACCTGGCGTGGGTCGGGGCCGCCGCGTTCGGGGGCCTGGGACCTGGGCTGCTGGCCACCGCGGCCTCCTGGTTGTGCATCGAGTTGCTGTTCCATTTCACCCCGGGCCAGACCATCTTCAGCAGCCCGGCCGACCTGGGCCGATTCATGGTTCTCATGGCGGGTGGACTGACCGTCAGTCTCGTGGCCGAGACGATGCGGCGCGGACGAATCCGCGAGCGCGACAGCGAAGCGCAGCTTCGCACGGTGGTCGAGAACCTGACCGAGGGTCTGGTCGCCGCCGATCTGAGCGGGCGGGTATTCCAGTGGAACCGCACCGCGCTGGCGATGCACGGATTCGCGAGCCTCGCGGAGGCCCAGCGCCGGTTGCCCGAATTCGCCGATCTCTTCCAACTCTCGACTCTGGACGGGAAAGCCCTGCCCCTGGAGCAATGGCCGCTGGCGCGGGTGTTGCGCGGGGAAGACCTGCGCGACTGGGAAGTCCGCGTGCGCCGGATCGCCGGCAGACTGGGAGCGGATCTTCAGTTACGGCGGCTCCCTCGTGCGGGACGAGCAGGACCAACCGCGGTTGGCGGTGCTCACCATCACCGACATCACCGAGCGCAAGCAGGCGGAAGAGGCGTTGCGCCAGAGCGAATCGTTCTACCGGCAAACGCTGGAATCCATTCCCGGCATGGTCTTCACGACTCGCCCGGACGGCTATTGCGATTACCAGAGCCAGCAGTGGGTGGACTACACGGGGGTCCCGATGTCCGAGCATCTCGGCGACGGTTGGAACAAGCTGCTGCATCCGGAAGACCGGCCCCGCGCGTTCGCCGCCTGGCAGGCCGCGGTGGAGGGCAAGGCCCCTTACGACCTGGAATACCGCGTTCGTCGCGCGGACGGCCGGTACGAGTGGTTCAAGGTGATTGGCCGGCCCATTCGCGACGAGACCGGACAGATCGTGCGCTGGTTCGGCGTGGCGATCAACATCGAAGCGATCAAGCGGGCGGAAGAAGCCCTGCGCCGAGTCAACGAGCAGCTTCAGGAGCAGGCGGAGGAACTGGTCGCCACCAACAAGGATCTGGAGCAGTTCGCTTATGTGGCTTCGCACGACCTGCAGGAGCCCTTGCGGGCCGTGGGGGGATTCCTGACGCTCCTGCAGCAGCGCTATCGGGGCCAGCTCGACGAGAAGGCCGACAGCTATATCAACGCCGCCGTCGATGGGGTTACGCGGATGCAGGCGCTCATCAATGGCCTGCTGGAGTACTCCCGCGTGGGCACGCGCGGCAACGTGCCGGCCCCGGCCCCGGCCGGTGACGCGCTGCGGGAGGCCCTGGCAGAATCTCCAGACGTTGATCCAGGAATCGGACGCGGTCATCACCGCAGACCCTCTGCCGGTCGTACCGACCGACGCCGCGCAACTGACGCACGTCTTTCAGAATCTGATTGCCAACGCCATCAAGTTCCGCTCCGAGCGCACGCCGGAGATTCAGGTGAGCGCCCGGCGTCAGGACGATGCCTGGCTCTTCTGGGTGCGCGACAACGGGATCGGGATCGAGCCGCAGTACCACGAACGGATTTTCGTGATCTTTCAGCGCCTGCATACGCGGACCAAATACCCCGGCACCGGCATCGGCCTGGCGATCTGCAAACGGATCGTCGAGCGCCACGGGGGCAAAATCTGGGTCGAATCGCAGCCGGGCCAGGGATCGACCTTCTACTTCACGTTGCCGGACAAGGGCCAAACCTATGACTCATCCTCTGAGAGAGAGACCCATTGAGATTCTGTTGGTGGAAGACAGCCCCAGCGATGCCCAATTGGCCATCGAGGCCCTGCAATCCGCCAAGATTGCCAATCGCCTCAGCCACGTCGAGGATGGCGTTCAAGGCCATGCAGTTCCTGCGGCGCGAAGGGCCGTACCGCGAGGCCCCGCGCCCGGACCTGATCCTGCTGGACCTGAACCTGCCCCGCAAGGACGGGCGCGAGGTGCTCGAAGAGTTGAAAGAGGACCCGCAGCTCAAGCGGATCCCGGTCGTGGTTCTGACCACCTCGCGGGCCGAGCAGGACGTGCTGCGCTCGTACGCGCTGCACGCCAACTGCTACATCACCAAGCCGGTCGATTTCAACCAGTTCATGGAAGTGGTAAAATCCATCGAGCATTTCTGGCTGGCCGTCGTAACACTACCAAAGGAATCATAGGATCCCGATGAGCAAAGACATCGTCCGAGTGCTGCTGGTGGAGGATAGTCCCTCCGATGCGCGGCTGCTGTGCGAAGCGTTGGAGGATTACCCGCTCCAGAAGTTCGCGATCGAGCCGGCCGAGCGGCTGAACGAGGCGATCGCCTCTTTGAGCCGCCAGAGCCTTCGATGTGATCCTGCTGGACCTGAATCTGTCGGACAGCCGCGGCTTGGAGACCTGCGAGCGCATGTTCGGTGCGGCGGGGCCGGTACCGATCATCATTCTGACGGGAGCCGAGGATGAAGCGATTGCGACGCAGGCGATGCACTTGGGGATCCAGGACTATCTGGTCAAGGGCCAGACGCAGGGCAGCGTGATCGGCCGGACGATCCGCTATGCCGTCGAGCGCAGCCAGGCCCAAGAGGCCCTGCGCCAGGCCAACGAGCAGCTCCAGGAGCACACGGAAGAGTTGGCCGTCCAAGCCGAAGAATTGCGGAGCGCCAACGAAGAATTGCGGGAACGCGAGCAGGCCCTGCGCCAGGCCGAAGAGCGTCTGCACCTGGCGATGGAGTCGGGAAAGGTGGGCACCTGGGAGTGGGAGGTCGGCACGAGCGAGGTCCAGTGGTCGCAAGGCATCTATCCGCTGCTCGGCTACCGGCCCGGCGAAGTGACACCCACGCGCGAAGCATTCCGGCAGCGCATCCATCCGCAGGACCTGGCGCGCCAGGACCAGGCCCTGAAAGACTCCCTGGACCGCTGCGAGGATTACGTGTGCGAGTTCCGCGTCGTCTGGCCGGATGGGTCCGTGCGCTGGGTCGAGGCCCGCGGCCAGTATGCCTACATCGACACGGCGGACGGCATCACCCTGCAGATGCGCGGAATCGTCGCCGACATCGACCGGAGAAAGCAGGCCGAGGAGGCGCTGCGCGAGTTGAACGCCACGCTGGAGAGCCGCGTCGCCCAGCGGACGGCCGAGCTGCTGCATCGGACCCGGCAGCTTCAGAAGTTGACGCTGGAGCTGTCGGAGACCGAAGATCGCGAGCGCAAGCGCATGGCGGAGATCCTCCACGATGATTTGCAGCAGGTGCTGGCGGCGGCGAAGTTCCACGTGGGCCTGATGCGAAACCGGACCAAGAACGATGCCTCGCTCCAGGCGAGTGCCGCCCAGATCGATCAGATGCTCAAAGATGCGATCGAGAAATCCCGCAGTCTGTCCCACGAGCTGAGCCCCGCCGTGATGCACCACGGCGATCTCGCCGAGATTCTCCGCTGGTTGGCCAACCAGGTACGGGCCAAGCACGGCCTGGTCGTGCACGCGCAGGCGCAGGATCAGATGCATCTGCAATCCGATGCGCTCAAAGGTTTCCTCTACAAGGCGGCCCAGGAATTGCTGTTCAACGTGGTCAAGCATGCCCAGGTCCAAGAAGCTCGGATCCGGGTTCGGGAGTGCGGCCGAGGCATTTGCCTGTCCGTCTCAGACCGCGGACGCGGCTTTGACCCGCAGGAACTCCGGGATGCGGCGGGATTTGGACTGCTGAATATCCGCGAGCGCGTCGAATTGCTCGGCGGCCAGATGAGAATCCGGAGCGTCAAGGGCCAAGGCAGCAGGTTCCTGATCCTTGTGCCGAACACAGCGGGAGAGAAGAAGGCAGGAAGCGAAGAGGATATGAAGGTCGGCGGCCTCCTCTCTCCGTCCGATGTTCTTGCCGTTTCACCTTCGTCGCCTCCCGGCGTCCAGCGCCTGCGGGTGCTGCTGGCCGACGATCACGAGATCGTGCGGCAGGGTCTGGTGTCGCTGCTGAGCGAAGAAGACACGGTCGAGGTGGTCGGGGAGGCGACCAATGGCCGTGAGGCCGTGGATTTGGCCGACCGGCTTCATCCGGATGTGGTGATTATGGACATGTCCATGCCGGTGATGAGCGGCGATGAAGCCACACGCCAGATCAAGAGCCAATCGCCCCAGATCCGGGTCGTCGCGCTGTCCATGTTTGAAGACGCGGAGGTGCGGGAGAAGATGTGCCAGGCCGGGGCCGAGAGCTACGTGCTCAAGACCGCCCCCGCCGAAGAGCTCGTCGCCGCGATTCGGGGTCAGAGGGGCAAACCACGGGCGCAAGTCCGTCCCGCGTGAAGAGTCGGCCGCCCGCCAGGACCTGCGGCCTGCCGCCAGCGTGCTCTCCTGGGCCTGCGCGAGGACAGGCTCTCGGCAATAGAGATGGGTCAATGCTTTCTGGGATAATGCGCGGCCAGCCAGCGGATATCGACATTGTCGGGGTCGCTCAGGCCGGTCATATCCGGGTAGCGGGTGCCGTTGCGAATTTCGTTGGACCAGCGCTGCGTGCGCGGGTCGTCCCAGGTCTTCTTCGCCGAGTGGCCGTCCGCATAGCCAAACATGGTGATATTGTTGTGAAAGACCGCGATGGTGTCGATCAGGATGAACTTGTACGGGTCGAACGCCCACGCATCCATGTTGTAGTCCCGGTTGTCGTTTTCTTCGACCATGATGTAGGTAGAGCCGGGATTCTTCAGCTCCGTGATCCGGACGAGACGGTCGGCGCCCGCGGCCGCCCCGTACCGGCCGGTCAGTTCGGAGGCCGGGGCGCCCAGATGATAGGGCAACGAGTACGTGCGATAGCCGCCGGTGCCGCCATAGCCGGGATACGTCGGCGCCCGAACCGAACGCTTGTCCGTCGGGCAATTCATCAGCTTCGCTTCTTTGTAGTAAGGAAACAACGTCCCGGCTTCAATCCCGCGAATTTCCTCCGCCGCGATGAAGTTGGAGGTCTTCACCGCGCCGGAGACGAGGTCGCGGGGCAGCCCCACCCAATCGAACCTGGGACTGCCGGGATTGCTCGTCATCGGGCCGCACAGGAGGTAGTCGTTGTTCTCGGCATACATCATCCAGGCCATGACCAACTGCTTTTCGTTGCTCAGGCAGACGGCGGAACCCGCTTGCTGTTTGGCGATGTTCAAAGCCGGGATAAGGATCGCCGTCAGCAGCGCGATCATCGCAATGACCACCAGCAATTCGATGAGGGTGAAGCCGCTTTTTGTGTTCATCACGCCGCCCTGTTTCATACCGTTCTCCCCACCAGCACGTCCCCTCTGCGAACCGAGGCTTCTTCCGCATTTGGCCGGTCTTTGTGCTGGATTCACGGCCTCATTGTAGCGCCCCAGCGCGACGGATGTAAAGACGAATCCCGGCAACAGCGGTCAGTTGGCAGTTATCAGTTCCCGGCCAGACACGCGTCAGGGATTCTTGCCCAACGGATCATACCAGCGTGCGGGTGGCAGCGGCAAGCGGAGTCTTCGGAGCTTGCCGATGGTCCCTCGCCTTCGCCCAACCATCGGCAATCCTTCGCGGCTCAGGAGGGCCGCTGGCGCTTGCCGCGGCCACCCGGAGTCCAATGCCGGCAGTTCCTCTTCCTACCCGTCCGGCGCTTGTGTCTCTCGATGGGTCGCTGCCACCGTATTCCGGCCGCACCCAATCAGGGGGCCCTTGTCGGTTTTCAGTTCCCGGCGAGGACCAACTTCACCGCCCAATCGACCGTGGATTTCGTCTCCCCGCCCGGGAAGCGTGGCAACTGGATAGTTCCAGCACCGCTCGCTTCCAGTGGGCCGGGCTCGATCCATTCTCCGGTTCGCGGGTTGAACCAGGTGGCTTCGTAGGTCCGGCCGCTCAGCGCGCCGGAGACGGTCGCCCGCGGGCAATCCTTTCTCGAAGTAGAGGAGAAAGAGCCGCTTGTCGTCGGTCCTGGTGCAGTAGGCCCAGCCGACGAAGTCCTTCGGCGGCCCGGAGCGATTCGGCTGAACCAAGTCCACGTGCGGCAGGAGGTTCTGATAGCGTCGGCCCTTCGGATAGCACGAACGGAGGCCAGGTGACGCATCTGGGCGGCGGATTCCCACTGCGATCACATCCCAGATGTGGGTCTTCGCGGCCGGCTCGACATTGCCGCCCCAGAGGCCGCCGTCCCAGTCGCCGGCGCCGTAGATGTGGCCGCCGAGTCCGCCGGAAAGAACGCTGCCGTACATGGCCGACCGGCAGTACAGGGCCGAGGGCAAGTTGCGACTCTCCTCCCCTACCCCGTTCGCATCCCGCCGCCGGCCCGCGTGTTCCATGCCGGCGTAGTACGGCTCGCCGTTGAGGCCGGGCAACGGCGGATTCGTGTGGAAGATCTCCGTCAGCAACTCGAAGCTGTTGTGGGTCCGCTCACCATTGCCGATCTGGTGAAAGGTCAGCCATTTGGCCTTGTCGGTGTGCCCGAAATCCCGCAGCGAAGAGGGATTCGAGTTGCAGCTCACCAGCGTTCCGAAGGGCGGCGGACCGTACTTCTCAATGACCGCGTTGGCCGCAACGTTCCAGTCAGCCGCCGGGACGCTCGCCCCGGCATAGTCGAAGTGGATCGGGCTGAAGAAGCAGATATTCGCCTGATACCGGCTCCAGATATACTGGATGTACCGCGTGTAGGATGCGGGCCATTCATAATACTTCTTCCAGGCCTGCCCGATGTCCCGGCGGGCCACCTCGATGAAGGGGATCATGCCATTGGCGTTGAGGTAATCGATCTTGCGGTCGAGGCTGCGGAAGTAGGCAGGGTTGATGCGGTCGAGGTCGGGAAAGATGGTCTCGAAGCCGGGCACCCGGCCCGGAAAGAGAAAGGCCCGGTTGCCGCTCTCGTCGTGCATGTCCTTGGCGCTGTCGGTGCCCGCTTGACGCCAGGCGGAACGCAGGACCGTGCCGTCGGGCGTTTGGAGGTTGGCGGGCTTGCCGTCGTTGGCCCAGTTCGGGAAGGCCGCGATCAGCGCGATGCCGTTGAAGCCCTGCTCTTTGCGAAAGCGAACGTAGTCCTTGAAGCCGGCGTTCGGCCCCATCGGCCGGGGCGTGCCGTCGTCATACCACGGGTAGCGAAACGTCCCGACCGACCACCACGTGTCGCCCAGCAGGAAGAACGGCGTCCCATCGGCGTGCTCGAACGCATGGCCGTTGGCGGTCGCCCGCACCATGCCGCGCCGGCACAGATTGTCTGTCGCCTCCGGCTTCGACCAGGCCGCGGCCGTGAACGCGCCCGTCTTGCCGTTGAGGCCCGGATCGGATTGGTTCGAGCCGCTCACCCAGGTCCACGAGCCAGGGGCCGTGGCCAGAACCCGCACGCGAAAGACGTTGTCGCCATCCCAGAAACCGTAACAGCGTTTCTGGAAACCGGGCCCGGTCAGGTCCACCCAGACCGAGACTTCCCGGTAGGGATTCTCGTAGCTGTTCCCCGCTTGCAGCGTAATCTCCACCTTCTGCCAGATGTGATACGCCTCAGGCTCGGCACACAGCAGACGGGACTGCACTATGATAGCAACAGCCACCAACAGAAGTAATCTCGCACGACTGATCATCATGGTTTCTCTCCTTCTCGGCGGGAAATGGTGGGCACAGCCCACCCTATGAAACCCCGCGGACAACGCTCTCGGCCTGCTGGTCCTTCACGAACTCCAGCCACTGACGCCACGCTCCTGTGTAGATGTCACCCGAGAGCAGGAAGCCGTCGTTATGATTGCCGAGAAGCGCGCCGAACTGCTTCGGCTCGTGGGCGGCCTCGAAGAGTCGGGTCGCAAAGACGAAGGGCACAAGCTCATCACTGCGGCTATGCAGCACCATTACCGGACAGCGGACATCTTTGATATAGGCCAGGGTATCGTAGCGAAACAGAAACCGGCGGAACAGCTTGACCGGCAGGTAAGGGTAGAATCGGGCAGCGATATCCAGATAGGAGGTGAATGCGCTTTCCGTCACCAGGCCGGCGACCCGGACCCGGCCGGCCAGATGGGCAGCGACGCTGGCGCCGAGGGATCGGCCCAGCAGAACGATCTGCTCCGGCGGTATGCCCTTGTTGGCGGTCAGCCAGTCATACGCCGCTTGGGCATCGAGGTACGTCCCGGCCTCGGTCGGCCGGCCGCTGCTGTTGCCGTAGCCGCGATAGTCGAAGGCGAAACAACTCAGCCCCAGGCTGGAGAGGACCTTGAGGCTCTCGAGCAAATGGGCGATGTTCCCGCCATTGCCGTGGCACACCAGAACGGTGAAAGGGGCGTTCCTGCGCGGGGATGTACCAGCCGGTCAGCCGGACGCGGTCGGCGCTGTGGAAGGCGACCTCCTCGTAGTCCAAGCCCAGATCGGCGGGCGTGAAGCTGACTTCCCGAAGGGGGTGATACAGCAGCTTGGGCTGCAGGAACAGCAGCGCCAGGCCCCAGACCGCATAGATCAAGACCAGAATTCCAACCAGATATAGCAAAAGCGAAGCCATGAGCGTGCCGCATTTTAGTTTGCCCGGCTGCGCGCGACAAGCTACAATTCGCCCGTGATTCAGAGAAGACCCACAACCATCACGCAGGTTGGTCCCATAAAGCTTGGCTCCAGCGCCCCTGTCGTCATCCAGTCGATGACGAAGGTACCGACGACGGACATCGACCGGTGCGTGCAACAGGTGAACGATCTCGTGCAGGCGGGATGCGAGCTGGTTCGGATCGCCGTGCCGCGGCAGGCCGATACGGCGGCCTTCGCGCAGATCGTGCCGAAGGTGAACGTGCCGCTGATTGCCGACATTCACTTCAGCCCCGCGCGGGCGATCGAGGCGATGGAAGGCGGGGCCGCGAAGATCCGTCTGAATCCGGGCAATATCAAGAGCCGGGACGATATTCACCGGATCATCGACGCCGCCAAGTCGCACAGAGTCGCTATCCGCATCGGCGTCAATGAGGCAAGCATCCGCGACCTCAGCAAGGAGCCGGTTCCGTTTGAGAAGCGAGTGGACCTGATGCTGGCGGAGATGCGGCAGTACGTGCAACTCTTCGAGGATCGGGGGTTCGACCAATTGGTTCTGAGCGCCAAGACCAGCGACGCCCTGCGGACGATCGAGGTCAACCGCCGGATTGCGGAGGCGTTCCACTACCCGCTTCATCTCGGCCTGACCCATGCCGGCCTGCCGGAGGACGCGAGGATTCCTTCGGCCGTCGCTCTCGGCACGCTACTGGCCGAAGGGATCGGCGACACGATCCGAGTCAGCGCCGCCGGCGACCCGGTTATTGAGACACAAATGGCCGGGGAGATCCTGATCTCGCTGGGACTGCGCGAGCGGCGCAGGCCCGAACTGGTCGTCTGTCCCACCTGCGGCCGCACGGAGATCGACGTGGTCGCGCTGGCCCGCCGGGTCCAGGAGGCCCTGTCCCAGATGGACAAGCCCTGCCGGGTCGCGGTGATGGGCTGCGTGGTCAACGGTCCCGGCGAGGCGGCGGACGCCGATTTCGCCATCTGTGCGGCCAAGGGCAAGGCGTACTTCTATCGCAACGGCCGGCGGATCGCCACCGTGCCGGAGGCCGAGATCGTTCCGAGGCTGCTGGAAGCGCTGGCAATGCTGTGATGGAATCAGAGCCAAATCACAAGGATGATGGCCCGGGATACTCTCGGACGTGTCACCCCCGCGCAGGCGGGGGTCCAGAATGATGCGATAGGTTCCTGGATTCCCGCCTGCGCGGGAATGACAAGATACGAGGCATTCCTTGCATCAAACATGTAGCAGTGGAATCGCGCGAGCCTGATTGGGGAGCTTTTGCGAAGCATGAAGAGTGAGACCGGGCGGATGCTCCAGAGGCTGCTGATCGCCGTCGCTTTCAGTATGGCTTTCGGCTACATCGAAGCGGCGGTCGTCGTGTACCTGCGGGCGCTGTTCCACCCGAACGGCTTCACCTTCCCGATGGAGGTGTTCGACGCCACGCCGGAGGCCAGGCGGCTCATGCTGACGGAGGTGGGACGCGAAGCCGCCACGCTCGTGCTCATCCTCACCGGCGCGTGGCTCTTCGGCAAGGTCCGTCAAGAGCGGATCGCCTATTTCCTGATCATCTTCGCCGTCTGGGATATCTTCTACTACGTCTGGCTCAAGGTCCTGCTGGATTGGCCCGCCACACTAATGGACTGGGATATTCTCTTTCTGATCCCCATGGCCTGGGCCGTCGCCGGTCCTGTACCCGGTCCTCGTGTCGCTGGCGATGTTCGTCTTCGCCGTGGCGATTCTGCACCGCTGCGCGCAGGGACGGCCCCTGACGGTCACGCACACGGATTGGCTCGGCTGGTCGGCGTCGCTGCTCGTCATTGTGGTTTCGTTCTGTCTCGGCGGGACTCACATTACCGAGCCGAATTACGCCCAGTACTTCCACTGGCCGCTGTTCGGCGTCGGATTCGCTCTGGGGATCGTCTTCTGCGCCAGGTCGCTGCGCAGGCGCGGGCTCGTGATCGCAACGTCGGCATAGGACGAATAGGACCGATAGATCTACTGCCCCTCAGCTTGGCTGCGTGCTGGGGCTGGTGGGCCGCCGGACGGCCGAGCGACGGGAGTTCTCCTCCCCCTCCTGCCCCGCAAACGACTCGAACTTGCCGAAGATCATCTTGCCGGCCGAAGTCTGCAGAGAGCTGGTCACGCTCAGGATAATGTCTTTGCCGATCTTGCCGCGCGCGCCCTTCGACGACGATCATCGTCCCATCGTCCAGATAGCCGATGCCCTGATCCGCCTCCTCGCCGGGCTTCTGACGATCCGGACGTGCATCGTCTCGCCCGGCAGAGCCACCACCTTGAGCGAGTTGGCCAAGTCGTTGATATTGACGACATCGACGCTGCGGACCTGGGCCACCTTCGTGAGGTTGTAGTCGGTGGTCGCCAGCCGGCCGTTGTGAACCTTGGTGAACAGCAGCAGCTTCTGATCGACGCCCTTGGCCTCCTCGATTTCGGCGGCGGTGGTCTCGTCGATCTCCACGTCGACGACCGTGCTGGCCTGCATCTTCTTGAGCACATCCAGGCCGCGCCGGCCGCGATTGCGCTTGAGCTTGTCCGCGGAGTCGGCAATGAGCTGCAATTCGTTCAGCACAAAGCGCGGCACGACCACCGGGGCGTCGAACAGCCGGCTTTCGCACAGGTCCGCGATCCGCCCGTCCACAATCGCGGAGGTATCCAGCACCAGCGGCCGCGACCCCTTGGTCTGCTTGGCGAACTCCACATAGGGCACGACGAAACGAAAATCGTCCTTCGTGCGCATCACGATGGTGATCGTGAAGTAGCAGATGCAGATGCCCATCATCCACTTGATCGCGTACTTGGCGGTGTCGACCAACTGGATACCGTAGGTCTCCGCGATCATGTCCACCGCTTTGGCAAACACGGCGCTGATCAGCATCCCCACGAGCAGGCCGAAAAACACGCCCGCCAGCGCCGTGAGCTTGCGTTTCGGCGTCAGAACGTCCAGGAGCAGGAAGAAGACAATCAACCCCATGCCGCTGATCACCACGCTCCACCAGCTCGTCGAGTTCTCGGCCGCCGTGAGGCTCGTGGACGCGGCGCTCACCACCAGCACCGAGATGATGACGATGATGAAGATCCCCCTGAACAGCCAGAGCAACATGCTATGACCTCCCAATAATGACGGATGCACGACTTATATGAATGTCATTATAACTTTCGGCGAGGCGGGCATCAATGATTACGTCGTCGGACCAGAATTGGCGGATAGGGCGGCAAATCCGCGGGTCAATAAAAACGGGCCTTCCCACTGCTGGGAAGGCCCGTGCTTTGCTGAAACTGCCGTGCAGAACGCTGGTCAGAGCATCAACCGCCGGCCTGGCCCTCTTCGGGCTTGGGCTCTTCGGACTTGGGCTCTTCGGTTGGCTTCTGCGCTTGGGACTCCTCAGCCGCCTTGGCCTGGGCCCGGCGCAGCAGGGCTTCCTTCACCCGGAGCGTGTCCCCGCCGGCATCGACCGCCGGAGCCGCCGTCTGGTACTTGGAAGCCTTCTTCGGGGCCGCCGGGGTCCCGTGCTCCTCGGCCGGAGCCGCGGCCGCCCACTGGACGCGCCGCAGGCTCAAGCCGATCTTGCGGGCTTCCGGATCGACCTTGAGGATCTTGACCTCGACGTCATCGCCCGGCTTGACCACATCCTGCGGCTTGTCGATCTTGTGATCGGCCAGCTCGGAGATATGGAGCAAGCCTTCCAGCTCGGGCTCCAGCTCCACAAAGGCGCCGAAGTTGGTGAGCTTGGCGATCTTGCCCTTGATGATCTGGCCGGGGATGTACTTCTCGGGAATCGCGTGAATCCACGGATCCTCGGTCATCTGCTTCATGCCGAGGGAAATCCGCTGCTTTTCCTGGTTCACCTCGAGCACGACGCACTTGACCTCCTGGCCCTTCTGCAGGGCCTCGCTCGGATGGCCGTACTTGCGGGTCCAGCTCAGGTCCGAGATATGGATCATGCCGTCGATGCCCGGCTCGATCTCGACGAAGGCGCCGAAGTTGGTCATGCTGCGGACGTGCGCCGTGACGATGGTCCCCGGCGGATACTTCCGGGCCGCCAGCTCCCACGGGTTGGGCTCGATCTGCTTCATGCCCAGCGAGATTTCCTGCTTCTCTTTGTTGATGTTGAGCACGACGACCTCGATCTCGTCGTCGAGGTTGACCATCTCGCTCGGATGCGACAGCCGGCGGGTCCAGCTCATCTCGCTGATGTGGACGAGACCTTCGATCCCGTCTTCCAGCCGGACGAACACGCCGTAGTTCATCACGTTGACGACGCGGCCCTTGACCCGCGAGCCGACGGGGTACTTGTTCTCGACGTTCTCCCACGGGCTGGCGCTCTTCTGCTTGAGGCCCAGGGAGATCTTCTCGTTCTGTTTGTCCACGCCGATGACGACGCACTCGATTTCCTGGTCCAGGTTGACCACTTCCGACGGGTGCGAAATCCGGCCCCAGCTCAGGTCGGAGATGTGCAGCAGGCCGTCCAGACCGCCCAGATCGACGAACACGCCGAAGTCCGCGATGTTCTTGACGATGCCTTTGCGAAGCTGGCCGACCTCGATCTCGTTGAGAATCTTCTCTTTGCTCGCCTTGCGCTCCTCTTCGATGAGCTTGCGCCGCGAGACCACGATGTTGCGGTTCTCCACGTCGATCTTGAGAACCTTGCACTCGACGTCTTTGCCGATGAACCGGCTGATGTCGCCGGGCTTGCGAATATCGACCTGCGAGGCGGGCAGGAAGACCGGCACGCCGATATCGACGAGCAGGCCGCCCTTGATCCGGCGGATGACTTTGCCCGTGACGACGTCGCCTTCCTTCTTCGTGTTGATGATGTGCTCCCAGCCTCGGATCATGTCCGCCTTGCGCTTGCTCAGCAGGATCAGCCCGCTCTCCGAGTCCGTGTCTTCGAGCAGGACCTCGATCTCCCGGCCGGGTGCCGCATCTTCCGGGCTGTCGAACTCGCCGGCATCGACCACGCCTTCGCTCTTGAGGCCCACCTCGACGATCACATCGTTGCCGATCTGCGAGACGATGGTGCCTTTGAGGATGGTGCCCGGCAGCCGGGAATCGACCTTGCGCTGGAGGACCTGTTCGAGGTATTGGGTCTCGACATCCCCGAACATCTCGCCAATCTGCTCTTGCAGCTTCTCGTTGGACAACCCCAGCCTGTTGATAATGTTTCGATCTACCATAAACTTTCGTTTCCCCTGTGGAGTTCTTCGTTCCGCCTGCCGACGCCCCACATACACACCGACAGGCCCATACAGCGTGTTGCGTAAACGGAATCGTTGCTCAAAACGCTTTCTGCACCCGCGTACGCAGCGGATGCCTCTTTTATTCGACCACAACGGCGGAGGGTCTTAGCCTTTTTCGTCGAACGCCTCCAGATGCTGGACGAATTCATCGATCACCCAGTTCGGCGTCGACGCACCCGCCGTTACGCCGGCAATATTCTTGCCGATCAATATATTTTTATCAAGCTCGTCCCAATTCTGCAAGTGGAAGGTCGCGCGGTTGTGATTTTTGCACAATTCCGCCAGCCGGCGGGTGTTGGCACTGTGCAGACCGCCCAGGACGAACATGATGTCCACCTTCTGGCACAGAGCGATGGCCGATTCCTGCCGTTTGATCGCTTCCTTGCACAGGGTGTTGATCACCTTCAATTCCCGAAAGCCCCCCTGCCCGATCGCGCCGAGCATTCGGCCGAAGTGCTCCGGGCTCTGGGTCGTCTGGCAGACAATCCCCAGCTTGCCGTCGGACGGCAGCTTGTGCAGATCGCTCTCGTCCGCCACGACCACCACGTTCTTGACGCAGCCCATTACCCCCTGCACCTCCGGGTGATTCTCCTCGCCGATGATCACCACCTCGTAGCCCTCCTCTTCGAGCTGCTTGGCGATCTGCTGGACGCGTTTGACCAGCACGCAGGTGGCGTCGACGATCTGGAGCCCCTTGCCCCGGAGCCGCTCCAGTTCGCGGGGCGCCACCCCATGCGAGCGAATCAGGACCGTGCCCGAGTCGATCTCGTCCACCGTGCCCACCGTCCGCAGGCCCGTACTGGCCAGTCGCTCCACCACGTCTTCATTGTGGATGATCGGTCCAAGGCAATAGACCTGCTCCTGGGAATGAGCCTGCGCCAGGACCTTCTCCGCAGTATGAATGGCGTTGCGCACGCCCGGGCAGAATCCGCACTTCTCGGCAACCAGTACCTTCATAGACCCTTTGAGCTTCTGAACCCGATCTCTGTTCAGGCGAGCACCATGCGACAGGGCACGCGGAGCTATCGAATACCCAACAGGTCATTGTAGAGGAAGCAAGTGGCTGCCGGAAATCCAACAAAACTTGCAGTGCCGGCCAGGACCTCCTGTCCTGCCCCGGCGCTGCGTGCCACTGTAGTAGAGCGAGCACTGCGGAAATCCAATAAAACTTAACGCCGGCCAGGACTCCTGTCCTGCCGGCTCGTGATGTACAACCAACCGTCGATGACAACTATGTTCCGCGTTCACACCTCCTCAATCTTCACCCCTCGACTCATTCTTCGAGAGGCACGGTCACAAACTGGGATACTTCGCCCCGCTTGACCAGCAGGAGCACTTTGCCGCGCTTGCTCGACTGTTTGACGGCGGCGGTGAAGTCGTCCACGGACGCCACCTCCTGCCGATTGACGGAAAGGATCAGATCCCCCGGCCGAATCCCCTTTTCGAGCGGCCGGACTGCCCGGCGTCACCGCCGAGACGATCACGCCCTCCCCCAGCTTGTAGTGGAAGCGCTCGGCCAGTTCCCGGGTCAGCTCCTCGACCTCCAGCCCCAGCACCGGCTCCGACTCTTCGGCCGGCTGCTCCTTCTGCAGCGCGGCGGTGGGACGCTCGCCGAGCTTGACGGTCAATTCCAGAGGCTTTCCGTCGCGGGAAACGTCGAGCCGGGCTTTGCTGCCGGGCGCCAGCAGCGCCACCTCGTTCCGAAAGGCGTCATACGACTTGATCTTCTTGCCGTTGATCGCCAGAATCACATCGTGAACCTTCACGCCGGCCTGCTCGGCGGGCGAATCCTTCTCGACCATCGAGACGACCACCCCCGTAGCCTCTTTCAGACCCAGCGCCTCCGCCGTGTCGGCATCCACGTCCTGGGCGAGCAGGCCCATGAACCCGCGGCTGACCTTGCCGCTCTTTCTCAGTTGGTCCTGAATGGTGCGCGCCATGTTGATGGGAATCGCGAAACCGATGCCCATGTAGCCGCCGCTCTCGCTGACGATGGCCGTATTGATCCCGATCACCTGGCCGTCGAGATTGATCAGCGGCCCGCCGGAGTTGCCCGGGTTGATGGCGGCATCGGTCTGGATGAAGTCCTCGTAGGCGGCGATGTGCATGTTGCTGCGCCCCACCGCGCTGATGACCCCGACCGTCACCGTCTCGCTCAGCCCGAAGGGATTGCCGATGGCGATGACCCAGTCGCCGATCTCGATCTTGCTGGAGTCGCCCATCGGCAGCACCGGGAAGTTGTCGCCCTCGATCTTGATCAGGGCCACTTCGGAATCCGGATCGGTGCCGATCAGCTTGGCATTGTTGAAGGTGCGGCCGTCCTTCAGCTCCACCGTGATCTTGTCCACGTCGCCGACCACGTGATTGTTGGTCAGAATGTACCCGTCTTCGCTGATGATGAAGCCGGACCCCTGCCCTTGCTGGCGGAACTTCCGGGGCGACCGCTGTTGCGGCGGGCCAAAGAACCTCCGGCGGAACTCATCCGGGAACTGGTCGAACGGGTCGTTGAACCCGGGCATGCCGCCCAATCCCACCGCCGGCCCCGAGATGGTCTTCTCCACCTTGATGGACACGACGGCGGGCATCGCCGTCTTGGCGGCCGACGAAAACGCCTTCGACAGCTCTTTGGCCGCTTCGGCGCGATTCTGTGCCCAGCCCAGCGAGGGAAGCCCGAGAAGCCCGATAACCAACAACCAAGCCACCCGTCCCCTCGTGACATCACATCCTCTCACTCTGTGCTCCATCATAGTGCACCTCCCATTAAGTCACTGCTACACCACCACTTACGAACCAAAAGGATGCTTGAGGCAGAACCCTGCCCCCCATGGCCCCGGGCACTGAGCCGGGCAACCGTTAGAAGGACATACGCCGAAACCACGTCCTGGGTTCGTCACCCGCCTCCGGCTTCGGACGCACGCGAAAGACACGACCGGTCGCCAGCCACTGCGACAAGCGCAGACACGTCAAGGGTCCCCGAATGACGGCCTCCGCGCAATCGCCACGGCCTCGCGCGTGCGGCTCTCCGTGAGACAGTGTGCGAGAGGCACATGGCTGCCGGGTGGCAAGGGTCCCCAAACGCGATTCATCGCGTTTGGGAGCCCCATCCTCAAGGCCGAAGGCCTTGGGGATGGCCTGACCCCGGCTGCAGGCATGTCCCCTTTGACACGGCAAGCCATCCCAATCCTCGCAGAGCTCAGAAGGCCGCTTGAGGCTGCCACCCGTCCTCATACACGCTCTGAGGGAATGCCGCGCTATTGCAGCGGCTCGATCCAGATGTTCCGGTATTCGATCAGGGCGCCTTCACTCTGCAGACAGATCTGGCCGGACCGGTCCGAACACCCTGTCGCGACGTTCTGCAGGGTGCCGTTGACGAGGACCACGACCCAGTTGTCCTTGCAGAGGATGTCGTACTGGTTCCATTCCCCGGCCGGTTTCTCGCTGCTCTCGTGGAGTTTGACGGTGCGACGATCGTTGACCCGCTTGCCCCCCTGGGCGTGCTCGGCGAACTCCAGGCCGCCGATGACCCAGAAGTCCCCGGCGTTGCCGGAGGCCAGTTGGCACTCCAGGCTCCGGGGCCAGACCACATCCGGGCCGCTCGTGTGGACGAGCACGCCGTTGTTGCCCGGCTTCTGGGGCCACCGCCATTCGACGTGCAAATGATAATCCGCGTAGGATGTTGTCGTCCGCATGTACCCGGCCGGACTGCCGGTGCAGCGCAGCAGACCGTCGGCGATGGACCACGTGTCGTCCACGCTCTTGGCCGAATCGCGCAGGAAGCGCGTCCAGCCCGTGAAGTCCTTGCCGTTCCAGAGCATGACTTTCTCCTGCGGCACCACCGGCTTGGCGTCTTCGACAGCCGCAACCGACACCGCCAGCAATGAGACAGTGACCAGACTGCAACTGCTGCCCCAGGCAAACCCGACACGCTTCATAGATCCTCCTTCGCTCGCACGAGTCCGAGAGGCCCCCTTGGCGATACACGTGTCATCCTGAGCCGAAGGCGAAGGATCTGGCCCGCGAACGAAGGATCACTCCAATCCGAAGGCCGGATGCTTCACTTCGTTCAGCATGACAAATGCTGCCACCCGGACGGTCATCAAGCAACAATCATCAATATTAAATGAGTTGCGTCTTGCCGGGCACGGCCACCGGCGGCATCGGCAGATCGCCGAACTGGTACGCCGGCGGCGTCAGATCCAGCTTCGAGGCGTTCAGGGCCCAATCCCACTTCAACGCCCGGCCCGTATATGCGCTCATCCGACCCATAATGGAGGTCAGGGTACTTTCAGCGACTCGCCGGCCCTCATTTAACCGCTGACCCCGGCGAATCGCCTCTATCTGATCGGCGTGCTGTTTAAGGCACGGATCATTCTTGTCCCAGGCGATCTCGGCCTTATTCTGGCCTTCGATCACCACACGACCGGAATCAGTATACATCAAACCTTTCGTGCCGACCAGCCTTTGATCGCTGCGGCCGTCGCCGAATTTATCGATCTGCACGCCCATGTACTCAATCCGCAGCCCGTTCGGGTACTCGTACTCGACGGCGAAATGGTCGTAGGAATCGCCATACTCGGGCGCGGTCCGCACCTGCCGGCCGCCCATGCCGACACACTGCACCGGGTGGGCGCCGATCAGCCAGTTCATGACGTCCAGGTTGTGAATGTGCATCTCCGTGATGAAATCGCCGCTGAGCCAGGTCATGAACAACCAGCGGCGCAGTTGCCATTCCATGTCCGACCAGCCGGCCTCCCGCTTCGCCGGCCCCCAGGTCAACATGCCGTCGCCCAGCCGGACGCACTGGCCGCCGAGGATCTCCCCGATCGCGCCGTCGTGAATCCGCTGGGCCGCTTCCACCAGGTGCGAGATCCGGCGCATCTGCGTGCCGGCCACGATCGTCAGGCCCTTCTGCTCGGCCAGCTCCGACGATTGGATCACCGAGCGGACGCCGACCGGGTCCACCGCCACGGGTTTCTCCATGAACACGTGCTTGCCCGCCTCGACGGCCGCCTTCAGGTGCGAAGGCCGAAAGTGCGGCGGCTGCGTCAGGATCACCAGGTTCACGTCGGTCGCCAGGACCTTCTTATGGGCATCCCAGCCGACGAAGCACTTGTCGTCCGTGACCTTCACCTTGTCCGGCAGCGCTCTTGGCGAGGCTCTGGCGGCAGCGTGTCCAGCCGATCCTGGAACATGTCCCCCATCGCCACCAGCTCGACGCCCTCGACCGCCTTGAGGCAGTTGCCGGCGTCGTACGTCCCCCGGCCGCCGCAGCCGATCAGGCCCAGGCGGATCTTGTCACTGCCCGCCGCAAAGGCCCGCGGATGGAAGGCGGAAGCCGCCGCCAGCGAGACCGCCCCGGCCGCCGCCTGTCGTCATGAAACCCCGTCTCGAAACCCCCTCTTGCCTGCCTTGCTCGTTCATTTCGCCACCTCAGTTCTTGGAAGTTTGAAGTGTGATGGTTGATTGTTGATTTACAGATCAAAAATCATACATCAAGAATCTCAAATCAATTGCGTCTTGCCGGGGATCGCCACCGGCTCCACCGGGAAGTCGCCCCAGTCGTACTGCGGCGGGGTCAGGTCCAGCTTCGACGCGGTCATCGCCCAGTCCCACTTCAAGGCCCGGCCGGTGTAGGCGCTCATGCGGCCCATGATGGCGTCCATCGTGCTCTCGGCCACCTGCTTGCCCTCGTTGATCGGCGTGCCGGTCCGGATGCTGGCGATCAGGTCGGCCATCTCCTGGACGTAGTGGTCGGGATCGGGGCCGTCGTACTTGAAGGGCTTCTCGCCCTCGATCACGCCGCGATCGACGTCGGCGTAGCCCTTGGTGCCGACGACGCGCTCGGCGATCCGGTCGCTGCTGCCGCAGTTGTTGATCTGGCGGCACATGCTCTCGACGCGCACGCCCTTGGCATACTCGTACTCCACCGCGAAGTGGTCGTAGATATTGCCCAGCGTGCGGACGGCCCGGCCGCCCATGCCCATGCACTGCTCGGGATGTCCCTGGAGCGCCCAGTTGATGACGTCCAGGTTGTGAACGTGCTGCTCGACGATGTGGTCGCCGCTGGTCCAGGTGAACCACGGCCAGCTTCGGCACTGCCACTCGACATCGGAGCGGCTTCTCCTTGTCCCACCACTTCCAGTAGCCGAGCATATCCGAGCCATTCCAGTAGGCCTGGGCCGCCACGATCTGGCCGATCTGGCCGTCGTGAATCCGCCGGATGGTCTCCTGGTATTTCTTGCTGTGCCGCCGCTGGGTGCCGGCGACGATGGAGAGCTTCTTCTGCTGGGCCAGTTCCGCCGTCTTGATGATCGAGCGAATCTGCTTGGGGTCCACGCCGGCAGGCTTTTCCATGAAGACGTTCTTGCCGGCTTCGATGGCAGCCTGGAGGTACATCGCCCGGAAGTGCGGCGGCGTCGTCAGGAGGACCATGTGAATATCGGTCCCCACCACCTTCTTGTAGGCGTCCCAGCCGACAAAGCACTTGTCCGGCGTGACCTTGACCGCGTCGGGCACCTCGGTCTTGAGCTTCTGGAGCGACTCCTGCAGGCGATCCTCGAACAGATCGCCCATCGCCACGATCTGCACGCCCGGCGCGCTCTTGACGCAACTGACCAGGTCGCGCGTGCCCTGCCCGCCGCAACCGATGATGCCGACCCGGATCGTATCGGAGCCGGCCGCATACACCGGAGCCGCCACACCCGCCGCCGCCAGTGAGGCGGCGGAGACCTTGAGAAAACCACGACGCGAGACTTCGTTCTCATTCATAACTGATCTCCCTGTCATCTGTGCCGTGCTTGTCTCCTGGCTAGCACAGCCGCCCTCGGCTGTGGAATCGGAGGAATACCTCCGAGGGCGGGGGTGCTACATCGTCATGTCTCCGGCAATTCGCGCAGCTTGATGTTGCGGAACTCGATCGGGCCGTCCTGACTTTGCAGACCGATGTGCCCCCCTTTGCGGAGCAGACCGGGGTGCTTGTCGGCCAGGTGAGTGTAATAGCTCAGGTCCGTATCCACGATCTTCTTGCCATTGAGGCCCACCTGAATGTGAACCCCCTCAGCAATCACGACCAGCCGCTGCCACTGCCCGGCCTTCTTGCTCACCCGTTCCGAGGGAGCCTGGATGCCGTAGATGCTTCCCGTGTACTGGAATGGCTCCAGACGAGTCCCCTGCTCCGCGTAGTCGTCACGGATCTGGATCTTCAGGCCGGCACGGGCCGGATCGCCTTCGAGGGGCGCCCGAATCAAGATGCCGCCTGCGCCCCCCGGCGGGACCCGGAACTCCAACTGCACGGCGAAGTTGTTGTACGCGCGGTGCGTGGCCAGCCAGCCGCCCTTCTCGCCTGTGACGGACAAGACGCCATTCTCGAAATGCCAGGCCCCTTCCTGCCCGTCGATCTGCTGCCAGCCGACGAGCCCCGTGGCCAGCAGGTCCGAATCGCGGGCCTGTGTGCCGGCGCACGAACCGGCCCCGAATACGAGCGACAACAGCAAGAGCACGGAGACAACTTTCACCCCATACATATCACACCTCCGATAACTGCAATTCTTACCATCCACGCCGCCAGACTACCCGGCGGCCGAAGGGCCGTCAAGCCCTGGCCGCGGCCGCGGCATTTATGATTTATGATTTATGATTTATGATTTACAATTTGGGGCGATGAGCTTGCGGTTATTACATCTCGTCGTCTGGATCGCCGTTCTGGCGGTGCTTGGCCTCTTGCTGGTCCTTGCCGTCCGCATGGTCCCTGCAAGCGAGGGTCGAGGCCAGCGGGGCGAGGGGCAAGGGGCAAGCAGCCCCGCGTTGCGTGCTAATCCTTCTTCCTCCCCCGCCCCCGGCCCCCCGGGCCCCGCTCCATCTTCCGCCCCCGTCCCCCTCTACCGATACAAGGTCATCAAGACCTATCCGCACGATCGCCGGTGCTTCACGCAGGGACTGGTCTACGAGGACGGGTTCGTCTACGAGGGAACGGGC
This sequence comes from uncultured Planctomycetota bacterium, assembly GCA_963699595.1. Taxonomy (GTDB): domain Bacteria; phylum Planctomycetota; class Phycisphaerae; order Sedimentisphaerales; family Anaerobacaceae; genus PLanc-01. The sequence goes on from CAVOUO010000023.1 coordinate 198,283, forward strand.
CTCTATGGCCAATCCGCCCTCTACAAGCGCGACCTGCAGACCGGCAAAACGGTCAATATGCTTCGGCTGGCGGACAAGTACTTCGGGGAAGGCGTCACCCTCTTTGGCGACAAGCTCATCCAGCTCACGTGGCAATCCAAGGTCGGCTTCGTCTACACGAAGGGCACTTTGACGCCCCTGCGCGAGTTCAAGTACCGCGGCGAAGGCTGGGGCCTCACTCATGATGGCAAGCGCTTGATCCTCAGCGACGGGACCGCGACTCTGCGTTTCCTCGATCCCAACACCTATGCCGAGACGGGCCGGCTCGAGGTCCGCGACCAGGGTCGCCCAGTGGAGCGTCTCAACGAATTGGAGTACGTAGCATCCCCGCCCACGACACCGCCGGCTGGGCCCCAAATCTACGCCAACATCTGGCCGACCGACCAAATCGTCATCATCGATCCCGCGACCGGCCGCGTCACCGGCCGGATCGACATGGCCGGCCTGTGGCCGCCCGCCGACGAGCAAGGTGACTCCGTCCTCAACGGCATCGCCTACCTCCCCCAGACCCAACACCTGCTCGTCACCGGCAAGCTCTGGCCCAGGATGTACGAAATCGAGCTCTTACCCGCCCTCCCGTAGAAGCGGGAACCGCTCGCGCGGTAGCGTGTAAATAGACATGATGTTAGAGCCTGATGGATAGCAGACAAACGAGCGATAAGGAGGCTGCCATGGCTCATGGCAATGCCGGGAACATCTATCGGAGGTTGGGGAGAAAGATCGACAGCCTCCCCACGCGGGCACCCTGGAACGAGACCCTCTATGAGATCCTGAAGGAACTCTACACCCCGATAGAGGCGGAAGTCCTGGTCAGGATGCCGTACGGTCTTTCCACGTTCGAACAAGTCGCGCACAGCACGAAACACGATCCCGCGAAACTGCACGCGCTCCTGGAGGGACTATGCGAGAAAGGGCTGGTCTTCGACCTCTGGATCGAGGATCAGTATCGGTACATGCCCGCTCCGATGATGGTCGGGATATTCGAGATGACGATGATGCGCACCAGGGGCAAGCTCCGATATGCCCAGTGGGCGAAACTGTTCCACGACTACCTCCACGGAAACCACGCCTTTCATGCGGCCAACCTCGCCGACGGCCGGAAGGTGTCGATCATGAGGGTATTGCCTCATGAAGAAGCAATTGCGGAAGCCGCTCCCGTCGAAATCCTGGACTACGAAAAGGCAACGGCGATTGTCGAAAACGCAGAGAAGTGCGCCATCGGCCTGTGCTCCTGCCGGCACGAAAAGCTTCACATTGGGGAGAAGCCCTGTGAGGTTCCCCTGGAGACTTGCTCCTCTTTTGGACGCAATGCCGAACTCCTGATCCGCCACGGCATGGCCAGGGAAGTCACCACGTCCGAGATGCTGGAGAACGTGGCCCGCTCAAAAGAGCTCAGATTGGTGCTGACCGCGGACAACGTGCAGAAGAGAATAGGGTTTGTCTGCCATTGCTGTGGCTGCTGCTGCAATCTGCTGCTCGGTGTCAGCCAACACGGGTACCCCAATACGATTGTCACCTCCACGTACGCCCCGGATGTCGATGCGGAAAAGTGCGCCGGGTGCGAGAAGTGCGCCAAGGCGTGCCCCATCCACGCCATCGAGATGGTCGCCCGTGCGGAGGCTCTCCCAGGAAAGCCCCAGAGACCACGGCCGGATGAATCCATCTGCCTGGGTTGTGGCGTCTGCGCGCTGGCCTGCCCCAAGCACGCGATCCGCCTGGTCAAAAGGAAGCAGCGGGTGCTCCACCCGGAGACCACATTCGAGCGGGTAATCCTGGCAAGTCTCGAGAGGGGAACGTTGCAGAACCAGCTTTTTGATGACCCGAACCGCATCACCCACCGGTTCTTGCGTGGACTCGTCGGCGGTTTTCTCCGCCTGCCGCCGGTGAAACAAGCGTTGATGGGCAATCTGCTGCGATCCAGATTCCTGAAGGTGATGAAATCCGGCGCTCAGAAGCAGGGCAAGGCTTGGCTCCTGGAGATGTGATACGGATTCGGAAAAGTCCGTGCGCGGCACTGACTTGGTCATCCTGGGGGATTCCGGGGTCAGAGCTTGATTAGTGATTAATGATCAAGCGGGCAGGAAACTACCCTCGTATCGAAGGCGTGGTGCATCAAGGGTTGTAGTCGTAGGGCTTCTTGCCTTGCTGGAGGCGGCACTCGGTCTGCATTTGGCGCAGGACGGCGGTGAGGTGGTCGGCCAATTGCTCGTTGGTCATGGTCCGCATTAGCTCGGCGGGCTGGAGCTTGCCGTACCAGATGGTGACACGGCCGGGCGAGAAGTACCGCTTCTGGCGGGGCCAGGCTTCGAAGGCGCCGTCGATCAGGACCGGGACCACCGGCGCATCGGAGCGCCGGCACAGAAGGCCGAAACCCGCCTTGAACGGCACGATCTTGCCGTCGTACGTCCGCGTCGCTTCGGGGTACAGGCAAACCGCTTCGCCTTCCCGGAGACGGGCGATGATCGCGCGCATCGCGACCAGATCCGGCTTGTCCCGCGCGATGGGGATCGCGTCCAGCGAGTGGATCAGCCAGCCGAACGGCTTGAAGAGATACAGGGAGTCGCGCGCGACATAGCACAGCCGGCGCCGAATTCCCACGCCGCAGAAGACCGGGTCCAGATAGCTCTGGTGGTTGCCGGCGAGGATGTACGCTCCGCCGCGCGGGACGTTTTCCCGACCCTGGACCCGCAGGCGGAAGACCGCGGCACAGAAGATCTGGCAGCTGAAGCGCGCCAGCCAATACCAAGCCACCTTCAAACGCTTCTTGAACATCGCTCCTCGACGTATCGATAGACTCGTTCCACGACTTCGGAGATGCTCAGATCTGTGGTGTCGATCGAGCACCGCGTCCGGCGCCGGCTTGAGCGGGCCGACGGCCCGATTCTCGTCGCTGCGGTCCCGGGCCTCAATGGCCTGGCGAATCTGCTCCAGGTCCGCCGGCAATTCCCTGGCGTCGAGCTCGGCCTTGCGCCTTCTGGCCCGCTCCCGCACGTCCGCCGTCAGGTAGAACTTGACGGTCGCCTCGGGAAAGACCACCGTGCCCTGGTCCCGGCCCTCGGTCACGATCCGGGCGTGCCGGGCGGCGAACGCCCGCTGCATCCGGACCAGCCGCTCGCGCACGCGGGGCGCTGCGGCGGCGAACCGCACCTGCGCGGTCAACTCATTGTCCCGGATGGCCTCCGTCACATCCTGCCCGTCAATCGACACGAGCATTTTCCCAGGGGCCGCTTCGAAGTCGAAGCGATGCTCTTCCATGACCCCGACCAACTGCCGCTCGTCGCTCAATTCGAGACCATCCCGGACCGCCGCCAGGGTGATCGCGCGGTACATGGCGCCGGTATCGAGGAAGGTAGCGTCCAGCCGCTTGGCCAACAGCCGCGCCACCGTGCTCTTGCCGCTGCCGGCGGGACCATCGATGGTGATGACAAGTTCCGAGGCGGGATTCACCGGGTGTGGATCCCCAGGTGCATTCTCAGGCATGGGGGCGTCCTTCCACGTCCTCGCCGGAGAGATGGCTGCTCTGAACGGCCATGCAGTCGCCGCAGGCTTCGTTGCCCCGCGATGGGCCGACCTTGACCGCGATGATGCTGGTGTCGTCCACCTGGCGGGCCAGCCCGGCGAAACGCCGGCGATACGCCAGGATGTTGCGGACCACGTGGTCGGCCGGGCAATCCACGAAGCGCATCGTCGCCTCCAGCATGCGCTCCCGGCCCCACAGCTCGCTGTTGAAGTCCATCGCGTCGACCAGACCGTCCGTGTAGAACAGCAGGCAATCGCCGTCCCGCAGCTCGACCGTCTCGATGTCATAGCTGGCATGAGGGTCCACGCCCAGGACGAGTCCGCCCTTGGCCAGATCGCATGAGCCTGCCCGTCCCGAAGGAGGACCGCCGGCTCATGGCCGCAGTTGCAGTACGTCATCGTCCGGGCGGCGGCGTCGATGGTCGCATAGTACAGCGTGACGAACTCACCCTCCCGGCACTCCATGCAGGCCAGCTTGTTGAAGTTCTCGATCGCGTTTCTCGTGCGCAGCGCATCCTTCGACCCGCTGTCGAGTTCGCTCGGGGCAACGCCGGCATCGGGCGACACGCAGCGGCAGGTCTCTGTATACGCCTGGACCGCCCCCCGGAACCAGCTCATCATGATCGCCGCGGGCACGCCCTTGCCGATCACGTCGGCAATCGTGATCACCAGGCGGTTCTGGTCGAGGGGCAGAAAGTCGTAGAAGTCGCCGCCCACGTCGAAGCAGGGAATGTAGGTTGCGGCGATATCGAGTCCCGCGATCTGCGGCGGCTTTTCCGGGATCATCCGCCGCTGGATCAAGCCGGCCAGGCGCATCTGCTCGGCGAAGCGCTGGGCCTCGATGGCCTCCGCGATACAGCTTGGCGTTGGTGATCGCCACGGCACACTGCGAGGCGACCGCCCGGGCCACCGAGATATCGGCCGCCGTGAAGTCGCGGGGCTTCGGGCTGTACAGCCGCAGCACGCCGATCGGCCGGTTGCGGAACTGCATCGCCACGGTAAGCTGGCTGACCAGTCCCTCCCGGTTGGTCGCTTCCTTGAAACGGATGCGGTCATCCGCCCGCATGTCGTCGATCAGGACGGCCTCGCCGGCAAAGGCCGCCGTGATCACCGGATCGTCCTTGGTGACCACCCCCTTGTTGCGGTACGCCTCGCTGAGCCCGTACGTGCTCCGCATCTTGAGGTCGTTGGTCTCCTCATTCAGCAGGCGGATCGAGCACGCCTTGGCGCCGATGATCTTGACGGCCGCCTCGGCCAGCTTGTCGAGCACCTCCTGCAGCGAGAACTCGCCCGCCACCAGCGTGCTGAGCTGGTAAATCTGCTCGTCCATCTCAATTTGTCTTTTCACACTTCGCATAGCGTCCAGATCGCAAACCCCAAGCTCGAACGACCGGCTTACCGATTTCCACCTGAGACTTCCGACTCTCCAGTCAAAACTCTCCTCAAGCTGCCCCGCATTATACGCTGCCGGGAAGGATACGGGAAGGGCAATGTCCGGCCGAAGCCACCCGGGGTGTCATTACGCTTTGCAGGGGCCGACGGTGCGTCTGTCATGCTGAACGAAGTGAAGCATCTGGCCAACGAATGGAGCCAGCGCTTGTTGCCATGCTCGGCCCAGATCCTTCGCTGCCGCTCAGAGCTTGCCCTGAGCGTATGCCGAAGGGATGACAGATGCGGTGCACAGACGCCGCGAAATCCAGTCACGCACGCCGCTTGGGGCGAAGGAGCCGCCAACCTTATGAGTTTTGACGAGCAACTTCGGTAATTCTTGGGTGCCACGGCCAAACTTGTTTGACCGTGCTCCCTCGCACACGGAGCACACGCTCAAGCTGCGCTTGGGCGTGGCACCCGGCCATCCATGGACCTTGATTACCGAACTTGGATGTCAAGACTCATTAGAAAGGTCCCGCGAGGGTCACGGCCGCGCCGATCTTGGGCACGGGAAAGACCGCGTAGTCGCGGCGCTGCCAATCCCAGTAGATCCACTGCAAAGAGGGGTCCTCCAGGGGAACGGAAAAGTCAAATGCCGCCTCCACGGGCAGGCCGCGCTCATCCACACGCATCACCTCCACGGTCATCCGCGGCAACACGATGCGCTGCCCGGCCTGCATGGGTTGGCCTGAGCCGCGGACGTCGCATAAGGCCCGATAGAATAACACGAAATGCAGGCCCTCATACGATGGACAATCCAAGAGGCTCCGGGAGAGCGCCCGCACCACCAAGCGCTGCGGCTGCGTTCGCACGACCTCCAAAGCACCGAAGCCCGGCGCCAGAAGCCGCACCCCGCCCGGGAGCAACCTGCCGTGGTAGGCGTTTCGGAACGGATCGTAGAGAAACGCGGCCGGATTGGGCGCATTGACGAGGACCAGGTCCTCGCCGCGCCACCACCAGAGCAGGCCGAGCGCCATGGTCTTGTTCATCCGTCTTTCGAGTCGCGCCGTCACGGAGGGCGCCATCGCCCGCCGGACGGCCGCCCACGGCAGATGCGTGGCCAGAGCGCCGATCACGAGGCCCAACACCAGCACCCGCCGCCAGCCGAACGCCGGTCTCCAACCCGCCATCTGCTGCCAGTCACCGGCGAGTTCCGCGATCAGGCCGAAGGCCCCCACCGCCACGAAGACCAGGGCCCGGCTCATCGGGACCGTGGCGCAGATCGGCACCGCCGACGCATACATGCCCACCAGCCAGAAACGCGCGCGCCGATTCTCGCGCAGCAGCGGCCACATCACCGCCGGCAGGGCCACGGTCAGCGACAACAGAGCACCCCACAGGACCAGCTTCGAGGCGCCGGACAGCATGCCGCAGAACTCCGGCGGCAGACTCGTCCATTGTCCCGCCAGAAGAAAAGGCAGACGGTCCAGCACCGCCAGGGCGTAGCGCAGCGGTTCCCGGACGGGATCGATGTAGAACCCGCCGCCGCTGGCCCCGTAGCCCAGAACGTTATAGACCAGCCGCCATCCGAGGGTCACGCCGACAAACGGCGCCAAAGCCCCAAGGCGTCCGGTCCAGCGCTCACGCCGGAGCACGATCTCGTAGGCGAACAGGTAGGCGAGAGTCGCAATCCCGGCCTCGGCAGACAGAAGCGAGAGCAGCAGACAGGTCAGGACGCCCGCGAAATTGAGCCGGCCGCCTTGCGTTCTGTGACGATCATGCAGAATCAGGGCCAGGATGCCGAAGAACAACGAGATCAGAGCGTTTCGATTCGCCAGCCACATCGTGGGGAAATAGCTGGAGTCGGCCAGCAGGTACATCAGGGCCGCCAACCCAGCTACCCATTGCGGATTGCGGATTTCGGATTGCGGATTGAACCCGGTCCGACAAATCCGCCATGTTGTCACCCCGGACTTCGATCCGGGGCCGCAGTCCGCAATCCGCAATTCCCCGATCCGCCGGTACAGGACGCTGACGGCGAATACGACCGCCGCAAACCACAGGATGCTGTGAAGGTGCATCAGCGCGATCGAGTCCGGGAAAAGCCGATAGTCCATCCAGTGGGTGAAGGACGTCAGGGGCCGCCAGAACGCCACGCGCAGATTGTCGCCCGTCCACCAGGGCAGTGTGCCGTAGGCTTTCAGTTGCTGGAGGTTCCTCTGCGGGATCGACGGTGGCAAACTGATGGGAAAGGGCCGTGGACAGACGGCCGGCGCCGTCCGGCATCAGGCCTGCACGCGCGAGACGGTCGAGAGACTCGGAAGACCCGGCAAACAGAGCGTGCTGGTAGTAGTCGTCGTTCAACAAGCCTGTGCTGCAGGGCCGGCAGCGAGACGACGAGGGCCGTCAACGACAAAACGATGGGCCACCACCGCCACGCCAGGAGCCAGACGACCCGTGACGAGACGGTCTTCGGCGTCTTTTCTCCCACGAGTGTACTCAGCAAAGGGGACCTCCCCCGCTCTGCCTGGACTCTTACCACGGCGTGCCGGCGCACGGCACGGGCTGCCGTCGCTATACGGACCTGATGATCCATCCACGTGTCCCTTGTACCGGGCCCAACCCGCTGCTACGATAGCAGCACTATCAGGAGATACGACCAAAGATAATGAATGACCGGGACAAGTCAACCGAAAACGCGGGAGGGGCCCCCAAATCCGGTGCATCGGATTCGGGGACCCGAGCACACATGGATCAGACGGCCAAACATGTCATCTTCCGGGGCCACGTTCAGGGCGTAGGCTTTCGCTATACCGGCCAGGGAGGTCGCCCGCGAATATAACGTCACGGGCCTCGTCCGCAATCTGCCCGACGGCACGGTGGAGATGCTCATCCAGGGCCCGGTCCAGGAGATCGACAACTGCATTCAAGAGATCCAGGACTCTTTCGAGGGCTATATCCGCGACACCCAAATCGAGGACGCTCCCTACAACCCCCGGTACACCGATTTTCGGGTCGCCATCTGAAACGCAGCAGCAAATTCCTGGCCGGGAATGGGGAATTCACCGAACCGCATCGCGTGGAACTCTCGCTACACTAAGACACCAAGCCGATGGACGAACAAGCAAGGCATGATACGGCTTCGCCTCAGGATGACAGGGTCTGTAACGCGCACGGATTTATCCGAATCCGCATGAGAGACACTCCCAAGGAGCAGGGCATGAAGTGGCGAGCGATCTGGCAGGTTCCCAAAAACGCCATATACAGTTTCTTCATGGATAACGGTCTGACGCTGGCCGCCGCCCTGGCGTTCTATGCCATTCTGTCGATTGCCCCCCTGCTGATCCTGCTGATCACCATCACCGGACTGGTCGGCGAGTCGACCGGGCAACGGATCATCGCGCAAACCGAGAGGCTGATCGGCCCGCAGGCCAGTCAGGGCGTCGAACTGATCGTCAAGAACGCCAAGGCGCAACGGTTCGCGGCCACCGCCTCGGCCGTCACCGGACTGGTCGTTCTCTTGCTCTCCGCAACGAGCGCGTTCGGGCAGTTGCAGTCCTCGCTGAACGCCATCTTCAATGTCCGTTGGAGGCGAGGCATCCTGATCGGCTGGCTCTACAAGCGTTTCCTGTCGCTGCTGATGGTTCTGGTGATGGGGCTCGTGCTGATCGGCACGGTGGTCGTCACTTCGGCCATCGCCGTGGTCTTCCGCGGCAGCGGCCGCACGGCGCAAATCATCGACCTGATCTTCACGCTGGTCGTGTTCACGATCATCTTCGTCATCATATTCCGGGTCCTGCCGGACGTCAAAATCAGTTGGAAGGACACTTGGGTCGGCGGCATCATCACGGGCCTGCTTTTCGTGGCCGGAGAGTACGGGATCAGCGAGTACCTCCGCTCGAGCGGCACGACCACCTTGTACGGAGCGGCCGGCTCTCTGGTGATTCTGCTGCTCTGGATCTATTACTCGTCGATCATCCTCTTTCTGGGGGCCGAGTTGACGCAGGCCTATGCCAAGTGCTGCGGCCACGAGATTGTCCCCGATGAGCGTGCCGAGTGGGACCCCGAAACCGCGCTGCGGCTGCGCCAAAAGCAGGAGCAGGCGCAGGAGGTCCAGGCGGGCGTGGAAACGTAGCATGGGCGCGAGCGACCCGTGCAGTCGCAGGGCCGTCCCGGCCCTGCTCACGGGCGAGAGGGGTTGCCCAAACGCGTTCGTTCGCGTTTGGGGCCCATACCCATTCTACGGTTCGGGTGGCAGCGCCAAGGGCTTTGCGGGTTTGTAGTGACGCCGTAAGGCGTTATCTTCCGCCTGGAAGATATGCCCTGACGGGCACACTACCAACCAAGGCCGCAGGCCTTGGCGAGGCCACGTAGGTTTTCATCTCCTCGACCCGGCGCCGGATATTCTGGTACGGCCCTTCGAAGACCCGCGTCAGGAATACCCCCGTAGCCCCGGACCGAGGCGATCCGCACCCAAACGACTTTCCACGTCGTTTCTCCCACTTCGAGCGTCGCACTTCAACAAAAGTCTCTCCCGGCTCAGGTCTTTTGTAGTAGAATAATATAGAGTTGTTTGTTGTTGTTTGCAGGGTTGTTGTTGAAAGGCACTGAAATGCCGCCATGTCGTTGGACTACCTGGCTTGCGCTGTGCGTCCCATTCGGCCTGGGTCCGATCATGAGTGCGGCGGAAGAGCGCATCGTCGATATTGGACACGGGCAGATTCGCCTTGTGGTCGAGAAGGAGCTTGGATATGTAGTGAAATCATCGAGAGGCAAGCCGGCAACGCTGCTCTCGGACGACACCGCGCGGGAAATCGCCGGCGAAGATGCGAAGTATCGGAATATCGCCGGTCGGCGGGACATGCTCCTGGTGCTGGATCGTCAGCCTCTCTCGCAAAGGGACAGAGGCATCAGAATCCTGAGCGAGCAGCCCGAGGTAGAATACGTCGCTCCCCTCTTTTCCTTGGAGGGCGAGACCGTCGCCGTCATACCGGAAATCATCGTGCGCCTAAGACAGGAACTGGATCGGGGCAAGCTCGAAGACCTGTGCCGCCAGGCCGGTTGCACGATCCTACGAAACCTTCTCTACACCAAGCTGGAGTTCCTGATTTCACCCGCGGCACGGGACGCGGAGCAAGTCCTGACCGCCGTCGAAGTCCTGAGCAAGGCCGACTTCGTCGAATGGGCCTACCCGAATCTGGCTTTTCAGCCCCAGTTGTGTGGCTTGTCAGCGGCAAATGAGCCTAACCGGTCCGAGCCCAACGACACCTATTTTGACAAGCAGTGGCACCTGAATACCATTCACGCCCCGGAAGCATGGACGTATACGACGGGAGATCCGAACCTGGTCGTTGCCGTCCTCGACGATGGGGTGGACATGAATCATCCGGATTTAGTGAACAATCTCTGGGTCAATCCCCAAGAGATTCCAGGCAACGGGATCGACGACGATGAGAATGGATTGATAGACGATGTGCATGGCTGGGACTTCGTTGGCGGCGATGGTGACGTGAATCCCGTTTCGCTGGGCGCCGGACACGGAACGGCGTGTGCGGGCCTGATCGCGGCGACGGGCAACAACGCGGTGGGTGTGACAGGAGTCACGTGGAATTGTACGATTATGCCCATCCGCATTTCGCCCTTGCCAGCGACGGATTATGCCACACTGGCCGTACCGGCGGATGGATTGAGATACGCTGCGGCACAGGGCGCAGATGTGATCAGCAACAGTTGGATTCTAAACTTTCCCTATGAGCCACCTCATTCAGCCATCCAGGATATCACGAAATTGGGTGGTATCGGGCGCAAGGGAAAAGGCTGTGTAGTCCTGGGCGCATCCGGCAATGGCTGGCAGAGTCGTGTCTCGTATCCGGCGGCGTGGCCTGAGGTAATTGCCGTGGGAGCGACGGACCCGAATGACAAACGCTGGCTCTATAGCGGCTTTGGATCTGCGCTCGACGTGATGGCTCCCAGTGGATGTTGGTTCACAGGCTTGTGCCGTCCTTCGTATGGGCTCTGGACCACGGACATCACGGGACCAGGTGGATTCGCCAACCTGATGGATCCGAACATAGAGGACTACACGAACAAGATGGCTGGCACCTCCGGTGCTTGTCCGATTGCGGCGGGCGTCGCCGCCCTCGTCCTGTCCATCGACCCAAACTTAAGTAACCTGCAAGTGCAGCGCATCCTGCAGCAGTCCGCTCAGGATCTCGGACCTCCGGGGTTCGACGAGGAGTACGGATTTGGCCGAGTTGATGCCTATGCGGCAGTAACGGCCGCCTTGAATCCGCCGGAAACCACACCGCAGGTTGACGACGATGCGACCCCTATCACACGTTTGGACCGTGTTGTCCCGTGGCCGAACTGATCCGTCCAGCGGCGAGGACGGGAGAATCGCAGATCAAATCTCCGCCAGGAGCACCACGTAGTTCTTGCCGTAGTACTTGGCGCACTTCGGGCAGGTGGTGTAGAAGAAGTAGAGCTTCTTGAGCTCCTTCTGTTTCGAGGCGACGTAGGTCTTCATCTCCTCGACCCACCGGCGGACATTCTGGTACGGTCCTTCGAAGACCCGCGTCAGGAACGTCCCGGAGACCCGGGCCATCTCCGAGCCCGGCACCTCCTTCGCTACCGCAATGTACACGTCCGCGCCCCACAGGGAGTTCTCGTCCGACAGCAGCAGCGGCTCCGGCGGCAGAGCGCCGGCGGCCTGGATCTTCTCCATGTTACGGACCATCACCTTGCCGAAGTTCAGCGGAATGTGAAAGAAGCTGCGGACGCGGTCCTTCACAAACAGCTTGTCCTGGAAAGTGACCTCCTTCTGGTCCCACGGCCCCGGGTTGAAGCGCGGACAACACCCGGTTTCGGATTGCTCGTACAGCTTGTCCATGGCACTGACTCCTTCTTTTCCCAACCATACTCTCCGTTGTCGGTGTACCGCACAATCATGGTACTATGGCTGCCGTCCGATGTCCATCCCGCTTGTCCGGGCTGGAATCGAATGCCGGAGGGAGGTATCATTCCAAGCCATGAAGACGACACAATGGAATCTCCGAACGATCCTGTTCGCCGCAGTCGTGGTCGTAGGGTGGGCTGTGCCCACCATCACGCGCGCGTATCCATCCGACGGGAATCGGTGGGCACAGCCCACCCTACGCCACCCATCCGGCACCTCTGAGCCACAGCCGGGTCTCTCGGGAGAGTCTGCGAGCCAGTATTTCACGATCCGGGTCGTCGACCGGCAAACGGGTCGCGGCGTGCCTCTCGTCGAGTTGCGCACGACCAACAGCATCAGGCTGTTTACGGACAGCAACGGCGTCGTCGCGTTTCTGGAGCCGGGTTTGATGGATCGGGAGGTCTTCTTTTTTGTCGAAAGTCACGGCTACGAGGTCCCCGAGGATGGTTTCGGCTATCGTGGGGTCCGGCTCAAGACCACGCCGGGACAAATGGCCGTCGTCATGATCGACCGGCTCAACATCGCCGAGCGGCTCTATCGCGTGACAGGCCAGGGCATCTACCGCGACAGCATCCTCACGGGCCGGCCGGTTCCGCTGAAGAATCCGGTGCTCAACGGCCAAGTTATGGGCCAGGATTCGGTGTTCACCTGCCTCTATCACGGCCGGTTGTTCTGGATGTGGGGCGATACCGGCAGACCTTCCTATCCGTTGGGGAACTTCGCGATGTCCGGCGCCCTGTCGGACCTGCCCGAGCGCGGCGGGCTGGACCCCGCTGTCGGCGTCGATCTGGAGTACTACGTCGACGAGAACGGCTTCAGCCGAAAGATGGCCCCTCTGAAAGAGCCCGGCCTGGTCTGGCTGGATGGATTGATGACGGTTCCCGACCGGCAAGGCCACGAGCGGATGGTCGCGAAGTTCGCCCGGCTCAAGGGCCTCGCGGAAGTGCTCGAACGCGGCCTGATGGTCTTCAACGATGCTACGAACACCTTCGAGCCGCTGGTCCGGCCGGGTCTGGAGTTCCTGCCCTACCGGAACACGGGGCATGCCTTCCCCGTCCAGGTGGCGGGTCGCCCCTACTACTACTTCACCGCCCCATCGCCCATGGCCGCGCGGATGCGGGTCCCGGCTCAGTGGGATGACGTCGTCGACGCCAATCGATACGAGGTGCTGACCGTCCTCGGGAAAAGGGGACATTCTACTTTTTCGTTGAAGGACGGCCCACCAGGACAAACGCGGGGAGAAAAAGTAGAATGTCCCCTTTTCTCCGCCCGCTGGCTCAATTTCGGCGACCTGCCGGCTTCTCTGGGTACGGGCAAGACCGCGGTCATCGAGGCCCTGGAGGCCGAGGCCAAGGGCGTGAACGTCTTCGACGTGGAATCGGGCCGGGCGATCCAACCGCATAACGGAACGGTTTACTTCAATGCCTACCGGCAACGCTGGATCGGCGTCTTCGGCCAGCTCTTCGGCGAGTCTTCCGCCCTGGGCGAGATCTGGTACGCCGAGGCCGATACGCCCGTCGGGCCGTGGGCCTATGCCCGCAAGATCCTGACGCACAACAAATACTCGTTCTACAACCCTAAGCACCATCCGCTCTTCGACCAGGACGGCGGCCGCACGATCTACTTCGAAGGCACCTACACGTGGACCTTCTCCGGCTCGGAGGATAGAGCGACGCCGCGCTACGACTACAACCAGATCATGTACCGGCTGAGACTGGACGACCCCCGCCTGACCCTGCCCGCCCCCGTCTACCAGGTGCACGATGGACAAGGTGGGAGAGACTACCTGACGGGTAACACCGTGGCGCAGACGGACAAGTGGAAGTCTGTCGAGTCCGTGGCGTTCTATGCCATCGAGCCCGGTCGAGCCGCAGATAGCCTCATCGCGATCTACGCAGACAAGCTGCCCGGCGGAGGCACTCGCCTGACGACCGAGCCTCCTGCCGCAGGGGCAAAGCCGCTGTTTCACGCGCTGCCATCCGGCGCACAGACGACCACCAACGCGTCCATCGTGCCGCTCTATGAATACCGCCACGCGAATTCCGGGCGACGGGTTTATTCTACACAGTCCTCGTTGAACGAGGCCGGCTGGAGCCGCCAGGAAGAGCCATTGTGCCAGGTTTACCGTACCCCGCCCGGGCCGCTATTGCTTGATGGACAGACGAAACCTGCGTCAGGCTATTGACAGGCGTCCCCTACGCCGGGTGGCAGCGGCAAGCGGAGTCTTCGGAGCTTGCCGATGGTCCTGACACATATCGCACGAGCCATCGGCAAGCTGCGCTTGCCGCTGCCACCCACCAGTTGGGGGTAGCCGATGCATAGATTATTGACGCCATCCTCTATGGCTCGTCGATCTTCAGCCCGGCTTTCTTCAGCGCTGCCAGCGCCCGCGGATGGCCCTCTTGGTACCCGTACCACGTATCCACCACTTTGCCTTGCGGGTCAATGATGTAGTTCAGCGGTACGCCGCTCCCCTTGTAGTCGCTGAACCCGACTTTGACGGCCGCCTCCGAGGAATCCAGAATCGTGGGGAACGTCGCACCGTTCTCGCCCAGGAACTCCAAGGCGATCTTCTTGTCGTCGGCACAGTTGAAGCCCAGGATCACGAGCTGTTTGCCGCTGTACTTCTCATGGAGCTTTTGGAGATGACGCATCTCCTCTCGGCAAGCGGGTCAGCCAGCCCGCCATATATAGAACCACACAATCTTGTCCCGAAAGTCCGTCAGCTTGACCCTCTTCCCATCCGCCAGGGATAGCTCGAAGTCCGGCGCTGCGGTCCCCGGCTTCAGGAGGGCCTCCTCGGGCGTGGGCAACCGCCATTGCTGCCATCCTTGCGGCGGGGTCCAGGCGAACTTCTCCGCCGGCATGGGGCCGTCGATGACGATGTCCGACCAGACCTCATTGGCAATGATGTCGTACGACACACGCACCACCTGCTTGAGTTTCCGGGGCAGATGGTCCTTGGGGGAGAGCCAGAGGTACCAGCTTCGCTGGTGCTTCATGATGCTCACTTCCACGACATCGCACTCTTCGTCGCCGACCTTCTCCCGGCCCATCCCCATCACGCCGTCCACGTAGCGCTGCAACGAGTCCGTGTAGCCGAAGAACGTGCTGGGATCGAGCACCGGCATGCTCATGCCGACGCCCAGGAAGACGACTTCGTGGCCGATGGAGTGCCCGCCCGGAGGCGCCGGCTTCTTCATATAGGCGTTCGACCGCGTCTTGTTGTAGGTTTCCTCATCCTCCGAGGAGAAACGAGGCCGGTCCCCCGACCAGAAGAGCCAGAGCGTCTCCCCGTCCCCGATGAGGGTCGCACTTCTTCCGCCCCCGGCACTGACTCCCTCAATGCGGAACTGGTTGGGCTTCTTCAGCCAGGCCGTGTAGGTGCAATGCCCCAGCTCCTGCCCGCCGCGACCCGACCAGCGGTAGTCGCTCTTGTACGACAGGGTCTGGGGCTGCCGGAACGCCTGGATCATCTTGTCATACAGCGCCCGTGCCTGCGGCTCATCTTTGAAGATGACAGGGCCGGCCTCCACCGGGCCCGGCGGGGCCGCCTCCTGGGCCAACAGGCCCGCACCCAGACCCAGAATCAAGCCTATGGAATCCCATCTGATGATCCCTCTGCCTCTCATGGCTGTCCCCTTTCCCAGACCACGAAACCGCACATTTCATCCGCTCCGGTGGCTCTGCACACCCTGCGCAAACCCACTTTCTCCTATATATGACGTCTGTCGGACCCGATTTGTTATCATTCTTCTTTCCAGGCGAGAAGAATCACGCGGCCTGGGAAAAGGGGACATTCTACTTTTCCCCTTCTCGGAGGGAAAAGTAGAATGTCCCCTTTTCCGGCGGTGGTCTCTGCCGGGCCAGGACGTCCGTACAAGAGCGGTCATGCACCCCCGGCAAGTTCCTTAATGCTCCCAGAGACCGTCCCTGTGGTATGATAGAGGCTTGAAATGGCGTCGGAACCTCCCGCCGATGGGAGATCAGGCAATGAAACGATCTACACGTTCGATCAGCAAGTCCGTGCTCTGCCTCGTCTCGGCGGTGGCGACGGTCGCGCCGGTGTTGGCCCAGGGTAAAGCCGGGATTCGCCAGGGCACCGGCCCCGAGGCGAAATCCCGGATCTCGGCAG
Source organism: uncultured Planctomycetota bacterium (assembly GCA_963699595.1). Taxonomy (GTDB): domain Bacteria; phylum Planctomycetota; class Phycisphaerae; order Sedimentisphaerales; family Anaerobacaceae; genus PLanc-01. Next base: position 214,302 of record CAVOUO010000023.1, read on the forward strand.
GTGCCAGAGAAGAGCGACTTCCTCGCCGGCAGGGATCGGATTGCCAAGGAGCAGTATGAGACAAGGGCGGCCGCGCTGGCGCTGCGGACCGACGAAGCGGCGGCGAGCCAGCCGGGAGAATGCGGCCCTGCTGTACCATCATGCCCTGCTGGCCTATCGCGAGCCCGACCCGTGTACCGCGCAGATTCTCAACGCCGTCGCACGGGGTGGGACGCCGGACGCACGGGTCAAAGTCTATCTGGGCCGCTCTCTCCACACAATCGAGATGGCCCAGATTGCGTCACAGATGCCGCAATGCCACTGGGGTCCGATGCAGGCCGGCGAGCAGCAGCTCGATCTGAACCTCGGGATCCCGCTGCGCCGGCTGAGCCGCCTTCTCGACGCCGATGCCCGGACTCTGGCGGCCGATGGGCACCACCGCGCCGCCCTGGCCCGCTGCCTGACGATCCGCCGTCTGGCACACCACGCCGGCGCGGAAACGTACAACCTGTATTCCATCTCGCAAAGCATCCACACCCTGGCCCTGCTCGCCACCGCGCAGGTTCTGAGCACGAGGCCGTTGGATGCCAGGACGCTCACGTGGCTGAAAGGCCAGCTCGCCGCCGTGCCGGGGACACCCTTCGAGCCTGCTCAGACGCTGAATAAATGGCGGGATGCGGAGCTGCAATTCTGGCGCACGCGACCCCAGGGACGCCCTTTCACGCGCGAACTGGTGCTGGAGAAACTCCCGGACGCCAACGACAGAAGAGACCTCGGCATCCTGACGGACGACCAACTGCTGGTCTTGACCTTGCAGGCGGAGCAGAGAGTCCCCGGCCGCTACGGCATCTCCGCCCCGCCCCAGTTGCTGGCGCGGGCGCGGCAGGCTTGCGACCAGTACCTCCAGTCCGCCCTGCAGATCATGAAAGCCGATCTGCCCTACCGGGAAAAGCACGCCCAGCTCCAGGCGATGGTGGACTCGCTCGACGACCGAGCCCTTGCCGGCGATCCCATCGCCCTGCTGTCGGAGGCCCCCAAGATGGTGGAGCTCTATCATCGGCTGATGGTCCGCAACGCCGTCTACGACAACCTCGTGACCGCCGCGATAGAGATTCTTCTCCAGAGGGCCCGCACAGGCCAACTGCCGCGCGTGCTTCCACCGGGTGCGCCCAAAGACCTCTATACCAACAGGGGTTTCGAGTACGAGCGAACAGGAAAAGGCTTCCTCCTCCGCTTCGACCCGGCCAACCTCAGCCGCATCCAGGTCCGCCAGTTCGAATTCCACACCCACGGCCACGATCCTGGGAATCCGTGAGGGGTGCGGCCGGAATACGGTGGCAGCGAGTCATCGAAAGACACAAACGGCTCACAGGTAGAAAGATGAACCGCCGCAGTTGGACTCCGGGTGGCAGCGGCAAACGCCAGCTTGCCGATGGTTTTGCGTATGCGAGGGGCCATCGGCAAGCTCCGAAGACTCCGCTTGCCGCTGCCACCCGGATAAGAGCCGGCGGAATCCGCCACCGTATGCCGGCCGCACCCATCCGTGAGTCTCCTCGATTATTTGACAGGCTCGCGCGTCTACCATATTGTGTGGCCCGGACACTACCAAGATCAAAGATGGCAAGATCAACGAACCCAAGAAGATTCCTTAACGAGGCCGAGACGGCCGCCGTTCGCGCTGCGATCCGGGAAGCGGAGCAAAGCACGTCGGCAGAAGTGAAGGTGGTTTTGGCGCGACACTGTTGGCGTGACAGCAAAACCAAGGCACGCAAGATCTTCGGCGAACTCGGACTGGACCGGACCGAGCAGCGCAACTGCGTTCTCCTGTTGCTGATTGTCTCCAACCGGGAATTCCTCATCTACGGGGACCAAGGCCTGCACGAGAAGGTCGGACAGGGTTTCTGGGACGATGTCTGCCGGCAGATGCTCGATGCCTTCCGCCGGGAAGAATTCGCCGACGGAATCTGTCAGGGGGTTCGTCGGGTCGGCGAGAAGCTCGCCCAGTATTTCCCGTACCAAAGGGACGATGTCGATGAGATATCCAATGAGATCGTGTACCGGCGTTGACAGGGCCGGACTGATCCCGCTCCTGGTAGTCCTGCTGTGTCCCGGCCCCTTGGGCGAGGCCAGGACCAGGAATTACGCCCCCTTTCCTAATCCTGATGCCGGGTATGTCACGGACACAGTCGCCCTTTTGACAAGCGAACAGGAGCAGCAGATCGAGAGCTGGCTCCTGCAAACCGAGAAGCGCAGCGGCGTTGAGATCATCGTCGTCACCATCCGGTCCATGAGGGACTATCCGGGGACGCCGAATCGAAGCATCGAGGCGTTCGCCCGGGCTCTCTTCGACGCCTACGGCATCGGGAACATGCCAAAGAACAACGGTGTCCTCCTGCTGGTGGTCGCCCAGGACCGCAAAGCCAGAATCGAATTGGGAGCCGGACACGGCCATGCCAGGGACAGGGACGCCGACCGCATCATGCAGCGAAAGATCGTGCCCTATTTCCGTCAGGGAAAGTACGCCGAGGGAGTTACGAGCGGTGTGAAAGCTCTGATCCGGGAATTCGGCGGCATGGCCTTTGGCCTGGAATGGAGTTCCTGGGCCTTCGCAGGCGTAATTGCCATCCTGATTCTGGTTGCGGTCAGCCTGTTTCGAAACGGCAAGCGCGGCTGGGGATGGGTAGTGGCGGGTTCGGCCATCGTTCTGGTCCTGACATTGCTCTGGCTGGGCCGCCGGGTCGCTGAGGAGCTTCCCGATAGTATCAGCGACGCGGGCGGCCCCGGTGGCTTCGGGGGCGGGTTTGGTGGCGGTTTCTCCGGAGGCGGCGGCGCCACCGGGAGTTGGTGAGGGATTTGAGATGAATTGCCCAAAGTGTCTGCGACAACCTCTGCGGGAGAAGTACATAAGCGGGGCCAACCTGAACGTGGATTACTGCCCGAAATGCAAAGGAATCTGGTTCGACGGAGGCGAACTGGAGCAGGCCTTGCCTGGTGCGGACCCGCACTTACAGATTCCTCGCGACGCCGTGCGATTGAAGGCGCCTTGCCCCAGGTGCGCCGAACCCCTCTACACATTCCCTTATCCGCAGACGCGTATGGCCGTTGAGATGTGCAAGGGCTGCAAAGGCCTATGGTTGGACGCCAGCGAGTTCAAGCAGATACGGGAGGCGAGGGAGCAACTGCCATCGCCCGAAGAGCCCGTCCCGGATGGAGAGGTGGGCGGGGTCAAGGGGGCCTTGATCCAATTCATCGACGCCGCGATTGCGCAACTGCTGTACTGATCGCGAGAAGCCCCTCGTTACCTGGATGTCAGAAAGTGCTTTAACCAGGTGCACCCAAAGACCTCTATACCAACAAGGGCTTCGAGTACGAGCGAACCGAGAAAAGGCTTCCTCCTTCGCTTCGACCCGGACAACCTCAGCCGCATCCAAGTCCGGCAATTCGAATTCACCATCCCAGATGACGATTCTCGAAATCCCTGAATTCCCTTGATCCTTCGAGAAGCCTGTGCATCGGGGAGGTGAGCTCCACCTGCGCGTACTCGGGCATCACATCGGGTCTTCAGAGAACCCCATATTATCGGGCGGACCTTCACAGGAATGCGGGGATATTGTGGCTCCTACTGACAGAGCCTTCAGACAAGCTCCGAAACGTCCGATAGAGTCTATGGTAGTGAGAAATGAGAAACGCATGGCAAGCTGCAGCCGCCGCTGAAGCTTTTGCTGCGGCCCAGTTTGCACGATACGGCCGGGATGTCTCCGTGCAATACGGTGCCAACCAGCCCGAATACGACTGGGTGGCAGTCGATGGGGATAGGGTCCTGAAGGTCTCCGTCAAAGGTGGTAAGGACGGCCAATGGGGACTCATCCAGTCATTATTAGAGAACGCCCACGATCGTGACGCAGCAGATCGTGTTGGAATCGGGCGCGCCTTTGTGTTAGCATGGGGCCGCTGTGAACGGGAAAATGACTATGGAAGAAGGTGTTTATCAGGACACTCGGGCACAAAGAGTTACGAACGGAAGGAACCATGCCATGACCAGTCGGGCGGAAACGAAAAACATGGCGGTGTTCTGCGATTTCGAGAACATCGCCTTGGGCGTTCGCGATGCCAACTACGCCCGGTTCGACATCGACAAGGTGATCGAGCAGCTCCTGCTCAAGGGCAATATCGTCGTCAAGAAGGCCTATTGCGACTGGGACCGCTACAAGGAGTTCAAGGAGGCGATGCACGAGGCGTCCTTCGAGCTGATCGAGATTCCGCACGTGCGGCAGTCGGGCAAGAACTCCGCCGATATTCGCATGGTGGTCGACGCGCTCGACCTGTGCTACACGAAAGGACACGTGGACACGTTCGTGATCCTCAGCGGCGACTCGGATTTCTCGCCGCTCGTCAGCAAGCTGCGGGAGAACAATAAGATCGTTATCGGGTCGGCGTCAAGAACTCGACCTCGGACCTGCTGATCGCCAACTGCGATGAGTTCATTTACTACGACGATCTGGTGCGCCGCCAGCCGCCGCGCCGGAAGGAGGTTGCGCAAAGAGGCCGGTCCCCGGCCGGCACGAGGCGCACCCACCCGCACGCCCAAGCCCCCCGAGGACAAGAAGCAGGAGGCCTGGGACCTGATCGTCGAGACGTACGAGGCCCTGGTGGAAGAACGGGGCGAGGGGGAGAAGATCTGGAGCTCCATGCTCAAGCAGACCCTGAAACGCCGCAAACCCGGCTTCAACGAGTCCTATTACGGTTTCCGATCGTTCGGCCAGATGCTGGAGGAGGCCAAGACACGCGGGATCCTGGAACTGGAGCCGGAAGAGAAGTCCGGCGGCTACATCATCCGCGGCTGCCACGCACCCTGACAATGACGGTCCGATCGAACTTCGGCACATCACGTTTGAATCGGGGCCGCATTTATGTTACCATGGCGTCTATGGGATTGCTGGAGTTGCTTTATGACACCACAAAGTGAACAGATCCTTCGTGAAGCACTGGATTTGCCACCCATGGATCGAGCGGAACTGGTTGAACAGATACTGGCAAGTTTCGAGTTCCCGGCGCGCACGGACATTGATGCCGCCTGGGGACAGGAAGCGGAAGACCGTCTGGACGCGCTTTGAGCGCGGAGACATACGGTCAACACCCGCCAGCGAAGTGTTCCGGGAGATCGATCAGCAGGCACGTGGATGAGAATCGAATTTCTTGACCCAGCTAAGAGAGAGCTCGCCGAGGCTATCGCCTACTATAACGAGCAGAGCGAAGGGCTGGGCTACAGATTCGCCGCTGAAGTGAGGAGGACAGTTTCACGTATCGTGCAGTATCCGCAGGCATGGACACGCATCTCAGAGCGTACGCGGCGTTGCAGAACCAACGGTTTTCCTTATGCTCTGATCTACCAAGTCCGCGAGGAAGTGATACTCGTCGTCGCCGTGATGCATCTGCATAGACATCCGGATTCCTGGAGGTCCAGATTGCCATCATAGTAAGCTCGGAGAGATGATCAATCGGGCCGCGGGAACGCGTCGACTTTCAGGAAGTGCTCGAAGAAGGCGTAGAGTTGCTCGTTGGACTCGGGGGTGGGGTCGTGGGTCGGACGGTTGGTCATGGCGACCCGGTTCGTGTGGCCCAGGAGCTTGTTGACAGCGACCGTGTGATTCAGGGCTTGCCAGCGTTTGGGCGGGTCCTCGGCGCCGCCGGAGACCAGGAACGGGACGCGGGGCCATCAGGGCGTGCAGTTCGTGCAGGTCGCGGCCGGTCTCGATCATCGTCTTGTAGGGACCAGTCCGGGGCCTGGTGTCACTCGGGACGCCCCGCTCACGCTGGTCGGTCGCATCCCAGCCCAAGTACCAGGGCTCCCAGTAGTTGATGTTGGGGCGAGTCTCGTCGAAGACGATCCCCGGGTCGGACCAGGCGGCACAGGCGAACTTCTCGTAGAGACACGAGGCAAACATCGCCCATTTGCCGCCGTAGGAGTGGCCGGTGACACCGATCCTTCGGGGATCGACGTTGGGCATGTTCGCCAGGGCCGTGTGGCAATTGGCGGCGACGTAGGCCAGGGCGGAAAGCGGCTGAAGCTGAGGTTGGCCGGCGGGCGTCTCGCACAGCGGCTTGTACGGAGGCTTGAGACTACAGAACTCCGGCGTGCCAATCGACAGCACGACGAAACCACGTTTGGCAAGCTGGGAGCCGAAGTCACGCTTCTCCTTGCCGAGCCCGACGGCGGTCTCCGGATCGTAGAAGACCACGAGCACGGCCGGAAGTCGGAGGACGGAGGACGGAGAACCGAGGACGGCAACCCCTTCTGTCGTCTGCCCTCTGTCATCCGTCCTCTGGCTCTTGGCGTCAGGGACAAGCAGGTAGCCGGCGACGGTCTGGCCGCCGGGTGCGATTTCGACCACGACCTTGTGCTGCGTGAAGTTGTCCCGGTGCTGCTGCTCCAGGTATTGGACCTTGGGTTTCTCGATCAGCGGCGGCCAAGTACCGAGCAGGTTGCGCCACGTGGCGAGGATTTCGGCTCTTCGCTTTTGCCAGTCCGCCGGCGTCTTGACCGGCGTGCCATCGTTGAAGACAAGCGGCGACTTGTAGTTTCCGAAATCGTTGGCGAACTGCGCCGGCGGAGCGAAGAAGGGCCGAATACTCTCCGGGACATCGGCGGCTTGGGACTGGCTTGCCATCGGCAACAGCGCGAGCAGACAAAGTACATACACCATCTTTCGGTCTCCCTGCCCTGGGTGCAAAAAAGGCCCGACGACTTGCTGAGCCCGCCGGGCCTCTGCTATCTGCGATTTGAAATCTGAGATCGCTTACACCAACTCATCGCGACCGGTGGCGATCGGGTGGAACAGGCCCGGACCCGGCTTGATGTCCCGGGGGACCAACTCCTGCTTGGAGCCGCCCATCAGCCACTTCCAACTGACCGCCCGGCCCGTGTACGCCGCGATGCGGGTGCCGATGGCCGTCAGCGTGCTCTCGGCGACGCGCTGGCCCTCGTTGAGCGGCTGGCCGCTGCGGATGCTGGCGATCAGGTCCTTGTGCTCCTGCACCATGGGATCGATGCCCCGGCCCGGGAAGGACCAGGCGTTCTCGCCCGTGATGCTGCCGCTGCAATTGCTGGTGCCCTTGGTGCCGACGATCTTCTCGCCGTTGCGTCCGGTGCCGGGGCTGTGGCCGCTGAAGCTCAGGCAGCGGGCCCCGTTGGGATACTCGAACTCGGCGTAAATATGGTCCCAGATGTCGCCGTTGTACTTCTCCCAGTTGTCCTCGCTGCCGTTGTTGAACTTGCGGCAGACGTCCTTGGCGGTCTTGATCTGCTCCTGGTTGAAGCTGCGCCAGCCGCGGCCGCCGACCGCCGTGAACTTGCGCCGGCGGACCGTTGAAGCACCAGTTCATCACGTCGATGTTGTGAATGTGCTGCTCGCAGATCTGGTCGCCGGAGAGCCACGTGAAGTGGTACCAGTTGTGGACCTGCCACTCGATCTCGCTCATCTGGCTGCCTTCGGGCACGCCGTTGAACCAGATGCCGTCGCCGTACCAGTAGCACTGGCCGCCGACCAGCTCGCCGATCGCGCCGTCATGGATGCGTTTCATCGTCTCGACGTAGGACGTCTGATGCCGCCGCTGCGTGCCGGCCACGATGGCCAGGTTCTTCTCTTTCGCCAGCGCGGCGGCCTCCATCACTTCCTTGCAGCCGGCCACGTCCGTCGCGACGGGCTTTTCCGTGAAGACGTGCTTGCCGGCCTTGATCGCCGCCATCAACTGCCGGCCGCGAAACGCCGGCGTCGTCGCCATCAGCAGCAGGTCGGCCTCGCACTGGGCCAGCTTCTCGTGGCAGTCGAAGCCCCAGTACAGGTGATCGTCGTTGATCTTGACGCGGTCCTTGGTCTGCTCGCTCTTCATCAGGCCGTCGCGGGTCCGCTTCGACCTGGCTCTCGAACAGGTCGGCCAGCGCGATGATCTGCGACGCCCGGATCGGCCTCCAGGCAATTGCGGATGGCGCCGTTGCCGCGTCCGCCGCAGCCGAGCATCCCCACCCTGATCCTGTCCGACCCTTGCGCGTGTGCCATCTGTCCGAGCACGGCCGCCGTAGCGCCCGCCACAGCCGCGCTGGTCCCGGATATCCCATTGTTCACTTGCGATGACATATTTGAAATCTCCTTCGTTCGGTGATCGTTCCGCCGTCTTCGTGTCAGTCCGCCGCAGGTTAAGCGCCTTCTTCTTCCCCTTTCCTTTCGCCTTCGGCGCTCTTTCCTCCGGCGTCCACCCGGCCAACTGATACTGGCCGGGAATCGCAAAGGCGGGCACCGGCTTGGCGTCGCTGAGCTTGAGATCGGCGGGCGGCAGCAGGTCCAGCGTGCAGCGGCTCAGGAACCAGGCCCGCTTGAACTGCTGGCGGGAGTACGCCGACTCGCGGCCCATGACCGCGCAGAGCGTGCTGTCGGCGATGCGCTTGCCCTCATTGAGCGGCTTGCCGTCGCGGATGCTCTTGATCAGGTCCGTGTGCTCCTGCACGTAGGGATCGACCTCCTGCCCGGAGCTCTTGTAGCACCAGGCGTTCTCGCCCTCGATCCGTCCCTGGTCGGGCTGGCACACGCCCTTGGTGCCGACGATCCGCTCGCTGACGTTGTCCGTCGTCCGCTCGATCTGGCGGCACATGCTGATCGTCCGCACATCGTTGGGATAGATGAATTCGACCCCGAAGTGGTCGAAGATGTTGCCGTATTCCGGTCCGGTGCGCCACTGCCGGCCGCCCAGGCCGTGGATGGTCTCCGGCTGGGCATCCTGGAAGGCCCAGTTGATCACGTCGAGGTTGTGCACGTGCTGCTCGACGATGTGGTCGCCCGACAGCCAGGTGAAGTACAGCCAGTTGCGGATCTGCCAATCGACGTCGCCCTGGCCCGGCTTGCGCTCGATTGACCCACAGGCCGCCCATGTTCCAGTAGCACTGGGCCGAAACGATGTCGCCGATCGCGCCGTCGTGGATGCGCTTCATGGTCTCGACGTAGATGGCCTGGTGGCGGCGTTGCGTGCCCGTGACAATGGCCAGCTTCTTCTGCGCGGCCTGCTCGGAGGCCTCGATCACCATCTTGTACCCGGCGGGACACACGCAGACGGGTTTTTCCATGAAGACGTTCTTGCCGGCCTTGATCGCCGCGGCCAGATGAACCGGCCGGAATCCCGGCGGCGTCGCCAGGATGACCAGGTTCACATCCGGCAGGGCCAGGACCTGCTTGTAGGCATCGAGGCCGACGAAGCAGCGGTCGTCGGGGACACTGAACTTTTTCTTGAGGCCCTGGAGCCGGTCGCCGAAAGCGTCGGCCAGGGCGACGATCTTCACGCCGGGCGACGACTCGACGCAGTTCTGCGCCGCGCCCGACCCTCGTCCGCCGCAGCCGATGACGCCGACGCGGATCGTGTCACTGCCGGCCGCGAAGGCCAGCGGTCCGGCCGCCCCCGACATCATCAGGGACCCGGCCGCCACTGCCGAACTCCTCAGGAGTTCTCGTCTTGTCCATTCTCTTCGTTTGATCATAGTTCCGCTCTCCAATGATACAGCATGACATGCAGACAAATGGGCCATCTGTCCTGTCAGATACTGGTCCGCGGCGAACCCTGCCCTGGCCGAAGCCCCACGGCCCGGCCCCTTCGGCGGCGCTCAGGGCAAGCGGTGCCGCACTCTCCGATCATCCACCGGCTTACGTCCCGTAAGACGCTTGCCGCCGGTGAATTATTGACTCATTATCCCCCCCGGGCTGGGGATTGCAAGTGTGTTCTTGCCCCATTTCGCCGCCGGGGCCGTGTACCTTCAATTCTCCCCAATACGTCTCATCAGTATGCCGGCTCGGACGGCAACACACGGATATCGTCAATGTGGATGCGCCCGGCGCCGAGCGGAATCGAGCCCGCGCGACCGCCGACGCCGATGGACATCCTCCTGACCCGGCCCAGATCCACGCCGGAGAAGCTGCTCAAGGAAATCTTCCACTCGGTCCAGGTCCTGGCGTTCACGGCCGCCGGCCCGGTGTGGGCCACCGTAGCGGTCTTGCCGCTGCTGTCCTCGACGGTCACCGGCAGCCCGGCCTCGTACGCTTTGTCCATCGTGTTGCACCCGATGGACTCGGCGAAGATATTGTGGTGGATATGATCTGTTTCAGGTCCGGGGTGATAGCCGCCCGTATAGAGGCCGGAACCGTCGTCCGACAGGGCCAGACCGGTGTTGGTGAGATGGTTGAAGCAGACCTCGCGCTGGATCGGCTGGCCGCCCAGGTACAAGGCGTCCTTGGCCGTGCGGTCGACCCGGTTGTGGCACACGCGGGCATACGGGCCCCAGACGAATACGCCGTGGCCGAGCCCGTTGAGCAGGTCGTCGCCGAAGTGCTCCACGCCCGTGGCATAGACGTAGTTGCCCTCGACCGTGTTGTGCGAAGCCATCTGGTCCACGACAATGCCGAAGGCCGAGCAGTGCTTGACCGTGTTCCGGAGGACCCGGTTGTGGTCGCAGGAGGCCCCGTCAGCCCCCAAGTGGATGCCGCGGTCGAGGCAGTATTCCACGGTATTGTTCTCAATCGTGATGTCGTGGGACCGGTCGACCAGAATCCCGCGCTGGTAGGCATGGCGCATCATCAACCCGCGCACGGTGTTGAACGAGACGCCTTCGTTGGTGCGCAGACAATGCTCCCGGTAGGTGAACTCGATGTCTTCCGCTACGTCGCCCTTGGGCCATAGGAAGATCTTCTTCTGAGCCGGGTCGTACGCCCATTCGCCTTCCGCGTTGATCTCGCCCACGATGTTGGTGATGAAGTATCCGAAGCGCGGCGCGATGTTGAACGTGGGGCTGGCGGCCAAGGTGATCGTCCCGCGGGCAAAGCCTGTGATGGGGACGGCGTCCATTTGCCACACCGCGGTCTTGATATGGCACACCGCCCCGGCAAAATAACCCTCCGGCTGGGCGAGAGAACTGTCGCTGAAGACTCTCTTGGGGTCCGCAATGGTGGTGGGATACCTCCAGCCAACGTCCGGATACCGTGAGCGCGGGAGCAACCGGCCTTGTTGAAAGACCTGCCGGACGGCAAAGGTCTTGTCCGGGTGTGCGTTTACCAGACCCGCCACGTCCGCATAGTAAATGTGCTTCCAGTGCGGATTCCCGCGGCACTCGTCGGGCCCGGTGCACTGGCGCCATCCAGCCACGGGTTGTGACGCGTCGATGACGGCCTTGCCCTCTTGTCCGGGATAAGCCCGGATGGTGATGGGGGCGGCCGCCGTGCCGCTCTGCGACAGAGTGACGGTCTCGCGATAGACCCCTGCCTTGATCAGCAGAGTGTCCCCCGCTTGCAGCCCCGGCGTGGCTCGGCAAATCGTCTTGAAGGGCTGCGCCTCCGTCCCGGGATTGGTGTCACGGGCAGCGGGACTATTCCCATCGACATAATACGTGGTGGCCTGGGATACGGATTGCGCCCCCAGCAAGAGAAATGAGAGCACGGCCGGAACGATGGACACAGGACCACGAGCGTTCACAATACGCGACGTACTGTTCATGATGTCACCTCCGCTTTACAGTTTGGACAGGCTTTCGCCTTCACTCTGCCCAAACCGCGGCTCGCTGTCAAGAGACCAGAGACAACGAAACCGTCGATGAACGGGGAGGAACCCAGCCCGGCCTCGGGCTCCGCCCTTGGCCGGAACCAAAGGCGTCTCGAACGCCAGTTCTCCTTCGACCGCCGCTACAGCGTGCAGCAAGAACATGCCAGGCGTAATTCCGGCGTAGGAATTCTACGGACGCCATACCTATCTCGATCTGGAATTGAGTAGAGCGTCACCCCGTATACCACCGAGACGGTGGTAGGTCCGTTCTGAGAATTGTCTCTCGCCCGTCAGGTGATGGTGTCCGCCGGCTCTTCCTCCCGGATGTCCTCGAACTGGTTGACCACGACATCGCCTTGGGGGAAGTGCGCGACAATCCGCAATTCCCCACCCATCGCCGCCACGAAGCGACGCAACGTGCTGACGTACATGTCCGATTGATGCTCCAGCTTGGAGATGGCCGCCTGGTTCATCTGGAGCACGTCCGCCAGTTCCTGCTGCGTCAGGTGCATGGCCTGCCGCAGTTCCTGCAGGGCCATTTCCGAATGCATTTGCGCCGTGCACTGGCGGATGCGCTCCCGGCTCTCCGGCGACATCTTCTCCACGAGATTCTTAAACGGCTTGACCATCAGAGATAACCCTCTTTTAGCAAATGATCCAGGTGTTCGTCATAAAGTCTATCGGCGACCGGAACGAACTGTTCATACCAGCGGTCGTTGCCGGTCTTGTCTCCGCCGAGCAGCAGAATCGCGCACCGGCGCGGATCGAAGGCATACAGGACCCGGTACGGGATGTCCGGCGTGCTGGATGCGAAGCTCACGCAGGTGTCCATGCTTGGAGCCCTGGACGCCGGAGCTATACGGGAAAGGCAGACGCGGCCCTTCGATTTCCAGCAGTCCCACTGTGGCCGCTACCGACTCCTGCTCCGGCTCGGTTCAACCTTCCCACCAGGTGCCGAACACATCCGTATACTCCACGTTCCAAGCCATATCGACATAACCTAAGACGTAATACTCAAGCGTCAGACCGAGAATGTAATTGAGATTGTCTTGTGAGTGAACCAACTGTCGAAGGTGAAATCCCGGGATGTCGTTCGCGAGCACGCCAATCGATCAACTGGCGAAACAGGACGTTGTGATCGCGAAACTCGATCTATTGCTGTTCACAGGACTACGTTTGACGAAGCGATAGAACTCAGCGGATAGTGCTTGCGCGATGTACAGACGCAATTGACGATCAGGTATTCGTGCGTGACTTTATACCGCTGCTCGGCGTGGTCCCACAAGCAGACCTCATGCTCGATGAGCTTGCCGGTGTGATCGACCAGCACGTTGTCGATGGGGATTACCCCTGGCACTGAAGTGGATCTCGCGGCTTTTCTCCAGCATTCGATGCGTTTGAGCTTGAGGGCTTCGTTCATCGCATATCGCTTCTGTGAGACAGCGGTTCAAAAAGGCATCCATCCCTGGTATCGTGGAATTGCGGTTGACTGGACAACCGTTCTTTGCAGGGCAAACGGATGCCATGAGGGAATTAAGAGGTGTCCGGTAACTATTAGCTATATCGGGGAACGCGACGGTGTCAGGTACATTCTCCGCTCGTTGGCTCAAGGCTCCGAACAGGCCGTAACCCCTACTCGGGATTATCGCCCAAGAGCCGGAAAAGTACGGACAAGGACAAGTAGTTCGGTAGCCGGTGAGCCGAAGCAGTCGGGTAGACAGTCCTCAGCCAGGACAGCGGGGAAGCAGGGGTCAGCGGGCCGGCCGGCCACAGCCGCTCGAAGACTGTTTTCCCTTTTTCCGCTTTCTTTCGCTTTCTTTCGGCTAAAGTGGTTCTGGTGGCGGCCGGGGCAAGGAGACCGATGACGCACGCCCTTGAAATCGGATGCCGTCGTCGGGTATCATGAGAGGAGTACCTCTCAGGAGCACAGTCTATGAAGTCAAATGGAAGACCCCAGCCAACTGCCTCCGGGCCAATGGCCGCGGATGACGCCTTCTCCGACGAATGGTTGGCCCGGTACCTGGTGGACGCGGTGCTCCTCGTGATTCTCGTGCTCACGGCCATCGGTATTGCCCTGTACCTCGACCGAGGCGAATACCTCCGCGACTGGAGCAAGGAGCCGGGGGCCGGTTTTCTCGTGTGCATGTTATTGTGCCCGATGCTGGGCGTGGTGACGCTGGCTCTGGTCGTCTATGCCGGCATCCGTCTCTTTCTACGTCCCCGCTCGTTGCGGCACGCCTTCGTCCGGCTCACACTCCTGGTCGCGCATGTGTCTGTCTTCCTCGTGTGCGCCGATACGATCTCGTCCACGGCCACGGCTCTCGCCGGCAGTCTCAGGCAGTCCTCCGCGGCGCTGGACCCGACGGAGGCCTGGAGAGCCGTCGATGGCCGGGACTTCTCGGGTTCGCAAGAGGACGGACGCGAGGGCACGCCGAATGCCTCGTCTTTTTCGCCCCCCTCCGGTATGGGCGGGCCAGGGTTGGGGATTCCCGGTCGTGGGACGAGTTCACGATGAGGTCAGGGATGGGGCCGGGATTGATGATCTCCTCTGTGTTCGCCCGTCCCCGCCTTACAGCCCGAGCAGGTCCCAAAGGCGGCAGGCCGGCGATCTTCTGGAAGTGCGCATCGAAGGTGGCCAGAACCGAGCCGGTTTCGAAAGCCTGGGCGGCGATCCAGACATCGTGGAGAGGCAAAGGCGTGCCGGCCCGTTGCAGGGCGTGCTTGATCTCCGCGAAGACTTCGGCGGTTTCCCGGGTGGCCGGGATGATCCGGACCGTCGGACGATGCAGGAAGCGGGCCAGCAGGTCCCGATTCTGCTTTTCTTTCGAGCCGCCTTTGAAGCCAAAGTACAACTCGGCCAGAACAAAGACCGAGAGGTAGACCAGATCCGCAGACTCCAACGCCTGCAAGACCTCCGGGCTCCCCAGCAGGAGGCGGCTATAGGCGCTGGTGTCGATCAGTACTTTTCTCATTGCCAATCCCGCGGATCGACCCGGTGCAGGTCCTTGGCCTTAGCGACAAGGGCCGTCCGACTTCAAACTTCACACTTTACACTTCAAACTGCCGACGGGCCGTCGGGCGGCCAGTTTAGGGCTTCAGGACGCCGGCGTGTTCCGGTATAATGCCGGGTTTGCGTCGCGGGCGGAAGGAGACTTTTGCCCGGGCCAAGCCGAATTGAAGAAGAAAGGACCCACAAGCGGATCCATGGCTGTAGTTACATTGCAGGATATCCATAAGGCCTTCGGCCCCGAGGTGGTGCTGGACCAGTTGAGCCTTCAGCTCCATGCGGGCGAGAAGGTCGGCATGGTGGGGGCCAACGGCACGGGCAAAACCACGATTCTGAGGCTCATCACCGGCGAGCTGACCCCCGATATGGGCCGGGTCATCCGGCAAAAGGGGCTGCGGATCGGCTATCTGCCCCAGGAGGCCAGCTTCACCGGGCAGCGGACCGTGCTGGAGGAGATGCACGCCGGCGTGGAGGACCTGCTCAAGCTCCAGGAGGCCATCCATAGCGTCTCGCACGAGATGGAGAGCCTCGCCGGAGCGGAGCTCGAGGCCAAGATGCGGCAGTACGACCGCCTGAGCCATGAATTCGAGATCACCGGCGGGTACGAGTACGAAACCCGCATCCAGATGACCCTGGCGGCCCTCGGCTTCGAGCCCGAACTGCACCACGTGAAGACGGATGCCCTCAGCG
Organism: uncultured Planctomycetota bacterium; assembly: GCA_963699595.1. Taxonomy (GTDB): domain Bacteria; phylum Planctomycetota; class Phycisphaerae; order Sedimentisphaerales; family Anaerobacaceae; genus PLanc-01. The sequence goes on from CAVOUO010000023.1 coordinate 229,549, forward strand.
GCGGCCAGCTATCCCGCCTGGGCCTGGCCCAGGTCCTCATGCTCCAGACCGATCTGCTGCTGCTGGATGAGCCGACGAATCACCTGGACCTGCAGGCGACCGAATGGCTGGAGCGCTTCCTCGCCAACTACAACGGGGCGGCGGTCCTCATCAGTCACGACCGCTACCTGCTGGACCGGGTCGCGTGCAAGATCATCGAGGTCGAGAACCGACAGACCAAGGTCTGGCCGGGCAACTACAGCAACTACGCGCAAACGAAAGGGACCGTCCTGCTTCAGCAGGAGCGGGAATATACCCGCCGGGTCGAGATGGTCGAGCGGACGCGCGACTTCATCGCCCGCAACAAGGACCAGGAGGGGATGCGCGGCACCGCCCGCGGCCGCAAGATTCGCCTCAACCGCCTGCTCAAGAACAATCCCGACTTCCTGGACAAGCCGATCAACCAAAAGACGATCAATTTCTCGTTCGGCAAGACGGACAAGACCAGCGATCTGATCGTGCGGTGCGAGGGTTTGAGCAAATCCTATGGCGAGCTGACGCTCTTCAAGGATCTTACGTTCGACGTCCTCAACGGGGAGCGGCTGGGCATCACCGGCCCCAACGGGACCGGCAAGACCACGCTCCTGGAGCTGGCCCTCGGGCGGGCAGAGCCGTCGGCGGGCAGCATCCGCGTGGGCGAAAGCCTCCGCATCGGCTATCTGGACCAGCACGGCGAGGTGCTGGACCCGAACCGGACCGTGCTCGAGGAGGCGTGGAGCGTCAATCCCGAGCTCGTGCCGGAACAGGTCCGCAACCGCCTGGGCACGTTTCTCCTGTCCGGCGACGACGTGTACAAGCTCTGCAGCGAGCTAAGCGGCGGCCAGCGCAGCCGGCTGATGCTCTGCAAGCTGGTCATCGCCCAGCCGGATGTACTGATCCTGGATGAACCCACGAACCATCTGGACATCGCCAGCCGGGAGATGCTCGAAGCCGCCCTGGACGAGTACACCGGGACGATCATCGCCGTCAGTCACGACCGCTATTTCCTGGATCAGATCGTCGAGAAGCTGCTCGTGATCGGCACGGATGAGCTGGGCCATCGCAAGCTCGGCTGCGCCGAATTCATCACCGGCACCCCTGCCTATTCCGTCTACGCCGACACGGTGCGCCAGCGCATCGAGGCCGAAGAGCAGAAGCAGCAGGAAGCCGCGGAATTGCAGAAGCGGCAAGCCGCTGTCCGAAATCCGCCCTCCGAAGCCGCTACGCCGGCAAACAAGACGCCGGAGGAGCTCAAGCGCTTCAACAAGTACACGGTCGATCAGCTGGAGGACATGATCCTCCGGCTGGAGCACGAGATCGATGACATGAAACAACGCTTCGGCGACGCGGAGATCTACAAGAACCCCGATCGCATCGCCGAGCTTCAGCAAACCTACCACGACAGGCAAGCCGAGCTCGACCTCCTCTACCGGGCCTATGAACGCCGGACGTAGAGAAAGTATGAAAGGTGCGAAAGGTCTGAAGGGTGAGAAGGGTGGAAGGGAGTGGGCCCTTCTACCTTTCTCACCTTGGGACCCTGCTCACTCTCTATTGCGTTGTTCTGGTGGTCGCCGAGGCCGGCGTCGTCGTCGCCGGCTGGGACGTGCTGGCGGTCCCCGGCGACGGTTCGGTGGGCGGCACCGTGCCGAAAGGCTGGTAGCTGAACTTCTGCCCGCCGACCGAGGCCTCGACCATCAGGCCCGCCTCGCCCCGCGTAAAGATGAGGACGCCGTTGGAGTACTTGGCATTGGCGGAGGCCCCGCTCTTCACGGCGACCGCCGAAGCCTGGGCCGCAAAGGCAAGGTTGCCGGTCTTGAATTTGTTCAAAGCCTCGGGCGTCTCGAAGAAGATGATCTCCGTATACGCTTGGCCGCCGTAGGCCACGCCGACCGTGGCCTGTGTCATGTCGCAGTAGCCCACCGGTTGTCTGTTCTCGTACAAAATGCCCTTGCCGTACGCGCCGCCGACCACCCAGGCGGCCTTACCGACCTTCGGGAAGACCGCATAGCCGGCCGCCGTGTCGAAGAATTTCTGCAAGCCGGGGTCTGCGTTCTTGGCGGTTTGGATCGCGGTCTGGGCCTCGGTCTCCAACGTGTCCCTCTTGGCCTCGCTCTTCGGGGCGGTGCTGCAGCCGCTCAGCAACAGGACGCCAACCGATGCCAGGGCGCATGCCCACACAATCGTTCTCATAAAAACTCCTTTCCTTGTAAGAACATACCTGACATATCCACGCGAGAATGTCACCAGAAGATACTTGTTCCGTGACAGGCGCGGGAATAGGCAAATTGCTCAATCGCCGTATGAAAGATACCCACCCACGTCACGAAAAGGGAATCTATCCCGCTGGGACTCGTGACCGTCCGGGCTCCGCGCGAGCCGGGGCCCGGACGCGGCGAGGCGCTGCGGCGCCGTTCTTTTGACACGGGTCCATGCGGTATGTCCGGTATGTCAGGTCAGTCGCTGCGCCACTTCGTCGTAGATCAGTTGCATGGCGTGTTCGAGGGGGGCCGGGAGGTAGGTGCCGGAGGCCATTTTGTGGCCGCCGCCGCCGAATTGGCGGGCGATCTCGTTGACGTCCACGGCCGGGGCTCCGGGCCGCTGGACATCGGGGCGACTGCGGAGCGAACAGCGGATGCGGCCGTCCTTCAATTCGACGAAAAGCGCCGCGACGCTTACCGAGTCGATCCGCTGGCACTCGTTGACAAGGTTCTCGGTGTCCCGGTAGGCGGCCCCGGTCCGCTCGAAATCCGCCCGCCGCAGGTACTGCGACGCGTAGCGGCCATCGAAGTGGAGCGCGACCGTGTTGAGCATGGCCACCATCAACTGGAAACGCGGATAGGAAAAGCTCTGATAGAGCTTGTGGTAGAGGTCATTCGGCTCGATGCCGATCTCGATCAGATCGGCACAGCGGCGGAAGACCCGGCTGTCGGTATTGCTGAGATGAAACCAGCCCGTATCAGTCGAAATAGCGACAAACAGCCCCTCCGCAGTCTTGCGCGTGATCGGCCAGCCCGCATATTGGAGGAAGTCCGACAGCACCAGCCCGGCGGCCGCGGCTGTCTCGTCCACGATCTGAACCGGACCCAGCCGGTCGGCCGCCACGTGATGATCGATCACCAGGACCGGCGCGGCAGCTTGCTTGAGATAGGTCTCGAACCGCGGCAGTTGGCTGTAGCTGTTCGTATCGACAACGATCACAAGATCGATCGGGCCGAATCCGCCGCCGGTCAGGTCCTCCACCTGCACATCGTCGCCGAGGACCGGAACCTTCTCCTCGAAAAGAAACGTGTACCAGTCCGGCATGGGCGACAACAGCAGCGGCCGGACCGTCTTGCCGAGCCCGCGCAGGACTTCCGTGACGGCCATCACGCATCCGCACGCATCGCCGTCCGGCCGCGTATGCGTCGTAACCAGAATGCTCTTCGCCTCCGTGATCAGCTTGATGGCTTGCCGGTATACTTCTGAATCCACGCAGAAACCTTTCCACCGTAGTTATCAGTTCCGTAGGGTGCACCATGCTCCCGCCCGAGGAGACGGTGCGTGATACGCACCCTACCGCTGCCCACCGACAACGGGATTATAGCAGCTACGGCGGGTGTTGCCCATCGGTTCCGGATTTCGCGCTTGACGGGAAGTCTGGTTTTCCGATAGGATATGGCCACGTCGCCTTGGAGACCGCCCGATGCCGCTATGGAACAACATCGCGGAATTGATGGACTATTACATCCCCCCCTTGCCGTCTATCTATTGGCTCGACATCACGCGGCAGTGCAATCTCAGGTGCATCATGTGTCCCCAATCCTGCGGGCTCGTGCCGCGGCCGACCCAGATGCCCCTGGCGATGCTCAAGGGCATCGTGGATGACATCTGCGGAAATCGGCCCCTGATCAAGCTGTATACCTCGGGCGAGCCGCTGCTCCACGAGGGCCTGTTCGACATCATCGATTACGCCGGGACCAAGGCCTGCCGGACCATGATTCACACGAATGCCACCAGCCTCACGCCGGAGATCTCCCGGAGAATCCTGTCATCATCGCTCACCTTTCTCTCCTTTTCCTTCGACGGCTGCTCGCCCGAAGTTTACGAGCGCCTGCGCCCGCCGGCGGCCTTCGCGGAGGTCCAGTCCAATATCCGGCAGTACCTGGACCTGCGCCGCATCTACGGGCACGGCCCCCACACCACCATCGAGATCATCCGCATGCGGGACACGGACAGCCTGATCCAGCCGTTCGTCGCGGAATGGATGGCCAGCGGCGTGGACGATGTCCGCATCGCTCCCTACCTGACGTGGCACGGCCTGGTGGACGACCGGCACACCGAATACCGGCCTCCCGTGCCGTTGTACAAGCCCTGTGCCGCCCCCTTCCAGCATGGCTGCATCCTCTCGGATGGGACCGCCGTGCCCTGCTGTCTCGATATCAACGGCGAGCTGCCGCTCGGCAATGTCACCCAAAATCGCTTCCAGGAGATCTGGTCGGGCGACAACTACCGGCGCCTGCGCCTGCAGATGCTGACCGGCACGTTCCCGCCCGACAGCATCTGCGAACGCTGCGACAACACCCTACGCGATTGAATTGTCTCGACGTGGTTCTGTCGGACCCGGTAGAATGAAGATGTGCCTGTTGGAGGAAATGAACGATGAGCGGCGGACTTCGCACGCTGGAAGCCAGGATCATCGGACCGATGGCGGCGCAGTCTGCGCCCTACGTGTCGGCGAATGTGGTCTCGGTCTTGTCCCTGCTGGCGGCGGTGGCTGCCGGCGTCGCCTTCTGGCTGGGCCTGCCCGTCACCGGGGCCCTTCTGATCCTGGCCAACGGCTTTCTGGACATGCTGGACGGGTGCATCGCCCGGGCCCGCGGCACAGCGGGACCGTTCGGATCGTTCGTCGACAAGATCATCGATAAGTACGCCGACTTGATCTTCTTGTTGGGCATGATGCTGGGCGGATTGGCCCATCCGGTGGCCGTCATCGTGTCGATGGTGGGCATTCCGCTGGCGACGTACATCAACGCGGCGGTCGAGAGCCTGACCAAAGGCGAGGTCAAATTCCAGGAGAAGCTGTCGCTGCGCTTCCTGCGGATCATCATCCTGGTGGCCGGCGGCCTGTCGCGCCAGACGCACTTCGCCGTCTGGCTCGTCGCCGCCACCGTCGTTTACGCGGTCGCCTCCCGCATGGTCTACAACCTCGTCTTTCTCCGCCGGCGCGGGGACCAGCAGCCACGCCTTCCCTGATAACATCAAAAGAAGACAGGAGCCTGAGCACATGAGATGGATGCACGTGGCATTGGTGATCTTCCTGGCTATCGCTTCTTGCGGCGCAGCGCAAAAAGGCAATTCCGTCGCTATCCGCAGCGCTCCACGCGTTCAATTTCCAGGCGTCGTCTCCAAAGACGGGAACCCGCAGGAACCCGGGGACATCGATTGCAGCAGCCCGGCGCACTGGAGCGAGGGGACGATGTACATGTTCTACTCGACCGGACACCCCTTCCGGTCCTCGGGTCCGGACCTGTTCCGCTTGAGCCGGCCCTCGCAGCGGGTCCGCTTCGACAATGAAGCTACCTGGAAGATGGGAGCCCGCTGGATCGAGGCGACGCACAAGGCAAAAGATGGCAAGCTCTACATGTGGTATCACAACGAGCCGCCCTTGCCGGGCGGCCGGACCGCCCCGCGCATCGGCGAAATGGTCTCGACGGATGACGGCCTGCACTGGCGGGACCTGGGGATTGTGGTCGAGGCGCCGGCCGGCTCGAACAACGCGGAATCGGCCAACAAGTACTTCGTCGGCGGCAACGGCGATTTCACCGTGCTGGCGGACCACGGGAACGAGTTCCTCTACTGCTTCACCAGCACCTATCACAAAGACACGGCCGAACAGGGCATCGCGGTGGCCAGGATGCGGTATGAGGACCGCGATAATCCGGTCGGGAAGGAATTCAAATGGCATGGCGGCGGCTGGACGCAGGCCGGCCTCGGCGGGCATGTGACGCCGATCTTCACCGTGCGCACCGACTGGCACAGGCCCGACGCCGATGCCTTCTGGGGACCTTCCATCCACTGGAACACGCATCTGCGGACGTGGGTCATGCTGCTGAACCGGGCCAGGGACAAGGACTGGTGCAGGAAGGCATCTACGTGAGCTTCAACGCGGCTCTCGGAGACCCGACCGGCTGGACCACGCCGGTGAAGATCCTCGATGCGGCCCAACTGCAGAAGTCCAAATGGTACCCACAGGTAGTCGGGCTCGATGCGGCCCAACAGGAAACCGACAAACGCGCGGGCCGGGTCGCTCGCCTGTTCGTCGCCGGCATTTCCGACTGGGAAATCGTGTTCGTTCGCCCGGATGAGTAAACACAGCGGCCGGGCAGAGGTCGATATACGAGCCGCGCCCGGCCGATGATTGTCCACCCGATTGCGATTCGTTACCCTTTGGCCTTTTCCTCGATCGTGGCCTTGACGATCTTCAACTCTTCCTTGGTCTTGCCTTCCCGGGTGCCGGCGGCCTCCAGTTTCTTGACCACATCCTGCCCCTCCACGACCTCGCCGAAGATCGTGTGCTTGTTGTTCAATTGGGGCACCGCCACAAAGGTGATGAAGAACTGGCTGCCGTCGGTATTGGGCTGCGACCGGTTCGCCATGGCAAGCAGGAAGGGGCGATCGAACGTAACATTCGGCTTGAATTCGCCGTCATACTGGTAGCCGGGGCCGCCCGTGCCGGTGCCGAGCGGGTCACCGCCCTGCGCCATGAACCCCGGAATCACGCGGTGGAACAGCGTGCCATCATAGAAGCCCTTGTTCGTCAAGAAGATCGTGCTCGTGACGTGCATCGGGGCCACCTCGGGCATCAGCTTGATCCTGATGTTGCCCTTGTTCGTCTCCAGGACCCAGAAGTACTCCTTCTGCGGATCGAAAGTCATCATTTCCGGTTTGGTCAGCTTCAGTTTCCACCCATTCTCTTTTCCGAGCTTTTCCAAGGCTTGTGCCTCCTGCTGCTGTTGCTTGGCCTGCATTTTGGCGACCAGCTTCTGCTGAAACGCCATCATGATCTTTTGCTGTTCCTCCGGCGTGAACAACGGCTTCTCGCCGGCCCAGGCCGCCCGGAAGCCGCGGATGAACGACTCTACATTCAAATCGACCCCCTGCTGCCGGAGGCTGCCCACCACCTGGGTCCCGATGATGTAACTGATCTTGTCCTCCTCGGTCTTGAGGCTGTTGGCATCCGCCGCGGCCCAGGCGAAACTCGCCGGCAGTACCGCCAGGAAAATGCCGCCCATCAATATCGTGCGAAACCGCCTGCTGACGATCATAGTCCATACCTCCTAATCCTGATCTTGTCGTGCCAAACAAACGCGCGGGCCAGCATATCCGCGCCCGCCGGTGAATTCAATGGGAAAATCCCGCAAGGAACCCCCGAGGGCACTACGCTTCGTGGGAGCCCTCTCCACATTTGTCATGCTGAACGAAGCGAAGCATCTGGCCAACGAACGTAGCTAACGCTTATTGCCGTACTCGACCGAGATCCTTCGCTGTCGCTCAGGATGACAGGTGCGGCGCACAGACGCCACGAAATTCAGTAGCACAGGCTCGCTCGGGTTGCTCACCGGCGCGAGCCAGGGCCCGCACGCTGACTTCCTTGAACCAGACCACGTCGCCGGGATCGTGATTCTGGAGCCCGAGATAGCCGTGCGTCGGGCGCTTCAATTCCCGCATCGGCTCGGTCCAGTTCTTGCGCGGCGGATTGTCCGCCGCCGTAGGATCGAAGGCGCTGAGCCGTTGGCCATCGACGTCCACCATGATGCGTTCACCATCGAGGGTAATGATCATCGTCCGCCACTCCGAGAGTGGTTTCTCGGGGACCGGCGCGGCCTGGGCCAGAGAATAAATCGCCCCGGTGCGATGCAGGGCGTCATTGTCGTCCTGGATCTGCACTTCATAGCCGTGGTGCACCGGATACCAGCCGCCGAGATGCTTCTCGGAGGCTTCCTTGAACTTTTCGATCATCGCCGGGGAGAGCTTGCCCTGCGCATCGCGATGGGCCTCGGGCGATTTCTCGCCGATCTTCGCGAGCACACCATCGTCGATGCGTACGAATACGCCGGCATTGGACTTGGCCTTCTCGCACCGGTAGACGATGCGGATCTGGCAGTCGCCGAGCTTCTGGGGCTTATAGAGCAGCATCCCCATGCCGCGCTCGTCGCATTCGGTCCGCAGCGCCCCACCATCCACCGCGAATCCGCCCCACCCCACCTGCGCCCACGCCGCATCGATCTTGCCCTCCGTGATCAGCGGCAGGACACGCCACGAACCGCCGGAAGCAGATGCACCTTCGCCTGCCCCCACCAACGTGGCCGAGACACACAGTAATGCCAGGATCGTGAACGACAATCGTGATTCCTTCAAGGGACGCATGTCTACACTCCGAACAGTCATCAGGACTCACCTTCCAGGCCCAAGCAGGTCAACCCCCTGCACTTCGTGCCATTCTACACGTCCCGGACACAAAGCGACAGTCGGTGCGCAATTCGGTGAAAAAAACTTGTTGTCGGACCTTTCAGGTCACTTTCGACCGCAGCAACGCCGATGTCGCGACATTTTCGGGCGTTGCGGCGGCCGCCCGCCGGCCCTGTGTCCCGTGGCCATTTCCGGTGCTTGACGGCGGTTCGCGCGCGCATACAATCGCTCGCATCAACGCGGCGGGATGTGACGCCGCAGATTTCTGTGCAGCAAAGGAGACAATCATGTGTGCAAGAATCGGACTCTGGGCGCTGGTGGCCGGCTGGATCATTAGCACCCCCTGCCTGGCGCAGGGCGATCCTAACGTCACCAAGGAGAACGCGCAACTGCGCCAGCGGGTCGGGACGCTGGAGAAACAGGTGGAACAATTGCAGACGACGGTCAAACCTCCGGCGGCCGAAACCGCCCCCGCTGCCGCGCCGTCGGCGGCGGCCGGACTGGAGCCGGACAAGAAGCCCTTCTGGTCCACGCTCGACATCCAGTTCTACGGCTTCATCAAGCTGGATGCGGCGTGGGACAGCTCCGGCGTGTTCCCGGGGAACTACGTGCTCTTCACGGACCAAGGGCGCGACGGCGACGACGAGTTCAACATCACCGCCAAGCAGACCCGCCTGGGAGTCAAGATCCAGGGCCCCGACACGGGCAACATGAAGACCGGCGGCCTGGTCGAGGCCGATTTCTACGGGGCGGCGGGCGCCGAGAACAAATTCAATCTGCTCGTGCGGCACGCCTACATGACGTTTGACTGGCCCGACCACAAGTTCGGTATCCTGGCCGGCCAGACCTCGGATGTGATCTCCCCACTGTATCCCAACACCCTCAATTACACGGTCCTGTGGGACGCCGGCAACATCGGCTACCGCCATCCCCAGGTCCGCGTCACCCAGCAGCTCCAGGTCCGCGACGACATGACCCTGGAGCTGGCCGGGGCCATCGCGCGCACGATCGGCGACGTGGAGATCATGACCTTCACGCCCGGCGCCGATGCGGGCTTCCCCACCTTCCAAGGCCGCGCGGGCCTGACCTTCCCCTGGTTCGGTTTCAAGCCGACCACCGTCGGCGTGTCCGCCCACTGGGGCCGCGAGCAATACAGCAGTGACGACAAGGTCGATTCCTGGTCCCTCAACCTCGACGTGCTCCAGCCGATCTGTCCGGTCGTCACCGTCAAGGGTGAGCTCTATGTGGGCGAAAACCTGGACGACTACTTCGGCGGGATCGGCCAGGGCGTCCGGGCCGGCGCCACGGAGTCCCACGCGGTTGGCGACCGGGGCGGCTGGTTCGCCGTGGTGCTCGGACCGTGGGACGCCTGGAGCTTCAACGTGGGCGCCGGGCTCGACGACGTGGAAAGCGGGGATGTGGACACGGACGACCGGACCTCCAACCGGTCCCTGTTCGCCAACGCCATCTACGCCTTGAACAAGAACGCCGACATCGGCGTTGAGCTGTCCCAGTGGCGGACCGACTTCAAGGGCGACGACGACGTCGACGACTTCCGAATCCAAACCTCATTCATCTACAAATTCTAATCCGCCGGGAGCGACCCTCCCTCGACTCCGGCGGCTCTAACGGGTTCCCCAACGCAAAACACCGCGTTCGGGAAGGGCTCCCACCGGCGAATGAGGGCCGGGGGGACCCGAACCCGTTATTCATTTCGGGGGATAGCTCCAACGGGACGTTAGCCGGAGGCCGTTAGCCGCAGTCCCTGAGGACAACAGGGAAAGCTGGAAAAAGCACCGCGCGCGTTTAGCTCCCCCTTTGCCTGCACCGCGTAGCCCGTGCGGACGTATAGAGGGTGAAAAGAGGTTTCTCGAGGCTCGCCAGACGGATGGCCTTGGCCTCGATGAGGTGAGGTTGATTGGTGACATTTTGGGGGAATCAGCCATGAGAACGTCATGTGAAGGGTATTCCGAGAGGATTTCAAACGTTGACGCCGTGCCTGACGGTACACAATGGCGCCCAGGTGATCGAGTTCTACAAAGAGGCGTTTGGCGCCCAGGAGCGGTACCGCATGCCGGCCCCGGACGGCAAGGGCATCGCCCATGCGGAACTCACGATCGGCGATTCGGTCTTCATGGTGTCTGACGAGATGCCGGGCCAGGAGTGCCGTTCGCCGGAGTCGCTCGGCGGATCGCCTGTCGGTTTTTACCTGTACGTCAAGGACGTGGACGCCGCCTTCCAGCGGGCCGTGGACGCCGGGGCGACCGTCAAGGAGCCGGTGAAAAATGAGTTTTGGGGCGACCGGATGGGCACAGTGATCGATCCCTCCGGTTACCTCTGGATGCTGGCAACCCACGTAGAGGATGTCAGCCGCGAGGAACTCGCCGAACGCGGCCGGGAAGCGTTCGAGAAGGTGCTCCAAGGGGCAGGACGCCCATAGACTCGCGGCGTGATGGGGATCGGAGCGGAAGGGAGTCCGCTCTGAAGGCCTGTTGCCCGGTCGGGTGGCGGCGCCAAGGCCGAAGAGCAAGAAGTAGACGGAGGCTTTTTGTCCTCGTTCCGGCCTCGGTACCGCCTCCGACCGTGCCATCCAGCCAGGTTTCGCGAAGCCCTATGGACGGTCACTCGCCAATCCGCACCGAGACCATCTTGTCGAGGATGTTCCGGGTGATTCGCTGGATGCGGGGGTCGGCTTGCCAGAAATAGCGCTTCGGCGGATTCATGAATCCCGGCGGGGTGGACAGCACCATGTTCCACCAGCAGGTCCCGGCGTTGAACACGTAGTTGCCCTTCTGGCATCGGTAAATCACCGTCGCATACGTTCCGCTCCGCGCTTCGCCGTTCCAGCCGTAGACGGGTCCGCTGGCCAGGATGTCCAGGTCCTCGTGATCCGCCAGAGGCGGCCCATGGTACTCCCAGCCGACAAGCTGGGCCACGCGGTCGCCCTTCTTCATTCCCGTTCCCGCCAACGCCCAGTGGTCCGGGTCGTTGCAGAACCAGTCCGCGAAACCGGTGCCGTAAGACGTTGACCCCATCAGGTCCTGCTCCGCGCGGAAGCCGCCGACCCGGCGGATCACCCGATTCGGCCGGCCATCGGTGCTCGGCAGAAGAGAGACCTCGCCGGAGATGCTGTTGCCGGACAGGAAGGCCAGACTGACGCCCGCATCCCGCGCCTTCGTCACGTTCTCGAACATCTGCATCGTCCAGTATTCATCATGGCCGACCGAGACGAACACCTTGCCGCGCAGCAGCCCCGGCCCATCGGCGTGCGTGTCGACGTTCGAGATGTACGTGACATCATAGCCCTCCTTCTCCAGCCAGAAGGCCAGGGGGAACTCGATCATCAGGAATTCGCCCGAGCCGTTGGTCAGCGGCTCGAATCCGGCGGGAAAACCGTTCCAATAGATCGCATAGGGCCGGTCGAAGCCCACGTCGAAGGCGGGCCGGCGATTCGACGACCCCCACGGGTCGGTTTCCGTATCGTACAGCGACCGCCAATTGGGCCAGCGGTTGTAGCTCAGCCAGGTCAGATCGGAGCACTGAAACATCAGATCCGCCTTGCGGTCGTCCCGCACGATGAAGATCACGTAGCCCTCGCCCTGCGTCTGGAGCGTGCTCAACTTGCCCAGATAGACGCCGCTGGTCCAGTCCTTCGGGATCTCGATGCTGAAGCCTTTGCTCCACTTGCATTCGATCAGGTGCCGGTCCCCGTCCGCCGGCGTGGGCTGCGCTGCCCCTTGCAGCGGCCCGATCGTCCGCATCAACCGTGCGCCGGTGCCCCCGTAATACCCCATGCGGTAGATCTCGGCCTTGTACTGGTCGGCCGGGTCCGTGCTGACATAGACGTCCAGGGTCTGGCCCGCCTTGATGCTCGTATGGGAGCAGTACCCCTCCACTTGCTTGCGCCGGCGCCACCCCTTGTCGTAGGGCTCATCCTCCGGAGCATACAAGTGCGGCTTGGACCCCTTCTTGATCTTCGTCAGGACCCAGTCCGTCGTCCCGGCCTTTTCATTCTCGATCTGGATCACGTTGCGTGGAGCGGCCGCCTGTACCGGCACGCCGGCCACGACCAGAGCCCCAACCGCAAGCACCCAACACCATCTCCTGTCGAGCTTCTTCATCTCTATTCTCCTTACTCCAGCGCCGTATCGTAGGGTCAAGCCAGGGGAAAAGGCAAGAACAAGTGAAAACGGCCGGAAGCGGTAGGCCGGAGGCGGTGCCTGATCTCGGATCGCTGTCTTACCGGGAACCGTCAACTGACAACTGATGTCTCCCTACGGAGTCCCGGCCGGGACGAAAGAACCCCTGCGGCATGATCCCTTTCTTTCGCCCGTCCGAGGCTTTGGGCTCTCTGGGCTCGCGTGACCCACTGTCGGCCGGGCTTCGCTCGCAATGACGTGTTGAAACAGCGGGCTGGCCTCGGTCGTCCCGCCGGGACTCCGGAACCGCGGTACCTCTTCACCGGCCTGCCAGGCCTCCAGCTTCCCGATCCACTCGTTGAAGTGCGGGCATTGTGCTCGCATCACGGTCAGGCCGATCTTCTGGCTAATGCGGACTCCATCCGAGACCTTGGCGTAACCCGGGTTCAGTCCCACGATCCTCTTGGATGGGGCGGTCTGCTGGCTGTCATTGATCTCTTCGGGCGAATCGAAACTGATCTGCTGATGCCGCTGAATCGCTGCATCGTCCGCCAACTCCAGACCATCCGCCAATCAGCTTCGGGTCGCTGAACAGGAGGGCCTCGAACTCGTGCATCTGCACGTATGGGATGAACCGCGCGCAGTTGAAACCTGTCGCCCAACTCGGCCGATATATCCGCCAAGATCGCTTGCTCAATCGTCACGGGCTTCTCGGCGAATGGCTTCTGCCTCGCTGCCTTCTCGGTTCGGCCAACTATTGGGCATGCCGTAGTAGTCGAACATGGTCGTGCAGAAGGCGCCGGCGTCCTGCTTCAGCGTGGTCAGGATGTCCCGTCGGGCACGTGGATACTCGCCGATACCGCCTTTATGTCCGGGCTTGCCAAGCAGTCTGGGATAGAGGTATGATCTCACGTCGGTTGAAATGCGCCTGGAGGACACTCTTGACGAAGGTCTCCTCCGTCTGCCCCTCGACCAGAACGTGGACCCTAATCATTCTAGGGTCTCCCGCCGAATCACGTTCTTCTGCCACAACTCGCCGAGGGAGTAGTTCTTCAGCCATTCCTCCAATTCTGCAGAGGACAGACGCTTGAACGTGGACGCTCCGTCCTCACGCTCCACGACAATGACATCCTCGGCTTCGAAGTTGTCCAGCAGCGATGCGGATTGCGTGGAGACGATCACCTGCGTCTTCGTGGCGGCCTTCTTCAGCAGTGCCGCCAGCAGATTCAGTGCGTAGGGATGCAATCCCAACTCCGGCTCATCCAGAAGGATCGTGCTGGGCGGATCGGGTTGCAGCAAGGCCGTGGTCAGGGCAATGAAGCGGAGCGTGCCATCCGAGAGCTGCGTCACAAGAAACGGATAGTCGCTGTCCTTCTGAGTCCATTCAAGCTGAAGCGTCGTGTCGCCGTTGGAGGGTCTGGGGTCTGAATTTGAAATCGTCGAAGAAGGGAGCCGCCAGACGAACGATGTCTCCTGATCTCTCTCATAGGCGCTTGGATGCTCGTCGTGCAGCATGAGCAGAAAGGCCGCCAGGTTCGCCGCGTCGGCACGCAGATACTCATTGTCGCGCACGGAACAGGTGCGTCGCATGGCCGCTGTATCGCTGGTGTCGTGGAAGTGATACACAACCCACCTTGATATCGAATCGTAGATGTGGTCTTGAGATCATCCAGATTCTGCTGTGCGCCCTTCGTTGTTCCTTCAGCTTCGACTCACTAGTGCCCTGTCCCTATGGAGGCGATTGACCGGCGGCGCACTTCGCATCTCCGTCAAAACGAATACGCTCGTCCGCGAAGACAAGGCTGTCCGCGGACCGTCGGCTCCAGGTTGAATTCATATCCATTGGGACCGAAATGCAGATAGGCATAGATCTGCTTGGTTACTCTTGGGTCCCATGAACAGATGATCGTCGGCCCCGCCGTGTTTCGCCACATAGAGAGCTGAGCCTGCCTTCCACGGCCTCGCGCAGGAACGTGAAGAAGCTGACGAAATTGCTCTTGCCCGCGCCGTTGGCCCCGATGAGGATATTCAGGTTTCTCAGGGGGAAGTCCTCCAAGTCCCTGATGGACTTGAATCCTTTCAGCGTGATCTTGTCGATTGGCTGGCCCATAGTCCTTAATCCCGTTCGTTGCCTGCGGCTTTGCCTTCAACGCGATAACCCACGTCCAATAGATACGATTGCCTCCGTGGCGTCAAGATGGGAGTTGATTTGGGTCATGCAGTGCAGCAGGATCAGGCGGAAAACGTACCTGACACCGTCCGATCCTCGCGAGAATCGCCATACGTATGAACACGGGGGAAGCAGAGGAGTTGTGCGCCTCCTGTGATCTTACTCGTCGCCTGTCTCCCGTCACGTATCGCCGTGTGCGGCTACACCGCTGTTCTCTGCGGTAAACCTGAAAGACGCTATCATTAGCCCGCTTTTCCCTTGCCCTTGCTGCCAACGTCCACCATAATGGCTTTGGCAACGGCGAATGAGCATCTTGGACGGACGTGTGACGAAGTAGTTGGATTCATGCCCGAGGCGGTAAGATGAAGGCGAGGACAAAGGTACTTGACACCTTTAATTCCTCAACTGCCCCACGAGGAATGCGAGGCAATGTGGCAGACCCATTGGAGGTTATGAATGGCGAAGGAAAAGTGCCAAACCCGTTTGACTGGGGTCCATTTTGGTTGGTGGTCCTTTTCTCCGCGCGCGAATTCGGGCCGACGGCCCACGTGTGTGGAGGCGGTCGTGGGCATTCTGACTGTGTGGATGAGTTGTTCTGCCTACGCGGCCGCGCCACGCCCAGACACGGGAACCGCAGGTGACGCAACCATTGTCCAGATGGCAAGACGCGAGTTCGGCACACTCACTCGGGCGGAGCAAGCGTTATTTGAGGCCTTGGACACCGGCACGGCGGTACGCTTCGTATCGAAGGAGCCTAACAATGTCGATTTCACCATGGCCAGTACATGGAGTCCAGATCGAACAATACACGCGGATCGTATAACCTGGGTTTGCAGCAACGCTGAGGCAGTCAAACTGGTCGGACGGACAGGTGTCTCAATTACCGGAGTACACGTAGATGGGAATATTCGCTTGGAGTCTATCCAGATTCCATTCCCGCTCGTATTTGACAACTGTCTTCTCTCCGGGGGAATCTCTCTGGCGCGAGCATCATCGCCGCTCATCGCACTGTCTCACACACGGTGTCGGACGATTCAGGCCAGAAACCTGGAAGTGGGGGATCTCTACATACGGCGCGGATGTCAGATTCCCGAGGGACTTGATGCCTCTGAAGCCACAGTGGATGGAGAGATGGACCTCTCAGATTCGCATTTCCAGGAGCGCGTCTAACCGTAGCGCTGTCGGCGTCTCCAGGATCCATGTCGGACGCGATCTTTCTATGGAAGGCGCGGTGGTTGATAGCGGCGGTGTAGATCTTCTCGAAGCGAGAATCGAGGAAAACCTGCAACTATCTCGCGCAAGGATAGAACAGCAATGGTCGCGCGGTAAGTGCCACAGGCGTCAAGGCACACCATGTCTTCCTGGACAATGTCCAGTGTGAAGGAGAGGTCAACTTGGTGTGTGCAATTGTGGGGGGGCAGCTCAGCCTTGCTCGATCGACAATCACCAATCCCAAGCGTATGGCACTTAATGCGGCCGGTATAAGGATAACGGGAGATATATACCTGAATGCAGGCTTCACTGCCTTTGGCGAGAGCAATCTCAGCGGTGCGGTGATCGGCGGCAATCTTCACTGCGACGGCGCAAAGGTCACCAATCCTGGGCGCATGGCCCTGTGGGCAGCGGACCTCAATATTGGTGGCTCCGTCTCACTGAGCGAGAGTTTCACCTCGCAAGGAGAAGTGCAGTTGAACTTCAGTACGATACGGGGCCGTCTTATGTGCAGGAATGCGCATTTCAACGAACCAAATGGTGTTGCGTTTGGAGCGGAGGTAGTAAAGGTTGGGCAAGCGGCGTTTCTGAACAGCGTCACAGCGACAGGCGAAGTGAAGATCCAGGGCACCACGATAGGAGAGAATCTGCATCTGACGGGCGCAATTCTCAACGGGAACGCTCGAAGTGTTGTCGCACTTGGCGCTGGCGGATTGGATGTCCAGGGGAGCGTATTCCTGCGTGGCGGTTTTCGCGCGAACGGCAGAGTTGTCCTGAGGGGTAGCTCCATTCAGGGGAATGTCGAGTGCTGGGACGGTAGGTTCGTTGACCCCAATGGTCTAGCAAGTGACTCGTCTGCACTTGACTTGTCTGGCACTAACATTGGCGGGACCCTCATGCTGAGCAAGGGTTTTAGTTCAGCAGGAATGGTCTCGCTGGCAGGGGCAGAGATTGGCGGAGACCTCTGTTGTTACGGAGGAACCTTCAAAAGACCGAACGGGCTCGCAATATACGCACGTGGTCTCGACGTTCATAGAGATGCTCTTCTGAACAACGGCTTCAGGGCGATCGGCACAGTCGCAATGGAAGGTGTGAAAGTCGAAGGGGCCTTCGTCTGGAGTCGGGTAACGGCCCCGTCACAGGTGACCCTTCTGCTGAGCCACACAAGTCTGAATATAATCCAGGATGACCGCGACAGTTGGCCGGACCAAGGCAAGCTCCACCTTGAGGGACTGACCTACAATCAAATTGTCGGTCTGGACAAGACCAATGTGAACGTACGCCTGGAATGGCTCGGCCGACAGCCAAGCGACCGACATTGGCCGCAAGGATATGAGCAATTGGCAAAATCCTTCCGGAGTTCAGGATATGACCGTGAAGCCAAAATGGTACTCATCCAGAAGAACCAAGATAGGGCCAAGTACACAATGGGCAGTTCCGACTGGATTTGGTATAGGTTGTTTGGTCCAATGATCGCCTTCGGATATGGGCCGCTGAAAGTCTTCTATACTGGCCCATTCGGGATACCATTCCTCGGGTCCATCGTCTTCTGGGTCCTGCTCGGCTGGCTAGTGTATAGACGTGGATACCACCGGGGTAGGATTTCGCACAGGAGAACGTGCAACAGATCCGCAACGACCCGAGAAAGTCAAAGGTCGTCGCGACGACTATGCTTCATTCAGCCCTCTCATCTACTCCATAGAAACATTTGTGCCTGTGGTGAAGCTCCATATGCGGGACTACTGGCTGCCCAATCGTGGACGCTTCCGAGTGTATATGTGGGTACACATCGGCGTCGGGTGGGTGCTCACCACTCTGTTCGTGGCCGGACTCACGGGGATCGGTAGGACGTGACGGGGAACTTCGAGGGCCTGCCCTCAATCGGCCGTCGCCCAGAATGGGCTTGACATCCAGGCGTGAGTGCTATCCGCTGTGGATCCTGAAGTACTCTACCCCCCTTGGATCACTCGACCGGGCGCGTGGAGATCATCTTGTCGACGATAGTCCGGGTGATTCGCTGGATGCGGGGACCTCCGAATTGATGATTGATGATTTACGATTGATGATCTCCCCTCCGACCCTTGGCGTCCTCTGCGGTGCAGAACCGGTAGCCGGTAGTCGGCTGCGAATCTGCGCAAATCGGCGTAATCTGTGGATGGATATCAGAACCCGCATGGGCTAAAGCCCATCCTACGACTGAAAACCATTTCCAGATCATTCGGCGGTCTGGGGCCGCCCGATCTGGCTATCTCCCCGCTGGTACCCGCAAAGCGATAAACGCCTCGGTTCCGGCCGAAGGCCGGGCTGAGCCAATCGGCGCAGGACCGGTAGTCGGTAGTCAGTTGCGGATCTGCGCAAATCGGCGGAATCCGTAGATGGATATCAGAACCCGCATGGGCTAAACCCCACCGTACACCCTGCGGCCTACCGCGTCCGGCCTGCCGTTCTCTGCCCTGCGACCCCGGTCAGCCATGCCTGGGGCGGGGCTTGAGCTTCTGCACCTTTTCCTGGAGCCAGAGGTTGACGAGGGCGTGAGGGGAGACGCCGCGCTGCTTGGCCTCCCGACGAATCGTGTCGGACAGATCCTTCTCCACGGCGTAGAGAGATTCCTCCGATTCCATCTGGACCTGTGCCCGCACCGGGCGGGTGGAGTCCCAATAGTCCGACAAATCGTGCTCATCCCAGAAAGCGCCGATCTCGGCGTACGTTCGCGCCTGGGAGATGCTGCTTCTTCGCCCGGCCGCCTTCTTCCTATCGCTGCCTCTTTTCATATCGTCGTCTTTCCGCCAGGCTCATGTCGCGAGCCGTCACAATCAAAATGCGATGGTCCAGTTTGTGGATGAAGAACACGGTCAGATATCGGCCGGCCCGGGTCTGTCCCAGAGCGGCGTAGACATGCTCGCCGCGACGATGCCCATTTTCCACGAACCGAAACATCGCCGGCCCCTGGACGACCTGATGGACTTCCTCACGGGAGACCCCATGCTTGGCTTCAATCTTCTCGACGACCGAATCCAGCCAGATGGTTCCCGTGATCTTCATAGGTCGATTGTCCCGCAAGCTCGATCCCCTGTCAATGAAAAGCGTGCCGCGCCTCCGGCCTGCCGTCCGCGTCCATCGGTGTTCATCGGCGGTTGCGTCCCTCGGCGTCCTCTGCGGTGTAGAACCGGTAGTCGGGAGTCTGTAGTCGGTAAGCAAAGCACTTCCCAGTCGGCATTGTTCGTGCAACAGTTGAAAAGGCAAAACGCCCCGCGCGCCAAAAATTCTTTATTCCATCGGGCGCAAGGAGTTACGCGATTTCGGCCTGCACGCGCACCAGAATTCCGGCACGATTCGTGCAACACGGGCCATAGGTAGAGGGACGCTCCGGTCGGGGGCGAACCCCCTCGGATCTATGATGTACGATTTATGATTTGTGATTTGAAAACGGAAGAAGAAGACATGAGGACGGGAGGGCCGATCGTGCGAAACAAACCCAATTTGCACCGGAGCGATGTGAAGGGCAAGTCCTTTAAGGGCAAAGAGTTATGGTGAATTCGACATGAACAGGACTTCGCAAAACAAACCCAATTTTCCCGGCGACGTTGGCTGGGACGCGAGGCAATCGTGCAAAACGAACCCAATTCCTCGATTGCGGATTGCGGATTGCGGATTGCGGATTGTGGATTGCGGATTGGATACAGAGCGGCGTGGGAACGCCTGCCCTGCGCCTGGCCGGCTCGGGCACCGTGGGGCAGTTGTACAAACAAAGCCAATTCACACACGAGTGTTAAGTTTGAAGTTTCAAGTGTGAAGTCGGGGAGGCAAGCGTGCGAAACAAACCCAATTTCGATTGTGCCTGGCCGAGACAGCCCATCAGTCCAGTATTCCATCATTCCACGATTCCAGTTGGGCCGCGGGGCTGGCGGGTCGGGTGGATCCGACATCCGCCACCCTGCGCCGGCTACACCCGGCGGCGCTGTGTGCGACCAAATTTCGTGGCGGCTGTGCGCCCCCGCCTGTCATCCTGAGCGGTAGCGAAGGATCTGGGCCAAGTACGGTAACAAGCGTTGGTTACATTCGTGGGCCAGATGCTTCACTTCGTTCAGCATGACAAATGGGGAGAGGCCCCCCACAAAACGTAGTCGCACCCGCGGCGCGGTTGGGTCCTGAAAAATCTTGCTCCCGGTTGCGGTATGCACTACAATCAGGAGGGTTTTCGATAGACAACCGCGTTCAAGACGAGAGAACAGGGATGGGCAAACAGCCAAACGGCAGGAAAATGAAGGCGATCTGCAGCTTCTGCGGGCGCTCCGGGAACCAGGCGGATACCCTGATCGAGGGGCCGGACAATGTGTTCATCTGTCCGGAGTGCGTGGAGCTGTGCCACAACATCATCAAGCAGAACCGCCGGCAGGTCGGCGGCCGCCGCACGGGCATCAAAGAGACGCCCAAGCCGCGGGATATCAAGGAATACCTCGATCAGTACGTGATCGGCCAGGATGGGGCGAAGAAGTACCTGTCCGTGGCGGTGCACAACCACTACAAGCGGCTGCTCCACGGCGATATCGGCGACAGCGAGGTCGAGCTCGACAAGTCGAACGTGCTGCTGATCGGGCCGACGGGCAGCGGCAAGACCCTGCTGGCCCGGACGCTCGCCCGCAAGCTCGAGGTCCCCTTCGCCATCTGCGACGCCACGACGGTCACGGAAGCGGGCTACGTCGGCGAGGACGTGGAGAACTTCCTCCTGCGGCTGTTGCAGAACGCCGATTTCGACCTGGAGACGGCCCAGCGGGGCATCGTCTACATCGACGAGATCGACAAGATCGGCAAGACCAACCAGAACGTCTCGATCACCCGCGACGTGTCCGGCGAGGGCGTCCAGCAGGCGCTGCTCAAGATGCTGGAAGGCACGATTTCCAACATTCCGCCGCAGGGCGGGCGCAAGCACCCGGAGCAATCCTATATCCAGATGGACACGAGCAACATCCTGTTCATCTGCGGCGGGACGTTCGTCGGGCTGGAGAACATCATCAAGAAGCGGCTGGGCCGCAAGATGATCGGCTTCGGCTCGGAACTCGCGAACAAGCCCGATGAGACGGCGGACCTGACCGCGGTGCTCGAACAGGTCATCCCGGAGGACCTCATCGAATTCGGCATGATCCCGGAGTTCGTCGGGCGTCTGCCCGTGATCGCCACGCTGGGGTCGCTCGATGAAACGGCGCTGGTCGATATCCTGACCAAGCCCCGCAACGCCCTATGCCGGCAGTATCAGCGCTTCTTCGAGATGGAGGATGCCGAGCTGGAGTTCACGAGCGAGGCACTGCGGGCGATTGCCTGCAAGGCCCTCAAACGCGACACGGGCGCGCGGGCGCTGCGGGCGATCACCGAAGAGCTCATGGTGGACCTGATGTACCAGTTGCCCGAGGAGTCCAAGCCGGCCCGGTACGTGATCACGCGCGATATCGTCGAGGACAAGGCCAGCCTGGCGATGGCCAAGCAGAACATCCGCAAGGAATCCGCCTGAGCGGAATTGATGATGGATAATGGATGAAGGATGATTGGCGGAGGCAGCAAGGAGGCCTCCGATAAATCATCAATCATCAATAATCAGTTCATTCGAAGGTGTCCACCTGCGAGTACTGCGGAACCAGCAGGTTGTACATGAGCACCACATCGTCGTTGTACATGCGGATGCAGCCGCGGGAGCCGGCGGTGCCGATCTGGTCCGGGTCTTTCGTGCCGTGAATGGCGAAGCCGGTCCGGCCCCTGGCGGCGCCATCGACGCCTTCCAAGCCGATCCACCGCGACCCGAGCGGGTAGTCCGGGTCCGTGGACTTGTACTGCCGGCCGGTGTCCGGGTCGGTCCACGGTCGGCTTGATGAGCTTGCCGCCCTGCTGGACATGCCAATGGCCGAGCGGGGTCTCAAAGCCGGACTTGCCCAAGCCCACCTTGAAGCTCCGCACATACATGTCCTGCAGGTACAGGTCGAGCGTGAAGCGTGGAACGGCTGACCTTCACATGGAACGGTCCATGGATCATCTTGAGAGCGCGACCGGCCTGGAGGGCCTGGGGCTTCGAGATGTTGTTGATCTGCATCAGGATCTCGTGCGGGATCTTCATCCGGCGGCCCAGAATATCCAGGAGGTCGCCGCGCTTGACGGTATAGGTGTCGCACAGCATGTCGCCGGGGAAGGCCGCCGGGCCGAACAGCCAGTCCTTGGACAGTTTCGCCATCTCGTCCTTGATCGTCTGGCGCTGCTCGGGGCTGATTTGGCCCTGGAGCAGCTTGTTGAGCTGGTTCCGGGCCTCAATGACGTCGGCCGGCTGAGATCGAATCAGCTTGACCGCGTCCGCAATGGCGGCGTCGATCTCCGCATTTTGCGGGCTGATCGCACCGCTTGATGGCTGCGCCGCGCCGGCGAGCAGACTCTGCTCTTGACCGGAGGCGGAAGCTGGATCGGACTCGGTCCCCACCGCCGGCCCGGAGGAGGAATCATCCGCCGCGTCCGCCGGATTGGAAACCGCCGGCGCACCGCTGGCGGCGGCCTCCTGGGGACCCGCCCGAATGACCGCGAAACAGCAGAAAAACGACGGCGCCAAACGCCACGATGGCCAGAATCAGAAAAACGCCGCCACCTCGCAAGCCCATGAGACCAGACAACCAACGAGCCATCCTATGCTCCTTTCCGCCCCTTGCAGCGGATCACTTCCTCATCCGTCACCACGAAATCGACCGGTTCGTCGCTCTCCGTGGTGGGGATGGAATCCACGAGTTGCTCGGCAAATGCCAAACCGCAACGGGACGCAATGACTTCTTTATTGGCGAAAAATCGATCGTAGAACGACCCGCCCCGGCCCAACCGGTTGCCGAGGCGATCGAATCCCAGGGCCGGCGCCACCACCAGGTCGATCTGCCCGAAGGGAATCGGCACCCCGGCCACGGGATTGCGCAGGCCGCTGGCGCCCGTGGAAAAGCCCGTCTCCAACGAGGTGATCTGCACCGGGATCATGTGCCGCTGCTGCCAGGAGATCTTGGGTACGGCGATGGTCTTGCCAAGCTGCCACGCGTGCAGGATCGCCTCGGACGTGTCGACCTCGTGGGGCAGCGACAGATAGATCATGATGATCGACGCGTCCTGATACTGCTCCAGTCGCCATCAGATTTCGACACGCCTTGCGGCTCTTTTCCTTGCGCTGCTCAGGTGGCATGGCCAACAAGCGGTTGCGCAGTTGGCCGCGCAGCTCAACCTTGTCCATCGACCGGCCCCTGATTTCCATCGATTTTCGCGTTCTGGGACACTTTGTCCTTATCTATCAAGGATTGCAGCCTTTGTAAATGACGCGCGATATTTTTCTCGTTCCCGATCTCCTTCGGCACATAGTACTTCTTGGGCGGCCCGGGCAGATACTCCTGCGGCACGAAGCCGTCTTCATAATCATGGGGATACTTGTACTCGGCCCCAAATCCGGCCTTCTTCGCGGCCGGATAATGCGAATCCTTCAAATGCAGCGGCACCGGCCGGATCGGCTCGTTCTGCACATCCGCCGCAGCACTCCAGATCGCGGCGGCACTGGCGTTGGACTTCGGCGCACACGCGACATAGAGGGCCGCCTGGGCCAGCACCAACTGGGCTTCCGGCAGTCCGACGAACTCCGAGATCTGCACGGCCGCCGCCGCCAGCACCGTCGCCATCGGATCGGCGTTGCCCACGTCCTCCGCCGCACAGACGGCGATCCGTCGCGCGATGAAACGGGTGTCCTCGCCGCCGGCCAGCATGCGGGCCAGCCAGTAGACGGTCGCATCCGGGTCCGACCCGCGCATGCTCTTCTGCAACGCGCTGGCCAGGTCGTAATGCGTATCCCCCGTCCCATCATAGAGGACGGCTTTCTGTTGTATCGACTCTTTCGCTACTTCCAGGTTAAATTTTATCCGTCCCTTCGCCGGCCTCGTCTTTCTGGGAGAGCACGCCCACCTCCAGGGCGGTCAGCGCCTTGCGGGCATCGCCGTCGCACATGTCCGCCAGGAAGCTCAAGGCCGCCTCGTCGGCCTCCACGCCCAGCCGCCCCAAGCCGCGCTCCGGATCGCGCACCGCCTCCCGGAGCAGCCGCAGGATATCCTCCCGGTCCAGCGGCTCGAACCGGAACACGGTGCTGCGGGAGATCAGGGGGCCGGTGATGGAGAAATAGGGGTTCTCGGTCGTCGCCCCGATCAGGATCAGCACGCCGGTCTCCACGTCGTCGAGCAGGACATCCTGCTGCGCCCGGTTGAAGCGATGGATCTCGTCGAGGAAGAGGATGGTCTTCGCGCCGCCGGCGGCGAGCCGGCTTCTGGGCCTCGGCGATGACATCGCGAATGTCTTTGACCGTGGCGGCGGGCGCACTGAGGTAGCAGAACTTCGCCTTGGTCTGGTGGGCGATGACCATGGCGAGCGAGGTCTTGCCCACGCCGGGCGGCCCGTAGAAGAGCAGACTGCCCAGCCGGTCCGCTTGCAGCATCCGGGTCAGCAGTTTGCCCGGCCCGAGGAAATGCCGCTGGCCGACGAACTCCGCGAGCGTCCGCGGCCGCATCCGCGCCGCCAGCGGCGCGGCGGAGGCCCGCTGCGCCTGCTCCAGGTCGTCAAACAGTTTCTTGCCGGTTCGGTCCTTCTGCATCAGAGCCATTATAGAAATCGGCCGCGTCCGTGTCGAACGGATTCGCGCCGCACCCCGAAGGCTCGCCCGACGGCATGGGGCGTTGGGCCCATCGGCATTGGTCCGGCCGAGCCGCTCCGCCGCACGCGTGGGCCGATTTCAGGTGTAGCGACTCTTCTATTACCACACCGAAGCCCCGTCGGCCTGCCGGGATGGGCGGTACGAGATTTTGTGGAGTAACTAATATGCCAATAGGCGAAAGGGCCGCGTAGATTTCCCCGCCCGTCGACAGCGTGCCGTCCCTCCCGCGAAGAGTCTTTCGCGTGCGACAAGTCCGGCCTGATAACAGGGTTTCTCCGACATCCGTGCGGCTCGCGGCAGAGGACACCGGCCTGACGAATCGTACAATATGGGACCCGGAACGAATCCCCGACGGCGACGGCGCGCGGCCGAAGTGCGTCCGAGCGACATGACCGTGACAATCATAAGCTGCGCCGCAACAAGAGATTAGGAATAGGCGATTCTTGAAGGGTTCGTGACAGTGAAGATGGGGAATTTCCCGTGCGTCCCCAAATCTTCCCGCTCTTATACCTGTCGCGACATCGCGCGCCAAAAAAAAGCGAAAACTCGGTTTTTTTGTTTGCTTTCCGAGGGGCCGTCGCTACACTGCTGCACAATACCAAGGGATAGGGTATAGGGTTTTTTTTGCTGGGAGGCCGTATAGAATGAGAGTCAGTGCAAGGGATCGACCATGGAATGGCAGGTTTG
The DNA here is from genome assembly GCA_963699595.1 of uncultured Planctomycetota bacterium. GTDB lineage: Bacteria > Planctomycetota > Phycisphaerae > Sedimentisphaerales > Anaerobacaceae > PLanc-01. The sequence continues at coordinate 254,918 of CAVOUO010000023.1, forward strand.
TCTCGAGTTCTTAGTGTGGGTGCAGGTCGTCATCGAGAAAGCCAGTGTGAGTGACACTTTTTGAAAGGGGAGTAACATGAAACGCAGTTTGGTTGTGTTGTCTTTGGTAAGTCTGGTGTTTGCCGGTGTGGCGAGCGCGGAGGTGAAGAAAGGCGATGTCATGCTCGACTTCCTCGCCGGCTGGACACAGCAGAACTTTACGGATGAGGCCGGCGGCGGGGACATCAGCGTGTTGTTCGCCGCGGTCCGTCCGGGAATCGCCCTGACGGATAATATCCGCGTGGCCGGCGTTGGGGCCGTGGTGGATGTCAGCAATGGTGCAGATACGACCGTTTGGGCCATCGGTGCTTCCGCCGAGTACGTCTTCATGCCCGCCAATACGTTGAATCCGTACATCGGCGCTCAGATCGCTTGGGCGAGCGCGGACATCGGGCGTCGGCGTCGGACGTGGATGGCATGCTGTGGGGGCCGCGGGCTGGTCTCTTGTACACGTTGAACAGGGCCAATAACCTGTTCGCCGAGTACCAGTATCAGTTGTGGGGTGGCGACATCGGCGATGTCTTGGACAGCGGCCACATGGTCCTGTTGGGCATCGAGCACAAGTTCAAGGTGGGACCAATAAGACGGAAGGTCCCAGAATCGAACACTCTTGGATCGGCCGATCCCAGGTGAATTGCTGAAAGAGAAGCTGCGAGTCGAATTCGACTCGCAGCTTTTTTTTATGGGGGTGCCCCGGCGTGCCGAAAAAGACCTTGTGGCAGTCCCTGGTCTCGACAGGGTCAGAGCCACCAAGGTGATTCGGCCAAGGTGCAAGAACACGAACCAAGCGGCCCAGGCCTGTGCCAGGGTGGGCCCGTCCGAAGCGTGGGATTGCCGGGGAAAGGAACGAACGATGAACATAAGCAGGTTGGCGACGGCGGCATTGATAGTGACCGGGGTCCTGGTGTCGGTCGCGCCGGCCGGCGCTCCGATGGGCTCCCCCACTGCCTATTTGGGGGCGGGAAACTGGGGCGTAGGGGCTGAATACGGTTACGGGCAGATGGACTTGGAGGCGTCCGGAACGGTCGCGGAAGTCACGGGGCCCCTCGACATATCGTGGGCGCAGCATTTCAAGATGGACAATCTCAAGAGCAACATGGTCTTCGGAACGATCGCGTACGGTCTGATGGACACCTGGGACATCTTTGCCCGCCTTGGCGCCACGGATGCCAAGGACACCATCGTCGCTGTCGCCCGTCCAGCATTCGAGCCGAGGAGAGGCAGGGCGATTTGGATGGCAGTTTCGGACTCGCCTGGGGAGTGGGGACCCGCGCCACGTTCTACCAATCGGGTCCCTGGAGCTTCGGGGGATTGTGCAGCTCACGTGGTTTCAGCCGGGCAACAGCGATTTTTCCATCGAACCGGACCCCCTGATCCCGGATGAGTCGTGGGTCGGCAAGGCGAAGCTCAACTATTGGCAGGCCCAAGCCTCGCTGGCGGCGACTTTCCAGGTGGACAAATGGCGGTTCTGGGCCGGTCCCTTCGTCCAGTACACCGCAGGGCGACATGGACTTCAGCGGCGCCACCTCGATAGCCGGACTCACCGGCACCATCAAGTGGTCCAGCACCATCGACGATTCGTTCCAGGTCGGCGGGCACTTCGGTGCCAACTGGGAGGTCTCCGACCAGTTCAACCTGTGGCTGGAAGGGCAGATCACCTCGGACACGTGGCTGGTAGGCGTCGGCGCGGTGCTTCGTCCCGGAGAAGTCGTTTGACATATAGCCGAGCCGTTGATTCCTCGACGAAGTGTACAGAAAGACAGGAGCCGATCCTCGAGATCGGCTCCTGTTTCTTATTTGTGCAGGAGCACCGTGCAGCACGCGCGTTCGCGTCACGCCACGCGGTTCGCCATGAACCGGGCCGTCTCGATCAGCGCCTCTTTCGCCGGGCTCGACGGTACCTCCGCCAGCGCCTGGATGGCCTGCGCCACGTACTCGGCCGCCTGTTCCCGCGCGTACCGCAGACTGCCGGCTCGCTCCAGCAGGACGGCCAACTCACGTCCTGTCCCATCCGGCGACTCCAGCAGCGCACGGACCTCCACCTGGCGCGCCGCGTCGAGCGTTCGCAGCAGGTGAATGACCGCCAGGGTCGGCTTATCCTTCGCGAAATCGCTCTGCAGCGTCTTGCCCGTGTGGCTCTCATCGCCGGCGATGTCGAGCAGATCATCCGTAATCTGAAACGCGATGCCGGCCAGCAGACCGAACTGAGCCACGGCCTCGATCTGGCCTTCGTCGGCCTGCGACAGCATGGCGCCGAGCCGGCAGCAACCGCCGAAGAACGAGGCGCTCTTCTCGGTGATGATCTCGAGGTACTGGGCCTCGCTGAGCTGCCAATTCCTCTTGTGCACGGTCTGCCGCAACTCCCCCTCGCAGACCCGCGCCGCCGTCTGCGCGAGGATCCTCGCCACGGGCGAGTCCAGATCGGCCGCCATCCGGAAGACCTGGCTCAGCAGGAAATCGCCCAGGAGCACGGCGGATTCATTCCCCCAGAGGTAGTTGACCGTGGGGACGCCGCGCCGCTTGCAGCCCTCGTCGATGACGTCGTCGTGCAGGAGCGTCGCGTGGTGGATCATCTCCACCATGGCGGAGACCTGGAGATGCTCTTCGGTCAGCGTCCCGAAGCACTCGCCGGCGAGCAGAACCATGCCCGGCCGGAGCATTTTGCCGCTGCCGGCTCGCAGATGATCGAAGAACGAGGCCAACTCCGCCTGGGCGCCGCGCGTCTCCAGCGACTGGTAGATCAGACGACTGACCTGTCGCAGCGGCAGATCGATCCGCCGGAAGGAGGGAATGCTCCTTCCACGGGATATTCTTCGGCATGTTCATGATGAGCGGCCGTTTCCCCTATCGGGCATGCCAAGGACCGGCAGGACCAGCGATCGCGGCTCACGGCTGCTCCTGGCCCCGGGCATACCGGTAGAACTTCTCCCGCAAGCAGCCGCGTGACGGGCCCCACGGTGCCGTCGCCGATGGTCCTGCCGTCGATCTGGACCACGCCGATGACTTCCGCCGCCGTGCCGGTCAGGAAGAACTCGTCGCACACGTAGAGATCGTAGCGCGTGAGGTTCTTCTCCACGATCTCCAGACCCTCCTTGCGGGCCAGCCGGATGACGACGGCGCGCGTGATGCCCTCCAGGCTGCCCGCCTCCACCGGCGGCACGTAGACGACGTTGTTGCGGACGATGAAGACGTTGTCCCCGGTCGCCTCGGCCACGTACCCCTCGTGGTTGTACATGATCGCTTCGGGCACGTTGCTGTCCAGGGCTTCGATCTTGGCCAGAATGTTGTTCAGGTAGTTCAGGCTCTTGACCTGCGGCGGTATGGCCAGCGGGTGGTTGCGCACCGTGGTGGCGCTGATGACCTTCATGCCCTTCTCGTACAGCTCTTCCGGATAGAGCTGGATCTTGTCGGCGATGATGAACAGGCTGCTCTTCTTGCAGGTGAAGGGGTTCAGGCCCAGCGTGCCGACGCCCCGGGTCACCACGAGCCGGATGTAGCCGTCCTGGACCGAGTTCGCCTTGACCGTCGCCTCCATGGCGTCGATCAGCTCCTCGCGCGTCATGGGCATGGGCAGGCGGATGGCCCGGGCGGACTCGAAGAGCCGCCGGATGTGCGCCTCCGATTCGAACACGCGGCCCCCGTAGACGCGGATCCCTTCGAAGACCCCATCGCCATAGAGCAGGCCGTGATCGAAGACGGAGATCTTGGCGTCCGTCTCGTCCACCAAACCTTTGTCCAGCCAGATCTTCAATGCCATAGGAAAACCTCAAGCCTCCTACCCACTCACGCTCTTACCCTGCCGTCAACCAGTGTGATGATGCGCTGGGCCCTGCGGGCGACCCGTTCATCGTGCGTCACCATGACAATCGTCTGTCCGGCCTGGTTCAACCGGTCGAAAATATTCAGGATACCATTTCCGGTCGCGGAGTCAAGATTTCCGGTCGGCTCATCCGCCAGAAGCAGCTTCGGCTGGTTCATCAGGGCCCGGCCGATGGCGACCCTCTGCCGTTCCCCGCCCGACAACTGGTACGGCTTATGCCGGGCACGTTCCCGCAGCCCCAACTGCTCCAGCAGCTCCTCGCCCGCGCTTGCGGGCCCGGTGCCGCATCATCAGCCAGCCCGCGATGCTGCGCGAGATCATGGCCGGCAGGATCACGTTCTCCAGCACACTCAGTTCGTCCAGCAGGTGATAGAACTGAAATACGAAGCCGACGGTCTCATTGCGGTAGCGGTTCAGCTCGCGCGCTCCCATGCGATTCACGTCGCGGCCCTGAAACTGGACGAGGCCTTTGTCGGGCCGGTCCAGCCCGCCGAGGATGTGCAGGAGCGTGCTTTTGCCGCTGCCGGAGGCCCCGACGATGGCGACGAACTCCCCCTCCCGCACGAGCAGGTCCACGCCCTTGAGGACGACGACGCGCGTCGCCCCCATCCGATAGGATTTGTGGACGTTCTGGGCTTTCAAGATCACGGGCGATTCACTCATACTGCGTCCGATGCCGCTTTATTGCCTTTGCTTTGGGGCCGCCTGGGAAACTCCGCGTGCGCCAGTCCAGTTCATACTGGAATTCGCGGGCCTCGTCAATGATGGGATCGCAATTCCCGGTCGGCGTGTGCGACTGCGTTGTGTGGGGTCCGTGTCGTCCCTCCTGTCATGGCCTGACAGCGGACAGTCGAAGGATCTGGGCGAGCAGGAGAACAGACGCTGGTTCCCTTCGCCGCCCAGATGCTTCGCTGCGCTCGAGCATGACAAACGCGGGTAGCGTCCCCACGGAAGTCAGTCGCACACCGGTCGTCGGAGCGCCGCTACATCCGCCCGGCGTGGAGCGTCTCCACGGGCCGCAGACGCACCGCCAGGTAGCTCGGCACCAACGCCCCAACCAGACACGCGAGAATCGCGCAGCCCATGATCACCGCCAGGGCCGACAGATCCACGTGATTGGGAATGGCCCCGATCACGTACACCGTGCGGTCCCATAACTGGATACCGAAATGCTCATAGCAGCCATTGCTCGATCTGGTTGATCCGGGACAGGAACAGCCATCCGAAGAGGATCCCCACACAGGAGCCGATCAGCCCGATGCCAAAGGCAAATCCCTGGAAGAGAGACAGGACGCCCGTATTCGATGCGCCCACGCTCTTGAGCACGCCGATATCCTTCTTCTTGCTGTTGACCACCATGTAGAAGACGACGAAGACAATGAAGACCGTCGTGATTCCGACCAGGGTGAACATGAGGCTCAACATGAGCTGCTCCTGCTCCATCGGCGCGACGACGGCCCGGCGATACTCCTTCCAGCTCTGGACGTTCACCTCGTCCAGCAGGAAGCTGTTCGGCGCGCCGGCCTTGTCCGCCCGGAACCGATCCCATAATTCGGCCATCTGCCGGCAGCCGTCCTGGAGCCCCACGTCCGGCCGAAACTTGATGTGCAGAGCGGTGATCCTCTTCTCGTCCCCGCTCATGCACAGCGCCTGGGCTTGATCCAGGGGAACGTACACGTACCCGTAATCGACAGCGGCGATCCCAGTGTGGATATTGTCGCTGTAGAAGAAGCGTTTCGTAGCGGTGGGATTGGTGCCCGCACCCGCCAGGGCGCCCTTGGCGTTCAGCGGAAAACACGTCAGCGTCACGGAGGCCCGGAAAGGCGCGCTGTAGTGCACGTACTGGCCGCGGGCGTCCCGCCGCGAGACTCTGTCGATCCCCAGGATGCAGCCGGGAAGATTCGGATCGTACATCGGCTCGAAGGCCTTTTCCGGCTGATCCCCGCGAAAATCCAGCGTCTCGGCGAAATTCGTCGCCTGGCTGTGCCGGACCGGGTCCAGCCCGATGATCTCCACGTTGTCGTAGTTGTCCCCCATTTCGGTGCCGAGCAGCGCATAGTTCTTGACGACCGGCGAGACGCCTTCCACCAGGCCGCTCTGCTCCACGAGCACCATGAACTCCTCGTAATAGGGAAAGCCCACGAGCGACTCCGTGCCGACGACGCAGTCCCCGACAAACGCATGGTTCTTCTGCTTGAACCCCCCGACCAGGCCGATCATCACCGTCATCACGACCACGACCGTGAAGACGCACAGGGCCACCGCCACGATCGCGAAAGTGGGTGATGCGCCGTTTCAGAAGATACCGCGTTATCAGGATCAGTCGGTACACTATTCGTGCCTCAGGACTTCCACAGGTCGGGTGCGGGCGGCCGCGACGGCCGGCAGCAGCGCCCCCACGGTAGCCGCCGCCATGGCCAGGGTCGCAAAGAGCAGCGCCGAGTTCCAGTCCATCTGGTTCGGGATGCGATCGAACATGTAGACGCTGCTCCGCCAGAGCTTGAGCCCAAAGAGGACGCGAATCCATCCTTCGATCTCGTTGATGTTGCGCGTGATCGCGTACCCGAGGGCGGCGCCGAGGCCGGAGCCCGCGACGCCGATCGAGACGCCAAAGCCCAGGAAAAGTCCGATCACGGAGGAATTCGCCGCCCCGCAGCTCTTGACGATGGCGATGTCCTTCTGCTTGAGCTTGACCATCATGTGAAAGATGCAGAAGACCAGCACCACGACGCTGAAGCTGATGACGCCGAAGGTCACCTCCAGGACGTGCTTTTGCTTCTCGAATTCGGCGATGTACAGCCTCTGCATTTCCCGCGCAGGTCTTGATGGCCGTCAGGCCGATCGCCATGGGGCCCCAGTTCAGCTCCTTCGTCGCGAACGTCTGCCACAGGGCACGAATCTGCTCCACGGCCGCAGTCCGGATCGACGCCGGGCTTGAGCTTGATGTTGATGCTCGTCGCTACCCGGCCCTTCTCCCGCGGATAAAGCTCTTTCTGAAGCACCTCGAGCGGAACATACACGAAGCTGCTGTCGAGCAGATAGACGCCCGTGAACATGATGTCCACGATGCGAAAGGGAATGGTGCTCCGCCGGAGGACGCGCTCGCCCTTCGCGCTCAATTCCATCGTCCCGGTCATCAAGACCACGCGTTGGTTGAGCATCTCCTTGCAGACCGCCTCCTGATCGTACTGATCGGTCTGTTCGTCCGGCTTGGTCAGTACGGCGATGCCGACGAACCCGCCGGTCTCGCCGGGCGCAGTCGGGAACCGCGAACGACGGCTCCCCAGCCGTCTTCCCCTGGCAAATCAGGGCCTCCTTCAACCCGACGACGCGCGCCAGGGGCCCGGCTCGATCCCCCAAATGGCCACCGGCCGGACGTTGCCGCCCTCGATGACGCAGGAGCCCCTCGGCCGTCAGAGAGGCGGTGGCCGCTTCGATCCAGATCGCTCTGCTCCAACCGCTCGATGAATTCGGGATATTTCTCGAACCGAATCCCTTCCGGGGCCCGCATGACGATATCGCCGATCGCCTCGACCGCGCTGCGCTCGAACGCCGCGATGAAGCCGGTGAACAGGCTGGCCACGGCAATCAGCAGAGCCACCGACACCGCGACGGCCACCACGCTCAGAAGCATGATCCGCCGTCGGCGAACGTATTTGAGCCAAAGAAACAGCTTGAGCATCGAGCTACCGGTCAGGAAGACGCCATCTCACGAATACGGAACCGGCGTGACCGATTCGAGCCTCGGCAGCTCAGTACACTTCCCGAATGCCGCATTCCGCAAAGATCGCACGGTATGGAGATTGCTCTCGTCGCTGCAGCTCGCTCGCAATGACATCGAAGCGAGACCACCGCATGTCATTGCGGAGCGCAGCGAAGCAATCTCTAAACGCACATCGTCGTTGAACTCGCCACATACGGCGTCAGCGCAGTAATACTCCCGGTCGGGCTATTTGTTCTCGGGGCCTACGGGCTTCAGGAGCGGGAACAGGATGACGTCGCGAATCGTCGTGGCGCCGGTCAGGACCATGACGAGCCGGTCGATCCCGATGCCCAGCCCGCCGGCGGGAGGCATCGCGTACTTCAACGCCGTCACGTAATCCATGTCCATCTTCGTCAGCGATTCGTCCTGGCCGCGAAGCTGGTGGCGGAAGTTCTCGTACTGCACGGCGGGGTCGTTCAGCTCGGTGTAGGCGTTGGCCAGCTCCATGCCCACGACGAACAGCTCGAACCGCTCCGCGAATCTCGGGTCGGTCCGGCTGCGTTTGGCCAGGGGGCACAAGATGGCCGGGTAGTCGATCACGAAGGTCGGGGCGATGAGCTTGTCTTCCACCGTGGCCTCGAAGACCTCGTTGACCACGACGGCGTCGTCCATCCCGGCGTCTTCGATCTGCAGGGCGCGGGCCTTGGCCCGGATGGCGGGGATGTCGTCGATGTCGCAGCCGCTGTGCTCCTGGAGCAGGTCCGCGTACTTCGCCCGCCGCCAGGGCCGGGTGAAGTCGATCTCCACGTCGCCGAACTTCACCTTCGCGCCCAAGCCCAGCGTTTCGATGCACGCCGAGACGATCTCCTCGGTGATGTCCATCATCACGCGGTAATCGGCGTAGGCCTGGTACAGCTCCATCATCGTGAATTCGGGATTGTGCTGCCGGTCCAGGCCCTCGTTGCGGAAGTTGCGGTTGATCTCGAACACGCGTTCCAGGCCGCCGACCAGGAGCCGCTTGAGGAACAGCTCGGGCGAGATCCTCAGGTACAGCTCCAGGTCCAGGGCGTTGTGGTGCGTGATGAACGGCTTGGCCGCCGCCCCGCCGGCGATGGTCTGCATCATCGGCGTCTCGACTTCGAGGAATCCCTTGGAGAACAGCAGCCGCCGCATGGTCGCGACGATCTCGCTGCGCTGCTGGAAGCGTTCCAGGACCTCGGGATTCGCCCAGAGGTCCACGTAACGCTGCCGGTAGCGTTGATCGACGTCCGCCAGGCCGTGGAACTTCTCCGGGGGCTGAAAGAGGCACTTGCTCAGAAACGTCAGGCCGCCCTCTTCCACCCAGATGGTGATCTCGCCGGTTTTGGTCTTGCCCAGCTTGCCGGAGGCCCCGATGATGTCGCCGATGTCGAGCAGCTTGGCCAGCGGCCATTGGTCGGTCAGCAGGCCCTTGCTCAGACCCACCTGAATCGTGCCGGTCCGGTCGCGCAGGGTGATGAAAATCAGCTTGCCAATATCGCGCAGCAGGACGATCCGGCCCGCACACCGGGCCCGCTGACTCTCATCCTCTTCTTTGTACCTGGCCTTGACCGAGGCCGCCGGCTCGACATCGTCGTACCGGGAGCCATAGGGATCGAGCCCCAGCGCCGCGATCCGCGACAGCTTCTCCTGCCTCTGTTGCTCGAATCGATCCGTATCGGCTGGGTGGGCCAAAGCAGTACTCCCAGAGAACGATCGCTTCCGCGTCGACACGGGCCGCCTTACTTGGCGGCCATGACGCCGGCGCCGGGGGCCGCCAGCGTGCCGGTTTCGATCAGCTTGGTCTTGGCCACCAGCAGCCCGACCGCCAACTGGGGGTCGGCCCGCAGGGTCTCTTCGACCGTGCGGCGGGTGACCGCGCCCTTGCCTGCCTCCCGGCGCGTCTGAGCGAGCACGTCGTTGTTCCTCTGGGCCTCCAGCATCTGCCGGAGCTCGTCGCTGGTCAGACTGACCTCGACATCCGGTCCGACGCCCCAGTCCTTGCGGCCTTCCTTCTCCACCTCATCGCGGCTCTTGACGCGCTGGCCGGAGGGCAGATGGTAGTACGCCATCGTGTACTTCAACTGGGCCCCGCCGCCGGGGGCGTAGGTGATGCCTTGCACGCTGCCTTTCCCGTGCGTCCGGGTGCCCACGAGAATGGCACGCTCGTGCACCGGGTCGGCCAAGGCGCCCGCCACGATCTCCGAGGCGCTGGCCGATCCCGAATTGATCAGGATGACAAGCGGATAGTCCGGGTGCGTCTTCGCCGGACTGCGCGTATTCGAACGAACCGATCACGTTCTCCTTCGGCTGCGTCCGGACGATCAGTCCCTGGGAGAGGAACTTGTCGCAGATCGCGACCGCGCTGTCCAGCAGACCCCCGGAATTGAAACGCAGATCCATGATGAGGCCGCGCAAGCCGTTCGATTCCAGTTCCTTGAGAACCGTCTCGAAATCCTTCGCCGTCTCGCCGGAGAAGCTGGTGATCCGCACGTAGCCGATCTTGTCGGCCTCGTCGACCATATACAGCCACTTGCCTTCCGCCGTCCTCTGCCAGCCCCGCACGCGTCGGGACGATGATCCGATCGCGGGTGATCAGGATCGTCCGGGGGCCGCCCTCCGTGGGCCGGCGGATCGTCAGCGAGACCTTGGTGCCCTTGGGGCCCGTGATCTTCTTCACGGCGCACAGCAGGCTCATGTCTTTGGTGGGGACGCCGTCCACCAGCTCAATGACATCCCCCGCATCCAGGCCGTACTTGTAGGCCGGCGTGTCGGGCAGCAGGCTGGCGACCGTCAACAGCCCTTTCGTCCGGGAAATCTCGATCCCGATGCCCGTAAACTCGTTCGTCATCTGCTTCTCGAAGTCCTGGACCTGCCGCGGCCACACGATCACCGTGTAGGGGTCCAGCACCCCCAGGGCCGCTTCCGCGAAATGCGCGATCAGCGGCTGCCGCGGCAATTCCACGGTCGTGTCGTTCAAGGACAACACCTTGTCCAGGATGGCGAGGAAGTTGCCCTTGCCGAACCCCTGGCTCGCGCGCTCCACTTCGTCGCGCAGGCCGGCCAGAGCCGCCGACCAGGCCGTCACTTTCGCCGGGTCGGGCAGCCGCAGGGAATTCTCGCGCGCCATGTTCGGGTCCTTCGCGCACGTCGTGACCAGCACCTGGGCCAGAAGGTCGCAGCGCTTGACGGCCTTCGACGCCATCTGGGCATAGTCGATGTTCTTGACGTAGTACTGATCGAGGACATCGATCGTCTTCTCCAGCATGCGTTTCTCGACGCCCTCGAAGCGTTCCTTGCGGGACTCGCACGGGCTATCCTGGAAGGACGCGGCAATCCCGGCCCGATCCAGAATCTCCTCCACGTGCTCCGAATACCCGTGGTTGTTCGGATCGATCGCCTGGAGCCAATAGAAGTAGTTGGCGTAGGCGTCGAGCCACTTGCCCTCGGATTCCAGAGCGGCGCTGCGATCCACCGTGGTCTGCAAGAGTCTTGGCGACAAAGGAGTCGTTGAGAAGCTCTTTCTTCTGGTCGCCGTTGGCGAATTCGCCGGCCTTGGCAATGACGGCCAGGACATCCGGGATATCGTTGGGTTCGTTCGGGTCCCGGGCCTGACCGGCCTGGTTCAAGCCATCCTGATCCGCAGCGACGTGGCGATCCGGCCGGTCCAGCACTCCCGAGGACTGCAGCCGGTTCAATTCGCCGAGCTGCTTCTTGAAGGCCTCCTGCCGGGCCGCCCCGCGCTGACTGCCAAGCTCTTCGTACTTGTGCACAATGCCGGCCAGTTGCTGCACGCGGGACTTGTCCGTCGCCGCGGCCTGCTCCGCCAGTTGTCCGGCGTCCACGAATTTCCCGCGATAGATCATCCGGCAGGCCCCGGCGACAATGTCCACCTGGGCCGGCGCAGCCTGGGAAGCAGCGGCCCGGACCGGAGTGACGGAGGCCACGCCTTTGGCCACGTTGATCTTTCCCGGCTGGGCCGAGCAACTGTAGCCGCCGAACCAGCACGCGAATACAAATACCGGGCCGAGGACGAACAGCGTCATAAATGTGACGCGCGCCCTGCGACTGCGTGTGGTCCGCCCTTTGCCTGTGAAAACGACTCGTCTTGGTCTTTGCGGCTCCAACAAACATCCCTTTCTACATTGATTAGGATACTATTTGCCATGGATGATAGAAGATCGGCACTTCCAATCGTCAAAGATCAATCATCAATTATCAATTCTACAGGCATTCCTTTGCCTTGCCCGCACAGCCCAGGACCTGCAGCTTGTGACGCACCATCTCGCGAATGGCGTCGCGGCCCGGCCCCAGGTACTTGCGCGGATCGAATTCCCCGGGTTTCTCGGCGAAGACCTGACGAATCTTGGCGGTCAGGGCCATACGTAAGTCCGTGTCAATATTGACTTTACAGACGGCCATCTTCGAGGCCTTGGTGATCATGGCCTCGGGGACCCCCATGGCGTCAGGCATCTTGCCACCGTACTTATTGATCAGGGCTTTGAATTCCGGCAGGACACTGCTGGAACCGTGCATCACCAGCGGAAAGCCCGGCAACTTCTTACCAATCTTCTCTATAACGTCAAACGCGATGGTTGGTTCGGTCTTAAATTTGTACGCCCCGTGACTGGTCCCGCAGGCGACGGCCAGCGAGTCACAGCCGGTCTTCTTGACGAACTCCACCGCCTGGTCCGGGTCCGCCAGGTGCTTGCTGACATCATCGACGCCGACCACGTGCTCCTCGATGCCGCCCAATTGTCCCAGTTCGGCCTCGACGACCACGTCGCGAGGATGAGCATAGTCGACGACCTGCTTGGTCAAGGCGATGTTCTCCTCGAAGGGCAGACGCGAGCCGTCCACCATGACGGACGTGAACCCGTCATCGACAAACTGCTTGCAGACTTCGAACGTGTCGCCGTGGTCAAGGTGGATGGAAATCGGGATATCGGGATTCTCGGCCACCGCCACGTTGATGATCGCCTTCAGATAGCTGTTCTTGGCGTATTCCCGCGCTCCCTTGGAGATTTGCAGGATCAGCGGGGCCTTCTCCTGGGCGATGGCCTCCACGATGCCCTGCGTGATCTCCATGTTATTGACGTTGAAGGCCCCCACGGCGTAGCCGTTCTTATAGGCCATCTGAAACATTTTCTGCGTCGTAACCAACGGCATACTCTCTACTCCTTACAGAACCATCCAACCAGCCGCCACGATGGCGGGCTCGACTCGCCCACAAAATACTCGAAAGCGGAGAGATACTCAAGGCCCGGCTACGAAATCTGCCCGGCAATTCCTCACCTATTCTCTCCATCCCGGCTAATAATACACATCCGACGCCCCCAATCCCATGTATCTTCGCAGACCGAGGGTCAATTCCGGAATCCCTTCAGGCCACAGGCTCAGGACCACCCTCTCCTCGTCCAACGACTCGTCCACACTGAACGTCAGGGCCAGATTCATCCTGTGATACTTGCGGATCAGCGTCAGATCGGTGGCGATATTCACGCCGGAACGGAGATCGTACTGCTCGGAGAACACGAGCGTGTACCGGGGGTCCAGGATATAGGTAATGGCGAACGTGAGGGCATTCGAGCTTCTTATCTCGTCGCCAATCATGAACCGCCGCAGGTACCGAGTGCCGACATAATAGTTCAGGTCCGGCCAGACCAGGCGGGAAAAACCGATATCCGCCTGTTCCAGCGTGCCCGTTTGCATCCCGAAGTAGGCATCGCCCAATATGGAAGTGGCGTCGGTCAGTCTCAAGATCCCATCCGCGCCGACGTAGTTCTGGCGCGGCCCGAACTGATCCGTCGCGCGCCGGTCCACGGGAGGGATCACCCTGGCGCCCCGATCGACCAGAGGAATGAAGGGCCAGTTCCAGATGATCTGATCGGGTCCGGCCGAGTCAGGATCCGAGTCGCTCACCCACACGAAGTTGGTGTTCAGTTCCAGCCAGTCGACCGTGCGCAGGTTCCCGGGGAGTCCTCTCTTCGTCTGCCACCTCTGGGCGATTTCCAGGTCCAGAGTGTCCCGCTGCTCGGCGACGGCGTCGCTGGCGACATAGTGCACCGCCGTGACCGTGGGGGCGATCACGTGCCGCAGTTGGTGCAGGTCCCACAGGCGGGATTCCACGTCAGGATAGACAGCCCAATAGGGCTGGGCGGCCATCCGCACGCCCCCTTCGCCCGATCCAGATCGCGTCTTCGGGGCCCCCCAACTCATCGTCCAGCGGCGCGTGAAAGCCCGCCCCGTCCTCATAGCCGAAGGTGCCTGCCACAAAGGGCACGACCTTCGACCGGCCGACGGCCAGCGGCAAGTCCAGCTCGTTGCGGGTACCCGTGAACCAGAAGGACTCATCGGGCGTCCTTACGGGGTTGTCCGGACTGAACCGATAGCGGTACCGGCTCACCTGATTGTCGCTGAAGAACGTGAAATGGTCATCGAAGAGCGACTGACCCGTCAAGTGGTACTCGGCGGACGGCAGTTCCTCCACCTGGTCCATAAAATCGTTGATGCGCATCTTGCCGAGAAAGGCGAGACCCCAGTTGTCCTGGATCCGCTTGAGATACAGCAGCGTCTCCTGTTCCTTGCCGACGTTGTACTCCGTGCGATAGAACTGCTCCAGGAAGTTCTCGTCCGACAGGTAGCTGGCCTCGGCGGTCAACTGCCAGCCATAGGAAAGATATTGGCGGTGCTGGAGCAGGAAGCGGCCGCGCAGGTCGTCCGGCACGTCGACATCCTGGCGCATCCGGCTCAGGCGGTCTTCCCCGTGATCGTCGATCACGTAGCCCAGGACCTTGCCGAAGTAGTCTTCCCGCTCATAGTTGATCGTCGACGCCGCCGCCCGGGCCGCGTTTGCCGTAGTAGTCCAGGGCCAGCGTGCTTTCCGTTCCCGCCGGCTGGCGCAGGCCGAGAATCCGGTCCAGGAACCAGCGGGTTTCGAGCGAGGCGCCATAGGTGTTGTCGTACCCGGCGGCGATGCTGCGGATCGGCAGGTCCGGCCTCTCCTGGTTGGCGCGGATCGTCGGCAGAGCCAGAAGCGTCACGTTGCCGTATTTGAACCGGACCTTCTTCAGCTCCACCTCGTAGGCGCTGTCCCGGACGGTCCCATCCGGACCCGCCTCCTGGGTCCGGTCGTTGAGGCGGATCTGGGCGGCCTGCATCGAAATCTGCGGCTTCCAGAACTCGCTCGTGGTCAGGACGATCTCGTCCCCCTCGAACTCATTCTCCGCCGTTTGCCGCAGCTCCTTGGCCCGGACGTAGATGGGCACATCGCGCGTGGCGTCAAAACTCTTGAGCACCACGTTTCGGGCGGTACCGCGTTTACGCTGCAGGTCGTAGTAAAAATCGTCCGCATAGATCGTGCGCTGTCCCTGCCGGAAGACCACGTTGCCCGCGACATAAATCTCGCTGCCCCCCTGCAACTGCGTGGCGGCCAGATCCGTCCCCGCCGGCGTCGCGCCCGGGGCCTTACGCCAGAGAACGATGCTGTCCGCTTCCACCTCGCGCAGCTCCAGCGGCTCCGCCTTCTTCTCGGTGGGCTGTTCCCACCAGATATAGATTCGGCCGATGATCGTGATCAGCTCCTGCCCGCCCTCCAGCACGGTCCGTTCGAGCTTGGGCGGAACATCCGTCAGCGGGGCGTAGTTGATCGTGTAGCCGACGGCGGGCTGGTTGGGCTCGCCCACCCCGGTCTTGGCAGGCGCGGGCCGGGCCAGGGGCTCGGGCACCGGCGGCAGATCGAGGCCCGCCTTTTCGAACGCCGAGATCGCCTCCTGGTACAAGGGCCACGTCCGCGGATTGCCCGTTTCGTTCTTCTCGGCCGTGACGAAGATTTCGCCGTTGACGCTGGTCTTGACCACGACTGGCCTTGTCGCGTTCCAGCACGATCTCGGCCAAATCGACATTCTGCTCTTCGCCCATCTTGCGGCTGAAGACCCGGCCGGCCAGATAGACCTGGACTTGATAACCCTTATTCGGGCGGCCGTCCGTCTGCGCCTTGCCCGGCGCGATCCACACCAGGCCGCGACGGCTGGTGAACTGCCGACCCCCGACGGTCAGCGAGAAACCTTCCTGGCACAGAAGCAGATGCTGACCGGGCGCAACTCTGTGACTCAGGAGCACGCCGGCGGTTACGTGCAGGTCCCGGCTCAGCCAGCGCTCGGCGCCCGCACGCGGCTCCGCGCGTGGGGAAGCCGTCGGGCTCGCGACGCCGGTATCCTGCTGCCCCCCCGTCTTCGGCCGATCTGCCTGAGCGCCGGCTCCGGAGCCGGCCTGCGCGACCAGCACGAGCAGTGCGCTCATCATCAGTGTCTTATGTCGTATCCCGGCGAGCATCTCGTACTCGGCAAAAGAAGTTTCAAGTGTCCAGTTGGAAGTCTGAAGTGGCACGATGGAAGTTGGGAGCGCTGAATCGTCCCACCTCACACTTGAAACTTCACACTTCAAACTCCGCGTCTGGATTGCCCGAGATTATAGCCGCCCCAAATGAAGTGGGAAGTGTGAAGTTGGAAGTTTGAAGTGGCAAGAATGTCATTGCGAGGCCCGACGCGCAGCGGCGCTTCGCGCCGAGGGCGACGAAGCAATCTGAATCCCACGCGAGGAGATTGCTTCGCCTCGCTCGCAATGACATTCCTCATATCCCCCAAGTTCACACTTCAGACTCCGCCCCTTGCTTCCTGCGCCGCCTTGGAATATAAGCGATGTAATCAGTTTCATTGACAGGATCAATCTTATGGCACAACACGACTATTCCGAGCATCAGCAGCGGATCATCACAAAATACTACAACCAATTGGACACGATCATGCTCCAGAAGCTCCAGGAGCTGGTCGGGGAACTCTACTTAGCCGACACGGATGCCAAACGCAACCGCCTCTGGCAGAGGGTCCAGAAAGCGATGGTCAAGTTGGGGGTCCCCGACGACATCGCCGGACACATCCTGGCCCGGAAGGACGTTGAAGCGCTCGCCAAGAACCTCGAGGACTGGCTCAAGCACGCCAAGGGGTAGCGGGCCGCTCCAAGCGCAGAGCCAAAGGCAGAGCCTGACGTAAGCGTTTGTGAAGGCAGAACCTCTGCTGTGTGTCCCCTTTCTTCCGTCACCGCCAAGTTTTGGTCTGGGGTACTTTACCCTCCGATTACACGTTATATTACAGAGCCAAAAAAAACATGGTACTTGAGCAATCGTGGTAATGGAAACAACGTCTTACTCATGACCGGGATAGCTTTCCCGCACGAAGGTCGCCGGCGCCGGTGGATACCCGGGTGAGAGTCGGACACATACAGATAGTAGAGGAGTCTTATGAGAACATCGTCGAATCGATCCTGTCGTTGGCTGGCGTTGGCTATCGCCGGCTCTGCTTGCTGTTCACTACCAGTGCCTGGGCCGCGGACTGGCCGCAATTTCGCGGACCGAACCGGGACGGCAAGTCCGCGGATACCGGCCTCCTCAAGGAATGGCCGAAAGAGGGCCCATCGCTCGCCTGGAAGATCAAGGGACTCGGCGGCGGCTACAGCGGCCCCGTCCATTGCCGCCGGCCGGATCTTCGGCATGAGCAATCGCGGCGACGACGAAGTCGTTTGGGCCCTGTCCGAGACGGATGGCAAGGAACTCTGGGTGACGCGCCTCGGGCCGGCTTTCAAACAGCCAGGGTGGCCGCAGGGAAAAGAGGGGCCGGGATGCACGCCGACGGTCGATGGCGAGCGGCTCTATGTCGTGGGCATGGGCGGCGACCTGGCTTGCCTGCAGGTCCAAGACGGCAAGATCCTTTGGCAACTCAGCCTGACGGGCGATTTTGGCGGGAGCGTGCCAGCCTGGAGTTACCGCGAATCGCCACTCGTGGATGGGGATAAGGTCATCTGCACCCCCGGCGGCCCAGACGCGACCCTGGTGGCCCTCGACAAGCTGACCGGCAAGACGATCTGGAAGAGCCAGGTGCCCGATGGCCCCAAAGCGGCCTACGCCTCGGCCATCGCCATCGACTTCGACGGGCAGCGCCAGTACGTGCAGCTCACCGCGAAGGCACTCGTCGGGGTCGCGGCGTCCGACGGCAAGTTCCTCTGGCGGTATGACCGGCCCGCCAACGGCATCGGCATTAACTGTTCCACGCCGCTCTACCACGATGGCCTGGTGTTCGCCGCCTCGGCCTATGGTGCGGGCGGTGGGTTGGTGAAGCTGAGCAAGGATGCCAGCGGCGGCGTCAAGGCCGAGGAAGTCTATTTCACCAAGAAGATGCAGAACCACCACGGCGGCATGATCGTCTTCGACGGCTGCCTGTATGGCGCCAACGGCGGCAATGAGGGTGGCTCCCTCGTCTGTCTCGACTTCCAGACCGGCAACGTCCTGTGGGACGGGCGCGACAGCGGCGAGCGCGGGTGCCGAAAGGCTCGCTGGCCCTGGCGGATGGCCGACTCTACTATCGCACCGAGAACGGCACCATGCTCCTGATCGAGCCGAACGCGAAGCAATACGTCGAGCGTGGCCGCTTCGACCAGCCCGACCGCAGCAAGCAGCCGGCCTGGACGCACCCGGTCATTGCCAACGGCAAACTGTACTTGCGCGACCAGGATGTGCTGCTCTGCTACGCCATCCAATGACAGGCGGACCTCCGGTTCCAGGGCAAAGCGAGGGGAGATCGGGTGTTAATGCGCCTGTCAAACGCAACCCGCTTTGGCAGAGGGTTCAGAAAGCCATGGCCAATCTGAAGGTCCCGGACGACATCGCCGCACACATCCTGGCCAGGAAAGACGTTGAAGCCCTCGCCAAGAACCTCGAGGACTGGCTCAAGCACGCCAAGGGGTAGCCAATGCCGGAGGGAGCACTTCGCCCTGCTTTTGTCTTTCCCTGATCCGGATCGAGGCCGAACGACGCAAGAACAAGGACCGCGGAACCGGAAAGAGTACCTGACACCGTCCCGGTCCTCCCTGCAGAGAACGCGCACTCTTCCCGACATTGCGGTTATTCTTCGGCGCCGTCCAACTCCCTGTCAAGGTGCCCCGGAAATTTGCCGACAATATAATTCCGCACGGGGCCGCGGGATTACCAAAAGACCGAGAAGAATGCCATCATCCGGGGAAATCCTCTGGACAGGGTGCGCCGCCAGCGCGACGACCAACTCGGTTCCTGGATGGCCAGCGGAGAAGGACTGCTCTACCCATCCAGGAAGCTGGACGTTGCCGGCCCGACGCAGCCTTGGTGTGGGAGTGCAGTCCGAGCGGCGCCCCGGCACGAACGAGAACGATGAACAGGAGACAATGAGCGATGGAAAAGCGAACCGTGTTATTTGTGGACGATGAGGAAAACGTGCTGTCCGCCCTGAGAAGGGGGCTGCTGGATGAACCCTACAATACCCTGTTCGCCCACAGCGGCCGGGAGGCGTTGGAGATCCTGGCGCGGAGCCCGGTGCACGTCATCGTCACCGACATGCGGATGCCGGAAATGAGCGGACTCGACCTTCTCCGGACTGTCAAGAGAGAGTACCCGCACATCGTCCGGATGGTTCTCTCCGGATACACGCAGGTAACCACCCTCCTGACGGCCATCAACCAGGGAGAGGTCTTCCGATTCGTCACCAAGCCCTGGAGACTCGAGGACGAGTTCAAGCCGGCCGTCCGGGAGGCGGTGAAGTACTACGACTGCCAGAACCAGCGGAACGGGACTGCGGGGGCCGTGGAACACCGTCAACTCGAACCGGCAGAGAAAACGCTCGGAAGGAGCCATGGACTCTCCCCAGAATGAAGCAGATTGAAGGAGCCGGGTTAGGAACAGGATCGGCTGGCTGCCGTTGAAAAGAACCGCAAAGCAAGGGAACGCTCATGGCGATGGAAAGGCTTATTCGCGATTCGATCAAGACGGAGATGATCCATGTTGGCTCCGGTCGTCCGATCACCTCGTCCCGCGTCTGGCTGGAGGTGAAGGACGTGATGAACAAGGATGTGATTACGATTGCGCCCGGCGCGACGGTGGTTTCAGCCGCGCAGGTGATGTCGGAGAACAGCGTTTCCTGCCTCGTCGTGGTCGACAACGACAGCGTGGTCGGCATTGTCACGGAAAGAGACTTCCTTACCAGAATCCCCGGCCGGGGGAAAGATCTGAAGGAGATCCGGGTGGCGGACATCATGTCCTGTCCTTTGCAGAGTATCCCGCCGGATCTGTCTGTCTATGATGCCAGCGCGATTATGGAGGTCAAACGCATCAAGCGCCTGCCTGTCTCGGTGGCCCAACGACTGGTGGGAATGGTCACGCAAACCGACCTCACGCGCACCCTCACCTCCTACGGCGTGTGGAAGGACGTGGCCGAGATCATGAGCAGGAATATGGTCGTCGTACAGATCGAGGCGACGGTGGCGGAAGCGGCCGCCGCCATGAACGCGCACAATATCTCGTGTATTGTCGCCCTGGAAGGGCCGAAGGTGCGCGGCATCCTGACGGAAAGGGACCTTCTCAAACGAGTCATTGCCCCGCAAAGGGAGCTGGCCGGCACCAAGGTCCGGGAAGTCATGTCGTCTCCGGTGCGAACGATCCCTCCCAGTTACTCCGTCTTCAGCGCCTACAAAGCGATGGACCGGCTGCACGTGCGCCGGCTCGTGGTGACGGAGGACGAGCAGTTGTGCGGCATCGTGACCCAGACGGACATCTTCCGGGCCATCAAGAAGAAGCTGCAAGATGAAGAAGAAAGAAACCTGCAGTTGCTGGAGCGCTCGGAAAGCAGCATCTATACGCTCGACTTGAACGACCGGATCACGTACGTCAACCCGGCGTTCCTGAGATTGCTGGAAGTGTCGGACCGGATGGAGCTGATCAACCAGCCTTTTCTGCCGGCGCGGTTCTGGTGCGATTCCGCAGAACGAACGAAACGTTTGCAGGAGTTGCGCGAAGGGAACGTGGAAATCGAGGAGTTGGCTCTCAAGACTTCCCGAGGCAGGACGATCTGCGTCAATCTCTCGTCCACCTTTATTCAGAACATCCACGGTCAGATCAGCGGGACGCAGGGCCTGCTGCACGACATCACGGCGCGGAAACAGTCGCAGGAGGCGTTGAAGCTGGCCTACCAGAAGCTGGAGGGCACCCACCGGGACCTGCAGCAGATGCAGTCGCGACTGGTGCAGCAGGAGAAATTGGCGTCCATTGGGCAGTTGGCCGCCGGGGTGGCGCACGAGATGAACACCCCCGTGGGCTTCGTCGCCAGCAATTTCGAGACCCTGGAGGGATACATGAAGAAGATCCGCAGCCTGCTGGCTCGATATGAGGAGTTGGGGGGCGCACTCGCCACGTGGGAGGACCCGCACGTGCGCCACCTGCTGGACGACCTGGACCGATTCCGGGAGGAGGTCCACATGGACTTTCTTCTCCAGGACCTTCCGGGCTTGTTCCACGATTCGCGGGAAGGCCTGGAGCGGGTCACCAGCATCGTCCAGAACTTGCGGGACTTCTCGCGGGTCGACCAGCCGGGCAGCCGCGACGAATACGACCTCAACAAGGGGATTGAGGCGACGCTCGTCGTGGCGCGCAATGAGATCAAGTACGATGCCGAGGTCCGGACGGAGCTTTCCGAGTTGCCGCTGGTCTTCTGCCACTCGGGCCAGATCAACCAGGTGCTGTTGAACATCCTGGTCAACGCGGCGCAGGCGATCCGGTCCCAGAAACGGGACAACAAAGGGACCATCACGATCCGCACCTACCCCGGCGCGGGGGAGGTGGTCTGCGAGATCGCCGATGATGGACCCGGGATTGCGCCGGAGAATCTTTCGCGGATCTTCGACCCGTTTTTTACGACCAAGCCTCCCGGCAAGGGCACCGGCCTGGGACTGAGCGTCTCGTATGACATTGTGGTGCAGAAGCACCAGGGCAAGCTCCTGGTGGATAGTACGGTGGGGGCAGGGACGAAATTCACCATTCGGCTGCCGCGGGGTACGAAAGAGAATGACGAACAGGAGACAACGAGCGATGGAAAAGAGAACCGTGTTGTTTGTGGACGATGAGGAAAGCGTGCTGTCCGCGCTGAAACGGGGGCTGCAGGATGAGCCCTACCATACCCTTTTCGCCCACAGCGGCCGGGAGGCGTTGGAGATCCTGGCGCGGAGCCCGGTGCACGTGATCGTCACCGACATACGGATGCCCCAGATGAGCGGACTGGAGCTTCTGACGACCGTCAGGGAACGGTATCCCCGCATCATCAGGATGGTCCTCTCCGGATATGTTGAGACAGCCACGGTGCTGACAGCCATCAACCAGGGGGAGATCTTCCGATTCATCCCCAAACCGTGGAAATCCAACGACGAGTTCAAAACGACGATGCGGCAGGCCATCGAGTTTTACGAGCTCCACAGTGAGCGTGAGATGCTGATGCAGTTCTTCGAACTATGGGTCGAGGGAGTGGAACCGGAATCCATCAATATCGGGTTTCTCCGGGAATTGGTGGCAGGGCGCAAGAAGCATTTGTACGAATGGAGGGACAAATCCGGTTTGCCGGTGCCGACGGCGCAATAGCACGTTCGCCCCGCACCGACCGGGCCCCCCGCCGCCCTCCGTCTTCTGTCCTGTGCCGTCGCCGGCCCCGCCCAGGCGCGGCAGCGTGACATTTTTGGCACTCAGGGTCAACTCTTGACACTCGACATGCGCCAAGTGTCAAGAATTGACCCCATCTTTCGTCGGGGCGAACTTGCGGCGTGCCGTCCTTCGTCTTCCGTTCTCGGGTCTCTCCGTACTACTTCTACTGTCACCGATTTATCCTGAGCCGCCGGGATGAAGCCGTGGCGGGGACTGGCCCGTACGGGCGTGCCAGTGATAGATTCTCGCTTGAATTCCGGGGACACCATACTTAATTCGAGTGAATTCCGGGGACACCATACTTAATTCGAGGACTGGTACTCGACGGCCGAAGGTCGGTGGGGCCAGCCCTTATTTTAAGCTTTAATGCCTTGCGTGGCGCTCTGCGAGGCCTCGGATCGTCTGGGAGTAAGATCACACGTGCCCGGAAGCAGAAGAGACCGGGCACAAGCGGAGGCGGAGAGAATCCGGAAGGCGAAGCCGTCCGTGAGACTCCTTCCGAAGGAATCCGCCTATGGGCCGTCTTCCCAAGGGGTTCGGCCCATGAACCGTCGCCTTTAGCCTGCGAATGGCATGGCGAGAGGCTCCGACGCGCGCCGGTTGTCAAGATCCTGGGCTCTCGGTGGGTAGAAACACGATCCCCCACCCCCTTGAACCGCTTCTTTCGGTGGTTCATGCTCACCCTGCGAACGACCACGTTTGTGCAACAGTCCAAAAGGTAAAACACCCCGCGTGCGAGAATTTTTTTATTCCTTTGACCACAAGGAGTTGCGCGATTTCGGGGCGTCACGCGCGCACAGAATTTCGGCACGATTCGTGCAACACGGCGCGATATAGGGAGGCGCATATAAGTAAAGGTCGGTCCAGTATTAGGAGTAAATGAAGAATCAAAGATCAAAAATCAGAAATCAAACATCATCAATCAGGAGGCTCACACATGACGACCGAAGCACAAACAGAAGCCAATCGTGCCAATGCCCAGAAGTCCACCGGGCCGCGTACGCCCGAGGGCAAGGCCAAAGTCGCCCAGAACGCCCTCAAGCATGGCCTGTTGGCCAAGCAGGCGGTGGTCGTGGGCGAGGATACCGACGATTTCGACCTCTTGCGGGACCAGTTCCGCGCGGAACTGGCCCCGGTGGGGCTGACGGAGTCGCGGCTGGTGGAGCGGATCGCGGGCCTGTCCTGGCGGCTGCAACGGGCGGAGCGGTTCCACACGGAGTCCTTTGACGTGATGTGTCAGCAATGCGCCGACGACCCGCAGATCAAGCGGTGGCGGCCGCGCCTCGTGCCGGATGCGGCCGATCCGGTCGTAGGTCTGACGGTGGTGAAGGACTTCTCCGAGACCAAGGTCCTGGACCGGCTGCTGATGTACGAGCGGCGGATCGAGAACAGCCTGTACCGGACCATGGCGGAGTTGCACAAGGTGCAGGGGCAGCGCCAGGGGGCGGTGGGTGGACCAGCCACCAGCCCAAGAGGAGCGGTGCGTGATACGCACCCTATGGACCTTTCGATGGAGCAGGACCGCGGAGGGCCGTTCCACCGGGTGCCCGAGACGCTCCCGCCGGACTTCACCCTGGACAACCTGCTGGCAAAGATCGCCGCCCTGGAGGAGGGACCCCAAACGCCAAAAGACGCGTTTGGGAACCCGCAGCCGCCTGCCGGCGTCACGACGAACACGCCGCCGGACCTAGGGCAATCGTGCGAAACAAAGCCAATTTGCGCCGGTCCCGAGGAAGAAGTCGGACGGGGACGCCCAACCCTCGATCAGGTCGAGGGCAGGCTCCACGAAGAGGGACCCCAAACGCGAAGAAACGCGTTTGGGAACCCGGAAACGCCTGCCGGGGTCACGACGAACACGCCGCAGGCCCAGAGTCAATTGTGCGAAACAAAGCCAATTTGCGGCTCGCCACGTGGCACGGGCATCCCTTCGGCTGCGCCTCTCAGGGCAGGCCCTGCCCGTGAATCTCAATCCTGGGCGGGACGGCCATGCTACTGTGGCCCAGACCCAGGGGCAATCGTGCGAAACAAACCCAATTTGTGTTGGTCCAGGCGAAGGACAAAGTCTTTGCGGCACAGGGGTTAGGAGCGATCCGGCTCCCAGTGGGTCCGGCGAAACAAAGCCAATTTCCACGGGTGCCAATGGAGGCCAAGCTGGTTACAGACCCATTTTCCGCCGGCGCCGATGAAGGCCAAGAAGACAGGTTGACAGTTGCCAGTTGGCAGTTCCCAGTTGACTGAGAACCGGGAACTGAGAACTGAGTGTGCGAAACGAAGCCAGTTACCGATCCGCCGCAGGGCGAAGTCAGTGCAAGTGCGCCCGCTCCGTCTATGTATGAGCCGGTTTTCGGGGTATAATGCGGCGAGTCGGCGGAAAAAGCGTGCCCCGATGGCGTTGGCCCTGGCTGCTACGGAGAAAACCATGACACAAGCGACAACAGCGGAATACTCCCCTTCGGCGAAGGTCTATCCGACCGAGAATGCCGGCAAGTACAGCATTCTCGATATGCTGAAGTACTTCGAGGAGCACGGGGCCCTGCGGGTCTCGGATCTGCACATCAAGGTCGGCGCCCCGCCCGCGTATCGGATCGACGGCGAGCTGGTGAAGCTCAAAGGCCCGGCCGTCACGCCTGACATTGCCAAACAGCTCATCTTTCCGCTGCTGAAAGAGCACGGCCTGCAGAAGCTCCAGACGGAGCACAGCGTGGACGGCTCCTACCGCGTCGGGAACTTGCAGTTCCGCATCAACGTCTTTCGGGAGAATGACGGCTTCGCCGCGGCGATCCGGGCCCTGGCCCTCGATGTCCCCCCGATCGAGCAGATCGGGTTTCCCAACGATATTTGGCAGGACATCATCGATCTCAAAGCCGGATTGGTCCTGCTGACCGGCATCACCGGGGCGGGCAAGTCCACGACCATCGCCTCATTGGTCGGCCGCATCAGCGAAAAGGCCGCCTGCCGGATCATCACCGTAGAAGACCCCATCGAGTACATTCTCCCGCAGAAATCCTCCATGATCTCCCAACGGGAGGTCGGCCGGGACGTCAAATCCTTTCACGATGGCCTCAAGGAAATGATGCGGGAGGACCCGGATGTGATCTTCGTCGGCGAGATGCGCGACGCCGAGACCATTGCCATGACGCTCATGGCCGCCGAGACCGGACACCTCGTCTTCTCGACTCTGCACACGCGGGACGTCACCGGCTCGATCACCCGCATCCTCGACTATTTCCCGGAGGGCCGCCAGGCCGAGGTCCGCAATCAGCTTTCGCTGGGCCTGGCTTGTGTCATCAGTCAGAAGCTGGTCCCCCGCAAGGATGGGCAGGGCCGCCTCGTGGCCATGGAAATCCTCAACAACAACTACGCCGTCGCCAACCTGATCCGCACCGGCAAGATCGAGCAGCTCTACTCACAACTGCAGACCAAGACGCGCAACAAGTCCGACGAGAAGATGATGACCCTGGAGAAGCACCTGTCCCTCCTCGTCAAGGCGGACAAGGTGGACCTGCTCGAAGCCCAGAAGTGGGTGAACGATCTCAAGGCCTTCGTGGATTGCATGCAGCGCGACTGACAGGAAGTGCAATTTTACATCTATCCTGTAAAAACGCATTGCAATCTTACAACAGCTTCACCAAGGTCAGGTGTTCTAAAGGCGACGGCTGTGACCATCGAATTCAACTGTCCCAAGTGCGGTGCGCTGATCGCGTTCGACAGCAAGCACGCCGGCAAGCGGGCCAAGTGCCTCACGTGCGACCAGAAATTCCTCATCCCGGCGGCAAGCTTCCAGAAGGCGGAGAAGATCGCCCCCGAGCCCAAGCCTCGGGAAGACCCCATCCCGGGCTTCTATCGGGCAGTCTTCCTGGGCAATTGGAGGGTCTACCGCCATTACGGCTGCTACTTCAAATGGTGACACACAGACAACGATTGGATTCCCACTTTCGCGGGAATGACAGAACGGCGAGATCCTCCTGCCTCGGACAGGTACGTGCACAGTCGGGATCACTCGGCCCGGGCGAGTTGTTCGTTCTCGTCGATCCGCGTGACGACGAGGCCGCGGGTGATGCGATGGCAGAAGGCGGTGTATTCCTGGTCGAGCCGGTCGAGGTCGGGACCGATGTAGTGCTCGAAGAGCTGGCGGCCGACCTGGCGGTTCCAGGGGATGGTGCGCGGGAGATTGCGGTCCGCGGCGGTGGTTCCGGCGGATTCGTCGAGGGGCCACCGGCCCAGGAGGCCGTCCGAGAGCAGACGGCGGTAGGAATCCAGACGCCGGCCGTAGTCGACCTCGCGGAGAAAACGCACGAGCGCGTAGGACTGGCTGTAGAACGCCATCACGGCCTCGGCCTGGTCCGTGGCCAGCGCCTCGCCGGGACTGGTGGCCACCAGCTCCTGCAGCGGGATCGGCTTGCCATGGCGGAGCGTGTCCTTGAGGGCGCCGAGCCGCTGGGTGTTGGCAGAGGGATCGAACCGGAAGAGGCCCCCTTCGCTGACGCTGGTCTCGAACAGCATGGCGACCCCTTCATCCAGCCAGCTCGGCAGGCGGTACTTGAAATGCCGGCTGTTGAACTGATGCCAGCCCTCATGCCCCAGCGCCGAGAGCGTCCGCTGGGGGCCGATGTCGTAGACGACGCAGGCGCCGTTGAGATAGTAGGCCCCGCTCTTGATCTTGCAGAAGATCGCGGCCTGCTCGCCGGCGAAGCTGTGCGTGAAGTCCTCCCACTGCCGGCGGTCGGCGAACAAGTAGATCTGGAAGGGACTGGCCGTGTCGAGGGGCTGCGGCAGTTGATTGTTGTAGCCGTCATAGGCGGACTCGATGAATCCCGGGACCATGCGGAGCATCAGGGGCTCCGCCACGGTCGAGAAGATCTCATAGTGGTCGGTGGTGAGCTTGAGCCCCGGGCCGTACTTGTTCTCCCACGGCTCCACCGAGACCAGGGCCGGCAGATGCTCGCTGCGCAGCCGCTCCAGGAGCGCCGTGCCGTCCTGCCGCGCTTCGTCTCCGTGGGTCGGCACAGTGCGGGCATGGTACGATGGTGTGCACCCGGCCAGGCAAAGCACGGCAAGAATGAGAGCTGCGGCGAGCCCCCGCATCATACTCCTCCTCCACGTCAAACCAGTGTAAAGTTTGAAGGATCGCAGATCCATGACTTGAAACTTCAAACTTCACACGTGAAACTCTCCATACATTATAGCAAGTGCGACTGGTGGGAGATACCACTTTCTTCTCGTGTAACCTGCCTGCGTCCCAAGAGGGAGCGATTACAGGACGTGCAGGGATCAGACGCCTTCCGGAGAAGTGCCGAACACCTCGGCCGTGAACAGATAGATTTCGGTCTTGGGGTCCTTCCAAGCATCGGGCGGGAGGCCCGCCTTGTGGGAGCAACAGTAGGACAGGAACTCCTCCGTGGTCCAGCCGGTCTCCGCCGCGACCTGGGGCAAAAAGCAGCCGGAGGCATAGCCCCTTTTTATGTAGATGCCGTCCACGCCCGAGCCGCAGACCCAGCGGATTATCCGTCCGCTCCAGCGGAGACAGGACGGAAATCTCGATATCCAGGTCCCGCAGGTCCCGTGCGGTCAGGGGGTAACCGAAGAAGCGCGGATCTTTGGAGGCGGAGGCTTCCGCCATCTCCACCACCAGCTCGACCAGAGGCCGATCGGAGGTGAATTGGCCGATGCACCCGCGCAGCTTGCCCCGGGTCTTCAACGTGACGAAGCACCCGCAGCAAGCCGTCAGGGCCGGCTCATCCGATTGCGGTTTCGGCAGCGGCACGCCGGTAACGATGGCCTTGACGGTGTCCCGCGCGATCCCGAGCAGTGTGTGCCTCTGTGCTTCGTTCATACGGATCGGAGTTCTTCAAGAATCGCTCTGCTGCACGCTGTCGACCGCTCCCTCCACAGGCGGACGTCGTCTCTTTCCTTCCAGATTTCGATCACCGCCGGGAGGATCGAGATGATGATAATCGCGATAATGACGAATCCGAAGTTCTTCTGGACCATCGGGGTATTTCCAAAGAAGTACCCGCCGAAGGCAAAGAGCGTGATCCAGAGAAGCCCGCCGACCACGTTGTAGGTCAGAAAGTGCGGGTAGCTCATCCGGCCGACCCCGGCCACGAAGGGCGCAAACGTCCGGACGATCGGAACGAAGCGTGCCAGAACGATGGTCTTGGAGCCGTATTTCTCATAGAACCTGTGCGTGCGCTCGATGTGCTCCTTCTTGAGGAACCACGTCCCTTGCTTCTTCAAGATGATCGAGCCAAAGTACTTGCCGATGGCGTAGTTCGCACTGTCGCCCAGGATGGCCGCAACGGACAGAACCACGAATACCCAGCCGATGTTCAGAGGAGAGTCCGGGGCGGCGGCCAGAGCGCCCAAAGTGAAAACCAGGGAATCTCCCGGGAGAAACGGCGTCACCACCAGGCCTGTTTCCGCGAAAATCACCGCGAAAAACAGCAGGTAGCTCCAAAGGCCGCACGTGCTCCAGGATCACACTAAGATGTTTGTCCAAATGGAGGACGAAGTCGATGATTGTTCCCATAGGCTACCCAAGGTATTCGGCCGCCAATACAATGTCAACACGCAAGTTCGGCAAACGCCATTAGATAGGAAAGCATAGCGTCCTTTGGTTGCAGACCCGGGCAGAATATGACCGACGCACAACAGTTCGAGCACATGGGCGAGCGCCTGCTGGTGCGAGCTCCGGCCAAGCTCAACCTCAGCCTGCTGATCGCCGGCAAACGGCCGGACGGCTTCCACGAGATCGAGACCGTCATGGCCAAGGTGGACTGGTACGATGAGATCCGGATCGAGCCGGGGCAGACCACGGCCATCGAGTTCCGCTGCGAGGGACCGCGGTGGGCGCCGCGGACCAGACCAACCTGGTTTACCGGGCCGCCGAACAGATCCTGCGGGAAACCGGCCAGGCCCACGGGGTCCGGCTCACTCTCGTGAAGAACATCCCGGCCGGGTCCGGATTGGGCTCCGCCAGCAGTGACGCGGCGGCGACCCTCCTGGGTCTCAACAGGTATTTGAATCTCGGATTGTCCCGGAGCCGCCTCGTGGAGATGGCCGCGCGGCTGGGCAGCGATGTTGCTTTCTTCCTCAACGGCCCGCTGGCCTACTGCACGGGACGGGGCGAACAAATCGCCGAGCTGACCGGCGCCTTCCCCTTCACGGCCCTCCTGATCTTGTCCGACGTAAACTCCTCCACCAAAGAAGTCTACGCCAACTATCGTCACGACCCGGCCCTCTACGAACAACGGCACGCCAAAATAACCGCATTCCTGGACGAAAACAGGATTGATTCTGGTCGCCCGGATGTGCGCAAATATGCTCCAAAGAAGCTGTTTTCAGCTTTACGAGGAACTCGGCGAACGGAAGGAAGCTATCGAAGCGCTGGAGATTGGCCCGGTCTGTCTGAGCGGCAGCGGTTCTACCATGTTCCTCCTCTTCGAGCGCGGAGATACCGAACGCGTGGAAGCGGTGCGCGAAATCCTGACGAAAGAGACAGGCTGCGGAAGCACTGTCGTGAGGAATAACAGATGGTAGGGTTTGAGCGAGGCCAGAGACATGGAGATAACGGAGGTCCGAGTCAGGTTGGTGCGGAATCGAGGCGATCGGCTGAAGGCATTCTGCTCGATGACGCTGGACGATGAGTTCGTCGTTCGCGACATCAAGGTCATCGAGGGGGAGGGCGGATACTTCGTCGCGATGCCGTCCCGCAAGATGAGCGACCATTGCGTCAAATGCCGGGGGAAGAACCATCTGGGCGCGAGGTTCTGCAGCGGCTGCGGGACAGCCTTGCCCGACAATCGGGCCAAGAAGGATCTCCGGGGCAAGGCGAAGCTTCATGCCGACATCGCCCATCCCATCAACGCCAAATGCCGAAGACGAATCCAGGACAGATTGATCCTCGCCTACCGGGAGGAACTGGAGAGGTCGAAACAGCCCGGCTATCACCCGGTGGAAATGGACGAGGTGGACGATGAGATCCCGGACGTGACCCGACAACCGTAACGACCCTTGCCGCGGCCGTCAGGAGCCCCCCTGTTCGTCGGGCCAGCCACACCTTCCTGCACGCTGCGGCGTGTCCGCGCCGGTGTTGCCGATCACGTGATCAAATCTTCCAACACTTTGTCGAGAACGTCATCCAATCGCTCGGTCAGGTCGTACTTGCCGGCCGTGATCTGCCGCCGCAGGCGCAACACCTTTTGCTGACGAACCTCCGGCAAAGAGGCAATCTTCTTCAGCACCTGTCCCAAGGGCGTATGATTGATGTTCTCCAGGATCTGTTCCATGATCAGGTCCTTATCGCGGGCCAGATCCGCTTCAAGAGGATCGACCCACGGCTCACTGTCTTTCGCCAAACTGTTCGGATCAAGATCCGGCATCCGCCTTCCCTTGCAAAAAAACTCGCCTTGTATGCGTGCCCCCGTCCTCTGGGCAATTCCCGATACCACTATATGTTGTATGCCTCGCAATTCCTTCTGAGGCTTGAAACACTATTGATATCGACACGTTGTGTACCAAAACTTTAGAAAAGTTTCCGCCGGAAAGAGCATGTTTTTCGACCATCAGAATGGCTCCAGAAGGGCCAAAAAAGCGGTCTGTTAGTACTGATAGGCACGTTTTTCGCTGATCGGTGTCCGAGAGCCGCATCTTGAGCAAAGGCGTTCCATATGCGGGGTGAGAACATGGGCAACCTACTACATATAGTGATATCTCAGATTCCCGAATTGTGAAGGAAGGATGCCTCGGCAGGCTGCGTGGATCGCCCGATTGGCTGACCCGGCTCAGTAGTGGTACATGAAACGAAGATCCACGTCCCACTGGTCCGGCGTGCCTTTTTTCTTGGTGAGCGTGACGGCCTCGCACTGAAGGGTCGCCCACATCGATTGAATCGTCCAAAGGAACTTGGCGGCCTGAACGATCCCGACGCTCTTGAGCTCCACCCGCGCATCCTGGCGTTTCTTCCCGCCGGAAACCATCGTACCACTGCTGGTGAACGGGCAATTGCTGGGCGGGATCTTGCACAGGTTGGCCACCCGGGTCACCGCACTGCCGTAGTCGAAGGAAGCGGTAATCTGGCCTGGACCCGGCGCGATGTTCGGCCGATCCGGGTCAAGCTGCAGGATATCGATGACGCGTGCCTGGCCTTCGACGCACAGCCCCCCCTCGAACTCGCGGTCATCTTCCGCACGCGGCAGGTAGACTCCCCAGACCAGCAGCGGCCACAGGCCCACCAATACGGGAATCAGCAGGTAGTACAACATCGGGTTCTTATAGACCTCTCGCATGGCTCAGGCCCCCTTCCCCTTCTTGAGCGGCACGAGGGTGATACTGAACGTATCTCGTTCGCCCTCACGATTCGCGCCCTGGTGGTCGATCCTCAGGCCCACTTTCTCCATCGCGGCCCGCAGCCCGTTCACGGTATTCTCCCGGCTGGACGTGTCACCATTGACGACGATACTCGTGTCCGTGATCACAATCGATCGAATGTTCAGGTCCGTCTGGCGTGCACAACCGTTGATTCCCTGGAGCACCGACGTGAGTTTCGCGGCTATGGACCCCTGCTCCATCACGCCCGTTTTGTCGTTTTGCAGACGCCGGAGGGTCGACCTAAGCTTATCGACGCCCTGCTTCATCGGCGTCGGGAGCTTCGTTTCGCCCGGCATGACCGCCAGGTAATCCAGTTCGAGCTTGTCACGAAGGCTTTCTCGCTGCTTGTTCACCCGAATCAACTGGGAATGGAAGAACACGCCGACCGCCAGCAGGAGAATCGTCACCGCGAGGCTCAGGAGCCGCACGGCATTCTGCAGCCGGCGTTTCCGGCCGAGATAGGGCATGTGATCGTTGCGCAGATTGACGCTGTTGACCTTCTCCGCCGGCGACAGAGCGGCCCCGCAGGCGAGGGCAAAGTCCACGACATTGACACCTTCCCTGACTTCGCCTGACTTCACGCTCGCCAGAGCAGCCGGATCGCACGCGCTCACCTGGAGCCCTGTCCCCTCGTGGAGGGACTCGGTGCGAATCCCGCCCGCCGCGTCGAAGACGCAGAGGCGGCCTACCGGATGAGCCGTATCGGCCAGAGCCGTCGTGACCAGCGTCTCGCGCGCAGCACCGCGGTTCTCTCTTGCGCCGATCCCAGCAGGAACGTCCGCAGCACGGAGGTTTGCCGCGCCCCGGACATCACGACGAGATAGCCCCGGCTGTCCGAGAGCAGCGCGTACAACGTGCTCTGCTCGGACGGCTCCGGGGTCTTGGCGTACTCGACCAGGTACCGAGCCAGGCAGCACACATCGGGGTCCACGGCCACCGGGTCGATCCCATGGCTTTGCAGCGACAGCAGGATGTCCGACAGCGTCGCCCGCTGCGCGGTGAAGACGTCGAGATTGGTCCCCTCCTCGCCGGGGGACGCGACGCGAAAGGCGACCGCCATTTCCGAGATGTCCGTCGCGAGAGCCTCTTCCGTGTCGAAACGAACGGTGGCCGCGATGCGCTTGGGATCGCTGAATTCGCTGTGCACCACGTGCTGCATGAACGAGACGCAGTCCAGGGCCACGGCCACGTCGGTGAACTTGACCTTTCGCTGGCGGCACGTCTGGACAATGCGGTCGGCCAGAGCCTGCTGCCCCTGCTCCTCACCGTCCACCGTGACCGAG
>CAVOUO010000024.1:0-37452 GCA_963699595.1 uncultured Planctomycetota bacterium
CGGGCGGCGTCGCCGTGGGCGTACATACGACCCAATTTCTGGCCATCCACGATCCGAAAGTGGGACTGTATAAGCCGGTTCTGGAGTCGGCGGCCCAGACCGCCGCGGCGTCCGGAGGCGCGTACCACGCACCATCTCTCCGCGACAAGAAGCGGTGCGAGCATGCACCTGACGCCTGAGCCGATTCTTGTCGCTGGGTGGGCCGGAATATTTCCCAAGCCGTTCGCGAGGCTCAATTAGCGGTCCAATTGGGTTATGATCTCGGCCTGCTCTCCCTTACTGCGCTGCGAGGGAAATCTGTCGACGAACTGATCGACCATGCGAGACAGGTGGCCGACGTTATCCCTATCATGGGCTTGACCTCCAGAGCACGATCAGCCACATGGTGTTGCCGAAGGAGTTCTGGTCCAGGCTGGTCGAAATCCCGAACGTGCGGGCGATCAACATCTACCTTCAATCGCTACCAGACGCTCGATGTACTCGAAGCCGTGGCCGAATCGGGCGTGGAAACCAAATTGCCCGCAGACCGGCAATGATGATAACATTATCGTCGATCTCCTGACATCCTATGTATTTCGCGCAGGGCAGGATAGGCGGCTGCGGGATCGAGGGGCTCTTGGTCAGTGGGCATGCTGGACCAAAAGGGCGGCGGAGAGCCTGGAGACCATTCATAAGATCCACCGAGCGGGTGGGCCAGTGCTGCTGGAGATGCTTACACCGCGCCGAACTGACCCTGGCCAATAAGGCGATCTTTGATGCCGACAATAGCTTCGCCCGCTGCATCCCGGGCATCTCGTACATTCTTAAACGCCAAGGTCTGATGAGCTACATCGGCACCCTGGACCCCGCCGATCGGCTCTCGCCGGGCCAGACAGAACAGATCGAACAGATCGTCCATCCAGTATCCGCATCTGATCGATGACGAATCGTCCGGGCCGACCTGGATGCCTGGTTGGTCAGCGCGGGCTCGGTGGTGAGCGCCTGGAAGGCAGGGCCAGAGCCTGCCCTCGCGCAGGCGGGGATGGCCCTGCGACTCATGGGCAACACGCCCATGCTACTTGGGCAGGGCCGCGAGGAGGCTGTTGGCCACCTGTTGGGCCAGCAGGCGAGAGCCTGCCTCGGTGAAGTGGACGTTGCTCGGCTGCTGGATGGAGCGCCAGCCGGGGCAGAGCGAACGCGTAGAGATCGTTCACCCGCACGCCGCGTCGCTTCATGATGGCCATGGCTGTGCGGTTGTACCGTTCGACATCGCCTTTGATCGACCCGCCGCACCGTCCGGGACCGGCGTCGTGGTGGCGAAGATCAGCTTGGCCCGCGTCTGCTTGAGCCGCTTGACGAGTTGCTCCAGGTTGCGGGCGTACTCGTCGACGGACATAACCTGAGTGCCCTGGTCGGTGGCGACCAGGGTGCCCTTGGCATCGACGTACTTGAGATCGTGCAGGCCATGGTTGAAGTGAATCACATCCCACGGCGTGTCCCCCAGCCACGCGTCGAGTTGCGCCAGGCTATTTCCTGCGCGCGGCCCGCATTCCCGGCGTCGTGGTAGACCTCCGCTTTGCCTGCGAGAAGCTGCTTCGTCGGCTCGAAGTAGCCAATCGAAATGGAGTCGCCGATGATCAGGACTCTGGCCGTGCGGTTCTGTTGGGTTGCCGAGTCTCCCGCGGCACAACCGAGCAACAAGGTCGAAAGCGTGGTCAACGACACCGTCCATCCTGTGATTCGTGCTCCCATAGCTACATCTCCTTTCAAGTTGTGCGTTTCCGAGAGTGCAGGATTTCGATGATTCTCTTGTTAGCCGCCGGGAAAGCATCGGTGCAGGTCGCCGGCACGCACCTATGAAACCGCGACGCGACGTACTGTGCCGGAAATGTAGGTGCATTCGAAGGCGTGGATGCGGACACGCAAGTGCGAGTAGACGTGGTCGACGACGGCAATCTCTCGATTCACCCGAATTGTGATGGTCACTTCCTCGCGGACCTCGCGGCGTAGGCGCAGCTTCGAGGGACTCGCCCGGCCTGATCTTGCCGCCGGGGAATTCCCAGAGGCCGCCGAGCAGCCCTTCGGGTTTGCGTTTGTCGATCAGGATTCGGCCGTTGCGATAGATCGCGCCGACGACAACGGTGTGGCTGGCAGTGGCCTCTTGGGACGGCGGCTGCGGCAGGCATGCCGGCTCGCTTGCGGCGTCTGGCCTCGCATAGACGATTCAGCGGGCAACCATCGCACCGTGGATTCCGCGGCGTGCAGACCTCGGCGCCGATTTCCATCAGGCTTGGTTGAAGAGGCCCGGCTTGCGTTCAGGTACCAACTCCCGGCGATGGACCAGAGTTCTCTTTTGGACCGCGACATCTTTGGGATTGCCGCGGATGCGGAAGACCCGGCACAGGACCGCTGCTGACGTTGCCGTCCACATCGGGGCCGCGCATCGAATGCGTTGCTGGCGATCGCGCCGGCGGTGTAGCGGCCGATGCCCGGCAGCGTGAGCAATTCCTCTCGGTCTGGGGAAGTCGGCCGCCGCAATCGCAGCCAGGATTCCCGCCGCGGCCGGTGCAGAGTTGCGGGCGCGGAGTAGTAGCCCAGGCCCTCCCACAACTTGAGGACCGTATCGAGTCGAGCGCGGGCCAGCTCTCGACGGTCGGAAAGTCGCTCCAGGAATCGCTCGTAGTAGGGCACGACCGTTGCGGACCTGTGTCTGCTGGAGCATGATCTCGCCGAGACCCAGATTGCGTACGGATCGTTGGTTCTGCGCCAGGCAGGTGCGCGTGCTCGGGCACCAGTCCAGCAGAGCTGTATGTATCTGCGGCAGGCGCCCCCGATCATGTGAGCGCTCATCGTGGCCTATCAGCCTCTGTTCCTGGGCGGGTTGCCCGATCTGATACTTTCTTGCGGTACACCATGCCCTCGAACTGGCGACAAGTCTCACCGGCGTCGTCGGTGACCTGGATCGAGTAGGTGGCCAGCTTGGGATTGCGGGAGACTTCCTTGGCCTCGGCGAACAGCGTGCCCTGTTTGCGCCGCCTTGACGAACCAGATGCTGGCGTTGATCGCGACGGCCACGGTGCCGTGCGAGTTGGAGGCGGCCGCGAACACCAGGTCGGCCAGGGTGAAGATCTGCACCGCCGTGGACCAGGTTCACGCCGTTGAGGTGGCGATCTTCGATCGCCATCTGCGCCTTGGCCCTGGCCGGGCGCGATCTCCAGCAACTCGATGCCGCTGTGCCGCGCGAACCTGTCGTTCTTGAAGAAGTCCCAATCGCCTGCATGACAAACGCCCATTCCTATTTACGATTTGCGATTTATGATTTATGATTTCGCGTCCAAATCATAAATCGTAAATCATAAATGGTAAATTCTCAGGGGTATGAAACAGAGGACCATAGATTTTCACACGCACGCCTTTCCCGATGCGCCGGCGCCGTGCGATGAAGGCCCTTCTGGTGGAGTGCGCCGGGATCAAAGCGTATCTCGATGGGACCATCGCCGATACTGCTGCGATCGATGGACAAGGCCGGCATCGAAAAAAGTGTAGTGTGCTGTATCGCGACCAAGCCGGAACAGTTCGAGCCGATTTTGCGCTGGTGTGCGGCTATTCGCTCGGACCGGCTGATTCCCTTCCCCTCGGTGCATCCGGCGGACCCCGCCTGTCTCGACGGCATCCGGCGCATTTGCGCGGAGGGTTTTCAGGGGATCAAGCTGCATCCGTTCTACCAGGATTTCTTCGCCGATGACGACCGGATGTTTGCGTTCTACGAAGAAGTGGTCCGGCAGGGCTTTCTTCTGGTTATGCACACCGGGTACGACATTGCGTTTCCGCGGACCCGCCGGGCCGATCCGCAGAAGCTGCTGGGAATCGCCGAGACGTTCCCTAGCCCTCAAGCTCGTGACCACGCACCTGGGGGCTTGGCAGCAGTGGGAGGAGGTACGCCGGCACCTGCTCGGCCGCAAAATCTACATGGAAATGTCGTTCGCGATGGACGACCTGGGCCCCGAGCGGTCGCGCGAGATGATCCTGGGGCACCCGGATGACGTATCTGCTCTTCGGCACCGATTCTCCGTGGACCGACCAGAGCGTGACGCTGTCACGACTGGAAAATCTGCATCTTCCGCAAAAAAAGCTCGAGCGGATCCTGGCGGAAAATGCCCTGGGTCTTCTGGGTCTGGCCTGAGCTACCCGGCGACCGGGCAGCGATGTTAAAGTTTTTTTACATAAGGACTTAGGAGCGAAGAGAAGCAGTTCCGTGCGGGAGAATCCCCCTGTTCACAGGGGCTGTGGCCGGCTGGCGACCCCCGTCTGTCACGCGAATTTTGCCGCATTGTCCGAAAAGGGGCTTTATTTTTGTACTGATTTCGTGCATTATTGTCCGATTAGAAAAGTGTTGGAGGCCGGTTGCGCGTGCGATTCACGTGACGGCCCGCAGGTTGGTGGAGAACGTGCGTCGAGGAGAGAAAATGCCCTGTCGGGGGCCGGTGCGGTCGTGGACACGAAGGGGAGAAGAGGACATGCATGGTCAATCGGTTGACCGGTCCCGGTCATCGGTTTCCTCCTGTCGGTTCCCCGTTCACCTGTGGGAGCGCCAATCATTGCAGCCGATGTGTCCCGTGATGCCGTAGAGTGCCGTGGTCACAGGCGCCGGCCGATTGTACGCAAGTACTCTGGGAGGTAAAGGAGAAGCAACATGAGACAGCAAGCGTGGAAAGCCGGAGTGGTTATGGCAATGGTGCTCGCGGTCGCCGGCTCCGCGGTCTTTGCCGCGGCGGCCGCTGCCCCGGCGAAAGAACCGGCACCGGCTGCGGCGGCGCCCGCGAAAGAAGCGGCAAAACCTGCCGCCCCTACTCACAAAGAACTGTTCTGGCCGGACCTCTGGCAGACGTTCCACGACCCGACCCCCTGGCTGCACATGGGGTTGGACGAGCGGCTCCGGATCGAGGCCGGCGAGAACTGGCAGACCTTGAATCCGGCCGATGCAACCGATGCCAGGTGGATGTACGAGCGCTATCGCACGCGCTGGTGGACGAAATGGGCTTTGGACGAGAATGTCAGCTTCAATACGCGGCTGGTGTGGGAGTTCCGGACGTGGCAGCAGCCGGAGACGAAGACCCAGTTCACGAATCCGAATCCGCCCGGCAGCGAGAATCCTCACGTGACGAGTTTCAATCCGGATGAGGCCTTGTTTGACTGGTTCAATGTGAACATTCGCAACCTCGGCGGTTTGCCGCTGACGGCGACCGTGGGCCGTCAGGACATCATCTTCGGCGTCGGCTGGCTGGTCCTGGATGCCTCGCCGCTCGATGGCTCCCGCACGATCGGCCTGTTCGATGCGGCCCGGTTCACCTATGACTGGGCGGAGACGTTCCACGAAGGTCGACCTGATCTATGCGAACAACGCGCCGGAATCCGACCGCTGGCTCAAACCGATCAACGACCAGGACCGGGGGCTCATGGAGAGCAAAGAGCAGGCCGGCATTCTCTATGCGACGAACACCTCGTTGTTGAGGCCGGCCCAACTGGAAGGCTTCTTCATCTGGAAGCAGGACCGCCCCCTCGACCATCCGCTCACCAACTTCCCCTATATCTGGAGCGAGAAGGGCGATCTCTATACGTTCGGCGCGGCCGTGGCTGGCACGCGCGGCGACCACTGGAAGTATCGTGCGGAAGGCGCTGTGCAGACAGGCGGCAAGGTCGGGGACGAGCCGCGGCCCGGAAGCCCGCTGGCGGTCGTGGATCTCGGGCCCAGGCACGATGTGCTGGCGTTCGGCACCCTGGACACCCTGGAGTACCAGTTCAAGGACCCGCACGACAACGCCACCCATTTTACGTATGAATATGCTTCCGGCGATGATCCCGGCACGGACCGGATCGAGCGCTTTGATTTGCTCTGGGGCCGCTGGCCGCGCTGGAGCGAACTGCTCATCTATACTTATGCGAATGAGACGCGGGCGGCGGACAATACCAACCTGCACCGGTTCAACATCGGGCACCGGATCCAGATCAACAAGCAGTGGCAGCTTACGGGCGATTACCATATCCTGCTGGCCGATCAGAACACCGGCGCTGTGATCCCCTCGAAGATGCACGTCTCCAGCGAGGACAAGTTCCGCGGCCAACTGCTCACCTCCTGGCTGCGGTACAAGTTCAGCGATCAGATGTACGGGCACTTCCTGGCGGAGTACTTCATCCCCGGCGACTACTACGTGGCGCCGAGCGACACCGACGCCTACTTCCTGCGGGTCAACTTCGAATACATTTTCTAAGGCCGTGGGATTGGATCACGAGAAGGCACGAAGTCCCTGGGTTTCCCAGGGACTTTTTTTGCGCCAGCTTGTTGAATCGGCCGGTCCGGCCCTTATAATGAAGGGCCTATGGCCAAGACAAGTACATCGAATCAGGCGTTGCTGTCCGGAAACGAGGCGTTGGCTTACGGGGCCTATGAGGCCGGGTTGAGTGTGGCGTGTGCCTATCCGGGGACCCCCTCCACGGAGGTGCTGGAGACGCTGGCACAATTCCCCGACGTGGATGCGCAGTGGTCGGTCAATGAGAAGGTGGCCTTCGAGGTCGCCCTCGGGGCCGCGATCGCCGGGGCCCGCAGCCTGTTTGCGTGCAAGCACGTCGGGCTGAACGTTGCAATGGACCCGCTGATGACGGCCTCCTACACCGGCATCCTGGCCGGTTTCGTTGTGGTGGTCGCCGATGACCCCGGGATGCACTCCTCGCAGAACGAGCAAGACACGCGCTGGGTCGCCCTCTATTCGAAGCTGCCGATGCTCGAGCCGGCCAGTCCCGCGGAGGCCAAGGAGTTCATCCAGGAGGCATTCAAGATCAGCGAGCGGTACGATACGCCCGTCCTGCTGCGAATGACCACACGCGTCTCCCATACCAAGGAGAACGTCGTTCTGAAGGAGCGGCAGGTTCCGCCCCGGCCCGAGTTCGAGCGGAACATTGCCAAGTACGTCATGGTCCCGGGTAATGCCTACCAGCGGCACATCCTTGTCGAAAAGCGGCTCCAGCAGCTTCAATCCCTGTCGGAGAAAAGCCGCTTCAATCGGATCGAGAAGGGCAATGGCAAGCTGGGCTTTGTCACGTCCGGTGTCGCGTACCAGTACGTGAAGGAGAATTACCCCGACGCGTCGTACCTGAAACTGGGCATGACCTATCCATTCTGCGACGATAAGATCAAGGCGTTCGCCAAGACGGTCAAGAAGGTGGTCGTCGTCGAGGAGCTGGACCCGTTCATCGAGGAACACGTCAAGGCGCTCGGCGTGAAAGTTGCGGCGAAAGACCGGTCGTTCCGCATCGGCGAACTGTCTCCGGAACTGATCCCGCCCCTGGTGGCGGGCCAGGTGAAGCAGGAGGTCAGGGTCGTCAAACGCAGGCCGCGGCTGTGCCCCGAGTGCCCGCACTGGGCGACCTTTGCCGCCTTGAAGAAGCTGGACGCGTACGTCGCGGGCGACATCGGCTGCTACACGCTGGCCTGCCTGCCACCCATGTCGGCGCTGCATTCCTGCGTGTGCATGGGTGCCGGCGTGACGTTCAACGAGGGCTGGCGCAAAGGGTCGCGGGCAAGAAGATCGTGGGCGTCTTGGGCGACTCGACGTTCGTCCATTCCGGCATCACGGGGTTGATCAACGCCGCCTACAATAAGGCCAAGGGCGTGATCCTGATTCTGGACAACTCCACCACGGCGATGACGGGCGGGCAGCAACATCCGGCGACGGGCCTGACGATCCGCAATGAGCCGACGAAGAAGCTCATCCTGGAGGACATCTGCCGGGCCTGCGGCGTGGACCACGTGGACGTCGTGGACCCGAAGAACCTCGAGGAGTTCCGAACGATCCTGGAGACACGTGTCAACGAGGATGCCCTGTCCGTGATTATCTCCAGGCATCCATGCAAGCTGTTGAGAAGGTAGTCTTGTAGGGTGCGTACTACGCACCAATTCTGGGGACCGGGAACGGTTGAATGGTGCGTGATACGCACCCTACGAAGATAGGTCGCTGGCTATGAACAATCGAGTGTACAGCATTACGTTCGGTGGCATCGGCGGACAGGGGATTCTCAAGGCCTCCGAAATTTGCAGTTGGGCGGCCCTGTTTGCCGGCTACCACGTGAAGAAGTCCGAAGTGCACGGGATGTCTCAGCGGGGCGGCTCGGTCGAATCCCACGTCCGATTCGGCAAGCGGGTGTACTCGCCCCTGGTCCCGGCGGGCGGCGCCGATGTTCTTGTCTGCTTTCATGCGGAGGAGCAGCCGCGGCTCCAGACGTTCCTGAAGAAAGAGGGCGTTGACCTGAGCGGCTACCTGGAGAAGGCCACGCAGGCGATGGCGGACAACCCGCGCGGTCTCAACACCTGCATGGTCGGCGTGCTCTCCACGAGACTGCCGATCAAAGAAGAGCACTGGATGAAGGCCCTCGAGACGGTCTTCAAGGGCAAAGGCGTCGAAGAGAACAAGAAGGTATTCCTGGACGGAAGAAAGTTGGGTCAACCATGATTTGGAGACAAGATGTCGAATGTGCGGCCCCGGCGGACTTGAAAGAGATCCAGTCGGGCTACCTGAAGAAACTCATTCCGTACATCTACAACAATTGCCCCGTCTACAAGAAGAAACTCGACGCGGCCGGAGTCACGCCGGACCGGATCAAGTCCATCAACGACATCAAGCGGCTGCCCTTCACGACCAAGGAGGACATGCGGGACAACTACCCCTTTGGCTTGTTCTCTGCGGGGCAGGACCAGATCAAAGAGATTCACGTCTCCAGCGGCACGACAGGCAACCCGACCCTCGTCGGCTACACGAAAGACGATATCAAGTTGTGGGGCGACGTGATGGCCCGCGTGCTGGGCTGTGCCGGGGCGGTGCCGGGCGATACGATCCAGATCGCCTACGGCTATGGCCTGTTCACGGGCGGCCTCGGCTTCCACTACGGCGCCCTGGAGATGGGGCTGCGCATCATCCCGACTTCCTCCGGCCAGACGGCCCGTCAGCTCAAGCTCATGAAAGACTTCAACGCGAAGATCATCGCCTGCACGCCGAGCTATGTGCTCTACATGGCCGAGGAAGCCAAAGAGATGGGCGTCGATCCCGCCCAGGGAAACTGGAAGATCGGCATCTTCGGAGCCGAGCCCTGGAGCGAGGCCATGCGGCAGGAGATCGAGAGCATCTGGAACATGCTGGCGACGGACGTCTACGGCCTCTCCGAGATCATCGGGCCGGGCGTTGCCCAGGAGTGTCACCATAAAGACGGCCTGCACATCTTCAGCGATGTGTTCTATCCGGAGGTCATTGACCCCAAGACCGGCG
Source organism: uncultured Planctomycetota bacterium (assembly GCA_963699595.1). Classification (GTDB taxonomy): domain Bacteria; phylum Planctomycetota; class Phycisphaerae; order Sedimentisphaerales; family Anaerobacaceae; genus PLanc-01. The sequence continues at coordinate 9,294 of CAVOUO010000024.1, forward strand.
CAGAGGTGCCCGAGGGCGAGGACGGCGAGCTGACGATCACGACGCTGACCAAGCAGGGGATTCCGCTGATTCGCTACGGGACGCGGGACGTGGTCAGCATCCGGTATGACAAGTGCCGCTGCGGCCGGACCAGTCCCCGCATCAGCAAGATCAAGGGGCGGACCGATGACATGATCGTCGTGCGCGGGATCAATGTGTTCCCGTCCCAGATCGAGCACGTGCTCGTGGGGATCGAAGGCACACAACCGCACTACCAGATCATCGTCGATCGTCAGGCCCACAAGCTCGACGAAGTGGAAGTGATGGTGGAGGTCGAGCAGCGGTTCTTCTCGGATGAGATCAAGCGGCTCAATGAGATTCGCGAGAAGATTCGAAAGGAAATCGAGAACGTGCTCTCCATCGGGGTCAAGGTGACGCTCGTCGAGCCCAAGACCATCGAGCGGAGCATGGGCAAGTCCAAGCGCATCATAGACAAGCGTGCACTGTAGAGGGGTCCGCACATGAAAATCACGCAGATATCGATCTTTCTCGAAAATCGCAAGGGCCGGCTGTACGACGTCTGCTCGCTCCTGGGCCAGAACAACGTGAATATTCGCGCCTTGACCATCGCGGAGACGGAGAGCTTCGGCGTCCTGCGGATTGTCGTGGACAAGTCGGACCAGGCCATCAAGTTGCTGCGCGACAATCATTTCGTCGCCAACTTCACCGACGTCGTGGCGATCGAGGTCCCGGACAAGCCGGGCGGCCTCGCCTCCATCCTGAAGATCTTCGCCGACAACGATGTGAACATCGAGTACATGTACGGCTTCGTGGAGAAGTTCAGCGACAAGGCCCTGCTGGTCATGCGGTTCGAAGATACGGACTTTGCCCAGCAGATTCTGGCCAAGCACAACATCCACGTGGTCGCCGAAAAGGACATCCAGGGACTCTAATTGCGGATTGATGATTGCGGATTAGACTCTGTGCCTTAGCCGTAATCGAAATCCGCAATCCGAAATCCTATGATGGACACTCCGTTCTGGAACAGAGAGATTGAGACGGCCGAGCGAAGCCGGATCGAGCAGCTTCAACTCCAGCGGTTGAAGATGACCGTCGGCTGGGCCCTCAAGACGGCCTTTTACCGCAAGAGACTGACGCAGGTCGGGATCAACTTCGCCGGAGGACGTCCGGAGCCTGCAAGACCTGCAGCGCATCCCGTATACGACGAAGGACGATCTGCGGCTGAGCTTTCCCAAGGGCCTGCTGGCCGTGGAGATGAAGGAAGTCCTGCGGATTCACTCGTCCAGCGGCACCACGGGGATCCCCACCGTCATCTACTTCGCGCGGGATGATGTCGATAACTGGACGGACCTGCTGGCCCGGAGCATCGCCGGGACCGGGGCCGCGCCGGGCGACGTGTTCCAGAACATGATGACCTACGGCATGTTTACCGGGGGCCTGGGCCTGCACTACGGGGCCGAGCGCGTCGGGATGACGGTCATCCCCATCGGCGGCGGCAATACGAAGCGGCAGATCCAGACCATGAAGGATTTCCAGACGACCGTGGTGCACGTCACGCCGAGCTACCTGCTGCACATCCATTCCCAGTTGGGCGGGGACGGAATCGCGCGCCAGGACCTGGCTCTGCGCAAGGCGTTCATCGGGGCGGAGCCCCATTCTGAAAATACCCGCCGCAAGCTGGAGGAGCTGCTCCAGATCGAGGCCTACAACTCCTATGGCTTGAGCGAGCTGAACGGCCCCGGCGTCGCGTTCGAGTGCGTGTGCAAGAAGGACATGCACGTCTGGGAAGACGCCTACATCGCGGAGGTCATCAATCCCCATACCGGCGCCGTCTTGAAGGAGGGTGAAGAAGGGGAACTTGTGCTGACGAATCTCGTCCGCCGGGCCACTCCGATGCTGCGGTATCGCACCCGCGATCTTGCGTTCCTGTATCCGCAGGGTTGCGATTGCGGCCGGACTCACCGGCGATTGTCGAGAATCCTGGGCCGTACCGATGATATGCTCATCATCAACGGGGTCAACGTCTTCCCCTCGCAGATCGAAGAGAAGATCATGAAGATCCCGGAGGTGGCGACGAATTACCAGATCCACGTGGACAAGAAGGGCGCCCTGGATCGGCTGACGGTCAAGGTCGAGATCTACCCGAAGCTGTTCCTGGGCGAGGTGGCCAAGCTCGAAGCCCTGAAGCACAAGATCGTCGATGAGCTGCGGGCGTCCATCGTGATCAGCCCGCTGGTGGAACTGCACGAGCCGGGGGCACTGCCCGTGTTCGAGGGCAAGGCCAAACGCGTCGTGGACGAGCGACCGAAGGACTAAGGATTTATGATTTACGAATTGTGATTTATGATTTTGGGTTGACGCCGATGCGCGTACAGACGCTACAATCAGATCATAAATCGTAAATGAAGAGGGCCGATGGCGAAGCAACTGACCATCTTCGTGGAGAACCGTCCGGGCCGGCTCCAGTCGATTGCCGAGAACCTGCACCAGGGCGGGATCGATATCCGCGCCTTCACGATCCAGGATCGGGGCGACTACGGGCTTCTGCGGCTGATCGTGGACAAGCCCAACGATGCGTACCTGGCGATGGCCGATGTCGGCTGTGCCTGTGCCCTTAAGGACGTCCTGGCGGTCTCGGTCCCCGACCAGCCGGGCAATTTCTACAAGCTGACCGCCGCGCTGGCCGCGAGCGGCATCAACGTGCTCGATGCGTACGGATTTGTCCTGCAGTCCCACCAAACGGGGATTTGCTGCGTGGAGATCGATAAGTCGCAAATGGCAAAAGCCGAGGGGGTCGTCCGGCAGGCGGGGTTCTCGGTCCTGGAAGACGAAGAACTCTACGGACTGTGAGTCCGATGCCCACGCGCCGGGCGGCCCTCGGAATTCGTGAGGGAAGCTCCCATGAGAACCATGCTCGTTGTCGCCTCCATTGGCGCGGCACTCGCGCTGTCGTCCTGCTCCCACGTGGAATTGCCCGATAATCGTTCCGTGGCGGCGGAACGCCCGTTGCCGAACGAACCGCTGCCACCGACGCAATTCGAGTGGCCGCAGGACAAAGCGGTCGGGGTGAGCTTGTCGTTCGATGACGCTCGGGCGAGCCAGTTGGACGCCGGGGTGCCGCTGCTGGACTCCTTTGGCGTGAAGGCGACCTTCTATGTGTCGATCGTGCCCATGCGCCAGCGCCTTTCGGACTGGAAGGGCGTGCTCGCCACGGGGCATGAGATCGGCAATCACTCGATGCGCCACGCCTGCACGGACAACTTTCCCTTCTCCAAAGGCAAGGCGTTGGAGGATTACACGCTGGAGCAGATGGCGGCGGAATTGGACGAGGCGAGCAGCGCCATCGAGAAGTCTTTCGGGGTGCGCCCTGTGACGTTCGCCTATCCCTGCGGCCAGAAGTTCGTCGGCCGTGGGGTGAACGTCAAGAGCTATGTTCCCCTGGTGGCATCCCGGTTTCTCGCCGGCCGCGGTTGGCGGGACGAGGCGCCCACTGCCCCGGCGGTCTGTGACCTGGCCCAATTGATGACCATGGAACTGGATGGCCTGACCTGGGAGCAACTCAAGGTTCTGATCGAGCAAGCGAGAAAGACCGGGGGTTGGCTGGTGCTCTGCGGCCATGACATCGGCGAAGGGGGGCGCCAGACGACGCGGATCGACACGCTGCGGGCCTTCTGCGAATACGCACGAGAGCCCAAGAACGGCGTATGGGTGGATACTGTGGCCAAGATCGGCCGGTACGTCGCCAAGCAGAGATCCGCCCCGGGCCGCAGCCAGGCGAAGTCCACCGGCACACGATGATGGGAGGAATCGGACACATGATTACGAAAACGGGGATTCGCAGTGCGCTGTTATGCGCGGGGATTGCGTTTTTGTGCGGAAGCTCGTGGGCCGGTGCCGCGAAGACACCGCTGTATCTCGATCCTTCGCAGCCCATGGAGGTCCGCATCGACGATTTGCTCAGCCGCATGACGCTGGCGGAGAAGATCGGACAGATCAACATGCCTTGCGTTTACGAAAGCCGGCTGGGCCGGGACGTGCCCGCCAAGATGGAAGGCTGCAAAAAGTTCGCCTTGGGCCAGAGCGAACCGGGTGTTGGGCCGGGCGGCGGCTTCTTCACGCTGGCGAACACGATTCTGCTCGAAGGTCCCGCCCAGCAGGCGAAGTCCTTCAACGAGCTCCAGCAACTGGCGATGAAACAGACGCGGCTGGGTGTTCCGCTGCTCCAGACGGAAGAGGGGACCCACGGGCTGATGTGCTCGCTCGGGACCATCTTCCCGGAAGGGCCGGGACTGGGCAGCATGTGGAACCTGGATGTGGTCCGCAGCATTTACAGCGCGGCCGCACGGGAGGCGCGGGCGGTCGGTATCCACCAGTTGTGTACGCTGGTGGTCGAGCCGATTCGCGATCCGCGCCTGGGCCGGAACCAGGAGGCGTACAGCGAAGACCCGTTCTTCTGCAGCCGCATGGCGCAGACGATTGTTGAGACAATTCAGGGGCATGACCTCAAGTCGTCGGACCACGTCGTGGCCGTCCTGTGCCATTACCCCGGGCAGAGCCAGCCGGTCAGCGGCCTGGAGCGCGGCGCGATGGAAATCTCCGAGAGGACGCTGCGGAGCGTCTTCCTGGTGCCGTGGGTGGCCGGGATCAAGAAGGCCGGAGCGCTGGGCGTCATGGCGACCTATCCGGCCATCGACGGCGTGCCGACCCATGCGTCGGAGTGGATTCTCACGAAGATTCTGCGCGAGGAATTGGCCTTCGATGGGCTGGTCTTGAGCGAAGGCGGCGGCATCGGGACGCTCGTTTACGAAGGTTTGGCTCGGAACGGCCAGGAAGCGGGGGTGTTGGCCTTGCGCGCCGGCCTCGATGTGGGCATCTCCTATGAATCCGGTTACCTGCAGGACATGGCCAAGAGCGTGGAGCAGGGGCTGGTGCCGCAGGCATTGCTGGACCGCGCCGTTCGTCGCATCCTCAAGACCAAATTCCGATTGGGTCTGTTTGAGAATCCTATGGTGGATGCCGTCAGGGCCCAGCAGGTGGTCCACAACGAAGAGCATCAGAAGCTGGCCCTGCAAGCGGCCCGCGAGGGCATCGTGCTTCTCCAGAACAAGGGCAACCTGCTGCCACTGAGCAAGAGCATTGACTCGATCGCGGTCATCGGCCCCAACGCAGACCATGCCAAGAACCAACTGGGCGATTACGTCTCCCACGCGGTGCTGCAACACGTTGTGACCATTCTGGAGGGCATCAAGGCAACCGTCTCGCCGCAGACAAAGGTGGAGTATGTGAAGGGCTGCGACGTGGTGGGCGGCAAGCTCAACGAGATTGCCCAGGCCCGGGAGGCCGCCAAGCGGGCCGAGGTTGCGGTGGTCGTGGTCGGCGAGAACGAATGGGGCTCGGCCAACAAGACCGGGACCGATGGCGAGGGCTACGACGTCGCGACGCTTGGAACTGACCGGTATGCAGCTCGATCTGGTCAAGGCCGTCTATGAGACCGGGACGCCGACCGTCGTGGTGCTGGTCAACGGCCGGCCGCTCGCGGTCCGCTGGATTGCGGAAAATGTCCCGGCGGTGGTCGAGGCGTGGCTTCCGGGCGAAAAGGGCGGCCAGGCGGTGGCGGAGATCCTCTTCGGCGACTGCAATCCCAGCGGGCGGCTCACGATCACCGTGCCGCGTCACGCGGGCCAACTGCCGGTCTACTACAACTGCAAACCGTCGAAGACCTACTGGCTGGAGCACGGCTGGGGCAAGCCCTACGCCGATATGGACCCCTCGCCGTTGTACGAATTCGGCTACGGCCTGAGCTACACGGAGTTCGAGTACAGCAACCTGAAGATCGAGCCGCGCACCATCGCGACCGGGGGGACCGTCCAGGTCAGTGCCGAAATCAAGAACACCGGCAACCGCGCCGGCGCGGAAGTCGTCCAACTCTACCTCCACGACGTGATCGGCACAGTGGTGACGCCGGTGAAGGAGCTGCGCGGGTTTGAGAAGGTCCAGCTCGACCCGGGCCAGACCAAGACCGTCAGCTTTGCCGTCACGCCGGAACACATGGCGTTGTTGGATCGCCACCTGGAATGGGTCGTCGAGCCGGGCACGTTCGAGGTCATGGTCGGTCACTCGTCCAAGGACATCCGCCTCAAGGGCACCTTCGAAGTAGCAGGTCGCTGAGAAGACCAGCTTGCAGAATGTCATTGCGAGCGAAGCGAAGCAATCTCTCGCCGTCGGGGTTGAGATTGCTTCGTCGCTGCGCTTCTCGCAATGACATTCTCCGCACCTCCAACTCCAGGGGATGCTCCCCATTGCACTTGCCAGGGAAATCGGTATGCTCTGTCCTTTCTGCGCACAGCAGGACCGCTCGGAGCTTCGGGGCGGACCGCGGCTGCGCAGGGTAGCATCGGAGGGGTTCCCAATCGCGATGGATCGCGATGGGGGGCCCAGATCGGCAGGGTAGATATGTATCAGGTAGTTCGTGGGCCGACGCCCGTGCGGCGAGTGCAGTGGGTGCAGTTGGCTGTCCTTTCGGGGGTCCACTTCCTGGTGGACATGTTCGGGAACGTGCTGCCGGCGCTGCTGCCGCTGATTTGCGACGATTTTCAGATCACCCTGGCGGTCGGCGGTCTTGTCCTCGCCTCTCTGCCGCTGGCCTCCAACTGCATCCAGATCCTGACGGGCCACTTGCGGCCCGATAAGACCACGCCCCTGTTCCTGCACCTGGGCGTGGTCTTGTCCGCGAGCATATGCCTGATGGCCCTGGCGCCCCGGTCGCACGCCGGCATCGCTCTGGTCGTGGTGCTGGGTGTCATCAGCGGTTCCGGCGTGGCCGTGGCCCACCCCGAGGGACTGCGGGCGATCCACACACTCGACCGGATCCCGCCGTCCCTGAGCACCGCCGTGTTCATGACGTCGGGCTTCTTCGGCTTTGCCAGCGGGGGGGCCATCTCCGCCTGCCTCGTGGCCTCCTACGGCTTGAAGGGCCTCTATCCGCTCATCCCCTGTCTTCTGCTGGGTATCGTCACGGTCCGCCTGTCGCGCGTGCGTCTGGCCGTCGAGCACGATGCGCCGAACGGCAACGGGAAGGCAATCCCCGCATCCCCCGACGTGCTGCCGTTCTGGAAAGTGCTGTCCATCGGGATTCCGGCGGCGATCTCGACCACGGTGATCCAGCAACTGACGCCGACCCATCTCCATGAGCTGGGATTTGAACTCGCGTTCGGCGGTTTTTCGGTGGCGATGTTCGGATGGGGCGGCGCAGTGGGCCCGTTCCTCTGGACCGTGATTGCCCATCGAATGGGCACTCTGGCGGCCTCGGTCTGGGCCTTCCTGCTCTCGACCCCGTTCATCGTGCTGTATCTCGTGTTCGCCGAGCGGGCGGGGGCCGCGTGGCTGCTGTTCGGGGTCGGCTTCTCCTCCATGTCGGCCTACATTCTGACCGTCACCCTGGCCCGGCAGTCCCAGGGCTTCAATCTCGGCCGGCGCATGGCCCTGATCGTCGGGGGCACCTGGGGCGTGGCCACCCTCGTCTTGATGATCCTGGCGCCGCTGGCGGACTGGGTGGGCACGGGCCTTGTCCTCGCGCTGACGCCGGCGGGGTACGTTCTGTCCGGACTGTTCGCCTTGCTGGTATGGCGTCAGCACCCGCAAGTTGCGAGGGTTCGTGGTGTCACGGCCGTGGTGGAATTGCCCGGCGGGGCCGGCTAACCGTCCGCGGCGTTGCCCGTAGACTTGGCGAAATCCGCCAGGTGGGCCGCATGCTCCTTCGTATACGTGCCCACGCGAATGCGCTCCAGTTGCTCCATGTATCCCCCGGTCCCCAGCCGTTCCCCCAGGTCGCGCGCGAAGGAGCGCACGTAGAACCCGGGGCCGGTTACGAGCCTCACGTCCACGTGGGGCCAGGCGTATCTGAGCAGCTCGATCTCCTTGACCTCTACCTTTCGGTACGGTAGATCGATCTCACGTCCTTTTCTGGCCAGCTTATAGGCGGCCCGCCCTCGGATCTTGATGGCGGAGAACGCGGGCGGACGTTGATCGATTGTCCCTTGAAAACGGGCGAGTGCCTGTCGGACTTGCTCCTCCGAGGGAACCGGGCCGGACGGCGCGGCCTTCAGCCCTCTGTCTTCTGTCGTCCAGAACACCTGTTCCACCTTGCCCTCCCGGTCTTCCGTCGTGCTGCGCCAGCCGAGTTTGACTCGCGTGAGGTACTCCTTTTCCGTCCCCGCGATCGCCCTCAGTTGTTTGGTTGCGGCTCGGCCGACGCCGACCACGAGCACGCCCTTGGCACACGGATCCAGCGTGCCGGCGTGGCCGACCCTCCGGTGGCCGGTCAGCCGGCGCACCACATCCACGACATCGTGCGAGGTCATTCCCTCGTCTTTGTAGATGGCAAACACGCCTTCGACCATGACCACGGCCCCAAAACCAGAGCAAATATCACAAATGTGGAATTGCGTTCGGCGAACGCAGTTCTCATCCTGGCATTTTGCTGCGCATTTTTGCTTTTTGCCACTTGATTTCTGCTATAATCGTGGAGATGGAGAGGTGGCCGGCGCACGGATAAGGAGGAATGACATGATCGGGCCGAAGGCCAGAAGCAGAACAGGACGAGGCAAAGAGAGGCTCCACGTCCGTTCGGACTGCGGCCCTGTGGTTATCTTCGCTCTGCTCCTCGGGTGTCTGCCACTCTCGGCGGCTACCTACAGCGGCGGCAGCGGCACCACCGCCGCACCCTTTCTCATCAGTACCGCCGCGGACTTCCAGACGCTGGGCGACAGCCCGGCCGACTGGGGCAAGCAGTTCAAGTTGACGCAGGATATCGACTTATCCGGTTTCAGCGAGGTGAATCTGCACATGATCGGGCGGTGGGCGGCTCTGGGATCCCTGCAAAATCAGCCGTTCTGGGGGATCTTCGACGGCAATGGCAAGACCATCGCCAACTTCCGCTACCGAAACATGAGCGCGGAATATGTCGGCTTATTTCAGCACGTGACCGGAGAGATCCGGGATCTCAAGCTGGTTGGCGCCGTGGTCACGGGCAACAAATTGGGGACAGGCGCCCTTGTCGGTTGTCTGGAAAAGGGCGCGGTCCTCCGCTGTTCGGCGGTCAACGTCCGTGCCTCCGGCGACACATCTGTGGGAGGGCTCGTGGGATCGGTGGAGGGAGGTGGAGCGGTGCATAGCTCCTTCTCCGACGGCGCCGTTTCCGGCGTCCGGTACGTCGGGGGACTCGTGGGACAGGTCGGCCTGGGCACCGTCGCCCGCTCGTACTCGAAGGCCCTGGTGACCGGCACCGAAAGCGTCGGGGGCCTGGCCGGCGTGACCAGCCGCGAGGAAAGCATTGTGGATTCCTGCTACGCGCAGGGGGAGGTCAAGGGCTCCAGCTACGTCGGGCGGCCTGGTGGGACAAGTGGTAGCCGGTCGGGTCTGGCGCTGCTATTCCACGAGCAAGGTCACAGGCAATGCGGCGGCCGGTGGCGTGGTGGGCTATCAGAGGGCCCTCGCTCAGGTGCTGGGGTGCCTGTGGGATAAGGAGAGCAGCGGGCAAACGACGAGCGTCGGTGGAACCGGCAAGACCACGGCGGAGATGAAATTGATGGACACCTTTCTCGCGATGAACTGGGATTTCTTGGCTACTTGGACGATCTGCGACGGAATCAACTACCCGGTTCTCTTGTGGCAGATCCCCCGCGGGGATTTTCTTTGTCCCGACGGCGTGAATTTCCGGGATTTTACGTGGTTTGCCGCCAACTGGCGTCACCGGGATTGTGGCGCCATCAATCTCGATTGCGACGGTGCCGATTTTGATCAATCCGGTTCCGTGGAGTTCCGCGATCTGGCCATTTTCGCCGAGAACTGGCTCGCCGGCATCGAGTAGGGCCGGACGGCGCCGCTTCGGCTTCGAGGGCGCATAGATGACGGTGCTTCGTTCGGAACAACGGTTCAGGTCGGCCGAGGACGACATGGAGGTGGTCAATGACAGATGCAGGTGTCTCTCTGGCGGGTAAGACGGCGCTGGTCACGGGGGCGGCCAAGCGCATCGGCAAAGCCATCGCCACCGCCCTGGCGCAGAGCGGCGTCCACATCGTGGTGCACTACAATCAGTCCGCCCCGGATGCCGTGGCGCTCTGTGAGGAACTCCAGCGATTTGGCGTCCGTGCTTGGCCGATCCAGGGCGACTTGATGGACGCCGGACAAACGGCGAAAATCTTCCAGGAGGCGGTGGCCCAGGCGGGGCCCATCGACCTGCTCGTCAACAACGCCTCCATTTTCGAGCGGGACACGCTCTGGGAGGCGACGGAAGAGTCCATCGCAAAGAACGTTCGTATCCATGCGGTGGCGCCTTTGACTCTGTCGCGCGAGTTGGCGAAACAGGGGAGGGAGGCGCACATTGTCAACCTGTTGGATACCCGCGTCGCCGTCTACGACCGGGAGCACGCCTCCTACGACCTGAGCAAGAGTATGCTGCTCACCCTGACCCGGATGCTGGCCCTCGAGCTGGCCCCGAATGTCGCGGTCAACGCGGTGGCGCCCGGCTCGATTCTGCCTCCCCCGGGTTTCGGCGAGACTTACCTGATGAAGCTGGCCCACGCGAACCCGCAGAACCGCATCGGCACTCCGGAAGATATCGCCGAAACGGTGCTCTTCTTGCTGCGCAGCCGCTTCATCACCGGCCAGGTCATCTACGTGGATGGCGGGATTCACATGAAAGGACGCCTCTATGACTGACGGTTTTCCGCCGTCGGCGCCGGACCGGATCTTTATCCGCGACTTGACGATCCGGTGCATTGTCGGCATCGATGAACAGGAACGCCGGGAGAAGCAGGAGGTCCTCCTCCAACTCACGATGCACACCGACCTGCGCAAGGCCGGCCGCACGGATGCGTTGGAGGACACGGTGGACTACCGGGCCATCAAGAAGCGAATCCTTCACCTGGCCGAGGAGTCACGCTTCCGTCTGATCGAGGCCCTGGCCCAAAGCATTGCGGATGAATGTCTACGGGATGAGCGTGTGGAGCAGGTGGAGGTCGTCGTGGAGAAGCCCGGGGCCTTACGCTTCGCACGGACCGCCGGAGTCGAGATCGTTCGCCGCCGCGGGACCTAGTACCGCATTTCGCAAGTTTCGCGACTATGGGCGGTAGATTGCCGCGCTCGGCTGAGCCTGCGCTCGCAATGACATACAACGCTTGGTCATGTCATTGCGAGGAGCGCAGCGACGAAGCAATCTCTCCCCGTTAGTCTCAAGACTTGCGAAATGCGGTACGAGCGCCCCGCCCCTGCGTGTGTTGCCTTCAATACGAGGGGCTCCGGCATGACGCCGAAGCCCCTGTAATCCGGATTGAACAACCTGATCCGGCTGGATCAGTTCATCTCATTGTCGGTCTGATCAGCCTCGGATTGGTCATAAGACTGCTGATCATCGAACTGCCGATTTTGATTCGCGGACGGGTCCTCGTCGGCCGGCATGTAGCCCAGGCTTTGGTTGATGCCGGCGATGCTCAGGGAGTTCTTCACATTCTGAACGCCGCTGATGGACTTGGCGATCTGTTCGGCATTCCGCTTCGCGTCGTTATTCGACACGGAACCGTCCAGTGTGACCGTGCCGTTGCTGACCTTCACGTAGATCGTTCCCGGGGTCGCGATCTGGACGTTATAGAAACTGGGCAACTGCTCGCGGAGTCTCATCGCGACCCGCTGGGCAATGGCCATATCAGACTGGCTCGACTGGCCGGCTGCCATCTGCCGCATCTGCGCGGACCCCTGCATGCCCTGATCAGCGGCACCCTGCTGACTCTGCGGCTCCTGACCAGGGATGTAGCCGTAGGATGGATAGCTGCGGGCCGGGTCGCCCGCTCGCAACGTACTCTGAAGGTTCCGCACGCCAGGGACGGCACGGGCAATCTGAGCGGCTTGCTGGCTGATGCTGCTGCTCTGAACGAAGCCGTGCAGCATGACGGTCCCTTGCGAGGCCATCACGTAGATTGTACCCGGCCTGATGATCTGAATGTTCTGAACGCCGGTCAACTGCTGCTTCAGTTGCTGGACGACATTCTGGGCCAAGGCCATGTCGGACGCGCTCATCCCGGCCTGTCGGCCGCCCATCTGGGCGCCTGCCTGGCCGCTCTGGCTATACTGGTCCTGATCGCCAAAGCCTTGCTGACCGCTGCTCCGGCTGGAGGACTGATCCTGGCCGCCCATTCCCTGCTGCGACTGGTTTCCCTGGCCGGGCGAAATGTACCCTTGCGGCTGGTAAGAGCCACTCTGGTTGCTGGCGCTGCCAAAACCTTGATCACTGGAAGCGCCGTAACCTTGGCCACCTTGACCGCCGTAGCTCCGACTAGCGCTCTGACTGCCGTAGCCTTGGCTACCGCCCTGGCCTGCGGTGCCGCGGGTGCTCAGAATGGTCAGGTTATTCCTGACGTTCTGCACGCCCTCAATGGATTGAACAATCTGCTCGGCCTGCTGTTTCTGGTTGCTGTTCTGAACATAGCCATGCAGAGCAACAGTTCCTTGCCGGACCATGATGTAGATACTCTGCGGCTGGATCGGCTGAACGTTCTGCCCTTGCGGCAGCTCCTGGCGGAGTTGATCGGCCACTTGCCGGGCCAGTCTCAGATCGGCGCTGCTCGCCTGCCCTTGTCCACCCATCGTACCCTGCCGGCCGCGCGGGGGATACGAGGGCTGCCCTTGCTGACCGGGGGCGTACCCGTACGACGGATAATAGCCGCCCGCGGCTTCACCCTGCGCCATGGCTGCCGCACCCGCCACGGAGAACTGGCTGTTCACCTGGGTCGCACCGGAGGCGAAGGCGGCGTCAATGGCATCCGCGACCTGCCGCCAATTATCCAAGTGCCCTTGGAGAGTGACCGTCCCATTCTGGGCCCGGACCTGGACGTTCTGGCTGAGTTCATCGCCCAATTTGTCGTTGGTGTCTTTCGCTAATTGTGTGTCGGGGATTCTTCTGGCTTGGGCGTTCACGTGGAGCCGGTTATCGATCGATTGCCGAGTGGCAATCTGCTTGGCCGCCTTCTCGGCTCCATCTTTCGTCGTGTTGTCAGGCACCGTGCCCAGCAGAATGACGCGGTTGTCCGTGGCCAGGATCATAATTTCGCCTTGGGCGCCATACCCTTGCTGCCGCAACCTGCTGGCAATCTGCTGTTCCAGCGGCATATCTCGGCCCTGAGTCTGCGCCGCCCTCGACGGCGGCTGGTAAGACTGATCATCCTGGTGTTGTTGCTGGTTCTGGTATTGTTGTTGGTTGTCTCGGTTATAGGCGGCAGTCGCCCAACCGGGGCCGAGGGCCACTACCGCCACAGTGGCCAAGACCACATACATCAATATGCGCTGTTGCTGTCTGTCTGTCCTCATTGTATGATCCTTCCCTTGGTGATTTCCCATCCTGTTCCCTTTGTCAAATGGACGCCTGCAGACGCAGAATCCGGAACTTGTGCCTGCGTTCTCATCCCAGTCATTACCTCCTTTCCCCGGGGCGACCGGTACACCTTGAGCCCCCCCAAAGGCGCCAAATCGCCTTGGGAACCCCTTCCGATTTCATGGACGTTCTGTTGCTCGCGCAGATGTCTGAGTGTATGAAGATTGGACTCGAAATGACGAATCGCCCCAATCAGAGTTCTCCTGATTCGCGGATAGGGCATTGCCATAGCGAGGCGAGGCCAGGGCCGCCGCGGGTTACGCATGCGGGTCAGACTGCATCGGTGAGGGTGAAGGGCGGCACCAGCAGGGTGGACCTTCCACGTCGCGGCAAGCCAGGATGGCTATGGTCGACGGGAAACAGTCGAGGCAGCAACGGGGCGGTTAAAGGCCCGGCGTTGCGTCCCCGAGAGCGGGCGCGGCGCCCGAAGGCTGGGTAGCGAAGGATTCAAGGATGGTCTCTCGAACGTAGCGCACGGCGTTACGAAAGATCCTGATGCCATCAGGATCGAGATCCGGTCCCAGGCGCGACCAATGAGGGTGTTGGGTCCGGCGAACATACCGCTCGGGGTGCGGCATGAGCCCCAGGACGCGACCCGTGGAGTCTGTCAGGCCCGCGATGGAATCCACCGAGCCGTTCGGGTTGATGGGGAAGGGGCCTTCCGCGCCGTTCGCATCGACATACTTGAACGCGATGTGGCCCTCGGCTCTCAATTTCTGCAGGGCTTCATCGTCTCGGGCCACGACTTTGCCTTCCCCGTGGGCCACCGGTACGTAGATGAGCCGCTCCGGGTCGAGGAACACGCACTTGGTGGTCTGCGGCGCGAGGTACACCCAACGATCCTCGTATTTGCCGCTATCGTTGCCGGTGATGGTGACATCTTCCTGTTTGAAACCGTTGCCGCCGGGCAGAATGCCGGCCTTCACCAGCACCTGAAAGCCGTTGCAGATGCCGAGCACCAGCTTGCCGTCGTCAATGAACTTGCGAATCGGCTCCGCGAGATGATGGATGACCTGATTGGCCATGATTTTGCCGGCCGCCACGTCATCGCCGTAGCTGAAGCCACCGGGGAAGATGAGAATATGATATTGCTCCAGCAGTTGCTTGTCTTCGATCAGGCGATTGATATGGACGCGATCCGCTCTGGCCCCCGCCAACTCCAGCGCATATTCCGTCTCCAAATCGGTGTTGATGCCCGCGGCCCGCAAGACAATCGCTCGTACGTCTTCCATTATTCCACCATTCCAAATTCTCTACCAATTGAACGTCCGCTGCCAGGCCTGTTTCAAAATGTCGATGTCGGCATCCACAATGGTTCTACCGTCCTGGGCCTTGATTTTCAGTTTCGGCTCCTCGATGACCCTGCCGATTTGCCCGAAAGGCAGGTTCAGCATGCGTTTCGCGAACGCATCGTAGTTGTCCACCGTCACCTCCACGAGGTAGCGGCTATTGGATTCGCTGAACAACTGTGTATCCGTGCGGGAGCAGTCCCGGCTCCGGGGCAAGCCCCGCAGGTCCGCCTCCAGGCCCAGACCGCCCGCAAAGGCCATCTCCGCCAGAGCCACCGCGAGGCCGCCTTCGGAACAATCGTGACAACTTGCGACCAGACCCTCGGCCATAGCGGCCGCCAGCCGTTGTGCGATGCGCGGCGCCAGATCGAGATCCAGCCGGGGGACATTGGCGCCCAGGTCGCCGTGAATCTTGTAGTAATGAGAGCCGCCCATCTCGTTGTTCGTCCGGCCCACCATGAAGAGCAGATGGCCCGATTTCTTGAGGTCCATGGTCACGCACGCGTCAACGTCATCGACGAGCGACATCGCGCTGATCAGAAGCGTGGGGGGGATGCGGATGACCGTGCCGTCTTCACAGACGAATTCATTGTGGAGGGAATCCTTGCCCGAGATGAAGGGGGCTTGGAACGCCATGGCGCCGTCGTAGCAGGCCTGCGCCGCCCGCACGAGGGTCCCCAGGATCTCCGGCCGGTCGCAGTCGGCCCAGCAGAAGTTGTCCAGCAGGGCGATCCGGTCCACGCGGCCGCCGACGCAGATCAGGTTCCGCACGGCCTCATCGATCCCCGCCAGGGCCATCCAGTACGGATCGATATCACCGTACAGGGGGTTCATGCCGCAGCTTATGGCCAATCCGCGCGACGAATCCAACTTGGGCTGGACCACGGCTGCATCGCCGGGCCCGTCATTCGCCACGCCCACCAGCGGCTTGACCACCGAGCCGCCTTGCACCTCATGGTCGTACTGGCGAATGACCCATTCCTTGCTGGCGACGTTGCAGGAAGACAGAATTCGCAGCAGGTCGTCGTTGTAGTTATCCTTTTCCCGCAGATTCGGCTCGCTGAGCTTCGGCTGCTTCCAAACCGCCTGCCGCCGGTACTTCGGCACGCCATCGTGGAGGAAATCCATATCCATTTCGCCCACCTGCTGGCCCTGGTAACGCAGGCGGAGCTTCTTGTCATTGGTGAAGCGTCCGATGACCGTGGACTCGACGTTTTCACCAGCGAAGATTCGCTGGATGGCATCAAGGTTTTCGGGTTTGACCGCGATCACCATGCGCTCCTGGGCTTCGCTGATCCAAATCTCGGTGTAGCCAAGCCCGGCATATTTGAGCGGCACTTTGTCGAGGTCCACTTCGGCGCCGAGGTCCCGCCCCATCTCGCCGACCGCACTGCTCAGGCCGCCGGCACCGCAATCGGTAATGGCCTCGTAGAGTCCGGCCTCGTTGGCCTGCACGAGCACATCGAGCATCTTCTTCTCGGTGATGGCGTTGCCGATCTGGACGGCGTGCGAGAAGATCGTCTCATACTCGTGCGTCATCTGCCCACTGGAGAACGTAGCGCCGTGGATGCCGTCCCGCCCGGTTCGCCCGCCGACGACCACGATGAGATGACCGCTCTGCTGATTCTTGACGATCTTGCCTTTGTCCATCAGGCCGATGTTGCCGCAATAGACCAGCGGATTGGCAAGGTACCGGTCGTCGAAGTAGACCGCCCCGTTGACCGTCGGGATGCCCATGCGGTTGCCGTAATCCCGCACGCCGGCCACGACGCCTTTCATGATCCGCCGGGGGTGCAGAACACCTTTGGGCACTTCGTCCAGGCTTTTGTCCGGCGTGCCGAAGCAAAAGATATCCGTGTTGGCAATCGGTCGGGCACCCAGCCCGGTCCCCATCGGGTCGCGAATCACGCCACCAATCCCCGTGGCGGCTCCGCCATAGGGATCGAGCGCCGAAGGATGGTTGTGCGTCTCCACCTTGAAACAGACGGCCGATTCGTCGTCGAACTCGACCACGCCGGCATTGTCGGCGAAGACGGAAAGGCACCAGTCCTTTTGAAGTTGCTGCGTGGCCTTGAAAACCGTCTCCTTGAGCAGATTGTCGAAATGGACCTGCTCGCCATCGGTGGTCATGTCCACGGCACTGCGGAACGTCTTGTGGACACAGTGCTCGCTCCAGGTTTGGGCCAGGGTTTCCAGCTCGACATCCGTCGGCTCCCGGCCGAGCCGGCGGTAGTAGTCCTGAATCGTCTTCATTTCCACCAGGTTCAGGAACAAGTCTTTTTCCCTGCTCAGCGCCTCCAGGCCGGCATCGGCCAAGTCCCGGATCGGCCAAGGGACGAGGTTCAGCTCGTAGGGCTTGAGATGGGGACTGGGCGGCTCCGCCTCATCACCGAGCACCACGTCCTCGATCACGTCGTTCGCCAGGATCTTTCTGGCAATCATATCGATCTGGCTGGGCTTGACTTCGCCCAGAAGGATGTACTTGCGCGCCGTCCGCACGCCCTGGGACCGGATGCCCATGTCCGTCATGGCCGCCATAACGGATTCGGCGACTGGGTCGGTGACGCCGCTCTTGAGGTGCACCTCAATCAGGGTGGCTTTCGCCAGGCCCGCGGGTGGACCGCTGCGCCCGAGGTAGTACTGCTCGCAGACGGGATCGGCCAGCAGTTCGCGAGCCACGCGCTCCGCGAACGCTGGTTCGCAATCGGCCTCGATCAGAAATACTCGCGCCGATTGGACAGCCTCCACGGAGGTGATTCCCAGCTCCCGGACGTCGCTCAGCACGTGAGCGCCCTGGACATCGGCAAAGCCGGGCCGGTTGAAAACCTCAAAACGCCATTGTCTCACGACGGTAGTTCCTTCTTCCGGATTTTGTATTTGACCAAAGTCGCGCGTTTCCTGCACGCCGCCTCCAACAACTGCTCGATCTGTCGTCGTTTGCCGCCCTTGATGGCCGCCCGCAGTCGCGACAATTCTGCGATCGCCCGGTCGATGCCGGCGGCGATATTCGCCCGGTTGGCCAGCAGAACGTCCGTCCAGATGGTCGGCGGGCCCGAGGCGATTCTCGTACTGTCGAGAAACCCCTTGCCGGCAAACATCATTTCATCCTCATCGCTGGCATTGACCAGTCCGGCTGCCATGACGTGAGGCAGGTGGCTGATGTTCGCAAACACCCGATCATGCTCGGCCGGACTCATCACCCGGACCGAGCACCCGAGCATTGACCAGAAACCTCTGAGGCTCTTCACCGCACCACGATCCGTCGCCGGTGTCGTCGTCAGGATACAGCGGGCCTGGTCAAAGAGGTCATCCCGGGCGAACTCCACGCCGCGCTGTTCCGAGCCTGCGACCGGGTGCGAGCCGACATATCGGACGTGCCCCGCCAGGCGTTTCTCGGCCCACACGTGCGGCAGGACCTTCGTCGAGCCGACATCGGTGACGATGCAGCCGCATGGGACGAACTGCGAAAGATCCATGAAGTATTTCTCAAAAGTATAGATCGGGGTGGCCAGCACGACCAAGTCGGCGTTTGCCACCGCGGCCTTCAGATTGCCGGCGGTCTCGATTATGACGCCGAGGTTCTTGGCACGCCGTCTCGTCGCCGGACGGTGGCTGTAGCCGACCACGGCGGTACCGGGCATTCGCTGGCGTACCGCCAGAGCGACCGAACCGCCCAGAAGCCCCAGCCCTATAATGGAAACTTGACGTAACTCGTTCACGAACAAGGCCTTACATGAGAAAGGTGCAGCACAGGCGACACTCAAAGGTATAATCCACGGCCCCGACTGTCAATTTTTTTCTTGGATTCACGGCCCGTAAGTGCTAACATCTACCGTTCATAGGATAGCCAATGGATTTGGCAATCGAAATCTCCGCCGCCGACGTTGCGGCTGGTTTTTTGTATACGGACAGGTCGACTTAAGGATCGAGAAGACACACTCAACGGGGATCGATTGAGCGAGGAATATGGCGTCCGAAGGAAACAGGTCGGGAGGCTACTTGGACTTCGAGCGTAAGGTCGTCGAGCTGGAGCAGCAGGTGGAAGAGCTGCGCAAACTCGGCATGAGGAAGGGGATCGACTACTCGGTGGAGATTCGGCGCATCGAGAAGGAGAGAATTGCCGAATTGAAGCGGATCTACTCGAAGCTGACGGCCTGGCAGACCGTCCAGGTGGCACGCCATCCGCAGAGACCCATTCTGACCGACTATCTGAACCTGATGGTGCGGGACTTCCGCGAGCTGCACGGGGACAGATGCTTCGGCGACGACCGTGCCATCGTCGTTGGGATCGGACAGATTGCCCGAAGCAAGGTGCTGATCGTCGGGCAGAACAAGGGCCGCACGACCAAAGAGAAAATCGCGTGCAACTTCGGGTGTCCGAACCCGGAAGGGTACCGCAAAGCCCTGGCCAAGATGAGATTTGCCGAGAAATTCGGCCTGCCGATCGTAACCCTGATCGACACCCCCGGCGCCTATCCGGGAATCGGGGCGGAAGAGCGCGGCCAGGCCCAGGCGATTGCGGTCAACCTGACGGAGATGTCGCGTCTGAAGGTGCCGGTTGTCTGCATCTGCATCGGCGAGGGTGGCTCCGGCGGTGCCTTGGGGATCGCGGTGGGCGACCGGCTGGCCATGCTCGAATTCGCGTACTATTCGGTCATCTCGCCGGAGGGGTGTGCCGCCATCCTCTGGCGCGACGGATCGCAGGCCCCGGATGCCGCGCGGCGCTGAAACTGACCAGCAGGGACCTGCTCAAGCTCGACCTGATCGACGCGATTGTCCCCGAACCGGTGGGCGGCGCGCACCGGAACGTGCATGACACGGTCCACAGCGTCGAGTCCTATATTGCCCGGACGCTCACCGAGCTGCGACGGTTGACGACCGAGGAGCTTCTCGAGAGCCGATACCGCAAGTGGCGCTCTATCGGTGCGGGTTGTGCGTCGCGCGTCGAGCGCAAGGCGGCCCGTATCGTGGCGACCAGCGGCGCGACTTCGGGTCGGCGCAGCTCCTCCACCGCGACAGTCTGAGCGGCCCAGACACATCCGGACGCCCGCGGCTCGACCTCTCCGAGAAGGCTTTCACCTCCGAAAATACTTGACGTTTCGTGGCCCGTTCGCTATGCTGATCTACACGAGGGATGGTTGAAGGGGTATCCGCCCGGCCCGATTGGAACAATGCCTGAGAGCTGACCAGCGGCCAGGGAGTATGTGTGGCGTCACGGTTGGAGTGAATGGGAGGAGTAGTATGATGAAGAGAATGTATGCAGCCGCAGGTATTGTCGCGACGATCTCCCTTCTCGTATGTGCAGGCTGCACTCGTACGACCGGCAGGTCTCTGGAGTCGAACGCGGAGTTCCGGCAGATCAAGGCGTCTCTCGAGGAATCCCTGCTGGAAAAGGCTGTACTCGAGAAAGATGTGGAGAAACTGAAGGGTTCGCTCGGCGAGGCGGAGTCCAAGCTGGCCGATACCACGACGGCCAAGAATGGTCTCCAAGTGCAGGTGCAGGAGTTGACGACCTCGCGCAGCAACCTGGAGGCGAAGGTGAGTGAACTCGATAAAGCCCGCGTCAACGTTGAGACCAAGGTGACTGAACTGACCAAATCGCGGGACGATCTGCAGAAGATGGTTCAGAACCTGGTGGACACGCGCGGCGTGCTGGAAAAGCAGGTCGCGACCCTGACAAAGGCGAAAAATGCGGCCCTGGAGGATGCACGAAACGCTCAGTCGAAAGTGGACGTACTGAACGACAAACTGAAGGTGCAGACCCAGCAGATGATGGACTTGCAGGAGCAGATCAAGACGATCCGCTCGGTTCTCGAACAGTTGCAGCAAAAGCTTGAATAGCGTGTCGCCGCGTCGGAGAGGCCGGCAGGGGGCGTCTATCCGTTCGTGACCTCCCGCGGGTCCCGGCCTTCTTCAATAGCCATGATCTTGTTCACCCGGCGTTGATGGCGCCCGCCGCTGAATTCCGTAGCCATCCAAGTCTCGACGATCTTCCGGAGGAGCACCTCTCCGATCTGATCGCCGGAGAGGCACAGGATATTCGTATCGTTGTGGTCGCGCGCGATGTGGGCGCTGAGCTCATCATGGCACAAGGCGGCGCGGACTCCCCGGACCTTGTTGGCGGCGATGCTCATGCCCAAACCGGTGGCACAAATCAGGATCGCCCGGTCCGCCCGCTTCTCGGACACGGACTTGGCGGCGAGATAGGCCAGATCCGGGTAATCGACCGGTGTGGCGCTGTCAGTCCCGACGTCCACACACTCATGCCCCATCTGGCTGACGATCGCCTTGATGAGTTGCTTCGCGTTGAAGCCTCGGTGGTCGCTCCCAACTGCTACTTTCATATCATGAGCTCACTCACTCGCGTCTTCACGGCCGTCTCGATCAGGTCGGCACAAGTGTCGAAACGCTCCTGCGGCTGGCCGATCGGATCAGGAATGTCCCGGTCTCGGGCCAGCAGCAGGCACTTCCGTTCCGCCTCAGCGGAATAAAAGAGAACCTGCTCACAATGTGACCGTGTCATACAGAAAATGAAGTCGCTGGTGTCCACCAGCGCTCGGGTCAATGGCCGGCTTGCGTGGCTGGCGATGTCAACTCCTTTGGCAGCACAGGCCTTAATCGACGCGGCGCTCGCGGGAGCACCGGCCATATCCATCGTACCCGCAGACAATACCTTATAGCCCCAATCCTCCAGTTCGTCAACGTTGCACCCGATTTTTTCGGCCAGGTATTTGCGGAAAAGGCCTTCCGCCATCGGACTGCGGCACGTGTTGCCGGTACAGACAAAGAGGAAGGTCACCTCCGACATCTTCTGCAATTCGCTCTGCGAGTACACGCCCTCCCGCAGAACCTTGATGCCGCGCGGGCCTGCGAGGGCAACGGTGCTGCTCTTCTGGTGTTTGCAGGGCCCGCCGTCCAGGATCATATCCACCTCGTCGCCCACCAACGAAAGCACCTGATCCGCAGCGGTGGCAGGCGGTTGGCCGGCGCGATTGGCGCTCGGGGCCACGACAGGGCCATTGACCAGGCGTAGCAGCAGGGAAGCGACGGGATGATCCGGGCAGCGAATCCCGATGGAATGGTCTTGGTACAGAGTCCGCATCGCTTCGCCGTCCAAGCGGCCTTTCTGCACCTCCAGCGCCGCCGCATCCAGGTCAAATACCAGGGTCAAGGGGCCCGGCCAAGCCTCCCGAATCAGTTTCTCCGCGCGCACGCCGATCCTGGGGACGTACTTGCGATACTCATCGATCTGCCCGATGTGCAAAGTGTAGTGCTTGCTGGCGTCCCGACCCTTAAGATGGTTCAAGCGGGCGAGGGAGGCAGGACTGACTTTGCACGCCAGACCGTACACCGTCTCCGTGGGGAAGGCCACCAAACCGCCGGCCTCCACGAGTTCCGCTGCTTTCTTGATGCGATCCAAATCCCCCTGGCGACCCTCAATTCTGATGACTTCTGCTGTCATAAAGTCCACAATACACAAAAGATGGAGGGCTCGCAAGCACACTTGAACCACCGATGCTGTGAATAGCCATTTAGCACGGCCGATAAGAAGGCGACGCTTGGATATGACGCGAAGACAGTCCAGAAAAAGGCAACGAATTTACGTGAAGTTGCCTACATTCTGTAAACTACCCGGTTTTCCCTGCCGATAGCAGCGCCGTTGAATGAAACCTGTTCGGAGTGGTGTCGGACAGGTTGGCAGAAAGGAGATCTGGATCATGGAAACGTTGGTAGAACAGCGCAGGGAAGGCAGAACGAAGCTGTCGTGGCCTGTCAGTGTCTGGCTCCCGGAGGCCAACCGCTTTTTCAACGGCCGCAGCGCCAACATCAGCAAGACCGGCGTTCTGGTCAACGTGCCTATCAGCACGCCCGCGCATGAGGGAAGTGTTGTGGAACTGAACTTCCCGAGAACGGATGTGCTCGCCGAAGAAAAAGGGCAGTATGCCCGCATCAAGAAGGGGCGCGTCGTCCGGGTCGACCGAAGAAACACACTGGACGATGCCAGCATCGGCTTGGGCATCGCCTTCGAGTAGCTCGCAGCGGTCTTGCCAGAGTCGAGATCGGACGAGAGCCACACAGACGGGGCAATGAAAAAGCACAGGGCTGACGGCTGGATAGGAGGAGGCTGTCAGCCCTGCTTGTTTTACGGGAGAGCAGCGACCCCTGGTCGGTAAGACCGCTACACGAGGCCGTTTTAGAACATCTCAATCTTGATGGGCCTTTGGGGAAGAGGTGTATCGACACCTGCCAGCAGACGGCCGAGGCGAAAAGCCTGGTCGAGCGCATCCGGCCGCTTCAGAATTGCCCCCTTTTCATCCACCTGATTGATGCACAGACTGCCCAGGTAATCCACTTCGAGGTACTTGAAGCAGGATTGGACGGGCTGCCGGACGCAATCGAATTGCTTGCGGCTGCGGGAGCCCCCGACGGCGATGAGAAGGCCGCGCCGATCCCGTTTCGGCTCGAATAGAGGCTTGTGAAGCACGGTTTGGCGGACCCAAAGGCATTGGCCGCGATCGATCAGAAGCTTCGCCTGCGCACAGACCGTCATGAAGAACACGGGGGTAGCCAGGATGAGCCGGTCGGCCTCCAGCATTTTGTCGAGAATCGGCTGATAGTCGTCTTTGGTGGAGCAATAGCCCGTCGCGGAGCAGTTGTAACATTCGCGGCATCCCTCGATTCTGTAGTCGCACAGGCGCAGGTATTCTACGGCGGAACCTTCCTGCTGGGCCCCGGACAAGGCTTGGCGAAGGAGCAGGTCGCTGTTGCCCTCCCGGCGGGGGCTGGTTGAGATGCCAAGGACTTTCAACGACATGGCAGACCCCGGTTAACGATCCGAGAATCAGAAGATCACTCCCAGAAACAGCAGCAGCATCCCCACAGCAGCGCCACCCAGTGAAATCTGCAACCAGCGGGTGTATCGCGCGTACTGTGGGTGCTGGTCCTCGAATTCGTAATAGTAATCGTCCAGGTCCGACTTGCCCCCGGGACGCAGATGCACCCGCACGTAGAGGTGTGCAATCAACGAAAGCAGAAACAGAAAGCCACCCATGATGTACAGCAGCCGTACGATCATCATCTGTTCATGATACGCGGTCGCTTTGCGCGAGCCAAAGGGAAAATGCCTGTCGTTGACGCATAGACGCCACTGGGCTATCCTTACGCCGAGATGTGTGGCGGAAAAGGCGGGAGGGATCCCCCAGAGCGACAAGTCGCAATGGGGAGCACGAACGATTCTGGTTCGAAGGATGATATGGAAACGATTGATTTGCGCAGCGACACGGTGACTCTTCCCTCGCCGGAGATGCGGGAAGCCATTTATCAGCGCCGAGCTTGGGCGACGATGTGTTCGGCGACGATCCTACCGTGAACCGCTTCGAGCGGATGGCGGCCGAGCGAGTCGGCAAGGAGGCCGCTCTTCTGGTCGTCAGCGGCACGATGGGCAATCTGGTGTCCATTCTGACCCACTGCGGGCGGGGCGCCGAGGTCATTCTGGGGGACCGCTGCCATACCCACATTTATGAGGCAGGCGGCATATCCGCGTTGGGAGGCATTCATCCGCGGACGGTCCCGAACCAGCCGGATGGCACGCTCCGTCTGGAGGACATCGAAGCGGCTATCCGTCCCGACAACGTCCATTTCCCCCGCACGCGCCTGGTTTGTCTCGAAAACACCCACAACCGGTGCGATGGAGCGGCCTTGACGGCCAACTATACGGCACAGGTGGTCGCTTTGGCTCATCGTCGCGGCTTCGCGGTTCACCTCGATGGAGCGCGCATTTTCAACGCGGCGGTGGCCCTCGGCGTCGATGTCCAGGAGCTGACACGCGGCGTGGATTCCCTGAGTTTCTGTCTCTCCAAGGGATTGGCCGCTCCTGTCGGCTCCGTCGTCTGCGGGTCGAAGAGCTTCATCGCGGAGGCTCGCCGGACCCGCAAGGTACTGGGCGGGGGCATGCGGCAAGCGGGCATTCTCGCGGCGGCCGGCATCGTCGCGCTGGAGAAGATGATCGACAGGATTCGCGAGGATCACGAAAACGCCGCACGATTGGCTCAGGGTATGGCACGGATCGAGGGCTTGTCCATAGACTTGGCTCGTGTGCAGACCAATATCATCTACTTCGACGTGACTGCGCAGGGGCTGAAGGCCGAGGAACTCGCCCAGCGGCTGGGCGCACGCGGTGTCAGGGTCTTAAGCACCGGGCCTGCCCGTCTGCGGGCCGTGACCCACTACGGCATCACCGCCGAGGATATCGATCAGACCATCTCCGTGCTCACGGAGGTGATGAAGACGTAGGGTGGGGCTTGCCCCACCGATTTGCGCGATACATGGGACGTGGTGGGGCAAGCCCCACCCTACAAATCGGAAAGGGGAGATCGTATGAGAACGACTCGTTGGATTGCCATTGCTGTCCTCATCGGTGTGGCGGTGATGCTGGCGGATTGTTTCGTGGTCGCAAAGACTGCCGAGCCTGCCGGCTCACGCAGCAGGCTGCCGGGTGCTTTGCCGGTAATTGATGCTGCCGAGTACTCCACTCTCCAGGCGGCCATCGACGCACTTGCGTCCACGGGCGGGGCGGTTCGCCTGCCCCCGGGCACCTTTGAGATCAAGGAGCCGCTGAAGATCACGGCATCGGATGTGCTCCTCGAAGGCGCTGGGACGGCCACGCACATCAAGAATATAAACACCGAGGGCAAGAGCGCGATCATCCTTCAGAATCCAAGCGGTGGAGACACGGACAAGGATGTCCTATGGCGGATTCGACTGGCGAACTTCCGGCTCACCGGCAATGCCAAGAGCGGCCACGGCATCGAGGCTCGGCGGATCAACGAAATCTTCATTGAGGGGGTCACGTCAAGCTATCATGGCGGCGATGGCATCCATTTGCACTTCTGCTACGAAGACCCGCGCATCTGCGATTCCCTCATCACGTACAACAAGAAGACGGGGCTCAACCTCGTCGGCTGCCATGATATCGTAGTCGCCTCCAATCAGTTCGAAGAGAACTGGGATGCCGTCCGCTGCGTCGACGGGTTCAACCTGTGCATGACCGGCAACAACCTGGATGATCACCTGGGGGACGGTGTCGTGATTGAGAACACATACGGTTCAGTGGTTTCGGGCAACATGATCGAGGAGTGCAATGGCACGGCCATCGTCCTGGATCGTGACTGCTATGGCGTCACGCTCAGCGCGAACGTGATCGCGCACGAGGTCAAGGGCGGCATCGACCTGCGGGATGCGCATGGGTGCTCCGTCAGCGCCAACACGTTCACGATCGTCAAAAAAGGCGCGGTTCGCGTCGGTCCCGCCAGCGGGCGGATCACGATCAGCGCCAACAATTTCTCGGACAGCTTCATCGGCGACGAGAAAATCATGCGGACAGCGGATGACAGAGAGGCGTCCGGGCTGACCCTGGATGGCGCCAAGGACATCGCTGTCGTAGGGAATCTCTTCTCTTCCCTACAACCCAAGGCCCTCACCATCGAGGGCAAAGCGGTCTCTCATGTTCTGTTCACCGATAACGTGCTGGTCGATGCCGCCGCGGACGGCGGCAAGCTGAGCGATTCCATCGTGAAGGACAATCTGTCCCGATAGGCTACCGCTGATATACGACTCGTCCGGCCACGATCGTGGCGTATACGGACAGGTCGTTCTCCAGGATGACCAGATCGGCATCTCGTCCGGGTGCGAGAGAGCCCTTGGTTCGTTCGAGACCCAACACCGCGGCGGCGTTCTCGGTCACTGTCTGGATGGCCGTCGCCACGCTGCAAGGGGCGAACCGGGTCAGGCGGGCCAGCATTTGGCTCAGGCCCAGGGCTGTCCCAATCAGCGTCCCATCCTTGTATCGTGCCGTGCCATCCTTGGATTCGTACTCCAACTTGTTGTAGACGTAGTGTCCATCGGGCAGTCCCATCGCGTGCATGCCGTCGGTGATCGTAACAAAACGCTTGGGACCAAGTGCGTGGTAGGCGAGCCGCAGGACCGCTGGATGAATATGGACCCCATCGGTGATAACCTGGCAGGTGATGTCAGGCTTCTCGAAGATCGCGGCCAGCGGACCGGGATCGCGATGGTGCAGGGACGCCATGGCATTGAACAGGTGCGTGACGTGCGTAATCCCCATCCCGAAGCCGCGGACGGTCTCATCGTAAGTGGCCTTCGAGTGCCCGAACGAGGCGACTGTTCCCTGATCCACCAGTGTGCGAACGATCTCGGCACTCCCGGGCAACTCCGGGGCGACCGTCATCATCCTGAGAGTGCCGCCCAGCAAGGTGTAGATGTCGCCGAGGATGGCGGGGGAGGGCAGGGTGATGCAATCCGGCTGGATCATGCCGCGCTTCTGCGGGGAGATGAAGGGCCCTTCAAGATGGGTGCCGAGCAGGCGCGCGCCGCCCAAATCCCGGCCGACGCACTCGGCCGCGACTTTCAAATGCCGATTCTCCTGTCCGGGCTTGTAGACCGTGGTCGCCAGAAAGCTGGTGACGCCGAAGCGGGCACAGGTCCGCGCCATCGTCTCCAGGGCCTCCGGCGTCGCATCGAGCACATCTGCGCCGCCCGCACCCTGAATATGCACGTCGATGAGACCAGGCGCGACGATCCGGCCCCCGGCATCGAGCACACGCTCGGCTCGTTCCGGGGACCCAATTGTCCCGATCTTGCCGTCCTGAATCAGGACAGAACTGGGCGGGGCGCCTTCCGGAGCATCGTACAATCTGCAATTGGCGATCAGAAGCGAGGCCATAGTCCTCCAATTCATGATTTATCATTTACGGCTTATGAGGCACGACTTATAATCGCAAGCTGCGAATCATAAATCATAAATCAGAAATCGTAAATCATAAATCCTATGGCCGATACGCAACGAAGCTGGGAGAAACGACTCGCCGCCCAACCGGACGAGTTGACGGTGGATTACGTCGAGTCGTTGTCGTACGACAAGCGGCTCTATAAATATGACATCGTCGGCTCGATGGCCCACGCCGCCATGCTCGCGCAGCAGAAGCTGATCACTCAGGCGGAATTCCGGGCCATTGAGAAAGGGCTCGTCGAGATCAGCGAGGAGATGGAAGCGGGGCGGTTCGAGTTTGACAAATCCGCCGAGGACATTCACATGGCCATCGAGGCCGCCCTCATCCGGCGAATCGGCGATCCCGGCGCCAAGCTTCACACCGGGCGCAGCCGCAACGATCAGGTCGCGACCGACATCCGGCTGTGGCTGCGGGACGAGATCGAGACACTGCAAGCGGGAATCGCCCAACTGCAAAAGGCCTTCGTGGAACTGGCCGAAAAACACACAGAGGATCCCATGCCGGCCTACACGCACCTGCAGCGGGCCCAGCCGATCGTCATTGCCGCTTATCTGGTCAGCTTTGTGGAACAGCTCGAGCGCGATTCGGCACGTCTGGGGAACTGCCGGACCTTGTTGAACGCCTCGCCGCTGGGCGCG
>CAVOUO010000025.1:0-85781 GCA_963699595.1 uncultured Planctomycetota bacterium
AGTGAAGAAGGGAGATAGGTATGTGGATATCTGGCAGGCAACCTAACAGCTTCGGTCGAGACGTTGTAGCAGGAGGACCAAGACACGCGACGGGATGGCTGATTGCCTGGGTTACCCTGTCTCTGGTCGTCCAGGCCCAAGCCCGAGTTTGGCACGTCGCTGAGAAGACGCTGCCTGGGATCGATCCCAACGATCAAGTCACCGCGATCGGCAACGGCGCAGCACGTCTGGAGCCCGGAGATACGCTGCTGCTGCACGGGGGCGTCTACCGCGAGGCGGTCGGCATCGACAAAAGCGGTACGGCCCAACACCCTATCATGATCCGTGCCGCCGAGGGCGAGAGTGTCATCCTCACCGGCGCCGACCGGATCACGGATTGGTCGCTAATTCCAGGCTCCGACCGGATTTACAGCACGCCCTGGCCGCACAAATTCGTCGCGTGGAACAAGACCTACACCCATCCGAACGATGACTACCATCGCCTGATCGGGCGCTGTGAGCAGGTCTTTGTCAATGGCTACCCGCTTCGCCAGGTGCTGGAACGCGACAAGCTCGGCCGGGGCACGTTCTTCGTCGATCTCGACGCTCAGCGTCTCTACATCCAGCCCGCCGACAACCAGGAGATTGCCAAGAACAAGGCCATGGTGGAGGCCTCCACCCGCGACCAGATTCTGAGGGTCCGGGGCAACCACGTTGTCATCAAAGGGCTTCGCTTCCGCTATGCGGCGAATCGGGCCCAACAGGGAGCGGCCCAATTCTCGGGCGATCACGTCATCGTCGAGGATTGCACCTTCGAGTACACCAACGCCAGCGGCGCGACCTTCACGGGCAAGGACATGATCGTCCGCAACTGCGTCTTTCAGCACAACGGCCAGCTTGGTTTCGGGGCCAGTCGTGCTCACGGCCTGCTGCTGACCGCTTGCACCGTGCGGAACAACAACACCAAGGGGTTCGACCGCGGCTGGGAGGCCGGGGGCGACAAGATCTGCATGACGCGCGGAGCCATCCTCGAAAACAGCGTCTTCGTCGAGAATCGCGGCAACGGCATTTGGTTCGATATCGGCAACGAGGATTGTCAGGTGCGCAACTGCCTGATCGCCAACAACGAGAACGCCGGTATCTTCTACGAAATCTCGTATGGTCTGCACGCCCACGACAACGTGATCGTCGGCAACGGTTTTGCTTTTACGCCGGGAGCGTGGGGTGCGGCCGCCGGCATCAGTCTGTCCAGCTCGCCATCCTGCACCATCGAGCGCAATCTCATCCTGGGCAACAAGGAAGGCTTCAACTTCCGCGAACAGTCGCGTAATACTCCCCGAATCGACAACAGAAAAGCCGAGCCGGTCTGGAACCACGATCAGATCATCCGCCACAATGTCCTGGCCTACAACAGGGATGCCCAGGTCTGGGGCTGGTTCGATGTCGCGGATGAACGCCACTGGCCGAAGTCGATGCAAGCAAGCCAGAAGTCCCCTCAGCCGGCGGGTCTATCGCTGGAAGACCTTCATCTCGCCTTCGAGAGCAATCTCTACCGGCCGGGTCCCGGTCAGGACCTGTTCAATTGGGGCGTCACGTGGAAGAAATGCAAGCGATACGAAAATCTCGGACGAGGTCCGCAAGGACTTGTCGATAGATCGAGGCAGCGAGGTGGCGGAATTCCACGTCGAGGATTATGCCAGGCTCGATCTGCGTGTGCCGGCCGGCAGTCCCGCTGTCAAGATGGACTGCTATCCCCATGGGACCGTTCCGGATGTCCGGCTCGGAACGCTTCCCTGAGCATGTGACGCCCGCGGACGTAAGTAGTTGAGAATCACGCCGGGCAAGATAGGAGGTTTGAGATGAGGGGACGGTATTTCATCATCGTGGGGCTTGCGCTCCTGATGGCCGATGCTTGGGCACTGTCGGCGAGAACGAAGGCCGCGACGATCTTCGTGTCTCCCGATGGCCCTGTGGCCACACTCGAGCGGGCTCGCGACCTTATCCGCCAGCAGAAAAGCGGCGTCGGTCTCAAGGAACCGATGCACGTCGTCGTGGCGAGTGGGACTTACATGATGGGCGCTCCGTTCGTCCTGACGCCACAGGATAGCGGCACGGAGCAATTTGACATAGTGTACGAAGCGGCGCCTGGCGCCAATCCTGTCTTCACGGGCGGCAGGAGGATCACCGGCTTCCAGCCGGATGCAGACGGTGCATGGAAAGCACGTGTTCCGGAGGCGGCCTCCGGCTCATGGTATTTTGAGCAGCTTTTCGTCAACGGCCGCCGGGCCGTGCGGGCCCGCAGTCCGAACAAGTTCTACTACTACATGATTGACGTCCAAGAGGAGGCACTCGATAAGAGCGCCGGGCAAAGGCCGGCCCGCGCCCGTCAGACGGTGACGGCCCGACCGGAGGATCTCCAGCCGCTGTTCGGACTTAGTGGCCAGGAACTCCACGATGTGCAGATGGTCATCTATCACAAGTGGGACAACACGACCCGCTTCCTGGGACAAGTGAACGAAAAGGACGCCACCATCATCACCGCCGGCCAAGGCCGTAAGCCCTGGAATTCCTGGGGCAAAGGCGACCGTTACCACTTGGAGAACTTCAAGACGGCGCTCGATGCCCCCGGCGAGTGGTTCCTCGCGCGCGATGGATGGCTGTACTACAAGCCCTTGGAAGGCGAGGACATGCGCACCGCCGAGGTCGTTGCCCCTGTCGTCGACAGACTCCTGGTCTTCGAGGGCGATGTGCCGAACGGCAAGTACGTCGAGAACATCACCATCAAGGGCCTAACGTTTCTCCACGCCGAGTATCACATGCCGCCGGGCGGATTCGAGGCGAGCCAGGCGGCCGCGCCCATCGATGCGGCGGTGATGGCGGACGGCGCCCGCAACGTCGTGATTCAGAACTGTGAGTTCGGTCACATCGGCCGCTACGGCGTCTGGTTCCGCAAGGGCTGCCAGAATTGCACCCTGCAAAGATGCTATGTGCACGACTTCGGCGCCGGCGGTGTCCGGATCGGTGAAGCGAGCGTGCCCAGGAATGAGCGGGAGCAGACCGGCCATATCACGCTCGACAACAACATCATTCGCCACGGCGGGCGCATCTTCCCGTGCGCGGTCGGCGTCTGGATCGGTCACAGCGCCGATAATACGGTCACGCACAATGAAATCGCCGACATGTACTACACGGGCATCTCGGCCGGCTGGGTCTGGGGCTACTCGGGCAGTATCGCGAAACGCAACAACATCAGCTTCAATCGCATCCACCATCTCGGCTGGGCCGTGCTCAGCGACATGGGCGGCATCTACACGCTGGGGGCCTCGGAAGGCACGGTCGTCAGCAACAACATCTTCCATGACATCTACGCCTACTCCTACGGTGGCTGGGGCCTTTACACGGATGAAGGCAGTACCGGCATTGTGATGGAGAAGAACCTGGTCTACAACACCAAGACCGGCAGCTTCCACCAGCACTACGGCAAAGAGAACATCATTCGTAACAACATCTTCGTCAACAGCATGCTCCATCAGATCCAGGCCACCCGGATCGAGCCGCACCTGTCGTTCACGTTCGAAAAGAACATCGTCTACTGGGAGACCGGCCCCCTGCTGGCGGGCCCCTGGACCAAGATCACGATCAACATGGATAACAACTGCTACTGGAACACGGCAGGCAAAGCGGTCACGTTCGCGGGTCTCTCGCTCGATCAATGGCGTCAGCAGCAACAGCACGATCAGCACTCGGTCATCGCCGACCCATTGTTCGTCGATCCCAAGAACCTGGACTTTCATCTGAAGCCGGACTCCCCTGCTCTGAAGCTCGGCTTTGAGCCGTTTGACTACACGCAGGCGGGCGTCTATGGCGATCCGGCCTGGGTCGCGAAAGCGAACGAAGTCACCTATCCGCTGCTGGAGTGGCCGCCGGATGCGCCGCCGGTGGCGATCAAGGATGACTTCGAGAAGACGGCAGTCGGCCAACCGCCGCAGGGCGCTGAGGTCCACGTCGAGAACAAAGGCGATTCCATCGTGGTCACCGATGAAACCGCCGCGAGCGGCAGTCACAGTCTGAAGATCGCGGATGCTCCGAGCCTGCAAAACGTGTGGAATCCGCATCTGGTCTATTCCCCGAACCACAGCACCGGCACGACTCGCTGTGCGTTCGACCTGCGAATTGAGCGTGGCGTCTCCATCAATCACGAGTGGCGGGACTGGCGCAACACCCCCTACAGCGTCGGCCCCAGTTTCTCCGTGGTGGGCGACGCCTTACAGACCGGAGGCAGGACGCTCCTGCACCTGCCCATCGACAAATGGGTCCACATCGAAGTAACCGCCGATCTGGGCCAGAAGAACACCGGGACCTGGACCCTGGCCGTCACCCTGCCAGGCGAGTCGCCGAAGACGTTCAAAGCTCTGAAAGACGGCAGCAGCACCTTCGAGAGACTCACTTGGCTCGGCTTCACCAGCAACGCGACTGACAGGGCGGTCTTCTATCTGGACAATCTGGAGATCACGAATCAGCCGTGAGGCCTGTTCGTAGTGTGCCCGTAAGGGCATAGTGGCACGGCGTCCCGGCCGTGCAGGCAGGGCCAAGATGGCCCTGCGACTCATGGGCAAGATGCCCATGCTACTGAGAGACTCCCCACCCGCATGTCACGCGCTATTTATTGGTCAGCCAGGAGGGGCCGCACTTGGTGTCCACTTTGAGCGGGACGTCGAAGTGGATGGCGTTGGTCATTTCTTCCGCGATCCACTTCGCGTGTTTATCGGCTTCGGCGATGGGGACCTCGAAGACCAGTTCATCGTGGACCTGGAGGATCATCTTGATGGGGAGCTTCTCGGCCTTGATGCGGCGCTGGATGGCGACCATGGCGACCTTGATCAGGTCGGCGGCGGAGCCCTGGATCACCGTATTGACCGCCAATCGCTCGGCCTGGGCGCGGCGGCCCTGATTCTTGCTCTTGATGTCCACGATCCGGCGGCGGCGGCCAAGGATGGTCTCCGCGTACCCGGTCCGTTTGGCCTTGGCGATGCACTCGTCGATAAAGGCCCGAATGGAGCCGTAGCGGGCGAAGTACGCCGCGATGAACTGCTTGGCCTCGGCTTGGCTCATACCGATGTTGCGGGCCAGGCCCAAGGCCCCCTGCCCGTAGATGATGCCGAAGTTGACCGTCTTGCACCGCGACCGCATCTCGCTCGTCACCTGGTCCAGGGGGACATTGTAGATTTGCGAGGCGACGAATCGATGGATGTCCTGATCGGCAGCAAAGGCGGCCCGCAAGGTCTCGTCCCTGGAGAAATGGGCGAGCAGCCGCAGCTCGATTTGACTGTAATCGGCGCTGAGGATGCAGTCGTCCTTGCGTTCCGGCACGAAGGCGGCGCGGATCTTGCGGCCCAGTTCCGTTCGGATGGGGATATTCTGCAGATTGGGATTGCTCGAAGAGAGCCGGCCCGTCGCCGTCACCGTCTGGTTGAACGAGGTGTGCACGCGCCCGGTCTTCGGGTCGATGATCGCCCCGAGCTTGTCCACGTAAGTGTTCTTGAGCTTGCCCAGGGTGCGGTATTCGAGAGTCAGATTCGCAATCGGATGCTGGTCCGCCAGGTCATCGAGCACCTCGGCGTCCGTGCTGCGATTGGCCTTGCCCAGCCGGCCGGGCATGAGTCTCAGCTTGTCGAAAAGCACCTCCGCCAACTGCTTGGGCGAGTCGACATTAAAGACCGTCCCGGCTTCCTTGTAGATCTGCTCGGCGACTTGGCCGATGGCCTCATCCAACTCGCCCGACATCCGGCGGAGCAGGCCCGTGTCGATGGAGACGCCGTTGTACTCCAGGTCGGTCAGCACCTCGACCAGCGGCATCTCGACCTCATGGAACAGCCGGTTGAGCTGCGGCTCCTTTTCGAGGCGGTCCTTGAGACACAGGTACATCTGATACGTGATATCGGCGTCCTCCCCCGAATACTCGCAGGCGGTGTCCAGGTCCACCAGATCGAACGTGAGCTGGTTCTTGCCCTTGCCGATCAGGTTGACGATGGGGATGGACTCGTAATTGAGGAAGTCCAGCGCCAGGTTGTCCAGCGAGTGGGACATCCGCTCCGGGTCGAGAACGTACGAGGCCACCATCGTGTCGAAGTAGACCCCGCCGAGCGGCATCTGGGCGTTCCGCAGGACGGTCATATCATACTTGAGGTTCTGGCCGATCTTCTTGACGCGCTCATCAGCCAAAATCGGGCCGAGTTCCCGCCGGACCGCCGCAATATCGAGGTGCCGTGAGCCAAGCGGCCCGCGCACGGCCAGATAGTACGCCCGCCCCGGTTTCCAACTGAAGCTCAGGCCGACCAACTCCGCGCGCATGGCGTTGCGCGAAGTCGTCTCCGTATCGACCGAGATCAACGTCTGCTTGCGCAACTCTGCGAGGAACGCGTCGAACTTCTCCGGCGTGTCAACGAGCGTGTAAGTATGGGCCAGCGTGCCGGCCGATCCCCGCCGCGTGAGATCGCGCGGCTCTTGTAGCACAGCCGCCCCCGGCTGTATGGGCTCTGGATCATCCCCGAGGGCGGGTCCCGTTCGGAGTTCCGCCTTTAGGCGGGTGAAACTCCTCTTATCCGCCTCTTTCATGTTTGGGTGGCTAAGAGGATTCTGATCCGCGTAAACGCGGTACTCCAAACGGGCGCCAATCTGGCCCAGCAGCCGGTTGAACCCGAGTTCGGTGAAGATCTCCGTGAGCCGACTCTCTGTCAGGCTCCGTGAGAGCCAGAGCATCGTAGTCCATCTCGATAGGGACGTGGCAGTCGAGGGTAACCAGGCTGCGGCTGAGATACGCCTGCTCTCGGGCGTTGCGGAGGTTCTCGCCGCGCTTGCCTTTGATCTCATCCGCGTGCGCGTAGAGGTTGTCGAGATCGCCGTACTGGCGGATCAGCTCGCGGGCGGTCTTTTCGCCGATCAGCGGCACGCCCGGCACGTTGTCGATCGCATCGCCCTCCAGCGCCAGGCAATCGACGATTTGCCCGGGCCCGATTCCCATCTTCTGCTTCATCGTCTCGCTGTCGGTGATCTCGCCTGTCTTGATGTCGTAGGTGCGAATGTTATGGTCGAGCAACTGGAGGATGTCTTTATCCTTCGAGCAGATCAGCACGTCGATGCCGTCGCCGGCGGCCTTCCGGGCCAGCGTGCCGATGATATCGTCCGCCTCATAGCCTTCCAGGCACAGAGCCGGGATGTGCATCGCCCCAAGGATTTCCCGAATCCGGTCCACTTGGACCGGCAACTCCTCCGGCATGGGCGGCCGGTTCGCCTTGTACTCGGCAAAGACCTTGGTGCGCAAGGTCGGCGCCTTGCAGTCGAGGGCTACCGCGATCATGTCGGGTTTCTGCTTCTCGATCAGCCCGAGCAGTGCGGTCGTGAAGATGTAGGTTGCTTTGGTTGGCTCGCCGGAAGGGCTCGAAAGCTGCTGCCGCATCGGGGCAAAATGAGCCGCGTAGATATGGGCATGTCCGTCAATGATGTACAGGGTCTTCGCCATTGCTGCTCCAAGTTGAACCGAGGCATCGAAGCGATGTTTTCACTCTATACGTTGTAGATTCGCCTGTCAAGCACACACGCCGTAGCATACCGGGCGCTCGCAACTGACTTCTATACGATCCCCAAGCCCCGCAGGTGCAACCAGGGTGCGGCCGGAATACAGGGGCGGCCTTGCAGGCCACTGGCCCGCGCTTTGGCGGTCCCCAGACGCGGTAGAAAGCCGCCATCGTATTCCGAAACACCTCCCTGCTCCGCCGACACGATACTTCCCTCACACTTCAGCGTCCTGCCCGCGCACCTGCGCACCAGGGCGGTTCAGGGGCGTAGACGATACGCACGTACCCGCTGCCGCTCCAGCATCCCCACGACGTCGCGTTCCCTGCCGGCGTTCTCCGGAGGCGGTTCATGGGCCGAACCCTTTTGGAAGACGGCCCATCAGGCGGATTGGGTTCCCAAACGCGATGCATCGCGTTTGGGGTCCCTTTCCTACGGAAGGAGTCTCGATTGGAGGCTTCGCCTTCTTGTTTCCGGCCTCCTCCGCTTGTGCCCGGTCTCTTTCCTCCTTCCGGGCACGTGTGATCTTACTCTCAGACGGACCGACGCGTCCGATTCCGCGGCTCCCTATGCGTGGAACGGTCCCACCATTCCTGCCCCCTGAACCGCCTCTTCTGCCCTCGGCGTCCGGCTGGGCCCCCTTTTGCGTGGGGACTCACGCTGGATGTCATGCACGCGCCTTCTGGGCCCGGTATTGTCGTGTCAGGCCCGGACGTGCAACGATTCTAACTCGCAGGGAATTCGGCCCCGAAATTAGTATGGTGTCCCCGGAATTCTCATGATAGAACGCACCCGCATATTCGATCCGCAAGGGTCTGGCCATCCTCCTATGGTACGCTCTCAGCCTCGGCCGTCAATCCCAATAATGAATAATGAAGACGTGACCCCCTTTCCCCTTCGAGCCCTCGGAGTGGCAATCGGTCTGGCGGGTGACACAGGCGGGCCCCGTGCCGCGTCAGCCGCCGAAGTTGGGAGTCATGGTGCGTCTGGTCGCGCAACTGGGCGGCTACGTGAACCGCCCCAACCGTGCCGATCCTCCGGGGACGCAGACTCTTTGGCTGGGGCTACAACGGATGCAGGATCTGGCGTGGGCCTGGAATACCTTTGGCCCGGGTGCCAGCAGCAACCCCGGAGATGTGTAGAACAACGAGGGCAGAGCCCCCAGCGGTACACAAGTGAACAGACGACCGGCTGACTCGCGATCGTCACCCCGTGTTGCGCTTTGCGCGTTAATCCGCCATCCCTTGCTGGAGCTTCTTGGTCAAGTCGCAGACCTCCTGCGTGCGGAGATGCCCGTTCACAACAGAGACACGCAGGAGCATGCTGCCTGCAATACCATATACGGTGTTCGGATCCTTCACTGAGCCCAACTTGACTATCCTCCCTGGAGCACTCTTGTCAATCTCGCGCCCCAAACGATCAAACGCAACCAATTGGCCCGGAGATGCCGACACAAATGCCACCACCTCTGTAGCAACGACTCTTAATCCAGCCGGTTGGTCAAGTGCAATTAACGTCTTGTCACCGAGTTTCACCTCATCATATGATTGAAACAACGGCTGCTCACCGAACATACCATAGAAGGCCGTAAGCTCTGTGTTGAGGGCACTTGTGCACACTGCGCTCGGCTCTCCGGCTTTCACTTCTACTGCCAGAACCTTATCGTCGTCGGTGGCATAGAGTAAACCGTCATTCCCCCAAACCACTTGGCGGTAATCGATCCCTAAGGCGGTCTTCACTAGCTTCCTGTCCCCGAACCTGAAAAGTCCCAATCTACCGCGTACCACATTGTCTCGATCCAGACAGTTCACGGCTAACCACTCTCCTGCGGGGTTCCATGAGCAATATCTATAGAAGGCGTCGGTTGGACACCGAATTGCTCTTGGCGTGTATGAATGCCCCGAGTCGTCTATCTGGAAGAGAGTCATTCCCTGAATGTGAGTCACGACAAAAGCTGCACGTCCCGGAACCCACGCGAAATCGGCGGGAACACTATACCTGGGGAGTGGGAGTGCCACACGATTGACCAAACCGCTTGCTTCCTCATACGTCGCCAACCAAGAGTGCTTCAGTGGATCATTAGGATCGTCTGTAATCGCGAGAAGTAAGGACTTTGCGGTCGGAGAATAACCCTCTTTTGAAAGCCTATAAGAGGCAGCTCCACGTGCAAGCCCTCCTGAGAGGATCGAGGAGCATATGATAAACGCAACCGACATCCGAATACCGGTATGACAATACCCTTCGGTTCCCCTGCACATATCCTTTCTCCTGATTCACCTCGGTTCTCTGAAGGACATTTCGCACTTCATCAGCAGGGTAGTCTGCGTACCACCTGCTGTCAACGACTCCGCCGTGCTAGAGGTCGGTGGGGCCAGCCCTTATTTTAAGCTTTCATGCCTTGCGTGGCGCTCTGCGAGGCGTCGGATCGTCTGGGAGTAAGATCACACGTGCCCGGAAGCAGAAGAGACCGGGCACAAGCGGAGGCGGAGAGAATCCGGAAGGCGAAGCCGTCAATGAGACTCCTTCCGTAGGAAAGGGACCCCAAACGCGATGCATCGCGTTTGGGAACCCAATCCGCCTATGGGCCGTCTTCCCAAGGGGTTCGGCCCATGAGCCGTCGCCTTTAGCCTGCGAATGGCATGGCGAGAGGCTCCGACGCTGCGCCGGTTGTCAAGATCCTGGGCTCTCGGTGGGTAGAAACACGATCCCCCACCCCCTTGAACCGCTTCTTTCGGTGGTTCATGCTCACCCTGCGAACGACCACGTTTGTGCAACAGTCCAAAAGGTAAAACACCCCGCGAGCGAGAAATTTTTTATTCCTTTGACCACAAGGAGTTGCGCGATTTCGGGGCGTCACGCGCGCACAGAATTTCGGCACGGTTCGTGCAACACGCCCGGATATAGGGAGGCGCATATAAGTAAAGGTCGGTCCAGTATTAGGAGTAAATGAAGAATCAAAGATCAAAAATCAGAAATCCAACATCATCAATCAGGAGGCTCACCCATGACGACAGAAGCACAAACAGAAGCCAATCGTGCCAATGCCCAGAAGTCCACCGGGCCGCGTACGCCCGAGGGCAAGGCCAAAGTCGCCCAGAACGCCCTCAAGCATGGCCTGCTGGCCAAGCAGGCGGTGGTCGTGGGCGAGGATA
Organism: uncultured Planctomycetota bacterium; assembly: GCA_963699595.1. GTDB lineage: Bacteria > Planctomycetota > Phycisphaerae > Sedimentisphaerales > Anaerobacaceae > PLanc-01. The sequence goes on from CAVOUO010000025.1 coordinate 10,704, forward strand.
CCGATGACTTCGACCTCTTGCGGGATCAGTTCCGCGCGGAACTGGCCCCGGTGGGGCTGACGGAGTCGCGGCTGGTGGAGCGGATCGCGGGCCTGTCCTGGCGGCTGCAACGGGCGGAGCGGTTCCACACGGAGTCCTTTGACGTGATGTGTCAGCAATGCGCCGACGACCCGCAGATCAAGCGGTGGCGGCCGCGCCTCGTGCCGGATGCGGCCGATCCGGTCGTAGGTCTGACGGTGGTGAAGGACTTCTCCGAGACCAAGGTCCTGGACCGGCTGCTGATGTACGAGCGGCGGATCGAGAACAGCCTGTACCGGACCATGGCGGAGTTGCACAAGGTGCAGGGGCAGCGCCAGGGGGCGGTGGGTGGACCAGCCACCAGCCCAAGAAGAGCGGTGCGTGATACGCACCCTATGGACTTTTCGATGGAGCAGGACCGCGGAGGGCCGTTCCACCGGGTGCCCGAGACGCTCCCGCCGGACTTCACCCTGGACAACCTGCTGGCCAAGATCGCCGCCCTGGAGGAACCAACGCCTGCCGGCACCACGACGAACACGCCGCCGGCCCAGAGGCAATCGTGCGAAACAAAGCCAATTTCGGCCGCCATGTGGCACGGGCATCCCTTCGGATTCGCTCGCAGGGCAGGCTTGCCCGCGAACGGACCTGCGGCGGGATGCCCCCTGCCGCCTGCCGGCTCGGACCTGCCGGACGGTCACTACAAACCGACCCATCGGCCCAGAGCCAATCGTGCGAAACAAAGCCAATTTGCCGCAGACGGGTCAGGTATGAAGGGTCAAGGACCCAATTCGGCAGTAGCCGGCCGTCGAGACCGCCCATGTTCCGAGTCTTGCGACTTCCAACATTCCAGTGCCAGGCGGCGCAGCCGCCCTCGTGCGAAACAAAGCCAATCGCCGCCGGAGCGAAGAGAGAACGATTCGGCTATACCCCCATCTTCCGCCGGCGCAGATAACGACCGAGCCGCTGGTGGCGCGATGGTAAGTGCTTCTTAGAAAGGGATTTATGACAAATCGAATACCATAATACCGGTTGCGCCTGAGAATCGCGCAGTAGGGGTGGCTCGGACTATGGCTTGACGCTGTTCGGTTCGGTCGGGTAGTTTTCCCCCCGGATGGGCCTCGTTCGATATTGCACATAGGCATCCCGCAGGGCGATGTACGGATCCAAAGTCGCCGCCTTCAGGGTCTCGTATTCTCCCAATTGAAAGGAACTGCTGTTCACCGTTTCTGTGCCGGATATGGCGAACGAAGCCGCGGGCGGTCTGACGTATCGAACCGGGTTCAAGAACATGTCGCCCAGCATGCCCACGGAATCCCGCAAGGTCGACGGACCCAGCAACGGCCAGACCAGATAGAATCCATCGCCGAAACCGTATACGGCCAGCGTCTTGCCCATGTCCTCTTCCGTTGGTTTGAGCCCCCAGCGCTCGCGTGCCGGGTCGCCGAGACCCAGCGCGCCGGCCACCGTGTTGATCGCGAAGCGCTGCAGCTCGATGTCGGCCGCGGCGTTCTTGCCCTGCAAGATGCAGTTCACCAGGCGTGCCGGCGTCGCCACGTTGTGGAAGAAATTGCGGATTCCCGTGCGCGCCTCTTTGGACACCGCATAAACGTACCCCCGCAGGACCGGCTTGAGGACCCAGAAGTACACTACGTCGTTCACGCCGAACATGACCCGATTCACAGGCTCCAGCGGGTCCGCCACGGACACCTGCTTCTGCGCGAGCTCCGCCTCCAATTCATCGATGGCAGACTCGCCGGGAGAGTTGACGTCGCTCGGCCGGGGAACCGCAGGGGTAGGCTCTTGCACCTGCCCGACATCAGGGGACTGCGGGGGGCGCCCTTGCGGGGGGAGGCCGCACATCCCGCTCCTACGACGATCCCGATCACGATCAAGGCTCCCAATCGGGCCAGGCCGCGATTGGGGACCCTCGGCAAGCATGTTCTCATGGACCATTCTCCCGGCAGTCCTGCCCGAGCTTGGGCTCGGGGCCCCCGACGCGAACTTGGGTTTGGGTCCCCACCGGCCCTGTTTCGCCGGTGGGAGCCTTTCCCACACGCGAGGGATCGCGTTTGGGCGCCCCTTCTGCCTTGGGGAGCCGCTCCTTGCCATAGGGCTTGATCACTACCAGCAACTGCGGCAGCAAGGTCAGCGAAGCCAGCAAGGCGGTGGTGATCGCCAGCACGGTCAACAAACCGAAGTAGACGGTCGGGATGAAATTCGACAGGCTCAGGATGGAAAAACCGATGACCAGCGTCACCGTCGTGTAGTAGATGGCGTGCCCGATGCTGTCGTGCGACCGGTGCAAAGCCACCCGATAGCTCCCTTGGGCCTGGACCTCGTGCTTGAACCGGTGGATATAGTGGATCGTGTCGTCATCGGCCAGGCCCACGCCGATGGCGGCAATGGTGATCGTCATCATGTCCAGAGGAATGCCCAGCCAGCCCATCACGCCCAGCACGCAACTGATCGCCAGCAGGTTCGGGAAGATCGCGATGAACGCGACCCGCAGGGATCGAAACACGACCACGAAGGTCCCCATCAGAAACAGCGTGGCAAAGCCCATGGTCGCGATCTGGGACGTATACAGGCTCTGGAGCATGTTGTTGTACAGAACGAGAGTGCCGGCCAGGTGCACCTGCTCGGGCGGAAGGGGCTCCCACGGGCGAGACACGGTTCTGAGAGCCCCCGGCGTGCGTTTGCCGGTCAGGTCCGCCCGGATCTTCTTGAGCAGTTCGTTCCGCTTCAGGCCCGGGTCCGAGTCCCGGATCCGCACGGCGAGCCGCACCTGGTTGTTCTCCACCGACACGTAGGGCGTGACCAGGATCTCCTTGAGCCGAGCCGGGATTTTGTCGAACAGCAGGGCCAATTCCAGGTTGTCCAGCGGCTTGCCCCCGTTGACTCTCTCGATCATTCGCACCAGGGTCACGACCGACAGGACTTTGCCGGTTTCCGGCAGGCCGTCCAAATAGTCATGGACGGCCGCAATGCGGGCCATCTTCTCCGGGGTGAACCAGTACTTCTCTTTGTTCCCGGGCGTGGCCGTGTCGAATTCCTCGAACTGGTCGAACACGGTCTCCTGGCCCGCCGCGTCCGGGGGCGGGGCCGCCTCCGACACCGCTGTCGGCTCGAAATCGATCACCACGTCCAAGGGCGTGGTGCCTCCGAGTTGCCGGTCCACAACTTTCATCCCCTGGTGGATCTCGGTCGTGGGCTTGAAGTAGTTGATGAAACAGTTCTCCACCTGGAGCTTGCGGATTCCGGCGGCATTAAGGACCACCAACACCAGACTGACCCCAATGATCAGGGAGCCGTGGGCCACGGTGAATCGGCCCAGCATCGGGGTGAGCGACCACTTGGAGTGGCCCTTCAAGGAGGGCCTGTCCCTGGGCAGAAGGATCAGCACCGCCGGCAAAAGCAGAAACGGCACCGCCATCGAGAAGGCCACCCCCACAACCATGATGTAGCCGAAGGTGATCACCGGCCGGATATCGCAGAAGATCAAGGAGGCAAACCCGGCCATGGTCGTCAGGCCCGAATACATGCACGGACGGAGCATGTTTCCGATCGTGCCGAGGATCAGCTCATGCTGACTGCTGTCGGGCTGCTCGGCGGCGAACTCCCGGTATCGGACCATCAGGTGGATCGTCATGGCCAGGGTAATGATCAGTTGCAGGGAGATGAAGTTGGAGCTGACCACCGTGACTTCCCAGCCGAACCAGCCCAAGAACCCCATGGTGCACACGATGGAGACCAAACAGATCAACGTCGGCAGAAGGACCCAGTAGGTCCTGCGGAAAATGATCGCGATCGTGAGCACCAGCAGCAGGAAGACCGCGGTCCCGAAGACCCGCAAATCGCTCTTGATGAAGCTGATCATGTCGTCGGCGATCATGCTCACGCCGCCCAGGAACAGGGTGCCGTCCTGGCGATAGCGATCCAGGATCGAGCGGATGGCCACGATATTCCGGTGGTCCCGTCGGCGGCTCTCGTCGCGGTACCGGGCGAATTCCTGGACCACGTCCTTGAGCTCGGCCTGCTCCGCCGCCGTCAACGAGCCCGCCGCCTGCTTCTCGTGCAGGGTGTTTCTCCGCTGCACGAGGGCAGCGTAGCGCTCGTCGCGCGGGAAGGTGATCAGGATCACCGTGGTCTTCAAGTCCGGGCTGACCAGCAGGTCCCGGTACAGAGGGCTTTCCTGCAGTTCCTTCCGGGCCAGGGCCTTGTCCACCTCCGGCGATTCCAGCGTGCGTGTCGCGGAGCCCAGTTCCTGGAGGGGCACCCGAGGACTCTCCAGCAGAGGCACATCGAGAATCGTCAGCACGGACTCGGCGGTAGTCGCCTGCTTGAGGTCGCCTCGAAGCCGCGCCAGCACGCCCAACGTCCGGTCCGAGAGCAGGTCCTCCTGCGGCTTGAACGTCACGATGAGAAAGTCGCTGCTCCCGTACCGGGAATCGATCAGACGGGCATACTTGAGGTCCTGGTCATTCTCCAGAATCAGCGTCTCCGTGGAAGCGTCCAGTCGGAAATGCCTGGCCTCAAACCCGAAAAAGAGGACCGCTCCCAACAGGCACACCAGCACGAGGTAGGGATGTTTCAGAACGACCCGGTCGAAAAAGGATTGGGACACCGACCGGTGCTTCGCCTGAATATCGGCTTGATTCAGCGGATTGTGCCTCATTTGCTGGGTGGTTTCTCCAATTGCGAAAGAAGATCCTGCACACTGCCGCGGCGGAGAATATCGTCGAATTGCGACCGGTAGGTCAGGAGGATACTGACGCCCTCGATCTCCACGTCGTAGATCCTCCAGCGTCCGCTGGCCTTACTCTTGTCCGGTTGGTCCAGCTTGTGGAGCTTGTATAGGATGCTGATCTCCTCGCCCTCCGAGATCAGCGTCATCGGGATCTGGATCGTGTTCTTCCTGGGTACACCGGGCTTCAACACGAACTTCTCATTCGTGTAGAGCGCGGTTTTCTCCAGATATAAGGCCTTGAGGCGGGTCATGAAGAGCCGGATGAACTTCTCGCGTTGCGCCGCATCCAGCTTGGGCCAGTGGGTTCTGCCCAAGGCGAGTTGCCCCATCAGCGGAAAGTCGAACATCGGGCTGACGATTCTGTCGATGATCCTCTCTTTGAGCTTCTGATCCAGGTCTTTGGCTTGGAGCACCTTGAGGACCGCATTCCACTTGGCCGTCAACAATTCCATGGGGTCGTTGGGATCTTCCACGTGCGCATCCCAGCGGCTCCACCACAATTCGTTGGGATCGTTCGCATCTTGTACGCGGGAAGCCGCTGTGCCCCCCGGCTGCTCCTTGGCGCCCTTCGCCTCAACGCCCTGCCCCAATACCAGCAGAACCAGAATCACCCATCCCATCTGGGATTGTGCGATCAACGAGCTTCGTCTGACTGACATTGCCATAAGCACACCTCCATAGCGCTGACGAGTCTTCCGACTGTCGTCCATCCATCCAATCATGGTGACCAGGCTTTGCCATTTGCCTTCCTGGCGTCCATTCCAGCATCATACGCGTCCTATGATACCAAGATACGGCCCGAACTCAATAGCTCCGCCCTGCCACGCGGCCTGGTCGTGCACAAGGGCAAATTCGTCGCCGGGAGCACCTGGACGCATACCCTGAACAATCTGTTCAACACGTCGCAGCTAAATGCCGAAGGGTAGGCTGATGAGAGCGTTTCGAACTGCCGTTGTTCTTGTCGCTACGCTGTGCGTCTGGGGCTGCGCGCCACGTCGTACCAGAAGGCCGCTGCGGCCCTCGGACACGGGTATTCCGATAAAAGGCTCTCGGAGGACACGTTTCACGTGGCGTTCACCGCCAACTGGGGGACACCGGCCGACACGATACACGGGTACCTCCACCGCCGCGTGGCGGAACTGACAGTCCGATATGGTTTTCGCTATTTCGCCGTCATTCGCGGTCCCTCTCCCTTGATCGAATATCGCACGACGTACCGATCCCAGGAAGACCGGGAGGCCAGGATCGACGGTATGGACATGGAATGCCCTGCCTGGGGCACGATGCACATGACGATTCAATGCTTCAAGGATGCCCGACAAGCAGCCGGCACGCATCCGATTACGCCACGACATACCCTCCCAGAGGTTACAGATCCGGGCAGGGGTGAGCCCTCCGCCTTTGCACCTCCGCCATTCATTTGGTAGGCTTTTATTGGACGGCGTTACGGGGTGGAGATGCACAATCTCCTTCGTCTCAAGAGGAATCGGGTGATGAAGACAGCACACGGGTTTACGTTGGCCGAGGTTCTCATAGTCGTGAGCATCCTCGGGATCATGGCAGCGATCGCGATGCCACATTACAACTCCAGCACGGGCGAGGCGCAGCTCGCGGCTCTCCGCAGCAACGTGCATGTCGTACGCAAGCAACTCGAGCTGTACAAGCTCCATCACAATGGCCTCTGGCCGGCCGCCGTGGGGGAGACGGGCGCCGACTTCACGCGCCGGATGGTGACAAAAACAGATGCCAGCGGCGCCCCGGGCACCCAGTTCGGTCCCTATCTGGAGCGTATGCCCCTCAATAAGTACAACAGCCGCGCCACGGTCCGGATTGGAGAGGCGGCGGCCGGCGCGGGCACGGACGGTTGGCGCTTCAACCCCGTGAGCGGCGAGTTCCAGGCGGACGACAACTACGACGGCAACACCGACAGTGTGCCGGATCACGTCGGCCTCTGATACGCACTACGACGGCGGTCTGCACAGGGCATCACACGGCTCCGTGTGTCATCTCAGGACCATCGCGATGCTGCCCCGAGCGACGCCACCAGCCATGTGGAACGACTTGGTACCTGCCTTGGAAATCCCCCCCTCGAATATTGACACACCGTGACTTTTCCCGTAGTCTTAAGGAGAGTAGGAAGGCCGGTAAGCCTCACCTGTTGATGACCGCGGCGTTCGCCGCGGGCTACCTTATTCCTGGAGGAAGGAGATCATGAAGAATCGAATCGTGTTGTGTCTGTGCCTCTATTTGTGCCTCGCCGGCGTGCTCGGCGCTGACACGCGGTGGACCGGGGCGGTGAGCGACCTGTGGAGCGATCCGGCGAACTGGACCAATGGTGTGCCCAATGCCGATCAGAAGGCCATCTTCTCCTCCGCCACAGTCCCCGTGTGTGTCATGGATATGGTCGGGGCCAAGGCCAAACAGATTGCCGTAGGCGATAACAGCGGCGGCAGCTTGAAACTCGTGGCCGGTGATCTGACGGTAATGGATTGGTCCATTGTTGGGTACGCCCAGAGCAACGCGGGTGACCAGGCCGGTCATCTGATCGTGGAAGGAGGCGTGCTGAATTGCCAGGCGCGTCTGTTTATCGGCTTCCAGGGCGAGGGCGATCTGACCGTGGATAAGGACGGAGTTGTCAACGTCTACAACCAGGCCTCCGGCATCGGCCAGGAAAAGACCGGCAACGGCAGTCTGTACGTCAAGGGCGGCACGATCAATTTCTGGGCCGGCGGGGCGAGCCTGGGCCTGTACACCGGCAAAGCCCACATCGACCTCAGTGGCGGCACTCTCACGCTTACAGACACCACGCAGAATCGCGATACGATTAACAAGGCAATCACCGATCGCATTATTACGGCGTATGACGGAGCCGGCAAAGTTATCGTGGACCCAACGAGCACCGCAGGCCGCATCGTGGTCACGGGCCTTCACCCCTTCCAGCCGGTGCCCATGGACGGGGGCCGAGTGTCCGCCGGTTCGGCGGAGCTGAAGTGGATCGTGCCCGATCCGTGTCAGCCCGGCAAGCCGGTGGCCTTCGATGTCTATTTCGGCACCAGTCCGGACTTCCCGGTCGGCGGCTCCGTCCAGACCCCCCAGATCGTCAAACAGAAGAGCATCTCTTCCGTCGTGGTGCAGACCATACCCAAGACCCGGTACTACTGGGCCGTCGATACCTACTTCGGCACTGCCAAGGACCCGGTCTTCGGCCCGGTCTTCTCGTTTGTGGCCGACAACCTTGTGCCGACGGTGAAAGCGGGCGATGATGTGGTCACCTGGCTCAAAAATGGCAGCGCCGAGGTCACTCTGAAGGCGGCCGTGACGGACGACGGCTTCCTCTCGCCTTATACCGCGAAGTGGACTGTCGCGAGCGAACCCAGTCCGGGAATGGCCGCGCTGGCAAATCCCAAGGCGGAGCATACGGCGGTGACGCTCAAGGCCACCGGACAGTACGATCTGAGACTCGAGGCGAACGACGGCGAGTACACGGGCGCGGATACGGTCACGATCAACGTGTTTGCCAATAGCTGCGAGGCCGCCAAGTCGTTACCCGGCTATCAGCCGCTGCCCGGCGATCTCAACGGCGACTGCGTGGTCAACGATGCGGACTTGGCCATCTTGCAGGCCAACTGGCTCAAGTGCAACGCCCTGGACTGCAACGACGTGAAATAGCACGCGGGCATCCTGAACCTGCGCTTGACATTCGCCGAAGACTGGGATAGAAAGGCTATAGAAACGTCGGCTTTCTTCTGGGCACAGTATGCGGACCAGGGCAGGTAGACAACTCGGGGCAGTGCGCACGATACCGTCGGCGCTGCGCAGCGGGATCATTATTACTGGCGAGGAAAACACGCTGCCCTGAGAGAGCTTAGATCCGGTTGAAAGAGAGCCTTCCAGAGCCGCAAGTTCTGGAAGGCTCTTTTGTTAGGGAGTGAAGCATGCAAACAACGGCGGTCATACGGCCAGCGACCCGGCGGGATGTTCCGGCCATCGTCGCTCTTTGGGAAGAACTGATGGATTTCCACCGCGCGCGCGATCCGTTCTTCACGCGGTCGCACAATGGCAGCGACATCTTCGCCCGCTTCGTCGCGGAGAACATCCGCAACGATGCCGCCTGCGTGCTGGTCGCCACCGTGGACGGCAAGATTGTCGCCTATTGCCAGGGCATGCTGGACCGGCACCCGCCCGCCCTGGCGGAGTCGGACTTTGGCCAGATTCTCGACTTCGGCGTGACGACCGACTGCCGCCGGGCCGGTATCGGGGCGCAGATGTTCCAGGCGCTCTGCGAGTGGTTCCGCCGGGAAGGGATTCGCCGGATCGAGGTGCGACATTCGACGTATAATGAGGTCGGGGCCCGTTTCTGGCCGAAGATGGGCTTCAAACCGTATCTCCAAACCCTGTTTATGGAGTTGCCGTGATGGCGGATGAGCAGAAACACAATTACCGGAACACGTTGAACCTGCCCGAAACTAGTTTCTCCATGAAGGCGAACCTGGTGCAGCGCGAGCCGCAGATGCGCAAGCACTGGGCCGAGGAGAGGATTTACCAGAAAATCCGGGAGGCTCGCCAAGGCGCTCCGCTGTACATCCTGCACGATGGCCCGCCCTACGCCAACGGCGACATTCACATGGGCCACGTGATCAACAAGGTTCTCAAGGACTTCGCGGTCAAATACAAGACGATGACGGGTTTCGATGCGCCCTACATCCCTGGCTGGGATTGCCACGGTCTGCCCATCGAGTCGAAAGTGGTGACCGATCTCGGGGACAAGGCGAAGGAGATGCCCAAGGAGCAGATCCGGCGGGACTGCATGAAGTACGCCAGCAAGTACGTCAAGATTCAGAGCCGCCAGTTCCAGGACTTGGGCGTCTTCGGCAACTTCGAGGATCCTTACCTGACCTTCAAACCCGCCTATGAGGCCGGGATTCTCGAAGTCTTCGCCGAGTTGGTGGGCAAAGGCCTGGTCCACAAACAATTGAAGCCGATTCACTGGTGCGTCGGGTGCGAGACGGCTTTGGCCGAAGCGGAACTGGAATACAAGGATGTCTCCTCGCCGAGCATCTACGTCAACTTCCCGGCCACGGGCGAGAGCATCCGGCGCTTGATCGAGATGGGCCTGGCGACCGACGAACAGGCGCGACACGCCACCGTCTCGTTTATGATCTGGACGACCACGCCCTGGACGCTGGCGGCCAACCTGGCCATCGCCGTGCACCCGCATCTCGACTACACGACGATCAGCTACGAGAAGAACGGCCGCCGCTATGTCTCGGTGGTCGCTGTGGAACGCATCAAGGCGGTGGCGCACGCCGGCGGGCTCCAGGAAGAGCAATACCAGGTCGCCCCCAAAACGGTGCGCGGCAGCGAGTTGGACGATCTGCGTTACCGACATCCGTTCGTCGAGAAGAATCCGACGGACAAGGACGCCTACATGGTGATCCTGGCCGACTATGTGACCCTGGAGGACGGCACGGGTCTGGTGCACACGGCGCCCGGACACGGACTCGAAGACTATCTGTCGGGCCAGATGTACAACCTCGCGGTCTATTCGCCCGTCCGGGACGACGGCACGTATGACGATACCGTGCCCGAGTGGCTGCGCGGCCGCTGCGTCATGGACGTGGAGAAGGACGTCAACGGCTGGCTTCAGGAGCATGGCTGGGTGTTCGCACAAGGCCAGATCACGCACAGCTATCCGCACTGCTGGCGCAGCCGGGACCCGGTGATCTTCCGGGCGACCGAGCAATGGTTTGTCGGCGTGGACAGGGAATTGCCGGGCACCGGCAAGACGCTGCGCCAGATGGCGATGGAGAGCGTCGAGCGTGTCCAGTGGATTCCCTCGTGGGGTCAGAAACGGATCGCGGGCATGCTCGAATCCCGGCCGGACTGGTGCATCAGCCGCCAGCGAAGCTGGGGCCTGCCGATCCCGGTCTTCACCATGCCGGATGGGCAGACGCTGTTGACCAAGGAATCGGTGCTGGCCGTGTCGAAGCACATCGCCCAGCACGGCTCCGATAGCTGGTTTACGCACTCGCCCCGGCAAATCCTCGGTGATTACTTCCCGTTGCCCCAAGGCGTCGGCTTCGATGATCTCAAGAAGGAAGAGAACATCTTCGACGTGTGGTTCGAGTCCGGCTGTAGCTGGTACAGCGTCTGCGCCAAGCGGGAGCACTGGCCCGTGCCGGTCGATCTCTACCTGGAAGGCTCGGACCAGCATCGCGGGTGGTTCCAGCTTTCGCTGCTGCCGGCGCTGGGCGCCATCGGTTCGGCGCCGTTCAAGAGCGTCCTGACCCACGGCTTTACCGTGGACGAAAAGGGCATGAAACAATCCAAGTCGTTGGGCAATTACGTCAATGCCCAGGATGAGGTCGCCAAGTATGGTGCGGACATCCTGCGGCTCTGGGTGGCCAGCGTGAACTACCAGGAGGACGTCCGCTGCACGGATGAGCTGATCGGCCGCTCGCAGGACGCCTACCGCAAGATCCGCAATACCTTGCGCTACCTGCTGAGCAACATCAATGACTTCGATCCCAGGAAGGACGCGGTGCCCTACGAGCGGATGCACGCGATCGACCAGTGGGCGATGCAGGAGCTCCAGAAGCTGATTGCGGAGGTGACCGAGGCCTACGAGGGCTTCGTCTTCCACCGGGTCTTCTCCCTGCTGTACAACTTCTGCTCGGTCCAGATGAGCAGTATCTACATGGACGTGCTGAAGGACCGCATGTACTGTGACGCGGCCGACAGCCCCTCCCGCCACAGCGGCCAGACAGCGATGTACCATGTCCTCGGCACCCTGGTGCGGCTGTTCGCGCCGGTCCTCGTGCACACGATGGAAGAGGCCTGGGGTGCGATGACCAGCAAGCCTGAAGACTGTGCCAGCGTCCATGTAGCCCATCTGCCGAAGGTCGATCCGGCCATCGACTATGCCGATCAGGCGCCCAAGTGGGCCCATTTGATGAGCCTCCGCGATGAGGCCCTGCGCGTGCTCGAAGGTCTGCGCCGCGACAAGGTCATTGCCAGCAATCAGGAAGCCTCCATCACGATGCACTGCACGCCCGAGGACGCCGCCGCCCTGAAGGAATTCGGTCTGGATCGCTTCGCCGCCTTGTGCATTGTCAGTGAGGTCCAGCTGGAGGAAGGCGTCGAGCAGACGACCGTGACGGCCCAGAAGAGCCCCTACCCCAAGTGCCAGCGCTGCTGGAACTACTGGCCCAGCGTCGGAAAGGACGCGGAGTATCCCGACATCTGTGAACGGTGTGCGTCAGTTGTTCGGCGTACGCAGCACAATCATGCTTGATTCCTCCCGCCCTCTGTCATCCTGAACGGAGCGCAGCGGAGTGAAGGATCTGGCCTGCGAATGAGAGGGACCTCCAATTCGGTGGCCAGATCCTTCGCCTGCGGCTCAGGATGACAACATCAGGCCCCATCCCGCCATGTGCCTACAGCCTCCGGTCTTCGACCTCCAATTGCTCAACCGCTTTGGCGTAGACTTCATCGAGGGTGATATGTTGGATGCTGTGCCGGGGGTTGCGGCTGCGGTTGGCAAGGCCTCTCTGGTCCGCATCGCGTGCCACGACGCATTGCGGCCGACCGTAGGGCCCGACGCGCAGCGGATTCGACCAACTGAACATCATCACGAGCGGCCGGCCTAAAGCGGCGGCGATGTGGCCGGGTCCGGTGTCGTTGCTCACGACCAGCTTCGCGCTGCGCAGCACCTCGACCAACTCGGGCAGCGGCTGTTTGCATCGCCAGATTGGCCGGCGGATGCTTGGCCAATTTCCGAATCGTTTCGATCATGTCGTTTTCGGCTTTGCCGCCGGTAGCGACGACGGCTAAACCGTGCTCGGAGGCCAGCCGGTCCACCAGGGCCGCAAAGCGTTCCACCGGCCAGCACTTGCTCGTCTGGGCCGAGCCCGGGATGACGACGGCGTAGCGATTGAGGTCGATCTTGTGACGCGACAACAGGTCGCGTGCGACGGCCCGCGCCTTCGGTCTTTCCGGCAACACGAATTCCGCCCGGAGGTCCGAGCCTCCCATCGCCTCGACCAACTTGAGATAGTAATCGACCACGTGGATCCATTCGAGCTGAGGAGGAACCGAGGTCGTGTAGAACAGGTGAGCCATCTCGCGCCAGCGCGGACCGAAGCGCTGCCGGCAGCCGGAAAGCCAGGCCAGCAGGCCGGTGCGAAGCAGCCCTTGCAGGTCCAGCACGGCATCGAAGCGCCTGTGCCGCAGATCGGAAACGAGCGAGAGCAAACCCCGACCGGCCGCCGCGCTGTGCCATGCCTTTGCCAGAAAGGTGCGGTCGAAGAGTAGGATCTCGTCCACGTGCGGGTGTCCTTCGATCAGCGGCGCAAACTCCGGACGAATCAGCCAATGAATCCGTGCCTGCGGGAAACTCCGGCGCAGCGCCGACAGAGACGGCAAGGCCATCACGACGTCGCCCAACGAACTGGGCTTGATCAGCAGAATGTTCTCATAGACTCCGACCATAGTGGTATCATATTCGGATCGTTCGTCCGCACAAGAAGGAGTTGTGAGTAATGGCGAAGAAAGGCCAATATGGGTACGACTGGCCGCGGCCGATGGTGACCGTGGACGCGGCGGTGTTCGCCTGGGTCGAGGGCAAGGCCAGGCTCTTGCTGGTGCAGCGCAAGCACGAACCATACCAGGGCTCTTGGGCCCTCCCGGGCGGCTATATTGAGATGGACGAGGACTTGCCGGAGGCGGCCGCCCGCGAGCTGGCCGAAGAGACCGGGCTGGAAGATGTTCCCCTGGAACAGCTCCAGACCTTTGGCAAGCCCGGCCGGGACCCGCGCGGACGAACGATCACCGTCGCGTACTTCGGCATCGCCGGGAAGAATCGGCAGCAGGTCAACGCCGCCGATGATGCGGCCCAGGCGCAATGGTTCGATATTCACAATCTGCCTCCGCTGGCCTTCGATCACGACGAAATCGTGCACTGCGCGATCAAGCGTCTTGAACGTGAATCATAGATGCTGAGCCACCTGCTCGTTGAAGGCTTTCAACTGGGTCTCGATGGCGTGGAGGACCCACTCGATGTAATGCAGGGAATGGATCGGCTGATGATGCCCTTCCATCATCAGGCCCTGGCGGACGGTATCCAGAAGCCGCTGAATCGTCCGCGCGCCAATCGGGGTCGGGTGATTCGCCCACTTCTTCAATTCCTGGTAGTGCTGATACAGGCGCGGGTTCTGCTGCATCTGCTCCGCGAAGAGATAGTCCCCCGGATTGTACGCCAATTGCAGCCCCTTGAGGCACAGGATGAGCGGCTCATACGGCGCTTGCCGGTCCAGGCGAATGAACTTGTATTGTTGCACGTGGGTCGTTGCCTGCGCCGGCGGGCGGTCGGCGATCTCATCGTCGCCGAGGTACCAGTTGCGCCGACTCGTTCGCGCGAAAACGAACTCTTCACCGGAGGTCTTCTGCATGATTTCCCCGCGTCCCATGCGTGAGAGCCACAGTCCCTCCGGCCCGGGCTCCAGCCCCCCGCCCATCGCCAGCAGACACTTGACAAAGCCCACGGGCAGAATTCTCTGTTTGCCAATTTGGTTCTTACGCACCTGGAAGGACAAATGCAGACTGTGCGGTCGAACCTGGTAGAAGCTGACGATCTCGTGGATCAACTGGCTCAGGAGCCACGGGTCACTGGTGGCCGGCCGGGACAGCTCGCCGGCGATGCTCAGCCGGCCCGGTGCGGTTTCGAAGAAGCCCTGGCGGCGCGGCCGGTCCGTGTAGCCGCTGTGGTCATCGATATAGCCGCCGAGCTTCCAGCACAGGACATCCAGGTGGAAATCGTAAAAGTACTTGAACCCGTCGTACACCGGGTCTGTGGCTTTCGTGGCGCTGCGCAGGGGCTCGACCGCGGCGGCGCCGACGTTGCTCAGCTCCAGCTCACATCCGAGCGGGACCAGCCCGGGCTGCAAATTGGCGCGAATCCGGGTCAGATGATCTTCGGCCACGCGCGGATCGAAGATGCTTCGCACCGCCCGCACCGCGTATTTGACATAGTCGATCAGATCGGCACCGCCTCTGGCTACCTTGTCGCTGGGGATCGTGTTCAGACCGTTTTCCACAATCGGCTCAACGACACTACGATTGGCGTTGAGCATGCGCAGGGACGCCAGCAGGCTGACCGAGCGGGCGAAGTATCTCAGACTGGGCCGCATGTGCTCCAGCTCGAATCGGTAGCGGCACCTGCAACTGCTCGTCGAACTGGTTCAGAAGCACCTGCCGCAGGACCAGCGTCAGGTAGTTCCGGATATAGGGCTGGGCCTGCGGGTCGCGGCATACCTCCCTGATGCCCGGCCGGGGCCGATTCAGCTCGTGCTCCAGGTAATAATCGCTGACCGCCTCGCGGTGATAGTGACTCATCACGAGGTCCCGCTCCGTGGTCGCGAGCAATTCGCGGTCGGCCTCGCGCTCCACTTCGGCGTCCTCCGTGTCGTCGCCCGGACGGGTGCGCTTCTTGAGGAACTGGCGGATGCGCTTCCGCAGCCAAAGCTCGTGGATGAGATTGACGTGGAAGCGGTCGCCAAAGTGCTTGCGCATGGATTCGGTGGTCACGAGATACGCCTGCGCCTCGACGACGCCGTGACCCGTGTGAACCTGCACCGTCTCCCTCTGGTAGCGTTTGCCCTCGTAGCGGTCGATCTCGGCCATGGCGGCGGGCGGGATCCCATGAATCACGAGGCCCTCGATCCGCGCGGGGGCGCCGGCACGGCGTAGTAGTAGACGTTGTCGGGGCTCACCCGGCGATAATGGGGCAGGAACGCCAGCTCGGCAAAGAGGGTCTTGTCGTCGATCCGCGACGGTTTGAGGCTGAAGCCGCAGCCGCTGACCGATTGGAAGATCCGACTGTCGCGGAGCGAGCCGTAGATGAAGAGATTTGCCTTCTGCTGATCCATAGAGTCATGGCTCGGAGATAATTCGCCGGCGGAGCCGCCAAAGCTCCCGGAACGCTCGTAAGATGACCTTCAGATTGCCGCCCGTCGATTTGCCCGCGGTCCGCGGATAATGATGCACGCCTCTCTCGGTGATCCGGTAGCCCTTTCGGGCGGCGCGAGCCAGAATCTCGGTGCTGATCAGGGCCCCGGTGCTCTCCATCTTCAGGTCATCGAAGATGGTCCGCTTGTACAGCTTGAAGGCACAGTCAATGTCGCGCAGACGCAGCGAAAAGAGCCGGCATGTCATCTTCGTCCAGAGCCGCCCGTTCATCCGGCGCACGAAATTGTCCTGGCGGTTCAGCCGATAGCCGCACACGATGTCATATTCCTCCATCAGGGGCAACCAAGGCGGCAGCTCCGCCAGGTCGAATTGGCCATCGCCGTCGGTGTGAAAGACCAGGTCCTTGGTGGCGGCGCGAAAGCCGGACTGGAGAGCGGCCCCGTAGCCGAGGTTACGCGGATGATGGATGACGCGCACCCGGGGATGGCTCGCGGCGATCCGATCCGCGACGGCGCCCGTGTCATCCGCGCTGCCGTCGTTGACGATGATCACCTCATAGTCCGCCCGTAATCCCTCCAGAACCTCGAGCGCCTGCTGGGCGACCTTGGTCACGTTCTCCTGCTCGTTATAGCAGGGAAAGAACACCGTAAGGGACGGAGGTTTTCTCTCTTGCGGGACCATGGCCTACCACTTCTTCTGCTGCGCGAGCTGGTCGATCTCGACCCTGTACTGGTCGATCCGAGTGCGGAAGATCTGCGCCGATTTCGTGTCGTTGGCCGTCTTGGCCTTGTGCTCCAGGCGTATCAGTGCCAGACGGGCCGCATGCAGGCGCAGGTTGTACCCATCCTGGTGGGCGTACGCGTCCTTGTTGCTCTCGAAGTCTTCCACGTACTGCTGACAGACGTCGTCGATCCTCGGCCGCAACTCGGCCGATTGCATGCCGATGGACAGCATCTCCACCATCGGCGCCGGCGCCGGACAATCCTTGAGCGCTTTGACGAGGTATTCGAGCCCCTTCTTCCTCTGCTCGCTCCTCCGCTCGAGACCATCAGAAGATTGTGACCGACCGCCATCTCGGCCAGGTAGTCGTTCGGGTACCCCGTCTTGCCGGTGAACATCCCCTGATACAGGGCCATCCCCTTGGGCGACAGCACGTCCACGAACAGCTTCTGCTTGTCATCGATGTAAACGATGCGCCAGCTCCGTGCTGTACTCCAGGGCTATGGTGAACGTCTTGTCGAACTGCAGGTCGGGCATCAGGACAACCCAGACCCCGTATTTCCGGAGCTGCTCGGTGATCCACGTGCTGACCTGGACGTAGTCCTTCCCCGTCAGGGTCCTGCCGGCCCGGGCGGCAGCCGAGGGGATGGGACCGCCGGAGAGGATGTCCGACCACAGATCGAAGGTGGGCACATCGTAAGCGGCCTGGGCCCGGCCATCCATGAACAACTTCAGGGGACTCTCGCCCGTATTGGGGTCCGGCTCCTGGCCCCAGGCGATGAACCCCCCTTCCGTCCAGTAGTTGTACATCTTGCCGCTGAGCTTGTTGATGCGCATGAACTCGCAGGCCTCGAACGGCTTGGAGTACGAGGCTGTCATCCGCATGAAGACCGATTTGTACTTGGCGTCGAGCGGCCAGGGATCGAGGTAGACGTGCTTGAAGGCCGTGCCCCACATGAGGCCGAAGCCCGCGACGACCCCGGCCGAGACGATCACCAGAACACGCCGCTGCGGCAGAGGCAAGAGGGGCGTTTCGAACTTGCCTGTCCGCGCCAGTTGGATCGACCCGGCGACGAAGCGCACGGCCTGGTCGACGAGCAAGGCGATCACCGGACAGGCGGCGAACCCGGCAATCGGGATGAAACGGCGCGATCGAATCGCCATATAGATCGTCATCGCGGCGATGATCAGCAGTCCCAAATCGATCTGCGGCCAGGCATACTGGACCGTCGCCTTCATCTTCTTGCTGACGGGCCGGTTGGCGATCCGCGCACCGCGGATGAGAACAATCGTCCACGCGAGGAGAACGAGCCAGGCGAGGATATACATGATCAGGAACGGCACGGCGGTGCCCACCGGGTTCGTCCAGTCGAAGGCCCGATGCCACTCGTGGACGTTGCGCCACCGCTCGGCCTGCTTGCTGATCGAAATGACGAACGTGTGCGTCAGGTTGGTCAGGTGGAAGGGATTGAAGATCACCATGGCCACGAACGCCACGGCGCCGGCCGCCATCGTGTGGAGGATGCCCCGGACATCCAGCACGCGCACCACCTTATCTTTCAGGTACAGCACCACCGCGCCGAGCACCATCGCAAACGAGAAGATGCCAATGTAGGAAAGGCGGGACAGGGCGATGAACTCTTCCAGGTCCTGGACTTCATCCGGCCGCAGCCGGTTCACGTTCAGCGGCATGGCCGGGGAAGAAACGCGGCAACAGCAGCAGAAACAGAATGCAGGAGGCGGCAACGTGATAGGCGGTCAGCGCCTCGTTTCCGATCTTGCGGCTGTACGACAGGGCGATGCTTCCCGCGATCGCGAGGATCGCCAGGTAGAGTAACACGTCCTCCTTGGGTGCGACCGGCGTCAAATACGGGTGGTGGGTGAACTTGGTGGCCATTGCGTAGAGCGTCAGCCAGGTCAGGATGCTGTATACGGCCAGCATCCAGCGGCGCGGCAGGCGCATGAGCGCGTGCCAGGCCACGAAGGGAATCAGCACGATAAAGACGTAGATGTAGCCGCCGTGGACGTTCGACCAGAAGACGACCAGCGGGACAAGGAGCCACACGTATAGCGCGTTCCTGTAGCTTGCCAGGGCCAGAACGAGGATCAGGACCGCCACCAGCAGGTTGGAGAAACCCGCCGGCCGGATATCGAAGAACGAGCGCCCGATAACCATGCCGAAGCAGACCGCGATCGCCGCCAGAGCCGGATGCACGCCATATAGTCGCGCCGTGGCATATAGAGCGACCGCCGCCAGGATGTAGATCGCGAACTTCCAGAGGACCAGGGCATCGTAGTAGGGCTCGGTTTCTGAGCCCAGGGCGGTCGTGAGCTTGTAGAAGATCACGTGCGTCAGCCAGTTCTGGTTGACCCAGCCGGTCGGATGCCAGTACCGAACGGTGTCGAGGCCGACCGTCTTCGTGATCCACTGGGCCCAGCGCGGCCAAGTCTGCACTTCTTCCGCCGTCGGCCCGGCCTTGTGGGAATTGGCGCTGAACGGCTCGACCGTATCGACGCCGTGGTTGACGAAATGCCGCCCGCAGGCCATCGCCACCCACGTGTCGCCGGCGGCGACCATGCGGGTGCACGCATAGAAGGTGAAGATCAGCATCCCTGCCCAGCCAATGACTACGGGGGCGATGGAGAACCAGTCCCGGCCTCCCTGCCTGAGAGGACTGTCCACGATTAGATCGGCGTTTTTCTGCTCGATGGGAAAACCTCGTGTCATCCGACAACCATTAGATTCCGGAGAGATTACGGCCTTTTGTTTATTTCGTCAATAATTCGTTTCTTGTTCAAAAGTCTGGGGGCGCCCGGCATACGAGGGCGGATTCCAGACCCCCCACGCCCTCTGCACGCCCGAAATTGGCTTTGTTTTTCGACGCGACTTTGCAGATAGAATCTCATCCTAACTCCTTTCCCAAAAGGAACTTACCTCTCGCGTTGCCTCCAGCAAATTGGGTTTGTTTTGCGCATTTTTCCCTCTGGCAGCCATCCGGAACGCCCCACATGTCGTCCCCCACATGCCCCAGCTTTCCCAAGTTTGGCTTTGTTTCGCACGATGTGTCCACGGCTACCTCTCACTTCCAACATCCAACTTCACACTTCTCGCGTCTATATGCGCCCCCCTATTACGCGCCGTGTTGCAGGAATCGGTGCGGAAAAATGAACCGCGCCACGTCCCGAAATCGATGTAAGTCCTTGTTCTGACACGAATAAAAAAAATCTTAGTGCCGGCCTGTTTTAGGTTTTGGACTGTTGCACGAATAGGAGCACCATGGGGCTTTTGAGCGGCACTGGATTGCCACCGAATTCCGACTGCACCCCGCCCAACCGGATCGCTCAGTTCAGTAAAGCCCATTGCTGTCCAGTGTGTTCGTGTCCGGGGGACGCACACTGTTGTAGTCGGTCGCCAGAACCCCGCCCAGGAGGCTGTTGGCGTCGGGAGTGGGTCCTTGCGCCGGCCCCGCCGGGGCGCGCAGCCAGAAAATGCCGCATACCACCATGATCGTAGCGGCGACGCTCACCCAGCCAGTCACTCCACGCCATCGCCATACATGGCACCGCCGTACTTCATCCGTAGCCTGTCGGGGGACAGCCGCGAGCAGCCTTTCCTTCAGTCCGTCCGGCGGCTCGACCGCAGACAGCGCCCGCAACTGCTGTTTCATCCCTGCCAAGGAAAAACCACTCCGTCTGTTCGTCGAATCCATGTTCATGGCTCTGCCTTTCCGATCACCAAGGCCCTGAGTTTCTCCAGAGCGTGGTGCGTCATCCACTTGAGGGTGCCGGCCGGCTGGTGCAGGACCCGGGCCATCTCGCGATAGCTCAGGCCGTCCAGATAGTGCAGCAGGAGGATCGCCCGCTCCTGATCCTCCAGATCGTCCAGCGCCAGGTACATCCGGCCCAGATGCTCATCGGTCATGATCCGGGACAGGGGGTCCGCCGCCACGCCGGCCTCATCGGCGCCCCTCCTGCCGGCCAGCAAAGCCTCCCGCTTGTGCCGGCGCTGCGCATCCAGAAACAGGTTGTAGGCAATCCGGCGCAGCCACGTCTTGACCGAGGCGTCGCCCCGAAAGCCCTCGATGGCCGCCCACGCGGACGCAAAGACCTCTTGCGTCATGTCCTCGGCCACATTCGCATCTCTGGTCAGGAACAGCAGCAGGCGGTAGATCGACCCATAATGGGCGTCAATGACATCCTCATACGCCTCGCGCCGACCCTCGCGAAGGGCTTTCAGCATCCGCCGTTCCGCTCTGCCGCGCACGCGCGTCTCCACGTCCGCAACCAACCACCACCGGCCCTGCGAACAACGCCCTATTCTCCTCTATAGACGTGGATCAAGGCAAGGTGTTGGCGAGATTCGTGAGGTCAGAGCATGCCGGTTCTTGCCTCAGAAACGAGATAGCTCCGGCAAGAATAAACAGTTGAACGGATAGACAGGACTTCCGTCCGACGGCTAAGATATCCATGTCAAAACAAAGGATGTGAGGCGGGTGTAGAACAGGGAACAGTGCGGATCGAGCCCGTCCGCTGAGAATTGTGCGGACAACAACGTGGGAGCCGGGACCATGAGAAGGTCATGTCGAGAAGGTGCCTGTGTGTCGGGATTGTTCCTGTTTGCCTTGATGATGAGCTGCCATTCCACGGCGGAGAGGGCGGGCAAACAGACTGATCTGTCCGGCGAATGGTGGGGGTCAGATTGGGGCTGGGTGACACTCGGAGGCAACCATGGTACATACACTCACTCGAATGGCCCCCAACCTGGCAAACTCGAATTCCACAAGACCGGAGAGAACACCTACTGCGGCACTTGGGGCGACCAGAAGGAACACGGGACGATGTCTTTCACGGTTTCAGAAGATGGCCAGAAGATTGCCGGGACTTACACGAACGATAAAGACCGTAAGATCCCTCCCGAACCCGGAACGATCTCATGGGTTCGCAAGTTATGGCATGAGGGCCAAGTCGTCAATCTGGTGGAGAACCCAAGCTTTGAGGAGCACGAGGCCATCCTGGATGACGAGGCTTGGCACAATTGGCACACGGGGGCCCAGGACGGCGGCGTGGACAGCACTGTCCAGTACGACACGAGCGAGTGCATTGACGGCGTCCGAAGCCTCCGCATCGATCCCAAGGGGGCCACCAACTCGTGCTTCATCGTGATGTACTGGCCCATTGGGCAGAAGGCAGGCACGAAGTACACGATCAGCTTTTGGGCCAAGGCCCAGGCCCCGCGTTCGCTCGGCTTTCGGATGAAAGCGGTGGGCAGCTCGATCACTCAGGGGTGCACGGATTTTCAGATCACGACCGATTGGGCCGAGTACAGATTCGCCGCGGCAGCCCAAAGTTCCGAGGCCAAGCTGGAGTTCTTCTGTGCGGGATCAGAAGTCCCGCTGTGGCTGGATTTCGTCAACGTCTACGAGGGCGAGTATGTCCCCGGAATCAAGCCGTCGAAAGCGTCAAGCCCGGCAAGAGCGGGCCAGCCCACTGGGATCGACAAGGCCGTGACGGAGCCGCTCTCGCCCGCCAGCAGCCATAGCGGGCAGGTCAACGCGGTCGTATTCTCACCGGATGGGCGCACCGTGGCCTCGGCAAGTGCAGACAGCACCGTTCAGTTGTGGCGCGTGCACGGCGGCCGGCGAGTCCATAAGCTACAGGGCCACAAGGGCTGGGTCATGTCCGTGGCCTTCTCTCCCGACGGAACCACCTTGGCCTCCGGCGGCGAGGACAAGACGGTCCACTTCTGGCGGGTGGCGGATGGGCATTGTGTGAGGGAATTCCGCGGACACACCGGTGCGGTAGTGGCCGTGGCCTTCTCGCCTGATGGAGCCATGTTGGCTACCGGCAGCTTGGACAGCAGCATCAGACTCTGGCGCGTGTCGGATGGAGCAGTTCTACGGACTCTGACCGGCCACGGGGACTTCGTCAATTCCGTCGCGTTTTCGCTGGATGGAAAGATGCTGGCTTCGGGGAGCGATGATCAGACGATCAAGTTGTGGCAGACGGCGGATGGAGCTGTCCTGCGGACTCTGACCGGCCATCAGGATTGCGTCTTCTGCGTAGCCTTTTCGCCGGATGGGCAACGGCTGGCCTCGGGCGGCGCAATGCGGGACAGGACCATCCGGTTGTGGCGGGTTTCCGACGGCAGCTTGGAGCGAAGCTGGGAGGCCTCCGCCAGGGCTGTGAAGTCGGTGGCGTTCTCTCCGGACGGAGCGACGTTGGCCTCCGGTGGAGGCAGGCTCGATCATTCGATCGGGCTCTGGCAGGTGAACCAAGGCACCCTCCTGCGCAAGATCACGGGCGTCCCACTCGTTCTCCCCGCTGTTGCCCCCAGGTACGGTGCCGGACCGATACAAACCACTGGGCACTCGGGGTCGGTCCTGTCGGTGGCCTTCTCTCCTGACGGAACCACGCTCGTCACAGGCAGTATAGACAAGACCCTGCGGCTGTGGCGTGTGGCTGACGGCACACTTGTGTGGATGACCCCCGGCCAGTGAGAGATCGGCTGGCGAAGAGGCTCTTGGTCCGACGCCTGCCCAGGCAAGCTCACGGTCGCACCGGGAGCCTGAGGGCCGGGTCGCCCAAGAGGACAAACTCCAAGGCAGTGAACACATTCCAGGGATTTCCAGCCATATTCGCGTTCGACACAAACGCGAACAGACTGTCGGCATAGAGTTGCCCGAGTGTGCCTGCTCCTCGATGACGGCTTTGCAGGGTCCCGTACAGCAGCGTCATAGCGTGGTCGACGGCTGCCTGCTTGTGAGGGACCGACAGAGCACTGCTGCCGAAGGCAACCCGGCTGGATCCGAAACAAGCGATCCCGGCGGCGGGCGAATTCAGCACGGCCTCTCCAAAGGAATGGGTGCCGGAGCAAGCCTCGTATGAGCATTTCATCAGATCCAGGTCAAAGGCTCCGCTGTAGCAAGTCAGCAAGATGAGAATAGGAACCTCGCTGTGAGGCGCATAGTGCAGGAGCTCGTCCGACCCCAGCCGTGATCCAATGAATCCCACTCCGGAAACGCCCCCGTGAAAGCAGAACCAAAAGACGCCGGTATCTCGCGTGGTCAGGGCAGGCTCCAGAAAGACTCGGTCCATACGGTCGTCGCCGTGAGGGAACCTCTTGAGGTTCATACCCTCGAATACTTCGTCGTTCTCCGCTATGCCCATAAGCCCGCCGGCCTGGACATTCCTGAACCAGGACCAGTCGGCATTCGCGTGCCAGCGAATGACTTTTTCGACGACATGGGCGGCTTCGTTGGCGTCGCTCACAGAGAGCCGCCCAACACGGAAATTGGGGACCCAGTCGTAGTCGGGAGACGCATAGAACAGATCGGTGGGTACCCATTTGTCGTGGATTCTGTGGTCAGGTGGGAAGCGCGACTCGACTGTATCAAACGGGCGGTGATAATAGTAGAAACTCGGCGGCACCAGCAGACCGTCTCCCAGGATCGTTACGTACACCAGACGCGGGTGCGCGGGCTGGTCCCGCAGGTAGGCCACGATCTTCTTGGCC
Organism: uncultured Planctomycetota bacterium; assembly: GCA_963699595.1. Classification (GTDB taxonomy): domain Bacteria; phylum Planctomycetota; class Phycisphaerae; order Sedimentisphaerales; family Anaerobacaceae; genus PLanc-01. The sequence goes on from CAVOUO010000025.1 coordinate 34,667, forward strand.
AAGGCGTAATCGTAATGCTTGATCCGAGCCCATCCCTCAAGCTGAGCGTTCTGGTAGCCTTCAAGCGGCGGATCCTCCGCGGGCAGGTAAGCCTGACCGATCGCCTCCGTCGTCACGACGGCCGAAGTGATTTCCTCTTGCACAGCATGAAACCGACTCAGTTTCTCGGCCTGCTCTTGCAACACGCCAGGGCACAGCACTACACACTGAGCCTCGGTCGCCAGCCCCTCGGCTTGCCCCTTCCGCATCTGCTGCGAAGGGGTGGCCAGTGGCGAGGCATCGGCCGGACTCCTCGGCCGGTAAGAGAGTCTGAGGGTGGCCTGCGTCAGGAGCATGGCCTTCTTCTTCGCGGGCCCATACTGGACCGGGAACAGGTGCGCAAAGACGTACCGATGCTGATTGTCAACGCCTTGGTCTATACTTACCAAGCGACCCGGGAACCAGGCGTCGGAGGAATAGATCTTGTCATCGGCAATGATCTTCGCTCCATTCGTTCCGAACCCCATCTGGGCAGCCGGAACAAGATTCAGTTGCGTGTTGATCTCACGGAACGTCCCTTCGACCACCTCCAGCCCCAGGACCTCCGCATCCCGGTCCAGTTCCACTCGGAACGTCTTCATGGGCAGCAACGGCTCGCCCGGATTGGCTTCCGGCGGAAGCTCTCCTGCCGCAAGGTAGTCATAGCCTTTGGTAGTGGCGTAGATGGAGCAGTTTTGCGCATCCATTTGGAAGGTCAGAGTCTCCGTGCGGACATCCGCAGACGCGGCTGCCATTGAGCCTATTTGCCTGTTGACCGCCACACTCGACAGGTCGATGGGCGGCCCCAGCTCAACCCGCGCGGCTTCGCTGGCGCGTCTGGCGCAGCAGCCGACAGCACGGAATCGGCCGGGATACAAAAGCTCACGGCGAAAACCAGACAAAGCCGACGGAGGTTCAACAGAGTTCGCATAGGCCCACCGTGACATTGCGAAGCTGGCGGGGACGGAACGCCGGCCGCACATCGACAACACTTGCCGCTCACACACCACGACATAATCCCGTCTTCGGCGACAAATGTCAACCGGTCATGGGGCCATCACTGGGCCAGCCACTTCTCCATGCGGTCGAGGCCTTTGGTGATTTGCTGCATCGAGGTCGCGAAGCTCAGGCGGACGTTCTTGTCGCAGCCGAAGGGCAGGCCCGGGACGACGCCGACGTTGGCCTGCTCCAGGAGGGCCTTGGCGAAGTCCATGCTGCCGGTGATCTTCACGCCGCCCATCGTGCGGCCGTAATGCGAGGACACGTCGGGGAAGCAGTAGAAGGCGCCCGTCGGCTCGGTGCACTCGACGCCCTTCATCGCCCGCAGGCGGTCCGTCATGTAGCGGGCCCGTTTTTCGAACTCGACCCGCATCTTCTCGATCGCTTCGGCGGACTGGGGGCCCATCGCGGCAATCGCCGCCCATTGGGCGAACGTCACCGGGTTCGAGGTCATGTGGTCCTGCAGGCGGGACATGGCCTTGATCACGTCGAGGGGACCGGCGGTGTAGCCCAGCCGCCAGCCGGTCATCGAATAGGTCTTGCTCAGGCCGTTGAGCGTCAGTGTCCGGTTGAAGGCGTCCTCGCTCAGGGCCGCGAAACTGATGAATTTCGTGTCGCCGTAGATGAGCTTCTCGTAGATCTCGTCCGACATCACGGCGACGCTCGTGCCTTCGAGGGCTTGGGCGAGGGCCCGCAGCTCATTCGGGGTATAGCTGAAGCCGCCGGGATTGTTGGGCGAATTGATGATCAGCATGGTGGTCTTGGGCGTGATCGCCTTCTTCAATTGGGCGGGCGTGATCTTGTAGCTGTTCTTCTTGTCCGTCTCCAGGACCTTCACGGTCGCGCCGGCCAGTCCCGCCGCCTCCGGGTAGGTCACCCAGTAGGGAGCGGGCAGCAGCAGCTCATCGCCCGGATCGAGCACTGCCTGCATCGCCTCGTAGACCGAGTGCTTGCCGCCGATATTGACGACGATCTGCTCCGGCGTGTACTTGAGGCCGTTCTCCGCTTCCAGCTTCTTGGCGATGGTCGCCTTCAGTTCCGGTATACCGGAGGCCGGCGTGTACTTCGTCTTGCCCTCTTTCAAGGCCTTGATCGCGGCCTCTTTGATATACTCCGGCGTATCGAAATCGGGCTCCCCGGCCCCGAAAGCCGACCACGTCGATGCCCTGGGCTTTCAACTCTTTGGCCCGGTTGGTCACGGCGAGCGTCGCGGACGGAGCAACTTTCCTGGCTCTCTGGCTGATCTTCATCTGGCGGCACCTCTCGAAAACAGATTTTGCAGGACGGGCTTTTAACCCATGCTGGTCTTGTGGCCCGTACACTGACCATCCGCATGGGCTAAAAGCCCATCCTACCGGTTCAGGACCTTCTCCAATTCGCGGATTATTTACGGGAAGCCGCCTGTCGGGTCAAGACAATTCGCGCTCACCGGCTCTCGGGGGTGCGGCCGCTATTTTCCGTCTTTTGCCGATAGCATAGTCGTGCAGATTGGCGGCAAAATGGACAGGTTGCAGGCATCGTTCACGGGGGTGTAGTATGCGAAAAATCGCGTGTGGTTTGCTCGTTCTGGGGACGGGGTTGGGCGTGGTGCTGTTAGCACGGGAGCAGCGTGACGCCTATGCAGGCGAATCTGCGGGTCCGGCGAGCCGGCAGTTGATGGCCGAGCACGAGGTCATTCTGGAGGTCCTCCGCGCGGCGCAAGCCGAGGCCGATCGCATCCGGCAGGGTTTCAACATAGACGAGAACCGCGTGCGGGATATCGTCGATTTCTCGCGCAATTTCACCGACCGCTGCCACCATGGCAAGGAGGAGAGGTTCTACTTTCCCGCCGCCGAGGTTTACGCGGGCCAGCGGGTGCACAGCTTTATCGAGGAACTCACGGCCGAGCACGCCTACGGCCGAGCGATCATGGACGAGATCGATTACCTGTACGGCGGGGGCGCCGGCGACGCGGCCAAGTTGATTGGCGAGCGCCTGTCGGTGTACGTCCGCACGATGCGCCGCCATATCCAGAGGGAGAACCAGCAACTCTACCAGAAAAGCGGCACCTTCCTGCCGGGCACGGAGGAGCGGGCCCTGCTGATCGGCTTCGACCGGCTCGAGAGCGTGGACCTGGGTATCGGTTTTCACGAGAGATACCACCGGCTGGCCGAAGGGTTGAGCGAAGGGCTCCTCCAGAGGTGAACGCCTTCGGTAGTGCGAGCGGCTTGACAACGAGGCTTCTGCATCCTGCCCATGCGCCCCTCAGAATGACGAATTCATTTCGCCCTTTGAGCAAATCGCGTATACTCCTTTTGCCGATGGATGATATAGCGAATATGAGAAGGTGCAGGATCCCATGACCGAAAATGCTCCACTGCCGCCACGTGTTACGCACGTCAAGGTCGAGGACCGGGACGTCTACCTGGTGGGCACGGCCCATATTTCCAAGGAAAGCGTCGAGGACGTCCGCACGACGGTCGAGCAGGTCCGGCCGGACGCCATCTGCGTCGAGCTGTGCAAAGCCCGCCACCAGGCGATGACGCAGGCCGATAACTGGCGCAAGATGGATATCTTCAAGGTGATCCGCCAGCGGAAAGCGGTCTTTTTGCTCGCCCAGCTCATCATGAGCTCGTTCTACCGCCGGCTCGGCGAGAAGCTGGGCGTCCAGCCGGGGGCCGAGATGCTCGAAGGCATCCACCTGGCCGAGCAGACCGGGGCAACGCTTGTCCTGGCCGACCGCGACATCGACATCACGCTCAAGCGTGTCTGGGGGTACCTCGGCTTCTGGAGCAAGGCCAAGCTGGCCATGCAGATCCTGGCGAGCACCCTGTTCACCGAGAAGATCGATATGGACATGATCGAGCAGCTCAAGAAGCAGGATCAACTCGAAGCGATCATGGCCGAATTCACCCGGCAGTTTCCCGAAATCAAGCGCCGCCTGATCGACGAGCGCGACATCTACCTGGCCCAGAAGATCCGCACCGCCCCCGGCAAGACTGTCGTCGCCGTCATCGGCGCGGGCCACATGGAGGGCATTCAGAGCCACCTGCACCAGGATGAGAGCCTCGAAGAACTGATGAGGCTGCCGCCCAAGTCCATCTGGCCGAAAGTCTTCGGGTGGGGGATCCCCCTGCTGATCGTGGGCCTGCTGGCCTGGGGGTTCACGAAGGACACCACCAAAGGTATTCAGAGCATCTATATCTGGATTCTCGTCACGGGCGGGCCTGCCGCCATCGGGACGGCTCTGGCCTTCGCGCATCCGCTAACGATCCTTTCGGCGTTCTTCGCCGCCCCGCTCACGACTGCTCCATCCGTTCATCGGCCGTCGGCTGGGTCACCGGCATCGTGCAGGCGTTCTTCAAGCGACCCACGGTCAGCGACCTCGAAAACCTGCCGGACGCTCTCGGCAGCGTGAAAGGTTTCTGGACCAACCCGGTGACGCGCATCCTCCTGATCATCATCTTGTGCAACATCGGCGCCATCATCGGCGTCGCCGTCGCCACCCCCTGGATCGCCGCCCGCCTGGTCTGACCGGCCTGCCTGGGCGAGCCGAAGTCAGTTGAGGCCGTGTCCCGGTATTGTCGGCGGAAGATACTGGACGGACTCGGTTCGTTTACGATGGGGTCGCCCTCGTGGCCCTCGAACATGAAAGTGTGCCGGGCCAGCCGCAAGTTGCGCTCGTCCTGCCACTGCACATATTCCGGTGTGCCGCTGGGGTACGGGTTGACGGCTTGGTAGGTCGTACAGCCGCCCACGCAAGAGACCAGGATCAGTAGCAGACGCCTCATTGCTCTATCCTCCGATCTGGCGCCACTCCTCATTCCGGAGAAAGTGTACTCTACAATCGCAAGAATGGCCAACAGGTTTTCCCTGTCTTCACCATCGGCAAACTCCGGAGACCCCACTTGTCGCTGCCACCCGCCACTCTGCCGACCGTCCCCATAGTTGACCTGAGCAGACCGGCGCTGTAGGATGACGACCTGCAAAAATCGAAATTCATAAATCGTAAATCATAAATCATAAATCCTAGGGTCGGAGTCTGGAAATGATCGATGTAACGCTGATAACGGGGGATGGGATTGGGCCGGAGATTGCGGAAGCGGCGCGACGGTGCATCGACGCCACCGGGGCGGGGATTCGGTGGGAGAGGGCCGAGGCCGGGACGGACGTCATGGCCCGGCTGGGGACCCCCCTGCCGGATGCGACCGTCGAGTCGATCAAGAAGAACGGCGTGGCCCTCAAGGCCCCCATCACCACGCCCGTCGGGACGGGCTTTCGCAGCATCAACGTCTATCTGCGGCAGAGCCTGGATCTGTATGCCTGCCTGCGGCCGTGCAAGAGCTATAAGGGCGTTCGCAGCAAGTACCAGGATATCGACCTGGTAATCGTCCGGGAGAATACCGAGGACCTGTACGCCGGCATCGAATACGCCAAGGGCCAGGATGACACGCGGGAGCTGATCGACTGGCTCAATAAGCACAGCAAGAAGAAGATCGGGCCGGACGCCGGTGTCAGCATCAAGCCGATCTCCGTGACCGCGACCGAGCGGATCGTGCGGTTCGCCTTCGACTATGCCCGCGCGAACGGCCGCCAGAAGGTCACCAGCGTGCACAAGGCCAACATCATGAAGTTCTCCGACGGCCTGTGGCTGGAGGTCAGCCGCCAGGTCGCCCAGAGCTACCCCGAGATCGAGTTCGAGGACCGCATCGTCGACAACATGTGCATGCAGCTCGTGCAGAAGCCCGAGTTGTACGACGTGCTCGTGCTGCCGAACCTGTACGGCGATATCATCAGCGACCTGTGTGCGGGGCTCGTCGGCGGGCTGGGCGTCGCTCCCGGGGCGAATATCGGCGAGAAAGGGGCCACGTTCGAGGCCACGCACGGCAGCGCCCCGAAGTACAAGGGCCTCAACAAGGTCAATCCGACCGCCCTGATCCTCAGCGGCGTCCTGATGCTACGGCACCTGGGCAAGACGAGCGAGGCCGACCGGCTGGAGAACGCCGTGGCGGAGGTCATCGCCGCGGGCAAGAAGGTTACCTACGACCTCAAGGAAAACCGCGACGATCCCACCGCCGTAGGAACCAGTGAAATGGCCGATGCTATCATTGAACATTTATGATTGTTGATGGTTGAGTGTCGATTTCCAAATCAAGAATCACGAATCGTAAATCATAAATTCGAAGGGGGTTCCGATGGCCAAGAAGGTGCTTGTTCCGATGGCGGATGGATCGGAGGAGATCGAGGCGGTCTGCATCATCGACACGCTCCGGCGGGCCGGCGCGGAGGTTACGGTCGCCTCGGTAGACAAGCTCCAGGTGACCGCCAGCCGGGGCGTGAAGCTGGTCGCCGATGCCTTGATCACCAGTTGTGCGAGCCAAACCTACGACTGTATCGCCCTGCCGGGCGGCATGCCGGGAGCGGAGCATCTGCGCGACTCGGCCCCGTTGATCGACCTGCTCAAGAAACAGAAGCAGGCCGGCCGCCTCTACGCCGCGATCTGCGCCTCGCCGGCCGTGGTGCTGCGACCTCACGGACTGATCGACAAGGTCAAAGCGACTTGTTTTCCCGCCCTCCAGGGCAAGCTGGACCCTGCCTGCACTTCCAAGGAGCGGGTCGTGGTCGACGGCAACTGCGTCACCAGCCAGGGTCCCGCCACGGCGATCGAGTTCGCGTTGAAGCTGGTCGAGCTGCTCTTGGGCCCGGCCAAGGCCAAAGAAGTCGGCAGCGCGATGCTGTTTGACGAAATGAGCCGCGCGACCGCTTGACGTTTCACGCTCCGTTCAACAGGGGGTTGTTTGAGCCAGAAGACTTATCTCCGAATCATTTCGGGAGAAGCGACCGGCCTGACCGGCGAGGCCGTCCGCTGGGCGCTGACGGTACTGTCGTGGCCGTACTCGGCCCTCGTCCGCCTGCGGAATCACCTCTACACCAGCGGCCGGCTCGAAGACGCACACGGTCGGCGTTCCCGTCATCTGCGTGGGCAATCTGACGACCGGCGGCACGGGGAAGACCCCTCTGGTCGTCTGGTTGTGCCGATATCTGCAGGAAAAGCAGATCTGCTGCTCGATTCTCACGCGCGGGTACAAAACGCAGAAGCGCGAAGTATCCGACGAGCCCGCCCTGCTGGCGGCGCAGTGCCCGGGGGTCGCGGTGGTCGTCAATCCGGACCGCGTGGCCGGCGCCGCTGAGGCGATCTGCCACCACAACGCCCAAGTCCTGGTCATGGATGATGGTTTTCAGCATCGCCGGTTGAGTCGCGACCTGGATATCGTGGCCATCGACGCGACACGAACGTTCGGCTACGGCAGAGTCCTGCCCGCCGGACTGCTCCGCGAGCCTGTCACGGGTCTGCGGCGTGCCCACGCGGTGGTCCTGACCCGCTGCGATCAAGTCTCCGCGGATACACTGAAACGCACCGAAGAGGATATTCGCCGGATCAATCCGAACGTGGTGGTGGCGCGATCCATCCACGCGCCCGTCGAGATCAGGACTCTCCCAGGGACCGGGGTCGATGTCGGACAGCTTCGCGGCCAACGGGTATTCGCCTTCTGCGGCCTCGGAAATCCGCAGTCCTTCTTCCGCACGGTCGAGCATGCCGGGGGTGTGCTGGTCGGATCGATCGCCTACGATGACCATTACCGTTATGCCGTGAGCGATCTCGAGCGAATCTACCGAAAGGCCGCCCGGCAGAAAGCGTCGCTGATCCTGACCACGCAAAAAGATTGGACGAAGGTAGCGCCGTTGGCCAGCCCGGGCGAGCCGCCGCTGGCCTGTCTGACGGTCGAATTGCAGATTACGGCCGGGGCAGAGAGACTGACGGCCTTGATTGATCGCGCCTTGAGCGGTACAATGCCCAACCGTTAGCTATCCAAGAGACAGCCAAGGATTGAGGCTCGAATGTACGAACAACTCCTCCAGACGATTGGAAACCTGGGCACGCCGAGGATTCTCGTCGCCGGCGACTTCATGCTCGACGTCTATGTCTACGGCGACGCCGCACGGATCAGTCCGGAGGCTCCGGTCCCCATCCTGCGGGTGACGCAGACGGAGTCGCGGTGCGGCGGGGCCGGCTCGGTCGCGGCCGATCTGGCGGCGCTCGGCGCGACACCCGTCTGCGTGGGCGTGGTGGGCGCGGATGCCAACGGCGCGGTGCTGAAGGAGCGCTTGACCGCCCTCGGCGCGGACATTTCGGGCATCTGTGAGGTGGCGGGTCGCCCCACGACCACGAAGCAGCGCCTGGTCGGCCTGGCCCAGCATCGCCACAAGCAGCAGCTTATGCGAATTGACGAGGAGAGCACCGAGCCGCTGCCGGGGTCCGTCTACGAGAGACTGCTCCGGGCCTATAGCGATGCGCTGGAGCACGTGGACATCGTCTGTCTCCAGGACTACGATAAGGGCATGCTCGCCGATGCCGTGTGTCAGGAGATGATCCGACGGGCCAGCGCGGCGGGCCGCAAGGTCCTCGTCGATCCCGTGCTCAGCCGTGATTATACGAAATATGCCGGCGCCACCCTGCTGACACCGAACCGTTTCGAGACCTCGATGGCGGTCGGCTTCGAGGTGGGAGACATGGAGGACGCGGCCCGGGCCGCACGCCGCCTGCGCGAGATGCTCCAGCTCGACGCCGTGGTCGTCACCCTGGACCGGGAGGGCCTGTACCTGGGCACGGATAGCCTGTCCCAACCGATCCCGGCCAAGCCCCGCAATGTGTACGACGTAACGGGGGCCGGCGACGAGGTGCTGGCGATGCTCGCGGTCACCCTGGCGGCCGAGAGCGACTATCTGACCGCCGCCCACCTGGCGAACCTTGCCGGCGGCATCGAAGTGGAGAAGTTCGGCGCGGCCACCGTGACTGTGGCCGAGATGATTCACGAGATTGCCGGCCAGTTCGGAATGCAGAACACCAAGCTCCGCACGCTCGACGATCTGCGGGAGGAACTCGACCGGCGGCGCAGCCGCGGGCAGACCATCGTCTTCACGAACGGCTGCTTCGACGTCCTTCACCGGGGGCACGTGGAGTACCTGCGGTTCTGCAAGGCGCAGGGCGATGTGGTGGTCGTCGGCCTCAACAGCGACCGTTCCGTGCGGGCGCTCAAGGGACCGCAGCGGCCGATCTACAATCAACAGGATCGCGCCACGGTGCTCGCCGGACTGGAGACCGTGGACCTGATCACGATCTTCGACGATCCGAGCGTGCTCGGCCTGGTCCAGAAGGTCAGGCCCGACGTCATCGTCAAGGGCGGGGACTGGGGCAACAAACAAGGCGTGGTCGGGTGGGATTTCGTCGAGTCCTACGGCGGCCGCGTGGTGCTCGCGCCGCTGGTGGAGGGCCGGAGCTCGACCGCCACGATCGAAAAAATGAAGGCGTTGCAGACCCACACGAAAGGAGGCGGAGTGCCGAAGTGAGAAGTCTGATGTTTGATTGCAGATTCACAAATCAACAATCACACATCAAAAATCACACTTCTCCCTTCGTGCTTCGGATTTCTCGCAAGATGGAGCGTCAGATCATCCAGGAAGCAATCGAGACCCACCGCAAGATGGTGGCGACATTCGAGGCGTCCGCCCTCGACGCGATCGTGGCCATCGCGGAAGCGATCGTGCAATCCCTCCGGGCCGGGGGGACCCTGTACCTGTGCGGCAATGGCGGGTCGGCGGCGGACGCCCAGCACATCGCGGGCGAGTTCGTCGGGCGCTTCCGGGTGGAGCGGAGGGCCCTGCCGGCCGTGGCGCTGTCCACGGACACTTCGGTATTGACCTGCATCTCCAATGATTATGGCTACGAGCGGGTCTTCGCCCGCCAGGTCGAGGCTCTGGTTCGGCCGGGGGATCTCCTATGGGCGTTCTCTACCAGCGGCACATCGCCGAACGTGCTCCAGGCGGCGGCGGCCGCCCGACGCCAGGGCGCGCGCGTGATCGCTTTCACGGGGCGTCCCAACAGCCCGCTGGAGGCATCCGCCGACCTGTGTTTCTGCGCCGAGGCGGCTTTGACGGCCCGCAGCCAGGAGATCCACCAATTGGCATACCATATCATTTGCGACCTTGTGGAACAGAGTCAGAAATCATAAATCGAAAATCACAAATTCAAGGGCGGCTATGTCGAACACGGCGGTATTCTTCGATCGAGATGGAACGTTGATCCACGATCCGGGCTACCTCAACCACCCCGACCAGGTACAGGTGGTCGACGGTGCGGCCGAAGCTTTGAAGGAGTTCCAGGGTCTGGGCTATAAGACGGTCGTTGCCTCGAACCAGTCGGGCGTCGCGCGGGGGATCGTCACCGTGGAAATGCTCGAGCGCATCCATGACCGGCTGCGCGAACTGCTGGCCGTCAAAGGAGCAGCGCTGGACGCGATCTACTACTGCCCGTACCATCCCGACGGCGTCGTCCCGGAGTACACCAAGGAGAGTGACTGGCAGAAACCCAAGCCCGGCATGCTCCTGGCCGCCGCCCAGGAGATGGACATCGACCTGACGCGCTCATGGATGATCGGCGACAGCGACCGCGACGTGGAAGCCGGCCGCAGCGCCGGCTGCAAGACCATCCTCATCAGCTCGGCGCGCTCCGAGGCAGGTCACCGGCACGAAAGCAAGCCGGATTTCGTGGCGGTGAACCTCAGAGAAGCGGTGAACATCGTCAAGCGGCACCATCGCATGGTTCCGGATCGGCTGATCATGCCTGCCCCTGAGACCAGCGCTGAGCAGACCTTGGCGACCAAATCCGCCGAAATCCTGTCGATGGCTCCCGCCGAGGAAGTCGAGGAGAAGGCCCCCGCCTCATCGACCGGGCCCACAGCGGCCCCCGCCGAGACCGATCGGATCCTGATAAATATCCTCGAGCAGTTGCGGCGTATGCAAAAGACGGAGATGTTCGGCGAGTTTTCGCTGATGCGGCTGCTGGCCGGCGCCGTGCAGGTCTTCGTTCCTTTCTGCCTGCTGTTGGCCTTCTGGTTCCTCCTGGGCTCGCGGCGGCAGGATAATAACGTCTTCGTGGCGCTCGGTTTCGCCGCGGTCCTGCAGGTGATGGCCCTGACGCTCTACATCATGAACGGCCGCCGGTAGACCTCTGGATGGGAAGCATGACATCGAAGCTGGCAAACGTTGGAACGTTGGCGGTGCGCTGCCCGAACTGGGTGGGTGACATCGTCATGGCCACGCCGGTCTTCGAATGCCTGCGGCAGAGCCTGCCCCAGACGCGTATCGTCGGAGTGATCAAGCGCAGCGCCCGGGGCATCGTCACGGATAGCCCCTGGTTCGATGCCCTCGTCGACGGCAACGACAAGACGTGGCCCGGCTTTCTGCGCATGCGCGAACAGATCCGGGCCGAGGCTCCGGACGCAGCGATTCTGCTGACCAATTCCTTGCGCTCCGCGCTGACCATGCGGCTCAGTGGTGTCCCGCGGGTTTACGGCTACCGGCGTCAAGGGCGCGGCTTGCTTCTGACCGGCGGCCCGACGGCCTCCCATAACGGCACGATCACGCCCATCCCCATGGGCCGGTACTACCTCGAAATCTGCCGCTGGCTGGGGTTGGACGCGCCGCGCAGCCCCGGCCCACCCTGTTCATCGGTGCAGAGCTGCGCGGCGCGGCGAGGAGCTGCTGGCGCGGTACGGCGTCGAGGAAAAGGATTTTGTTGTCGGACTGACCCCCGGCGCGAGTTTCGGGTCTTCCAAATGCTGGCCCGCTGAATATTTCGCCCAGACAGCCGAGTTGTGCCAGGATCGGTTCGGGGCCAAGGTGATCCTTTTCTGCGGCCCGGGCGAAGAGGCGATCGCGCAGGCAATCCTGGGGCAGAGCAAGGCCCGGATCATCGACGCCCGGACCGAAGGATTCGATCTGGAGGTCCTCAAGCCGCTCGTGAAACGCTGCAACCTGTTCATCACGAACGACACGGGGCCGCGGCACTACGCGGTGGCCTTTGAGGTCCCCATCGTCGTCCTCATGGGTCCGACCGATCCCCGCTACACGGACGCGAACACGGAGCGGACGATCGTGGTGCGAAAGGAGCTGGACTGTTCGCCCTGCCACAAGAAAGTATGTCGCCGCCAGCACGAGTGCATGCGCGAGATCCGGCCGGCGGAGGTCCTGGCAGCCGCCGAACGGCTCTTGCGCGGGTGCAGGTAGCGGCGGCCTTGGCGATGGGACGCGAACCAAACAAGACCCTGGCGTTTTGCCTGTTCAAGTACTTCCCGTATGGCGGGCAGCAGCGGGACATGCTGCGGATCGCCCTGGCCTGTCAGGCGCGCGGGTATGAGATCGACATCTACACCACGGCGTGGCAAGGCGAGAGGCCTCCCGACCTGCGTGTTCACCTCCATCGGCCCAGGGCCTTGACCAACCACGGAGGCATGAGGAAGTACCACGCGTGGGTCGCCCAACAGCTGGCGGAGAATCCGCCGGCGTGCGTGGTTGGCTTTCAGAAGATGCCTGGTTTGGACGTCTACTACGCCGCGGATGTATGCTACCAGGCCAAGGCCGTGGCAGAGCACGGCCGGCTCTACCGGTTCCTGCCGCGTTATCGCCTTTATCGGCATTTCGAGGAAGCGGTGTTCGGGCCGGACTCCCGGACGCGGATCCTGATGATCTCCCAGACCCAGGAGCAATCGTACGTGCAACGCTATGGCACGGCGGCCAACCGCATTCACCGGATGCCGCCGAACGTGCCACCAGACCGGCTGGCGGGACCGGAGGCCCCCCAGGTGCGCCGGGTCTTTCGCCAGACGCTGGGCCTCGGAGAGGGCGACCGGTTCCTGCTGCAGTTGGGCTCCGACTTCCACCGCAAGGGGCTGGACCGGTCGATCCTGGCTTTGGCCTCCCTGCCGAAGCCCCTGCTGGCAAAGACTTGGCTCTACGTCGTGGGAGACAGCTCCCCTCGTCCTTTCGCCCGGCTGGCCCGACGGCTCGGCGTGGCGGACCGCGTCATTTTTCTCGGCCCCCGCGACGATGTCCCCCGGATTCTCGTCGCGGCGGATTTGCTCGTCCACCCGGCACACCAGGAAGCGGCGGGCATCGTTCTGCTGGAGGCCCTGGCCTGCGGATTGCCTGTAGTGGTCAGCGGCATCTGCGGCTATGCCCCCTACATCGCCCAGGCCCAGGCCGGCTGGGTCCTGCCGGAACCCTTCGATCAGGCCCTGTTTAATCGCACCGTGCGGGCGGCCCTGGAAGGCGGAGACTTGGCCGAGATCGGCCGCCGGGGGATCGAGTTCGCCCGGCGCGAAGACCTCTATGGCATGGTGGACGCCGCCGTCAGCGTCATCGAGGCGGTGGCACGGAACGCCGCGACCTGATACGATACGTCTATGAAACAAATCTGGCTGTCGGATCGATTTCGCACCCTGTGGGAAGGACGGGACCCGTTCGACGAGGTTGACCGGCTGCAGGGCGAAGTCTTTCGGTGCGTGGCCGCCCGCAAGACGATCCGGGTCGCCCTCGACGGCAGCCACTACTTCGCCAAGATCCATCACGGCGTCGGATGGCGCGAGATTTTCAAGAATCTGCTGCACCTGAAGCTCCCCGTGCTCGGCGCGGAGAACGAATGGCGGGCGCTGAATCTGCTGCACGAGATCGGCGTGTGTACGATCACGCCCGTGGCCTTCGGGCGGGTGGGCCGTAACCCCGCCCGGATACACTCGTTCCTGATCACGGAAGAGTTGACGGGCACCACGAGCCTGGAAGACTTCTGCGCCGCGTGGGCCGCGCAGCCGCCCCCGCCGCGACTGCGCAGGGTCCTGATCGAGCAGCTTGCCGGGATGGTACGGCGGATGCACTCGCATGGCATCAATCACCGGGACTGTTACATCTGTCATTTCCATCTGGATACCTCTTCCAAGCTGGAAGCCTTCTCGCCGGACGGACTGCATCTCTACGTGATCGATCTGCACCGGGCCCAGATCCGGCGGCGTACGCCCCGGCGCTGGCTCATCAAGGATTTGGCGGGCTTGTACTTCTCCGCCCTGGGCCTCGGCCTGACCCGGACCGACCGATGGCGTTTCATCGCGACCTATGAACAGAAGCCGTTGCGCGAGGTTCTGCAAGAGCACAAGAGATTCTGGGAACGGGTCGAGCGAACCGCCTTTGCCCTGCACAACAAGCTCAGGCGCTGCCGCTCGTGACCATGAACGAGCCTGCATAGCCGCTTGGACCGGGGGCCCGGGGAACGCCGATTGACAGTGCGGGGACACGATGTTAATATCCGCCGCCGTCATCATGAGGTCGGACTCACTGCAGCGACACGGAGATAGGTTGAAATGATAAGCCCTGGATCATGGAAATCCGATGTCCTGTGCCTTGGCATCCTGGCAGGGCTTTGTCTGCCTATCGGAATCCACCAAGTCCGGAAATCCGCGCTCATCAACCCGGACGGGGTCCTTTATATCGACCTCGGCCACAGACTCCCCGGAGATTACGTGGGTGTCGCGCGCAGGTATCCGCCCGGATACCCGTTGATCCTGTGGGCCGCCCATGCGGCCGCGACGCGCGTGGTGGCGCACGACTTCCCGATGCTCTGGCTGTACTCGGCTCTCGGTGTCACGCTCCTGTGCCGCATGCTGGCGCTGATTCCGTTGTACTTTCTGGGCAAGCTCTTGGTGGGAGCGGCCAACAGCTTCTGGGCCTTGCTGATCCTCATCTTCCTACCCTACCCGGCCCAATACGCCGCCGATGTCCTGCGAGAATGGCCGTACGTGCTGTTTCTGGGTTTGGGATTCTGGCTGCTCTGCTGGGCTCTGCTCCGGCGGCAGTGGTGGGTGCGGGCTCGGGGCCCCAACGCACAATTCCGCGTGGGACCCTCCCAAACGCGATACATGGCGTTTGGGGACCCTGCTCGCCTGGTCGGATTGGACGCCGGATTGGGGTATCTGATCCGCCCGGAGTGCGGCCAGTTGGTTCTCTACACCCTGCTCGGGCTGGCCGCCGTTGGTCTTGCCGAAAAGAGAATCCGCAAGTTGACACTGTCGGGCGCAGGGCTTCTGGCCGTCGCGGGTTTCCTCGTGCCTGTGACCCCGCATCGTCCGCGCGACAGGGGCGATCGCACCGCATCAGTTGCAGGCTCCCGCCGCGAAGGGACCGCCCACCATCAGTGCGGTAGGCTCAAGGGCCGCTTCGGATGAGCCGCTGGAATTCGAAATCCCGGAAGGCGAGTTACTGGAATTGCCCGTCCAAGCGAGCGACGCGCTGGGGGCCCCGCTGACGTTCTCGCTGGCAGCGGTGCCCGTGGGGTCCCGGCCGCTCTACGAGTTGCGGTCGCCCACCACGGGCAGCCGCGTCTGGACGGCCAATGAGAATGAGAAATACCTGTTGCTCTCGACCTACTCGCGCGGTGTGGGACTGGGAGGGCATCGCGTGTTATGCCTATGCCCAGGCGGAGGCTCGGGTCGGGCTCAAGGGCGTCTGGCGGCTTTGGTCGCCGACCCGAGCGCGCCACTTCTACACCATCGACGAGCAGGAGAAAGATGCCCTGCTCAAGGAACCGGCCCAGGACGCCTGGCTGTCCGATGGAGCGGTCTTCTACGTCTGGCCCCCGGGCCAGCAGCCGCCGGATGCGATACCGGTCTACCGGTTCGGGAGCCGGGAGCGCGGCTATTCCTGGGCGGTCCGGGACTCGCCGGGGTACCAAGCGGTGCCGGCCGACGAAGCCCGGGCGGGCACAGTGGTATGGTACGTCCATAAGGACGGTGCGCTGCCGGCCGGCGCGACCATCGAGGGCGGGGTCTTTCGCTGGCGGCCCAGCCGCGGACAAAGGGGCGACTACCAAATCAATATCATTGGCAGTGACGGGCAGTTGGAAAGCTGCCAATCGGTGATCATCCGGGTCAGAGCCGCACCCTCCGCCCGTGCGCCGACCGCGTGGCCGCGGATCGGAACTTGGGGCGGCAACATCGCCTCTACTGGGCCCGATCGGGTGGAAGAACGCGCGTTCTGTCCCCGGGTGGAGTACGCGGGCATCGGAATGCTGCCGGAGGCGGCGCACAAGATCTTCAGCGGCGTCGCCGAGGACCTGATGGTGTTCTTTTTCGTGCCGTGGCTGCTGGGCCTGTTCTGGCGCCTGCGCTACCAAGCCGAACGCACGGAGCAGGTCTTGATCGGGGCGGTCCTGATCGTCAACGTCGCGTTGATCTTGGGGCGGCATCTCGGCTTCGGACCGGGAGATGACAGACGATATGCCTTGGGGATGATCGCTCTGACGATCTTTTACGTCCCCGTGGGGATCGAGGTCCTGGCACGATGGTTGAACTCCATCCACCCGCTGCCACGTCCCCGCTGGATGGCGCACTGCCTGCCGGAACGATCCTGGTTCCACCTTCTGCTGGCGGTCGGCCTCGTGATGTGCCTGCCCAAGCTTCTTCTGGCCTCGCCGGGGACCAAGGTGGGCTACCGCGCGGCTGCCACCTGGCTCCAGCAGAATACGAGAGCCAATGATGTCCTGGCGGTGCCGGACGTCCGCATCAGCTTCTATGCCCAACGCCGGGGGCTCCTCTATGTGCAGCAGCCCAACGCCCGAGGCGCTGATTACGTGATCATGATCGATGACGGAACGGAGCGCCAGATCCCGGAGGAATGGCGCCGAGAGTATTCGGTGACGGTCGACCGGCGCACCAGGAAGACCCTGGTCATCTATCGTACCGCACGACCACCGCGCTGATACGGCCTGGACCAAAGCCGAGGGCGGCGGGGGCCGCTCGCTTCGCCAGCAGCCGGTCATACAGATCCTGCGTGCTCTCCACCAGCATGGAGTGACTCAGGTGTTGCTGCGCCCATTGTCGCGCATTGCGCCCGATCCGCTGTCTCAGATCGTCGTGCTCGATCGCCTCCAGCAGCACGTGTGCCACCGGTTCCACCTCTCGCGCCGGCACCAGAAATCCGGTTTCCCTGTGGCGGATGTGATAGGATTCCTCGGGGCGCCTGGACCAGGCACAGACCACCGTGATGCCGCACATCATGGCTTCATAACGGACGGACCCGCCGGACAGACTGACCAGGATATCCAAATCCGCCAATACGTCGCCGATATCGTCCCGGCGTCCCGTGAAGTGAACATGGTTCCGCAATCCATGGCGTTCGAGGTACCTGGTGATCTGGCGGCAATAGGAACGATCCCTCATCTCCCCAATGATGAGGAACACGGCTTTGTTCGTGCGACGAAGGACCTCTCGCGCGATTTGGACGAAGCCCAATTGCTCCTTCGCTTTCTCGACGCGTCCGACGATCCCCACGAGAACTTGGTCGCCCACGGCGTAGGGGGTTCGCAAGACGCGCTGCCGGAGGGCCTCCTCCTCAGGTCGGAACAGGTCCGGGTCCACGGCATCGTGAATGAGAACGATTTTTTCCCGGGGCATGCCCGCGATGGCGGACAGCCGGACTTCCACCCGCTTGGAAATCGCCACGAGCGCCGTGGCCCGCGAGCAGCGGTAATGGTTCGCGGTTCTCCGGTCGATGGGGGCTCGGATATGCAGGACACAGGGAACGCCGGCACTCTCGGCGCTACGAAGCATGTATTCACTCAGCCGGACCTCCGAACTGTGGACCAGCGCTACGCCTTCGTCCTGGACCAGGCGAGACACGTACGCCACGTCGCCGTAGCGGGCGAATAGGTGCCTGAGTCGTCTCCAGCCGGCCAACTGGCGCAGGATACATCGGACCCCCATCTCCTGCAACGCTCTCGGGAACTGCCCTCCCTCCGTACAGAGCACGACCGGCGTAAAGCGCGTTCTGTCGAGTCCTCCAAGCAGGTAAAGCAATTGCCTCTGCGCACCGGATATATCGCCCCCTCTCGACAAATACAACACCGTATGATTTTCGCTGGACATTTTTGCCTTATAGTGGGAGATACGTGCGGTCGTCAAGATCAAACGATCAGTTTCTTGGAGACGCGACGGCACCGTCTCTCGGAACGAGATCGCGCAGATAACGATCGAGGTCACGCCGGTACCGATGCCGCCGTAGCCAGCCGATCCCGCCGATGCGCATGCCGTCGAGATCCGTTATCACTACGCCGGTCCCGTCATAGAGGATGTTCGTGTGTTTCATATCGCCGTGGCTGATGCCGTGCTCCGCCATCCGGCGCAGGAGGTCCAGGACCTGGTCATGCACGCGCTGTTTCCGCTCTCCGGCCACGCTGTGGTCCCGGAGAATCTGGTGCACCTGCGGCCCCGCGATAAACCTGGCGACGAAGTAGGATTGCCACAGGAGAGGGCCTCGATATTGATCCACGTAGGCGAGCGGCTCCGGCGTGGCGATCTGCAGAGCCAGCAGCCGCTGCGCGTGCCGCCAGTTGCGCTTCGCCCGCGAGCCTTTGAGGGTATGACGGAACGAATGCCAGAGACCCCGGTGATTGTACCGTTTGACCACCGCATCCTGTCCGTTCCAGAGCACCCGGCTGACAAAGGACGCGCGGTCATTCTTCAACACCTGTCCTCCCTGCATCAGGGCATCCACGGCGTGCACAAACTCCAGCATCAGCTCCGCGCCGGCAAACCGCCGGTCGAAGACCCCTCGATACCCGGAGATCGCCAAGGGCAACGTCCGGTGGTCACCCCCCGCGGATTCCGTTTCCATTCGCATGCTTGCGTCTCTATGATTTACGATTTACAATTTACGATCCATGATTTGTCATTTAGAATCATAAGCCATAAATCATAAATCGTAAATCCCGAACGGGAAGGGCCTCTGTGATGTACGCCGTTTTCGCCGTCGCCACGATTGCCGCCTATCTGCTCGGCTCCGTGCCGTTTGCCTTCCTCATCGCCCGGTCCGCTGGCAAGGACCTGCGCACCATCGGCTCCGGCAATATTGGCGCGACGAACCTCGCCCGCGCGGTCGGCCGCAAGTGGGGCTACTTCTGTTTCGCCCTCGATGTTCTGAAGGGCCTGGCGCCGGTGGCGCTCGTCGGAGCGGTCGGCGGCGTGTCGGACGATCCCCTGCTTCTATCCCTATGGCTCGTGGTGGGGATTGCGGCCATCCTGGGGCACGTATTTCCAGTCTACCTGCGGTTCAAAGGCGGCAAGGGCGTCGCCACGAGCTTCGGTGTCGCCCTGGGTCTGTGGCCGTACTTCACCCTTTGCGCTCTGGTCGCCCTGGTGGTCTGGATTGCCGTCGTGCTGATTTGGCATTATGTGTCGCTGGCCTCGATCAGTGCGGCGGTTGCCTTTCCGATCACCCTGGCCCTGGGGATTCTCGCCGTCCCCGCTTGGCATTCCACGAGCTTATGGCCCCTGATCGTGGCGGCCATAGTGATTCCCATACTCGTCATTGTCCGGCACCGAGAGAACATTCGCAGGTTGGCGGCCGGCACGGAGAGCAAAGTACGCAGTAGAACGAGCGAGTCGTAGGGGAGGAAGTTCGGATCATTCGGACAAGAATATGTCGCCCGGTGCATACGGGTCTGGAGTGAAGACAATACAATATCTTGGGAGGATTGGTTATGAGTCACGCCACACGTCGCACAAGCATAGGAAAAGCCCTGGTTCTGATGTCCCTTCTCGCCTTAGCCGGCCCGGCGACCGCCGTGTGGGCCGCCGAGGACATCGTCGGCGAATGGGAAATGACAATGGATTTCGGCGGCCGGCCGTCGTTTGCCACCCTCTCCATCGCCAAGAGCCCGGATGGGGCCCTCACCGGCAAATGGGGCGCCGGAGAGTTGACCAACGTCAAGTTCGACGGCCAGAAGCTGACCTTTGCCCGCACCGTCCGATGGGGGGACAATGACTTCACCATGACCTATGCGGGTACCCTCAAGGACGGCAGGATCGCCGGCGCCTTTTCCACGGATAACGGGGAGTTTGCCGCCAACGGCGCCCGGGCCAAGCCGATCGCTCCGGTCATCGGCCAGTGGGATATGCAGTACAAGATCGGCGACCGGGAGGTGACCGGCCGGCTGGCCCTCTCGCAAAAGCCCGACGGCAGCCTGGAGGGCAAATGGACGAGCCAACGCGGCGAAAGCACGATCTCCAGCGTCAAATCCCAGGAGGGGAAGCTCTCGTTCGATCGGACGAGCAGCTTCAACGGCAACGAGTTCAAATCGAGCTTCGAGGGGACTGTTCAGGGCGACAAGCTCGCGGGCGCCTTCAAAAGCGATCGGGGCGAGATGCCGGTCACCGGCCAGCGCTTCGGTGCGGCAATCATCGGCACATGGGAGTTGACGACGGTCTCCGAGCGCGGCACGTTCCAGGGCGTGCTCAAGGTCTTCCCGGACCTGACCGGCCGCTATGATTTCTTCGGCGCGGAGATCCCCTTGAAGAGCCTCAAGCTGGAGGGCGATCAACTCACCTTCGCCCTGGAGATCGGCTTCGGCGACCAGGTCAGCCAGATGGATTTCAAGGGCAAGGTGGACGGCAAGACGGTGAAGGGCCAGACGACCTCCTCCCGGGGCACGGCCGAAGTCACCGGCAAGAAGATGGAGGCCGGTCCAGCGCAGGGGTCCGCCATCGTCGGGACGTGGGAATTCACACGGGAAGGCCAGGACGGCACCCGGCGCACGAACACCTTGACGATCAAGCCGGACATGACCGGCACGTACAAGGGACGCGACACCGAGTTCCCCGTGACGGGGCTGACGGTCAACGGCGATCAGGTGAGTTTCAAGGTGACGATGAAGTACAACGATACCGAGGTCCCGATGGAGTTCAAGGGCAAGCTGGAAGGCGGAACCCTCAAGGGTGAGTTCATCACCTCCCGAGGCAGCCGAGAGGCCATCGGCAAGAAGGTCCAGTGACCTGCCGGCATGGCCGCGGACATCATACCTGACAGGGAAAGAGCCGGTAGAGCGTGTACTGCTACACGCGCGGAATGGGCTGGCCGGTCTCGCCGGGGCCGACGGGGCTCGGGTCGAAATCGCGCGGGCCGTACGTGGTCACGCGCATCCGCTCTCCGGCTTTCTTGTAGTGCTCCAGGGCGCTTTTCTTATCCTTGAAGTCCTTGTCGGTGAATAGGAGGCTGGTCAGGCCGATCAGGATGACGTTGCCATCCCGCAAGGCGACCTCGCCCTCAACTTTGCGGTTGTTGATATAGACACCGTTGCGGCTCTTCATGTCGAAAGCGAAGTACTTGTTGGTGCTCGCCTCGAACCGAATTTGCAGGTGTTTCCGCGAGACCATGTTATCGAGGATCTGAATGGGCAAGGCCTCATCCCGACCGACAACGTTCGTCCGATGACCCAGAGGGTAGTAGTCGCCCTCTTGTTTTCCATTCGTCACAATGACAGAAGCCATAGTCCAGACCCCACAGACTGCCTTGATGCCACCCGTCGATTTCCAGGCCATCATGTTATACGGTTCGTGGCACCGCGTCAAGGCTCCTTCTGATCCGCTCCACCGAGGTTCCGTCTGCCAGGCGAGGAGTTCCCGGCGTCCATATTATCGGGCTTGGCACGACGAATCTCGACTTCTTGGGACTTCTTGGATGGACTTTCCCCACTGCCAGGCGATACAATGCCGCGCAGGCCGAGAACGTAGTGGAGAAATGAGAGCACGACAGTTGGAGCCGCGACGGCGATGAACCTGAAGAACCTCTTTGTCTATCCCAAACTCCCGGACAACCTGAGCAAGCTGCAGTCCCTCGCCTACAACCTCTGGTGTACCTGGAATTACGAGGCGATCGGCCTGTTCTACCGGATCGATGCGCAACTGTTCCGCGCCGTGAACCATAATCCGATCAGCTTTCTTGTCAATCTGCCCAGCGGACGGATCGCCCAACTGGCCCAGGATCGCGGCTTTCTGTTCGAATTGGAGAGGGTCTGGGCGCGGTACCAGGAATACCTGCAATACGACAGCCAGTTCCAGCTCGGCACCGGTGCGGTCCTGGGATCGACCGACATCATCGCGTATTTCGCGATGGAGTTCGGGCTGCACGAGTGCATTCCGACTTACAGCGGCGGCCTCGGCGTCTTGTCCGGGGATTTTCTCAAGGCGTCGTCCGACCTGAACCTGCCGCTCGTGGGTGTCGGTCTGATCTACAAGTATGGCTACTTCACCCAGCACATCAACATGAAAGGCGAGCAGGAGGAGCAGTTCGTCGAATTCGACAATCATCTGGTCCCCCTGCACGAAGTGCGGGGTCCTGAGGGCGGGAAGGCCTATATCGAAGTAGGGATCCTCGGCCAGCCGGTCCAGGTCAAGCTCTGGCAAATCGATGTGGGCAAGATCCGGCTCCTGCTGCTCGATACGGACATTCCGGAGAACCCGCCCCATCTGAGAGACATCACGTATGAGCTCTATGTGTCCGACCGCGCCAAGCGTTTGCAGCAGGAACTGGTGCTCGGCATCGGAGGCGTGCGGGCCCTGGAGCGACTGCGCATCACGCCGCAGCTTTACCATATCAACGAGGGACACGCCGCGTTTCTGATCCTCGCCCGGCTGCAAAAACTGATGCGGGAGAACGGCCTGGGCTTCCTGGAGGCGAAAGCTCTCATCCGGGCCTCCACCGTGTTCACGACGCACACGCCCGTCATCGCCGGCAACGAGAATTTCGACACCGAAATGGTGAAGGAGCACGTCGAGAACGAGGTACGCGCGCTGGGCCTGTCCTTTGAGGATCTGGCCTCGGATGCCTATATCAACCACGATGAGAAGATCTTCTGGCTGCCGGCCCTCGCGATCCGATTCTCCCGGTACGTCAACGCGGTCTCCAAGATGCATCGGGATGTATCCCGGCAGATGTGGGCGGGCCTGTTTCCCAACACGCCGCAGATCGAGCTGCCCATCGACTACGTCACGAACGGCGTGCACAATTCGTGGTTGAGCGAGCCGGTTGTGGAACTCCTCAGCAGGTATGTCGGCCCGGACTACGTGCGCTGCGAAAGCAGGTCAGACCGGTGGGACAGTGCGTTCACGATCGATGACGAGGAGGTATGGCAGGCCCACCACCAGAACAAGCAGAGCCTGATCACGTTCGTCCGCAAGAAGCTGGCGGATGACCTGGCCCGACGAGGGTATATCCAGTCCAAGATCCTCAAGCTGACACGGGCACTCAACCCGGAGTATCTGACGATCGTGTACGCGCGGCGGTTCGCCCGCTACAAGAGGGCGACCCTCATCCTGCGAGATAAGGACCGCCTGGCCAAGATCCTGACGAATGCCACCAAGCCGGTGCAGCTCATTTTTGCCGGCAAGGCCCATCCGGCCGACACGCTGGGCAAGAGCATGATCAAGGAGATCCTCGATTTTGCCAAAGACTATCAAGTCGAAGATCGGGTGGTCTTCCTCGAAAACTACGATATCAATGTGGCCCGGCACCTGGCCTGGGGCGCCGATGTCTGGCTCAACAATCCCGTTCGGGAAAACGAGGCCAGCGGCACCTCGGGAATGAAGGCCGGCATGAACGGCGTGCTGAACCTCAGCGTTCTGGACGGCTGGTGGCCCGAAGGCTACACAGGCCGCAATGGCTGGGCGATCACGGGCGCCGAGTACGACCACCAGTTTGAGATGCAGGAAGCGGCCGAAGCCGAACAGATCTATGACTTGATCGAAGACGAGATTACCGAGCTCTACTACGACCGCAACGAGGCCGGCGTGCCCGTTCGCTGGGTGCAGATGATGAAGGAGTCCATTTCTTCTATCTGCTGCCAATTCAACATGAATCGCGTGCTCGCCGACTACGCCGACAAGTTCTACGGGCCGTCCAGGGTGATGGTGAAGGAGCTCTCCCAGGACAACTATGGGGTCCTCCGACAGGCCGTGCGCCACGGGCAGGAGCTGCTGACGAATTGGGACAAGATCGTAGTAACGGGTTTCTCCACCAGCGTGGATGCCAGCGACGTGATCACGGAGGGTCAGCACGTGGAGGTTACCTGCAGAGTGAACCTCAACGGGGCGCCCGCCGGCTTGCTCACGGTGGAGCTGTTCTACATGTTGGCCGAGCAAAACGAGCGCAGGATCGTCCCGATGCGCCCCAGGAACGCTGCAGAAACCCCGGGTGTTTTTGGGTGCGCCTTCGACATCACCGGCCGCGGGCAGCTCAGCATGAACGCACGAATCCGGCCGGCCTCGCCTATTCTCCAGGACTTGTACCCCGATCTGGTGAAGTGGGCTCAGTAAACCAGACTCTCCGAACAATCGTAAATCCTTACGAGGCAAGGCGTTAGATGAATTCGTTTCGCCTTTTCGCCAAGAACCGCGCGAAACGACTTGACGAAATAAACGAGTGTTTTAAACTAACGTATGAAACATGCGTTTCGGAAGTGAGCATCAGGATACTCGGCGGGTCCTGCAAAGATGAGAGAAATAGATGCAGGCGATGCGCGACAGTCTTCAAAGCATCGCGGTATTCAGCAGGTGCCGCCCTGAGCCTGGCGAACGGGTTGTGGAGAAATGAAAGAAACAGGTGCAAGTGATGGGCAATAGATCCACAAAACTCGACGTGAGCGGGCCGAAGAGAGGCGGCTTGGCTCGCAAAGCAGTGAAGCCGGTCATCGTACTGGCAGCGATAGGCGCCTTGGTCGGCGTAGGTTTGGGCGTCAGCAGCAACAAGAAGGACGTACCCCCTGCGGACGTTGCGCCGGTCAAAGTAACGGTGATGCCCGTCGTAGTCGAGCCGGCGTTCGCTGATACGTTCGAGTTGCCCGGCGTCGTGGAGCCGAACAAGGTCGTCGAGGTGTCGGCAGAGGCGGATGGCCGGGTCGAGTGGATCGGGCCCAAGAAGGGAACCCTGGTGCATAAAGGAGACCTCCTGGTCCGGCTCAACACCGACTTGCTAATGGCCCAGTTCCAGATGGCCGAGGCCCAAGCCAAGAACGCCGAAACGGAGTACGACCGCGTCAAAGGGCTGGTCGCCAAAGGGGCAGCCCCCAGCCGGGATATGGACGCCGCCGCTACCCAGTTGGCGGTCACCAAGGCCCAGCGGGAGGAGGCCCGCGTCCGGCTGGCCCGCGCGCAAATCACCGTCCCCATAAGCGGCGTGCTTAATAATGTGCCGGTCGAGGAAGGGGAATATGTGACAGTCCTGCCGCAAACCACCATCGCCGAGATCGTGGATATCAGCGTGGTCAAAGTGGCCGTCGAGGTCCCGGAGCGAGATATCCCATTTTTGTCCGTCGGCGACAAGGCCAACGTTCTGGCCACCACGAAGGGCCGGCCCATCGAACAGGCCGGAATGATCACGTTCATCAGCCAGTTGGCCAACGACCGGACCCGCTCCACGCGCCTGGAGATCACCCTTGCCAACGAACAGGGTCTCCTCCGCAGCGGGCAGATCGTCCATGTCCGCCTGACCCGGCAGGTTCTCACAGAACGCGATCTTCGATCCCCCTTCTGGCCGTCATCCCGATGGAGGACGGCAAGGCCGTCTACGTGGTGGAGTCCTCTCCCACCGGGACGGGGACGGGCGTGGCCGTGCGCAAGCAGATCGAGCTGGGGATCATCAAAGGCGACCGCGTCCAGGTCCGTAGCGGTCTGCAACCGGGCGACAAGCTGATCGTCGCCGGCCATCGCTTCGTGGCGTCGGGTCAGAACGTCGAGGTTGTGCCGGAGAGCAAGCAACTGCCATGATTCTCACCGATTTCTCCATCAAGAATCGCACCACGGTCGCCATCCTGGGGCTGATCGTCATCTTCCTGGGCTGCTACAGCTACTTCACCCTGCCGCGGGAAGCCTTCCCCGACATCCCCATCCCCTACATCCTGGTCGACACGGTGTACGAGGGGGTTTCGCCGGCCGATATTGAGACCTCGGTCACGATGAAGATCGAAAAGGAGCTCAATGGCATTCGCGGCGTCAAGGAGGTTCGCTCCAGCAGCGCCGAAGGTCTCTCGACCATCGTCGTGGAGTTCACGCCGGATGTGCCGACCGACGTGGCCCTCCAGCGGGTCCGCGACCGGGTGGATGTGGCCAAAGGCGACCTGCCGACGGACGCGCAGGAGCCCATCATCCAGGAGATCAACCTCGCCGAGTTCCCCATCATGCAGGTCAGCATCTCCGGCGACGTCTCGCCCGCACAACTCAAGGGGATTGCCGACAAGGTCCAGGACGAGCTCGAGACCCTCCCCGGCATCCTGAAGGTGGACGTTCTCGGGGCGCTGGAGCCGGAAATCCGCATGGAGTTCGATCGCGACCGGATGGCCCTGTATAACCTGGTGGTCGCGGACATCATGCAACTGATCCCGACGGAGAACGTGAACATCTCCGCCGGCGGCCTGGAGACCAAGGGCACGAAGTTCAACGTGCGCATCCCCGCCGAGTTCGTGTCGCCCGAGGAGGTGGATCACCTGCTGATCGCGGTGCGCGACGGCAAGCCGATCTACCTGGCGGATGTCGCCACGGTACGGGATGCGTTCAAGGACCGCACCAGTTACTCGCGCGTCGACGGTCGGGATAATGTAACCTTGAGCATCCAGAAGCGCGCCGGCGCCAATGTCGTGCAGGTCGCCGACAGCATCAAAGCCGCTCTCGCCGAGGCGCGAGAAACGGCTCCCCGGCGCCGTCACCTTCGACGTGATTTTCGACATGTCGAAGTACATCCGCGATCAGGTGGCCGACCTGGAGAACAACATGGCCTCCGGGCTGATCCTCGTGGTCGGTGTCCTGCTGCTGTTCCTCGGCTGGCGGTCCAGCATGATCGTCTCGCTGATCATCCCGTTCAGCATGCTCGGCAGCTTCTTCCTCCTCCAGGCGCTGGGCTACACGCTCAACATGATCGTGCTGTTCAGCCTGATCCTCGCCTTGGGCATGCTGGTGGACTCGGCGATCGTGATCGTGGAGAACATCTACCGGCACATGGAGCTGGGCGAGTCACGAACCCAGGCGGCCATTCTGGGAACGCGCGAGGTCGCCTGGCCCGTGATTACCTCGACCTTGACCAACGTAGCCAGCTTCATCCCGATGATCTTCTGGCCGGGGATCATGGGCGATTTCATGAAGTACCTGCCCATTACGGTCACCATCGTCCTGATGACGTCCTTGTTCGTGGCCCTGGTCTTCAACCCGACGTTCTGCGCGACGGTCGCCGCGGCACATCCGCAAAGCCGGTCGAGAGAGCCGGTTTCTCCGGGGCTATCGGCGGGTACAACGGATCGCGATCGCCCAGCCCTTCAGTGCCCTGCTGCTGTCGTGCTTCCTGCTGGTGCTGATGGTGATGCTGTATGGAAAGTTCGGTCACGGCGTCGAGTTCTTCCCGCAGGGCGATCCGGAGCGGGCCGTGATCAGCGTGCGCACGCCGCAGGGCACCAACATCCGCGAAACGGACCGCATCGTCCGGCTGATCGAAGACCGTATCAAGCCCTACGAGGCCTGGATCGAGCATACGGTGACGAACGTCGGCTCCGGGGGCGGAATGGTCAATTTGATCTCCGCCGGGGCCGTCGGCCCGCATTTGGCCAATATCACCCTGGTCTTCCCCGACTACGCGGTGCGCGCGCGGCCTTCGATGGAGATCATTGCCGGCATCCGTGCCGCCGTCGCCGACATCGCCGGCGCGGAAATCACGGTGGAGAGAGAGAAGGATGGTCCGCCGACCGGGGCCCCCGTGACGGTGCGCATCATCGGCGAGGATTTCAAGTTGCTCGAAGACCTGAGCCGGCAGGCCCAGGCCCGCATTGCCAGTGTCCCCGGCCTGGTGAATCTGCGCAGCGACCTGGAAGCGACCCGTCCGGAGATCGCCTTCGTCGTGGACCGCCGCCGCGCCGTGCTGTTGGGCGTCAACACGGCCACGGTCGGGCAACTTCGTGAAAATGGCCGTCTTCGGCACCAAGGTCGGCACGTATCGTCAGTTCAACGACGAGTACGACATCACCGTCCGCCTGCCGCTGGAGGCCCGGGAGAACATCGACGATCTGCAGCGCATCCAGATTCCCAATATCACGGGGCAGGCGGTCCCGCTCAGCTCTCTGGGGCGGTTCGAATACCGGGGCGGATTCGGGACCATCAACCGGGTCAACCAGAAACGGGTCGTCACCCTGACCGCCGACGCCGAGGGCCGCCTGAGCACGGAAGTGCTCCAGGACGTGCAGAAGCGGTTGGATGGATCGACCGTGCCCATCGGCTATGAGATTCGGTATGCGGGCGAGCAGGAGGAACAGGAGAAGGCGCAGGCCTTTCTTTCCAAGACGTTCGTCATTGCCGTTCTGCTGATCGTGATGATTCTCGTGGCGCAGTTCAACTCTCTCATGGTGCCCCTGATCATCATGTCCACGGTCATCCTGTCCCTGGTCGGCGTTTTGTTCGGGCTTATCGTCTGCGGGCTGCCGTTCAACATCATCATGACCGGCATCGCCGTGATCAGCCTCGCCGGAATCGTGGTCAACAACGGGATCGTGCTCCTGGATTTCGCCCGGCAGTTGCAGGACCGGGGGATGGACCTTGTGTCGGCCACCGTCGAAGCCGGCGTGACGCGTCTGCGCCCCGTGCTGCTCAGCGCGGCCACGAACTTCATTGGCTTGATTCCGATGACCATTGGAATCTCCTATGATTTCCACACGTTTGCCTGGGCGACCAAGAGCGAGTCGACCCAGTGGTGGCAGAACATGTCCATCGCCATCATCTTCGGTCTGTCGTTCACGACGGTCCTGACGCTGGTGGTCGTACCGTCTCTGTATGTCATGCTCACCCGAGCGTCTCTGCGCGTGAAACGGGCGCTGTTCGGCGCCGTCAGCACCGACAGCGATCTGGTTGCCGGTCCGGTCACTGACGCGCGATAACACCATGGACGCTCTGAAGAGCAAGCGTGGCTTCGTGGGCGACGTGGACTACGCTTGCCGACCCCACCCTGCCTGCGAAAAACGGTAGTCAGTGCCCCAAATTGCAGGTACAATGTCCCGCGATGGACGGCTACAATCTGATCAGTTTCGCGGGCATTTTCGTTCTGGCGGGGATCGCCTGGGTCCTGTCGGCGGACCGGCGGAACGTCAACTGGCGCGTGATCGGATGGGGAATCGGCCTCCAGCTTCTCGTCGCTCTGTTTATCTTCGTGGTCCCGGCGGGAGCGAAAGTCTTTCTCGTGGTCAACAACGTCGTGGTCAAGGTCCTGGATTCCGCCGGCGAAGGGGCACGTTTTGTGTTCGGGCGGCTGGCCCTGGGGCCGGGACAGGTCAGTAAGGAGGGCGCAGAGTCCCTCGGGTTCATGCTGGCCTTTCAAGCCTTTCCGACCATCATCTTCTTCTCCGCCTTGATCGCCATCCTCTACTACGTGGGCCTCATGCCTCTGATCATCAAAGCGTTCGCCTGGGTGTTCACGCGGTTGATGCGGGTGTCGGGGGCCGAGTCGCTGGTGACCGCGAGCAACATCTTCGTCGGCGTGGAATCGAATCTGACGATCAAGCCGTACCTGGCGAATCTCACCGCCTCGGAGTTGTGCACCGTTCTGACGGCGGGCATGGCTACCGTCGCGTCCAACGTACTGGCGCTGTACGTCCTGACCCTCCAGAACCGGTTTCCCACGATCGCGGGGCACCTGATCTCGGCGTCATTGCTGTCCGCCCCGGCGGCCCTGCTGATGTCAAAGCTTCTGCTGCCGGAAAATGGCCGACCGGTGACCCTGGGCCTGAACGTGGAACCCTACTACGAACGAGAGAGCAGTCTCTTCGAGGCGATCATTAACGGGGCCAACGCCGGGGTCCGCATGATCGCGGGCATCGTCGCCCTGCTCATTGCCGTACTGGGACTGGTGGCCCTCGTCGATCTGGTCCTGTCGAGCGCAGGCACCTGGCTGAACCCCCTGCTCGGCACGCAGGGCCGATGGACCCTGGGCGGCCTGTTCGGCTATGTCTTCTATCCGCTGACCCTGGTCCTGGGCGTGCCGTCCAGTGATGCCGGGGTAGTGTCCCGGATCATCGGCGAGCGCGTAATCGTTACGGAGGTCGCGTCCTACAGTGACTTGGCCGTGGCGATGGAGAAAGGGCTGTTACAGCACGAGCGGTCCGTGGTCATCACGACATACGCGTTGTGTGGGTTCGCCCACGTGGCCTCGATGGCCATTTTCGTCGGCAGCGTCTGCGCCCTGGCGCCCCAGTGCGCCAAAGGCATCGGCCCCATCGCGGTGCGGGCTCTCGTGGCCGCCACGCTGGCTTGTCTGATGACCGCCTGTGTGGCGGGAACCTTCTTCACGGAAGGCTCGATTCTGCTGGGAGGGTCCTGATGCTCATCCGTCGCCTCCAGGATTGCGACGAATTCATCGGCGGAGATGACTCGATCCTGCGTGAGCTTCTCCACCCCGCCAAGGCCAAGATCGACATTCGCTACAGCCTGGCGCAGGCCACGGTCAAGCCCGGCGAGAGAACGAAGCCTCACCGGCTGAAAACAGCAGAGGTCTATTATCTCCTCCAGGGGCAAGGCCGCATGCACATCGACGATGAAACGCGGGACGTCACCGTCCAGTCCGCCATCTACATCCCCCCGCACGCGGTCCAATGGATTGAGAATACAGGCGCGGTCGACCTGGTCTTTCTCTGCATCGTGGATCCAGCGTGGCGCCCCGAGGATGAAGAGATTGTTGGAGTGGCAGATCTGGGGCAGATCGCGGTGGACGTCGTGCTATTGCCGGATGAGGAGATGACGAGTCGAGCGATTGAGATCAACCGGCGGCTTGTCACGGGCAATCGCCCCGAGATTGTGTTGAACGAAAAGGACTGCCTGCCGCACATCTCTCTGGCGATGGGCTGTATCGATGAGGCGGATGTGACCGCCATCCAGGAGCGCTTGGAGTCGCTCGCTCGAAGGACGCCCGTGAGACAGTTGCGCCTCGTGGGGGTCGTCGCCTCCGTCAACTCACGCGGCGAGACGACCGCCCTTCTCAACGTCGACAGAACCGAAGAGCTTCAGGCCCTCCACGAACAGGTCATGCAGGAAATGAGGCCGTTCTTTCGCTCTGAGGTGAGCGAGGACATGATCTATGATGAGGTAGTGAGCGGGACCACGCTGGACTGGATTCGCACCTATCCGCAGAAGGCCGCCTACGCGTACTTCCGTCCGCACATCACGCTCGGTTATGGGCAGGCGCCGGCGAGCCCATCCTTCCCGATCCCCTTCCGTGTCGCCCGGCTGGCCTTGTGCCGTCTCGGCGACCATTGCACCTGCCGGAGAATCCTGGCGGCAGTAGAGCTTTGAGCTTCGGGCAGAGGGTGATGGAATGATGGGCTACCATCGCGCAGGCGCCCCAGGATTCCACCATTCCATGATTCCATCATTCCAGTGTCTTAGTGGGCGATGACACTGGAGACGCGGAAGACCGGCAGCAGCAAGCCAATGGCGATTGTCCCAATGATGGCGCCCAGAACTCCAATCATCAGGGGCTCGATCAGGGTCATGACATTGCGGATGGAGGTCTCCAGTTGCTTCTGGTAGAAGATCGAGACTTTATCGCAGACTTCGCCGAGCCGGCCGCTCTTCTCGCCGGCCCGCAGCATCTGGATGATACCGGGCGCGATCAGATGGGAGCCCTCCGCGATCATGATCGCTTCCGACAACTGGTAGCCATCCTGAATCTTTTCATCCACCTGGGACCAGAGCCGCTGGAAATAGTAGTTGTCTACAGCCCCCTCGACCACCCGGACGGCATCCAGCAGCCGCACCCCGGTGTTGACCATCGTGGCCATGATCCTCATGCTGCGCGTGACGACCATATCGACGAACATCCGGCCGATGAGGGGCATGTGAATCTTAACGCCGTCGAGAAGGCGTCGGCCCGAGACAGTTCTGGCCCAGTACCAGAGCAAGCCGCCCCCGAGGATGATCGTGGTCACGATGCCGGCCATCGCTTCGCCGTTGCCCAGCACGTTGCTCACGCCGACCAGCACCTGCGTCAGCTTGGGCAGCGCCGCTCCCCGGGACGCGTAGATCTGCATGAAGCGCGGCAGGACGAAGAACATCAGGGTGCCGGTCGCCGCGATGGCCATGAGAACCATGATGAAGGGATACGTCAGGGCACTGCGGACCTGCTTGCGGGTATCCGCCTCGAAGCTGAGGTAACCCGTCAGCACCGTGAGCATCTCGACCATCTTGCCGGAGGCCTCCGAGGCCTTGACCATACTGATGAACATGGCGTGGAACGTGTGAGGGTAGCCGGAGAGAGCTTTGGAGAAAGTGTCGCCGCCCTTGACACGCTCGGAGATGTCGAGGATCACCGCCTTGAACCTGGGGTCGGCGGCCTGCTCGGCGATCGCATCGAGAGCATCGCTCAGGATCACGCCGCTATCGAGCATGATGGCCAGTTGGGTCGTGAAGAGGATGAGATCGCTGGACTTGGCGCGGACCTTGGAGAAACGGTCGGAGCACGCGGGCCGGGCCACACCGGCCGGCGGGTCCCGGTCTTCTCTCTTGCCGGCCCCGCGCACCTGCGCCGCGTTTCGGCCGGCCGACGGTCCGGGTTCCCGAACGCCGTCCTGCCCGTTGGGGGTCCCACTGCGATCCTCGGTCTTCGACTCCCGGTCTTGTGTTTGCGCCAGCAAAGTACCCATGAGTTCCACCTTACGTCAGGTCGGAGAGAATCGGGCCGTCAATCACGGCGGTCCGGAGAACCTCGTCGACGGACACGATTCCTGCCTTCACTTTCTCAATCCCGTCGCAGTGCAGCGGCCGCATCCCCTTTTCCAGCGCCTTGCCACGCAGCTTTTTCGTGCTGATCCGCTCGTTGATCATCTCCGAGATCTCGTCGTCGGGCACGAAAAGCTCG
Source organism: uncultured Planctomycetota bacterium (assembly GCA_963699595.1). GTDB lineage: Bacteria > Planctomycetota > Phycisphaerae > Sedimentisphaerales > Anaerobacaceae > PLanc-01. The sequence continues at coordinate 67,253 of CAVOUO010000025.1, forward strand.
TGAATGGCGATCCGGCCGGCGAACCCGGTGTTGCGGCACTTCTTGCACCCCACGCCGCGGTAGTAGGTGACAACGTCGCCGCCCTGGGCCTCCACGATGTGGCGGATGGTGGCCGGCGGCTCGTACTCGGTCTTGCAGTTGGAGCAAATGCGGCGCACGAGCCGCTGGGCCAGGGCGCCCTTGAGGGAAGCACTCAGCAGATAGGGGGCCACTCCCAGATCCAGCAGACGGGTCACCGCACCAGGGGCATCGTTCGTATGCAGCGTGGAGAGCACCAGGTGCCCGGTCAGGGCCGCCTGGACCGCGATGCTCGCCGTCACATCGTCGCGGATCTCGCCGACCATGATGATGTCGGGGTCCTGCCGCAGCAGGCTCCGCAGGGCGGTGGAGAACGCAAAGCCGACGGACGTGTTGACCTGGAACTGGTTGATCGCCGGCATGTTGCATTCGACCGGGTCCTCGACGGTGCAGATATTCACTTCCTCATTGTTCAGCTCCGCCAGCGCCGCATAGAGGGTCGTGTTCTTGCCCGAGCCCGTGGGCCCGGTCACCAGGACCACGCCGTTGGGGGACTGAATCACCTGCCGGAACCGCCGGAGATTTTCGTACGTGAAGCCGAGCGCCTCCAGATTGTAGAGGATCTTCTGCGGGTCGATGACACGGACGACCACCTTCTCGCCGAACGTGCCGGGCATGACCGAGACGCGCAGGTCAATCGGACGGCCTTCGACGAGGACATGGATGCCGCCGTCCTGCGGGAGCCGGCGCTGCGCGATGTCCAGCTCGGCCATGATCTTGACGCGGGAAACGACGGCCGAGTGCATCTGGTACGGCGGCCGCATCTTCTCGTAGAGCTTGCCGTCCACGCGGTAGCGGACGCGCAGTTTCTTGTCGCCCGGCTCGATGTGAATGTCGCTGGCGTTTTCCCGGACCGCGTTGTACAGCAGGTAGTTGACGAGCTTGACAACCGGGGATTGTCCCGCCACCTCTTCGAGATCGCCGATGTCCTGTGTGCTGTTCTCGATGAGGGTGAATTCCTCGAGGCCCTGTTCGTCGATGATGTCGTCAATGACGAAGACATTCGCCGCCGGCAGGTAAGTCTGGAGGGTGGCCTGGATGTCCTTGGCCGTGGAGCAGACCACCTGGACGCGGCACCCGCTGATCCGCTCGATCTCGTCGATGAGAAAGACGTTGGTGGGCTCGCTGACGGCCACCGTGAGCACATCGTGGACGCGAAACAGCGGCAGGACGATATGCGCTTCCAGGAACTCGCGCGGCAGGATCTCCACCGCCTTGGCGTCGCAGATCTTCGGGCTCACCTGGGCATACGGCACCCCATAGGCTTCGGCCAGGGCCGAAGCGATCTGGTTGTCCGTACAGTAGCCCATCTCGACGAGCAGCTCGCCGAGCAGTTTCCGATGCCCTTTTTCGTGTTGTTCGGCGAGGGCCCTCTCGATCTGCTCTTCGCTCACGACGCCGCGTGCCAGCAGCAGTTGGCCGAGCTGCGTCTTGTTCTCCAGCAGAATCTGACCCATACGCCACCTCAGCGCGGTTCCGCCCTCGTCAGGCAAAACTCTTGACTGCCTCCGTCAACTCGGTGTGGCAGTCGAACTCATCCTGCAGCCGCGTGATCTCCAGAATCTTGAGGCAGTTCTCGGCGAGACCCGCCAGGCGCAGCGGCACGCGATTCTGGCGGCAATAATCCCGCACCCAGAGCAGCAGTTCGAGTCCCTGGCTGTCGAGGAAGTCGACGTCGCTCATATTCAACACGATCCCCGCCCGCTGCCCGGCGATGATCTCGGTGATCGCGCTGCGCAGCGGCTCGACGCTGTCGGCATCCACCGTGCCGCGCAGCTCCACCACCGTGACCTCATTGTAGTTTTGCCAGGGGATCTTCATCGCAGGAGCGTCCCGATTGCCTCGGTTCCATAGTCGGCGAAGTGGGCCGCGTCACAGCTGGCCAGGCCGTCCTCCTGAATGATCTCCCACAAGCGCTCCACGTCGCTTTCCAGGAAGATCGTACCGATCTTGGCATCGAATTGGGTGCCCAGGCCCTTGCGAATCTCGTCCAGGGCATGCTCCACGCTCATGGCGTCGCGATACGTGCGCCGGGACGTCATGGCGTCGAAACTGTCCGCCAGTCCGACGATCTTGCCGGTCAGGGGGATCTCGTCGCCCTGGAGATGATGCGGGTATCCGCGGCCGTCGACGCGTTCGTGATGACAGAGCACGCCCGGCACGATGTCGCGCATCTGCTTGATGCCCCGCAGGATGCCGGCCCCGATGGCGGGGTGCCGGCAAATGCACGCCCATTCTTCCGGGCTCAGCTTGCCGTTCTTGCGTAACACGTTTTCATCGATGCCGATCTTGCCGATGTCGTGCAGCAGGCCGGCCAGATAAATCGTGTGGATCTGCTCGTCCTCCAGCGGCTCGCGTTCCGCCACGCGCTCCGCAATCCAGCGGGAGATCAAGGCGACGCGCTCCGAGTGACCGCGGGTGTACTGGTCCTTGGCGTCAATACTGTTGGTCAACGCCTTGAGCGAGCCGACAAACAGTTCTTTCAGGTCGTTGAAGAGCTTGCCATTTTCGACAAACACGGCGCAGCCGCTGGCGACGGACGTGAAGAGCTTGACGTCCGTACTGTCGAAGTCCGGCTTATCGACCCGGTTCACCGCCACCATCAGGCCGATGATGGAGGCGGTCCCTTTGCCGCGCCGGCCCGTGCCGCTCTCGGCCTTGTCTTTCGCACACAAAGGCACCGCGATGACGTTCCGGACGCTCGCGGGCCACTCATACCGGAAGGGCGAGTCCACCTCGCTGTCCAGCAGCGCTTCACGGCCCCGGGCCAGCTCGTCGGTCAGATGCCCGTGCAACGCCGTACCCATTGCATCGTCGATGTCGATCAGGCCCGAGCCCGCCGCCACGACCAGCCTCCGCTCGCCCTCCACGACCCGCTCCAAGAGGACCGCGATGCCTTCCACCAGGACGATATCGGTCAAACTGTCGCAAGCGAGTTGAAGGAAGTTGGTGTCCGACTCGGTGACGCGCATGTTCGTGCTGATACGGTGGAGCAGCACCAGTTCTTCATAGACGCGTGCCAGCTCCACGCCGACGGTCTCAATCTGCTCCTCCGTTCGCATCGAGGTCTGAAAGTTCTGGGCCAGCAGACGGAGGATCTCCTGGAAATAGCCCAAATCGCCGCCGGGATGGCCTCCGCACGACGTCGCGTCGGACCGCGCCGCGGGATCTCCGAGATCCAGCAGCGCCACACCGGCCGCTTCACGGCAGCCGACCGGCACGGGGGGCCGCAGCAGAGGCACGCCGAGCAGCAGGCTCGCATCCGCCAGTTGCCAGACGGGGATCTCGCTGTTCTCGTATTGCTGCTCCGCCGCCTTGGCGAGAACATACCGCCCTGCCTCCCGGAGCTGGTCGGGGTCGCTCTCAAACCGTCCGCCGTTGACTTGAACGGCAAGGGGACCGTCCCCGGCCACGACGGCGAAGTTGACGCCAAAACGGGCCAGTCGTTCTCCGAACTTCTCCAAGTCCCGCCGTTGCGATGGCGCCAGGGCCGGAGCCGCTATATTCGGCATGACCATTTCCACGGATTCACCTATCCACACCGGTTAGAAGTCTCGGGCCCTCCGAGACGCTATCAGCACGGGGCCGCGAGCTGCCGCTGATAGAGAATATCCTGGATCGTCTTGAGCAGTTCCTTGGGACTGAACGGCTTGCTCAGGCAGCAGGCCACGCCGAGGCTGTCCTGCTGCTCCGGGGACACGGCGAAGCTCCGCGCGGTCAGCAGAACGACGGGAATCTCCTTCGTCCGCTCGTCCTCCCGCAGTTTCGCGATGAGTTCGAGCCCCGTCATCACCGGCATTTGGCAATCCGTGACCACGATGTCCGGCTTCTCCCGGCAGGCGAGATCGTAGGCTTCCGCGCCGTTGTTGGCCGCGATCACTTCATACCCATTGTTGCGCAGCTTGATCGCGACCACGTGAATAATGTGGATTTCGTCGTCTGCCACGAGCACTTTATTGGCCATCGTTGTCGTCCTCTTAGAGATTGGAATGTTGGAATATTGGAAGGTTGGGCAGAAACCCGTCAGTGCTCCCCATCATTCCATTATTCCATCATTCCACTATTCCCTTCTTCCATCGGTTCTTACGCGGTGGCGACCTGTTCGACCGTCGCCATCGGCAGCTCGAAGCCGAACGTGCTGCCGACACCCACTTGGCTGGTGACGAACATTCGGCCGTTATGCACCCTCTCGACGATTTGTTTCGCCAGGTTTAGACCCAGGCCGGTCCCTTTGGCCTGTTTGTTATTGGCGGCGACGCGGTAGAATTTCTCAAAGAGATGGCCGATCTCGTCCTCGGGAATTCCCACGCCGGTATCGGTCACGGTGACACGCACCAGGCGGGCCGACTCGTCCACTTCGGTTCCCACCGTCACGTGGCCGCCGGCCGGCGTGTATTTCACCGCGTTGCTCAAGAGATTGATGATGACTTGGGAGATCATGTCCTTGTCCACGTACACCTGATCGTAGACGATCGGGTGCCCGCTCGTCACCGTGATGTTCTTCTCCTCCGCATAGCTGCGGATCATCTGCATCTGCTCTTCAATCAGAATGGTCAGGCTCGCCTGCTCCTTCTTGACCTTGATCAGGCCCGATTCGATCCGCGAGATGTTCAGAATGTCCTCGATCAGGCGATTGAGCCGCTGGGCCTGGCTTTGAATGACGGCGTAGAACTCCTTGCGCGTCTCTTCGTCGTCCGCCTCGCCGTCCGCGAGCATCTCGGAGTACGCCGTGATCGAGGCCAGCGGCGTCTTGAGCTCGTGGGAGACATGACTGACGAAATCGTTTTTCATCTGCGCGATTTCCTTCTCCTTCGTGACGTCGTGCAGCACGGCCACGACGCTGGCGGCCCTGCCATCCTCCTGTACGCACGAGATGATCGTCTCGAAGGTCCGGGGCCGGCCCTCCGGCACGAACACCAGCTCCCGTTTTGTTGCTTCCGTTCGATTGCGTCTGCTTTGCCGCAGGAGTTCCACGAATTCCCCGTGCGTCCCGCCGATCATGGCCGCGATCGGCTCCAGCCGGGCCGGTCCGGCCTCGAATCCAAAGAGCTTCGCCGCCGGGTCATTGGCCATCAGAAGCCTGTCCGACCCATCCACGACCAGGACCGCATCGTGGAGGCTATACAGGATCGCCTCCGTCTGCCGCTTCTGGCGCTCGGCAACCTGGGATCGAACCTGCAGATCCTGCAGATTCTCGCGCAGTTGTCGTACCGTGTCGTCCGTGCCGGCCAGATGAGCGGCGAGCGCAGCGGGCAAGGTGTGCCGCGCCTCGTACGGCAGGCGCTTCGTCTCCGGAGCGGAGACGTGCGGCTCACGATCCGCAGGCCGCGGGGCGGGGAGCCGTGCGGCTATGGACGTGACCACCGCGGCACATCGGCCGTAGCCGACTCCGAGGATGATCACGCCCACAGCGCCCGCACAGTACACCGCGAAGCGCAGCAGGCCCACCCAGTGGCGCCACCCCGTTGCGACGCCGGTCTCCTGCCCGAGGGCCAGAGCCGCCATCAGCAGCGAGGCGAGCGCCACTGCGGTTGCCATCCAGATTACGCTTCGTCGGTCTTTCACCACGACTCCTCCGAATCCATGGATCTCCGAGGGCCCCGGGGATCGTCCCCGGAACCTCGTTTAACGTCTCGACCAGCCTTCCGTGTCCTGCTTGCCCACCTCTTTCGTGGTGTTCATGTCGAGCAGCTTGAACTGCTCCGGATCCGTCTCGGCAATGATCCTCTCCCGCAGGCGCAGGGCCTCCAGATAGTTCGGCCGGGCCTGCAGCGAGATCTTCAGATAGAAGAGCGCCTTGCCGGTGTCGCCTTCCAGGTAGCACTTGGCGGCCTTGGCATAGGACCACTCGGCGATCTTGGCGCTATCGATGGCTTCCAGGCTCTCCTTGGCCCCTTCGCGCTTGAGCTCGATGTCCTCGAGGCGCTTGTCGGGGTGAGTCTGCGAAGACTCCGTCACAATGTGGGGCGTCAGAATGATAATGACTTCCTCGCGGCTCGTGCGGTCCGTCTTGCCGCGGAACAGCGCACCGATGAGCGGCAGGTCGCCCAGGACGGGCACCTGGTTCTTGCTCGTCACGACGCTGTCGCGGAACAGGCCGCCGATCACCACGGTTTGCCCATCCTTGACCACGACGTTCGTCCGCAATTCGGTCGAGCGTTTCATCCGGGATTTCATTCGCCTTGAGCGTTCCGTCGCTGTCCTTCGGATAGATGTCCATGCGGATGTAGCCATCATCCCCGATGTACGGGCGGAAGGCCAGGCGCGTACCGGTCTCCAGGAACGACACCGATTGCGTCGTCGACGTCTGGTTCTGCGACGTCTGCGATACGTAGCCGATCTTGCGACCGATGTACACGATGCCTTCCTGCTTGTTGACCGCCAGGATCTTCGGATTGGCCATCAGCGTCGTGTCCGTGATGGTCTCCAGGGCGGTGATCACGGCGCGGACGTTGCCGCCGGTGAATGCCCACCGTCAGCCCCGTCCTCGCCGCACGGATCGGCGAAGCCGAACTGCTCCACCGGCGTGCCGGCGCCCCGGTCACCGGACGCGATGACGGCGCCGGTCACGGGCAGTACCGCTCAGCAGGTTCCAGTCGATGCCGAACTGCATCTCCTCGTTCAGACGGGCGGCCAGGATCGTGGCCTCAATGAGGACCTGCTGCGGCCGCACATCCAATTCGCGAATGACCTCTTCGGCGCGCTTGAGATTCTCCGGATAATCGTAGATGACCAGCGTGTCGCTCAGGGCCAGATCGTTGCCGCCGCCGCCCGTGCTGAGGCTGCCCTCGCCGCCCGAGATGGTCTTTTGCGCGGCGGTCGTCTGCCCGACCTTCGCCGCGGAGTTGCCGCTCAGGACCGGCGCGATGAGCTTGACGGCTTCCTGGGCCGTGACGTAGTGCAGCGTGATGACCTTGTACGCCATCCGGCTCGGATCGTCCATCTTCTTCTTGTAGTCTTCGGCGGTATAGATCCGCACGAACTCGCCCTCGATCTCGTAGCGGTAGTTGTTGCCGAGGACTGCTTGCAGCGCCTTCTCAAACGTCACATTGTACAGCCGGGAGACCGCGACCGGGCCATCCACCGTGGAAGCCGGCACAATGTTCTTTTTGCACACGGCCGCCAGCAAGCTCAATCCCTGGCGGATCGTGGTGTCTTTTCCGAACCGAACAAAGCTCAGCACGCCGGTGGCGGCGTCATACTGCGCGGCATTCGGATCGATGGTCTGTTCGTTGGTTACCGCGGCCGGGGTAAGCGCCACAGGGTTCGAGGCCGCCGCCGCGGCGACGCCCCCGGTCAACCCCAGCAGAAGAACGGCCACCAACCACCCACTTGTCTCGATACACAGTGCTCTTTTCATATTCATGTCCCAATACATAACCTTGCTCCTGTTTCCGGTGCCCCTGCCCGAAGGCAGCGGCGCCCGCATCGTTTGCACACATACCACTTACTGGTTTACTTCGAGATTCTGCGCCAATTTCAGCGTCAATTGCATGTCCTCACACCCTACAAGCACTGAGTCCATGTAGATCTGCAACACTTCAAATTCGAAGGACGCGGTGCCGTCTTTCACCGTGAGCTTGCTCCCGACGCTCAACAACTGGTCGTTGAGAAAGGCTCGGGGGCTCTCGCTCCAAAGCACCGCTTCCAGTTTCAACTTCCGTGCAACTCGTTGAATCACTTCTTGAACATTGTACGAAGACACACTCGGTACTTCTTTGTCAGTGCCTGTATTTCGATCGGCGGTATTCCGCCGGATAAAGCTCCCCTCGGGGGCGGCAAAGAAATCGCGGGCGATGGAATCCTGCCGTCCCGGGGTCTTGGGCAACTCCACGAACGTGACCTTCCCCGGCCCCGTGCCGGGAGGGGTCGCCGCGGGGCGGGACGGGGACGCCGCGTCGGCCGCCGCCGGCCGGTGCCCGATCAGAACCCGGGCCCACATGAACAGCATGATCGAAATCAGCGCGCAGGCCACGACGATCCTCTTCCCGCCCATTCTCAGGCGGTCGAGAATCTGACCTGCCGCCGACATCTGCCTGTTCCGGTTATGCATCACGCTTTCCGCCACCTGTGGTAGGAGCATCGGCCGGACGGCGGGCTTTATGATGCCGGGCCGACTGCTCGAAAATAGTCGCTTCCACCTGCACGCCGATCTGCCCCGTCAGGCCCGCGTCGTTGTCCATGGCCACCTTTTCGATCCGCACCAGCCGATCCAGGGATTGCAGTCTCGTGAAGAAGCGAAACATATCCGCCAGAGTCCCCTTGCAGGCGAGGTGAATGGGGACACAGTTCAGATCGTCGGTTTTCGATTCCTTCCCCGGAAGAACCACTTGTTCGCCCAGGCCGCAATCCTTCATAATGGCGGCAATCTGTTGCAGGAATGTGCCCAGCGCGCGGTCGGCGGGCACCCGGGCATCGAAGCTCTCCACCACCTTTCTCATGTCACGCAGCCGCCGCTCCAGGCCCGGTAACTCCGCGCTCTGGGCCGCGGCCAGCGCGATCGTCTGGCGCTGCTGTGCCGATGCCTGTTCCAACGAGGTCAGCCGTTGGCGGGAGGGAAGATAGCCGCACGCGACGAAATCGCAGACGAACAGGCCCGTGATGACGTACAGCCACATCTGCTGTTTGCGGAGCGACAATCTGGAACCGGTCACATGCATTACTCGTCCACGTCCTTATAATTGGCCAGATAACAGACGATCTCGAATTCCGTCAGGGCCGAGACGCCCGAGCTCTTGGCTGTTACCACCGGCTCCTGCGATCCGGGGGCGGGCCTCGTGCCCGCCGGGACTCTGGCGCTGCCGTAGAACGACGGCTGGACCCGTTGGAAGTACGGGGAGGCCTCCAGCCTGCAAACCAGGTCGGGTACATCCGCCGGATGGGCTGCCACGCCGGTCAAAACGATCCGAAACTTCACGCGCCCCAGCGGCGGCCCCTTTTCCGCACCGGCGGTCCGGCCGGCCAGCCGCACGGCGGAGCCTTTGGCCTGTTCCTTCTCCGCCGGGCGGCCGAACGGCTCGGCCACCATCTCCAGTTTCCGTAACACCACCGAGTCGCCGATACTATGGCTCATCTCGGCGACAATGGCGGCCACCTCGAGGCGCGAATCCATCTGCTCGACCAGCGTCGCCCTCGTCTTTAGCTCATTGAGCTCTTTGGTCAACAGGCCGAACTCATGAACCACGGCCTCGGCGCCCGCCCGTTGACCTTCGAGATCGGCGGCCCGCGCCGCGGCATTGCCGGCCCGATGGATTTCGGTCAGATTGAAGATCATCATCGCGGCAAACACGGCCACCAGGGCGACGTACTGCCGCCGCAGGTGCACGTGGCGGCATCGGTCCTCTTTGTACCACTGGGGGAGAAAATCGAGCTCTTTCACGGCACGTCCCCCTTCCGCACCGGTTCCGGCGCCGCGGCCGATTCCATCGGGGCCGCCCACGGGGACTCCCACCCTTTCAGACTCAACCCGACGGCCAGGGCCAGGTCGGCACAGCCGGTGGGCCCGGCGTCGGCGATTTGCTCCGGGTCCACCTCAAAACCGCGCAGCGGCTCGGCCACCTCGACCTCCACGGACAGGTGGCGGCGCAGGACATCGCGCAGGACCTGCTCATACGCCCCGCCGCCGGCGACGACGGCCCGCTCCACGCGCTTGCCGCGGAACGTGACGGTGTAGTACCGCAAGCACAGCGAAACCTCGCCGGCCAGTTGTTCCGACGTCACGTTGAGGGCATCGACCACGAGCCGGCGCGTGGCGGCGTCCAGGGAGTCATCCTTCTGCAGGCGCAGGCGGAACGACTCCGCCTCCGGGGCGGCCAGGCCGAGGGCCGAGGCCACTTCGTCGTTGAACTGCGCCATGCCGATGGCGATCGGCTTGACCAGGCAGATTTCCCCGCCTCGACCGAACACCACGGTCGTGTACCGGTGTCCGATATCGATGAAGATGATCGTTCTTTCCCGGTCCGCCTGTCGGCGCATGGTCCGCTCGAAGGTCCGGAACAGCGCGCAGGGAGCCGCATCGATGGCCGTGGGCGTCAGTCCCGCTTCCTCGAGCAGCCGGAGGTGGGTGTTCACGATCTCATTATCGACGGCGAACAGGATGTACTCGCTCTTGACCTCCTCGCCCTGTCGCACGCTGCCCGCCAGGAGGTAATCGATCGCATCCTTGGCCGGATCCAGATCGAACCGCTCCGCCGCCTCTTGGCGGAGGATCTTGTCCGCCTGGTCCATTTCGGCTTCGGCCAGCCGCAGGGACGTGATCTTGATCTTATCGATCGGCAAGGCGGAGACGACGTTTCGTCCCCGGAACCGGCCGTCGGCCAGCAGGCACTGGATGGCCGCTACAATGGCCTTCTCCTGCTCGCGTGGATCGCCCTCGTTCGCCGCCACGGGGATTCTGCGGGCCGCCAGCACCTTCGGCTTGTCCTCACCGTGCGCCAGTTGCACCATCTTCAGGCTGCGGTGGCCGATGTCCAAGCCGATCGGCTGGACCTTGCGATTCGTCGTTATCCAATTGGGTGTCAGCATAGAGACGATTCAGCTCAATTCGAGACAGAAATGTACCCTGTGACTGGCTCCACACGGACCGTCCTGGTGACCCCCCCCGCCTGCAGCGTGATCACCCCCGGTTCCGACAGCGGGGCCGGACTTGCGGCGACACTATAGGGGACCCCCAGGTAGTCGAAACTCACCGTCGATACGCCATCGAAACTGGCACTGGCAATCTCCACGCCGCTGAGCCGGCTGTCGTTGGGAAAGTCGACGACATAGGAAGATTGCGGTTTGAGCGGGTGCGGGATGGCATTCGCGACTGTGTATACGTCGCCACTGACAATCCAGTACTTCTCCCCGGCCGCATCGAAGACGACCGAGTACCTCTGCCCCCGGCTGATGGACATGCTCTTGGCATATTCCAGATCGGCCGCCAGCATGGTGACGGCCGCGCGAAGCTGCATGCTCCCGGCGGACGAGGCGATGGGCACCACGATGGCGGCGGCGATGGCGATAATGGCCAGGACGACCATCAGCTCGATCATCGTGAATCCGTGTCGAACGATCCGCAGTTTTTTGTTTCCGCACATATTGAACCCTACCTCTCGTTGTTCATTCGGCCCGTTTTCGGGCGGGCTTTACTCCGGGCACTGTTCGATCTGGGCCGGGACCCCGGTGGTTCCCTGCGCTGCCGCCAGGGACTTGACCATCGGCCGTCCCAGTCGTCTGTACGTTTCGGTCTGGGCCGATACAGCCGTAAGATTCCTCCCAGGCCGTCGCGCACGTCCGAAAAAGATCTGTGGCCCGCAACCCGTCCCGGGCCTTCGGCGGGAAGCGCGGCCGGGGCCGCTTGGACGCGCCGATCGCAGCGCCGGGAAGAAAGCCGGACGATTTCTGCGCTCTCCCCCGGTAAGCCCGATAAGTCAGATTGCTTCTTCGTATTGGATACTCTATGGCTCGCATTGCTGTTACTGCCTTCGGAGGCTGCGGTAGAAACCGCCGGCCGCCGGACCCCAGCATTTCGGAATACCGGCTTCCCAGGCCACGATGGCGGCTCTCATGGGGTCCACGGTAATCGTCAACCCGGAGCCGGGTCCGTCCAACGTCCAACGTGCCACCGGATTCGCGGCGATGGGCGCTGCGATCCTGATTTTGTTGATCGCCGTCTCATCGAGGGCGCAGTTATAAAGCCGCACGTCGTCGATCCCCCCCTGATAGAAACGATCGGGCCACTCGCAGTTCGCGCCGATGCAGAGCGGCAGCTCCGGCCGCAGCGCGATCACCCCCGCATGAGGTGTCGTCGCCACCGGCGTACCGTCGATATATAGTTTGACGTTGACGCCATCGTACGTTCCCGCGAGATGGTGCCATGCGTCGTTGAATCCGGCCGGGACCGGAACCCGCGCGGACTGCCGGGTACCGTCGTAGATGAAGAACTCGACGGTGCTCGATGGGTCCCCGGCGGTGTACCGATGCCTCAGAGCATAGGTGTGATCGCCCTTGGTCACATAAGGATGATGCTGGTTGTCGCCGGCATCCCTGGGGTTGACCCACGCGGCCACCGTGACCGCCCCTGCGATGTCGAAGGCCGGGCTGGTGCCGCAGTCGACGCAGTCGTCCCCACCATCAAGTTGCAGCGCTCCGGCCAGCGTGCCGCCGGTCCAGGCGGGATTTCCCCGGATCAGGCCCGTATGGCCATTGCCGGAGACGTCTCCGGTCGTCTCGACCAGCGTCCCTCCCACAAACAGGGCCCCGACGACGGCAACGTTGCAGGCCGCCGCACTGATCCGAACATCCTGGCTCACGACCGCGAGTCCTTCGATCTCCAGACCGTCGACGTTCTCGATCGTCAGAGTGCCGTTCACATAGAGGGCCGGCAACTTCGGGGCCGCCACGATCCTGTTGCCGTTGCCCCGGATGGTCAGATTGCCTCCGACGAGCAGCATCCCCTGGAGGGTCACATCGCCGGCCAGTACCAGGTTGCCCGCCGCGCGCCAGATCGCGGGCGCCCGCGTGGTGTTGGACAGCGTCCCGGCCACTATGCCGTTGGCATACTCCGGGTTCATGTAGGTCAACGCCACCGGCGGCCAGGCCAGGGACAGTTGGTTGGCGTCGCTCACCTGACCGACAATTGTCCCCTGCAAGCTGTCCGTGAACGCATCCCCATCGAGCGACGATGCCGCCGCCAGGCTGGCGACCTTGCCCCCGCTGCGCAAATCGCCGTAGAGAAGCCACGTCTGGCGGAAATCCAGGTTGCCGTTGCTCCAGAGTCCGATGCAAGGGTCCAGCCGTAAGGTGGCGGCCAGGCGGCTGCGCCCGGTCTTCGCGGTGCCGACGAGCCGGAAGGCCTCGCAGGTGATGCCATACGTGCAATAATCCGTGGGCTGGTTCGCGTCCCGCGTGGCCCGGACACTATAAAAGTCTCGGCTCTCCGCCGCCAACTGCTGGTCCGTCGCCCCATGGGTCCAGAAGTCGGCCGGCACATCCTGCGGGTGCAGAACCAGTCCGCGGGCATGCTCCAGGCCCGATTCCGCCAGTTGATCCATCTGCACGTGCATCAGGGTATTGGCGCCGCACGCCAATTCGGTGCCCGTGCCGGCGAGAAAGCCCGTCGCCAGGATCGCGATGGCCAGAACAATCAGCAGGACCATCAGCAGGGCTATGCCCCGCCGGCGGCAGGAGGATCGATAAAGGAGGATGTCACACATTCTTGGCCCCGGCCCTGATTCTGCAATCCCTCTAATCGTCTTCGGTCGTCACCAGGGCGTCGCCGGTCTTGTTGAGCAGGTGCCCGGCCCGGCCCCGCAAGGCCGTGACAATTTCGTACCGGTGATCGACCCCGTTTTCCGTCAATTGGAACGAGACCATCAGACAATTCACATACGTCAAGGGCGGTGGGACCGGATGGAAAGCGAACCTCACGTCTTTGCACGCGGGAATCAAAGACCCATACGTTGGGCTGCAGCTCGCCTGGAGCTGGGGTTTGGTTGTCGTCAGGGCCAGATCGCTCAGGGTCACCGGGAGATTGTCCGCCGCGGCGAACTGGCAGAGCCGCAGCATCGTGCAGGCCTCTCCCCGCTCGAGGTAGACCAGCTCATTCACATTGATCTGGCCGTCGGCGTTGTCATCCGCACGCCAGACCGCCAGATCGTTGCCGGGGGCCGCACCGAGGAGCCGGCACGACCCGATCAGATCGTCGATGCGCAGCGTCGCCTGCCGCAGTTGCGCCTGCTTGGCGGCGGTATCGCCACTGACCAGGCTGGCGGTGCTGAGGGCAAACGCAAATGTCGCGACCGCCGACAGAACGATGCTGGTGATCAGCATTCCGACCAGCAGCTCGATGATCGTCAACCCTTGCGTATGTCGAGTGAATTGCATTAAAGTCCCAAAAGGTGAAACTCGTCAGCTCCTGCGCTGTGCTCCGCTGCTCACCGGCTGATCAGACGGTTGATCGACGCCATCTCTCTCTCTTGGTAGCTGGTTTGCACGGACACCAGAATGTAATCGGAGGGCCGCGGCGGTCCGTTCTGCTGGGGCACATAGACGTCGTCGTGACAAATCGCCCGCCGGCTGAAATTCGCGTACATCGGATCCGTGAACACGACGCCGCCGGCGTCCTTGACTTGTCCCTGGGCCTCGGTATACCCGTCCCACGTGGCCATGATCTGGCCCGGGGGCGTAGCGATAATCCGCTCCATCAGATCGTCGGCAAGCTTGGCGGCCAGAGTCAGCCGCAGGCCTTCCGCCTGAGCCGAGGCGCCGTTGGAGAACGGCAGCAGCACGCCGGCCGCCGCCAGGCCCAGAAGGACGATGGCCATGGTGGCCTCCATCAGCGTGAAGCCGGGCTTCGTGCCCGCGCGGCCGTGCCCTGACATGCACTCCCCCTTCTCTCCGCGCCACTTCCCGCGACCCGCTCTCACGGGCTCAGTACTCATAGTACGGGATTCCGTGGGTGTCGGCCTCCGGATTGTCGGGTCGGATCTCCCCCGTGGCCGGTTTGTAGAGCCAACCGTAAAGACCGTCGGCGGCGGCGGGAAACGCGTCGCCATCGGCGAGAATCCCCACGGTAGCCAGTTTGTTGAACGGATTCGGCGGCACGTTGGAAATGTAGGGCCCCAGCGGGAAACCCATGGTCCCCCGTGGCGCGGTCTGGCCGTACTTGTTGCTCGACAACGTCGCCTGATCGACGAACGCCGCCTCCGTCGGGGCCGCGCTGCGGTCGCCGTTGGGATACCCTGGGTGAGTCTCCCCGTGCTGACTGGTGTACACCGGGATGAACCGCCGCAGCAGACTTAAGTTCATGGCCAGTGTCGTCCGCTGGGCCGCAATGCCCCACCCCGCCAGGGCGGGAACGACGATGGCGGCCATAACGCCGAGCAGAACCACCACGATCAGGATTTCGACCAGGGTGAAAGCCCTTGCCCGTCTCACTACTGCCCCCTTCATGTTTCCGCTCCTTTAGTATTTCTTATTCATCAAAAAGGCTGACCGGCTTGTCGGCACGGTCAGCCTTCGATTGCACGCTACAGATCAGCAGTTGCTGTGATTACAGCGCCTGATGACCATTGGGATCGATATCATCCGGCGCGGCACGAACCTCGCCCGTCGCCTCGTTGTATTCCCAGCCGTCCCACGGGGCCGAGGTCGCCCCAGCGTCCCAGTCGACAATGCTGTTGCTGTTGGTGAACGGGCCGTCGGGAATTCTCTCCAGGTACGGACCAAAGTTGAAGGGGTCAACCCGCACTTTGGTGCCCGCGCCACTGATGTTCCCACTGACGTCCGTGACGTAGAGCATCTGGTTCGCAAAGTCGGCCAGAGTCGGCGAGTTGTCGTTGTGCTGGACCTTGTACAACTGAATCTGGGACCGCAGCGACTGCAGGTCACTGGCCAGACTGTTCGTCTTGGCCTCGGTGCTGGCCTGGGTGAACTGCGGAATCACGATCGCGGCCAGAATGCCCAGAATGACCACGACGATCAGAATTTCGACCAAGGTGAAGCCTCTTTTTGCCTGCATTGTGTGTCCTCCTCGCGAGTAGACAAATGTGAATGAAAGTGGTTTCCTACGTAAAACCGAATTCTGTTTTCCTGGAACCTTATCGACAGAATCGACAGGCTACTTGACGAAACTCATTTGCGTGAGCGGCAGATCCTCCAAAAACGGGGCAATGATGTGGACACGTGACTATCATACTTCCATGCTTCCTGTCTGCGACGAATCGGGGAGCCTTTAGGTTGCCGCCGCGAATAGCCTCGACGGCGTTATCTGCGGCTCCCAATCAGTTCACCCAAAGCATAAGAATGGTGCGGCGGGGGTGACAAATGCGGCGGGTGGAATTTCCCGGATTGGCCGCGAAGCTCCGGCCGAAGGCGGGATGGACCGATTAGGAGGACCGTATCGAATAGCACGAGCGTGACGGCACGGACCCGGCGCAGCGCCCCCCCGTGCGTATCTTGGAGCCTCTAATACGGATTCTGGTTAATTCGTGCGCTCTGCTTGTCATCCCTTCGCTACGCTCAGGGCAAGCTCTGAGCGTAGCGAAGGATCTGGGCCGCGAGTGAGAGAAAACTCCAATTCGGTGCCCAGATCCTTCGGCTTCGCCTCAGGATGACACAGTCCGTGCCGTGCACAGATTTCTCCGAATCCGTATAACAGAATGAACGTAGATTATGTCATTGCGAGCAGCGCAGCGAAGCAATGACATGGTGCTTGTCGCGTTCTCATTCTGTCAGACACTCTTATTCCTATGGCAGGTGGAGATACTCCGGCAGGTTCTGGAGACGGATCGTCCGGGCCTGCGCCCCCGCGTGGGCGAGATCCACGCGGATGGCATCCAAGCCGCGCAGGGCCGGCTCGATTTTATCCGCCCATTCGATCAGGACCACCGATTCGGGATAACAGAAATCGTCGAAGCCGAGCCCCTCGAACTCGGCGATCGAGTCCAGCCGGTAGGCATCGATGTGATAGAGGTCGAAGCGGCCGGCATATTGGTTGACGAGAACGAAGGTAGGGCTGGTAACGCTTTCCCGGTCCCGGGCGCTGCGCCGGCCGCAATCCCTTTGATCAGATGCGTCTTGCCGCTGCCCAAAGGTCCGCAAATGGCAAAGATCTCCCCCCCGTGGAGTTGGGCCCCGATCTTGCGGCCCAGTTCCATCGTCTCCTGCGGCGAGTTGGATGTGATCGTGATCTCCATTATAAGCACCAGGAAAAGGGGACATTCTACTTTTCCCCTTCGCGAAGGGAAAAGTAGAATGTCCCCTTTTCCTTCCTTCAGTCGGCCAAGTGGTCGTAGCCGCCGGGTCGCAGCTCGACGGTACGTCCATCCGGCATCCGGATTTCCATCCGTCCCGTGTTCGTGATCCTCCCGATCTCCGTGATCGGCACCGGATGGTCCCACTGCTGGTGCAATCGGTCCCACTGCCCGGGGGCCAACGTGAACAACAGCTCGAAATCCTCGCCCTCGTTCAAGGCCGCACCGAGCGGGTCCGCCTCGGTCCTGGCATCCTCCGAGATCGGCACCGCAGCGGCCTCTACCAGAGCGCCTACCCCACTCTGGTGGCAGATGCGGTTGAGGTCGGTGCTGAGCCCATCGCTGATGTCCATCATCGCGTGCAGGTCGGCGATCTGAACGATCTTGAGAGCTTCATTGACCCGCGGTTCGAATTCCAGGTGCTTGCGCCGGCCGGAGCCGCCCAAAGAGCCCGTCACACAGAGCACGTCGCCCACCTTGGCGCCGCTGCGCCGGACGGGAGGCTTATCCCCAGGCTTGCTCAGCATCGCAACGCACACCGCAAACCGCCCATCGTCTCTCCAGCTTGTGATGTCGCCGCCGACCAGGGGACAATGGTACTTATCGGCGGCGAACATGACTCCCGCGTGCAGGTCCTGCAACTGTCGTCCGCTCCACCCGTGCGGCAGCGCCACGGCCACCACCGCGGCCAGGGGAATGGTCGCCATCGCGGCACAGTCGCTCAGGCTGGCAGCCATCGACTTGTAGCCCACCTGCCTCAAGGTCGCGGTCTGGAGGTCAAAATGTGTGCCGTCGAGGAGCATGTCGGTCGTGATGAGCACCGAAGCGCCGTGCTCCAAGGCGATCTGGGCCATGTCGTCCCCGATGCCGATCGGGATATCCGCGGGCGACAGTTGCCTCTGCTGCCGGAACCAGCCGGTGATCTCATCTTCCTTCATGCCAAGTGTTTCTTCCAGAAGGCAAGCTGCTGCTGCGCCTGCTCCGGTCCTGCCGCGCCCGCGGAGGCGTAACGCCGCACGACGTTCACGGCCCCCAGATGGTCATACACGTCGCCGTCGATGAGAGACGAGCACTCCTGGAACTGGGCCAGAGAAAGCTGTCCCAACTGCTTGCCCTGCTTCTCACACGTCGCGACCAAAGCGCCGACCACACCATGGGCCTTGCGGAAGGGCATTCCCTTCTTGACCAGGTATTCGGCCAGGGCGGTGGCGTCGAGGAAGCCGGAATCGAGACCTGCGAGGATTTCCTTGGTGCGGAAGGTCGTATGCGCGACCACAGCCGCGGCCATCTCCAGCGATTTTTCCGTTGTGTCGGCGCTGGAGAACACGTGAATCTTGTCCTCCTGCAGGTCGCGATTGTAGCCGGAGGGCTGGCCTTTCAGAATCGTCAGCATCGCCACGAGCACCCATACACCGCGCCGGTCTTGGCCCGCATCAACTCCAGCACATCCGGATTGCGCTTTTGCGGCATCATGCTCGACGAGGTACAGAACGCATCGTCGATGCGAATGAAGGCAAACTCATGGGTGGAGAAGAGGATCCAGTCCTCGGCAAAGCGCGACAGGTGCGCCGCGATCAAGGCACAGTCGAAGAGGAACTCCGCGCAGAAGTCCCGGTCGCTGATGGCGTCGATGCTGTTGTAGACAAGATCGGCAAAGCCCAGTTGCCGGGCCGTGCTCTTTCGGTCAATCGCCAGCGTGGAGCCCGCGATGGCCC
>CAVOUO010000026.1:0-185100 GCA_963699595.1 uncultured Planctomycetota bacterium
AGACTGGCGGATTGGTGGGGTCCAACTATGCTTGGGGCACCGTCACCGGCGCCGACAAGACTGCCGGATTGGTGCAGGGCATCAACAAGTGCTATTCGACCGGACAGGTCTCGGGTATCGCGCAAACCGGCGGGCTCGTGGGCCGGCATACCGGATACGGAGCGGCGTCCTCCTTCTGGGACATGCAGACCAGCGGGCAGCCGACCAGCACCGGCGGGACAGGCAAAACGACAGCCGAGATGTACGCGGCACGCACCTTCCGCGACGCGCACTGGGATTTCGAGGGCGAGACCGCAAACGGCACGGCGGACATCTGGTGGATCCGCGAGGGCCAGGGCTATCCTCGCCTATGGTGGGAGTGCGCCTCGGACCAGCCGTGAGCGAAGCGCAGATCCAAGCGGCCTTCGCGCACGATCTACTGTCCGCCTTCTTTCGCCGGGGCGGCTTTGAGCTTCTCGACTTCGGCCTTGAGCTGTTCGATTTCCTGCCGCAGCTTGGCGTTTTCATCCAACACTCTGGCCGTGATGGTCTGCGACACGCTGGTCGATCCCCTTCTTGATCTCCTGCTGCAGGGCGTCGATGCGGACCTTGCACCGGATCAGCTCCTGATCCCGCAATCGGAGTTCCTTGGTGTGCTTCTCCTGCATGACTTTGATTTCCGCCTGCCGAGCCTCCAACTGCTTTTGCAGATCGGCGTTCTGGGCCGCCAGGAGCCGGGCCTGCTGCTGGTTGGGGGCTTCCTGTGCCGGCTGCTGACATCCTGCGAAGACCAGCATGGCGACCAGCGCCGCCACAACACCGTAAATCCCGTTTCTCATCTCGTCGTCCTTTCGAGTTCTCATGCCAATTCGAAGAAGCGCGGCAAAATGTGGACTTTGTCGTCCTGAGCGAAGCGAAGGATCTCCAGTCCACGAATGGGAGGTCGCCAGCATTCGCGGCCCAGATCCTTCACTCCGCTGCGCTGCGTTCAGAGCCTGCCCTGAGCGTAGCGAAGGGATGACAAGCGCGGCACAAGAATGAACCAGAGTCTGTCTCATTCGAACAGTACCGCCAATCGTTCCTTCTCGTCCGGGTCGAGGTGGCTCGGATTCGTCCAGACCGCCAGTTCGAGGCTCTTGCGGCAGGGGCAGTCCTCCTCGACCAGCCTCTCGGTGCTCGTCAGGAGCGCCCGGATCAACGTCAGGGAGTTGTCTGTCGCGGTTTTGAGGTTGGCGATAATCTCCTGGAGCAGGGTCTGTTTGCCCTTGGTCCTGTCGTGCGGCCGCCAGCAGTCATAATCACTGGCAAGAGCGACCAGGGCATAGCACATCTGGGCCTCGCGGGCGAGCTTGGCTTCCGGCAGGGCCGTCATGCCGATCAAATCCCCACCCCAGGTCTGGTGCATCACCGATTCCGCCCGCGTGGAGAACTGGGGTCCTTCCATGCAGACGTACGTGCCCTCCAAATGGGTCATCACGTCGAGAGGTGTCGCGACGTGCACCAGGGTCTCCCGGAGCCGGTTGCACACCGGCTCGGCCATCTCGCAGTGTACGGCCCCGAAGTCGGCAAAGAACGTGTTGCCCCGCTGGAACGTCTTGTCGATGAACTGGTTGACGAGCACCAGATGGCCCGGCGCGATCTTGTCCCGCAAGGACCCGACGGCTCCGCTGGCGATCACGGCGTGCACCCCGAGCTGCTTGAGGGCGAAGATATTGGCGGCGTACGGCACCGCGCTGGGCGAGAGCTTGTGTCCCGCGCCGTGGCGGTTCACGAAAGCGATCCGCCGGGTGCCGAGAGTGCCGAGCAGAATCGGCCCGCTGGGCTTGCCGAAGGGCGTCTCGACCTCTTGGAACTCCACCGCCGAAAGCTGTCCGGCCAGCGCATCACCCAGCCCCGTGCCGCCGATGATGCCCACCAACTCCTTTGCCATATCCTCAGTCTCCTTGGAGAGTTCCCGGTTGCCGGTTCTGACCACTCCTGGGCTATCATAATCGCCACCCGGACTGCTGTCACCCCGGAAAGGCCGTCGAATCGGATTGGGTCCCATGGCTCGTTTGAATCCTGGTCCTAGTCCCCTGAACCGCTCTGCGGGCCGTAGTACCAGGAAACCGCAACCCGCTTGAGGAGTCTGGAGAATGGATCTGGTCGTCGCCGTGAAAGAAGTCAAAGGACATTGCCCCGTGCACCGGGTGGGCGATTCGTTCACGCTCAAAGCCTGTTACCAGCTTGTCAGCGACATTCCGGTGTGCATGCACGCCCTGGCGTCGCTGATGCCCTGGTACAACGCCCTGCGGGTCTCGGAGCCGGCGGACTGGGGCCTTGACGGCAGGCGCGACAAGACCAAAGCCTACATCCAGTGCCCCGATGTCTGCGAGTACACCGGGGGCGGCACCGTCGTCTTTGAGATCAGCAAAACCAACGACCGGCCGATAAATCTCGTCTTGAAAACCTCTGGGCCTCACAAAATGGCCTCAACAACACGCCGGCGGCATCGCCTATAAGACAGCAAGGACGCGAAGGGCCCCCAAACGCGATCCATCGTGTTTGGGGGCCCAATCATCCTTTGCGGTTCGAACTTCAGGGCGGGCCGTTACTGCACACCCTCCATAGTATTTGCAGTAACGGATGCGATCGGCATGATACTGCCGAACAGGCCGTGGTCCTCGACGGCGCCACCGCCCGCGATGCCCGCGGTGAAGTAGAGAGTATGTGTGTCACCGGCTCTGGTGCCATTGCCGAACGTCAGGCCCCAGAGACCGTCGATCGCGAGGGCCTTGCCGGACTCATCCTCGAGCGCGCCGAGCCACGCGCCCGTGGCCGGGTTGAACGCGTTGATCAGGCCGTCCCCGAAGTTGCCGACGAGCAGGGCTCCGCCGAAGCCGCCGAAACCGGCCGGCGCCAGGACAACGCCCCAGGGCGAATTGAGCGGGCCTTGCGACGCGAATCGCTGGAGGAGCTTGCCGCCGGTGTCGAAAACGTTCACATAGCCATTGCCGGGGCCGGACACGTCATCGTGCTTCGCGGCATCGGGCAGGGCGTAGGTGACGTAGAGCTTGCCCCCGATGTTCTGGATGTTGAACGGGGCGAAGTTGGCCGGCAGATTGGGATCGGTGAAGAAGCCGCCGACGGTCGCGGGGGCGAAATTGGCGTCGAAGACATCCACCCGGCCGGCGCTGAAGTTGGCCGCGTACAGGTAGCTCTTCCCGCCGCTGCTGCCCAGGGCCAGGCCCTTATACACCGCCCCCAACGCCGAAAGGTCCCCTTTTGTCACGGCGGCGTCGCCGCTATTCCAGGCCGCGATCGTGCCGTCCTCGGTGGCGAAGATGAATCGCGCCGGCTGACCGGGAGCCACGGCGAAATCCGTCGTGGAGTTGAAGACGACCCCGGTGGGAGCGCCAGGGAGCTTGCTGCCGGCAGGTCCCGGGATCGTCACGGCCGTACGCGTCGGCACACCGTTGCCGTCGTAGATGGTCGAAACGCCCGTGCCGGCATCCCCAATCCAGAACGGGGTGGTCGGACCATACGCTATGCCCCACGGGTTGACCAGGTTGGGGTCGGTGTGGTCGGCCACACCCGGCAGGTCCGAGACCAGGTTATGTTGCAGGTACGTGGTGGGCGGGTTGGGGACAATCTTGAGCATTTGACCGGTGGTGCCGCTGGGACCGAGGACGGTCGATCCGAAGACATACAACTCTCCGTCGGCATCCTCGCCCAACCCTCTCAACCAGAAGCCGGGCGGCCGGTCTGCCCGTCCGATCCGCAACTCCTGGATGGCGAGCTTGGGATCGAGGTAGAAGAGCCGGGCGCTGGGCGCGGCGAAAGAGCCCCAGTCACCAAACACGTAGCGATTCTGCAAAACGGGGACCTGCTTGCCGCGATAGACGAAGCCGCCGATCACCACAGCACCTTCCCCATGGTCGTACTCGGCAATGGGATCGATCAAGTTCGCCGGCACGGGACGCACGGGACCGGTCACGACCTTGCCCAGATTCGCGTTGGTCGAATCGAACCAGAAGGTGCCTTCCTTGACGTTCCAGCCGTAGTTGCCGCCTTTGACGATGAGATCTATTTCCTCGATGTTGTTCTGTCCGGCGTCACCGAGGTACAAGTCGCCCGTAAGGCTGTCGAAGCTGTAGGTGAACGGATTGCGCAGGCCGTAGGCGTAGATTTCCTGGACGGCGTTCTGGCCCACGAACGGGTTGTCCTTCGGGATGCCGTACTTGCCGTTGGCGGAATTCCTGCCGTCCACGTCGATGCGCAGGAGCTTACCCCAAATCCGCTGGAGGTTTTGGGCGTTGCCGCCGGGCACGTGGCCATTCGCCACGTCATTGGCGGAGCCGCCATCGCCGAGCGAAATGTAGAGGAACCCATCCGGCCCGAAGCGCAGGGTGCCTCCGTTGTGGTTGGATTGCGGCTTGTCGATGCGGAGGATCTCGCGCCGGCTGGCCGGATCGACCTGGTTGGGATTGGAGGAATTGATCCGCCACTCGGCGAGGACCGATTGGTGGTCGTTCGTGGCCCCCGCCGGCATCACGTTGACGAAATCCGCCGTGCCGCTGATGGGCTCGGAGGTGTAGGTGTAGATCAAGGGTTGATGCGCGAAATCGGGATGGGTCGCCAAACCGAGCAGACCGCGCTCGTCGTAGTTGCCGAACGTCACCAGGCGGCTGCGCACGTCCAGGAGAGGCGTCGGCAGCTTGCCGAGCCCCTCAGCCACGACCCACGCCAGGCCGGCCTGATCGTAGACGAACATGCGCTTGCTCCCGTCGTCGGGCACCGCCAGACCCAGCGGTGCGCTCAGGCCGTCGACGACCGTCTGCAGCTCGATCGTGGTGCCGTCCTTGACGATGGGCGCTGGGATGGGATCCGCAATGGGCGTCGTGGTCACCGTCGCCGTCACGGTCGCTGAAGTCGTGGCGGCGCCTGCGTTATCGGTGGCGACCGCCCTCAGAGCGTGCTCGCCCGGGTACAGAGTGACCGTCCTGGTGAAAGGTGCGGTCGTGACGAGCCCCAGAGAGGTCGGGCCATCGAAAAACTCCACCTTTGCCACGGTTCCATCGGTGTCGCTGGCTGTTGCTCGGATCGTCACGCTCGCGGGCGAGATGAACGTCGCGCCATTGGCAGGACTGGTGATCGACACAGTCGGCGGCGAATTGACCGGAGGCGGGGCCGTGTAATTGACCACGAGTGTGCCACCCCCGCCGCCTTCGCGGGACGCGAAGCCGCGTACCGACCGAGACGAGGTCTCCGCCCGGGAGGTCAGGAGCCAGCCGAAGTTCTGGGACGGATTATTCACCCAGAGTTGCACATCGGCGACCAGGCCGGACCCGGTCCAGGAGTATCTGGCGCCGTCTGCGGACCCTACGGCTGTCGAGGCGCTGGGGGTCGCTACCGCATCGTTCTTGGCTCCGGGCGAGGTCCAGTTGGCAGTCCCCAGCATGCGGGCGTTCCAGGTTGGCTCCCCGGCCGTCGCCGGGGTCCCATTGTTGCCGCCTTTGTTCCCTTGCCTCCAGCTCGCCAGCAGCCGGAATAGATCGAACGTGGAATTGACCGGCCCGCTGCCGGGCACCCTGACAACGCTCAGTTGAAGCGTCGCGGAAGTGACGGTCGATCCCGCCGGGATGCTGCCCAGATCGAAGCGCAGCAAACCTCGGCGGATGCCGCCGGCGCCGTCCCTTCCGGCGTCGAGCCAGCCGGTGCCCCCCGCGTTGTTCCCGGGGTTGCCGGAATTGATGAATGTGTCCTCGGCCACAGTCAGACTGGCCGTGGCCGCCAGACCGCGGACTGGCTGTGACAACAGGATAAGACAGAGACTGCCCAGCAGGATACTGACGTGCGTTTTCATTCTCATACCTCCCTTTCGTTTGGTCCGATCCGTGTGCGGTCAAACAGGGATGCAGTCGGGTGCTCTGGAGATCTCCCCCCGTTTGAGACGTTCGTGTCACTTGCTGTGCGGCTTTCCGAGCTCATGTTTATCCCTGCTCCGGCCTTTGAGAGAATATACGCGGCCCCGCGGCCCCGGCCCATCAGGCGAAATCCTATTTTTGGTATGAGAGGAAGTCCTCTTTTTGGCGTCAGACGAAAGACGGACTCTGCGCGAGGGCGTGACGGGACGCCGATGGGCTTGCGCGCGGCGGGACTAGCGGAGGCTCAAGGGAGCTGCAATTGGACTTCGGACGGGGCGTCCAGAGAAATCACCAATAGGTGCTGTTGCGGCTGGAAGTCGACAGATGCCTGGTCCTGAGCATCCTGCCCGGCAAGACGCCGGATCGTGACAGCCGCGGGTTTCTGCTCCACGCCGGCGAGCAGGATACGAAAAGGCTTCCTGGCCCAGCCGTCGACGATGAAGATGACAGACTCGTCCGTCTCGCGGACATCGTGAACGGCGCACGGCGCATGAAGGAACCATCCCTTCTTGGACAATTTCTTGACGTCGCAGAGCGTGCCTTTGCCGAAAAGCTCCGGCACGTGGGCCTGGACAGTGCCGGGATTGATGGCCGGGCCGTCGCGAAGCTGGGCTTGGAGGTCGAAGACATCCGGTAGCAGACCCTGCCGCTTGGGGTCGGTGACCGGCCAGGTCATTTGCAGACCGGTCGCCGTGATGCCCTTGGCGATGGTCTCCCACGGACCGGCCTTGTCGTACTGGCTCAGCAGGTGCAAAGCGGAGCAGTAGACCAAGCCGCACCATTGCACGGGCCGGCCGAACCAGACCGGCGCCCGCCAGTTCGTTGCGCCGAGCACGGCAATCGTCGCGTAAGGTCCGATCTCGCCCTCCGTCGGGTTGATCAGGTATACAAATGGCACGCCCGTCCACGCCCAGTAGCGGGCCTGTTCGAGATACTCCTGCTTTCCCGAGAGGAGGTAGCCCAGCGTGTACGCTTTGACCAAGTGGGCCGAGGCGAGGATATCCGGCGTGTGCAGCGGGACCTCCCACGTCTGGGCCCCGCGCGGCACCGTGTTGGCATAAAGTACCGTCTGCTTGTCGAGCAACTTGAGACCCTGCTCGATCAGCGCCGGGTCAGCGGAGAGCGTCGCCGCTTCCAGAATCCGTACGACCTCCGCGCCCGCCAGACCGTTGGCGTGCTGGGCGAAATGGGTCTTGCCGTAATCGACCTTGCCCGGCTGGTACAGTTGAATGCCCTTCTCGTCGAACCGCTTCAGCAGGCTCTGTGCCTCAGTCCTTCGCTGCGCGACGTAAGAATCGAGACCGCCAAAGAGAAATGGAGCGGTGGGTGTTCGCGTGTGGGAGACCGCACTGCTGTAGGGCTGGCCCGAGGGCATTTTGCTCCTGGCCAGATCGCGCCCCTGGATGAGCCGCTCTGCGAGACTTCGGTCCGGCGTCTGGTTGGCCAGCCAGTCCATGTACATGATTGCGTCGGCCGCCGGACCCGCCCCGAAGCTGTTGCCCCAGACGGCGTGCCGGAAGAGGCCGCCCTCGCTGATGGCGGAATCGAGCCAGCCGCGGGCCAGCAGTGTGACGGCCGCATCGAAGCCCCCTTGGAACTGGGGGATCTTCGGCAGTCCGCGCAATTCGACGTACTTCTGTACCGCCGGCACAATGGTCCCGCCGGAGCCTCCGATGATCGTGGCTCGGATTTGGAGTGGTTGGTTTGCCTTGAGCACGAACGGCGTGTGGGCCACCAACTGGTTCTCGAAGCGCCTGGGTCCGACGGCGGGAGCCGTCAAAGCCATCACGTGGGCCCCGGAGTTGAAGAGGCGGTCGGGCGAATCGAAGACGGCCGCCACTATGTCCGAAGGCTCCCAGATCAGGCCGATGTACCGGCCGCCGTGGGCGACAGCCATCAGCGGGAACGTGACTTTGACCGGATCGGGCACCCGGCGGATATGCTCGGGCGTCGTTATATCCGCCTCACTGCTGCTGGGCTCATCGTCCAGATACTCCAGACCGGCGAACAGACCCTGCGTTTTGCGCGCGCCGAAGGTCCCCAGGCCGGGAAAGAGCGTCAGCCAAGGCAGATGAACGACCGCTCGATCCTTGTCCACGATGAACTCGGTCTCTACGGAGATCGTGCCCGGCCGCGTGCCCGTCCCAAAACGCCGCGTCACCTGCCACCGCCCGTTCTCGCTGTCCATCAGGACCGCCCGACAGACGACCTCGCCGGCAGATCCTCGGTCGGTGGTGCCATCCACCTTCCGCAGTGGGAGCCATTGTGGCTTGTCATTGAGCACGAAGCCAATCCACTCGCCCTGGTAGCCTGCGGCCATCTCCGTGCCGTTGACCTTGACGATGAAATCACCCCAACCGCCTCGATAGTGCTCCAATGTCAACTCGCTGGGCTTCGTGGCCAGCGGCTCGGCCGCGCCTTTCGCCGGCCTTTGCGGTGGCTCGAATGGGGGCGGCTGAATGGACGCAATCGTCTCCACGGTGATCGAGCTGACCGCGATGTGGCCCGCGCTGGCGGCGGGGTCCAGGCGGAACCGTGTCGCGCGCCCGAGCGGCTCCGCGATCGTCAGGGAATACGCGTGCCACTGACTGTCGTTCTTCACCGGGAAGCGCACCGAGTGGCCGGCCTGAAACGAGCGGCCGTAGAACAGCTCGCCGCCGGCGTCGGCATCCGATTTCATCCGCACCTGCACACGGGTCATTCCTGCGCCGGGCAGGTCCACGCCCGGCCCCTCGATCCAGGGATCATTGCCGGTCGATTCGAAGGCGAGCCCCTCCGCCGTGGCGGTCAGGCCCTGCACATACTGATTGCCTTGCCAGCCATGGATGCCCTTCGTGAAGTCCCACGTCACGACCACTTTGCCCCATGCCGAGGTCGGAAGGGAGGCGACGAGCATGAGCAACAGGATTGTCAGACGACCATTTCCTGGGGCAGCGGTCTCATTGGTTTTGCCGGAGTCGCGCATGAGAAATCTCCTATTATCACGGTCGGATTGGCCTGAACGTGGACCGCCGCATAGTATAATGATGCGTATGAGCTTGGAACAGGAGATTAAGGATCAGGCACTGGCGCTCGGCTTCGACGCGGTAGGGATTACAGATACTTCGCCCATCGGAGCGGAGCACGTCGAGCACTTCGAGAGATGGCTTGCATCCGGCTGCGCCGGCCGGATGGAGTACATGCACCGCAACCTTGAAAAACGCATCCACCCGGCCCAACTCCGAAAAGGCGCCAAATCGGTGATCATCGTCGCACTCAACTACCGGCCAACCTCGACACAGGATGCCGGAGGCGCGATGTCTGCCGATACCGGCCGGGTGGCCCTGTACGCGCAGTATGAAGACTATCATTTGTTTATCAAGGCTCTGCTGCGGGAACTGGCGGCTTTCATTTGCCTGCGGACGCACCGACAGGATCGGTTCAAGATTTGCGTAGATTCCGCGCCGATAGCCGAGAAGGCCCTGGCCGTACGGGCGGGCTTGGGCTTTATCGGAAAGAACCACCTGCTCATTCACCCGCAACTCGGTCCGCAGATCCTGCTGGGGGAATTGCTGACCAGCGTGCCGCTTCAGCCGGATCGGCCCATTGAGGGAGCCTGCCTCGGCTGCAACCGCTGCCTTGAGGCTTGCCCAACCGGTGCGCTGCGGCCCAACGGCTTGCTGGATGCGACCCGGTGCACCAGCTATCTGACGCAGTATGGACCGGAGGATGCACCCATCGGGAGTACCGGCGATTGGCTCTTTGGCTGTGACGAATGCCTGGGCGTCTGTCCCTTCCACGAGAAAGCCCCCGCCTGCGCCAACCGGCGCTTCCGGTTCTATCCTGAGAGGGCAAGAGTGAGTCTGCAAGACTTGCTTAGGCTTACTCCGGAGACGTTCGAGGCCAGATTTCACGATTCGCCGCTGAGAGGGCTGGGCTTGGAGAAGGTCAAAGACAACGCGCGAAGGTGCCTGGAATCTCAGGCCGCGGATTCGGAAGGGATTTGAGATTTCGCTACGGGCCCAGGAAGAAGTCCTCGCTACAGGAGGGCCGTTCGCAGCCGGTGACTTCCGTGCCACAGGACATGTCCTGGAGGATGTAAATGTCGTCCTCGGAGAGGCTGGTGTGCCTTTCCTTCTTGAACTCCACCGAGCCGTCATTCAACAGAACGTTCTGGCCCCGGCCTCGGTGATTGGCGCTGTTGGCCCTCACCAATCCCTCCCCCAACGGGAGCTTGCACGACTCCGACAAGTCTGACGGGAACTCCTCAGACAGTGGATTGCGATCCGCCATGAGCACGCCCTTCTGCGTGAGGCCTCGGTCCTCGGAGATCGGGCAGGCGATGCGCACGCTGTAGTGGATGTAAGTCCGGCTGGGGAAGTCATTCAGGTTCTGGACTTTGAAGCCATCGTAACTGACTTTGTAGGGCTCGCGGCGCCCGGAGCAGAGGAACCGGTCCGGCTGGACGTAGCCGTTCTTGGCGAGCAGCCATGGCCCGCGGGTGTTCGAATAGTTCTCCCGACCCGAGTAACCCACTTTCCACCACGGAGTGCCCGGGGTGATCGACACTGCCGGTAGAAAGCCATCATGGTCCGATACATAATTGCGGAAACCTTCGTAGATGTTGCCCAGTTGGGTGCCACACTGCGTCCGAGCGTATCGCTGGCGCATGAAACCGACACTGGGGACCAAGACACTGACGAACAGGACCACTGCGGCGGCGGCCGCAATGACCTCGCTCCAATTGCGCCACAGCGGGATTTTGATCGTGCGCCGGCCGGAGGCGCTCGGCGGCCAGCAGTTCTTCCAGACGCTTCAACTCGGAACCTGCCCGGGCCGCTTCCCGCAAACGCTGAAAGAGCCGCTCGGTCAGCTCATCGGGACAAGGGTCCCATTCGATGGTATCGAGAGGGGCGAGGGTCCATTCAAATGTGCGATGAAGCTCGATGGCTTCATCGTTCCAGGACAGCAACTTTTCGGCCTCCGCCGCGTCACGATCGGAAGCCAGACCCAAAGAGTAATCGAATAACAACTGCTTCTGTTGGCCGCTCAGCGACGTCATTATTTGACCTCTTTGCTCCCCACGGCTGCCTTCCAGTCCTTTGCAAAACGGGCCACGGCGGTATGTAACCGGCTTTTAACGGTGCCTATTGGTATACTAAGAATGTCGGCCATTTGTTTGTAGGAAAATCGATTGAAGTAGGCCAGGACCAGGATCTCCCGCAGATTCTCCGGCATGTTTCCAATCACCTCGCTGACCCGGGCCGCTGTCTCGCTCCGCTCGACCTCATCGTAAGGCACGGCAGTATCAGAACTTAGGGCGTTGAGCATCTCATCGAACGACATGTCCTCCGATTCCGAGATGGTCCCGATGGGCACAGCGCTGGTCCGCTGGGCCTTGCGCAGGGCGTCTTTGGCCTTATTGGCGGCGATCGTGAACAGCCACGGACGCAACGGCCGGTTCGGATCGAAGCTCTCCCGGCTCGTAAACAGTTGCAGGAACGTCTCTTGGAAGACGTCGTCGACGAGGTCGGACTGGTTCAGGAACTGCTTAAGAAATGCATATAGACTGTTCTTGTATCGGTTAACGATCTCCCGAAAGGCAGCCTCATCGCCCTCGACGAAGCGCTGCATGAGCTCAGCATCGGTCAGTTTTTCGAATGGACGCTTCATTTCTAACTCTTCAAACCCGGCTTTCATTATACGTCCTTGAGCAGAAATAGAAAACCCCTATCAGACCGATTCAGAAAATAGAAGCGGCCGATAATAGACTCGTATCTCCCGTCCGCCTCTATTGCCTGGCAGTAGTTTCATCGCGCACACCCTTTGACATTCATACTACAACCTGAGTTCCTTCATCGGCGGTGCTCAATCTCTCGTGTCGCACGGAGGTTTTTGCCTATGCCGGGCCGGTCGGGCAATCCATTGCCTGTCATTACTCCTGGCCTGCCGACAGTTGACGGCGGAGCCCCCAATCGGCTATTCTTCCATCCATTGGAGACCCTGTGAACTCACCGGAGTTTGCACCAGGGGAACATCACTGATAGGGGAGTAGAGAATGTATCGGACCATCTTCCTGACTGTTCTCTGTACACTGGCATGTTCCACCACCGTTTTTGC
The DNA here is from genome assembly GCA_963699595.1 of uncultured Planctomycetota bacterium. Lineage (GTDB taxonomy): Bacteria > Planctomycetota > Phycisphaerae > Sedimentisphaerales > Anaerobacaceae > PLanc-01. The sequence goes on from CAVOUO010000026.1 coordinate 11,985, forward strand.
CGACGAGGTTTACTTCAAGAACGGCGACCGCCTGACCGGCCAGATCGTGCGGATGACGGACGGCAAGCTCATCTTCCTGTCCCCAGTCGTCGGCGAAGTGACCGTGAACCTCACGGACATCAAGACCTTCAGCAGCAACGAACCGGTCGAGGTCCATCTCAAAGATGGCACGGTCCTGCATCAGCCGGTCGCCGCCGCCGAGCCCAATGAGTTCGCCCTCAAGACCGCGGCGCCGCTGCAACCCCAGAAGTTTCCTCTGGCAGACGTAACCTCGATCAACCCGCCGCCCAAGCCCGAGCCCAAGTGGACCGGCAGTATTTCCGGGGCGGTGAGTTCCACGCATGGCAACACCAAGTCGGAATCGGTCGCGGCCAGCGTCAGCGTTTCGCGACGCTCCGAGAAGGACCGGACGACGGCCGGCGCGGACTACGGCAGGAGCGAGACGAGAGACCGTACCACCCGCCAGGACGAGACGACCGAGGACTGGTGGCGTGCCCGAGCCCAATATGATTACTTCTTCACGAAGAAGTTCTTCGGGTTCATGAATGCCCGCTATGAGAAGGATGCCATCGCCGACCTGGACCGGCGCATCGTGGTGGGCGGCGGCGGCGGCTATCAATGGATCGAGACGGCCAAGACGAACTTCTCCACCAACTTGGGTCTGGCTTCGCTCTATGAGAAGTTCGACAATCAGGCGGGCAGCAACAGCGAGATCTCCTTGCAGCTCGGCTACAACTTCGAGCATCGCTTCGACGACAAACTCAGATTCATCCACGATCTGAGCTACTTCCCCAGCCTGGAGCAGTTCTCGGACTACTTCCTGACCTCGACCGCGGAGCTGCGGGCCAGCTTGACCAAGTCGATGTTCGCCAATTTCAAGGTCATCTTCAACTTTGACGAGAGCCCGGCGCCAGGTCGGGGCACCACGGATGTCAAGTATCTGCTGGGTGTCGGCATGAACTTCTGACACAGTTGCACCTTGTGACGGAAACGAGTATTGTGGAGCCTTCGTTCAAGCGGGGGCTCCGCGCGCGAGCTCGACCCGCTGTGCTCAACCAGGTCTGGCAGGAGCATAGACTATGAAGAATGCGATATGGGTCGCGGCGTTCGTCGTTCTGGTCGCGGTGTTCGTCGGGATTGGCGTGCTGCGCAAGGGCGGCACGAAGGCCGAGCGCCGCATCGGCGTGATCCCCAAAGAGACGGAGTCGGTGTACTGGGAGGGCGTCCGGCAGGGGGCGCTCAAGGCCGGGGCCGAAGAGAACAGTATGAGATTCTCTGGAACGGCCCGGAGATCGAGACCGACTGCGAGCGGCAGATCCAGATCGTGGAGGACATGATCGCCCGGAAAGTCGACGGCATCGTCCTGGCCCCCAGCAACCGCAAGGCCCTCGTGCCGGCGGTCGAAAAGACCTTTGCAAAGAAGATCCCCTGTGTCATCGTCGATTCCGGCGTGGAGACGGACAAGTATCTTTCTTATATGGCCACGGACAACTACAAGGGCGGCGTTCTGGCGGCCCGGCGGATCGGCGAGATTCTCGGCGGCAAGGGCAAGATCCTGGTCGTGGCCTGGACGCCCAACTCCGCCTCGACGGACGCCCGGCTGCAGGGCTTCCGCGAGACGCTGGCCAAGGAGTTCCCCGGGATCGAGATCGTCGATTCCCAGTACCCGAACCCGCCGACGATGGACAAGGCCCGGGACGTGGCGCAGGACATGCTGACGAGAAATTCCGGCGTGGATGGCCTGTTTGCCTGCAATGCCACGACGGCCGGCGGGGCCCTGACGGCCCTGAGCGGATTCCAGAAGGGCGACAAGAAGATCAAAATGGTCGGCTTCGATGCCTGGCCGATGGTGATCGCGGGACTGGAAAAGGGCGACCTCGACAGCCTGATCCTCCAGAATCCCTACAAGATGGGGTACGAGGGCGTCAAAGCCATCATCCGTCATCTCAAGGGCGAGAAGGTGGACAAGCAGGTGGATACCGGCGTCGAACTGATTACCCAGGACCGGCTCCAAGACCCCAAAATCCAGGAGCTGGTCAAATCGCAGATATGACCACCGCGCCCCCAGAGGTCACGCCCGCCCAGAACGCTGCGCTGCGCATGACGAGCATCTCCAAGCGCTTCGGCCCGGTACAGGCGCTGCGGGACGTCAGTATCACCGTTCGCGCGGGCACAGTGCATGCCCTCGTCGGCGAAAACGGCGCGGGCAAATCCACGCTGATGAAGATTCTCGCGGGCGTCTATCAGCCGGATACCGGCGCCATCGAGATTCACGGGCAGCCGCAGAGCTTCGCCCATCCCGCCCAGGCCCTGGAAGCGGGCATCTCCATGATCTATCAGGAGCTGGACCTGGCCGAGCACCTGACCGTGGCCGAGAACATCTTTCTCGGCGCCGAGCCCCGAGGGCCGCTGCCCTTCACGGTCAGCCACAAGCAGATGATCGCCCAGGCCGCCGAGCTCGCGCAGCGCTTCAGCTTCGACATCGACCCGGCGGCCAGGGTCGAGGACCTCGCCACCGGCGACTGCCAGATCGTCGAGATCCTCAAGGCCCTGCGGCACAACGCCTCGATTCTCGTCATGGATGAGCCGACCTCGTCTCTCTCGGAGCGGGAGGCCAAGAGACTCTTCGAGGTGGTGCGGCGGCTGCGCCGCGAGGGATTGGCCCTCGTCTACATCTCGCACCGGCTCGAGGAGATCCTCGATCTGGCCGACGAAGTCAGCGTGCTGCGCGACGGCGCTCTGGTTTATTGCGAGCACGTGGCCAAGCTGGATATCCCGAAGATCGTGCACTACATGGTCGGCCGCGAGCTGACGGACTTCTTCCCGACGCGGACCGCACGGATCGGCCAAGCCCTCCTGCAGGTGCAGGGCCTTTCCTCCGAGGCGGGCATTCATGACATCAGCTTCGAGGTGCTGCGCGGCGAGATCGTCGGCATGGCCGGCCTGGTCGGCGCCGGCCGGACCGAGGTCGCGCGGGCGATCTTCGGCGTGGACAAGAGAACGGGGGGACAAGTCATCCTGGACGGCCGGGAGCTGAATATCGGTTCGCCCGCCGACGCCATCGCCCACCGACATCGCTCTCTTGACGGAGGATCGCAAGCGCACCGGACTGTGCCTCGAACTGCCGTGCAGTTGGAACATCACGCTGCCGAACCTCGACTCCATCGGCTTCAAACCGTTCATCAAGCCCGCGCGGGAGAATCGGCTGGCCGGGGACGTGGGCGCACGCATCGCGATCAAATGGTCCTCGCCCGCGGCGCTGGCCGCCTCCCTTTCCGGCGGCAATCAGCAGAAGCTGCTGATCGCCCGCTGGCTGCTGGCCAACTCGGAGTTTCTGATCTTCGATGAGCCGACGCGGGGGATCGACGTCGGGGCCAAGACCGAGGTCTACGGCCTGCTCAACCGGTTGGCGGAGGAGGGCAAGGCCATCCTGTTCATCTCCTCCGAGCTGCCCGAGCTGTTCGGCATTGCCGACCGCCTCCTCGTGATGCGCCGGGGCAAGCTCGTCGGCAATCTCGTGACGAAACAAACGACGCCCGAAGAGGTCATGCACCTGGCGGCCGTAGAGGAAAAGACATGAACAAATTCGCCCGACAACTGTTGCCGTTCGGCACGTTGACGCTCATCATTGCCGCCCTGTCGGCCCTGGAGCCGGACACGTTCCTGACGGCGCAGAATTTCTCGAATGTGCTGAGCCGGTCCAGCTACAGCGGCATCATCGCGATGGGCATGACGGCCGTCATCATCTCGGGCGGGATCGACCTGTCCGTCGGCTCGATGATGGCCTTGTGCGGCATGATCGCGGGCCTGATCATGACTCTGCACGGCGAGGTTGTCCCCACGCCCGGCCTGATGGTGCTCGGCACTCTCGCGGGCGTGGCTATGGGCCTGGTCTGCGGCCTGCTCAACGGCAGCCTGATCACGCTGCTGAACCTGCCCCCCTTCATCGTCACGCTCGGCACGATGAGCGCCTTTCGCGGCATCTCCTACGTGATCAACAAGGGCATGATGTTCGACGTCCCCACGTACACCTTCCTGGGCGAGGGCACCATCGCGGATGTCCCGGTCAACGTGTTGATCTTCCTCCTGATCGTCCTGCTGGCCTTCTTCATTCTGCGGTACACGCCGCTGGGCCGGTACACCTACGCGATCGGCTCCAACCGCCAGGCGGCCTACCACGCGGGCGTGAACGTCAATCGCAACCTGATCGCGATCTACACCCTCACCGGCCTGTTCGTCGGCATCGCCGCGCTGATCGCCACCAGCCGCACGGTCTCGGCCCAGCCGACCGCCGGCATCAGCCTGGAGCTCGACGTGATCGCCGCCGTGGTCATCGGCGGCGCCAGCCTCTCCGGCGGCCGGGGCACCGTCATCGGCACGATCGTGGGGACTTTGCTCATCAGCTTCCTGCGCAACGGCTGCACGCTGCTCGGCATCTCGACCAACATTCAGCTCGTGGTCATCGGCGCCATCATCATCGGCGCCGTCGCCCTCGACCAGGCCGCCCGCGCCAAAGCCGAAACGGCCTGATGATGGTGATGTTCGGAGAACGGGGCAGGAACAGAGCGCCAGGCCTGTGCAAGCATAGACGGGAGACCGACCCAGGGTGGGATTGTCATGCTGAACGAAGTGAAGCATCTGGCCTGCGAATGGGCCTTACACCTGTTACCATGCTCTGCCCAGATCCTTCGCCGTGCTCAGGATGACAAGCTCTTGCGGAGGCAATGAGCCTCAAATGCATGTCATCTGCTCCGGGCACGATCGGCGGCTTTCTTGAAGCCTTGGGCGGCTCGGCGGATGATCGTTTCGTCCATGCAGTAGGTCAGGCGGAAGTAGCCGGGCAGGCCGAAGCCTCGGCCGGGGACCGCGAGAACCAGTTCGTCCTGAAGCAGTTGGCAGAATTGCAGGTCGTCCACGCGTCCGGGGACTTTGGGGAAGAAATAGAAGGCGCCTTTGGGCAGGGCGAACTCGATTCCCGCGTCGCGGAGGATGGCGGCCATGGCATCCCGGCGGCTCTTGTAGACGCCCACATCCACGGTGGCCCCGAGGGCCGCCTCCACCAGGCGTTGGCCGATCACCGGGGCGTTGACGTAGCCGAGAATCCGGTTGCAGAGGATCAGGCCGGCGAGAAGCGGGTCGGCCATCGGCATGGCGGGACTGACGGCGATGTAGCCGATGCGCTCGCCCGCGAGGGACAGGCTCTTGGAGAACGAGCCGACCGCCACGCTGAACGGGTACAAGGGCAGGATGGGCGGGACCTCCACGCCATCATAGGCGAGGAATCGATACGGCTCATCCGAGACCAGGTAGATGGGCCGGTCGCGCCCGGCGCCGGCGCGGGTCAGCAGGGCCGCCAGGGCCTCAAGCTCGGCCCGATTGTATACTACGCCCGTAGGATTATTCGGACTATCGATGAGCACGGCACGCGTCTTGTCGGTGATGGCGGCCTCGATGGCGTCCAGGTCCAGGGCAAAAGTCGATGGCTTGGAGGGGACCGGGACGAGCTTGCCGCCGAAATTGCCTACGTAGAATCCGTACTCGACGAAGTACGGGGACGGGCAGATGACCTCATCGCCGGGTTCGAGGACCGTGCGAAACACCACGTTCAGTCCCCCGGCCGCGCCGCAGGTGACGATGACCTGCTGGGCCGTGAGCGGCACCTGCTGCTCTTCGGCCAGGTGCTGGGCCAGGCGCTGGCGGGTGGTGGTCAGGCCGGCGTTGGGCATGTACCCCAGCGACAAAGGCTGGTCCACGGTGTCCGCCAGACGCCGCAACGTGCGGCCGACCTCGGGCACGGGCGGCAGATCGGGGTTGCCCAGCGTGAAATCGCAGACCTTGTCGGCCCCGTGCTTCTGTTTGAGCTCGATCCCGGCCTCGAACATCCGCCGAATCCAGGAGGCGTTCTGGAGGACATGGCTGACCTCTGTGCCGATCATCTGCATTGTATGACCTTTCCAAATGGGGAACTGTCTTCTGAGGCCATGATTATATGGTGCCGGCGCCAAACTCGTCAAATGAGCCGGACAAATCGTGTCTTACCGAGCCGAAAAGGTCTGATCTGGGCTCCCGGTCGGCTCGCGGGCGGACCCACACGATGACAACCGGCGACCCGGACCAACCTGCGTGGGTGGGGCCCAGCGCTCGTTCCACGGCGATGGTCCTCGCCCCAGAAAAATATCGAAAAGCGCCCGTATTTTCTTGCCGGTGGGCAATTATCTGTGGTAGACTTTAATTGGCACATCAGGGACGGGGGCCTCAGCATAAAGAAAAGCGGAGCTTAGAACCCAAATAACGTGGGAGGAGGGTCCTACCATGAGGACTACGAAGATTTTGTTGACGGTCGCGGCGGCTCTGTGTCTGAGCCCGACGGTCTGGGGACAACGAACGCTGTCGAGTGCGGAGATCCAGCAGATTTTGCAGCAGGTGACGAGCCGGCCGCGCAACACGTGGCTGCCGGCCGGCACGATTCAGGCGACCCACCAGGAATACGGGGCCCCGAAGACGACCGACCCGACCACCGTCCGGAATGAAACCGACAAAGCCGTCCGGGAATACCAGAATGATGCCAATAAGAAGGAAAAGACGGCGTCCCTGCAGAAGATGAAGCTCGACGCCATTCCCTTCAACGTGAAGTACAAGCTGTCGAACGAGTCCGCGCAGAGCTCGCACGTGACGGTGAAATACGACAACGGCCGGTTCTACTGGGAGATCAATGTCGATTCCCGCCAGGATTCGGTCAAACCGGACGCCAGCCTCGCCGGCAACGACAGGACGGAACAGATCGATCTGAGGTGGAACAAGCGGCGCATCTTCACCTGGGACGGACAGGAGTACACGACCTACAGCGTCTCGGGCAACCATGCAACGGTGGACGCCGCGGGCAAGCTGCAGCGGGCGGTCACCGGCCCGCTGACGGCCGGACTGATTCCGTGGGGCTACGGCCGGTTCACCGCGGCCAGTCTCGCGGCCGCCCAGGCTTCCGCGCGACAGAACGCGGGCGGCACGATCGACATGACGTTGACGCAGGCCGACGGCTTCTCGGCGAGTCTGACTCTCGATCCGGCCAAGGCGTACGCCGTCACCAAGGCCACGCTCACCAGCGCCGGCGGCCTGGTCGTGACCTTTACGTGCTCGGACTACCGGCTGGCCGGCAGCAACTGGGTGCCCTGGAACATCCTCGTCGAGCGGCAGAAGGACAGCATCACGAGCAAGCTGCCGACCACCGAGCAATGGAAATTCACCTCTGTCAGTGCCGCCGTCCCGGCGCCGGGCAGTTTCGACGTGCCTTTGAAGGTCAAGGCGCTGGTGGAGTACTCTTCGCCCGTTGCGGCGGAGTCGGCGATCTACGTCCAGTCCGACAGGGTCGATGCGCGTGGTCTGCTGGCGCAAAGGCTCGCCTACGCGGCCGGGGCGAACTCCCGGCGGCAGAACTGCGCCACGGCCGCCTTGCAGCAAGCCGCGGCGGAGCTGGGCAAGGCCGTTCCGGACCAGGCCCTGGCCCGTCTCGTGGGGCCGGACGGCTGGACGAGCCTGTATGACATGAAGCGGCTCGCCGAGAGCCTGGGTCTCTATTGCCGGGCCGTGAAGACCGATCTGGCGACGCTCCAGGGCCTCGCCGGCGTGAAGGCCATCCTGCACATTCCGGGCAAGAACCATTTCGTCGTGCTCGACGAGGTCGACGACCGCGAGGTCTGGCTCACCGATTTGTCGAGCCGAAATTCCACTATAGCCAGAGCGTGGATTTCTTCCCGATGGAGTGGTCCGAGGGCGTCGCCCTGCTGCTGTCCGACCGGCCGATCTCCGGCCCGTTCAGCCGCGCTGCCCGACGGTGTGCTCGGCAACGTCCTCGGCGGCACCGGCTGGTCCTGCAACCAACTCCTCCAGGACGAGCTACGTATACTATTGCGACGAGTATTTCATACGGCTGCACCGGCGCTGTCACCGTCTACTTCGAACGCTGGGGTTGTGGGCAAACGCCGACCGGCTCGTGCAGCGAGTCGATGATGACGAGCAGCCAGGACACCGCCTGTATTGTCGATAGCTACTACGACTGCACGGTCACCGGCGACTGGTACTACTACGACATGCGGGCCTGCGGGTGAGTGTGACGCCGGCTCAGAGGCCTGGCGAGGCCTTGTTGGGATTGGTCGCCGCCGAGCCTTGGCAGTCCGTCCGCTGAAGCCAGTACTCGCTGAATGAGGCGATGTCGCCCAGGTCGACACGGCCATTGGCATCGAGGTCGAAGGGCGCATCAGGACCATTGGGATCGGGCTCGATGGCTGCGCCATAGCGGGGGGCGAGCAGGGCAAAATCCTGGAATACGATCGCGCCATGATTCTACCATTCGCTGCCCCCGAAGATCAATCCCGCAGAGTGAAGGTTCGCCAATTGACTTCCCAGGGATCGTCTTCTATACTGGAAAGGCATGAGACGCAGCGCGTTTACTCTCCTGGAACTGCTCGTCGTCATCGCAATTCTCGCCTTGCTGATGGCGGTCCTGCTTTCCGTGCTTTCCGGGTCCCGGCAACAGGCCAAGACGCTTCGCTGCCGCGCCAACATCCGGGACCTGATGGTCAGCTTGCACAGCTACGAGGCGGAATCTCAATCGCTTCCCTACGGTTTCGATGTCACGCGGAAAGGCAAACCACCCGCCGGTTACCAGGGCAACGCGGTGTTCGATACCCCCGGCTGGTGGTGGTTCGACTTCGCCAAAGTGGTTCGCTACAAATCCGCGAAAGGCCCCAACCTGCTGTACTGCCCGACGAGCAGGCTGGATGACCCGAAGCTGGATCGCGATCCTCTCTGCGGCAAGTACGGCGTCAACCGCTCGCTGTGCAGAGACCCGTACCGTCGACAAGCCCTACACGGAAGACTTCGTGGGAGCCCCCTTGTCGATCGCCGGCCTGCGTCACCCCGGATCGACTTTGCTGCTTGTCGATGCCGGCTACAGCCTCATCTGCTGGTGGCAGGCGGCGGCGGAACCCCCGGTGGCGCTGGGAGACCTCTTCATCGACGAGACCTCCTATGTCCCGGGACTGGAAATAAACGAAGGCAGGTACCTGTGGCCGGGACAGACCTCCGACGCCATCGGCGGGCGCCATCCAAATAAGACTGTGAACATCGGCTTCGCCGACGGCCACGCCGAACTCCAGCCCGCGCGCAACCTGCTGGTCGAGAAAGGAAAAGACGGGGCGTACAGCAACATGGTCCTCTGGCAGGGCCAGCAGAGTATCCTCGCAGGTACCCTGAGGACCGTCGTGCGGCTTGTGTGCCATCCTGTTCGCGGTGCGTGATAGCGAGAACAGCACTCCGTCAGCGCGAACTGATGATTGCCGCCATCTCCTCTTCCGTGAGGTATTGGCATCTCTATTCTCCACAGGTAGATGCCACTCGTCTTCGGTCAGGTGGTCGTGCGAAACGCTTGTGCTTCTTTCGGCAATCTCGTGACGGGATCGATACTGATCCTCCATTTGCGGAAGACGGTCGTCCCGGAACGGTCTCGTTCTGTATACGTCAATTCGTACACCTCGATGTCCTCAGCGGCATTATCGTGCCACGCGACTCCACTTTGCGTCCGCCGGGACGTCGCTGAGCGTGAAACCCAGACAGGCATCTATGAAGCGGCGCGCACGCGAGTACTGCTGTTCACTCAACTGCCCGACATTAGCCGGCGCTTCCGCAGTCCGATAGACGTATTCCTTCCTCGCCTCCAAGTCATGCAAGACGCGCTCCTGTCCTCTCACCATGACGACACGATTTGTTTCTCGCGAAATCCAGAACTCCTGGATCAGTTGACCTGTAGCCGGATCGAACGTTGCGACGTGGATATTGTGTGCTTTCCCGAAGGCTTTGAACATCTGCCCGAGGGTGATTCCGGATGCGGTGTTGGTGGTTTGGAAGAGCAAGACCAAGGGAATCACGGCCGCGGCGGCCACGGCGGTCTTGAGGATCAACCGGACGCGCGGGTTGCAGGTCGTGCGTTGCCAGGCTGCTTTGACTTCGGCGGGGAACCCACCGGGCGTCGCCTCTTGCGGCCGGCCCCGAATCACTTGCACGTGGATCGGATACCCCGGATAGGGATCGCAATAGGATTGGGCGATTCCCGGCGTGTCCGCGCCCTCGGCGACAGACGCCGTTGCGCGTTGAAGCTGTGCATCGGTCTCGACGGTCTGGTAGACGGTCGCGATGCCGGAATCCGTGCGCTCGGCAATCCCGTAGATGGTTTCGTCAAGTTCCTGGATCTTTTTCAGGCACGCTCGACCGGCCTGTTCGGGAAGGTTGTTCGCCCGTTCCACATCGGCGCTCGGTCGCCCATACGGAACCGCGTAATCGAAGATCTCGGCGGCGGCAACATCATCATCCGGGCCGCCGGTTTGGCTTTCGCCGTTTGCCTTCTTCTCCAGGAGCTTCTGCCGGCTGCGATAGACGCGCGACCGGCACCGCGCGCACGTGCAAAGATGGTCCAGCAGTTCCCCGTCGATCCCTTCGAGCGAGCCGCGCACGAAAGCGGCGATCCTGGATCGCGCTTTTCGGCAGAGCCGCCCATCTGGGGCCGCGGGGCCGCGGTAGAGCTGTTCGAGCCTCTCCAACTGCTCGGGGCTCAGGCCGAGGTCGCGCAGGGCCTCCAGGTCTTCGGCACATTCCTGGCAGTGGTCGAGGTGGACCGTAATCGGCGTGGGGATGCGGACCTGCACTTCGGGCAGCAGCAGGCCCGGCAGAAAGGGCTTGACCCGCGAGCAGGTGACCTGCTCGTTCAGGCAACGGAAGTGCCCGCTCAAGGTGTCAATGATGTCACGCTTCATCTTGGATCGGCTCGCATCTGCCTCGCCGCCGGCCCCCGTGACGGCCTCCTGCAAACGATCGATCTGCTTCCGAAAGACCAGACATCTCCGGACGCGGCGGGCGATGGCCTCCGGCACGCCCGGACCATGCTCCACCACAAAATCATAATACCACTTCACCTCTCCCCAATGCAAGCCATTTTCCCACGAAAGGCACATACGGCTCCCTCCCTTCATCACCCGACCTACTTTTGGCAGTTGTCTCCGTGCATCCATACCACGATCCACGCTCATCCCTGTCAGCCGCTGTCCCTGGAAGTGGCCCCGGTGCGCAGACACACTCGCATCATGTCACGCACCCGAGAGCCCACGGATTCCATGAAACACTTGAAGCCCGGGGCTCCTTGTTTCCAGGTCAACTCGCCCCTCGAAAATCGCTCGCTGCCTTGCTGCAAAAGCGGGGCAATCATAATTTACCGCCCTGGGCCCAGGGGGGTCAAGGGAAATTCCGGCCGGCGCGAGGAATTTTTCGCCCGCCGGCCAGGACAACCGAGGACGCCCCATACCCCTATCTTTGGGGCCGCGGTGTTCCGGCGGCCTTCTCGACCGCCGCCCACACGGCGAGGAAGTTCGCACCGCAGATTTTGCGAATATCCTGCTCCTGGTAGCCTCTTTTCAGCAGCTCATAGATCAGATTCGGGTACGCGGAGACATCCTCCAGGCCCACGGGCACGTACGTAATGCCGTCGAAGTCGGACCCGAGGCCCACGTGGTCGACGCCGGCCAGCTTGGCGATATGATCGATGTGATCGGCCACGTCACTGACGTGGGCCTGGATGAGCGGGGCCTGCTTCCACTGCTGCTCGATGTAGCGGCTCCGCTGGGGACCTTCCAGATGATTCGCCTGGACGTGCTGGAGGATCTCCTTGCGCAGGACCTCGAATTGGACGTTGACGGCTCCGTTGACGAACATGGAGCCGAAGTTGACCTGGATGACGCCGCCTTTTTGGGCGAGCCGCCGGATCATGTCGTCGCTCATATTCCGCTGCCAGCCGGGCGTGAAGCAGCGACACGAGGAGTGCGTCGCGACCACCGGCGCCTGGGAGAGCTCCAGGACCTGATCGAAGGCCTCATCGGAGGCGTGCGAGACGTCGATCATCATGCCCACGCGATTCATCCGGGCGATCAACTCTTTGCCGAAGGGGCTCAGGCCGTGCCACTTCGGCCCATCGTCGAAGGACGAATCGCAGATGTGATTGTTCTTCGAATGGACCAGCGTGATATAGCGGACGCCGCGCTCGTAGAAATGCTGCACGTTGTCAAGGTTGTCTTCGAGGGCGGAGCCGTTCTCGATGGCCAGCAGGATCGAGACCCGGCCGCTGCCAAACTGGGCCTTGACCCCGTCGATCGAGTTGACCAGGGCGAACTTGTCCGGCCACCGGCGGGCGAACCCCTCGATCATGTCGATGGTTCCCTCGGCATACGCCTTGGCCCCGCCTTTCTCTTCGTATTCCGGCGCGACATAGACCGCCATGAAGAGGGCATCGAGGCCGCCTTGCCGGGCTCGGACGTAATCGAAATGCCCGCCTTCGATCCGCCCGGAGATGTCCTGCATCTTCTTCTGGAGCTCGAACGGCGTGTCCAGGTGCGTATCGAGAAGCAGAATCTCGTGGGCCAGTCGATCCGCCTTCTTCCGCAGCTCGGCCTCGGTCTCGGCCCGAACGTCCTGTACGAGGGTCAGGCCCAAAAGAACTGGCAGTCCAATCATAATCCGCAAGGAAACCACCTTTCTCATATGCGCCAATCGTCCCTTTACTGTGCCGACTCGTTCGTAGTGACGCCGTAAGGCGTTTTCGTAGCACGGGCATCCTGCTCGTGAGAGTCTGTGGCATCGGCATCCTGCCGATGATTCATGGGCTGGAAGCCCATGCCACCTCGACACAATGCCCACATGCAATTGTCCTGCCCGTCTTGCCGATTGCCTGGACGCCCGCCAGGCATAAAGTCAATTGCTGCCCGACAGAAGACCACTCATGGCCTCCAGGGCCGAGAGGTACACGCCCTTGGAGTGGTTCTCCAGCAGCCGCATCGCTGTTGCTCTGTCGGTCTTGTACAACCGGCGCGCCGCCTCTTCGATGGGCATCTGCAGGGCAACGGCATTCTGCTCGATCCGCTGCGCTTCGGTCTTGACAGCCGCCACACGCCGTCGGTCCGCGGGCATCGACCTTGTCGCGGAAATTGGAGAACGTCCAGAACGCCTCCTGCGGGTTTGCGGTAAACGGCGCCTGCACCTTGCGGTCATAGACCTCCGCTGTCGGCCTCTGTGATTCCAGCCGAAAACCTGTGGGGAAGTCGGAGATGCCAAAGTGGAACGGGATATAGAACGAGGTTCGCGGCGAGGCCAGGCACACCCAGTACACGAGGCCGATGTCCAGCGGCATCCCTGTCCTCACCTGGGTCACGAAGCTGGTCTGCGTCGCGCCGCTGCACAACGCACAGACAAACGGCGAATCGGCGGGGGCCGGGCCGGATTCGTTCTCCTTGTCGTGCCGCAAGATCTGCATCGCATCCAGCACGCTGAGCTTGTGCTTCGGCACGACGGAAAAAGGCAGGTTCGGGCCGGGTTCGAGCTTGTCGCGGGCGACGTCAGATCAAGCCGCTCCACTGGCGTCCGATGTTGTTCGGGTGGGTGGCAGCCTTCGGGTTGGCATAGACCTTGGCGAAAGTCGAACGGTCCATCCGTCTGCGGGTCGTACCAGCCTCTGGATTTGGCGTAGTCCACGATGTCCGCCGAGGCCAGGAAATTGGCTTTGTTTCGCAGATTCACGGCGCGAATCGTGTACGTGTTGGCCACCATGGCGACCTCATTGTCCGGCACCCGCCGGGCCAGCCAGTGCTTGCCGTTGACGACGCAAAAGAGCCAGCCTTCGTCGGGATCGGCGATGATGTAGGTCCGCCCGGAGTCGATGTAGCCGAACCGCTCCACCAGCTTGCCGGCCAGCAGCACTCCTTCGCGGGCGGTCCTGGCACGCTCGGCCACCAGCCGCCGGAGCATGTAGCCGATGCCGCCGTCGGTCAGTTCCGGCTTGTCCTCGCGGGAGGGGCAGTTGTCCGAGGCGACCGTCACGCCCCACTCGTTGACGTAGCTGTCGGAGAAAGAGCAGCCCCGGCATCTGGGACCAGAGGTAGGCCCAGGTCTGCGGCACCTGCTCCAGCGAGCCGCCGTTGCGCAGCATCACCTTGGCCGCCCGGCGGATAGCTCCGTCGCGGCACCTTGTGATGATTGACGATCTGCGGGGCCGCATCGTCCTCGTTGTGGGCGACGATCACGCAGCCGTCGGTCGAGGCCTTCTTGCCCACGACGATGGAGAAACACGCCCGGCACGGCACGGCCGCAGGCAGGACCGCAATCACCAGAATGAACCATAGCACGCTCGTCCGGGTGGCAGCGTCAAGCGGAGCAGCTTGGCGATGGCGGCTTCGCTGTGCGTAGAACCATCGCCAAGGCCTTCGGCCTTGACGCTGCCACCCAGAGAACACCCGAGGAGAGATTTGAGATTGGAAATCTGAAGTCATGCTTGTCCTCATGTCTCTTCGCATGGACCGACCTCGGTCGGCGGCGTTTGGAGTTTCTGCTGCATCTGGCTGGACGCCAGTGCGGCGTCCAGTTGCCCCTCGCTGGCCGCAATCACCATCATACACACGGAATCGCCCGTCACGTTGACCGCCGTGCGGCACATGTCCAGGAAACGATCCACGCCCATGATAACGCCGATGCCCTCGAGCGGCACACCGACGCTGCGCAGGACCATGGCGAGCATGACCACGCCCGCCCCCGGAATGCCGACCGTCCCCAGGGCGGCCAGGGTCGCGGTCAGGACGACCATCAATTGTTGCCCCAATTCCAGATGGATCCCGTAGAACTGGGCGATGAACACCGTGGCCACACCCTGATAGAGGGCCGTGCCGTCCATGTTGACGCTCGCCCCGACCGACAGCATGAAGCTGGCCACGCTTGGGCTGACCCCGAGGTTCTCCGTCGCGCATTTGAGCGTCACCGGCAGGGTGGCCGCGCTGGAGGAGGAGCTGAAGGCCACCAACTGCGCGGGTCGCAGGCCCCGGAAGAACCGCCGCACGCCGGTCCGCGCGAGGAACTTCAGGATCGCGGAATAGACGACCAGCATGTACAGCAGCAGCCCGCACAGGACCGTGGCGCAGTACTTGATGAGCAGCACCAGGATGCCCAGGCCGAAGTCGGCGACGACCGCCGAGATCAGGGCGAAGACGCCGTAGGGGGCGAGCTGCATGATGACGTGCACCATCTTGACGAAGATCTCGTTGGCGCCCTCGAAGAAGGCGATGACCGGCTTGGCCCTTGTCCGGCGGGATCAGCGTCAGGCAAATGCCCATCAGCACGGCGAAGAAGATCGATCTGGAGCATCTCGCCTTCCGCCAGGGATCGCACGGGGTTGGCGGGAATGATGTTCAGCAGCAGATCCTTGATGGAGGGTCGATTGAGAGCGGGTCCGACTCTTGGCGTACTCGCTTGCGTCCCGCCCCCTTCGATCAACTGTTGCTTGGTCTCCTGCGAGAAGCCGGCGCCGGGCCGCACCACGTTGGCGAGCGTCAGGCCGATGGTGACCGCGATGGCGGTCATGGACAGGTAGAGGACCAGGGTCCTGACCCCGATCCGGCCGAGACTGCGGATGTCTTTCAGACTCGCGGTGCCGACGAGCAGAGCCACGAACACCAGCGGCACGACGACCATGCTGATGAGCTTGATGAACGCCGTGCCCACCGGCCGGATGTAGGTGATCACGAACGGGGCGAACCCCAGGCGATTCGCCGCAAAGCCGAACCCGATCCCCGGCCACCAGGGCGAGCAGGATCTTGGTGTGCATCTGCAATTTGCGCAACGGCGTTGCCTCCAAAGTCGAGACTATTCGTACCCCCAAGATGATAGCCGGGCACCACCCGTTAGTCAAAGAGGTAGCCGCGTGCCATGGCTACGCTCGCGTAGCCATGTTCAACGAAGAAGAGAAACATGTCTATACGGATTAGGATTGATTCGTGCCTCCCGTTTGTCATCCTCGAACGGAGCGTAGCGGAGTGAAGGATCTGGGCCGCGAAGGAGAGAACCCTCCCATTTGGTGGCCAGATCCTTCGGCTGCGCCTCAGGATGACAACGTCGGTGCCGCGCACGGGTCTTTTCGAAGTCGTATTACACGGGCGTGAACACGACATTCGCCCACAGCTCGTAGGGTGCGTACCACGCACCGCTCTATTGTTTCTTCGAGGCGGCCGCTCGGACCAGGGCGCCGTAGATCGCGTTGCGGTGGGCGAGGTCGGTCATGGACTCGGGGTGCCACTGGACGAACAGGCCGAACTTGCCGTCGGTGCGCTCCAGGGCCTCGACGACGCCGTCCTCGGCACGGGCCATCGGCCGCAGGTTCTTTCCGAGCTTGTCCACCGCCTGATGATGGCTGGACAGGACGGAGGCCTCGGTGCCGCCGAGCAGTTTCGCCAGCGAGCTGCCCGGCTCGATCTGAACGCGGTGATAGCCCTTGTGGTTCACCTTGGTCCCGACCTCGGAGGGGATGTCCTGAATCATCGTCCCGCCGGAGACGACGTTGGTGAACTGCATGCCCAGGCACACGCCGAGCAGAGGCTTGCCGCTCGCCAGCCAGCGGGCAATCAGCTTGCGCTCGAACTCGTACCGCTCCTTCACCAGCGGCTGGACCGTCTCGTGCGGCTGCTCGCCGTACGCCTCGGGCGGAATATCGTCCCCGCCGATCAGCACGAGACCATCGAGCGTGTCCAGGTACTTCTGCAGGACCCGCTCATCATCCACCGTCGGCAGCACCACCGGCACACCGCCATTGGCCGCCACCGCCCGCACATAAGCGAACCCCACGGTCGTCTTCGCCGACTTGTCCTCCTTCGCCGGCTCGTAATCGCTGGTGATCCCGATCAGCGGCCCGGACCCGGAGGACACGTGAGCCGGCTGGCACCCGGCCCCCAGCCAGAAAAGGCATACCCAAAGGGCCAACGCCGCCACGCTCATCGTGTGCTTCGCATCGCTCATGGCTTACCCCTGTTCTGCGGATCTCATCGTTCAAGATGAGGATGAATTGCCCAGGCGGCACAAGGGGCCGAAGCCCTTGGACTTTGAAAAAGCCTCCATGGCCTGTTTGTGGCGACTGAGATTCGATATCTTGAGGTGACTCTCAGAGATTTCCGCGACTATGGATCCGAAGCAGGCCACATGCCTGCTCTTCCCGGAATGCGATGTGCTCTTCTCTGCTGTGGAGCGAGATGGCACAGGAAGAACGCCACGCGACAAACGAATTGACTCGAGATCCGCAGAGCACCGCTCCGTCATTTGAGTACACAGCACCTTTACCCCGCCATCAACAAGTCGCTCTGATCGTCTCGATATTTGGGTGTCCGTCTTGGTTGTTGCTCCCGACCGAGACAACGGCGAACTCCGGCTTGATCAGGTCAGTGTAGAGTCGACGCTGACAGGCAATCTCTTGGGCTCGGGACTTTGATATAGCTCCTCCATGGTGCGGAACCGTCATGATGTCGCACGGAAGAGGCTTTGTCTCTGGGAACTTCCGAGCCAGCCATTCCCATGTCTCAACCGTCGCATCTCCCGAGAAGATCACGCGACGTCCGTCACAGGACAGACGCAGAACGGCACTTGTCTGATTTGGCCTGCCCGCGGCTTGGGCTTCCAGAGTCGCCATCAGGTCCGGATATAGGACCGACAGGACTATTCCATTCTCCGAGAACAGTTCTTTGGCGGTGCCGCCTTGCGTCCCCAATGCGTCCGGGTCAGGGAAATCCCCCTCTGCCCCATTCCTGAGGACAGCGAATGTCCTCGGCATTTTGTTCTTTTTGACGGGTCTGTCCTGCAAGAAGAAGACTCTCTTGATGGCCTTACGATACTGCCCCAAGATCTGCCCGACATTGCCATCATGATCGCAGTCATTATGCGAGATGATCAGCGCCTCCAACGTATCGATATACTGCTGCGTCAGAAGCTGCATCGTCTGGTGCGAGCCACGCGGACCAGTATCAATGACGATGGCTCTTCCCCCACCGAGGAGGATTACGCTCGACGTTCCCTGCCCAACGTCCAGAAACCAGCATTCACACGCTGCTTGTTCGAATCGTCTCGCCATTCGGACCGTTCGCCCTTACCAAACCCACTCGCTCGACTCAACGTTCGCCTCCGGCATGGCCTCCCAAATCAAATTCAACTCAGACTCGCTCGGTATGCGAAAGCTGATTTTGCGTATGGACTCGATTCCGAGAATTGCATGGCTTACGGGATTTCGGCGGACGACTGCTTCAATCCATTGCCCGGTCCGACAACTCATGAGCTCAGCAGGCACCTTCTCGGGGTCAATTGGGTATGGTGTGCTATTGATCCATTCGATGTGGTGCGGACGCGCAATCCTGGCGAAGCTTACCCGGCCGATCTCGTGTGTGACTATGGGTGTCGTGGTCTTATAATAAAGCAGGTCGATAACACTTGTGAGTTGGACCCATTTGGACTGCTCATCCCCGTTCATCTCGAAAGGTCTTTTTCTCAATAGAACCTGGAAGTTAGTGTGTATTTGGACCGACAAGTCGCCAAAAGCTCGCTCTGGTGTGTCTCCCTCGCCAACGTAGCCAACTAGACTGCTTATGTAAGAGGTCCACCCCCTCGGAGCCCGGATGTAGTTGACTGTTGCCGGTCTCATAAACCGATAGTACGTGGACCCAACCCTCATGTCTTCCCTTCGTTCGGTAAGCGCACTGAAGGATTGTTCCCCTATCGCATCATCCATAACGAACTCAACGGAGTCCCCAAATGCCAACTCCACCATGCTTTGAGAAGGGATTGGACAAAACATGATCACTCTCCTTTACTTGGCTCAAACAGCGCCAAGCATTCAGGGGTGAACGCCTTATCGAAGCTGCTTCGCAAGCCCTTGTGTACGGAGTCAAGCCATTGCCTTGCGCGGTCCACACCCTCAATCCTATCGGCCGAACTGACATGCCAATCTATCGCGAACCTCAACTCCGAATCGTTTCCTGGATCAATCGGAAGGCTTTGTGTAGTCAAGACAACGTTTGCCCCCTCGCACATCGCTGGAAGATGAACGCTGAATTTGAAGCCCGACATGGCCCCAAAGTCCCCCTCAGGAACCTCAGGATAGATACGAAACCACTCTTCCAGCTTGACGCCTGAGCCTGAGCGCCTCGGCAGAGAAACAACATCCCGATAGTGCAAGCCAACTGCCACAACAACGGGCTCATCGAACTCACGAAACTCCATGTACTTCTTGGCGGCCTTTATGGCTGCATCGCGCATCGGCTCGTACCCGGGCCATTCTCCTTTGTTCAACTGATTCAACACAAGGACATCACGCCCGGCTTGAAGGCACAGATCCCTTCCATCCGTAAAAGCTCTCACTCTGTCGAACAGTTCCTGCACGCCCGTAAGATTGGGCTTCCCGGTTTTTGCGTCCACCTCAATGCGCGCGTACTTGGAGAAACTCTCCGGCTTGAAGTCCTCAAAATGGCTTTTCACGAGGTCTACCGCCGCACTTTCGTCCCAAAGGGACTTCTCTTGAGTCAGGGCAAATCTGAACTCTATCCACGCTTCAACTACCGGTGGCTTCTTGAATCCCACAGACAATCTCCCAAGAATCATCGGACATCTACAAGTCCAGAGTACCAAGTTCGGCACAAAATGCAACCACGGTTTTTTCCCGGGTCAGCAGGCGGGCCACTGCTCAGGAGCATTGAGCACTTGCCGCAGCAATTCGCCGAATCCGCGGTCCGCGGTTGAGCTATCCTTTCAGCGCCGCGACGAGTTGGCGGGTTTCGGGGGATTGGTTCTGCTGGGCGGCTTTGAAGGCCTTGGCTTGGGAGGGTTGCTGCTTCTTGAATAGCTCGTTGCCTTCGATGATCTCCTTGAGGGCCTGGGATTTGGCGCGGGCGTCTCGGAGGAAACGCACGGCCCGCGTACCAAAGACGCCACCAAGCAGGGCACTGATACCGATACCGAACTCCAACACCGAATCCGCCACCTGCCACGGGTCCGGTCGCTGCGCGGATTCTGTCACAGCGGCGCTCGCCAGTTGCCAGTTGGACTCGCCGAGGATCTGCGCGGTCGTCTCGGCGGGCGGGTATTCCTTGGGCAGGCCGCAATAGGAGGTGAAGGCCCGGCTCTGCAACTCGGACAATTGCGTCAGGGCCTGAAGCTCCTGGGAGCTTTGCTCGGCCCGCGCCGTCTCGGCGGCCACCGCCGCGGTGCGATTGTGCAGCCAGGCGTTCTGCTTCTGCTGCTCGCTCGGCGCCAGCCGCAAACTATCGCAGCCTGCTCCGCATGCCATGAGAGCAACGACAGCCATCAGGAAGGACACGCTGTGATTGGGTCTCAATTGTCTTGTCATGGGTTCTCCTTGTATGATGGAACGGTGTGCACTGCACACCCTACCGAGTTGTCTTCGTTGTCCCGCTGTCGCGCTGTCTTTCCATTGCCTGCAGGCGATACTCGCAGGAAATGCTCTGCGTCGAGAGCAGTTCGAGCTTCTGCTGGAATTCCTTTTGGCTTTGCAGGAGCATGGTAACGTCGTGTTGGAGCAGGTCGAGTTGGCGCTGGAGGTTCACCCAACTGGCGAGGATCATCGACGCCAGCACCATCAGTTGCAGCAAGACCGAGAGATTGATTCGGCGGTCCAGCCGCCAGTTCGTCGTATTGACCTTGCTCATAATAGCCTCCATCATTCATTGCGGATTTCGGATTGCGGATTGCGGATTAGAGGCGTGCATCTTCTTCAATCCGAAATCATCCTACGCCAGGAGCCTCTGGTCGGGCGGCGAGAAGGCCCAGTGGGTGACGTGGTCCGCCAGGTACGCGGCGGTGCAGCCGAAGAATTGGCACAGCGCTCGTGTTTCGTCGTCGGTCAGGCCGGCCAGCCAGGCCTCGGCGTAGGCGCGATAACAGGTGTCGTCCGGGACCTGGGCCGCCGGCAGCAGGGCGGCCAACAGGCGATCCGCCAGGCGGATGTCGTGCAGGGCTTCTTCCCGCTGCTCTTCGGCGCGCTGCAGGCCGCTGCGCAGGGCGCAAGCGGCCGTCAGGACCGCCTGGGTCTGGCGGCGCAGGCGGCGCGCGGTCCAGGGGGCCCAGCGCCGCGCGCAGCCGTTGGGCAGCGGGGCCAGGCATTCGAGCGCCTCCTGCAGCAGGTCCAGCAGGTCCGTCACGTAAGGGTTCTCACTCATGCGGGTTCTCCATAGAGCTCGAATTCATACAGGGAAAAGCCCCATTCCGTGGCGCGGGTGACGCCGTACATCCGCCAGAGCTGGGCCGGCGGCCAGATGGGATCGAGGAAGACCTCTTCCACCCCGCCGGCGCCGTTATCGTTCAGGTAGACCGCCGTCCACTCGGAGCCGGTCCAGTATTCGAGCCGCCACGATCGGGCGTAAGCCGACTCCCAGAAGAGGTGGGCACGGGCGATGCGGTAAGGCGCCCCGAGATCTACCTGGAGCCACTGGTTATCGGCGAAGTCGCTGGACCAGTAGGTGCCGAGGTTGGCGTCGATCGCCTGGGCGGGCATGGTGCCGCCGTAGCTGGAGGAGGCCGTGGCCGTGCCGGCGCGGGCCCGGTTGGTCTCCGCCTCGACCAGCGCATCGTGGAGTGTGCCGCACAGGTCGTAGAGCCCCATCACGCGGTTGTCGATCTCCCACCACGTCGGCCGGTCCCAGCGCAGACCCACGCGGACACGGAACCAATCCAGTTGGGTGCGCAGGTCGGCCAACAGGGTCTGCGCGGCGAGTACGGCTGGGCCGCTATCCATGGGTGACTCCTACGGAAAATGAGATTCTTGATTTTTGAAGGAAGAAGCAACCATCATACTTCAAACATCAAACTTCGCACTTCACACATCTCATCGTCAGTCTCGAACCAGCCGGATCGCGCCGCCCACGCGGGCGATATCGGCCACGCCGTCGCCGCCCAGGTCCACCGTCACATGGCACCGCTGCCGCGCCTTCTGATAGAGTTGCTCGTAGAACAGGGTCTTGCGCCAGAAGCACTCCCCGGCGGGCCGGCTGGCCCACATCGCGTAGACCTTGGCGATGACCCAGAGGACCGATGCCCTCCGCAGCCCTTCCGTGTCCAGGAGGTCCTCGACGGTAATCGTGCTGGCCGGATCGCCCGGCTGGATGCCGAAGCACTGGGTCAGCTCGAACGCCGCGTCCCTGGCTTGGGAGGCGAAGGTACACACGCGCCAGGCGATGTCATTGCCCGGCGGGGCGCGACGGCGGGATCGGCCGCATCGGCCCGCACGACGGAAACCGTCAGCGCGGTGGCCGAATCGACGGACACGATCTCAAAGGCCCCGTCCAGAGTCCCATCCGCGGACCGCAGGTAGATGACGCCGCCTGCCTCGATCTCGGCCGCGATGAAGTCCGCGCCGGCCGCCGTCAGAGTCGTGCCGCTCAGCGACGCTCCCGTCCCACCGGCCTTGACCTGGGAAGGCAGGTGCAGCTCGCCGAACAGCACCGGCTCCTATTTCAGAACATCCACATCGTTGGAGAACGTTGCCATGTCAATCTCCCAATTGCGGATTTCGGATTGCGGATTGCGGATTGATGACTCCCCACGAATCCGCAATCCGCAATCGCCAATCCGCAATTCTTCTTAGCTGGTGGTCAGGCCGCGGATCATGCCGTGGGCCGCTTCGTTCCGCAGCTCGAGCGTGTACTCGCCGATCAGCTCGCCGCACTCGTAGTCGCCGGCGCTGGCCAGCGGCTTGAAGTGGAAGCTGCGGCCGGTCAGCGGCAGCACGCTGATCCGGGAGGAATCCAACAGCAGCACGACATCGTGCGGCACCCAGCGCGTCGTCACGATCCGGCAGAGCCCGAAGTCGCTTTCGTACTGGCTGAGACGGTCGCGGAACGTGGTGTCCGTCGGCGCGTACCGGCGGCTCTCGGAGCAGAAGCCGTTGATCTTGCGCTTCTGGAAGCCGCCGACGACGATCAGGTCGATGTGGGCGCTGCTGTTCTCCCAGATCTTGCGCAGGGCGTAATTGATCTTCGCCTCATCGAGGTCGTTGCCCGCCGGGAAGCCGCTGTCGCCCGTGCGGAAGACGTTGGTCGAGAGGTGCTGGAATGATGCCCTTCATCGTCCGGCGGACCGTGTCGCCGCCTTGCGGGTCGCTGTCGGGCTGGCCGCCGTTGATGACGGTGTTCTCCAGGTCCCGCATCAGCTCGCGCAGGCGGGCCAGCTTCTGGTTCTCCATCTCGTCGGCCAGACCGAGCTGACGGGCGACGAGGTCGCTGCCGCTGACTTCGACCGCCGCCGTGAAGATCTGCGTGTAGTTGGCGCACCGCACGCGATTCGTGAAGCGGGCGTTCGGTTTGTCGTCGCCCTCCAGGGCCGCATTGCCCAGGATGTTGAGCACCTGGTTGTCCGCCAGGTTCTCCGCGGTCGTGCCGGCGTACCCGCGCACGACCGTCAGCGCGTTGCCATTGACCGCCGTCACGAGCATCAGCTCTTCGCTGCCCTCGACCTGGATCTGGTCGCCGACGCGGAACCGGCTGCCGTGGTCCACGTTGAACGTCGTATCGGCGGCCGGGTCCGCCCAGGTGGCGTCGTCGATCGCATCCTTGTTGGGCAGCAGCTCATCTTCGAGCCACTCGTGGCGCGGGCTGGTCGCCTCGTGCAGCGGATCGCCCAGCAGCTCCAGCAACGGCGTCTCGTGCGGCGAGATGACGCCGACCAGATCCGCCACATCTTCCGCCAGTTCCGGCAGGTTCGTTCCCGCCGAGTACGTCGCTTTTCCTGTAAAAGCCATGGTTCTTTCTCCTTAATAAGCCACTTCGTTGGTCATTCACACGGTTCTTGTCATCCTGAGCGATAGCGAAGGATCTGGCCTTGAATGAGAGGGTGCTTACCGTTGCATCCCAGATCCTTCACTGTGCTGCGCTCCGTTCAGAGCCCGCCCTGAGCCCGGCGAAGGGATGACAAGGATGCTACAGCAGGTTCTTGCGCAGCTTGAGGTAGTGGTGCAGGTCCGCCCGGCTGCCGGTCTGCGCTGCCTTTTGGGCCGCTTGTTCGAGCGCCGTGGGACTGGCCGGCATCCGGTCTTTCACGGGGGCGGTCCGGCGCGGGGCGGCGGTCTCGGCCGGTCCACCGAACAGATACGCCTTCTCCTTTCTCAGTTGGGCGACACAGCCGTCCAACGTCCGCCCCGGTCTTGCCCGTCCATCCGCGCTTTGGCCACCAGGACGGCGGTCTCCAGATCGACCGCGCCGGCGGCCGCCAGCTTGTGCGTCAGCTTCTGCTCCAATTGCAGCTCGTCCAGGTCGCGCGACATCCGGGCGATCTTCTCGTTGGCCTCGGCCAGTTGTGCGGCCGGATCGGCGGCGTTCTTCTCCTCGCTTGCTTGTTCGGTATCCGGGTTCATGACAGGTTCCTTTCCTGGAAGAGGGGTTTCGAACTCAGGATTGTGACAATCCGAATATTGAGCGGTGCGTGGTACGCACCCTACGAACTTCACACTTCAAACATCAAACTCCCACCGTCCCGTACCCCAATTCTTTGAGCACCTGCTCGGTGGGAACGCCCAGCTCTCGTTTGATCTGCGCTTCCTGGAGCTTGGCCATCGTGTCCTCGGGCAAGGGGCTGGCGAAGACGATGTCCACGTCCCGCTCCTCGGGCGCTGGTCGCGTAGACGTTGGCGGTGTCGAGGATGCTCAGGACCATCCGGCAGATCTTCTTGAGACCTTCGCTGTAGGTGTGCCGCTTGCGCTCGTTCTTGCTGAGCATGCCCAGGAACGTCAGGCGCAGGGCCACCGCGCTGGTCAGATTGCCGAGCCGGTCCTTGAGAATGCCCGCCATGACCGGGGTCACGCCGCTGGTCTTGTCCAGCGCCTCGCGAATCTCGGCGATGTGCAGATCCTCGCTGGGGGCCGCGGCATCGCCCGCCGAATTCCTGAATGGACGCATCCGGATTGTCCGTGTACCACATCCGCCCGGGCGAGACGGGCTTGTCCTCGAAGCCCTCGATGCCCTTGCCGAGGTACATCTTGAACGACTGGAACGTGATCCGGCTGGCCCGGTCGCTGAGCCGCGTGTTCAGCTCATCCTGCAGCGGGATCAGCGGCTCCACGTCGCTGACGCCCTCGTAGTAGTAGGGCTGAGCGATGTTCTGAATGTGCACGACCGGCAGGAAGCCCCACGGCACGTCGCCCTCGGCGACCAGCTCCTTGTCCTCGTACCGCTGCCAGTGCTCGGGCGACGTGATCTCCGTCACGGCGACGACCTGCCGGGTGTCCGCCCGAGAGCCCGACGGCGCCGAGCAGCCGCGAAAGAAACGAGCCCCGCTGGCCCACCGCGTTCTTCTTCTGGTGGAAATGCTGCACGTAGTACCGGATGACCCGATAGTCATCTTCATCCAGGACAGGCAGTGCTCTCGGCGCCTCGATCAGTTCCAGATCGATTGCTTGTGCCATTTGCAGCACGGAGGATAGGGGAAGTGAAGAAGGGGTGGAGGAGGACCGATGACCCAGGAGAGAGGCTCCGGGCCGGAGGAAGCAATCGACGAACCCGTAGACGCTTCCGAGCACCGCCATATCCTGGAAGAAACCGAGGCCGCCGTTGGCCGCGAACAGCGCCTTTAGGATCGCTTCAATGGTCTTCGCGCTTCCGGCCGTCGGGGGCCCGGGAGATCAGGCTGATGGGTTTGCCGAAGAGAAAATCCGCCGCCGCATTGATGCGCCAGGCGATATCGTTCTCGATGACGATTTCCTTTCTCTGGATGTCTTTGACGGCGCGGGAGCCGAACACGCCGAAGTGGGGGCCGTGGAGCCAGGCCCGTGATGCGGGCGGGCAGGCCGTACTCCTGGGCCTGGACGTAACACCGCCCGGACTCGCTGACCTTGCGCTCGGCCGCCCCGCCGCCGGCGAGCGGCGACCATCGGATTGGCGTAGTAGTCCCACAGCCGGGAGAAGTGCTCCTGGATCGCCGCCGCATGCACGTCCACGAGCCAGTCGACGAAACTGGCATCGAGGGCCGCCGGCCGCGCGGCGTTGCGCCTGGTGGGGTTCCCCAACGCGGCGTTGGGCGCTTGGGGACCCCTGTCCCCGGTCCGCTCCTCGAAAACATCCAGCTCGAATCCCATATTCCGCTGCCTTTCCGACCGTGACTTCGCGTCGCTTTTCGCCTTCATTTCCGGGACGCCTGAATTCTTGCGTCCCTCTACCCTGGGGCCGTGTTGCACGAATCGTGCCGAAATTCCGTGCCAAACGAAGGTCGGCAAAATGTGGTAAGTCTTTGTTGGGCAACGAATAAAAAATTTCTTGCGTTGGGGGTGTTTTAGCTTTTGAACTGTTGCACAAACGTGATCGTTTTTGCTTCGACGCCGGCGTAGCCCGGCAGCCGCAGAGAAGCCTGCGCACCAGATGCACGAGTTGGCACGCGGTTTGCCTTACGTAATACGTAAGAATACGATTACGTTACGTAATACGTAGTACGGCATACGTAGGCTTGCGCCGATTCTTCGGACTTCGGGACGGGGACGCGGGCTCCCCGAGTGCCTCAGGGTGAACGGATGGGAGACACAGCCGGGTGGCAGCGGCAAGCTGGGCTTGCCGCTGCCACCCGCCGCGCGTACCCGTGTCATCCCTTCGGCTCTGCTCAGGGCAAGCTCTGAGCGCAGCGAAGGTCCGGGCTGCGAACGAGAGGAACCTCAAGTTCGGTGCCCAGATCCTTCGGCTTCGCCTCAGGATGACAGAGTCCCTGACGCGCGGATTTCTCCAATCCGTGTCAGGCATGGGACATGTTGACTGGCGTGGGAAGGTGGGGAGGGGATTACTTGCCGCGGGGGGAGGCGAAGCCTTCGATGTCTTCGCGTTGCAGGAGTTGGATGATCTCGGCCTCGGTGGGCAGGGCCTCGATCGCGCCGAACTTGGTGCAGACCAGGGCGCCGGCGGCGGAGGCGAATTTGACGGCCTCCCGCAGGTCGTTGCTTGACGGCACAGTACGCCGCCAGGGCGCCGGCGAAGGCCTCGCCGCTGCCGGTGCGGTCCACGACGTCCACGTCGAAGGCCGGGATGTGATCGGCCCCGCTGCGATCGACGATGACGCAGCCGCGCGGGCCCATCGTGAGCACGGCACCAGTGCACGCCGCGGGCGACCAGGTCGGAGCCGATCATCTTGGCCGTGCGGATGTCCGCGCCGGACTGGTCGGCGATCTGGGCCGCACTGGTCAGATTGCAGACCAGGACGTCGGCGGAGAAATACTCGGACGGCAGGGCGGGGCCGGGCTGCTCCGTCTGCTCGATCGGCTGGGCGGGATTCAGGATCACCGGCGTGCGGTGCAGGTTGGCGGCATGAATCGCCGCCACGATCGCCTCCTGGGGCAGGCACCCGTGGATCAGGCAGACCTTCGCCTCCGCGATCCGCTCTTCCGCCAACTGGATATCCGCCGGCTGCAGGGCGCTGTTGGCCCCCGTGTAGCGGCAGACGGCGTTCTCGCCCTCGGCGTTGACCAGGGTCACGATGACGCCCGTGCTCTTGGCCTCGGCGAAGAAGAGGTATTCGGTGTCCACCTTGTACTCGGCGAGGCTCTTGAGGGCCATCTGGGCGAAGGCATCGCCGCCGACCTTGCCGACCAGGGAGACATCGCAATGGCACAGGGCCGCTTGGACGGCCTGGAGCGGGCCGGGACCGGCCACGGTGCAGGAAAGGGAGGAGCCCCCAAGCTGCTGGCCCGGGGCGGGAACATGAGAGCACCGGACGGCTAAGTCGATGTAGACCCCGCCGATGACAACGACCTTCCGATTCCGTTCCGGCATTGGCATCCTTGACGACTCCATTGGCAGGGACCCGGGTCCCCAGCCGCATACTCGCGGCTGGGAGCCCCACCAAACGCGATAGATCGCGTTTGGGAGCCGCACACGCTCAGTGTAACACCGCAACGAGGTGGGTACAACTATTTTCGGACGCAGCCGTCACGCTTGTCCATCCACGCGCTGCCGTATCAGCCAGCGTTCGATGACGGCCACGATGTACTGCACTTCTCGGTCAGATAACGGTCGGCCTTTAGGAATCTGGTGCCATTTCTCCAGGCAGCCGCGACAGCAGGTGGCCGTGGCGTGCTGGGCGATGAAGACCGGGTGGTTCCGCATGGGCGTCTGCCGGCCGTCGTTGACCGGCTCGGCCGGGGCCAGCCGCTTCTCGATGAAGTCGCGCGCATGGGCCAGGACGATGTCCAGGCCTTTTTCCTGCAGGTACGCCGCTTCCCTGCCTCCCAATCGAAATCGCCGGCGGAATTCGGACCGCTGCAACGCTTCGAATAGCTCATCCAAGTCACGCATGAGCGTCAACCAGATTGGACAGGGGTGCTGCCCTGGGTCGCCGCACCCCGCTGCTACGCGGCTATCTCGACAACACCCTTGGCGAAGGTGCTTCTCGATGGCCGGATGTAGAGGGGAAAACGAGAATAAGCAGGCAGATTTGCAGGGTACGTGCCACGCAGCGCTCAATCATAGGATATATCCATGCCCACATGCAACGGCGCAGGGTACGACGGGCGCCCTTGATGGGCCGAGACGACGGTGAAGCGCCGGGTGCCGGTCAGATCGACCTGCGTCGCAACAGCCGGTGGGAGCAGCCCAGACCGATGGCCCCGAGCAGCAGTGCGCCGGGAACGGGGACGACCGACAAATCCGTGATCTCGAAATCCACAAACTTGTAGTTGCCGGCCACATCTTGGAAGAGCAAAAGGCTGCTGTCGACAGGCAGCCGCGTCAGGACGGTCTCTGGGTCCGGCAGGGCTATGCCGTCCCATGCAGTCCCCGTTAGATCTTGTCGAGCGAAGATCCACCCGTCTGCAACATAGCCGGCGAACGCTCCAGTCACCGTGCCGGGGGTGCCGCGGAGGTGCACGCCGTATTCATCGGTCGAGCCGATGCCGCTGCTATTGTTGTTCACCAAAATCTCCGCCTCATTCGAGCTCACTGAGGAGCCATCCGCGAAGCCAAGCTCGGCGGTAATCGGTCGATACCATCCGTTGAAGGGGATGGGCACGACCGGCACCAGGGTATCGTCGTAGGTGTAAAGGCCCGTGACTGCGGTGCCGACACCTATGGTATCAAAATCTGAATAGGTTACCCCCCCAGCGATCTGGACTGAGACCATGTCCGCGCGGGCGGTTGAAGCGACACCAAGCACGGCACAAATGAGCCAAATCCCGCGTGGGAATGCTAATCGAACGGACGTGACCATTTTCTCACTCCTCCAGAAACCAGACCGCGAATCGAATCCGGCAGCCAACAACCGTCTATTCAACCTGCTGTAGATTCACCAACGCACCCTCGACCGCGCCCAGAGCAAAGTGGCACGTGCTGCTGCCCTGAGTATTCTTTGACGCCCAACTCTTTAATATACCAGAATTGGTCGAAATTGTCTATAGGCAAGCCCATATTTTTTCGCCCTTAATGGCGCTGCCACTACGCCCGCCACGCTAAGATTGTATTTGCTGAACTGCATGCCTTGCCGCCCTGCGGGCGGGAGTTTTGCGCTTCGGAGGCAACGGGACGGTGTCCAGCCCCTTCTCCCGGAGGTACGCGGCCTCCTTGCCCTCAGTCGAAACCGGCGGCGAAACTCGGACCGCTCCAATGCCTCGAACAACTCGTCCATCTCACGCGCCGTTCACCCCTGGCGGGTCCTGGGCGGCGTCCTCGTTCGGCCGGGCGGGCTCGAAGAAGCCCATCTTCTTGAGGTACTGGTACAGGTAGGAGACGCCGATCAGCGCCAGGCCGGTCGCCAGGAAGCCGGCGATCCGGTACGTCACATCCAGCGTCCGGGTGTCCACGAGGAAGATCTTCGCCAGCAGCAGCACGAAGATGCCCAGCCCGAGGTAGCGCACCGATCGGCGGCGCCACCGCAAGCCAATGACCATCAGAGCCGACGCATACACCGCCCACAACACCGAGATATACATGTGCGCCGACGGCCGCCAGTTGGCGCCGTGGCCGAGACGATAGTGGACCCAGATCTCCTGCGTCATCACGAGCCACAGCACCAGGATGCCGAACAGCCCCAGGACCGGTGCGGCGGGTAGCTCCTCCAGCAGCTTCTGGCCATCTCGTCGAGCCAGCCAGGCCGCAGTGAACAACGCGGCCACCAGAGCCAGGGCCCGGACAAAACCCGCGTTCAGAAAAAGCGGAAAGGGTTGCCTGTGGAACTGCGGATGCGCGAGGAGGAGGAAGATGGACCCGATCACGCCGATACTGATGGTGACCAGCGGGCACAGGGGTCCGCGCGGCTGCTGCCGGCCGGGCCACGAACAAAAGCAGAAAGACGGCGAAGACCAGAATCATCTGTCGCGAGAAGAAGGCGTCCGCCTCGTGGTTGGGAACGTACCACAGCTCCAAGCCGATGGCGGCCATGAGCAGCAGCAGCCCGGCCGCATAGAGGATTTGCGTCACTGCTTGCCGGATAGCCGGGTCCAGATGCTTGTCGAGGCGGTAGAGGACGTGGCCCGCGAGGAGGGCCGCCGCGACGAAGGACCACGTGCCGAAGGCCGCATTGAGCACGGGCCGGAATGACTGGGTGTGCAGGGGCAGATGATAGAGGAGGTCGCCGACGGTCAGGGCCGCCAGGAGGCCGGCCGCCGCCTGGATCAGGAGGTTGCGGTAGCGCAGACCGACGGCCGCGAGAGCGACCGCCTCGATGGCCCAGATGACCGCTATGGCATTCGCTTCGAAGTACAGCGGCACGGCGAGCGAGGCGAACGACAGCCCGGCGAGCAGGAGCGTGATCCGCAGGTTGGCGTCGTCCGGGCAGCGGAGGAAGGCCAGGACCGTCAGGCTCAGATACGCCACGCCCATGAGCAGACTGCACAACGCCAGCCCATTCTGGTGCTCGTCCATCAGCATGGCTAGCCAGGAAGTACAGAACGACGCCGCCGTTGGCCAGCACGAGCACCAGGTCCTGCGTTGCGCGCGGACCCGGCGGACCAGCGTGTGCAGCAGCGGCACGAGCAGGTAGACGAAGAAGAACACGCAGAGCCAGAACAGCGCGACGCCCAGTTGCGGCGTCACGCCGCGGTCCAGGGCCGGCCGGTAGAATCGCTCCCACCAGCCCATGTACAGCAGATACGTCCCGAAGAAGGCAACGATGTTGACGGCACTCCACTTGCGCGAGTACGCACATAGCACCGCGCCGGCGCTGAGAATCAGGACGTAGCTGAACAGCAGGGTCGGCAGATTCTCACCCGTGGACAGCACGACCGGCGTGATGTAGCCGCCGACCAGGGACAGCACGGCCACGATGACTTCGTCCAGAACGACCGCGTAGAACATGGCCGCCGTGGTGATCGCGGTGGCCAACCCATACGCCGGGGCCGAGCCGAGGAGGCCGTACCACCGGTGGGCCGCGAAGACGGTCGCATAGAGAATCGCAAAGCCCAGGGCCGTGACGCCCTTGGCCACAAAATCATAGCCGCGCCGCCGCGTCAGCTCGCCGATCGCCAGCGCCAGCAGCCCGCCGGCGGCGGCAATGAGCACCCGGCCCAGCGGTCCGATCCAGCCGCTCTCATAGGCATAATTCAGGAAGAACCCCACGGCGAAGACAATCGTGATCACGCCCGCGACCAGCGCCCATCGTGTTCCAATCCGCTGCTCCAGGGCCAGAGACTCCCGGCGGGGTCGGGCCACGTTGGGTACCATCGGGCGTACCTCCGGGCCGGGCGAAGGGGGATGGCCACCGGGGCTTTCGGCCGGGATCGTCGGTGGAGCGGCCGGTGCGGCGGGACCGACCGCCGGAGGGGCAGGAAAGATCGGCGTCAGGCGGGGCCGGTCGCCGGCGCGTCGCTCCGCCGGGGGCGCAGCTTCGATCATCATCTCAAGCTCGCTCTGAATCTCCCGGATCCGCTTCAGAGCGGTCAGGCTCACCGCGAGTGCCACCGGCCCGCAGAGCACCGCCGCCACCGCCAGCAACGCCCACAAACCCCAGAACTCTTCCATCCAACCATCCCTGTCAAGAATCTATCCTGCTCTCATCATCGCACGAAAGTGCCTCTATGCAAGCGCAAAAAGGAGGGCGCCGCAGGGCAATTGCCTGTGCGCATGGGTGGCCTATGGAGCGGTGCGTGGCGCACCCTACAAGCCAGCGTGGGCCGTGCATGATGCGTGGGATGCGCACCACGCACCATCTTCATCTGGCGGATACCCTGACTCAAGGCCGGAGCTGTTTCTGGAAGAATTGGGTGACGATGGTGTCGACCTGGGGGTCTTTGAAGCCGCCGTGGCCGCCGCCGGAGACGGTGTACAGGGTCGCCTCGACGCCGGCTTGCTTGAGAGCGTCCAGAAGGATCTCGCTCTGGTTGTGCGGCACGAGCGGGTCCTTGTCGCCGTGGACGATCAGGAACGGTGGGTCATCTTTCGTCACGTACGTGATGGGATTGGCCCGCCGGACCTTGTCCTTGTTCTCCTGGATGGGACCGCCGATGAGCTTCGATTCCGGCGAGTCGGCGGCGTCGTGCTTCATCGTGCTTGGGAAACTGCTCATCTTCGCGAAGTCGGTGGGACCGAAGGAATCGCAGACCGCCTGGACCCGGCTGGAGACGTTCGCGTTGGGCCCAACGTCGAACTCCTTGACGTTGCCCGTGGTGCCCAGCAGGGCCACCAGGTGCCCACCCGCCGAGGCGCCCCAGACGCCGATGCGATTCGGATCGTAATGGTACTGGCCGGCGTTCGCCCGCAGCCAGCGGATGGCCGCTTTGCAGTCCTCGATCTGGGCGGGAAAGAGCGCATGCTGGCTGAGCCGGTAGTTGATGCTGGCGACGGCGTAGCCCTGTTTCACGAAGCGCAGCGCCGGGCAGGGGTTCTTGCTGCCGCCCAGCCATGCCCCGCCATGGACCCAGACGATCAGCGGCCGCAGTGGCGCCTTGAATGTCGGCCGGGATTTGCAGGTACAGGTCCAGCTTCTGCCGCTCGTGCCCACCGGGGACGTACTCGAGGTCCCGGTGCACGATCAGGTTGGGCACGTACGGCTGGGCAGGTTTTGACTCCGCCGCCCACACCATCGAGGCGGCGATCCCCACGATCCCCGCCGCCACCATCAGAACCCACCAACGCCTGTTCCCCTCGTGACTTACGGCACTCCACATCCTCATTCCTCCCGATCCTGAAATAGTGTCAAGACCCGACCGCCCGGACAGAGCACAAGACCTTCCGCCGTGGGGCGATCCACAGGGAAGCCCCGGGGAGCAGGCGGCATCCGGCTCGTGCGGCTAACGCACGCGCCTGCCAATCCCTTCGGACAGGTTCTTCAGCAGGTCGCGGGCCAGGGCGTCGCCCCCTTCGACCGTGACTTTGACCGTGGAGCGTCCCGGGTAGACCGGCAGGATCTGCACGAGGACGCGGCGGTCGGCCAGAGACTTGCCGAGGAGCCACCGGCTCCCGTCGGAGTTACGTTCCTGAACGACGCTGACGCCGGCGTCTTTCAGGGCGGCTCCCACAGGCGCCACGATGTCGGCCGGATCCCTCGGGACGGAGAATTCCTGACTGGGACCGCCGACCGTCGGGGCAACCAGCCGCATTTCCCGCTCCATTTCCTCGGTCAGGGGCGTCGGCTCCTGCTTCGGCTCGCAGCCCGCCCCGGCCAGACACACCAGCAAGATCGCACCCACTTGCCAATTCCATTTCGCACGCATCGCAGATCTCCGCAGGCAACAATGATCCAATGCACTCGTCATCCTACGCGAAAGGGCTCCTCTCTGTCATCAGGTTTTTGCTGAGCGCGGCCCCGGACCCGCAGCGCAAGACGACCACGTTCGTGCAACAGTGCAAAACGCAAAACACCCCCGCGGCGAAGATTTTTTTATTCCTTGTCCGGCCGGGACTTGCGCGAATTGCGGGCCTCCGCCGGGCGCAGAATTCCGGCACGATTCGTGCAACACGGCCCCAGGGTAGAGGGACCACGAGGC
This sequence comes from uncultured Planctomycetota bacterium, assembly GCA_963699595.1. GTDB lineage: Bacteria > Planctomycetota > Phycisphaerae > Sedimentisphaerales > Anaerobacaceae > PLanc-01. The sequence goes on from CAVOUO010000026.1 coordinate 45,767, forward strand.
CCTCGGATGGATGATTTATGATGGATCATCGATGAGTGAGAAGCGCAAGGAAAAGACAGGCAGACCCATGCGAAGCCGGCGTCCCTCTGACGGGCGGCACTCCGGGAGCGATCCTGGCAGAAAAAGCGCCCACGAGAATCGCCCTAAACCCTTTGATCACGTGACGTTAGGTTGGCCCAGAAAAAAAGTTGTACAAAAAACGAACAAACTACTTGACCGAGAGTTGCGGGCAGATAAAATGCGGCGAGCAGTATATGGTTGTTTGATGATATCTCAGACTACGGAAGGAGTTGGGAGAATGGAACAGGTCGACACGCGGGAGGTTCGGGAGGAACGGGCGCCGGGCCCGGCAGAGGTCGCGGGTCCGGCCACCAGGCGCGCGGCGGCGGAGCAATGGCGCGCGCGGGTGGACCTGCTGGACCTGCGGGCGAATCTGCTCAACTGTCAGGACCGGGCCCTGCTGCAGATGCACCTGGAGGCGGGCCGCAATTTTCACGAGATTGCCCGGTGGACCGGCCTGAGCCCCTCCACGGTGTGCCGCCGGATTCACCGGATGATCCACCGGCTCTCGGATCCCACGTATACCGTGTGCCTGCGGAATCAACGGCACTTCCGCCCGGTGGAGTTGGACGTGATCCGGGACCACTTCGTGCGCGGGCTGTCGCTGGCGTGCGTCCGCCGCCGCCACCACCTCGGTCACCGGCGTCTCCGGCGCATCATCGCCAAGGCCCGCCAAATGACCCGCGCGCCGGCGGCCGTATGAAAGGACTTCGCCAAGATGCGAAGGCACAAGGGAAGGGAGCTTTACGGATGGGGACATACCAGGTAGCCAGGCAGTTCCCCTGGCAGGGGCCGCTCAGCGACAAAGCCGTGCGGGTCTGCCGGATGTTCGGGCTGACGATCGACCGGCTGACCGACCGCGCCCCGGTCCATCAGTGCCGGGTGGACATCCGGCCGGGGGACATCACCTTCATCATGGGAGCTTCCGGTGCCGGCAAGAGCGTGCTGCTGCGGGAGCTCCAGCGGTGCGTGCCGGCCGCCGAGGCGGTCAACCTGGCCGACATCGACCTGCCCGAGGGCCAGACCGTGGTGGACTGCTTCGACGGCGATTTTGTCACCAGCCTGCGGACGCTGAGCGCCGTGGGCTTGAGTGACGTCTTTTCCCTTTTGAATCGGCCCCACCGGCTCAGCGACGGGCAGCAGCATCGCTTTCGCCTCGCCCGGGCGCTGGCGGCCGGCAAGCCGTTTGTCTTTGCCGATGAGTTTTGCAGTACGCTGGACCGGATCACGGCGGCCACCGTCGCGTACAACGTCTGCCGGCTGGCCAAGCGGACGGGCACGACACTGGTCCTGGCGTCCAGTCGTGACGATATCCTGCTGGACCTCGCCCCGGATGTGCTCATCGTCAAGGACTTTTCAGGTCCCGCCGAAGTGATCTACAAAACCCGGCGGTGAGAGCGAGCAATATGACCTTTGTCGTTCTGAGGCGAAGCCAAAGGAATCTGGCCGGCGAAGGGGAGGTTTCTCTCGTTCGCGACCCAGATCCTTCGCTTCGCTCAGAGCTTGCCCTGAGCGCAGCCGAAGGGATGACAAGGAACGGTGGGAGACAAGAATGCATAGGTGTTCGATTCACAGAGAGCTGGAGATCGTGCCGGGTGAGATGAGCGACTACCGGCGGTTGGCGGCGTACCACTATCGGGACGGTCGGCCGGTCGGCATCAAGGCCGTGTATGCGATCCGGCCGAAGCGCGCCCTCGGGTCGCTGGGACGCCGGCCCGCCGGGGTGATCGTCTATGCGATGCCGAACCCGCGCATCGAGCTGCGCACCCTCGCGACCCGCGGCGCCTTCCACGGGCTGGATCGGCAGACCGAACTTCAGTTGCTCAACCGCCACGTTCGCTGCCTTGCGCGGGTGGTCGTCGAGCCGCGCTTCCGCGGCATCGGCCTGGCGGTCCGGCTCGTCCGCGAAACCATGCCCAGACTGAACGTTCCCATCATCGAAGCGCTCGGCGTCATGCCCCTGGTGAACCCTTTTCTGGAGCGGGCGGGCATGCAATGTTTCGAGCCGCGGGTGCCCGTCGAGCACGTCGAGTTGCTGGAGGCGCTCAGCGCCGTCGGCATCGAAGAGAACGATCTGCTCGATCCCGAACGTGTGCAGCAGGGGCTCGACCGCTTGGGAGCGGCCGCCCGCACATTCATCGAGGCCCGAATGCGGCGGTTCCTCAAGAGTCACGGAACCCGCCGGACCATGCCGGACGGCCTCGAACGAACGCGGTACATCCTGAGCCGGCTGACCCACCGTCCGGCGTACTACATCTGGTTCAACCCATTGCGGATTGATGATTGCGGATTGCGGATTAGCGCCGCCGGTCCCACGCAATCCGCGATGGCACGACGCTTGGGAGGCCACGCAATGGTGAGTACCAGGATCAGGCGTATTTCGCTGGACCGGCTCGTGCCACATCCGGGCCATCCGAACCGCATGAGCCGGGCGACCTTCGAGAAGCTGGTCCGCAACATGGAGCGGATCGGGCGGTATGAGCCGCTGGTGGTTCGTCCGTGTCCCGGCCGACGCGGCTTCTTCCAGATCATCAATGGCCACCATCGCTGCGAGGCACTGCGCACCCTGGGTCATAAGAGCGCCGAGGCGGTGGTCTGGGACGTCAGCGATGCCGAGACCGACATCTTGCTCGCCACGCTCAACCGCCTCAACGGGCGGGACATGCTGGACAAGAAGCTGGCCCTGCTCCAGCGCTTGCGCGTCACCATGGCGCCCCGCAAGCTTGCCCAACGGCTGCCGCAGACGCGCGGGCAGCTCGAACGGCTCATCAATGCGGAGGGGCCGGTGCGGCCGTCGTCACGGACGGGCCGTGCTTTCGCCACACCGATCGTTTTCTTCGCGGATGAGGCGCAAGAACAGTTGGTTGCCCAGGCCCTCGCGCAGGCCGCCGTGGGCCTGCCGGAGGGCTTAACGCGCGCGGCCCAGAGGACGGCGGCCCTGGCGCGCCTCGCGCGGTCATTCCTGGACCAGGCTGATCCTCCGGCAACCGCCGACGCTGCACCGCCGGAAGCAGCCGTCACAGCGGCGTCATAGATCAGCGCCGTGCTCTTTAACAAGTCCAGAGGGATTTCTTTGGTATTCTACGCGAGTCCTGCGGCGGGGGGGCCGGGCCGATCTTCCTCGGGTCCGGACCTGCCGTCCGCCGACTCCTGCTGCTCGGCGAAGCCCATGCCGAGGGCCCGCTTGATGAGGTCCACCAGCCCGGTGGCCTGGAGCTTCCGCATGATGTTCTTGCGGTGCACATCGATGGTTCGCTTGGAGCGATGAAGATCGTCGGCTATTTCATAGCTGGTCCGGCCGGCCAGAATCAATTGCAGGATTTGGACCTCCATCAGGGTCAGGGCCCGGGGGCGGCGGCGCGTGGAGATGTCAACCCGCGCCAGTTGGGTCCGCACGACCGTCAGCAGCCGGTCCTCGGGCACGGGTTTATCGAGGCAGTCGCCGGCGCCCGCCCGCATGGCCCGGATGGCCTTGTCGACGGCCGCATGTTCGACAATGGCCACGCTCGAAACCCAGGGCGTCAGCCGTCGGGCTCGCTCGATCACATCGAGTCCTTCCTCCGAACAGCCGTCCCAGTCAACGATCAGCAAATCGCAGGGTTTTATCGCGAGCTCGGCGATACATTCCAGGTGTTGGGAGAATCCGCTGATCGAGGCCTCTTCCGGCGCCAGAGAGTTCTCAAGCAAGTCGCGAAACGCCTGCCTCCTTCTCAAACACGTAGATGCGTTTGCGGGATCGACCGGTCATTGTTCCTGCCACCAAACAAGAGCACCTTTATATTGGCGATTGCCAATGGCCGAGTGTTGATAAGAAAATGAATAATTTTTTCCCGTCTCGTGCAAATACCAAGCGGCCTCCACCGGCCAGCCGTTCACTCTGACGAGCTGCCTGGCGGCCAAATATTACTGGCGTCGACAGATTTGCGTATCCGTATAAGTACGTATTTTGCGGGGCGATTACGCTTCTTTGTCGCGTTTTATCTTTGTGTCAGTGATGCACATAACGATGGTGCGTGGTGCGCACCACGCGCCGCGCGACTATTTTCTCTCGCGTTTTTCCATCAGAAAGCGGGAGATGCGGGTGCTGAGCCGGCGGGGGGACAGTCGCAGCAGGCCGTGAACCGTGATTCTATTGGCGAGACCCGGCACGATGACTGTTTTGCCCCGGAGCATGGCCTCATAGCCGGCCTCGGCGACCCGGCGGGCGGAAGCCAGCATCCTGGTGAGATTGGTGTCGCTCATCTGCGCGATGCGGGTGAATTCGCTCTGTGTCGGGCCGGGGCACAGGACGGTGACGGTCACGCCGGTGTGGCGCAGCTCGTTGGCGATGGCTTCGCTGAAGGAGATGACGAACGCCTTGCTCGCATAGTAGACGGCGTTCAGCGGGCCCGGCAGGAAGCCTGCTGTGGACCCCAAGTTCAGAATCCGGCCGCTGTGGCGGGCGACCATGTCCGGCAGGAACCGCCGTGTCAGCGCCGCCAGGGCGAGGATGTTGAGCTTGATCATCGCCTCATTGGTCGCCCAGTCCTGTTTGTGAAAAAAGCCACGATATCCGAACCCGGCGTTGTTCACCAGGTAATCGACCGTGACACCCAGCGACCGGACCTCGTCGTAGATCTGCTCCGGGGCCTGGGGCCGGGCCAAGTCCTTGGGCAGGACATGCACCGTAACTCCATGCGCCGCCTCAAGTTCCGCTTTGAGCGATTCCAATCTCTCCCGCCGCCGGGCGACAACGATCAGGTCGCCGCCATGCTCGGCATGGACCCTGGCCAGCTCGGCCCCGATCCCGCTCGAAGCCCCGGTCATCAACGCTACCTTCTTATGCGCCGTCATAATCCCACCTTTGCTGTCCCCCTGATGAGGACAGGGCAGTGCGTGGCACGCACCCTACGATTTGATGAGCGGCGTGCACCTCTTCCGTAGGGTGCGTACCACGCACCGCTTCTGATGGCCGCCGGACCCGGCTCAGGTTCTCCTGCTCCGACCCAGGCGCTTCGTCACCTTCAGGGTAGCCCACGAGACGAGCAGCCCGCACAGGGGTAGCACCAGGGCGCTGGCGCACGCGGCCGGGCCTTCCATTGCCGTGACATTCTGTGCCGCGAAGTGGACCGCGAACATGAGCACGGGACCGATCGCAATCGCCCACCGCTTGCGGCGGCAGATGAAGGTAAGCACAAACGCCGCGATCAGGCCCCAGATCGGCAGCATCAAGGAAAGAAACGACATGTTCTCAGAGTACGTTGGCACCGGCATTCTCCCCAACTTTCCGTTTTCTGATTCTCCGGAGGATTATATCCCGGAAGGGAGAAATTGCCATCACCAAAACAAGTCGTCCTGCCCTCTGCGAGACCGACTGCGACGAATCGGGATGCTGCCGCCGTCGGTCAGTATCAGTCAGCCGATTGCGAAATGCGCCCAGGGCGAGAACCATCGGCAGAGTGCCAAAGCCTGCTGTGGAGGTTTGGCGAAGTACCATGCCTGGGCAATCATCGTTCCCGCGGACAACGGAGCCACGTGACACGGCCCTGCTGGAGTAGCGAAGCGACATGATCTCGATCTGTCATCGTGTTTACCAAGGTTGGACAATCTCAAGAACAAGGTTCTAGCCTGTGGACCGCGAAGACCGAATCGCGCTCGCGCGAAGCATGCGGCAGCTCAGCCGACGACGAAGGAAGAGTCTGCGAAATTACATCAAGACGTCTCTCGGCATCGAGGTGCCGGATCGGCGGATTTGTCCCGAGCACAACAGCCCGATGGAGTACCTGTGGCACAGTTTCTCCGGTGATTCGCCTCGGTCCGGAGGACATGCCACAACCGCCGATGCGATCGTCTGGGCGAACCGCGGAGGCGGCAAGACTCAGACGGCGGCGGTCGCGACGCTGCTCGATGCCGTGTTCAAGCCCCACTGCCAGATCCGCATTCTGGGCGGCTCGGGCGAGCAGTCCCTGCGCATGTACGAGTACCTGGCCGCCTTTCTGCAACAGGGCTACCAGGAGCTCCTGGCGGAGCCACTCCGCAAAGGCAGGTGCCGCTTCACCAACGGTGCGGCGGTCGAAATCCTCAAGCAGTCGGCGACCAGCGTGCGCGGCACGCACGTGCAGAAGCTGCGCTGTGACGAGGTCGAGCTGTTCCGCCCGGAGGTCTTCGCGGCGGCCAAGTTCACGACGCAAAGCACGGACCGGATCGTCGCGGCCATGGAACTGATCAGCACGATGCACCGGCCCTATGGTCTGATGCAAAAGGAGGTCGCGGCGGCGGCCGATAGGGGCGTGCCGGTCTTCAAGTGGTGCGTCTGGGAAACGATCGAGCCGTGCGTGGGCCGGACCTGCTCACAGTGTCCTCTCTGGGGCGACTGCCAGGGCCGGGCCCAAAGTGCCGGCGGCTATCTGAAGATCGATGACTGCATCGCGCAGATGCGCCGCAGCAGTCGGGCCGGCTGGGAGTCCGAGATGCTCTGCCTGCGGCCCTCGCTCGAGAACGCCGTCTTCGGCGACTTCGACCCGGCCGTCCATGTCCGGCCGCTTGATTACGATCCCAACCTGCCCCTGTACCGCACGCTGGATTTCGGCTTCGTCAATCCGTTCGTGTGCCTGTGGATCCAGGTGGACCCCGAGGACACCGTGCGGGTGATCGACGAGTATGTCCGCCGCCAGGCGACGATCGAGGTCCACGCGGCCGAGCTCAAGGCCCGCACGCCCTGTCCCGGGGAGCGGGTCGCAGCCACGTACTGCGACCCCTCCGGCGAAGGCCGGAGCGACCCCAGCGGCGCCAGCGCGATCCGCGAGCTGCGCAGCCTCGGTATCATGACCAAGCACCGCCGCAGCGCGATCGTGGAAGGCATCGAGCTGATTCGCCGGGCCATTCGCTCCGGCGACGGCAAGAGCACGCTGGTCATCTCCCCGAACTGCCCGCGCCTGATCGAATCGCTGCAGTGCTACCACTACCCCGATACGCCCGGCACCGCCGGCAGCGAGCAACCCTTCAAAGACGGCGTCTACGACCACCCCATCGACGCCCTGCGCTACTTCTTCGTCAACCGCCAGCACGACGGCCCAACCACCACGAGACGGTACTGACGGTTGCGGGTTGAGCATCAGGCGCTGGGTGGCAGCCGTAAGTCCTCACTGGTCCGGTTTTTTTCCGGGAATTTTCCGGAAAAAACTTGAAACCTTTGCGCAGCCCCGTGACAATCGCGGATTATTGCGGATTCGTTTCTATGCGGCAACGCAAACCGCTGCCACCAAGCGGCGTAAGCTCGTTGTGGACAAGGGCTTATGTGTATGGGCAAAGCGGGTGCAGGGAAGGGAAAGGCAGGAGTTGATTGTGGTGTCGTATCGCATCTGTCCTGCGCTCCGCGCGAACCTCAGTGGTCTCTTTTGGTATGGTAGCCTGTGAAGTGATATACTTTATGAATAGGACGATGGTTTTTAAGTCAGGAGGTGATTCCTTTCAGATGCGCCGAAAATAGTGGTGCCGCTCATCTACAGGATGATAGAGGATGGGCACCGAGGGGTAAGATTGGTCGTGCACAGGGGAAAGGATGTTATCGTGGCAGAGAAGCGGAGCAAAGGAGGCAGAATTTCTATCGAGGCAAGTCGTAAAGCGCTCCTTCAGGATTTGAAGAAGAAGTGCAAAGGTGAGACGATTAGCAGGAATATTCCTTTCATCAACGATGATGTGCCCGCGTACTTGAAAATTCTCGCGCACCTGGAGAGACGTTCAAAACGATCTTCGATCGTTGTCAAATGACCCAGGTTAACTGTGGAGGGAGAGAATGGCGGATATCCCCCGATTCATCAGGGCAAGGCGTGCGCCCCAGTACTACGCGCTAGATACGCAGACACTTGCGGTGCACCGCGGATCGTGGACCTAAGACGCCCACGTTCCAATTTCGACATGATCGAGAAAGAGTGCCGTGGCCTGGTGACGATGAGACGCATACTATCCCAAGTGCGTCAACATAGAGGAAGCACAGCGATCATCGAAGACTTGAACGAACCAGAGGAGATTCGTGAGGAGAATGAGGATATTCGCCTGCGATTTCCCGGTTTCATCTCGAAACGGCTCCAACGGATCAGCTTCTTTGCGAAGACGTTTAAGACAGTGCGAGGTCTTGCCGGCGCAACGGCGGGGGAATTCCTCGGGTACGTAATCTTGAAAGAAGACTGCATACCAGGCATGGATCTGATGCCTCGTATCTACGAGTCCGTCGTCAGACCGAGCAAGCACGAAAACAACTACGTGCGAGGAGAGCGTGAGTGGGGTTGCCGTGTAGATGGAAAGACTTTCCAAGCCAAGGGGTTTCTCTATGCTCAACAAAATGGCTTGACGAATGTCTGCGCTCACGTTGCGATCAAGACTGTGTTAGGTCGCTTTTCTGATGCGACGGACCTCAGCTATCGCGAGATGAACCGTCTGATAGGTGTTGACCACATTTCTCGGAAGGTTGGTATAGACGGGGGTGGCCTAAGTCCCCAGGAGATGGGCGACATCTTAGACGCTGCCGGTGTGCGCTGCATGGTTGTGGCATACACTGAGCCGCAACCAGATAACAGAGTCCCCTTTCAGAAGGTACTGTACGGCAGCGTCGAGTCAGGCTTCCCTGCAATTGTAGTATTTCAAACTGCAGATGATCCAGATGTCTGCCACGCAGTTCCAGTATTCGGTCACACATTCAATGAGGATACCTGGGTGTACAGAGCAGAATCCTCCTATTTCAAAGTCGGACCAGGTACGCAGTATATACCAAGCGAATCATGGGTAAGCATGTACATTTCACACGACGACAACTGGGGCTCCAATTTCTGCATACCCCGTCGATATCTCCACACTCAGCGCTACTGTAATGCGTTTGGTGAGGGTGGGTCGGGATGCCGCATGGATTCAGGTTGTGTTCTCTATGCGATAGGTACCCTGCCCGCGACGGTCGAGATGAATGCCCTACAAGCGGAGGTCATAGGAGTTGATTATCTATTCAGCATGTTACCGCAGCTCCCAGACCTGAGCGAAGTGTGGAGAAAGAGACTCCTTTACTATGCCACCCAAAAACAGCTTGTGGTCCGTCCCATTCTAGTCACTGGAAAGGAATATACACGGCATCTGGACCGCGTCAGCGACTGGGACCGCCAAAAGCTGGAGTTTACCTTCTCTTTTGAACCTACTGATCGCGGCATAAATACGATCAAGTTTTCCTCGGCTATAATAGGGGATGGAATCCTCGAACTTGATCGCGCAGCGTCCAACAGTGGCGGCGGCTGCGAGCGGTAGATCTCAAGGAACAAGGGTGGTTTCAGCGCGAGATCGCCGAGGTGCTCAACGTGGCCGAGGAAACGGTGAGCCGTTGGCTGGCCCGCGCCCGGGCCGGAGGGGCCGACGCTTTGCGTGCGCGGCCGACGCCGGGCCGCCCCCCACGGCTCTCGTCGGAACAGAGGCGTCTGATTCCCGAGTTCCTTTCGCACGGTCCGGAAGCGTACGGGTTTCGCGGCCAGGTGTGGACCTGTGCCCGCGTCGCGGCGGTAATCCAGGAGGAATTCGGTGTCCGGTACCACAAAGATCACGTCCGCCGCTTGCTCCAGGCGCTGCGCTGGACGCCCCAGATGCCGATCACACGGGCGGTGCAGCGGGACGAAGCGGCCATTGCGCGGTGGCGGCAGGAAACTTGGCCGCAGCTGCGGCGGCAGGCCCGCCGGGAGCGAAAAACCCTTGTCTTGACGGACGAATCGGGCTTCTACTTGCTGCCGGGCTTGGTGCGGACCTACGCCCCGGAAGCGCGGACTCCGGTCTTGCGGGAGAAGGTGACGCGCGATCACCTGTCGGCCATGGGGGCGCTGACACCCGCAGGCAAGGTCTATACCCTCGTGCGGCAAGAGTCGTTGAACGGACTGCATACCATCGAGTTCCTCATGCATTTGAGACGGGTGGCCAGCCCGAGGCTCTTGGTGATCTGGGACGGCTCGCCCATTCACCGCCGCCACGAGGTCACGGAGTTCGTGGGGGGCACAGAGGGCCAGATCCGGGTGGAAGCCCTGCCGCCGTATGCCCCGGACCTGAATCCGTGGGACGAGGGTGGCTGGCACCACCTCAAGCACGTCGAGAGGCGCAATCTCGTGTGTCGAGACCTCGAGGAATTGCACGAGCAGTTCCATCTGGCCGTCGGGCGTCTCCGTCACAAGCCACATCTTATCCAATCCTTCTTTGCCCAAGCGGGATTGACCCTTGACAGAACTTGATCGTATTTATGCCGCGATCAGTAAATCACTTTTCTGGATGGTTGAGCTATCGGTCCCTGAATTATTCTCCGCAAACAAGCGGAAAGTAGGAGAGGTGGTTTTGCGAGCGGAGATCAGCCCCACGACCAGGCGTGATTTCAAGAATTTGCTCCTTGCACGCGTTCCCGGCTTCTTTGCGGTCTACGTGGATGGGCCTCCATCGAATCCTCGATACGAGTTCCTGCCGTGTCGCTTGAAAAGCCACGTCGAACTGTATGGGTGCGAAGAAGCGTCGTAGATGATTCTCGGCCCGACAAGTCACGCCCCTGCCCAATGGCATGCATTCTTACAGCTGGCAAGTCCATAGGCTCTCTATGGCTTGACCGCCCGGTTGTAGATCCGCACATCGTCGATCAGGCCGGACCAGAACGTGCCGGGGGCGAGCGTGCTGCCGGCGCCGATGTTCAGGCCGTTCGTGGACCCCGCCAGAGCAGGTTGGGTGTCCCGGGCCACCTCGACATTGTCGACGTAGAGAACCCGGTTCAAGCCGCCCCAGACGAATCCCACGCGGTGCCAGGCGCCGTCGGTAAGGACCGCGGAGGAGGCCAGGTTTCGGGCGGACCGGCCTGGCGCCGTCAATTCGGTCATCAGACAACCCTGCGCATCGGCACACAGCCAATTGGCACTGTTGGCCTGCGACAGGATGACCTGTCCCGCAGCGCCACCCTTGACCCATACGAAGATGCTGAGCGGTCCGTCCGCCGGGTTCAGGATCGGAATCGTGCTGATGCAATCGTCAATCCCGTCCAGTTGGATGGCCCCGCCGAGCTTGCCGCCGTGCGGTTGCCATACCGGGTTGCCCTGGATCATGCCGTCGTAACCGCCGACGCTGTCCTTGGCCCGATTCCCCGCCTGCTCGTCGAGCTTCCAGTGTGCGATGACCCGGAAGTCCGTGAGCCAGTACTGGGCCAAGACAGCGACATCCCGGACATCCACGACCTGGTCCCCGAAGGGCGTCGGGCCGATGTCGACTGACGATTCCTCCTCCTGCCAGTACTGGGCCAAGATCGCAAAGTCCCGGAAATTCACGATCCTATCCCCGTCGAAGTCGACGACCGGCGCGATTGAGACTTGCCACAGGTCTTGTCCGCCGACACCACCCGGCCGGTCGGAACCGAGGTAGAGCATGGAGCCATCGGCGGCCACACTGGGGTCGGTGTCGAAGTCCCACGTGTTGACCGGAGGATCGAGAGCCACCGCCGGCTCCCAAGAGTCGTCCGTGGTCGGACGTTTGGCCATCCAGATGTCCCGGTCGACAAGCCGGCTGTCGAAAAAGAGGATCAGATTATTACCGAAGATGTACGGTGACAGCTCGATGCCGATATCATTGATCGCCCAGCCCGGATTGACAGGTGTCCCCCAGGGACTGCTGAGGGTCGCGCGCTTCGTCACCCATACGTCATACCCCAGCCCGCCGGGACGGGCCGAATCGAAGTACATCGACAGGCCGTCGGCCGAGATGCTCGGGTGATTGTCGTAGTAGGAGCCGTTGACCTTGGGACCCAGATTGACAGGCGGCCCCCAGGGGGTGTCCCTGGACTCGCGCGTGCTGACCCACAGGTCGTAGTTGCCGTACCCGCCGGAACGGTTGGAGCCAAAGTACAGCGACAGGCCGTCGGAGGAAACGGAGGGGCCGGAATCGGCATACGGGCCATTGATCGGCGCCGGAAGCGGCACCGGAGTACCCCAAGCGCCGCCCGGCGTGCGCGTCGTCATCCAGATGTCCCAATCGCCCTGTCCGCCGGGCCGCCCGGAATCGAAGTAGAGTGTCAGGCCGTCGGCAGAGATCTCGGGGGACCCGTCGGAACTCGAACTGTTGACTACGGAGCCGAGGTCGCGCGGCACACCGAACCGGAAATCGGCTCGCGCGCCGCTGGAGGCAAGCAGGAGGATTGCGCCAAACACGAGCGTCGGTTTCATGCTAGCTTTGCAGTCTGCCATCATCTTCTCCCTTCCTTTCGCCCTGTCACGGTAGGGACCCCGCGCAGTACAAAATCCGCACGCCGGGAACGGGACTCTGGGGCCTCATCTTTCACCGCTCCTTTTGCTTATACCTTACATCCCCTACCGGAAATTGTCAACAGATCTCGTTCATTTCCGGCATTCCGGCGTGGCCAAGAGGCCGTATCAGAAATCAAAATTGAAATCCGGGCCGGAGGGGATTAGACTGCGGATTTGCGTGAGCAGTTGGTTGGGGTCCCACGTGCGCAGCATCGCACTTGGGGTCCCGGTTCTAAGGAGTCATGATGAAGATCGCGTTGGGAACGGATCACGCAGGGTATGAGCTCAAGGAACGCATCAAGCAGTATCTCCTGGAGAAGGGACACGAGGTCCAGGACTTCGGGACCTATTCGGCCGAAGCGTGCGATTACCCGGATTTCATCTATCCGGCGGCCCTGGCCGTCGCCACGGGCGAGTGCGAGCGGGCGATCGTCATGGGCGGCAGCGGCAACGGCGAAACCATCGTCGCCAACAAGGTCCGGGGCGTCCGCTGCGCCGTCTGCTGGAACGAGGAGCTCGCGCGCCTCAGCCGGGCCCACAACGACGCCAACGTGATCTCCATCGGCGCGCGGATGATCTCCGTCGAGCTGGCCCTGAAGATGGTCGACCTCTGGCTCACCACTCCTTTCGACGGCGGCCGGCACGCCCGGCGCGTGCAGAAGATCGCGGCCCTCGACACGTGCTCGCTGAAGCCGCTGCCGGTGAAGAAAACATAACGAGGTGTTCACCACAGAGACACAGAGGACACAGAGGAAGAAGTTGGGAGTTTGGCAGGGTGCGTACTACGCACCGCTTGATCTGCGTGTTTCTCTGTGCTCTCTGTGTCTCTGTGGTGAAATAGACTGCGAATAGGAGGTGACCATGAAGGCACACCCGCTATTATCCATTTTGACCATGGCCTGTACCGTCGCGTGCGTGAGCCATGCTGCCTCAGCGGCCGATGTAGGGGCGAAAGACCTTTCGCCCATCCTGATCGAGGCGGAGAGCTTCGAGAATCCCGGGGGCTGGGTCGCAGACCAGCAATTCATGGACCAGATGGGCTCGCCCTTCCTGCTGGCGCATGGGCTGGGCGTGCCGGTCCAGGACGCCGTCACCGCGGTGACGCTCCCGGCCGAGGGCAAATATCGCCTCTGGGTGCGCACGCGGGAGTGGGCCGGGGCGCGGGAAGCACAGACCGCCCCGGGCAAGTTCCAACTGCTGGTGGACGGCCAGCCCCTGGCGGCCGTGTTCGGCGCAGAGGGCGCTGCATGGCACTGGCAGGACGGTGGTACGGTCGAGATCAGGGACAGGCAGGTCAAGCTGGCTCTGCACGATCTGACCGGCTTCGAGGGCCGCTGCGATACGGTCTTGTTTTCCAGGCAGCCGGACTTTGTTCCGCCGGACCGGGGCCAGAGCCTCGCGAAGTTCCGGCGTGAGGTATTGGGTCTGCCCGATGCACCCCAGGAGGCTGGGCGTTTCGATCTCGTCGTGATCGGTGGAGGGATGGCGGGGACCTGCACGGCGATCTCGGCGGCACGACTGGGCCTGCAGGTGGCCCTGGTCCAGGACCGGCCCGTCCTCGGCGGCAACAACAGCTCCGAGGTTCGTGTGCACCTCAACGGCCAGATCAACTTGCCCCCGTACCCGCGGATCGGCGATGTAGTCGCGGAACTGGACTCCGGCGGGCGCGGCAATGCCCAGGCCGCCGCACTCTATGACGACGAGAAAAAGTTGGATCTCGTGCGGGCGGAGTCCAACATTCATCTGTTCCTCGGCGTCCATGCGTACAAGGTCGAGAAAGAGGGCAAGGGGCCCCCCAACGCAGAAAATCGCGTTGGGGACCCCGTCCGCATTGTCGCCGTGGTGGGGAGAGATACCAGGACTTCGAAGGACCTGCGATTCGCGGCCCCGCTCTTTGCCGATTGCACCGGCGACGGTACTATCGGTTTTCTCGCGGGCGCCGAATACCGGATGGGCCGGGAAAGCTGGCAGGAGACGGGCGAGACGATGGCCCCGCAGGAGCCGGACAAGATGACGATGGGGGCCTCCGTGCAATGGTACACTGTCGAGACGCCGGCGCCGAGCCCGTTCCCGGAATGTCCCTGGGCGCTGGCCTTCACGGACCAGAGCTGCGAGCGGATGACGCGGGGCGACTGGAACTGGGAAACGGGCTTGAACAAGGATCAGATCACCGACTTCGAGTCGATCCGCGACCATGGCCTGCGGGCGGTCTATGGTAACTGGGCGTTCCTCAAGAACCACAGCAAGGACAAGGCCAAGTATGCCCATCGCAAGCTCTCGTGGGTGGCTTACATTGCGGGCAAGCGCGAGTCCCGGCGGCTGGTGGGCGATGTCGTCCTGACGCAGCAGGATGTCCAGCAGCAGCGTCCGTATCCGGACGGCTTCGTCACGACGACCTGGTCGCTCGACCTGCACTACCCGGACCCGGTGAACACGAAGTACTTTCCGGGCGAGGAATTCAAGACGATCTGCAAAACGCCCGCGATCAAGCCGTACGCGGTCCCGTACCGGTGCCTCTATTCGCGCAACGTGGAGAACCTCTTCATGGCCGGCCGGGACATCAGCGTGACGCACGTCGCGCTGGGCACCGTCCGCGTGATGCGGACCTGCGGCATGATGGGCGAAGTCGTCGGCATGGCCGCCTCGATCTGCAAGAACCGCCACACGACCCCGCGCGGCGTCTACATCGAGCACCTGCCCGAGTTCAAAGAGCTTGCCACCCGCGGCGTCGGCAAAAGGGCCGTGCGGCAATAACATGCACCCATGTTAAGATGAAAGCAGTGGGTGGCAGCGGCAAGCGCAGCTTGCCGATGGCTGGCAGGTTATGCGTCACACCATCGGCAAGCTCCGAAGACTCCGCTTGCCGCTGCCACCCCCCAAATATGCAGGATTCCTATAGAGAGTGTATGTACGAGGAGTTGAGATCATGAAGACATCTGCTCGCCATCAGCCTGATTCTGTTGATCGCCGGAGTACGAACCCAGGCGGCACAGCCGCAGATCGACAAGGCGGCTCTCGAACAGGCGTCTCGATCCGCGGAGATCGCCGGCTACGCGTTGAGCAAGGTCCAACGCTGGTTGCACGAGAAGGCGCTGCCGGTGATCGATCCCGCCACGGGCCTGTATCCCGCCGACGGCAACTGGGATTACCGTGACACCGGCGCCGACTGCTATCCTTTCCTGTGCTGGGCGGCGTTCGTGGTGGATAAGGACGCGCTCAATGGCCCTGTGCGCAATGTCCTGCACGCCGAGCAGAAGCTCTGTAATCACGTCGACCGCATCCCGGTCCGGTACGACTGGAAGAACAAGAAAAAGATCGACACCGCGTGGGATGAGATGGTCTTTCAGGCCTCGGAGTACGTCAAGGACGGCCTCGTCGCGGTGGTTGAAGTCACCGGCAAGGACGAGTGGTTCGCGCGGATGCTGGGCATCGAAGAGGACCTGTGGAAGCATGCCCGCGTCGATACGCCCTTCGGCAAGATCCCCTCGACCAACGTCGAGGTCAACGGCGATCATCTGCAGAGCCTGGCCCGCTTGTACACGATGACCGGCCGGGAAGAGTTCGTCATTTGGAGCGAGCGGCTGGCGGATTACTACTTCGCCCAGCCCGACTTCGTCCCCGAGCGGCTCCGCGATCACGGCTGCGAGATCATCGGCGGCCTGGGCCTGCTGCTGGCGGTCGAGACCCAGAACCATCGGCCCAAGGCCAAGGAGTACCAGGAGAAGCTCGCAACGCATGTTCGACACCATCCTCGCCCAGGGCTGCAACGAGGATGGTCTGATGTTCAACCACATCACCAAGCGCGACGGCGATAACGGCCGCCTGAGCGACGGCTGGGGCTACAACTACGTCGGCTACCTCTGTTACGACATGGCGGTCGGCCGGCCGGTCTATCGCGACCGGGTCCAACGTACGCTCGGCAACCTCCTCAAGCCGCTCTACGACAACTACAACTGGGAGGGCAAGTACTCGATTGACGGTTTTGCCGACTCCATCGAGGGCGGCATCTACCTGCTCAACCGCGTGCCGGTGAAAGAGGGTTTTGCGTGGGTGGACCGCGAGATGGCCCGCAGTGTCACTCGATCCAATGAGCCGCTGGACAGTGCCAAGCTCTGGGGCACGATGAAGCTGGAGGCCAACGGCGTCCGCACCGTCCTGATGCACGCCCTGATGCACACGCAGGGCCTGATCGCCCGCCCCTGGCAAAAAGGCCTGCAACTTGGTGCCGTCCGTACGAATGACGGTCTCGTCATCGTCATGAAATCGGATAAACCTTGGTCCGGCAAGCTCCACTTCGACATCCCGCGTCACCGCGAGTACCTGGGCTTCACCCAAGACTGGCCCCGCATGAACACCCTGCCCGAATGGTTCACGGTCGAAGCGGCGAAACGCTACAACGTGCGCGATCTAACCACCGACTCGCGAACGACCTGCACGGGCAAGGAACTCCACGAGGGCATGGATGTCATCCTTAGTGCAGGGGTGGAAAAGCATCTTGCAGTCCGTTAGGGCAGTGGCGGGTAAGCATGGACATCCTGTGACGGAGCGACGCATGATTGATGATTCGCAGACAGAGATGAGCATGAAAGAGGTCGTCATGCAGCACATCCGGCGTCTTTTCATGATCATCTTCGTCGGTGTCGGTGCGCTGTTCATCCTGGTCATTCTGATGAGTTTCGCTTTCATGTTTGAAGGCGCGGCCTACGAAGACAACTTGGTGGGCGGCTACACGGTGGTGGCCGGAGATTCTATAAACGACGCCGCCATCTACCAAGGAGGCCAGGTCATCCCTCCCATGATATTCGCATATGGGTGGAATGATGATTTCATCGTTGCGAAACGACACTGGGTAGGGAAGAACGTCGATATCGCCACTGCATACTGGTATCTCATCGAGGTGCACGACGCGAAGGTGCATGGTCCGTTGACCGAGCAGCAATTCACAGGACTTCGGGGCGAGCTGGGAGTGCCGGAGGAATTGACCTTCACAAAGACAGTTCGCCCTGACTGATTGACTCAGCCCCTTGGATGCGGTACGATTGTTCACAAATGGAGGAAACTTGCTCCTTTTATGCATGAATTCGCTATGGCCAAGAAGAAAAGCAAGAAAGTAGATCGCCTCGTAGTGGATGCCAGGTACGAGGGCAAGTATGTGGCCTTTGATCCTGCTGTCGGCCGGAAGGTCATTGCATCTGGATACAATGCCGGCGCAGTAGTCGCACGGGCTCGCAAGCTCGGTGTCGAGGTCCCGGCCATCATGTTCGTGCCCAGACGCGGCGAGCCTCTCATCTACTGACCTATGAAAGTCACCAAAACATGTCTTGTGCTGACTGCCGTTTTGCTGGCTCTCGCGCTGGTGGGCATCTTCATGGTGGCCCCGTCCGTGCGATTCCTCGTGGCGGTCGTCGTATTCACCAGGAAATGGTCGCACCAGGCAGAACAGGCACGAAATCATCTGTTCTTTGAGACGGACTATCAGGAGTTATTAGCGGCCTGCCGGGGTCTTTCCAAACGAGCGGCGGCAGGTGCGTTGCGGAGCGGGCAATATCGTGTTTACCTTGGCAGGCGTGACCCCGAGACATTGGCGTTTCCCCAAGTGATATTGGACCTCGAACCGGCTCTCGTCGACATACGTCCTGGCGATGGCACTGTCCTGATCCAATTGTTCCCGGGGCCTGAGTGGTTTGGCGTGATGGCGTCCGCTGAATATCGCGACGGATACTGCGCCGTGAAGCTTATCGACGGGCTGTGGTACTCCGACGCGGAATACGGCAGCGAACATCCGGAGTACGTGGAGAAGATCAACACGATGATCGAGGAAGGACGCCGCAGGAAAGAGACGCGCCGGTCTGTGCCGACACCACAGCTGTAGGGTGGGCTGTGCCCACCAATCCTCGCTCACATTCCGGGCAATGGTGGGCACAGCCCACCCTACAAATTGCTGCCGGCCCGTTTCATTTCTTGCAGTTCCCGGATGCGAATATCGGCAGGGCCGCGGATGGGAAAGTGCATCACGTAGATGCGGGAGACGCCTAAGTTCTCCTGCCAGCCGTAGCTGCAGTCCCGCATGCCGCGGAACTTGTTGTACGTGACCTTGCCTACGAAACATGCGACTTTGGGTTTGTAGGTCAGGATCGTCTGGATCGCCCGCTCGACACCGGCCTTCTCCTCGCCTTTCTTTAGCTCGGTGACCTCCACTGTAGGACGGTCGACCAGGTTGATGAAGCCCAGACGATACTGGGACAGGAATCTTGTGTCGAACATCTCCTTCAGGCCGCGATCCGTCCGCAGGACGTTTTCGTCCTCGTTCAGCAATCCGGAGCGGTTGAGCAGGTACCAGAAGGTCTTGTTGTTGGAGAAAGGAACGCCGCGACGGTAGGAGCCCGGGTGCGGATTGATGCCCACGAAGAGGATTCTCAGGTTCTTGGCGACCTTGTATTCAATCACATGGCACCCGGTGGATGAGAATGCAGGCGTGCACAGCCGCGTGCGAATGAGCTTGTCATCCTGAGGCGAAGCCGAAGGATCTGGCCACCGAAGGAGAGGTTCCTTCTGCTCGCAGCCCAGATCCTTCGCTGCGCTCAGGATGACAAGCAGAGTTCACGAACCAATCACAATTCGTACGGCGTCACTTCTGTCCCGCGCCGACGGGGACCTTGGGGGCGGGGAGGCGGCCGATGAGGTCGTGCGGCTGGAATTCCTGCCGGGCCGCGATCAAAGAGCGGGCGGCCTCGACCTGATTCCAGACGTTCCACAGAAGTACGCCCTTCACCCGGCCCTGCTTGAGGTAGTAAACGACGCCCTTTTGAAAAGGCTCCTCCCAATCGACCACGGTTTCCAGGCGGGCATCCAGGTCGCCGACCGCCTCGTAGCCCAGCTCGAACAGATCGGAATAGAAGTAGGGCAGATGGTGGTAAGGCTTGGCGTCACCTGCCATGTTCCGGCCCGCCACCCGGCCCATCGTCAAGGCGTTGTCCTCGTGCTCCACGCGGAGGTACTTGCCCATCGCCGGATTGAAGAACAGGGCCACATCGCCGGCGGCGTAAATGTCCGGCCGGCTGGTGCCGCAGAACTCGTCCACCATGATGCCGTTCTCGACATTCAAGCCCGCCTGATGCGCCAGCTCAAGGTCCGGCTCAATGCCGATCCCGGCCACGATGCAGTCGGTGACGATTTCTTGCCCGTTGGCAGTGGACAGGACGTATTGTTCGCCGCGCTGTTCGAGGCTCATGACCGATTCCCCGGGCCGCACGTCGACGCCCTTTTGGCGATAGAAGTCGTTCAGGAACTCGGACAGGTCGCGCGGGAACATCCGGCCGCAGATGGCGCTGCCGGGAAAGAGCATCGTCACCTCCCGGTCATTCATGGCCAGGGCGGCGGCGATCTCCGAGCCGATGAACCCGCCCCCGATGACGACGAAACGCCGGCGCTGCTCGGCCGTCGCCCAGAGACGCCGGAAGTCTTCCAGCGTGCGGTAATAGATGATCCGGCCGTCGTCGAAGGGCAGCCGGCGCGGCTGGCCGCCGGTGGCCAACAGCAGCTTCTCGTAGATGTAAGTATCGCCCCGATCGTCTGTAATCCGCTTATCCTTGCACGTCGATGGTCTCGGCGTGGCGACCCAGATGGAGGTCCACATGGCGGTTTTCCGTGTGGCGCCAGACGCTGTCGAACGGCTTATCCTTCCAGAGGCCCTTGGTCAGGGGCGGCCTGCTGTACGGCGGGTCGTGCTCGGCCCCGATCAGTCCGATGGTGCCCTCGGGGTCCACTTCGCGAATGCCCTCCGTCGCCGCATCGCCTGTCATGCCGCCGCCGATGATCAGATACTTGTACTGTGCCATGGATCTCCCTTTCACCTTACAGCCCCAACTCGGCAGTCCTTCTCCGCCTGCCGCAGCAGCCGGCTGTGCTTTTGGATACGTCCGTCGGGCTGTTGCGTTCTCAGATTCCGCGCAGCAGCAACAGAAACCAGGCGAAATGCCGAACGGGAGTCGGGGAGAGATAGAGATCAAGTAATACGGATTCGGACTAATTCGTGCGTGTTCCGGATTCTGTCATCCTGAGGCGAAGCCGAAGAGCCTGTCCTGAGCCTGCCGAAGGAATCTGGTCACCGAAGGGAAGGTCTTTCCCACTCGCAGGCCAGATCCTTCGCTGCGCTCAGGATGACAAGCGCAGCGCACGAACCAACCCGAATTCGTATAAGGTGTCTTGGGTGCCATGCTTACGCTCGCGTAAGCATGTCTTGCTCGCCATATAGAGCATGTCTACGCGAGCGTAGACATGGCACCCATCCCACGCTACGTCTGGATGCATCAAGGGGCGGGGAGCTTGTCTTCGGCGGGGGAAAGGTCGGCGATGTAGCTCAGGATCTTGCGGGCGGCCAGGTAGGCTTCGGCGGCGGAGCTTTCGCCGTTGGTCATATCGCCAATGAAGCTCTGGGCCGCCTGGTGGGCGGCCTGCTCTTGGGGGCCTTGGCCGAGCAGGTAGTACAGGGCTCCGGCCCCGACGTAGACCGCCTTGGCGATCTCGGTCTTGGCCAGCTCATCCTGGCCCTGCTCGATATACCGGCGGGCGGACTCCAGCTTCGCCAGGGCGAAATTCCACGCTTCGGCCGCTTTCGGATTCATGGACCCACGATACCGGGTCAGAATCGAAACAGCAACCCCGCGTTGATGCCCAGGCCGTCGACGTCGGCGTCGAGGCCGCCCAACTCCCCGAGCCCGGCATCCGTGTCGGTCTGCAGGAACAGCCAGCGCGCCTCAGCGAACAGGGCGATCCGGCGCAATCCCGACTTCCAGACCCACGAGAGGGAAGTACCCCACGCTATCGTCGAGATCGACGTCGTCCGCGTCGAAGAGGTACTCGCCCACCCCCACGCCGGCGTAAGGGACGATGCGCTCGCCGAACATGGGAACGTTCAGGCGCAGGGCCGCCTCCAGCGGGATCATGCTGATGTCGAAATCATCGAAAAAGATCAAACTCGCCCGGCCATCCACGCTTAGCCAGTCGGTAGGCTTGACTTCGAGCTTCGCGCCGCCGCCGTAGCCGGTACCCAGATCGTCGGAATCCAGGGACGATCCGAAGACACCGACCTCCGCCAGGGAGCCGGCGGTACAGCCGTTCAGGCATACTGCCGCCAGCGCAAGCAACACCCAGCCCATCCCTCTTGCTCTGTTCATTCTTGCACCCCTTCCATGTCGAGACTCTCTGGTTCTGCCGGACCCGATCCACCCCGGACTATCCGGCGCACGCACATCCTGCAATCAGCGGAACTCGGTGCGAGTGGCATCCATCCATCGCCCGCCCATTATACTCTTGAAATGGAGGTACATCATGTCGAAATCGTGGAAACGGATCAGACCCGCAGGGTGCGTACCACGCACCGCTTAATCCACGCCCGTCCAGTGAAAACACGCGATGCCGGTCTTCTCACTGTAGCAGAGGGTGGCTTCGTTGACCAGGGAGAAGGAGTCGTCGAACGGCTTGGCGAGGTAGAAACGATCAGCGTTCTCGATGGCGGGCAAGGACCATAACCGAACGGGACCCGGGAGATTGTGTGCATTGTCCCAGTACACTTGTGTACAGGTCTTCCTGTCACTCAGCGTGAACTTCCCGGCGCAGATTCTGTCGATCACGTCTTTCGGAGCACGAAACATCATAGCTCTGTTCTCCCAGTCCACGCCCAGCTCAGCGTATGCCTCAAGGAGCTCGATGCTAGGCGGCGGCGTAAAGCCGAAGGTGCTTTCAAAGAGACGGGCGGGATTCCGCGACAGGCGAACGCCGTAGAGCCACATCAGCACCAAGACAACGGCAGTAGCCAGTACGGACAGGCCAATCATGCCGACCGGGACACGCAAGACCCTCAGCGCGGCCCGCTTCTCCCCACCCAGCAGCAGGACCACGGAGGCCGGTGCGACCAGTATGAGAAGAAGCAGTCCCAAAAGGGCAAAGCAGCTAAAACAGGCCGTGATCGGCATAATTGGCTCGCCTCCTTCCCATGATTCGAATTCCTAGGACCTACGCGTCAGCAGCGCGACATACGCACCGTCGTGGTCGAAGGGTTCGGCCGAAGGCAACGTGAGTTCCTCGCGCACCAATTCGAATTGGCTGCTTTGCATCAGGAATTCTACGGCGTCCTGGTTCTCCTGGCGCTGGATGCTGCACGTGCTGTAGCAGATGCAGCCGCCGGGTTTCACCAGGTGAGCCGCTTTCGCCAGCAGGGCCTTCTGCGTCGCGGCGATCTCCTGCACGGCCTTGCGCCGCAGCCGGAAGCGCGCCTCGACCCGCCGGGCCAGGACGCCCGTGTTCGAGCACGGGGCGTCGAGCAGGATCGCGTCGAAGGACTCTGCTGGTGGGTTCCCAAACGCGATCTGTCGCATTTGGGGGCCCTGTCCCTGTTCCAGTTGCGCGTAGGGGATGATCGTTACGCTCGTCAGCCCCAGCCGGGCGACGTTCTCGCGTACGCGATCCAATCGCTCGGGGTTGATGTCGGTAGCGACGATGCGCGCCGAATCCCGCGTGACCTCAGCAAGCTGAGTCGTCTTGGTGCCCGGGGCCGAGCACAAATCGAGGATGGACCAACCCGGCTGCGGATCCAGAATG
Organism: uncultured Planctomycetota bacterium; assembly: GCA_963699595.1. Classification (GTDB taxonomy): domain Bacteria; phylum Planctomycetota; class Phycisphaerae; order Sedimentisphaerales; family Anaerobacaceae; genus PLanc-01. The sequence continues at coordinate 68,695 of CAVOUO010000026.1, forward strand.
CGCACCGCCTGCGCGGCCGACAGGTCCTGGACGGTGAACAGGCCCTCGGCAAAACCGGGAAGCTGTGTCACCGCATGGGGGCCAGCGATCTGGATCATGGTAGTCGGCGGGCCGGAATCGGCGACCGTAGGGTGGGCTGTGCCCACCACTTCCGCCAAATGCGAACGACAAATGGTGGGCACAGCCCACCCTACAGTCGGAGGCACGGTTTCCGCTCGGATGCCCGCCTGTTCGAATCGTGTCAGCGAGGTCCTGGGCCGTGGTTCGCAAGGAGTTGACACGGATGTAAAGGCTCGGTCTTCGGTTGCAGGCGAGGCAGATCCGGCGCGTCTGGTCCGGCCCGAATTGCTCCAGCCATTCGCCGACGAGCCACGATGGCAGCGAGAAGCAGGTGCTCAGGTAAGTCTGGAGAGAAGTCGCCGGATCGGGCAGCAGATCGGTATCGAACTGGCAGCCGGACTGCGGCGTCTGAACGAGCGTTCGCGTGGGATTGGCCTGGGTCAGATCGATCTGCCGGTCTGTGATATGCCGCTCGATCTGGCGCAGGACCGCGTTGACGAAGCCCGTCTGCTTCTTGCCCCCGGCATTCTCCACGTTGCGCACCGCCTCGTTGACGATGGAATAGACCGGCGTCGCGGGACTGTAGACAAGCTCATAGACCCCGATGCGAAGGATGCTCAGCAGCGGCGGGTCGATCCGCGCGGTCTGGCGGCCGGAGAATTGAGCGATCACCGCATCAAGGGCATTCAGGTTTCGCAGCGTGCCGTAGACGAGATCGGTCGCTCGCTGCTTCTCTTCGGTCTGGTCGAGCAGGCGGTCGAGAATCGGTCCGGCGTAATCGCGGGTGGAAGCAAACTCACGGAGAACCTCGGCGGCGATTGCTCGGGCTGATTTGGCGTCTCGAACGGCCATGCTATTCTTCAATCTTCGTCAGCCGGTCGCCGGGCTGGACGTGCCAGCCGTTGACGAAGGCGTGGAAGCTCATCAGCCCGGACCCGGCGGGTTTGATCTTCTGGAGGCTCAGCCGGCCCGCGCCGCACACGACGGTCCGCTCCTGGTCGAACGTGCCCACCGCCAGTGGCGTCGCACCGGAACCGGGCACGACCTCGGCCGAGGCGAGGACCACGCGCGTCGATTTCTGCGTTTTGCCCGGAGGTGAAGCAGGCGGCGGCCCCGGGCCAGGGCGAGAGGCCGCGGATCTTGCGGGCCAGGACTTCCGCCGGCTCGTGGAAATCCAGAAAGCCGTCGGCTTTGTGCAGCTTCGGGGCGAACGTCGCTTCGGCATCGTTCTGTTTCGTGTACGTCGCGGTGCCGGCTTCCAGTGCGGCGAGCGTCTCCGAGCAGCAGCGGGGCGGCCAACTGCGCGAGCCGGTCGTGCAGCTCTCCGGCGGTCTCCTGCGGCCCGATCTCGGTCTGCGCCTGGGCCAGGATGTCGCCGGCGTCGATCTTGTCCGCCAGCGTGATGATGCTGTTGCCCGTCTGGGTCTCGCCTCGGATGATCGCCCAGTTGATGGGAGCGGCCCCGCGATACTTCGGCAGCAGCGAGGCGTGGACGTTGATCGCCCCCTTGGGCGGCAGGGCGACCACTTCCTTGCCGATCTTCTGCCCGAACGCGATCACGACGATCACGTCCGGCCGGCAGTCGGCGATCCGTTGAACCACTCCGGGCGAATTGACATTGTCGGTCTCGACGAAAGGCACGCCATGCTCGCCGGCCCATTGCGCAACCGGCGTCGGCTGTGGCTTGCGGCCGCGACCCGCCGGATTGGCCGGCTGCGTCACGACGAGGCAGAGATGGTGCGCAGACGCCTTCAAAGCGTCGAGACAAGGAACCCCAAACTCACCACTGCCGAGATAGACGAGGTTCATGCTCGGTTCTCAGATTCTCAGATTCGCAGATTGCTCAGTCGCTACCAATCTGTGAACTGCGAACTGTCAACTGCCAATCTCCTCAGCCTTCCTGCTCGTCCGCCAGTTTCTTGAGTTGCCGCCGGTGGGCGATTCTGGCGGCCTCGCCCATCCGATTGACGATCACGGTGCCCTCGATGTGGTCATATTCGTGCTGGAGGCAGCGGGCGTACAGGCCCTCCGCGTCCTCGGTGAACTGCTGGCCGTCCAGGTCGGTGGCGGTGACGGTCGCCTTCTTGTATCGCCGAATCTTGGCCCAGATGCCCGGCACGGACAGACAGCCCTCTTCCGCCTCATCCAGGTCGCCGTGCGGCGTCACCGTCGGGATTGATGTACACCCGGACGTCCTCGCGTTTGCCGGTCAGCGAGACGATGAACAGCCGCAGCGGCACCCCCGCCTGCGGCGCCGCCAGGCCGATCCCCTTCTTCTCGACCAGGATATCCGCCATCTTCTCCACCAGCCGCCGGATATTCTCGTCGATCTTCTCCACCGGCGCCGCCCGCCCCCGCAGCACGGTGGCCGGATAATACGTGATCTTGCATTTATCACATCAATCATGTCATGTGCCTTGCTTCACGAGGAACGAATCTTCCTCGCCTGTGTCCTCACCGCTCGTCGAATTCGTTGCCGGCGAAGGTGTTGCCGAGGTAGCTCTTGCGGACGAGCTCGTTGCGGACGATCTCGGCCGGGGGGCCGGCGCCGATCACCTTGCCGTGGTCGATGATGTAGGCCTTGTCCACGACCTCCAGCGTCCGCTCCACGTTGTGGTCCGTGATCAGGATGCTCACGCCGGCCGCGACGAGCCGCCGGATCTCCTGCTGCAGGTCCTCGACGGCGATGGGGTCCACGCCGCTGAACGGCTCATCGAGCAGGATCAGCGACGGGTCGGTCACCATCGCGCGGGCGATTTCGAGCTTGCGCCGCTCGCCGCCGGAGAGGAACCGGCCGTGGCTCTTCGCCACCTCCGTGCAGGCCGAACTGCTCGATCAGCGTGTCGGCCTTGCGCTTGCGCTCCTTGCGCGTCAACGACATCGTCTCCAGGATCGCCAGCAGGTTGTCGCGGACGCTGAGCCGCTGGAAGATGCTCGGCTCCTGGGAGAGGTAGCCGATGCCCAGCCGGGCCCGCTTGTACATGGGCAGCCGCGTGATATCATGGTCATCGAAGATCACGCTGCCTTGTCCGGCGTGATCATGCCCATGATCATGCGGAAGGTGGTCGTCTTGCCGGCCCCGTTGCGGCCGAGCAGACCGACGATGCTGCGCTGGTCGATCGTGACGCAGACCTCGTTGACCACGGCCCGGCCGGAGTAGCGCTTCACCAGATCCTGCGTTTCGAGAAGAGTCAAACCCGTCAACACGCACCTCGATTTCGTTGCTGTCTGTTATCCCGCATTATAGCAGCGCCAAATCGTGAGGCAACCGGCATTTAAGGGCGATTCGAGCGCTGTATCTCCGGGTGGCAGCGGCAAGCGCCAGCTTGCCGATGGTTTGGTGAATGCGATGAGCCATCGGTAAGCTCCGAAGACGGCGCTTGCCGCTGCCACCCGGCGCGTTTGGGAGCCCTTGTCATGCTGAGCGGAGCGAAGCATCTGGCCCACGGATGTGACCGGCGCTTGTTCACTTGCTCGGCCCAGATCCTTCGCTTCGCTCAGGATGACAGAACGGGTCAAAAATGCCACGAGACTTAGTCGCACACCCGGAGGCGGATCTTGGGTGAAACTACAGGAATCCTCTGGCACATCGGCGATTTTTATGTTATTAAATACCCTTTTATCGCGCGTTCGTGGATTTGTTGGTATTCTGTGTTAGGTCTATGTTTGCCATCGTAAGCGATATACATTCGAACTATGAAGCCCTGACCACCGTGCTGGCGGACATCGAGAAACGTGGCATCAAGGAGATTTATTGCCTCGGCGACGTGATCGGCTACGGGCCGAACCCGCGCGAGTGCCTCGATCTGATCATCGAGAAGGCGCAGTGGTGCGTCCTGGGCAATCACGATTACGCCGTGTTCTACGAGCCGACGAACTTCAATTACGGCGCCGAGCAGGCCAGCTTCTGGACCCGGGAGGTGCTGGAGACGGACGGCCCGGGAGCGCAGAGCGACCGGCGCTGGCAGTTCCTGGGCGAATTGCCCATGCGCCACTCGGTCCAGACCCAGTTAGGGCCGACGAAGGCGACGATCGATTTCGTCCACGCCTCGCCCCGGCGGCCGATCAACGAGTACATCTTCCCGGACGATGTCTACACGAACCCGGCCAAGGTCCGCACGCTGTTCGAGAAGATCGACGCACGTCTGCTTCATCGGCCACACGCACATGCCGGGCGTCTTCCTCGATGAGCCGGATTTCTACCTGCCGGACGAGCTCGGCGGCGTCTACCCCGTGCTCGAGGACGAGAAGGCGATCATCAATATCGGCTCGGTCGGCCAGCCGCGCGACAAGGACAACCGGGCCAGCTACGTCTACGTGGCGGAAAACAAGGTGCATTTCGTCCGGCTCGAATACGACTTCGAGACGACGATGAAGAAGATCCTGGCGATCGACCGCCTGGACAGTTTCCACGCGGAGCGGCTGCGCGATGGTCGGTAGGGTGGGCTGTGCCCACCCATTCTCGTTGAGTCAATGTGGATGACCAATGGTGGGCACAGCCCACCCTATGAAGGGAAACATGAGCTTGAGAACGGTTTTCATCCTGATCCTGGCTGGGTTCCTGTTGCTGTGTGCCGGGCTGATCGTGGATTCGGGATTCCTCCGGACGACGCATTCCTCTGCCGGCCCGAATACGGCGTATGGCGGACGCGCAGACTCGCGGTCGAGGTGCGATCCTGTTGCAGCAGACGACCGAGGTTCCGCCCCGGGTGCGGCGGCACAGCCTGCTGAGCCGAATCAGTCCGCAAGCGCCGGTCCCGCAGCTTCAGGCGCCTGCCGTCAGCTTCAGTGCGGAAGGGGGGCCCCGGCAGGAGGTCTCCCTCGGCTCCACGGACAAAGCCAGCGGTTTCAAGTACCAGCTTGGTGCTGGACTCCCTGGGCGCCGGCATTCGGACCGCGACGTTCAGCGAATACGACACCCGCGACGGCAAGACGCGCCAGCCGCTGATTTTTCTGTCCCCACTGCAGATCGACGGACGCACGATCCTGTCCATGGCCAACGGGGCCCTGACCCTCGTAAATCAGCGGCAAAGGCTGCGCCTGGACCAATTCAGTTGGCGGTCGCTGGGCGTGCAGAAGCTGCCGGAGGGCGGCGAGGCGGCCTCGTTCGAGGCCATGATCGTGGATTCCGACAACCAGCCCGTGCTGAAACTGACCAAGACCTACCGTATCCAGCCCGACACCTACCTGCTCGATTGCACCTTCAACATCGAGAACCTGACGAATGAGGCGCAGAAGGTGCAGTACGACTTGACCGGTCCCGTCGGACTGGAGTACGAGGGCCTCAGCACGGACATGCGCAAGGTGGTGGCCGGCTTCCGCACGCCGCAGGGCCAGATCACCAGCGTGCGCCTGGACGTTAACGCCTTGTACAAGGCGTACAAGAACAACACGCCGGAGAACCGCCGGCTGAACGCCCGCAGCTCGGGCGACGCCTTCCTCTGGGCGGCGGCAGTCAATCGGTACTTCGCGGCCATCGTGGTCCCGGTCCCTCCCGATCCGAACGGGTATGTCGATTGGATCGCCGGCAAGTCGGGCACCTACTATAGCGGGGACGGAGGCCGCATCGATACGCGCCACAGCACCATCGGGGTGCAGTTGTCCAGCACGGAGGTCACCCTGGGTCCCGCGGGCCAGGCGGACAGCTCCAGGAGTTTTCCGTTCAACGTCTACATCGGGCCGAAAGACAAGAGCATCTTCGACAAGAACGCCTACTACAGCCGGCTCGGCTTCGTCCAGACGATCGACTTCATGGGCTGCTGCTGTTTCCCGATGAGCATCATCAGTCCGCTGGCCTTCGGCATCCTGGCGGTCATGAAGTGGATGTACTACATCATCCCGAACTACGGCGTCGTCATCATCATCCTCGTGCTCCTGATGCGGCTGGTCCTGCACCCGGTCACCCGGTACAGCCAGGTCGCGATGAGCAAGATGAGCAAGCTGGCCCCCCGGGCGGAGGAGATCAAGAAGAAGTACGGCAGCAACAAGGCCGAGATGAACAAGAAGCTGATGGAGCTGTACCGCGAGCAGGGGGCCTCGCCGATCATGGGCTTTATGCCCATGTTCATTCAGATTCCCATCTGGGTGGCCCTGTGGAGCGCGATCTACACGACCATCGACCTGCGCGGGGCGGCGTTCCTGCCGTTCTGGATCACCGATCTGTCGGCCCCGGACGCCATCGTGAGCTGGGCGCCCTTCACGATCCCGTTCCTCGGTTGGACGGTCCATTCGCTCAATCTGCTGCCCATCCTGATGGGCGTGGCGTTCTATCTCCAGCAGAAGATCATGCCGATGCAGCAGCCGTCGGCGGCGAGCAACCCGCAGCTCGCGCAGCAGCAGAAGATCATGATGATCATGATGCCGCTGATGTTTCCCTTGATGCTGTACAACGCGCCGTCCGGCGTGAACCTCTACATCATGACCAGCACCTTCGGCGGCGTGATCGAGCAGTGGGTCATCAAGAAGCACATCGAGGAAAAGGAAGAGCAGGAGGCCCAGGGCCTGATCTCGGCCACCAGCAAAACCGGCGGCAAGGTCAAAAAGAAGAAGCCCAAGCCGTTCTACCGATTCAAATGAGATTGCGGATTTCGGATTGCGGATTAGAGGCTGTGCCAATTCAAAGCCCCCAGTCGTAGAATGCATAATCTGAGCGACACGATTGTGGCGGTCAGCTCGCCGAGCGGAGGCGTTCGATCCATCGTCCGCATCACCGGCCCCGACACGCTCCAAATCTGTCAGCAGGTCTTTGAGCCGGATCCCGATTCTCGAATCCGCAATCCGCAATCCGCAATCCGCAATTCCGTTATTCTGTCCGGCCAAGTGCGCATCCGCGATGGTTTGGCTGTGGACGCCTGGCTCTACTTGTTCTTCGCCCCGCACTCCTACACGGGCGAGGATCTGGCCGAGATTCATGTCTGTGCCAGCCGAGTCATCGTGGAAGCCCTGGTCCAGGATCTGCTGGCCCGAGGTCTGCGCACCGCCGGACCGGGCGAGTTCACAGCCCGCGCCTATCTCAACGGCAAGCTCGATCTCGCCCAGGCGGAGGCGGTCAACGAGGTCATCAGCAGCTCGAACCAGCTTCAGTTGGAGGCGGCGGAGAAGCTCCTGAGCGGCCGGCTGACGCAAGCCGCCGACGAGATTCGTGCGGCGCTGCTGGATGTCTTGAGTCTGATCGAAGCCGGTCTCGATTTCAGCGGCGAGGACATCGAGTTCATCGGGGCCCAGGAGGCGACCCGGCGGCTGGCCGCCATCGAGAAGAGTCTCGAAGAACTGCTGGCCGGCAGTATCCGGTACGAGGCCCTGATGGACCTGCCGGCCATAGGGATCGCGGGCGCCCCGAACGCCGGCAAGAGCAGCCTGCTCAACGCCTTGCTCGGCTGGGAGAGAAGCATCGTTTCGCCGCAGCCGAAAACGACGCGAGACGTTCTGAGCGGCGTACTGACCACGGACCAATTTCAATGTGTGTTGTTCGACTGCGCGGGTTTGATTCCTGTAGCATCCCCGCCCTCGGGGGTGGGGGTTGAACCCAGCCGAGGGCGGCTGGGCCACATTGACGAATTGGCGCAGCGAGCCGCCATCGCAGCATTGCAGAGCTGCTCGGCCGTTCTCTTTTGCGTGGATGCGGCCAAAGCCGACCTGCGCGAAGATGTCGCGGTCCATGCCTTGATTCGACCGAAGAGCATCATCCACGTCGCCACGAAAACCGACCTGCTGGCCGAGGAGGACTGGTCACAGAAGGGCAGGGAGTTGGAGAGCTATCTTCCACGCCGCATTTGAGCCCACATCCGCCAAGACGGGATTTGGCTTCCAGAGCCTTCTGGATCGTTGCGCGGCGGCGGTCATGGAGGGCAGATCGCAGTCGCAGTCTTCATCTGTCCTTTCCAATCTGAAATCCGAAGTCAGTACTATTGCACTGACCGCCCGGCACAGACAGGCCGTCATGGAAGCAAGGGAGCAGATCGCCCAGGCGACGGTGGAGGTGACGCACGGCAACGAGGAAGTGGCCGTGCTGATGATCCGCGCCGCCTGCCAGGCGATTTCGCAAATCGAGCAGCAGTCCCTCGATGAGCAGGTGCTGGACCGCATCTTCAGCCGCTTCTGCATCGGCAAGTAGCTACGTGGATTACAGTCGTTCAGCCCGGATAGACTACGGGCGAAGGCAGGTGGGGTCACTTGCCTTCGCCCGTACGACTATGATTAAGCACGACGTGCGTTATTTCGCTTCGAACTCGGCGTCGATGACATCGTCGCCGCCGCCCTTGCGCTTGACTTCGGCTTCCTGAGCTGGACCCTGCGGACCTCGGGGGCCTTGCGGGCCTTGCTGGGCCTGGGGGCCGGCGGCCGCCTGGCGCTTGGCCGCCTCTTCGTAGAGGGCCTTGCCCAGCTCCTGGGTGGCGTCGTTGAGGTTGTCGATGGCCCGGCGGATCGCGGCGGGGTCCTCGCCCTTGGTCGCGTCCTTCAGGTTGTTCACCGCGCTCTCGATCTTGCCGCGCGTCTCGGCGGAGACCTTGTCGCCGTGCTCCCGCAGCGTCTTTTCCGTCGAGTAGATCAGTTGATCCGCCTGGTTCTTCAGATCGACGACCTCGCGGCGTTTCTTGTCCTCTTCGGCGTGGGACTCCGCGTCCCGGGTCATCTTCTTGATTTCCTCGTCGCTGAGCCCGGAGCTCGACTTGATCTCGATGGACTGCTGCTTGCCCGTGCCGAGGTCCTTGGCCGAGACGTGCAGGATGCCGTTGGCGTCGATGTCGAAGGCGACCTCGATCTGCGGCATGCCGCGCGGCGACGGCGGGATGTCCGCCAGCTGGAACCGGCCCAGCGTGCGGTTGTCCCGCGCGAACTCGCGCTCGCCCTGGAGGACGTGGATGTCGACGTCGGTCTGGCTGTCGGCCGCCGTGGAGAAGATCTCCTTCTTGCTGGTCGGGATCGTCGTGTTGCGGTCGATCAGCTTGGTCATCACGCCGCCGAGCGTCTCGACGCCCAGCGACAGCGGCGTCACGTCCAGCAGCAGGATGTCCTTGACGCCCACGTCGCCCATCAGCACCGCGCCCTGGATGGCCGCGCCCAGCGCGACCACCTCGTCGGGGTTGAGGCTCTTGTTCGGCTCCTTGCCGAAGATGTCCTTGGCGATCTGTCTGGACCTTCGGGATGCGCGTGGAGCCGCCGACCAGCAGCACCTCGTCGATCTCCGCGGGCTTGAGCTTGGCGTCCTCGATCGCCTTGTAGCAGGGGGCCTTGAGCCGCTCGAAGACGTGGTCGCACAGGCTCTCGAACCGGCTCCGCGTGATCGAGATCTGCAGGTGCTTGGGCCCGGACTGGTCCGCCGTGATGAACGGCAGGTTGACCGTCGTCTCCATCTGCGAGCTCAGCTCGCACTTGGCCTTCTCGGCCGCCTCCTTGCAGCCGCTGGTGGGCCATCGGGTCCTGGCGCAGGTCGATGCCCTCTTTCTTGCGGAACTCCTCGGCGAGGTAGTTGATCAGCACCTCGTCGAGGTCGTCGCCGCCCAGGTGCGTGTCGCCGTTGGTGCTGAGCACCTCGAAGACGTTGTCGCCGATGTCGAGGATGGAGATATCGAACGTGCCGCCGCCGAAGTCGAAGACGGCCACCTTCTCGTTCGTCTTCTTTTCCAGGCCGTAGGCCAGGGCCGCCGCGGTCGGCTCGTTGATGATCCGCTCGACCTTCAGGCCGGCGATGGTCCCGGCGTCCTTGGTCGCCTGGCGCTGGGCGTCGTTGAAGTACGCCGGCACGGTGATGACCGCCCGCTCGACCTTCTCGCCCAGGTAGGTCTCGGCCGTCTTCTTGAGGTCCTGGAGGATCATGGCCGAGATCTCCGGCGGCGTGTACTGCTTGCCCCGGACCTCGACCTTGACCAGCTCGTCCGGCCCGCCGACGATCTTGTACGGCACGATCTTCTCTTCCTCGGCCACCTCGCTGCTGCCGCCGGCCCATGAACCGCTTGATCGAGAAGATCGTGTTCTTCGGGTTGGTCACCTGCTGGTGCTTGGCCAGTCTGGCCGACCAGGATTTCGCCCTTGTCCGTGAAGCCGACGACGGAGGGGGTCAGCCGCGAGCCGGACGCGTTGATCAGCACCTTCGGCGCCGAGCCCTCCATGACGGCCACCACGGACAGCGTCGTGCCCAGGTCGATTCCGATGATCTTATTCGTCGCCATGACTACCGTCCTTTCCTTGCTCTTGCGCTGCCCGCCGCGATGCATCGCGCCTCGGGGTGCCCGCTCTCCGGCGTCGGGATATCAAACGAGATACGCCGCACCCGGGTCCCCGTTCCGCGCATTGCGCACAGGAACATACTGATTTGCTGAATTGTGCAAAACCCGTGCCAATGCCTCGGGGTGGATGCCTCCCGCAACCTAACTCCTTGTTTTCAAGCCAATTACGACGAATCCCAACCACGGGTTGCATGCCTCAAACCGTGTGCATTTGCCACATTTGCCGTGCCATTTTGGCAGGGCTACGCCTTGCCGTGGCATGGGCTTCCAGCCCATGAATCATCGGCAGGATGCCGATGCCACGACCCCTTACGGGCAGAGCCTGCCCCCGCGCAGGCGGAAGAGGCCCGTGCCACTCATCAAACACCCTCTTGAGATTGTCCGCCTCCAACGGATGGGTCTTGTGGCAGAATGGATGATGCTGACGATGAGATTTCAAATGACACCAGCAATATCGGGAGATGGCGCAACGCAGGCAGCCTTCCCGCGTCTATCGCTGAGGAACACCATAGTGATGCCGTGGCGAAGCACCTGGGAGGACCGAACCGCACGATGTACAGCGCGATTCAACTACTGTTGACGATGTCGGCCCCGGACATTCCGATGCCTGTCGAGCTTCAAGCGTACGACACGATCCGATTGTGGCTGGTGATGCTGGTCCTCCACGTCCCGGTGTATTTCCTCTGGGGCTGGGTCCTCTTTCGCAGTTGGGAGAGTTTCTGGGAGGCCATCGTCTTCTGGATCAAGCCCGACTTCTGGTCCTGGCTCGACGACGAGTATTGGGACGATGTTTGGGCCGAGGCCAAGCTGGCTCTCTGGTTCTTCGCTCCGATAGGTCTCATCGGACTCGAAATCTGGCTGCTGGGGTGGTAGCATGGGGACATCGGAGACACGAGTATGGCCGATGGCTCGGAACAGATAGTCCCCTGGTACTGCCACATCTGTGGAGGGGAATTTGACATTCCTGACGATGGCGGCATCTGCTCCATCTGTCTGGAGCCCACGTGTCGTTCCTGCCTGAGGCCGACCTTCGGCAAAGACCCGAGCACCGGCAAGCGGCGTCTCAGCTTCATATGTGCTTCTTGCCGCAAGAGCACGAGCGCTGCGTCACAACCACTGGAGGGACGGCGATGAGGGCAGTCAGTGTTCTATGCAGCGTCGTGTTTCTGCTGTGCCTCGTGGCATTGCCTGTCATTGACTACGCCGGCGGGCGATTGTGCAGCTAGTGTCCCGCTCCTCCCGGCGGAGATCGTGCCCTCGGAATCGGGCTCGTTGCTGCCATCATCCTTGTGCGAACTGCTGATCAGGTCGTTCCTGGTTCGACGCCACCGATCTGGGCCATTGGGGCGTTAACCATGCTGTCGCGGCTACCTGGTCTATTGCGCTTCAAGTCTCTACTTTCCAGGATTCCTTCACGGTCTGCGGGACCGCTTTGTCATGAACGTCGGCTATCCCAAGATGCGTGAGTTCGCCAAGGAAATGTCCAGGCCGGCGAAGAAGCCCTCATCGCAAGACCGATCAAGGGAGTCAGCAACGGCCGAGGACCGAAGCGATGGGCTGACCTTGTCGCCCGTTATCCTTTCCTCGGTTGGAACGACGGAGCGGTATGGTGATCGTACGCGGCGGAATCGTCCAGTTGACCTGGGGATCGGCGCTGGTGGGACACTGGGGATTCCAGCGTCGCGTCCGCCGGAACAGTCGAGGGATCCGGAGAAGACTACGTTGCGGTTCTGCGGGTCTCGGATGATATTCTGTTCGTCAATACTCGATTAGGCATCCAACGTCTCAAACTGAGAAGAGGGTCAGCGATGTTGAAGAGGAACGTGGGAACTGTATGAAGAGACTGGCGTTGTTCTGTTGTGCGTGCTTGCTGGGATGGCGGCAGGGCAGCCGCAGGAATTGCCGGCGAAGCCGCCGGGGGAGTTCTTTCCGGTCAAGGCACAGGAGCACCAGAAGGCCCCGTCGTTCAAGAAGGGCCAGCCGCTGGTCGGGACGACGTACTTCTACTGGTACGACGTCGAGAGCAAGGCCCACATCATCGACCACGACGGCACGGATGCTCTGACCACCCATCCGGCGGATATGGCGGGGATCAGCTACAAGCGGGCGGCCTGGCACAAGACGCAGCTCAAGGACATGATCGACGCCGGGATCGATTTCCTGATGCCGGTCTATTGGGGCGTGCCGGGCAAGTATGACGGCTGGAGCTTCGTGGGGCTGCCGCCCTTGGTCGAGGCCCATACCGCGTTGGAGAAAGAGGGCCTCAAGCCGCCGGCGATCGGGCTGTTCTACGACACGTCGATCCTCCAGTGGAACGGCTCCAACGCCGACGGCAGCAGCTATCACGTGGACCTGACGACGGACTTCGGCAAGCAGTGGTTCTACACGGCGATTCGCGATTTCTTCAGTCTGATCCCGCCGGCGAAGTGGGCCCGCGTCGACGGCCGGCCGATCATCTTCCTCTACGAAGCGGCGTTCGCGAAGAAGCAGGACCCGCAGCGGCAGTTCGAGTATGTCAAGACGCGGTTCAAGGAGGACTTCGGCGTCGAGCCTTTCCTCGTGAAGTCCTCCCGCTGGGAGGGCGAGGCGGACGCCGTGTACTCCTGGGGCGGGGCGGTCAACGGGCCGATCCTCTTTCGCGATGTCGCGGCGTTGGGGCCGGGCTACGACCACAGCGCAGTGCCGGGCCGCCAGCCGCTGATCGTCGAGCGCAAGGATGGCCGGACGTACATCGACCGCTGGACCAAGGTCCTGCAACTCGATCCGAAGGCCCGGCCGTGGATGGTCCACGTCGAGACGTGGAACGAGTGGCACGAGGGCACGGACATCGCCCACTCCCGCGAGTACGGGCGAAGCTATATCGTGCTGACCCGCCTGTTCGCCGATCTGTGGCACGCCGGGACGCACCTGAACCTGCCGTCGAGCTACGTCAATGCCCGCGCCGTAAGCTGGACGCCGGAGGAGCCCAAGGGCCTGGACCTGCGGCCGAGCGGCGGCGACGGCAACTGGGAGCTGCGAAGCTTCGGCGCTGTCCAGGCCGCCGTCACTTTGCCGAATCCTCACTCGCAGGTCGTCTCGATACCTCTACTTCAACGTGGACGATGCCTTCGCCTACGGCCTGCTCGGCAAGCCGCTCGTGCTCCGCATCACCTACCGCGACGCCGGGTGTTCCTCTCTGGCCGTCGAGTATGACAGCACGGTGAACGAGGGCCCCTTCGGCGGGGCCTTTCGACCGGCCGGCAGTGCGACGGTCACGGGCACCGGCGCATGGAAGACGGCCGAATTCAGACTACCCGACTGTTGCTTCATGAACCGCGGCAACGGCGCTGACTTTCGTCTGGTTGCCGTCGGCGGTCAGATGGATCTTGCCGTGAGCCAACTGACGCTCCAGAAGGCCGATTGATACGGATTAGGATTACTTCTTGCGCCCGTTTGTCATCCCTTCGCTACGCTCAGGGCAGGCTCTGAGCGGAGCGCAGCGAAGTGAAGGATCTGGGCCGCGAAGGAGAGAAACCTCCCATTCGGTGGCCAGATCCTTCGGCGGCGCCTCAGGATGACAAAGTCGGTGCCGCGCACGAACTTTTCCGACTCCGTATGAGACCACTCGCAGGCCGCGGTGGTGCTCCCGGAAAGGCCGCTATCTACCAGTTTTCCACGGCAGGGGGAGCGAATGTCTGTGGATTCTGTGAATATGGGCAAAATAGAAAGGCAGACAGATTAGGTAAATTCCTACCAGCGACATCCTATTCTGTGAGATGGTTGGTGTATTGCAACTCCTTTAACTACCGTGAGCTTATAGCAGAAACGTCCAGTACAGATGTCACGATATCCCTGCATTATTATCCGACCCGGCACGGCGTTTGCAGCTATTGAGGACGGATCGAGGCGATAAGTTGTCCCGACCCCGCGACTTTTCAACAAGTTATCCACATACCGAAGCTTGCCCGCCTGCGTGGGGGGTTGAGCCGAAAATCGGCGGCGATCCGTACCCCTCAGATACCCCTGGAACGTCCTTATTCGTGCAACAGTCCAGAACCTAAAACGGGCCGGCACTAAGATTTTCTTTATTGGCGTCACGACAAGGACTTACGGCGATTTCGAAGGGTGGCGCAGTCCATTTTTTCGGCAAGATTCCTGCAACACGGCGCGTAATAGGGGGGCGTATGAACAGGAGAAGTTTGAAGTGTGAAGTTTGATGTTTGAAGTAAGAGAGAGAATCGTGCGAAACAAAGCCAATTTGCGGGCCTCACCCTTCTGCTGGCCTGGTCCACCGGAGGCCATACTCGCGCGCACAAACAAAGCCAATTTGCCCCCGAGCGAAACGAAGGACAAGTATTTGGCAGGAAAAGAGTTATGACGAATTGGACCCGCAGAAGGCTCCGGCGAAACAAAGCCAATTTCCATCAGGCGGGACATGGGCCGGGGGTCCGTCCCTTGCCCCTCAGTCCTGCGCCAGGTGGCAGCGGCAAGCGGAGTCCTCGGAACTTGCCGATGGTCCATCGCATTCGCCAAACCATCGGCAAGTTGGCGCTTGCCGCTGCCACCCGGAGAAGAGCCGGCGGAATCCGCCCCCGGATGCCGGCCGCACCCCTTGCGGCGGCGGGGTACAAATTCCTTGCCGGGGCGGGGGTGGGCTTTATAATGGCTTGCCGCAAAAGCAGTTGGATGGTTCCGGGCTGTGCGTTCGGGAGGCTTGCTCATCATGATGCGAAAGGTGTTTGGCTGTCTATTGGCGGCGTTGGCGGTTGTCCTGTGGCTCGCAGGGGGCGGCTGGACGCAGACGAAGTCGCCCCAGGGCGAGATCAAGCTCGTGGTGCGGGCGGATGACATCGGGTCGTGCCATGCGGCCGATCTGGCCTGCATCAAGTGTTATCAGGAGGGGATCGTGCGGAGCGTGGAGGTGATGGTGCCGTGCCCGTGGTTCAACGAGGCGGCCAAGATGCTCCGCGAGAACCCCGGCTACGATGTCGGCGTGCACCTGACCCTCACGAGCGAGTGGGAGAACTACAAGTGGGGTCCGCTGACGCAGGCCCCGAGCCTCGTCGATGCGCAGGGGAATTTCTATCCGATGACCAGCCAGCGGCCGGACTTCCCGCCCAAGACCGGGTTCCTGGAGTGCGGCTGGAAGATCGAGGAGGTCGAGAAGGAGCTGCGGGCCCAGATCGAGTTGGCGAAGAAGATGATCCCGCAGGTCTCGCATCTGAGCAGCCACATGAATACGCCGACGGCCACGCCGCAGCTCAATGCCCTGGTGCAGAAGCTGGCGAAGGAGTACAAGCTGCCGATCGAGACGCCGGGGGCCCAGTACTGTACGCTGGTCTGCGGACTACAAGGCGACCGCCGAGCAGCGGGAGGCCGCGTTGGTCAAGGCGCTGGAAGAGCTGAAGCCGGGCGTCTGGATCATCGTCGAGCATCCGGGGCTCGATACGCCGGAGATGCAGGGCATGGGACACAAGGGGTACTGGGAAGTCGCGTCGCATCGCGACGGCGTGACCAAGGCCTTCACCAGTCCCAAGGTCAAGGAGGTCATCAAGAGAAGAGGCATAAAACTGGTCAGCTATCATGATATGTGGCCAGGACAGTGAGAGAGATTTGAAATTTGAGATCTGAGATTTGAGATTGGTATTTGACTATCGCGATTCGTGCTTACTTTAGATAGAAAGGAGATATGATGGCAGCAAAGATCTACTACGAAAAGGATGCCCCGATTGCACCGCTCCAGGGCAAGAAAGTGGCGGTGATCGGGTTTGGCAGTCAGGGACACGCGCACAGTCTGAACCTGCGGGATAGCGGCATCGAGGTCGGCGGTGGCGGAGTTGCCGGGGACGGCGAACTTCAAGCTCGCCACCGAGCACGGCTTCAAGCCGGGCGACATCAAGACCGCGATGAACGGGGCGGCGCTGATCATCGTGACGCTGCCGGACGAGATGCAGGGGAAGATCTACAAAGACCAGATCGCCCCGAACCTCAAGGCCGGCCAGACGATGGGCTTCTGCCACGGCTTCAACATCCATTTCAGATACATCGTGCCGCCGAAGGATGTCAACGTCGTGATGATCGCGCCGAAGGGGCCGGGCCATCTGGTCCGCAGCGAGTACCAGAAGGGCGGCGGCGTGCCCTGCCTCGTGGCCGTTCAGCAGGACGCCACCGGCACCGCCAAGCAGATCGCCCTCGCCTGGGGCCACGGCATCGGCGGCGCCCGCGGCGGCATCCTCGAAACGACCTACAAGGAAGAGACCGAGACGGACCTGTTCGGCGAGCAGTGCGTCCTGTGCGGCGGCCTGTCGTCCCTGATCAAGGCGGGCTTCGAGACGCTCGTCGCCGCCGGCTATCAGCCGGAGATCGCCTACTTCGAGTGCGTCCACGAGGTCAAGCTGATCGTGGACCTGATCTACCAGGGCGGGCTGAGCTACATGCGGTACAGCATCAGCAATACGGCGGAGTACGGCGACCTGACCCGCGGGCCGCGGATCGTCAACGACAAGACCCGGGCCGAGATGAAGAAGATCCTCGGCGAGATCACCTCCGGCCAGTTCGCCAAGGAGTGGGTCAACGAGTTCCAGACCGGGCTCAAGAAGTTCAACGAGCTGTACGAAAAAGACCATGACAGCCAGGTGGAGAAAGTCGGCCGCAGCCTGCGGAAGATGATGAAGTGGATCGATGTAAAGGAAGTGTAGGGATCTATAATTTATGATTTATGATTTGCGATTTATGATTTGAACTTCAAGAATCCGGCACTAACGGAACTTGATCCGGCAAAGCGAAAGCTCAAATCATAAATCATCATTCATACATCATAGATGAAAAGGAGAGCCTTATGACCGCGATGCCGCCACCGAGGAGCCGCCGCGCTCATGCGGTTCGGGCGACTCTGGGCATAACGGCTCTCCTTTTCATGGCCATCGCTTCCGGTTGTTCCGACTCGGAGTCGGACAAGCTGCCCTACGCCAGGCTGGCCCTGCCGTACGAGCGCACGCAGCTCAAGACCAGCACCTCGCTCGAAGTGCTGAACGTCGCCCACGACCCGGCTTATCAGTTCCTGCCCAGCGAGGCCGAGCCGGTGCTCCTGACCCAGAGCGAGACGATCATCGCGTATTCCGGCCGCAGCGCCAGGCGGCCTCAAGACCTGGCTCGACATGATCGTCCTCGATGAATTCCGGATGACGGCCGAGCCGCAAATACTTCTTCTGCATCGACGAGCAGACCACCAACGACCCGAGCCGGCCGGGACACCGCTGGCTCGTGCCGCGCAAGGGCCTCCTGTTCGACAGCGAGTTCGTCGTCGATCCCGAGGTCCTGACCACGCCGTACGCGACGGAGGAGGCCCAGAAGATCGCGGTCGTCAAGTGGCTGGCCGAGCGGTTCCAGAGCGACGTGACGGCCCTGGTCGGCCGTCCCAAAGCGCCCGCGCAGGGCAACGAGCAGATCGTGGTTTCCGGCATGATGGTCAACCAGCTCTTCCAGGGCATCCTCACCGAGCTGGCCCAGTCTCCCGGCCTGGCGAAGAACCTCGGCACCGACCAGGGCATCCAGTTCCCGCACCCGAGCCTGGGCGAGGGCCGCCTCCGCCTGCTGGTCAACAACGACACCGCCGTAGTGACGATCCGCGTCAACCTCCCCCTGACCCCGCTGCGACAGCCGTAGCGCCGGCGTCCCGCCGGAGGGCGGCGGATCGCTTGTCATCGATCTTTGTCGCCTTTTCCTCTTGCACGAGCCAGAGGACCCGAGGATAATAGCGGTCGGCGGGATCTGACGGGGCCTCGGAGGCCGCCAGCCACAACTTGTGCCGGGGTGCGCGCGTCCCCAGGGTCCGAGTTGAAGGGAGGATACCTTGTGGTTTCACATACGACGGTCGGGCTGAGTGACAAGGAGGTGGGCAAACCGTGAAGGTGTTGCCCATCGCCGGCGGCGGCGGCATGGCGACCGCCGGCTTCAGGGAAAGGAGAAAGCGATTATGGGGGTCATGCTGCAAGCATTCTACTGGGACTGCCCGCGCCTGGAGTCCCAGGAACACCAATGGTGGGTGCAGGTGAAGAACCGGATTCCCGCGCTCCAGCAGGCGGGCTTCACCGCGCTGTGGCTGCCGCCGGTCACCAAGGCGGCGTGGTGGAAGTCCATGGGGTACGATCCCTACGACTACTACGATCTGGGGGAATTCAACCAGAAGGGGGGCGTGCCCACGTGGTTCGGCACCAAACAGGAACTGCTCGACCTGATCCAGGCCGCCCACACGCACAACGTGCAGGTCTACGCCGACCTGGTGTTCAATCACAACAGCGGCGGCGACGGGCAGGAGCAAAACCCGCTCGATAACAAGATGCGCTGGACCCTTTTCAATCCCCAGAGCGCCCGTTTTACCCGCGACTGGACCTGCTTTCACCCGAGCCACTACGAGCAGTGGGACCGGGAGACCTTTGGCGAGATGCCCGATTTGTGTCATCGCAACCCGCGCATCTATACGGATCTGCTGCTCTACGCGCAGTGGCTGCTGGAGACGATCGGCTTCGACGGCTTCCGCTACGACATGGTCAAGGGCTACGGCGGCTGGATGGTGCGTTCCATCCAAGAGCTGCGCGCGACGCACGGCACTGTGATGTTCAAGCCGTACGGAGTGGGCGAGTGCTGGGACCAGTGCCGCCAAATCGAGGACTGGCTCGGCGAAGCGAACGCGTGGTCGGACAACACGGTGGGCGCCTTTGATTTTCCGTTGCGGGGTCGTCTGCGGGACCTGTGCGACCACTACGGGTTCAGTTTGCGCGAGCTGGCCAAGCCGGATGTGCTGTTGTGGACGTGCCCGCGCGACGCCGTCACGTTCGTCGAGAACCACGACATCGTGCGGAACGAGCCGATCGTCAATGACAAGATGCTCGCGTACGCCTTCATTCTCACGCACGAGGGCTACCCCTGCGTCTTCTGGCAGGATTACTTCAACTGGAACCTCGCGCAGGCAGGCAACCGCAGCGGCATCGCGGCCCTGGTGCAGGTGCACGAGAAGCACGCGGGCGGCGCCACGCGCATCCTGTATGTCGACGACGACCTGTACGTAATGCAGCGCGACGGCTCCGGGCGCAGCGCGGCCTGATCCTCGTACTGAACAACCGGAGTACGTGGCACGGCACGTGGGTCCAGACCAAATGGACCAACACCCGCTTGGCGCCCGAGGCCTGGCGCGGACACAACAATGCCGACGTGCCGGACAGCAAGTGGACCAATGGCAGCGGCTGGGGTGAGTTCTGGGCACCGCCGCGAGGGTACGCCGTGTATGTCCCGCAATGAGCGGGACCCGGCGGCGGGGAAGTTCAAGGTGGAGGGAATTCGGAGCCGGCAGCCGAAGACGGCTTGGCGTGCATCGACTCATTCTCTTGGCGTGATTTGAGATTTTCAGCGAAAACCACGGTTCTTGGTGGGGCAGGGCAGGTCTGTTCGTCGCATGGCTTCCACGAGCGTAACGTGAACAATCTGTGGCGTATCCTGAGCGAGGAGGAACAAAAGTTGCGGGCAGACACGGGCAAGACCGCGGGCCTGCCGCCCGGCTCAAGTGCCAATCGTCAATAGTAAATCGCAAATCCCAAGGGTCGGCTCTGTAAGCCGAGTTTTGTTCCCGCCTTGCGGCGGGCGGCGATCATTTCTCTGGACCAGCCGTTGCCGACCGGCTCTCCCGCGAACGGGAAGCGACCTACCCGCCGACCGAGCGGCCGTAACCGCTCGCACCCGGGCCGAGTGCAGTTTTCACTGACCGGCTGCTTGGTCTTGCAGGCGGTGGGGTTTTCCCTGCCGGCGACGTCGCCGCCGCCGCGGTGCGCTCTTACCGCACCATTTCACCTTTGCCTGAGCCCCGAAAGGCCATCGGCTGTGTGTTTTCTGTGGCACTATCCCTGGGTTCGCCGGATTCCACGGCGAGGGTCCCCACAGGCGATATTTCGCCTGTGGGAGCCCGGTCGCTCGTTCATGGAAACCGGTTCCCGGTGGCCGTTAGCCACCACCGCGCCCTGCCCTGCTCGGACTTTCCTCCGCACCTGGCGCGAAGCCACGCACGGCAACCGCCCGAACCGGCCCTTGGGATTTACAATTTACTATTCTACTCTATCACATCCGGCTTCGCCTTGCCACTGCCTCGCACCCAGGTCCCCTCACCTGCAATCGACTTGACGCGCCGGTGCGCGGTTTCTACACTGCGCTGGCCGTGGGCGTGAGAACATTCCGTAGTACGGCACGCCGGACTTCCAGGTTCTGGCTGACTTGCTTGGAGGATGACGATCATGCGAAGACTGAGCTGTTCCCTGTTTCTGGTGTTTGTGTGTGCGGCGGGCGTGGTTCTTGGCGAGACCTTCCCGCGCGATCTGCGGGTCGATGTGACGGTCAATCAGATCGGCTTTGCCCCGGAGGCATCGAAGAAATGCGTCCTCAAGGGGCCCGGGCCGCAGCGCTTCGAGGTGATCCGCACGACAGACCAGAAGGTCGTGTACTCGGGGCCACTGGCGGCCTCCGACGGCGATTTCGGCAGCTTCCTCGTCGGCGACTTCAGTAACGTCAAGGAGGTCGGGACCTATTACATCAGGGCGGGCCAGTCGCGGTCGTACCCATTCCACATTGCCGCCAAGGTCTATGGCGCGGCGGTGGAGATGATTGTCGGATACTTCGGCCTGCAGCGGTGCGGGCCGAGCGAGACCGGCTATCTGGCCCCATGTCACTGCGACGACGCCGTCCGGCTCGACAACGGCAAGCACCAGGACACCACCGGCGGCTGGCACGATGCCTCCGACCTCCGCAAGTGGGTCGGCGCCACCATTCATGGCATGATCGGCCTGGCCCAGGTGTATGACCTGACCACGGAGGAACCCATGCGCCGGCGGATTATGGAGGAACTGCGCTGGGGCAACCGGTACTTCCTCAACATGCAGGAGCCGGCCGGCTACGTGATGAATCACGTCGGCGGCGATGCCCTGCGGCACGGCGACGGCAATCGCTGGACAGACAACATCATCGGGCCGGAAGGCGGAGAGCCCAATACGATCGATCCGGCGCCGGGCGGGTCCCGGAGCAAGATCACCATCGTCGGCCGCAAAGACGACCGCGTCATCCAGACCAAGCCGCTCGACCGCCTCGGCCAATACAAGTTCGTCATCGCGGAGGCCATGACGGCCCGCGCTGACGAAGCCGCTCGACCGTCCCTATTCCGACCGGTGCCTGGAGGCGGCGCAACGCTGCTACGACTGGTGCGCCCAGAACGGGGCCGGAGCAGCACTGCGGAGACTCTGGGCGGCGCAACTGGCCGCGGCGGTCGAGCTGTACAAGACCACGGGACAGGAGAAGTACAAGAGCGATGCTATCGCCTGTGCCGTCGCGGCTGGCGCAGCTTCAGGTGACGGAGCCGCTGGACCCCAAAGACCCCGTGCGGGGTTTCTACCGCCGGAGTGCGACGAGTCCCGAGCCGTACCGCGACATCTCGCACGGCTGCTGGCACCTGTTCGGACTCTGCGGCTTGGTGGAGTTGTTCCCCGACCACGCCGAGGCCGACAATTGGCGCAAGGCCATCCGGTTGTATACCGTGGACTACCTGGCGGCCATGTCGAAACGCAACAGCTTCGGCCTCGTCCCTCACGGCTTCTTCTCGCAGGCCGACCCCGGCGGCCACCGCAAGATCGGCAACTATTGGTATCGCTATTTCATGCAGCCGGGCAGCAACTGGTGGGTGGGCATCAACGCGAACATCGCCTCGGCGGGAGTCGGATTGGTGCGGGCCTCGAAGATTCTGAACGATCCCTCGTTGCGAGCGGTGGCGCAGAGCCAGCTCGATTGGGTCGTCGGCTGCAATCCTTTCTACGCCAGCACGGTGGTGGGCATCGGCCACAATCACCCGCCGGAATTCGTCAATGGCGGCGAGTTCAAGCCCGCGACGCCGCGCTTGCCCGGGGCGGTCATGAACGGCCTGGGCGGCACCGCGGACGACCAGCCCTTCCTCGGTGACGGCATCTACAACGTCTCGGAGTACTGGACTCCGATGGTCTCCTATACGATGTGGCTGATGGCGCTGCTGCAGAACGGGTGACAGGCGATCGCTTCGCGCATCGGTCCTATTTGCCGTGGCATGGGCATCTTGCCCATGAATCATCGGCAGGATGCCGATGCCACAAAACTCCCCGGGCAGGATGCCCGTGCTACTTCTCGCGCCGCCCTCAGTTGGCCCGCACGACTTCGATGTGCTTCTTGAAATGCTTGTCGTCGGTCTGCGTGTGGTCCATGCGGTAGTGGACGCCGCGGCTTTCTTTGCGCAGGCCCGCTGAATTGGCGATCAGCAGCGAGACCGTGAGCATGTTCTGACATTCCCAGCCTTCCGGGGCGTCGAAGACCTTGTCCATCACGTAGCGGTGCCAGAACCGGATGATCTCCTGGGCCTCGTTCAGCGGCTGGGCCTTGCGCGTGATGCCGACGTTGCGCCACATCAGCGACCGCAGGGAGTTGCGGACATCCGCCGTATCGAGCCGGCTGCGGTCGGACTGCGGAATCTGGTACTGGATCGCCGGATGCTGGAGCGAGGCAGCGTCCATGGCTTCGCGCGTGACCACGGCCTGGCCGGCGATCTTGCCGAAGACCAGGCCTTCGAGCAGAGAGTTGCTGCCGAGCCGGTTGGCACCGTGCAGGCCGGTGGAGGCCACTTCGCCGCAGGCATAGAGGTTCTCGATGCTCGTGCGGGCCGAGGCGTCGGTCTTGACGCCGCCGATCATGTAGTGAGCGCTGGGCCGGACCGGGATCAGGTCGTGGCTGACGTCGATGTCGAAGCTCTCGCACAGATCGCTGATCAGCGGGAAGCGCTTCGCGAAGTACTCCTTGTCGAGGTGCCGCACGTCGAGATAGACGTGGGTCGATTCGGTCTTGCGCATCTGGGCGAGAATGGCCCGGCTGACGACGTCGCGCGGGGCCAGCTCGCCGGACTCGTGATAGTCCTTCATGAAGCGCCGGCCCTTGGTGTCGAGCAGATACGCGCCCTCGCCGCGCAGCGTCTCGGTGATGAGGGCCCGCGAGGCGCCGGCGATGTAGAGCGTCGTCGGGTGAAACTGCACGAACTCCAGGTCGCGCAGGACCGCGCCGGCCCGGTAGGCCATCGCCAGCCCGTCGGCGGTGGCGACCGGGGGATTCGTGGTCTCGCGGTACAGTTGTCCATCGCCGCCGGTGGCGAGGATCGTGCTGGCCGCCCAGATGATCTGCAGGCCGCGATTCTTGCAGCGGCCGAGGATGCCGACGCAGCGGTTCTCCTGGTCCGTGAGCAGGTCGATCGTGAAGAAGTTCTCGATGACCTTGATGCTCGGCTTGCTCTTGACCTTGGCGATCAGCGTCTCGGCGATGGCCCGCCCGGTCTCGTCGCCGTGGGCGTGAATGATGCGGGCATGGGAGTGGCCGCCTTCCAGGGTCGTGTCCATCTCGCTGTTCACGCGATCGAAATTCGCGCCCCATTCCTGCAATTGCCGGACCAGCTCCGGCCCCTGGCGGACCACCTGCTCCACCGTGTCCGTCTCGCACAGCCCGCAGCCCGTCCGCAGGGTGTCGGCGATGTGCGACTCGAACGAATCGTCCGGGCGGAGCACCGACGCGATGCCGCCCTGGGCCTTCCAGGTATTGCTGTCTTCGAGGCTCTCCTTGCAGACGACAATGACGTTGCGGTGGTCGGCGGCCTCCAGTGCAGCCCGCAGGCCGGCGACGCCCGCGCCGACGATCACGCAATCGGTGAAAAGCTGGCTCGTGGAGATCGAATCGATATTGACCAGGTGCCGGCGCGGCTCGCCGAACCGAATCTGCTCGGCCCGCGTTGACCCCTGTATTTTGTCCTGCTCACCCATATACTGCTGTGCCTATCCTATGTAAAAATCGCTTTGCCCACGGCAGGCCGTCATCATACAAACGTGCCGGGCTCTTGGAAACAGAGAACAAGCCGTGACTTCGTTTTGCCTATTTCGCCCTCTGGGCTCCGGCCGACCGGCCAGATTGGGTTTGTTCGACACAATTGCCCCCCGCCACGGCCCGGCTTGCCTGTCCGCCGGGGCCAATTGGGTTTGTTTGCGCAACCGACCGACGGGGGCCAGAGGGTCGAGCGGCGGGGGAGGATCGCCCGGCCACGCCGGGAATTGGCTTTGTTTTGCCGAAGTCCTCTGCATGTATAGTCCACCATAACTCCTTGCCCATA
Organism: uncultured Planctomycetota bacterium; assembly: GCA_963699595.1. Lineage (GTDB taxonomy): Bacteria > Planctomycetota > Phycisphaerae > Sedimentisphaerales > Anaerobacaceae > PLanc-01. The sequence continues at coordinate 93,160 of CAVOUO010000026.1, forward strand.
CAGGACTTGCCCCTCACATGGCCCCGGTCCGAATTGGGTTTGTTTGTACAGCACGCCACGTCCCCCGTCCCTCAAGCCTGGGCCCACGCGGCGTCGCCGCGAATTGGGTTTGTTTTGCGCAGTTGTCCCCCGCCCCCCAGGCCCGGTCCCGCCCGGCGTAGCCGGGAATTGGCTTTGTTTCGCCGAAGTCTCACCAATGTCTGATTCACCATAACTCTTTTCCCACCATGCACTTGACTCTTTCGACCCTCTGACGGAATTGGCTTTGTTTGGCACGATAAGCTCCCCCCGCCGGGTCTCCAGATACCCCAGCCCACCCAAGTTTGGCTTTGTTTCGCACGATTGTTCACCACGGAGAGGGCCCCCAAACGCGGAATTATGCGTTTGGGAACCCACACACGGAGAGCCTGCCCGCGCGTAGTGCAGCGGGCAGGAGAATCAGGCCGAGGCCTGTCTGCCGGACCGCTTGCGGAGTCGGGTTTCGGCTTGACACGTCTTGTCAGCGACTCTTGTCTCCGCTTTCAAATCATAAATCATAAACATGTCATTCCCGCGAAGCTCTGCCCTGAGCGCAGCCGAATGGGGCGGGAATCATAAATCACCGCGTCCTTCTATATAGGGGCCGTGTTGCACGGATCGTGGCGGAATTCTGTGCGCAGACAACGCCCGAAAATGGCGCAACTCCTTGCTCCCAAAGGAATAAGGAATTTTTCGCACGCGGGGTGTTTTGCCTTTTCAACTGTTGCACAAACGATACCCGCAGGCGGGGGCCGGAGGCGGCAGGCCGGAGGTTGGAGGATCGCGTAGGGCGAGCGTCCCCGCTCGCCAAGGAGCTTCATTCAACCGTGGAGGACACTGAGGGCCGCAGGGGAAATAGAACAAAGAACCGGTTTCGCCGCAGAGACGCCGGGACGCAGAAGTCAGGAGGACGGACGACAGAGGACGGAGGGCTGAGGACAGACTGGGAACTGAGAACTGTCAACTGACAACTGATCTTCAACCACGGAGGCACGGAGGACACGGAGATGGGAGACCGTAGATTAACGCCGATGAACACGGCCCCCTGCTTCGCACACAACGATGGTTCCCTCACACTTCAACGCCCCACCCGCAAAGATGCGCACAAGGGCGGTTCAGGGGCGTAGACGCTACGCACATGCTCGCCGCCGGTCCAGCATCCCAACCACGTCGCGTTCACTTGCCGACGTTCTCCGGAGGCGGTTCATGGGCCGAACCCCTGGGGAAGAAGGACGGAATGATGGAATGTTGGAATACTGGAATGTTGGGGATGGGGCATCCCGATTCCCTCATGGGAGCCCATTCCCAAACGCGATGCCATCGTCGCTTTCGGGCCCACGTATTCCTACGGAAGGAGTCCGATTCAGGGCTTCGCCTTCTTGCTTCCGGCCTCCTCCGCTTGTGCCCGGTCTCTTCTGGTTCCGGGCACGTGTGATCTTACTCCCAGACGGACCGACGCGTCCGATTCCGCGGCTCCCAGTGCGTGGAAAGGGGCTCCGAGTGCCGGGCTCCGAGAGGGCTCCGAGGGTCAGCCCTCAAATTAACAGTTAGGGCTTGCCAAGCGCAGCGGGGCGGATAGACTGGGGGGATGGCCAGACCGCTGCGGATCGAGTATGAAGGGGCCGTGTACCACGTGACGGCCCGCGGGAATGAGCAGCGCCCCCTCTTCGTGGACGAGGGGGACCGGGGCCGTTTCCTGCGGGTGCTCGGCGAGAGCGTGGACTCGTTCGAGGTCCGGTTGTATCTGTTCTGCCTGATGACCAACCACCTCCACCTGGTGCTGGAGACGCCGCGGGGCAATCTCAGCCGCTTCATGCACCGGCTGCAAACGGCGTACACGGTCTATTTCAACCACCGGCCACGCGGCGGCACGGCCACCTGCTGCAAGGTCGCTACGGGGCCTCGCTGGTCGAACGGGATGCGTACCTGCTGCGGCTGAGCCGCTACGTACACCTGAATCCGGTCTTCACGAAGGCCCTGCCGCGGACCGTCCGACTGCGCGAGCGGCTCGCCTGTTCTGCGCGCAGTACGCCCTGGAGCAGCTACCGCAGCTACATCGGCAAGGACCGGCGGCTGCGCGTGGGTCGACTACGCCCCGATCCTGGCCACGGTCGGCTTCCCGCGACGTCTCCGGCGCCGGCCGAGACGTACCGGCGTTTCGTGGAAGCAGGGATCGTCCAGATCGATGCGGCGTTTCTGCGAAGAGGCACGAGCGACCCGACTGTGCCTCGGCTCGCGAGGCGTTCCGGGCCCGGATTCGGGCTTTGTATGAGGGCCTGCTCGGCCGCGAGCTGCGGACGGAGGACATTGCATTTCGCCGGACCGGGACGCGGCTGCCGACGGAGCAGATTCTTCAGATGGTCTGCACGGGACTCGGGGTCGAGCGCGGGTCCCTGCTGCGCCGGCGGAGGGATTCTCTCGATCGGGCGGTGGCGTCGCGCATGCTCTGCGATTCTGGCGGCCTGACGCAGCGCCAGGTGGCGGAGGTCCTGGGGCTGCGCAGCGGTGCGGCGGTCAGCGCCCAGTTGCGGCACGCTGGCGGAGCAACTGAAGACCGATCCGCGTCTGCGCCGGCAGATGGCCGCCATCGCCGCGGAGCTGAAGCAGGCTCCGCGCTAATTGTTAATTTGAGGGCTGACCCTCCCCTCGGTCTCCCCCCGCGGAGCTGAAGCAGGCTCGCGCTAATTGTTAATTTGAGGGCTGACCCTCGGTCTCCCCTTTAATTTGAGGGCTGACCCTCGCTCTCCCCTCGGTCTCCCCGTGACTTTCATTTCGTGATGCCGCCAGGCCCCTTCCTCAGGGTCAGATCGTACGGAAATAGCCTTTCGTCTCCGTACTTGGCCATGAACGCCTGCAACTCCTCCGTGGAAGCGGCCAGTATGGGTTCCTTGCCGAATGTGTCGTACTTCACCGCCTTCGGCTCGGCCTTGAGCAGCTTCTTCAATCCGTCATCCTCGGGCAGGTGGATTTTCACTTGATCGCCAATGGAATTCACGCGCACGAAGACATGGATCGGCAGGAAGAAAAGGGCGTTGTGGGCGAGTCTCATGCTGTTGGGGTCCTGCTCGCCTGAGGGGAATTTGTCGGGCCAGATGTCGAGGAACAGCCGGTCTTGCAGCTTGACCAAGCACGCGACAAACGAGCCTTTGCGACCCTTGTCGACAAGGTTCGTGCGGTAGCACTTCTGGGCCTGACCCCCCAACTCGGCCGGCAGACGTTCGACGGCGTCGGCCTCCAGGCGAGCGAATTCCCATGTGGACTCGGGCGTGTTTACGATCGACGAGCCAAGTCCCCAGCAGCTTCTCTTCGAAACGTGATCGTCTCCTTGGTATAGAGCGGGTGCAGTGAGAAGATCGGCCCACACCCGGCCAGCAGGACGACCAAACAATACGGCACAAGCTTTCTCGTCTTCATCGTTCTATCTCCAGTGTCCTTTCGCGATTCCGCCAATGCCATCACGACCCATTGCCATCTTACCGCTTTCGGACCCAACGGCAATGCGTTCCCGGCTCGCTGGCTGCTTCCGCGCTTGACCTGCCCGACCGGCCCTGCTACGATTCCGGCTGTGAGCGAGGGAGAATTGGATGAAGGCTTGTGAAGAATATCGGAATCATCGGTGGTTTGAGTTGGCATACGTCGGCCGTGTACTACCGTTTGATCAACGAATCCATCAATGAACGTCTCGGCGGCCTCTCCTCGGCCAAGTGCCTCCTGGCCTCCCTGGAATTCGCGGAAATCGAGCGCTGGCAGCGTGCCAACCGATGGGATCAGGTGGCCGCTCTCCTGTGTGACGCCGCACGCGGGCTGGAGCGTGCCGGGGCCGACTTCTTCCTGATCGCCTGCAATACGGTGCATATCGTTGCCGACCAGGTGCAGGCCGCGGTCTCGATTCCGCTGCTGCATATCGTGGATGCCACCGGCCGTCACGTCGTCGCGCGCCGGTTGCACACGGTCGGCCTGCTGGGGAGCCGCTGGACCCTGCACGGCGGCTATTTCGTGGACCGGTTGCACAATCAGTACGGACTCGAGGTGCTCCTCCCGGAAGGGCAGGACGAGGAGCAGGTCCACCGTGCGATCTATAGCGAATTGGTGCGGGGCATCGTGACCGAGTCGACGCGGGCGCCAGTTGCGCACGGCCATTGCCCATCTCGCCGAGCGGGGAGCCGAGGGCGTCATTCTCGGCTGTACCGAGCTGATGCTGGCGCTCAACGCCGAAGATAGCGCGGTGCCGCTCTTCGACACCACGCGCCTGCACGTCGAGGCGGCGGTCGATCTGGCCTTGGCGGAATAGGCCCGGCCTTCGTAGGGCGAGCGTCCGCTCGCGAAGCGGCACGGGCATCCTGCCCGTGATCCTGAACTCATGGGCAGGATGCCCATGCCACTAGTCGTGCGGGAACGCACGACCTACGAAGAAGGGCCTGGGCTTTGAGCGGATCACTTGCTCTTGCGGGTCAGGGTCACTTCGCTCGGAAACAGCCGCTCATCGTCGGCATACTTGGCCACGAATGCCTGAAGCTCCTCGGTGGAGGCGGTCAGAACGGGGCGGTCGTCGATCACATCGTACTTCACGACCTTCGGCTCGGCCTCGAGCAGCTTCTTGAATCCTTCGTCGTCGGTCAGGCGTAGTCGCAGTTGATCGCCGATGGAACTCACTCTCACGAAGCTATGGACCGGCATGAAGAAGAAGGCGTTATAGACGAGCCTCATCTGTTCCGGGTCCTGCTCGCCCGAGGGGAATCGGTCGGGCATGACATCGAGGAACAGCTTGTCCTGCAGCTTGACCAGGCACGCGGCGAACGAGCCTTTGCGGCCCTCTTTGTCGGCGATGTTCAGGCGATAGCACTTGGCGAGGGCGTCCCGCAGCTCGGCCGGCAGACGCTCGCGGCGCTCTGCTCCAGGCGGGCGAATTCCCACGTGACCTGCGGCTGGTTGGCATCCTCGACCCAGGTCCCCAGGAGCTTCTCCTCGAAGGCAATCGTTTCCTTGGTAAACAGCGGGTGCAGCGAGACAATCGGGCACGCAGCCCGCCAGCAGGGCGGCCAGGCAGTACGGCATGAGCTTCTTGGCTCTCATGGTTTGACCTCCAACGTTTCCGGGACCTTGTGGATAGTGTCAACCCGCTGACCATCTTATCGTCCCTGGACCTGACGGCAAGACGAATCCTGTTCGTCCCGTTCCTGCGCTCACGAGGAAGCCAGTTGCGGCGGGCCGGCGAAACCGATACAGTGCACGCCTTTCGAGTTGTGCCAGGCAGGGTGGCCATGTTCGATTTGAGTGTGACAGGATGGTTGCTGGTGGGCCTTTGCGCCTTCGTGGTCGGGGTCAGCAAGACCGGGCATGCCGGGCCTGGGCATCCTGATCGTGCCGCTGATGGCGATGGCGCTGCCCGCTGCCGCGAATCGACGGGCAGTCCTGCTGGGCATGCTCATTCTCGGCGACCTGTTCGCGGCGGCGTATTACCGCCAGATCGCCCAGTGGAAGCACGTCCTGCGTCTGCTGCCGCCGGCGTTCGTCGGGATCGTGGCGGGCTGGAAGGCCATGGAGTATGTCACGAACGATCAGCTCAAGCGGATCATCGGCCTCATCGTGCTCGCCATGCTGGCCCTTCACTTCTGGCGCACGCGCCTGCGGGGCGAGGAGGCCCCGATCCCCACGCAATGGTGGTTCGGCGGGACGCTGGGCTTCCTCGCCGGCGTCACGACGATGATGGCCAACGCCGCCGGACCGGTCATGGTCGTCTACCTGCTGGCCATGCGGCTGCCGAAGCTGGCCTTCGTCGGCACCAGCGCCTGGTTCTTCTTCGCCGTCAACTGGCTCAAGGTCCCGTTCAGCGCGCACCTGAATCTGATCACCGGCGACATCGCGTCAAGCTGGACCTGCTGATGCTGCCGCTGATCGTCGCCGGCTCGGTCGCCGGCATCTTCTTCCTCCACCGCATCCCCCAGAAAGCCTTCAACAGCCTCATCCAGATCCTCGCCGCCGCCGCCGCAATCAAGCTGCTGTTCTGAGCCACTAGGAATTCGGAGGAATTCGTGCGCGTCATGGACTCTGTCATCCCTTCGCGGTACTCAGGGCAGGCTGAGGCGCAGCCGAAGAGCCTGTCCTGAGCCTGCCGAAGGAATCTGGCCACCGAAGGGGGAGTCTCTCTCGCTCGCAGCCCAGATCCTTCACTGCATGCGCTCCGTTCAGGATGACAGGGGGGACGCACGGATTGAATGCAACCTGTATAACGTGATCGAAAGACCATGAGTTAGGGCGCTACCGCGAAGCGCATGGAAAAAGCCGGGCTCCGAGGCCCGGCATGGCATCAATGGATGATGGATTCTCCTGATCTACTTCGGCAGGCTCTCCGGCGCGACACTGGCGACGTGCAGGTCGGCATAGATGACCCGGCAGGTCGCGGAGCCGACCGGCTGGTACCAGAAGATCGGCACGGCGGGGTCGCCGAAACGGACGTTCTGCCCGGCGTACCGCCAAGTCCCTCCGGGCAGTTGGCTGATGAACACCATGCCCCGGTACATCACCTGCGGCTGCCGCTCGGCGCCGTAGGCCGGTGCGTACGGGCCGGCGAATTTCCCCTCCCGGGCCATCTGCACGGCGACCTTGGCGATCTCCACCCCGCTCACGGTCGGCGGAAAGCTGGCGTCGGTTGTCCAGTTCGACCACAGGCGCAGGAACTCGATGAAGTCCTGCTCGGTCACCGAGGAGGCATCCGCCGAAACTTGGACCGGGACGTAATCCTGGGCGGCTCGAGGCTGAAGATGGAGTCGTCCAGGGGGACATCGAACTGGAAATCGCTCAGGATCATGTTCATGCCCGGCGTGCCCGCAAACTCCAGTTCCGCCCGGACGAGTTGGCCGGTTTGCGGATCGATCCAGACGGTCGTCGTCGCATCGTCCTCCTGCGCGACAAAGCCGTCGAGCGTCCGGCCGTCGAGTTCCCGGCGTCCCAGCACCCGGCTCGCCTGCGCCGGCAAGGACCGGAGCCATTCGACCGTCATCCAAGGATCCTTGGCCGGGTCCTTCGGCGCGTTGGCTATCTCGAATGCGACGTAGCTGCGCGTCGGCGGGACCAGGCTGATGCCCTTGACCCCGGTGGCCGTGGTTTCGAGGACGGTGGTATACCCGTCGGCAGAGGTGCTGCGGAAATGGCCGGTGTCTCTATACGCCAGATCGATGCGCACGGTCGGCATGCTCTCCACACCCGTCCGCGTGACCATGCTGAAGGTCAGCGTATGGGCCTGGTGCAACTGATCCACCACTTTCGCGTAGGTCTTGCCGGCCCCGTCGCCCGTGAACAGGCTCAGACCCAGGATTACGGCCAAGGCGACCGCAGCCGCCACGGCCAGTCTCATCATTCGATTGCTCATGATCGTTCTCCCGAAAAGCGCCGTCGCGGGATGGAACCTCGCGGCGCAGTTGATCCTTGGTTTGGGTTTTCGCCGCCCGCAGAACCTCGCGGTTGGCGGACTCGATTCCCCGTTCATCTACCGGCACGATGGCCATACGCCCGGCACAGTCAAGCAGCCGTTTCAGCTGCTCCACCGTTTCCCGGCATGGTTCACACTGCCGGACGTGCTGCTCGATCTCCTGAGCTTCGTCGCCGGACATTTCGTCCAGCACGAACTGAACAAGCTGCTCGTTGGTCACATTATGAGGACTCATGCTTCACCATCATTCGGGACTGAGATACTCGTGCAAGTCGCGGGCCAGCCGCAGCATGGCACGATGCAGATGGACACGCACCGTCTGCTCGGAACAACCCATGATTTCCCCGATCTTGGCCGCTTCCAGCCCTTCCAGACGCGACAAGATGAACGCATCGGCTTGGCGTCGCGGCAGCCGGGCGAGAGCCGCGGCCAGCTTCTGCTGTAACTCCTCGGCCTGCAATGCGCTATCGGGACCGCTGGTCGTGGCGCCGTAGGCGTTTCTTCAGATGCCCCTACGGGCACACTACGAACGGGCCGGCTGCTGCGCCACCTCCAGGGCCTTGCGCACGGTCGCACGATACAGGTACGCCGGCCAGTTCACGTCGCCGTTGTACCGGTGCCAGCGACGCCAGATGGCCAGGAAGACCTCCTGATGGACATCGTGCGCCAGGCTCGCGTCGTGGAGCACGCGCAGCGCCGTGCGCAGAACCTGCGGGCCGTGTTCCTGGACCAGGTTTTCAAAGGTCTTTTCCGACACTGTCGCTGTTGCCTTCTCGAAAAACCGTTTCGGGCCAAGGCCCTGCTGCATGCAGCCTGAGATCTCTGCCCTTATAGAGGTCCACACGGCCCGGATCGTTTACACGAAAACGCGTCCATGATTCTATCATGGCCGGCGGTCCCGGGGTGAAATTGGGTTGCCAAGGTCGTTTCTGCGGTACATCATAGGTTCCATGGTGGAGCGCAAGGACCATGACAATCTTGATGCAGGCGCGAGAACGCATGCTCCAGTACGACCTGCGAGGGCGGGATATCACCGACCCGGCGGTCCTGAAGGTCATGGCGGAGATTCCCCGCGAGGTGTTTGTGCCCCCGGAGGATCGCTGGCGTGCCTACGCGAATGGGCCGCTGCCCATCGGCGCAGGGCAGACGATCTCGCAGCCCTATATCGTTGCCTTGATGACGCAGGAGCTGCGCGTCCATCGTGAGGGCGAGGTCCTGGAGATCGGGACCGGCAGCGGGTATCAGACGGCCGTGCTGGCCCGCCTGGCCAAACGGGTCTTCACGATCGAGAGATCGCCCGAGCTGTCGGCGGCCGCCCAGGAAGTGCTGAAGAAGCTGGGGATCGACAACGTGGAGTTTCGCGTCGGCGACGGCAGTCGCGGCTGGCCCGAAGCGCGGACCTTCGACCGCATCCTCGTCACCGCCGCCGTCCCGGATTTCCCTCCGCCGCTCGTAGCGCAGCTCGCGGAGGGCGGCGTCATCATCGCTCCCATCGGCCAAAGCTCCGTGCAGGAACTGGTCGTCGCCGAGAAGCATCGCGGCAAGCTGATCGAAAGGCCCATCTGCGGCTGCCGGTTCGTAAAACTCATCGGTGAATATGGCTTTCCCGAATGAAATGGCGCCAAACGAAGAGGGGAATGGAAGATGGTGCTGGTTAGGCTGTGCTGGTAAATGGCTGGCTAACATGATATCATGGTTTGGCATAGCAATAACTTGGGCCGTCCAAGGCGGAACTGAAAGCGACGCGTGAGTTGCGCGAGGAAGAACTGATCGGGAACATGGAACCTGCGGTTCAGAAACAGGCCGGTAACAAGGAAACGATGGCGATCTCGACATCGGTCCAGTACCTCAAGGGGGTGGGGCCGGCGCGGGCGGAGGTCTTTGGCAAGCTTGGCGTGCAGACGGTGGGCGATCTGCTGGAGTACTTTCCGCGCGACTGGGTCTTCGCGCCGGGGCCGATCAAGATCGCCCAGATGCAGGCGGAAGAGCCGGCGACGATCATCGGTCTGGTGGAGTCCGTCGATTTCCAGAGCTATCGCCGGCCGCCCATCTTCGAGGCCATCGTCAGCGACGAGACGGGCGTCTGCCGGATCGTCTGGTTCAATGGCGGCTACCTGCGCAACCAGATCCGGCTGGGCCAGGTGATCGTGGCTTCCGGCAAGCCCAACGTCTTCAAGCACCAGCTTCAGTTGACCAATCCCAAGTTCATGATGGTCGATGAGAAGCACGCCGAGCCGGACAAGCACTTCAGCGGCGGCGTCTACCCCGCCAGCGGCCGCCTGAGCAGCCGGCAGATCAAGCAGATCATCCTGCCGGTCTTGGACCATCTGGGCGAGTTGGTGGACGAGTTCTACGATCCGAGCTTGCTCAAAGAAGCCAACCTGATCGGCCGGAAGGACGCGTTCGCCTGGATTCACATGCCGCCGGATGAGCAGAAGCTCGATGAGGCCAAGCGCCGGCTCGGTATGATGAGCTGTTCCTGATGCAGCTTGGGCTGGGCCTGCGCCGCTATCGCACGCAGCATTCCGCCTCCGCCACGCCCTGCCTGCTCACCGACGAGATCGACAGCCGCATTCGCAGGCGATTCCCCTTCCTGCTCACGGACGACCAGAACGCCTGCATCTCCGAGATCGCCGAGGACATGGGCCGGACGCACGCCGATGAATCGCCTGTTGCAGGGCGATGTCGGCTCCGGCAAGACGGTGGTCGCCCTCTACGCCGCCCTGCTGGCCATCGCCAATAAGACGCAGGCCGCCATCATGGCGCCGACGGAAATCCTGGCCTCCCAGCACTTCCTCAGCATCGAGCGGTATCTCAAGGACAGCCAGGTCCGGCGTGTCCTTATCACGGGCGGCCTCACGGGCAAGAAACGCGACGAGCTTCTCACCCAGATCAAGCGGGGCGAGATGGACATCGTCGTCGGCACCGTCGCCTTGCTGCAGAAGGACATCGAGTTTCGCCACCTGGGCCTGGTCGTCATCGACGAGCAGCACAAGTTCGGCGTCCATCAGCGGGCCGAGCTGCGCAAGGACAGCGCCCCGCATTGCCTGGTCATGACCGCCACGCCCATTCCGCGCACGCTGGCCATGACCGCGTTCGGCGATCTGGACGTCTCCGTGATCAAGCAGTGTCCTCCCGGCCGGGGCGCGGTCGTCACGCGCTGGGTGGACCCGCGGGACCGCCAACAGGCCTACGAGTTCATCCGCGAGCGGCTGCGGGCCAAGAAGCAGGCCTATTTCGTGTATCCGCGCATCTCCTCCGTGGAGGAGACCAGCAAAGAGATCGCCGCCGCCACCGACGCCTGGAAGGACTTGTCCGAGAAGGTCTTCCCGGAGTTCCAGGTCGCCCTGCTGCACGGCCAGATGCCCTCGGCCGAGAAGCAGCGGATCATGGCCGGCTTTCGCAAGGGCACGATCGATGTCCTCGTCTCGACCGTCGTGGTCGAGGTCGGCGTGGATGTGCCCAACGCGACGATCATGGTGATCGAGGCGGCGGACCGTTTCGGCCTGGCCCAGCTGCACCAGCTTCGCGGCCGGATCGGGCGGGGCGAATCCAAATCCTACTGCCTGCTGTTCGCCGAGACGGACAACGAGGCCGCCAAGAGCAGGCTCGAAGTCATGGCGCAAGACCAACGACGGCTTCGAGATCGCCGAGCAGGACCTGCGCATCCGCGGTCCGGGCGAGCTGTTCAGCGCCCGCCAGCACGGCCTGCCCGACCTGAAGATCGCCAACATCATCGATGACTACGATCTGCTCGTCGTCGCCCGCAGACACGCCTTCGAGATCGTCTCCAAAGACCCCACCTTGGCGCAGCCCGAGCATCGCAACATCCGCCGGGCGCTGCTGGCCAAGTTCGGCAACTCCCTCGGCCTGGCCGACGTCGCCTGATATATGGGCGCACCTCGTCACGGTCTTGTCATCCCTTCGGCTTGCTCAGGGCAGCCTGCAGCGAAGGATCTGGGCTGCGCAGGGAGAGACCTCACCTTCGATGGCCAGATTCCTTCGGCAGGCTCAGGACAGGCTCTTCGGCTTCGCCTCAGGATGACAGAGTCCTTAACGCGCACCGATTTCTCCGAACCCGGATCAGACCTGGGGCCGCCGCAGCCCGCGGAAGGCGCCAAACCACGTGAAGGCACAGAATCCCAGGAAATTGACCGTGGAACAGGCAATGGCCGCCGGCTGGGAGCCCGCGAGCAGCGACCCCACGGCGGCCGCGCCGAACAGCGCCATGCCGACGGCGAAGGCCAGCGACCCCGGTCGATCGTGTCCGCCTCCGTGAGGACGCGGGTCGCGGGCAGGATGAGCAATCCCACGTTCAACGCCAGCAGGAAGAAGATCGGCAACCGGGTGACCACGCCGCCCAGCGCCGCGACGATCGTGGCCAGCAGCAGGAGGCCGAAGATGGAGCTATTTAACCTCTGTTTACTCGATAATGCGTGCCGGCCGTACTGGTTGCACCGCAGCGCCAGGTTGAACAGCGGGTCGATGATCCAGGTCAACAGGACGAAAATGGCGTAGAAACTGACGATCGGCAGGACACAGCGGCGCGACCTGGGGATGCTGGCGGGCCACATGCGCGCAGGACCTCGCACGAGGACGTACGCCCCGACGATGAGTCCCCCGCGGACGCCGGGCGACAGCCGGCTCATCCAGAGGAAGAACTGCAACAGCCAGCGGTACAGGAAGTAGCGGGCCTTCAGGGCCTCGACCAGTCCCTGGCGGGCATAGTCGTAGTTGGGGTCCAGACGCAGGGCCTCGCTGAAGTGCTCCAGGGCCTTCTGATGCTGCCCTTGGTGCAGGTAGGCCCAGCCGAGATTGGCATGCGTCTGCTCGTTCTCGGGATTCTCCTGCAGCGCCTGGCCGATCGTTTGCTGGGCCTCCTCGGGCCGGTTCAGTTTCACCAGCGCCATGGCCCGATGGTTGAGACAATTCTGGTGTGTCGGATCGTGGCGCAACCCTTCGTTGGCGGCGTCGAGGGCTTCCTGCCAGCGCTGGGCCCGCAGGTAGATCGCCGCCCGCAGTCCGTGGTAGTCGCTGCTCTCCGGATCCAGCCGGATGGCCTCTTCGACGGCCCGGCGGGCGCTGGGCAGATCGTCCTCCTGGACCTTGATCCATCCCATGATGTAATGGCAATAGGAACTGTCCGGCGCCAGTTGAATGGCCTGTCGCGCCGAGCTTTCCGCTTCCTGGAGCTTGTTCTGTTCCGCCAGGCTGCACGCCAGCAGCGCGTGCGCCTGCGCATCTTCCGGGTCTTCGGCCAGGACCCGGCGCAGCTCCTGCTCCGCCAGATCGTACCGGGACCGCTGCAACAGCAGCAAAGCTTTATCGATCATAGATCGCCCTTATCTGAGCTTCAGATAATCAACGATGTCGTCGTAGATTCCTCCCTCGTTCGCATAGAGGGCGTAGTTGCGGGCCGAGGCGAACCACTGGCTGGTGGTCGGCTTGATCTGCTTGAGGGTCCGCAACAGGTCCTTGGTCGTCAGAGGTTGCAGGTTGCCGCCGGTCAGGGCCTCTTCGAGCTTGTCCTCCACGGCCTGATCGATCATGCCTTTCAGGTCCGCGCCGGAGAACTTCTCGGTCTTCTTGGCGAGCGCATCGAAGTCGATGTCGGCCTGGGGCTTGCCGCGCAGCAGGACGTGCAGGATCGCGCTGCGCGCCTCCAGGTCCGGCGGCGGGACGAACAGCAGCCGGTCGAATCGGCCCGGCCGGCGAAAGGCCGGGTCCAGGTGCCAGGGGGCGTTGGTCGCGGCCAGAATGAGAATGCCGTCGTTGACGCTGTCGATCCCGTCCAGCTCCGCCAGGAACTGGTTGATCAGATGCCGGCCCGTGCTGCCTCTGCAGGTCCGCCCGGCTGGACCCCAGCGCATCGACCTCGTCGAAGAACAGGACGCAAGGGGCATGCTCCCGGGCGTTCTCAAACAACGCGTGCAGATGCTGCTCACTGGCGCCGATGTACATGTCCAGGACATCGTGCAGTCCGACCGAGTAGAACGCGGCCTCGATCTCGCCGGCCGTCGCCCGCGCCATGTGCGTCTTGCCGCATCCCGGCGGGCCGTACATCAGCAGACTACCGCCGACCGTTTTGCCATACGCCCGGTAGATCTCCGGATGCTTCATCGGCTCGATGATCTTGAGGCGAATCTGTTTCTTCAGGTCGTCCATCCCGCCGACGTCTTTGAACGAGACGTTCGGCTTCTCCATCTCCAGAAGAGCGCTCCGGCGGGGCAGGCTCGACCGCAGCGCGAATCCGGCCCTGCTCATCCACGTCAGGCTCATCCTGCCATGGCTCGGCGCGCGTCGACGGGCCGGACACCGATGGCCGCCGCCAGGTCCGCATCGGCCAACTCGGGATTGCGTGCGATGCCCCGCTGATAGGCCTGGGCCGCCTCGGACAATTGGCCCTTCACCACGAGCAGTCTGGCGTACTGGATGAAATACTCCGGCTTGCAGTTCGGGTGCTTGAGCAGCTCTTCCAGAATCACCAGGGCCGCCGAAATGTTGCCCCGCTTGCGGTAGCATTCCGCCAGGGCGGCCTGAAGAATCTCGCTCGTCGACTGCTGTGCCAGTCCTTCCCGCAGGAGGGTTTCGGCCTCCTCCAGTTGGTCGCGGGTCATCAGCAGGCGGGCGAGCTGGCTGCGCAGAACGCAGTTCTCCGGCGACAGCTCCAGCGCCTCCCGCAACGTGTTTATCGTCTCATCCTGTTCAAACATGCTCTTGCGCCATCATTATAGGGCCAGGATTTCCACATACCGCTTACCGCCATCCAGATTATAAGCATCGGCCGCCGGCAGGCAAAGGATTACCTGTTGTCGCTCCGCGCGGGGGTGCGGCCGGCATACGGTGGCGGATTCCGCCGGCTCTCTTCCGGGTGGCAGCGGCAAGATCGGCCAGTCGCGATACGTCAGGGAGCTTGCCGATGGTCCATCGCATTTGCAGAACCATCGGCAATCCTTCGAGGCTCAGGAGGATCGCTGTCGCTTGCCGCTGCCACCCACCGCCCTTGGTCGTTGCTGTCCACGCCGGAAATTGGCTTCGTTTCGCACAATGGCCCGTGGCCCTCCCGCACGTTCGTACTCACGCCGCAGGTGGGAGCAGTCGAGCCGCATGTTGGAACTGCGAAGTCAGAGGCTCGAAGGCCCGCAGGACTCGGCGTTGGGCCTTCAAATCATAATTCATAAATCAAAAATCATAAATCCGAGGTCCGCCTCGGACCTCAGCGTCCCTCTACCCTGGGGCACTGTTGCACGAATCGTGCCGAAATTCTGCGTCAAACGAAGGTCCCAAACTCGCGGAAACCCTTGTGGGAAAAGGAGTTGAAGAATTTCTGGCTGTGGGCCGCTTTGCCTTTTCAACTGTTGCACAAACCGTGCCACCGACCTGCACTTGAAAAGCCGCCCCTTTTCCGGCAGAATAGCCCCGTAGGGGCGAATCATCATTCGCCCGTACCGGAGGATGGTGGCCATGACGTGATGTCACACGCATCTTGAATGCCATCGAACGGGGGGACGCGAAGGCTACGGACGAACTCTTGCCCCTGGTCTATGAGGAACTGCGGGTCCTCGCCGCACAGAAGCTGTCCCACGAGGCTCCCGGTCAGACCCTCCAGGCGACGGCACTGGTACATGAGGTCTACCTGAGACTGGTAGGCGAGGACCATCCGGGTTGGGACAGCCGGGGCCATTTCTTCGCGGCGGCGGCCGAGGCCATGCGCCGGATCCTGGTCGAGAACGCCCGCCACAAGAAAACGCAGAAGAAGGGAGGCGGCTACCGGAGAGTGGATCTGGCGGCGTCGGAGGCGGCGGTGGAGGATGACCTCCCGGGTGACGACCTGCTCCTCCTGGACCAGGCCCTGGAGAAGCTCGTGCGGAAGGACGAGCTGAAAGGCAGCGTCGTGAAGCTCCGCTATTTTGCCGGCCTGACGATCGAGCAGACCGCCTGCAGTCTGGGCATTTCGCCGGCGACGGCCAAACGCGCCTGGACCTACGCCCGGGCGTGGCTGATCCGTGAAATGGGCGGCCCCACCGAGCCGCCGTCGCCCTGATTTGCCCCGGTCGTCAGAACGTGGGTGAAAACTCGGTTCAGCGTGGCATGGGCTTGGGGTCCCCAACGCAAAATTCCGCGTTGGGGGTCCCCTTCCAGCCCATGAATCATCGGCAGGATGCCGATGCCACCAGGCCCCACGGGCAGGATGCCCGTGCCACTTTTCGTACGCGTTCTCACATTTTTTCTGCAAAAAGTTGAGCCACTGGGGCTCGAAATCTCGCGTTGTATTCGTAGGGCAAACGGCCCAGGAGAATGACGGTGCCAGACAAGAACGAAGAGACCATTTTCGAGGCAGCCGTGGAGCTGCAAGACCCCGCCGAGCGGGCCCGGTTTGTCGCGCAGGCCTGCGGGGACGATCTCAAGCTGCGCAGCGAAGTGGAGGCGCTGCTCCGGTCGCATGATTCCCGCAGCCTCCTGGACGCTGCCGGTGCTCGATTCCACCGCTCTGGGTGACCAGAGCCCGCTGACGGAAGCTCCCGGCACGGTCATCGGCCGCTACAAGCTCCTGGAGAAGATCGGCGAAGGCGGCATGGCGGTGGTCTATATGGCCGAGCAGACCGAGCCCATCCGCCGCAAGGTGGCCCTCAAGATCATCAAGCTGGGCATGGATACCCGCCAGGTCATCGCCCGCTTCGAGGCCGAGCGGCAGGCCCTGGCCCTGATGGACCATCCCAGCATCGCCAAGGTCCTCGACGCCGGAGCCACGGAGACCGGCCGGCCCTACTTCGTCATGGAACTGGTCACGGGCGTCTCCATCACCGAATACTGCGACAAGAACAGCCTGAGCACCAAGGACCGGCTGGCCTTGTTCCTCCAGGTCTGCCACGCCGTCCAGCACGCCCACCAGAAGGGCATCATCCACCGGGATATCAAACCCTCCAACGTCATGGTCACGCACCATGACGGCAAGCCCGTCCCCAAGGTCATCGACTTCGGCATCGCCAAGGCCACGAACCAGCAGCTGACGGAAAAGACGCTCTTCACCCGCTACGCCCACATCATCGGCACCCCCGCCTATATGAGTCCGGAGCAGGCGGAATTGAGCGATCTGGACATCGACACCCGCTCGGACATCTACTCGCTGGGCGTGCTGCTCTATGAACTGCTGACCGGGACCACGCCCTTCAGCGAAGAGGAACTTCGCAAGGCCGGCTACGTCGAGATGCAGCGGGTGATCCGGGAACAGGAGCCGGTCAAGCCCTCCACCCGGATTCGGACTGCTCTTCGTAGGGCGAGCGTCCCCGCTCGCCAGTGAACGCATCGGGACCGACCTGGACGCCTGAGCGGGCGGTTCCACGCTCATGTGTGCGGAGACGCGCCATGCTACGAGAGGTGCGGGGCGATCTGGACTGGATCGTGATGAAGTCGTTGGAGAAAGATCGGACTGAGCGTTATGGTAGCGTCAGTACATTCCAGGACGACATCCAGCGGCACCTGCGTAACGAACCCGTATCGGCCGGACCACCAGGCGCTTGGTATCGGACAAAGAAGTTCGTGCGGCGGCATTGTACGTTCCTGGCCGCCACCGGTGCCGTGGTTGCGGCTATCGTCGCGGGGCTTCTCGTCAGCAGCATCATGTACTGTCCGGGCCGAACAGAGCCCGTCTGAGACGGAACTGGTATCCGACTTCTTCACCGAACGATCTGCTTGCGTCGATATACCCGGAGAAAGCCAAAGGCCAGGAGGTGACGGTCCGCTATATCCTGGACAATGCCGTCAAAGACATCGACAAGAAGCTTGAACACAGCCCCCTTTCCGAGGCCAAGGTCCGCGAGACCATTGGCCTGGCGTATCAGAAACTGGGGGACTACCAAGCGGCGGAGCCGCATCTGCAACGTGCTCTGCAGATCCGTCGCGAGCATTTGGGAGCCGAGCATCCTTCCACACTTGCCGCAATGAGCCATTTGGGATCGCTTTATGTAGACCATGGTCGCTTTCGGCAATCAGAACCGCTCATAGTTGAGGTCATTGAGCTACAAAGTCGTGTGCTGGGTGAACACCATGCGGACACGCTCAAGTCTGTGGGCATGCTCGGTTGGCAATACACACAAATGGCCAAGCTCACGGAGTCGGATAGACTCATCGATAGGATATTGACCGGTGGGATCGCAGTTCTGGGTGAGGAGCACCCCGTCGTATTAAGAGCCATGAGTAGTCGTGCGTATCGCTATCTGTACGATAGAAGGTATGAAGATGCCGAGTCACTCGCGCCCAGAGGACTGGAAGTGAGTCAGCGGGTCCTCGGTGCTGCGCACGAGGAGTCGCTCTGCCTTAGAAACCTGATCACCGACCTATACTTGCAGACTGGCCAGTCCAAAGCCGGCACAATCTGGGGGATTAAGAAACGTAAGAAATGTGAGAGAAGGTTCTCGAGGATGAACACCCGGTCTCCCTGCTAGCTACGCGTCTATTGGGTGACCTGTACAGACTTCAAGGCCTTTGGGAGCAGGCTACCCCCTTACTGGTGAAATCCACGGAGATCGGCATTCGTGTGCTGGGCGAAGAGCACCTTTATACACTCCTGGCGATGTACGGTCTGTCCGAGTTGTACCGACAACAGGGATATGATGATAAAGCGGACGTCCTGATCTGTCAAGGTATGAGGATTACCTCTCACTTCACCGATAGGAACCGGAATCCCAATATGTATTTTCGGTTCCGAGTCTCGGCAGAGGCTCGCATACGTGAATTGCGCTCCCTAGCACGCAGCCATTACGATGCTGAGGACTATGAAGACGCGCTGCAGGTGATAGACCAACTGGAGGAATTCTGTAGTACACACGGTATGGGAATAAGCCCGAGCGATTTGAAACTAAGAGCCATATCCCTGGCTCACACCGGCGACCTTGAGCTGGCCCAGCACGCACTCCGTCAACTCCGCATTAGGTATGATGTGAGAGAGTGCCTTGACGAGCTAGATGATCTCTACGAGACCGAGCGGTTCTTTGTTGGCAAAGATCATGAGACTTCTCCGATATGGGATCTGCTCGCGCAAGGGCAATACGAGAAGGCTTCAACCCTCTTCGGACTGATGCGAAAGGCCCCTGACTTCGAAGCTGAAGAGCGCACTGGGGTGATGGAGAGCCTTAGCAAGGCCCTGACCCGACAGCACGGAATGCTGGCTCGATCGGCGAAAGGCCGTGCCGAGTACGACAAGGCAATTCACCATTATAGAACAGCCATCGCGGTCGCCTCCCCCAGTACGCCGTTGCTGAATGAACTGGCCCAGTTGTTGGCGACGTGCCCCGTCGATGAGTTTCGCAATGGCGTTCAGGCTGTTTCATTCGCTCGTCGCTTATGTGAAATGACGAATTGAGTTCACGCTCCTTACGTCGACACCCTAGCCTGCGCCTATGCAGAGGCAGGTGATTCTGACGCGGCAGTTCGGTATGAGAATCAGGCCATTCGCACGGCTGGTAAGGATGAACAATCGTCGTTGGCAGAGGGCATGGAACGGCGCCTGCGGTTGTTTCAATCTGGCAAACCTTCTACATGATATGCGACCATCGTTGGTCGCGTGGTGGCAGTTTGAGCCATCAAACACCCGAATTGTATTAGACGCTTCCGGCAATCACTTTGACGGCAACCTCACTGGGGATGCGCAGATTATTGCCGACCTTGAGAGAGGTCATGTCCTGAGCCTTCAAGGAAACGGCTACGTCGTTTTTGCCGACAACCAGATCCTACCGATAACTGGTCCGATGACGTTGTCCTGTTGGATTAAGGCTAAGGTCATAAGCCAGTATCGGAATGCAATAATTGACGACGGAAAGTCGTTGGATGGGAATGAGACCTCGTGTACTCTGCGTAGCCCCGGTCTCATATTTGTGAAATACTCCGGCCTAACCTGCGGGATTTGGCCCGGACTGGTGGGAAGGGGGAACCTTCTGGACAAGAAATGGCACCATGTGGCCGCTACCTACGACAACACGGCCATATCCCTTTACATTGATGGACGATTGGACTCATCGAAATTAGCCACGGGATTCATGACACCCAGCGCATTTCCCGTGTGCATCGGGGCGAATTGTGCGACGAAGCGCGATAGATTCACGGGTTTGTTGGATGATATACGGATCTACAACTATGCCCTCAGCGAGTCCGAGATCACGGCCTTGTGTGCGGGCCAGAGGCCGCCTGGCGTGGAGAACGGAGATGTGACGGGTGAACAATGACGGTGGGATGATCTCGGGTCCATTGTAACGAGACCAACGGGCGGACGGGCCAACGATTGGAAGCACGTCGCGATCGCACGGGCGGTGCGCAGCTCGTGCAAGACACCGTGGTAGCTTGTGTGTGGGAGGAAAGTCGGATGGTGACGGAGAAAGACCCACCGTTCTGGTAGGAGCGGCGGTCGTATCGTGAGGAAGAACATCTGTCCATACGAGTCTCCTGGAAAGAGGGAAGAATGACTATGAAGACGACGAGAAGCATCGTGACATCGGCGGGCGTTCTGCTGGTCGCTCTTTTCGCCACGGCGGTTTGGAGCGCACTGGCCGGAAGTGGCCTTGACTACGAGAAGAGCATCAAGTGGGGAGAGGAGCTTGCTTGGTCGGCCGCAGGGGTGTGGGTCATTTCCGTTCCGACACCCGCAGGCAACATGCTGATGCTCCACACCAACCATGCCCAAGACCTGTCTGGGACACGGTACGGCGGGGTCATGTGGGAGGTCAACGGGAATCCTACGTATTTCGGCGCGTTCCCCGACAGCGAGCAAGGCAACTACTGGGCCACACAGACCATTAGGACGGGCCCGGATACGTATGAGACTGCCATGCTTACCTACGCGACGAAGAAGAGGGAAGGCACCCGGATGAACTGGTGGTCTTCAGTGTGGCCAACGCCACCTGGAAGATCACAGGTCCGGACACGAAGGAGGGGCAGGCGACAATGGCCGCCTATCTGGCCAGTCAAGATGCCGACGGTGACGGGTTTCCCGATGAGGGCCAGAAGCCTGTCTCCTGCCTGCCCTTCACTTTCAAAGGCCACCGTGTGCGGGTGACGCCAGGCTGTGCACTAGGGCCGATGCCCGGGTCAGCCAATCCATAGGACGCAGGAACGCGCCGGAGTCCGCGTGATGAGGGCTGCCGCCCAGATGCAGCCCTCCGCCGGTCCTTGCGTCACAGAAAGGGAAGAAGAAAGGAGCCGAGCGATGGACAACAATGGTCGTTCCAAAGGAAGAGCAACACTCTGTGGTATCTTGGGTGCCATGTGGCTTTGCTGCAGCCGACCTGCCAAGGCGGGCTACGTGTATGGCACGCCGACCCAGATCACCAATTTCGGTCCACGCAGTACAGACGGGGCGTGCGTTTCGGCTGACGGCCTTGAGTTCTACTTCGTCCGCGTTGGAGAGGATGGATGTCAGGACCTCTGGGTCGCAAAGCGGTCCACGACGAGGGACACGTGGGGACAGCCCGTCAAAGTCGATCCTCCCGTCAACTCGCCGGGGCCGGTGGGCGGTCCGTGTATCTCTGCCGATGGGTTGGAGCTATACTTCTCCGATGGCTGGCCCCCAGGCGTGCACTGCGCGGCCAATCCAAGCGGGTATGGCGGGGGCGACCTGTGGGTATCGAGTCGGGTCACCAAAGAGGATCCTTGGGGTAATCCCGAGAGCGTTGGCCCAACGGTCAATACGGCCGATTGGGAGGATCACCCCTCCCTGTCCGCGGACGGCCTCTCGCTGTACTTCGTTTCTGGCCCGTCGGTCTTGGTGACCGGCGCGGGCTAGCGATATCTATGTAACGACACGTCAGACTAAACAGGATCCCTGGAGTCCCCACGGGACCGTCGGTGCACCAGTCAATACATGGGACTGGGAGACCACGCCATTCATCTCGCCCGACGGTCTATCGCTCTTCTTCGCGAGGGGCAGTGTGGCGACTGACATCTACGTGAGTCGGCGAGCGACCACAGGAGACGCCTGGGGCAATCCCATGCGGCTGGCGCCACCCATCAATTCAGCTCGATCCGAATGGCATGTGCACTTCTCGGTTGCGGACCCCACCCTCTACTTCGAGCGGAGTAACGGCTACTCCGGCCCGTATGAGCTCTGGCAGGCGCCGATCCTTCCCACCGTGGACTTCAACGGCGACGGCAAGGTCGATGCGAAAGACCTGGCGCTCCTGGTGGCCAACTGGGGGAAGAGCAACTCCGTGTGTGATATCGGTCCGTTCCCCTGGGGCGACGGCGTCGTCGACACGCAGGACCTGAGGGTCCTCATGGAGAAGATCACGGGCTCAGGTCTTACCATGAATCCCCTGCCTCAGGCAACGGCAGTTCCCTGCGATGCGATCCTGAGTTGGACCTCTGTCTCGTTCGCCCAAACCTGTGACGTCTACTTCGGGACGTCGCTTGAAGACGTCAATAGTGCCGACCGGACCAATCCACAGCGGCGTGCTGGTCAGCCAGGGACAGACAGCGACCACCGTACGATCCCGACGGTCTGCTGGAATTCAGCCGGACCTACTATTGGCGCGTGGATTTCGTCAGCGCCGGCCCTGCTCCCACCATCGACAAAGGGCCGGTCCTGGAGTTCACGACCGCCGCCTTGACCTATCCGATCAAGAACATCACCGCCAAGGCTTCCAGCGCCAGGCCGGCAGTGGCCCGGAGAAGACGATCGATGGCTCGGGGCTCGACAAGAGCGATGGCCACTCGACGAATGGAAGCGACATGTGGCTGAGCCCGGACGGGCGCCGCACTGGATTCAGTACGAGTTCGACAAGGTCTACACCCTGCACGAGCTGTGGGTGTGGAACTCGAACCAGCCGATCGAGCCCTTCATCGGCTTCGGGGCCAAGACGGTCAAGATCGAGTACTCCACCGACGGTACGACGTGGACGCCATTGGCCAACGTGCCGGAATTCGCCAAGGCACCGGCAAGCCCGGTTATACGGCGAATACCATCGTCAGCTTCGCCGGGGTCTCGGCCAAGTACGTCAAGCTGACCATCGAGAAGGGCTGGGGCGCACGCCCCGCAGACGGCCTGAGCGAGGTGCGGTTCTTCTGCATCCAAAGCGCCGCCGTACCCAAGTAGGGGCGACCCCCTGTGGTTCGCCCTCCCAGGGCAGGCACGGGGGCCTGCCCCTACGGAGACCAGGGGCCGGTGGAGAACGGAGCCGCCGGCCCTTTTCTTTTTCTGCACGAGGGTAGGACAGCCGCCCTCGGCTGTCAACACAAGCGGATGACCCCCGGGGGCGGGGGTCCTACGCGCGGCACTGGCGGACCCGGTAAATCGGGCGTTCTTTGTTTCTTCTATCCGGCACGATGCTCGTTTTCGCATCGGGGGATCCCCTAGGCGTGACTCAGAACGGGTCCCGGACCACGCCCGCTCGCCCGTCAACAACAACGTGCAGGCCACGGACTACTGTGCGGGCCTGCGTCCTGCGCTGTCCGCCAACCGGCAAGTATCCAAGCACTCCGCAAAGCTGGGCGCGTATACATCATTGAAAACGATGATCAACCTGACACGGCTCCGAAGTGCGACGGATCGCAGGGAGGGCCGGTGCAGCTTTGGAGTATGGCCATGACAACTCGTGTGCTCGGAAGACTATGCCTGACTGGTCTTCTGTTTCTGATGCCGACCGCGGTGGGATGCCGGGTCTTGCCGGATAGTGCCCTCTCGTGTCCGGCCAATCAGGTGATCGAGCGCGGCTTCGACGGGCCGCCGCGCATCCGGTTCGGGACCTATCCGAGTTCCAACATCGGCACGTTCTTCAAGGGCCCGGACTTGGGATCGCACGGGTATTGCTTCACGTCTCGCGGAGAAGGATGGGATTGCGTACACCTGTCGCGGCGGCACCATCGACATCATTCACGTTCGGATTGCGGCCGACTGGACGGCCTACCTCGCCGCGGAAACGTACCGGCATCTGATGAACCACGACAGACGGCTTCTCGTGCGGGCTCGCCGTGGACCGGTCCCGCAGTTACATCACGTTCACGTATCCGGAGAACTGGGACTGTATGCCCAAACCGGAGCAGATGAAGATTGCCAGAGAGGTGGCTCTGGTGGTGGGACCGTACCTGACGTTCACGATGACCAGTTGGCACGAGATGATCACGTGGTACGGTTTCAAGTGCATGGGGCCGTTCCCCGAGTTCCCCTCCGCCTTCTCCTGGGAGGACTCTTACTCCAATCTCCTGGGAACGATCGTCGCGGTTCGCGCCCTGCAGGATGCGGAGCATGAGTACAATGAGGCCGTGAAGATCGCCCTCGATCGGGAGATGCAGACGCTGGGGATTCTGCCGGCCGGCACGGCAGAACGGGTCACGAATACCGTGCGCGGCCAGTGGTGGACCGGGAACGTCATATTCCATGTCAATATGAAGAAGCGAGATTTCGACATCGGACTCGACGACGGGTACATCACGCCCACGCTGATTCCGCAAGTCGCGGAATGTCCGGACGCCGAGCCGATGCTCCTATCCGGTGCCCAGGCTCGACGTTCTGGACCAGTACGACTTCGCGGCGAAGGTGGAGATCGAGCCCCACGAGTGGGAAAGCGGCAAGGTCCTGCGCCTCGTCTATGGAGACCAGCCCCAGAAGCGGATCAATCCCGAAAAGCATTTTGCGCGCATCCTGAACGACATCCGGCGGGAGGCGGTGGCCAGGTACGGCCCCGAGTACGAACCGGCTCCCGCCCGCGACATCACCCAGACCGCGGCCTACCGGGCCCCGTGACAGGAACGCGCCGCGTCACCGGCGGCACTGGCTGAACACGAACAGCCGGGGACCGTCCGGCTTCATCACTCGCGACTCTGGTTTGCCCTGCCAAAACCGGAGGGGTGCATGACCGTTCTTGCGCCCTCCGCGCAGGTAAGCGTCGCCAGGCCCGTGGCAGGGTGTCTCGCCCTTGCGGTGCGGGCATCCTGCCCGCGATCGAGGGCGGGACGCCCTCGACACGGAAGAACAAGGGCAAGATGCCCTCGCCACAGGCCGCGACAACGGTCATGCGCCCAAATCCTGAGCGAGAGCTTGACTTCACGTTCGCTTCAGGGTAGATTAGATATATCTTTATGGGGGGTGGATATCGTTTTTGTCGACGGTCCACCAAACGAATGGTTGGAGATGCGGCGCGCCGCGGCAAATCCCCAATCAGCCAGCGGCAATTGGCAATGGGAAGGGTGACGTGATATGCGCGAGGTCTGCGAACGGAGCCTGAATAGACGGCAATTTCTCACGGGGGGTCTGGCCTTGGCCGCCGGGGTGGCAACACTGGGTCCGGCCCGGGTCCTGGGCGAGGACCGGGAGCAATGCACGCGATGGGCACTTCTCTCTGACACCCACGTAGCCCCCGATCCCGACAACCGCTATCGTGGTTTCTACCCCTATCGCAACCTGCAAGAGGTCGCCGGACAAATCGAATACAACCCTCCGGACGGCGTAGTCATCACGGGCGACCTGGCCTGGATCAAGGGCGAGACCGAGGCGTACGAGAATCTCAAGACGCTCCTGGCCCCCGTAACGGTGCAGCGGCCCGTCTATCTGGGCCTGGGCAACCACGACGACCGCAACGATTTCTCTCGGGCGTTTGGCGGCCGGCCCGGCTGCGGCATGACCGTCGCAGACAGACAGATCGCCGCGGTGGTCGCGGGCCCCGTGCGGCTGATCCTCCTGGACAGCCTTCTCAGCGACAGGGCCGCGGGCCTTCTCGGCCAGCCTCAGCGGACGTGGCTGAAGACCTTTCTGGATGGGTCCGACGACAGACCCACGATCCTATTCTTCCATCACCGGCCCAGGATTGACCTGCTCGACACCCCGCGTTTGTTCGACATCATCAAACCTGTGGCCAAGGTCAAAGCCGTGGTCTACGGGCACTCCCACAAATTCGGGTTCTCCGAGTATGAGGGCATCCACCTGATCAACCTGCCGGCAACCGGCTTCAACATGTCGGGCAGCCAGCCCGTGGGCTGGGTGGAAGCCAGGCTCACGGAGACAGGGGGCGAGTTCACCCTGCACGCCCTCAGCGGCAATCGCAAGATGGACGGCTGCTCCGAGCATCTCTGCTGGCGCGCGTAGCCCGAACGCACTGGTTTGACGACAAGGCGAAGGGACTATTGCTTGCGGTGCTGGCGGAGCAGGTCGAGGAGGTGCTGCATGTCGGCGGGCAGGGGGGCTTCGAATTTGACGCGCTCGCCGGTCGTGGGGTGGGTGAATTCGAGGGTCTGGGCGTGCAGGGCGACCCGGCTGATCACGGGCTCTTCGATGGCCGGCTCGGCGTCGGCCAGTTGCCAGGGGTAGACCAGCTTGCCGCCGTACATGTCGTCGGCCACGATGGGGTGCTTGATGTAGGACAGGTGCACGCGGATCTGATGCGTCCGGCCGGTGTGCGGCGTGAGCTTCAGCAGCGAGAAGCCCCGGAAGGCCTCCAGCACTTCATAGAAGGTGACGGCCGGCTTGCCGATCTCCGGACGGATGGCGTACTTCTCCCGAATCGTGGGATGGACCCCCAGCGGGGCATCGATCTTGTCGGCGTGCAGCTCCGGCGTGCCGTGCACGATCGCCAGGTAGGTCTTATCGACCTCGCGCTGCTCGAACTGCTTGGCGATCCGCCACTGGGCCCCTTCGTTGCGGGTGACGACCATCACGCCGGAGGTGTCGCGGTCCAGCCGGTGCACGATGCCCGGCCGGAACTCGCCCAGCCCGCTGGACAACTGGTCCGAGTAGTGCACCAGGGCGTTGACCAGCGTCCCGCGGGTGTTGCCCCGGCAGGGGTGCACGATCAGATCGGGCTGCTTGTTCAGGATGATCAGGTCCTCGTCTTCGTAGAGGATGTCCAGCGGGATATTCTCCGGCTCGATATCCTTGCTCGGCGGCTCCGGAATGACCAGTTCGATCACGTCGCCGTGGGTCAGGCGAAAGCTGGGCTTGGCGGGCTTGCCGTTGACCTTGACGCCGCCGGCCCGGATGGCGTCCTGCAGGAAGTGCCGGCTGAGACTGCGGAACCGGCCGTGCAGATATTTATCGAGCCTGCGCTCCGTAATACCGATCCCCACGTGGAGCGTCAGCGGCCGACCTCTGAGTTCCTTCAATTCATCCATGGTGCCAGTGTGTGTTGCTGACAGGCCTTCTATATCGGGTGCCACGCTCATGCGCAGCGGCCCTCCTGAGCCCCCGAAGGATTGAGCATCGCATCCGGGGTCCATCCGTTTGTTTCACCCTAAACTGATGGGTGGCAGCGGCAATGCCGGCTTGCCGATGGCTCGTGTAAACGCCTCCAGACCATCGGCAAGCTCCGAAGACTCCGCTTGCCGCTGCCACCCGGCCAGCCTTGTCTCTGGTCGCCAGATCAGGGTGGCCGGAGTATTAGTTGCTCTTCGGTGCGTTCGTATCGGACTTGGCCGGCGCGTCGGCGGGAGCAGGAGCAGGCACCGGGGCGGGAGTCGGTGCCGGCGCCGCCGGAGCGGGGGCCGCGTTCGTCTTGGTCTCGCTGCTCGGGGCCACCGGCCCGATGGGTGCCGGGGCCGCTGGGGCCTGGCCGTCGCCCGGCTTGATCTGGATCACCGGGGCAGGAGCCTTGGCGTCGCCCGGCTTGATCTGCACGGTCGGGGTCGGCGCTGCGCCGGTTTCGGCGGCGCGGGCTGGAAGACCACCGCCGTCTTGTAGTCATCCATGATCTTCAGGCGATAGGCCGCCTCCGCCTGGCCGGTCGTCCCGGCGTACTGGGGCTTCTCGGCGACCTCGCGGTAGATCTGGGCGGCCTGGTCGAAATTGCCCAACTCTTCCTCGCACAGGCCCAGTCCGTACTGCGCCGCGGCCGCCAGCGAGGGGCTCGACGGTTTGCGATCCAGGGCCTGCTGATAGCTCTCCTTCGCCTTGCCGATCTGGGTAGCCAGCTCCTCGCGGCTGACCTCGGCCAGACGGTAATGGATCTCCGCGCGGAGCGCTGCGCCGCGCTGGATCAAGGCCAACGCGGCCATGTCGCTATTGGACGACTTCTGCGCGAAGTCCTGCAAATCCTGTGCGGCCGGCAGCAGGGAGTACGACTCATCACTGTTCTGCATGGCGGCGTTGGCGACCCGGTTCATCTGCTGCGGCACCTGGGTGACCAGGTTGGTCAGGCGCACCTGGTTCCGCGCGGACACGACGTTCTGGCGATAGAAGCTCAGAAAATAGACCAGCAGAGCCACCAGGATCACGGCGGCCGCCCCGATCAGGCTGGTGCGGTTCTCGTTCGCCCAGTCGGGAAAGTGCATGATCCAGTCGGCCAGCTCATTCGTTTTCAGTTCATGACGATGATCCGATTTCATTATCGTTCTCCGATTTCCATCTTGGGGCCACGGCCCGGATTATCGGGCCCTCAAAGGACAAACCACCATAATAACAATACGTCTTTTAACTTGCAACGCAAGTCTCGCCGAGGTAGAATTTTAGATTGCCGTTTTTTCCGTGTGCACGAACATTGGGGATGGATGGAATGCCAACGAATACGAACTGCACAACACGGACAGACCATCGTTTTGCTCGGGGTGGTGCTCTGCCTGGGATGGGCGGCGGAGGCCTTCGGGGCCGCCGGCAAGCTGCCGGCCTGCATCGATGCGATGTGGGATGCACAACGGTATATCCGGGTGGACGAGATCAAGCCCGGCATGCCGGCGTACTGCCTGACGGACTATGGCGAGGCCGGCATCGAGAAGTTCGAGATGAAGGTCGTCAATGTCGTCGCGGGGATCCGCGACCTGGAGCCGGGCCGCAGCTCCATCCTGGTGATGGGCGTGGACGAGCGGTTCAAGCACACCGGTCTGGTGGCGGGGTGCAGCGGTTCGCCGGTGTACATCGACGGCCGCCTCGCCGGAGCGTTGGCCTGGGGCTACACCTTCTCCAAGGACCCTTTATACGGCGTAACGCCGATTGAAGAGATGCTGGAGGTCGGGCAGACCAACGGGCCGGGCACCGCGGGCGGCGGCTCCGCCACCAGTGCGGCGTTTGCGTTCGATCTGTCCAAGCCGATCGACCTGGCCGAGATCGACAAGCAACTCACGGCCCGCAAACTCGTGCGCAGCGTCGAGCGCCGGCGGGGCGACGGCGCTGCCCTGTCCCCTGGTGATTTCCGGCTTGCCGGCCGAGACGTGCCCGCAGCTTACCGGACCGCTCGACGCGATGGGCTTCATGGCGGTTCCCGGTCCGGGCGACCTCGCCCGCGACGGCGGGCGAAACCTCCCTGAAGCCAGGCGGGACCCTGGCGATTCCGCTGGTCACGGGCGACATCAAGATGAGCGCCGTCGGGACCGTCACGGAGGTGCGGGGCGACCGCATCTACGGATTCGGCCACAGCCTTTTCGGCGGCGGTCCCACGAATCTGCCCATGGCGGGCGGCAAGGTCTACACGGTGGTCTCGAACCTGGTGAGCTCCTTCAAGATGGCCACCTGCTCCGAGATCGTCGGCGCCATCACGTGCGACCAGTCGGGCGCGGTGGTCGGGCAGATCGGGGAAAAACCCCGAATGATCCCTCTGACCATCCGCTGCGAGCGTTTCAACGCCCTGGAGCCGTGCAGCTTCAACTGCCAGGTGGCTTACCACCAGGAGCTCACGGCGAGTCTCGTGCGGGCTGCGATCTCCGTGGCGGCTTTCCGGGGCGGGCCGTTCCCCCCGAATCACACGATTGAATACGATGCGACCATCGATCTGGCCGACGGCCGGTCCGTTCACTTCGCCAATACGTCGGCGAATGTCGAGTTGGGCGAGGCCGGGATCGAGGTCGCCGGCTCGCTGGCCCTGTTGATGAACAATCCCTACCGCGTCGCGGAGATCAAGGACCTTCGTTTCGATGTCCGCATGATGCCGAAGAACATTGCCTCCTACCTCTGGTCGGTCGAGGTTGCCAATCCGAAGGTCAAGCCCGGCGACACGATCCAGGCCGAGGTGGTGGTCGAGTCATTCCTCAAGGAGAAGAAGAAGTACCAGCTCGAAGTGGAGGTCCCGGACAATCTTCCTCTCGGCAAGTACACGCTGCTGTTTCTCGGCAGCCGCGAGTATGAGAATTTCCTCCACAAATCCGTGCCGTTCCGGTATCTGGCCACGAATTATCAGACGTTGGTGGATTCTCTTAACGAGGTTCTGAACGTCAATCGGACCAAGCTGTACTGCCTGCTGGTCCTGCCGCCGAGCGGGATCGCCCTGGAGCGCGCCGAGCTGCCCAATCTGCCCGGCACGAAGGCCCTGATCCTCCAGAGCGATAAGCGCGCCGTCGCGGTCCAGCCCTATCCCCGCTGGATTGAGAAAATTGTAGAAACGGGTACGGTGATCGCCGACAAGGAGATGGTGCCGATCACCGTACAAAAGGACTGAGCAGGAAGAATGGAACATTGGAATGATGGAATAATGGAATGATGGGGTCGGGGACGCCTCATTCCACCCAATATTCCAACATTCCAGTATTCCATCATTCCATGTCTTTGGATTCCGTGGAGTAGTCATGACACAAGAACGTTGCCGAAGGACCGGAAGAGGAATCGCCGCGGTAGTGCTGCTCGTGATGTTATCGGTCTCGGTCAGCCAGGCGGTCACCAGTAAAGTCACACGCCACTCCACCAGCAAGGACCTGCTGGCCGGCGACGTCCGATGGGGTGGTCGTCACCTCGCGCGGGACGATCCAGCTCGGGCGGGCCGCCAAGGTCCTCGCTTCCGACTTCGAGGAGGTGTGGTCCGTCAACAGCATCGTCGTCAGCGGCGGGACGATCTTCGTCGGCACGAGCCCCAACGGCCACGTCTACAAGTACAGCCTCGGCAAGCTCACGAAGATCTATCCGCCGGAGGAAGAGACTGCGGCGGCCAAACCGCAGCCGACGGCGGCGAGCACGGCCGAGCCCCCGGCAGGGGACCCAAAGAAGGAGGCCGCCCAGGACGCCGCCGGCGCCGACAATAAAGAGAAGAAAGAGGATGGGAAGATCATCGAGGCCAGCGAGCGCCTGTCGAACCAGCATATCTTTGCGATGTCCATGGACGTGGCGGGGCGGCTCCTGGTCGGCATCAGTGGCGACCAGTGCCGGCTCTGCCGGTACGAGACCGGCAAGATGGAGACGATCTTCGAGCCCAACGATGCGAAGTACATCTTCGATATCAAAACGGATAACGTCGGCAATATCTACCTGGGCACCGGGCCGCAGGGCCGGGTCTACGTGCTCGACCCCTCCGGCAAGGTGGCCCAGCTCGTCTACCGCGGGCGGGACAAGAACATCCTGTCCGTGGCCCCCAGCCGGGACGGCTTCGTCTACGCCGGCGTCGATACCCGCGGCCTGATCTACAAGATCAATCCGCGCAATAAGACCGCCACGGTCCTGTACGACAGCGATGAGCCGGAGATCAGCGCCTTGCTGGCGCTGGACGGGGTGCCCGCGCCGGGCGGCGTTCTCTACGCCGCCGCGACCTCGGCCGGCGTGGTGGAAGCCGAGCAGAAGTTCGCCGCGCAGCAGGGCGTCTCCGGCCGGCCGGAAACCAAGAAAGAAGAGGGCAGCAAGACCCAGGCCGAGGGCGGCACGCGCTTGAAGGTCGCCAATACCGGCACGACCGCCGCCGCCAAGCCGCCGCAGGCGCCGCGACCGGCGTCCCGGCCGGCCAAGCCCGGTTCCGCCAGCTACATCTACAAGATCAACAAGCAGGGGTACGTCACGGAGGTCTTCAGCGAAGCGGCCGTGTTCCTTTGCGTGGCCGGTCAGGACGGCAAGATCCTGGTCGGCTCGGGCAACGAGGCCCGGCTCTACAGTGTGGACCCGGAGGCGGAACGCCAGTCCATTCTCTACGAGGACCCCAAGGCGAGCCAGATCACCGCGCTGAATGTGTCCGAGCAGGACATCTATATCGGGACCGCCAATCCCGCGCGGCTCGTGCTGCTGTCCTCCACCTACGCCGCCCAGGGCAGCTACACGTCCGACCTGATCGACGCGGGCCAGCCGGCCCGGTGGGGCAAGCTGCAGATGGATGCCGATATTCCCCGCGGCTGCAAGGTCCTGGTGGCTTCGCGCAGCGGCAACGTCAAGGACGTGAACGATCCGACGTTCTCCGACTGGACCGAGCCGGTGGCGATCACGGAGCCGGCCCAGTTGCGCTGTCCGGTCGGCCGGTTCTGCCAGTACAAGCTCGTGCTGGAAACGGAAGACGGTCAGAAGACGCCGGTGATCCGGGAGGTGGCCGTGGCCAGTACCGTGCCGAACCTGGCGCCGAGAGTCGAATCCATCGACGTGGCCCGGATGCAGGCTCCCGGCAAGGAAGGCGTCTTCAAGATCGCCTACAAGGCCGGCGACGAGAACGAGGACAAGCTCATCTACAAGCTGGACTTCCGCAAGGTCGGCCGGACGAACTGGATCGAGATCAAGGACAAGATTGAGACGGACACCTACGACTGGGACAGCAGGACCGTCGAGGACGGCCGCTATGAGGTCCGCGTGACCGCCGGCGACGAGCGCGGCAATTCGGTGGCGACGCGCCTGACGGGCAGCCGGATCAGCGATCCGATCGTGGTGGACAACACCGGCCCCACGATTCGCAAGTACGCCATCGAAAAGAGCGGCCGGACCGCCGTCCTGAAGCTGGACGTCACGGACGAGCTGAGCGTCATCAGCAAGCTCGACTACACGATCGACAGCAACGCCGAATGGAAGGGGACGCTGCCGGACGATCTGGTCTGCGACACCACCGAAGAGAGCTTCGCGATCACGATCGAGGATCTGGAGCCGGGCGAGCACGTCCTCGCCCTGCGCCTCGTGGACGACGTGGGCAACGCGACGTTCAAGAGCTTCGAGCTGAACCTGCAGGGAAAGTAGCGAACGAAGGTAGTCGGTAGCCGGTAGTCAGTAGTCGATTCTCGCGTTCTCTTGGGCCGACTACCGACACGGATCAGGACGGGTCGTCGCGCACCGCTTGTCATCCTGAACGGAGGCGCAGCGGAGTGAAGGATCTGGGCGGCGAAGGAGAGCACCCTCCCATTTGGTGGCCAGATTCCTTCGACTTCGCTCAGGACAGGCTCTTCGGCTACGCCTCAGAGCTTGCCCTGAGCGCCAGCGAAGGGATGACAAAGCCCGTGCCGCGCACGAACTTTTCTGAATCCGTATGAGTACCGTCTACGGACAGAGATGATGCGGACGATTGACTTCGAACAGATCGCTCAGACCGTGGAGCGGCTGTGCGTGGAGGCTTGCCACGAACTGCCGTCGGACGTGGTGCGGGCCTTGGAGCGAGCGGCGGAAAAGGAGTCGAATCCGCGTGCCGCCGGGATTCTGCGGCAGTTGCTCGAGAACGCCCGCCTCGCCGTCCAGGACCAAATCCCGCTGTGCCAGGACACGGGACTGACCGTCGTGTTTGTGGACCAGGGGTCCGAGGTCGTGGTCGCTCCCGCCGGACCCGGCCGTCAGACCTTGATCGAGGCCATCAACGAGGGTGTCCGCGCCGGCTATGAGGCGGGATACCTCCGCAAGAGCATCGTGGCCGATCCGCTCCATCAGCGGAAGAATACCGGCACGAACACCCCGGCCATCATCCATCTGGCGATCGTGCCGGGCGACACTCTAAAGCTGACGGTTATGGCCAAGGGCGGCGGCTGCGAGAACAAGAGCCAGTTCCGCATGTTCCGGCCCACCGCCGACCGGCCGCAGGTGATCGATTGGGTGGCCGGCGTCGTCCGGGAGGCCGCCGCGGATGCCTGTCCCCCGTTCGTGGTCGGCGTGGGGATCGGCGGCAACTTCGAGCACAGTTGCCTGCTCAGCAAAAGAGCGCTCCTGCGCGGCTTGGACGAATCCCACCCCGATCCCTTCTATGCCCAGATGGAGCGCGACCTGCTGGCGCGGATCAACGCGCTGGGCCTGGGTCCCCAGGGCCTCGGCGGCGACACGACGGCGTTGGCCGTCCTGATCGAGACGGCCCCGTGCCACATCGCCTCGCTGCCGGTGGCGGTCAACATCGAGTGCCACAGCCACCGCCACACCAGCGCGAATTTATGAGTAGGGATTCGGAAGAGTTCGACGCCGGATCTGACTTTGTCATCCTGAGGTCGCAGCCGAAGGATCTGGCCGCCGAAGGGGGGAATTCTCTCCTGCGCAGCCCGGATCCTTCACTTCGCTACGCTACGTTCAGGATGACAAAAGCATCAATCTCCCTTGAAGGAGGCCATCCAGGGGGCTTCGGTCTCCCAAT
This sequence comes from uncultured Planctomycetota bacterium, assembly GCA_963699595.1. Lineage (GTDB taxonomy): Bacteria > Planctomycetota > Phycisphaerae > Sedimentisphaerales > Anaerobacaceae > PLanc-01. Next base: position 126,781 of record CAVOUO010000026.1, read on the forward strand.
TGGGTCCGGGGGCGTTGGGATTGAAGCGCTTGCTCCACTTCAGACGCCACATCGATTTCAGCCAGACCTTTTCGACGTGGTAGTCCACGAAGACGCTGTTGATCGCTTGCCGGTGCCGATTGAGGCAGAAGCGGTTCATGGCGTTGTCGTCGCCGGGGTAGCGTGCATCGCGACCATCGAACTTCGGCGGCGTGTCGGTGTCATCGGGCCAGCCGCACCAGAACCAGCAGTCAAGGAACAGAGGGATTTGAGGCGCCTCTCTCACGTTGGGTGTCTTCCAGAAGAACTGGGCGGGCTTGCCATAGAGGACCCCACCCGGCTCGTCATTGACGTTCACCCAGCCGTTGATGCCGTAGCTGCCATAGGTCCCGATCGGCCGCCCGCCGCTGGCGGCCACGATGCCCCAGGCGGTAAAGGCGTCGCCGCCCAGCGTCAAGGTATCGGTCGCCCCTTGCGGGGCCGCGATCTTGGTGGCCTGCGGACAGACAGACGGAACTTGTTGTCCCGGTAGTAGTAGCTGAAGAGCACGTCGATCCAGCGGCCGCTCGTGGACCGGCGCTTCGGGAAAAAGCCGTTGTTGTCGTCGGTGTACATGACCCAGATCGTGCCCCATTGCTTGAGATTGGACTGGCAGGCCACGCCCCGGGCCTGCATGCGCACCCGCTGCAGCGACGGCATCAGGATCGACATCAGCAGCGCGATGATGGCGATGACCACCAGCAGTTCGATCAGCGTGAAGCCCTTGGGATTGATGATGGATGATGGAGGATGGATGATTTGGGCGCGCCGAGCTCGAATCGTCTGCGAGGCGGACGCGTCCATCACTCGTGTGGTGCTCGGGCTTAGTCAACATAAACCTCCTCGGTCTGTTCGTGGTGCGATCTCAAGGCTCCCGTCACAATTCAATCATCCATAATCCATCTTCAATTATCAGCGAAGCGGCTGCTCACCGGGGAGATCTGATTTGCCCGGATAGTGGTCGTCGAGCCAGGTCAGATCCTCGTTGGGCGGGTTGAACTTCACACCTTTGCCGAAGCCCTTGGCGGTGGCTTCTCCGCGGCTCATGCAGTAAATGATGGTCCGCTTGTCGGCCCATTTCTTGCGTTCGGCGTGGCCATCCATGTAGCTGAAGGTACAGGCGTCGCTGTGGAACATGCCCAGCGGGTCCCACAGCGCGCCGCTGAAGGGAATGTACGACCAGCCGGCGTGGTTGTAGTTGCCCGCGCCGCCGTCGTAAATATCCTCGATGAACAGCATCTTGTTCCCCGGGTCTTTGAAGGCGAACAGCTTCTTGGGGTCGACCGGCTCGGTGGCCCGCAGGTAGTCCGGGAGGGAATAGCTGCGAAAGATACAGTAGGCGGGACTGCGTCCCAGGCTGGTGCCCTGCGTCAGACGGTTGTCGCCCGGGCAATGATAGACGTCGACCTCCTTGAGGTAGGGATACAGGACCCCGGCCATCAGACCGTTGTACCTCTGTTGCCGTGTCACGTCCCCGCTGGCCATCTGCACGATCTGGTTGCCGGCATAGTCCAGCGGCGGCATCACCCACGGCGGGATGCGGTTGACCGGGGCGTAGGCCGCCCAGCCCGCGGGCATGGAGCCGCCATTCTCGTCGCAGTACATGATGTACGCCTGGGCCAGCGAGCGCTGGTTCGAGAGACACGCGACCCCCCGGGCCTGCTCCGCGCGATCTCGCGGGCATCAGGACCGCCATGAGGATGGCAATGATGGCGATGACCACCAGCAACTCGATCAGCGTGAATGCCCGCATCGTTCTCATAACGTGCCTTTCTGTCAATAATCCTTCAACGGCTGCATCCATTCCGGCCAGTCGGCCGTGGTCACGCCGCCCGCGCGGGTGTAGGGCCCGGCCTGGTTATAGGCCTTGTGCCATTTGAACGTCCACAGTTCCTTCAGGCCCACCTTGCGGACGGACCAGTCCAGAAACGCCATGTTGATGCCCCCGCCGTGACGGTCGATGCAGATGCGGCGCATGTGCTGCATGCCCTCCCACGGCTGGTCCTCCACGGGCGGCGGGGAGTCGATGTGCCGGGGGAAGACGTTGAACCGCAGGGCATCCATGAACAGAGGAACGTAACCGGCCTCCTTCACATTCGGCGTGCGCCAGTTGTTCACCGTCTCGAAGTTCTCGTAGACCGTCGCGTACGAGGAGGGCGGGTCCTCCACCCAGCCGTTGATCCCGTAGCTGCCGTAGTCTCCTTCCGGCGCGTAGCCTTCGCCTAGAACCTGCCCCAGGCGGAGTTGACGTTCCATCGGCCGGCGGTCTGTCCGTTCGGGCCGATATCAGAGGCTTCATCGCGGTCGGACAACAGGCCATCTTATGATCGTTATTGTAGTACGGCCGCAGGGCGTTGCCCCAGTGATGCGTGTGTCCGTTCCCCACCCCGGCCTCGAACCGGCCGCTGTTGTTCTCCGTGTACATCTGGAAATAGAGACACCACTGCCGCAGGTTCGACCGGCAGCCGATGATCCGGGCCTGCTCTTTGACGCGGGACAGCGCCGGCATCAGGATCGACATCAACAGCGCGATGATCGCGATCACAACCAGCAGCTCGATCAACGTGAAACCGTTCGGATTTTTGATTTTTGATGTTTGATTGTTGATGCTCAGTACTCCTTGAACGGTCTGATCCAGTCCGGCCAGTCGCTGGCCGTGACGCCGCCGGCCTTGGTCCAAGGACCGGCTTGATTGTAGCCCCGGTGCCACTTGAGGGTCCATAATTCCTTCATGCCGACCTTCCGGGCCGAGTAGTCGAGGAACAGGCAGCCGGCGAAGCCGCTGTGCCGATTGATGCAGTAGCGGCCCATCTGGGCATTGTCGTTCCAACGCTCGCCGTCGTTCGGAGGCGGGGTGTCCATCTCCAGCGGGTAGCCGTTGTAACGGATGGCGTCCATCCACAGCGGCGCGTAGGCGGCCTCCTTGACGTTCGGCCCCCGGTAGAAGGAATCCGCCGGCCGGACGTGTCCTTCCGAGCCCTTCGGCGGGTCATTGCTGTAGCCGTTGATCCCGTAGCTTCCCTTGATGCGGTTTCGGGCAAGCCTCCAAGTCGACGTAGCCCCATGCGGATACGAGCCGAGAAACGTGCCTTGCAGGCCGGTGGAGTTCCCATACTCGTCCACCCAGGGCTTCGTCGCGTTGGGACAGGTGAGGATATCATCGTCGCACTTGTGATAGGTCGCCAGGGTCTGGACGGTGCGCTGGTTGCCGATGGTGAATCCCTGGCTGAAGCGGCCGTTGTAGTCCTCGGCATACATGGAGAACCACAAGCCCCACTGTTTGAGCTTGCCCAGGCAGGCGACGGTCCGCGCCTGCTTCTGACTCGCGACAGCGCGGGCATCAGGATCGACATGAGCAGCGCGATGATGGCGATGACCACGAGCAGCTCGATCAGGGTGAAACCTTTACGCTTGCCCATAGCACATTCCCGTACAGAAACTGTTCCTGCCTACAAGCGGCGGACCGTCAACGCTGGCGGTCCGCTCCACTCCTCTTTCTGTCACCTGTCGGCCCATCGTAGCATGGGCATCTTGCCCGGAGTATCACGGGCAGGACTGATTGCCCCAGACGACTTGGGCCGCCCAGATCAGGTCCGGATTATCCGGCTGCTGCGGCGAGTTGGCCGTCGGACGGGTCTGCTGGCCGAACTCGATCGTGCGCGGGTCTTCCCACTTGTGGTAGTCGGCGTGTCCATCCGCGAACGACCAGTTGGTGCCTTCGCCATGCCGCACCGGCGGCGGGTCCCACCAGGACTGGTTGCCGCCGCGAACCGTGTGAAGGGTCGCGGGTGGTAAAGCCGCCCAGGGCCGACATGCCCGTGCCGCCGTCATCGACCATCACGGCGCGGAAGGCCGGCTCTTTGATCTCGGCGCGCGTCTTGAACATCTTGCCTTCGCTGGTCCAGAACTTGCAGTTCATGGAATCCATGATCGCGTAGGTCCGCAGCGTCGCGCTGACGGCGCCGTAGGCATCGGCGGTCCTTCGCTCGATGGTCGCGCATTTGTAGGCTTTCAGGGTATTGACGAACGGATAGAGGCCCCGGTCAGGATGGCGTCCTTCTTTTGCTGCTCCGTCATGGCCGTCCGCCAATCCGTCTCGACCCAGGGTCTCTCATTGTAGTGGGACTCGCTGAACTTCAGGCCGGGACTGTACATGGCCGTGTATTCCCGGGTGTCCCCGTTGACGAGCCTCTCGTCGCTCTGGTCGATGTACATGAGCCAGGCGAGCGTAAGCTGCTTGAGGTTGCTCAAGCAACTCGCCCGTTTGCCCTGTTCCTTGGCCCGGTTCAGGGCCGGCATGAGAATCGCCATCGAGCATCGCGATCACGGCGATCACCACCAGAAGCTCGATCAACGTGAAACCTCTTGATCTCCGCATCACGGTATTCCTCATGGTGCTCAACTCAGCGAATCGTTGTGGCTTCCTGGCCCCAGACGACCAGGGAGGCCCATACCAAGTCCGGGTTGCCGTCCTGGATTTCCCCGTTGTTGGCCACGAGAGGGATCCGTTTGCCGAACTCCAGGGTCCTCGGGTCTTGCCATTTGTGGTACTCGCCGTGTCCATCGCCGTAGGAGAGCTGGGTGCCGTCGCCGTGGCGCACCGGCGGGGGGTCCCACCAGGAGAATTTGGTCGCCCACACGGTCCAGCCGCCCATCGCGGAGGGACAGGTGCCGCCGTCGTCGAGGAACACCATGCGGTTGGCCGGATCCTTGATCTGCATCCGCTTCTTGATCGGCTTGACCTTGGCGTTCATCTGGCTCTCCCACCCTTGCAGTTCATGGAATCGGCAATGGAGTAGGAGCGGACAGGAGGACTGACGCTATTGGTGGCAACGGCAGACCTGGTTGATCACGGTCGCACACTTGTAGACACTTGAGCGTCTTGGCGTAGGGATAGAGCGCTCCGTCCATGATGGCCTGCTTCTTCGCCACTTCCGTCATGTTTCTGTCGTAGTCCAACTTCACCCAGTACGGCCCGTTGGTTGCCTCGGTGCCGTACTCGCCCGAAGCGCCGTTGACGAGCTTGTCGTCGTTGTCGTCGGCGTACATGATCCAGGCCAGGGTGAGGTTCTTGAGGTTGCTCAGGCAGCCGGCCCGGCGGCCCTGCTCCCGGGCCCGGTTCAGGGCCGGCATGAGAATCGCCATCAGAATCGCGATCACGGCGATCACGACCAGCAACTCGATGAGCGTGAAGCCCATCCCTGCGGTGCTTTCTCGTCCTCTGCTTGCCTCATGGCAGTCCATCGCCTCCCAAAAACGACGCGAACCAACCTCCTTCTGCCACGATCCACACAACGAAACGGCCAACCCCGAGGTTGGCCGGTTTCGGATGTTCTGACGATCAGATAATCCTTGAACGGCCGGATCCAGTCCGGCCAATCCGCCGTCGTTCACGCCGCCGGCCTGCGTCCACGGCCCGCGCGTGTTGAAGCTCTTGTGCCACTTGAGCGTGTAGAGCTCCTTCAGGCCGACCTTTCGCACCGACCAGTCCATGAAGCGCCGCTGTGACCGTTCCCTGATGGCGATTGATGCAGCAGCGGCCCATGAGGTTGCCCGACCAGGCCGCAAACTCGGTATCGGCCGGCCTCTCGGTTTCGCGCGGCCACAGGTCGAACCGCAGCGCCTCGATCCACCAGGGGACGTTGCTGCTGCCTGGCTCGCCCGCTGTCTTCCAACCGTTCCTCACCGGGACGCCGCTCTCATAGGTCGTCTGTGCCGGAGACGTCGCCTTGCGGGATCAGGCAATAGCCATTGATGCCGTAGCTGCCGCAGATCGCCGTTGCGCGTCCCGGTGTCGCGGTGAAGATGCCCCAGGCGTTGTAGATGTTGAAGCGTGGCCGCCGGTCGGTTGCCGTTCGTCATCTGAACGGGCTTCGTGACCGGACGGGCAGAACCAGGTCTTGTTCAGCTTCCAGTCCTTGAGGTCCTCGTCCATGTACCTGAGGAACCAGTAGCCCGGCGTGCCCGTTATCCGACTTCCAGAACTTGCCGTTGTTGGACTCGGTGAACATGGCGGCCTGGAGGTTCCACTGCTTGAGGTTGGCCAGGCACTTGACCATGTTTGGCCTGCTCCCTGACCTTGCGCAGGGCCGGCATGAGGATCGACATCAAAAGTGCGATAATGGCGATGACGACCAGCAATTCGATCAATGTGAATCCGCGTCGCTTACTCATTTCCACACTCCTTCACCCAAGAGGAAAAAAGACGATCACCTACCCGTCCAAGATGCTCCGGAGGGCATCTTGTTCCGCCGGTTTCTACCCTTTTGTGCCGAGAGCGCACTTTCACTCACGCTTGGTATTATAATCTCGCGCTTCGGCTGCATTGCAAACCTAAAGCCCGCAAATCTCCTAAATCGCCCCGACAAAGAGCCCGATAAGCTGCGGCGAGAAGTCCCTTCGATCCGCTGCCACGCCAGACTGATGCTTCGGTGGTGACAAACGTAACTGCTTGTGCGTGCGAGAGTTAAGCGATGGAACGAGCGTGCATTCAGCGCCCGAAGGACGCCGAGCGGTGTCACGGCGTGACCGGCGGGAAGGATCACGGCGTCAGCGGGCTGACGTAGTCGATGGCAGGCATTGGCCAAGCCCACGTATTGCTCGGGGGCCAGTTCTTCCGGCCGGCGGGTCGGGTCGATGGCGTGCTGTTCGAGAGATTCTCAGCCAAAGGTCGCGGCCGCCCAGCTCCGGCGGCGCCTGCTTGATGCAGGCCCGGAGCATCTTGCGCCGGTGACCGATAAACAGGCCGACCACAGCGCCAAAAAGGTCCATGTCCAGAATTCGGCGGCTCTTGTCCTCGTCGCGGACGTAGCGGACCATCGCCGAATCCACCGCCGGCGGCGGCCAGAAGACGCTCGGCTTGAGCCGCCGGAGCATCTCGACCGCGCCGGTGGCCTGCAGGAAGATGCTCAGCGTCCCGTAGTCCCGGCCGCCCGGCCCGGCCGTCATTCGCTCGGCCACCTCCTTCTGGACCGTCACGAACATGGCATCGACGGTCACCGGGCCCTTCACCAGGTTGATCATGACCGAGGACGCCACGTCATAGGGCAGGTTGGACACGAGCAGAACCGCGGCCTCTGGCAGACCGATAGGACCTAGTGTTGCGCGAGCCGGGCCTGTGCCTGTGCCACGGCCTCGGTGACTGTCGGGTTGATCGCGCCTTTGCCCGAGAGGACATCGGCATTGATGATCTGGACGTTCCCGGCCTGGCCAGTTGCGACTGGGCGATGCCCGCCAGCGTCCGGTCCAGCTCGACCGTGACGACGTGTCCCGCCCGCTCGGCCAGGGCCTCCGTGAGCGAGCCGGTCCCCGTGCCGATCTCCAGGACGACGTCGCGGGGACCGATCTGGGCCGAATCGACCAGCAGGCGCATCAGGTTGAGATCGACGAGGAAATGCTGGCCGAGCTTGCGATTGGGCGAGACGCCCGCGGCGGAGAGCAGTTCCTGGATTTGGCGCTTGGTTTGCATAGGTCCCCCGCTCGCCCAGCACGGCCGTCGCTGGCAAACAGAAGTTCACGAAAGTCCCGCAGGGACGATCGAACATAGCCCACCGTTTCAACGGTGGGTACCAAGAGGCAACAACCTCCAAAGCCCCCGGGGGCGAAAGAAGCCCGGTGCCCAGCCGAGGGCATTCTTTCGTCCCTGACGGGACTTGTTTTGACTATTGCTATGTTCCCCAGCGATGAATTGCTGGGCTATTGTCTTTCGCCCCTCCGGGCTTGGCCCAGCCGACGCAGCCTTCCGCCGCTACGGGGCAGGCTCTCGTGGGTTGTATCAGTCCTATAACTGCCCGAAGTCGCTCGCCTCTTCGGCCGGCGTGCCGTTGGCCGAGCGGCCGTTCGGGGTCACGGGGGCCAGCGGAGCGGCCCGCCGGAGCTTGGCCATCTGGATCGCCATCAGGATCGCCGACTTCATGCTCGACGGGTTCGCCAGGTTGCGGCCGGCGATGTCGAAGGCCGTGCCGTGGGCCGGCGAGGTGCGGATGATGGGCAGGCCGATCGTGACGTTGACCGCGTGCTCGAAGGCGAGCAGCTTGACGGGGATCAGGCCCTGGTCGTGGTACATGGCGACCACGCCGTCGAACTCGCCGCGGACGGCCCGCAGGAACAGCGTGTCGGCGGGGATCGGGCCGACGCAGTTGATGCCCTGCTCCTGGGCCAGCAGGATCGCCGGGGCGATGATCCGCTGCTCCTCGTCGCCGAACTGGCCGTTCTCGCCGGCGTGCGGATTCAGCGCCGCCACGCCGATCCGCGGGTTCTCGAGGCCGAAGAATTCCTTCAGCGCGTCGTTGAGCAGGTCGATCGGCTCGAAGACGCAGCCGATGGTGAACTTGTTGCGGACCTCGAAGAGGCCCAGGTGAATCGTCGCCAGGGCGACCTTCAGCGGGCCGGCGACGAACATCATCGCCTTGCGCGGGGCCTTGCACTTCTCGGCGAACATCTCGGTGTGGCCGGGCCAGGGGGCGTCGGCCAGCTTCCAGCTTGCCTTGCTGATCGGGGCGGTCACGATGGCGTCGATGATCCCGTCCTTGGCCGCCGCGATGGCGTCGGAGCAGAACTTGATCGAGGCCTCGCCCGCGACCCGGCTGGGCTCCTTCAGCCACGGCGGCACGCTGTACTCGTCGTAGTCGGCCACGACGACCTTGTAGGGGTACTCCCGGCTGATCTTCTCGTGCTGATGCCGGCCCCAGAACGGCTCGATCTCGGCCCGGTCGGCCGCGTAGCAGAGCTGCTCGTTCATGCCGAAGACGATGAACTTGGCCGCCCGCCGGATCTCCGGGTCGGCCAGGGCCTTGACCACCACCTCCGGCCCGATGCCCGCGGCATCGCCCATGGTCACGCCGATGACCATTTGCTCGGAGATCGAATTGTGATTGCCCTTCAGCATATCGGTCATTCGGGCCACTTGGGCCTTGCCTCTTCTGTCATGTGTCATTCCCGCGAAAGCGGGAATCCACGACGCTCGATCCTGATGGATCCCCGCCTTCGCGGGGATGACAAGACCGGTCGATTCGTCTCTGTTTCAGTAGCCCATCTGTCGTAGTCGTTCCACGGTCAGCGCTTGCTTGGGCGGCAGGATGGCCTCCAGTTGCCGCCGGACGATCTTGACGAGGATATCCGTCTCGATGTTCACTCGCCCACCTATATATGCGTTGCCCAGCGTCGTTCTGTTCAGAGTCTCCGGAATCGCCGCGACCCGAAAGCCCTCCGGACCGATCCCCGCAATCGTCAAACTCACGCCGTCCACCGCCACGGAGCCCTTGAGCACCATCTGCTCCAGCAGCTCCGGCTCGACGGCGAACTCTATATCGGCAAACTCGCCGAGCCGTTTGACCGCCTTGATCGTGCCGATGCCGTCGACGTGGCCCTGCACGATGTGGCCGCCGAGCCGGTCGGTCGGCCGCATCGCCCGCTCGATATTCACTTTCGCCGCCGGCCGCAGCAGCCCGAGCGTCGAGCGCTCCAGCGTCTCCGGGCTCAGCCCGAAGGTCGCTACGGTGCCCTGGAGCCGGGTTACCGTCAGGCACACGCCGCTGACGGCGATGCTGTCGCCCGTCCGGCAGTCCTGCGCCGGCCCGCCCAGATCCACCACGAGCGAGCCGCCCGAGGCGGTGCCGGGCGATACCGATTTCACGTCGCAAATCGCCTCTATGAGTCCTGTAAACATGTCCGATGATCTCTCACACTACACTCACACTCCTCCCTGAGTTGCAGTCCTATGCTATGATTCTCCACCCCCTCGTGTCAAACAATTGTTCCGCGTGGGCACGATCGAGCACCCCGCCGCACGTGAAGGGGAAGTCCTGTATGCCCGACAGGAGCAGACGCGACACCTTGTAGCCTCAAGGCGATAGGCACATACGTCCTCAGCCTATGGTGCGACATTCCGGGTGGCACGGCCAAACTTGTTTGACCGTGCTTGCTTCGACGCACCTCCACGTGTGTGATAGCACGCTCAAACAAGTTTGGGCGTGCCACCCAGCGATGGGAGAACCTCCCCCTGAACAGGCAGCGTGCAAATTCCCTTTTGTCGCAAGAGCCGGACGTGTTAAGATGACCCGGCGGCGAACGCCGTTTGTAATGTGCCCGTAAGGGCATAGAAAGCGTGTCGCGGGCATCCTGCCCGCGACGACAAAACGCCTTACGGCGTCACTACAAACCGGTTCGCAGCAACGGAAAGGGGGGTGTCCGCGGCGGTTGATGACAGCGCGGTTGTTCCGGGTGAAAGGAGCAGATGCTATGAATTCGATCTGGCTGAAGATCGCGGGGATCGCGGTCTTGGCGGTCGTGGTGATCGTCGTGGTCGGCCGGTTCCAGTCGGACAAGCCGGCCTCCTCCACGGCACCCGAGTCCAGGCGAAGCGAGAAGAACAAGACGTTCTACGACATGGCCGAGCGGGACAAGCAGTTCGCCAGGCGCCGAAGCCGGCGGAGGACTCAGCCCGCCGAGGCACAGCCGCCGGCGGCCACGCCGCCCGCGCCGCAGCCTGCTCAGCCGCCCGTCCCAGCCCCGGCCCAGCCGGTCGCCGGCGGCGTGGTCCTGCCGAGCAGCATCACCAAGACCGACCACGCTGTACTTCAAGCCGCTCAGCGAGGAGGACGACATCGCGGCCCAGCAGCTTCTGCCTTGGGCCACGACGGGCCGGAGCATCGGCCGGCTGCCCGATGATGCACTACGGCCTGATGGTGCAAGGCCTGCCGGCAGATCGAGACGCGCTGGCCCGACAGCTGCGTACGCCTTCCGCGCCAAGCAGATGCTCGAAGAGATCTCCGACGTCGAGCCGTGTCGGCCAGCTACAAGATCACGCCGCAGGAGTTGGATATCAGCCGATTTCTCAAGCCGAGACAAGGAACACAAGCCTCTCAAAGTGGAGCCTGTACAACGATGACGACAACTGCCTCCGAGACGATTCCCGTGATTTCTATCGTCGCCGACTGCCTGCCGGAGGCGTGGGAGAAGGCGGTTCTGGCCGTGTGGGATCAGGGCTTCGAGGTGAAGACCCAGTACGACAAGCCGGACGATCCGCCGAGCAAGGATGCGACGGTGATGATCGCGGTGACCGACCCCTTCAACGAGCCGCGCATCCACAAGAACTTCCCCGGCGGCCCCGAGGAGCTGGAAGCCTACCGCCAGGAGGTGGTCGACGGCATCCACGACCACTGGATCGATCCGGCGGCCGGCAAGTGGACCTACACCTATCACGAGCGGCTCTTCGCCTATCGGCCCGTCGAGGACCTGCGCAACGCCGAACGGCTCCAAGCCGTTCCAGGCGGTCAACCAGATTCAGTACATCATCGACGCTCTGTCCAAGGCCGGCCACACCCGCCGGGCCCAGGCCGTCACCTGGATGCCCACCGCCGACCCGAAGACGGACGATCCGCCCTGCCTGCAGCGGATCTGGTGCCGGCTGGTCGCGGACGACGCGGGCGGCTGGGTGCTGAACATGAACACGCACTGGCGCAGCCGCGACCTGTACAAGGCGTGGTTCATGAACGTCTACGCGCTGACCGACCTGCAGCGGACCATCGCCCGAGGCGATCGCCGAAAAACGGGGCGAGCCGGTCCGCGTGGGCCGCTACGTCGATATCAGCGACTCGCTGCACATCTACGGCAGCTACTTCCGGGAGGCGGCGGTCGAGGTCGAGAAGATGCGCCGGACGCCCTTCTACGCAGCGGGCCTGGGAAAGCAGCCATCCGGCGTTCGAGATGATGACGCAGGAGGCCCGGGAGAAACTGGCCCGCGACCCCGACTGGTTCGCGAAGGCCCGAGGATGAAAGAAAGTGTGAAGTATGATGTTTGATGGTTGATTTCTAAATCAAACATCACACATCAAAAATCAAACTCAAATCCCGCGACATCAGGAGCAGACAATGGCGATCATCGTCAACGGCGAACGAATTGAAGACCAGGAAATCCAGCAGGAGGTCCAGCGGCTGCGGCCGAGCTATGAGCAGGCCTTCGCCGACAAGGACCCCGCCGAGCGGGAGGCCCAGCTCCTGGACTGGTCGAAGGAGAACGTCATCGAGCGGGTCCTGCTCCGCCAGGAAGCGAAGAAGAACGGCGACGGCCATCCCGGCCGCCGACATCGACGCGGCGTTCGCCCGACTCCAGCAGCAGTATGAGAAGCCGGAGGACCTCTACAAGGAGTTCAACGCCGTCACGGACGACACGATCAAGGCGATGATCGAGGTCCAGATGAAGGTGGAGCACAAGATCAACGACATCTACGCCGGCGTGCCCGAGCCTCCGAGGGCGAGATTCGCGCGTACTACGACCAGAACAAGGAGCGATTCACGACGGGCGAGCAGATCCGGGTCGCCCACATCGTCAAGTACGTCAACTGGCAGACCGATGAGGCCACCGCGCTCGATACCGTCACGCAGGCCCACCAGGAGATCCAGCCGGCGGTGCTCCCTTCGAGGCGGTCGTGGACAAGTACACCGATTGCGCCGACAGCGGCGGCGACCTCGGCTACGTCGTCGCGCGGGCAACTGGTCGAGGAGTTCGAGGACGTCGTGTTCAATCTGAGCCCCGGCCAGGTCAGCGACGTGTTCCGCACGCGGTTCGGCTTTCACGTCGCGAAGCTCTACGACCGCCAGCCGCCGGCGATCCCGCCGCTCAAGGCGATTCGCGGCCAGATCGTCGACGAAGTCAAGGAGCAGAAGACGCGAGCAGGCCCTCGGCGACTACCTCGACGCCCTGCGAAGCAAGGCGACCGTCGAAGAAGTGTGATGTGTGAAGTGTGATGTTTGATTGGAGAAATTGCGCGGCGCGAATCTCAAATCAACAATCAAACATCAGAAATCAAACTTCCTGCTCCCGTGACTCGGTTTTGCTCTTCCCGCCTTTCATTGTAGACTTTAAGTGACGGAAGGAGCAGGGCAGGAGGCCCGAGACCGAAACGGCGCCTGAGTGCGGCCGAGAGACTCGCCGCACGGGCAGGAAGTCAGGTCGGACGGGAAAAGACCCCGCAGGCTGACCTGCGAATACAGACTCGGAAGGCAAACTGCGCACAACGAACTTTGGGGGGGCTATGTGAGTTTCTTTCCGAGTTGGCCTCTGCGTCCCTGACGCAGAGGCTCTTTTTATGCGCCCACCGACAATTTCGCCCGCAAGCCCTCCCCCACCCTTCAAAAAGCCATCCTCGACAGCCTGCCGTTCTGAGAGACCATCCACGCTCGACACAACCGAAACGAGCAGCGCCTCCTGACGTCCGATGGGGGGTGCGCCGGAATAGAGTGGCAGTTTTCTACAGGATGTTAGACCGAATTCCGGGCCGGTCTGCCAAAGTCTGTCGGCCATCGGGGGGTCGTTCTTGACCCCAATGCCGGTGCCGCAGAATCCCCACTACCGCAACGAGAGGAGCGCGTAGGCTGGTAAGGCTACAACGTTGTCGTTGAGCAGACCAGACTGTTCTTGCGTAATCAGCAGTCCAAAGGGAGCATTGTACTTCTTTTCGCCGCAGAACCACTGCAAGCCAGCCGTATCCGTTGATGTCGGTGGCTTCCGACGGTACTTGACCTCCACCGGGATTCTCCGCAGCCCGATTGTGAGAACGAAGTCGATTTCCGGCTCCTTGTCGCGATCGCGGGACGGCAGCCAACTCACTCCCAAGCCGGGAATGCTCTTCAGGTAATAGCCGATGCTGCTCTCCATGAGGAATCCGGCTCGCGTTGCCACATTTTCATCAACCCCAAGAAGCCCTGAAGGTGAAATCGGTGTTGGTTCCTGAAGTAACGCCTCTCTGACAATATGGTCGGACAGGCAGAGCTTCGCCGGATGGGCCTGTTTTTGGGAAAGTGCCTCCAAGGGTGGGATTTGGCATACGAGTAGTGCATCCGACAAGAAACGAATAGCGTCGCGGACTGAGCTGTCTGGGACGCCCGGCCCGAGCACTTGGGCGACCTCTTCTCGTATTCTCCCTGCGGAGATTCCTCGGCCCGCGTAACGACAGACTCGCTTAAATGTCTCCTGCACCACCTCTTGCCGTCGCCGCTGTCCGCCGGGGCCGGCTTTCATGTCCCTATCGAGCGTCCGCTTCACAACGCTTTCGGCAAACTGGCTAATCAACTCAGAGCGGCTTGTTGGACAGGACTTGCCATGACAGCGTGGATAGCCGCCCACATCCGAAAAGGCATCAAACGATCTCTTGAGGACTTTCGCGTGTTGTTGAGCGTGCGCCGCCAAGTCCAACCAGAAATCCTTTTGGACCCACTCTTCGATTCTGGCATCCGGCCGAAATGACGGCAGATCGCCGAACTGCCGTATCCCCGCGATCTCACCCAATCGGAGCGGACCTAACTCGACAACCAAAATACGCCCGACCAAGCTATCCTGCCCTCCTCCAATGCGAAGCGCAGAACTACCCGTCACTAACGTCTTGGCCCCGTGGTTGTCCCCGAGGATTTTCAATTGGGTTGCCCAAGTCTTGAGATTCTGAACCTCGTCCAAGAAGAGATAGACAGGCTCGCCTCGATGCGCATAAGTGTTGATAGAATCCCCAAGCACGTTGGCTTGGAACCACTGGATCAACGTGTTAATGGGGTGAGTAAAGGAGCCAAGCAGTGGCGCGTCGTCAAACTGGAAGCGGAAGATGCGGTTGGGCTTGACGCCCCGCAATTTCAATAGTTCCTCGATCAATTGCTCCTGGATGACTGTCTTGCCAACTTGTCGCGATCCCCGAACGACGGTGATTGGAGCCATACTCCGCTCCAAGCGGGTCATTACCTCCGCAAACGCCCAGCGACGAAAACGCTCGGTCGGCTTGGCGGGCTTCCCGCTCCACCAAGGGTTCTGATCCTGCACGTAGTCCACCAAGTCCTTGGGCAGACCGCCAAGCGGGGCCGACTCAAAGATGGGCTGTGGCTTACGCGACGCTTTTCCAACGCGGCAGAGCACCCGCCAGAACTCCCGTTGGTCGAGCTTCAAACGGGTTAGTCGGTTGAACTGCCGGCGAAGACGATCAAATTCGTCCGTATAGGGCAACTGGTCCCGAATGCCGAGGCCATCGGGGAAAAGGCGTAGTAGCTCAAGTTTCTGTTCGGTCGTGAGTTGTGGGTCTGGCATCTTCTTCCTGCGAGACTTGTCTCGCGCCAATCCGCCTGGCTTGCCTCCGCGCCGCAGCAGGAGCCAAAACTGACTATCCGTGGCTTGACGATGCACGATCGTCTCGAATTCTCTCTTCAACCGCGGAACTCGTCCGTATAGGGGAGTTGGTCCCGGCTGAATTCAGTCTCACTCATGAGCTGGCGGACGATTTCTTTGTCGCTCGATGGCACCTTTGACGGCGAATTTGATGTAGCCAAAGCGGTTGCCTCCATGAGAAACAGGGACCATCAGAACCACAAGTGATTATACCGCACTGGCCCGGGTGCGGCAAGATGCCAACTCCTCCGCGCCAGTTGACGTAAGACCCTTCTGGGAGGTAGAATCAAGCGGCTGGTGGCTTGTGTTGTGCATTTTCTGGCAGTAACCTGGCCCCGATGGGCAGAAAGCAATGGGATGACCGCGTTGAATGGGCAAGGAACTAAGAGCGAACGGACTCTCGGCCGCGACAGCGGGCAGCGTCTCGCCCATTTGCATGTCCGTGAACAGACGCTTGGGACCAATTGCGCCGCTTGAGTGTGCGGAGTTCTTCGCTGGCATCGGCCTGGTGCGGCTCGCCCTTGAGCGCCAGGGGTGGCGTGTCGTTTTTGCAAACGACATTGACCCCAAGAAGGCCGAAATGTACCGGCACAACTGGCCGAACGACGACCATCTTGAAGTCGGCGACATTCATGCGCTCAAAGCGGACGAAGTGCCGAGTTGCACGCTGTTCACCGCATCGTTTCCGTGCAACGACCTGTCCATCGCGGGCCGCTGGGAAGGGCTGCACGGAAAAGAGTCGTCGTCGTTCTGGGGCCTCGTGCGGATCATCCGCGACATGGGCGAGCGTCGGCCTCCGCTTGTCATGCTTGAGAATGTCGTCGGATTCCTGATGAGCCACGGCGGACGGGACTTCGAGCAGGCGTTGTTGGCTCTCAACGAACTTGGCTACACGGTTGACGCAATCATTCTCAATGCCATCCATTGGGTGCCGCAGAGCCGGCCACGTCTGTTCGTGCTCGCCAGAGCGCGACGAGGGGCAGGAAACTCGGTCGTGTGCCCTTATGAGCGATGCGCGGCCAGAAGCGCTCTTTGATTTCATCAACGAGCCATCCGAACATTCGGTGGGACATCCGCGACGTGCCTCCGCTGCCGCCACCCCGCACGCGGTTGGCAGGACATCATCGAAGACCTGCCTGACGATGATCCTCACTGGTGGAACAAGGAGCGTGCCGACTACTTTATGAACCAGATGAGCGAGAAACATCAAGCAGCAGGCCCGCCAGATGATCGCCGGGAAGTCGTACACCTACGCCACGGCGTTTCGCCGGGTTCGCCATGAAAAGAGCATGGCTGAACTTCGGACGGACGGAATCGCCGGGTGCCTGCGCACTCCACGAGGAGGCAGCGGCCGGCAAATTCTGCTCAAGGCAGGACGGGGCAAGTACCAGGTCCGCCTGCTTACGGCCCGTGAGTGCGCAAGGCTCCAAGGCGTGCCTGACAGTTATGTCATTGACGTGCCTCTGAATCAGGCGCTCTTCGGCTTCGGCGATGCCGTTTGTGTTCCCGCTGTCGAGTGGATCGCGCAGCACTACCTCACGCCGTTGGTCTCTGAGTTGCCCGCAAAGGCAGCGATTCAACAGGGTGTGGAATGACAATATCCCTTGAATTACAGGCAATACAGGTCGTGCATGATTGGTATGGCCGTCTCGAACTGTACCAGGACAGGCTTCCAGCAAAGGGGTCAATTGCGGCTGCCCTGCACGTCCTGAATCGCTTGCAGTCAGACTACAGGCTTGACATCTCCGCGGCAGTCGCTGTGGTCGGTGATTCGCAGATTGCCGGTCTTTCAGCTACCTCTTTGAAGAAGGTGCTGGCGGAATACGGCGAAACGAGGACACTGTCAGCGGTGGGAGGCCGGTCGAATCGAGGTACACGCGGAGCCGTAGCGACCTTGCTTGCGGCCATGAAACCACTCGGCCTGGAGACGCAGCCAGAGGCGGATCGGGTCAAGGTGCTCAAAGCGATGCAGCGGCACATCGTCACACAGTATGTGCCGCTCTACTTCTCCGTAAAACGTGTCAAAGCAATATTCGATAGTAAACGACGCGACTTGGAAGTTTATACATTCGATCCTGGAAAACGCTCGCCAATCTGGCAAAGGAGGGCCGGTTGCTGAATACTTGGTAGGTGCTAAGCTGAGCTTGCGATTTCCCTGGGAAGGAAATCCGCAACAAGCGCTTTAGCGAATCAGACGTGCAGGCCGGACATTATGGCGACTTTGAAGTCGGCAATACTGTCTTCCACGTTACAGTCGCGCCAATGGCCGAACTGTTCGAGAAATGCAAGAGCAACCTCGAACGTGGCCTCAGAGTCTATCTGCTGGTTCCCGATGCCGTAGTAGTTGGGTGCGCGACAGAATACGACCTTGATAGCTGGCGACCGAATCGCGGTCGAATCCATCGAGTCATTTGTGGCTACAAACGTCGATGAACTGTGCGAATTCGACGGGGACCAATTAAAGAGCGGCTTTCGCAGACTTCTGGAGACCTATAACGCCCGCGTTGATGAGGTCGAGTTAGATAAGTCAATGCTGATCGACATTCCGACCAACTTGGAGTGATATGGTGGATACCATCAGCAGAGTCGAACGCTCCCGCATCATGGCGGCCGTCAAGTCGAAGGATACGACTCCTGAACTGTTGGTCCGCCGGCTCGTGCATTCTCTCGGATACCGTTACCGCCTGCACGTTCGCTCGCTCCCCGGTACGCCCGATCTCGTCTTTCCGCGACTGCGGAAAGATCATCAATGTCAATGGCTGTTTCTGGCACATGCACGATTGTGTTCGCTGCCGGGTGCCGTCATCAAGACGCGCCTACTGGATCGCCAAGATGCAGCGCAATGCCGCCAGAGACAAACGGACTCAGCGAGAGTTGCGTCGGGCGGGCTGGCAGGTAATGGTCATTTGGGAGTGTCAAATCAGCCCGTCGCGTGAAGATCAGCTTCGGCGAAGAATAGTCGCCTTCTTGGAGAAGAGTATCAAGTGGGCCCCAAGAAAGACAACACGGTAGAGGAAGATCGCATTATCTGCGGCGACGCCAAGCAGGTTCTCCGAACGCTGCCGGATAACGTTGTGGACTTGACCGTCACGTCTCCCCCGTACTTCCTCCATCGAGACTACGGCGTCAACGGTCAGCTTGGAAGGGAAGCCACGGTTCACGACTATGTCAAGAACATTCGAGGCGTTCTGAAGGAGTTGCTCCGTGTCACGGCAAAGACAGGCGCGTGCTTCTTCGTGATCGGCGACACGTACCGACAGCAGAAATTGCTTCTCGTGCCACATCGCATCGCCATTGCCGCCGATGAACTCGGCTGGACGGTGCGCAACGACCTGATTTGGAGCAAACTTGATCCCGCCGCCGGAGAGCCCGCGCAATCGCTGGCGGTCAGCACACGAGCATGTTCTGTTCCTCACCAAGCAACCTGGGAAGTACAAGTTCCATGCCGACGCAATTCGCGTCCCCTACTCCGAAGTGACGCTGAGGCGATGGGGGAATGGCCAGGTCTACGGAGGCCCAAAGAGCGAAGGCCCGCAAGAACCCGAAGGACTCTCGAATGCGTCACGGAAAGACCTTCAAGTTGAATCCAAAGGGCTGTCTGCCGGTCGATGTGTGGTCATTGCCTTCCGGGGATTCGGCGGTTCCTCACTACGCTACCTTCCCTGACCGTTTGGTCAAGCCGATCATACTTGCTTGCAGCAGTGCTGGTGACTTGGTGCTTGACCCATTCGCAGGCAGCGGCACGACATGCCGAATCGCCAAGGAGATGGGCAGACGGTTCATCGGCATCGAACTGAACCCCGACTATGCTGAGATGGCGGCTAAGGCTACTGAGACAGGAGTGACATCCGAGGACACCGTTCAGGGCCCGCGGCCGCAATAGGCAAGGCTTAGCGGGGTCAGGCACTACGTTAGCTTTAGCGATGGTTGCGGGAATCGGGGGACATGCCGGAATCGGGGACCTAAGCAGAGGGGTCCGGCCCGACGCGAAAAAGAGAAGAGGCGGTTCAGGGTGCGGGAATGGTGGGACTGTTCCACGCACAGGGAGCCGCTGAGTCGGACGCGTCGGTCCGTCTGCGAGTAAGATCACACGTGCCCGGAACCAGAAGAGACCGGGCACAAGCGGAGGAGGCCGGAATCAGGAAGGCGAAGCCTCAAATCGAGACTCTTTCCGTAGGAATCCGCCTATGGGCCGTCTTCCAAGAGGGGTTCGGCCCATGAACCGCCTCCGGAGAACGTCGGCAAGGGAACGCGACGTTGTTGGGATCCTGGACCGGCGGCGAGCACGTGCGTAGCGTTTACGCCCCTGAACCGCCCTTCGGATTTATGATCTATGATTTACGATTGCCGTGCTCCGCTCGCAATGACATGTTTATAATTTGGGTCGGACGCCTTCGGCGGGATGCTCTCATCCGTGTTCATCCCGTTCATCTGCGGTTGCGTTACCCCTGGCTCTCCGTCCTCTATCTTCCCTCCGTGGCCTCCGTGTGCTCAGTGGTTCACCGGGGTTTCTTCTGCGATTTGGTTCTCCTTGGCGATCTCTGCGTCCCGTTCGGCTCTGCTCAGGGCGGTGCTTGGCGCGAGGGAGGTTTTGGTTGTGACCACGTTGGTGCAACAGTTCAGAAGGTAAAACACCCCGCGTGCGAAAAATTCTTTATTCCTTTGGGAGCAAGGAGTTGCGCCATTTTCGGGCGTTGTCTGCGCACAGAATTTCGGCACGATTCGTGCAACACGGCCCCTATATGGAGGGACAGTCTGCTCCGCGGCAGAGCCCCTCGGATTTATGATTTATGAATTATGATTTGTGATTTGAAAGCGGGAAGAAGAGAGATGAGGACGCATGGCAACCCAATTTGCAGGGGTTCACCACTGAGGCACAGAGACCACAGAGGCGGTCTTAGCTTCTTTGAGACACATGACTTCGATTTCATTCTCCGTGTCCTCCGTGTCTGGGTTCCCAAACGCATAATTCCGCGTTTGGGGGCCCTCTCCGTGGTGAGAATTCTTGCGAAACAAAGCCAAACCAGGGCGAGCTGGGGTATCTGGGGGACAGGACGGCGGCGGGACGAGCACAGGGCAAATGCGCCAAACAAACCCAATTTGCCCGGCGGGGCCGGGGGCGCAGGCCGTGGGATGCTGTACAAACAAAGCCAATTTCCGCCGGACCAAAAAGAAGGGCAAGTGCTTGGTGGAAAAGGAGTTATGGTGAATACAACATTCGATAAGCCTCAGCAAAACAAAGCCAATTCTCCGATTGCGGATTGCGGATTGCCGGAACGGCCGGGCAACTGGCATCCGCCCGGCGGAGTCGGATTGGGGACAGACCTGCCGCCTCCGACCCGCGCAGGCGATTGTGCGAAACAAACCCAATTTGGCCCGGCTTGGGCAGAGCCAGGGCCCGGATGGGCGAAAGATACAAAACAAAGCCAATTACCAGAGATCGAGCCGAAGCGATGGATGTGGAATCCGCCACCGTATGCCGGCCACACCCGCAGTGGGACAAGGGACAGTTTTTGTTTGAATCCCCATTGCTCCAGGGGGTATAATCCTCTATAGCAACCTTGGCAACCTATTGTCATACGAAGGAGGAAAAACACATGTCCACGAAGACCATTCTGATCTGTTTGTCCCTGGTGACGGCGGTGCTCGCTCCGGGCGTGGCACAGGGAGCAGACCCAATTGTCTACTACTCCTTTGACGACCTCGGCGCCGTGGTCGATCAATCGGGCCACGGCCACGATGGGACCATCAACGGGGGCGTCACGCTCAATAAAGGGTATCTCGGCAACTGCTTCGGGTTCAACGGCACGAACGCCTACGTCCAGCTCCCCAGGCCGGTGCAGGACAGCTTCACGATCACGGGCTGGATCAAGGCGGATGTCGCCGGGCGGGGCGGCAGCCAGGCCTACGAAGGCAGCGGCATCTTCTGGTCCGATGTCGCCGGCGTGGCCAACGACTTCGTCATCGCGGCTCTCGGCACGAAGCTGTCCTTCTTCTGCGGGAACCCCGACCTGTCCGTGAACTCCAATGCCGATCTCGTCACGGGCGAGTGGATGCACATCGCGGCCGTGCGCGACGTGCAGGCCAAGACGATCGCCATCTACATCGACGGCAAGCTCGACAACAGCGTCCCCCATGCGAACGTCGGTCCGCTCAATGCCCAGGCCAACTTCGTCATCGGCGCCAACACGCTCGACAGCCGGTTCTTCACGGGGCTGATCGACGAGGTGAAGATCTACGATGTGGCCCTGACGGCCGCCGACATCAAGGCGATGTCCCCGCCGAAGCTCAAGGCCCGCAAGCCCATTCCGGCGGACGGCGCCCTCAGTGTGAGCATGCCCCTGCTGCAATGGTCCAAAGGCGATACAGCGCTCTTTCACGATGTCTATCTCGGCACGACCCCGGAACTGACGGCGGCCAATCTGGTTGGGCCGCACCAGTTGATGACGATGCTCTACTATGTCCAGGGACTCCAACCGGGGGCGACCTATTACTGGCGGGTCGACGAGATCGACGCGGCCGGGGTCGTCACGACCGGCGACACCTGGAGCTTTGTCGCGCAGGCCCTGACGGCCTATCACCCCACTCCGGCCAACGGGGCGGTAGGCGCTGCGCAGACTCCCGTGCTGACTTGGCTGCCGGGGCAGGCCGCCATCAAGCATCATGTGTACTTCGGCGACAGCAACGATGCCGTCCGCCAGGGCGCCGCGGGCACCGATAAAGGCGAGTTGACCGATCCGACCTTCACGCCGGGGGCCCTGGAGAGCCTGACGACCTATTACTGGCGCGTGGATGAGACCGCGGCGGGCGGTGCCGTGAAGACCGGCCCGGTTTGGACGTTCATCACGTGTCTGTCCGTGGATGATTTCGAGAGCTACACGGATGATGAAGGCAGCCGGATCTATGAGACCTGGGTCGATGGCTGGACCAATGGGACCGGCTCGACCGTCGGCTACGCGCAGGCCCCCTTTGCCGAGCGGACGACCGTCCACGGCGGCAAGCAGGCGATGCCGATGGACTACAACAACGTCAAGTCGCCCTTCTACAGCGAATCCGAGCAGGAGTTCTCGCCGGTGCAGGACTGGACCGTCAGCGGGGCCGATACCCTGGTCCTCTACGTTCGCGGCCGAGGCAGTAACGCACCCGCCCAAGTCTATGTCGCGGTGGAGGACGCGGCCAAGAAGGTCGGCATCGCCACGTATCCCGACCAGACCCTCACGAGTGCTGCGCAATGGACCGAGTGGAAGATTCCGCTGAGCAGCTTCGCCGGCGTGAATCTGGCGAAAGTCAAGAAGCTGTACCTCGGTGTGGGTGATCGCACGAGCCCGGCGGCAGGCGGCGCCGGTCGTATCTACATTGATGACATCCGCGTGACCAGGCCGTGATCGGCCGGACAGTCAGATAACTCGCGGGTCAGTGCCGAAGGCTTGCGCCGGAAGGGCCCGTGCAAGCCCTGTTTTCCGGATGCCGGCCACCCGCTTTGGGCCGGGTGGCAGCGGCAAGCGGAGTCTTCGAAGCTTGCCGACGGTGTAGCGGTGTATGCACGTGCCATCGGCAAGCTGGCGCTTGCCGCTGCCACCCACCACTTGCGATGGCCGGAGGATTAGCAGCACGCTTTCGGGCTCCGAAGAGAGCCGGGATCGACGCAAATTCCGATTGACATACTACATCTTGGTCGTACAATGGCCGGCATAACTAATAGTAGCATGGTCTCTATCAAGGAGGTCAGTCTGAGTCGTGAGATGCCCTTTTTGCAAGGAAGACAGCGATAAAGTCGTCGATTCGCGCTCCAGCGATTCCGGGCGCGTGATCCGGCGGCGACGCCAATGCCTGGCCTGCGAAAGGCGTTTCACCACGTACGAACGAACCGGCGAGAGTTTTCGGCTCCACGTGGTCAAGAAGGACAAGTCCCGCGTGCCCTACGAGCGGGAGAAGATCATCGCCGGTCTGCAGAAGGCGTGCTACAAAAGACCCGTTTCGGCGGAGGAGGTTCAACAGGTCGCCGACAGGACGGAGGAGGACATCTTCCGCAATTTCGACAAAGAGGTGACGTCCGCATTCATCGGAGAATGCGTGATGAAGCACCTGCGTGAGGTGGATAAGGTCGCGTATATTCGTTTTGCCAGCGTCTATCGGGAGTTCAAGGATGCCGGCGAGCTGATCGACGAGGTCAGCAAGGCGATTCAGGACACCGAGCCGGCCGATCAGCTCAAGCTCTTCGAGCAATAGGAAATGGAATAGTGGAATAGTGGAATAGTGGAACGATGGGATTGGGGGTGCCCCATGCCACCCAATATTCCATTATCCCAGTATTCCATCGTTCCAATCCTGTCCGTTTGCAGGGAGGCAACCGGTCGTATGAACAGGCAACTGCAGGTGACCAAGACCGACGGCACGACCGAGGAGTACATCCACACCAAGGTCATCGGAACGATCAACAACGCGTTTTCGGCCGTGGGCCGGCCGGATATCGCCATGGCCGAGGACCTGGCCGAGGTCGTGACGTACTATCTCTATCACCAGCAGGAGCGGCGGCATGTCAGTTCGAGCGAGATCCTTGCCATGATCAAGGCGGTTCTCACCTCGACCGGCCACGAAGCGGCGGCGGCGGCTTTGGGGGAACACGCCGTCGAGCGGCGGCTCAAACGCGCTCGCACCGAAGTCCTCGCGCTGGATGTTCTCGCCTCTGCCGATCTGGAGCAGCTCAACCGGACGAGGCAATCGGCCGCACGGATCGCCTGGGATAAGGGCAAGATCGTTCACGATCTGACCGCCGAGTCCGGGATTGCCCCGCAGATGGCCCGAGCCGTTGCTTCTACAGTGGAGGAGCGGGTCTTCGGCATGGGCATGACGCTGATCCCGCGCAGTCTGGTCAAACAGCTCGTGCTCGGCGAGGCCGCCGCCATGCTCCAGGCGATGAAGAATTTATGATTTGTGATTTATGATTTGGTCTCGCTGGTGGGCGCGGAATAGGCTCCCGGCGTCTTGCCTTCAAATCATAAATCAACAATCTTCTTGGCTCGCTCGATGACGTGCTCGGGCGGCTCTTCCTCCTCGACGTCGAGCCAGTTCACTTGCCGGAACGTTTTGAACCAGGTGCGCTGGCCTTTGGCCAAGCGGCGGGTATTCTTCTTGATCTCCTCGATGGCGTCGTCCAGGCTCATTCGGCCCTCGAGATGGTCGATGATCTCCGCGTAGCCGATCGCGCAGCGAGCCTGCTGACTCAGGGGCTTTTCCTCCGCCAGCAATGACCTGACCTCGTCCACCAGGCCCAGCTCGATCATCTTCTTGACGCGGGCATTGATCCGGTGACTCTCGACGGCCTTCTCCCGCCGCAGGCCGATGATCGTCCAATCGTGCCTCGGACGCTCGGCATCGAACTGCTTTTGGAAGCTGGAAATGGGCTTGCCGGTCAGCCGGTAGACCTCCAGGGCCCGGATGATCCGCTTGGCGTCGTTGGCGCTGATCCGGTCGGCCGCCTCCGGATCGACCTGCCGCAAGGCCTCGTGCAGGCGGGCCACTCCTTCCCGCGCTGCCTGGGCCCGCAACTCGGCCCGAATCTGCTCATCACCGCCGGGACCCTCGAAAAGGCCGTAGAGCAGGGCTTTGATGTACAGCGCTGTTCCGCCCACGGCCACGACAGCCTTGCCGCGCTGACGGATATCTTCGATGGCCGCCAAGGCCTTGTCGAGGAAGACCCCCACGCTGAACGATTCGCTCGGCTCCACCACGTCAATCAAATGGTATCGGACCTGCTGCCGGGCCTCCGGGGAGGGCTTGGCCGTACCGATATCCATGCGCCGGTAGACCTTCATCGAGTCGATGCTGACGATCTCGCCGTCGAGGGTTCGGGCCAGCTCGAATCCCAGCCGCCCCTTGCCGGAAGCCGTCACGCCCAGGACCAGGACCATTGGTGATTTACAATTGACCATTTAGTATTTACTATTGAGCGTTGTCCCGCGTTTCCGGTCTTTGCCAAACGCGTGTCTTGCTTCAATTGTAAATGGTAAATCGTAAATAGTAAATTCGCTCTGCGTTATGCCTTCATCGCGTGCAGCCAGCTTTGACTTCGAGACCTCACTGTCCGAAAAAGTACGAATCGTCAACGACACCCTCCAGCAGGTGCTCGCCCGGCAACAGGGCATCCAGGAGGATTTGCACAAGGCGCTTCACTATACCCTTTCCGGACCCGGCAAGCGTATCCGCTCGGCCCTCGTCCTCTGGTGTTGCGAGCTGATCGCCGGACGCGACAACGCCGAGGCGCGGACCGCCGCGGCCGCGATCGAGATGGTCCACACCTATTCCCTGGTCCACGACGATCTGCCGGCGATGGACGATGACGATCTGCGGCGCGGCCGGCCCACCTGCCATAAGGCCTTCGATGAAGCAACGGCGATTCTGACGGGCGACGGCCTGCTGACGCTCGCCTTCGAGGTCCTCGCCGACGGGATCACCGATGCGGCTCTGGCGGTCAAGCTGATCGGCGAGCTGGCCCGCGCCGCCGGACCGGCGGGCATGATCGCCGGGCAGGTGGCCGATCTGAAGGCCGAAAGCACCGTCGGCAGTGTGGCGCTGCTCGAATACATTCACACCAATAAGACCGCCAAGATGTTCCGCTGTGGGGCCACGATGGGCGCCCTGTGCGGCGGGGCGAGCGCCGAGCCGTTGCGGATCCTCGGACAGTACGGCCTGAAGATCGGCCTGGGTTTTCAGATCGCCGACGATATTCTGGACGTCAGCGCCTCGAGCGAGCAATTGGGCAAGACGGCCGGCAAGGACCTCAAAGCCGCCAAATGCACCTATCCCGCCGTGGTGGGGATCGAGAAGGCCAAGGACCTGGAGCGCCGGCTCGCCCACGAGGCGGTGGCCCTGCTGGAGCCGTTCGGCGCCAAGGCCGCCGTGCTGCGGCAGTTGGCCCTGGCCTTATTGGACCGGAACAAGTAGGTCCTCCCACCTGCCAGGGTTCAGCATTGTTGAGCGTGAGAAAATTGGTACCTGCGAAAAAAATCTGCGCAGCGCGCGATCCACTTTATCAATACTGATACGGCCCATGCTCCGGCCGGCCCGGCGCCGCGAGAAACGGACGGCCGAAAAACGCGGATTTTCTCTACTGATATACTTGTTCGCCCGGACGGGCCTTCGGACCCCGGCCCACGGGTCACCCACGGGCCGGCCAAAAACCGCTAAGGAAATTCTCCGGGAGCCGTCGATAGGCACAGTAGAACATTGGGGAAAGAATCATGAAAACATGGATGTTCACCACCGCCGTCTTCTGGATGTTCTACAACCTGTGTGTCTGCCCACAGTCCAAAGAGCAGACCACCCCCTTTCAAGGGACACCGGGTGATCCAACGACCATCACGGACTCGATTTCCCAACGATGGTACTTTCCCCGTTGCATCAGGCCGCCGCCTCTGCGGATCTGAGACCAGCACGATCTGACACAACGCGATCGATAGAATAGACATTGCGGTTACAAGCCAACAGGCCATAAGCTTCCCCCTTATGGCCTTCTTTTTTGCGCCGCCGGGGAGGGGGCTGAGGATAATGGAGCGGGCCAATGAGATGTTTCCTCCATAGATTTACGATTTCCGATGTACTATCTTACGATTGGCGCTGCGGCTTCATTTAAGGATAAATAAGAAATATTAACTCTTAAATTGAGAGGCTTGCTATGGTCGCGGTGGAGGAGATCCAACCGGGGGTGGAGCAGGCGGTGCGAGCGGCGCGCGATGTGCTCCTCAACAATGCGTGCGGGCCCTGCCAGGGTTTGCCCCGGACCGCGGGCTGGGGCTACCCGGAGCCTTACACCCGCGATCTGCTGATCTCCAGCCTGGCGGCGCTCGTCACGCGGGATGAGGATTTGATGAGATCCCTGCGCGGCGTGCTGCAGACCCTGGCGCGCCATCAAAGTCCCCTGGGCCAGATGCCGTCGCTGGTGCACGAGCCCTGCAACCTGGGAGCGAGCGATACGACGCCCCTGTTCCTGGTGAGTCTGGCCCTCTTCCGCCAAGTGACGGGCGAGCGCGAATTCCTGGCGGACGCGGCCGAGAAGGCCCTGCTCTGGATGGACTACCGCAGCAGCGAGAACCAGGTCATTGTCGACCAGCAGCCGACGACCGACTGGCGGGATGAGTTGTGGGTGCCCGGCTACGGGCTGTATGTCAACGCCCTGGTCTATACCTATCTGCGGTTGTTTGCCGAGCACGAAAAGGCCGGCTTGCTATACGAGCGCCTGCACCGCTTCGCCGCCACGGAGACGGGGTCGCTCGCGACCGGATTGCGGGGCCTGCTGCTGCCGGACAAGCCCTACTTTGCTTTCTGGGCCTTCAAGGAGTACAGCAGCGATCGCTTTGACCTGATGGGCAACAGCCTGGCAATTCTGTCCGGTCTGGCGCCGTCGAGCCTGGCCGAGGAAATGATCCTCTGGGTCGAGACGGAATGTTGGCGCATGCGCGCGGAGGGCGATTTGGCGGTGGACCTGCCGCCGTGCCTGTTCCCATTCCAACGGCACGGCGACTGGGACTACCGCCCGCGCATCGAGCGCCTCAATCCGCCGGGGTGCTACGCGAACGGAGGAATCTGGCCCTTTCGTCTGCGGTTTCTACATAGCGGCGCTCGTCGCGGCGGGAAAAACAGATTTGGCGGAGAGGAAGCTCACCGCACTTACCGAATTGATTCACCGAGGGAAGAATCCGACCCTCGGCTTTGGCTTCAACGAGTGGCACCAGGCTCAGAACGGTCTGCCGAAGGGCAACGATTGGCAGACATGGTCCGCTGCTTTGTACATCTACGCCGCGGAATGTGTCCGGCTGGGCCGGACGCCGCTGTTTGAGGAAATCCGAAACAAGCGGGAATGACCAACATTCACGATTCGAAACTGGGCGTGGACATGAGCGGTCGCGTTCTTGCCATTCGTGCTTCTCCCGCAATGCGCGACGTGTATTATCGGTACTTGGCCTGGAAGGT
Source organism: uncultured Planctomycetota bacterium (assembly GCA_963699595.1). Taxonomy (GTDB): domain Bacteria; phylum Planctomycetota; class Phycisphaerae; order Sedimentisphaerales; family Anaerobacaceae; genus PLanc-01. The sequence continues at coordinate 154,913 of CAVOUO010000026.1, forward strand.
CGTCAGACGACACGTACCGCACCGGAGGCACAGATACGCGGACAGGCGTGTCTTGGAGCAGATCATCATCCCTTTCGTTCTGTCGAGGCTGGGGCCACGAACGGTGCTTGAGGTCGGCCGCGAGTCATACGAGGTGTTCTATAACGAGTTCTTTGTCGGCCAGGAGCTCTGGACGATCGACCGGGATGCGGCCAGAGCGCAGTTCGGCGTGCCGAAGCATATTGTCGACGATGCCGCGCACCTGCGGAGCCATTTCCCCGAGTGCTATTTCGACTTGGTGCTGATGAACGGTGTCTTCGGCTGGGGGCTGAATCAGCCCGAGGCAATTGAGAAGGCCTTTACCGCCGTGCATGCGCTCCTGGCGCCCGGCGGGCTCTTCGTTCTGGGCTGGAATGACACCCCTGACTTGGTCCCCGTGCCTCTGGATCAGGTGCAGGCGCTGAGGCAGTTCACGCCCTATTTCTTCACGCCTTTGAACGGAACCTCCTTCAAGTGCTCGACTTACGAGCACACGTACAGCTTCTTCGTGAAGTGATCCCGCGCTAACATGTCATCCTGAACGCGGCGCAGCGGAGTGAAGGATCTGGGACGCGATTGGCAATAACATCTCATCCGCAGGCCAGATTCCTTCGGCTGCGCTCAGGACAGGCTCTTCGCCTTCGGCTCAGGATGACAAAACGCCGGCGCCGTTTGGCCCAATTACCGCATGGGGAAACGGGCGCAGAGTTCCTGGACGTGTTCCTTCATCTCGCTTTGGAAGCTCGGTTCGAGGTGGTATTGCCGGTCATCCTGGATCTCCACACGGTTAAGAACGTCGTCCACCCATCGCGCGATGGTGTGCATCTCCGGGCGGCCCATGCCGTTCTTTGTGACGATGGGGGTCCCCAGCCGCATGCCGCTGGTGATGCGCGGGCTGTGGCTGTCGTAAGGCAGGCGGTTCATGTTGATGATAATGCCGCAGTCCTCCAGACAATGCTGGGCGATGAAGCCGGTCAGCCGGGGGCCGGACGCCGCTTCGCGTCGGGGGCGGAAGTTCGCCACGTTGACCAGGAACATGTGGTTGTCGGTGCCCCCGGTCAGGACATCATAGTCCATGCGGAGGAATTCTTCCGCCAGTGTTTTGGCGTTCTCCACGATCCCGAACTGCCGATCGTGGTACTCGGCCGAGAGCATCTCCTTGAAGAAGACCGCTTTGGCGGCGATGTTGTTCAGGCAGGGCGTCCCCTGAAAGCCGGGGAAGGTGTTCTTCTCGATCCGCTCCCAAAGCGGCATGGTGCGGGAGATTGCGGATTTCGGATTTCGGATTTCGGATTGAAGAGGAGTATCGCTGCGAATCCGCAATGTTGTCACCCCGGACTTCGATCCGGGGCCGCCATCCGCAATCCGAAATGGGGCATCAAAGTCCCGGCCCATCAGGATCAGGCCGCCGCGCGGGCCGCCGGGCTTGTACGTGCTGGTCGTCGTGAAGTGAGCGTGATCCACCGGCGAGGGGTGCGCGCCGGCGGCGACGAGGCCGGAGATGTGCGAGATGTCGGCCATGAGGTAGGCGCCGACCTCATCGGCAATGGCCCGGAACCGGGAGAAGTCGATGGTCCGCGCGTAGGCGCTGGCCCCGCAGATGAGCAGCTTCGGGCGGAAGCGCAAAGCCTGCTCCCGGATGGCGTCGTAGTCCAGCAGGAAGGTATCCGGGCGGACGCAGTAGTGCTCGACGTCAAAGAACTTCCCGGCAAAAGAGACGGGAGCTCCGTGCGAAACGTGTCCACCCTGGTCCATGGCCTGGCTGAGGATCCGGTCTCCTTTTTCAAGGAGCGCTGTAATCACAATCTGATTGGCGCCGGTGCCGGAGTGAGGCTGGACATTGGCGTACCTGGCCTGGAAGACCTCCCGGGCCCGGCGGAGGGCGAGGGTCTCCAGACAGTCCACCACCTCGCAGCCGCCGTGGAAGCGGGCCCCCGCGAAGCCTTCCGTCGTTTTGTTCTGGACAACGGACCCCAGGGCGGCCAGGACGGCGCGCGAGCACTGGTTCTCCGCCGCAATGAGCTGCAGGGTATTTTGCTGGCGATCGTACTCCTTTGTAAGGAGTTCGTGGACCTCCCGGTCGGCGGCCTCCAGGTTGCTGGATAGGTCTTGATGGTACTGCTTGCTGTTCAACGCCTTCGGGCTCGACCGCTCAACGCCTTTGCCGACGGGAATCTGGACCAACATGCGCGGACCTTCCAATCAACACTCCGGTTGTTGCACATCACACCTGCTACGGAGTCCATTATCGGCAGTTGGCGTCGTTTAGCTGAAGAAACTGCGATAGATGTCGTTGTAGGTCACGTAAATCAGCAGCAGCAGCACGAGCGCCCAGCCGGCGTAGGCCAGAATGCCCTGGGTGCGCTCGCTCAGCGCGGAGCCCTTGACCTTCTCGATCAGCATCAGCACGATCAAGCCGCCGTCGAAAGGCGGGATGGGCAGAAAGTTGATGACCGCGATGGTCGCACTGATCAAACCGAGGAAGTAGATGTAATTGGTAAAGGGCTGCTGGGCCACGATCTGGTAGCTGACCGTGATGATGCCGACCGGGCCCATGAGATTCTTCGGACTGATCAGACCGCCGATCAGGCGTTTGAGCGTGATATAGGTCTGGGCGACGAATGTCCAGGTTCTGCGGTAGCCCATGCCGATCGCGTGGATCGGGTCTTTGGCCTGGAACAGACGATCCATGGGTTTGAAGGGCACCGGCTCCGCCAGGACCGAGGCGACGTTCACGGGCCGGCCGGTCAGGGTCGCCGGCAGCGTCACCCCGCCCTCGGCCTGCTCATCCAGCCGATATTGCAGGGTCACGGGCTGTCCCTGCCACCGCTGCACCTCGGCGATGACCTCGTAGAAGCTGGAGACCGGCTTTTGATTGACGCTGACGATCCGCGCTCCGCGCGGGATGTCCAGCGCGCAGGCCTTCCATTGGCATGGTTTTGGCGACCACAGCATGGGCGGCATCCAGCGTCGGCAGGAAGCCGATGACCACACGGTCCGCCCCGGAATCCCGCCTCGGTTTGACGTTCAAAGTGAGCGTCCGCTCAACGCCGTTGGCATCCGTCCGCAGCACCTGAATCGGCAGGGGCTTGCCTTCGTATTCGGTCGTGATGTCCCGCAGCTCTTTGTAGGTCGGATTTTTCGTCTGGCCCGCAGCGAGAATCACATCGCCGGCCCTCAGGTGCGCGGTATCCCCCTGTTCCGCGCCGTTGCCGTGTTCCTTATCGACATCCATCACGCGCAGGCGTGGAACCATCGAATAGACATGACTCAGATCGGCCTCCACCTTCACATCCCCGTTGTCGGACACGGACCAGTCGAGCGGCAGCTCCGTCTGTACGAGCTCGGTGCCCTGGCTGTCCTTCGGTCGCTCGGCCGTCATTTTGATCCGCGGCGTGAGGGTCTGCCGGAGGATCCTGGAGAGCTCCCAATAGTGGTCCACCTTTCGGCCGTCGACCGCCACGATGCTGTCTCCGGGCTTGAGGCCCGTTCGCTCGTACAGGACGTTCGGCTCGGCGATAGGGGCGATCTTCAGACTCAGCGGCTGCGTAATGCCGAAGTCGCGGAACTGGCTGCCCGGCAGGCTCTCGGCCACGAGCGTGGTTTCCTCCTTCGAGCCATCCAGATGCTGAACGGTGATGGGGACCGGCGCATTCGCTCTCGAAAGGGCCGCCGCGATCAGAATGTTGCTGAAATCGAGGTCCTTGCTCTGGCCGTCGATCTGGAGGACTTCATCGCCCGGCCGCAGACCGGCCCGGGCCGCCGGGGATTTCGGGACCACGTCGCCCACCACGGCGGGCGGCAGTTTGATTCCGATCAGAAACACGATCATGAAGATGAGCGCCGCACTGATCACGTTGAAGGTCACGCCCGCCGCAATGACCGCCGCCCGGATGCTCACCGGCTTGTTCGCGAAGGAGCGCGGATCGGCTACCTGCTTCACCGGGCCGGTATCCTCCTGGCCCAGCAGCTTCACGTAGCCGCCGAACGGGAAGATCCCGATGCGATACTCGGTCTCCTCGGCCTGCTCCGGGGTCTCTTCGTTGCCATGGGAAGTAAGACTGGGCAGAAAACGAAACCGGAGTCCGGCCTTCGTCTTGCGGATCCCTACCAGCGTCGGCGGCATGAAAATGGAGAACGCCTCGACCTTGATCCCCCCGAGCTTGGCCACAATGAAATGGCCGAACTCGTGCACGAGCACCACCGAGCCGAAGCCGAGCAAAACGACGACCACGTTGCTGACCACCCCCACGTGGACCATGATGAGATAGACCACCGCCGCCGCGATCGCCACCCAGAAGAGACTGTTCAGTATCGTCGTCCGTGATTTCGCCATCTCTGTCATCCAAACGCTCCAAAGATCTATGATCTATTCTTTATGATTTGGGTTTCTACGGTGGATGCCGCACTTGTGCATGGGAGAATTATAAATCATAAATTGTAAATCATAAATCATAATTTCTTCCGGACTTCCCTTCGGGCCCAGGCATCCGCTTCGAGCAGCTCCTCGAGGCAGGTGATGGACCTGACGTTGTGCCGGTTCAGGCAATGTTCCACGAGCTCCATGATTTGCAGGAAGCGGATGCGACCGGCCAGAAACTCCGCCACGGCCGCCTCGTTGGCGGCATTGAACACGGCGGCCGCCGTGCCCCCGGCGCGGGCGACCTCATAGGCCAGCGGCAGCGCCCGGAACGTCCGGGGGTCCGGCCGCTCGAAGTGCAGCGCGCCGATCTCTTCCAACTGGAGACGCTTGGCAAGACCGGCGACCCGCCGCGGGTGCGTTAAGGCGTACTGGATCGGCAGGCACATGTCCGGCTCCCCGAGCTGGGCCACCATGGACCCGTCCACGAACTCCACCAGCGAGTGCACGATCGACTCGGGATGGATCAGGACTTCGATCTTGTCCACCGGCACATCGAACAGCCAGCGCGCCTCGATCACCTCCAGGGCCTTGTTCATCAGGGTGGCCGAATCGATCGTGATCTTCGGCCCCATGTTCCACGTCGGATGGCACAAGGCCTGGTCCAGCGTAACCTTCTCCAGGTCCTTGGGGGTGGCGCCCCGGAAGGGTCCTCCCGAGCCGGTCAGCAGGATGCGCTGGACCTCCCGGGTTGTGCCCGAGCGCAGGGCCTGAAAGACCGCCGAATGTTCGCTGTCCACGGGCAACAGGACGCTGCCGTGCTCCCGGACGGTGCGCGTGAGCAGCTCGCCGGCGATCACGAGGGGCTCTTTGTTCGCGACGGCCAGCCGTTTGCCGCACTTGGCCGCCGCCAGCGCCGAAGGCAGGCCGGCGGCTCCCACCACCGCCGTCAGCACGGTATCGACCGCGTCGCTCTGCACCAGCTCCGTGAGGCTCTGGGGCCCGGACATGGTCTTGACGTCGCCGTTCATCAGCGCCCGGAATTGGGCGGCGGCATCTTCGTGGGTGATGGCCACCAGCCGCGGCTTGTAGCGGCGCGTCTGCTCGGCGAGAAGCTCCACGTTGCGATGCGCGCTGAGTCCGACCACCTGGTATTCAGGTCCGAGGGCCTCGATGACGCGCAGGGCGTTGCGCCCGATCGAGCCGGTGGACCCCAAAATGGCAATACCCTGTGGCATAAATCGTCATGAGCCGGTAATCATCCGTGGTTGCCGGCCGGCTGTCAGGAAGGTATCGCTTACCCCAGACCGCCAGCAATCCTGGGAGTGATGATATGATGGGTGGGGGCAGACTGTCAAGCTGAAAGGAGCCGGTCATTCTCGGACGTTAGTGCCTCGGGCGACCTTACGCCCGCCGAGTGTTCGTGACGCGGGCGTTTCGCTGCCGCGTCTTGCGTGTGGACCGACGGTGCGCCGGGACAGGATGCCTTCGCCCGAGGACGGCCGGCGGCCCAGCCACGTGCCGCGGGGGTACCTTGGGTGATCGCGACCTTCTTATAAGACATGTCTGGTTTGGCGCTACGCCGCAGGAGGGCTTCCCGATCCCCGCGTGCCCGGTCGCTGCGGCCGGCCCAGAGACAGGCCCGGCCCTCGTGCGGCGGGCCGCCGGACGCGGTTTATGGCATTTGTCGCTCCCCTTAGGTCCACAATCGGCCGATAGAAAGCCCGGACGATGCCTGGAAGGACAGGATGAAAAGAACCAGTGAAGCCAACGCGAAGACGCCCCGATTGCAGCGCCAGGCCTCCTCGCTGCTACGCCGCTTGTCGCTCAAGCACAAGCTGATCGTGATCATCATGCTCACGTGTGTGGCCTCGCTGGTGCTGGGGGGAACGGTCTTCATCGTCTGGGAATGGACGGACCTGCGGCAGACGATGCTCCGCGATCTGGGCGCGCATGCCGAGGTGCTCGCCGACAACTGCAAGACCGCCATCACCTTTCACGATGCGGCGGATGCGGGCACCTGCCTGCGCACCGTCGGCGCCGTCCCTTCCATCATGGCGGTCTGCGTGTACACCCGCGAGGGGGAACTGTTCGCCATGTACGTGCGCCAGGGGACGATCCCGCTCCTGCCCCCGCAGCAGGCCCCGCACCGCGATTACCGGTTCGACTGGGAGTCGCTGGTCATCACCCGGCCCATTCTTCTCAACGGCATACCGATCGGCACCGTCTGCCTGCGCGGCAGTCTGGATCCCTTGTATCTGAGGCTCCGGCGCAGCATCCTGGTGATCGTCGGGACCGTGTTCCTCTCGTCGCTCGCGGCCTATCTGATCTCCGCCCGGCTCCAGCGGCTCATCTCCCTGCCGATCCTCCGTCTGGCCGACGTGGCGCGCCTGGTCTCCGAGAAGAAGGTGTACACGGTCCGCGTCGAGTCGGCGAGCCACGATGAAGTCGGTCTGCTGATCCAGGCCTTCAACGAGATGCTCGGCCAGATCCAGCAGCGGGATGTGGCGCTGGTCGAGGCCAACGAGCAGTTGGAGGCCCGGGTCAGCGCGCGGACCGCCCAGTTGCGGAGCACCAATGAGAGATTGACCCGGGAGATCACGGCGCACCGGCACACGGATTCGGCGCTGGCCGCGGCGAACGAGCGGCTGGCTGACATGGTGCTGAGTCTGCGCCGCTCGAACCAGGAACTGCAGGATTTCGCCTACGTGGCGGCCCACGATCTCAAGGCGCCGCTGCGCGGCATCGGGACGCTGGCCGACTGGATTGCGTCCGATTATGCCGACAAGTTCGACGAGCCGGGCCGGCAACAGCTTGGCCTGCTCAAACGCCGGGTCACGCGGCTGGCCGACCTGATCAATGGCATTCTGCACTATTCTGAGATCGGCCGGGTGAGCCATCCGCGGGAAATCGTGGATCTGGGCACGCTGGTCCCCGAGACGATCGCGCTGCTGGACCCGCCCCCGCAGATTCAGGTCGTGGTCCGGGGCGAATTGCCTGCCGTCGTGAGTGAGAAAGTGCGTTTGGGACAAGTCTTTCGCAATCTGATCGACAACGCGATCAAGTACATGGACAAGCCCCAGGGCCGCATTGAGATCGGCTGCACGGACCAGGGCAGCGTCTGGCAGTTCGGCGTGACCGATAATGGCCCCGGAATTGAGGAACGGCACTTCGAAAAGATCTTCCAGATGTTCCAAACGCTCGCCCCCCGCGACCAGTGTGAAAGTACGGGCATCGGCCTGCCGATAGTCAAGAAGATCGTCGAGCTGTTCGGCGGCCGCATCTGGGTGGAGTCGAAACCGGGCGTGGGAAGCACGTTCTTCTTTACGTTGCCCAAGCAGGGGACCCTGACCGAGAACGAGGCCCTGGTCGCCAAGGGGGCAAGTCTGAACTGACGCTGAGGTGACGAGTATGTCCGAGGTCGGCAAAGGAAGCACCTTCTTTTTCACGTTTCCCCAAAAGAGCGAGGCCGATGCGCCGGCGTGCCGGGCCGCATCGGGGCCCTGCGGGCAGGCGCAAGCGGCGTGGAAAGAACCCCTGAGGCCCCTATGAAAGCCGGACATCGACTGGCAGCGGGATTCACCCACGCTCTGGCCCTGCTGGGCCGGGGCGGGAAACGGTCCAGTCCGGCCCAGGGCCTTCCCCCCGTGTCTGCCGTGCCGGGCGGGGCTGAGCGGTGCACCGCAACGCCGCCGGCCGGCCGGCGCACGAGCGCCGGCCCTCTCCTGGGAATGGGAGCCTTGGGCGTCCTCTTCCTGGGGGTGGTGCTCCTGCAGACCTGGTGCTGGACCTGCCGGCACATTGACGCCACCGCCGGGCGGCAAGCCCATCTGGCGGTCGAGTTCGGCAAATCGCTGCGAAACTACGTGGGCAAGTATGTTCGTCCGGAGATGGAGAAACGGGTGCCGCCGGAGGAGTTCATCCCGGAAGCGATGTCCACGTCCTTCGTCGCCCGGAGCGTCCTCGAGGATGTGCGCCAGGCCTTCCCCGACACGATCCTGCGTTTCGCCACGCGGAACCCGCGCAATCCGGTCAACCAGGCGACGCCGGCGGAGGAAGCGCTCCTTCAGTACTTCGAGCAGCATCCGGACGACGACGTGTGGTCCGGCACGATGGAGTTCTGCGCCGGCGGCGCGAAGTACTTCGTCTGCGCCATTCCCCGCCGCTTCGAGGCCGGTTGCCTGAAATGCCACGGCCAGCCGGCCGATGCGCCCGCGGCGCTGCTGGCGCGCTACGGCACGGTGGCGGGTTTCGGACGCTCCGTGGGCGAGATCTCCGTGGATCTGGCGGCGGTTCCGGTGAGCGCCTCCTATGCCGCCGCCCGGGCGCAGGTGGCGCGTCACATGCTGATCGCCCTGGGCCTGTGCCTCCTGTTCCTGGCCGGGATCGCCTTCCTGATCCGGGCGGATGCCCGGCGCTGGCGCAGCGCCGAGAGGGCGGTGGAACAGGAGAGAAACTTCCTGCGGCTGGTGATCGACACGATTCCGGACTTCGTCTGGGTCAAGTCGCAGGAGGGCCGGTACGTCATGGCCAATGCGGCCCTGGCGCAAGCCTATGGCGCCACGGTCCGAGACATGGAGGGCCGCGGCGCCGCGGACTTCGCGCCGACGCCCGAGCAGGGGGAGAGTTCTCGGCGGGGTGACGTGGAAGTGATCGCCACGCGGAAAACCCAGCGCATCGCGGAAGAGCCCATCGCCCATGCCGACGGCACCACCCACTGGCTCACCACCACGAAAGTCCCCTTGATCCGGGAGGACGGCCGCTGCGACCGGCTCCTGGCCGTCGCCACCGATATCACCGAGCGCCGGCAAGCCGAGGAGAAACAGAGCACACTGATCCAGAAACTGTCGGACGTCAATCAGGAGCTCTCGCACTTCGCCTACGTCGTATCCCATGATTTGAAAGCCCCGCTGCGCGGCATCACCCTGCTGGCCGAATGGCTGTGCGAAGATTACGGCGAGAAACTCGGCCCTGAGGCGAAGGAACAGATGGCCCTGCTGCAGAGCCGCGTGAACCGCATGCACAGCCTGATCGATGGTGTGCTGCAGTACTCGCGCATCGGCCGGACCGAGCAGGGGACCGTGCCGGTCGATCTGGCTCGGGTCGTGCCGGAGATCATCGAGAACCTCGGCGCCCCCGAACACATCGCCATCCGCCTCGAGAATGACCTGCCCACCGTGGACGCGGACCCCACCAGGATCACGCAGGTCTTCCAGAATCTGTTGAGCAACGCCATCAAGTACATGGACAAGCCGCAAGGCCGGATCGCCGTCGCCTGCGTGGAGCAAGGTGCCTTCTGGCAGTTCAGTGTTTCGGACAATGGCCCGGGCATCGAAGCCAAACACTTCGAACGGATCTTCAAGCTGTTCCAGACCCTCACGCGTCGCGATGACAGCGAAAGCACCGGCATCGGCCTGACGATTGCCAAAAAGATCGTCGAGTTGTACGGCGGCAGGATCTGGGTCGAATCCGAGGTCGGCCAGGGCACCACCTTCTTCTTCACCTTCCCCAAGCGAAATGCCACCGTGGCCGCGGAGATGCTCCAGACCTGCGCCCTCGGGTGAGAAGATCGTCAAACGGCTGCAATCCTCGTTTGCCACAGGTGCAGCGGACTCTCCTCAGGCTTGAACTGCGGGTGTGACGTGCCTTATCATGTCCCATCTGGTGAACCACACAAGTACTGTGAAAGGAACCACTCGGATGATGGGCAATGCACGAATCCGGTTGATCTGGCTATCCCTCGCCATCCTGTCGGCCCAAGGCTGGGCGGCCGACTTTTTCCCGACGGAGGTCCGGCGGCAGGCGTTCCTGCGGGCGCTGGTAAAACAGGACCAGAATTACGATGCGAGCGCGCAGATGTTGCGCACGCCCTACTCGTCACCCGGGTACCACACGACGCTCACAGGCGGCTTCGTCCACAGCACCCGCAACTCGCTCGACTACGCCGTAGCGTTGCTCGACTCCGGCGACGCCGAGCGGCTCAAACGCGCGGAACTGGTGCTGCGCCGCGTGATTGCTCTGCAAGATCAAGACCCCAACAGCCGGACCTACGGCATCTGGTCGTGGTTCCTGGAGGAGCCGCTCGACAAGATGTCCCCGCCCGACTGGAACTGGGCCGACTTCTGCGGCACGCAGCTTCTCCAGGTCGCTATCGATCACATGGACCGCCTGTCCGAGGACTTGCGGCCGAAGGTCAAGGACTCGATCCTGCACGCCGCCCGCTCCATTGTCCGGCGTAACGTCGGCCCGGGCTACACCAACATCGCTCTGATGGGCACCTACGTCACGCTCGTCGCCGGCGAGCGGTTCAACGTCCCGGACCTGGCCGACTACGGTCGCAAGCGGCTCCAGCGGTTCTACGACCATACGCGCGAAAAAGGCTCGTTCACCGAGTACAACAGCCCAACCTATACCATCGTGGCCATGGACGAGATCAGCCGCATGATCCAGCACGTGCGCGACGAGTCATCGCAGCGGCTGCTCAAAGAGCTGAACACGTTCGCCTGGCGTCACGTGGCCCGCCACTTCCACCCGCCGACGAAGCAGTGGGCCGGCCCGCACAGCCGCTGCTATTCCACGCTCCTGCGTCCGGGCACCCTGGCCGCGCTCCAGCGAGCCAACGCCGGCCGCCTCCAGTTCCTGCCGGAGGCCGAGGCCTGGGAGAGCCTCGATGCCCACCGGGTCAAGCTGGACTGCCCGACCGAGCTGTACTATTACTTCGCGAGCCTGACCACGCCGCGCTTGGAAGTCGAGACCTTTGAGAGAAACGTGTCCAGCGAGCACGACATCATCGGCACGACCTATCTGCACCCGGATTTCACCCTGGCGAGCGTCAATATCGGGGATCTGTGGAACCAACGCCGCCCGCTGCTGGCCTACTGGAACACCTCCGGCGGGCCCGCCGCCCTGCGCCTCCGCTGCCTGCACGACGACTATGACTATTCTTCGGCCAGCCTCTTCGCCGTCCAGGACCGGACCGACATTCTGGGGGCGGTCCTGTTCGCCACCGACCGGGGCGACACCCACATCTCGCTCGACAAGATCGTCAACGCGACGATCACCGCCCGGGATCTCCGCCTGCGTCTGCAATTCGAAGGCGCTGTCTCCGATCTGATGCTCCCCGGGAGACTGAGGCTGGATGAGCCGATCCGCTTCACCTCCGGCCCCCTAGCCGGCACCTTCGCGCTGCACTCGGCTCAGTTCACCGGCTTGCGTCCCACTCTGGAGGCCGGCCGCGGGCGGGAGGAGGCCTGGATCGACCTCATCTTGTACCGGGGTCCGGGCCGTTCGTTCGACTTCGGCAAGATCGCCGAGGCCGCCATCGTCTTTAGCCTGTCGCTGGCCCGCGCCACCGGCTCCCTGCCGACGACCGCCCCGAGCGCCCACATGAGCATCGCGACTGAAATGACCATCGCCGGCATCGTCTCGCCCCGGCAAACCTGGTTCCTGCCGCGCACCAACCAGCCGACCCTGGCCCTGACGATCCCCACCAAGCCTTTAGCCACCAAACCACAGAAAGCCGCCGCGGCCGCCCGCTGCGAATCCATCAACCCCTGGAAGTCCACCCGCTGAGACCGGCCGGCAGGAAGTTCGAAGCGCGATTCTCGCCTGCGCGAGAATGACATTCCCGCGAAGGCGATCCCCGGCGGGTCCTGATGGCCTGAGATGGCCAACATCAGAAACTTGGCCATCTTCGGTGGGTTCGGGCATCTTCGCGTCCGAGGGCCCGGCGGACGTTGGGGCCGGCGCATGCACGGGGAGACGTTCTCAGAAGGCCTTGGCCAGGCACAGGCCTACCGCCGGGGCGTCCGGGCGGCCGAAGTAGGGGAGCACTTCGAAGCCCGCGATTTCCAGGGTCGCGTGGCGACGGGCCACGGTGTGACCGACGACCCAACCGAGCGTCGCCCCGAAGAGTACATCGCTGGCCCAGTGATCGCCCTCGTCCATCATGCGCCAGGCCACCACGCCGGCAACGGCATAGGCCGGCAGGCCCACCTTCAGGCCGTAGAATTCGTGCAGGACCGAGGCGACGGCGACCGAACTGGAGGCATGACCGCTGGGCCACGCCCACGGGCCGCCGTCCGGCTGATCGTTGTGCCGGATCAGCTTGAGTCCGCCCGTGACCGCCGCATTGATTGTCAACGCCGAGAGCATCGTCACGGCCCGCGCCGGCTCAGGTCATCGTGCGTCTCGGCGCTGAGCACGTACCAGAGCGCTGTGCCGGCAAAGTGACAGATCGGATTGCCAATGACGAAGAGCGCCTCACTGCTGAAGCCCTCAAACGTGTCGTGTCGAGCGAAGTAGTCCGCGATGTGCTCATCTGTGTCGCCCTTATCCATCGCGACACTGGCCAGCCCAGCGCCGGCCAGGGCGACCAGATTGCCCCCGTCAAAGAACGTGGCCTTCGCATCCGCTTTCAGATAGCCGCCAAACACGCCGAGGTCGGCCCGGGCGGCTTCGAGCCAGCCGGTGCGGTCGGTCGTTGCCCCCGGCTGCGCCGCCAGGGCGGGCAGCGACAGGCTCAGCAGGCAAAGCCAGAACAGTCTGTCGGGCGATCCTGACATCACGCTCTATGATAGCGTCGTCACACCAGACCGCCAGGGGAGCGGCCCAAGATCGCGTAAACGCGGTACTCCCAACAAGCGGAGAATTTTCTACACAAAAGTCTTGCAATTCTTTGGCCGATAGGTAGACTTTAGTAATTATGGGTAATACGTGCACAATTCGTTCCCTCCTCCTTGGCCTCCTCGGCCTGCGCACGCTGCTGCTGCGCCGCTAAGGCGCAGAACAGAAGATCACCCACAACCCGTTTTCCTTCCTGTACTTACGTAAAACCATAGCGTTTTGGCGGTCGCTGCGGCATAATAGCCGGCCACGGCCCAAATTGATTATGGATGATTGCTTCATCAATCGTTCGGAGAACCAAAAATGTCTGGAGAAAAGGTAGTCATCTTTGACACCACGTTACGCGACGGCGAGCAGTCGCCGGGGGCGTCGATGTCGATTCCGCAGAAACTCGAGATCGCCCGGCAGCTCGCGGTGCTGGGCGTCGATATTATCGAGGCGGGCTTTCCCGTCTCCTCGCCCGCCCAGTTCGAGGCCACGAAGCTCGTTTCCGAGCAGGTCAAAGGTCCCACGATTGCGGCCCTGGCCCGGGCCAATGCCGGCGATATCGAGGCGGCGGGCAAGGCGGTCGCCCCCGCGAAGAAGAGGCGGATTCACACGTTCATCGCGACCTCGCCGATTCACATGAAGCATAAGCTCAAGAAGGAGCCCGCCGAGGTCCTGAAGATGGCGGTCGAGGCCGTCAAGTTCGCGCGGACCTTCACGGACGATGTCGAGTTCTCGCCGGAGGATGCCTGCCGCAGCGAGATCCCGTTTTTGATTGAGGTCCTGGCGGCGGTGATCGAGGCCGGCGCGACCACGCTGAATATTCCCGACACGGTCGGGTACGTACTGCCGTATGAGTACGGGCAGCTCATCGCCAGGCTCAAGAGCGATGTCCGCGGCATCGGCAAGTGCATCATCAGTACGCACTGCCACAACGATCTCGGTATGGCGGTCGCGAACTCGCTGGCGGGCGTCCGCAACGGGGCCCGGCAGGTCGAGTGCACGATCAACGGCCTCGGCGAGCGGGCGGGCAACGCCGCGCTCGAAGAGGTCGTGATGGCCATTCGGACGCGGGCCGATTTCTTCAGCCAGGCGGCCAAGGACGGCTTGCAGACGAATATCAATACGAAAGAGATCGCCAAGACGAGCCAACTGGTCTCGCAGCTCACCGGCTTTGTGGTCCAGCCGAACAAGGCGATTGTCGGCGCCAACGCCTTCGCGCACGAGTCGGGCGTTCACGTGGACGGCATGCTCAAGGACCGCAACACGTACGAGATCATGACGCCGGAGACGATCGGCCTGACCGGCTCGCGTATGGTGCTCGGCCGGCACACGGGCCGCCACGGCTTCGCCGAGCGGTGCAAGCAGCTTGGCTACAAGCTCAGCAAGGACGAGGTCGAGCAGGCGTATCAACGGTTTGTGGAGGTCGCCGACAAGAAAAAGGAAATCTTCGACGCCGATGTGGCCGCGATCATCAACGACCAGATCCGCGTGGTCGAGCAGGTGTATGTCCTGGAGTACCTGCACGTCTCCTCGGGCACCGGGACGCTGCCGACGGCGAGCGTGCGCATGAAATGCAAGGACGAGAAGAAGCTGGCCGCGGCGTTCGGCGATGGGCCGGTCGATGCTGCCTACGAGGCCATCCGCCAGGCGATTGGGCTTACGCCGGAGCTGGAGAACTATTCGATCCGGGCCGTCACGAGCGGCAAGGAAGCCCTCGGCGAGGCGACCGTACGGATTCGCGACAACGGCCACACCTTCATCGGCCGCGGCGTCTCGACGGACATCATCGAGGCCAGCGCCAAAGCCTACGTGGACGCGATCAACCGGATGGTCGCCGCCCAGAGCGGCACGGCGGAAGTGAAGGTGCAACTGTAGCCGGAGTAGGGTGACATAGAAGAGATTATGGGATCTCAAATCAAAAATCAACCATCGAGAATCACACTTCCGACATTGAGAGGTGATAGGCGATGGGAATGACAATAACCGAGAAAATCCTGGCCCGGGCAGCGGGAGTGGACCGCGTTGTTCCGGGGCAGTTGGTGGATGCGCAGATCGACGTGGTGATGTGTCATGATGTGACGACGCCGCCGGCGATTTCGATGCTGGTGGCCAAGGGCATCGACCGCGTGTTCGATCCGGACAAGATCGTGGTGACGCCGGACCATTTCCAGCCGGCCAAGGACGTCCAGAGCGCCGAGCTGCACAAGCGGCTGGATGAATGGGCCAGGCGACACAACATCAAGCACTACTACAAGCTGGGCCGGGCCGGGGTCTGTCACGCGCTGTTGCCCGAGCAGGGCCACATCCGGCCGGGTGAGGTGATCGTGGGCGGCGACTCGCACACCTGCACCTACGGCGCCTTCGCGGCGTTCAGCACGGGGATCGGCTCGACCGACCTGGCGGCGGCCATCGCCACGGGCAAGCTCTGGTTCAAGGTGCCCGCATCGATGAAGTTCGTCCTCAACGGCTCGCTGCCGCAGGGCGTCTACAGCAAGGACGTGATCCTCGCGGTGATCGGGCGGATCGGCGTGGACGGTGCGCTCTATCGGGCGATGGAGTTCGTCGGGCCGGCGCTCGCCGGGATGTCGATGGAAGCCCGCATGACGATGACGAACATGGCCATCGAGGCCGGGGCCAAGAACGGCATTATCCCGTTCGACGACACGACCAAGGCGTATCTCCGCGAGCATCTGAAGGAGAACGTCGAATACACGGTGTTCGAGTCCGACGCGGACGCCGAGTATCTCGCGACGGAAGCGTTCGACTGCTCGAAGCTGGAGCCGATGGTGGCCTTGCCGCACCTGCCCAGCAACGCGGTCCCGATCGGCCAGTGCGCGGGCAAGGCGATGGACCAGGCCTACATCGGCAGTTGCACCAACGGCCGGATCGAGGACCTCCGCATCGCGGCCAAGATCATGAAAGGCAAGCAGGTGGCGATCCGCACGCTGATCGTCTCGTCCACGCCGGAGGTCTGGAAGCAGGCGGCCGACGAGGGCCTGTTCGAGGTCTTCTACAACGCCGGCTGTGTGATCTCGGCGCCGACCTGCGGGGCCTGCCTGGGCGGCTTCATGGGCGTCCTGGCCGAAGGCGAAAAGTGCGTCAGCACGACGAACCGCAATTTCGTCGGCCGGATGGGACATCCCAAGAGCGAAGTCTATCTCGCCAGTCCCGCCACCGCCGCCGCCAGCGCGTGGAAGGGAAGCTGACGGACCCGAGGAAATACTTGTAGAGAAGCCGGTCCCATGGACGCGAAGAAGAAGCCATCCATGTTCATGGCCATCCTCTTTACGGTGGCGGCCGTGTGCAGCCTGATAACGTCGCCTGCTACTGGTGAACGCGGCAGCACGAGCGGCGGGCTGATTGCGTTTCAGCTTCTTACCTCGGCGCTGCTGGTGGTCTCGGCCATCGGCAACTGGGTGGTCTATTTCCGCCGATGGGTCGATTTTGAGATCGAGCGGCGACGAGAAAGCACAACTACGAAAGAGTGAGGTTTGGCAATATGGCAAAGGCACATGTATATAAGCGGGATCACATCAACACGGACGAGATCATCCCGGCCCGGTATTTGAATACGGACAACGAGGCGGAGTTGGCGAAGCACTGCATGGAGGATCTGGACAAGGACTTCGTGGCCAAGGTCAAGGCCGGGCGACGTGATTGTCGCGGGCGACGACTTCGGCTGCGGGTCCAGCCGGGAGCATGCGGTCTGGGCGATTCGCGGGGCCAAGGTGCAGACGGTCATCGCCAGGTCGTTCGCACGGATCTTCTATCGCAACGCGATCAACTGCGGCTTCTACCTGATCGAGTCGGCGGACGCCGTGAACAAGATCAAGAACGGCGACGAGATCGAGATCGACTACGACGCCGGCGTGATCAAGGACAAGACGAGCAAGGCCAAAATCAAGTTCCTGCCGCTGCCCGATTTCGCCCTGGAGATCATCCGCGACGGCGGCCTGCTCGACCACATCATGAAGACGAGTGCGTAAGACGTCCGTGACGGAAGGGGAGTCCTATGAGAACTCTCAACAGGCGTGAGTTCCTCAAGACCGCCGGCGTTGCTGCGCTGGGTCTGGGTGGCAGCGTCAAGGCCGCAGGCCTTAATGGTGGCCGGAGTCGAGGAGAACCACGGAAACGGCCCAACTTCGTGTTCTTCCTGATCGACGATCTGGGTCAGCGAGACTTGGGCTGTTACGGGAGCACGTTCTACGAGACACCCAACATCGACCGGCTGGCGGCGGAAGGGATGCGGTTCACGAATGCCTATGCAGCTTGTCCGGTTTGTTCGCCGACGCGGGCCAGTATTATGACCGGCAAGTACCCGGCCCGGGTCGGAATCACGGATTGGATCGGCGCTCCGCAGAAACCCACGCCGTATCGCGAGTACCTGCCGCTGGAGGAAGTGACGATCGCCGAGGTACTCAAGGAGGCTGGGTACGCGACGGGCTACGTCGGCAAATGGCATCTGGCGACGAGCGGCGCTGCGGACCGACGCCAATATTACCCGGACCGGCAGGGCTTCGATATCAACATCGGCGGCGACAATTCCGGCTCGCCGCCGACCTACTTCTATCCGTACGCCAAGGGCAAGCGCACGCTGGAGACGATGCCGCCGGGCGGCAAGGACGGCGAGTATCTGACCGACCGGCTGACGGACGAAGCCCTCAAGTTCCTCGAAGCGAGCAAGGACCGGCCGTTCCTGCTTTATCTGGCGCACTATGCGGTGCATACGCCTCTGGAGTCGAAGAAGGATCTGGCCCAGAAGTACGAGGCCAAAGCCAAGAGCGTCCCACAGCCGGTCGGCCCGCACGCCCAGCCGGTCTACGGCCCGTATCAGACGAGACTCGTTCAGGATCACGCGGTCTATGCGGGCATGGTGCAGAGTGTCGATGAAAGCGTCGGGCGAGTCCTGGGCAAGCTGGCGGAACTCGGACTGGAGCGCGACACCATCGTGGTTTTCATGTCCGACAACGGTGGATTGTCCACTGTCGCCCGCGAGGGGCCGACGTGCAACCTGCCGCTGCGGGCCGGCAAGGGCTGGCTTTATGAGGGCGGCATCCGCGAGCCGATGCTGATCAAGTGGCCCGGCGTGGTCCAGGCGGGCAGCCTTTGTCACGAGCCGGTGACCAGCACGGATTTCTACCCGACTATGCTGGAAATGGCGGGTCTGCCGCCGCGACCCGGTCAGCACGTGGACGGTGTCAGTCTCGCCGGACTGCTCAGGGGCACGGGCACGCTGGACCGCAGGGCCATCTTCTGGCACTACCCTCACTATCACGGCAGCGGCAATCGCCCCAGCGGCGCGATCCGGGCCGGCGACTACAAGCTCATCGAATGGTACGAGGACAGCCGAATCGAGTTCTATAACCTGAAGGACGATCTCGGCGAGCGGCACGATCTGGCCGCGACCATGCCGCAGAAGGCGGCGGAGCTTCGCCAGATGCTCCACGCCTGGCGCAACGAGGTTGGCGCGAAGATGCCCGAGGGCGAGCCGCACGCCGACTACAAAGTTTGGCGGGAGGCTACACGATGAAACGACGTGATTTTCTGAAGGCGATAGGTGCGGCGGCATTCCTCGGGTCGGGTGGCATCGTCA
Source organism: uncultured Planctomycetota bacterium (assembly GCA_963699595.1). Taxonomy (GTDB): domain Bacteria; phylum Planctomycetota; class Phycisphaerae; order Sedimentisphaerales; family Anaerobacaceae; genus PLanc-01. Next base: position 173,497 of record CAVOUO010000026.1, read on the forward strand.
AGGCCTCCGGCCTTGGCGATGGTGGGACTCGACAAGGGCCACGGCGAAGGCCCAACTTCGTGTTCTTCCTGCTGGACGACATGGGCCAGCAGGACCTGGGTTGTTACGGCAGCCCGTTCTACGAGACGCCGAATATCGACCGGCTGGCGGCGCAGGGGATGCGGTTCACGAATGCCTATGCGGCCTGTCCGGTCTGCTCGCCGACGCGGGCCAGCATCATGACCGGCAAGTACCCGGCCCGGATTCGATTGACCAATTGGATCCCGGGGCGCGCGCCCGGCAAGCTGCTCTCGGCCGAGTACTTCCACTACATGAAGCTGGAAGAGGTGACGCTCGCCGAGGCGCTGAAGGAGGCGGGCTACCGGACGTGCTTCGTCGGCAAATGGCATCTCGGCAACGAGCCGTATTATCCCGAGAAGCAGGGCTTCGACGTGAATGTCGGGGGCAACGACGCCGGCTCGCCGCCGACGTACTTCTACCCCTACCAGCGGGGCAACCGCTCGATCCCCGGCCTGGAAGAGGGCAAGCCCGGCGAGTACCTGACGGACCGGCTCACGGATGAGTCGCTCAAGCTGATCGAGCAGAGCAAGGATCAGCCGTTCCTGCTCTATTTGTCGTACTATGCGGTCCACATTCCGCTGGAGGCCAAGAAGGAGATGGCCGAGAGGTACAAGGCCAAGGCCCAGCGGCTGGGATTGGCGGACAAGCCGCACTTTGCCACGGATGAAGACTGGCCCAAGACGGCGGCGGGGGACGAGAAGTGGCGCAGGACGCTCAGGACCCGCATCCTCCAGGACCACGCGGTCTACGCGGCGATGATCGAGAGCGTGGACGAGAGCGTGGGCCGGGTGATGAAGAAGCTCGACGATCTCGGGATCGCGGACAACACGATCGTCTTCTTCATGTCCGACAACGGCGGCCTGGCGACGGCGGAAGGCCAGCCCACGTGCAACCTGCCGCTGCGGGGCGGCAAGGGCTGGCTCTACGAGGGCGGCATCCGCGAGCCGATGATCGTCAAGTGGCCCGGCGTGGTCAAGCCGGGCAGCACCTGCGACGAGCCGGTGACCAGCACCGACTTCTATCCCACGATGCTGGAGATGGCGGGTCTGCCGCCCAAGCCGCAGCAGCACATGGACGGCGAGAGCATGGTCCCGCTGCTCAAGGGCACGGGTCGCCAGAAGCGTCAGGCGATCTACTGGCATTACCCGCACTACAGCAACCAGGGCGGCGGGCCCGGCGGGGCCATCCGCGTGGGCGATTTCAAGCTGATAGAATTCTATGAAGACAACCGGGTCGAACTGTATAATCTCCGGGCCGATCTCGGCGAGCAGCACGACCTGGCGGCCGAGATGCCGGAGAAGGCCGCCGAGCTGCGGCATATGCTGCACGAGTGGCGGCAGGAGGTTGGGGCCGTGATGCCGCAGCCGAATCCGAACTGGAAAGAGTGATAGACGCACGGTCAAACAAGTTGGCCGTGCCACCCGGCGGAACATCATTTGAGAAGATGATTGAGAAAGGAAAGTCGTTCGATGGCAAAGACGTACAAGATTGCGGTGATACCCGGGGACGGGACGGGGCCGGAAGTGATTGCCGAGGCCGTGAAGGTGCTCAAGACCGCGGCGAACAAGTTCAAGTTCAAGACGGACCTGACCACGTTCGATTTCGGCGGCGAGCGCTACAAGCGCACGGGCGAGACGCTGCCCGATAGCGCGGTCGAGGAGCTGCGCAAGTTCGACGCGATTCTGCTCGGGGCGATCGGACATCCGGATGTCGCGCCGGGGATCCTGGAGAAAGGGATTCTGCTGAAGGCTGCGGTTCGAGCTGGATCAGTACATCAACCTGCGGCCGGTGAAGCTCTATCCGGGCGTCGAGACGCCGCTGAAGGACAAGGGGCCCGCAGGACATCGACTTCGTCGTCGTGCGCGAGAACACCGGCGACGCCTACACCGGCACCGGCGGCGTCACGATGAAGGGCACGCCCCACGAGGTGGCCGTGCAGTCGGCGGTCTACACGCGGTTCCAGGTGGACCGCTGCCTGAAGTACGCCTTCGAGTACGCCCGCAAGTTCGGCAAGAAGGCCCGCGGCCGGGGCGAGAAGAACACGCTGGCCCTGTGCGGCAAGACCAACGTCCTGACGTACATCTACGGCCTCTGGGAGCGGGCCTTCCACGAGATGGGCCAGGCCCAATATCCCGACATCAACCGCGAGTACTACCACGTCGATGCGACCTGACGATGTGGTTCGTGAAGAACCCGGAATGGTTCGACGTGATCGTCACCGGCAACCTGTTCGGCGACATCATCACCGACCTGGGCGCCATGATCCAGGGCGGCATGGGCATCGCCGCCGGCGGCAACATCAATCCCGATCAGGCGGCGTCAGCATGTTCGAGCCCATCGGCGGCAGCGCCCCGAAGTACACGGGCAAGAACGTCATCAACCCGCTGGCGGCGATCTGCGCGGCCCAGATGATGCTGGCCTCGCTCGGCCAGGAGAAAGCGGCCGACGCCATCGAGCAGGCGGTCATGTACGCCACGGCCAACAAGCTCAAGTCCCTGGCCGCCGGCAAGATGGGCTACTCGACCACCGAAGTCGGCGACCTCATCGCCGCCAAAGTCGCGGAGTAACGAGAGCAAGACGATCGCCGGCAGGGAGTCCGGACTGTAATGAACGTGACAGAGCGTCATTTTCACGTGGTTCGTGATACCACTTTGCGGTGTGGTTACGGCGGCCCAGCCGCAGCGCACGCCGCGAACTGACGAACGTTTTCGTCAGTGGTACGGACGGCTACCACACGTACCGGATTCCCGCCTTGCTTGTGACCCCCAAGGGTGACCTGCTGGCCTTCTGTGAAGGGCGCAAGAACAGCCGCTCCGATACGGGTGATATCGACCTGCTGGTGAAACGCTCGGTCGACGGAGGCAGGACCTGGAGCCCGCCGCAGATTGTCTGGGATGATGGACCGAACACCTGCGGGAACCCCTGCCCGGTGGTCGATCAGACGACGGGCGTGATCTGGCTGCCGCTGACCTGGAACCTCGGCCAGGACAAGGAGAGCGAGATCATACGGAATACGAGCAAGGACACGCGGCGCGTGTTCGTCACGCACAGCGATGACGACGGCCGAACCTGGGCCAAGCCCGAAGAGATCACCGCCCAGACAAAGCGGCCGGACTGGGGCTGGTATGCCACCGGCCCCGGCGTCGGGATCCAACTGGAGCACGGTCCCGCAAAGGGGCGGCTGCTGATCCCCTGCGACCACAGCTACAGGACGCCCGAGGGTGCGACCGACTACGGTTCTCATGTGATCTACAGCGATGATCATGGTCAGACCTGGCGCCTGGGCGGGATCATTCGCCCGGCCGTGAACGAGTGCCAGGCGGTCGAGTTGTCCGACGGCACACTGCTGAATAACATGCGCAATTCCGACCGGTCTCAGACGACCCGGGCCATCGCCACCAGCGCGGATGGCGGCATGACTTGGTCTGCAATCCGGCACGACCCGGTTCTCGTCGAGCCCATCTGCCAGGCGAGCCTCCTGCGTTACCCGACGCCGCAGGGGCCCGGCCGTCTTCTCTTCTCCAACCCGGCCCATGCCGAGCCGGGACAGCGGCGGGACATGACCGTGCGGATGAGCGAGGACGAAGGCAAGACCTGGCCCATCCGCCGGGTCCTGTGGTCCGGCCCGGCGGCGTACTCGTGCCTGGCCGTTCTCCCCGGACGGCGCCGCCGCCTGTCTCTTCGAGGCCGGCGACCAGCATCCGTACGAGCGGATTGTCCTCGCCCATTTCAGCCCGGACTGGCTGACCAGCCATTAAAATGGACCTGGGCTGTCGACAGTTCATCAGGTGTTTACATGGCCCGGGCTTCTTGATAGAGTGGGGTCATGGATGAGCTCAGTACCATGAAGATCGACAAGAAGACACTCTCCGTGGCATCGCTCTTTGAGCCGTCAGACGAGCGAGCCTACTGGCTTTCGCGGACCCCGCACGAGCGCTTGCAGGCGGCGGAGCTGATGCGTCAGATTGTCTATGGCTACGATCCATCTACCACACGACTTCAAAGAGTTCTTGAGATTGCTCAACGCTCACGCAGTTGAGTACTTGCTCATCGGCGGCTACGCGGTCAATTACCACGGTTATCCGCGTGCGACCGCCGACATGGACATATGGATCGCGGTACACCCAGCCAACGCCCATCGCGTTGTCGCCGCCCTGAAGGAATTCGGCTTCGACCTTCCCGACTTGTCGCCTGAGTTGTTCCTGCAGCCGTGGCAGATCATCCGCTTGGGAATGCCACCGGTCAGAATTGAGATCGCCACCACGATCTCGGGAGTCGATTTTGTCGAATGCTACGGGGAGCGCGTGGAAGACACTCTGGACGGGGTTCCCGTCCATGCTGATCAGCCTCGATCACCTGAAGCGCAACAAGAAAGCCTCCGGTCGCCACCAGGACTTGGCGGACTTGGAGCACCTGCCGTAGCATCCGGTGTCCTCGCGCGAGCGCGGATATTCCAGGAGGTGGGTTCACAGGGACGCTTCCTCCAGGATGGTGACGGTGCCGCGGTCGCCGTCGACGCGGATTGTCTGGCCCGTCCGGATGATCCGGGAGGCGGGGCCGACGTTGACGACGGCGGGCAGGCCGTACTCGCGGGCGATGATCGCGCCGTGCGAGAGGACGCCGCCCATGTCCATGACCACGCCGGCCGCCGGCAGGAAGTAGGGTGTCCACGCGGGATTGGTGACCGGGGCGACGAGGATCTCGCCCGGCTCGACGTGCTGGCCGTTGTCCGGGTGAGTGATGACACGCGCTTTGCCCGTGACGACGCCAGGGGAGACGGCGATGCCCTTGAGCACCTTGGCGGTTGTGTCGATCCTGGACGCGGCGTGCTTTTGTGGATCGTACCGGCCCACGACTACCGGCGGGGGAGTCTGGGCCTTGTTCCACTCGTACTCGGCCCGGCGTTGGGCGATCCGCTGCTTGACATCGAAATCGGCCCGGCCCTGCACCACCGGCTCGACCTCTGACAATTCCAGGAAGAAGATGTCCTCGCGGTGCGCGAGGACGCCTTTCTGCCGCAGGCGCTCGCCCAATTCCAGGAACACGCGGCGAAAGACGGCGAGGAATCGGACGGCCTCGTTCTTCCAGTTCTCCCGGTCGCGCGTCAGCTTCTGCGTCCGCCGGAGCGACCAGTTGAAGAGCCGCCGTTTGATCGGGTTCGTCAGTCTTCGGCGACACTGCTGCGTCAGCCGCTCGCGCTCCTCGGCCAATTGCCGCTGCTTCTCCAGGGGATTCGCGCGGTCGAGGGAGCGAAGATAGCCCTGCACCAGGCCCAGAATGTAATCGGGCGTCTCGGCCCAGCGCGGGCTGGAAAGCTCCAGCTCGTTGTGGCAGTGTTGCCCGTGGGTGGCCATGAACCGTTCCCACGCCGCGAGGAACTGCCGGCCGTGGTCCGCGCGAGCGAGTCCCGGGCCAATCGCATCCCAGCCGCTATCGCCCAGCAGGAAGGCCTCGGTCTCTCGGTCCTCATGGGCCAGAGCGGCCAGACGCCACAGGTCGAGTCCCGCCTCCGTGTCGGCAATACCGCCTTGGGCCGCCAGGAGCCGGTAGCCCAGCCCCTGGTCCGTATCGCCCAGCCAGTCCCGGCAGGCCTTCTGCAGCACGCCGGCCGCTACTGTCCCCGGCCAGAAGGAGAGCAGGTCGCACTTCTTCATGTTCCCGTGCAACTCCTGACTCACCATCCGCAGAAGTTCCTCGGTCGTCGCGGTGCCGCTGTCGAAGCGGGTCAACAGATCGTTGGCGGCCTTGAGATCGGCCATGAACGCGTCGCCCTTGCTGGAGCGGTGGGCGATCAGGCGGCGGACGATTCCGGGCCAGGAGAGAACGTACTTGGGCCAGGTAAATCCCAGGTCCGGCAGGTCCTCGTCGCAGATATCGAATTCGCCCCGCTCGAATTGCCGGTTCTGCTCGCCGCCGAACAGGCTGTTCAAGCCGGCGGCTTTGACGGGGGAAACGAACGGCCGCGCGGCCGCGAGGCCGAGATTGACATTGAAGTAGATCCGGCCGGCCACCAGCCCGATCAGGGGGCTGCGGCGCAGGTCGGCCCCGAACAGCCGAAAGACCGAGTCGAACAGCGGCTGGAACATGAGCAAGACCACGGAGTAGGTCAGCGGCGTCACCACCTCCGGAAAGACCTCGCTCACATTGGGATTGGCTCCAGACCTGCCGGTCCTCCCAGGGCTTGGGCTCCGGGAGGGCGGTGATCGGCCGGGCCTGGAGAAACCAGAGCGTGCCATCGCGGAGCGCCCACTCGACATCCTGCGGGCTGCCCAGGCGTTTCTCGATGCGCCGGACGCGAGCGAGCGAGTCTCCGGGCGGACTTCAGGTCCAGGGACGGCTCGCTCCGCGACGAGGTTCTGGCGGATCAGCTCCAGGTTCTTCTTGCGCAGGAGGATGCGGTCGGGCTGGACTTGGCCGGAGACGAGGGCTTCGCCCAGGCCGCGGCACGACTCGATCACAATCCGGCTGCGGCTGCCGGTGACCGGATCGACGCTGAACGCCACGCCCGGCCGCCTCCGGCTCGATCTGCTGCTGCACGATGACCGCCATCTCGACCTGCTGATGGTCGATGCCGTTGCGGCGACGGTACTCAAAAGCCCGCTGGGTCCACAGCGAGGCCCAGCATTTCTTGACGGCATCGAAGCATCCTTCGAGGGTCGTAACGCCCAGAATCGTCTCATACTGTCCGGCAAAGGAATGGCCGGGCAGGTCCTCCGCCGTCGCCGAGGAGCGTACCGCGACGACCGCCGCCCCCAAGTCGGGCGTACGCGGCCGCAATCTGCTCGCGCAGCGAATCCGTCAGAGGTGCACGCGTGATATGCCGGCGTATGCTCTCAATGGCCCCCGGCATCCTGTCCGGTTGCGAGCTCAGGTCCTCCAGTAGGGAGGCAATCCGCGAACGAAGGCCGTTCGCATCCAGGTGAGCCGTGAACGCGGTGGTCGTCAGAAAGAAACACGACGGGACCCTCACGCCCAGCCGGTGCAGCGTGCACAGACTCGTCGCCTTTGGGCCAATCAACCGTTGATCCGTCTGCTCCGGCCGCTTATTCAACCACAGAACGACCTTTTCCATATCAGTATAGGCTCACGATGGCGTTTCATCCAGGATGGTGACGGTGCCGCGGTCGCCGTCGACGCGGATCGTTTGGCCGGTCTGGATGATCCGGGAGGCGGGGCCGACGTTGACGACGGTGGGCAGGCCGTACTCGCGGGCGATGGTCGCGCCGTGCGAAAGAATACCGCCCAGGTCCATGACCACGCCGGCCGCCGGCAGGAAGTAGGGCGTCCACGCGGGATTGGTGATCGGGGCGACGAGGATCTCGCCCGGCTCGACATGCTGGCCGTTGTCCGGGTGAATGATGACGCGGGCTTTGCCCGTGACAACACCGGGGGAGACAGCCAGACCCTTGAGCACCTTGACGGTCGTGTCGATCCTCGACGCGGCGTGCTTCTGCGGATCGTACCGGCCCGCGACCACCGGCGGCGGAGTCTGCGCCATATTCCATTCGTATTCGGCGCGGCGCTGGGCGACACGCTCTTTGACGTTGAAGTCGGCGCGGCCCTGCACGACCGGCTCGACCTCGGCCGCCTCCAGGAAGAAGATGTCTTCCCGGTCTTGGAGAATGCCCTGTTGTCGCAGCCGCTCGCCCAGCTCCAGGAACAGGCGGCGATAGCCGGCCGTGAGCCGGACCACTTCGTTCTTCGAGTTTTCCCGGTCGCGCGCCAGTTGGCCCGTCTGCCGGAGGGACCAGTCGAAGAGCCGGCGTTTGATCGGGTTGGTCAGCTTCCGGCGGCACTGCTCGGCCAGGCGCTCGCGCTGCTCGGCGAGTTGACGCTGCTTTTCCAGAGGATTGGTCTGATCGATGGAGCGAAGATAGCCGCGCAGCAGGCCCAGGATGTAATCGGGCGTCTCGGACCAGCGCGGGCTGAAGAACTCGATCTCGCTATGGCCATGGTGCCCGTGGGCGGCCATGAACCGGTCCCAGGCTGCGAGGAACTGCCGGCCGTGGTCGGTGGCAGCAAGCCTCGGAGAAATCGCGTCCCAGGCGTCGCCACCCGAAAGAGTGGCCTCGGTCTCCCGGTCCTCATGCGCCAGGGCGGCCAGACGCCATAGGTCCAATGCCGCCTCCACGTCGGCCATGCCGCCCTGGGCGGTCAGGAGCCGATAGCCCAGACCCTCGTCCTTGTCGCGGAGCCAATCGCAGCAGGCTTTCCGCAGCACGCCGATGGCCACGGCGCCCGACCAGAAGTACAGGAGGGAGCAGTCCTTGATAGCCTCGGAGAACGTGTGTGTCGCCATCCGGACCAACTCCTCCGTAATCATGGTCTCACTGGGCAGGTGGGTCAACGCATCGTTGTATGCCCTCAGATGCGCTATGAACCTGTCGATCTGGCCGGCGCGGTGGGTGATCAGGCGGCCGATGATCTGCGGCCAAGAGAGGATACATCGGGGCCAACTGAACCCCACGTCCGGCAGGTCTTCCTCGCAGATGTCGAACTCGCCGCACTCGAAACCCCTGACTTGCTCGCCACCGAAGGACCTGTTCAGGGCGGCGACCTTGGCCGGGGAGACAAACGGTCGAGCGACGGCGAGGCCGAGGTTGATATTGAAGTAGAGCCGGCCCGCCACCAGTCCCATCAGAGGGGTCCGATGCACGTCGACGCCGCAGAGGCGGAGAATGTCGCCAAACAGCGGCACGAACATGGGTATGATGACGGAATAGGTCATCGGCGTCATGACATCGGGGGCGACTTCGCCCAGATTGAGGTTGGTCCAAACCTGCCGGTCCTCCCAGGGCTTGGGCTCCGGAAGGGCGGTAATCGGTCGGGCCTGGAGGAACCAGAGCGTGCCGTCGCGGATCGCCCATTCGATATCCTGGGGGCAGCCCAGGCGCTTCTCGATGTGCCGAACGGAGCGACCGAGCTTCCGGGCGGACTTCAGGTCCAGCGACGGCTCGCTCCCTACGACATTCTGGCGAATTAATTCCAGATTCTTCTTTCGCAGGAGGATGCGGTCGGGTTGGACTTGCCCGGAGACCAGGGCCTCGCCCAGGCCCCGGCACGACTCGATCACAATCCGGCTGCGGCTGCCCGTGACCGGATCGACGCTGAAAGCGACCCCGGCGGCCTGCGGCTCGATCTGCTGCTGGACGATGACGGCCATCTCGACCTGCTGATGGTCGATGCCATTGCGCCGTCGATACTCGAACGCCCGCTCGGTCCACAGCGAGGCCCAGCACTTCCTGATGGCATCGAGGCACTCCTCCAGGGACTTCACGCCCAGGATCGTCTCATACTGCCCGGCGAAGGAATGTCCGGGCAGGTCCTCCGCCGTCGCGGAAGAGCGTACCGCGACGACCGCCGCCCCCAATCGGTCATATGCGGCCGCGATCTGCTCGCGCAAAGGACCGGTCAGAGGTGCTTGGGCGATGATCCGGCGAATCTCCTCTGTCGCCTCCGGAGTTCTGCTCAGCCGCGCCGCAATCTGGGGGCGAAGGCCATTCGCGTCCAGGTGGTCCCGGAAGGCGGCCGTCGTCACAAAGAAGCACGGCGGGACCTTCAGTCCGAGCCCGCGCAGGGTGCACAGACTCGCGGCCTTCGGACCGGCGAGTCCTCTATGCGCCGCCGGCAGGTCCCGGACCAGCCAGAGAATCATCTGCTCACGTTCATTCATCCCAGTCGTTCCCATTCTCATTCAGCATTCATATCTCTGACGAAGCAAGTGGCATGCGCCTGACTGACCAAATCCGCCGAGGCGCACACTGCGCGATGCCGTGAATGAAGGCGAGGCCTTCGATGGGTGGCAGCGGCAAGCGTCAGCGATCCTCCTGAGCCTCGGAGGATTGCCGATGGCTCATGTCTATGCTGGGACGCCATCGGCAAGCTCCGAGGACTCCGCTTGCCGCTGCCACCCATTACCCGCCAGTTCGGGGTAACCGGAGTACTATTGTTGCGGGCGCGATCGCGCTTTTGGATCAGGTCCAGCGTATACGCCAGCGCCGGGTCGGTATCGTCCGCGAAGGAGGAGAGCAACTCCTCCGTGAGCACGATGTCCGGAACGGTGCCGCGCTGGGCGTCGTCGGGCCGGGGGACCGGAGCGTAGAACCGCTTGCCGGAGACGCTGAATTCCACGCCGCTGTTCGGCAGGCGGTGGCCATACGCCTCGCCGAAGCTTTGCCGGACCCCGCCGGTCTCCTCGCCGATCAGCGTGGCGATGCCGTAGTCCTTCAAGACGGCGGCCAGATCGGCGGCGGCGGAGAAGGTATTGGGCGAAGTGAGCACGCAGACGGCGCCTGCGAATCGATTCTGCACGTCCCGGGGAGCCTGGGCTCGAACTGAGGCGGAGATATACCGGCCCTTGAGAAGCCGCAGATACCATCGGCGATCGGTCCGGAGCAGGTCATCCGAGACCCGCCCGCCGATGCGCGAGTACAGGCGGTACGGCTTGGAGGTCAGGTGGTCGATCACGGCCCGAGTAGCTTCGTCGCTGCCGCCGCTGTTGAACCGCAAATCGAGGATCAGGTTCTTGGCCTCGCGGTCCCGGGCGACCTGAAACACGGTTTCCATGAACTTCGTGGCCTCCGGCGTGGGATTGCAGCTATTGTACTGCCAATAGCAGGTCCGGCCGTTGTGATGCAGTTGGTAGACCCCAAGCGGCGACCGCGGCGGATCGGTCGGCACATACGTCCCGTACCGGCTCCACGACATCAACTCCACCGGGAGCGTCACGGATTCTCCGCCCCTGCCGGGCAGGGTCAGGGCCATTTCCTTGCCCTCCACCGGCCGGATCAGGGCCCAGTACAGGCCCTGGTCCTGGAGGAACGTCGCCATTCGACTCTCCCATCTTTCCCCCGAGCACTTGGCCACCATCGGCGCCGGCGCCTCTTTCAATGGCCGGCCATTGATGCCCAGCAGCGGGACGCCCTTGAGGTACTGCAACTCCTCGCAGGCGTCACTGATCACGACATGCCCGGTTTGCCAGCCCAGGCGAAACGGCGGCATACAGGGCGTGGTGTCGCAGGGGTCTACGAGATCCACGGTAAGACGGCCGAAGGTATGCCCATCCCCCAGGGCCGCGGCCGCCTCGGCCACGGTGAGAGCCAGGACGCGTTTGGAGACGTACCCCGTGTCCGCGCAAGCCCGCGCCAGCGTGGTCCGGGAACGATCCTTGAGCAGCTTGTAGTCTTTCCTGGACAGGTTGGCCAAGTGGTTCGGGTGGACCTTCTCGACCGTCCGGAAGAAGTAGTCCAGGTCCGCCGCGGCCTGATCCAGATTCAGTTGGGACAGGCCGCGATCGGTCTCGACACGGTCGTTGCCTGCGGGCTGGGACTGACACGAGGTCAACAGGCACAGCAGCCGCCAGCCCAAACGTGAAAAGATACCTCTGTTGCATGATTGATGCTCCCAAGAGTACTGCGGAGACTTCCCGGCCCACCAACGAACCAACCCATTCCCTGGGATTGTATCCCCGGCGGGCCTGGCACGCAAGCGTCGCAGGCTCGGGCCGGCAGGGAGGGTATGTCCGCCATACAGCGGCGGATTCCA
>CAVOUO010000027.1:0-225317 GCA_963699595.1 uncultured Planctomycetota bacterium
AAGATGCCCGTGCTACGTTGGGAGGACTGCTATGAATCGTCGGGAGTTTTTGCGCGGGGCGGCGGCGGGGGCGGCTTTGAGTACGGCGATGGGGGGCTTTGTGCCGCTGTATGCCCAATCCAAGGTTCGACGCGTCGGCTTGATCGGGCCGGGGTGGTATGGCAAAAGTGCCCTGTTCCGGCTGCTGCAGATCGAGCCGGTCGAGGTGGTCGCTTTGTGCGATGTGGATAAGCGGATGGTGGCCGAGGCGGCCGAGATGATCGCGGCCCGGCAGAAGTCCAGGAAGACGCCCAAGACCTTCGGCGACTACCGCGAGATGCTCAAGCAGGAGCAGTTCGATATCGTGCACGTCGCGACGCCGGACCATTGGCATGCCCTGGCGATGATCGCCGCCGTCAAGGCGGGGGCGGACATCTTTGTCGAGAAGCCGATCAGCGTGGATGTCGTCGAGGGGCAGGCGATGCTGGCGGCGGCCCGCAAGTATAAGCGCGTGGTGCAGGTCAACATGGAGCGGCGCAGCACGCCGCACTTGATCGAGGCCATCGAGCGGGTCATCAAGCCGGGCAAGCTGGGCAAGATCGCCCACGCCGAGATCTGCTGCTATTATCACATGCGCGCTGGAAACAATCCGCCGGACACGACGCCGCCGGAATACCTCGATTACGAGATGTGGACGGGCCCGGCGCCGATGCGGCCGTACTGCTCGCTCAACCACCCGCGTTCCTGGCGGGCCTTCATGGAGTACAGCAACGGCATCGTCGGCGATATGTGCGTACACATGTTCGACATGGTTCGCTGGATGCTCGACTTGGGCTGGCCGAAATCTATCAGCTCCTCCGGCGGCATCCTCGTGGACAAGAACAGCAAATCCAATATCACCGATACCCAAGTCGCGACCTTCGATTTCGGCGATCTCCCGGTCGTCTGGACCCACCGCACCTGGGGCACTGCACCCGATCCGCAGTACCCCTGGGCTGCCTTCATCTACGGCGACAAGGGCACCCTCAAGGCCGATGTCCATCATTATGAGTTCATCCCGGACGGCAAGGGCGAGAAGCTCGAGGGCAAGGCCCTCTATGAATATGAGAAATACCCGGAGGACCGGACGGAGAAGGACCTGGAGCGGCACGTCGCGTCGGCCCTGCGCGGGCACTGGCGGAACCTCCTCGATATGATCGACACGCGCGGCCGGCCGGTCTCCGACATCGAGCAGGGCTACATCTCCGCCGCCTCGTGCATCCTGGCGAACATGTCCTGCAAGCTCGGCCGCACGCTGGTCTGGGACCCGGAGAAGGGGCAGGTCGTCGGTGATGAGGAAGCCAACCGGCTGCTCGCCCGACCCTATCGCAGCCCGTGGGTCCATCCCGACCCGAAGCAGGTCTGACACGGATTGGGGAATTGCGAGGGCATCGCTCTGTCATCCCTTCGGCGGCATCAGGGCAGGCTCTGAGCACAGCGAAGGATCTGGCCATAGGATGCGAGATTCCTCCAATGCGCGGCCCAGATTCTTCACTCCGCTGCACTGCGTTCAGGATCACAGACGTGCATGGTCCTATAAGAGATTCGTGCGCAATCCTGTTAATTTCCATGCCCAGCGGCGAGAAAAGACTTCCCATGTCGTGCATGACTCCGCTATCATCCTGTTGCTTAGACGCACGTCGTATTTGACCTTATTGCCAGCAGCCGTCCGTATGAGTAGGATGAGGTAGAATCGCGCGGTATGGTCGTTCGCGGGGAAGAACAGCCAGCACGTTCGGAAAGGGACCCCAAACGCGATAAGTCGCGTTTGGGAACCCAAGTAGCCTGGGAGCAACTGCGATGCCGCTGTTGACGCTGTACTTTCAACTTCATCAGCCTTTCCGGCTGCACCCCGATGGGGTAGCGCTTCTCTGGGACGAGAAGAACCGGGAGATCTTCACCCAGCGCGCGGAAAAGTGCTATTTGCCGACGATCCGCCTGTTCTCGGGCCTGGTGCGTGCTCATTACGACTTCAAGATCAGCCTCGGGGTGTCCGGGACCTTTCTGGAGCAGGCCGAGTCCTACCGGCCCGAGGTCATCGAGGCCCTGAAAGAGCTGCTTCGCATCGGCCAGAACACCCGGCAGGTGGAGTTCCTGGAGCAGCCGTACTACTACTCCGCCACCTCCTTCTTTGCCGACCCGCGCAAGGTCGAGTTCAAGGAGCAGGTCTCGCTCCACGGGCAGCGGATGCGCGACGTCTTCGGCGTCGAGCCGAGTGCATTTGCCAATACCGCCCTGTGCTACAGCAACGAGGTGGCGAACATCGTGGCGGACATGGGCTTCAAGGCCATTTTGTGCGAGCCGGGGGAGAAGACACTCAATGTTCGGGACCACCAGCCCATCGTAGCCAACCGTGTCTATCGCGCTCTGGGCCGCAAAGGCCGGCCGCGCAAGCTGGCTGTCCTGCCGCGAAACAAGGTTCTCAGTCAACGGATGGCCTCGGTCTGCGGCGTCTGTCGTCCCTTTTCGAAAACGGCGGAGGCGAGCCATGACATGAATCTGCAACCCGCTGCCGCCTCGGCCCGGCACTGTGCCGACCTCATTCACGAGGCCGGGGGCGAAGTTGTGATGCTCGTCTGTGACTTTCCGTTGGTCCAGAACGATTCCCCCGAGTATGGCGGGGTGGTCGAATTCTGGAACGCGCTGGCCCAGGAGATCACCAGCCGTGATGATATCGTCCCGACGAACCCGACCGAGGTCGCCGAGTGGTTTCAGATCACCGAGTGTCCGATGGTCGATTGCCCGCACCCGACGAACTCGTTTTTGTCGAAAGTGGCCTCGGACACGCCGGCTTCCCAGGCGCAGCGGGTGCTCTTTCGAAATATCGAGAGTCTGGAGGTCGAGGCCAAGCAGGCCGGCGGCGACCTGGTGCGCAGCTTCCGCTACCTGACCGCCTCCGATCACCTGCGCTACCTCCAGGAGGACGGCGACGGCGGGGATCTGGCCGGAGATCCTGCCAATCCGTATGACTCGGTGGCCACGGCGGCGTATGCTCTGACGCACGCGACGGATGAGTTGTCCCATTCTGTCAAGAGCTTCAATATCCTCAAGCAAACCGCCCGGACGCCCGTCGTCGTGATCACGCCGGAGACCGGCCGGCTGCCGTCCGAGGGAATGGGCCAGTTCGCCAAGTACGTCTCCGGCAAGAGCGGCGGGCTGGGTGAGGTCATCTCCGCCCTCTGCAAGGGGCTCTCGCAGCGGAACATTCCGGTGCACCTGGTCACGCTGAACCTCAGCCGCAGGTTCCGCGAGGAGGCAGGACTCAGCAAAGCCGAATGGATTCAAACGCGGCATCACCTGCATCCGGAAAGTGTCCACCTGGTCAGCTCGGCCATCTTCGAGGGCAATCGCAGCGCGTACGACGGTTCTCCGCCGGCCAATGCGGCCGAGTTTCAGCGGCAGATCGTCAATACCTACATCAAGGAGATCCGCAGCGCCTACGAAGGCCGGGCGATCCTTCATACCAACGACTGGATGGCCGGCGGGGTCATCACGCCGTACGCAAAGCTGCGCGGCGTGCCCGTTTTGCACACGGTTCACAACACTCACACCGGGCATGTCCCGCTGGACATGTTCTATGGCGTGAATCTTCGAGCTCTTTGGGACATGCTGTACCTCTCGGACACCGGCGCCAAAGCCCTGGACTGCCAGGCGACGGCCATCCGGAACGCCAGGAAAGTCAGCTACGTCGGCGAGAAGTTCCTCAAAGAGATCGTCGGCGATTATTTCCTCCATGAGATGGTGATTCCCTGGAGCGTGCGGGTCGAGACCAAGGCGCGGTACTACGGTCACGATGCCCTCGTGATCCCCAACGGCATCTCGCCCGATGTCTTCCCGGAGAACCAGGAGGAGAATCCGCAGGTCGATCAGCCGGGACTGGCCAAACGGTACGGTCCGTACGATAGTGTCATCGAGGCCAAGAAAGCCAACCTTGTCAAGTTCCAGAGGAAGACGGGCCTTCAGGTCGATCCCGAAGCGATCCTTTTCTATTGGCCCTCCCGGCTGGACCCTGTCCAGAAAGGGGTCGATCTGCTCGAACCCATTGCCCAGCGGTTCGTCGACACGAATCCCGGCGTGCAGATCGCCGTAGTGGGCGACCCGGTCGGCGGGGACAATTGGCATGCCGATGTGATGGGCCGGATCGCGTGCGCCTCGGGCGGGCGAATCTGCTACCAGCGGTTCTCACAGGATCTGAGCACGCTCGGCTACGCCGCGGCCACGGATGTCTTTGGCGCGTCCCTCTACGAGCCGTTCGGGCAGATCGACGTCGTCGGCAATATCTACGGCGCGATGGCGACGAACCGCGATACCGGCGGCTACAGCGACAAGATTGTCCCCCTGAACCTGCGGGCCTGGGGCGCCCCGATCGACCAGGGCAACGGTGTGCTGTTTCGGGACTACAATGCCGGGGGGCTCTGGTGGGGCTTGAGCACGGCCGTCCAGAATCACCGCTATTTCCGCGAGCATCCCCGCGAGTGGGAAAAGCAGATGCGCCGGGTCATGAAGGAGGCCCGCGACACCTGGAGCATGGACAACATGGTCGCCAAGTACATCACCGCCTACGAAGACCTCAACGGCGGCAAACCGCTCGTCTAGATTGCGGATACACGATGACGGATGAACAGTTGCTGGAGCGATCTGAACCGGGATTGCAGGAACATCGCCGCTTGCACTCGCGGGTATCCTCTCGATCGAGACTCTGGCCCATGCACGCAGGGTTCGGATCCTCGCCGCGTAGGACGTGATCTCTGAGTACGATTCCCGCGGGCCCGTAGCGACTCTTGCCCACGGCAGGTACTGATGGTAATCTGAAATATGCCATCGTGGAGGATAGGGCTCTGCTGGGAGCAACGAGCACGATGGTCACAGTGACATGGCAACGCCGCCTTGTAATGCTGGCGGCGTTGCTCTGCTTCTTCTGCCATGCTATTGGCCCAAAGCGGAAAACCCCAGGGGTCTGGGGACGGAGTCCCCAGGTGGACGGTGTGTGGCCAAACCAGCAACAACACTGAACGGGCGAGGTTTGTCATGGGACAATACGGACATTTTCCTCGTAGTCTTCATGGTCGGTGTCACAGTCTGCGGATTGAGAGAGGCTGTGGCGGCGAATCCGCCATCCGCCATCCGCAATCCGCCATCGTTGACGCGGGACTATAACGTCAAACCGGTGCCGTTCAACCAGGTGCAGGTCCGGGACGGGTTCTGGACGCCGCGACTGGAGATCAACCGCACCGTGACGATCCCGTACTGCTTCGAGAAATGCGAGGAGACCGACCGGATCAGCAATTTCGAAAAGGCGGCGGGCCTCCAACAGGGCAAGCACGAAGGCATCTATTTCAACGATTCCGATGTCTACAAGGTGATGGAGGGCGCCGCGTACTCGCTGCAGGTCCACCCGGATGTGATGATGCGGCTGTACCTGGACAAGCTGATGGCCATCATGGCCGGGGCCCAGTGGGAGGATGGCTACCTGTACACCTTCTACTCCGTGCCGCAGAAGCAACCCGAGAAGCGCTGGACCAACGAGAAGGACATGCACGAGCAGTACTGCATGGGCCACATGCTCGAAGCGGCCGTCGCCCACTACCAGGTCACCGGCAACAAAGCGTTTCTGAATATCGCGACGAGATGCGCGGACTGCCTCTGCCGGACGTTCGGTCCGGGCCGCCGGACGGACCCGCCGGGGCACCAGGAGATCGAGATCGGTCTGTGCCGGCTCTACCGTGTGACGGGCGAGAGCAAGTATCTGGATACCGCCAAGTTCCTCCTGGACCAGCGCGGCCGCACGGGCAATCGCGGACCCAAGGGCGACGGCAAGCTCTACGGCGAGTACGCCCAGGACCACATCCCGGTCATCGAGCAGACCCAGGCTGTCGGGCACTCGGTGCGGGCCATGTACATGTACACCGGCATGGCGGATGTCGCGGCCCTGACCGGCAACATGGAGTACATCAAGGCCATCGACGCGATCTGGACCGATGTCGTTACGAGCAAGCTCTATGTCACGGGCGGCATCGGCGCTTCCGGCGGCAACGAGGGCTTCAGCGGCCGGTACGAGCTGCCCAATCTGACGGCCTATTGCGAGACCTGTGCCTCGTTCGCCAATATCTTCTGGAACCAGCGCATGTTCCTGATGCACGGCGACGCGAAGTACATCGATATTTTGGAGCGCACCCTGTACAACGCCGCCTTGTCGGGGATTTCGATGAAGGGCGACCGGTTCTTCTATCCGAACCCCCTCGAATCGACCGGCGGACACGAGCGCAGTCCGTGGTTTGGCTGTGCCTGTTGCCCCTCGAACGTCGCCCGCTTCATCCCCTCCGTGCCGGGATATGCCTATGCCTGCAAAGGCGACGACCTCTACGTGAACTTGTTCATGGGCGGTGAGGCTTCGATCCAGACAGCGAGCAACAAGATCACCCTGAAGCAACAGACCGAATACCCCTGGCAAGGTGACGTGAAGATCACGGTCGAACCGGAAAAGGGCGGGACCTTCGCCGTCCATGTTCGGATTCCCGGCTGGGCCCGCAACGAGCCGGTGCCGAGCGACCTGTACACGTTCGTAGATGATGTAGCACAGCCGCCCTCGGCTGTGAATTCAGATCCCCAGCCGAGGGCGGCTGGGCCACATGGTCTTGCTCAAGGTCAATGGCCAGCGCGTGACGCTGAGCCTCGACAAGGGTTTTGCCCGGATCGAGCGTCAGTGGCAGAAGGGCGATACGATCGAGCTAAGTCTGCCGATGCCGGTCCGGCGAATTGTGGCCCACGCCCAGCTCAAGGCAGATCGCGGCAAAGTGGCCCTGCAACGCGGACCGATCGTCTATTGCCTCGAGGGACCCGATAACGATGGCAACGTCGCGAACCTGGTGATTCCGGATGATGCCCAGGTCAAGGCCGAGTACAGGCCGGCCTTGCTGAACGGGGTCACCGTCCTGACCGGGAAAGCGCAGGTAGCCAAACGCACGACAGGTGGCGGCGTTGTTGCCGGCGGAACACAGTCATTCACCGCCATACCGTACTACGCCTGGGCCCATCGCGGCCGCGCCCCGATGACGGTCTGGGCGGCGCGAGCGCTACGGGCGGCCCGCCCGCAGCCGGCACAGTAGCACGGGCATCCTGCCCGTGAGTAGCATGGGCGCGAGCGCCCATGAATATCAGGGGCGGCCACGGGCAAGATGGGGGCCTCGGCCGCGAAACATCGCGCTTGGGAATTCATGCCCGTGACGCTCACGGCCGGGGCGAATGCCATCTGCCCAAGTCCGGGCAAGTACTCTATCGCACGGCCGACGGCAAGCCATTGGTTCTTCGATGGGACGGCTCAAAAGCCGCGTTGGAGGTATCGGCCCCGAAAGGAGGACGTTCGGGTTCCGCGCTTGGGAAGGGCTTCCAAGTGCGGAATTATGCACTTAGGGGACCCGAACCCACTTCGAACGCGGTCACTTCCGCCCGTAGGCGAACAGGAGCGTCAAGAGAACCGCGATTTGCAGAACGATCAACACCCAGTTCATCGAGACTCCTTCGATCCAATTGACTCGGCCTGGCCAAGACAAAAAGTGACTACTGGGCTCACTGCACAACTCCCAAAGCGAGACCCCCAAACGACAGGATAGATCGCGTCTGGGAGCCTGGCATACTCCTTCGCCCATTAGAGGCAGAAAACAGCAGTGCGGTAACGCACGTTATCGGTAGGTCCGCAGGAATCTGCGTCTGCGTCACGGCTGGAGGCCTGCCGGACGGCGTCTCGCTTGGACTGAATTCTCTTGGGTCCGAGAACAATTCTGTTTCCCACCCCATTATGAAATCCGGTATACTATTGATAACATAGTAATTGGCTGGCTGGTTGGGGGCTTGCTGTCAGCATTTTTTGTGAAATTTTCAACCGAGGCCAGGAGGGACTCGATGATCACCGGTGGAGAGTGCGTGGGGGTACAGTATGAGAACCTTGGCCGCATGTCGTGTGCTGCTTCTTATGACCTGTTCGGCCGGACTGTGCTGCGGCGGTGTCAAGGTGCAGAACCCCGACGGCGGCGAGTCGATCCCGGCCCGGAGCCAGCATCTGATCACCTGGTCGTGCGATGCCGGCGTCCAGCAGGTGAGCATTGAATTCTCGTTCACAGGCGGGGTATTCTGGGACGCAGTCGCGCCGAGTGTCGCTTCCGTCAAAGGGCAGGGCAGCTACCTTTGGAGGGTGCCTTCCGTCTCGTCGCCGCGCTGTCTGATTCGCGTCACGGCTATAGGCAAGCCGGGCGGTTCCGATCAGAGCGATGCGCCTTTCACCATTTTCCCCTGTGCCTTGCGCATGGACTACGATGGCGACTGCCTCATCACCTTCGCGGATTTTGCGGCGTTCGCCCAGGAGTGGCTCCACTGCGGCGACCCCTATAACGCAACCTGCCTGGGCAATCGGCCGCCGCAGATCGTCTCCAGCCCTCCGGCCCTGGGCGCCTCGGGGCAGGCTTATGTCTACATGGTGCAAGCCGTGGACCCGGATGGCGACAGCCTCACGTATGACCTGCTGCGCGGCCCCGCGGACATGGTTCTTGCTGCCGACTCGGGCAGACTCTCGTGGACGCCCACCATCGATTTGAGGGGCCCTGTGGCCGTCGTTGTTGAGGTCCGCGACGAAGCCGGGGCCGCGGATGTCCAGGCGTTCGAATTGGGCGGCTCTGGGACTCAGACCCAGCCAAGGCTCACGGGCGCCCCGGTGGACGGTTATCCCAGCCTGTTCGAGCGGCAGGTCATCGTCTATACGAATGCTGTGAGAATGGCCCCGCAGCAGTACCGCGACAAGTACATGGCTGGCTTTGTGCCCGATCCAAGCTCGATTCTTCGGACTTACAACACTGTCGAGCCGGTGTACTACGAGCCGAGGCTGAACCGGTCCGCCCGTTTCCATGCCGAGGATATGGCGAGCAACGGCTGTTTTCAGCATGACAGTTGCGACGGAACCCCCTGGTCCGACCGGATCTGGAGCTACTATCCGCAGGCTCGTGCCATCGGCGAGAACATCGCGGCCGGTTACGCCACCGCCAAAGGCTTCGTGGAGGGGCTGCTGTGCGACGCCTCCGGCGGGCAGTGCGCCCAGGACAAGACCTCGCAGGCGGGTCACAGGACCAACATCATGAGCACCGGCTTCGCGTCCCTGGGCACAGGCGGTGCCTCGGACACCAAGGGCACGGGGCGGTACTACTGGGTCCAGGATTTCGCGTCGAACGAGCCGGAAAGCAAGCCGCCGCTCGTAGCCGGCTGCCACGACTTTCTGGCCGCGGGCAAGACCTCCTTCCTGCTGAACTACCGCGACACCGGCAATCAGCCGCCCTTATCCGTGCAAGTCGTGGTCGACGGCATCCCCTACAGCATGACGCTCGATCTTGGCACGCCGGCGGCCGGCACGTATCGGCTGGATATGGCCAAGGCTGCAAGCTGCCGGCAATACTACTTCCAGGCCGTCACCGCCTCAGGGCAGGCCTGGCGCTATCCGGGTCCCGGCGTGTTCCTGACCGACGGCGAAGGCACCTGTAGCGCAGACTACCGGTAGGGTGCCCTGTGCACCCCTGTCAAGGTGAGAAACGTTGGGTGGCAGCGGCGCAAAGGCTGGACGGATCCATCTAAGTCATTGCGAGCCCCGCGACGAAGCTCTCAATCCGCGGGCACGAGATGCTTCGCTGCGCTCGCAATGACATGAGGGGCGGAGCCATCGAATGACTGCGTCTTGCACTGCGTTGACGGCAGCGCAAGCGTCCTCGGAGCTTGCCGATGGTTCTCACCGCCACGCGGCCGTAGCTCGGAATGAGGCGATTGATCTCTTGCACTGGACCGGCCCGGAGTATGCTGATAGACCAGAAACACAGTAGCGCAACCACGATGGTACTATCGGGAGGGCGTGACCCATGAAGTTGGCCTTGCTGATCTTCGCTGTGACGCTCAGTGGGACCCCGCAGCCGCAGAATGCGGCGGCCGGAGGCCTCGGCGCCGCGGCCGGCACGGACGAGTCGCGGACGAAACCGGTCTCGGCCCCCTTGCCCAAGGAATCGATGAATCTCCAGGCGATCCCGTACAAGATCGTGCACGAGAGCTACCGCCGGACCAAGGGCAAGGCGAACTGGGAGCTGTTCATCATGAACGCGGACGGCTCCGGGCAGACCAACCTGACCAACACGCCGGACGTGGACGAGATGTACCCGCACGTCTCCCCGGACGGCACGAAGATCTGTTTCGTCACCGACGAGGGCCGGGGCGGCGACAAGGTCCGCCACGTGTATTACATGAACTTGGACGGCAGCAAACGCGTCCACGTGGCAGCCCACGCCCGCGATCCCTGCTGGTCCTTCGACAGCAAGACCATCGCCTATCTGAACGATGAGTATGAGCGTTTCAGCAGCCGCGAGTACGCCACCTCGGGACTGACGTATTTCCATCTCGATGGAGCACTGGCGCAGCCAGCATCCGAACACCAAGCTGGAGCACCTGTATGCCATCTGCTGGTCGCCGGACAGCAAGTGGTTCGTCGCGGCCGTGGAAGGCGGCATGGGCTACAGCGACACCATCATCGCGTTCGAGGCCTTCGGCACGAAGGTCTTCGATCTGGCGAAGTGGGGCGTCAAGGGCTGCCGGCCCGACCTCAGCACGGACGGCACCCGGATGGTCTGGGGCGAGACGGATTGGAACCTGTGCACCGGCGAGATCGATCTGAAGTCGCCGGAGCCCAAGGTCACGAACGTCCACGACATCCTCCGCTGTGCCCAGAAGTACAAGGTCTATCACGTCGATCTCTCGCCGGACAGCAAGTACATCACGTTCAGTTACGGCCCGTGGGCCGGCGGCCAGCAGGTCGGCGGCATGGCCGAAGGCTGGAACATCTGCGTCGCCGATCTGAACGGCAACTGGGTCCAGATCACCTCCGACGGCAGTCACAACAAGGAGCCGGACTGGGTGCCGATTTCGCCGAAGAAGGAGTAACGGATACGAAGTAACCGATTCCATGTCATGCTGAGCGGAGCGAAGCATCTGGCTCACGAACGGCAAGTACCTCTCGCGGCCCAGATCCTTCGCTTCGCTCAGGATGACAGATAAGTCCAAATTGTGGAGATTAGGAGGACGAATATGGTAAGGCGACTGGCCGTTGTGAAGCCCTTAGGGCTTTTGAGTGTGGTTCTCTGTCTGACACTGATCGCCGTGGCGGTCGGCAAAGAGGCATCTGAGGAGAAGTCCCTTCGCCCCGGCACCGGGATCGACGTGAAGAGCATCCCGTACAAGATCGTGTACGAGTCTCTGCGCAAGGAGGGCGGCAAGGAGAATTGGGAGCTCATGCTGATCAACGCCGACGGCTCCAATCCGGTCAATCTCACGAAGACGCCGGATGTCGGCGAGCTCTACCCGCACGCCTCGCCGGATGGGACCAAGGTCTGCTTCGAGGCGAACGAGGGGACCGACAAGAGCAACATGGTCCGCAGCGTCTACTACATGAACCTCGACGGGACCAACCGCGTGAAGGTGGCCCACAACGCCCGCCAGGCGTGCTGGGGCCCGGACAGCCAGACCATCGCCTTCCTCAAGAGCGAATTCGAGCGCTACAACTACGCGGATTACGCCACGAAAGGGGTCTACTTCTACGACCTCAAGACCGGCAAGACCACCGAGCACTCCAACTGTGCGAACCTGTACCATCTGTACAACCTCTGCCTGTCGCCGGACGGCAAGTGGTTTACCGCGACCGTGCACGGCGGCATGGGCTTCAAGCACGCGGACCTCGCCTTCCCGGCCCAGGGCTCGGAAGTCTTCGACCTGACGCCCTTCAAGGTCACCGGCTGCCGGCCCGACTTCAGCCCGGACGGCAAGCGGATCACGTGGGGCGCGACGGACTGGGACCTGTTCATCGCCTCGATCGATTTCAGTTCCGGCAAGGCGGTCGTGACCAACGTGCGCCAGATCGTCAAGTGCGACAAGGAGCACGAGATCTACCACACCGATTGGTCGCCGGACGGCAAGTATGTGGCCTTCAGCTACGGGCCCGAGGCGGATGAGATGGGCGGCGGCCTGGCCCCCGGCTGGAATATCTGCATCAGCGATCTGTCCGGCAAATGGGTCCAGATCACCACCGACGGCAACAGCAACAAGGAGCCCGACTGGGTGCCGGCGAAGAAGTAGGAAGTTTGAAGTGTGAAGTTTGAAGTCGAGAACCGGCACACTTCCTGCTTCAAACTTGACACTCTGTTAGTCTGCCTCGTCGAAAGAGGAGAAATCAATGGGCCTCAAGCCTCTGCCAGTGAAAGCGACATGTATCGGTATCCTTGTGTTATTGGCCCTCGCGGGGTGTCGGCGGCAGGGGTCAACGGCGACGACCACAGCGCCTCAAACGATGACCACCAAGAGCGGGATCGAGATGGTTCTGATTCCGGCCGGGACGTTCGAGATGGGCAGCGACAAGGGCACGCCCGATGAAGCCCCGGTCCACAAGGTGTCGGTCAGCCCCTTCTGGATGGACCGCTACGAGGTCGTGCAGGAGGAATTCCGGAAGTACCAGCGTCCCGATCCTTCGCATTTCAAGGGGACGCGGCAGCCCCTGGAGCAGATCAACTGGACCGATGCGGCCGGCTACTGCAACGACCGGTCCCGGGCCGACGGCCTGGAGCCGTGCTACGATGAGAAGACGTGGGCGTGCAACTTCAACGCCAACGGGTATCGGCTGCCCACGGAGGCCGAATGGGAATACGCCTGCCGCGCCGGAACCACCACGCAGTACAGCTTCGGCAACAGCCCCGGCTCGCTCAAGGACTATGCCTGGCACGCCGACAACGCCTCGGCCAAGACCACGCACCCGGTCGGCCAGAAGAAGCCCAACGCCTGGGGCCTGTACGACATGCACGGCAACGTGTCCGAGTGGTGCAACGACCGCTACGCCAAGGACTACTACAAGCAAAGCCCCGACAAGGACCCCCGGGGGCCGAACGAGGGCCGGGAGCGGGTCATTCGCGGCGGGGCGTGGAACTCCAGCGCCGGCAGTTGCCGGTCCGCCTATCGGACGAGCAGTCTTTCCATCGACGACACGTGCTTGGCGGATGACGCGATCGGATTTCGCTGCGTGCGGAATGCCCCGGCCTCTGACGTTGCTCAGTCAGCGTGGCGAGGGCGTCCCGCCCTTGCGTCGCGAGGCCATCTTGGCCTCGCCTTGCCAAGCCGCGGTGTACGTGGGGTGACCGAAGATCAAGGGCAAGATGCCCTCGCCACGATGGCCGATGGAGGTGGAATCATGCCATCCCAGCCCAAACCGAAGACGGGATTCGTGTACGATGACATCTACCTGGAGCACAAGACCACGCCGGGCCATCCCGAGTCGCCCGCACGGCTGACGGCGATCATCGAGAAGCTCAAGGCCGATGGCGTGTATGCCCAACTGGTCCCCCTGGCGCCGAAGGCCGCCCCGCTCGAACGGATTCAGGCCATCCACACCCCGAAGTACGTGGAGCGGGTGCGAATCAGTTGCGAGACCGGCGAAGAGTATCTGGACTCGCCGGATGTGCCGATCTCCTGCAAGTCGTATAGCGTGGCCCTGATGGCGGCCGGGGGCGTGCTCCGGGCCGTCGATGCCGTCATGCAGGGCGAGGTCGCCAACGCCTTCTGTGCCATCCGCCCACCGGGCCATCACACGCTGGCGGATCGGGCGATGGGCTTTTGCCTGTTCAACAACGTGGCCATCGGCACCCGCTACGTCCAGCAGCAATACGGGCTGTCGAAGGTTCTGATCGTGGACTGGGACGTGCATCACGGCAACGGCACGCAGGCCGCCTTCTACGACGATCCCAGCGTGCTGTACTTCAGCGTTCATCGATATCCCTTCTATCCGGGCTCGGGCACCGAGGCCGAGAAAGGACGCGGCAAGGGCCTGAACCACACGATCAACGTGCCGCTGCCCGGCGGCTCGGGAGACAAGGAGTACCTGGAGGCGTTTGAGCAGAAGCTGCGGCCGGCGGCGCTGGCCTTCGCGCCGCAGTTCGTGTTCATCTCGGCGGGCTTCGATGCCCACGAGAATGACACCCTCGGCGGCATGCGCGTCACCACCGAAGGCTACGGCAAGCTCACCCGCATCGTCAAAGGGATCGCCAACCAGTGCTGCCAGGGCCGCTTAGTCTCCGTGCTGGAGGGAGGCTACGGCCTCAAAGGGCTGGCCGCCTCCGTGGAGACCCACATCCGCGTTCTGATGGATTAAGTAAACCGCATGTTGTTTCAAACCCTGCCATTCTTCGCCTTCTTCGCCATTCTCTACCCGCTATACCTGCTCACGAAAGAGACCCGTTTGCGATTGCCGCTGCTGCTGGCGGCCTCCTACGTCTTCTATGCGTGGCTCAGCCCGCTCTACCTGCTGCCGCTGGTCTATGCCACCGTAGCGGACTACCTCATCCTCGCCCAGATGGCCCGGAGCCGGCGGCCGAAAGCCTGGCTGGCCCTGAGCATCGTGAACAGTCTCGGCGTCCTGGCCTTCTTCAAATACAGCGCCTTCCTCGCGGCCAACATCAATTCCGCGCTGTCACTGGCGGGGCTTGCGTACGCCCTCCCGGTCCCGAACAAGCTGCTGCCGGCGGGGCTCTCCTTCTTCCTGCTGCAATCCATCGGCTACGTCATCGACGTCCATCGCGGCACGGTCCCGCGGGAGAAGAGTCTCTTGACGCATGCGGCCTTCGTGTCGTTCTTCCCGCGTTTGCTGGCGGGGCCGATCGAGCGGGCCGGCAATCTCCTGCCCCAACTGCGAACGAGCGTTCCCGTGACCCGGCGGGACTTCACCGACGGCCTGTCGATCTTCGTCGTGGGCTATTTCAAGAAGGTCGCCCTGGCGGACTACCTGGCGCTCTACGTCGCCAAGGTCTACGCCACGCCCGGCGAGTTCCGCGCTCCGGCGCTGATCCTGGCGACGTTTCTGTTCGCCTGGCAGATCTACTTCGATTTCAGCGGCTACACGGACATGGCCCGCGGCGTCGCCCGGATGATGGGCATTCGCCTGATGCTGAACTTCGACAACCCGTACCTGGCGACCAGCATGGGCGACTTCTGGAAACGCTGGCACATCAGCCTGTCGTCCTGGTTCCGGGATTACGTCTACATCCCGCTCGGCGGCAATCGCAAGGGCAAGGTGGCGACCTACCGGAACGTCTTTCTGACGATGGTGCTGTCGGGCCTCTGGCACGGAGCGGCGTGGACCTACGTTCTCTGGGGCGCGGTGCACGCCCTGGGCAACTTCGCCACGCGCGAGCTGGAGCGAACCTCCTTTTACCTGCACCAAGTGCCGCGCGTCGTCAAGCTGCTGATCGTGCTGGTGTTCGTGACGTTCGCCTGGGTCTTCTTCCGGGCCGAGAGCATCGGCGACGCCGGGACGGTGGTCGGCCGGACCTTCACGTCGGGCCTGGAGAATCCCTATGTCCCGCTCCTGGCCCTGGCCCTCATCGCGGCGGTGTGGGCCTATCAGTTCCTTTTCGCCTCCCGGCTGCGCTGGGTTCTCGAAGCCGGGGCCGTCCGCGTGGGGCTGGTGATCGCCATGCTCGTCTACATGATCCTGACCGTCGGCGGCGAAGGGCAACAGTTCATCTACATGCAGTTCTGAGAGCGAATACAATGTGGCAAATGAGAAGTCACAAGCCGATGGAGCAAAGGGCGGGCAGAGGCCTGTAGGGTGCGTACCACGCACCGCCTCGGAGCCGAGGTGAGATGGTGCGTGATACGCACCCTACGTCTGACTTCGAGCGACGACTTCGCGTGCTCGCACGTCGTGCGGCTGTCGGGCCGTCAATGGCTGCTCGTCGCCGTAGTCTTGTTGGCGCGTGGTTGGACTGGGACCGACGATCTGGAGTTACTTCGAAGGATTCACGGCGGACAGCGACTATCGCCTGCCATACGAATTGAGCAGCGACTACTGGCTCTGGCGCCGCCACTGCGGCCAGGCGTGCGAGCAGGGCAAGATTCTCGTGGTCGGCGACTCGGTCATCTGGGGCCATTACGTGCCGCCCAACGAGATCGCTCGCCCACTACCTCAACGAATTCTCCGGGAGCCTCGACGCGCAGCGGCGCTGCGGGTCGCTTCGCCAACCTCGGCCTCGACGGCACCCATCCGGCAGCCCTGGCGGGACTGCTGAAGTACTACGGCGCCGGCTTGTCGGGCCGAACGGTTGTCCTGCACTTCAATCCACTGTGGCTGAGCTCCCCCAAGCACGACCTGCAAACCGACAAGGAGTTCCGCTTCAATCATGCGGAGTTGGTGTCGCAGTTCGCGGTGAAGATCCCGTGCTACAAGGCCTCGACCGCCCAGCGGCTGCGGATCGTCGCCGGCCGCTCGTTGCCCTTCGCCAACTGGGTCTCGCATCTGCGCACGGTCTACTATCAGGGCAAGGACCTCCCAACCTGGACGCTCGAACACCCGTACGATTGCCCGGTGATGCCGGTGACGTGCGGCTTGCCCCAGCCGGGCGGCATCCCGGAGCCCTCCGGCGGCACCTGGGTCGAGAAGGGCGCCAAGAAGCAGAGCCTGGCCTGGGTCACGCTCGACAGTTCGCTCCAGTGGCGGTTCCTCCGACAGGCCATTGAGGGACTCCGCGAGCGGGGCAACAAGGTCTTTGTCCTCGTCGGCCCCTTCAACGAGCACATGCTCAACGACGCCGATGCGGCCACCTATAACCAGATCAAGACCCAGGCCGCCGCCTGGTTCCAGCAGAATGCCGTTCCCTATTTCGTGCCCGAGCCACTGCCGGCGGCGCACTACGTGGACGCCAGCCATCCCCTCGGGGAAGGCTACGCGTTATTGGCGAAACAGCTTCTGGAGCAGCCGACGTTCCAGGCGTTGCTTGCGAAGCAGTAGCATGGGCGACGATGACGCCCCATCGGATTCAGAATCACGGGCAAGATGCCCGCGCTACGGAAGGAGACGAAGATGAAATTTGGATTTTGTGCTTCCGGAATCATCTGCTCTGCAGCATTCTTCCTGCTGTCGACTGTCCGGGCCGGCGACCAGGCCCAGTGGGGCCAGGCCTTCACGCGCAACATGGTCTCCGCCGAGACGGGACTGGTGGACAGCTTCGACCCTGCCACGGGCCAGAACATCAAGTGGGTCGTGTCGCTCGGCAGCCAGACCTGGTCCACCCCGGTGGTGGCCCAGGGCCGGGTGTTCATCGGGACGAACAACGACTCGCCCCGCGACCCGCGCCACAAGGGCGACCGGTCGGTGCTGCTGTGCCTCGATGAGAAGGACGGCCGCCTCCTGTGGCAATTGGTCTGCCCCAAGCTGGGCTCCGACGTGTACCTGGACTGGCCCCGGGCGGGCATGTGCTCGCCGCCTACCGTGGAGGGCAACCGCGTCTACTTCATCACCAATCGCGGCGAGGCGGTCTGCCTCGACCTCGAAGGCCAGGCCAACGGCAACGATGGGCCCTATCGGGACGAGGGCCGGCACATGACCGCCAATCGTCGCTCATCGCTGGTCGCGCGCGACTCGATTCTCGTCCCGCAGGACGCCAACGATGAGACAGGCACGCTCGACGTCACGCCTCTCGATGCCGACATCATCTGGCTGTTCGACATTCCGAAGCAGGCGGGGACGTGGCCGCACGATGGGGCCCACGGCTCGATGCTGATCGACGGCGATTTCCTCTACGTCAACACGAGCAACGGCGTGGACAACACGCACAAGCGCATCCGCTGCCCGGACGGCCCCAGCCTGATCGTCCTGGACAAGAAGACCGGCCGGCTCGTCGCCCGCGACTACGAAGGCATCGGCCCGCGCATCTTCCACTCGACCTGGTCGTGCCCCGCGCTGGGCGTCGTCAACGGCCGCAAGCTGATCTTCTTCTGCGGCGGCGACGGCGTGGTCTACGCGTTTGAGCCCGTAGGGGCGAAAGATGTTTCGCCCATCGCGGGAGGGAGCGAAAAGTGTTTCGCCCCTACGACGCGTCTGGCGTTTCGATTGCGATCCGACGGGTCCCAAGGAGAACGTCAGCCAGTATCTCCGCAACCGCGAGCAGAGCCCCAGCAACATCAAGAGCACGCCGGTCTTTTTCAACAATCGCCTGTACGTCACCGTCGGCGGCGACATCTGGTGGGGCAAGAACCAGGCCTGGCTCAAGTGCATCGACGCCACGAAGGAAGGCGATATCACCTCGACGGGCCTTCTCTGGTCCTGCGATCTGAAGGAGCACTGCTGCTCGACGCCCTCGGTCCACGATGGTCTGGTCTACGTCGCCGATTGCGGCCGGCAGATCTACTGCGTCGACGCCGAGACCGGCAAGATCTGCTGGACCCAGGACGCCAAGGGCGACATCTGGGCCTCGACACTGGTCGCCGACGGCAAGGTCTACATCGGCACGAACCGCGGGGACTTCTGGGTCCTGGCCGCCGGCCGGGAGAAGAAGGTCCTCAGCACGCTCCGGCTGGACAGCGCCATCTCCAGCACCGCCATCGCCGCCAACGGCGTCGTCTACGTGGCCACCATGACCAAGCTCTACGCGCTGCAAAAGAAGTGAGAAGTGTAAAGTCTGAAGTTTGAAGTGGGAAGAAGGAGCTCTTGAAACTTCAAACCTCTAATACGGATTAGGATTAATTCTTGCGTCCCGCTTGTCATCCTGAACGGAGCGCAGCGGAGTGAAGGATCTGGGCCGCGAAGGAGAGAAACCTCCCATTTGGTGGCCAGATCCTTCGGCTGCGCCTCAGGATGACAAAGTCGGTGCCGCGCACGGACTTTTCCGAATCCGTATAACCTCAAACTCCCAGAATCATGCCAGCCTGGCGTGCTGTGATTGTACCCTCATTTATTCCCGCCAGGCTGGCGACGTATGCAAAGCGATTCTTTCCTGCGATGGCTCATGGTCGGTCACAGTCAATGATCTCCCACCACAACCGGGGATAGTCTTTGCCTTCGCAGATCCTCCAGGTGTTCTTGAAATCCCAGAAGGCGAACCTCGTTTGCTGCTTCATTCGGGCGTCGGTGAGAGGAATGCCGAGGCCATTGTTCGGCCCGCCGCCGTCGGAAGGGGCCAGAAAGTAGCAGTTGTTGGCGGGGAGCGTGCCGACGGCGCTTCCCATGAGGCCGCCGCAGGTCATGTTCGGGTCCGGCGTCACGACGGCCCCCGCGGTGTAGGAGTGGATGGCGGCCCCATGGTTATAGCCCAGCAGGCCCCCCAGGCAACCGCTCTTTTCCCCACAGGACAGGTCCACCTTCGCGTAGCAATCCGTGACGATGCTGTAGTTCCGTCCGATCAGGCCGCCCAGAGCAAAGCTCCGCCGACCCGCCGAGAGCCGACCCGTCGCGTAACAGCGGATGATGTCGGTTTCATAGTAGCTCTTTCCCGCCAGAATGCCCAGATCCTGCGTCTCGTCTCCGGCGACGATGTTGGCATCTGCGATCCCCAGGTCCATGACCAGCGCGTTGCGGCCGAGGAAGCCGAACAGGCCGGCCATCCTTGACTCGTGGAGCGTCAAGTGGGAGATGACGAATCCGCTGCCGTCGAACGTGCCGCTGAAGGCGGCGATGGGAGCGCCCAGCCAGCGGATCCCCGCCAGATCGATGTTGGCGACAAGCTGGTAACGGGCGGCGGGATCATGGCGCCACATAATGCCCAAATCGTCCGGGGTGCCGATCCGGTACGGGGCCGCAGCGGTCCCCTCGCCCGCCAACCGGGGCGGGTTGTCCGCGTCGAAGCCCAACGCCAGCACCGGGTATCCGCCGCCCTCGGGCATGCACCACGCGTCCGTGACTCCGTTGGAACGTTCGTCCACGAAGTCCCAGCCTGCCTCCAGGAAGGTGGTGGCTTGTTGCATCCGAGCGGTTGTCAATCCCTCGCCGCCGGCACTTTCGGCCATGCCGCTCGTCTCGCGATCCCAGAAGGACATCTTCACGTCACCATCGCGGTTGCCTCCCACCAAACCACCCACGTCCGAATTGTTCGTGCCGCTGGAAATCGTCCCGACCGCGTAGCTGTTCAGCACGCGGGCCTGGGAGAACAGATTCCATCCGACCAGACCACCGACCAAGGCGCATCGATCCTGCGTGCTGATATTGCCGCCGGCGGAACAGTTGATGATCGTGCCTTTGTTCTCACCCACGAGCCCGCCGAGTTGCGAGCACCGTGCCCCGGCCGCAAGGTCGCTGCCGGCGTAACAATTGAGGATCGTGCCCCGGTTGGCGCCCGCCAGTCCCCCCTGCATCTGCGAGGAATCCGGTGCGAGAATCCCGCCCATGGCCGCAGAACCGATGACGTAGCCGGAATTGGTGCCAACGAGGCCGCCGCCGGCAAACCGGCGGGCACACACGTCTTGGCAGACAGCGCGGCAGCTCACGATGCTGCCTTCCGGGAAGTTGGTGCCCACCAAGCCCCCGGCGCACCCGTCACCCTGTACCCAGTCCGTGTCCGCCCGGCAGTCGCTGATGTTGCCCATGTTGCGACCCACGAGTCCACCCGACTCGTCGAGACTGAGCATTGCCATACTGCCATTGCTGGAAACGCGACCGCTGACCTGACAGTTGATGATTCGGCCGGCGTTTTCCCCCGCCAGAATTCCTGCCCGCCGGTCGAGCGCTTGCACGTCGGCCGCCTCGATCTTCAGATTTCTCACTACCGCTCCTCCGTCAATGCCGCCAAACAGCCCTGCCGAAGTCAGAATCCAACTACTCTGGCCCTTGGCACGGATTACCAAGTTCCGAATAGTATGGCCGCCACCATCAAAATTGCCCGCGAAACGGATATCGATAAGGGGCGGCGCCCGAAGCGATGACGGCCCCGTCGAACACTCGCCTGCCGGGCAGGTTCGGGTCCAGGTCGAGGTCGTTGATCAGGAGAAAGTGATTGTTAGGCCAACTCATCGTGGCAGTGATGGAGGCAAGCTGCTCCGCGGTGGCGATCCGGTAAGGATCGTCCGGCCTGCCGGTGCCGCCGGCGAAATTGCCCGCGTGAACGAGCAGAGGGCATGACAAGACCACGATGATGTAAGTCACGCGGCTAAAGCTATTTGCATTCGTTGACATGGTTGTCTCCTTATCCTTCGCTCGGCCGAGCTTCTGTTCACTTCGGGCATTCGGCCCCTTCGCTACATATTCAGTCCAGGTCGAGCCGGCTTCGTTACACCGTTGGAGTGTACTTTCTTTGAGAAATCGCGCGACGGCGTGTAACATTGTGGACGCGACTTGGACTATCAATTGTGGGTTGACCCAATGGATGCCGAAGAAGGTATCAGCCAATTGGTCCGGCAGTCGCAGCTTGGGGACCGGCAGAGCCTGGACCGCTTAGCGGAGGCGGTCGCGCCCAGGCTCCAGGCGTACCTCTACCGGCTGACGCTGAACCACGACCTGGCCCAGGACCTGCTGCAGGAGACGCTGCTCAAGATGGTCGAGCGGATCAAAGAGGTGGAGCACCCGGAGCGGCTGTGGGGCTGGCTCTTGCGGACCGCTCTGGGCCAGGTCCAGCACTACTATCGCGACCGGGCGCGGGCCCAGGCGATCGAGATTCTCGGCGCGGAGCCGCCAGCGGCTGTCGGAGTACCTCGCAGAAGATCGCGAGGACGGCCTGAGCTATGCGATGCGGCGGGAGCTTTGCGAAGCGACCGTGGACGCCATGGCCCGGCTGCAACTGACCTACCGCAACGTCCTGTCGCTGCGCTGCTTCGAGCAGATGTCCTACGCCGAGATCGCCGAGGCCCTGGAATGCAAGGAGCTGCGGGCGCGGGTCCTGTTCTTCCGGGCCAAGCGCTGCCTGACCCGGCAACTGGTCCGGCGGGGTTTTGCCAAGGGCCTGCTGGTGACGGCCCTCGGGCTGTTCGGATGGTTGACCAGCCCCGGCGACAGCGCCTCGGCGGGGGCGGTGACGGCATCCACCTTGAGCGTCGGCGCCGTCGCCAAGTTCGTGGGACTGGCCGGCACCTCGTCGGGCATGGCGGTCATCGTCAGCGTTGCCGGGGTGAGTTTGACCCTGACGATGGAACACTTCATCTACGCGCTCTTTCTCTTCGGTCTCGCGTGCTTCTCTGTGGTCGTCGCTCTCCTCTGGGATACGTAACCTGAGAGGGTGCGGGAGAAGTGTAGCCTCCCGTGGCTTCTACAGGGAATCCAGATGTAATCGGTATCAATCCCGAGGTTTCAGACGCAGCACGGTGAGCGAGTAGGGCGGCGAACGTGTGCTTGAAACTCGTGCTGGCGCCCTTGAGTGCGGATGTGACCGGGGCCACTTTCTTCGGCTCGGCGAGGGAGTTCTCGTCGGTGAGCTTCGCGCCGGCTAACACGATCATCGTACCCTGGCGCGCGATCTGCTTGATGCCCTCGATCTTCACGTCCGCTGCGGTAGGCCGGGGCGTGTTACTGACGACCTTCAGGATGATCTCGCCTGACTTCTGGTCGCGACTTGCCGTCACGTACAGGCCGGGCTCCTTGCTTGACGCGTTTGTAGTGACGCCGTGAGGCGTTTCTTCGGATGCCCTTACGGGCACACTACGAACCTCTACCGGCAGGACCACGTCGCCCCGGTTGAGACTGAACAACTGCTGGACGTAGTAGTTCGGCGTGCCGTAGGACTGGAGGTTGTCGCACCAGATCAGGTCCGGCCGCCATTGCCAGCGCTCCTCGTGGGCGAAGAGCGGCGCGTAGGAGGACATGACCACCACGTCGGCGTTGCGCTCCAGGCCGGTCATGAAGGCCGCCTCGGACAGGGCGCACTGCCAGTTGTTGCGGTTCTCCGGGCTGACGGTCTTGACGCTCTGGGCGGCGTACTCGCCCATGAAGACCTTGGGGCCCTGGCGGTCGTAGCTGTCGTAGCGGTCGGCGTTGTCGAGGAACCAGTCGGGATCGGCGTAGCAGTGCTCGTCCACGATGTCCGCCTTCAGCTCGCGCAGCTTGGGCCAGAGGAACTGGAACCGCTCATCATCGGGCGAAGGGCCGGCGCTGGAGATCAGCTTGATCTCCGGGTGCTTCGCCTTGAGGACCTTGGCGAAGCGCTCGTACCGCTCGATGTACTGCGGGCCCCATTGCTCGTTGCCGACGCCGAGCAGCTTGAGGTTGAACGGCTTGGGATGGCCCATCTCGGCCCGCTTGGCGCCCCAGGTGCTCGTGGCGGGACCGTTGGCGAACTCGATCAGGTCGAGCGCATCCTGGATGTAGGGATCGAGCTGATCGAGCGGCACCAGCTCGCCGGAGTTGAACTGGCAGGCCATGCCGCAGTTGAGGATCGGCAGCGGCTCGGCCCCGATGTCCTCGCACAGCAGGAAGTACTCGAAGAAGCCCAGGCCGAAGGACTGGAAGTAGTCCGGCGCAGGGCGGTGCTTGAACTCGTCGTTCCAGCGGTTGATGATCAGCTTGCGTTCTTCGGGCTCGCCGATGGTGTTCTTCCACTGGTACCGGTGCTGAGGTAGCGGCCCTCGACGATGCAGCCGCCGGGGAAGCGCAGGAAGCCGGGCTTCAGGTCGGCCAGCCACTGCACGAGGTCGGCCCGCAGGCCGTTCGGGACGGTTCTTCCAGGTCTTCTTGCGGGAAGAGCGAGACCATGTCGAGGTCCACGCGTGCCGCCGGTGTCTCCAGGAGCACCCGCAGCCGGGCCTTGGGCTTCCGTGGCCGTGGGACGCAGCGTCGCCGACTTCTCTGGCCCAAGCCGAGTCGAAGCCCTTGAGCCTCGCCTGCGCCAGGACGCTGCCCATCCGGCGCTCACCAGCTCGACGCGCAGGACAGCCTTGCCGGACCGCCGCGGACGAACGCGGAGAACACGTACTCCTCGCCCTTGCGCACGCCCATCCCGGCGAATCCATCGTTGGCGACGCCGTAGCCGGCGCCGGCCATCGGTCTTCGATGCGCAGGTAGTGCGGATTGGCGGGGTTGAGCGGGTCCTGGTCCAGGACTCGAATCGAGCCGGCGCGCCGTGCCCTGCTTGACCTCGCTCCAGCCCATCAGGGCTCGGGGAACTCGAAGGAGCGGTTCTTGACCAGTTCGGCGTAGAGCCCGCCGTCGGCGCCGAAGTTGATGTCTTCGAAGAAGACGCCGTACATCGTGGGGCTGATCCTGGCCCCGGGCCGGTCCGCTCGGACCACCAGCTGGACGCCGGATTCGGCGCCGAAGCCGGCGGAACAGAGGAAGACGCCCAGCAGGGCGGCCACGCAGCCATGCACCATTGTCTGTCTCATAATAACCTCCCAAGACAATCTGTCCCTCTCTTGTACCCCAGGAGAGCCAGGCCCGCAAGATGCCGGACAATCCGTGGAAAAATGCACGACATCAAGGTACCATAGAGTGCCGAAGTGTGATAGACTTCGATGCTCTTGCCGCAGGTCTATTTCAAAGGATGTGTGACATGAGAAGGCGTTGGTGCCGCGTGGTGGGGTTGGGGTGTCTGCTGCTCGTGGGGAGGGTCTGGGGTGCGCAGCCGGATGAAGTCCGGACGATTCTGGGCCGGTGCGTGATCGCCAATACGCAGCCGCGTCTGGCGACCGCGGTCTCGGCTTATGAGACGATGAACTACTTCCCGGCCCTGGGCAACGGCAATCTGATGGTGACGCTCTCCGGCACGCCCGAGCGTCTGACGTTTCACCTGGGCAAGACCGATTTCTGGCGGGACAAGTGCCGCGACAAGAAGTGGTGGCAGAGCGGCAACGTCCTGGCGGGCTATCTGAACGTGCTCCTGCCGGACCTGGCGGGGGCCACGTTCCAGCAATCCGTGGACCTGTACCGCGCCGAGGCCAGCACGGTGCTGACCAAGGCGGAGAAGGTCGTCGCGCTGCGCTCGGTGGTGCCGCATGAGTCGGAGAATCTGCTCGTCAACATGATCGAGAATCGGGGCAAGCAGCCGATTGCCCTGCGGATCGAGACGTGCGCCGATCAGTTCGCCAACCGCGCCGAGCCCTTCGAGGTCGCCGCCGGGATCGAGGAAAAAGACCCGGCCATCGCCTGGACCATGCGCAAGACCCACGTCCCGCCCGATTACAACGACTTCGGCAGTTGCGAGTTCCGCATGTGGGCGGCGGTGGTGACGCGGCTCTTCGACGCCCAGTGCCAGACCCAGATCGACAACACGGTCAACTACGACGGGAACGATCTCCAGGTGAAGTCGGCGCAGTTGTTCACGCTGGAGCCCGGCCGGAGCCTCCTGGTGGTCACGAAGGTCCACAGCACCGGCATCCCGGTCACGATGAACCCCGCCGATCCCCGGCCCGCGGCGCTGGAAGCCGTGAAGGCCCTCTCGCGCGAGCAGGTGCAGGAGCAGATTCAGAAGCATCGCACCTGGTGGGACGGCTACTGGCACAAGTCCTACGTCCGGCTGGACGCCGAGCCGATCATCGAGCGGACCTACTACGGCGCCCTGTACGTCCTGGGCTGCTCGACCCGCGTGGGCAAGTATCCCGTCGGATGCAACGGGTTCCCCGTCAATGATGAGGTCCCCTGGGGCGGCGACTATCATTGGAACTACAACAACGAGGCCCTCTATTATGGGGCGTACTCGGCCAACCGGATCGAGCAGTCGGAGCCGTACGATCGCACGGTCCTGGAGGCGAACGTGTTCGGCCGGATGCAGGCGAAGGCCGGGAAGGTGGCCGGTACGCTCTTCTTCATGGCCACCGCGCCGGGCCATTTGAACGAGCCGGTCATTCTCGGCCAGAAGACCCATGCGGTCGAGGCGTCGCTGAACCTGATCCAGCGGTACTACTCGACGTACGACCTGGAGTGGGCCAAGTCGATGTATCCGTTCTTCAAGGACGTGGCCGCCTATTGGGACCAGGACCTGGAAAAGAACAAAGCAGATCCGGCCCAACGGCACGCCCCGGTACGTGATCGTGGACAGCAAGCCCATGGAGGGCCCGACGGTCGATACCTACAACGGCATCACGGGCTTGGCCTTCCTGCGTCGATTTTATCGAGGCATGATCGATCTGACCCAGGACCTGACCGCCAGCGGGTATAACACCGGGTATACGGAGAAGGACATCGCCCGCTGGAAGGACTTCCTCGCGAATCTGGCCGAGTATCCGATGAGCTACGCTTACGGCCGCCGGGTCTTCGCGTGGGGCGAGGTGACGTTGAATCCCTTGGTGACGGAGCAGGATTGGGTCCTGTATCCGGTCTTTCCGGGCGAGCAGGTGGGCCTGGGCTCCGACGCGTGGCTGCTGGCCGTGGCGCGGAACACGCTGGCGATCAAGCCGCAGTACTACGTCGAGTGGCTGAACAACCCGCCGCAGATCTTCTCCATCGCGGCCCGCCTGGCCGATCATCCGCCGGAGGTGATCGAGCGATGCCGGGCCTACTTCTCCAAGATCGGCGTGAACAACTTCCGCAGCGGCGGCGGCAACGTCGAGGGGGCCGGCGTGGCGGAAGGCATCAACGCCATGCTGCTGCAGAGCCACGAGGGCTTCCTGCGGCTGTTCCCCTGCTGGCATCACCCGGAGGCGAAGTTCGTCACGATCCGTGCCGCCGGAGCGTTTCTGGTCTCGGCCGAGACCAAGGGCGGCGTGTGCCAGCCGATCACGATCGTGAGCGAGAAGGGCAGGCCGTGCAGCGTGCTCAACCCGTGGCCGGGTAAGACGGTTGTCGTCCAGGACACCGCCGGCGGTTCGGTGAACGTGACGGCGGCGGACAGGCCCTATGGGCAGGTTTGCACGTTCGCGACGGAAGCGGGCAAGACGTATACGGTCACACCCAAGGACGGATTGCCGGCGCCGATCGCGTACTGGAATGCGGCCTTGTACAAGCCGGTCACGGCCTCGAGCAACTTCAAGCCCGAGAAGGAAAAAGACAACTGGGACATGGCCAAGCTGACGGATGGCGTCCGCATCAATACCCGGGTCGGACATCGCGGCTGGACCAGCGCACTGTTCGACGACGGCAAGCACACGGAGTGGGTGCAGGTGGATTTGGGGCAGGCCGTCAGTGCCAAGGCGATCCAGTTGTGGCCGCTGGACCACGGCGACGCCTGGCAGAATACCCACTGCTCCGAGCCGTTCGTCGAATCGACCGAGATCGACCAGTCGTACGATGGTTTCCCGTTGGATTTTCATATTCTCGTCTCACAGGATGGCAAAGCCTGGGATGAGCTCGCCAAGATGAACAGCTTTCGCCGGCCGGCGGTCGGTCCGGACGATTCCGATCGCAAGACCAAGGACGTGACCGGCCCGGAGCGTTTCGACTTCACCCCGCGCTCGTTCCGCTACGTGAAGATCGAGTCTACGCGCCTGCGCAAGACGCGCTACTTCGGCAAATACGCGCTGCAACTGGCGGAAGTCGAAGTCATCCGCGCGGACGCCACGCCGTGAGACTGATCCGATGAGGTCTGATCGTTTTGTGATCCAGCCGGCCACCGCGGCGGACTCGGCCGAGATTCTCTGCCTCCTGGAAGAAAACGTCTTTCCGGGCAACGTCTCGCTGATCCACACGCGCCGGCCCGATGCCTACCGGTCTTTCATGGCCGAGGGCAAGGAGGCTCACCTGCTGGTCTGCCGGGACACCCAAGAGGGCCGCATCGCCGG
Source organism: uncultured Planctomycetota bacterium (assembly GCA_963699595.1). Taxonomy (GTDB): domain Bacteria; phylum Planctomycetota; class Phycisphaerae; order Sedimentisphaerales; family Anaerobacaceae; genus PLanc-01. The sequence continues at coordinate 27,478 of CAVOUO010000027.1, forward strand.
CCTGGGCGCGCATACGGTCCACGAGTGCTTCATCGATCATCGCCCCGAGAAGGTCGTGTATCTGTTCGGCCTGCGCTTCCGCCGGGAGTACCTGGCGAAACGAGTGCTCCTGTCCCTGCCCGGTGCGTATCGACCGATCATCGAGCAATTTCGTGCGCAAGGGGTCCGCTACTTCCTTACGGCGATTCTCAAGGACAACCTCCCGGCCCAGCGCCTGCTGACCAAAGAACGACCGCACATGCCCAGGCACACCTTCCTCTGCCCGTATCACACCCTGACGTTCCTCACCTGTCGGGGTGCCCTTTCGCTGCCGAATTCCTGCGTGTTCCGCCCGGCCACGCCGGAGGATCGCGCGGCGCTCGAGGACTTCTTGGTGGCCGAGGGAGGACGCAGCGACTTTTTCCCTGCCTGGATTGGGGACTTGTTCGGCCGGCATCCGGAGTTGTCCTGGGAGTCCTTCTATCTCCTGACGGACCGGCAGGGAAGCATCCTGGCCTGCGGCGCCCCGTGGGATCAGGTCTCGTACAAACAGTACATCGTCGCCGGATACGGGGGCAAGCTGCGCTGGCTCTATCTCGTCTCACCTCTTCTGCGCCCTTTCGGCTACCCGCCGATGCCGAAGCCCTCGACGATCCTGCGGTTCTTTCTCCTGGCCTTCTGGTGCGTCAAGGATAACCGCGCGGAATACCTCAAATGGTTCCTGGACAGCCTCGCCCGCGCGGCCAGGGACTATCCGTACTTCGTCGTGGGTGTCCCGGAGGCGCATCCCCTGGGACCCGCGTTGAACGAATGGAGATTCCTGGGCTACGACAGCCATATCTACCTGGTGGGCGATCACGTCACGCCCGACGACGCGGCCCGCTTGAGGAGGTCCCCGTATCTGGAGTGCGGGTGGCTGTGATGCCGGCCCAGCGGCGGGATAGTTCCTCTTGCCTGGTGAAGGTGCCGGCGCGAACGGTCAGCGCGCTGGACCAGGGAGACCACCGTGGCGTATTTGCGGTGCCCGGGCTTCCTGGGAATATCCTCGGTGGTCTCCAACTCGACATTCACCTGGTCTCTCAGGATCGCGCCGAACCGATCGAGGATGGTCCGCCCAATGTCCCCGCCCGGCGCGAAGGACACGCCTTCGGCCTCTGGCGTCCGATCTTTTACCAGCAACACCCGAATATGATCCGGCCGCTCCTGCCGGATCTGGAACTTGTTCAAATGCGGGATATCCTCCAGCGCCAGCGTCAGGCGGTAAGGATGCACGGTCTGTCCGTTCGGCAAGACCACCGAGTCCGCCATCCGGCCCTCCAGCCGCGCCAACAAAGGCAGCGGCCTGCCGCAGGAGCACAGGCCCTTTTTGCGGACCGCGTAGTCGCCGAGGCCGCCGTACCGGATCAGCGGCGTGGCCCGGTTGAAGAGATCGGTGACTATGACCCGGCCGGCTTCCCCGTCGGCGACTTCCTCGCCTTCCGGATCGAGCAGCTCGACCATGACCTTCCACGTAAAAACATGCAGCCCCTCATGCTGGGGACATTCACAGGCGATGAAACCGAACTCGATCGCGGCGTAGGAATCCAGCAGGTCTGTCCCGAAGGTTTCCTTGACCAGGGCCCGGAGATGGGGATCGGTGACCTCGCCGGTGGTGAAGATGAGCTGGGGCCGATGCATCTGGATGCCGCCTTCCCGTGCGGCGATGCACACGTTGCGGAGGACACTGGCGTAGGTATGGAGGTACTGGGGCTTCTTCGTGTTGATCTGGGCGATGTGAACGCTGGGTGGCAGGAGGCAATCCACGACCGTGTGTCTCATCAACGAGAACATTCGGGCGTAGAGTGTTTCGTAGGCCAGCTCATTGTTTACGAAGATGGACATGAACATGATGTTCCGGCGCACCAGGCAGTCGCGCACGGCCCGGCGGAAAGTGATGGGTGGCATTCCCCCCATGTACCGGGGCTCACTCAACGCGAAATCGATCATGGCCTTGTCGAAGTCCACGAACACGCGGACCGGCGTGCCGGTGGAGCCGGAGGTCCCGACGGTAAAGCAATCTTCCCGCCGGAACTCCCGCGACCGGATGGCGTCCGGGAAGCCCCGGCGCAAGTCGTCCTTCGTGATGATCGGCAGTCTCTTGAGATCGGCGACCGTTTGGATCTCGTCGGGGTGCACGCCGAACTGCCGCCACTTCCTATGGTACAGCTCGACGTTGTCATATGCATACCGGACGATCGCCCTCAGACGCTGCTGCTGGAACTGCTGCAGTTGGTGTCCCTCGAGGCGCATGAGCTGGCCAACTCTCCGCAGGTTTCGTGTGTACGGCACCGCATAAATGACGTTGTCCAGGCCCGTCACTCTCAGGAGGCGACGCCCGATCCCCTTTACTCCCATTCAGGACTCCCCATAGTATGTGACCCTGTCTTCTGCACGCCCCTATTCTCAAGTGCCCTCGTGGGACACCTTGGTCGGCGACAGACCATCTCCGACACGCCGGCAACCGGAGTCAGTCCAGTACAAAGCCTTCAACCACAGAGAGAGTAGGGGAATCCTCCTGCCCTGTCAAGCAACCCGGCGACGAGAGGCACAAACCACTCGAAGGAGGAGAGGGGACTCTCGGGCGAAAAAGTAGAATGTCCCCTTCTCCGGTCATTCGTGTTTCTGGAGAGCACTGGGCTCTTTCAACAGATCGGCCAACTGGGCCGTGGTCATCGCGTACTTGGGGTCGAATCGCGCGTCCGCCATGTAGGCCAGCAGACTGTGGCGCATCTGGCGGGCGACGGGTCGCTGGTCGAGATCGCTCACCAGGTCGCAGCCGCACGCCAGGAGCTTGCCGTTGCCGACGCGGGCCTCGAAGACGAGAGCGAGCTTGCGGGCCGTGACCCAATCGTCGATGACCTGGACCACCGGACGCAGGTTGCGATGGTCGGTGACGATGAAGGGCGCTGACCCGTGAATCAACTCCCACCATTGCCAGTTCGAATGGTACTCGGTGGGGAACTGTTCGAGGGCCGGGTGGTTCGGATCGCACAGGATGCCCAGCGTGTGCGGCGGCTGCCAGTCCGTCCAGACCGTGTTCCAGAAGATGCTGGAAAAGCCCATCGTGAGCGGGTGCCGGTCATCGTTGCGGATCGTCTGAGGCAAGGGCAGGAACAGCACCTTGCCGCCCTGGTTGAGACGATGGAGCGCCGCTTCGTTCAACTCGCGCGTGACCAGGATATCATCGGCCGGCTCTGTGGACACCGCCTTGGGGAACACCCAGAGGTCCCAGTCGTTGGCTGCCTCGGTGTCGTGGATGGTGACTTCGAGATTCAGCTTCTGGGCCTTCGCGCCGTCGGGCAGCTTGGCACTGAGTCTCGCCCAGCGTGCTCAGAGTGCCGGCCTTGATCGTCTGTGTGCGGGAAGCCCCCTTCGGCGACGATGCCGCCGGGACCGCGGATCGTCCACACAGGCTGTGACGTCTTCCAGGTCCGCCGGGCCGAACTGGGCCAGCTCGATTCGGGCTTTCACGACATCGCCGGCCTCGAAGATCCGCCGCTCCAGGCGGGCCAGCGGCACCATCGGCCCCGCGAATCGGCGGTACTGCTCGGCGGTGATGTAGCCCTTCGAGCCCCAGAACGGGTCGAGCACGCCGACGAGAGCCGTGCCCTGGCCGGGGAAGTCGTGCAGGTCCAGCAACTGGAACCCGCCGAAGCCCGGCGTGCGCAGGGCCGACTCGATGTCCTCCTTGTACAGCAGGGCCTGCAGCTTGCCCGAGGCCATGAGGAAATCGCGGGCCTGGTTCAGCATGCCGTTGCGTTCGAGCTGGTCCTGGAAGATCTCGAAGTTCCTCGCCTTGAGCAGGCCTTTGTACTTCGTCATCTCATCGAGGTTCGGGTACACGCACCACTGGCCGATCTCGTGGCTGATCACCGGCGCGTTCTTGTGCTGCTCGACGAACTCGCGGTAGTCGGTCATCGTCTCGGGCGGCTTGGCGTTGACGCGGCTCTGCACGCCCTGGCCCCACTGCTGGATGCGCGGCGCCGGCGTGCTGTAGTAATCGTTCTCCGGCAGCAGCGGCCAGCCCGCCCCGGAGGTGTACAGCCGGCGCGGGTCCTTCTTCTTCCAGTAGCTCACGAAATCGCCCAGGAAGCGGTTCTGGTTCTTGCCGCCCGGCTCGTTGCCGTAGGCCATGAACGTGAAGGAGGGATGGTTCCCGTAGGCTTTGACCATGGCCTCGCTCTCCTGGTAGAGCCACTTGTCGAACGGGCCGCCGTCGCCGACGGTGGCCCAGGCGGAGCACTCGACGTGGTAGTAGAACCCCAGCTCATCCGCCGCGACGAACGCCGCCTCCGGCGGACACCAGGAATGGAACCGGATGTGGTTCAGGCCGTGGGCCTTGCGATGCGGATGATCCGCTTCCAGGAGTCCACATCGGTCGGCGGATGCCCGGTCAGCGGGAAGATGCAGCATTCGAGCGTGCCGCGCAGGAAGATCGGCGTGCCGTTGAGGGCGATCCGCGTCCCCTGCGTGCCGACCTCCCGCATGCCGAACTGGACGCTGGTTTGATCCTGGCAGTTCGGGCCTTTCAATCCGACGGTCATCGTATAGAGATTGGGCCGGAACTCGTCCCAGAGCTGGCAGTCGTCGCCCATCGGGCAAATGCCCTCGGCACTCGCCGCCTTGCGCCGTCCACGATACCGGAACATGTGCACCGCCACCGGGGCTGATTGACCTCAGCCGAGGGCGGCTGAGCGACATGAATCGCCAGCGTGCCCGCGCCGGCTGCGCCGGTACTGTTGCCGATGCTCACGTTCACCTTGACGGTCTTATCCTTGATATTCGGATACACGCGGACATCGTCGATCCAGACCGGGTCGGTCGCCTGCAGTTCGATGCGGCCGGCGATCCCGTTCCAGTTGCCCTGCGTATGGTCGGAGACGCTATGGGCGTTGTTGCCGACGTCTACGATCATGCGGTTATCGACGCGGATCGGTCAGTCGGTGCTTGCCGCCAGGCACGCTGGAGCCGAGCTCGTGCACGTGGGCCGTGCCGAGACTGTCTTTCGAGCCGAGGCAGCGGTCATCCAGCCAGACGGTGGTCTTCCAGTGCGGCCGCTCCAGGAACAGCACGAGGCGTTTGCCCTGCCAGTCGCGGGGGATATCGATCTGCCGCTGGTACCACGCCGCTCCGACGTAGTGCCGGTCCGGCTGGAGCCAGAACGGCATCTTGAAATTGCCGGGCGTCTGATACTGCTTGTAGTAGGGATCGCTCTGCCAGATCTTGTTGATGTTGCCCGTCCACTTCGTCTGCATCGACACCGGGTCTCCGAATCCCTGGGCCGTCAGCACACCCGGCAGGACGATCACGTCGGAGAGGTCCTGCTCGAACCACTGGTCCGCCTCGCCGCGATCCTCGCGGTCCAACTGAAACGACCACATGCCCTGTAGGGGCAGCCCCCCGTGGCTGCCCTCCGACACAGGGTAGGCACGGGGGCCTACCCCTACAGATGCCCTCACGGGCATACTACAAACCGCCCACAACGATAGTGTGATGACCACAGCCTTCCTCATCTGCGACTCCTTGATACGCAAGCCCTTTCGACCCACGGCTGAACATCGGGCCTCATTTTCCCCATCCGCAGGCTTTCTTTCAACGATTCCTTCCGCAATCCCACCTTGCGGGTGTGGCCGGCATATGGTGGCGGATTCCATCTCCATCGCTTCGGCTCGATCCCTGGGAATTGGCTTTGTTTCGCACGATTCACCCCCGGGAACGCCGATCTCCGGATCGGCATAATGGCAGGAATTGGGTTTGTTTGTACAAGCCCCCAGGCCCCTCTTCCCTCCGGCCTCGTGCCACCCGGTCCCGCCGGACACCGCCTCGGTGCCCCGCTTCGGGCAATTGGCTTTGTTTTGCCGAAGTCCTTCGCCTGTATAATCCACCATAACTCTTTGCCCATACAGGACTTGCCCCTCACATGGCCCCGGTCCGAATTGGGTTTGTTTCGCACAATCGACACGAGATTGGGATGGTGGAATGGTGGAATCATGGGGGCTCTCCACGGCCGCAGCGGCCGGAATTGGGTTTGTTTGGCGCATTTACCCCGCGTCCCCCGTCCGCAATTCGCAATCGAGGAATTGGGTTTGTTTTGCATGATCGGCTCCAGCCGGCTCATGTCTCTTCCTTCCGCTTCCAAATCATCAATCATCAATCGTAAATCATCAATTCCGAGGCTCTGCCTCGGAGCAGACTGTCCCTCTATATAGGGGCCGTGTTGCACGAATCGCGCCGGAATTCTGTGCACGGGTGAACCCCGAAAGTCGCGTAACTCTTTGTGCGTGAAGGAATAAAGAATTCTCCGCAGGCGGGGTGTTTTACCTTTTCAACTGTTGCACAAATGTTGACAGTCAGACCGACAATGGGCAACATAAGTAATGTCATCCCCGCGCAGGCGGGGAACGCCTACGCCTATGATAACGTGGGCAATCGCACGAGCATGACGGTGACCGCCGGAGGCGTGACGAGGACGCACGTGTACACGTACGACAACATCATGTCATTGCGAGCGAAGCGCGGCAACCTCCAGGTGACCGGGGTGGATTACCCGCCGGAATTGAGCTACTTGGCGACCGATACCACCTTCAACTACGACGCCGCCGGCAACCGCACCAGTGTCATCGACGGCAGCGGCACCTGCACCTATACGACGAACAATCTCAACGAGTACACCGCCGCCGGCACGAGCAGCTACGAGTACGACGCCAGCGGCAATATGACCGCCGACGGGACCTACAGCTTCTTCTACGATCCCGAGAACCGCCTGATCCGGACCACGAAATCCGGCTCGTCGCCGACGCGGACGCTGGGCCAGGCGCTGGATTGCCGCGCTCCGCTCGCAATGACATGTTCGGGGCTGACGTACACGACGGGCGGGGAGGACGGCTGGCGGGTGGACTACTACGAGGACTATCAGGGCATGTGCTCGGCCCGCAGCGGGTACATCGGCGACGAAGAGGAAAGCTACCTCCAGACGCAGGTCCAGGGGGCGGGAACGATCAAGTTCTGGTGGAAGGTCTCTTCGGAAGACGACGATTACCTGGAGTTCTGGATCGACACCACGCGGCAGGACCTGATCAGCGGGAGCGTGGGCTGGCAGGAGAAGACCTTCACCGTCAGCGGCACAGGCACCCATACCCTCAAGTGGCGCTACATCAAGGATGGCAGCGACTATGCCGGCGACGACTGCGGGTGGGTGGACTGGGTGCAGTGGTCGGGGTCCTGTCCGCCGGTGCCGGAGCCGGCGTCGAACAATTGGGGGACGCTGCTGTACCGCGAGCGCCTGAGGCAGCGAACGGGATGCCGCCGGCCGGCGGATCGAGAAGCAGTACGACTGGGAGACGATCACGAAGTACGTCTACGACGGCGATCACTGCATCGCCGAGTACGATGTCAGCAACATCCTGCGGCGGAAGTACATCTATGGCCCCGGTGTGGATGAGCCGATCTGCGATGATCGAGTCAGCGGGCAGCTACGCGGGCACGTACTACTATCACTGCGACGGCCTGGGCAGCGTGGTGGGCCTGACGAATGCCAGCGGCAATACGGTCGAGGTCTACGAGTACGATGTGTATGGCCGCCTGGGGGCGACGCGACGCGAGCCACCCGAACCGCATCCTGTTCACCGGCCGGGAGTACGACAAAGAGACGGGCCTGTACTACTACCGCGCCCGCTACTACAACCCCCAGATCGGGAGATTCTTGCAGACTGATCCCATCGGTTATACCGACGGGATGAATTGGTACGGTTACTGCCGGAACAACCCAGTGGTTTTTGCCGATCCAGGCGGAACCGAAATCATGGATTACTCAATCACTCAGGACTATGACAAGGATGGCAAGCCGTCTGGGTTGAAGGTGTCGTTCGTCCATACGAACCCGGGCAACGAGATAGTCACCAGTTATCTGTGGTTCAACTCTTTTGAAAACTTCGTGGTGTTCATGGCGAGTGATACCGCAATTAGCTGGGGACTCACGCCCCAGAACGGTTCCTTGGGGTGGGAATTGGCGGGAGTGGGAGACAAGTGGGACGGAGGTGTCAGTAACACGAGCAACAGATATGCTTACTGGTCAGTGCAGGCATTGCTGAAGTTGGGCATATTCTCTCCAGGCGAAATAAATGCGGTGGAGGCAGCAGGCGTGCGAATCAATGCGACGGGTTACATATGGTGCGGTGATGTCGTCTACCGGGACGATGCAAAGGGCAATAAATTGATAGATTGGTCTTGGAGCATACTCACGAACGCCGCCATACCGTCGTGGACATGGGTGGCGAGTCCTATTGCAGTGCTCGCGGATGAACTGATGCATGCGGTTGACGACGTGATTTGTCACAACGTCCCGAGGCCCATGGACACCTACCAGAAGAATGTGCTGGATGCACGAGGGAACCAGATTTTCGACCAGACTACCGACGCGCTCTATGCGTGGAATCCCCAGCATTACATTTCTTTATGGAAGGGTGTAGATCCCCACATAAGAAATAATTGGAATCGCAGTTACCGCGTCGGGCCTCCCGGTAGCCGCGGAACAATTGGTTGGTAGTAGCAAGACAGGAAGTCACGATATGGTACACCTTAGGGTAAGGGAACGTGAGATGGGAAGGCACAGGTGTCTGGTTTTTGCCTTGAGCCTGTTGGCTGGTTTACTTTTGCGCGCGCGCAGGTACGAGGAGACGTTCGACCAGGGGAAAGAGCCGATCGATCCGATGTAACCATCAAGCTGGGTGCCCTCCGGATCACGAACAAGGCGGTCGAACTGCGATGTGAGGTCCAGAACACGAGTGAAGGCGACATCTGGATTTATGCTGAAGCGCCCAAATTCTATGATCTCAACGGTCCACGCGGCACAAACGCCGAATTGTTCATGGACAAGGACGGCACGACTCTTCTTGTTCTCAGACGAATGGACCTGCCATATCACCGTGTACGCCTGGGCGGTCTGGTAAACGCTCAATACGTCCGCTTGGCTGCGCACCATACGTGGCCCGAGTCATTCTTGATCAGTCTGCCGATGGCAGTACGACGCCCTTCCCTGCATGGCCTCGATGAGGCGATCAGTGGAGGTGTCGAGAACGTGACGCAATTGGCTTTTGAGCTCGGCTACTACACTGCTCAAGACTTGGATTGGTTCAAAACGTCTCTTGGTCCTACTGATCGCATCGAATACAGGTCGCCCGAGCTGGTTGTGATTCGCGAGTTGGGTCCGGAGCGTGCGGTGAGGATGACTGTGGAAGGTGTATCTATCTCATATGAACGGTGGCTGTACAGAAGGAGCATAGAGTCTCGTATGCCTTCCCCGGAGATGGTAGGCTCTCTCAGTTCTTTGAAGAGGATCTTCTTTGAAAACACGCCACTGCTCGATCTGAAAGACTACTGGTATGCGCAACGACTGTTCTTCGTCGAACCAGCTTTGCTCACCGACTCGGCTCGACGGATCGTGAGTCTCTACCTTCAGCTTGCTCGGGGAAAGCTGGATCCTGGCACGTTCAACCAGTCGCTGGACGAGATCATGAACAAGGATGATCGCACGGAATTGCTCCGAGAGCTTGAGAGGAAGCAGGCCGAAGCTTACGTCCCGAAGGTCCAGCTAACAGCAGTACAGGCATTGGAGGACCTGTTCTATGATTTCCGCATTGATCCAGAGGAATATCGATACGCACAGAGACTATTTGCTATCGACGATGGCTTGCTCGATGAGAAGGCTCGCCGAATAGCCGATATCTATACGCGCGTTCGCTCGCGGGGAATTGGATCCCGCAGACTTGTCTGGACGCTTAGACAGAATTCTCAGCGCGGATGATCGCGCGAGACTGCTACGGGAACTGGAGAGGGGGCGGGGGAAGGGGGGCCGGGGGGCGGGGGGGGGCGGGGGTCTGCCCTTATTTTAAGCTTTAACGAATATCTCGCCTATCCGGGTAGATAATTCCTCTCCTGTCTGCAGGGGCGAACGCTCCTGCTACGCGCATGCCGCCAGCCGGCTGCTGTATGTTGACAACCGGGGCAACAACGGGCAACATAAGTATGCCTACACCTATGACAAGGTGGGCAATCGCCAGGGTATGACCGTAACCGATAGCGGCGGGACGAAGGTGCACGTGTACACGTACGACAACATCTACCAGGTGACCGGGGTGGATTACCCGCCGGAATTGAGCTACCCTTCGGCAGGCTCAGGGCGGGCTCTGGCGACCGATTCCACCTTCAACGAAGCCTGCCCTGAGCGCAGCGAACGGGACGCCGCCGGCACGAGCAGCTACGAGTACGACGCCAGCGGCAATATGACCGCCGACGGGACCTACAGCTTCTTCTACGACCCTGAGAACCACCTGATCCGGACCACGAAAGGCTCGACGGGGACGCGGACGCTGGGCCAGGCGCTGGATTCGGGCCTGACGTACACGACGGGCGGGGCGGACGACTGGCGGGTGGACTACTACGAGGACTATCAGGGCATGTGCTCGGCCCGCAGCGGGTACATCGGCGACGAAGAGGAAAGCTATCTCCAGACGCAGGTCACGGGCGCCGGCACGGTCAAGTTCTGGTGGAAGGTCTCGTCGGAAGACGACGATTACCCTTCGGCAGGCTCAGGGCAGGCTCTGGAGTTCTGGATCGACAGCACGCGCCAGGAGCGGATCAGCGGCAGCGTGGGCTGGCAGGAAAAGACCTTCACCGTCAGCGGCACAGGCACCCACACGCTCAAGTGGCGGTTCGTCAAGGATGGGACCGACTCCGAAGGCGAGGACTGCGGGTGGGTGGACTGGGTGCAGTGGTCGGGGTCCTGTCCGCCGGTGCCGGAGCCGGCGTCGAACAATTGGAACACGCTGCTGTACCGCGCAGCCTGCCCTGAGCGCAGCGAACGGGATGCCGCCGGCCGGCGGATCGAGAAGCAGTACAACTGGGAGACGATCACGAAGTACGTGTACGACGGCGACCACTGCATTGCCGAGTACGATGTCAGCAACATCCTGCGGCGTAAGTACATCTACGGCCCGTGCACGGATGAGCCGATCTCCATGACCGAGGCGGCGGGCAGCTACGCGGGCACGTACTACTATCACTTCGACGCCCTGGGCAGCGTGGTGGGCCTGACGAACGCCAGCGGCAATACGGTCGAGGTCTACGAGTACGAGACTTACGGCCGCGTGGGGGCCAGCGACGCGAGCCACCCGAACCGGATCATGTTCACCGGGCGGGAGTATGACAAAGAGACGGGCCTGTACTATTACCGCGCCCGCTACTACAGCCCCCAGATCGGGAGATTCCTGCAGACGGACCCCATCGGGTATGGCGATGGGATGAACTGTTACGCCTATTGTGGAAACAATGCTGTCAACTGTAGCGATCCCTCTGGGACTGATTCTGGCTTCTGGAACGAGGACGGCAAGCTTGGGTGGTGGTATACAGACCTAAAGGGCGAGAAGAAGTGGTGGTGGGATGGTACCGGTAAGGGGATGGAGGCCTGGCTCGCCTGGATGGATGGTGGTGGGCCCGGTTGGGATTGGATGACCGGGCAAGTCGGCTGGACGATGGCTGGTTGGAATGCAGGTGCTAAGGTTCAGAAGTCCGACGAGGAGCATCTGATAGACCAGAGATGGTGGTTTGTGAGGCTGACCGCTGTCATAGGTCTTGATAGTGGGATGCAAGGCATGATCAATTTCATGGAGACGCATCCCAACGGTACGTACGCAGGGAGAGTCAGGCCCTGGAGCCTGACGTTGTGCAAGTCGACCACGAACGCGTTCGAGGACTATGACGCCTTCAACGGGAAGGTACGATGGAACGACGGGCTTACGAGTATTTACTCCTCAGGAGGCCCGAATATTGGAAAGAACTGGTACACGATTAATCCTTTGGTCGCGTTACGCGCACGAATTGTCACACGCATATGATGATTGTCGGGGCTTTGCCATCAATGAGACGACGGCGATGGCCGTAGAGAACGTTGCCCGTTATAGTCTCTTCAAGTGGGACCCCGCCAGCAAGAACCTATGGCCCAGACCTGGCTACGCAAAGGAATTTGACGATTGTGGCGCCACTATTCAGGAGGCATGGAAGAATGTACCAAAACTCCCACCGCTTGTGCCGCAGCAGTAAAAAAACGCAGAGATCGAAGACGCGATGGCCCACGGCGATCGCCCTCACATGGATCTTTTGTGTCTCGCCTTCCGCTCAAGGCGAAACCAGGAACGCGCCCTTCCGCAGTAGAGAAGATGGAGGCGGCGTCGTAATTGCGGCGCTCGGCGCACCGAAGGTCAGCGCCGAGATGTTTGAATGGCGCTACCAAATCCGAAACAATTCGGAGCGAGATGCGTGGGTCTGCGGCAACCTGGAGATCCATTGCTGTGAGGCCCACTTGGCTCAGGACAATGAGACCCTTCTGATACAGAGGCGACTCGACCTTCGGGCTGACCGGTTGCCGGGTGCACAGCCATCGGGGAGGTATCTTCGGCTGAGGAAGGGCGAAACCCGAACGGAGTTGGTATCCCTCAAGCTGCCGATACAGCCCCAATACGTGGTTTCCCAATGGAGAGAAGAACGGACCACTTGAACGCGCAAAGCGCGTCGTCCTGGAGACTGGCTATTACGCCGGCGATCTGCCGGGGATGATCTTCGACCTACTCCATGAGGCGGAAATGGCTCCGAAGAAGTATCCGCGCGACCTTCCAATAGAGCAGTACGATCCCTCATACCTTCTTGGCAAGACAACGCAAGGTTTTCTCGGTCTAAACAATGAGGGACGGGCAAGCAAGAGCGAGTGGATCTCGGTCCCCTATACCTGGCAGGCTTTCAAAGGCGAACAGATGCTGCGTCTGACTGCGGATGGCGTGGCCATCCCCTATCTGGAGGGGGACAGGGAGGTTCCGCGTCCAGACTTGACAGGGTGCACACGCGTCGAGATGAAGTTCTCCACGTCGCCTCTGGACTTCTTCTTCCCTTACGCGGAGGAGCAGAACCTCTTAAATCCCGCTGAGAAACAATACTTACAATCCCTTGACACCATCGGCATCAGCGATCAGGCAACTCTGAAGAGTCTCGCGGCAGAGGTCCAAAAAGGATTGCGGGATACTTTTGTTTGGCAGCACGCTGTGGCAGAACTGACGTGCTACAGGGGGGATGAGCGTTTGATGCTCCTCAAGGTGTACAATGATTCAAAAATCGTGACCTCACAAGGACAGGTCTTCCAATACGAGGTCCCCGCCGGACTCTGGAGCCTGAGCAAGGTAACGGCGGAGGTACAGTCCTTTGACCTGCGGGTCCAGTGCGCGGCCAACCTTCGTGATCTGTGGTATCGTTTGCGTCTGTATCATGGAGTCAAGGCTGCCGACTCTGGGGGCTCGGTGGGCAATATTCGGAAGTCGTATCCGTCGGCGGCCAAGTGGTGCGACGACTTATCTTCAGCCTATTGGCGCCTTGGCAAGGCGCTTTTCAAATGCCCAAGTGTCTCCGAAGGCAAGGGCCATTACGCAATTAACCCGAGTTGCATGTACGATGCACCATCAGATACGGTTCTCTTGTTTGAAACGAAACCAGGCTGGAATCAGCACGGCGGACCTGTGTTGTTCACCTTCGATAACCACGACCCCAAGGGCGGCCTGGTCCTGCTCAATGACGGCACGGTGAAGTTCATCCGCACCGAGGAGGAGTTGAAGCAGCTTCGATGGAAGTAGAATGGGCAGCGGCACCTGCAACTACACGACCAATAACCTCAACGAGTACACCGCCGCCGACGGCACCTCCTTCCAGTACGACGCCAGCGGCAATATGACCCAGGATGGGACCTATGCCTACGGCTATGATCCTGAGAACCGCCTGGTGAAGGTCCATAAATCCGGCTCCCTCCCGCCGCCCACGCTGGGCCAGGCCCTGGATTCCGGCCTGACGTACACGACGGGCGGGGCGGACATCTGGAGGGTGACCTACGGCGAGAGCTACCAGGGCATGTACTCGGCCCAGAGCGGCAACATCGGCGACCTGGAGGAAAGCTACCTCCAGACGCAGGTCACAGGGTCCGGCACGGTCAAGTTCTGGTGGAAGGTCTCAATTCCGGGGACACCATACGTAATTCCAGGGCGGGTACTTGACGCTGGGGCGTGACTCGGGTAGGTTTATGCCATGGCACGATTGGCGAGAGTTGTGGTTCCGGGGGTCGCCCACCACGTGACCCAACGTGGGAACCGGCGACAGCCGACGTTCTTTCAAGAGGACGATTACCGCGCCTATCTGGAACTGCTCGGCGAATGGTGCGGCCGTGTGCGGGGTCGAGGTGTGGGCGTATTGCCTGATGCCCAATCATGTGCACCTGATCGTGGTGCCCCAGAGCGAGGACGGGCTGCGGCGGGCTCTGGGCGAGGCCCACCGTCGCTACACGCGGCGGATCAACTTTCGCGAGGGCTGGCGGGGGCACCTGTGGCAGGGCCGCTTCGCCTCGTTCGCGCTGGACGAGCGGTATCTGCGGCGGGCGGCCCGGTACGTGGAACTCAATCCGGTGCGGGCCAAGCTGTGCCGGGTGCCGTGGCGGTGGCCTTGGTCCAGTGCGGCGGCCCATGTGGCCGGGCCAGGACGACGGCGTGGTGCGCGTGGCCCCCTTGCTGGAGCGGGTGAAGGATTGGCGGGCGTATCTGCGGGAGCCGCTGGAGGCGGCGGAGGAGCAACTGTGGCGACAGCACGAACGCACCGGCCGGCCCTTGGGCGCACCGGCGTTTCTGGATCGGATTGAGAGCCTCCTCGGCCGCCCTGTGCGGCCGGCCAAGCCCGGGCGCAAGCCGAAGCGGCAGGAGAAATGAGTATGGTGTCCCCGGAATTCCCCCCCGGAATTCCGCCCCGGTCGCACTCCGCCTTGCTCCGGCCTGGCCGGAGTGAATACTGGGGACAGGTAGGCATTACGCAGCGCATAAATGGGTGGCTGTCCCCCGGTTCTCCCCCGGTTCTCCATTCGGCGGGCTCAGGGCAGGCTCTGAGCGAAGTCGAGTGGGCCGGGCTGGGCAATCCCCTGCAAGGCCGGTTCTTCTACGTTGACAGTCAGGCCGCCAAGAGTCAACATAGACACTATCATCCCCCGCCGAGGCGGGGAAGGCCCCGATTCCAAACGCCCGCTGTCTTCGCCATAACGCCTCCTTGCCTCGCCCAAACAGTGGTTCCCTCACACTTCAACGTCCAGCCCGCGAACGTACCCACAAGGGCGGTTCAGGGGCGTAGACGCTACGCACGTGCTCACCGCCGGTCCAGGATCCCAACAACGTCGCGTTCACTTGCGACGTTCTCCGGAGGCGGTTCATGGGCCGAACCCCTTTGGAAGGCGGCCCATCGGCGGATTCCTGCGGAAGGAGTCTCGATTGGAGGCTTCGCCTTCTTGCTTCCGGCTTCCTCCGCTTGTGCCCGGTCTCTTCTGGTTCCGGGCACGTGTGATCTTACTCGCAGACGGACCGACGTGTCCGATTCCGCGGCTCCCTGTGCGTGGAACGATCCCACCATTCCCGCACCCTGAACCGCCTCTTTTCTTGGTGCTCGCGGGAGTGGCCCCATCTCCCGGGCCTAACCGGGGTCTGCCCCTGGCAACCCGCAGTGTTTTACCTTTTCAACTGTTGCACAAACAAGGCCAGCCGGCTGTCGTTGGTTGACAACAGAAGCACCAATGGGCAACATATCTCTACCTGCGCAGGGATGACAGTACTATGCCGACCTGGATGGCACATCATCCCCGCGTAGGCGGGAAGTGGGCAAACGCACGAGCATGATGGTGACCGATATGAACTATGCGGCGACGGGTACCAGGTTCCGGGGGTCGATAAATAGCTTGCTGTCCCCAGTTGTACCCCAGTTGTACCCGAGGGTGTAGTGTCGACTAAAGGAGACTAATCATGGCTAGGTATTCCGTCTCAATCGTTGTCTTTTCCATCATCGCCACTTTGGGTTGCAGGCGGGGGACCACGGCCCAGGAAGACCCTAACGCGGACGTCGTCGCGGAGCTCACTAACTTTCGCGCGCCGGATAGCGCGGCGGAACAGCGGAGGCAACTTGCCTTGTCGAAATGGCAGAACGGCGTCCTCGATCGGGAACCGATTCTGTTGGCGGCGATTCTCACGAGGGTGGTGGGGGCACACGTGCCGGCTTCAGTCGTCTTCGGTTATGATGAGGATAAAGACCTCCTCGGACTCGGGGTCGTGGAGAGGTACAAGGACGGCACGGAGCGATCGGAAGAGTACCCTGTCTATGTCCATGCAGACTCGACTCGCATCGTATGCCCCGGCAGCATGCCAGTGTACCTGCGTGATAAGGGGCAGCAGAAGGACCAATCCCGATGGGAGGAGTATGTCCGAGGCGACAAGATTGATAAGTGGTCGATGGGGCACACTGGTGGTGAGTACTACCGGGATACACTGCCGCCCGTGTACGTTTCTCTTCCGGACCCCAATGGGGTTGACGTTCTCGTTTACCTTTATGACCGGCGCGGAAACAAGTCCTCTCTTGTTGAGTTGATTAACCGTCTGAATGTGCACAATCCGGAAGATGATGTGCCCCATCTTATGGGAATCCGCCGCGTACGAGGGCGTGAACGATGATAGGTTCCGGAGAGAGGCGATTCGCGGGGTCAGGGCGGATTAACACGCGAAGCGCAACACGGCGTGACGCTTACGAGCCCACCGGTCGTCTCTTGACTTTCGGTGCGGATTAACACGCCGAATTCTGTGGCGCGAGGCCTCCGAAGGGCGTAACTCCTTACGCCCGAAGGAACAATTGCCACCCAATTCCGGTCGCACGCCGCCTTGCTCCGGCCCGGCAGAGGCGTTATAATCAGCCACCACAGAAGGATCGCCATGACGGATACGAATGGAAACAGCCCTCGCGACCCCTGTCTTCGCAGGGATGATGTCAGCCCCGCGCAGGCGGGGCTCAGCCGCGAGCTTGGCCTGATCACCGCCATCGCCTGCGGCGTCGGCTCGGTCATCGGCTCGGGCATCTTCAAGAAGCCGGGCCTGATGGCCACTCAGCTCGGCTCGCCGGTGTTGCTCATCCTGGTCTGGATCGTCGCGGGCCTGGCGACGCTCTTCGGGGCCCTGTCCATCGCCGAGATCTCCGGCATGTTCCGCGACCCCGGCGGCCAGTACATCTACTTCAACAAGGGCTACAACCGCTTCGTCGGCTATCTCTACGGTTGGGCGACGTTCATCGTCATTCAGACCGGCTCGATCGCGTCGATCGCCTACGTCTTCGCGGATTCGCTGGGCTATTTCGTCGCCTTCCCGCGCCTGTCCCCGGCGTGGGAGCAGTGGTGCATCCCCATCCCGCTGCATCGGGGCGATGACGCCCTTCAGGTTCCTCGGCCTCAAGCTCGCGACCATCGGCCTGATCCTGCTTTCTGACCACGATCAACTACCTGGGCGTCAAGCTCGGCAGCACCATCGTGGTCATCTTCACGACGCTCAAGATCGCCATCATCGGGACCATCGTCGTGCTGGCCTTCACCCTGGGACACGGCAGCCTCGCGAATCTCACCCAATCCGCAGGCGACTTCGGCGCCGGCGCCGCCGGATCGTCCTCGGTCTTCCTGATGATCATCATGGCGATGGCCGGGGCGTTCTGGGCCTACGACGGCTGGATCAACGTCACCTACATGTCCGGCGAGATCAAGAACGTCCAGCGCACCCTGCCCCGGGCCATGGCCATTGCCGTGTCCACCGTCATCGCCATCTACGTCCTGGTCAACCTGGCCTACCTCTACATCATCCCGGTCGATGAGATGGCCCGCAAGTACCAGGCGGCCCAGGCCAGCGGCGGCAGCTACATCGTGGCCATCGACGTGGTCGGCAGCTTCCTGGGCAACTGGGGCGGGGCGGTGATCGCCGTGGCCATCATGATCTCCACGTTCGGCGCCGTCAACGGCACGACGATGATGTCGGCCCGGATCTATTTCGCCATGGCCCGCGAGGGGCTCTTCTTCCGCCGGCTCGGCGAGGTCCACCCCCGGTTCCGCACGCCGGGCAACTCGCTCCTGCTCCAGGGGACCTGGGCCTCGATGCTCGTCCTGAGCGGCACTTTCGACCAGCTCACGAACATGCTCATCTTCGTCACTTGGATCTTCTACGCCCTGGCGGCGTTCAGCGTCTTCACCCTCCGCCGACGCATGCCCGACGCCCCCCGGCCCTACCGCGTCTGGGGCTACCCGGCGACCCCCATCATCTTCATCGCCTTCGCCTCGATCTACATCGTCTTCACGCTCTACACCGACATCCGCAGCTACCGCAACGGCACCTCCCCCCTGATCAACTCGCTGATGGGCCTGGTCTGGGTCGCGCTCGGCATCCCCGGCTATCTCTGGTGGAGCTTCCGCAGTTCACGCCAGGCTCGGCGGAGCCCTTGCGTATCCGGATGAACATCGCGTTCTCCGAAATCCGCCGTGCGCCAGCGTGCGGCGTACCTCGCTTCCCGGAACCGGGTATTTTTCCGCACGCGATACAGACATTGCCCTATTTTGCCGCTCGCGGTTTGTCCACAGAATCAGCGTTATGTATCCACAAGGCAATCGGACCGTACTGGCGGCGGGCACGGCCGCCCCCGATTTCAAACTCCGCTGCACGCCGGACCAGTGGTTGAGCCTGACCGAGCTGCGCGGGCAGCCCGTGATTCTGGCCTTCTACCCGGCGGACTGGAGCCCGGTGTGCGGCGACCAGATGACGCTCTACAATGAAATCCTGCCGGAGTTCCAGGAGCACGGTGCGGCTCTGCTCGGCATCTCGGTGGACGGTGTATGGTGCCATGCCGCGTTCGCCCGCGAGCGCAAGCTGCACTTCCCGCTGCTGGCGGACTTCGAGCCCAAGGGGGAGGTGGCCCGTCTCTATGGGGTGTACCGCCACGGCGATGGAGTCAGCGAGCGGGCGTTGTTCGTGATCGATGCGGCGGGCGTCATCCACTGGAGCTACGTCTCGCCGATGGGCATCAACCCGGGAGCCGCCGGGATCATCGCCGCCCTGGAAGACCTCCGGAATAAAGAGCAGACCACCGGCAAGGAGCAGGTCGCCCGCAGACAAGAAGAACCCGGCCAGGTGAAGGCCGCCCGATGAGCGCATCGACCACCACCATCTTGCCGACCCTCCCCGTGGCCGGACGCGATCACATTCAGGGCCTCCTCGACGCTCCCATTCAACTTCTGGAGTACGGCGATTTCGAATGCCCCTTCTGCGGCCGGGCCTATCCGCTCGTCAAGGAGATCCAGGAGGAGTTGGGCGCGCGTCTGTGTTTCGCGTTTCGCCATTTCCCGATGACCACGACACATCCGCACGCCCAGCACGCGGCCGAGGCGGCCGAAGCCGCCGGTGGGCAAGGCCGCTTCTGGGAGATGCACGACATTCTGCTCGAGAACCAGAACGCCCTCGAGGATGAGGACCTCGCCCGCTATGCCTCGATCCTGGATCTCGATGCCCAGCGACTGAACGCCGAAATCCTGGCGGGCGTTCACCGGCCGCGCGTGCGGGAGGATTTCCGCAGCGGCGTCCGCAATGGCGTCAACGGCACGCCCACCTTCTTCATCAATGGCGAGCGCTACGACGGCCCGCACGTTCGCGAAGAGATGCTCGCCTCCCTCGCGGGAGCTGTCGTGTAGCAGAAATTCGCCTCCGTCTGGTCGCTCTTGGATGAGCGGACTCGGCGTCTGATGGCCGCCAGCGAAGCCCGCACCTTGGGGTATGGCGGCATCTCGCAAGTTCGTCGCGCCTGCGGCCTGTCGCGCAAAGCCATCGCCAAAGGCATGCGGGAAATCGAGGAGGGGACGTCGGTGCCGCCGGGACGCATCCGGCGGCCGGGGGCGGGACGCAAGAAACTCATCGCCCACGATCCCCGCCTGCCGGCCGCGCTGGATCGCCTGATCGATCCGGAAACGCGCGGCGATCCGGAATCCCCGCTGCGCTGGATCTGCAAAAGCACGCGGACCTTGGCCGCGCAGTTGACCCGGCAGAAGCATCCGATCAGTCACGTGAAGGTCGCGCAACTGCTGAAGGAGCAGGGCTACAGCCTGCAAAGCAACCGCAAGACGGAAGAGGGCGAGGACCATCCCGACCGCGACGCGCAATTCCGCCATATCAACACGCAAGTCAAGCGGGCGTTGGCCCAGGGGACGCCCGTCATCTCCGTGGACACCAAGAAGAAGGAACTGCTGGGAAACTACGACAACAGCGGCCAGCAATGGCGGCCCGCGAAGCAGCCCCTCCAGGTGAACGGTCACGATTTTCCCCAGTCCCGACGTCCCCCGCGCCTACCCCTACGGCATCTACGACGTGGAGCGCAACACGGGATTCGTGAACGTGGGGACGAACCACGACACCGGGGCTTTCGCCGTCGCGTCCATTCGCGGCTGGTGGCGAGCCGAAGGCCGCAGGCTGTATCCCCAGACGCGGGACTTGCTGATCACGGCCGATGGCGGCGGCAGCAATGGCTCGCGGTTGCGGCTGTGGAAACTGGAATTGCAGAAGCTGGCGGATGAGACGGGTCTGGCCATTGCCGTTTGCCATTTCCCGCCGGGGACGAGCAAGTGGAACAAGATCGAACATCGCTTGTTCTCGTTCATCTCCTCGAATTGGCGCGGCGAACCGTTGCGCGACTACGAGACGATCGTGCAACTGATTGCGCGAACGACCACGGCGAAGGGGTTGAAAGTGACCTGCCGCCTGGACCGGCGAAAGTATCCGACGGGCCGCAAGGTGACGGATGAAGAAATGAAGCGTGTGAATCTGGAGCGCAGCAAGTTTCATCAAGGCAAATCAGAGCTTGGCTGTCGGCGAGGCCTTGATGTAGCGGTCGGCCCACGTCAGGAACGTCGGCCAGTTCGGGCCGGTGGTGTGGCCGCCGCTGTGCTGGCGGAAGGCGAGTTCGCCGTCGATCAGCGCCGTCTCCACGGGCGGGAACTCGGTGGTCCCCAGGTCCTTCTTGCCCAGGAGCCGGTACACCGGCCCGGCCGCGACGGCCGCCAGGAACCTGCCCTTCTGGTCCACCCAGCCGCCTTCCGCGCCGGGCCCCGATGAGGCGCCGTAACTGATGAACGTGGGCCGCGGGGCGCACAGGGCGATCAGCTCGTGCGCGTCCACGGGCAGGTCGCCGGCGTTCAGCGGCCCGCCGTACTTGAGGAAGTTGCCGGCCATCCAGTGGTATTCGCCGCTGCCGGTGACGTTCTCCACCAGCTCGCCCCAGTTGCGGCGGTGAAGCTTGGCGCCGCCCTCGCCGGAGGAGCCGATGAAGCCGATGGCGAAGCGCTGGTCATAGGCCATGGCCACGAGCGCGGCCTTGCCGTACCGCGACAGGCCCTCGATGCCGACCTGCTTGGCGTCCACCGCCTTGTCCGTCTCGAAGTAGTCCAAGGCCCGGCTGGCGCCCCAGGCCCAGGCCCGCAGCGCGCCCCAGTCGTCCGGCTTGCGCGGCTGGCCCTTGTTGACCAGGCCGATGATGCCCTGGGTCAGGCCGGCGCCGTTGTCGGCCTGAATGCTGTTGGGGATGAGGATGGCATAGCCCCAGCCCTTGGCCAGGACCTGCTGCTGCCAACTGGGCCCGCCGCCACCAAATCCGCCGCGACCCGCAGGCGGCGTCGCCGCTTTTGGTGCCGCCCCTTTGGCGACCGCCGAACCCGCCGGGTCCAAAGACGAACCCGAACTCCATCATCACCGGCACCGGCCCGGTCGCCTTGGCCGGCGTGGTCAGCGTCAGCTGGATGTCGACGGTGATCGGCGGGTACGAGGAGTTGTCGACGTGGCCCAGGAGTTGCTTGGTGATGACCGGCACATCGCCGTTGGTTTCCTCCTTTGTCTCGGTCACTTCCCAGTTCACCTTGGGCGTGTCCTTCGGGACTCGGCCGTAGACCTCCCGGTCGAAATCCTCGACGATCTCCGGCCGGCGCTGCTTCCACCACATCTCCGCCGTCGTGACCTTCTGCCCGTTCTTGAGCACCAGCGGGTCCGGCAGATTCGGATAGGGATTGGCCTTCGACTCGTCGTAGTTGGCCGCGTAGGGTGACTGGCGATTGCTGCCATCCGCTCCCCGCCGCAGCGAGGTGATGTGCAAGAGGTCCATCATTCTCTTGATGGTCTTCCTGCGCGGTCATCTTGACAGGGCCGGGGGTGCTGCCACCCTCCTGCGGTTTGGGCGGCTCAGCCCCACGCACAAAGGGGGCGCCAATGAGCGTCGCCAGAACCATGCTTAGCGGCCATCGAATCAATCGCATCGAAGTGCTGGGCATAAGGTTCTCCTCGGAGTCTGCGCGCGGCCGTACCTGTCCGGTGCTCTGCCGCTATCGGCAATAGTATAAGGGACGAGGCTGCCGTCGCGAAAGAGCGAGTGTTGAAGTCATGTCGGTCAAGGAATCCAAGAAAAAGGGCTGCGAGCAATGCCCGCAGCCCTTTGGTGCTTCGAGGTTCACTCCTGAAGGGAGTGCCGTACCGGACAGTCTTACGGAAGCAGCATATCGATGACGTTGAGGAAGACGGCTTTGCCCGAGTCGGTGAGGTTCAGCACCCCTCGACCGCTCGCCGCGGCGGTCGCCGAGGCGGCCCCCTCCTGGGTACCGCCGGCAAAGAAGACCCGCGGACCGCCGGCAACCTGGCCGGCGCCCGTGTAGAACTCCACGCCTGCATTCCAGGAAGCGATCCAGACGTCGCCGGTGTCCGCCCGGGTGGCGATCACCGTGCCATTGCCGGCCGTCTTGAGCCCGGGGAAGGAGACCAGCCCCGGCGTGGCAGTGTCAATAGCTGCGATCTGGCCCTTCTCATTGAGGGTAACGCCCGTAAAGGCCGGGTGATTCAGATCCCCCGGCTGCATGAGGGGCGTGGCGTTGGTCAGCGTCGTGCTGTTGAACCACTTCCAGTGGCTGCTCCGGCAGACATGGGGAGACATCAGCATCAAGGGGGTCTTGACCGAGTTCCATTGCGTCGGCTCCGTGCCGTTGATGTACTCGCCGCTGTTCATGTTGCGGCTGACAATCACCAGATCGGCGGCGTTCAGGGCGGCAATCCTGGCAGCATCCAAGGTCCGCCAGTAGCCGGTGCAGAAGGCAGAGCCCATCTGGTAGTCGACGGCAAATCCCTGGGCCGTCAGGAAGTCGATCCAGGCCTGGTCGTCCTGGACGTTGTCCTTGAGGTCGTCACAAGCCTCCGAGATCCAGATGACGTTGGGGCCGCCGTTGATCAGCTCGACCTCGGCGATCTGCATGCTGTTGGCGGCCACCGGGTCGCGCACGGGCGTGAACAGGACCTGATAGAACTTGTAGGCGACCTTGTTCTCGAACGCGATCGGCGTGGTGTTCTTCGTGAAACGCGCCGCAGCGGTCGCGCCCGCGAAATCCACGATGTCGCCCTTGGCGATCAGCGTCCAGGGCCCCTGGAAGCCGTCGTTGGAGCCGGACAGCTCGAAGGCGACCGGGTCCCGCTCCGCCGCATCGTTGGCGGTCGTGAGGGTCATCCCGGTGACAACCGTCGGGCCGGCCAGGACCTGCACCTGGAACCCGACCGGGTCGGTCTTGCCGCTGAAGTGCAGGAACTTCGTGCTGCTCTTGTCATCGATCGCCAGCCACGGGGTCTCCGCCGCCGGCCAGTTCCCGTTGTTCGGAACGCCGAGGACGTTGTCGCCCGGCATGGTGACATCCGCGCCCTTGACGAGCACGACCGGCCGAACCACACGGACACTGCTGAACGTGACGGCGCCGCTGCCGCCCGCGGCCGGGCTAAGCAGATCGCCGGCGCCCAGGTACAGCTTGGCGACATTCTTCAGATCCACGCCGGCGAAAGAGGTCAGCGGGATCTTCCAGGTCCACGGCTGGGTGATCTGCGTGGCGGCCGGATCGCCGAAGTTGACCACGGCGATCTTGCCCGCCTTGTCCTCGACCGCCGCATAGATCGGCTGCGGATCGTTGCTGCCAATGCCGATATCATCCCAGGCGGAGAAAGGACCAGCCGGGGTGACGTTGCCCGTCGTGCCGACACTGTCGAACGTGAAGGTCCGCAGCGTGGCCGCGTCCACATGCGAGGTCACCGCCAAGCCGATGTAGACGGGGTCCGTCATGGCGATGGTCTGCGCTGTGCCCAACTGGGTCCAGGTCTGGCCGTCCGGGGAAATGGAACCGGAGAAGTCGTTGCCTTTGCGCTCGATCTTCACCCAGTACGGCGGGCGCGACCTTGGTCCCGGAATCGTTGTTCGACGATCCGCCGTTGGCTGCCAAGCGCCGCTGGAAGCTGGCGCCGTTGCCGGCCGTGCCATCGCTGTTGGCGGTGATGGGCATGTAGGCATGGGTCGAGCCGGCCGCCAGGCTTTGGCGGATCATGACGCCGCCCTTGGCCCAGGTGTTGGCGCCGGCGCCGATGTTGGTGACCCGGGCGACCATCGTGCCGTCGCCGCTGAGGGTCTTGTAGGCATAGTGGAACTGATCGCCATTGTTCCAGATGTCCGTGCCGGAACCGCTCAACGTGTAGGTCTGGGTCGGCTCATCGTAGGTCAGGCCGCCCTTGGGGCCCGCCTTGCCGGTGAACTGGATGACCAGGTCGGAAAGACCGTAGGCCGTCCAATCCGCGGCGCCGGTCAGTGTCGACCTGAGAAGTGAACGGAGCGGCGCTATTGTTGTAGTTCAGGGTGACGGCGGCGTCGGCCATCGACAGGAAGGTCACGGTGCTGAAGCTCCAGACCGGACCGGCAATGATCTCGCCGGTGCTGCCGATCTCATCGACGCGCCAGTAATAGGTGGTGAAAGGAACGAGCCCGGTGTAGTCGTATTTCACATCGGGTCCGGCGGCCACTTGGGCGGTCGGGGCACCGGTTTCGACCGCGGCCTTATCTGCGCTCAGGTACACCATGTGTCCCATGACGGACTGGCCCGCGACCCACTTCAAGGAGCCGGCAATTTTGACGTCGGTGGCCTGATCGGCCGGCGTGGGAGCGTGCGCCGTCAGCGGCATCGCGGTGAAGCTCCAGACATCGCCCACGGTCTTGACCTGCCGGCGGCGTCGGTCTCATCGACCCGCCAGTAGTACGTGGTTCCGGGCGTCAGACCCGCGATATGGAAGTACATCGCCACCGGTGACGGACCGCGGTCGTCCGCGGCCGCCCAGGTCCGGGCTCGTGCCCATGAAGACCTCGTGCATCACGGCGCCGATCACCGGCCGTCCACTGGAACAGCGGACAGGTGATTTCGGTGGTGCCGTTGGCGGGATCGGGGTTCTGGGCCTTGAACAACGACTCCGGGGTCCGGATGAACGCAGCCAGGTACTTGCCGTCCACCACCACGGGGCATCGGCGCACGAATGCTGGCGGGGCCGCCCTAGGCGACGGTATCGAAGCCGCCGACCGGTGCCGTCCGCGACGAAGACGTCTGACATAGTGACCTCTTGCGGCCTCCAGCTATGATCCGGCGCTGGACTTGTGGCCGTGCCCGTCGTCCGGATGTCTCACGTCCAGTCGCTGGTAGTTCATCCAGCCTTCGACGTTGCAGGTCATCTTGGCGTTGGCCGGAACGTCGTCCGTGCTGAGCCAGACTTCGCCTGTCATCAGTCGCTGGCGGTCCAGCACGTCTCGTCGCCGGTGAACTCACATAGGGCGGGATTTGGTCGCCCTTGGGCATGGCGACGTTGGACCGCAGCCAAGTGAGCTGCTCATCGGTGGCGCTGGGCGTCCCGGCATCGCTCGTAGGACTTGCCCGGTCGCTGCTGCCCGACTTGCCGTAGCGGTGGAGAGGTCGCTTGTCGGCATCCTTGGCCGCTGGCCGTGATC
Organism: uncultured Planctomycetota bacterium; assembly: GCA_963699595.1. Lineage (GTDB taxonomy): Bacteria > Planctomycetota > Phycisphaerae > Sedimentisphaerales > Anaerobacaceae > PLanc-01. Next base: position 53,230 of record CAVOUO010000027.1, read on the forward strand.
CTCCAGATCGAGTGCCGCACCCAACTGCGGCGGTGGAGCCCACAAGGCCCACGTCAGCGCAGACGGCAGCCAGACAGGCGAGTTTCTTAGACATAACAATCCTCCTTCAAAGATGCAGAAAATGGGCGTGTCTTGGTTACACACCAATCCACCCGTTGTTGCTCGTTTGCAGAGAAAAGGTTACAGCCGGTGCGGGAGATCCGCAGGGAAGTGCTAACCCGTGAAAACGGTGACGTGCCTCACCCGTGTTCCTCCTCGTGGGCGATACTTGCTCACAAACTGCATTCTTCCAAAAATGAAAACTACAGATTTATAGAGTTTACCACAGAAGGGGGTCTGTGCCAACCCCGAATTCACCGTCCGCGCGAATTTTGTCCTTTTTTTGCGCGCACCTGTAGGTGAGGATACCGTGGAAGAGAAAAAGAAAAGGGGCTGCGAGTCATGCCCGCAGCCCCCGTTGCCTGTTTGTGGAGGCGATAGTCGCCTGCGCACTTCTCAGATGCCTTCTCGACCGTCTCGACCCCGGCTACTCGTTGACGCGGAAGTAGTCGACGTCAAACGCCGTGGACGGCGTGGTTCCGGAGGAACCGAGCGCGATGTAGTTCACGGTGCCGTTTGTCCCGACCCCGGCGGTCACGTCGAACGATTGTGGTGCCCCGCCGTTGACGGATACGGTCACGACATGCGTGCCCTTGCCGCCGGCGGTGATGTCGATCACGATGGTGTTCCACAGGGTGGCATCGGCGATGGCCATCGTGTTGGCCACGGCGGCCGCGACACCCGTATCGACATCGGCCGAAGCCGTGGTCCCCACGAGGCCGTTCATCACCAGCAGATCGGTGGTCGCCGTGGGGAAGTCCGCCTGCCCGGCCTTGGCCAGGGAGAACGAGATGATCCCGACGCCGGGCTGGGCAATGCCAACCATGCCCTTGCCGTCGTCCCGGATGTGGTAGCCCACGCCCGCCGCCGGCCACGGAGTAACGGGATCACTGGTATCCGGATTGAAGGGATCCAGGACGCCCGTCGTGGCGACGCGGAGGCGGACCTCCAGGTGGGCGCCGTCCAGGCCGACCGCGATCGGATGCTGGAAGTACAGTTTGCGGTTGCTCGGCTCGACCGTGCCATGTTTCGTGGGATTGCCCGTGTCCTGGATGCGGAGGAACGTCACGCTGTCCTCGACGAGCGCCACTACACCACCCGGCGCGCCGGCGCCGGGAGCGCTGCCGTCCCAGGCGTCGGAGCCGTTATTGCTGCTCCACGTGCCGTCCAGAGACGTGCCCGCCTCGGTGGTTTCACCGGTGCCGTTGGCCGCCAGATCGCCCTCGTACGTGTAGGAGGGCTGCTCCGCTGGAACCTCCAGCCGGCCGAGCAGCAGATCGACGACATTGAGGAACACGGCCTGGCCGCTGTCGGTGAGATTGAGCTCACCGCGACCGATCGTCGGAATGACTTCCTGCGTGGCGCCCGCGAAGAATACACGCGGCCCGGCGGCCGTCTGGGCTGCGCCGGCATAGAACTCCGTGCCCGCGGCCCACGAGGCGATCCAGACATCGCCGGTGTCCGCTCGGGTGGCCAGCACGGTGCCGTTGCCGGCATTCGTGAGGCCTGGGAACGAGGAACTCATGCCGGCGGCCAGGGCCTGGACCTGACCGTTCGCATCGAGCGTCACCCCGGCAAACGCGGGATTCGTCGCATCCACCGGCTTCAGCGCAGGAACCGTCGCGTTGATGGTCGTGGTGTTGAACCACTTCCAATGGCTGCTCCGGAGCTGGTGCATGGCCAGCGAGAGCAACGGCGTCGTGACGCCGTTCCACTGGGTCGTCTCGGTGCCGTTGGTGTAGTCACCGCTGTTGAGGTTGCGGCTGACGATGATCAGATCGGCGGCGTTCAGGGCATCGATCTTGGCCTGATCCAGCGTCCGCCAGTACCCGTTGCCGGGCGCGACCATCCGGTAATCCACGTTGAAGCCCTGGGCCGTCAGGAAATCGATCCAGCTTTGGTCATCGCGTACGGCGTCCGGCTTGTCGTCATAGGCATCCGACACCCAGATGACGTTGGGGCCGCCGTTGATCAGCTCGACCTCGGCGATCTGCATGCTGTTGGCCGCCACCGGGTCGCGCACGGGCGTGAACAGGACCTGGTAGAACTTGTAGGCGACCTTGTTCTCGAACGTGATCGGCGTGGTGTTCTTCGTGAAACGCGCCGCAGCGGTCGCGCCCGCGAAATCCACGATGTCGCCCTTGGCGATCAGCGTCCAGGGCCCCTGGAAGCCGTCGTTCGAGCCGGACAGCTCGAAGGCGACCGGGTCCCGCTCCGCCGCATCGTTGGCGGTCGTGAGGGTCATCCCGGTGACAACCGTCGGGCCGGCCAGGACCTGCACCTGGAACCCGACCGGGTCGGTCTTGCCGCTGAAGTGCAGGAACTTCGTGCTGCTCTTGTCGTCGATCACCAGCCACGGGGTCTCCGCCGCCGGCCAGTTCCCGTTGTTCGGAACGCCGAGGACGTTGTCGCCCGGCATGGTGACATCCGCGCCCTTGACAAGGACGACCGGCCGAACCACACGGACACTGCTGAACGTGACGGCGCCGCTGCCGCCCGCCGCCGGGCTGAGCAGATCGCCGGCGCCCAGGTACAGCTTGGCGACATTCTTCAGATCCACGCCGGCGAAGGAGGTCAGCGGGATCTTCCAGGTCCACGGCTGGGTGATCTGCGTGGCGGCCGGATCGCCGAAGTTGACCACGGCGATCTTGCCCGCCTTGTCCTCGACCGCCGCATAGATCGGCTGCGGATCGTTGCTGCCAATGCCGATATCATCCCAGGCGGAGAAAGGACCAGCCGGGGTGACGTTGCCCGTCGTGCCGACGCTGTCGAACGTGAAGGTCCGCAGCGTGGCCGCGTCCACATGCGAGGTCACCGCCAAGCCGATGTAGACGGGGTCCGTCATGGCGATGGTCTGCGCTGTGCCCAACTGGGTCCAGGTCTGGCCATCCGGGGAAATGGAACCGGAGAAGTCGTTGCCCTTGCGCTCGATCTTCACCCAATACGGCGGGGCGACCTTCGTGGTCGAATCGTTGTTCGACGAAGCGCCGTCGGCCGCGAGGCGCCGCTGGAAGCTGGCGCCATTGCCTGCCGTGCCATCGCTGTTGGCGGTGATGGGCATGTAGGCATGGGTCGAGCCGGCCGCCAGGCTTTGACGGATCATGACACCGCCCTTGGCCCAGGTGTTGGCGCCGGCCCCGATGTTGGTGACCCGGGCGATCATCGTGCCGTCGCCGCTGAGGCTCTTGAAGGCATAGTGGAATTGATCGCCGTTGTTCCAGATGTCCGTGCCGGAACCGGCCAACGAGTAGGTCTGGGTCGGCTCATCGTAGGTCAGGCCGCCCTTGGGGCCCGCGCGGCCGGTGAACTGCACGACCAGGTCGGACAGGCCGTAGGCCGTCCAATCCGCGGCGCCGGTCAGCGTCACCTGGGAGGTGAACGGAGAGGCGCTGTTGTTGTAGTTCAGCGTGACGGCGGCGTCGGCCATCGACAGATAGCTGACAGTGCTGAAGCTCCAGACCGGACCGGGGACGATCTGACCGGTGCCGCCGATCTCATCGACGCGCCAGTAATAGGTCGTGAAGGGATTGAGCCCGGTGAAATCGTATTTCACATCGGGTCCGGCGGCCACCTGGGCACTCGGGGCGCCGGTCTCGACCGCGGTCTTGTCCGTACCCAGGAACAGCATTTGCCCGACGGCGCCTTGGCCGGCGGTCCATTTCAACTGAGCCGGCCGTCTTGATGTCCGTCGGCCTTGTCGGCCGGTGACGGGAAGTGCGCCTCCAGGGGCATCGCGGTGAAGCTCCAGACCTGGCCCGTCGATGACCGTGCCGTCGGCAGCGATCTCATCGACGCGCCAGTAGTAGGTCGTGCCCGGCGTCAGGCCCGGAACATGGAAATACATGGCCAGGGGCATCGGCGCGCCGGCCTTGTCGGCCTCGCCCAGCTCCGGTTTCGTGCCCATAGTACACCTGGTGCATCACGGCGCCAACGCCCGCCGTCCACTGGAACAGCGGCGACGTTACATCCTGTTCGCCGTCCGCGGGCGACGGGGCGGTCGCGGCAAAGGCCCGGTGCCCATCCCCGTGGGCGTGTAGTTCAGGATTCGTCGTCAGGACGACTTGTCGAAGACGCCGCCGTCCTCGCGCATGTAGAGGTTGAGGGTATGAAGGCCGGGGGTCTTGAGTTGAAGACGATCCGCGGGGGATCCGTGTCCTGGTCGCGGCGTTCGTCCACACGCCAATGCACGGTCGAGGGAATGCTGATTCGGTCGGCGGTGGCGATGGCCTGCCCATCGAGGCCGGAGTGGGCCGAATCGTCGGCGCCGCCGCCGTTGCTGTGGGCCAGCTGGCCAGACGTAATGAGTCCCGGTCTTCGTGAAGTTGACCTTGGTCTAGTCGCAGGTGCGGGCAAGCCGGTGACGTAGCCGGCATTGACGTTGGCTCCGTTGTCGGGCAGGCGACTGTCATCGGTGGCGCCGCGTGCCGCTGAATCCGGGCGTGGCGGATCACCAGGCCGAAGTGCATGGCCCGTCCATGCGACACGTTGCCGTGAGAGCTCCTCGCATCAATGATGCCGAGCCCGATCCGCGTCGGCCTGTGCGCAAGGCCCAGCGGCCGTGGAGCCCACCAGGCCCAGCGTCAGCGCCAGACATGACAAGAAACGCAAGCTTCTTAACCATAACAATCCTCCTTCAAAGATGCAGAAAGTAGGCGTGTCTTGGCCACACACCAATCCACCCGTTGTTGTTCGTTGGGAGAGAAAAGGCCGCGGCCCATGCGGAAAATTCGCACGGAAACCGCTAACCCGTGAAGACAATGACGTGCCGCACCCGTGTTCCTCCTCGTGTGGCGATCCATGCTCACAAACTATGTTTGTCGGAAATGAAAATCTACAGGTATATAGAGTCTACCACAAGTGGGGGGCCTGTGCCAACCCGAATTTCCTCCCAGGGGCCAGATTTCTGTGCGTTCCTCGTCCTCGCGCACGAAAAAAGGGCGGGCGGTCCGGCCTGATCGCCTTCGCGCCCGCCCGATCCTTATTATAGTAGGTTACAGGTTCTTACGGTTTGACTACCCGGTCTCCGCCCGGCGCTCAGACGCCAGCAGCACCCGCCGCCACGGGCGTGATGTCGACGAAAGAGATCTTGGCGTTGACGCCAGGATTCTCGACGCCCAGCGCCGGCTTGATGGTCAGCCGTCCGTCCGTCACGGTTACTGTCACATCATACTCATCCCAGTTGCCCACTGCGCCGGTGGGATCCGGGACGATCACGCCTTCCACGTCCAGCGAATCCGTCTGGTCGGTGTTGGACGGGTCGCCGCAAACGATGTGCAGACTGTAAGTGCCGTTCGGGAGGACGATTTCCCAGACGGCGGCCTCTCCTTTCTGGAGGTGGATGAACGTGTCGTAGCGCTGATCCGGCGAATTGGCGGCGTTCCGGTCGCGGGCATCGGCCGTGATATCCCGGCTCCACCCATAGCTGAAACCATTGCCCCGGTCGCCGAAGGCCTGCCCGTAATCCGGCAGATACCCCTCGGGGACCACCATGTCGCCCTGCGAATTGGACTGGAAGTTGACCTTGATGGCGCTGGAGGCCGGCTCCACCTCAGGCCAGGGCACGAGGACCTCCACGTGCAGCACGGGCGCATTGGCCGCACTGTTATCCTCGAACGCGTCGGCGCAGCGAATGCCGGTCGAGGGCATTGCTCTTGTCGTCGCTGACGCACAGGGCGATCGCGTTGCCGCTGGCCCAGTCGGCCTGGTCGACGATCTCCTGGAGGAGCGCCGCGAGGTCCGGGGTCTGAGACTTCTGGCCCACGGTGGTCCAATTCTCTACCGCCCACGGGACCTGCGCTTTGGTGCGCGTGGTCCGGCTGCTGAGATCGAAGGCGGTGGTGGTGAACGCCGGGGCGTCGGCAATCAACTGGCCGTCGATGATGAGGTTGACGGGCTTGTCGCCGCTCTTGGTCTCATCGCACGTGAACTCCACGTAAGCCTTCGTGATCTGGGCGCCCTTGGGAACCGGGAGGGCCCAACGCAAGCCGATGATCTGGTAGTCGGTGGCATCACCCACGACGTCCTCGTAGGGCATCTCCACGTCCGAGCTGGTCGGCGACATGCCGCCGGTGCCTACGTACTCCTCGGTATCGTCGCCGCCGGCGGCGATCTTGATAGCGAGAGTCACAGCCTCCGGCCCGCCCTCCAAGAATCTGGCCGAGTTGGCCGCGATCTCGGCGTCGGACAGGGCCCGGTCGTAGATCGCCACGCCAAAGATGCTGCCGTCGAAGTTGTCGAACGACCCGCTGGCGTCTGCGCCCTGGGCGCCGTAGCCGATGCCGACCTTGCCGGACAGAGTAATGGCGGTGGCGACACTGCCTTTGAGGACGCCGTTGACGTACAGATCCGTCTTTTTGGCCGCCGCGCTGGAAACGAAGGCCAGATGGGTGTACTCCCCGGGGGCGTTGGCAACCTGGTAATCATAGTCCGCCACGCCGAAGACGGTGGCGCCGTAGGTCTTGGTGTTGTTCCACTGCTCGTACTTGAGTCCCACCGTGGTGTCGCCGAATTGTCTGCGGCCGATCAGGCACATGCTGGCCTCGACCTCATCCGGATTGCTGCGCACGATGAACTCGTAGGTCTGCTCGCCGCCGAAGGCGCCGATGTCATAGACGCCGTCAGCGACATAGGTAGCGAGATAGCCCGGCTTAGCATCTGCCGCCGCCGTTTTCCAGCTCCCGGTGTTCATGCCGACCACGTTGATGCTCCAGACCGGACCCGGGACGACCGCGCCGGTGGGATCCACCTCGTCGACTCTCCAGTAATAGACGGTCAACGGCTTCAGTCCCGCCAGAGCGAAGGTGGTTTCCGCCTGCGTTCCCAGGAGGACACTCGCATCGCCGGCGACGACAGCCGCCTTATCGGTGCCGCCGTACACCTTGTGGGAAACCGCCCCCGAGCCCGCCTTCCAACTGATCGTGGTATCGTTCCTCAGCCACACGCCGTTATCGGCCGGACTTGGGGAAAACGCCGCTACCGGCATCGCCAGGAAGCTCCAGACGGGGCCCGTGGTGACCGTGCCGTCGGCGGCGGTCTCATCGACGCGCCAGTAGTAGGTCGTGCCGGGGATCAAGCCCGCGACATGGAAGTACATGGGCATGGGGATGAGGCCGCCGGCGACCTCGGCCGCGCCCAGGTTCGGGCTGGTGCCGATGTACACCTGGTGCGCGATCGCGCCGTCGCCCGCCGTCCACTGGAGCAGCGGGGACGTCACATCCTGAGCGCCGTTCGCTGGATTAGGGTCCTTGGGCTCGGGGTTGAAGATCTCCACGTGCAGGATCGCGCAAGTCGTAGCGCTGTCTTCAAAAGCGTCCGCACAACGGATGCCGGTCGAAGGGCTGCTCTTGTCATCCCGGAAGGCCAAGACTATGGCATTGCCACTGGCCCAGCCATCTTGAGCCATAAGCTCCTGCAGGATGGCCGTGAGGTCCGGCGTGTTGGACTTCTGGCCTATCGTCGTCCAGTTCTCCACGGCCCACTTGACCTGCGCGGTGGTCCAGGGGGCACGGCCGGTCAGGTTCTTGGCGGCGGTGGTGAAGGCCGGCGGGTTGATCGCCAGTTGGCCTTCGATGATGAGATTCACCGGCTTCGTGCCGTCTTTGGTCTCGTCGCACGTGAACTCCACGTAGGCCTTGCTGATCTTGGCGCCCTTGGCCAGCGGGACGATGTACCGCAGGCAGGTGAGCTGCTCGTCCGTGGCGCTGGGCGTCCCGGAATCTTCATAAGGTATTTCCAGATCCGAGCTGCCGACGTCCATGGCGGCGGCGAGATGCTCTTCGGCATCGTTGGTCGCCGTCGGCGAGCTTAAGATCGAGAGTCGCACCCATGGCGACCGTTGAGCCTACGAGGCCCAGCGTCAGCGCCAGGCACAGTAGAAACGCAAGCTTCTTAATCATAACAGTCCTCCTTCAAAGATGCGGAAAATAACCATGTCTTGGCTACACACCAACACAGTTGTTGACATTGGCTCATCAAGGGGCTTTGCCCGTGCGATACTATCCTCCTTGCGTGACAGCGCAGTTCCGCCAATCACGTCTTTCGGAATGAGAACCTACAGGCATACCAGTATATCAAAAAGGCCAACCCGTACCAAGCGGAATCTGCGGGACGGGCCATTCTGCGCGATTCCGTGAAGAAGGGCGGGTGGTCCGGCAGTCACCGTTCCACCCGCCCGATTATCACCAACTGTCCCGCGGCGGCCACGAGCTTCGCCGCCGCTCGACGCTCCCGCTGACGAACCAGTTACGGCTTGGTCACGCGGATGTCATCGATGTAGAGACGACCGGCGCCGCCCGCGACCGGGTTCGCGCGATCGCCGACGCCGATGTACAGCCTCTTGACCTTGGCCAGATTGATGCCGGTCAGGCTGCTGAGCGGAATCTTCCACTCGGTCCAGGTGGTCGCCTTGACCGCCGCCGCGTCCGCGTTGACGGCCACGACGCTCTTGTTGCTGCTGTCCTCGACGACCACGTACAGCGCGCCGGCGCCGTTGGTCGCAACGCCGCGGAAGGCCAATCTCAGGTCGGAGAGCTCATTGACCGTCCAGTTCTGGACGGGGGCGAATTCCTGGTAGGCCTCGCTGTAGAACGGCGTTTTGACGTTGTTGTAGTCCATCGGCATGGCCTGCTTGCCGCTGTGGACAATCGTCTGCTCGGCAAACGGAGCCGTGCTGTTGCCGACGATGGAGCCACTGAGACCGTTGGTCAAGCCATCGATCCAAGTGTCGAAGATGGTGGTCTTGGCGTCGAGATCATCGTTGTAGCTCTCGAAGTCATCCACCGGCAGGAAGGTGGTGAAGCTCCAGACTGCGCCGGTCTTGACGGCATTGCCCAGTCCGACCTCATCCACACGCCAGTAGTAGGTCGTCACGCTGTCGAGGCCCGTCGCGGTGAAGGTGGCATGTCGTCAACTCGCCTTTGTCCGTGCCGCCGCCCCCTGGTGACGTCATCGAGGCTGGTCCCGAGGTACAGATGGTGCTTCATGGCGGCCAGGCCCGGCTGCCACGTCAGGGTCGCGCGTCGCGGAGACATCCACGGCGCCGTTCGCCGGGGTGGGGTAATAGGCCTCTCACGTCCTGCGCGACGAAGCTCCAGACGGGACCGGCGGTGACCTTGCCGGCGATATCGACTTCGTCGACGCGCCAGTAGTACGTGACGCCGGGCTCCAATCCCGCGACGTGATAATACATGGCGACCGGTGAATTCGACGAGACGAGATCCGCCTGCGTCAGCTCCGGCGTCTTGCCGAGGTATACGTTGTGGAGAATCCCGTCGTCGCCTTTGCTCCAGCCGAGCAGAGGCATGAAGACGCCGAGGGTGCCGTCGGCGGGGCTGGGCGTGTTCGCGGCGGGATTGTAGACCTCGAGGTGCAGCAGGGCCGCCGCGGTGGACTCCCCTTCGTAAGCCTCGGACTCCCGCAGACCCTTGGAGGGATTGCTCTTATCGTCCCTGATGCTCAGGACCAGGGCATTGCCGCCCACCCAACCGGGCTGATCGATGATCTCCTGAATGATCGCCGCGATGTCCGGGGATCGCACCTTCAGGTCCGCCGCCGTGTAGTTGGCAATAGACCACTTGACCTGCGGCCGTCGTCGTGGGCCGGCCGGTGACGTTGGCGGTAGCGGCGGTGAACGGCGCAGCGTTTGGCGAGAGCTGTCCCTGAACGATGACATTCGCCGACTCGGTGCCGCCCACGGTGGTGTCCGCTTCAATCTCGACGTACGCCTTGAGAATCTTGGCGCCCTTGGGAACGGGGACGATCCAGCGCAGGCCGATGACCTGCTCGTTGCCCGCCCCAACGCTGCCCTCATAGGGGATCTCCAGGTCGCTGCTGTCCAGATACATGTGGTGATCGTCCGTGTACTCCTCAACGTCATCGTTGCCGCCGGCGATGCGGATGTCGTAATTGGTGGCGAGGGCCGCCGTCGAGGTCAGGGCCACCAGGCCCAACCCCAAGACCAACAGAAAGGCGAAGTTCCTACACATGATGATCCTCCTTCGAAAATGACCGTGTTTTGACTACCTACATCCCACACGCGTGTGTGCTCACCATTAACAGTCGTACGTTAGCGCCGGATTACCACGCGGATAGATTCTTATTAAGAATGTGCCGGTTCCTCCCTGTGTGGTAATCAGCATCCACGAGCCATGTTTTCGGAAATGAGAGCCACAGACCGAGTATAGTCTATCACGAAAGAGGAACCTGCGTCAACGCATTTTTTCTGGTTACGACAATTCGCAGAGCATCGGGTCATATGGCGCGGCCGCACACACGATAATTCCCATCCACATATACACGTTTGTGTTCGATGCTCACAGCCAATAGAAAGGGCGGGTGGTCCGGCCTCCGCCTTCCCGCCCGCCCAAGTCCTGTTCTGCCGCAGCATGGCCTGGGCCCACGCGAGGGGTGACCCTGGCCCATGAGGCACGGCCCGAGGGCCGTGCTACGGCTTCGTCAGCCGGATGTCATCGATGTAGAGACGACCGGCGCCGCCCGCGACCGGGTTCTTTCGGTCGCCCACGCCGATATACAGCTTCTTGACCTTGGCCAGATTCACGCCGGTCAGGCTGCTCAGCGGAATCTTCCACTCGGTCCAGACACCGGCATTCACAACAGTCGGGTCGGAGGCCACCGCTACCTTACCGGCGCTATCCTCGACCGCCACGTACACGCTGCCGGCGCCGTTCGTCCGGTCCGGATCGTCGCCGATCCACGCCTGTTGCCACGAGCCCGTGACGCCGCCGGTGGTCGCCGCGCCGGAGAGCTCCGCCGTGGTGGTCGCGGCCGTATTGTGGCTGGTGACGCACAGACCGATGTAGATGTTGGCGCCCATGCCGACCGTCGTCGAGACGACTTGGCCGGTAGTGGCGTCCTTGATGTCCGTCCAGGTCTTGCCGTCGGCCGAGTACTGGGCCGTGAAGGCATTGCCCGTCCGGGTCAGCTTCACCCACTGCGGGGCGACGATGCCCGCCTGCGTCGCGCTGCCGCACGCCAGGCCCATGTTCTGCCGCCAGCCGAAGGACACGCCACTACCGAAACTCTGGATCATGTACGCCATCTGGGAGCCGGCATCGAGGCTGTCACGGATCATCACGCCGGCCTTGGCCCAGACATTCGTATTGGTCAGGCTGTCGACCTTGACCGTGATCGAGCCGTTGCCGCTGAGACGCTTAAAGATGAAGCGGAAGTCGTCGGCGTTGTCCCAGATGTCATGGCCGGAAGCGCCCACGGTGAACGCGCCGTTGCCCTTATCCAGCAGGCGCACCGGGTTGCCTCGGACCCACAGGCTCAGGGTGTCCACGCCGTTGCTTGTCCAGTCTTGCAGAGGCGCGAAGGTCTGTTCGGCCTCGCTGTAGAACGGGGTCTTGGCGTTGTTGTAGTCCATCGGCATCGACTGCGAGCCGCTGTGGACAATCGTCCGCTCGGCGAAGGGGGCGGTCAGATTGCCGACCACCGCGCCGGTGTTGTTGGTCCAGCCATCGATCCAGATTTCATAGATGCGGTTGCCTTCGTCATCGGTGTAGCTTTCCATGTCGTCCACGATGAGGAAGTTGGCCACGGAGAAGCTCCAGACGGGGCCTGTCGTGATGGTCCCATCGTCCTGGACCTCGTCGACACGCCAATAATACGGCCCGGTGCCCCAAGCCGAGGGTCTCGGTGGGCATATAGCTGGCCTGTGCCTGGCGGCCGCGATAGACACCCGTCGCATCGGACGCGGTGGCAGAGGCGACGGCGTCCTGAACCGTTCCGAAGTAGACATCGTGCTGCTTGGCGTTATCGCCAGCGGTCCAGCTCAAACCTGCCTCGGCCTTGACCACGTCCACGGTAGACTTATTGCTCGGGCTCGGTTTCTTGGGCAGGAGCGCATCGCCCTTCATGACCTCCTTGATCTGCTCGGCCGTCAGGGCCTTGCTGTAGATGCGGACATCGTCCACCGAGCCGGTGTAGAAGTCGCTGGGGGTCGTGTCGTCCCACTCCTGGCCGATGGACCAGCGTGTCACCGAGCTCAGGCTGAAGGTGGAGGCGTACGTCACGGCCTGAACACCATCGACGTAGATGATGGCGTTCGTTCCCTCGCGGACCCACGTGAGCATGTGCCACTGGCCGTCCGCGACGAGCGGGGCGGTGGGGTAGGCCAGGTCGGCCCCGTCATACCGGCCCGGATGACCGGTATCGACGTACAACTCGAACGGGTGGCCGCTGGCGCTGTCATTCAGGGCGATCAAGTCGTTCTGTCCGCTGGCCTGCGCGGTCTTGACCCACAAACTCAGGGTCAGGTTCGTGCTGGTGATATCGTCGTCGACGCTGTCGATCACCACATAGCCGTCGCCGGTCAGGTCGGCCGCGCCGTCCATAGTGCCGTTGATCCAGCGGAAGCCACCCATCAAGGTGCCGTCGTTGCCGCGGCCGGAGGAATCGTGGGCGATGTTGCCCGTGCCCTCATCGAACGTCCAGCGGGCGATCAGGTCCGAGACGGCGAAGCTCCAGACATCGCCTTTGTACGTGGTCTTGCCATCAAACTCATCGACCCGCCAGTAATAGACCTTGCCCTCGACGAGAGGGTTGGCCGGGGTATACGTGGTGGTCGCCTGCGGTGTTCCGCCGCTGGCCTTATCCACCTCGTCGAAGCTGGTTCCGAAATAGACCGTATGGGTTTGGGCGTTCTGCCCCGGCGTCCAGGTCAGTTTCCCGTCGGCGGGGGTTGGCGCGTTTCTGACACCGTTGCGGGGGGACGGGTCCGCGGCTTTCACCGACACAGACGTGAAGCTCCAGACGGCGCCGGTCGTGACCACGCCGGTCGCGTCGACCTCATCCACGCGCCAGTAGTATTTGGTGTCCAGTTCCAGCCCCGGCACGTGATAGTACATCGCGAACGGTTGATTCTTCGCGACCAGATCGGCTTCCGTCAGATCGGGGGTCTTGCCGAAATAGATGTTGTGGAAGATCGCGCCGTCGCCTGCGGTCCAGCCGAACAGAGGCATGCCGACGCTGATGGCGCCATCCGCCGGGTTGGGCGTGTTCGCGGCGGGATTGAAGACCTCGATGTGCAGCAGGGGGCCCGTGGCGCCATCCTCAATGGCGTCGGCACAGCGAATGCCACTGGAGGGCTTGCTCTTGTCGTCGCTGAAGATCAGGACCAGGGCGTTGCCGCTGGCCCAGCCGGCTTGGTCGATGATCTCCTGGAGGATCGCGGAGAGATCCGCGGTCTGCGACTTCTGGCCGACCGTCGTCCAACTCTCCACCGTCCACTTGACCTGGGCCTTGGTGGGGGTCCGGCCCGTGACATCGGAGTCGGCCGTGCTGAACGCCAGCGCATTCGCGGCCGAGTTCGCCCTTAATGATGAGATTCACCGGATTGGTACCACTCTTGGTCTCATCGCAAGTGAACTCCACGTAAGCCTTGGTGATCTTGACGCCCTTGCCCACAGGGACGGTGAACCGCAGGCCGATGACCTGCTCGTCGCTCGCAGAAGCAGGGTCGTCCTCGTAAGGTATTTCCAGGTCACTGCTGTCCACATACATGCTGTGGTCGGCGGCATACTCCTCGACATCGTCGTTGCCGGTGGCAATGCGGATGTCAAGGCCCGCGGCGAAGACCGGTGTCGCGGTGAGCGTCCCGACCCCGAGTCCCAAAAACAACAAAAAGACCGCCCTCTTACCCATGATGATTCTCCTTCCCAAACAATGATGCAGTTTGACTTGGCCACACGCGTGCGTGAGTCGTCTGTCTTTCGCAGAATGCTTGATGATCAGGACCACCAGATTCGCCCTTAGCTTGCTGTTGGTTGCGGGTTCTCCCCGCGGCGCAATTCTTGGGCAGACTTCATGCGCCGATCCGTACCCGGTCGGAAGACGAGCTTACCGTTCTCCTCTTATCGGCGGAATCGGCCGGCCTCTTGATGCGCACAGACTGAGTGCGAAGAGATTGATCGCACGGGAACGATGATAGGCCTCGAACCCCTTTCCTCCTTTCGTCACAGCGAAACGTCACCCAACCATGTTTTCAGGGACAAAAGCTCACAGGTCAAATCAAGTCTATCACAAAAGACGCGTCTATGCCAGCGCCAATTGCCGTGGGACCGATCCTATCGGAGATCGTGCGGCCAGCCCCCTGGCCGCACGCCCGCGGAACAGACGGACCCGAAAGCCGTCCTACGGTATCGCCACTCGAATGTCATCGATGTAGAGGCGACCGGCCCCGCCTGCGACGGGCTTCGTGCGATCGCCCACACCCACGTACAGCACCTTGACTTTGGCCAGATTCACGCCGGTCAGGCTGCTCAGCGGGATCTTCCACTCGGTCCAGGTCGTCGCTTTCACAACGGCGGGATCGGCATTCGTCGCCACCGCCACCTTGCCGGCGCTGTCCTCCACCGCCACGTACAGGGCGCCCGCGCCATTGGTCGCCACGCCGCGGACGTACAGCGTCAGGTCGGTCACGCCGTTGACGGTCCAGTCCTGCACGGGCGCGAAGGTCTGCTCGGCCTCGCTGTAGAAGGGGGCCTTGGTGTTGTCGAAGTCCATCGGCAGGGACTGCTTGCCGCCGTGGACGATCGTCTGCTCGGCGAATGGGGCGGTCAGGTTGCCGACCACCGCACCGGTGTTATTGGTCCAGCCGTCGACCCAGGTCTCGTAGATGCGGCTGCCTTCGTCGTCCGTGTAGCTCTCGAAATCATCCACGACCGTGTAGGTTACCGTGGTGAAGCTCCAGACGTCGCCCGGATAGGTGACGGCGTTGACCTCATCGACCCGCCAATAGTACGTCGCGCCGAGATCGAGAGCGTCGGGGCTGAAGCTGCCATCGGTCACGGTCTTGGCGGCCACGGTCCCGCCCGCTACGGTCCCTTGGTCGGCGCCGAAGTAAACCTTGTGGGAGGCGGCCCCGCGTCCCGGGCGCCATGTCAAAGTCGCGTCGATGCTGACGCCCTGGGCGCCGGTCGCCGGCTGCGGCAGGTAAGCCTGCACGGGAATGTAGGTGAACCGCACTTCACTCAGGCCGGCTTGCGGTGCCAGGCCGCTCCAGTTGGCGGTGATCGTCAGCTTGACGAACTTGGCTTCGACTCCGCCGAAACTGATGGTGGTATTCGCGGCGTATCCCGCTGCTCCCGACCCTTTGGCGAATTCCGGCACGTTGGCGAGCTCCGTCCACGTCGTGCCGTCGAGGGAGGTTTCCATCTTGACGGTCTTGGCGCCGAAGCCCATGAAGCTCTCGATCATCTGGTTGGAGTTCCAGACCACAAGCTGATACAGCTTGTAGGCTTTGTCGAACTCGTACTGAATCCAGTTGGGCTGCACCCCCGTGCTCAGCCACATGGTGGACGCGTCGATGCCGTGGAGGTCGCCGGTGAGGCCGGAGCCATCGATGGTCTTCTCCGGGCCCATGCCGGGTTGCGCGCTGGAGGCCGTGGCTTTGGCGGGCGTGACCGCATAACTGTAAGGCTCGACGGTGAAAGACCATATGGCGCCCTTGTAGATCGCGTTTGGGGCGGACTGGTTGACTTCGTCGATCCGCCAGTAGTAGGTCTGGCCATAGGCGAACACGCCGGCGGGATCGTACGAGGCTTCGGCTTGGCCTTGTTTGGCCAACACGCCTTTGGCGTCCGTCCGGGAGGCGCTGTTCACGTCGGTGAGTACCGTCCCGAAGTACACGTCATGGGTGACGGCGTGCGGGCTCGCAATCCAGCTCAAAATCGCGTCCTGCGGCACGTCCGTGGCCTTGTTCGCCGGGTTGGGTCCCCCCGCCGTGCCCAAGTTATACTCTATATGGAGCTGGGGTTCCATGCCCGCCACCTCCACCTTGTGGGTCGTCCGGTGGCTCTGAGAGGCAAGGGCCGGGTCCTGGTTGAATATAACCGCTATCGCGTTGCCCCGAGCCCAGCCGGGCTGGTTGAGGATCTCCGCGATGACAGGGGAGATATCCGAGGTCTGGTGTGGTTCATCATCTATAGCCCAATGCGCCGGACTCCACTTGGCCACCGCGGTCGTCAGCGGCCGGTTCGAAATATCCCCGGCCGTGTTGGAAAACGGGGGTGCGTTGGGAGTAAGATGGGCCTGGATAATGATGTTGCTGCGGCATTGCTCTCAATCTCTTCCGTCGTGAGTACGACGTATGCCTTGGTGATGGTGGCACCGGCAGGAACTTGAACGTTCATAAAGCGCAGACCTATCACCTGGATTCCACCATCATCCATAAACTCCAGGTCGCTGCTGCCGAAGTCCATCGGCCCCGTCGGTGTGGGGTTACTCTGTTCAACACAATCCTGACCGTTGGTGATCTTCCCTTCCCAGGTGTCGCCCACGACGACATTGGTGCCGACCAAGGCCAGCAAGACCACAAGAATTAGAAACAATGATTTCCTACCCATAATGATCTTCCTTCACAGAATCGATGGATGTATCAGGTTTGGCCACCCACACGTGTGTTGTCTATCGCTTGCAGAATGCTTGATGACCAGGACCACCAGATTCGCCCTTAGGTTGCTGTTGGTTGCGGGTTCTCCCCGCGTCGCAGTTCTTGGGCAGACTTCATGCGCCGATCCGTACCCGGTCGAGAGGAGACGAGCTTACCGTTCCCCTCTTATCGCCGGAATCGACCGGCCTCTTGATGCGCTCAGGCTGGATGCGAGGAGATTGATTGCGCAGGAACGATGATAAGCCTCGAACCCCTTTTCCTCCTTTCGTCACAGCGAACCGTCACCCAACCATGTTGTCAGGGACGACAACTCACAGGTCAAATAGAGTCTATCACAAAAGACGCGCCTGTGCCAGCACAAATTGCGGCTTGACCGGCACCTTAGGCGATTTGCTCGCCCCGCGCCGTACTACGGTTTCGTCACACGGATATCATCGACGTAGATCCGACCGGCGCCGCCCGCGGCGGGGTTCTGCCGGTCACCCACGCCGAGGTACAGCCTCTTGACCTTGGCCAGGTTCACGCCGGTCAGGCTGTTCAAGGGGATCTTCCAGGCGGTCCAGGTAGCCGCCGTGACCGCCGCCGGATCGGCGTTGGTCACCACGGCCTTCTTGCCGCTGCTGTCCTCGACCACCAGATACAGTGCGCCGGCGCCGTTGTTGCCCAGGCCACGGAACTCCAACCGCAGGTCGGCGAGCTCATTGGCCGTCCAGTTCTGCGTCGGGCTGAATTCCTGGTAGGTCTCACTATAGTAGGGCGCGTTGACGTTATTGTAGTCCATCGGCATGGACTGCTTGCCGCCGTGGACGATCGCCGTCTCCCCGAAGGTTCCATTGATGGCCGTCAGATGACCGACCGTCGAGCCGTTCGTACCGTCGGTAAAGCCGTCGATCCATGTCATGTAGATCTCCTCGCCGGCTTTATCCGTGTAGCGCTCGAAGTCGTCCACCGGCAGGTGCGTGGTGAAGCTCCAGACGGGGCCGGTCTTGACGGCGCCGGCCAGTCCCAGTTCATCCACCCGCCAGTAGTACGTGGTTACACTATCCAGGGCCGCCGGCGTGAAGGTGGCCGCCGTCAGCTCGCCCTTGTCGGTGCCCGCCGCGCCCTTGGTGACATCGTCGAGACTGGTCCCCAGATACAGATGGTGCTTCACGGCGCCCTGACCCGGCTGCCACGTAAGGGCGGCCGTCGGTGCCGCGTCCGCGGAGCCGTCGACCGGGCTGGGGTGATAAGCCGTCACCGCCTGCATGACAAAGCTCCAGACACGTCCCTGGACGACCTGGCCGGTGATGCCGACTTCGTCCACACGCCAGTAGTACTGGGCGCCGGGCGTCAAGCCCTTGGTATGATAGTACAGGGGAAGGCTGAGCTTGGTGGCGACGCGGTCCGCCTCCGTCAGGTCAGGCGTGGTCCCCAGGTAGACGTTATGGGCGATCGCGTCATCCCCCTTCGTCCATTTGAGCAGGGGCATGGCGACGCCGATCTCACCGTCCGCCGGCGTGGGGGCGTACGCGGTGGGCGTGAAGACCTCCAGGTGCAGCACCGGCGACAGGGCGGCACAGCGAACTCCCTTCGAGGGCTTGCTCTTATCATCGCGGAGGATCACCACCAGGGCATTGCCGGCGGCCCAGCCAGGCTGATCGATGATCTCCTGGATGATCGCGGAGACATCCGCCGTCCGCGACTTGAGTCCGACCGTCGGCCAATTCTCCGCGGCCCACTGGACCTGTGCCGTCGTCCAGGGGGAACGACTGGTGACGTCTTTGGGCACGTCCACGAAGCCGGGCGGGTTCAACGCCAATTGGCCCTCGATGATCAGGTTCACGGGGTCGGTGCCGCCTTTGTTCTCATCGACCGTGAACTCGATATAGGCCTTGAGGACCTTGGCCCCGGGGGCGAGCGGGACGATCCACCGCAGGCCGATGACCTGCTCGGTGCTGGGCGGGTTGCCCTCGTTTTCGTAAGGCATTTCCAGGTCGCTGCTGCCTGTCGCCAGGCTACCGTCGGCCACAGACTCTTCGATGTTGTCGATGGCGGAGATGTTGTAGTCGAGGGCGAGAGCCGCCGTCGAGATCAAGGCGACGATCCCCAGCACGAGATACCATCGGAAACCTGATTTCTTACTCATGAGAATTCTCCTTCGACAATGAATGTCAAATACGCCGCGGGGGCGGCGTGAAACATTCGGAGCCCGGATGAGCGGATCATCCGGGCCCCGATTTTCTGCGTTTATGCCATCGTGTGGCGGAACCCCTATTGGCATTCCGCCGGGTCCGGGTCGCAGCTTACTCAATGTGCAGCAGCGCCGCCGCGGTTGCCTCACCCTCGACCGCCTCCACGCAGCGCAGGCCGGTGGAGGGCGCATCCGGGTCATCACGAATCGCCAGCAGCACGGCGTTGCCGCTCGCCCAGCCGGCCTGGTTGACGAGCTCCGTGAGGATGGCCGAAAGGTCGGGACTCTGGAACTTGACATCCACCGCCAAGCCCATGGGAACCGTCCATTTCACTTTCGCCTTCGTCCAGGCCGTCCGGCTCGAGAGGTTCTTGGCCGTGTCGGCCACGCCCGGGGCATCGGCCACCAGTTGGCCCTCGATGATGACATTCACCGGCTTGTCGTTGCCCTTGGTCTCGTCCACTTCGAACTCCAGGTACGCCTTACTGATCTTGGCGCCCTTGGCCAGCGGCAGGGCGAAACGCAGGACGTTCAACTGCGGATCGGTCGCGGAGGGGTCGGCGTTGTCTTCATAGGGGAACTCCAGGTCCGAGCTGGCGACGTCCATGGTGCCGTCCGCCAGGTGCTCTTCCGCGTCATTGCTGCCGTCGGCGATCCGGAGGTCGAGCGGTCCGCTGGCGGCCGCCGCCGGCTTGGTCAGACGGATGTCATCGACGTAGACGGTGCCGGTGCCGCCCATCGCGGGGGCCTTGCGATTGCCGACCCCGACGTAGAGCTTCTTGACCTTGGCCAAGATTCACGCCGGTGAAGCTGCTCAGCGGAATCTTCCATTCGGTCCACGCAGCGACTTTCGCGTCCGCGTCGGTATTGGCCACGGTGGCCTGTTTGCCGGCGCTATCCTCGACGGTGACATAGAACTTGTCCGCGCCGTTGCCGGCGTTGCCGCGCCAGAACACGGTCAGGGTGTCGACGCCATAGGCCGTCCAGTCCTGCACCGGCGCGAAGGTCTGCACCGTCTCGCTGTAGAAGGGCGCCTTGCTGTTGTCATACGTCATCGGCATCGACTGCCGGCCGCCATGGACGATCGTCGTTTCCCCGAAGGTCCCGCCGGCGGCGGTCATCAGGCCGACCGTCGAGTTGCTCAGGCCATCGGTGAAGCCATCGATCCACGTCGAATAGATCTCCTCGCCTTCCTTGTCGGTATAGGCTTCCATGTCGTCCACGATCGAGGTAGCCGGCCACGGAGAAGCTCCAGACGGGGCCCGTCGTGATGGTTCCATTGTCCTGGACCTCGTCGACGCGCCAATAGTACGGCCCGGTGCCCCACCCGAGGGTCTCCTTGGGCGTGAAGCTGGCCTCGGCCTGGCGGCCGCGATAGACACCCGTCTTGTCGGAAGCGTCGGCGCTCTTGACCGCCGCCTGATCCGTTCCGAAGTAGACGTCGTGCTGCTTGGCGTTGTCGCCCGCCGACCAGGTCAAACCGTCCGCGGCCTTGATCACGTCCGGGGTGGCGCCGCTGTTCGGGCTCGGCTTCCAGGCCACCAGTCGGATCCATGCGCATCAGGCCCATGACCTCGTCGGCCGTCAGGGCCCTGGTGTAGATGCGGACATCGTCCACCACGCCGCTGTAGAAGTCGCTGGGGCTCGAGTCGTCCCACTCCTGGCCGATAGACCAGCGTGTCACGATCGGAGAACTCCAGGAGAAGCTGGCTGTATACGTGCCGCGCAGAGTTCCATCGACGTAGATGGAGGCGGTGGCCCCGTCCCGGACGTACGTCAACAGGTGCCACTGATTGTCATTGATCGCGGGCGGGAACTGTTGGTCGTCCTGGTCCCACCGATAGGGGTTCCCGCCTTGCACGCCAAACATCAAAGCGTAGCCGCTGGCGCTGTCATTGGCGGCGAAGAGGTTTCCCTCGCTCGCCTGGGTGGTCTTGATCCAGGCACTGAGCGTAATGTTGGTGGTTTTGATATCGTCGACGACCCCGTCAATCGCCACGTAGCTGCCGGTCAACTGGATCGCGTTGCCTACGATGCCATCGACCAGTGGCACGGGCCCGCCATAGGTGCCGTCGTTGCCATGGCCGGAGAAGTCCAGGGCCTTGGTGGTGCCGCCTTCATCGAACGTCCACCAGCCAACCAGGTCGGGATCGGTGATCGTGATGTCCCCCATCACGGTAAAGCTCCAGACTTCGCCTTTGAAGGTGTTGGTACCGTCGGACTCATCGACCCGCCAGTAATACGTCGTACCCTTGGCCAGGGGGGCGGCCGGCGTGTACGTGGGGGCCGCTTGGGGCGTCCCGCCGCTCGCGTTGCTGACCTCCTCGCGGCTGGTGCCGAAATAGACGGTATGGGTCTGGGTACCGTACCCGGGCGTCCAGGTCAGCGTGGCATCCAGGGGAGCAGATTTGGCGCTATTCTTGGGGCCCGGATCGCCGGCCTTCTGCGACATCGTCGTGAAACTCCAGAACGTCGCCGGGGGTGACCACGCCGGCGGCATCGACCTCATCGACGCGCCAGTAGTAGGTGACGCCGGGCTCGACACCCGCGACATGGTAATACATCGCGAACGGCTGATTGGGCGCGACCAGATTGGCTTCGGTCAGGTTGGGACTCGTGCCCAGGTAGACGTTGTGAAAAACCGCCGTGTCGCCGGGGGTCCAACCGAGCAGAGGCATGCTGGCGCCGACGCCGCCATCCGCCGGATCCGGCTTGGTGGCTTTCAAGGCTAGCGGTTTGGTCTCATTGTAGAGGGCCTTTACCGCCGCGGCCGACAGCGGGATGTTATAGAAACGCAGCTCGTCCACCGTGCCCTGGTATTCGTCGCTCGGGCTGCTGTCCCATTCCTGGCCGACCGACCAGCGCGCCTGCGCGCCGGATCGCCCGAGGGGGTCTCCGTACCGACCTGAACCCCATCGGTGTACAGGGTGGCGGTGGTCCCGTCCCGGACGTACGTGATCATGTGCCACTTATCGTCGTTGAGAACGGGGGGATAATTACGAACGCTATCCGCTTCGATCAGCAAATACCCGGTACTGGCAACGCCGAAGACGAAATCGTGACCGCTGCCCGTATCGTTGGAGCCAATCACGTTGCCGTCTCCGGTCGTTGTCTTGATCCAGGCGCTGATCGAGAAGTTGTTGCTGGCGGGCATGGATTTCGCGACCTTGTCGATGTTGACATAGTCGTCGCTGCCGTCCAGATAGATCGCGCGATCCGTGCCGCCCTTGATCCCGTCGACCCATGTCGGGGTGCCTTCGGTGCCAAAGGTGCCATCATTGCCCAGGCCGGATGAATCCTTGGCGGTGGTGCCCGTACCATCATCGAACTTCCACCAGCCGATCAGGCCATCGGCGGCGCTGGCGGCGCTGCTCAGAGCCAGCAAGGCCAACAAAACCAGGAACAACGCTTTCCTACTCATGATGATCCTCCTTCACAGATATTGACTGATGCATTACGTTTGGTCACACACACGTGTGTCATTCACCTTGCGAGAGTACTTGACAACCATACCAACCAGATGCGCCCTCGCATGGTCATTGGGGCCGCGAGCCTAGGCCTCGCGGTGCTGCGTTCAAACAGACGCTGCGCACAGACAAGCAAACCGCTGTTGTGAAACGGATTTGTCATTTCCTATTCTCGGCTGAATCCGCCCTCTGCTTCACGCGCCCGCAGGCCCGGCGCGGCACAATCGAGTAATAGGTATGATCACGTGCCTGATGCTTCTTTCCTCCTTCCGAGACAACGAGGCATCCACCAACCACGTGTGGGGGTGAGCACCCACACGTCCCGTCGCGGAATTGCGCGACGCTCAGCAAATACTAACAGGATTCTAACACACGCCGCGGGGGCGGGTCAATCGAAAACGGTTTTACAGGCCGATATTTTTGCCAGATTGTTGTGACTGAGGTCCACAAAATACCCGGCAAAGAGCCGGGAATTCGCCGGTTTTGTCGGACCGAGGTCACTTGGGCGCATCGTGGTCATGGCCGGCAGGGGGCTTGGCGCCGAAGAGAAGCGCGGAGATCGACGACCAAAAAGCCTGCCCTGAACGCGGATGGGCTGATCCCTGTGGTGCGGGTGATTGCGGGGCGGACTCGCGGGCGGCCCGGTCGCTGGACGTTTGTCCGAGTTTCGCTTGCGATGAAAGATTCTCCCGCTCCAGCCGCGCGTTCTGGTGCGCAGCGCTTCGATCTGCATTTGGAGTCTGGCGATCTCCAGACGGAGTTCCTCCACCTGCTGTTGCTGCGCCGCCTGCTGTCTTTGGAAGTCCAGCCATTGCCGGCGGTACTCCTGATCTTTGGCGATGACCTGCTTGGAGTATTGGAGCCACTGTTCCGCCAGCTCGCTGCGTCGCTGAGGATTGTCGATGGCCCCGAGGATCTCCCCGGTTCGGCCGATGATCTCCGGGATCGCGGGACAAGCATAGGGTTCCCAAACGCGAGAAGTCGCGTTTGGGGTCCCTCCGCCGGCCGGCAGATAGTCATTCTGGTAGCGGACCGGCGTCGGACCCAGCCCGGCCCCCGTTGGGGCGGAATCAACGCTATTACGCCTGCCGCCAGCACGATCAA
Organism: uncultured Planctomycetota bacterium; assembly: GCA_963699595.1. GTDB lineage: Bacteria > Planctomycetota > Phycisphaerae > Sedimentisphaerales > Anaerobacaceae > PLanc-01. Next base: position 76,484 of record CAVOUO010000027.1, read on the forward strand.
AGCCCCAAGCCGCTTCATATCTATTCTCCTTTCACACATCGTCCCTCTGCGCATTCTATGGCCGCTGCGGATGCCGTGTTCCCCGGACGCCATAGGGAAAACACCTGTTCTCCGTAGGGAAATAGGTGTTTCTTGCGGCTGGACGGCGCGACGCAGGTTGGAAAAAAAAGTTTCGCGGACGGAACAGAATGAACTTGACTGTACTCTCTTGCACAGGTAGCAGTAATGTGGTATGTTAGTGTTGCGTTAGTTCGGCGGTGGCAGTTGTGCCGAGCTACGCGGTTGACACCTGATTGGTGTTCGCAGGAGGACTGCAATTCGTACCGCATACGGGCATCCACGTACAAGAGCATTCTTAAGAGAGCAGGAGAAATCAACCATGCGCAAACCAAGAGGCTTCACTTTGATCGAGTTGCTGGTGGTGATCAGCATCATCGCCGTGTTGTTGGCCATCCTGATCCCCTCGCTGGGCAAGGCGCGGGAAAAGGTCAAGGACACCTCGTGCAGGGCCAATCTCAAGAATGTCGGCCTGGCGCTGCAGATGTATCTGGACGCCTACGACCGGAAAATGCCGAATACGGCGCAGCTGCCAACGGGTTCCTCTGGTACGATACGGCCGGTGATCGGTTACCGGCCGCAGACCGTCACCGGCAATACGTACTGGGGGATCTACTTCTACGACTACCTCAAGGACACCGAAGGTCTTCGGATGTCCGAGCCTGCACGCACGTCCCGGAGGGATTGATCTACACGTATCGGCGGTCAGGAGCCCGCCAAGAGTGATTCAGCAGTGCGGCGTTTGGCCTGAATTATCACTCGAAGAGCCGGGGCCGCAACACCAATAACGTCTACCGTCCGGACGAATTCCTCTTCTGCTACGATCATGCCGAACCCCGGCCGGAGGGCGGCACGGACGACAGTTTCCACAACAACGACGTCAAGGGCGCCATGAATCTGACGCAGTATCGCCAGGGCGGCAGCCGTTTCTTCAGCTATCGGCAGATCTTCCGCCACAACATTCGCTACTCCGACGCCGACCGGACGGGCGGAAGACGCCAATATTCTCTGGCTGGATGGGCACGTCAGCTACTCTGAACGAGACGACCGGAGACGATGTGGAACTCCGGTGGTACACGGGCGATAAGCCCAGAAGCGCTAAACCACCTCGGAAGACGGCCGGACCTTGGCCGGCCTGCCAAGATTCCCAACAGGGCCGTCGCGTTGCTGCGACGGCCCTTTGTATTTTCACGGATCGTTTGCGCCTCTCCGAGGACGAAGCCGGATACATCGTTGTGCGGGCCGGCTGCCGGTGGATACACTGGCGACGCAGGATGGAATGGGTGTGGCCCGCTGATTTGGAGAGACCGCCGTGATGGGCAAATCAACGTCTCCCGTGATTCTCGATCGTAGGGCGTGGATGATTGGCTCCGGTGCGTTGCTCGCAGGAGGGTGACGCACGCGCTGGGGCCGATTCTCGGATTGATCGATTCGCGCTGGTGACGCGGCACAACGTCACCTTGACCAAGCCCGATCCGCTGACGCCGCTGAGCGTGGGCAATGGCGAGTTCGCCTTCACGGCCGATGTCACGGGCTTGCAGACGTTTCCCGCGTACTACGAAAAGGGGATGCCGCTGGGCACGCTGTCGCAGTGGGGCTGGCACAGTCTGCCGAATCCCCAGGGCTACCGGATGGCGGATGTTCTCGAGGAGTACGAGGTGGCGGGACGCAAGGTGCCCTACGCTTCGGGCCGAGGACGCTCCGGCGGATACTCGCCCGCCGCCGATTGGCTCCGCGCCAATCCGCATCGGCTGGACCTCGGCAGGATCGGACTGCGTTTGACCAAGAGCGATGGGTCCGCCGCCGCTATCGAGGATCTGGCGAACACGTCGCAGACCCTGGACTTGTGGACCGGGCTTCTGAGCAGCCGGTTCGAGCTGGAGGGGCAGCGCGTCCAGGTCCTGACCGTCTGCCATCCGACGCATGACCTTCTGGCGGTTCGCGTGGAATCGCCGCTGCTCGCGCAGGGCCGGCTGGCCGTCTCGCTCGCGTTCCCGTATGGCAGCGCCGACTGGCGGGTGGCGGGCGACTGGAGTCATCCGGACCGCCACGTGACGCAGACGCACATCGAAGCGCCATCAAGCCGACTTCACCCGGATTCTCGATGCCGATCGCTACCACGTTCGCGTCGCTTGGTCGGAAGGCGGGCGGATTGGCGTCAAGTCACAGCACCAGTACGAGATCAGCTCCGAGGACGGTCGGCCGCTGGAGATCGTGTTTGCCTTCGCTCCCAACGAGATTGCCGAGCCTCTGCCGGCCCTTGATGCGGTTCGCACCGCGGCCGCAGAGCACTGGAAGCGAATTCTGGATGAGCGGGGGAGCCATTGATTTCTCCGCGTGTACCGATCCTCGCGCCGCCGAGTTGGAGCGGCGGGTGGTGCTCTCGCAGTATCTGACCGCGATCCAGTGCGCCGGGTCGCGTCCGCCGCAGGAGACAGGGCTGGTCCACAATAGCTGGTACGGCAAGTTTCACCTGGAGATGCACTGGTGGCACGCGGTGCATTTTGCCTTGTGGGACCGGCTGCCGCTGCTGGAGCGAAGCCTGCCGTGGTATCAGTCGATTCTCCCGCAGGCGAAGGCCGTCGCCGAGTTGCAGGGGTATCGCGGCGCCCGCTGGCCGAAGATGACCTCTCCGGATGGCCGGGAGAGCCCCAGCGAGGTTGGGGTCTTTCTGATCTGGCAGCAGCCGCACCCGATCTACTATGCCGAGTTGTGCTACCGTGCCCGCCCGGACAGGCAGACGCTGGAACAGTATCGCCAGATCGTCTTTGAGACGGCGGAGTTCATGGCCTCGTACCCCATGTGGGACGAGGCAGGCAGACGGTACGTGCTGGGGCCGGCGCTGATCCCGGCCCAGGAGAGCTACGGCTCGACTCGGGCCCGCAATCTCAATCCGACGTTCGAGCTGGCCTACTGGCACTGGGCGTTGGAGACCGCCCAGAAGTGGCGGGAGCGGCTTGGCTTGGAGCGCGAGCCGGCGTGGGACCGCGTGATTCAGCGGCTCGCGCAGGCCGACGATTCGCGACGGCGTGTACACGGGGATTGAGACCCCGCCCTACACGATCGCCCGCGATCATCCGTCCATGGTGGCGGCGTACGGCTTCGTCCCGGCGACGCCCCTGATCGACCCGAACGTGATGAAACGCACGCTCGATCACGTCCTGCAGGACTGGGATTGGCCCAGCACGTGGGGCTGGGACTACCCGATGCTGGCGCAGACCTGCCGCCCGCGTGGGCGAGCCGGAAAAGGCGGTGGATGCCCTGTTCCTGGAGTCGCCGAAGAACCGCTACCTGGCCAACGGGCACAACTACCAGTCGGCCCGGCTGCCGCTGTATCTGCCCGGCAACGGCGGCCTGCTGGCGGCGGTGGCCATGATGGCCGCCGGCTGGGATGGCTGTCCCGACCGCGCGGCCCCCGGCTTTCCCGACAACGGCAAGTGGAAAGTGCGCTGGGAAGGACTCCGCCGCATGCCCTGACGATGGCTCACAGTGACGCCCTATAATCTCCTTCCCTGTAGGTAGGCGTTGTGGTACAATGGTCAGCGCTTTCAGCACGCCACCGGGTGACGCCGTTTGCGGTTCCCAGTGGACACGCTGGCCCCGGTCCAGGTGGAGAGAGACACTGTTGAGATTGGAGGAGTCGCGACATGTCGAGACCATTGATCCATTGGAGCATTGCTGTCATCCTGCTGGGTTTTGCGGGCAGTCCCTTGGCCGCATCGACGCCCTTCAGCCTGACGCCCACGTTCGATGTCGAAATTGGAAATGACTCCCAGATCGGGCCGACCAACTCCAGTGCCACCGGTTCGGGCATGGGAATCCGCAACGTCGCGACACGGCGTCGCGTGTCTTACGCGACTTACGATCTCACCGGCCTGCGGGGGTCGGGCCAAGTCTTCCTCAATGTCAGTCTCAGCAACTACGGCCACGATCCGGGCACGGTGAACGTCTACGGGGTTCTGGAATCTGTCGAGCATCTCGGTCGCCCAGGGAATCAACTGGAACAGCGCGCCGGGCGTCAAGAACGATCCGACGCCGGCCCTCGATACGGACGTGGTGCTCGACCCGAAGGACCGTCACCGGCATCCTTCTGACGTTCAATGCGCCCGCCCGGGGGGTGAGGGCATCCACCGAGGCGAGCCAGGCGCTGGCGGATTTTCTCAATAGCGATACCGATGGGTTCGTGGCCCTGATGTTCGCGCCCGAGGGCGCCGGCAACGCCATCGTTCGCACCGTGGAAATGGGGGCCGACGGCGGCACACGCTTGCAGGGCGAAGTCGGGGGCCGGCCGGTCGCCGCGCGCGACCCGAGTCCCGCAGATGGGACCGCCGATGTCTACGTCAGGGCGATCCTGAGTTGGACGCCGGGGACCACGGCCGTCGCGCACAATGTCTACCTCGGCACATCTTTTGCCGATGTGAACACGGCCAGTGCGGACAAACCTGGCAGCGTCTCGGTCAGCCTGGGGCAGGAGGCCAGCACCTACGAACCCGGCGCTCTCTTGTACGGTCAGACCTACTATTGGCGTGTCGATGAAGTGAACGGTCCGCCGGAGAGGACGATCTTTCGCGGCAACGTGTGGAGTTTCACGACCGAGCCGCTGGTCTACTCGGTCAAGGGGATCGTCGCCACGGCTTCCAGCTCGGAGGCCGTCGCCGGGCCGGAGCGCACGATCGACGGCTCCGGATTGACCGGCGATCTGCACTCGACCGGCGACACGACCATGTGGGTCAGCGGCAAGACCGGGCCGCAGCCGGCCTGGATTCGGTACGAGTTCGACAAGGTCTACAAGCTCCGGGAGATGTGGGTCTGGAACTACAACACGATGTTCGAGACGATCCTCGGCTTCGGATTCAAGGATGTCACGGTCGAGTACTCTGTCAACGGCGCCGATTGGACGCTGTTGAAGGAGGTTCAGTTTGCCCAAGCTCCCGGCCAGGACAGCTACGCCCACAACACGACCGTCGATTTCGGCGGCGCGGCGGCGAAGTACGTACGACTGACGGCCAAGAACAATTGGGGCGGCATCGCACGTCAATGCGGCCTGAGCGAAGTGCGGTTCCTGTATACTCCCACGTACGCGAGCAACCCGACGCCGGCCGCGGCCCAGACGGGCGTCAGCCCGGATGTCGAGCTGCAGTGGCGGCCCGGCCGGGAAGCGGCCTCGCATCGGGTCTACTTCAGCACGGATAAGCAGGCGGTGACCGATGGCACTGCGCCGGCCGACACCGCGACTGCGGCCAACTTCAATCCGGGCGCCCTGGATTTGGCAAAGACGTACTATTGGAGGGTCGGTGAGGTCAACGAGGCCGGGACCCCCAGGCATCTGGCAAGGCGATGTCTGGAGCTTCACTACGAGCGAGTTCCTCGTCGTCGATGATTTCGAGAGCTACACGGACGAGGAGGGCAGCCGCATCTATGAGACGTGGATCGACGGTTGGGACGTCGATGCCAACGGCTCCCAGGTCGGCTATGCCCAGGCGCCCTTCGCCGAGCGGACGACCGTTCATGGCGGACGGCAGGCCATGCCCCTGGCCTTCGACAACTCCGGGACAGCCTCCTACTCCGAAACCCAGCGGACCTTCGATGCCCCGCAGGACTGGACCGCGCACGGCGTGAAGACCCTCTCACTGTATTTCTACGGTCCGGCGGCGAATACGGTCGGCCAGTTGTACGCCAAGATCGATGGGAAGAAAGCCACCTACGCGGGGGCCAAGGAGGACCTCAAGAAAGCGGCGTGGGTGCAGTGGACCATTGACCTGGCATCGTTGGGCACGGACCTCAAGAACATCAAGTCGCTGATCGTCGGTGTGGAGGGGGCAGGCGCTGCGGGCACGCTGTTTCTCGACGACATTCAACTGCGCCCCTGAGCGCAGACAGGGGATGGCATATGTACGTACCGTGTGTTGATTCTGGAGCAAGGAGGACAATCATGTGCAGGAAGCAAATCTATCTGATTTCTATTCTTCTCTGCCTGAGCTCGGTCGCGGAGGCGGCGATCCACTGGACTGCCGGGGCACGGACCGGCTGTGGAGCAATCCGAACAACTGGGAAGGCAAGAAAGTCCCCACCAATGCGGATGAAGCCTATGTCGATGTGCCGGCCGCGGCGGCGCCCAACGGTCCCGTTATTCAGGATGGGATCGAAGCGAAGATACTCGGCCTGGCCTGCGAGGTGGCCGGCGAAGCCACGATGACCATGACCGGCGGGACACTGGACATCGCCGATTGGATCTGGTGGGGTGACGGGGCCTACTGCCACGGCACGTTCACGATGAGCGGCGGCGCGATCACCGTCGTGAACGAGCACGAGCTGGGCTGGGGCGACGGCTCCGGAACCTGGACCATGACCGGCGGCACGGTCAGCGCCGGCAAGCTGGTCATCCCGACGGGCACCGGAAAGGCCGGGCAACTCTATCTCCACGGCGGCACGTACACGGTCGGGACCGGTGGGCTGAGCATGACGGCCGTCGGCCTGATCGACATCACCGAGGGCACGCTGTTGCTCAAGGACGACAAAACGTCGGACATCCGAGGTTTCATCAACAACGGCCGGATTACGGCCTACGGCGGCCAGGGTTGGCTGGAGGTGGACTATGACCAGCGGAACCCGGCATGACGACGGTGACGGCGGTCGCCCTCGGGGCCAAGGCCAACCGGCCGGACCCCGCCGACGGCGCCCGCGCCGTGAGCTTCCCGCTGTTCAAATGGAGCCCCGGGAAGGCGGCGGCCCTCCACGACGTCTATCTGGGCACGTCCCCGGATGCTCTGGAGCTGAAAGGCCGCCAGCCTCTGACCCTCTACTATCACGCCCCGGGCCTGCAGCCCGGCACGGTCTACTATTGGCGGGTGGACGAGGTGGAGCAGGACGGCGTCACCGTCCACACCGGCGATGTCTGGCAATTCATGACGCAGGCAGTGACGGCCTATTATCCAACGCCCGCCGACAAGGCGAACGACGCCTCCCTCGCCCCGGTGCTCTCCTGGCTGCCGGGAGCGGGAGCCACGGATCACCACCTGTACTTCGGCGACAATCTCGACGCGGTCACCCAGGCCGCGGCAGGGGCCGACAAGGGCCTGTTGACGAAGACGACGTTTACGCCGACGGGCCTGGCAGAGTCTGACGACCTACTATTGGCGCGTGGATGAGATTGTGGCCGGCGGGGCGGTCAAGGCCGGGCCGGTCTGGAGCTTCGTCACCGTTTTGTCCGTGGACGACTTCGAGAGCTACACGGACGATGTCAAGGCCAAGACCACGATCTTCGATGCCTGGATCGACGGCTTGACCAACGGTCTGAGCGGTTCCACGGTCGGGTACGCGAACGCCCCGTTTGCCGAGCAGAAGATCGTGCACGCCGGCAGGCAATCGATGCCCCTGGACTACAACAACGTCGCGACGCCGTTTTTCAGCGAGGCCGAGCGGGAGTTCACGCCGGCCGAAGATTGGACGGCCGGCGGTGTCGATACCTTGATCCTCTACGTCCGCGGCCAGGTAGGCAACGACCGGGCCCCACTATACGTGAGGCTGGAAGATGCTTCCAAGCGTACAGCCACCGTGGTCCGGCCGGATCTGTCGGTGGTCACGACAAGCCCAATGGACCCAGTGGAAAATCCCCCTGAGCGTCTTCACGGATGTGAACCTGAGCAAGATCAAGAAGCTGTGCCTTGGTGTGGGCGACAAAGTCGCCCCGACGGCCGGCGGTAAGGGTCTGATCTACGTCGATGACATCAGCCTGGCCAAACCCTGAAGATCTATGGCTTGATGATCTATGATTCTCGGACTGAGCAGGTGGCTCCGGTGCCATGCTCGCCGGAGCCCCCATTTGGGGGAGCCGATAATCGTCACTGGGCGCACAGTCAGGACCGGTAATGTGTGGGTTTTGCTGGCATGACTGGGGACATTGTGGTATAATTCCGAAAATCTACGGTTGGCAACCGACGATTTACGATTCGTGGCCCCAGGGGCGACGAAGAAATAGCTAATCGTAAATCGTAAATAGTAGATCCGAAGGAGGACTGTCATGCGCGCCAAATCGTTTCTTCCCCTGTTTCCCCGATCGTCGGTCGGGAAGACCAGTCTCTGCTGGGCGTCTTCGTCGCGTTGGCTCTGACCCTGCCGGCCTACGCGGTGAAGAACTTCAAGATCTCCAACTACGGCAACGGGCACCAGATCTGGTTCGAGGCCGAGGATTTCGATGAGCGCAATCCCAACACGGCGGACTATTCTCCGGTGGTTGATCAGGCGGGGGCCTTCGGCAAAGCCGTAGGCCGCACGGGGGCCGCCGGCGGCATGATGCGCTGGACGTTCGATATCAGCGCCGCCAGCGGCAAGGGCGGCACCTGGTACTTTTGGGGACGAGTGCTCAATCCGAACAACCGGTCGGACTTCTTGCTGATCGAGGGCGACCCGCAAGGTCCGCCGATTCCCTCGGGCCCGCCCTTTCCCGCCGGGGATGGCACAGCGCCGTTCGTCACCGCCCGCGACCGGATCTTTGAGGCGACCGTAGCCGCGTGGGGCTGGGGCCGATCCGATCACGCGGAAGGCCACACCAAACAGCTTGGGAACGGCGAGAACAACATGTATATCTTTCGCCGGGAAGGGACCAACGCCACCGTGTTCTGGGATGTCTTCATGTGGACGGATGACCCCGATTATGTGCCCACCGACGACGACTACCGCAACGCCCTGGTGCCCGTGGCCGGCACGGCCTCCAATCCGGCGCCGGGCGCCGGCGCCACGGATGTGCCGCGCGATGTGGCCCTGAGCTGGGTGGCCGGACCCTCCGCCGGCAAGCACGATGTGTATTTCGGGACCGATATGACCGCGGTGACCCAGGCGACGGCGGCCGCCGACCCGGCCGGCGTCTACAAGGGTCGCATCGACTCCACGACGTACACCGTGGGGCTGCTCGCCTATGGGCAAACGTACTACTGGCGGATCGATGAGGTCGACCAGGCGCCCGACAACGTCCTCAAGGGCACGGTCTGGTCGTTCACCGTGGAGCCCTACAGCTATCGGATCAGGCCCGCCGCGGCTACCGCCTCCAGCGCCGCAGCCGGCATGGGACCGGAGAAGACCATCGACGGCTCCGGCATGACCGGCGACCTGCACGGCGTCGAGCCGACCACGATGTGGATGAGCACCGGCGTGCTGCCGAACTGGATCCAATACGAGTTCGACCAGGTCTACCGACTGGAATCGCTGCAGGTGTGGAACTCCAACCAACTGGTCGAGAGTTTCGTTGGCTTGGGCGCCAAGAAGGTGACGATCGAGACGTCGACCGACGGCACCACGTGGACGCCGGTGGCCAACGTGCCCGAATTCGCCCAAGGCCCCGGGGCCGCGGGATACGCCGCCAACACCACCGTCAACCTCGGCCCGGTGCAGGCGAAGTACGTCAAGCTGACGATCAGCACCACCTGGGGCGGCGTCACGCCCCAGGCCGGCCTGAGCGAAGTCCGGTTCTCCTACGTTCCGGTGCAGGCCCGCGCCGCCGCAGCCGGCCTCTGCCGCCACAGGGCGTCGGGATCAACGCTGCCCTGGGTTGGCGGCCGGGTCGCGGGGCGGCTTCGCACCAGGTGTATTTCGGCACCGATGCCGGTGCGGTCACCAACGGAACGACGGCGGCCAAGACGGTGGCCGATCATGGTTTTGTCCCCGATTCTCTCCTGTTTGGCACGACCTACTACTGGCGGGTCGACGAGGTCAACGCCGTCACGTATCCGGGCAGCGTCTGGAGCTTCACCACGCAGGAATACGCGGCGGTGGACGACTTCGAGAGCTACACGGACCAGAAGGACGAGGAGATCTTCTCCGCCTGGATCGACGGCCTCACCAGCGGCGCCAGCGGCTCGACGGTCGGCTACTTCACCGCCGCCGGCGGCACGTTCGGCGAAACCACGATCATCCACGGCGGCAAGCAGTCCATGCCGTTCGAGTACAACAACGTCAAGACGCCTTATTACTCCGAAGCCGAGCGGACCTTCGACACGGCCCAGGACTGGACGGCCCACGGCGCCGACACCTTCACGCTGTACTTCCGGGGCAATCCGCCGGCCTTTGCCGAGGCGGCGGGCACGATCACGATGAGCGGCAGCGGCACGGACATCTGGGACGTGGCGGATCAGTTCCGCTTCGCCTGCAAGTCGCTCACCGGCGACGGCACGCTCGTCGCCAAGGTCGAGAGCGTGGGCAATACCGATCCCTGGGCCAAAGCCGGCGTGATGATCCGCGAGAGTCTCGATCCCGGCGCGCGGTTCGCCGCCGTGTATGCGACGCCCGGCAACGGCGTCCGCTACCAGGCGCGGCTGCTCAACGCCGGCGCGGCCACCAGCGACACGGCCGTGGCCACGCCGGAGCAGATCGCCCTGAAGACGCCCGTCTGGATCAAGGTCGAGCGCAAGGGCAGCAGCTTCAGTTGCTTCTACTCGACCGATGGCGTCAAGTGGACGACGATGTCCTGGAACCCGCAGACGATCAACATGACGGCCGGCCCCGTCTACATCGGCCTGGCGGTGACCAGCCACACCGCCACCGCCACGACGACGGCGGTTTTCTCCAACGTCTCGACGACCGGCAATGTCACCGGGTCCTGGCAGGTGCAGGCGATTGGCGTGGCCCAGCCGGCCAATGATGCGGCCCCGTTGTATGTCGTGGTGCAGGACAGCGCCGGCAAGAACAAGAGCGATCACGCATCCGGACCCGGCGGCGACGACGCTGGCCACCTGGCAGGCAGTGGCGGATTCCGCTCGAGCGACTTGAGCGGCGTCAAGCTGACGGCGGTGAAGAAGCTGATTGTCGGCGTAGGCGACCGGTCCAATCCGAAGCCGGACGGCGCCGGCAAGCTCTTCATCGATGACATCGGCGTCGGCCACCCGGCCGCGACGAACCCGTAGGATGGGTGCTGACGGATGAAAAGAGAAGATCCGTTTCGCCAATCGTCTATAGCTCGTTCCGTTGGTCTTCTTCTGAAAGGCAGGATGATCATGTTCAAGAATCCCCTATTGGCCGTGTTTCTGCCGGTGGTGTGTTGTCTGTTTACGGTCCTGTCCGGCGTTTGTGCCGGGGACGGCGCGGCATTGAAGTTCAATGGAACGAGTAACCGCGTGGACGTTGGCACGGCGCTCGTTTCCGACGAATATCACGATGTCGGCTTGGGTCAAGGCCGATACGCCGTGGATAAACGACACGCGTGTCGTCATTTCGAATAGCTACTGGGGTGCGGCGGCCAACCGGGTCGGTTTTCACCTGATGTTACAGGCCAATGGGACACCGGCGTCGCGCTACCAGACGCAGGCGGACGGCGTCGGGGTGTGGTCGGTCAGCGGCACGACAAACGTCGTCGGTGCCTGGCATCACTTGACGTATGTCAAAGAAGGACCGAAGATCTCCATCGTCGTGGATGGCAAAGAGGAGGCTTCGCGCAACGACATGCCGGCCTCGATCACCGGATTGGCCGTTCACAGCCAGATTCGTATCGGTTGTAACACCAGCAACGCCAGGTTCTTTCCCGGCCTGATTGACGAAGTCCGCATTTGGAACCATGCCCTCACGCTGGCCGAGATCCAGGAGAGCATGAGCCATGAACTCCGCGGGACGGAGGAAGGGCTGGTCGGCTACTGGAAGTTCAATGAGGGCCAGGGGACGACGGCCTTCGACAGCGCGCCACCCCCCATAATGGGACGCTCGTCGGCGCTACGTGGACAACGGAGACGGCGCCGATCACGGCGGGTCCGGTGCCGCTATCCGCGTACGGCCCCTCCCCGGCCGGTGGTGCGGTCGATGTGCCGCGCGACGCCGTGCTGAGTTGGAAGCCGGGAGGCTATGCCGATAAGCACGATGTATACCTGGGGACCGTGTTCGCAGATATCGATGCTGCCAGCCGGACCGATCCGAAGGGCGTGCTGGCCAGCCAGGCCCAGGACGCTAACACCTACGATCCGGCCGGCGCCCTCGAATTCGGCAAGAGCTACTATTGGCGCGTCGATGAGGTCAATGCCCCGCCGAGCGCCACGATCATCAAGGGCCCCGTCTGGAGTTTCACCGTGGAGCCGGATGCCTATCCGGTCCGACGGTGACGGCCACGGCCTCCAGCTCCGATCTGGGCTCTGCGCCGCAGAATACGGTCAATGGCTCCGGATTGGCCAACGGTGTGCACTCGACCGCCAGTACGGCGGTGTGGGTCAGCAGCGCGACCGGTCCTCAGCCGACGTGGATCCAGTACGCGTTCGACCGCATCTACAAGCTCACGGACATGCACGTGTGGAACTACAACGTGGTCTTCGAGCCTGTATTGGGCTTTGGGTTCAAGGATGTCACCATCGAGTACTCGACCGACGGCACCGCGTGGACCTTGCTGAAGGAGGCCCAGTTCGCGCGGGCCCCCGGCCTGGACGGCTATGCGGCCAACACGATCGTGAGCTTCGGCGGCGTGGGCGCCAAGTTTGTCCGGCTGACCCCCAAGAGCAACTGGGGCGGCATCCTGCAGCAGTTCGGCCTCAGTGAAGTGCGGTTCTACTACACTCCGGTCACCCCGCGGCAGCCGGTCCCGGCTTCCGGGGCGACAGGCGTGAATGAGAACGGCGTGCTGAGTTGGCGTCCGGGCCGGGAAGCGGCCTCCCACCAGGTCTACTTCGGCACGGACCCGAACGCGGTGCGCAACGGCACCGCTCCGGTCAAAACCGTTGCCGACCACAGCTTCGATCCCGGCTCGCTGGAGTTCGGCAAGACCTACTACTGGAAGGTGGCCGAAGTCAACGAGGCCGCCACTCCCAAGATCTGGGAAGGAGAGGTGTGGAGCTTCTCGACGAGAGAGTCCTTCGTCGTGGATGATTTCGAGAGTTACACGGACGCCGAAGGCAGCCGGATTTACGAGACCTGGGTCGATGGCTGGACCAACAGCACCGGCTCAACCGTGGGCTACATCCAGGCGCCCTTTGCCGAGCGGACGATCATCCACGGCGGCAAGCAGTCGATGCCCCTGGACTACAACAACACGAAGTCGCCTTTCTACAGCGAAGCCGAGCGGACCTTGGACAAGCCCCAGGACTGGACCGTCAACGGGGCCGACACCCTGACGGTGTACTTCCGGGGCAACCCGGCCGCCTTCGCGGAGTCGGCGGGCACGATCACGATGAGCGGCGGCGGCACGGACATCTGGAACACGGCCGATCAGTTCCGCTTCGCCTGCAAGCCGCTCACCGGCGACGGCACGCTCGATCGCCAAGGTCGAGAGCGTGGGCAATACCGATCCCTGGGCCAAAGCCGGCGTGATGATTCGCGAGAGTCTCGATCCCGGCGCGCGCTTCGCGGCGGTGTATGCGACGCCCGGCAACGGCGTTCGCTACCAGGCGCGGTTGCTCAATGGCGGCGCCGCCACGAGCGACACGGCCGTGGCCACGCCGGAGCAGATCGCCCTGAAAACGCCCGTCTGGATCAAGGTCGAGCGCAAGGGCAGCAGCTTCAGTTGCTTCTACTCGACGGATGGCGCCAAGTGGACGACGATGTCCTGGAACCCGCAGACGATCAACATGACGACCGGCACCGTCTACATCGGCCTGGCGGTGACCAGCCACACTGCCACCGCCACGACGACGGTGGTTTTCTCCAACGTCTCGACGACCGGCAATGTCACGGGGTCCTGGCAGGTGCAGGCAATCGGCGTGGCCCAGCCGGCCAATGACGCGGCCCCGCTGTACGTTGTGGTACAGGACAGCGCCGGCAAGAGCAAGGTGATCGCTCATCCGGACCCGGCGGCGACGACGCTGGCCGCTTGGCAGGCGTGGCGGATTCCGCTCAGCGATGTGAGCGGCGTCAAGCTGACGGCGGTGAAGAAGCTGATCGTGGGTGTGGGTGATCGGTCGAATCCAAAGGCGGACGGCGCCGGGAAGCTCTTTATCGATGATATCGGTGTCGGCCATCCGGCGTCTGCCAATTGAATTTGTTTGGGATTGTGCCGGGCCAGATCGAGCCATTCAACGAAAAGGAGGTCATGATGTGCAGAAGATCAGCCTATCTGGGGCTCCTCATCCTGGTGGCGGGACTGGCCACGAGCACCGGCTACGCGGATATCCAAACGGGACTTGTCGCCTATTGGCCTCTGAATGAAGGGAAAGGGACTACGACGGCCGACATGTCGGGCAACGGCCACAACGGGACACTGAACCTCGGCGTCACCTGGATCTCGCCCGGCTTCATCGGCGATGCCGCGGTCCGCCTTGACGGCAATCCCGGCAGTAGAGTGGCCGTGGGAACCTGGGACCCGGGGGAGCGGCTCACGCTCGCCCTTTGGGCGAGGTGGACGGGGGAACAGACCAAAGCGCCCCGAACCGGCTTGATCGGCAAGCGGAATGATTGGAGCGACGTGGGGATCAGGTGGTTCTCCGAGGTCATGACCAGCGGTGAGGTCCGGATGAGGAACTTCACGCAGACGGTGAGCAGTCCCGCCGGGGCCATGACGGCGCACATCAACGAATGGGCCCATGTCGCCATGACCTTGGATGGGGCCACCGCCCGCATCTATCTTAACGGTGTACAGGTCGGCTCCGGCGCTTTCACGCTGGGCCCTCTGAAGACCGCCGCGATGGGGTTAGGCTGTAAAGACGGCGGCAGCAACACCAGCACGGAAACCTTCTCGGGCGACCTTGACGAAGCCCGCATCTACGACCGCGTGCTGACCGTCACGGATGTAAAGCAGCTCTTCGAATGGACCGGCCTGCCTGGGAAAGGCTTACGGTGCGACGCCTGGAGACGGCCAGACCGACGTGGCCCGGGACACTCGTCCTGAGCTGGACACCGGGAGAGTTCACGCCCGCGACCAAAGGGCACATGGTATATTTCGGGGAGAACTTCAACGACGTGACCAACGCGGTCGGCGCCGTCGCCCAGGATGCCAACACCTATACTCCGCCGCAACGCCTTGAATTCGGCAAGACCTACTACTGGCGGGTCGATGAGGCCGACAAGACGCCCGGCAAACCCCTCTTCAAGGGTGACGTGTGGTCCTTTACGGTCGAGCCGCAGGTCTATCCGGTCCAACCCGTGACCGCCACGGCCTCCAGCTCCGATCTGGGTACGCCGCAGAATACGGTCAACGGCTCCGGATTCACCAACGGCACGCACTCGACCGCCAATACGGCGATGTGGGTCAGCAGTACGACCGGTCCGCAGCCGACGTGGATCCAGTACGCTTTCGACAGTGTCTACAAGCTCTCTGAGATGCGGGTGTGGAACTACAACGTGGTCTTCGAGCCCGTGCTGGGCTTCGGGTTCAAGGATGTCGCGGTCGAGTATTCCACCGACGGCACAACTTGGACCTTGCTGAAGGAGGCCCAATTCGCGCGGGCCCCCGGCCTGGACGGCTATGCCGCCGCCACGATTGTGAGTTTCGACGGAGTGGGCGCCAAATTTGTCCGGCTGACTCCCAAGAGCAATTGGGGCGGTATCGTGCAGCAGTTCGGCCTCAGTGAAGTGCGCTTCTACTGTACCCCAGTCGCTCCGAGACAGCCGGTTCCGGCCACCGGGGCCACAGGCGTGAGTGAACGCGGCGTGCTGAGCTGGCGTGCGGGACGAGAAGCTGCCTCCCACCAGGTCTACTTCGGCACCGATGCGGAGGCCGTGCGCAATGGCACCGCGTCCGGTGAAAACCGTCACCGAGCCCGAGTTTCGATCCCGGCCCGCTGGAGTTCGGCAAGACTTATTACTGGAAGGTGGCCGAGGTCAACGAGGCGGCCACTCCCAAGGTCTGGCAAGGGGATGTCTGGACTTTCTCGACGAGAGAGTCCTTCGTCGTGGATGACTTTGAGGGTTACACGGACACGGAAGGCAGCCGGATCTATGAGGCGTGGGTCGATGGCTGGACCAACAGCACCGGCTCGACCGTCGGCTACGTGCAGGCCCCCTTTGCCGAGCGGACGATCCTCCACGGCGGCAAGCAGTCGATGCCGCTGGACTACAACAACACGAAAGCGCCTTTCTACAGCGAAGCCGAGCGCGCGTGGGACAAGCCCCAGGACTGGACCGTCAACGGGGCCGACACCCTGACGCTGTACTTCCGGGGCAACCCGGCCGCTTTCGTGGAGTCGGCAGGCACCATCACGATGAGTGGCGCCGGCACGGACATCTGGAACAACGCCGATCAGTTCCGCTTCGCGTGCAAGCAGCTTAACGGCGACGGCACGATCACCGCCAAGGTCGAGAGTATCGACAACCCCGACACGTGGGCCAAAGTCGGCGTGATGATTCGGGAGAGTGTCGATCCCGGCTCGCGGTTCGCGGCCGTGTATGCGACGCCCGGCAACGGCGTCCGCTACCAGGCGCGGGTGCTCAACGGGGGAGCCGCCACCAGCGACACCTCCGTGGCCACGCCCGCGCAGATAGCCTTGAAGACCCCCGTCTGGGTCAAGGTCGAGCGTAAGGGTACCAGCTTCAGCGGCTTCTATTCGACCGACGGCGCCAAGTGGACCTCGATGTCGTGGAACCCGCAGACGATCAACATGGGCGCCAGCGTCCAGATCGGCTTGGCGGTGACCGGTCATGACACCGGGACGGCGTCGGCGTGTTCTCCAACATTGCGACGACCGGCAATGTCACCGGGTCCTGGCAGGTGCAGGCGATCGGTGTGACGCAGCCGGCCAACGACGCTGCTCCGTTGTACGTGGCGGTGCAGGACAGCGGCGGCAAGAGCAAGGTCGTCACGTATCCGAACCCGGCAGCGACGACGCTCGCCACCTGGCAGCAGTGGCGGATCCCGCTGAGTGAGTTCAGTGCCGGCGGGGTCAAGCTGACCGCGGTGAAGAAGATGGTGATCGGCGTGGGCGACCGGTCGAATCCGAAGCAGGACGGCGCCGGGAAGGTCTTCATCGACGATATCGGCGTCGGCCATCCGGCCGCCGTGACTCCATAGGATGAGCGCGGATAGAGAGAAGAGAAAAGCCGTTTGTAAGGCAGTCGTTCGTGTGGCGTGTTGACGGATGAAAGGAGAAAACCAATGTTTCATCCATCGTCGAGACAAATTCTACTGGGCGTCTTCGCTCGTATTGGCTTTGACCATGCCGGCGTATGCGGTCGGGACGTTCAAAACCTCCAACTTTGGCAATGCCCATCAGATCTGGTTCGAGGCCGAGGATTACGATGAACGCAATCCTGATAACAACACCTACTACCCTGTGGTGGACGCGGCCGGCGCCTTCGGCAAGGCCATCAACCGAACCGGCACCGCCGGCGGCATGGTTCGCTGGACCTTCGATATCAGCGCCGCCGGCGGCAAGGGCGGCACGTGGTATTTCTGGGGGCGGATCATCAATCCCGGCAATACATCGGACTACATGCTCGTGAAGGGCGACTCGGGCGACCCGGTCATTCCGGATAAGCCGCCGTTCCCCGGGGGGTCCGGCACGGCGCCGTTTGTCGATACCGATGACCGGATTTTTGAAATCGATGTCGGACCTTCCTGGGGTTGGGCCCAGGGATGGGACCCCGAAGGTCATGTCAAAGAGCTGCAAAACGGCGAGAACACGATGTACGTCTTTCATCGGCAGGGTGATTCGACCGTGTTCTGGGATACCTTCGTGTGGACGGACAGCGACACGTACGTGCCCACCGACGCGGATTATCAGAAAGCCACGACGATCCTCCCGGGCCGCGCCGTGAATCCTGGCCCGGCGAACGAGAAGACCGATGTGCTGCGCAATGTGACCCTGAGTTGGACGCCGGCAGCACCTGGCGCCAAGCAGGATGTGTACTTCGGCACCAATTTCGACGCGGTGAACCAGGCGACGACCACGGTGGACCCGAGCGGCACCTACAAGGGCCGCATCGACCCGAACACGTATGACCCCGGACTCCTGGCGCTCGGTCAGACGTACTACTGGCGCGTGGACAAGGTCGATGCGACGGTCATCAAGGGCACCGTTTGGAGCTTCTCGGTCGAGCCGCTCGCCTACCAGGCGACGGGCATCACGCCTACAGCGTCCAGTTCCGATGTCGGCGTGGGACCGCAAAACACCATCAACGGCTCCGGACTGACGAAGGATCTGCATTCGGCGGCCAACGCGGCCATGTGGGTCAGCAGCCGGACTGGTCCCCAGCCTACCTGGATTCAGTATGCCTTCGACCAGGTGTACAAGCTCAAGGAAATGCGCGTGTGGAACTACAATGTGGCCTTCGAGGCCGTGCTGGGCTTCGGCTTCAAGGATGTCACGGTCGAATACTCCACCGATGGCACCACCTGGACCGTGCTAAAAGAGACCCAATTTGCTCAGGCTCCGGGTCTGGACAACTACGCCTCGAACACGACCGTGGACTTTGGCGGTGTTCCGGCCAAGTTCGTGCGGCTGACGGCCAAGAGCAACTGGGGTGGCCTGGTGCCGCAGTTTGGCCTCAGCGAGGTGCAGTTCTACTACACGCCGGTCAATCCGCGCGAGCCGGTCCCGGCCTCCGGAGCGGCGGCTATGGCGGTGGATACGACGCTGGCCTGGCGGGCCGGCCGAGAGGCCGCGTCCCACCAGGTCTACTTCGGGACGGACGCGACTGCGGTGCGGAATGGCACTGCTGCCAGTGAAGACGGTCACGTCGCCCGCATTCGACCCGGGTGCCCTGGAGTTCGGCAAGACCTATTACTGGAAAGTGGCCGAGGTCAACGAAGCCACGACTCCCAAGGCGTGGGAAGGGCCGGTCTGGAGCTTCTCGACGAGCGAGTTCTCGGTCGTGGATGACTTCGAGACCTACACCGATGCCGAGGGCAGCCGGATCTATGAGACATGGGTCGATGGCTGGACCAACAGCACCGGCTCGACGGTCGGCTATGTCCAGGCCCCGTTTGCCGAGCAGACGATCATTCATGGCGGCAAGCAGTCGATGCCCCTGGACTACAACAACACCAAATCGCCTTTCTACAGTGAGGCCGAGCGGACCTTCGACACCGTCCAGGACTGGACGGCCAATGGGGCGGATACGTTCGTGCTGTACTTCCGTGGCAACCCGTCTGCCTTTGTCGAGTCGGCGGGCACCATCACGATGAGCGGCGGCGGCACGGACATCTGGGACGTGGCGGATCAGTTCCGCTTCGCCTTCAAACGGCTCAGCGGCAACGGCACGCATCGTGGCCAAGGTCGAGAGCATCGTGAATACCGATCCCTGGGCCAAGTGCGGCGTGATGATCCGCGAGAATCTCGATCCGGGCGCACGGTTCGCGGCGGTGTATGCGACGCCGGGCAACGGCGTCCGCTACCAGGCGCGGTTGCTCAACGCCGGGGCGGCGGTGAGCGATACCTCGATTGCTACGGCCGAGCAAATGGCGCTCAAGACCCCCGTCTGGATCAAGATCGAGAGAGTGAGCAACAGCTTGAACTGCTACTACTCGCTGGACGGCACCAAGTGGACGGCGATGGCATGGAACCCGCAGACGATCGCGATGTCAGGCTCGATCTACATCGGGCTGTGCGTCAGCAGTCACAACGTCACCGCCGCGACGACCGCCCAATTCTCCAATGTCTCCACGACCGGCGGCGTGACCGGCTCGTGGGAAGTACAGGCGATCGGGGCGGCGCAGCCCGCCAACACGGCGGCTCCGTTGTACGTCGCGGTGCAGGACAGTGCCGGCAAGGTCAAGGTGGTCACGCATCCCGATCCGGCGGCGACGACGCTGGCCACCTGGCAGCAGTGGCGGATTCCGCTGAGCGACATCAGCGGCATCAAGCTGACGGCGGTGAAGAAGCTGATCGTCGGCGTGGGCGACCGGGCCAGTCCGAAGCAGGATGGCGCCGGCATCGTCTTCGTCGATGACATCGGCGTCGGCCATCCGGTGAAGTAGTCTGCGACACAGCGTCCGAAAGGAGGTGACAAACAGGGTTCGCAACCGACCGCAAGCACAGAACCGAAACAGAAACGTCTTTCGTAAGGCGTGCCAGCAGGCAAAAGGAGAAAACCAATGTTGCACCAATCGTTCAAGCAGATTCCACTGGGCGTTTTCCTCGCATTGTTGTTGACCGTGCCGGTCTATGCGGGAAAGAACTACAAGATTTCCAGCTACGGAGGCGGGCACCAGATCTGGTTCGAGGCCGAGGATTACGATGAGCGTAATCCCGACACGAATGCGTATTACCCGGTGGTCGACCAGGCGGACGCGTTCGGCAAGGCCATCACTCGGGCCGGCGGCGCCGGGGGCATGATCCGCTGGGCCTTCGATATCAGTGCCGCGGGCGGCAAGG
Organism: uncultured Planctomycetota bacterium; assembly: GCA_963699595.1. Taxonomy (GTDB): domain Bacteria; phylum Planctomycetota; class Phycisphaerae; order Sedimentisphaerales; family Anaerobacaceae; genus PLanc-01. The sequence continues at coordinate 96,748 of CAVOUO010000027.1, forward strand.
CCGGCACCTGGTATTTCTGGGTGCGCAAATCAATCCGGGCAACACGTCGGATTACATGCTCGTCGAGGGAGATTCGGGTGACGCCGTGATTCCCACGGGTCCGCCGTTCCCCGGCGGGGATGGCGCGGTGCCGTTTGACAACGCCGACGACCGGATTCTGGAAGAAACGCTCGGACCTCCCTGGACCTGGGGCCGGTCCGGTCACGAGGAGGGACATACCAAAGCGCTCCAGAACGGCAAGAACACGATGCGCATCTATCACCGGCAAGGCGATGCGACCGTGTTCTGGGATGTCTTCATGTGGACGGACAATGCCAGCTATGTGCCCACCGACGCCGACTATCGCAACGCCAAGGTGCTCCTGCCAGGCACGGCTGTCGATGCCATTCCGGGCGAGGGAGCGACGGATGTGCCACAGGATGCCACGTTGAACTGGACGGCGGGCAAGTTCGCCGTGGCCCATGACGTGTACTTCGGGACCGCCTTCGCCGATGTCGACACCGCCACGCGGACAGACGCCAAGGGTGTCCTGGCCAGTCAAGGGCAGACCGGGACGACGTTCGATCCCGCCGGCCTGCTCACGTATGGCCAGACCTATTACTGGCGGATCGATGAGGTCAACAAGCCGTCCGACAACACGATCTTCAAGGGCGCCGTCTGGTCGTTCACCGTGGAACCCTATGGCTATCCGATCACACCCGTGGCCGCCACGGCCTCCAGCGCGCAGGCCAACATGGGCCCGGAGAAGACTATCGACGGCTCCGGGATGACCGGAGACCTGCACGGAACCGACGGGACCACGATGTGGCTCTCGACCGGGGCGCAGCCCAACTGGATCCAGTACCAGTTCGACCAGGCCTACAAGCTGCACGATCTGCAGGTGTGGAACTCCAACGGGGAGGTCGAGAGCTTCATTGGCTTCGGTGCCAAGGCCGTGACGGTCGAGACTTCGATCGATGGCACCACCTGGACGCCGGTGGCCAACGTGCCGGAATTCAGCCAGGCGCCGGGGACGCCGGGATACGCCGCCAACACCAGCGTCAATCTCGGCGATGCGCAAGCCAAGTTTGTCAAGCTGACGATCAACACCACCTGGGGCGGCAAAAGCAGCGTCACCGGCCTGAGCGAGGTCCGGTTCTCCTACGCTCCCGTGCAGGCGCGGGGGCCGCAGCCGGCGAACAACGCCGGCGGCCGTCAGTCTGAGCGCCACTCTGGATTGGCGGCCGGGCCGCGATGCGACTTCGCATAAGGTCTTCTTCGGCACCGATCAGGCGGCGGTGGCGGCGGGCACCGCAGCGGCCACGACGGTGACCGAGCACGGCTTCGACCCCGGCACGCTGAACTTCGGCACTTCCTACTACTGGAAAGTGGACGAGGTCGGCACGGCGACTTATCCGGGCAGCGTCTGGAGCTTCACCACGCAGCCGTACCAGCCCGTGGACGATTTCGAGAGTTACACGGACAAGACGGACGAGGAGGTCTTCTCGGCCTGGATCGACGGTCTCACGAACGGCCAGAGCGACTCGACGGTCGGCTACCTGACCGCCGGCGGCGGCACGTTCGGGGAAACGAAGATCATCCACGGCGGCAAGCAGTCCATGCCGCTGGCGTACGACAACACAAGGCGCCCGTTCTTCTCCGAGGCCGAGCGCACTTTCAGTCCGACCCAGAACTGGACCGGCAACGCGGCCGAAGACCTGGTCGTGTACTTCCGGGGGTTGGCCCCGGGCTTTGCCGAGACGGCCTCCGGCAGCATCCTGATGAATGCCATCGGCACCGACATCTGGAACAACGGCGATCAGTTCCGCTATGCCTACAAGAGCCCTCAGCGGCGACGGCACGATGGTGGCTCGCGTGGACAGCGTCTTCAACAGCAACGCCTGGGCCAAGGCCGGCGTGATGATCCGCCAGAGCATCCAGCCCGGGTCGACCCATGCGTTCATGCCCATTACCCCCGGCGGCGCCGGCGCCGGCAACGGCGCCAGCTTCCAGCATCGGCTCACCACGGGCGGCGCCTCGACGAATAACGACAGCACGACGCTGGTGGCGGCTCCCTATTGGGTGAAGATCGAGCGTAAAGGCAGCAGCCTCTCGGGCTACATTTCGCCCGATAGTGTGACGTGGACCCAGTTGGGCACGGCCCAGACGATCACGATGACCAATCCAGTCCTGATCGGCTTGGCGTTGTGCAGCCACGACGCCGCCATCGCGACCAGTGCGGCGTTCTCCAACGTCTCGACCACCGGCAACGTGACCGGCGCCTGGCAGGTGGCGGAGATCGGGGCGGCCCAGCCGGCGGGCAACTCCGCCGAGGGCCTTTACCTCTTGGTGAAGGACAGTTCCGGCAAGACCAAGGCCGTGCAACATCCGGACGCCGCCGCCACCGCGTCCATGTCCTGGCAGCAGTGGACGATTCCGCTGAGCGAGTTCACCTCGGCCGGCGTGAAGATGACGGCGGTCAAGTCGCTGACGATCGGCGTAGGCAACAAGGCCGCACCGAAAGCCGGCGGCACCGGCACGGTGTACCTCGACGACATCCTGTTCGGCAAGGCCATTCAAGCGGGTCGCCCTGCCGGGAGAGATCCTGATCGAGGCCGAATCCGCCACTTCGATTACCGCCCCGATGGCGATTTCCGATGATCCCCTGGCCTCGGGCGGCAAGTACATCGGCACGCTGACCACCCAGGCGGACAGCTCGACCAATCCGCCGACCACCGGAATCGCCAAGTTCCCGTTCACGGTCACCGGCGGCAAGTACAAGGTCATGTTGTACGTTTTCATCCCCACCGACAACGATTCGCTGTGGGTCCGGATTGCCGACGGGACCACGAAGACGAAGAACCACGCCAGTGGTTGGGTGCGGTTCAATGAAATCCCGCGCGGCGAGTACTGGCACGCGGTCACGGTCCACAGCAACGATGACGGCAATCAGGTGGTGGAGTGGACGCTGGCTCCCGGGACCCATACCCTGGAGATCGCCTACCGGGAAGCCGGCGCTCAAGTGGATGCGATTGTGATCCAGCCGCTGAACTAAGCGGCGTGGTGTCCGAGGTGTTTGCTGAAACAGCAGGTACGTTGGCAGGGCTTGTGGCTGCGCAGGCAGATGCAGGCACAAGCCCTGCTTTCTTTCTGGGGGGTTACACCACAGGAGTCTCTTCGAATCCGTGTGGACTCAGTTCGTTATGCTTTGCAGCAAGGAATCGGCGGCAGGGTGACGCTGTCCCTGGCACGCACAACCGCAGACGCGCGTGAGCTCCTCGATGGAGGTCGCGCCGGCGGCGGCCTTCTCCAGGCCATCCTGCATCATCGAGCGGACTCCCTGCTTGCGGAGGCAGTTCAAGAGCTGCTGGTGATCCGCGCTGGACCGGATGAGGGTTGTCATCTCTTCGTCCATGGTGGCCACCTCGAAGATGCCGGTGCGGCCCTGGTAGCCATACGAGTGACATTCCGGACAGATCGGTGCTGGCTGAGAGAGGAACTCGGAGAGGGGATTGTCGCGGCTGATGCTTGGCGCTCCGCAATCCCAGAGACTCTCGGGCGGCTCTACGGCGAAGCGTGCAAAGAAGTCCCTTTCCCGCTCCGCCGGCTCATGCGGCCGGGCGCAGTCCGGGCAGAGACGCCGGACCAGGTTCTGGGCAATGACCAGCCGCAGGGAGCTGCCGATGATGTGGTAGGGCACTCCCAGGTAGTGGAGCGAATCGATCGCCCCGGCGGCGTCCTGGGCGTGGATCGTGGCCAGGACGAGCCGGCCCGACAGGGCCGCCCGCGCCGCGACGAGCGCGGAATCGCCGTCGCGAATCTCGCCGACGAGGATCAGGTCGGGGTCCATCCGCAGGATCGTCCGCAGTCCCTCGTGCATGGTCAGGCCGTGGAACTCATCGACCTCGATCTGCTGGACGTAAGGAATCTTGAACTCGACCGGGTCCTCGATGGAATAGGTCGTCGTGGTCCGCAGGTCCAGGAGCGACGCCAGGCAGTACATCGTCGTGGTCTTGCCCGAGCCGGTGGCGCCCGTGATCAGGACCAACCCGTTGGGGGAATGGACGATGGAAGAGACCTTCTCCTGATCGGTCGTCGTGAACCCCAGGCCGGACAGGTCCCATTCGTCCCGGGGGGCACTGAGCAAGCGCAGGTGTGCCGATTCGCGGTCCTGCACCGGCGTCATCGTGACGCGGATCTCCCATCGCATGTTCTCATCCGGCCAGACGATCTGGCCTTCGAGAGGGGAGAACGAGCGCACGATCGTCAGGCCGGCGGCGCTCTTGAGCTGGTTCAGCAGTCTTCGCCCTTCGGGGCGGGGCAACACGTGTTTGGGATGGATCATGCCGTCGACACGGTACAGGACGCGGAGACCGTCCGCGACGCTGTGCAGGTGGACATCGGTGGCTTTCTCCAGGACGGCGTTCCAGATCAGGGTCTTGAGGGGGTCGGGGAATGACGCCGTGTCTTTATCGGTCGGTTGAGCGAGGTTACCTTGCGCCGCTGGGGCCATGGTCGATGCTCCTTCAAATGGACCTGGATCGCCGACGACCCCTCGGCCATTGCCCTCAAGAGATCAGGGATCGCACCGGGATCCGTCCCGGAACCTATTCGGCATACGCGGGATGCGGCTTAATCTGCATTTCCCTTGCGATCATCGAAGGTTGGCTGACCGGGTGCCATGTCTATGCTTGCGTAGACATCCTAAGCCACCGAGACGGCCATGCTTACACAAGCGTAAGAATGGCAGCCGGAGCTTGCAGGTGGCGGCAGGCAGGTCCGATATTGCCAAGAACCAGAGGCGATTAGTGTCGGTCAGGTTGCCGGGGGATTCGAACCACCGTGTAACTATAGGGCGGCAGCGTGAGCGACAGATTGGTGCCGTTGAGCCTCTTCACGGCAGCGACAGGGCGATAGATGTTGGCGCCTCCAGCGTATTGGTCGCCCATCCGATGATGGCCGCACGTCCTGGGCCATTCCTTGTGCCTGGCCCACCATCAAAACAGAGGCTGCAAATGACAGGATTGCCGCTACTCTCTTTCCCCAGGCAAGTCGCTTTTTCATGCTACGCTCCTGTGCGTTCGAGATCCGGTTGCACGACCCTGTTCCACGCGGGACGATGGCCTGTATCATACGCGGCGGACAGCGGACTTTGAAGCTTTGAACTTGGAATCAACGAGTAGAAGCACGCCCCGGACAGATCTCGGCGGTTCCTGCCTGTAGCCTTACACCTTCAGAGTCTGTCCCTTTAAGACTTTTCCTTAGAAGAATGTAAGCACTACGCTCATAGGATTCCTGCTGCCATTCGGGTTTCATGGGACTGTTCCGTACCAGGCGGTTTCGCTGAACGAGGGGAAGCCCCACGCGTAATTGCAGTAGGAAATCCCAAGTGGCGGGGCTCCCGGACGTAGTGTTTGCCGTAAGGGAGCCGGCGGAACCGTCGCATAGAAGTGGAGATACTTTCGCAACGGAGAAGGTTTATGGCCAGGAAAAGTGCTGACAAGACGGCAGGTACGACCACCACCAGGCGCGGCCGGGGCGGCAAAGCGGAGAAGGTGATGGCGGAGCCGGCTCGTGGTGAGGCGGTGGTCGGAGAACGTCAGGCCCAGATGCCGGAAGTGGGCGAGTCCAGCGTGTCCCTTACCCATGACCAGATTGCCGACCGGGCCAGGGCGATCTGGGAACAGCGCGGCCGTCCGCAGGGTGAAGATGAGAAGATCTGGCACGAGGCTGAAGCCGAGCTGAAACGAGAGATAGGAAGGGGAGCCCGAACGCGATGAAGCGCCGGCAGCGCGATTCATCGGTGGCTCGTTGCGGTGATTCATGGCAATCGCCGATAAACTCCGCGAGTTGAGCAAGAATCTCTATTGGGCCTGGCACCCCGAGTTTATCCGTGTGTTCCGCGACATCCGGCCGGAATTGTGGCGTGAGGTGAACCACAATCCGGTGGAATTCCTCCAGCGGCTCGCCGATCAGGCGGTGGAAGACACGTATCGCGACCCGAGGATGAGCAACCGGCTGACCCAGGCCTTTCACAAGCTGCACAACTATCTGGAGGCCAGTGAGGTCTGGGGAGCATGGCACGCCGGTCCTTTGCGGGCCTTCCCGGTTGCCTATTTTTCCGCGGAATTCGGATTGCACGAGTCTTTGCCGATCTATTCCGGCGGCCTCGGCGTCCTGGCGGGCGACCATCTCAAGGCCGCCTCCGACCTGGGCATTCCGATGGTGGCGGTCGGCCTGGCATACGCCTACGGCTACTTCGAACAGTCTCTCGACGCCAGCGGCTGGCAGCATGAGCACTACTTCTCCTCGAGCGCAGAGGCGCTCCCGTTGGAACTCGTCAAGAACGAGTACGGCCAGCCCGTGCGGATTGCCGTGCGCACGGAGCCTTACGAGATCTGGGTGGGCATCTGGCAGGTCCGCGTCGGCCGCAATCTCCTGTTGCTGCTGGACACGAACGTGGACGGCAACTCCGACGAGGACAAGGCCCTGACGAGCCGGCTCTACGGCGGGGACCGCCGCACGCGGATTCTCCAGGAGTTGATCCTCGGCATAGGCGGCATGCGTGCTTTGCGAGAATTGGGTATTACTCCCGGTGTCATCCATTTGAATGAAGGCCACAGCGCCTTCGCCATTCTGGAGCTGGCCCGGACCCTCATGGAGCGGGACGGCCAGTCCTTCCACAACGTCCGCGAGCTGGCCGCCGGCATGACGGTCTTCACCACGCATACGGCGGTGCCGGCGGGGCACGATGTCTTCGAGCCCGCCCTGGTGGAGCAGGCCCTCGGACCTTTGCGGCAGCAGTTGGGCCTCTCGCCAAGAGACTTGCTGGCCCTCGGCCGGGTGGACCCGAACAACGACGCCGAGCACTTCTCGATGACGATCCTCGGGTTCAGGATGTCGCGCTCGCGCAACGCGGTCTCCTTCCTGCACGCGCGCCTCACGAAAGCCATTTGGTACCATCTTTGGCCCGGCACACCCCAGCATCAGGTCCCCATCAACTACATCACCAACGGGGTCCATGTGGACACGTGGCTGTCGGAGCCGATGGCGGACCTGTACACGCAATACCTCGGCCCGGATTGGCGCGAACGGATGGATGACCCGCGGACCTGGGATGCTATTGGGAACGTGGACGACATCGAGCTCTGGGAGAAGAACCAGCAACGGCGGGCGCATCTCGTGGAGTACGTGGACCGCTGTGTGCAGCGCCAGGAGCGGGCGCGGACCGGCCAGGAAACCAGTGAGTACGTGCAGCAGGCCAAGCTCGATCCGAACGCCCTGACGATCGGGATTGCCCGCCGGTTCGCCGCTTACAAGCGGATGGACCTGCTGTTCCGCGATCCGGCCCGCTTGGATCGACTTGTCAACCATCCCCAGCGGAAGGTGCAATTCATCTTCGCCGGCAAGGCCCACCCGCAGGACGAGAGGGGCAAGTACCTCATTCAGACGGTCTTTCGCTTCACCCGCGATCCGCGCTTCGTGGGCAAGGTAGTGTTCCTCGAGAACTACGATATCAACGTGGCGCGGCATTTGGTCCAGGGGGTCGATGCCTGGCTCAATACGCCGCGCCGCCCTCTGGAGGCCTCCGGCACCAGCGGCCAGAAAGTCGCCGTCAACGGCGGCCTGAATATCTCCACACTGGACGGCTGGTGGGCCCAGGCGTATGATGGCGACAATGGGTTTGCCATCGGCCGCGGCGGTGAGCACTCCCATCTGGACTCTCAGGATCAGGTGGATGTTCAGGCCCTGTATTCGGTGCTGGAGAACGAGGTCGTTCCCCTGTTCTACGAGCGCGATGCGGAGGGCATCCCGCGCGGCTGGGTCGCCCGGCAGAAGCACGCGCTACGGACGCTGCCCTGGCGCTTCAGCGCCCGGCGCATGGTGGTCGATTACACCCTGGGCTGCTATCTGCCGGCGGCGGGAGGACTGACCTCCTCCCTGCGGGTGGACGTCCGACTGCTCAGCGATGTTCTCGGACAGGCCCACGCCGGTCGGCCGTCGTGAAGTCAACGGATGGAATATTGGAGTGTCGGAATGTTGGGCAGATTGCGAGCGGTTTGCCCATCATTCCATTGTTCCAATATTCCAATATTCCAGTATTCCAGCTTCTTTCGTGCCTTGTGGATGTGAATGATGATAGATTTGCCCAGCTACGTGGATGGTGTGCCTAATCTGTGCGGCTCGGAGGACAGGATTGCCGAGGCAGTCAATCGCAAAAAGCCTGTCTTTCTGCCCGACAGCGGGATCGATTGGTCCAACGTCAAGAGCGCTTCCGCGATTGCCTTGCACATGCATCAGCCGCTGATCCCCGATCCGGACCAGGATCTCTCGCACGCCCCAATCATCAGCAATCTCCAATACATGATGAACCACCCGAACGAGGGCGACAACCATAACGCCTCCGTGTTCCACTGGTGTTATAAGCGGATGGGCGAGTTCATCCCCCAGCTTGTGGCCGAGGGCAAGCAGCCCCGCGTGATGCTCGACTATTCCGGCACGCTGCTCCACGGCCTGCACCAGATGGGGTTGAGCGACGTCTTCGACGACCTGCGGACGATCACGTGCGAGCCGAAGTACCGCCGGTGCGTTGAATGGCTGGGCAGTGCGTGGGGTCATCCGGTGGCGCCTTCGACGCCCGTGCCGGACTACCGGCTGCACGTCCGGGCCTGGCAGCATTTCTTCGCGGGCCTCTTTGGCTTGGAGGCCTTGAGCCGCGTAAAGGGATTCTCGCCTGCCGAGATGGCTTTGCCCAACCATCCCGATGTGTTCTATGAGTTCGTCAGAACTCTGAAGGACTGCGGCTACCGCTGGGTGATCGTGCAGGAGCACACGGTGGAACGGGTCGAGGATGGGGGGCCGCTTGCCTATAAGCATCAGCCGCATCGCCTGATCGCCCGGAATTCTCGAGGCGAAACACTGACGATCACGGCCATCATCAAGACCCAGGGCAGCGATACCAAGCTCATCGGCCAGATGCAGCCGTACTACGAGGCGCTCGGGCTGAGCCGCGTCGCTGTGGCCGGCAAGTCGATTCCATCGCTGGTCAGCCAGATCTCCGACGGCGAGAACGGCGGGGTCATGATGAACGAATTCCCGCCCAAGTACCTGGCCGTCATGCGAGAAAGCAGCGGCACGCCCACACCGCCGGTGAACGTTACGGAGTACCTCGAATATCTCGACTCGCTCGGCCTTCACGAAGAGGATTTCCCCGCGATTCAGCCGGTTATGCAGCATCGGATCTGGCAACGATTCAAGGCAGGAGCAGGGCCGGAGGCTCTCGCCGGCGTCATCGAACAACTGACGAAGGAAGACTCGCGCTTCCACGTGGAGGGCGGAAGCTGGACCAATAACATCTCCTGGGTTCGCAACTACCGGGAGGTCCTGGAGCCGATGGCGGCGGCCAGCGCCCTGTTTCATGAGACCGTCCTGCGCCGCGGGGTTCCATCCTCGGACCCGCGTTATCGCAACGCCCTTTACCACCTCCTGACCAGCCAAACCAGTTGCTACCGGTATTGGGGCCAGGGGGTTTGGTCCGAACGGGGCCGTGAGCTTTGCCGCCGCACAACCGCCATCCTCAAGCACGACTTCGCCTAACCGCGAAAGGCTCTCGCAGGGTGCTCGGCATTTGGAGCATCGAAAGTTGAGCAATCGACCGGAGTTGACTGCGCCGGTTCCTGAATATTCCCCGACGCCTCGGCATGCTACGCTCATCTCGTTGTGGGATTGCGGCCTGCGAACCTGAAACTTGACACATCCTGCTTTGAATGGGAGATGACGACCATGGACATGCCGAAAATCGAGCGTTGTCGCGTCACGGAATGCTGCTACAACCTGGATGAAATGTGCCATGCCCTGGCGATCACTGTCGGTGGCGGCGGGGACCATCCTGCCTGCGATACCTACTGCGATCTCGGGGCTAAAGGCGGCAACCGGTCCACCGTAGGCAAGGTCGGAGCTTGCAAGGTGAGTGAATGCCGGTACAATGACACCCTGGAGTGCACGGCCCCAGGAATCACCGTGGGACGGGCCCAGGATGAGGCCGATTGCCTCACGTTTGAAAGTGTAAAAGCCGCGGCTCTTTGAGTGCTTTTCGAATCATCACGTCGGTGGCCGATGAGGGGGCGGTGCGTCTGGAGAAGGCGCCGGACCGGGCGAAGCAGTATTCCAGAAGCAAGCTGGCGATTGGCATCCTGAAGATAGCTCTCGGAGTCCTATTTCTCGCCGCCTTCCTGCTTTCGGGGGCATCGCGCGAGCTGTCTGGCCTTTTCCCGAGCCTCAGCAAGAACTATCATCTGCAATTGAGCGGCTATCTGCTGGTCTTCTCGGCCGGTTATTACCTTCTATTCCTGGGCCTGGATTTCTACGGCGACGTCGTGCTCGAACGCCGCTACGGCCTGTCGAATCAGACCACGGCCGGTTGGCTGGTTCGCAGTGCGAAGGAGTGGGGGTTGTCCACGCTTCTGGTCGTCGCGGTGCTGAATCTGCTCTACGCCGTCATGCGGAGTCTGCCCCACGGGTGGTGGCTCATCGCGGCCATCGGCTGGTTTGTCCTGCTGGTCCTGATCAGCAAGATCACGCCGGCGGTGATTGTGCCGCTGTTCTACAAGATGATTCCGCTCCAGAACAGCGGGTTGGCGGACCGCTTGCTCGCCCTGGCCGGCCGGTGCGGTGTCCGCGTCCGACGTGTGTTCGAGATCAAGCTCAGCAAGGAGACGAACAAGGCCAACGCCGCCGTCGTCGGATGGGGGCGGAACCGGAGAATCCTGATCGGCGACACACTGCTGACCCTGTGCACCAACGACGAGATCGAAGCGGTCTTCGCCCATGAGCTCGGCCACGTGGCTCTGCACCACACGGGGAAGCTGCTGGCCGGCAGTGCGGCATCCTTCGTGATCGGCTTCTATCTCCTGTACCTCGTCCTTGAGCCCCAGCGCCGCGGCCCTCGGTTTCGCAAGTCCCGCCGATATCGCCGCCGTCCCGTTGCTGATGCTCTGGATCGCCATCTTCGGCTTTCTCTCCAAGCCTTTGCAGACCGCCTACTCGCGGCACCTCGAAAAACAGGCCGACTTGTTCATTCTCGGCAAAGTCGAAAAACCGGAGACTCTGGCCTCCGCTCTCACGAAGCTCGCCGACCGCAACCTCTCCGACCCCAACCCCGGCCGCCTCGTCGAGGCCCTCTTCTACACCCACCCGCCCATCGCCAAACGCATCGACTACCTTCGCACCGGCGCGAATCGACACGGGTGACAGGACAATTCACGTTCCGGCAGTCTCCGTTGCGGTCGACACCAGCTACAGGTTACTGATAACCGCTTTTTCCTTGCCTGCTCCGACCGCGTCCACCATAATACCTCGCGAAGCTGCCACGAGGAGATTGGAGTTTCGTGGGGCTTGGACGAACGTGGAGGTCGAAATGACTGGGCCGACCACCGAACTCGGAGAGCCGACAGAAATGAGATAGGAGAAGGAGCAGACAATGATCGTCCGCCGGATTTCCTTCTCCGGGTGATGATCGGGCATAAGATGAACGCACAAGCACCGGAGGGACTTGTAGATGACTGCCGAGATAGCTGTGTTGAACGCGAGTGGAGCAGCTTTGGCTGCTGATAGTGCTGTAACTGTGAGCCGGGGAGCCGGCAAGATCTATCAGTCTGCCGATAAGATGTTTCAACTCTCTCTAAACGCACCTGTGGGTATCATGGTCTATGGGAATGCCAGTCTACTCGGAGCGCCGTGGGAAACCGTCATCAAATGCTATCGAGCAGAGCTTTCGGAGAAGGTCTTTCCCAAGCTCGAAGATTACGGTCAGGACTTCCTTCGGTTTCTCAGAACTGCGCGGGGGATGTTTCCCAAAGGGCTCCAAGAGACGCACGTGAGGTCGGCCGTTGATTCGTTCCTTAACCATGTACGCGAGAGATTCAAAGAAAGCGTCGAGGCGTCCTACCACGAAGACAAGCGTCTTACCCCGGCTGGGGTGAAGCGAATGTTTGCCAATCTGGTAGCGGACGAACTGCGACAATCGAGGCAATGGCGTGCTCTTAATGAAATGACCCCCAAACGAATCGCCAACTTGCGAAGCAACTATGCCCGGGCCATCGGTGAAATCCGGAAACGAGTCTTTGAGAAGCTACCGATGTCCCAATACACAGCGAGAAGAATCATAGATTTGGTGGTCGAGGTTCTTACCCGTCAACGGCTCACGCAAAGTGGCTTGGGCGCGGGGGTAGTGATTGCTGGCTTCGGTAAAACGGAGCATTTCCCCCAGCTAGTTTCGTTTCAGGTGCTGGGGATTGCCGGCGACCTTCCACTGTACTTCGTGGACAACAGGGCATCCATTCAGAATAGTCAGGAAGCCGTTGTGGTTCCGCTAGCACAGCACGAGATGGTTCTGACATTCATGGAGGGCATCGACCCTGATTTGCAGAACCATATAGAAAAATCTATGGGCGAACTGCTTCACCAAATGGCTACTATTATCCTGGATAAATTGAAGACGGATTACCCAAAGAGCCGTTCGCGGTTTGGCAAACAGATGCTGCGGGCCATTGACAAACTCTTGCCGTATCTCTACAATGAGTGGCGCACGTTTAGGAGAAGGCAATACACGGATCCTGTGATGAATACAACGGCCTCTCTGCCGAAGGATGAACTGGCCGCGATGGCGGAGGCATTGGTAAACCTAACGAGGTTCAAGCGACGGATAAGCAACGAGCCAGAAACAGTCGGTGGGCCAATCGATGTGGCGGTTATCACCAAAGGCGATGGTTTTATCTGGACGAAGCGAAAACACTATTTTGTGCCCGACCTGAACCCACGATATATGGCCCGTCTTGACAGGAGGTAGAGCAGACGATGAATCCGAAAAAGCAGAAAGAATTCACCTCCCCACGAGACGTTTCGAGGCTTGCTTCCCCGACTCTGCTGATCAGAATAGGACACGTGAGAGAGGAGCCTACGGCAATCCTCCCACGATGTGGCGGAACGACTTGCGGAGAGGTTTGCAGCAAGCATTGCGAAGAAGCCACGTCGGTAGCACATCTGAGGAGACTGGGGTTACATCCACGCATCCTCTGTTCTCGGAGGAATGGGCGGGGTTGGATACTCCCTCCGTGGGGACAGAGGACCCTGTCAGGTCAGTCGGAATGACGGATTCGGGGAACGCCTGCCTCAATTCCCTCAAAGAGTTGTCCGCATCCGCGCGACGACCGTATCTTCAACTCTAGCGGTTTGAGATTGCCGTGGTGGCCTTTGGCTCGCTCGCAATGACATGTGTATGCTCTCACCTGTCGACGCACGGCACGCCGCGTGGCCCACGGTCAGAACTCGACGAGGTAGTAGGGCGTTTTGTCGCGGGTGCCGTCGATCGTGAAGGTGCCGTTCTCCACGGGGAGCGTGGTTGGCGGTACGCAGGCCATCATGGTCCAGCAGGACCAGCTTCGGCGTGCCCGGCTTCAGGATGGTGATCGTGGCTTTCACCGGCTCCATCAGGATCGGGCGGTTTGCCGCGATCGAGGAGGCTGTTGCCGGCGTCGTTGAATTTCATGCCGGTGTTGCGGGCGCGGGCGATGGCGGTGATCAGCAGCTTCTTCGAGGTGCCGATGTCTTTGTCCGGCTCCTGGGCTGTGACGTAGATCGCGCCGAAAGGGCATTGGGGCACGATGGTGACTTCGCCGAGTGCGCACTTCTGGCCTTCGTGAAAGCCGACGACCGCCCTGGTGCCAGGGGCGTTGATGGTGAAGTAGCCGCCCAGTTTGGTGTCGCCGGCTTCCTTCCAGGCAAGCTGGCCGGTGGAAGCGGTGAGGAAGCCCGCCTGCTGGAATGCGCTGACGTTGAAGGCGGGCGTGTCGCGGTATTGATCGGTGAACTCGACGACGCAGCGGGCGACGGCCAGGGCACGGGCGGGGACCTTGTCCGTGTCGAAGCTCTTGACGTCGTACTGCTGAATCGTGCGGTCGGTGAAGCCGAGCTTGCCCTGAGCCAGCGAGGGCACGTGCACGTACAGCGGGCCGGGCAGATCGGCCTCTTTCACGTCGCCGCGCAGGACCTGTCGAGCTACGGCGGGGAAGAGGCCCAGCACCTGCGGGGCGGTCGCGTCCCACGTGTCCCGGCCGATCCGGTCGCTGAAGCCGCCGCTGTCGCGGTTCTGGAACATATAGGAGACGTCCCAGCCTTGCAGGCCACAGCCGTAAGCCCCGAGGATGGCCGGACCTTCCACACCCCATTCGTTCGGGAAGACGTGAATCCATTCGGAGAGCATGAACGGGCGGTCGGCCACCTGCTGCAGGCCGACGCTCAGCGTCCCGGAGCCGGCGGTGTGCAGCATCGTGGCGTTGTTGAACGTGGCGCCGGCCTTGGTGCTGCCGCCGCCGAAGTAGTTGTGCCGGTCGATGGTGCCGACGCGCCAGTCCGAGTGCAGGTTGGAGAAGTGGCTGCAGCGCCTGGCCCGCCTGCCAGTTCGAGCCGAGCATCTCGCCCTCGTAGCCCGCGTCGCGCATCGCCTGCACGTAGCGGTCGTAGAACTCGCATTGCAGGCCGTAGAGGAAGACAAGCGTATCGAGCAGCCGCTGCCGGCGAAAGGCCTGCGAACCGTTCAATTGGGCCCGGTCCCAGTACCACGGATTGCCGATGGGCAGGATGTTGTTCTTGTCGAGGTTCTCGCCGACGGGCGGGAAGCCGTCGTTGGCAAAGCCATCAAAAGCCTTGTTGCCCCAGGCGGTCCGGAGCTTGTCCTGCGTTCCGTATTTGGCACGGAGCCAATCGCAGAACTTCACAGCCACCTGCTGCCGGAGCGTCGGACTGGCCTTGAGCGGCGCCATCGACGTATAGAAGAGGATGCTCTGCTCGTTGATGATCTCGATGTACGCGACGACCGGGTCCTTGGCGTAGGTCAGGCCCGTGTACGGGTTCTTGTGCTTGAGCAGGTTGAGGGTCTGGCGGATCTGCACGTTCTGCAGTTCCGGCGAGTACGGCACAGCGCTATGCGGCGTCGTGAGGCGGTTGTCATTGCCGAATGTACCGAATTCCTCCAGGTAGGGGACATACTGCTTGTCAGCAGGGCCGAGCTTCAGCGCACCAAAATGGGCAGAGAGCAGCACGTAAATGCCTGCTTCTTTGAACTTCGCCACTTGATAGTCCATCCGGTTGAGGCCCGCCGGATCGAATTCGACGCAGCTTTCCTTGGACTGAATCCCGGCCCAGCCCGGCCCATCCACGTACTTGTGCAGCCGCACGGAGTTGATGCCGTACTTGGGATAGAACGCCGCCCGCTTGTCGGCCAGCGCCTGCTCCGGCGCACAGGTGCCGTAGCACAGGTTGATGCCCCAGAGTTTGATCGGCTTGCCATTGTAGTAGAGCTTGTCTTTTTCGCGCGCGATCCGGCCATGCTGACCTGCCGGCTTCGGGAGCCAGTCCTGCATCCCAATCTCCCCCGGCTCCGGCGTGTTCCGCGGCGCGAATACATACCAGGAGGACATGTCCGCGGCGTCGGTGCTCGATTCGACGGCAGGTAGTATGACCAATGTACAGCAAGCTGCAAACCAAGCAGAAAGTCGCATCTATGGGCTCCTTGTTCCTATGTCCCGCACGTCCCCCGGCGATGGTGAGCACACTGCTGCGCTTCGCTCGCAGTGACATATAGTGCTCCTCTATGTCATTGCGAGGAGCGCAGCGACGAAGCAATCTCCTTCTACACGGAGAGAATCGGGGGCTTTGCTCGTCGGCCTATTATGCGAACCAGGGGCGCTCGCGGGTCTTTAGCTCGTCCAGCGTCTTCTTGGTAATGATCGCGTCTTCGCGCACCTGGAAGTCGAACATGCCGACGCAGATGAAGTCGGCCCCGCCCTGGAAGGCATATTTGAAACCGCTGGCAGGAGGGATCGCTCCGGCGGCCAGGGTCTTGAAGGCGATCCACGGCTTTTTCGCCGTCTTCATGAACTCGATGGTCTTCTCGGGGGTCGGCTCCCAGAAGTTGTCCGCCCGATTGCCGACCACGTCCGGCGCCTGGTCCGGCCGGCGGGCCGACCAGTAGTTCGTGTGGTGCAGGGTCTTGACGTAGAAGTCCGGGTCGAATCCCAGGGACTCGGAATTGATGATCACGTCGATCATGTGGGCGCCGAGGCCGCCCGGCACGCCCAGGGATTTGATATATTCGACACACTCGCCGAGCCTCTCGACGTGGCCCTCCTTGAGCCAGCGGTCGCCGATGACGCCCTGGAGATAGACGGCGGATGCGCCCCAATCGACCGAGGCCTTGATATTGGTCTTGGGGTCTTCCGGCGTCGGGTGGCCTTCCGCGATCCACTGGATCTTGCCGCCCTGGCTCCAGTACTTCTTGAAGATGTCCATGGGTTTCTTGCGCGGGTCGGCGATGATCGTATTGACGCCGTTCTCTTCGAGCACCGCCAGGGTCTCGATGACCTTTTTCTCCGTGTTGTAGTTGTCCATCAGGTTGTGGACGTAACTCAGGTCCCGGGCATGGGACCAGCCGCTGATCAGGTTCCCGCCGGAGATCAGGCGGCTGATCTTCAGGTTCTTGATCCGGCCCATCGGCATGCCGTTGGCGCCAGGGCCTTCCGATTGCGGATTTCGGATCGCGGATGGCGGATTCGCAGCCTGACCCGAGTCTGTCATATAGGCGGCTCCCGCCGCGGCAACCATAGACGTTTTGAGGAAATTGCGGCGATTGACTTGCTCTGCCATAGCATTCACCCCTGCTCAATCATTGACGGTAGGGTGGGTCGGGTGCCCACCATTTGACGCCAGTATACTGTATCTCCCGTCCGTTTTTCAACGGGCTAATGGATTTCTCGCAACGATTGACGACAGCTCCGCAGGGCTTGCGCCGAGTCGATCAGGCTTTGCAGGCCGCCGGCTTTGGGGAACTCGGTGGGGGGGACCTCCAGGATGATGCGGCCGTCGAAGCCGTGGTCGCGCAGGAGCGTCAGGAAGTCTCGCCACGGGACCGCCCCGTAGACGAGCGGCTGGTGGTCTTCGCTGCCGAAAACATCATGGCAATGGACGTGGCGGATGTGCGGCAGCAGGGCCTCCGGCGGGTAGAGCGGCCAGCCGTACCGGCGCGTGTTCCAGTACGCGTGTCCGAAGTCCCAGCACGCACCGACGCCGCTTCGCTGAGCCACCTCCAGCAGTTCGTCGTACGTATCGCCGATACGCTGTCGGGGTTCGCCCGCGTTTGGACTGATTTGCAGCTCGACTGTGACACCAACGTCCGGCGCATTCTGCCGGCACCATTGCGCCGGCCCACGTGAAGAATGCCATCGATTGATCGACGAGGTACGGGCGGGGGTCTTTGTCCGTGCCCGCGGCTCCGTGGATATTTACGACCGTCGGGTGCTGCTGCCGGCGGGCGGCCTCGGCCGCGAGCGAAAGGAAGCGCTCGTGCAACTGTCGGCAGGGATTGTCCGCGCCGGACGAGAAATGCAGCGGGTTGAAGATGGTGCCCTCGGAATACGGATGCAGAGAGACTTTCAGACCTGCGTCGACGCAACGGGCGATGTGATCCCGCAACTCGTCCGTTTGCGTCTCCGGCCCTACAGGCGTTTCGACGCCGTCAAAGCCCAATTCGCTCAAGAACGCGAGGATGTCATGGTCGCCGTAGAGGTGACGACAGACCTCATCCTGCGAGAATCCGATATCGAGTTTCAATCCGATCAGCATGGTTTCACGTACAAATCGCCTCTGTTAAACCCTGCCCCATACCAGGACCCGCAAGTTACACGAACCGAGCGCGGCAATCAAGAGCAAATGCGGTTCCCGCGTGCGGCGGGTGCGGCCGGCCTACGGTGGCGGGTTCCAGATCTATCGCGTCGGCCCGGGGGGAAATTGGCTTCGTTTTGCACAATCGACCGCCTCTTACTTCAAACATCGAACTTCACACTTCGAACTTCACACTTCTTACACGCCTCCCCCTATTACCCGCCGTGTTGCATGAACCTTGCCGAAAAAATGGATTGCGCCACGCTCTGAAATCGCTGTAAGTCGTTGTCCTGACGCCAATAAAGAAAATCTTGGTGGCGGCCCGTTTTCGGTTTTGCACTGTTGCACGAACAAGAACATCGTAGGGGTTTCTGCGGGGCAGGGATTGCCACCGAATTCCGGCCACACCCTGTGCGGCGTGCGGCGCCCCGCTGACTTTTGCGTTGCCGCAGGACCATAGATACAGTAAAAGTACTGGCGTGTGACAACCGGGCAAAGGTCGTCCAACGGTTGCGGTTGCGACGGGACCCCAAACGCGAAGAAGCTCGTTTGGGAGCCCGAAGCTCGTTTGTAGTGTGCTCGTGAGAGCATATCTTCGTGTCGCGGGCCTCTTGCCCGCGGTTCGAGGGCGAGACGCCCTCGATACAGATAACGCCTTACGGCGTCACTGGGGCCCCCAACGCGGACTTTTGCGTTGGGGACCCCACTACAAACGGGGACGAGCCGCGCAACCCCTGGACGACAGACGGGTATGCTGGGAGTCTGGAACGATGCCGAATACGTCGCGAACCGCCTCAAAACCTCTGGCATGGCTTTCCCTCTTGTTGGCAGCGGTCATGGTCGTGATGCTCCTCATGGGCTATCGGGCCGGGGTCGGGCCGTTCGCCGTCGGAGCGCTGGCGTGCCTCGCTCTATTCTGCATGAGGCATCCGGTTCTCAAGAGTTACGCGTTTACGGTCTGGGTCTTCGCCTTCGTCGCGGCTTCGATGTTCTATCCGCAAGCCTTCATGACCTGGGCCGGCTGGGATCTGGGCAAGCTGATCGTCCCGTTGATCCAGATCATCATGTTCGGCATGGGGACCACCCTGAGCGTGGCGGATTTCACGCGGGTCCTCAAGATGCCCTGGCCGGTCTTCATCGGTTTCGCCCTGCAATTCCTGATCATGCCCCTTGTCGGCTTCACGCTGGCCAAGACGTTCGGCTTCCCGGATGCGATTGCGGCCGGCGTCGTCCTGATCGGCTGCTGCCCCAGCGGCGTCGCCTCCAATGTGATGGCCTACCTGGCCCGCGGCGACGTGGCCCTGTCGGTGACGATCACGTCCTTCACGACCCTGGCGTCGCCATTTCTCACGCCCTTTCTGATGGACAAACTGGCCGGCCAATTCATCGAGGTCAACCCTCTCAAGATGATGTTCGAGATCATCAACATGATCATCGTCCCCATCGCGGCCGGCCTCATCGCCAACCGCATTCTGTTCAGCCGCCGCCCGGTCTTCCAGCAGGGTGGGGCCCTGGCGCTGATGGCCGGCGGCGGACTGGTGCTCGTGGCCGGCATCCTGCTCCTGGCCCCGGTGGTCGTCTTCAAGTACGGCGATGCCGTCCTGCAGCGGACCGGTTTCGTGGTGGGATTGCTGTTGATCGCCACCGTCACCGGCGTGAAGCTGGTGGTCAGCGTCTGGCTCAAGCGTCCGGGCAACTGGATCGACAAGGCGCTGCCCCTGGTTTCGATGGCCGCGATCTGCTGCATCATCGCGGTGATTACGGCCCGTTCACGGAACGACCTGCTGACCGTGGGGCCCTGGCTGATCGGTTCGTCAATGATTCATAACGGCTTGGGCTATCTGATGGCGTACTGGCTGGCACGGGCAATTCGGTTGAAGGAGAGCGCCTGCCGGACGGTGGCGTTCGAGGTCGGCATGCAGAACGGCGGCATGGCCTCGGCCCTCGCGATGAATGTGCTCCAGAGTCCGCAGGCGGCCCTCGCGTCGGCCATCTTCGGTCCCTGGCAGAACATCTCCGGCTCGATCCTGGCCACGTACTGGCATCGCAAGCCGGTGGAAGAGGTTCGTCCTGGTAGCACCCCCGCCCTCGGGGGTGAATGGAATTCCGCAAAGGCTGAATAGAGCATTGAGGCGGGGCCCACTCTACCCCAGCCGGGGGCGGCTGGGCCACAGGGCATTTCGGAGAAAGGAGAATTGAATGAACCGGCGTGATCTGATCCAGACTCTTGGATTTGGGGCGGCGATGGGAGCTTTGAGACTGGGCGGCGCCGAGTCTGGTGCGACCGCTGAGAGGTACAGCAAGGCGACGAAGGGTCTGCCGCCTCTGAAGATCGAGAAGGTCAAGGCGATCCTGACGGCTCCCGGCCGGATTCGCCTGTGCGTGGTGAAAGTCGAGACCAGCGAGCCGGGGCTTTACGGCCTGGGGTGCGCGACGTTCCAGCAGCGGTCGTCGCCGGTCGTGGCCGCCGTGAACGACTACCTCGATCCCTTCGCGAAGGGCCGGGACGTGGACTGCATCGAGGATATGTGGCAGAACGCTTACACCAGCTCGTATTGGCGCAACGGCCCCGTGCTGAACAACGCCCTGTGCGGCCTGGACCAGGCCCTGTGGGACATCAAGGGCAAGCGGGCCAACATGCCGATCTACCAACTGCTCGGGGGCAAGTGCCGCTTCGCCGTGCCCTGCTACACGCACTGCGGCGGCAACGACCTCAAGCAGATCGAGGCGAGTGTCAAGGGGGCGATGGAGCAGGGCTTCCGGCACATCCGCATCCAGCGGGGCGGCTACGGCTCGCCGCAACTGTCGAAGAACGCGGATTTCAAAGCCGCCGGCTTCGGCATGCCTCGGGATTCCCTGATGGAGGTCCGGCCGTATATCAAGGGCACCCTCGAGATGTTCGAGCACGTCCGCCGCACCTGCGGCGACGAGATCGACCTGCTCCACGACATCCACGAGCGCATCCCGCCCATGGACGCGATCAACCTCTGCAAACAACTGGAGAAGTACCACCCGTTCTTCGTCGAGGACCCGTTCGCCCCCGAGGACATCGGCTATTTCCGGCAGCTTCGCCAGCAGACGTGCGTGCCCATCGCCATGGGCGAGTTGTACAACAGCCCGCACGAGTGGGTCGGCCTGATCTCGGAGCGGCTGATCGACTTCATCCGCGTCCACATCTCCCAGATCGGCGGCCTGACCGTGGCCCGCAAGCTGGCGGCTCTGAGCGAATGGTTCAACGTCCGCAGCGCCTGGCACGGCCCGGGCGATGTCTCGCCCGTCGGCCACGCGGCCAACGCCCACCTGGACCTGGCCATCTGGAACTTCGGCATTCAGGAAAGCGTCACCTTCAACGAGCGGACCCGCGAGGTCTTCCCCGGCGCTGCCCACCCTCGAGAAAGGCCACATGTACGTCAACGAGGCCCCCGGCTTCGGCGTGGACCTCAACGAGGAACTGGCCGCCAAGTACCCGCCGGCGCCCGGCGGCTATTGGGAGCCCGTCCGCCGACCCGACGGCACCGCCGTGCGGCCCTGACGGATGGAAGACGGGAAGATCGTGCCTCTCGGATTGCGCCGTTCTCGCGTTCGGTCTGTCAGAATCCTTCTCGTCATTCTGCCGAGCCTGCTGGTCCGCAGAGGGCTTACTTGCAGCTTCCGGCTGTATGCGGTAGACTCTATGGGCCGGAGCAGTTGAGCACGGGTCCAAATGCCAGGCATGAGGTTGAGAAAGCCTGGGGCATCAGGACAGAGCCCTATGGGCCATACCATCCGGTTCACCGGAGTGCCTACCTCTTTTGTGCCGACTCCTCCGGCTTTTTTGTTGGCGATGCGCTAAGAGTCGTCCCCATCGGCAACGGGTTCGTGGGTGAACACGCCGTGGGAATAGGTGTATCGGTCCTCGTCATTGGTGATTTGGGCCTGGTAGAGCCAGGCTGTCCATACGGCATCGAGCTCCTCGTCCGTCAAGGATTGCAGGTCCAGATCCTCCTCGCTGAGAAACTCGTCGCGAAACTCCGTCATGGCCATCTTCCATCTTTGCTCATGATCGCCAGCCGATGGAGCACCACCGCCTGGCCACCCGCGAGGATCGCCCGCAGGCGGCCCCGGTTGAATTCACGAGTCAACTGCAGATAAATATTGTTCATACCCGGCGTACTACCATAGATCGACCCGCACAGCAGGCTTTTGCAGGCCGGCGGCGAGGGCCTGCCGGCGGAGTTTGTCGCCCAGCGGTGTCGGGGAATGGTGGAAGATCGCTTGCACGACATTCTGGTGACTGTTCAGAGCCGCCAGGGCGTTCGACCATTGTTCCGGATGCTCCTGCCGGATCGATGATGCCAGGTCCAGGCAGATCGCGTAGTAGGCGGCGCGCGCCAGCTCCTGTTTTGACGGCGGCTGGGTGATCGTGTGCATGATTTCCCCTTGGAGCTTTTCCCTCAAGGCGACGGTCTGTGCCTCCGGGCTTTCCATGCGCTGGAGGCACTTGGGCTTTTGTACGTCGATCTGATATGTGATCGGGCCGTTCGTCGTTTGTCTACGGCCGCCTTGTTCGAGGATAACTCGGTCTGCCAGGTCGATAAGACGATCCGCGAAGCTCGTGATGGTTTCATCGTTGGGCATATTCTCGCGGGTGGTGTTCTTGTAGCGGTCCACGATGGGCCAGCCCTGGGCCAGCATCCAGCGGTAGCCTTTCATCACGCCGACGATGGTGCCCGCCGTGGCGGCGTTGCAGTCGGCGTCCCAGCCGAAGTTGAACGCCATGGTCAGTGTCTTGACGAAGTCCCCCTCGCCATAGAGCAACGCGGCGATGATGGAGCCGGTGTTCAGCTCGTAGCCGTTGCGGTCCCGCATTTCGCCGTTGTACTTGCTGTACTTTTCCTTCAGAAGCCTGCGGGTCGTTCGCCAGTCATCCGGGTGCTGCTTGTGCCAATCCCGTACGTCCTTGACGATCTGGCAGATGACACTATCCGGGTCGATGGCGGCCAGGCCGTGGTCGAGGAGAGAGTCGATGTCGTCCTGGAGGAACGCCAGGGCAATCATGCTCGTGAACAACTGCGTGGTCTGGGCGGGCTCGCCATCGATGGCCACCCGGGTGTAGTTCAGGCCGATCTGCGGCGGCCCTTTGGGGCATCGCCGGAGCGATCAGGCCGAACGTCTCACAGAGAAACTGCCCGGAGATGTTGAAATCGGCCCAGGGATTGAAGACCGCCAGGCCGGTCAGCGGCGGGTCGATGCCCAGGTCCATCAACTGCCGGGCGTACTGATTCGAGCACCAGATGCGTTTGTTGATCCGCTCCTTCCACAAGCGGCCGATCCGCTCCGGCGGCAGGAGCAGACAGTCCTCATCCTCCATGATCTTGATGTAGACCCATTCGAAGTCGGTGTCGTCGTCGGTCCAGGCCCCTTGAGGCAATGATGGTGTGTACCCTGTGACCTTCCCCGGCTCGGCGATGTACTTCATCTCATGGGGCAGGCCGTTGAGGTTGCCGAGGATCTGACCCAGCAGCCCGCCGCGAATCTTGTCCCGCAGCACCTCGGCGGAGATGACCCAAGTGCGCTCCATGTTCCGGTCAGCCTGCGCAACAGCCTCAAGCGGATAGCCGGCGGTCACGAACAGCAGCAACAGCCATGATGAAACCGTCATTTGCGTGAGCCTCCTATCGATTGGCTTCGTTACCGATCGGACATCGTTATTGCGCCGCTACTCCAGGCGAGCACCATCGACCTCGAGCGCCCAGGCGTGCTGGCAGGGCGGCGACTGGCGAACGTCCTGCGGGACAGTCACGGACCAGACCCTCCGGCGTGACCGTCCATTCGACGGCGGTCTTCGAGCCGAGCAGCTTCACCGACTTGGCGGCTTTGATCGGCGGAATCTGGATTCGTTCCGGCAACGCGGTCTGACCCTCTGCGGCGAGGCAGATCGCGTAGAGCTTCTCGCCTTTTTTCGTCAGGCAGACCTGGCCGACCTTGTAGGGCGGGATGGGGCGGGTGCCGTAGATCGCGTCGCCGTTGATCCGCATCCACTGGCCGATCTCCTTCATGCGCTCCAGGGCCGGCTCGGGCAACTCGCCGTCGGCGTTCGGGCCGACATTGACCAGGAAATTGCCGCCTTTGGCCACGATGTTGACGAGCAGGTGAATGAGCTGGCGGGTGGATTTGTACTTGTCGTCGGGCTTGTACGACCACTGCGTCGCCATCGTCATGCAGGTTTCCCACACGTAGGGCATGGCCTTCTCCGGCACCTCCTGCTCGGGCGTGCGGTAGTTCTCGTAGCGGCCGCCGACGGTGCGGTCGACCACGAGCAGTCCCGGCTGGTGACTGCTGCGCCATCGCGGCCAGCTTGGGCATGTTGATGTCCTGCTTCGGCGGGCGGACCTGACCGCCGTCGAGCCAGAGGATATCGACCGGGCCGTAGTTCGTCATCAGCTCCTCGACGATGTTGTGCGTGAAATCGACGAACGTGGCCCACTTGTCGGGGTACTTGCTCGTGTCGTAGTTGACGTTGCGGTCCTTGTGCGGCCAGTCGGGGGACCAGTAGCCCGGATGGTGCCAGTCGGACTTCGAGTAGTAGGCCCCGATGCCGAAGCCTTCGGCGCGGAAGGTGTTGAAGACCTCCTTGACGACATCCGCCTTCGGATTGGTGTGGAATGGGCAGGAGGCGTCGGTCGTGCGGTAGTCCGTCTGCTTCGTGTCGAACAGGCAGAAGCCGTCGTGATGCTTCGTCGTGAAGACGACGTATTTCATGCCCGCGTCCTTGGCGGCGGCGACCCACTTGGTCGGATCGAACTTCTGCGGATTGAACGTCTTGTTGAGGGCCACGTAATCGCGGAAGAATCGCTCGAAGTCCTTGCCGCGCTCGGTCCAGGGCGGCAGGTCGTCCGGCCGGGCCCACTTGTCCGCCTCGACCAGCGGCCACGACTCGATGCAGCCCCACTGGCTGTAGATGCCCCAGTGCATCATGAAGCCGAGCTTCCAGTCCTGGAACCGGTCGAGCTTGTCCCACACGAGCGGATCGGTCTCCTGGTCGGCCGCGCTTGTTTGCCCATGGGCGGATAGGAGAGGTAGTTCGCGAGGATATGACCGAGGATCTGCTCGCCTTGCGCGTTGGCGTGGACGGGATCTCTCTTGAATGAGTCCAACTCCTTTCCCGAATCCCGAACGTACCTGGCCCAGGCGGCTTCCATATCGAGGAACGCCGCACCGACCTCACCGGCGAGTTTCTCCAAGCCCTTTGCGGTAATCGCTGTAGCGGCCCGGATCGGAGATCTTTCGCCACTGGTCGTCGTTGCGCGGATCGGTGGAGCCGAAGGCCCCCGTCATGAGCAGGATGTCGGGCTTCGCCGCCTCCTGGATCTGGCGGATGACCTCGCGGATGGACTCGACGTCGTTGCGATGACTGATACCACCGATGAGGACCAGATCGGGCTTGTGGTCGAGCACGTACTTTTGCACCCGGCCGGGGTACTTATACCACCAGCAGCCGGTCGAGCCGCGCACGCACGTGATCTTCTCGATCCGGCACTTGGGCTGGCGCCGTTCGACGACGAAGTTCCAGCCCGAGCGGCTGGTGTCATTGACAATGCTGTCCCCGAGCATGACGACCCGCAGCGTACCGCCTTCCGTCAGTGCCTTTCTGGTCTTCGGCAGCTTGTCCCAACGCTCGGCCGGTGGATTGTACTGCACCGGCGGGATTTGGGTGTAGGCCTCCAGAATCTGGTCCAGGCTGCGCTCGTTGCCGCGCAGGATCGAGCCCTCATCGGCAGCGCGGATAGGGACAATCGTGAAGAGACTCAGGACCATGACAACTGTGACATGCGCTGGGGAATTCACTGGTCTTCCTCCTGTTCAGGAACCGCGTATAGGCAAAACCCGTATAGGAACACACGACCGGCAGCATGATATGCTCTGCGGCAGAACGATGCAATGATTAGGAGGATCATCTATGAACAGGACCGGATCGTCTGGTGTGTCCGCTCTTAGCGCGTCCAGCAGAATAGATGGCGTGGCGGAGACTGCTTTCATGTCATTGCGAGCGCAGCGAAGCAATCTCCCATGCCGGGCGTTGAGATTGCTTCGTCGCTGCGCTCCTCGCAATGACATGGTCAGGCTCATCCTGTCAGAGGCTCTTATCGTATTGGTTTGTGGTTCCTGGACGCTGGGGCAGGCTCCCGCAGGTGGACGCCGGGCCGATTCGGCGATCCGGGTGCGCGAGGGTTTCTCGCTGACCGTCGCTCAGGGGGATATCGACCGGGCACGGTTCTTGGCGTTCGCGCCGGATGGGACCTTGTTCGTCTCTCAGCCAGATAGCGCCCAGATCCAGGCCTGCCGGGACGAAGACCGGGACGGCTATTATGAGAAAACGGCGGTCTTCGTGAAGGATCACCCGACGGTCCAGGGGATGTTCTGGCACCAGGGCTGGCTGTGGTTCACAGAAAGCGGCGCCATCTTCCGGGGCCGCGACACGAACGGTGACGGCGTCGCCGACGAGCAGCAGACGGTGATTCCCAGAGGGCAACTGCCTACCGGCGGCCATTGGTGGCGGCCCATCTTGATTCATGGTGACCGACTCTACACCAGCATCGGCGATAGCGGCAATATCACTGACGAGATGAATACCGACCGTCAGAAGATCTGGACGTTCAACCTCCAGGGACAGGATAAGCAGCTCTTTGCTTCGGGGCTGCGCAACACGGAGAAGCTCGTCATTCGCCCGGGCACGGACGAGGTTTGGGGTATGGACCACGGCAGCGATTGGTTCGGCCGGCCCCTCGAGGGCGAGAACAACCCGCACGGCCAGCCGATCACGGACCTGAACCCGCCGGATGAGATGAATCACTATGTCCAGGGCGGCTTCTATGGCCATCCCTTCGTTGTCGGGAACAAGATTCCTCGCTACGAGTACCTGAAACGGCCCGATATCGTGGAACTGGCCGCCAAGACCATCCCGCCAGAGTGGTCTACCAGGCGCATTGGGCTCCCAATGCGATGGTTTTCTACACGGGCGGGCAATTCCCCGAGGAGTATCGGGGCGATGCCTTGGTCGCGTACCATGGCTCCTGGAATCGGGAGAGGAAGGCCGGTTATTGTGTCACGCGGGTCCTGTTCGACCAGGGCCGGCCGTACGGCGAGTTGGTTTACGTGAGCTTTCTGACGAAGGAAGGCAAGGTGCTCGGCCGCCCGGTCGATGTCGTCGTGGCGCCCGATGGGTCATTGCTCATCAGCGACGACGAAGGCGGCCGCATCTACCGGCTGAGCTATCGGCAATGAGGGCCTAATGCGGATTCGGAGGAGTTCGCGCGTGTGACGCACTTTGTCATCCTGAGGCGAAGCCGAAGGATCTGGGCACCGAACTGACGGTTTCTCTCGGTCGCAGCCCAGATCCTTCGCTGTGCTCAGGATGACCGGCGCAGCGTAGGATTAGTCGTAACCGGTATAAGTCAGCGCCGTCAAAACAAAAGGTGGCAGCCCGGAGTCCGCAGGCTCGGGCTGCCACCTGTGAGTACCATCCGTTGATCGATCAGCGTTGTTTGCGGTTGCCGGGGTTCTGAGCTTGCTCCAGGAGGGCCTTGGCGCGCCTGGCCACTTCGTCGTTGGTGGTAGTCTGCGCCACTTTTTCGAGCGGTTCGACCAATTGGGCCGCCACCTTGGCGGCGCCGCGTCTCTTGAGCAGCTTCTCGGCCAGGGTCACGGCGGCCATGCCGGCTTCCTGCTGCATACCCGCGTCGCTCAGGTAGGGCAGGATCAGGCCCATGGCATCCGGCGATTCGATATTGCTCAGCGTGCCGAGCAGCAGTCGTCTTCTCTTCGTCACGCTGGACAATGCCTTTCGCCTGCTTGCACATTTCGCAGCCGCTGCTCCACCGGCATTTCGCCGCGGACGGCCAGATTGAGGTAGCTTCGCAGGAACAGCGTCTTGCACCGTAGAATCGCTTGTCGTCTCGGCCAGGTCCAGCAGGTCCGGCGCCGCGTCCGCTGTTCTCCAACTGCCCAGTGCTCGAATCGCGGCGGAGCGGACCTCGGCATTATCGCTGTCGATGGCCGCTCGAACCGCCTTCAGGGAATTCGGTCCGCCGACCGCGGCCAGGACCCTGAGCAGGGCGGCCTGCTGCGCGGGCTTGGCCTGGGAGAGCCGGCCGATCAACTTGTCGGCCTGGGCTTGCGGCTCCTTGGCTTTCGTGCAGGCGGTCGCGATGGCCTGTTCGGCGGCGGCCAGATCCTGCGGCCGGTCCACGTTCTCCAGCAGTTCCAGCAGGGCGGGCAGTTGGTCGGCGCCGCCAAGGTCGCCGACCATCTTGATGGCCTCGGGCCGAACCTTCGCATCGCCACTGCGGGCAGCCTTCAGCAGGACGGGCACGCCGCTCGCCATGCGCCGGCGGCCCATCAGATCAAGGCCCATACGCTGTTTGTCAGTGTTGCCGCCGGCGAACATCTCTGTCACGGCGGCATCCGCCTCAGGACCCGGGAACGTGGCGAGACTCGTCTTGTGCGGCCTGCGCGATCTCGCGGTCGCTGTCGTCCAGCAGTTGCACGACCACCGGCACGGCGGAGGCATCCGCCAACTCCGTGACGGTCTGGAGGGCCGCGATGCGCACGGGCTTCGCGCCGCTCTTGGCGACGTCGAGCAGGGCCGGCACCGCCGCCTTGTCGCCGCGACGGCCCAGGGTCTGGATGATCAGAATCTGGTTGTCGGCCGGCAGGTTCTTCATCTCGTCGAGCAGGGCCTTGGTGACGCGGTCGCCCGGCATCTCCTGGGCGGCCTGCACGGCGGCGGAGAACAGGATGTAGTCCTTGCTCTGCAGATACTGGCGCAGCAACTTCGGCCCTCCGCGGTCGCGGGTGAGGATGGCCGCGCGCAGCGCCCCGCCGCGAACCTGGTGGGGTGAATCGAGCTTGGACAATTCATCGTAGATCGCGACCGCCTGCTCCTTCTGGTCGTGAGCGGCCAGCGACTCGGCGCAGCGGAACAGGCCTTCACAGAAATCCAGTCTGTTCCCGGCGGAAGCTCCGGGCAGCGCCTGTTGCAGAGCGTTGGCGGCCTCGATCGTGCCGATCTTGCCCATCGCTCGCGCCGCTGCGCGGGCGACCACGGGATCGGAGTCGCTCAGCAGCTTCGCCAGGGCGCCGACCGCCTTGGCATCGCGTCGCACGCCGATGCTGCCGATGACGCCGACGAGCGGTCCGCCCTTGACTTTGCCGAGCGCATCGCGCAGGGCCTCATCCACCGCCGGGTCCGGGTTCGGCTCCAGGGCGTAGCGGGCGTTGTGCGAGAGTTCCTCATCGCCGAGCAGGGCGGCCAGCGGGGCGATGGAGTCCTTGCCGCCGATGATGGCCAAGCTGCCGGCAGGCATCGATCTTGTCTTTCCGGGACGCGTCCGCGCTCTTGAGCACGGCGATCAGCTTGGCCTCGTCGCCTTTCGGTGCGACGGTCTGTGCCAGCATCGGCACGGCGAAGGCCAGCAGCAACGCGACGATCAGCATGAGATGTATTCTTGACTTCGACATAGCAATCTCCTCGAACAAGTTCTCAGTTGCCGGTTCTCAATTCTCAGTTCAACCGCCACTGACAACTATATGACCCACGGCTCCCGCATCGCGCGGGAGCGGAAGCGGTTGGCCTCGGCGTCGTTGACGAACTCCTCTTTGACCGGGTCGAACTTCATGTCGCGCTTGAGCCACATGCAGATGTTGGCCGCGTGGACGGTGGACATCGAGCGGTGCATCACCACCGGGTTGGCCACGGTCTGGCGGCGCGACTTGACGCAGTCGAGGAAGTTGCGGACGTGGCTCATCGGCCGCTGGGTGCGGGCGCATGTAGTCGCCGACCAGCTTCTTGAAGTCGGCCAGCCAGGCGGGATTGGAGACCTCCGGCTTGGAGTAGCCGTCGGCGACGGCGACCCAGCCCTCGGTGCCTTCGTAGCGCACGCCGCAGGAGCCGTGCCAGATCTTGGCGTTCATGTCCCGGTCGAGGACCATCTTCACGCCGTTGGCGAACGTCGTGACCATGCCGTCGCCGCTGTCGTTGTTGACGTACTCGTACTCGACCGGCGAGGTTTCCCACAGGCCGAGCGCCACCTGGCACTGGGCGAACGTGTGGGCGCCCCATTCGCCGATGCAGCTGGTGTGGAAGTCGTAGTGGCCGCGCCAGCCGCCCTGGCAGTAGGCGGCGTTGTAGGGCCGCCAGGGGCAGGGGCCGAGCCAGGCGTCCCAGTCCACCTCGTCCTTCGGCGGCTCGGGCTCGGCCGGCAGCCAGTCGTGCCGCATCTCGGCGGCGTCCCACGGGGCGATGTGGGCCCGGACGGTGTGGACCTTGCCCAGCAGCCCGAGCCGCAGCAGCTCGTTGGCGAAGGTGAAGTTGCCCTCGCTGAGCCGCTGCGTGCCGGTCTGGTAGATCCGCCCGTAGCGCCGGGCCGTGTCCACGACCGCCTGGCCCTCGGCGATGGTCATGGAGGACGGCTTCTCGGAGTAGACGTCCTTGCCCGCCCGCATCGCCAGGATGGCCGCCATCGCGTGCCAGCGGTCGCCGGTGGCGATCAGCACCGCGTCGATGTCGGTGCGCGTGGCCAGGAACTCGCGGATGTCGGGGTACAGCTTGCAGTCCTTGTTGCCGTAGCGGGTGTCCACCAGGGCCTTGACCTTCTCGCGACGCTGCTTCTGCGGGTCGCAGATGGCCACGAACTGCACGTCCTTCTCCGGCAGCATCCACTGCAGGTCGCCCGTGCCCCGACTGCCGATGCCGATGCCGCCGAGGATGATCCGCTCGCTGGGCGGGACCGCGCCGTCGCGGCCGAACACCGAGGCCGGGACGACCGCCGGCAGCGCGACCAACGCCGCCGTGCGCCCGAGGAATGCTCGCCGCGAAAGATTGGGTTTCTTGTCAGACATGGCAGTCTCCTCATCGATAGTGATAATGGATTATGGATGATTGATGATCGGCACGAGCTGTCGCCCACCACGAACCACCGTTACCCTGATCTGGTGGGACATTCTACCGCCCCCAGGTCCCCGCGCCCACAACAAAAGGATCGTTGGGCGGCTACGGTTGCGAAGCTCGTTTGTAGTGTGCTCGTAAGAGCATATAGAAGATAACGCCTTACGGCGTCACTACAAACGGAAAACGAGGCGCGCCGCCCATTGGCGACCGACGCTCAACCGCAAGATGTGCCATACGTGGCGCACGTCGCCCGTCACGACTCGAACTCGCTGCGCGGCAGGCCCGATTGGCGAATGATCGATTGCAGCGTGCCAATGCGGATTTCGGAATGATTGGGTACCGGTACGGTGACCGTTGTGTCCGGCAGACGCTTCTGCATCACGATGTGGCTGCCGCGCTGCGCACCGGAACGAATCCATGACGAGCAAGGATGTCGCAGACTTGTTCCCCCGAGAGTACGCGCAGCTTACTCAACAGCAATCTCCAGTCGGGTTACGTACACTTCCTCGTGCAACCGCTGCTGGATCTCCTCGGGCGCGGCGGTCTCGAAGAACAACTCGAGTGCTTCCCGGAGGTTCTCGCGGGCCTCTTTGATCGTATTCCCCTGGCTGGCAATGTCGAGCTCTGGACAAAGGGACACATAGCCGTCGCCTTCGCGTTCGATAATCGCCGTGAGTTGTTTCAGCATAACATGTACTCCAGCTTCTTTGATGAAGACCATGATAGCGCAGAGCACGCGGGAAGTCAATGGCGTCCCAGATGGGATGGCCCGCCCTCAGGTTCTGGTGTATGATAGGCTGCCGTATGCGCGAAGAGCAAACGCACCAAGAGGTACGACAATGCATTTGAAGAGTGTGCGGTTTCATCCGGATCGCTACCCGACACGGGAGCACTATCCTTTCAAGCTCGACATCTTCCGCATGACGGAGGGGATCGATTTCCGCACGCCGGTGACGCTGTTCGTCGGTGAGAACGGCACGGGAAAATCGACGCTGCTGGAGGCACGGCCAGTCGATCATGTCCTTCTTCACGGCCCGCTACGCGATCAAGGGCCTGTACCTGCTCGACGAGCCCGAGACGGCCCTATCCCCCAAGACGCAACTCGCTCTGCTCGATCTGCTGGTGAGAATGAGCACCGCCGGCCACGCCCAATTCCTCGTCGCCACGCACTCGCCGATCCTCCTGTCCTGTCCCGGCGCCACGATCTACAGCTTCGACCGAGCCCCCATTCAGACGGTACAATACGAGGACACGGAGCACTACAGAACGTACAAGGCATTCATGGACCGCCAGCCCTTCTGAGTTTCTTGACGTCGATCAGGTCTTGATCCCTGGCGCTGGCTTCCTTGGTCTTTATCAGGTCTGCTTTTGATATAAACGGAATCACCAGCCCCTCCACTTGAGCCTCTTCCCGGTTTACCCAGGCGGTTTCGAAAGTCACGCCGGGCAGGGACATCATGATGTCCAGCCGGAACGGCGGATTCCCCATCTGGTAGAAGTACCCCTCTTGCGTGAAATCGGTCGGCGCGAGATCCTTGAGAGGCGCCCCGAACTCCCTCAGAGCCGCAAAAACCGCTCCGGCGTTCTCCGGGTCGGTGGCGATCCACAAATCCAGGTCCTTCGTAAAACGCGGCTCGGTGTATTTCATGACGGCGTAGCCGCCAACCACCAGGTAGCGGACCTTATATTTTGCCAAAATACTCAACAGTTCTCTGAAGTCTGGGCTCGTCAGCATGTCCGTACCTGAGGGTCAAATAGTCCCGTATCATGTCAAGCGCTGCCGCGAAAATGGCCTGATCCCCTTGCGCTTGCCAGAACTCGATATCGAAGCGGTCTGTCTCATCGCCGATCCGTCGGTACGATTCCCTGATTTCTCTCATGGTTTCATGTCCTTTACTGCCATCAAGGACAATAGCCCGCCGCAAGCAAGGAGTCAACGATGATTCCGCCGATGTCGTTCTCAGTCATCTTCAACCACCCGGCAGACTTCTGCGCCGCAGTTCCTGCACGTGCCTCGGAGGACGAGACTCCTCCCCTCCATCTCCGCCTTCTCCAGCACAATCGGAACAGACGCGATGCACCTTCCGCAGAACACGTTGTCGAGAATCTTGTCCTGTGCCCATGGGGGGATTCTCTTCCATCGCCGCGCTGCCTCCGGCGTGAACGGATCACTTGGATGATTGGCCATTGTCGTTTCTTTTTCTCATCGAAAGGCGAGCGTGAACGGTGGTTAGCAACCGTTTGTTGCGGGTGCACCTATGCCTGCAAAGTTCTGATTGTCTCATCAATAGCGCTCAACAAGAGAGGCGGTGCATTCTTGTCCGCGAAGACCGTTCGTAAGTGCCTCAGGATTGGCACCGAAGCATAAGCGTACTCCTTGAAATGCTGCAACTCATATATTGCCGCAACTTGCTGTGTGAGTGGCAGACCTTCATTTGTCCCTTCGCCCTTTGCCGAGACGCGGCGCATTAGATCGTGAAAGAGCTTAAACCGCTTGGTACGTTCCTCGCGATTGCGTTGGTCGATGTACTTGATGAAGCCCACCACGAAGGAGATGCCTGCACCGGCGACAGTGATTATCGATATGTACTGAAGGATTTTGTCACCCATAGTATCTCCCAAGTTCTATTCGCACGGCCTCCACACACGGCAAAGATCATAGCACGACACAAGCACAAGGTCAAGGTGGGTAGAGAGTCATTGGGGACATGGGCGTCCTGGCGTGGCGAGACGAAGGGAATTGGGGCCCTGCGCGAGTTGGTTCATTGCGTGCCGTCTTTGCCGGTAGTAATATCTGCGCCAATGAGATTTCTGTCCTGCGAAGGATGTCGCCGAGAGGACAGAAAGAGGATATTGCCGAAAGAAACGAAAAAAGGCGAAAAAAAGACCAAACGATCTCCTGTCCTGCGCTTCCCTTTTTTCGGATTCTTTTGTTTCTTTCGGCTATGAACTCCGAACTCTGGAGGCAAGGACTATGAAAGACCGCGTATTTGAGTTGACGGACATCGTTCGAGAAACCGGTTATGCTATCCATTGTTATCATGGGCCTGGGCACCTGGAGAAGGTGTACGAGAACGCTCTTGTCCATCGGCTGACGAAGCAGGGCTTGAGCGTTGAACAGCAGAAGCCGCTGACGGTTTATGACGAAGACGGTACCGTCATTGGCGAATACGTCGCGGACATTGTCGTAGCGGGCCAACTCATCCTTGAGGTCAAGGCGGCTAAAGCCATTGTCGATGATCACGTCGCTCAGACGCTCGGCTATCTGCGTTCAGCGCGTATCGAGCACGGGGCCATCGTCAATTTCGGCGCCCCCAAGTTTCAAGTCCGGAAGCTTGCCATGTCCGAGGCCCTGCACCAACCAGAACGTAACGGTTTGCCTCCGCTTCTTGCTCTTCTTCTTTCGCTTTTTTTCGTTTTTTTCGGCTATTCATCGGTCTGCTTTGCGGCGGAAACCGGGGAGGTCCTGTATAACGGCATTGTCCTGCCGGAGGCGTGGCCGCCGAAGGTGGAGTGGGAGGACATCAAGGCACGGAAACCAATCGCAGAGCCGCCGTATCTGGTCCAGCCGCCGGTGGTCATTCCGATTGATGTCGGGCGGCAGCTCTTTGTGGATGGTTTTCTCATCGAGCAGACGACGCTCAAACGGACGTACCATCTGGCCACGTATCATCCGGCCAACCCCGTCTTTACGGGCGGGATGCCGTTCAGCGGTGGCGTGTTCTGGGACCCGCAGGATCAACTTATCAAGATGTGGTACCATCACGGCGGCGGCACCGGGTACACGACCTCCAAGGACGGAATCCATTGGGAGCCCGGACGTTTGGTGCTGGAAGGGAGCACGGACTCACAGTGCGTCTGGCTCGATCTGGAGGAGAAGGATCCGGCGAGACGGTACAAGATGACGCGGTCGGTCGTCGCGGACAATCGCTGCCGGGGCTGGATCTACTTTTCGGCGAATGGAATCGACTGGCGGCAGGTGGGCTATACGGGCGATTGGGGCGACCGCAGCACGTTCTTCTGGAACCCGTTTCGCAAGCTGTGGGTAATGAGCTGCCGCCACGGCTGGGGCCAGCCGCGGGCCCGGCGGTACTGGGAAGTGCGGGACATGGAGAAAGGGCCTTACTGGCGCTCGCCGGGCCAGCCGGACTATGCGTTCTTCTGGATCGGCTCCGATACCCTCGACCCCGCACGGCCCGACTACAAGATCGATCCGCAGCTTTACAATCTCGACGCGGTAGGCTACGAGAGTCTGATGCTGGGTCTCTTCACCATCTGGCGAGGTCAGCCCGGACCGCGAGAAAAGCCGAACGAAGTGTGCATCGGGTTCAGCCGGGATGGCTTCCACTGGACCCGGCCGGATCGACGAGCGTTTTGCCCGGTCTCCGAGACACCCGGTGAATGGAACTACGCGAATGTGCAGTCGGCGGCAGGGGGCTGCCTCGTCATGGGCGACCAGCTTCACTTTTATGTAAGCGCGCGAGGCAATGGTCGGGTGGCGGGACTGGCCACGCTGCGGCGGGACGGCTTTGCCTCCATGGACGCGGAGGCCTCCGGCGGCACACTGACCACCCGGCTTGTGACCTTCCAAGGCAGATACCCCTGCGTGAATCTCGATGCACGCCAGGGCGAACTTCGCGTCGAAGTCCTCGATGAGAACGGAAACCCGATCCCGCCCTTCACGCGCGACAACTGCGTGCCGGTGCGGGGCGACAGCACACTCGTGCCCGTGCGCTGGTCTGGTGGGTCGGACCTCTCTGCCGTAGCAGGCAAGAAAGTGCGGCTGCGATTTTATCTCACCAACGGCAGCTTGTACGCGTTCTGGGTCAGCCCTGATGCTTCGGGGGCCAGCTACGGCTACGTAGCCGCCGGCGGCCCTGGTCTCACGAGCAATGTGGATACGGTGGGACAATCAAGTGTCTACGATCAAGGAGGATCGCGATGAGAATAGGGATCATCTCGGACACGCACGACCATCATCGCCACGTCACACAGGCGATTGACATCTTTCGCCGGCACGGCGTGCAATATGTTCTGCACGGCGGCGACATCGTCGCTCCGTTCACCATCCGGGCATTCTCCGCGCTGCGGGGGGCGAAGCTGATCGCAGTTTTCGGCAACAACGATGGCGAGAAGCTCCAACTGAAGGCCACTGTCGAGAGCTTCGGCGGCGAAATTCACGAATACTGCTACAAAGGTGAACTGGCCGGGCGCAAGATCTGCATGATGCACACGGATCATCTGGCCGAGGATGCGATCAAGAGCCAGATGTACGATCTGGTCGTCTACGGCCACACGCATCGTCAGGATATCCGCCGGGAAGGCAAGACTCTCGTCGTCAACCCGGGCGAAACCACGGACTGGATCACCGGCTCCGCCCGGGTGGCGATTGTCGATCTCGACGACATGAACTGCACGACCGAGGCGCTGGGCTGAGGACAAGTTTGAAGTCTGATGGTTGATTCTCGATTGTGGATGGCGGACAACAAATCAAAAACCACACTTCTTACTTCAAACTTCTGCCGGCTTCTCACGTTCGCAGTTTCTTCAGATTGTTCAGGGAGATCTCTGCGCCCTGGAGCGGCGGGACGGCGTCCTTCTCTTCCTCGATGATGTACCAGCTGGGTCGTGCCGGCGGCCCGGATGAGCTTGAAGATCTCGGCCCACTTGACGTCGCCTTCGCCGATCATGGCCTTCTTGTTCGTGGCGGAGTATTCCTTGAGGTGAATGGTGATGGCCCGGCCGGGATAGCGCTTCAGATACTCGACCGGGTCGCCGCCGCCGTCCATGCAGTTGCCGAGGTCGAGCTGCATGATGACGTCCTTGCTGGTGTTGCTGGCGATGATGTCCCAGGGGGTCGTACCGCCGAGATCGTCGAAGTCATGCTGGTGGGCGTGATAGCCGATCCACATGCCCTGCGGCTTGAGCTTCCCGGCCAGCACGTTGAGCCGCTTGGCGTGTCCGAGCCACGTCTCCTTCGGGTTGGTCTTCGCCGGCTCCAGCCAGGGGACAATCACGTACTTGTTGCCCAGGATCTTGTTGAATTCGAGCGTGGCGGCCAGCTTGTCGTCGGTGAGGTCCGCCATCTGAGTGTGTGTGCCGCAGCAGACCAGGCCGTTGGTGTCGAGCATCTTGCGGATGTCCTTGGCTTCGTGGCCGTAGTAGCCCGCGAACTCGACGCCCTGATACCCCATCTTCGCGACCTTCGCGAGCACGCCGGGCAGGTCCTTCTCCGCCTCTTTGCGGACCGAGTAGACCTGCAGGCCCACCGGTATCTTACCGCCTTTTGCCATACTCTTACTTTCCCCTTCCTTCATGCAGCCGGTGCCGGCCAGGGTCAGCGCGGCCGCCGACGCCGTGGTGGCCAGAAAACCTCGACGGGACAGACTGGAGTTGCGCGATTCCATCTTCATGCTCCTTCATCCTATAGGGACCCGGCTTTCGGCGGCGGATCTTTCGCCTGAATTCCCAACCACAAAGGGCCTGATTATAGCCCCACCCCTCGCCTCCGTCAAACGCAAACAACGGGGCATGTCGATGACACAACCACGTTTGGTGATGTCCTTGCCTGTCTTTGTCATGCTGAGCGAAGCGAAGCATCCGGGCATCGCAGGAGAAGCCACTCTTGCATTGGGTTTATGCCCACGTCTTGACCCAGATCCTTCGCTGTCGCTCAGGATGACACACCGTTACGCGGCCCCGCCGGGCTCATCTATTCTTGCGCTGGTCGAGGCGTTCGCCGGCGGGACGACGGACGGGGAGGTCCAGGCCGCCGCTGGCTTCGAGCTCATCGAAGAGCTGTTTCTTCATGGCCTCGATCTGCTGCTGGTACGCGGGGACAGCGATCAGGTTGTGCCGCTCGTGCGGGTCGGTCTGGAGGTCGTAGAACCCGTCGTAGTCCCACACACCGTAATAGTAGATGTACTTGTATCGCTCCGTGCGAATGGCGAACAGCGTCGGCGTCGCGGGGAAATTCCATTCCCAGTGATACTCATAGAGGATGTGATCGCGCCAGGGGACCGAATCACCGCGCAGCAGAGGCAGAAACGACCGGCTGTCCATCTTCGCTGATTTCGGGACCGGGACGCCGGCGGCCGCCAGGAGCGTCGGGGCGATGTCGATGTTCTGCACCATTTGCGTCACTCTCGTGCCCGGGGCGATCAGTCCCGGCGCGTACGCGAGCATGGGAATGCGGATCGACTCCTCGAAGCCATCCCGCTTGTCGTAGAAGCCGTGCTCGCCGAGGGCGAAGCCGTTGTCGCCCATGTAGACTACGAGCGTGGATCGGCTCAGGCCCGACTCATCCAGGTAGCTCAGCACGCGTCCGAGATTCTCGTCCAGCCCGTGCAGGGTCTCGCAGTATTGGCGATAAAGATCATCGAAGGAGGGGACCGGATCGTTGTCGTAGGGCCCGGTCTCCATGTGGTCCACGCCGTGGATGCTGTAGCGCCGCTCGCGGACCCAGTGGGGCTGCGTCTGGTAGTTGTCCTCCGTATTGGCCATGGTCTCGGGCCGCTTGACTGGGCTTTTGGCGTACCGGCCCGCGTGACGCTGGGCCGGCTCAAACGGATAATGGACCGCCTTGTGGGAGAGGTACAGGAAGAAGGGCCGGCTTGTGTCCCGGCCGGTCTTGAGCCATGCCAGTGCGTGGTCGGTCAGAATGTCCGTCGTGTATCCCTGCGACGGCTGTTGCCTGCCGTTGACATTGAGAACTGGGTCAAAGTAGACGCCCTGGCCCTTGAAACTGACCCAGTGGTCGAAGCCGGGCCGCGGGCCATCCTGCTCCTCGCCCATGTGCCACTTGCCGATGAAGGCCGTCTGGTAGCCGGCCTGTTGCAGGTATTGCGGGAAGAACACTGTCCCCGGCGGCTCGGGCCGCTGATTATCCACGATGTGATGGTGGTGCATATACTGGCCGGTCAGGATCGAGGCCCGGCTCGGCGAACAGAGAGACGTGCTGACGAATGCGTTGACCAGATGGGCGCCCTGTTGTGCCATGCGGTCCATGTTCGGTGTTTCCAGGAACGCCGGCGCCTGGGGCAGGAATCCCAGGAAGTCATAGCGATGATCGTCACTGAGCACCAGGACGATGTTCCGCCTT
The DNA here is from genome assembly GCA_963699595.1 of uncultured Planctomycetota bacterium. Taxonomy (GTDB): domain Bacteria; phylum Planctomycetota; class Phycisphaerae; order Sedimentisphaerales; family Anaerobacaceae; genus PLanc-01. Next base: position 135,471 of record CAVOUO010000027.1, read on the forward strand.
GTGGTCCTGTCGCTGCCGGCGATTCTCCCAAGCGGTCCGGCCGCCCCCAGAAGAGCGAATGCTGTCGTGCCGCGCCAGGCCAGGTCCAGGAAGCTGCGTCGGTTCACACCGGTGGGTTGCGAATGTGAGTTCCCCATCCCCGTCCTTTCTTTCGGCTGGCAGAGCCCATCGGAACGCAAGCTGCACTGCCTGTTGGACATCGTAGTCGCCCGATCGGTGGGAGTCAACCAAGGGCGCACCTGGAAGCCTGCGCCGCGGCCACCGGCTTGACCTCGACGGCAAGACGAGAAAACCGGCACGGCACCGCCGATGTATATAGTATAGAACGTTCGTGAGAAAGGGCGATTATGAGTGTGCAAAGGCATTTCGGTGCGGTGAAAACGGTCGTCCTGGCTGGACTGGCCGGGGTGGCTGTGCTGACGATTTACGGGATTTCCTTCAGTCGAGAGCGGAGTATGAACAGGCAATTAACACCGGAAGAGCAGCGGGTTATCGTTCGTAAGGGTACGGAGCGGCCGTTTACCGGCAAATACTACCAGCACTTCGAAAAAGGCGTTTACACCTGCAAACGGTGCGGGTCGGAGCTGTTCGAGTCTTCGTCCAAGTTCCGCTCGGAATGCGGCTGGCCGAGCTTCGATGACCAGATCCCCGGGCGGGTCAAATGGCAGCCGGACGCGGACGGGATGCGAACCGAGATCATCTGCGCCAACTGCGGCGCCCATTTGGGCCATGTCTTCCTGGGCGAGCACCTTACCGCGAAGAACACGCGGTATTGCGTGAATTCCATTTCGATGGACTTCATCCCCGCCGAGAAGCGGGTCCGGAAGACCGAGGACGCCGTAGGGGTGGGCCCCCGTGCCCGCCCGGATGAAGCAGGGCAACCACGGGGGGTTGCCCCTACCAATCCGCCATCCGCAATCATGTCATCCCCGGCCCCGACCGGGGACCCCAATCCGAAATCGTCGGAGCGGGCGATTTTCGCCTCCGGCTGCTTCTGGGGCACGGAGTACTACCTGCAACGGGCTCCCGGCGTGATCTCCACGACGGTGGGCTACACGGGCGGGCATGTGGAGCATCCGACCTATAAGCAGGTTTCCACCGGCCGGACCGGTCATGCCGAGTCGGTCGAAGTCCTCTACGATCCGTCGAAGACTCAGCTACGAGCAACTGGCCAAGCTCTTCTTCGAGACGCACGACTTCACGCAGTTGAACCGCCAAGGGCCGGATATCGGTCCCCAGTATCGCTCCGCGATCTTCTACTTGAACGACGAACAGAAGCAGATCGCCGAGCGGCTGGTGCGGCAACTGCGGCAGATGAGGTACCCCGTGAAGACCCAGATCGTGCCCGCCGGCAAGTTCTGGATCGCCGAGGATTACCATCAGGATTACTACCAGCATAACGGCCAGACACCTTACTGCCACATCTACCGCCCGATCTTTCAGGCACGGCCCAGCCCGGTGCCCAGTCGGTGAGGTGGCTTGAGAACGACCCAAGGGAAGACGTGTGGTTCAGCGCCGTTGCCGATCTGTGGTGGCAGTTGTCAGTCTGATCCTCGCGGGCCCCGCCCCGTATGGGTGGGGCGCCGAGGCGGTTTCGCCTCTTTCTCCGGCGGCGCTGATTCCCATTCCGCATCCGATGACGATGCTGCTGCACAGTGAGTCCGTGCGCACGGAATTGGGCCTGAGCACCGGCCAGGCGACGACCATCGGACCGGCGGTGGAGCAGGCGAGCCTGTCGTTGTGGCGGCTGCGCGACCTGCCGCCGGAACGTCCGGGACCGGGCGACCCGCCCGCTTCTGGAATCCGTGCGCACGACGCTGGCGGCCACTCTCACCCCACCTCAGCTCAACCGTCTCGACCAACTCGTTGTGCGCACGATGGGTATCCAGGTTGTACTGGAACCGCGCATCGCGGCGGCTCTGGGTCTGTCCCGTGAGCAGCGTCGGAAGCTGCTGGCCGTCGTCGGCACGTCGGTACGTCACCCTCCCAACGCTGCCGGCTCACGCGCCCGGTTGGAGCGGGACGCGCTCGCGATCCTGACTGACGGGCAGCGTCGCGCGTTCACAGAGCTGATGGGACCGGCGTTCGACGTCTCTGCCGTGCCGGCCGTCGCCTGCCACGTGCCCGAGCTCGAAGGCGTCACGGCGTGGATCAACTCCCCACCGCTGACGTTGGCATCGTTGCGCGGCAAGGTAGTCGTCGTCCATTTCTACACCTTCGGTTGCATCAACTGTATACACAACCTGCCGCACTACAACGAATGGCGGGAACGGTTCGACCGGGACAAGCTCGTAATCGTCGGCATCCACCGGCCGGAGACACAAACGGAATACGACGTGGCGGAAGTCCGCCGCAAGGCGGTCGAAGCGGGCCTCAAGTACCCGATTGCCGTGGACAACGAAAGCCGCAACTGGGAGGCCTGGGCCAACGGCGTTTGGCCGAGCGTATATCTGATCGACAAAAGCGGCTTCGTGCGATATTGGTGGTACGGCGAGCTCAACTGGCAGGGTGCGAATGGAGACCAGTGGATGCGGAGCCGGATCGCCGAGCTGCTGACCGCTCGGGATTGAGTGTTGCGACATGATTCACTGCTGGATGGAGGTATGGCAGAACTGTGGACGCTGTGATCTTCAGTGCGATCGCGTTCTTCTCCACGCTGATGGGCGGTCTGGCAGCGGCGCGGTTTCGGACGTGGTTTGGCACTCTCGCCGCGTTCGTAGCAGGGGTGTTGATTGCGGTGCCGCTGTTCGACCTGTTGCCGGAAGCGCTGGAGCTTGGCGCCGAAGCAAAGATCCCGCCGCACCGCGTCATGTACGTCGTGGCGCTGGGATTCCTTTTCCTTTTGACGCTGAGCCGCTACATTTCCGTCCACCACATCTGCGAGGGCGGCGAGTGCCGCAATATCCGCCATCCGCAGGCGGGCTGGTTCGGCGCCTGCGAGCTTTCCGTTCACAGCTTCATGGACGGGTTCGCGATCGGGCTGGGCTTTCAGGCGGACGTTCACGCCGGGCTGGTCGTGGCGATGGCCGTCATCGCGCACGACTTTTCCGACGGCATGAACACCGTGACCATCATGCTCAAAGCCGGCAACTCGTTGAAAACGTCTCTCAAGATGTTGATCGTCGATGCGGTGGCGCCGGTGCTGGGCGCTGTCAGCACTCTCTTTATCATCGCGCCGACCTCGGTCCTGGTGTACCTGCTGCCGTTCTTTGCCGGGGGGTTTCTCTATCTCGGCGCCAGCGACCTGTTGCCGGAGGCCCATGAAAAGAACCCGCCGCTCACCGCTCTACTATCCACCCTCGCGGGCTTCCTCGTCATCTTCGCCATCATGCAGGCGCTGGGACATTGATGATGGATGATTGATCATTGGTTATTGAGGACGGAAGCTGGGCGGTTCATTTTCTTCAATCATCCATCATCCATTATCAATCATCAATCCTCCACGGCTTCTCTTGGTACGAACTTGCCGTAGCGGAGGGCCAGGGTGGGCAGCACGAAGAGGTTGAGGAACGTCGAGGTAATCAGGCCGCCGAGAATGACGATGGCCATCGGGCCTTCGATCTCGCGGCCAGCTTCGCCGGTGCCCAGTGCCAGGGGCAGCAGGCCGAGGGCCGTGACCGTAGCGGTCATCAGAATCGGAATCAGCCGCTCCGAGGCGCCGCGCATCGCGGCGTCGAGGCCCCAGGTCATGCCCTCCTGGTCCACCAGATGCTCGAAATGGGAGATCATCATGATCGAGTTGCGCGTCGTGATGCCGAAGAGCGTGACGAAGCCGACGAGTGATCCGATGGTCAGCCCGCCCTCGCCGGCTTCACCCAGCTTTTGGGTCAGCCAGACGGCCAGGATGCCGCCGACGAGCGAAAACGGCACATTGGCCAGCACCAGCAGCAGGTTCCGCGCGTTGCCCGAGCGCGATGGTCAACAGCAGCAGAATGCCCACGGCCGCGATGGCGGAATGGAGCAGCAGTTGTTGCTGCGCCTGGGCCTGCGCCTGCGCGGCGCCGCTGAACGCGGCGTAGGTGCCGCCGGGGAAACTGACCTTGGCGGCGACCTGCTTCCTTGCGTCCGCCACAAAGGAGGTCACATCGCGTCCGCTGGTGGCGCAAGTCACCGTCTGGCGCCGGCGGGCGCCCTCGTGCATGATGGAATCGCGTCCGCTGGTTGGATAAACGTCCGCCAGTTGGCTCAATGGGATACAAGTCCCTTGAGGGTTGCGCAGGAGCAGGGACCCGACGGCCTGCGGGTCTTGCCGGCTGGACTCGGTCAGGATCACCGCCACATCGGCGACCTCGTTGCCGCGATACGTTTGGGCGACGACCGTGCCCTGGTACGCTGTCTCGATGGCGTCGAGCACTTCCACCGGGCGGAATCCCAATTGCATCAGTCGGTCGGGCGCAGGCGCACCGTGATCCGTGGCGTGCCGGCGGGTGACTTCATCTGCACGTCCACCGCGCCGGGCACGGCTTCGAGGACCTTCACGACCTCCCGGGCCTTGGCATCCAGCACATCGAGGTCCTCGCCGAAGATATTGACGACGACTGGCGCGGTCTCGCCCGTGAGCGTCTCACTGATGCGGTCGCCGAGGAACGTCAGCACTTCGAAGCGAATGCCGGGGAACTTCTTCAAGATGGCGCGAGTCTCGTCGGCCATGGTTGCCTCTTGCTTGCCGGAGAGCGGCTTGAGCTCGACGTGGAATTCGCTGCGGTGCGGCCCCCACGGATCTTCGCCCAACTCCGCCCGTCCGACCTGCTGCTCGACGGTGTCGATCCCGGGGTGTTGGAGCAACTCCTGGGAGATTTGCCCGCCAATGCGGATCATCTCCGGCAGGGAGGTACCGGGGGCGGCGAAGACCTGGAGGACGAAGTGCCCTTCCCGGAATTCCGGCAGGAACTCGCCCCCGAAAGAGGACAGTCTCGTCAAAGCGGCGAGGCAGAGGACGGCCACGACAACGATGATCGTGCGCGGCCAGCGGGTGGTGAAGCCCAGCCCCCAGCGATAGAGGGCCTTCAGTATATGCTGCAGATGCGGCTCTTCGGTCTTTCTCGCCCCTTTGTCGAAGAGCAGATACGTCAACGCCGGCGTGAGTGTCAGCGCGACCAGCAGGGAAGCCATGATCGCGAGAATGTAGCTGAGCGCCAACGGGGCGAAGAAACTGCCCTGCAAGCCCGTCAGCGTCAGCACGGGCAGAAACACCAGGGCCACGATGAACGTCGCGTACACCACGGCGCTGCGGACTTCCAGGGAGGCGTCCAGCACGACACGAAAGACCGGGCGCGGATGGGCCAGGGTCTTGTTCTCGCGCAACCGCCGAAAGACATTCTCGACGTCGATGATCGCATCATCCACGACTTCGCCGAGCGCGATGGCCAGACCGCCGAGCGTGATCGTGTTGATGGTGATGCCCATGCGCTCGAGCACAATCACGGCAGTCAGAAGCGACAGGGGGATGGCGGTCAGGGAGATGAAGGCGGTGCGCACGCTGCCGAGCAGCAGAAACAGCGTCACCGCTACCAGGATACCGCCCAGGGCGAGGGAGTGCCTCATGTTGCGGATGGCGTTTTCGATGAACGTGGCGGGCCGGTGCAGGCGCGGATAGAGCGTGATGCCTTCCCGCTCGAAAACCGGCTTCATCTCGGCCAAGGCGGCTTCGAGGTCGGTCGTCACGTCCATCGTGTTGGTGCCGAACTGGCTGGCCATCGTCATCAGCACGCCGGGCCGGCCCATGATGATCGTGTCGCCGAACTTGGGCTCCGCGCCTTCGATGACGGTGGCTACATCCTTAAGCCGTACACTGACGTCATTCACGTGCGCCACGACGACCTCGCCGAGCACCTCCGGCCGCAGGGCTTGGCCTTCCGTTTGAATCGTGATGCGCTGGTTGCTGGTTTCGATGAAGCCCGCGCCGGTCACGCCGGTGGAGGCTCGCGCCGCCGTCAGCACGTCGGAGAGGGCGAGGTTGTAGGCGAGCAGGCGGTCCGGCAGGACCTGGATCTGCAACTGGCGCACCTGGCCGCCGAAGACTCGGCAGGCCGCCACGCCGGGGACGGAGAGCAGCCGCGGCTTGAGCGTCCAATCGGCGAACGTGCGCAGCTCCATCGGCGTCAGTTTGTCCGAAACGATCCCGATCTTGAGCAGGTCCATCGTCGACGAGGTCAGCGGCGTCATGCGGGGCGTCTGGACCCCGGCGGGCAACTCCCCGGCGGTCTCCGCCAACTTCTCGGCGAGCATCTGGCGGGCGCGGAACACGTCCGTGCCTTCCTTGAACACCGCGCTGATGATGGACAATCCCTGGATGGACTCCGAGCGGAGCGACTCCATGTCGCCCAGGCCGTTGACCATCGTCTCGACCGGACGGGTGATGAGCAGCTCCACCTGCTCGGGCGACAGGCCGGGCGCCTCGGTCTGAATCACCACCTGCGGCTGGACGAAATTCGGGAAAACGTCGAGCTTGGCGTTCTTGGCGACGTAGAACCCGTAGGCGAGCAGGATACCGGACAGTATGACGACCACACCCCGGTAGCGGAGGGAGAATTGCACGAGAGCTTGCAACATGAAGACTTACTCCTCTGGCCCACCTTGTCCCTTGAGCTCCTCGGAGAGCAGTTGCTGGGCTCCTACGACCACGACCTCCTCCTGCGGCTTGAGATCTTGGTCGGAGAACCAGCCGTTGCCGACCGGGCGCTCCAAGAGGACCGCTTGGCGCTGGAACACGTCCTCTCTCTGGAGATAGACGAAGGTCCCGCCCTCGTGGCGCAGGACGGCCTCGCGCGGGACAATCACGCCGGAACGTGCGGGGCCCGGAACCGCCAGATACGCGACCAAAGCCGCGCCCGGCGCGAGCACGTCAGTCCTGGCAAGGAACAGATAGCCTTCGGTCTGGGTCTGCGGGTCGGTCGCAGGCGCGGGACCGAGGATCTGCGCCTCGATCGTATCCTCCGGTACGCTGACCAGAGCGACGCGCCCGCCGGCAGGCGGGGCCTTCGGCCGCTCGCCCAGTGGCACGTCCACACGGATCAACGCCGCCTGCCGCGCCGCCAGCGAGGCCACCAGCGTCTGCAAGTCCGGCCGCGCGGCGATTTCCCTGCCCCAACCCACCAACAGCCGCCATTGCACGGAGTCGAGCGCGACTCGGTCCTTGTTCATCGTGGCTTCGGCGGTTTCGAGGGCGCGGGCGGAGGCATTCTGGTTCTGGGAGAAGAGGGTCTTGACTCTCTCGTACTCCTTGGTGGAAGCCTGGAGTGCCGCTTGGGCCGTAGCGCCTTCCGTGACTAACGCCGCCAGGGCGCGGGATCGAGGACGCGACCGAAGCCCTTGACTTCCGCCGGAGCCTGGGCGGCCTGCAACGGCGCGACCTTCAGCCCGATCAGACGCTGTTCATTCGGATCGAGCTTGACGACCGTCTGCCCATTGGAGTCGTGTTGGACGAACGATTCCTCCGCCTCTGCTGGGGGCTCTTCCTCCTTTTCGGCTTTCGGGAGTCTCAGAAAGTCTGCGACCTCGGGATATTTCACAAGGATGACCGTGCCCGCCGCTCCCAGAGCGAGGCCGATCACGATCCCCAAGATGATCCTACTCACGGTTGGTTCTCCTTTGCGGCCTTGGAACGTGGGTCTTGCTCGACGGACGGCAGCGAGGGTTCCCAAACGCGACGAGTCGTGTTTGGGGTCCCAGCATGGAAGGGAAGCTGCATGGCGTCCTCGAGTTGACCGAGCGCCTGGTGGACTTTGACCACGGCATCGAGGCACGTCGACTCCGTTATGGCGACCTCAAGCTGAGCCGTACGCAACTCGGACTGATCGGCGGCGCCTGCTTTGACCATCGCTTCGACGGCTTGGACGTGCTTGTGTTGCGTCTCGAGCAGAGCCTCGAGTTGTCGCAACTGCTCCTGGGAGGCAGCGCGGGCGGCCAGCGCCCGGTCGATCTCGCCGACTGTTTGGGCCTGGAGCGCGAGGAATTTCGCGGCGGCCTCGGCGCGCTTGGCCTCGGCCTCGGCAATCGGCCCTTGATTGCGATGGAAGATGGGCAAGAAGTCAGTCCCCACGGCCAGGCCCCACTTGTGCAGGCCCTGGTCGTACTCGTAGCCCGGACCCAGGCGGATATCCGGGTATTGCCTGGCGATTTCAAGCTGGAGGGCGGATTGGCTCGCGGCGTAGTCGGCCAAAGCGGCCAGGATGTCGGCCCGGCTGTGCAACGCGCGGCGGCGAGCCTCTGCTGTGTCGAGGGCGTCCCTCCCTCGATTCGCGGGCAGGATGCCCGCGACACTCAAATCAAACTTCAGCTCATGCCCTTCGAGGGCCTGCAGCGGCACGCCGAGTGCTTGGGCCACCGCGACCCGAGTGTCCACCACTTGGCGTTGAGCGTCGGCGAGGTCTGCGTGCGTCCGAATCAAGGCCACCCGCTGGGTCATCAAGTCGCTGGCGGCGATTTCGCCGGCTTTGAGACGACCCTCCAGCAGCTTGAGGAGTTGCTGCTGGGCGTCCCGCACGTTCTGCAGCAGAACAATCCGCTGGCGGGCGGCTGCGTAATCGAGCAGACTGGTCCGCAGGCCGCTGCGCACCTGCCACGCCTGCACGGCGAGTTTCAGGCGGGCGGACTCGGAGGCCGCCTTGGCCTGTTCGATGCGGTAGCCGCGCTTGCCGGCCGTCTCGATGACCCCGTCGAAGGTCAGCGCCGCCACCCAGGGTGACTCGCCGCTGGGGCTGTTCGTGGTGTATTGTGGCGCCAGATTGACGGCAGGATTGGGACGTTGGCCGGCAGTCCTGATCCCGGCCTGAGCGACCGCCCACTGGGCTCGCGCCACATCCAGGCTGGGATGGTAGTAGAGCGCTACGAGGGTGAGCGTGTCGAAGTCCCATACTTGTGAGGCTGGAGGCGCCTGCGGATTACCGCCTGCAGCCTCCGGGCTGCGGTTGTGCTCGATGAACTTCCTCAAGCCCGGGTCATCAAGCGTGCGAGCCTCGAACTGTACCGCTGTCTGGTCGGGCGATAAGGGCTTGGCCTCGAACTGCGCGCACCCGACCAGAAAACACAGTCCGGCCATGGCAGCTACGACGGATTTCACACTACTCATCCCTGGCATGGACGCATTTCTACCCTCTCTACTTCTTAGTGTCAAGACGGGCTGGCTCAACCACCCGGGTGCCATCGGGGGCCACGACGACTTCCGAGGTCTGGTCGCCTTTGCCGATCTCCACCGCATAGTGTGTCACGGGCTTGTCCAGCTTAATGGCCTTGCCGTCTTTGGTCTCGTAGCTGATCTCGACCCGCTCGATTCGCCCGATTTTTCCGCCCTTGGCCGCCGCCCGGACCGCTTTCATCGCGGGGGCGGGCACCTCCTTGGCCGGAATCACGACCGTGAACTCCAGCATGACGCCGTCGGCGGTGATGTCCGTTTCCTTCTCGACTGCCCCATCTTTGAACTCGATGTCATAGACGGTGACGCCGTTTTCCTCGTCCACGTCCAGCTTGGTGATCTGGGCCTTGGGGAACGTTGCCCGGAAGGTCTTCACGACCGAATCGGGTAGCTTGACCGCCGGCTTTTCGATCTTCGCCAGCTTGAAGCCGCCATCTTTCAGGAGGCCGACGCCGGGGGCGAACAACTTCTCTTCGACGCCTTTTTCCAGGTCGCTCGACTCCCTGGTCTTGAGGCAATCCTTGAACGTCCCGGCGGGCACCTTGACCTTCTCGGTGACACTGACAACCTCCGCACGGTCCATCGCCACGCCCGGCGCCAGTTCCTGATAGTACCGCTCGCCCACTTTGGGCTGGCCGGGCATCATCAGGCCGAATCTGGCCCCGTTGACGCCGGCCAGCCAGCTTCCTTCGTGGCCGGTGATGTTGCCCTTCGCATCGTACATATCGACATCCTCGCCGAAGTAGTAGATGTTGCCGGCAGCCTTGTCGAAGGCGAAGTAGTTGCGGGAGACTTCTTCCAGCTTGCCGCCTTTGGTTTCCCGCTCCTCGACGACTCGTGTCCGGACGCCGTCGACTACTTTTGTCTCATCGAGGACCGTGATCGTCAGGGTGTCCTTACCCTCGGCGAGGACGAGCTTATAGCCGGGCTCAAGAATCATGTAGGTGCTCGAACCCTTATCCAGCAAAGTGGCCTTGTCCACGTTGAAGGTGTCCTGGAATTGCATCTGAGCCGGCGCGGCCTTGGCTCGCTTCGACGGTTTCTTGGCCGGCTCCGCCTTGTTTGCGCCAGAGCGAGAGTGCTCATTCCCACCATTTCCAACGTCAGCAATACAGTAAGAACCCTTCGCTTCATCATGGTCTGCTCCTTTCGACAGATTGGATCGCTGTGCAAGCCGAGACGCTCGACCTGCCAAAATTGCTATCGTAGGCGGAAACGATGAGATGATTATGAGAATGTGCGGGAGTCCCTTCTGGGAGCCTCCGATGATCAGCGAATGATGATGAGTCAAGACCTGTTTCCGCGTTACCGGCGTGTGGGAGCTTGGGCAAGATTCGCTTCTGGGGAGGGGAAACACCCGGCTTGGTGCTGGGCATTCTGATGGACCAGCGTCCCGAGCAACAGGAGCCCCACAGCCGCAGCGCCGTAGAACCGCAGGAAGACCAGCAGTGGTTTCATGCCTACGAACGGGCTGAGCAATGGCACAAGGACCACCAGCAGCAGGCCCAGCAGAATCCGCCCGCGACCCCTCATCGCGAAATCCCCTTCCGGCAGCCGGCGTATGGCCCAGTGGACGGACCACCAGCCGGCCAGGACGCCAATCATCATCCCGGCAAAGACATCGGACGGGTAGTGAACGAGCGACGTGACTCGGAGCAGGCCGATGGCGCCGGCGGCCGCCAGGAACAGTACGGCCCAGGGCCGGCGGATCGAGAGGGCCAGAACGGTGGCCACGGCGAAAGCGGCGGCCGTATCCCCGGAAGGAAAGGAGACTCGGTGTTCCCAAGAGTCGTGCGCGTCGAGAGCCGCGGCGTATCCGGCAGAACAGGGCCGGGTCGTGGGGGCGTCTGCGGGACGCCAGGACCTTGAGCGGGCAGACACTCAGACCCACGAACAGAAGGGCCATCAGCGTAACCGCGGTGGTCCGCCAGCGGTTGGTGAGGCAGCTCCACAACAGAACCAGCCAGATGGGGATGTAGGCCTTGCCCAACTGCCGGAAGGCGTTCACCCAGTGGTGTTCATGCCACGTATTCGGATGAGCCAGGAGCCATTGCCGCACCGGCTCATCCAGGAGCAGGTAGATCAGAAACGTCGCCACGGCCCCGGAAAGGACCAGGCCTACCCATACGCACGTCCGTAGGGAGCGACGGCTATCGTGTGTGATTTCTTGACTACCCACAGGGGACCGGTCCTTTTGCGGCTTGCAGCACAGGTACTCCAACAGCCTATCTGCCATTGCTGACAGATCGTGCATTATAAACCGGAGAAGATGAGACAATCATGAGAATGCGGCAGCGACAGGAAGATTTATAGTGCCCGCCCCCGGCCCGGAGGGCCGCTCTGCGGCCACCCTGCGCCGGGGCCCGCAGCGCCGCTGCGCGTCGGGGATGGATCGATCCCCGCGCGGTCAACGACGCTCTGTCGAGCCAGGACCGAGGTCCAGTCGCACGGCGAAGACGCCGCCGGGCTGCAACTGGGCCGTGGCCGAGCCGCCCAGGGCCGTCATGAGCCTCTGCACCAGGGCCAGACCCAGGCCGCAATGGACGCCGGGGTCCTTGCGCGACGAATCGCCGCGCCAGAAGCAGTCGAAGACTTGCGCGATTTGCTCCTGAGTCAGGGAGCAGCCGGTGTTGGCGATGGTCAATTCCACGTGCCCCTCGGTAGCCTGGGCTGCCACCCGGATGCGGCCGGCGTTGTTGGTGTACTCCGAGGCATTGGCCAGGAGATTCGATACGACCATGGACAGATTGTCCGGATCGCAGAGGCACGTCAAATCGTCGCCCATCGTGGACTCGAACGTGATTTGCCGCTGCCGGGCTTGTTCGGCGAACGGCTGCCAGCAGGCGTCCACGAGGTCCCCGAGCAGGATTCGATCCCGGCGCAAGGTGATCTGGCGGGCATCGAGGCGGGCCAGCATCAGCAGATTGTTGACCATCGTCTGCATGTTCTGGACGATCCCGAGGCAATCGGAAAGCACGGCCTGATACTCGGGGCCCTCGCGGGAACGCAGCAGAGTCACCTCAATGGTCGAGCGGAGACCCGCCAGAGGGGTCCGCAACTCGTGGGCGACATCGGCGGTAAACCGTTGCTCGCGCTGGAACGACGCTTGGAGCCGCGACAGCAGGTCGTTGAGGCGATCTTTGATCGGAGCGATCTCGCTCGGCGCATGCTCCGCATCGATGCGCGCCGTGAGGTCATCGGCTCGAATCGCCTCAATCTGTGCGGCGATCGCGTTCAAGGGGGCCAGGCCGTGCCGGACCACGACCGCCGCGATGAGCAGCGACAGAGCTGTCACGGCGCCCGACGCCGTCAAGAGCAGCCACCGCAGGAAGCGAAGATGACTGTGCAACTCGGTCGCATCGCGAGCGACGGTCAGACACATCATCGTGGGCTCTATCTTCGGCGGAGGCTTCCCATCCATGTCGGCCGGGCGGGCGAGGAACCGCGCCCCGATGGCGCGCAGCGGTCTGCCGCCGTGGCCGTGCAAATCCGCAAACACGGGGGAGGCGGTATTGTCACCGATCCGCCACAGGTCCTCGGTGCGCAAGGTCGGGGATTTGGCCAAGGTGATCTCATCCGTCCCCCAGAGTTGAAAATATGCCTGGTGCTCGTTATCGCGGAACTCCGGCATCTGTTGCACCTCGAGCCCGAGTTCCACCTCATCGACATCCTGTTCGATGACGGCCGCGATCAACTGCGCGGTCGATTCCAGGCCGGCGTCGAATTGTTCGAACAACGCCCGGCGGATCGCGCCATAGACGATGAGGCTCAGCGCCGCCAGCAGCAGCAACATTCCGCCCATGGTTCCCACCAGCAAACGCATTCGCAAGGAACGTCATCACGGTTCGGCCCCCAGCATGTACCCGCGCCCTCGCACGGCGTTAATCAGAGAAGGCCGATCCGGTCGGTCGATCTTCTTGCGCAGGTAGCCCACATAGACATCGACGACGTTGCTGGAGGCGGACGAGTTGAACTCGTAGACGTGCTCCCAGATGTCGGTGCGCGAGACCACCTGTCCAGCCCGCGCCGCCAGATACTCCAGCAGGGCGTATTCCCGCGGCGTCAGTCCAATCTCCGCGCCGCCGCGCCAGACTCGCTGCTGGGTCAGATCGATCCGCAGGTCTTGAACCTCCAGGAGAGGATTCTTGGCTCGGTAGCTGCGGCGTACCAGGGCCCGGACCCGAGCCAAAAGTTCCTGGAACGCAAACGGCTTGACCAGGTAGTCGTCAGCGCCCAAGTCCAGCCCGGTGATGCGGTCGTCCACGGTATCCTTGGCTGTCAGGATCAGTACGTGGCTCTGTCGGCCCTCGGCGCGGAGCTTCCTGAGAATACTCAGCCCATCCAGGCCGGGCAGCATCAAGTCGAGGATAATCACATCGTAGTCGTTGCCCCGGCCATACCACAGACCTTCCTCCCCATCGCCCGTGGCATCCACGGCAAAGCCCGCTTCCCGCAGCCCCTTCGCCAGGGACTCCCGCAAAGGTCTGTAGTCTTCTACGATCAATAATCGCATCTGCCGCTCAAACAAGGGACCCGCGCCCACCCTGCGCAGCGTCTGCCTGAAAATCCGGCCACTTGTACCCCCTGCTACGGGGTGATGCCCGCCAGTTCCGATCGTCTTTCGGCATAAGATACGCTCAACTACGATTCTAACGACCCCCAAATGAGAGCACGATGAGAGATTCATTTCTTCTCTCAGGCGTCGACGCATCGGTCCGCACGACCTATTCTATCAAAGACTCGCGGCCATTTGAAAGACCAGGCGACGCTGCGCGTCGGGGGATGCTGCTGACGGGACGAGACTCGATGCTATCGGCGTTGATTGTTCTGCCGAGGATCTGCTGCCCGTCCTACGTCCACGGCGAGAGAGCGCAACTGGACTCTCGTTCCCATGAGGACGGTGGGCACATGTCGCAGCGATTTGGGTATTTGCTCGCCCGCCACTTGGGCCAGAGCTAAGACCAGAGCCGTTTTTGGCAGGCCGGATACGCAGGAATAGCAGCCGTCCACCGACTCGGTCAGAACCTCTCCCAGCCGTCCGATTCCAAACGCGCCCGCCCGGCCCATCGGCTCGCCCGTCGAGACGTACCACCGGATGACCTCCGGCGGCAAGACCTTGAAATGGACCTCGGCGGTCTCCGTGGCCAGGCAGCCGTTTGTGTCGCCCGCCTTCGCTATGGCCACGGCCGAGTAGGCTGCGGCGCTGTTGCCACTGAGCGTCTGAAGATAGCGGATCGCGGCCATCTCATCGGCGGGCTTGCCGAGAAGCCGGCCTTGCGTCTCCAGCACCGTATCCGCTGCAATCACCATGGCGCCTGGATCGGCGCTTCGGAGGCCTGCCAACAGTTTACGGGTGGCGTTCTCTTCAACTGTCGCGCGTGGGGTGGCCGCCGCGATCTCGTCCACCTCCACCGCCAGGGGCTGATACGGAATATCCAGCTCCTCCAGAATGGCTCTTCGTCGCGCGGATCCCGAAGCCAGGTAGACCAGAGGCCAGTCGCTCGTCCTCCCCATGGTCTCAGTCATGCCGGACCTCTCCGTCGTAGGGCCCCCCAACGCAAAATTCTGCGTTGGGGAAGGGCTCCCAAGTGCAGCAGTTCGCACTTGGGGACCCGACCCCATACCAGGCGTTGATGCCGGCCTCGACCTCGGCTCGTGTCTTGGCCTTGATCAGGGCAGCGACCACCTGTTTGCGTTTGGGGTGACGCCGGACGTAGTAGATCATGAACTTGCGGAAATAGCCGATTCCCCACTTCTCCGGATAGCCCCCGAGCGACCCTCGAACGCGGCTTTTCGCGGTCGGGGACCCGAGGATGCGGTCGAGGTGTTCGAGCATGATGAGCCGCTGCTCGGCCAGGTCGGGGGGCGGCGGCAACGGACGGCCTTCCCAGAGGCACCGCAGATCGCGAAAGATCCAGGGATTGCCGATCGCGCCCCGGGCGACCACAAAGCCGTCGAGTCCGGTCTTCTTCATCAGCTCGACCGTGGCGGAAGCGTCGAAGATATCGCCGCTGCCGATGATCGTGGCGGCGGGAAAGCGGGCTTTGACTGCCGCGACGGCGTCCCAATTGGCCTTGCCGCGAAACCGCTCGGATACGGTGCGGCCGTGAATCACCAGGGCATCGACCCCTTGCTCGATCGCGCGGGTCACGATCTCCCAGAAGTTGTCCTGGGATTGGGGCGAATGGCTGAAGCCGATGCGAAGTTTCATCAGAACCGGGCAGTGGACAGCATCCCGGACCGCTTGGAGGATATCGATCGCCGTGTCCGGGTGATTGAGCAACGCCCCGCCCCGGCCGCGCCGCAGGACCTTGGGGGCCGGACAGGCACAGTTCAGATCGATCACATCGTAGCCGGCCGCCACCAGATCGCGGGCGGCCTTCGCCATCGTCGCGGGCGTCTTGCCGAGGATTTGGGCGCCCACCGGGTGTTCGTCGTCGCCGGGGCGAAAGCAGGCTTTGGCCAGGACCTGCCGGATGGGCCACGCTCTTGGCCAGCATCACATCGGTCAGCGCGAACGGGCAGCCGAACCGCCGGGCCAGCGTGCGCATACTGTGATCGCTGTAACCGCTCAGGGAGGCCTGGAAGAACGGCACGTCCAGCGTCAGGCTACCAAGTTTCAGACCGACAGGGCGTTCATTCATCAACTCACCATAGCATCCTCACACCGGCAAGGCAAGCGCACCGGTGGTGTTGTGGGGATTGGGGTGCGGCCGGCATACGGTGCCCGCAGCACCGCTGCGCGCCGGGGGCGGATTCCAGATCCATCGCGCCGGCCCGGGGCGGACACCGCCTCGGTGCCCCGCTTCGGGCAATTGGCTTTGTTTGGCACGATTCCTCCGGCCGATCCCCGGCCAGTGGGCCCCAAATTGGGTTTGTTTGTACGATTGGCCCCTCCCCGGCGCGCCGTCCCCCAGATACCCCCGGCTTGCCCAAGTTTGGCTTTGTTTTTCCGAAGCCTATTGCAGGTGCGATGTACCATAACTCCTTTCCGGCCAAGCCTTTGCTCTTCTTTTTGCTCCGGCGGAAATTGGCTTTGTTTGGCGCCATCGTGCCCCCGCGGGCTCTCCCGGCCACCCACGCCAAATTGGGTTTGTTTGGCGCATTTGCCCCTCGTCCCCCGTCCCTCCGGCCTCGTCCCACCGGGCTACGCCCGGAATTGGCTTTGTTTCGCACATTTGCCCCGTGGGTGGCAGCGTCAAGGCCTCCGGCCGTGGCGATGGTATTCCCCGCCCGGCTGCCGCAAATTGGGTTTGTTTGGCGCAATAATACGCCGCAGCGCCGGCTCGGCTGGTGGCTCCCCCGTCCCGCGCCCTCGGGGGCCGTCCCGGCAAATTGGCTTTGTTTTTCCGAAGCCTATTGCACGTGCGATGTACCATAACTCATTTCCCGCAAACCACTTGCCCTTCGCCTTGCCGTGGCCCAAATTGGGTTTGTTTGGCGCAGAAGCCCCACGTCCCCCGTCCCTCTGGCCTCGTCCCGCGCGGCGTAGCCGGGCAAATTGGGTTCGTCTCACATGATTATTCACCACAGAGACACAGAGGCCACGGAGAATGAAGTCGGGGTCATGTCTCTCAAGGAAGCGAGGGCCACCTCTGTGATCTCTGTGCCTCTGTGGTGAACCCCTGCCACTTGGGTTGGCACGCCGGCTCATGACTCTTGGTTCCGCTTTCCAATCATAACTCATAATTCATCAACATGTCATTCCCGCGGAGGCGGGAATCATAAATCACACCGTCCCTCTACCTATGCTCCGTGTTGCACGAATCGTGACGGAATTCTGTGCGCGCGCGATGCCCAAGAATCGCGCAATTCCTTGTGCGGCAAGGAATAAAGAATTTCTGGCTCGCGGGGTGTTTTACCTTTTCAACTGTTGCACAAACGGTGGCGCAGCGCAAGGAATGGAGGCGGCAGGCTGTAGGGGCGAAAGATCTTTCGCCCAGACTCCTGGGTTGGTGCAGAGCGTGCGGGACGCTGAGGGCCGCAGGGGAAACAGAACAAAGAACCGGTTTCGCGCAGAGACGCCGGGACGCCGAGAAAGGCCATTGAACTACTGAGGGCACGGAGGCCACGGAGATAAGGAAACCGCAGATTGACGCTGATGAACACGGCCCTCTGCTTCGCACACCACGATGGTTCCCTCACACTTCAACGCCACACCTGCCAACCTGCGCACAAGGGCGGTTCAGGGGCGTAGACGCTACGCACGTACCCGCCGCTGGTCCAGCATCCCAACAACGTCGCGTCCACTTCCGACGTTCTCCGGAGGCGGTTCATGGGCCGAACCCCTTTTGCAGACGGCCCATGGGCGGATTCCTACGGAAGCAGTCCGATTCAGGGCTCCGCCTTCTTGCTTCCCGCCTCATCCGCTTGTGCCCGGTCTCTTCTGGTTCCGGGCACGTGTGATCTTACTCGAAGACGGACCGACGCGTCCGATTCAGCGGCTCCCGGTGCGTGGAAAGGTCCGAACATTCCCGCCCCCTGCACCGCCTCTTCTCTTGGTCGTCTTGGAAGTGGCCCCATCTCCCGGGCCTAACCGGGGTCTGTGCCTAGTGACCTCTGCGCGAGACCCAAGTCCTTTTGTTGAATCTGGCCTTCCCGCGAAAGAATCCCGAGACCGTCCCTGCGGCAGGCTCTGAGCCTGTCCTGAAGCATGCGAAGGAACGGGCTTGATAACGGCTGGCTCAGAAAGGTCCCCCGTATCCTGGTGGAATTCCCAAAGTATGGGCGTCACGACTCCGAAAAAGTACCTGACACGAATGGCATGAAGTTAAGCAGTTCTCTGGCCGGGACACCCGCGTTTTCGGCACCGAAAACGTAGTTCCGACACGGCTACCATGCCTTGTCTTCATGCCATTCGTACCTGACACCTTAATTTGTCTCCGCCACCGAGTGCCGGTCGCACCCACCCCGGCCCCCTAAAGATTTCCCCTTGCCTTTGCGCTCAGGTTGCGTCACGATATCCAGTTAGAAGTACGTTGACGAGGCTGCGACAAAGAGGTTGGAGCCCCTTGTACGCCAGATAGATGCTATGCGGGCGAAGTGAGTGGGACGGCTGTGGGAGCCCAAAGGACGAGAGGCACATGAAACAAGGGAAGACCAAAAGTGGTCGCTCCTCGCCGGTTACTCCAAAAGTGGAGACTATAGCCGGTAGCGCGACTACAGAGAAGATAAAGACGGTCTTTGGATACGCAAAGAACCTCCGTGAGATTGTCCTCGTTCTGTTCTTCTATTTTGGATTCGCGCGGTTTTCAAGGCCAGCACTCGAGGTCACGTACCAAGTGGATCGCCTTTATCCTCCAATTGCAGCCGCAGACCATATCAAGAATGCTGGCGAGCGGGAGAGCGCTGACGGTAACACCCCCAACGTGCTGTCACAGCTAGTAAATAGTCGAGACATTCTTCGCGTTACGATCCGTAACACCTCATCCGATAGTATCGACGAGTTGGACCTTCAGGTGGACGGTTTCACGGTAGCAGATGTTGCTCTGCATTCCGATTCATCGCGCATAATGGCGGACCGCCAGAAACTGGCTGCCTTTGAGATTTCCGACAACTTCACCATAAGATTTCCAAACCTCAAGAGCATTCCGCCCAAGGCGAGGATGACCATGATCCTATGGGGTGATTTCCATACATTTCTCTGGCGAGGGCCGGTTCGATTGTCGGCTGCAACGAAGAGCGTCACCGTGCGTGCCCAAGGTACGACATCTGGCGTGAGGCTCTTCGTTGCCGACCACCTATCCTTACTTGGCATCTTCCTTGCGGTGGGTCTTCTTCTTCTCGGCTTGCGGAGGTTTCGATGAGTATCGCGCGGCCGGTAGGCCTAATAGCAAGGCGCACCATCGCCTTTGTGCTAGACATGGCAATTCTGATCTCGCTTATGGGACTTGCTTGTATCATTCCCATAGCTGCTGGATGTGAATTCCAGGGCCTAGGCTGGAACCCTCTTTTTCTCGCTGGCGTGCTGTGCTATTTTGGTATATTTGAAAGCCTCTATTCAGGGCAGACGCCGGGAAAGATGATGGCGAGGATTCGTGTCCAGATGTCCACCGGCCAACGAGTCATGCCCTATCAGGCTTTTGCGCGTATCAGTGTCATTGTGTTATTGCCTCTGGTTCTTTCCCTGGTTTACCTGGTACTCGTCACCTGCCGCGCCATCGCTCTCCCGACGCCGGTGGTCGATTGCTTTACGTTCGCACTGCCATACGTGATCTGGCCGGTGTCGGCAATTATCGGGGGCGGGCACACAGCCCTGCATGATTTCCTCACACACACCGTCGTGGCACGCACCAAAGCTACTGAGGATCCAAGGCAGCCCGGCGTCTCCTGGCTGTATCCATACGTAGTTGTCTTCCTGGCTTCGGCGATCACGGCAGTTTGCGTCTATAGAGTGTTAAGCCGCCCGGCGCGACACCCTGACCAATTTCTTGGAAAGGATGAGCGGGCAAGAGAAGCTTGCCTACATGCAAGTTATGAGGGCCGTAGAGGATCTATGCCTCCGGATTGAGAATGGGCCAGAATTCGTAGCTGGCGCCCGGGTCAGAATTGATCGATGGACGCCCAACCTGTGGAAGGAATGGAGCGTGGAGAGGTCCTGCATGGCTCTGCCCGACAATATTCGGAACGCCAACCTGGGATTCCAGATTCACGTCAGCTACGAGATCTTTGTTACCGAGCGTGGACTTGTATCGAGTGGTTTTCAAGACGCCGTTAGGGCAGACATATGTCGGAGAGTTATGGGCCCTGGCGTTTTCATAACCTTTGAATTCGTCTATACTTCCCAGGTGTTGATCTTTGTGGGCACTGTGGCAAAGAGGTCTCTTGCGTTCATGTATAGTGACGTGGATGACAAAGGTACCGCCGTGAAGCGTATGGCTATCTTAGAGCCGGATCACGCGGCTTACATCAGGCCAGGAGTTGTGCTGGTTGAGCTCCCTTATGCTTCCCTCTTTTAGCCACGATGGCGCCGATTCAAGATAGACAACGGTGGGAAACCGGGAGCGCTGGGTAATGGGGACGCACCCTATTATATACTTCTTATATCTTATTTATCGCCTTCCGGTCAGACTTCCGTCGCCATCCCATTCATTTCCACTTCATCAAACCCGTCCAGCGTGCCAGGACCGCCAACCACTTCGTCGCAGCTTCATCAAGGTGCTTCTCTCGGGGCAATTATGCTGAAAAAGGGCGAAAGAGACAAGGCAAAACCGGTATTCGGCAGCCAGTAGTCGGTAGTCGGCGAGAAACGACGCGGAATCTCGGTGGGATTGGGGATTGAGGGACGCACCCTATTATCTCCCCGGATCAAGCCGCGGCCTTGCTCTGGCCGATGGGAACGGATAAGATCGACGTTCGCCAGGAGGCTGGCGTATGAGCCGCGTAACTGTGAAACCTGAGATTCTGCGCCTGGAGACATAGCCACAGATTTCACAGATTGACACAGATTCAGGAGGAAGACGGACAGACCGGCAGAGTTCTGGTTCGGAGTTTCCGGTCCGTGCCAGCAGGCAACGGGCGTCGTCCGCCCCCAATGCTGGTTTCCGTTGCGGCGAGAGAGATAATCTGTAATACAATCCTCCGAAACGTTGTTTTTCATGCTCGATTTTGATTTTGAGCGTTTGTAACATCTTGATACACGGTACGTTATGATGCTCTTGGTATTCGATGGACTTTTTGGTTGCGGCCGAGCGCAGCGAGGCTGCGCCGTGAAAATCTGTGTAATCTGTGGACCAATAGGATCGGAAGAAGAGACATAGCCACAGATTTCACAGATTGACACAGATTCAGGAGGCAGAATTGGAGAGGAGAAATGAACCCAGACATCACACAAACCGACGCTGATGCCCGAGACCCACAGACGCATGCCATCATCGGGGCAGCGATGGAAGTGCATCGGCAGCTTGGTCCGGGGTTCCTGGAAGCGGTCTATCAGGAAGCGCTCGCCATCGAGTTCGCCGATCGCGGCATTCCCTTCCAGCGGGAACAGGAACTGCCGATCGACTACAAGGGCCGCAGGTTGTCCTGCAAATACCGGGCGGATTTCGTGTGCTACGGAGATATCATCGTCGAATTGAAGGCCCTGCCACTCCTCACGGGCTTCGAGGATGCTCAAGTGATCAACTATCTGAAGGCGACGAAGCTCAAGTGCGGACTGCTCTTCAATTTCGGCCGTCCCCGCCTTGAATTCAAACGACTCGTCTTCTAATCTGTGTAAATCTGTGAAATCTGTGGACGAAGCATTGGTAGTCAATAGCTGGCGGCCGGTCCGTTCTCGGCTTCTGTCCTCCGGCCTCCCTGTCCTCGGCGTCTCTGTGGGAAACGGAGCCGTCGGGGCCAGCCCTTGCTTTAGTCTTTGACGGATCTTCTGCATCTGTCAGCACCGGCCAAAAATTCCGCTGATACCCTAAAAGCGCTGGTCGAAGCCGGCAGAGAGTCGCGGATGCAGGAGCCGTATAGGTGAGCATACAATTGCCCGGGTAGGGATTGATGATTTACGATTTGGGATTTATGATTTGCAAATGCGAACGGTTCGATTCGGAATCATCGGCGGCGGCATGATGGGGCGCGAGTTCGCCAGTGCGGCGGCGCGCTGGCTGCATCTGCCGGAGATGACCATCCGGCCCGAGATCGTGGCCGTGTGCAACCGCACGCTCGACACGCCCAAGATCGATTGGTTCAAGAAGAATATCCCCACGCTGTCGCAGGTCACGAGCGACTATCGCGAGCTTCTGAACAATCCCGAGGTGGAGGCGGTCTACATCGCCGTGCCGCACAATCTGCACGAGGAGTTCTACACGGCTGCCCTGGAGGCCGGCAAGCACCTGATGGGCGAGAAGCCTTTCGGCATCGACCTGAAGGCCAACGATGCGATCATGGCCGCCGTCCGGAGGCACCCGGATTGCTTCGTGCGCTGCGCTTCTCAGTTTGTCTTCTTCCCGGCGGTCCAGCGGATCGGGCGGATGATCGAGGCCGGAGCCTTCGGTCAGATCATCGAAGTCAACGCGGGCTTCCTGCACGGCAGCGACCTGAATCCGCAGAAGCCCATCAACTGGAAACGCATGATCGAATACAACGGCGCGTACGGCGTGCATGGGCGACCTCGGTCCGCATCTCTGTACCGTGCCGTTCCGCGCCGGCTGGACGCCCAGAAACGTGCGCGCCGTCCTGTCCAATATCGTGCGCGAGCGGCCGGATGGCAAAGGCAGGATGGTCCCGTGCGAGACGTGGGACAACGCAACTCTTCTGTGCGAGACCCTGGACCCGGCCTCGGACAGCCTTTTCCCTTTCACTCTGCGAACGGAGCGGATTTCACCCGGCCAGAAGAACAACTGGTACCTCGAGATCTACGGGACGCGAGCCTCCGTGCAATTACAGTCTCAACGAGGCCAACACGCTCGAATTGCTGGAATACACCCCTGGCGGCGAGCAAGCCTGGAAAAAGATCAGCATGGGCCACGAGATGACCTACAAGTCGATCACGGGCGAGATCTTCCAGGTCGGTGTCTCCGATGCGATCTTGCAGATGTGGGCGGCGTTCTTATACGAATTGGAGCGAGGCGAGACGCCCGGCCGGTTCGCCGGATGCGCCACACCCGACGAGAGCGTGCTGTGGCACAAGCTGTTCACCGCCGCCCTTGATTCCCAGGCCACCGGCGCCACCGAGAGGATCTCTGATCGATGATTCATAAATCGAAAATCATAAACATGTCATTGCGAGCGAAGCGCGGCAATCATAAGTTCTTTTGGGGCGGATCGTACTGGGGGACCTTGAGCGTCTCCCCGCCTTTGAGGGCCGATTGGTGGGCGATGATCCCCGGCACGGTCAGGGCCAGCGCCTCATAGATGTTCACCAGCGGCTGGCGGTCCTTCAGGATCGATGTGATGAATTCGTCCGTCAGATGTCCGTGCGAACCGCCGTGCCCGCCCGCGGGCACCTTGGGCGGCAGCGCCGGCCGCGTGACATCAGGCAATTCCTTGACCGCACCCTGATACTGGGTCCCGTCCATCCAGCCCTTCTCGCCGAAGACGCGGCCCTGCTCGACGATGTAGCCCTGCACGCCCTTGCACATGAGCATGCGGGAGGAGCCCCCTTCACTGGTCTGGAACAGGGCGACCTCGTCGCTGAAGGGGTTGTTGTACTTGTTCGCCCCCGGCCGATTCTCGGGAAACCCCGCGTTGAACCCGATGGAGGAGACCGAGGTGAATCGTTTGCCGGTGACACCGATGTAATAGGCCGTCGAGTGCGTCGGGTACCACAAGGGCGGTAGGCCGATCCGCCAGCCTTTGAACGAATCGATCGGTTTGGGACTCGAGTGATAGTACTCGCCCTCGGAATAGACGAGCCGGCCGAATCCGCCGGCCCGATAGATCTGGCGCATGGCGTAGCAGTCCTCCCGGTAGCAGCTCGTCTCGGCCATCATGTATTTCAGACCGGTCTTTTTGACCGTCTCCAGGAGTTGCTCGGCCTCTTCGATCGATCCGAACGCGGCCGGCACGGCGGACATCACGTGCTTGCCATGGTGGAGAACCTCCATGCAGTGGCGCGGGTGGCTCGGGGCGTCCGTGGCCACGAACACGGCCTCGATCTGCGGGTCCTGGACCAGCACTTCCAGCGACTCATAGGACTTGCCGCAGCGGCAAGCCTTCATCAGGGCCTGGCACCGCTCGGGGATCAGGTCGCTGACGGCGACAATCTCGACGTTCGGATGGTCCTGGAAGCCAAAGGCCGCCCCAAACTGGCACACGCCATAACCGACGATGCCGACGCGGACCTTCCGGTCGGAGACAGGTTGCCACGGTCTTGGCGGTTGCGACTCTCTGCCGGCGGCCGTCGACCCGGTCAGTCCGGCGGCGACCGCCGTTCCCAGCGAGATGCGCCCGACCTGCTCCAGGAATTCCCGCCGATTGACAGAATAAATAACGCGGTTTGACATGGCCTAATCTCCTATTTCTTGCCGATATATCCGGAAGCGGTGCGTTCTGGATGGCGTCCATCGGATCGGATGCCATTCTAATCGGGTACGTTCCCGGCGCCAACCGGCCGGCAAGGGTTTGCAGAAGCCCCGCCGCGAGATTAGAATGATGTCGTCCGAATCATTGATACTGCCGGATGTCATGGAAGACACAGAGAGAGCTATGTTCGATTTCCAGAGGGGCCCGGACGGCCAAGCCCATCTGATTCTCAAGGGCAGGCTGGACCGCGATACGGCTGCCTCCATCTGGCCGCAGAGCACGCAAACACTGCGGCAGGCCAAGGTCCCCCATCTGATCATCCAGGCTGGCGAGGTCACGTACTGTGATGGGGCCGGCGTGGCACTGCTCACGGAGTACAAGCACATCCAGCAGGAGCATCACGGGCAGATCGAGATCCGGGACCTGCGGCCGAGAGTTTCAGCAGTTGATGACGTTGTTCGAGACCGACCGGCTGGTATCGCCCCTGAAGTCGCCCGGACCGATCCGGGGCCCCATCCGAGCGGTGGGCGAATGGGCCGCCGGCCTCGTTTACGATTCCATTGCCGGGATCAGTTTCACCGGCGAGATCTCCGCGAAGCTGTTTCAAACCCTGCTGCACCCGCGGACACTGCGCTGGAAGGACGCGTGGATTATCGCCGAGAAGGCCGGGGCCAATGCGGTGGGCATCACGGGGTTGCTGGGCTTCCTGATCGGCACGATCCTGGCCTTTCAGACGGTGGCCGCCATGCGGCAATTCGGCGCGGAGGTCTATGTCGCCGACCTGGTGGCGATCGTGCTGTTTCGGGAGCTGGGGCCGCTGTTCACGGCCTTTCTCCTGACCAGCCGCAGCGCGTCCGCTTTCGCCGCCGAACTGGGTACCATGAAGGTGAACGAAGAGGTGGATGCGTTGGTGACCATGGGCCTGGACCCGGTGCAGTTTCTGGTCCTGCCGCGGCTGGTAGCCGTTCTGTGCGTCATCCCTCTGTTGACCGTGTTCAATCAGCTTCTCGGTTTGATCGGTTGCGGCCTGGTCATGGCCACGTGGAATGTGCCGGCCACGATCTACCTCGAGAGGATTCGCAACGCGGCGACTCTGACGGACTTCTTCGGGGGCCTCGTCAAGACGTTCGCGTTCGGGGCCCTGGTGGCAGGCGTGGGTTGTCTGAGGGGTCTCCAGACCCGCACCGGCCCGACCGCCGTCGGCGATTCGACGACGCGGGCGGTCGTCAGCGGGATGATCGCGATCATCGCGACCGATGGGGTGTTCGCGGTGCTCTATTATTACCTGGGAATCTGAAGGAGAAGTTTGATTTTTGATTGTTGATTCTTGATTGGAGAAAGCGCAAACACGAAGCTCAAATCAAAAATCAAACATCAAAAATCAACAATCAAAGGGATAAATGGCGGACAAGCCCATCATCGAGGTGAGGGATTTGGCAGCCGGCTATGCCGATGCCGTGGTTCTAAAGGACATCAATTTTGAGGTTCGCGTGGGCGAAATCTTCGCCATTCTGGGTGGTTCCGGCTCCGGCAAGACCACGCTGCTGAAGTGTATGATCGGTCTGCTCAAGCCGCGGCACGGCGCCATCGTGATCGACGGGACGGACATCGTGAACGCCGAGGGCGAGGAGCGGCTCAACCTGCTCCGGAGGATCGGCGTCGCCTACCAGAGCGGGGCCCTGTTCGGCTCGATGAGCGTTCTGAGCAATGTCGCGCTGCCTCTGGAGGAGTTCACAGACTTGCCGCGCCCTGCCATCGAGATGATTGCCCAGATGAAGCTCAAGGCGGTGGGGTTGCAGGCGGCGGCCTACAAAATGCCGGCGGAACTCAGCGGCGGGATGCGCAAACGCGCCGCCATCGCCCGGGCCTTGGCCCTGGATCCGAAAATTCTGTTTCTCGATGAGCCGTCGGCCGGCCTGGACCCGATCACTTCGGCCCAGATCGACGAGCTGATCTTGAATCTGTCGCACGACTTGCAGATTACCTTCGTAATCGTCACCCACGAACTGCCGAGCATTTTCACTGTGGCCGATCGCGTGATTATGGTCGATAAAGATGCCAAGACGATCATTGCGGCGGGCAAACCGCAGGAGCTGCGCGATCAAAGCGACAATCCCGTGGTTCGTCAGTTCTTCCACCGGGCCGTGGGCAGACCCGTATTGACATGAGGATTTCTGGTCCGCCGAACCCAAAACTGATTGGAACAGGTTGATTGGATGGATGCAAAACCGCACTATTTCCGCATCGGCCTCTTTGTGCTGGCCGCCCTGACCCTGATCGTGGTGGCCGTGGTCCTGTTTGGGGCGGGACTCTTTGCTCAGAGCAAATTGTACGTTGAGTCCTACTTCGTGGAGTCCATCACGGGTCTGAGTATCGGCTCGCCCGTGGCGTTTCGCGGCGTGCAAATCGGTCAGGTCGAGCAGATCGGCTTTGTCGGCAGCGAGTACCCGCTGGACCCGAATGCCGTCGCGGGCGCCCGCTACGCCTCTTTCGTTCGGGTCGTCAGCGGCGTGCTGCGCTCCAAACTCCCGGAGCCGGGGTATCCGCAAGCCGAGGCCCTCCTGGAACGGATGGTCGCGCAAGGCTTACGCGTCCGCGTGTCCTCGAATCTCCTGACGCAGCAGGCGTCGCTGGAGATGGATTTCCTCGACCCGAATCGGTATGTTCTGGAACCGGTTCCATGGAAACCGAAGTACCCGGTCATTCCCTCGGCGCCGGGCGAGTTTACCACGATGAAGGATTCCATCGACAAGATCCTGGGCCAGTTGCAGGCGATCGACGCGAAGGGCCTTTCCGAGAGTCTGGAGAAAGTGTTCACCTCGTTGAACACGGCCATCACGGAAGCCGACCTGGCGCAGCTCAGCAAGGAGGCCCGCGGCGTGTTGCAGGCCGGCCGGGGGAAGATCGAGGCTCTGGAGATGGAGAAGATCAATGCGGGCGCCCAGCAGTTCGTCGCCTCCCTGAACCGGGCGGTGGAGGACGCCAACGTCCCGGGCTTGAGCCGCCAGATTCGCGGCATTTTGGACCAAACGGACCAGAAGCTGGCGGCCGTGGATGCCCAGAAGATCAGTGCCGATATCGAGCGGCTGTTGACTTCTTTGGATCGGGCCGTGGCGGATGCGAACGTCCCTGCCCTCAGCGGGCAGGCGCAGGCTCTGATGGCGGAGCTGCGTACGACGAACCAGTATCTGCAGACCTTGTTTGCACCCCCGGCAGGGGTCACGCCTGCGCCGAACGTGCCGGAGGCGGTGGCCCGGCTCAGCAAGACCCTGGCGAACTTCAACGCCTTGATCTCCACCGAACGGCCCGGCATCGAGAGAGTCCTCAACGATTTGCGGGAGATCGCGGACAGCCTCAAGGGGCTGATCTCCACCCTGGAGCAGAATCCATCGGAACTGCTGTTCAGCAGGCCGCCCAAGAAATCGGAGGTGGTAAAATGATCCGTCTTCGGGTGCATTTCCTCGTGTACTCGGCTCTGCTGATCTCCGGCTTTCTCCTGTCCGGGTGCGGTCAGAGTGCGATCGCCGACAGAGAGTACTACGTCCTGGATGCCGTCCGCGCAGGCAAGCCCGCCGCCGTCCACAGCGCCGCCACCCTGCGGTTGCGCCGGTTCAATGTGGATGAGGCTTTTGCGTCCCGGGGCTTGGTTTATCGTGTCGATGAGTTCCGGTACGAGCCCGACTACTACCGCCAGTTCCTGGTTTTGCCGGGGGTCATGATGACGGAAGAGACGCGTGACTGGCTGGCGAACGCCGGCCTGTTCGCACGTGTGACCGCGGTAGGCAGCCGGCTGGAGTCCACGTACCTGCTGGAGGGAAACGTCATCGACCTCTACGCCGATTTCACGCACAAGGCGACGCCGGAGGCGGTCGTGGAGATTCGGTTCTTTCTGCTGGCCGGTCCGGAGGCTAACGAGTCGGTGGCCTTGTCCGAAACGTACCGGGCCGCTACCCCCATCTCCGCCAGGACGGCGGAGGCCGTGGTCCAGGCACTCAGCAAAAGCCTGGCAGATATCTTGACCCGGCTGGAGGCGGACATTGCCAAAGTGCTCGCCGCAAAGAAGGCTGATTTCTGATTGTTGATGTTTGAATCAACAATCAAACATCAAACATCAGAGCACGCCTTCGACGTAATCGTTGAAGTGATACATTTCGGCGTTTTCCAGGAAGCTCTCCGGCTTGGAGACGAAGCTGTAGAGATTCTCCACGAGGAACAGGTGTTTGTCCTCTTCCTGGGCCAGCAGCCTGAAAACCCGCTTTTGGGCGGGGTCTTGAGCTGCCTCAGCCTGCTCCAGATAGAACTTCTTGCTCTGTTCCTCGATCTGGCAGGCCTTTCGATACAATTCCGCTTCGCTCACCAGAAAGTCGAATTTCCGGGCGCGACGCGCATCTTCTCGAAGACTTCTCTTGCCCGATCCAATATGGGTACATCGGTCACCTGCTCCGGCGTCTCGGTCCTCATCCGTTCAATCGCCTGGTAGTGCTTGGCTTCCTCGTCCGCCAGCATGGTCAGGATGTTCTTCAGCCCCGGGTGGTTGGCTCTATGAGCCAGGTCGCGATAGTACTCCTCGCTGAACTTCTCCTTTTCCAGCGCGAATGCAAAGATGTCCATACTTCTTCCTTTCTTTTCCAGGCGTCTGTTTTGCCCGCGCGGCTCCGCCCGGCCTGTCCGGACCGGTTAACGAAGGGCTGCCGAAGTGTTCTACCGGCCGAGCGGCGCTTTGTTCAGTAAAACTGCTCCGCGAATGTCCTGGGCGTCCGTCCGGACTCCGGGGCACTCCTGATCCTGAGAATCGATGAGCCGAATTTTTGCACGGCCGATGAACCGCCGTCGCGACACTGCGTAAGGAATTGCAGAAGGGCATCCCGGAGATGCTCGAATGGAGTACACCACAAGCCCCTGCGCAGTCTCGCTTCCTCTCCCTCCGCACCGCAGGGGCTTTGCCTGTTGTGTCCGAAGAAAAACCTGAGCACCTCCCGCGCCCCAGACGGTACAATAGCACGTTTGAAGACGGGCACCTGAGACGGGATTCTGGCGCCGGAGAGTGTGTCGCTATGGCAGACAAAGCCGCAAGTCAACCACAGCCGCCCCTGAACGAGGAGCAGGGCCAGATTGCCAGCGACTCGGCGAAGGTGATTACGAGCAGCCTGCTCCAGCATGTCCCGGGGATCGTGGAGTCCTGCGGGGCGACGGCCCTGTTTGTTTACGTGGATGCGATGGAAGAGGAGGCCTTGGGCTTTGACCTCGCCGTCAAGGCCAAGGTCTTCTGCGTGACGAGGGGTGCCTCGGAGGACAAAGAGTTGCGGCTGGGAGCGCTCCAGTGCCTGCGCATTCCGAACGTGCCCCTGACGCGCATGGGACAGGTCAAAATTGCGGTATTTCTGGCCCTTTCCCGGGGCCTGATCAAGCACGGCGACCGGGTGGTCTTTCTCTCCGGACTGGCGGCCGCCAAGACGCTCGACACGATCATCGTGACCGAAGTGGGGCGTGAATATGAGATCTTTTCCTCGGGCACGGACCTGACGCCGGGTTCCTCGAAGATTCTGCCGGAGGTGATCGAGCGGGTGGTGGACATCGCCTCCGAGCTGGGCAGCGAGGGCCGTGAAGGCCGGGCGGTGGGCGCCATGTTCGTGATCGGCGATACCGACCGCGTCCTGCCTTTGACGCGTCAGCTCGTGCTGAATCCTTTCAAAGGCTACCCGCCGGAGGAGCGCAACATTCTCGACTATTCGCTGGAAGAGACCGTCAAAGAGTTGGCGACGCTCGATGGGGCGTTCCTCGTCCGCGGCGATGGTGTCGTGGAGACCTGCGGGACGTACATCCGGACGACCAGTCAGCCGGACTACGAGTTGCCCCGGGGCCTCGGCGCCAGGCATCACGCCGCCGCGGCGATCACGGCGGTGACAGATTCTATTGCCGTCACGGTCAGTGAATCCACCGGCTCAATCACCATCTTCCGTGGCGGGCGGATCATCACAGAGATTCAGAAGCCCCGCAGCACGGGGGAGAAGACCAGACTGATGCGGTCTCACCCGCGCCGCTCGAAAAATCAGGATTTCTCTACCTGACCATTTTCTTCCTCGTCCCCCCAATTTGATATAAACCCCCACACTATAGGGATTTGCTTTTCTATTTCCAATCCATGTGCCTGGATAGTTGTGAAAAAAATCGCAATAACTCTTGACGCCTCTTTCGTTATGTGGCATACTCTGCCTTAGGAAGCCTCTGAATACTCCGATATGTGTGTGGCCTTATTTATTGTGAAGAATGGAACGTAGGGAAAGAAGTATGCAAGCTATGGCAAATAGAAGTTGCATAATACGGTTGTCGCGGTACAAAAACGCCTTGAATCGGTTGCGGAGCCTCAATTTCGTTCGGGTGTTCTCCGACAACTTGGCGGATGCTGCCGGCGTTACGGCGGCTCAGGTCCGCAAGGACTTCTCCCTGTTTGGAATCACCGGCAACCGTCGGGGTGGTTACAAGGTCGATGAACTGGCGGAACAACTGAACAAGACCCTGGGCAAGGATCAGCTTCATGAGTTCATCGTGATCGGGGTCGGCAACATTGGTCGGGCCTTGCTGCACTATCCCGGGTTCGAGCGGAGCGGAATCAACATCGCGGCCGGATTTGATATCGACCCCGCCAAGTTCAATCGGGAGAGCAAGCCGCCGGTGCTGCCGTTGGACCAACTGGCCAGTATCATCAAGACCCGGGACGTCAAACTCGCGATTCTCGCGGTCCCGGACTACGCCGCCCAGCAGGTCCTGGAGTTGGCGCTGTCGGCGGGAATCAGAGGCGTGCTCAATTTTGCCCCGATTTGCCTCAAGGCGCCGACGGGTTGTGTGATCAACAATATCAACCTCGAGACCGAAATCGAGAATCTGATCTATTTCGTCAATGCTGCCAACGACGGGAACTAATCGAGTCCTTCTGTCGATCTCCCTGAAAACGAGAATTCTGCTTTCGTTTCTCATGGTGATTCTGGTGCTGTCGGTCCCGATCGCGGCGCTCGGCTATCGCGTGATCCAGAAGAACATCATTCGCCGGGCGGATCGCCAGGTTCGGGACAGCATCAATGCGGCCCAGATCGTCTATACCGGCGAGATTGAGCGGATCGGCGAGGCGCTGAAGCTGGTGTCCCCGAAGGAGAACGTCGAAGCCCTGAAGGAGGAGCTCAGCGTGCACTATCTGCGCCACGTGGCGAAACCGGACTTCGGGACGTTGCGCAGCGAGATTGCCAGGGCCGCCGTGCAGCGGGGCGAGCCGGTTTGGGGGGCGCGGATCATCGCGCCCGAAGAGCTGACCACGATGCCGGGCGAGTTCCCGGGCAAGCTGCCGATCGAGATCAAACCTACCCCCAAGGCACGGCCGACCGACAAGAGAGTGCTCGAGGCGGTGATGGCCAAGGAATACGCCGTGCCGATCCTCGATAGCGGGGGCCAAGTCCAGGCGGTGCTCTATGGCGGCCGGGTGGTCAACCGCGACTACACGTTCGTGGATCGCGTCCGCGAGATGGTCTTCGGCAAGGAAGTGTACAAGGACAAGCCGGTGGGCACGGTGACGATCTTTCTGGACGATGTACGCATCGCGACGAACGTGCAGGACAAGGATGGACAACGCGCGGTTGGGACGCGGGTGTCGGAGGAGGTCTACCGGGCCGTGGTCGAGCAGGGGCAGACCTGGCAAGAGCGGGCCTTTGTGGTCACCGACTACTACAAAAGCGCCTACCAGCCGATCCGGGACATCCGCGGCGACATCATCGGCATTCTCTACGTCGGCATTCTCGAACAGCCGTTCAACGACCTGGCCACGGAGATTCTTCAGTTCTTCCTGCTGTCGGTCGGCGGCGTGACGTTGATCGCCGTGCTGCTTTCGGTCGTCCTGGCCGGGGCGATCTCGCGGCCGTTGACCCAGGTGGTCCACGCCAGCGAGTGCCTGGCCTCCGGCGATTGGGGCTATCGGATCAACACGAACACCTCGATCAAGGACGTCAACAGCATGGCCGAGGCCTTCAACGCGATGGCCCTGGGCCTCAAGGAGCGGGAGGAGAGCCTGCGGGTCTCCAACGAGAAGCTGGCGGCCTCGAACAAAAGCTACATCGACCTGATTGGTTTCGTCGCCCACGAGCTCAAGGGGATCCTCGCCTCGGCGGTGATGAACGCCTACGCCGTGCGCGACGGTTATCTCGGTCTGGTCAATTTCAAGCAGCGCAAGGCGATGGATTCTCTCACGCGGAATCTCGATTACCTGGATGCGACGGTCAAGAAGTTCCTGAATCTCGGCCGGATCGAGCGCGGCGAGCTCGCCGTCAACAAGACCACGCTGAACCTCAAGAAGGAGGTGTTCGATGTCTCGATCCTGTCCCTGGCTCCGATCGCATCCAAGAAGGGCCTGCGGATCGCCAACGAGATCAGTCCCGACCTGGTCGTGCAGGCGGACTCGGACCTGATGCAGATCGTCGCCAACAATCTCGTCAGCAACGCGATCAAGTACAGCCCCGACGCCGGACAGATCAAGCTCACCGCCCGGCAGATCGACGGCAAGGTCGAGGTCGATGTCTATAACGATTCGACGCCCATGACGGACCAGCAGCGGGCGAAGTTGTTCCAGAAATTCTCCCGGCTCGACAACCCCCAGACGAAGAAGGTCAAGGGGACCGGCCTGGGTCTGTATATCACCAAGCAGATCATCGAGCGGCACGGCGGCAGCATCACCGCCCTCGCCCGCGAGCACGGGAACTCGTTCATATTCCAGATCGAAAGGAACTGAGCAGATGTCAACTCCGTTGGAATTGATCCGGAAAAAGCGGGCCGAGGCTGTCAGCCGCATTATCGGCAAAGGCTATCTCTCGACGAAGCGGGTCTACGTGGGTATGGCGACGTGTGAGATCGCCGCCGGCTCCAAGGACGTGATGGAGGTCTTTCAGAAGGCCGTCAGTCGCGGCTTGACGGATGTGTACCTGAGTCAGAAAGGCTGCGCCGGCCGCTGCAATCTGGAGCCGACCGTCGAGGTCATCGAGGCGGGCAAGAGTCCCGTCAAGTACGGCCGGGTGGACAAAGAACGGGCCCAGCAGATCATCGACCGCCATCTCAAGAACGGCGAGATCATCAAGGAATGGGTGATTGATTGAAGAAGTGAGATGTGTGAAGTTTGAAGTGTGAAGTGTGATTTTTGATTTAAGAAGAGTCACAAATCCCAAATCAGAAATCAACAATCAACAATCAAAAATCAAACTTCCTCTCGAAAGGAAGGACGCTGTGAATGTGACACCGTATCGAATTATCCTCTGTGATGGGACCGCCTGCATCAACAGCGGGTCGCGCAAGCTGGCGGCCGCCCTGCAGGAGCAGTTGGCCAAACATGGGCTGACCGACCAAACGACCATCGGCCTGTCCGGCTGTCTCGGCATGTGCGACAAAGGCCCGGTCCTGGTCGTCAATCCGGGCTACACGATCTACGGCCGGGTGACGGAAGAGGACATTGCGGAAATCGTGGAAGAACATCTGGTCCACGGCCGCCCGCTGGCGCGGCTGGCGATCCAGGAAGACCATCTGTACAACCGTTTCTTCCGCGTCTTCGGCGACGCGAAGTTCTTCGGCAAGCAGATGCGGATCACGCTGCGCAACTGCGGCATCATCGACCCGGAGAATATCGACGACTACCTGTCCCTGCGCGGCTATGAGGCCCTGGCCAAGGCGATCACGGACATGACGCCGGAACAGGTGGTCGCGGAAGTGGAGAAGTCCGGGCTGCGCGGACGCGGTGGGGCGGGCTTTCCGACCGGGCGCAAGTGGAAACTGACCGCCGCCGAGAAGGCGACGCCGAAATACATCATCTGCAACGCCGACGAGGGCGACCCCGGGGCCTTCATGGACCGCAGCGCCGTCGAAGGCGATCCGCACACAGTCGTGGAGGGCATGACCATCGGCGGCTACGCCATCGGAGCGGAAATGGGCTTCGTCTACATCCGTGCCGAGTATCCTCTGGCGATTCGCCGAATCCGGCGGGCCATCGACGATGCCCGCGCACACGGTCTGCTCGGGAAGAACATCCTCGGGTCCAGTTTCTCCTTCGATATCGAGATCCGGCTCGGCGCCGGTGCGTTCGTCTGCGGCGAGGAGACGGCGCTGATCCATTCGGTCGAGGGGATGCGCGGCATGCCCCGGCCCCGGCCGCCGTATCCGGCCGCCGTGGGACTCTACGGCCAGCCGACCGTGATCAACAACGTCGAGACCTGGGCCAATATCCCGGTCATCATCCTGGACGGGGCCACCTGGTTCCGGACGGTCGGGACCGAGACGAGCAAGGGCACCAAAGTCTTCGCCCTGGCGGGCAAGGTCGTCAATACGGGTCTGATCGAAGTCCCCATGGGCACGACCCTGCGCGAGATCATCTACGACGTGGGCGGCGGCATTCCTTTCGGCAAGAGGATCAGGGCGATCCAGACGGGCGGTCCTTCGGGCGGCTGTCTGCCGGAGCAGTACCTCGATACGCCCATCGACTACGAATCGCTGGCCAAGGCCGGCTCGATCATGGGCTCCGGCGGCATGATCGTCATCGACGAAGACTCCTGCATGGTCGATGTGGCCCGGTTCTTCCTCGAATTCACGCAGGATGAGTCCTGCGGCAAGTGTACACCGTGCCGCGAGGGCACCAAGCGGATGCTGGAAATCCTGACGCGGATCACGGAGGGCAAGGGGCTGCCGGGCGATATCGAGAAGCTCGAACGCTTGGGCAGCATGATCAGAAGAGCCTCGCTCTGCGGCCTGGGGCAATCGGCGCCCAATCCCGTTCTGAGCACGATCAAGAACTTCCGCGAGGAGTATGAGGAGCACATCAAGGAGAAGAAGTGCCGGGCCAAAGTGTGCAAGAGCCTGATCAGTTACGAGATCGTCGAGAAGTGCGTCGGCTGCGGCGCCTGCCGGCGGGTCTGTCCGGTCGGGGCCATCTCCGGTGCCGCCAAGACCCGGCACACCATCGATCAGGATACATGCGTTCGCTGCGGCATGTGCTTCAATACCTGCAAATTCGAGGCCATCGCGAAAGTATGATGGGAACGACCATGTCATTGCGAGCGCAGCGAAGCAATCTACCATCTGGCGGATTGAGATTGCTTCGTCGCTGCGCTCCTCGCAATGACAGGATGGGCCAGAGTGCCATACTCGCTGAGATCTGAGGATAAAATGGACAATAACAAGAAGATCACGATTACGATCAACGACAAGCAATACAAGGTCGACCCCGGCCAGACGATCATGCAGGCCGCCGACACGTGCGGCTACCGCATCCCGCGCCTGTGCTACCACCCGAAGCTCTCCGTCGAGGGCGCATGCCGGGTGTGCATCGTGCAGGTCGAAGGGATGAAGAACTTCGTGGCCTCCTGCTGCTACCCCGTGGCCGACGGCATGAAGATCTACACGAACACCAAGGAGGTCCGGCAGGCCCGGCGGGACATCGTCGAGCTGCTCGTCGACAACCATCCGGAAGACTGCCACACCTGCGAGCGCGACGGCAACTGCGAGCTCCAGCGGCTCGTTTATGCGATGGGCATTCGCCACCGGCATTTCACGGGCGAGCGCAAGCATTACGAGAAAGACCTGTCCTCGACCAGCGTGATCCGCGACCCGGACAAGTGCATTCTCTGCGGGCGCTGCGTCCGCATGTGCTCGGAAATCCAGGGCGTGCACTGCCTCGGCCAGGCCTATCGCGGTTTCAATACGGTCGTCATGCCGGCCTACAACATGCCCTTTGCCGAGAGCGTCTGTTCCACCTGCGGCCAGTGCATCAACGTCTGCCCGACAGCGGCCTTCGTCGAGAAGAACCATACGCAGGAGCTCTTCGACAAACTCAACGACAAAAGTCTGGTCAAGGTCGCGCAGTTCGCCCCGTCCGTGCGGGCGGCGATCGGAGAAGCGTTCGGCCAGCCCGTCGGCCGGAACATGGAAGGCCAGCTTGTGGCGGCGCTGCGGCGACTGGGATTCGACTATGTCTTCGACACCACAGTTCTCGGCCGACCTGACGATCATGGAAGAGGGCAGTGAACTGCTCGAACGGCTCCAATCCGGCTCACCGCTGCCGCTGATCACCTCCTGCTCCAGCGCCTGGATGAAGTACATGGAGCAGTTCTATCCGGAATTTATCGAGAATATCTCGACGTGCAAGTCGCCCATGTCGATGGCGTCGTCCCTGTTCAAGACGTATTGGGCCGACAAGATGAAGCTCGATCCGAAGAAGATTTTCAGCGTCGCGGTCATGTGCTGCACCGCCAAGAAGTTCGAGGCCGCCCGGCCCGAGCTGGAGGTCCACGGTTTGCGGACGACGGACATCGTCGTGACGACCCGCGAGGCGGCGTGGATGATCAAGTCCGCCGGCATCGATTTCGTCAACATTCGCCCGGAGAAATTCGACGAGCCGCTGGGCCTGTCCTCCGGGGCCGGCACGATCTTCGGCGTCACCGGCGGCGTCATGGAAGCGGCCATTCGCACCGCCTACGAGTTGTATACGGGCGAGACCCTGGTCGATATCGAGGTCAACGACATCCGTGGCCTCCAAGGGGTGAAGGAGGGCCGGATCACGATGGATGGGCAGGAGCTGCGCGTCGCGGTCGCCCACGGCCTGGGCAACGCCCATCAGGTCATGGAGATGGTGCGCGAGGACCGCCAGCGCTTCCAGTTCATCGAGATCATGGGCTGCCCCGGCGGCTGCATCGGCGGCGGCGGTCAGCCTTACGCTACGGCCAATTCCATTCCGCTCGATGAGGAATGTCTCAAGGCTCGAGCCCAGGCGCTATACGACCTGGATCGCGGCAAGACGATCCGCCGCAGCCACGACAACCCGGACGTCCAGAGGCTTTACCGCGAGTACTTGGGCCGGCCGCTCAGCGAGAAATCGCACGATTTGCTGCACACGCACTATAAGGCGAAGACGCCGCGTGGCATCGTTTCGCGGAGTCTGAAGGTAGTTTAGGGTGGTGAAGGTGACCATGATTACGAAAGACAGGAAACCAGTCGCCGAACGTGGCGGCTGGGTCAAAAATAGAATCAAACCCGCACAGGTCGAGAAGTATCTCGATCACGAGCGGGAGTTCATCGATGCACCGGCTATCGAGCGGGCCCTGGCCGCCAACGTGAATCCCGACCCCAAACGGGTGCGGGAGATCCTGGCCAAGTCGCTCGCCATTGAGACGTTGACGCCGGACGAGACGGCGTGCCTGCTCCACGTCCAGGACCCGGCGCTGCTGGCCGAGATGCAGCAGACGGCGGCGGCCGTCAAGGTCAAGGTCTACGACAACCGCATCGTGACGTTCGCGCCGCTGTACCTGAGCAATTTGTGCGTCAACGATTGTCTCTACTGTGGCTTTCGGTGCAGCAATACGGAGGAAAGCCGGCGTATTCTGTCGCTCGATGAGGTCCGGCGTGAGGTCGAGGTTCTGGCCGGCCAGATCGGGCACAAGCGTCTGATCCTGGTCTACGGCGAGCACCCGAAGTCCGGCCTCGATTACATCGCTTCGACTCTGCGAGCCGTCATGGACGTCAAGGTCAAGACGCGACGGGGCTGGAGCCAGATTCGCCGCTGCAACGTGAACGCGGCTCCGATGTCGGTTGAGGAACTGCGCGTGCTCAACGACGCGGGCATCGGCACCTTCCAGGTCTTTCAGGAGACCTATCACCGCCAGACCTACGAGAAGCTGCACCCGCGGCACACAATCAAGGGCAGCTATCTCTGGCGGTTGTACAGTATGCACCGGGCGATGGAGGCCGGCATCGATGACGTGGGCCTCGGCGTTTTGTTCGGCCTGTACGACTGGAAGTTCGAAGTGATGAGCCTGCTGTACCATGCCATCGAGCTGGAGAAACGGTTCGGAATCGGGCCGCACACGATTTCGTTCCCCAGGCTTGAGCCGGCGCACAATACACCTTTTACTCAGAACCCCGAGTATCGAGTTGATGATGACGCGTTCAAGAAGCTGGTGACGGTGATCCGGCTGGCCGTGCCGTACCCGGGCATGATTCTGACCGCCCGCGAGAACGCGCAACTGCGGCGGGAGATTCTGCCGCTCGGCTGCACGCAGACCGATGCCTCGACCCGCATCGGCATCGGCAGTTACGCCGATCAGTTCGATGAGACCCAGCACGGGGAGCGCCAGCAGTTCCTGCTCGGTGATACCCGCTCGCTGGACGATGTGGTGCGCGAGTTGGCCGAGGCCGGCTCGATCACATCGTTCTGCACGGCCGGCTACCGTTGCGGGCGGACCGGGCAGAAGATCATGAAGCTGCTGCGCAGCGGCAAGGAAGGCCAGTTCTGCAAACTCAACGCCGTGATCACGTTCCGTGAGTGGCTGGATGACTTCGCCAGTCCGGGGACGGTTGCGGCCGGGGAAAAGGTGATCGCCAAGGAGATCGCTCAGGTCAAGCAGCAGATGCCGGAAGTTTTCAATACGTTCATGAGCTACTACGAAAAGACCCGGACCGGGGAGAGAGATTTGTATTTCTAAGGATTCACGAGGACGTTGGACATGGCAAAGACTCCGTTAAAAGAGAAGACCGCACCGGTGCTTGACGATAAGCGTGTCGAGCTGCGTAAGTTCATCGACGAGATGAAGACGAAGGAACACGCGGATTCGCACCTGATCGATGTGCTGCACAGGACGCAGCATCTGTACGGCTATCTGCCGACCGAGATCATGGACGAGATCGCCCAGGCGATGCAGATCCCGACCGCCCACATCTGGGGCGTGGCGACGTTCTACCACTACTTCAAGCTGACGCCGCCGGGCAAGTACGAGATTTCACTCTGCCTGGGCACCGCCTGCTACGTCAAGGGCGCGACCCAGATCCTGCAGGCGATCAAGGACGAGTTGAAGATCGATTTCGGGGAAATGACGGAAGATGGCCTGTTCTCCCTGGGCCCGGCGCGGTGCCTGGGCGCCTGCGGCCTGGCCCCGGTCGTCATGGTCGGCGAGCGCATCCACGGCGAGCTGACGCCGAAAAAGATCGTGCAGATTCTCAAAGAGTACCGCAAGCAAGCCGGGAAAGAGGACGGCAAGTAGATGTACGTACGCGCTGCAAAATCAGCCCATTGCGGATTGCGGATTGCGGATTGCGGATTGAAGGAGACCCGCAACGCTAATCCGCAATTCGAGGTCCTTCTCCAACGGGTCTATTCCGCCGCGATGCCGGAACTGGCGGACATCGAGGCGGTTCTGCGCACCGAGGATCCGGAGGAGCTGCAATCGCTCTTCGATTTTGCCGAGGCGGTCCGGCGGCAGTTTGTCGGGGATGGTGTGCTGCTGCGGGGGATCATTGAGTTCTCCAACGTTTGCCGCAACACGTGCCTGTATTGCGGTCTGAATCGGGGCAATCGCCGGCTCCAGCGGTACCGGCTGACCCGCGAACAAATCCTGGCCTCCGCCGAGCAAACCCGGGCCGCCGGCGTCAGGACCGTTGTGCTCCAGAGCGGCGAGGAGGATGATCTCGACGCCGACTGGCTCCGGGAGATCGTTGCACGGATCAAGTCCTCTCTCGACCTGGCTGTGACACTCTGCGTCGGGGAGCGGAGCCGCGCGGAATATCAGTTGTGGAGAAGGGCGGGGGCCGACCGGTACTTGCTCAAGATCGAGACGTCGGACCCGGACCTCTATGAGCGGTTGCACCCCGGTATGAGCTTTGCAAACAGGAGAGGGTGTCTGCAAGACTTGGCGGAACTGGGCTATCAGACCGGCTCGGGCAACCTCGTTGGCCTCCGGGGCCAGACGGTGACGCATCTGGCGCGCGACGTTCAGTTCTTCAAAGAAGGCAACTTCGACATGATCAGCGTCAGTCCTTTCATCCCGCATCCAGAGACTCCGCTGGCCCAGGAGCCCGCGGGCGACCTGCGGATGACCCTGAAAATGACGGCCCTGGCCCGGATTGTCAGCCGCAACGCACACATTCCCGCGACGACGGCCCTCGGGTCACTGCACGGCCGGGATGAGCGCCCCAAGGCTCTGGCCGCCGGGGCCAACGTGCTGATGCCGAATTTCACGCCGGCGCCGTATCGCCGGCACTACGAGATCTACCCGAACAAACGATGCATAAGTGAAAACGTAGGCGCCTTGCCCGGCCTGCATGGAGCAAATGGTCGCCGGGATCGGGCGATGGGTGGATTATTCCCGAGGGGATAGTTGCAAGAGGAGTTTGAAGTCGCAAGTGTGAAGTCTGAAGCTCAAAGCATGTCATTGCGAGTGCAGCGAAGCAATCTTCCATCCGGCGGATTGAGATTGCTTCGTCGCTGCGCTCCTCGCAATGACATGCTTCACACTGCAAACTTGAAACCACTGAAGTGAAGAAGGAGAAATGGACGATGGCGAAGAAGGTGCTGATGATCGACGATGACCCGGAGTTTGTCGAGGCGATCTCGAATCTCCTCGATGCCAAAGGCTACGATGTCCACACGGCCTCGAATGGCAAGGAAGGGGTCGAGAAAGCCAAGGCCCAGGACCCGGACATCATTCTGCTGGACGTGATGATGACGACCAAGGACGAGGGATTCAACGTCGCCCGCGAGCTACACGACAGTGAGAAGCTCAAGGACACCCCCATCATCATGATGACGGGCATCCGGCGGGAGATGAACCTGCCGTTCGGCTTCGAGCCGGATGAGGCCTGGCTGCCCGTCAAGCGCGTGTTGGAAAAGCCGGTCAAGCCGGAGGTCCTGCTGTCCGCCATCGCCGAGACCATCCGGAAATGACGTCAGACGGTTGCGGTTGCGAAGCTCGTCACGTCAGACGTCCTGCGAAACGAGCCGCGCAACCGTTGGACGAAAGACGCTCTGGCTCGCACATATTCTCTAAATTACCCTTGACGACTCGCGGCAAAGTGGTTCTATTAACAGCCAAGGCCGAACGGGCCGTAGCTGAATGGTTGCATGAGGTCCTGAGCAGTTGCTCCCTGGGCTTTGTGACGCGATGAATCGTGTCAGGGGAAGCCTTCTTATAGGACACACAGAAAGGATTTGTCGTTTGGAAAGGATTCGGCAATGCGGAGTGTCAAACTTTCAACCGTCCTAATGGTGCTCGGTCTGTCGGCGGGGGTCGCGTTCATCGGAGGTTGCGAGCAGGGGGATTTGGCGACCCAGAACCAGGTGCAGCAGCGGCGCATCTATGATCTGGAGAACCAGTTGCAGGCAGCCCAGATGCAGTTGGACCAACTCAAGAGAAAGCTCGAAGCGGCAGAGGCCACCGGCGGTGTCGAAGTCGAGACGCTCCGCCAGAAGGTCGCGGCCCTGGAAGAGGACGTGGCCAAGAAAGCCGCCCTCATCAAATCCATGCAGGATCGGTTGCTGGGAGGCTCGCCGCTGCCGGTCGAGTTGAACACGGCCCTGGAGGACTTCGCCAAGGGCAACGACATGGTCGAGTACGACGCCAGTCGCGGCATGGTCAAGTTCAAGAGCGACCTGCTCTTCGACAAGGGCAGCGATGTCGTGACGCCGCAGGCCGCCGCGGCCATCAATACCCTGTCGGGAATCCTCAATGGCGAACAGGCCAGGAAGTTTGACATTATCGTGGCCGGTCACACCGACGATCTCCCCATCCAGAGGGCGGAGACGCTCCGAGCTCATCCCACGAACCGCGCTCTGTCGTCTCATCGGGCGAACTCCGTCATTGAGCAGATGGAGAAGGACGGGATCGAGCCGAAGCGGCTCAGCTCACGCGGATTCGGCGAGTACCGGCCGCTGGAGCCGAACGCCCCGAACAAGAAGGGCAATCCCAAGAACCGCCGTGTCGAGATCTACATCGTTCCGGCGGGCGCGTAGCGACTTGGCCGGTTTACATCAGCACTCAGACACACCAAGGCTGCGAGCCTCTCTCGCAGCCTTCTTCATTGGGCAACCGTCATACGAGTCCGGATCAACTCATGCATTGCGCTTGTCATCCTGAGCGCAGCGAAGGATCTGGCCTGCGAGTGGGAGGGACCTTCCCTTCGGTAGCCAGATCCTTCGGCTTCGCCTCAGGATGACAGAATCCGGAACGCGCGCCAATTTCCGCAAACCCGTATCAGTTGGAGATTCGGTCGCCTGTGACCTGGACGTTGTCGAGGTTCCAGCCGCCGTAGGCCATGGAGCCGTTGGTCGGGCCCAGACCCCAGCGGAAGTAGAGCCTCGGCTGCTCGTCCCCTATGCCGGCGGGGACCGCATAATCGACGAACGTCCAGACCTCGTCCATCAGCGGGGACTGGTCCGGCGTCCAAAGATCGGTCCAAGCCACGCCGTCCCAGGAGACCTGCAAGCACACCTGGTCGTTGGGCCATTCGATCGTCAGGCGGCGCCAGAAACTCAGATGGATACTCTTGAAGCCGCGGCAGTCGATGGGCGGCGTGGTGGCATAGAATGTCTTGCTCATATTATTCAAATAGTTGCCGCGCAGGAATGCCCCGAGGACCTTCGGACCCGTGTGACCGGAGTTCGGATCGTACTTCAGGATGCCGCCCCTGGCCACGGGCGCTCCCCACTCCCAGTTCTTGTCGAGCGTCCAATTCGGGTCGGTGTCCATATTGGTGGAGTAGATCGCGTCGGCGCCGACTTCCACGGACACGGTGCGGCTGTCCTGGCGGATGCCGTCCGTCACGGCCAGCGAGAACGTATAGCTCCCAAATGCCTGATCGATCCGTGGCTCCCAGGAGACGGTGGAGCCATTGGGGTCAAAATGGGCTCCATCGGGCAGACCGCGGGCCAGCCAGCGCAGCGGCAGGTTTGCCGGGTTGGAGGCGGAAAGCGGGGTTTCCCAGCGCTGTCCGGTCTTGATCTGGCTCGGGATCGAGAACGGGTCGACCTGCGGGGCCGGTGCGGTCCAGCCCGAGTTCTGCGGATCGTGCCTGACCATGCCCCAGTCGATCTTGTCCGCTACGTACGGGACCGGCAGGTCCACGACGTGGAACCGATAGTCATCCGCCGTGACCATGATCTCCAGGTCGCCGTCCTGGTCGAGGTCCACTAACGCCGGGGTGGACTCGATGTCGGGCGCCAGACCCAGCAGGGGGAATCCCGGCGTTACCGAGCCGTCGGCCTCCCAGGCCATGATGGGCTCGTTCGCCGAACCGACGATCAGTTCTTTGTGTCCATCCCCATCGATGTCCGCGATCAGCGGAACGCACCGCATCGGATTGCCCATGACGGTCTTGGGGTAACCGGCCTCCGTCAAGAGACGGCCCTTGTGATCGAACCCATACACGCGACTGAACGTGAATTCGTCCGCCTGGACCACCGTGATGACATAGACTTCTCCCAGACCATCCTCGTTCAGGTCGCCGACGCAAAGCCCTCCGCCGAGGTCCAGCGGGTCGGGGACCTTGGTCTTCCAGGCGGTGCCCCCGGCGGCCCGGCCGGCCGCGACCTCCTTATCCGTACAGAAGACCACCTCGGACTTGCCGTCGCCGTCGAGATCCGTAATGACGGTTCCCAGAGCGCTGCCCCCCAGCCAGCGGGTGATCTGTTGTCCTTCGTGGTCGAGAAGGAAGGTATAGAAGCGGTTGAGTCCGGCGAGCCCGGGCCCATACCCGCACAGCGCAATCTCCACCTGACCGTCTTTGTCCGCGTCGGCGGCGCTGATGGGACCGGCGGAAGTGTAGCGCCGTTGCCACAAGAAGGTCCCATCCGCCTGAATCGCGATCAAGCCATCGGTGTCCGCCGATTCCATATCCAATCCGATGAGGATTTCGCTGTCTCCATCCCCGTCCAGATCGGCCAGAACCGGGCCGGCGGGGATCCAACCGTACCATCCCCCCACGGCGGCCGGCCAGTCGCCGGCCACGAGCCGGCCCGTTTCGACGTGGTAGGCATATACCTCGCCTTCATACTCGCACGCCACGACTATTTCATAGTCGCCGTCGCCGTCGATATCTCCCACGGCGGCGCTCGTGGGCCAGGCGTACTCGATCGTCACCGGCCAATGGCGCAGCGAGCGGCCCTCCTCGTCCCAGATATTGACCTTCCCGCTCCCCAGGAAGTCGCTGTAGTCCGCCGACATCTGAAGGATCTCATTGCGGCCGTCGCCGTTCACATCCAGGCAGAGCGGGTTTCCCATGAAGAACTCATAAACTGCGTCGCTGGGATACTCGGGCTTGGGCCAATGGGCCTGGCTCGTTGCCGCCTGGACCCCGAACAGCTTGCGATCCGTGTGGGTGTACTCGCCGCGGCTGACACGCAGACGCAGCTCGTACGCGCCCACGCCGGGATTCGCCAGCGAGACGTAGGCAAAGCCGTTGGGGTCCTGTGGCGTGACTCCTTCGGCGATGGCCTTCCAGTCGCTCTGGCCGTAGCCGCGGTAGTCCACTTGGTAGGAATCGCCGCGCACGAACAGGCAAAGCTCGATGGCATTGCCGTCGGCTGCATAGGTCTGCCGGGCCCCGGGCGCGACGATCTCGCCCAAGGGATAGTCCCGGTCCGCCGCCAGCAGGACCTGGTACGCGTTGACTCGCCCGGCGCCGATGTAGCACAGGTTGGGATCGAGGTCCCCGTAGTTCAAAGGATCGGTCGTGTTCTCCAGGATGGCCCGGGCCTGCGCGTGGGTCAATTGGGGCCGATGGGCAAAGAGGAGCGCGGCGACCGCCGCCACGTAAGGCGAGG
This sequence comes from uncultured Planctomycetota bacterium, assembly GCA_963699595.1. GTDB lineage: Bacteria > Planctomycetota > Phycisphaerae > Sedimentisphaerales > Anaerobacaceae > PLanc-01. The sequence goes on from CAVOUO010000027.1 coordinate 180,161, forward strand.
AGAACGACGTGCCCGCCGTGGCGATGTACTCGCCGCCCAGGTCGGTAGTGACGATGTCGGTGCCGGGCGCGGCGATATCCACCCAGAGCCCGAACGTGCTGTGGCCGGTTTTGTTGTCTTCCGCGTTGGTCGAGGCAACCGCCATGACATCATAGTAAGCGGCCGGAAAGAGCGGGCGGCTGGAATCGGAGTTCCCCGCGCTGGCGACCAGGAGGACGCCCTTGGCGTAGGCATTGTCGATGGCCGTTTTGACGAGCCGATCGCCTTCGGGGCCGAACTCGTCCGCACCGAAGCTCATGTTGACCACCCGCGCCCCGTTGGCGGCCGCGTAGTCCAGGGCGGCGGCCACTTCCTGGGATGTGAAACCAGAGCCCATCCGCAAAGCCATGATGCTGCTATGCCAATTGACGCCGCTGACCCCCCGGCCGTTATTGCCCGCGGCGGCGATCACCCCGGCTACCTCCGTCCCGTGACTGAAGAGGAAACTGGCAGCCCCGGTCGGCGTAACCTTATTGTCGTCGTCGCCGAAGTTCCAGCCGTGGATATCGTCTACGTACCCATTTTCATCGTCGTCCTTGTCGTTGCCCGGGACTTCGCCCTTATTGATCCAGATGTTGGCCTTGAGGTCCGGGTGGTTGACATCGACGCCGGTATCCAGGACGGCGACTACGATAGCGCGGCTGCCGGTCGAGATCTCCCAGGCCTCCTGCATCTGGATCAGTTGATGGGCGTACTGATCGGCGAAGTCCGGGTCGTTCGGTTCGCGGCAGAGCCGGTAGTGGTAGTTCGGCTGAGCGTACTCAATCTCCGCGTCCCGGTTCAGTTCTGCGCAGAGCGTCGGGACATCGCGGGTGGTCTTCAGCAGGTAGCGCTGCTCCTGACGCGTCCGGCGGTCGATCGGTGCGCCACCCTCGAGGCCGTATCTCGTCCGCAGACGAGAAATCGCCATCTGGTCCCTCTGGGCCGTCGCGGTATCCTGCGCTAGCGCGTGGATCGTGCCGCCTTGCCCCTCCTTGAGCTTGACGATTACCTCGCCGGGCACGTGGGTTGCTCCGCGGCGCGACGGCTGCGCCGCCGCGGCCGGCAGGACGATCAACACGGTGACGACGACGGACCATATCGGTCTCATAATCTCCTCGCTTTCCGCTGAAGGACTCCGATCCAGAGGGCCTCATCCATTGTAGTCCCCGGGACTCCCGGGGCCAAACGAAAGTCCCGTCACACCGGTCGTGGGCACCTGGTGCATGGGCCCCCGTTCCTACCGGCGTCCCGAGCGGCCGGATCGCAAATCCTGAATCGTCAGTTTGAGATCTTGTCCCCAATGACCTGGACGTTGTCGAGGTTCCAACCGGGGCAGGCGACCAGGTCGTCCGTCGGTCCGAGACCCCAGCGGAAGTAGACTGTCGCCTGGTTGTCCGCGCTGCCGGCGGGTACTCCGTACTCTACGAACTGCCACGTGTCGTCAGAGACGTGAGAAGCGCCGGTCGTCCACAGATCGGTCCATTTCACGCCATCGGTTGAGACTTGGATGCAGGCGTAGTCGTAGGGGGCCTCGACGCCCAGCCAGCGCCAGAAGCTCAGACGAATATCCTTGTAGCCCCGGCAATCGATGGGTCCGGTCGTGGCGTAGCTGGTCAGGGCCAGATTGTCGGCATAGTCGCCTTCGAGAGCGTAGCCGAGAACCTTCTGGCCGGTGTGCCCGGTGTTGGGATCGCCGTTCCAGGAGCCTTTGCCGGTGGGCGTGCCCCAAGCCCAGCCGGGATCGAGCGTCCAGTTCGGGTCGGTATCCATGCTCGCGGCGTAGATCGCGTTGGGTACCACCGCCACAGACATGCCGCGGCTATTCTGCCGGATGCCGTCCGTCACGAGGAACGAGAACGTGTAGGTGCCGAACGCCTGATCGGCGGCCGGCTTCCACAGAAGCGTGTGGGTCTCGGCATTGTAGTACGCCCCTTCGGGCAGGTTGCCGACCGACCAGAAGAGCGGCAGATTCGCCGGATTGGTGGCGGACACCTGGACCTGGAGGCGCTGGCCGGGCTTGATCTCGACCGGCGCCGCGATGGGGTCCAGTTGCGGGACCGCCGCGGTCCAGCCGGAGTTCTGCGGGTCATGCCGGGCCATGCCCCAGTCGACTTTCCCAAGCCCATCCGGGCCGTGCAGGTCGAGAACGTGGAACCGGTAGTCGTCCGCCCCGAGCATGAGTTCCAAGTCGCCATCCTGGTCGAAATCCGCCAGGGTGGGGGTAATCTCCAAGTCCGCGTTCAAGTTCAGCGTGGGAAATCCCGGCGTCACCGAGCCATCGGCCTCCCAAGCCATCATCGGCTCGGAGGCGGTGCTGACGACCAGTTCCTTGTTGCCATCGCCGTCGATGTCCGCGATTAGAGGGATACACCGGGTCGGATCGCCCATCATCGTCTTGGGAAAGCCGGCACTGGTCAGCGGCTTGCCTTTCGAGTCGAACGCATAGATCCGGCTGTAGATGAACCCATCGGCCTCGACGTAGTTGTTGATGTAGACCTCGCTGAGACCGTCGCCGTTGAGGTCACCCACGCTCAGGCCGCCCTTCGTGTCGAAGGGGGCAGGCACCTTGGCCTTCCAGACCGTGACGGCAGTGGTGCCGTCGGCCCGGCCCGCCTGGACATCCTCTTCCGTGCAGAAGATCAGTTCCGGCTTGCCGTCGGCGTTCAGATCGGCGACGGCGGTCCCTTTCTTGCTGCCGCCGCGCCAGCGGACAATCTGTTGCCCTTGAGAATCGAGAATGAACGTGTAGACCTTGTCGAGGCCGGGACCGTAGCCGCACAAGCCGATCTCCGGCTTGCCGTCCTTGTTGAAGTCCGCAATGCTGATCGGCCCTTCCGACGTGTAGCGCCGCTGCCACAGGGAGGTTCCATCGCCGCGCAGGGCGATCAGACCGTCCGTGTCCCGCGATTCCGCGTCCAGCGCGACCAGGATCTCGCTGATACCATCGCCATCGAGATCGGCCAGGACCGGACCGGCGGCGATATACCCGGTCCAGCCGCCCACGAACGCCGGCCAGTTGCCGTCCACGATCCGGCCGCTTTGGGCGTGGAAGGCATATACCGCGCCCTCAAATTCGCACGCCGCCACCACTTCGTAGTCCCCGTCGCCATCGATGTCTCCGACGGCGATGCTCGTGGGCATGGCGTCCTCCAGAATCGCGGGCCAATTCGGCAGCGAGTTTCCGTCCTCGCTCCAGGCGTTGATCTTCCCGGTCCCCCAGTAGGAATCGGTGTAATCGAGGGACGACTGGATGATCTCGTTACGGCCGTCCCCGTCCAAATCGAGACAGATCGGATTGCCGATGAAGTACTCCTGGGATTCTTCATCCAGTTTCCTGGGCTGAGGCCAGTGCGGCTTCTCCGGTGCCAGCTCGGTCCCGAACACCGCACGATCCGTATGAGTGAGCGCACCGCGGCTGACGACCAGACGCAGTTCGTAGGCCCCGACGCCCGGGTTCGCCAGGGAGGCGTGCACGAGACCGTTAGGGTCCGTCGGGGAGACGCCCTGGGCGATCACTGTCCAGTCGGTCTGGCCGAAGAGGCGGTAATCAAGCTGATAGGAGTCGCCGTGCACGAACACGGTCAGATCGATGCGGTTGACATCGACAGCGTAGGTCTGCCTGGGGCCGGGCACGACGATCTCCCCCAGGGGAAACGAGCGGTCCGCTTCCTGCAGGGCCTTGTAGGCGTTCACCCGCCCGGTGCCGATGTAGCAGAGATTGGGATCGAGGTCTCCGTAGTAGAGCGGATCGGTTGTGCCCTCCAGGATGGCGCGGGCCTCGATGGAGGTCAGCTTGGGCCGATGGGAGAACAGCAGGGCCGCTACGGCCGCCACGTAGGGTGAGGAGAACGAAGTGCCCGCCGTGGCGAGATACCCGTTGCCGAGATCGGTCGTGACGATATCGGTACCGGGAGCGGCGATGTCCACCCACGGTCCGAATGTGCTGTGGCCGGTCTTGGTATCTTCGCCATTGGTGGAGGAAACCGCCATGACGTTAGGGTAGGCGGCCGGATAGTGCGGCCGGCTGGAATCGGAGTTGCCGGCGCTGGCGACGAGGAGAACCCCCTTGGTGTAGGCGTTGTCGATCGCGGTCTTGACGATTTGATCGCCCTCGGGGCCGAAGTCGTCACCGCCGAAGCTCATATTGACGACGCGGGCACCGTTGGCGGCCGCGTAGTTCAGGGCCTCCGACACTTCCTTGGACGTAAAATCGAGGCTCAGCCGCAAAACCATGATGCTGCACTGCCAGTTGACGCCGACGACCCCTGTGCCGTTGTTGCCTATGGCGGCCATGACCCCGGCCACCTGCGTCCCATGGCTGGACGTGGAGCCCGGGGTACCGGTCGGAGTGACCTTATTGTCGGCGTCGCCGAAGTTCCAACCGTGGACGTCGTCCACGTATCCGTTCCCGTCGTCATCCTTCTTGTTGTCCGGGATCTCGCCCTGGTTGACCCAGATGTTTTCCTTGAGGTCCGGATGATTGACATCGACGCCGGTGTCCATAACGGCCACCACAATAGCGCGGCTGCCGATCGAGATGTCCCAGGCCTTCTGCATCTGGATCAACTGGTGGGCATACTGATCGGCAAAGTCGGGGTCGTTCGGGTCGCGGCAGGTCCGGTAGATGTAGTTCGGCTGCGCGTATTCCACTTCCGGGTCTCGGTTCAACTCGGCACAGAGGGCCGGGACATCGCGGCCGGTCTTCAGCACGTACCACGGTCCTTGGCGCACGCGGCTGCCCGTCGACGTGGGGCTCCCCAACGCGAAATTCTGCGTTGGGGACTCCGTCCCCTCCTCAAGCCCATACCGCACCCGCAGGCGCGAAAGCGACATCTGGTGTCTCTGGGCCGCTGCCCCATCCTGCGACAGAGCCTGGATTGTGCCGCTTGGCCCATCCTTGAGCTTGACGATCACTTCGCCCGGTACGTGGGACAGGGTCCCCAATCGCGATACATCGCGATTGGGAGCCCTTACCCCACTTTTCAACGGCTGGGCCTGGGCGGTCGGAGCGACCATCAATATTGTGACGGCAAGGGACGATATAAGTCTCATAATCTCCTCACTCCTCAATAAGAAGTCCACATTTCGCGAGGTTGTGTCGGGGTCCCCAACCCACAATTCCGCGCTGGGGAGCCCGTCATTGTAGCGCCGGGCCTCCCAGGGTCAAGCTGAATCCGCGCCCAATCGGCGCATTTATATTCGGACGATTCGGAATGTCTCTTGACTGGGAAACGGTCCGGAGTCTACAATGGTTCCCAGCGAGTTACGGATGTGTGGCACCGGGTGAGTGATGTACGGTCCGAGAATGGACGAGGGCATTTCGGGCGCAGCAGCGATTGGGGCCCAACGGGGCAAGGGCGTCGGACCGATTGACATATCGCAAATCAGCAAACAGTTGCCGGAGCGGCGCCGCCGGATGCATTTCCCCGGCGATAGTCTGCCTCGACGCGAGCGTAGGCAAAGGTTCATCAGCACCACGCTAAAAGGAGGATCACCATGGGTAAGAGGCTGCTTCTCACAGTTCTGCTGGCGGGCGTAGTCTGTGTCGGGTCCGGGGCGGCAAGTGCCGGACCGCTCATAGGTTACTGGCCGTTTGACGGAGGCCTGAAAGACATGGCCGGCACATCCAACGGCACGTTTGTCGGGGGAACGGCCGCCTACCAGCCGGGTCAGGTCGCCCAAGCCATCTCCTTCGACGGCGTGGACGACTACGTGAACATTCCCTCTGCCAATCCGTCGATCTACACGATTAGCGCCTGGGTCAAGCCGGCGAGCGACAAGTTCCGTGGCCGTCATCACACGGACGTCCGCGGCGACACCGACTTCCGAGTGGTCGCATCAACTGCGCATCAATGCCTCCGGCCAATTCCATCATTACCTGTGGGTCGGCGCGGAGCGTAACATACCCGGGACAACTACCATTGTCCCCGACACCTGGTATCACGTCGTGATCTCAGCTCAGAACAACGGTCCGATGCGTCTCTACGTCAACGGCAAAGAAGACGGTGCCTCCATCGATACTGCCGGCACCCTCTGGGGCAGCGGAGACCGGATCTACGTGGGCTCCAACTCCGGCCATGGCATGGGCTGGTTCAAGGGTCTGGTGGATGACATGCGCATCTACGACCGGGAGTTGTCAGCCGCGCAGGTCAAAGGGTTGTTCGGCGGGACTACCCCCGGAGTTCACGAAGGCGGAGAAGCCCAGCCCGGCCGATGGCGACCTGGGCGATAACATGCCGCTGCTCCAGTGGAGTCCCGGCGACGACGCCATGCTCCACGCGTCTATCTGGGCACCAACTCCGACCTGACGGACGCGGACTAAGGCCGCCCGCCAGCCGATGTACCATGTATTACCACTTGCAGGACTTGCTGCCCGGCATGACCTATTACTGGCGGGTGGACGAGATCGAGAAAGACGGTGTGACGCTCCACGCGGGCGACGTTTGGAGCTTCACCTCGCAGGACCTGAAGGCCTATTACCCCAGCTCCGGCGGACGGTGCCAACCCTGTCCGCCCGGCCCACGCTCTACGTGGCTGCCCGGTCAAGCCGCTACCAAGCATCATGTCTATTTCGGCGACAGCTCCGACGCGGTCACCCAAGGGGCGGCCGGCACGGATAAAGGGGAATTGACGGACCCGAATTTTACGCCTGGGGTCCTCGACAGTCTGACGACGTACTACTGGCGGGTGGATGAGCTGGTGGCCGGCGGAACCGTCCGGAGCCGGCCCCGTCTGGAAATTCACCACCTGCTGGTCCGTCGATGATTTCGAAGGCTACACCGACCAGGCCGGCAGCAGCATCTTCTCCGACCTGGATCGATGGCCTTACCGACGGTCTGAGCGGCTCGGAGGTCGGTTACCTGACTGCCGCCAACGGTACCTACGCCGAAACGAAGATCGTCCACAGCGGCAAGCAGTCGATGCCGATGGACTACAACAATGTCAAGAGCCCCTTCTACAGCGAGGTAACCCAGTGAGTTCTCGCCCGTGCAGGACTGGACGGTCAAGGGCAGCGACACACTGGTCCTCTACGTTCAGGGCCAGGCCGGCAATGGCCGCCCGGCTGAGTTCTCGAACGTCGCGCAACCGGCGACGTCAGCGGCGCCAGGCAGGTGGCGCGATTGATGCCGATCGCCAGCCGGGCAACAGTCCCGACAAGCTGTACGTGGTTGTCAGGATAGTGCCGGCAAGACCGCCATTCTGCGATACGGCCGTCACAAAAGCCACCCAGTGGACCCAGTGGAAGATTCCCTTGAGCGGCTTGACGGGTGTGAATCTGGCCAAGATCAAGAAGCTGACGGTCGGTGTGGGAGACAAGAACAACCCGGTCGCCGGCGGCAACGGCCGCATCTACATCGACGACATCCGAGTCACAAAACCGTAAGTTCTTTGTTGGAACAGGATGGAGGACGAGCATGAGAAGAATGATGCTTTGGGGCCTTGGCGGCTTGATGCTTGCCTTGGCCGCAGCGGGGGAAGTCTGTGCGGCTGAGCCCGGTCTGGTCGGCTGGTGGAATTTCGATGAAGGACCCGGACCGACGGTCGCCGACGCCACCGGCAACGGCAATGCCGGCACCGCTCACCGGTGGCGTGCAATGGGTCGCCCAGGAGACCGGCGGCGCCCTGGAGTTCGATGGGTCCTCCGGTTATGTCCGCATCCCGTTCAGCGAGAGCCTCCGCGTGCTCAATAAGGGCGGCTTGACCATCATGGCGTGGTTCAAGGCGGATGCGATCGCCACCGAGAACAAAGAGGTCTTTCAGCAGGGGGACGCGAATGGGACAGGCCGGACCTGGCTGTACATCACCAATGTGGGCCAAATCCAGACCTATCTGGGCGGCGCTGCCGTGGCCTCGGGGGTCAACGTCACGGCGGGAACCTGGTGCCACGCGGCCATCGTCATCACGGAAGCCGGCGCCACCGATACGATCCAGATCTACGTGAACGGCAAGCCCGTCGGTACGGCGGTTCAGAGAGGGATGGAGAACTCCGAGGGCCCTTACTTCATCGGCTGCCACAAGAACATGACGAACTACTGGGACGGCCTGATCGACGACGTGCGGCTCTACAACCGGGCCCTCTCCGCCGACGAGATCAAGGCCATGGTGCCTCCCAAGGTCAAGGCGATGAATCCCGATCCCGCCCGGGAAGCACCGCCGTGGTCACTCCTCTGTTTCGCTGGACTGCGGGCGAGACTGCCGTACTGCATAACGTGTATGTCGGCACGGACCCCAACCTGGGCGAAAAGGACCTCGTTCAGTCCCGCATGCCCGTGGCCATGTACTTTCACGTGCCGGGCTTGACGCCGGGGACGACCTACTACTGGCGGGTGGACGAGATCGAGATGGACATGACCACCGTTCACACGGGCAACGTCTGGACCTTCATTGGTCAGCCGGTGACGGCCTATCTGCCCACGCCGGCCAGCGGCGCGAATGACGCGTCCACCGACCCCAATATGACTGTGACCTGGCTGGCGGGCACCAGCGCCACCGGGCACCACGTGTATTTTGGCGACAACCAGGAGGCGGTCAGCGCCGGCGGATCGGCCGTGGACAAAGGCATGGTAACGGGCACGACCTTCGCCCCCGGGCGGCTCGAACCTCTGACGACCTACTATTGGCGCGTGGATGAGATCGGCCTTGCCAACGCCGTGAGCCAGGGCCCCGTCTGGACCTTCACCACCTGCCTGCCTGTGGACGACTTCGAGAGTTACAACGACGATGTCGACGCCAAGACGACCATCTTCGATACGTGGATCGACGGCCTGACCAACGGTCTGAGCGGCTCGACGGTGGGCAACTTCCAGGCCCCCTTTGCCGAGCGCAGGATCGTTCATGGCGGCAAACAGTCCATGCCGCTGGATTACAACAATGTGAATTCGCCCTGGTACTCGGAGGCCGAACGGCAGTGGGCGACGCCGCAGAACTGGACCGCCGAAGGGGCGGACACCCTGCACCTGTTCGTCCGCGGCAACGCCACCAACGGCTTGGGCACCCTGTACGTGGCGGTGGAAGATAGCGGCGGGAAGGTTATCGTCGCCGCCAACGCTAATCCGAAGCATCGTCCGGGTGGGCGCGTGGACCGAGTGGAAGATTCCGCTGAGTAGTCTCACCGGCATGAACTTGGCCAAGGTCAAGAAACTGTACATCGGCGTCGGAGATCGAAAGACGCCGGTCGCCGGCGGCAGTGGCCGCATCTACGTCGATGACATCCGAGTGACAAGACCATAGGAATCTATGATTGATGATTTATGAATCTAAAATCAAGAATCATAAATCATAAATGTAAAGGGGAGGACGAGCATGGTTAGGAGGTGGAGGTATCCAATCCTGCTGGCGCTGGTTTTGGGCTGCGCCGGCAGCGCCTCAGCGGGCTTGGTCGCGCAGTGGAAGTTGGACGATGGGGCCGGTACGACGGCGAGCTGATTCCGGCGGCAAGAACTACGTGGGCACTCTCCTCGGTGGCCCGACGTGGATCGTCGGCAATGACGGCGGCGCCCTGGAACTGGATGGACGCGACGACTACGTTGACTTCGGCAAACCCGCCGGTTGGCCTGCCGGCAAGGCACCGCGCAGCATGGCCGGATGGGGCAGGACGGACTCCATCGCCTCCGGCTACCGTTGGCTGGCCGCCTACGGCTCCGCCGCGACGGGCCAAGCCATGTTCATCGGCATGAATGGAAGCACGCTCGTAGTCGGAGGTTACGGTGGAGACGATGTCACGGTGACCGGCCTATGGCAGGTGGGGGAATGGTTCCACGTCGGCCTGACCTATGATGGGACAACCGCCAAGGCGTACTTCAACGGCCGCGAAGTCGGCTCGTTGGCGAAGAACTGGAATTTGGTGCTTGACCGCGCCCATATCGGGCGACAGGTGAACGACGCCGCCGAGTTTTGGGATGGCGCGGTCGATGATGTGCGCCTCTATGACCACGTTCTGACGGCGGCCGAGATGAAGGCCCTGGTTCCGCCGAAGGTGAAGGCCCGCAAGCCCAGTCCGGCCGACGGCGCTGTGGGCGTGATCATGCCGCTGTTCACCTGGACCCCCGGCGAGACCGCTCTGTTCGAGGATGTTTATTTGGGGACCACGCCTGATCTGACGGCAACCAGCCGGGTATCCGCGCATCAGCCGGCCGTTCTCAAGATGTACTACCACGTGCAGCCGTTTGTGCCCGGGCAGAAATACTATTGGCGGGTGGACTCCATCGAGGCCGCCGGCACGGTCTACACGGGCGACGTTTGGAGCTTCACGGTGGCCTCCCAGAAGGGCTGGGCGCCCAAACCCGAGAACGGCACCCTCTACGTCGATCCCAACGTCGTGCTTCACTGGTCGGCCGGAATGAACGCCACCGGACACGATGTCTATTTCGGGACGGACGCCGCGGCCGTCTTGGCGGGGACAGGAGGCACGTTCAAAGGCACCCAGGCGGCCCCGTCCTACACGCCGGGGCCTCTGCCGCGTGGCATGGCATACTACTGGCGGGTGGATGAGATCATTGGCGGCAACAAGGTGACCGGGGACGTATGGGGCTTCTCCGTCCGGCCGGTCTTTCCCAAGACCGATCCGGCGCTGGTCGGTTGGTACAAGCTGGAGGACGAGAATTCCGGCTCGGCGGTGGACTCTTCCGGCTGGGATTACTACGGCACTCTCAACGGCAAGCCGCTCTGGGTGGAGGGCCAGGATGGGCAGGCTCTGAGTTTCGACGGCGATGATGATTATGTGGACCTCGGTAATCCTAAAATCTGGCCCTCCGGCAAAGCGCCCCGCAGCCTGTGTGGCTGGGGCAAGACCGATACGGTGGCCGCCGGCTGGAAATGGCTCGCCGCTTACGGCTCGCCGGCCACCAGTCAGGCCATGTTCATCGGCCTCAACGGCACGGCCCTGTATGGCGGCGGCTATGGCGATGACGTGAATAAGGACGGGTTCTGGCAAGTCGGCATCTGGCATCACATCTGCCTGACGTACGATGGGACCACGGCCCGGCTGTACGCCGACGGCGCCGAGGTGGCCTCCGCGGCCAAGACCTGGACGCTGGCTCCCAGTGCGGCCCGGATCGGAAGGCAGGTGAATACGCTGGCCGAGTTCTGGGATGGCGCGATCGATGATGTCCGCATCTACAACGTGGCCCTGACCCCGGCACAAATCAAAGAGATCATGCGGGGCGACCCCCTGTTGGCAGGGGACCCGCAGCCAAGGAACGGCGCCAACGTGGACATTCGCGACGCGACGGACCTGAGCTGGTCGGCAGGGGACAAGGCCGCCAAGCACGAGGTCTACTTCGGCACCGACAAGGCCGCGGTGAAGGCCGCCGACGCCAGCGCGCCGCAGTACCAGGGGCGTCAATCCGGCACTACCTATCTCCGTGGCCGACCTCGTCCAGTTCGGCGGCGGTGCCTACTTCTGGCGCATCGATGAGGTCGAGGCCGACGGCACGACGATTCACAAGGGCAACGTCTGGGGATTCACGGTGCCCGACTACCTGATCGCGGACGAGTTCGAGGGCTACACGGACGACGAGGGCAGCCGCATCTACGAGACCTGGATCGATGGCTGGACCAACGGCACAGGCTCCGTCGTCGGCAATCTGCAGGCCCCCTTCGCCGAGCGCGGGATTGTTCATGGCGGCGTCCAGTCCATGCCGCTGGACTACAACAACATCAAGGCGCCGTACTACAGCGAGGCCGAGCGGGAGTTTTCGCCCCTGCAGAACTGGACAACCAACGGGGTTGACACTCTGGTGCTGTACATCCGAGGCGTCGCGACGAACGCGGCCGGACGCCTGTATGTAGTCGTTGAGGACAGCGCGGGCAAAACGGCCGAGGCCGCCAATCCGGATACATCCGTCACTAAGAGCGCGACTTGGACCGAGTGGAAGACTCCACTTGGCAGCCTGACGGGCGTGAATCTGGCGAAGATCAAGAAGATGTACCTCGGCATAGGCGACCGCAAGAACCCCGTGGCAGGGGGGGCCGGCCGCCTCTATATCGACGATATCCGAGTCACTAAGCCGTGACGAGGAGCTAAAACAGCAGTTGGTAAATCGAAGAAGGAGGAATGTTATGTCTCGCAGATTCATCGGTCTTCTGTCGTTCGCTCTGCTCCTGGGACTGGTCTCCGTGGCCAACGCCGGCTTGGTCGGCTGGTGGCAGCTTGACGAAGGAGCCGGCACGACGACCAAGGACTCCAGCGGCAATGGCAACGACGGTACTCTGGAGGGCAATCCGACGGTGGTCGGCGGACCGTTTGGAAACGCGCTCGCTTTCGCCAATCAGCGCGTCACCATCCCCGCTTCCAAATCGTTGACCGCCGACCTGTTCAAGGGGCCATTTACGGTGACCGGCTGGATCAACGCGAAGCGAACCGGCAACACGTGGCAGCAGGTCTTTCGAGCATGGAGAACGGCCGGCAACTCCTGCGACACGCTGTTTATCAACAACGATGGGCGGCTTTCGTGGCGGGGTCTCGTGAACGGAGTTTGGGCGGGAGGCATGTGCGAGACCGCCGCAGGTGTGGTTCCGGCCGACCAATGGACACACTTCGCAGTGACGGGGGACAAGACGAACTTCCGCATCTATGTCAATGCGGCCCTCTCCCAGACCGCCGCCTGGCAGACCACCGATGGCTCGAACGCGACGTATTACCTGGGAGGCGACCCGGCCACTGCCGGCGAGTCCTATGCCGGCATGATCGACGAGGTACGCGTCTACGACGAAGTCTTGACGGTGGAGAAGATCAAAGAGATATGCGTCGGCGACGCCCCGGGCTTGGCGAAGGCGCAGAGTCCCAATCCGGCCGATGGGGCACTGGCGGTCGCGATGCCGCTGCTCCAGTGGAAACCGGGGATGGACGCTTTGCTCCATAGCGTCTATGTCGGCACGAGCCCGGAACTGACCGAAGCGAACCTGGCCGGGGCTCGTCAGCCCATCACCATGCTGTACTATGTGCAGGGACTCAAGCCCGGCACGACGTACTACTGGCGGGTCGATGAGATCGACGCGGCCGGCGCGGTCAAGACCGGCAACGTCTGGACGTTTCGTCGCACAGGACCTGGTGGCCTATCACCCGACCCCGGTGGACGGCGCCAACGACGCCGCCCAGGCCCCGGTGCTGAACTGGCTACCCGGCCAGACGGCGATCAAGCATCATCTGTATTTCGGGGACAGCAACGACGCCGTCAAGCAAGGGGCGGCCACCGTGGATAAAGGCGAACTGACCGATCCGACCTTCACGCCGGGAGCCTCTGGAGAGCGTGACCACCTATTATTGGCGTGTGGATGAGATTGTCGCGGGCGGCACTGTCAGGCCCGGTCCGGTCTGGACATTCACCACGTGCCTGTCGGTGGATGATTTCGAGAGCTACACGGACGACGAAGGCAGCCGGATCTATGATACGTGGGTCGACGGCTGGACCAACGGGACCGGCTCGGTGGTCGGCAACACCCAGGCTCCCTTCGCCGAGCAGACGATCGTGCACGGCGGCAAACAGTCCATGCCGCTGGACTACAACAACGTCAAGACGCCCTTCTACAGCGAGGCCGAGCGGGAGTTCGCACCCACGCAGGACTGGACGGCCGGCGGCGTCACTACGTTGGCTCTCTACGTCCGAGGCCGGTCAGGAAACGCGCAGGCTCAGTTGTACATAGCCGTCGAGGACTCGGCCAAGAAGGTCAGTATCGTCGCGTATCCCGACAAGGCCGTCACGAGTGCAGGCCAGTGGACCCAGTGGAAGATTCCGCTGAGCAGCTTCACCGGCGTGAATCTGGCCAAGGTCAAGAAGGTGTACCTTGGCGTGGGCGACCGGACGACGCCGGCGGCCGGCGGCAGCGGCCGCATCTTCATCGATGATATCCAAGTGACCAAGTAGTACGTTCTTTCTCAGAAGGGGACTTAGCATGTGCAAGACACGTTTGGTGTTGGCCGTGGCCGTACTCCTGCTGGGCGCTGTCGTGGGCCAAGCTCCGGCGGCCGATGATCCTTACCTGGTGGGCTGGTGGCAATTTGAGGAGGGCTCCGGGACGGTCGCCAAAGACTCGAGCGGCCACGGCAACAACGGCACCCTCAACGGCGGCCCGCAGTGGGTCTCCGGCTATTCCGGCGGGGCTCTGAAATTCGATGGGATCGATGACTACCTCGATTGCGGGAAAGATCCGAGTCTCGATCTGACCGCGTGGACGATTGCCTTCTGGGTGAACGTGGCCCAGAACAAGGACTACAACGCCTTTGTCGTCAAAGGCCTGGATGCGGCGGAGAACTACGAAGTATTGGGATTCGCCAATGGCAGCATGCATTTTCCCATCGCGATGGCCGGCGGCACCAGAACCTACGTGAACTCGGCCGCGGGAGTCATTGTCGCCGGGGAGTGGGCGCATTTTGCCTATACCTATAGTTCGACCACGGGCCGACGCCTTTACAAAGATGGCAGCCTGGTTTATAGCGATGCCCCCTCCGGTACGCCGCAACCCTCAACGGAGCCGCTGACCATCGGGAACGAACGGCCGATGACCCGGTTTACCGACGGCACCATGGATGACGTTCGCATCTACAACCGTGTCTTGACGGCAGGACAGGTCAAGGCCGTGTCGGCCGGCGGCGTCCCCGTGTACGGCAAAGCCGAGAGCCCCTCCCCGGCCGACGGTGCGCTGGCGGTCACGATGCCGTTGCTGCAGTGGGGTGTGGGGGACAACGCCCTGTTCCACAATGTCTATCTCGGCACGAGCCCGCAACTGACGGAGGCCAACCTGGTCGGGTCGCGCCAGATGTTCACGATGCTCTACTACGTCCAGGGTCTCCAGCCGGGGACGACCTACTACTGGCGCGTCGATGAGATCGAGAAAGACGGGGTCACCGTCCACACCGGCGATGTCTGGAGTTTCGTGGCCCAAGCTCTCACGGCGTATCACCCCAACCCGGCGGACGGAGCGTTGGACGCCGCGCCGGCGCCGATGCTGACCTGGCTGCCGGGCCAGACCGCCATCAAGCATCACGTGTACTTCGGCGACAGCAGCGATGCCGTCGGCCAGGGAGCGGCCGGCGCAGATAAAGGCGAAGTCAAAGACCCCAATTTCGCGCCCGGGACTTTGGAGAGCCTGACCACCTATTACTGGCGTGTGGATGAGACGCCGGCGGGCGGCGCGGTAAGAACCGGCCCGGTGTGGAAGTTCACCACCTGCCTGTCCGTGGATGATTTCGAGGGCTACACGGATGATATCGATGCCAAGACGACGATCTTCGACACGTGGGTCGATGGCTTGACCAATGGTCTGAGCGGCTCGGTGGTCGGCAATGCGACGGCCCCCTTTGCCGAGCAGAAGATCGTTCAGGGCGGCAAGCAGGCCATGCCGCTGGACTTCAACAACGTCAAGTCACCGTACTACAGTGAGGCCGAGCGGGAGTTCTCGCCCGTGGCGAACTGGACGGCCAATGAGGCCAGTACTTTGATCCTCTACGTCCGGGGCGGGGCCGGTAACAAACCCGAGCAACTGTATGTGGCGGTCGAGGACTCGACCAAGCAGATCGGCGTGGTGGCCTATCCCGACACAGCGATTACCGGTGCGACGAAATGGACCCAGTGGAAGGTCCCCTTGAGCAGCTTTGCCGGCGTGAATTTGGCCAAGGTCAAGAAGATGTACATAGGCGTCGGTGATAGGAAAGCCCCGGCGGCCGGCGGCAGTGGCCGCATTTTCATCGATGACATCCAAGTGACCAAGTAGTTGTGGGACCGCCGTCCTCGGCGGTCGTCGATTGCCAGCCGAGGGCGGCTGGCCTACTCAGAAGGAGGCTTAGCATGTGCAAGACACGTTTCCTGTTGGCCATGGCCGTACTCCTGCTGGGCGCCAGCGCGGGCCGGGCTCCGGCGGCGGATGACCCTTACCTGGTTGGCTGGTGGACGTTCGATGACGGCTCCGGAACCGTCTCCAAGGATTCGAGCGGCAAGGGCAAAGAGGCGACTCTGGTGGGCGGTCCGGCGTGGATCAAGGGCAAAGTCGGCAGCGGGGCCCTCAGTTTTGATGCGGTGGACGATATCGTCGAGGTGCCCGAAGTGCCGGCCTTCGATCTGAGCGATGCCCTGACCATCACCGCCTGGATCAAAGTGAACAACTTCAGCACCCATTATTTCATCCTGGACAAGTCGCCCAGCGGCACGGCCCCGGACAACTATCCGGGCAACTACGAGTTCCGATCGACTCCCGCTGGCCTGCTGGAGTTCGGACACCAGACCTCGCAGGGCACAGAGTACCACTTCTATGTCTCCACGGGGAACCTCACCGCCGGCCGCTGGACCCACGTGGCGGTGACCATCGTGAAGGGCGGCCAAGTCAAGTTCTACATCGATGGTACCCCCGCCGGCGCGGCGGCCCAATCCTTCAATTGGCCGGTCCTGAACGACGAACCCCTGCGGATCGGAGGCCGCAAAGATAAATACTCTTTCTTCAGCGGGTGCATCGATGACGTCCGCCTCTACAACCGTGCTTTGACGGCGGGACAGGTCAAGACGCTGTTTGCCGGCGGTGTCCCCGTGTATGGCAAAGCGGAGGGCCCCTCGCCGGCCGACGGCGCGCTGGCGGTCACGATGCCGCTGCTGCAGTGGAGTGCGGGGGACAAGGCCCTGTTCCACAATGTCTATCTCGGCACGACCCCGGAACTGACGGAGGCCAACCTGGTCGGGTCGCGCCAGATGTTCACGATGCTCTATTACGTCCAGGGCATCCAGCCGGGGACGACCTACTATTGGCGGGTCGATGAGATCGACGCTGCCGGGGCCGTGCAGACCGGCGACGTCTGGAGTTTCCTCGCGCAAGCCCTGACGGCGTATCACCCCAACCCGGCGGACGGGGCGACGGACGCCGCGCAGACTCCCGAGCTGACCTGGCTGCCGGGCCAGACCACCATCAAGCATCATCTGTATTTCGGCGACAGCGCCGATGCGGTCGGCCAGGGTGCGGCGGGGACCGACAAAGGGGAGCTGACCGACCCGAACTTCAACGCCGGGAGCCTTGGAGAGTCTGACAACCTACTATTGGCGCGTGGATGAGACCATTGCGGGCGGCGCTGCCAAGACCGGCCCGGTCTGGAAATTCACGACGTGCCTTTCCGTGGATGATTTCGAGGCCTACACGGACGACGAAGGCAGCCGGATCTACGAGACTTGGATCGACGGCTGGACCAACGGCACCGGCTCGACGGCCGGCAACTCGACGGCTCCCTTTGCCGAGCGGACGATTGTCCACGGCGGCAAGCAGGCACTGCCCCTGGACTACAACAACGTCAAGTCGCCCCTCTACAGCGAAGCGGAGCGGGAATTCTCGCCCGTGCAGGACTGGACCGCCAGTAACGCTGACATGCTGGTTCTCTATGTCCGCGGCCAGGACGACAATGCACCCGGCCAGGTATACGTGGCGGTGGAGGACGCATCCAAGAAGGTCGGTGTCGTCGCCTATCCGGATACGGCCATCACCGGCATTACCAAATGGGTCCAATGGAAGGTCCCGCTGAGCAGCTTTACCGGTGTGAATCTGGCCAAGGTCAAGAAGCTGTACCTCGGCGTCGGCGATCGTGAGAGTCCGGCGGCAGGTGGCACCGGCCGGATCTACATCGACGATATCCACGTGACCAAACCGTGACGCGTTTACGAAGGATGGTTCGAGAAGGAGGACACGCATGTGTAGAAAACCGATCTACTCTACCCTGTTTGTGTTGGCCCTGGCGGCCACGGTAAGCCAAGCCGCGGACCTTACGTGGATCCGGGCCGCTTACTTTGACGCGAAGTATCCGAGCGCCTGGGCTGGGGCCGGGAACGTCACGCGGGACGCCCTGGCGGCGGCCGGGTACACCATCCTCAATGCCAATGAGCTCAAGACCTGGATGGACGCCCGGATCGCGGACAAGAAACTCAGCGTGGTGGTGATGACGCAGGACGTGGTGCCGGACACGGTCGCGGAGACCCAGTCCAGTTCCTGCACCATCCGCAAGTATCTGGATGCCGGGGGCAAAGTCGTCTGGTATGCGGATTGGCCGTTCTACTATCAGGGAAAGGCGGACGGCACCATGGTCACCTGGGGCAGCGCCGGCGCGAGCGGCGTCCTGGGGTTCAACGCGGCGACCGGACCGAACGATTCCATGAACGTCGTGACCCTTACGCCGGAGGGGATCACATGGGGCCTGACCCAGACATGGCCATCGCAACGGCCGACCTCGCCCACCGTGGCCCCCAATATAACGGTTTTGGCGAAGGACAACGCCGGCGTTGCCGCCGCGTGGGCCAAGCACTTCCTGCCCAATGATAGCTTCCGCGGATTTGTGCGTTTCCGTGACACGGGCGGCCAGGCCAACGCGGACGACATCATGCGCGTGGCCGAGTACATCGGCTTGAAGGCCGGGTCTCCCGATCCCGCGGACGGGGCGGTGGGGGTCAATGCCCCCTTGCTGAGCTGGAAGCCGGGCGGCTTCGCGGTCTTCCACGATGTCTACTTCGGCACCACCCCCGACCTGACGGCGGCCAATCTCGTGTCCCCCCGGCAGTTCTTCACCTTGTACTACCACGTCCCCGGCTTGGTGGCGGGCGCCACACACTACTGGCGCATAGACGAGATTGAGGCTGATGGCGCGATCCGTACCGGTGACGTTCTGGAGTTTCGTCGCGCAGGACGTCAAGGCCTATCACCCCAGCCCGGCGGATAAGGCGACAGATGCGCCCCTGACCCCTGTCCTGGCTTGGCTGGCCGGCCAGGGCGCCGTCAAGCACCGGCTGTATCTGGGCGACAGCGCCGACGCGGTCCTCCAGGGTGCGGCCGGCACCGACAAAGGCGAGCTGACCGATCCGACCTTTGCAGCAGGGGCCCTGGAGAGCCTGACGACCTATTACTGGCGGGTGGATGAAACCGTGACGGGCGGCGCCGTCCGGACCGGGTCTGTCTGGACGTTCACTACCTGCTTGTCGGTGGATGATTTCGAGAGCTACACGGACGACGAAGGCGGCCGGATTTACGAGACCTGGATCGATGGCTGGGTCAACGGGACGGGATCGACAGTGGGCAACACCACGGCTCCCTTTGCCGAGCAAAAAATCGTCCACAACGGCCGCCAGTCCATGCCGCTGGATTACAACAACATCAACACGCCCTTCTACAGCGAAGCCGAGCTGGATTTCGCGACGGTCCAGAACTGGACGGTCGGTGGCGTCAGCGATCTGGCGCTGTACTTCCATGGTGCCGCGACGAACGGCGCCGGCACGCTGTACGTGGCGGTCGAGGATAGCGGCGGCCAGGTCGCGGTCGCCACGAATCCCACGGCTACGGCTGTGACAACGGCTGCCTGGACTCAATGGAAGATACCACTGAGCAGCCTGACGGGCGTGAATTTGGCCAAGGTCAAGAAGTTCTACCTCGGTGTCGGCGACCGGAAGAATCCGGCCAAGGGCGGCGCGGGCCGTCTCTACATCGATGACATTCAGGTGATCAAGCCGTAGGGAAGACCCACGATGGAGGGCGGAGGACGGCACAGTCCTCCGCCCTCTGCCCTTCACGTTCTGTCCTCCGCCCCTCAAGTCCGAGAATCTGGGCCTCAAGCATTGACGCAAACCGGCCGATATGATATAGATTGGGTTGGTCCCGGCATGACCCGGGAAGAGAGGCCGCAGGGAGGAGGGCCTGTCGTTTGCTTTGACGGAGCCACAAAGGTCACGGAGTTCCCAGTTGTGGCAGAAACAAGGTTCCATTTTCGCAGGAGGACAAGTATGTGTAGAAGGTTTGTTGGTGTAGGTCTCTTGCTGCTGACCGTGAGCTTGGCTCAGGCCAAGGAGGTCGTGTGGCAGAAGGCGGTTTATTCGGACGCGCGGTATGCCACGGCTTGGCAGGGCAACAGTGACGCTACGCGTGACGCTCTGGTGGCCGCCGGCTACACGCTCCTGAACGCCGATCAGCTCAAGACCTGGATGACCGCCCGGATCGCCGACAAGGCCTTCAGCGTTGTGGTGTTCTGCCGCGACTCCGCGCCGGATACCGTGACAGAGACGATGACGAGCAGTTGCACGCTCCGCAAATACCTCGATGCGGGTGGCAAGATCGTCTGGTACGGGGATATCCCCTTCTACTATCAGAGCAATGCCAGTGCCGCCAATACCACATGGGGTGACAACGGCGCACCGGCTATCCTGGGCTTCAACACGGCCGGTGCCCCGCGGGACAGCGGCAACACGTCGATCATCACGCCGCTCGGAACGGCCTGGGGTCTGACCACCACGTGGACGACCCAGCGACCCGCGCTTCCCACGGTTACCACCGACTTCGAAATCCTGGCCAAAGACAACGCCGGAAATGCCTGCGCGTGGGTGAAGCACTACGTGCCCAATGACACCTTCCGGGGCTTCATCCGGTTCCGCGACACGGGCGGTCAGGCCGTCGTCGCCGACATCATCCGCGTGGCCGAGTATGTGGCCGTGAAGGCTTGGAACCCCCAGCCGGCCAACGGCGCCGTCGCCGTGACGATGCCGCTGATGCAGTGGAATGCGGGTCCCTTCGCCCTGTACCATGATGTCTACTTCGGCACCAACCCGAATCCCGGCGACGCCGAGCATATCGGCAAGCAGGTGGCCCAGGTATCCATGTACTACCACGTGGCAGGCCTGACCCCGGGTACGACCTATTACTGGCGGATCGACGAGATCGACGCCGACGGCACGGTCTTCCCGGGGGATGTCTGGAGCTTCACGGCGGCCCCGGTGGCCGCGTGGGCGCCGGCCCCGGGTGACGCCGCGGCTTATGTTGCTCCGAACGCGGTGCTCTCCTGGACGGCGGGCATGGGCGCAACGACGCACGATGTATATTTCAGCAGCGATCGTGCGGCGGTCGAGTCCGGCGCGGCGGCGGCCCAGAAGGCCGCGAAGCAGCCGACGACGACCTACACGCCGACAGGACTGGAGGCCGGCAAGACGTATTACTGGCGGGTCGATGAAGTGCAGACCAGCGGCACCAAAGTGACCGGCCCTGTATGGAGCTTCACCGTCCGCCCGGTCATCGCGAAGAGCGATCCCAGCCTGGTCGGCTGGTGGAAGATGGATGATGAGAAGTCCAACGTGGCCGTCGATTACTCCGGCAATGACAATTACGGCACCCTCATGGGCGGTCCGAAGTTCGTGGAAGGCTATCTGGGTGATGCCCTGTCGTTCGACGGAGTCGACGACCACGTCACGTGCGGCCCCAGGGATAGCTTGAACAAGGTGGACTCCGTCTCGGTGGCCGCCTGGGTTCGCCTCAACCAGGTCGGCGTCGACCAGAAGATCGCCAGCAACCAGAGCGGCGCCGGCTACAAGCTGGGCGTCTACAGCGCCAACAACATGTTCGAGTTCGAGATTCGCACCGCCGCCAACGCCGCGTTCCTCAACCGCGCTTCGCCCGGCGGGACGGCCCTGGCCCGCGATGTCTGGTACCATGTCGTCGGCGTCTACGAGAAGGGCAAGGCTCTTCGCACCTACGTCAACGGCAAGCTGGACCGCGAGCTGCTGACGACCGAGGTGGCGGGCGTCTCCGCCGGCGCGTTCATGCTCGGTCGGGAAGCCCCCGCGGGCGCCTACTGGTGGAACGGCCTGATGGACGATGTCCGCGTCTACAATAAGGCCCTCACGTCGGAAGAGATCCAGAAGGTCATGCAAGGCGATCCGTTGCTGGCCTGGGATCCGCAGCCCGCGTCGAACGCCAGCGTGGACATCCGCGGCGCAACGAGCCTGAACTGGATGGCGGGCGAGCAGGCCGCCAAGCATGATGTTTACCTGGGCAAGGACAAGGATGCGGTGAAGGTCGCCGACACGGCCTCGCCGTTGTATCAAGGCCGCCAGACCGGCAAAGGCTTCTCGCTGGACGGCAAAGTCGAGTTCGGCGGCGGCTCCTACTTCTGGCGCATCGATGAAGTCGAGGCCGATGGCACGACCATCCACAAAGGCATCGTCTGGTCGTTCTCCATCCCCGGCTATCTGATCGTCGATGAGTTCGAAGGCTACACCGATGAGGAAGGCAGCCGCATCTACGAGACCTGGATCGATGGCTGGACGAACGGCACCGGCTCCGTGGCCGGCAATACGACGGCCCCCTTTGCCGAGCGGACGATCATCCACGGCGGCAAGCAGGCCCTGCCGATGGACTACAACAACACCAAGAGCCCGTTCTATAGCGAGGTCGAGCAGACCTTCTCGCCTCTCCAGGATTGGACCGGTTACGGTGTGACTGACCTGAGCCTGTGGTTCCAGGGCAGCCCGATCCGCTACGTGGACAAGGGCAATGGCGCCTTCACCGTCGGTGCTTCCGGCCATGACATCTGGGACAATGCCGATGACTTCCGCTTCGTCTACAAGAGCCTCAACGGCAATGGCTCGGTGGTGGTCAAGGTCGAGAGCGTGGTCAACACGAATGCCTGGGCCAAGGCCGGCGTGATGATTCGCGAGAGCCTCGATGCCGGCTCGCCGATGGCCTACATGATCCAGAGCTACTCCAGCGGCGTGTCCTTCGGCTGGCGTCTGACCAGTGCCGCCACCTGCGGCAGCGCCACCCAGGCCAGCATCGTCGCCCCGCAGTGGGTGAAGCTGACCCGTACGGGCAATGCCTTCACGGCCCAGTACTCGGCCGACGGCAAGACCTGG
This sequence comes from uncultured Planctomycetota bacterium, assembly GCA_963699595.1. GTDB lineage: Bacteria > Planctomycetota > Phycisphaerae > Sedimentisphaerales > Anaerobacaceae > PLanc-01. The sequence goes on from CAVOUO010000027.1 coordinate 202,810, forward strand.
ACGGACATCAAGGACACCGCCGGGAAAGCCGTCTCCACGACGATCAACATGACCGGCAACGTTTACATCGGCCTGTGCACCACGAGTCACAACTCGGCCGCGACCACCATCGCGGAGTACACCGGCGCGGCGACCACGGGCGGCGTGACCGGCTCGTGGAAAGAGGCCTGGATCGGCGACGATCCTGACCGGACGAACAGCGCCGCCGGTTTGTACGCGGTGGTCGAGGATAGTGCCGGCAAGAGCGTGGTCGTGGCCCATCCCGATCCGACGGCGGTGAACTTGGCTGCCTGGACCCAGTGGAAGATCCCGCTGAGCAGTCTGACCGGCGTGAATCTGGCCAAGGTCAAGAAGCTGTACCTCGGTGTGGGTGACCGCAAGACCCCGGCGGCGGATGGCTTCGGCCGGCTCTATATCGATGACATTCAGGTGATCAAGCCCTGACGGTTTTTCCAGGATCGTTGGGGTTCTTGAAGGAAAAAGAAACCGGGGCCTGCGTCGTGTGGATGCAGGCCCCGGTGTTCTGGCCGAGCGCGGTTCGACGCAGCAGTACGGTTATTCTTGGAGAAGGAGACTATCATGAGCAAGAAGTGGCTTTCTCTGACGTCGTGCGTGTGCCTGCTGACCTTGCTGGGGATCGTGCAGGCGGACCCCCTGGCGGATTGGGAGACGGCGATTACCGCCGGCAATCCGCTGCACTGGTACAAGTTCAATGAGACGGCCAAACAGTGTCTCGATTCCGGCAGTGGCAAGCTTAACGGCACGTATGATGGGCCGACGCCCGGTCAGACAGGGCTCTTCGGTCCGGCCTCGGCCGCGACCTTCACCAGGGTCGGCGGCACCAATACGGCCGTTTTCACCGGGGCGACGAACCTGCCGGGCCCGTGGACGGTGGAATACCTGGTCATGTCCACCAAGGCCGCGGCGGCCAACGATTCGATGGCTCTCCACGACGGCGACACGACCTCCATCCGTCTGGCCGGCTGGACCTCGCTCGGGGAGGTGGGATTCACACTCTATGGCGTTGCCGACTACCAGTTCACGCCCAGCGCCGGCTACACGCTGCAGAACCTGATCGCCCCCCAGAACGAATGGATTCACCTGACGTTTCGCAACAACGGCGTCGGCACGCAGGTCTTCGTCAACGGCGAGATGATGGGGACCAGCAACGATCGTGTCGATCTGCCGCGGTTGCGAATCGGCGGGCGCGGCGCCGGTCCCGCCGACTGGCTCCAGGGCGTTCTGGACGAGGCGGTGGTCTACAACCGCGCCTTGACGGACCAGGATATTCTCGCCCATGCCAAAATTGTCGGAACCGCGGCGACCAAGGCCCGGAATCCGAACCCGGCGGATGGCGCGCTCGCGGTGGCCATGCCGCTGCTCCAGTGGAAAGCCGGACTCGGCGCCCTGCTCCACAACGTCTACGTCGGCGCGAGCCCGGACTTGACCGAGGCGGACCTGGTGGGGCCGAAGCAGCCCTTTACCATGCTGTACTATATTCAGGGATTCAAGCCGGGCACGACCTACTACTGGCGAGTCGATGAGTTCGACGCGACCGGCGCGGTCCAGGCCGGCAACGTCTGGACTTTCATCGCGCAAGACCTGACGGCCTATCACCCCACGCCGGCAAACGGTGCTAACGACGCCGCCCAGGCCCCCGTGCTGACGTGGCTGCCCGGCCAAGCGGCGTTCAAGCATCATCTGTATTTCGGGGACAGCAACGACGCCGTCAAGCAAGGGGTGGCCGCCGTGGATAAAGGCGAGCTGACCGATCTGACCTTCACGCCGGGGGCTCTGGAGAGCCTGACGACCTACTACTGGCGGGTGGATGAAACCGTCGCGGGCGGCACCGTTAGGACCGGCTCGGTTTGGACGTTCACGACCTGCCTGTCGGTGGATGATTTCGAGGGCTACACGGACGACGAAGGCAACCGGATCTATGAGAGCTGGATCGACGGCTATACCAATGGGACAGGCTCGGTGGTCGGCAACCCGACGGCCCCCTTTGCCGAGCGTACGATCGTCAATAGCGGTCTGCAATCCATGCCCCTGGACTACAACAACGTGAAGACCCCCTACTATAGCGAAGCCGAGCAGGAGTTCTCGCCGGTGCAGGACTGGACGGCGAGCAATGCCGACACTCTGGTCCTGTCTGTCCGCGGCCGGGCCGGCAATGCCGCTGCACAACTGTACATCGCGGTGGAGGACTCGGCCAAGAACATCGGCCTTGTCGCCTACCCCGACACGACCATTACCACCGCGACGAAGTGGACCCAGTGGAAGATCCCGCTGAGCAGTTTTGCCGGCGTGAACATGGCCAAGGTCAAGAAGATGTACATTGACGTAGGCGACCGCAATACGCCGGCGGCCGGCGGCAGTGGTCGCATCTACATCGACGACATCCGTGTGACCAAGCCGTAACCACGTTCGTAGTGTGCCCGTAAGGGCATAAAGGGTTCCCAAACGCGATAGGTCGCGTTTGGGGTCCCAAGAAACGCCTTACGGCGTCACTACAGACGATCAATCCGAGGCCCGTGCCGACTCGGCGCGGGCCTCGGCGTTTTCGTATAACGTAGGGATAATTTGTGCGCCCTGCCTGTCATCCTGAACGGAGCGCAGCGTAGTGAAGGATCTGGTCTGCGAGCGAGAGAAACCGTCCATTCGGTGGCCAGATCCTTCGGCTTCGCCTCAGGATGACACAGCCCCTGCCGCGCGCGGGCCTTTTCGAAACCGAATCAAACGCGTTGTAGGAACAGCGACGATCTATTGCGGCGGGTTCGCGAGGTAACGCTCGTACTCGGCGCGCGTGTTCACCAGCTCCAGATGGCCGCTGGTCCAGGGGTTCGCGCCGGTGAAGTTGGCCGTGTTATAGGCGCGGCTGTCGATCCGGCCCTCCGGTCCTTCGAGGCCCCAGGAGTCGGTCTGGTAGACTTTGGCGCCTTCGCTCTCCGCGACCCAGGTGCCCTGGCCGAGCGTCGTCTGGCTCCACATGCGGCTGGTATAGTCGCGGCTGCGCTCGCCCGTCCCGCACGGTATTCATGTAGTCGTCGAACGCCCGATTCGACTCGGCAATGGACTTCTGCAGATTGCGGTTCAACTGCTGCTGCCGGACTGCCTGGTTCTGCAGCTCCTGGCCCATCCACTGCGGGTTGACCTGGACCGTCTGCTCGATCCGCAGGAACAGCGGCAGCCATTCCTCATACTCTTTGTCCGGCGCCCAGCTTCCCTGGAGAGAGACCTGCCAGACGGGACTGGTGGACTTGATCGAGCACATCACGCAGAACAGGCCGCGGCAGGTCGTCCCCGTGGGGACATTCCGGAACCGCACATGGATCAGCCGCGCATCGACCTGAGAGCCCTGGGCCCGCATCTGCTGAATCGTCTGGGTCAGCGCCGGCACCGCCTGCTCCACCGGGCACTCGGCGATGACCTGCACATCCCGCGTGCTCTTGCCGGATTCGAGGACGATTTTCAACGCCTGCGGAGGAGGCTGGTAGGGGACATTGATCGCGCCGGGAACCGGGACGTCCGTCGGCATGATCGTGAGCCACAGACTGCCAACGCCGTGCGTCCTTATCTGGGCGTCGTTAACAGCCGCATACTGGACTCGCGCGCCTTCCAGGGTCCAACCCTCGGGAATCTGCAGCGACAGCGATTGGTCCGCCAGCGCCGCGGGCTGCAGCGAGACCTGCTTTCCGGTCTGTTGTGAGGCTTGCTTGAGCATGGCGGCCAGAGGATTGACCGGACCTTCCGCGGGTGTGGGCACGCCGGATTGTCGCCCCTGTTCCTGCACGGCTGCTATCCCTTGCGGGGCATAGGCCAGATTGGCCGCAATGGTCGTCAAGGTCGGGCGAAGCTCGTTCCACATCACTGCTTTGGCCAGCAGGATGTAAACGCTGCCGGTGCCCTTGGCATGGAAGAAATAGCCGTGCCCCATGCCTTTCTCGCCCTCGGCTGTCAGCGTCAGGTCGGTGATGGTGCGCTCCCGCTGGGGCGTCGAGCTGACGTTGGCGGCCTGAAGATCGGGATACCTCTGGCGCAGGGCCGCGATGCACCGGGCGGCCAGCATGACGGAATCCTGGACTTCTTCACCCACGGGAAAGGTGATGAACAAGACGACTGCGTTCTCCCGCGGCTCCATCACGGTCACCCCATAGGTGCCCTGGCCGAACATGTCGCCTTGAGCGACGTTCCAGTCCTGCGGCTTGAAGAGCAGGACCTTGCCGTCGGGCGATTGGTATTTTCCAAGAGAAGACGTGCACGCCGGGCGCGGCGCCGCCGGGCGGTTCGGCTCCGAAGCTGCTACCGGGGCCCCCATCTTCTGGCCGCACCGGGGACAGAGTTGTGCCTTGGCATCGACTTCTGTGCCGCACTTCGGACAGCGAATCTTGGCGACGGGCTGGGGTTTGGATACCGTCCGCGTCCTCTGGGATGACTTGACGTTGGTGGAGGTAAGGGTGGCAATCACCTCCTGCCTCCCCGCGCATAATCTGACGCACCGGTCCGATTCCATCGGCATAGTAGCTGATCGAGACGCCGGGCACGCCGTTCACGGTCGAGTAAATCTTGATGCAGTCGAAGGTGCCCGCCGGCGTCTGGATCCGCTCTTTGCCGATCGATTGGTAGCTCGTCGTCACGGTCGTGCGGCCTTGGGTGGCCGTGGCGGTCCATGTGTCTCCCTCGCGGTACGGCAGCTTGATCCGCAGGAGGGGCGGGTCGTAGCGAAACTCCTGGCCCGTGGCCTGGCCCACGTAGGTTTTGACCCCCTCGGCGTCGACGGCGACGTATTCGCGGCTGGTCTGTCCGCTCAGGGTCGTCTCGAGAATTGCACACCGCACCGCTCCGACATCGGCAAATCCCGTGACCTTCGTCGTGGTCTGCGCACCGTTGGACATCATGAAAATCCACTGGTTCCCCTCCTGGAGCGGGGCATAATCGGGGGTTGCCCCCAGACACGTGGAAAGGACGGACAAGGCCACGGCTATTGCTGTCGCACGCATAGCGTCCTCCTGTGCTCGTCAGACTTCCACGCCTTGCTTGAGGCGGTAGACGAGCGGCACGAGCTCTTCGGCCGTCTGGATCTCGGGGTGCTTCTTGCCGGCCAACTCGACCAGTTCCATCGCCTCGTTGCGTTTCTCGCCCCAGGCGACCAGAACCTCGATCGCCTCGATTTGGAAGGGCTTGAACTGTGTCGCCGCGGCCCGCGTCGGCTCGGCCCCGAGGGCGAACGTCTGGAGCTTGCCTTTGAGCTCGGCGACCGTCTGCTGGGCCATCCGCCGTCCGATCCCGGGCAACGTCATCAGCAGCTTCTCATCGCCGGTTTCGATGGCGGCGGCGATGTCCTGGATCGGGATATTCAACGCCCGCAGACCCTTGCGGATACCCATGCCTTTGACGCTGATGAACGTGCTGAAGAATTCCCGCTCGGTAGGGGTCAGGAAGCCGACCAGCCGGGGAATGAGATTGCCGCCGCCGAGGCTGCCCTCGTAGTACTCCATCGTGCACAGCGAGATGTCCGTGCCGATGAGCCCCGATAACGCGCTGACGCCATAGCCGGGCAGCATCACTTCATACGTGATCGGGCCGACCTGCACCAGGGCGGTCTCGGTATTCAACTTGACCAGTTTTCCTTCAATCCCTGCAATCATTGTCTACCTCATACAATCCGACACCGCATTTGGCGCCATTCCACATCCACGGGAGTAGATTGCTTCGCTTCGCTCGCAATGACATATAGTCTCTGAGCATGTCATTGCGAGGCCCGACGCGCAGCGGCGCTTGCGCCGAGGGCGACGAAGCAATCTCTTCTCGCACGGCCGCAGAACTGGCGAAATGCGGAAGCAACGTCAGTATGCGCCTTGGCCGGTGTGCGTGTCAATGATATGCGTCATCGTCGTCGCACAGCAGAGGGCGGCGGCGATGGCGTCGGCGACGTCCGGCGGCTCGGGCAACTGCGGCAGGGCCAGGAGCGTCTGGATCGTCCGCTGGACCTGCTCCTTGGAGGCCCGGCCGTTGCCGGTCAACGATTTCTTGATACGGGTGGCGCTGAAGCTCTTCACCTCGACTCCGGCCGCCGCCATCTTCTGAAGGATCACGCCGCGGGCGTGGCCCATCAGGATCGCCGTGCGCGGGTGGGCATAGTGGGAGTACAATTCCTCTACGGCCACGATCTGGGGCACGAATCTGTCCAGGATCGTTTGGATGTCCTCGGCGATCTGGTTGAGCTTGTCCGGCAGCGCCAGGCTGGTCCGAATACGGATGACGCCCGCCTCGATCAGGTTCTCGGTGTTCCCATCGACCTCAATGCAGGCATAGCCACAGAGGTGCAAACCCGGGTCAATGCCGAGAATCTTCACTTGGACCTCCATTGTGTGCCTTGGGGACTATCTTCGAGGATGATGCCGGCTTCATCGAGTTTCGCCCGAATGGCGTCGGCGCGGGCGAAGTCCTTGGCTTTGCGGGCCTCGGCCCGCTGGGCGATGAGAATCCCGACCAGCTTGTCGAGAGCTTCTTCACTGACCCCACCGGCTTGGGCGGGCTCCTCGGTTACGATCCCCAGGACATCACCACCGAGCTTGGTGAACATCTCGTTGACGGCGGCAAGCGTCTCACGTGTCGTTTTCTTGTTTTCGAGCAGGCTGTTGGTCAGGCGCACCAGATCGAAGAGCACCGACAGCGCAACCGATGTATTCAAGTCGTCGTTCATCGCTTCTTCGAACTTGGTCTTGGCGTCCTCAAGCTGCTGGAGAACGCCTTGATCCGGCTCGCCCTGCGGTGCTGCGCCGATCTGCTTCCGCAAGCTCCGGACCGCCTCGCTGATCTTCTGATACCCGCTATGGGCGGCGAACAGGGCAGCATCCGAGAAGTCCAGCGGGCTGCGGTAGTGGCTGCTGAGAACGAGCTGCCGGACCGCCAGCGGCTCGTAGGCTCGCGACAGCTTCTCATGGGTCGCCGGCGAAGGCCTCCTTGAGGGTGATGAAGTTGCCCAGGCTCTTGCCCATCTTCTGGCCGTCCACGGTCACCATGTTGTTGTGCACCCAATAGCGGACGAACGGCACGCCACGGGCAGCCTCCGACTGGGCGATCTCGCACTCATGGTGGGGGAATTTGTTCTCCATGCCGCCGCCGTGGATATCGAAGGGCTGGCCCAGGTACTTCGTGCTCATCGCCGAGCACTCCAGGTGCCAGCCGGGATACCCCATGCCCCAGGGGCTGGGCCACTGCATGATATGGTTGGGCTCCGCCTTCTTCCAGAGAGCAAAATCGACCGGATTCCTCTTCTCCGGCGAGACCTCGACCCGCGCGCCGGCCAGCATCTCTTCGACATGGCGGCCGGAAAGCTTGCCATAATCCGGAAACTTCGCCACATCGAAGTAGACCGAGCCGTTGACCTCATACGCGAAGCCCTTCTCCACCAAGATCTTGACCAGCTCGATCTGCTCGATGATATGGCCGCTGGCGCGCGGGCTGATGTCGGGCCGGAAGCAGTTGAGCTTGTCCATATCTTCGAAGTAGCTGCGAGTGTAGTACTCGGCCAGCTCCATCGGATGTTTCCGCTCCTTGCGGGCGGCTTTGGCAATCTTGTCCTCGCCGGCATCGGCGTCGTCCGTCAGATGCCCCACGTCCGTAATATTCTGCACGTACGTGACGCTGTAACCAAGATAGCGCAGATAGCGCACGAGCACATCGAAGCTGACGTAGCTCTTGGCATGGCCCAGGTGCGCATGGCCATACACCGTCGGCCCACAGACATAAATGCCGACCTTGCCCTCGACCAAAGGTTTGAATTCCTCCGTTCGTCTTGTCAGACTATTGTGCAATTGCAGCACCATACAATCCTTCGACACTGATTAGCTGAGTTCTCTTTTTCAGACACGGATTTACACGGATTAACACGGATTCCTGAGAGATTGGTTCATGTTTCGGCCGCTTGCCGGTGAGTCGAAGACCCGGCATCACTTCGACGGATCGGCCGAAGTTGATTAGGAGGCCGACATTCAGTCCTGTTGCCTTCAAGTAGTTGACAAGCTGAACTTCATGGACGGAATCCAGTTTACTCACGGCTTTCGCCTCGACAACGATCTTGTCCTCAACGACCATATCTGCACAGTAATCACCGACCACCTTGCCGTGGTACAGCACTTTCAACGGAACCTCGCAACTGCATCGGAGGCCCGCCTCCCCCAACTTCATGGCCAGCGCATTCTTGTATACCTTCTCCACGAAGCCATAGCCCAGCTCATTGTCGGGCACGATAAGCAGCCGCTATGATCTTCTCCGATAAGTCCTGATGTCTCATTTTGTCCATTGTCAAACCTCGCAAAGTCAGATGAGTCCGCTTCTCAAATCATTCAATCCGTGTTAATCCGTGTAAATCTGTGTCTAAAAAACTGTCTTAATCCGTGTCGAATTGCTACGGTGTCCTGCGTGCTCGGCGATGAGAATGTGGGCCTCGTGGAGCGTCTCGGCGGCCTGTCCCATCCTCAGCTCGATTAACTCTCTGAGTCGCTCGTCCATCATAGTCCGACGCCTTCCTTCTCGATCTGGCGGATGATCGGACTGACGCCCAGAGGACCGTGTTCCAACTGTTCGGCGGTGGCGACAAAGGTCGAGAGCACCACATCGTTCTCAAATCCGACTTCCCAGGCGACTTCCGAAATCCTCTCGCGCAGGTCGGCATCAATGTGGTCTACCACAAGAAAGATATCGAGATCGGACTCCGCGGTTGCGTCCCCCCGGGCCCGGGAGCCGAACACAGAAAACCGAAGAATCGGCACCACCGCGGCGGCACGCCGTTTGAATTCGAGAGCCGTTTGCTTGTCGCTCGGTGCTATCATGGATATATTCTACCGATAAAATCGGAGCCGGTCAATCAGGGGCTCGGCCGCGTCTGTGCCTCCTGTAACGGCCGCTTGGCGCACGCCGGCTACAATGTCCGCCGCGGCTTCTTTCTCAGCAACGCGACCGCCGTGGCGGCCATGGCTTCGCCGGCGCCGATCTCGCCGAGACCCTCGTTGGTCTTGGCCTTGACGTTGACCGCCGCGAAGTCCATGCCAAGCAGGCCCGCGATGCACCGGCGGATCTGGCCCTTCAGCGGTCCGAGTTTCGGGGTCTCCGTGTGGATCGTCAGGTCCACGTTGACCACTTCCCACCCCTTCCTTTCGAGCTGCTCCTTGACCGTGTACAGGAAGACCTTGCTGTCGGCGTCCTTCCACTGCACGTCCGTGTCGGGAAACAGGGTCCCGATGTCGCCCAGGCCGGCGGCTCCGAGCAGGGCATCCACGATGGCGTGGAGGACCACGTCGCCATCGCTATGGCCGAGCAGGCCCGCCGGGAACGGGATGTGAACCCCGCCCAGCATGAGCTTGCGGCCTTCGACGATCCGATGGATGTCGGTGCCGATGCCCACCCGGTATTCCGGCGGTTTGGGCTCTTCGATCACAACTGCCCCTTCGTGCTGGGAATGTCCGTGCCGACAATCCTGACCGCCGTCGCCAGCGCCTGGCCGAGGGCTTTGAAGATCGCCTCGGCGACGTGGTGGCTGTTCGAGCCGTAGGGGACGTTCACGTGCAGATTGAGCTTGCCGCTGTTCGAGAACGCCCGCAGGAATTCCTCGATACACTCCACGTCAAAATCGCCGACCTTGTCCGTGCGATATTCGACGTTGTAGACACATGCCGGCCGGCCCGACAGGTCCAGCGAGATATTCGCCAGAGCATCCTCCATCGGCACCGAACTGTGGCCGTAACGGGCGATGCCTTTCTTGTCGCCCAGCGCCTGGAGCAGGCCATCACCCAGGCAAAGGCCGATGTCCTCCGTCGTGTGGTGCGGGTCGATGTGCAGGTCGCCCTTGGCTTTGACTACCAGGTCGATGCGGCCGTGCTTGCTCAGGTGCGTGAGCATGTGATCGAGAAAGCCGACGCCGCTGTCGATCTCGTATTGGCCCACGCCATCGAGGTTGAGCTCGCACGTGATGTCGGTTTCTTTCGTCTGCCGATGAATGTTCGCCGTTCTGCTTTCCATTGCCTTGCTTTCTCTCAGGTTTGCGCGGCCTTGAGCACACCGCGCATGAACTCGGCGGCCAATTGGGCATTCTTGTCCGCGAACTCAATACCGACCGTCTGGCCGTCCACGATGGGCAGGGGGTGGCACAACTCGTAACCCATGTATCCGTTGTAGCCCGCCTGCCGCAAGCCGCGGATGAAATTCACGAAGGGCTCTCTGGTCTTGTCGTTGCCGACCGACCCATCGGCGTTGCGGTCGAATTCGCCGCCGAAGTGCGACAGGACCTGCAAGGGGCCGAGATCGCTCGTCGCCGCCCGGATACCTTCCGGGCTTTTGTCCGAAAGCAGCGGCAGATCGAGACAGGCCTTCAGATGGGGCGAGTTGACCTGCTGAATCATGCGCAGCACGTCTTTGTAGCTGGTGACGATGGGAGCATGATTCTGCAACGCCAGGGTCACACCGTAGTCTCCTGCATAGCGGGCGCACTCGGCGAGAGCATCCCGGCAGCGGCTCCAGTCGTCCGGGCTGGTGGTGAGCGAATGGGTATGGTCCCAGATATTCCGCGCGACGGTGTAGGACGCGATCTGGGGGTGCTTCGTGACACCCGGCCAGGCGAAGAAGACCCGGACCGCTCGAGCGCCGAAGTCCGAGGCCATCCGGATCAACTCCCGCATGTAGACGATCTGGGCTTCCCGATGCTCGCAGATCGGGACTGCTGAAGTCGTTGTTGCCCGCCACGGCGTAGATCTCAATGCCCTCGCCGTCGGCCAGCGAGCGCAACTCCTTGCAGCGTTTTGTCGGCCAGTCGTTGGGATTGCCGTGGGGGCGTTTGCCGTCAATCTCGATGCCGTCGTAGCCGTACTCTTTGGCCTTCTGGATCATCTGCTCCAGAGCCAGGCCCTTGCCCTGGTACCAGACGCCCAGAAACGTAATGCTGTAGAGGCCCACCTTGATGCCGGGTTTCCCAGCCTGGGGCTTCTGTTGTGCCTGGGCCGAGCCCGATTTGGCTCCGGCCAATCCTGCGGCCGCCAAGGCGGCCGTGCCGACGAACTGCCTGCGATTGATGCCTTTGCTGCTCATGGTTTGTCTCCACCTGCCGATACGATTTCTTTCAGAGCGGAAATCAGCTTGGCGTTCTGCTCCTTCGTGCCGACGCTGATCCGCAGCTTGTCCTGAATTCCCGGGGCATCCCAGTAGCGCACGAAGATATTCCGCCGGGCCAGTTGCTCGTGGATGCGTGCGGCCGACCCGTTCTGCACCTGGGCAAAGACGAAATTCGAGTGGCTGTCGGGGACCGCAAAACCAAAGGACCGCAATTGCTCCGACAGGGCCTTTCTCTCCTTTTTGATCTTCTCCACGTTCTCGCGGAAATACGCCTGGTCCTTGATCGCCGCCGTCGCCAGGGCGATGGCGAGGGCATCGACGTTGTAGGAGTCCTTGACTTTGATTAGACCGTCGATCAGGTCCTGCTGCGCGATGGCATACCCGAACCGCAGCCCGGCCAGGGAGTACCCCTTGCTCAGAGAACGCAGCACGATGACATTGCCGAACCTTCTGACCAAGGAGACGCAGTTCTGCTCCGCAAAGTCGGCGTAGGCCTCGTCGATCAAGAGCACGCCGGCCAGCCGGTCCGCCAGGGAGGCGATCTCCTCGACCGGGATGAAGCTGCCGGTGGGGGCATTCGGATTGCAGACGATGGTCAACGCCGCCCCAGTCGTCGCGAGCCCGGCCGGCAAATCGAACTTCTCACCGAACGGGATTTCGATGGCTCGGCAATTCTGCAAGTCTTGCCAGGACGGGATACAGCGAATAAGTCGGCACGGGGTATGCCAGCGGGCGGCCTTCATCGCAGAACGCCCGAATCGCTATGGAGAGCAGGTCGTCGCCGCCGTTGCAGCACATGATGTTCTCGGGCTTGACGCCGTTGAGCTCGGCGGCCGCTTCGCGGAAGGCGTTTCCGAGGGGATCGGGGTACCGTCGAAGTTGCTCCGGCTTGATCCGGGCCAGGGTCTTCATCACCCGCGGCGACGGCGGATACGGGTTCTCGTTCGTATTGAGCTTGACCACCTCCGTGGCCTTCGGCTGAAAACCCGGCGTATACCCTTCCGTCCGTTCCACGTTATCGCGAAAATAGCTCATAGTCCCAAATCTTGTCGTACTCCCTGCACAGAAGCATTCGGACCCTTCAGACAGGATCGTAGGTGACGCAAAATTATACGCGGATTTGTGCTCTGACGAAAGCTCGATTTATATGCCTGGCGCCGCCGGTCAATGCGCCACGAAACCACGGAATCCGTCCATCGCGTCAACATCTTCACCCCGCGGAGCTGTCATCACGCCAAAACAAGCCCTATTGCCGCGGTGAGAACGATCAACTGAGCGAACTGTCGACGTCTTCTCATGGTATGATCTCCCTTATCCCGGCCATCGCACTCACTTCGCCCTCTCTATATCCGTGCAGCCCGCATCGGGTTTCAACTCATTCGTCGCAGCTTCGTCAGGGGTGTTCCTCTGAAGAGCATTATGGCACGCAAGCAAAGAATGGCAAGCCGAAAGCCCGCGCAGCGGAACTCGGGGTGTGGCCGGCATCCGGTGGCGGGCTACTTCTGGCAATAATCGATGACGCGGGCGATTTCGCTGCGGAGGTCCTGGCGGTGGACGATCATGTCCACGAAACCATGCTCCAGCATGAACTCGGAGGTTTGGAAGCCGTCGGGCAGCTCGACCTTGATCGTCTCGGCGATGGTCCGCGGGCCGGCGAAGCCGATGAAGGCGCCCGGCTCGGCCACGATGACGTCGCCCAGCATGGCGAAGCTGGCGGTGACGCCGCCGCTGGTCGGGTCGGTCAGGATGGAGATGAAGAGACCCTTGGCCTCGTCGAAGCGCCCCAGGGCGGCGGAGGTCTTGGCCATCTGACTGAGGGAGACGACGCCCTCGTGCATCCGTGCGCCCCGGAACAGATGACCACCACCAGGGGCAGTGACTCCTCCATGGCCTTGTCTACGGCGGTGCAGAATTTCTCGCCGACCACCGCCCCCATGGAGCCCATGAGGAAGTTCGGCTCCATGACACTGAGGATGATGCCCCGGCCCTTGATGAAGGACTTGCCGATGAGCATGGCTTCCTTCGTGCCGGTCTTCTTCTGGTCGGCCTTGATCCGCTGCTTGTACGTCGTGCCGCGATACTTGAAGCCCAGCGGATCGTCGGTCGTCAGGTCCGCGAGAATCTGCTGGAAGGTGCCCTCATCCGCGAGTTGCTGGATCCGGGTCCACGCCCCGATCCGGAAATGGTAATTGCACTCCGGACAGACGTTCAGGTTCTTCTCGACCACGCTGCGGTAGAGCATGTGCTCGCAACTGGGGCACTTCATCCAGAGCCCCTCGGGCATTTCCTTACGCGGCCGGAGCGAGAAACCGTTCCAGTTGGCTTTCTTTTGTGTCATTGGCATGAGTATACCACAAGGCCCGGGGACTGTCACGCGCGTCCTGGTCCGCAGGCGGCTCGGATGGCTCCGATGGCGGCGACACGGTCGGATTTCCCGAAAATGGCGTTGCCGGCCACCAGGGTGTCGGCGCCGTAGGAGACGACAATGGGCGTGGTCTTGGCGTCGATGCCTCCATCCACCTCGACCCGGATGCCGGGCCCGACCATTTTGCGTATCGCGATGACTTTCCTGGCTGCTTCACCAATGAAGCTCTGGCCCCCAAAGCCCGGGTGGACGGTCATCACCAGCACCATGTCACATAAGGGCGCAACCTTTGCTATCGACTCCACGGGGGTCTCGGGGTTCAGCGTGATCCCGGCGGTGCAGCCCAAGTCGTGGATGCGCTCGACAATCTGGCTGGGCTCGTCTGCGGCTTCGATGTGGAACGTGATATTATTGGCCCCGGCCTTGGCGAACGACTCCACGTACCGGGCCGGCTCGCTGATCATCAGGTGGGTGTCGAAGAGCAAATCGCTGTGCTTGCGGAGCTTGGCAATGACCGGGGGGCCGATGGTGATATTCGGAACGAAATGGCCGTCCATGACGTCCAGATGGATCATCCGGACGCCGGCGGAAGTCACGACGGCGATCTCGTCTGCCAGACTGGCAAAGTCGGCACTGAGGATCGATGGGACAATCTCAATCGTCCCGGGGCTCGGCAGTCCTCTGGTCATCGAAGTCGTTCCCCCACAGACGAAAACCGCTCGGCAACCTCCCTAGACGGATGAGCACCGACGGTTATACATTACTTGTCATCCTGAACGAAGTGAAGGATCTGGCCTGCGTATGGGAGCGACCTCTCGGTTTCAGACCAGATCCTTCGCCTTCGGCTCAGGATGACAGACGTACACGGTCGACAATTCTCCGGTCCGTGCCTATTTCTCGTCCAGGATTTCGATGGCCTTGAACTTCTTGCCTTCGAGGAACTCCAGCGAGGCACCGCCGCCGGTCGAGATGTGGCTGATCTTGTCTTGCAGCCCGAGTTGCTCGATCGCGCTGGCGCTGTCGCCGCCGCCGACGACGCTCTTGGCGCCTTTCTCTGTCGCCTTGGCGACGGCTTGGGCGATCGCCTTGGTCCCCTGGTCGAAGGGCGGGATCTCGAAGACGCCCATCGGCCCGTTCCAGACGATGGTCTTGGCGTTGACGATCTTCTCGGCATACTCCCGGGCGGCCATGGGGCCGATGTCCACCGCCTGCCAGGTGGGGTCAATATCGCCCACGGCAATCCGATACTCGGCGCCGGGCTCCAGCTTGCGAACCACGACGTGGTCGGGCGGCAGCATGACCTCGCAGCCGGCCTCGGTGGCTTGGTCCAGCAACTGAACGGCCTTCGTCATGAAGTCTTCTTCGCAGAGGCTCTCGCCGATGGCCTTGCCGCGGGCCTTGAGGAACGTGTAGGCCATGGCGCCGCCGATGATGATGCGGTTGACCTTGGGGATCAGGTTCTCGATGACGCCGATCTTGTCGGAGACCTTTTTGCCGCCGAGGATGGCCACGAACGGCCGCTGCGGATTCTTGACCGTGTCGCCGAGGAACTTGAGCTCCTTCTCGATCAGGAACCCGGTCACGCGGGGCTTGCCGGCCATGACCGTCGGGACGGTCAGCATGGAGGCGTTGTCCCGATGGGCCGTGCCGAAGGCGTCATCGACGTACACGTCGGCCATCGCGGCCAACTCCTTGGCGAACTTGTCCTTGGCCTCGCGGAGCTTCGGGTCGTCTTTGGCCACCTTGTCCTTGATGACCTCTTCTTTGTAGAACCGCAGATTCTCCAGCAGCAGAACATCGCCCGGCTTGAGGGCCTTGGCTTTCGCCTTGGCGTCCGGCCCGACGCAGTCGTTCGCGAAAATGACCTTCTTGCCGAGCAGCTCGGAGAGCCGCTGGGCCACCGGCTTGAGGGTGTAGGCATCGTCCCGCGCGCCTTCCGGGCGTCCCAGGTGACTCATCAGAATCAGGGCGCCGCCGCGGTCGAGCACGTTCTTGATCGTCGGCAGGGCCTTGACGATCCGGTCATCGCTGGTGATGTTGCCGTTGTCGTCTTGCGGCACGTTGAAATCGACGCGCATCAGGACCTTTTTGCCCTTGACGTCGATATCCGCAACTGTCTTCTTGGCCATAAAAGACCCCTCAGAACTCAATAGGATTTTTGAAGTGTGAAGTTTGATTTCTGATTGCTATATCAAAAATCATAAATCAAAAATCATAGATTACTTCAGCTTGGCGATCCTTTCGATCAGGTCCATGCTCCGGCAGGAGTAGCCCCACTCGTTGTCGTACCACATGGTGACCTTGACCATGTCGCCATCGAGCACTATCGTATTGTTGGAGTCGAAGATCGAGCTGGCCGGATTGCCGATGATGTCCGAGGAGACGATTGGGTCCGTCACGTATTCGATGATGTTCTTCATCGGGCCTTCGGCGGCCTCTTTCATGATGCCGTTGATCTCGTCCTTGCTCGTCTTGCGGGCGGCCAGGAAGGTCAGGTCCGTGATGGACCCGTCGGGCACCGGGACCCGCAGGGCGTAGCCGTCCAGTTTGCCCTTGAGGGCCGGGATGACCTCGCCCAGGGCCTTGGCGGCGCCGGTGGTCGAGGGCACGGTATTGAGGGCGGCCGCGCGGCCGCGACGCTTATCCTTGTACGGCATGTCCAGGATCGCCTGATCGTTCGTATAGGCGTGCACGGTGGTCATCAGGCCCTTGACGATGCCGATCTTCTCGTGCAGAACCTTGCAGGCGGGGGCCAGGGAGTTCGTCGTGCACGAGGCGTTGGAAATGCACTTCATCGACGCCTTCAGCTCGTTGTCGTTGACGCCCAGCACGATGGTGGCGTCCGGCTTGTCCTTGGCCGGGGCGGACAGCAGCACGCGCTTGGCGCCGGCGGTCAGGTGCGTGTCGTAGCCCGGCTTGCCTTCGGCGGCGCGGGAGGTGAACTTGCCGGTGGACTCCAGCACGACATCCACGCCCATCTTGCCCCACGGCAGCTTGGCCGGGTCTTTCTCATTGAGGATCGGGATCTCTTTGCCGTTGATGACGATGGCGGTTCCCTTGACCTCGACCTTGCCGGCGAATCTGCCCTGGGTCGAGTCGTACTTGAACATGTACGCCAGCATGTCGGCGTCAAACAGATCGTTGATGGCCACGACCTGGAACTTGTCAGGCTTCCCGCCATTGCGCGAACCACGAGCCGGCCGATGCGACCGAAACCGTTTACTCCAACCTTCGTTGCCATGAATCATTCTCCTAAACACCTGCGACTATTCTTGGGGTCCCCCAACGCGATACGTCGCGTTTGGGATACCCTTGCGCCCTCTGCGGCGGGGGACTCCAAACCGGGTGGGACCGGAACCCAGACACCTCCCCGAACAGGAGCGAGTGAAAAACGGATGACTACTTTAGTGGCCTCCCCCACCCCTGTCAATAGTCAATTCCCGCCTTGGCCGACGGGGATGTCGGCCGGCATACGGCGGGCGAACTGCCTCGGAAATTGGCTTTGTTTCGCACGATAGCCTTGGCGGGGGCGAGGCCGGAGGGTCAGAGGCGAGGGAGGGCCCCCGGCGCCGCGGGAAAATTGGGTTCGTTTTGCACGATAAGCCCGGGCCAATTGGCTTTGTTCGTACTACATCCCACGGCCCCCGTCCCACCTGCCGGGAATTGGCTTTGTTTTTCACGGTCGACGGACCACCTGAAACTGCCATAACCCTTTCTTTCAAAAGCACTTGTCACTCGCACCGGCTCCGGCAAATTGGGTTTGTTTCGCACGCTCCACCTTCTGGCAAAGCCCCCCGTAGGATGATCGCATTTGCCCATATGCCCCAGTCCTCCCAAGTTTGGCTTTGTTTCGCATGATCGGCTCTTGGTAGAGCCTGCCCTGAGCGACAGCGAATGGGTTGGGCGTCCCCGCCCGACACCTTCCCGAATTGGCTTCGTTTTGCACGATTGCCCCGCGTCCCACGTCCCTGGGGCCTCGTCCCACCCGGCCCGGCCGGGCAAATTGGCTTTGTTTGTACAACCGACCCCGGCGGAGGCCCAGAGGCCGGAGGCGGCAGACCGGAGGCCGCAGGTTGCCCCTGGTTGCCAGGGTCTCCGTTTGACCGGGGACTGAGAACTGCCAACTGATCGCTGTGACAATATAGTTTCACCATATATAGACGCTTCTCGACGCCCGTATGTTGTGCAAAAATCTAAAATACCGCAGAAATCTCCACGGCAGGCCGGAGACGGTAGGCCGCAGGCTGTAGCTGAGCCCTGGCTCACCGGCTACCGGCTACTGACTACCGACTACTTCTATTCATCCGCATGGGTCCCGCCAGGGACGAAAGAACACCTCCTCCTGGAATTCCCGGAAGGGAGATATCCCAGCGCGGAATTCCGGCTTGGTGCAGGAGAAGTGCATCAATCGGCACAACGGGACCATGAACGGCTGGTTCCTGGATGGGGCGGTCCGGCCTGTGGGGCTGAAGGAATTGTGGACGCTGCAATGGCACGACAGTTTCAATACGGCCGGACCTTGGACGCAGGCCGGTGGGGTCAAGCCGCAAGACTGGCCCCCGTGGATGCGGAAGTTCAAAGATCATTGATGGATAGTGACTGCCGACTACTGCTTTTCAGTGTGACATTCCCGCGAAGAAATCCCGCGACCGTCGCCGCAACAGGCTCAGAGCCCGTCCCTTCGCAGGCTCAGGACAAGCTCTGGACCGGGGAAACTGGGGACGCACCCTATTTAAGATAAGGCGATATAAGAAATAGTGAATGCGACACCGGGGTCCCGCTACTCCCAGTGTTGCCAGGAGAGGACGGCGATTCCCTGGCGCAGGTAGGACGTGTCGCCGCCGTAGACCAGGGCCGCCCGTGCGTTTGCTTGGTCGGGCAGGGAGCTCCAATAAGTGAGGCCCTGGAGGTAGTCGCTGGCAAAGGTCTGGCCGGACTTGATCTCGATCGGGACCAAGTCCCCGCCGTGATCGAGGAGAAGGTTGATTTCGTGGCCGGTCGAGTCCCGCCAGAAATAGAGATCGGGCGTAGCCCCCCGGTTGTAGTAGTTCTTCAACAGCAGTACGACCGGGTATTGCTCGGCCGCGGTCCGCAGCTTCCGTTCCAGATGACGCTGGATCATGACCGGACTCCTTGCAGCTATGTCTGTCAATCTAACATTCAATATTAAATTTGCAAGACCCTTCTGCATCCGTTTGGGGGGATTTCGGGAGCAGCCTTACCTGTTTCGGTCCTTGCTTTGCCAGCCGCTCTCAACCCTGTCGACAGTTGATTCCCGGCGTCGGGAGGGTGAAAGAGAAGAGTTCGGAGTACCGCCTTCAGGCGGGAAAGACAAGTTCGATCCGCGTAAACGCGGTACTCCAAACTGTCTTATTCGACCCGGCTAAAGCCGGTACTCCGAACCTGGATGCTGTAGAGCCACGTAGGGTGCGTATCACGCACCGTCCCATTCTGTCATGCTACTGGCTGAATGCGAAAAGCCGCCAGGGGTTTGGGGATGGAATCCCCCAGAGCACCGCAAGATTCGACGACGCCAACTCAATTCGAGAAAGTGTGGCGTCCCCGGAATTCCAGGGGAGGGTGGGGTGCAAAACGGCCTAAAGGCATGACGAGAACATGGCGAGTTGTCTACGTATATGTAGACATATTGACCCTGTTTGTCTATGTATATGTAGACGCACAGGGACTTCGGGGGCAGCCTACTTGTCTCGGCCCCTACTTTAGCAGCCCCTGTCAACTCTGTCGCCAGTTGATTCCCGCCGTCGCGAGGGTGACAAAGAGAGGTTCGGAGTACCGCCTTCAGGCGGGAAAGACCAGTCCGATCTGCGTAAACGCGGTACTCCGAATGGTCCTATTCGACCCGGCTAAGGCCGGTACAGGCCTGACAACGGCTGGCTCGCAGATGTCGCGGGAGTCCCATGGGCCGGTTCCCTTTGATCTACATCCATCACTCGACCGAAGGGGAGAATTTCAAGTCCCGCGGCGACAACACGATCTTCGCTTTCAACTGGGTCGAAGAGGAGGCGATCTACAGCGTCGCGGTCGATTCCGCTGGAACAAATCGAGAAACCGTCGCCGGCTTTTGTCCCCGTGAGAAGAGGCCATGGCTACGAAGCTCGGCCAATAGCGAGCCGCATCGATCTCGGGGTATATCAGTTCACCCGGACGCAGGATTGACTGGGGGTGGGGTCAGGAGCTTCTTACTTCAATCCTTTGGCGAGTGCGAAATAGACTTCGTTAATTCGGATGTCCCTGTTCAGCGTGGCAAGCGTCGTATCCTCATCGATCGGCAGGTATTCAATGCCGGCGATCTGGGCAAAATCGGCCAGATGATCTTTCGTCAAGGCCATGCTGAAACCTGTGTGATGGGCTCCTCCCGCGATAATCCAGGCTGCCGCCGCCGTCTTGAGGTTGGGCTTCGGCTGCCAAAGGACCCTGGCCACCGGAAGGTGGGGCAACGGTGCATCGGGAGCCACCACCCTGCAGGGGTTCGCAATCATCCGGAATCGGTTGCCCATGTCCACTAACGACACGTTGATCCCCTCGCCCGGCGGGGCAGTGAAGACCAGTCTGGCAGGATCGGCCTTGCCTCCGATGCCCAGGGGATGCACCTGCAAGGACGGCTTGGCGCCGGCGATCGTGGGACAGACCTCGAGCATGTGCGCGCCAGCACTTTCATGCCCGACGGATCGAGATGGTAGGTGTAGTCCTCCATGAAGGACGTTCCGCCGTGGGCGCCGGCGGCCATGACCTTCATGGCTCGAACCAGGGCCGCCGTCTTCCAGTCCCCTTCGGCGCCGAAGCCGTATCCCTCGGCCATCAGACGCTGAGCCGCCAAACCCGGCAACTGGACCAGGCCACGCAGGTCTTCAAAGGTCGTGGTGAACGCCTGGAAGCCACCGTCGGTAAGAAACCTTCGGGTGCCCACTTCGATTCGAGCGGCCTCGCGCAGCGATCCGCTTTGCTTCTTCGGCACGTCCACGTTATAGAGGCCGTGATATTCCGCCACCGTGGCGTCGATCTGAGCGCTGGTCACTTCGTTGATCACGTCCACCAGATCCCCGACGCCGTAACCGTTGACGCCGTAGCCGAATTGCCTTTGTGCTTCGACCTTGTCCCCCTCCGTGACGGCGACCTCGCGCATGTTGTCGCCGAAACGGCGATCTTCATTCCCTGCCAGTCGTGCCAGGCACAGGCCGCCCGCATCCATACGTCCAGCTCCTCGTGGACGGTCGGGTCCTGCCAGTGCCCGACGATGACTTTGCGGTCTTGGCGCAGGCGACTGCACATGAAACCGAATTCTCGGTCGCCATGTGCCGATTGGTTCAGATTCATGAAATCCATGTCGATCTTATCCCAGGGGATGTCCCGGTTGAACTGCGTGTGCAGGTGCGCAAAAGGCTTGTTCAGAAGCCCCAGTCCCGCGATCCACATTTTGGCGGGACTGAAGGTATGCATCCAGGCAATCAGGCCGACACAATTCGCGCCGCAGTGGCCTGCGTGCATAGCCCGGAGATCTCCTGGGCAGTCTTGACCACGGGCTTGAACACCACCGTGCAGGGAATTGACTCGGACGCATCCAGAAATGCCGCGATCTGTTGGGAGTCAGCGTCAACCTGTCTCAGAACGTCTGGGCCATACAAGTGTTGGCTGCCCGTGACGAACCAGACTTCAAACTGTTTGAGGTTCTTCATTTCTGCCACTCCACTATTGGTTGTTTTACTCATGGCTCTGACTCCTTTTATCACATGCCTCCCTACTCGGGCAAGCTTCGATCCTCCCTGCCCAACGCACGTCCATAGCAGGCGATGCTCTCGGCCCGCAAGACTCGCGATATTCGGCGTCCGCTTGTTCTTCGACCTCCTCCCGTCCATCGGCAAGGAGTTCCGCCTGGAGTACAAGATTGACAACCACAATCGACGCAGGTACGCTGCCGGACACGGTCACGGCATCCGGCAACGTGGCATTGGGCCCGAAAGATGCTGCCCTGATCTTGTTGTCGTGCGAAGTGAAAGGATGGGTGCTGATGAGTTTTCGCCAGAACATCTCTTGGCTAGTCAGTTTTTCGTTGGCTCTGTTCCTCGGACATCCCGCCGCCGCCCAGGCGTTCAAGGTCTACATATCGACCGACATGGAAGGGTGCAGCGGGATTACGTCCAGTAAGCAGGTTGCCGCCGAGGAGGGCAAGCAGCTCATGGCCGGGGACATGAACGCTTGCATTGAGGGATGCTTTGCCGCCGGGGCAACGGAAGTCGTGGTACGGGACCATCATGGGGGTGGTCGCAACGTGAATCCACAAGCGATTGACCGCCGTGCGAAGCTGATCCAAGCGCAACGCCGGGGAAGCGATTCAAGGATATCGAGGGCTCTGCGGCGCTGATCTTGCTGGGGTATCACGCCAAGGCCCTGACGCCGGGCGGCACACTGGCCCATTCCTATTCTTCCGCGTCGATCCAGGGGATGTGGTTGAACGGCCGGGAAGTGGGCGAGATCGGTGTCGATGCGGCGATTGCCGCGGAATACAAAGTTCCGGTGGTCATGGTTTCGGGAGATGACAAGGCGTGTGCGGAGGCCCGCTCATGGCTTCCAGGAGTTGTCACCTGCCAGACGAAGAAGGGAACGGGGCCGCAAAGCGCCGATCTGGTCCCGGTGGAAGAATCGCGCCGCCTCGTCACACAGAAGACCAAGGAGGCGCTCGCCAAGCGACAGGAGATCCATCCTATCACGATAGCCCATCCGGCAACAATGCGGTGGGATTATCTGCCCAAAGGATCGCTTCGCACCCACGACCCGGCGTTCAAGCCGTTCGACAATCCGAGACGGGTGGAGAAAACCGGTGATTCCGTGGAAGTCCTGTTGATTGGGAAGTAGTTGCCCTCGACACGGATAACGCCTCACGGCGTCACTACAAACCGCGCAGCCGGTCAATCATTGACCTTGATCCGCACGCTGTAGAGCGATGATCGGGCCGTGATGAACAGCGTTTTGCGATCCTGGCCGCCGAAGACGAGGCAGGTTGGGCGTTGCGGGACTT
>CAVOUO010000028.1:0-11005 GCA_963699595.1 uncultured Planctomycetota bacterium
ACCGTCCGGGCCGATGATGCCGACCATGCGGCCGCTGGGAATATCGAGGGAAATGCCATCGAGCGCCACCACGCTCCCATAGCGGTGGGTGACGTCCTTGATCGTGACCACCGGCGTACCGACGGATTGGGTTCCCACCGGCGATACATCGCCGGTGGGGGCCCCTTCAGAGGCAGAGAACGACATGGACTGGATCTCCTGTGCGATGTAAGGAATCTACCACTCAGGTTTCTGTAAGATCGGTATCTCGCGCGCCGGCGGGGGTGGGTCCAGGGTTTCCGGCGCCGGTGACGACGGCAACAAACGGCCCCAGTTGGTTCGTTTTTGCATCTCGGCTTGCGTGCTGGCCGGAAGGATGGGCTGGCCCAAACGCAATTCCCACCCCCCGCCCAAGGCCTTATACAAGGCAATCAGATTGGTGGCAACGGAGGAGCGCGTGTCGGCCAGGCGAGTTTCTTCCTGCAAGAGGGAGCGTTCCGTGTCGATCACGCGCTGATAGTCCGCGGCGCCTTCCCGATATTGCACCCGGGCGATCTCCACCGACCGCTGGGCCGCCGCCACGGAGTTCTGGTAAGACACCAGAGCTTCCTGGTTCTTGAGAAACCCGATCAGCGCATCTTCCACTTCCCGGGCGGCCCGGAGCACGGTGTCCTGGTAGTTGACGAGCAATTGCTGGAAGCCGCGCGTCCTGGACCCGCACGTTGTTCTTGATGCGGCCGTAATTGAAAAGGGGCCACCGGAACCCCGGGCCGAAGGAATAGAAGAGACTGCCACCGTCAAACAGATTATGAAGGTCCGCGTGGTTGGACAATGCCCCGCCGTTGCTGCTGCTCTCGAAGCCGATCTCACCGAAGAGCGAAAACGCGGGATAGAGATCCGCTTTGGCCACGCCGATGCGGGCGCTCTGGGCGGCGGCAAACAGCTCGGCACTGCGGATATCGGGACGGCGGCGCAGCAGTTCCGCCGGCATGCCCACGGCTACTTCTGCCGGGGCCGTCGGAATCCCTTTGGGTCCCTCCAGGAGTGCCTGGATGGTGCCGGGGGGTTGTCCCAACAGCGTGCTCAAGGCGTTCTGGGCCTGCTGCACGTTGATCTGCAGCCCCGGGACCGAAGCCCGGGTGCTCTCCAACAACGTGCGCCTGGGTCACATCGAGTTCCGTCGTGGCGCCGTTGCGGAACCGCGACTCGGCAATCTGCAAGCCCTCCTCCTGCAGTTTGACGTTGGCCAGGGTGATTTCCAGGAGCACTTCCGAGGTACGAAGCACCGTATAGGTGCGGGCGACTTCCGCGGTCAGCGAGACCAGGGCGTTGTCATAGTCGGCCATCGAAGCGATCAGATTGGCGCGGGAGGCCTCCACGTCCCGCCGAAACCGGCCCCAGAAATCCAATTCCCAGGTCGCATCGAAGCCCAACTGATAATCCCAGAAATATCGATCGGGGAAGCTTTGGTTAGGGGCATTCCTGCTGAGGCCCACGTTGCTGGCGCTGCCGAAGGCCTCTTGTACCTGGGGATACTGCCGGCCGAGGGCAATGCCTAACTGGGCCCGGGCTTCCATAATCCGCAGACCGGTGATCTGCAAGGGCAGGTTCTGCCGGTAGGCCAGTTGGATCAACTGATCGAACGCCGGATCGTGGAACGCTTTCCACCACTGCTGGTCCATCGCCGTCTGCCGGACCCGCGCGTCGCTTTTCTCGTTCCAGTTTTCGTTCACGTTGGCTTCGGGTCTCACGAAGTCGGGGCCCACCGTGCACCCGCTCAAGATCAAGAGCAAACTAAGCCGGGGTGCCATGCCTACGGCTTTGCGTAGGCATGTCTTGCCCACCGGTCCAGCATGTCTACGAGGCGTAGACATGGCAGGGGCTCCCAAATGCGATGAAGGGCGTTTGGGGACCCCACCCGGCTCTCGGGACAGGGACCCCAAACGCGATGCTTCGCGTTTGGGAGCCCAGCTCCTTGGCTTTGCCCCGTTAGGGCTGCGCATAAGGCACCTCCTTGAGTCGTTGCTTGGCGGGCACCACCGGGGCCGGCTCCTGGGGCGGCGTCAAGAGGTTCTCCAGCCGGGCCGGCCAGACCGCGTATTGATCCACTTTGACATACCCCACGCCCCGAACGCCCGTCTTGACGTACTCGATGTAAGAGGCGACCAACTCTTCCGGCACCTGAATCTTGACGCGGAACATCAGCTTGCTGCGCTCGCTGCGTGTCTCCACCTGTTTGGGAGTGAACTGCGCTTCCGGGGACACGAAGCTCACATACCCGGGGGCGGTGAGGTCGGGCACCGCGTCCAGGGTAATCCGCGCCTCGCTCCCAACCCTGGCCCGAGCGGCCTCTTCGGAGGGGAGGAAGATCTCCATGTAGACGTCTTGCAGGTTGACCAACGTCAAGGCCTTCCCGCCGGCCGCCAAGACCTCGCCTGGCTCGGCCAGGCGATACAGCACGCGGCCCCGGACGGGGGACTTGAGCGTCGCGTCGTCGATGCGGGTCTGGATCACGGCGACGTTGGCCTGTGCGACTTCGACTTGTTGCTTGGTGGTTTGCAGGTGGGCTTCGTCTTGCGCGAGGCCGGCCATGTTGGTCTGCACGGCCGTCTGGCGGATATCGTATTGCTCCTGCGAGGCGGCGCGCTCTTTGAGGAGTTTCTCGGTGCGTGCGAGCTCGAGCTTGGCCAGTTCGATCTCACTTTTCCGCTTGACGATGGCGGCTTGGGCGGCGGCGATCTGTTCCTGCGCCGCGAGGACCTTCTGTTTCGCCTCGAGCAATTCGGCCTCCAGCGTCACGGTATCCATCTGGACCACGACCTGACCCGGCTGGACGATATTGCCTTCCTCCACGAGGATTTCCTTGACCCGCAGGGGTTCCCTGGCGGCGACATCGACCAGTTTGGCCTCGAGCCGGCCGTTGCCCGAGGCAATCCCCGGGGGCAGCGCGGATTGCCTGGCCCTCCAGTATTTGAAGCCCAGCAAGGCGGCGACGGCAAGGATAGCGACCACCACAAGAATCCGCGTCCATGACTTTTTGGAGTTGGCTTTGGACATGGGAAGCTCCTAGGATGTCACCTGTACATTGCTCTGGGTAAGCAGGCGATACGTTTGCTGCGCAATCACCCTTTCTTCATTCGCGGGAATGGTCATGAGCGTCAGAGAGGCCTGGTCGGACGAAAACACCGTGGCATTATTGTCATTCTTCTCCGGGTCTATGTGTGCGCCCAGATATCCCAAGTTGGCGGCGACCCGTTCTCGGATGTACGGGCTGTTTTCCCCAATCCCTCCGGTGAATGCGACTACGTCAATCCCATTCAGCGCCGCCGCATAGGCCCCGATATACTTCTGGATCCGATAGACAAATACGTCCAGGGCCACTTGGGAGCGCGTTTCTCCCTGCTGGGCCGCGGCGATAATGTCGCGCATATCGCTCTTGCCGCATAACCCTAATAAGCCGCTCTCTTTGTTGAGCACATCGCTTACCTGTCCCGCCCGCAGTCCTAACACCTCGATGAGATACAAAACGACAGAAGGGTCCAGGTCGCCGCAACGGCTGCCCATCACCAATCCTTCCAAGGGTGTCAGTCCCATGGAGGTGTCCATGCTTCTGCCTTGGGCAAAGGCGGTGACGGAACAGCCGTTGCCGAGATGACAAGTGATGACTTTCAAATGCTCTAAGGGCGTGGCCAAAATCCGCGCGGCTTCCTGCGCCACGTAGCTGTGATTGATTCCGTGAAAACCATATTTGCGAATTCCGTGGGTGTCATAGTATTCCATCGGAACCGCGTACAGAAACGCTTTGGGCTCGAGGGTCTGATGCGCGGCGGTGTCAAACACCGCCACATGGGGAATATCCGGCAGCAACTCCTGTGCGACCTCAATGCCGATCACATTGGGCTGACTGTGCAGAGGCGCGAACCGGGCCGCTTCTTTGATGCCGCCAATCACCTCGGCGTCGATCACCGCCGGGTTTCGGAACCGTTCTCCCCCGTGGACGATTCTGTGCCCTACTCCATCGATGCGGGTATTGATGACCGCCAAATCGGAACCGGCCTCGACCAGCGTTTGATGGAGAGCATGCATCGCGCTGCGGTGGTCCGGCAGGGGGAGTCCTGCGCGAAAGTCCCGTTGGCCGGCGATATTCCCGGAAACGGCCCCGGAGGCCTGGCCGATGCGCTCGGCCAATCCTCTCGCCAGCAGTCGAAAGCTCCGGTCGGCATCAAACAGTCGAAATTTGATGCTGCTCGAACCGCAATTTATAGCCAGGATGTTCATAGGGGCTCTGAGTCAACTGCCGCCTTTTTCCTTGGCATACGGCCAGGTCCAATCGCTTACCTCCGGCAAATCCGTACCATACTTGGCGACATGCTGCGCATGGTCGATCAGCTTCTCGCGTATGATCTGTCTGGCATAGGCGGCCATCGGACCGAGTTTGGGGACCCAGTCGATCACATCGGAGACGAGATGCAGGCGATCCAGCTCGTTCATCACCATGATGTCAAACGGGGTCGTGGTGGTTCCTTCCTCTTTGAACCCGCGCACGTGCAGATTCTTATGGTTGGTGCGCCCGTAGGTCAGGCGGTGAATCAGCCCGGGATAGCCGTGGTAGGCGAAAACGATGGGTTTATCCTTGGTAAACAAGGAATCGAATTCGAAATCGCTCAGGCCGTGCGGATGCTCCTCTTTGGACACAAGGGTCATCAGGTCCACCACATTGATCACGCGAATCTTCAGGTCGGGAACATGTTTTCGCAGAATGTCGACGGCCGCGAGGGTTTCGATGGTGGGAGAATCACCGCAGCACGCCATCACCACATCCGGCTCGGAACCCAGATCGTTACTGGCCCAGGGCCAGATGCCGATGCCCGCCGTGCAATGTTTGACGGCTTGGTCCATCGTGAGCCATTCCGGCTGGGGGTTCTTGCCCGCGACGATGACGTTGATGTAGTTGCGGCTGCGCAGACAGTGGTCGGTGACCGACAGCAGGCAATTCGAGTCCGGCGGGAAATACACCCGGATGATCTCCGCCTTCTTGTTCACCACATGGTCGATGAAGCCCGGGTCCTGATGGCTGAAACCGTTATGGTCCTGGCGCCACACGTGCGAGGAGAGCAGGTAATTGAGCGACGCAATGGGCCGGCGCCACGGAATCTCCCGCGTGACCTTCAGCCATTTGGCGTGCTGGTTGAACATGGAATCCACCAGATGGATGAACGCCTCATAGGAAGTAAACAGGCCGTGGCGGCCGGTCAGCAGATACGTTTCCAGCCACCCCTCACACGTATGCTCGCTCAGGATTTCCATGACCCGGCCATCCGGAGAAAGATGGTCATCTTCCGGAATCGTCGGTTCCATCCAGGTCCGGTCCGTCACTTCAAACAGATTTCCCAACCGGTTCGAGGCCACCTCATCCGGACCGAGCACGCGGAAATTCGCGGTGTCCAGATTGAGTCTCATCACATCCCGCAGGAACTTGCCCATGGTGCGCGTCGCTTCTCCGAGCACCTGCCCGGGCGCCGGGACGTCCACCGCGTAGTCGGTGAAATCCGGCATGCGGAGGTCTTTCAGCAGCAGCCCGCCGTTGGCGTGCGGGTTGTCGCCCATTCGCCGCTTGCCTTTCGGCGCCAATTCCGCCAGCTCCGGGATCAGTTTCCCGCTGTCATCAAACAGCTCCTCGGCCTTATAGCTTCTCATCCAGCTTTCCAGCAGTTTGACGTGCTCATCGTCCATCTTGGAGAAGGGAACCTGATGCGAGCGCCAGAAGCCTTCCGTTTTCAGCCCGTCCACTTCCTTGGGGCCGGTCCAGCCTTTGGGAGACCGCAGGATGAGCATAGGCCACTGCGGACGCGTCAGGTTGCCCCGGACCCGTGCGTTGTCCTGGATCGAGACAATCTCCGCGACGATGTCTTCCATCGTGGCCGCCATTTCCTGGTGCATGGTCTCCGGGTCGGAACCCTCCACAAAATAGGGTTTGTAGCCGTAGCCAATGAAGAGACTCTCCAATTCGTCGTGCGGGATGCGGGACAGGATGGTGGGATTGGCGATCTTGTATCCATTCAGATGCAGGATGGGAAGCACGGCGCCGTCCCGGGCGGGATTCAGGAATTTGTTGGAATGCCAGGCGGCCGCCAAAGGCCCGGTTTCCGCCTCTCCATCGCCGACGACGCACGCGACGATCAGGTCGGGATTGTCGAAGGCCGCCCCATACGCGTGCGAGACCGCATAACCCAATTCCCCGCCTTCGTGGATGGAACCCGGCGTCTCGGCCGCCACATGGCTGGGAATGCCGTGCGGAAAAGAGAACTGCTTGAACAGCTTTCTCATTCCCTCTTCATCCTGGGTGATATCCGGATAGTACTCGCTGTACGTTCCTTCCAGATAAACGTTGGCCACCAGGGCGGGGCCGCCGTGTCCCGGGCCGGCCAGATAAATCACATCGAGGTCGTATTTGTTGATCAAACGGTTCAGATGGACATAAATGAAATTGAGTCCGGGCGTCGTCCCCCAGTGCCCCAGCAGTCTTTGTTTGACGTGCTCGCGTTTGAGCGGCTCGCGCAACAGAGGATTATCCAGCAGATAGATCTGCCCTACCGAGAGGTAATTGGCCGCCCGCCAGTAAGCGTTCATCTGCTCCAGTTCGGTGCGGGATAGCGGTGCGGTGCGTTCTTCCACCATTTGCCTTGCCATGACAGTCTCCCTTTCTGCAATATCGCTCTTACGAGTGCACAGGGACCATTGATGGGTGTGCGCTGCATTCCGCGGCTTTACCGGCGCATCCCAGAACATGGAATCTGCGCTTGACCATACTCTTGATCGCTTCTCGCGCCGGGCCGAGGTAATTGCGCGGATCGAACTCGGTGGGTTTCTTCGCGAAGACCTGCCGGATCGTCGCCGTCATCGCCATTCTCAGGTCCGTATCGAAATTCACTTTGCAGACGGCCATCTGCGCCGCTTCGCTGATCGCCTCTTCCGGCACACCCGTCGCATCCGGCATCTGGCCGCCATATCGATTGATCAGGTCTCGGAACTCCTTCGGCACGGTGCTGGAACCGTGCATCACCAGGGGGAAGCCCGGCAGTCTCTGGGCCACCTGCTCGATCACATCAAAGGCCAGCTTGGGGGGGTTCTTGAACTTGTAGGCCCCGTGGCTGGTCCCAATGGCGACCGCCAGCGAATCCACGCCGGTCTGGCGGACGAATTCGACCGCCTGATCCGGGTCGGTCAGGTGCTTGTGGATGTCCTCGGCGCCGACCCCGATCACGTCCTCTTCGATGCCGCCCAACTGCCCCAGCTCGCCTTCGACCACCACGCCGTGCGGGTGGGCATACTCGACCACTTGTCGGGTCAGGGCGACATTCTCCTCGAACGGATAGTGCGACCCGTCGATCATGACCGAGGTGAAGCCCTCATCGACAAACTGCTTGCAGGTCTCGAAGGTATCGCCGTGGTCGAGGTGCATGCAGACCGGAATCGTCGGATTTTCCTCGACGGCGGCGTCGAGGATCCTCCGCAGGTAGATCATGCTGGCATATTTCCGCGCCCCCCGCGAAACCTGGAGAATCACGGGGGCCTCTTCCTCGGCGGCCGCGAACATGATACCCTGCGTGATCTCCATGTTGTTGACGTTGAACGCGCCAATGGCATAGCCGTGCTGGTAGGCCATGGCGAACATCTTCTTGGTGGTTACCAATGCCATCTGAAACTTCCCTTCCAGCAACAGTTGTGAAGCCGGAGATCGCACACCCGAAACACGGATATGAAGGTCAGGTGCTGCTTTTTGACTTGTTGCACGCCGGACCGCTTGCGGTGAACGATTTCGCACAAGCCTCTCATAGTTGCGATAGCTCCGGAACGTATTCCTCGTTTCTGCCAACGACACAGAAAACCACTACTTGGCACAATACGGAATCGACAAGAATATTGACACTCAGGGCAAGTCCTATATTTGCAGCAGGCTTTGCCCTATTTGCCAAGAACCAGTATTCCCGACGTAGACAATAGTAGTTTCCCTGATAGCAACGATTTGTGCTGCCCCGTATCGGTGTCGGTATAAGCGCGTAGTCAAAAAGTGTGAGTCGTTACGAATGGGTCGGACGGGCGTCGGTTAAAGGCATTCTTGCGGAAAGGGCGATTCGTGGGCGAGGAACTTCCGGTTGTCTATCTGGCCAGACATGGTGAGACGGCCTGGAGCCTCACGGGCCAGTATACGGGACTGACCGATCTGCCGCTGACCGAACAAGGGGAGCAGACGGCGCGACGGCTCGGGGAACGGTTGCAGGAGATCGAGTTTGCCAAGGTGTATACCAGCCCCCTGCAGCGCGCGGTCCGGACCTGTGAACTGGCCGGCTTCGGTGATCGTGCAGAAATAGACCCCGACCTGGTGGAGTGGAACTACGGGGACTATGAGGGGCGCCGCACCGCGGAGATCCTGGCGGAGCGTCCGGGCTGGCTCCTGTTCCGGGACGGCTGCCCCGGCGGGGAAACGCCGGCGCAGGTGGCGGCGCGGGCGGACCGCGTGGTGCGCCGTGTGCGCGCGGTGAATGACAACGTGCTGCTTTTCTCCAGCGGTCATTTCATGCGGGTGCTGGCCGCCCGCTGGATCGGGCTCGAGCCGTCCGACACCAGCCGGTCCTTCAAACTGAGCACGGCGAGCCTCAGTGCCCTCGGTTACGAAGGAAGCCTTTCCCGGCCGGCGATTGTTCTGTGGAATGAGACTCGTCATGTGAGCCGTGACTCCCTGCAGCCGTCCGGCTCGCGCGCGGAAGAGCAAGTGATGCAGAGTACTGAGATAACTGAAAGGGGGATCAAGATGGTTAGCACGGGTATTGCGGTTCCTGCCAGGAAGGCAAAGAAGCGCGTGGACATCTCAGAACTGCTCCAACGATACGGGTGCGGCCCCGTTCAGTTTTACGGTAGCGACGAAGCCCTCTTCGAAAGGCATCTCCTGTTTGATAACGTCATCGACCTGAAAGCCGCCGGCCCACGGGAACAATACGAAGCCTTGGCCCGTTCCGTGCGCGATGTTCTTTCCCAGCGCTGGGTGCGCACGGAGCAGACGTACGAGCAGGCGAATCCCAAACGTGTTTACTACCTTTCCGATGGAGTTTCTCATCGGCCGCTCCCTGGCCAACAACTTCACCAATCTCCTGCTGGATGAGGTTGCCCGGCAGGGAGCCGAGCAAAAGCAGATTGACTTGCTCAGAGTACTGGAACAAGAACCCGATGCCGGCCTGGGCAACGGCGGACTGGGGCGTTTGGCGGCCTGCTTCCTCGATTCAATGGCTACGATGGAATTGCCGGCCATGGGATACGGCCTGCGTTACGAATACGGCATTTTCAAACAGGCTATCGTGGATGGCTGGCAGCAGGAACAGCCGGACAACTGGCTTCGGCGTCCGGACCCGTGGGAAGTGGAGCGTCTGCAGGACATGGTGGAGGTGAAGCTGAACTCCTCCTTTGAAATGCACGGCGGCAGCTTGCGGGAGTGCCCGGCCGGCCCTCCAGCCTGCTGGGAATCCCATTTGACCGCCCGGTAGTGGGTTACGGCGGCAAGACCATCAACACCCTGCGGCTGTGGGCCGCCGCGGCGCCGGATTACTTCGATTTTGCCAGATTCAGCCGCGGGGATTTCGTGGGGGCGCTGGCGGAAACGCTGACGGCGGAATCGCTCACGCGAGTGCTCTATCCCGACGACACCACGAGTCTGGGACAGGGACTGCGTTTTCTGCAGGAGTATTTCCTGGTCGCCTGCTCGCTGGCCGACCTGGTGCGGCGATTCCGCCGCAGCAATGCCGATTGGAGCCGGCTTTCCGAAAAGGTGGCCCTCCAGCTTAACGATACGCACCCCTCGATGGCGGTCCCGGAATTGATGCGCATTTTGCTGGACGACGCCCACCTCGGCTGGGACCAGGCGTGGGACATCACCCAGAAGGCCCTGGCCTACACGAACCACACGCTCTTGCCCGAAGCTCTCGAGAAATGGCCGGTCGCCTGGTTTGAAATGGTGCAGCCGCGTCTTTTGGAGATCATCTACGAGATCAATCACCGTCTCCTTGATACGGCCCGTGTCCGGTTCCCCGGGGACGATGGACGCCTCGCGCGCGTCAGCCTGGTGGAGGAAGGCGCCCGGCGCAAGGTTCGCATGGCCAACCTGGCCATCGTCGGTTCGCACAGCACCAACGGGGTGGCCGCCCTCCATTCCGAACTGCTGCGTACGATGACGGTCAAGGACCTGGCGGAGATGTTCCCCGAGCGTTTCAACAACAAGACCAACGGGGTCACTCCGAGACGGTGGCTGCTGCTGGCCAACCCGGCGCTGGCCGATACGATCACCGAGGCCATCGGGGATGGCTGGATTCGGGACCTCGGCGAATTGAGCGAGCTCAAACCGCTGGCCGCCGACAAGGGTTTTCGCGACGCGTTTCTCACCGCGAAGCGCAGGCCAAGTCGCAATTTGCCGACTGGCTGAAGGCCACGACCGGCCAGACCGTGGATCCGGACACCATCTTCGACAGTCAGGTCAAGCGGATCCATGAATACAAGAGACAATTGCTCAATGCCTTGCGCATCGTGGTGCTGTACAACCGCTTGCGCAAGGACCCCAACCTCGACATGCCGCCGCGCACGTTCTTCTTCGCCGGGAAGGCCGCCCCGGCGTATCACCTGGCCAAGCTCATCATCAAGTTCATCAACAATCTGGCCGGCACGATCGACGGCGACCCGGCGGTGCAGGGCCGGCTCAAAGTCATGTTTTTGCCGGATTACCGTGTATCTCTGGCCGAAAGGCTGATTCCCGCCAGCGATGTCTCCAATCAGATCTCGACCGCCGGCTACGAAGCCAGCGGCACGGGCAATATGAAATTCATGATGAATGGTGCGCTGACCATCGGTACGCGCGACGGCGCCACCATCGAGATGGCAGAGGAAGCGGGCGAGGAGAACTTCTTCCTGTTTGGTCTGACCGCCCAACAAGTGGCTGACAGCCGCGGCTGGTACAATCCCTACTGGCACTATGAGACCGAAG
>CAVOUO010000029.1:0-113173 GCA_963699595.1 uncultured Planctomycetota bacterium
ACTTGACAAGGCGACTTTTGTCGCAAGCGTAGGTGGCGCATCCCTTCCAGGTGTGCCCGTCCCCTGCGTCGGTGATTTGAGTCAGGCCTGCACACTTGGAGTCGCAGAGCAATTCACTGGCCATGTGTCCTGTCTTGCAATCGCGCACGACGTATCGTTTCTGGCGCTCATTCTGCCCGGCAGCGTCGTCAAAGTCGGCCGTAACCATCTGTGGCATTTGCGCGGCACTCTTGCGCCACTCCTATCACTCCCCGTTCGCGAGCTCCTCACGAGGCGACGAAGCGGTAGCATCCCTGCGGACGCGCGAGGCAATTGATGGTCTCACAATTCGTGGTGCCGAACCACACTTCGAGGATCAGCCCTCAAGTCAGCAATTAACGGTTCAAGGGAATTCCGCGGCGATACCAGACTTATTTCTCCTGCCGAGGGGGATTGCCGCGCACATACCGCACAGATCCTTGAGAACTCGACGATCAGCCCATCCTCATCGAGGGGCAGGCCGTCCAACGGTATCCCTACCTCCCGGGTACGCGGTGCGACGAGGGTCAACCCTCGACCAGGGGCAATCCGGGATGGGTCCCGGTGAGGCTCCGGCCGCCTTCCGGCGTGACCACAAAGGTGTCTTCGATGCCGACCATGCCCACGCCCGGGATCCCCTTCTTGGGCTCCAGGGCCAGCACCATGCCCGCGGCCAGCGGCTCGTCAAACCCCGCAGCCAGCACGGGCATCTCGTCGATCTGCAAGCCCACCCCATGTCCGAGGAAGCCGCTACGGCGGTCGCCAAAGCCCATGAAGTTCTGGAGGAACGCGGGATCCAGGCCGGCCATGACGGCGGCGTAGATCTCCGAAGGAACGGCACCGGGCTTGACCAGCGCGGCCAGCGTCGCGCTGGATCTGGACGCAGCGACGGTGGGCCGCGATCGCCTCGTCGGGCAGCGGTCTGCCGAACATGTAGACCATGGTCTTGTCCGTGTGGTAGCCCTCGACGGCGCAGCCGATGTCCACAAACACCAGGTCCCCCTTCCGAAGCCGACGGTCGCGGCTGCCCAGGACCGGCGCGGCGGGCCCTATGCCCAGGCACCCGCCCGGGCCGTCGAAGCTGGTCGGGTAGAGGGAGCTCTCCCCAAAGCCCATCTGGCCCACCGCGATGTCCACGTTGAACATCCCAAAGCGCACCACACCCTGATGTCCCTGCCTGACCATCAAAGAGAAGAGGTCGCACGCGAACTGGGCCTCGGAGATCCCCTCGTGCAGCAGCGGCGCCACCCCCTCCTCCAGGATCTGTCTGTGGATCGCACCGGCCCTCTCCAGGAGCGCCAACTCGTACGGGCTCTTCACGGCCCGCAGCCGGGCGACTTGGCGGTCCAGGGACCCTACCTCTGTGCAGGGGAAGTACTTGCGGAACCGGCCCAGGAGAGCCACCGGAACCATTTCCGTATCGATGTGGATGGCGTGGCGGGCCGCAGGCACGAGCGGCGCTGCGTCACGAAAACCCTTGATGGGCCGGATATCCGGGAAGAGCGATTCCGCGCAGGCCCGCTCGAAACTGCGGCGCACGCAGAACACACCGGGGCTGCTGCGGGGGATCAGCAGCACGCCATCCTGCATGGTGCCGGTGAAGTAGTATTGGTTAATCCGCCCAAAGATCGCGCCCAGCTCCCAATCAGGATTCTCCGCGTTCATGCAGGCGCGGAACCGCTGCATGCGATCGTTCAGCTCTGTGACAGGGACTCTGGTCATGATGGGCAGTCTAACCGCGCATCTCGCCACGAGCAAGTGCGGCGGAGCTTCGGGGATTCCGGAGTCCCGGGGACATCTATGAGCAAGCTGTTGTCAAGACGATCGCGGGATTCTTTTTGCGGGAATTCCACCCATCGATTCGGCGTCACCCGGTGCGTATAGGACTGCTATTGCGGCAAAGGCGCATCGTCCCCTTCGCGCAAGACACGCAGGATCTGCTCATGCAGCAGACCGTTCGAGACGACGATGGTGCCCGTCGGCATGAACTCCTCGTCTCCCTCGGTGGACGTGGCCCGCCCGCCGGCCTCGCGCACGAGCAGTCCCCCGGCGGCAATGTCCCAGGGCTTGATGCCAAACTCCCAGTACCCATCCAGCCGCCCCAGCGCCGTCCACGCACAATCAATCGCGGCAGAACCCAAACGTCGCACGCCTTGCGTGCGCAGTTGGAATTGGGCGAATTGGGCCAGGTTGTTCCGGGGATTGGTGCGGATATCATAAGCGAAGCCCGTGGCCAGAAGGGCTTGCCCCAGGTGCGCCTGCGAGGAAACGTGGATGGGGCGGCCGTTGAGAGTGGCCCCCCGTCCCAGGGCGGCAGCAAACAATTCCTCGTGCAGCGGATCATAGACGACTCCCGCCACGGGAACTTCGCCGCGCAACAGCCCCAGGGATATGGCAAAGAGCGGTATGCCATGCGCGAAGTTGGTCGTTCCATCAATGGGATCCACGACCCACTGATATTCGCTGGTCCTGGGGTGATGACCGCTTTCTTCCGCCAGGATGGCATGCTCGGGGAATTCCTTCTGCAGGGCCGAAACGATCACCTCTTCCGAGCGCTGGTCAAATTCCGTAACGAGGTCAATCACGCCTTTTTGCCGCACCTGGCGTACATGGCCAAACCCCTCCCTGACGATGGCCCCGGCCCGGCGTGCAATGGCTTCTGCGATCGGCAAAACATCGGACACGGTCTTATCCTTTCTCGGAGTTTCTCAGGACGCCCCACTCACTGGGCTCCGCAAGAGAGTACCATGTCCCCTTCAAGGTGGAAATGAGGAAATAGTCCCAATTGGGGCTCATCCGGTTCTTGCGTACTTGGGGCTGGAAAACAGCTTTGCCTCGGGGACGCTGTCCCCGGACCCCTGGCATTTGGCGCGTTACGCCAATAGCATGGGCCCAGAGGATCGGGCCGCCGTTCCGGAGCGGCCGACCGTCGCATCCGGAGCTTGCCGGCGCGCAGCCTGAGGGCTCTTGGGCCGGAACCTGGAAGGGGTGGTTGCTTCTGTGGCTATCATGCTATTGGCCCAAAAGCGGAAGATGCCGGGGGTTTGGGGGCAGGCCCCCAAGAGCCGGCGCAGGTCCCGGCGGCTCTTCCCTTGACAGCGGCGATCCGGGGCCGGAAGGGAGACAAGCAGCAATCGCGGCGTCCCGCAAACAACGTGGGCGGGAATTCCGGAATTCCCTTGCCGGGCTACGACACAGGCAGGTAGATGTAGGTCATGAGTTCGGCTTCCGGGGTGGTCCGAGGGCCGTTGAGGTACTCTTCCCACAGGGGCATGTATCCGATAACAATGGAACAGCGCTACCGAGAACGATATGAATCGGGGGACACTCCCTGGGACATCGGTCGGCCCGATTTCAACCTGGTCGAGGTGGTGACCCAGAGACCCGTGGCGAGTTGCAAAGTCCTGGAGATGGGCTGCGGAACCGGCGACAACTCGATATGGCTGGCCGAGAACCGCTTTGAGGTTACAGGGACCGATACCTCGGACGTGGCCCTCGCGCAGGCCAGGGAAAAGGCGGCACAAGCCCACGTGGCCTGCAACTTCGTGCTTGTCGATTTCTTGCGGAACCGGATTGCCGGCGCTCCGTTTGGTTTCGCGTTTGACCGAGGCTGTTTTCACTCCTTTGACTCGGCAGATGACCGCCGAAGGTTTGCCCAAAACGTCGCGGCTCACCTGGAAGAGGCCGGTTTGTGGCTGACGCTGGTCGGCAATGCGGACGAGCAGCGCCAAGGCCCGGGTCCGCCGCAACGGAAGGCGGCAGATATCGTCCTGGCGGTAGAGCCCTATTTCGAGGTTCTGTCCCTCTCTTGCAGCCATTTCGGATCGAATCATCCCAATCCGCCCAGGGCCTGGAGGTGCCTGATGCAGAAAAGGCATGTCCTGTAAGCCTTGAATGGTGCGTGGTACGCACCCTACCAGGCGGCGTTGTTTGATAAGATATGCTGATAATATTATAATATTATCTTATGGAATCTATTACGGGAACTGCCACAACAGGGAGGGCGTAATGCCGTATGATATGGTTAGAGCCTCAGACGAGGGGCGACAACTGGCATCGTGCCGCAAACTGGGGAATTCGAGGAATTCCGATGGCACAATCAGGGTCTGTACGAACCGCAGTACGAGCACGATGCCTGCGGCATCGGGGCCGTGGTCAACATCACCGGCACGCGCGACCACGCCATCGTCGAATACGGCAAGCAGATTCTGATGAACCTGATGCACCGCGGGGCCGCCGGAGCCGACGAAACGACCGGCGACGGGGCGGGCATCCTGTTCCAGATTCCGCACGAGTTCTTCGCCGCCGAGTGCGACAACGCTCGGCTTCTCGCTGCCGGCGCCTCGGGCTATGGCGTCGGCATGGTTTTCGGCCCCAAGGACGCGGAGCTTCGCGCCAAGTGCGAGCGCGTTCTCGAAGAGGCCCTGGCCATCACGGGCTGAAGGTGCTGGGCTGGCGCGACGTGCCCGCCGACAACGCACTGCCTGGGCGAGATCGCCCGGGCGGCCGAGCCGGTCATCCGGCAGGTCTTCATCGACGGCGCGGGCCGGTGGAGCAGGAGGACTTGGAGCGGCGGCTGTACGTGGCCCGCAAGCGGGCCGAGCGGCTGCGTCGCGCGAGCAGTTCGGGCGACGACGGCCGACGACTTCTACGTCCGTCGACTGTCCTGCCGCACGATCGTCTACAAGGGCATGTTCCTGGCCCCGCAGTTGTTCGCCTACTATCCCGACCTGGCCGACGCGCGGGTCAAGTCGGCCCTGGCCATCGTCCACCAGCGGTACAGCACGAACACGTTCCCGAGCTGGCGGCTGGCCCAGCCGTTCCGCATGATCGCCCACAACGGCGAGATCAACACGCTCCGCGGCAACGCGCAACCGCCATGCGGGCCCGCGAGCCGAACGATGGCCAGTCCCGCGTTCGGCGACGACCTGTCCGACCTGTTCCCGATCCTCGAGCCGGGCGGCAGCGACTCGGCCTGCTTCGACAACGCGCATGGAACTGCTGGTCCGCGCCGGCCGGAGCTGCCGCACGCCATGATGATGATGATTCCCGAGGCGTTCGGGCCGCAGTACCACATCATCGACCGACAAGCGGGCGTTCTACGAGTACCACGCCGCGATCATGGAGCCGTGGGACGGCCCGGCGGCGATGGTCTTCACCGACGGCCGCCTGGTCGGCGGCACGCTGGACCGCAACGGCCTGCGGCCCTGCCGCTACGTGGTGACCACCGACGGCCTGGCGGTCCTGGCCAGCGAGGCGGGCGTGATCGAGTTCCCGCCCGAGCAGATCCAGCAGAAAGGCCGTCTTCAGCCGGGCCGCATGTTCCTGGTCGATACCGACGAGGGCCGGATCGTCGTCGACAACGAGATCAAGGGCAAGATCGCCCGGCAGAAGCCCTATCGCCGCTGGCTGGAGGAGAACCGCATCGAGCTGCGCGGGCTGTTCCAGCCGCCGAAGCCGTCGCCGATCGATCCGCGAGACGCTCGCCCAGCGGCTGCGGGCCTTCGGCTACACCCGCGAAGAGCTGCAGATGATCCTGGCGCCCATGGCCGCCAACGGCCAGGAGCCGGTCGGCTCGATGGGCACCGACACGCCGCTGGCCGTGCTCTCCGACCGGCCGAAGCTGCTGTTCAACTACTTCAAGCAGCTGTTCGCCCAGGTGACCAACCCGCCCATCGACCCGCTGCGCGAAGGGCTGGTGATGTCGCTGATGTCGTTCACCGGCAAGCAGCGGAACCTGCTGGACGAGACGCCGCGAGCACTGCCGGCAGCTGAAGCTGCCGCACCCGATCCTGACCAACGAGGACATGGAGCGGCTGCGCGACGGTCCGGCGCGACGATTTCAAGGTGGTCGACGCTGCCGGCGCTGTTCGACGCGGACGCGGCCGATCCGGCGCGAGGCGCTTGCGCCGAGGCGCTGGACGCGCTGGTCGCCGCGGCCGAGCAGGCGATTCGCCGACGGGGCGTCGCTGCTGATCCTCAGCGACCGCGACGTGTCCGCCGACGCAAGGCGCCGATTCCCAGTCCTGCTGGCCACCGCGGCGCGTGCACCACGGCCTGCTCGACGCGGCGGCTGCGGCAGCGAGGCCGGGCATCGTCGTCGAGAGCGGCGAGCCGCGCGAGGTGATGCACTTCTGCCTGCTGTGCGGCTACGGCGCCAACGCGATCAATCCCTACCTGGCCTTCGAGGCGCTCGACAAGCTGCAACGCCGACGGCGACCTGCCGCGACGGACGTGGAGCCGGTCGACAGCTCGCCGACCACTACATCACGGCCGTCAAGAAGGGCATCCTCAAGACGATGTCGCAAGATGGGCATCTCGACGCTGCGCAGCTACCACGCGCGCCCAGCAGTTCGAGGCCGTCGGCCTGAACCGCGACGGTGGTCGACGAGTACTTCACCGGCACCCGCTCGCGGATCGGCGGCGTCGGCCTGGACGTGATCGCCCGCGAGGCGCTCGCCCGGCACCAGTCGGCCTTCCAGCCGCGCCAGCGCCGGCGTCGCTGGACCTGGACTTCGGCGGCGAGTACCACTTCCGGCTCGACGGCGAGCAGCACCTCTGGAACCCGACGACCGTCACCAAGCTCCAGCACGCGGTCCGGAACAACGACCCGCAGCTCTTATCGCCGAGTACGCCAAGGCGGTCAACGACCAGATCCGGCGACTTGTGCACGCTGCGCGGGCTGTTCGAGTTCGTGCCGGGCGCGCCTGTGCCGCTGGAGGAGGTCGAGCCGGCCGCGCGAGATCGTCAAGCGGTTCTGCACCGGCGCGATGTCGCACGGCTCGATCAGCAAGGAGGCCCACGAGACCCTGGCCATCGCCATGAACCGCCTGGGCGGCATGAGCAACACCGGCGAGGGCGGCGAGGACCCGCACCGCTACGTGCCGCGGGCCCAACGGCGACTCGCTGAACTGCGGCATCAAGCAGGTGGCCAGCGCCCGGTTCGGCGTGACGATCGAGTACCTGGCCAACGCCAAGGATGCTGCAGATCAAGATGGCCCAGGGCGCCAAGCCCGGCGAAGGCGGCCAGTTGCCCGGCCACAAGGTGACCGAGGAGATCGCCCGGCTGCGGCACTCCACGCCCGGCGTGTCGCTGATCTCGCCGCCGCCGCACCACGACATCTACTCGATCGAGGACCTGGCCCAGCTGATCTACGACCTGAAGTGCGCCAATCCGGGCGTGAAGGTCTCGGTCAAGCTGGTCTCCGAGGTCGGCGTGGGCACGGTGGCGGCGGGCGTGGCCAAGGGCAACGCCGACGAGGTGCTCATCAGCGGCCACGACGGCGGCACCGGCGCCAGCCCGCTGTCGTCGATCAAGCACGCCGGCATGCCCGTGGGAACTCGGCCTGGCCGAGACGCAGCAGACGCTCGTGCTGAACGGCCTGCGCGACCGCATCCTCGTGCAGGTCGACGGCCAGATGAAGACCGGCCGCGACGTGGTGATCGGCGGCCCTGCTCGGGGCCGAGCGGTTCGGCTTCGGCACCGCGGCCCTGGTCTCGCTCGGCTGCCTCGCTGATGCGCAAGTGCCACCTGGGCACCTGCCCGGTCGGCATCGCCACGCAGGACCCGGAGCTGCGCAAGCGGTTCGCCGGCAAGCCGGAGTATCGTTCAGCGGTTCCTGCTCTTCGTGGCCGAGGAGGTCCGGCAGATCATGGCCGAACTGGGCTTCCGCAAGTTCGACGAGATGATCGGCCGCGTCGACCGGCTGCAGCTGCCGCAAGGCGATCGACCACTGGAAGGCCAAGGGGCTGGACTTCTCGGCCGATCTTCGCACCAGCCGGACACGTCGGACGGCTGGCCGCTGCGCTGCGTGCGCCCGCAGACCGACAGGCTCGCAGGACCACCTCGACTGGCAGATCCTGGAACAGGTCGAGCGCGGCCATCGAGACGCAGGCAAGCCGACGCGGCTGGCGATGCCGATCCGCAACGTCCACCGCACGGTGGGCACGATCCTCAGCAATCGGATCGTCAAGCGGCACGGCGCCGAAGGGCCTGCCCGACGGCACGCTCGAGATCACGCTTCACCGGCTCGGCCGGGCCAGAGCTTCGGGGCGTTTCTGGCCCCCGGCGTGACGCTGCGGCTGATCGGCGACACCAACGACTACCTGGGCAAGGGGCTTTCCGGCGGGCGGATCGTCGTCCAGACGCCGCCGGGCTCGCCCTTCGACGCCCACGAGAACATCATCGTCGGCAACACGCTGCTCTACGGCGCCACCAGCGGCGAGGTCTTCATCAACGGCCTGGCCGGCGAGCGGTTCGCCGTCCGCAACAGCGGCGCGACGGCCGTCGTCGAGGGCGTCGGCGACCACGGCTGCGAGTACATGACCGGCGGCACCGTCGTCGTGCTCGGCCGGACCGGCCGCAACTTCGCCGCCGGCATGAGCGGCGGCGTCGCCTACGTGCTCGACGAGCAGCAACTGTTCGACACGCTCTGCAACCTCGACATGGTCGACCTGGAGACGGTCTGGCAGGAGGAGGACCAGGCGGTCCTCCACGACCTGATCGACCGGCACCTCCACTGGACCGGCAGCGAGCAGGCCAAGTCGCATCCTGCGGACCTGGCCGGAGATGTCGGGCAAGTTCGTCAAGGTCATGCCGATCGACTATCGCAAGGCCCTGGAGCGGCTGCGGGCGGTCGAGCACCGCGACACCGAGACCACGCCGGCGACCGAAGAGGTGTTCCATGGGTGAGCTCAACGGGTTTCTGAAACATAAACGTCAGCCGGTCGGGCATCGGCCGGTCGAGGAGCGGGTCCACGACTTCCACGAGATCGACCTGCCGCTGACGCCGGAGGCGCTTCACCGACAGGCGGCCCGCTGCATGGACTGCGGCATCCCGTTCTGCCACGGCGCCGGCTGCCCGCTGGGCAACCGCATCCCGGAGTTCAACGAGGCCGTCTACCACGGCCAGTGGGAACGGGCCTGCCGGATCCTGCACTCGACCAACAATTTCCCGGAGATCACCGGCCGCGTCTGCCCCGCGCCGTGCGAGGCGTCCTGCACGCTGGCCATCAACGATCGAGCCGGTCCTGATCAAGCACATCGAGTACCAGATCGTCGAGCGGGGCTTCCAGGAAGGCTGGATCAAGCCGCTGCCCGCGCCGCAGCAAGACGGGCAAACGCGTGGCGGTCGTCGGCTCCGGGCCCGCCGGCCTGGCCGCCGCCCAGCAACTGGCCCGGGCCGGCCACAGCGTGGTCGTCTTCGAGAAGGACGAGCAGGCCGGCGGCCTGCTGCGCTACGGCATCCCCGACTTCAAGCTGGACAAGCACATCCTCGACCGCCGGCTCGAGCAGCTGCGGGCCGAGGGCGTCGAATTCCAGACGGGCGTGGTCGTCGGCAAGGACATCTCCGCCCACTACCTGCGCAAGAGGTTCGACTGCATCTGCCTGACCATGGGCGCCGGCCAGCCGCGCGATCTGACGGTGCCCGGCCGGGAGAAGGGCAACATCTTCTTCGCGATGGACTACCTGACCGCCCAGAACAAGCTCTGCGCCGCCGAGCCGCTGGACGGCGTGCCGCGCATCAACGCGCGGGACAAGGTCGTCGTCGTTCTCGGCGGCGGCGATACCGGCAGCGACTGCGTCGGCACCGCCCGCCGCCAGCGGGCCAAGAAGATCTACCAGTTGGAGATCCTGCCCAAGCCGCCCGACACGCGGCCGGTCGATACACCCTGGCCGACGTGGCCCCGCATCATGCGGACGTCCTCCTCGCACGAGGAGGGCTGCGAGCGCCGCTGGTCCATCCTGACCAAGGCCTTCGCGGGCGATAACGGCAACGTCAAGGAACTGCACGGCTGCGAGGTCGAGTGGCTCAACACCGACGGCAACTGGAAACTCAAGGAACTGCCCGGCACGGAATTCGTCCTGAAGGCCGACCTCGTCCTGCTCGCCCTGGGCTTTCTGCACGTCACCCAGGAGGGCCTGGTGCAAGATTTAGGCTTGCAACTTGACGCCAAAGGTAATGTAATAGTGGACGGTTACCAGACAAGTGAGCCGTGGGTCTTCGCGGCCGGCGATACAATCAGCGGCGCTTCGCTGGTGGTCCGGGCGATCAACAGCGGGCGTGAGGCGGCGGCGGCAATGGACCGTTGGTTGCGTCAGGGCCCCCAAATGCGATAAATCGCGTTTCTCGGGCCAATCCCCAGCGACGCGACAAACTCCCTGCCCGCCCGCTCCGTAGAGCGACAGGAGGCCATAGGCAGCGGGTAGGGTGTGCGATTCCACACCGTACTCGCAGTCCATCCAGGGTGGTCGGCGCTGCAGGCGCATCCGGACCGAAGCAGTTGGCACAGCAGGAAGAAGTATGCCGAAACGTAAGGACATCCACAAGATACTGATCATCGGCTCGGGGCCTATCGTCATCGGTCAGGCCTGCGAGTTCGACTATTCGGGAACCCAGGCCTGCAAGGTGCTCCGGAAGGAGGGTTTCAAGGTCGTCCTGGTCAACAGCAACCCGGCGACGATCATGACCGACCCGGAACTGGCCGACCGGACCTACATCGAGCCGATCACGCCGGAGGTGGTGGAGAAGGTGATTCGCCGGGAGAAGCCCGACAGCCTGCTGCCGACGCTGGGCGGACAGAC
This sequence comes from uncultured Planctomycetota bacterium, assembly GCA_963699595.1. Lineage (GTDB taxonomy): Bacteria > Planctomycetota > Phycisphaerae > Sedimentisphaerales > Anaerobacaceae > PLanc-01. Next base: position 10,604 of record CAVOUO010000029.1, read on the forward strand.
CGGCCTCAATACGGCGGTGGCTCTGGCGGAAAGCGGGGTGCTGAAGAAGTACGGCGTCCGGCTGCTCGGGGCCAACCTCCGCGCCATCCGCAAGGCCGAGGAACGCGACCTCTTCAAGAAGACCATTCTGGACATCGGCCTGGAGGTGCCCGAAGAGCGGCTGCGCCCATTCCTGGGAGGAAGCCAAGAAGATCGTCGAACTGACCGGCTTTCCCGCCATCATCCGACCCTCCTATACCCTCGGCGGCACCGGCGGCAACGTCGCCTACAACGCCGAGGAGTACGACAAGTACATGCACTGGGGCCTGAGCCTCTCGCCCAAGAGCGAGGTCCTCATCGAGGAGTCCGTCATCGGGTGGAAGGAATACGAGCTGGAGGTGATGCGGGACCGCAAGGACAACGTCGTCATCGTCTGCTCCATCGAGAACCTCGACCCGATGGGCATTCACACGGGCGACAGCGTCACCGTCGCCCCGGCCCAGACGCTGACGGACAAAGAATACCAGATCATGCGCGATGCGGCCCTGAAGATCATCCGGGCCATCGGCGTCGAGACGGGCGGCTCGAATATCCAGTTCGCCGTCCATCCCGAGAACGGCAAGCTCTACGTGATCGAGATGAACCCCCGCGTCTCGCGCAGCTCGGCGCTGGCCTCGAAGGCCACGGGCTTTCCCATCGCCAAGATCGCCTCGCTGCTGGCGGTCGGGTACACGCTCGACGAGATTCCCAACGACATCACGAAAAAGACCCCGGCCTGCTTCGAGCCGACCATCGACTACTGCGTCGTCAAGTGGCCGCGGTTCACGTTCGAGAAGTTCCCGCAGACGCCCGCCGAGCTGACGATCCAGATGAAGTCGGTCGGCGAGGCGATGGCCATCGGCCGGACCTTCAAGGAGGCGATGCAGAAGGCGATCCGCTCGCTGGAGATCGACCGGTACGCGCTTGGACGACCGGCGCGTGGACCGGACGCTCGCGCCGGAGCAATTGAAGGACAAGCTGCGCAAGAACTGCTGGGACAAGCTGTGGTACGTCGCGGAGGCCCTGCGGCGGAACATGCCGGTCGCAGGAAATCTTCTCCCTGACCAAGATCGACCCGTGGTTCCTGGACAACATCAAGGACATCATCGAGCTGGAGTCGAAGCTCGTGGCCCGGAAGGGCCAAGCTGCCGGAGCAAGGCTCTGCTGGAGCAGGCGAAGCAGTACGGCTTCAGCGACAAGTACCTGGCCTCCGTCGCGGGCGTGCCGGAGCTGCAATTCCGGCGGCATCGCCAATCGCTCGGCATCGACTGCGTCTATAAGATGGTGGACACGTGCGGGGCGGAGTTCGAGGCGGCCACGCCGTACCTGTACTCGACTTACGAGAGCGAGTGCGAGGCGAATCCGACGAACCGCCGCAAGATCATCATCCTGGGCGGCGGGCCCAACCGCATCGGCCAGGGCATCGAGTTCGATTACTGCTGCGTTCATGCGGCGATGGCCCTGCGCGAGATCGGCGTCGAGTCCATCATGGTCAACTGCAACCCGGAGACGGTCAGCACGGACTACGACACGTCCGACCGGCTGTACTTCGAGCCGCTGACGTTCGAGGACGTGATGTCCATCGTGGAGAAGGAGAAGCCCGACGGCGTCATCGTCCAGTTCGGCGGCCAGACCCCGCTGAAACTGGCGGTCCCCCTGGAGCAGGCGGGCGTCAAGATCATCGGCACCTCGCCCGACAGCATCGACCTGGCCGAGGACCGCAAGCGGTTCAACCAGTTGGTCGAGAAGCTCGGGCTGCTCCAGCCGGAAAGCGGCACCGCGACCAGCTACGAGCAGACGCTCGAGATCGCGCGCAAGCTCGGGTTCCCGCTGCTGATTCGGCCCTCCTTCGTTCTGGGCGGCCGGGCGATGCGGGTCGTCCACGATGAGGACAGTCTCAAGGCCTGCGTCCTGGAGGCGATCGACGTTTCCGGCGAGCACCCGATCCTCATCGACAAGTTCCTCAGCGACGCGACCGAGCTCGACGTGGATGCGCATCTGCGACGATCAGCACGTGGTCATCGGCGGCATCATGGAGCACATCGAGGAGGCCGGCGTCCATTCCGGCGACAGCGCCTGCTCGATCCCGCCCGTCAACCTCACGAAGGAGATCATCGCGGAGGTCCAGCGGCAGACGAAGCTCCTGGGCATGGAGCTGCGGGTCAAGGGGCTGATGAACATCCAGTACGCGATCAAGGACGACCGGATCTATATCCTCGAAGTCAATCCGCGGGCCTCGCGGACGGTCCCGTTCGTGAGCAAGGCCATCGGCGTGCCCCTGGCGAAGCTGGCGGCCAAGGTCATGGCGGGCATGACCCTGGAGGAGCTCGGATTCACGAAAGAGGTGGTGCCGGAGCACTATGCGGTCAAGGAGTCGGTGTTCCCGTTCCTGAAGTTCCCGGGCACCGACGTGCTGCTCGGACCCGAGATGCTCTCGACGGGCGAGGTCATGGGCCTTTCGGACAACTTCGGCACGGCCTACGCGAAATCCCAGATCGCGGCGGGCAACGGCCTGCCCACCGGCGGCAACGTGCTGTTCAGCGTCAAGGACGCCGACAAGGCCAAGGCCGTGGGCCTGGCCCGGCGGCTGCAAGGCGATGGGCTTCAAGATCATCGCCACCAAGGGCACGTGCATCGAGTTCATCAAGAACAACGTTCCGGCGGAGTTCGCCCTGAAGATGTCCGAGGGCCGGCCCAACATCGTCGATGCGATCATCAACAAGCAGGTCGACCTGATTATCAATACCGTGGTGGGCAAGCAGTCGATCGTGGATTCGTTCTCGATCCGGCGCACGGCCGTGGACCGGCAGATCCCGTATGTCACGACCATGCGCGGGGCGGCGGCGGTCGTCAAGGCCATCGAGACCGTGCGGGCCAAGAAGATCAACGTGAAACCGATACAACTGTACTACAAGTAATGATGGACATCTGGAATTGTCATCCTGAGTCGAAGGCGAAGGATCTGGAATCGAATGGTGAGAGTCTTCAATTCGCAGGCCAGATCCTTCACTCCGCTTCGCTGCATTCAGGATGACGAGAGCTATTGGCCAGTGGAGCAGGTTCCGCACAATGGGGAAGGCATTCGTGAAAGCAGTGTCTACTCTTAGAGGATGGCACGTTCTTCGAAGGCCGGGCGTTCGGCGCCGCCGGGCAGCGGTGCGGCGAGGTCGTGTTCAATACGAGCATGTCCGGCTACCAGGAAATCCTCACGGACCCCTCGTACCAGGAGCAGATCGTCACGATGACGTACCCGCTCATCGGCAATTACGGCACGAACCCCGAGGACTGGGAGTCGCGCAAGCTCTTCGTGGCCGGGTTCGTGGTCAAGGAGAACTGCACCTGTCCGAGCAACTGGCGCAGCGGCGCCACGCTCGACGAGTACCTCCAGAAGAGCGGCATCGTCGGCATCGCGGGGATCGACACCCGCAAGCTCGTCCGCCACATCCGCACCCAGGGCGCGATGCGCGGCATCATCTCCTCGACCGAGACGGACGCGCAAGAAGCTGGCCCAGAAGCTCCAGGAGTATCCGGGGCTCGTCGGCCGGGACATCGTCAAGGACGTGACGATCGATAAGCCGTATCCCTGGAAGGAGGGCGTCGTCAACGTTCTGCAGCCCCGACCGGACGGCGCCGCCCGCGAAATACAAGATCGTCGCCTTCGATTACGGCATCAAGCAGAACATTCTGCGGCTGCTGGTCTCGCATGGCTGCGACGTCACCGTCGTGCCGGCGCAGACGACCGCGAAAGAGGTCCTGGCCCGCAAGCCGGATGGCGTATTCCTGAGCAATGGCCCGGGCGATCCGGCCGCGGTCACCTACGCCGTCGAGACGGTCCAGGCCCTCCTGGGCAAGGTGCCCATCTTCGGGATTTGCCTCGGCCATCAGATCCTGGGCCTGGCCCTGGGCGGCCGGACCTACAAGCTCAAGTTCGGCCATCGCGGCGCCAATCATCCCGTCAAGAACCTCGACACCGGTAAGATCGAGATCACCAGCCAGAACCACGGCTTTTGCGTGGACCTCGACTCCCTCGACGGGCAAGGACGTGGACCTCACCCACATGAATCTCAACGACAACACCCTCGAAGGCTTCCGTTGCGAGAAGCTGACGGCGTTCTGCCGTCCAGTACCACCCGGAAGCCTCGCCCGGCCCGCACGATTCGCAGTATCTGTTCCAGGATTTCCTCCGGCTCATGGACGGCAAGGCGGCATAGGACCGCCTCGCGGAAGTCGTGCGTCCCAGATTGCTTCGCTTCGCTCGCAATGGCATACGCCGCCCGTTCATGTCATTGCGAGGAGCGCCAGCGAGCCTGCCCCGCGCAGGCGGGGGAAGCAATCTACCACCGTATCATTGCGGGACGGATGTGGTACGGCACGAGAGCGTCAAGGGCGCATCAGCCGGGGTCACGCGTGGAGTAAGAACCCACCCTATATAGTTGTCATGCTGAACGAAGTGAAGCATCTGGCCCGCGGCCGGGTGGGTGCCACAAATGCGGATAGCGGCGGGTGGCAGCGGCAAGCGCCAGCTTGCCGATGGCTCGTGAATACGCGTCAAGACCATCGGCAAGCTCCGAGGACTCCGCTTGCCGCTGCCACCCATTGTTCTTCACGCTGGCAAAGGCACGCCGTACCGTCCCTGGTCTCTGAACGACCACTGGCGGAATAGGAAATGGGATCGGGAATACGTCTACAGGGGACCCGGCGGCTAATCCTGGTTGGACTGCCTCAGGTACACGTACAGCACCGAGACGAGAGTGATTACTACGATCGACTGGAGCAATACCATCCTCGTATTATAGCCGATTCCGGTCTGAATTGCAAGTGCTCCGGCCCGCGGGGCATGCCGGTGTCCAATAAAAGGGGCCGCCACGTACCGGAATGCAATTCTGAGCGTCGAGCCTTGGCCTCGGCGGAATCCGCTCCTGTTGGCGCAGGTTCTCCCCATCTGATGCGGATTACACTTGAGAATCTCGCAGTCTGGGTGGCAGCCGCAAGCGCAGTGCCCTCCTGAGCCTTGCGAAGGATTGGGGATGGCTGGGCACATCGGCGGTCGACTGTAATCGGTATGAGGTGGGCATGATCGGTCTCGCGCCGGCTGTTTGTCGCCGTGCACGCCATCCATTCTCTACCGGGAGTCGGATCGGAGCGGCTCCACCCGGTCCGGTCCCGAGGCGGTCTGGAGCGCCTCCAAGAGCCCGGAGGGGACCGGCAGGTGGAGACTCTGGATCTGACGCACATCGTCCAGCGCCTCCTCGTACGCGCCCTGCGCATAATGCACCAGACTGCGCTGGAAATAGGCCTCGGCGCACTGCGGGTCGATCTCGATGGCCTTGGTGAGGTCGGCAATCGCCTCATCGTGCTCGTTGATCGCGGCATGGAGACGCGCCTGACGGACATACGCTTCGATGCACGTCGGTCGTATTTCCACGACTTTCGCGAGATCGGAGGCCGCCGGACCCAGATTTCCCAGCGCCGCGTAGACCAGCGCCCGATTGCAGAAGGCGTCCACGCAGGTGGGGTCTCTCCGTACGGCGCGCGTGAACTCTGCGAGGGCGGCCTGATATTCGCCTTGCCTGGCGAGAGCCACTCCCCGCAGGTTGCAGGCACGCGCATCCTGGGGATCTGGCGGCGGGGTCGGCCCTTCGGCCTGCAACTGGTCTTGCCAGCGGCTGCTCCGAACGGCCGAGGGCCGCCTCGAATTCCACCTGCCAGCGTTGCGTGTTTTCCCGCTGCTCGGCCATCACGCGTGCCTCAAACGCGGGGCCGGAGGGCAGGTAGCCTGCCCGCTGGAGGGCTTGGACGCCGCGGGGATACTTGCGCGTGGCGACGACATACGGAAGAACCTGGATTCTCTGCGCCCGCACCCACGTCTCGCGATACCCGAAGCGACTCTTGAGAACGAGATCAAACGGCAGCTCATAGGGGGACGTGACGCCGGTGATCACGTGGATGAATCCGAAACCGAGAGCGACGAGACCCGCCGCCACACACAGCGTCACAGAGGTTCGCTCGTACCATTTCTTTCGTGGCTTGCCGGTTCGGTCCCGGCGGTATGCCCCTCGACCGTGGCCACCGGCCAAGGAATCCTCTCTGGAATCTGGCATTTCGGTCATTCGAGCTTGCTTCGAATTGTCTGGACGGCGCTGCACAACCGCATTGTCGCACGCCGAGTCCCGGCTACAGGCCGAACGCTTTCTGCATCTGCCGGCGCACCAGGGTCAGGCGTTCGACGTTGCCGCCGCCCACTTCGGCGGTCGCCCAGCCGGCGAAGCCGATCTCGTCGAGCGCCTTGCGCACGTCGGCCCACGGTATTTCGTCGTTTTCGCTCGTGATGTCGGGACCTTTCTTGCCGGTGCGACTGGAAGCCCTTGACATCCAGCTTGACACAGCGCCGGCCGAACGCCCGGATCCAGTCGCCCGGCTGGCCGTGGCGATAGTTGTTGCCGATGTCGTAGTACATCCCGACCCAGGGACTGTTGAAGCTGTCCACGAACTTGATGAACCGATCGGGCATCTGCTCCGGCGGCTTGTCGGCGTCGTACATCATCCGGTTCCCGACGTTCTCGACCAGGATCATCTGTCCCAGCGAGGCCGCCAGGGGGATGAGCTTCTTGATCTCCTGCCGGCACCGCTCCTCGATCACCTCCGCCGGTCCATCCGTGCCCTGGCCGACCACGATCAGGACGCCGCTGCCGCCGGCGGCGTGCGAGACGCGCAGGCAATGCTCGATATTGGCCCGGCCCTTGTTGCGGTCCTCTTCCTTCTCGCTCGTGAGCCGCTGATTCCAGTGGTCATGGTTGATCGCGTTATGGACGAAGACCCCGGACTCGCGGACGGCGTCCCGCGCCTGCTCCGGCGTGAACTGCCCGGCCTGGTCGAAATCGACGCCGTCGAATCCGGCCTCGCCCGCCATGCGGAGCCGCTCCACCAGGGGCACCGCCTTGCCCTCCAGCTTCGCCGGGATCATCCCCAGCTTGCAGGCCAGCAGCAGCCGCTTGCCCGCCGGCGGTGTCACAATCCGCGACGCCCCTCCCTCGGCCGCCTGCGCCGTACTTGTAGCACTCAGCCCAACGGTCAGAGCGCCCGCCCCGGCGGCAAGAAATTCACGACGACCGAGCGACAAATTCCGATTGCATCCAGATTCATTCGCCATGACCATTCCCCTGTTCCAGCATTTGATTGCTTGTCCTTTCACACCAATGACGCGACACGGCCCAGTATACCACCCCAAGACACGCAAGAAAACGGGGAATCGGATGCTTTCTTCTTGCCTTGCTCCGTGTGGCGGGTTATCACCATGGCGGTAGACGAAGGAGAATCGGATGTCGGCGTCGAAAAAGCAATGTCCGGTCAGTGACTCACCTCTAAGACCAAGGAGCACACGATGAAGAAGCGGATCACCAAGGATACATCAGAGCGTCGGATAACCCGACGTGAGCTGGTCGGCGGAGCCTTGGCTGCTGCCGGCGTGATCGCCGGTGTGCCGGCCTTTCTGCGGGGCCAGAACCTGAACAACAAGCTGAACATCGCGATGATTGCCTGCGGAGGCCGTGCCAACGCGAACATGAACGGCGATGGCGGCAGCCGCGCGCGAGAGAGGCGCTCAAGGCGCCGCTCCGTCTGGGCCTCCTACCGGGATTCCGGCCGAGAACATCACCGTCCTCTGCGACGTCAACCAGGATGCCGTCGATGCCGCGGCCCAGAAATTCCCTCAGGCGAAGAAGTACAATGATTTCCGCCGGGTCTTCGACAACCCGAAGGACTTCGACGCCGTCATGGTCAGCACCGCCGAGCATACCCATGCACTGGCAACCTACCTGGCGCTGACGCACGGCAAACACGTCTATTGCGAGAAGCCGCTCACGCACGACGTCTGGGAGGCGAGGTTGATTCGCGAGACCGCCGCGAAGTACCCGCAGCTCGCCACGCAGACGGGAAACCAGGGCCACGCGTCGCCGGTTCGCCGCCAGATCAAGGAACTGCTCATGGCCGGCGCGATCGGGCCGGTGCGCGAGGTGCACGTCTGGGCGGGCCGCGCGTGGGGGCTGCAGAGTGCCGCGTCGGCCGAGAAGTACGACAAGCCGCACGGGTTCTACAACGGCATCCAGATCACCGAGCGGTTCAAGGAAGAGATGCCCGTCCCGCCGAACATCCACTGGGACCTGTGGATCGGGCCGGCGCCGATGCGGCCGTTCCATGCGACCTACCTGCCCGGACCGCGCTGGTACCGGTGGTGGGACTTCGGCAACGGCACGATGAGCGACCTGGGCGGCCACGACAACGACGTCGCGTTTCAGGTGCTGGACATCCGTCAGCCCTTGACGATCGAGGCCGTGTCCCCGATGGGCAAGGCCCACCCGGAACTGGCGCCGGCCTCGATGACCGTGACGTATGAGTTCCCGGCCCGCGGCTCGAACCCGCCGCTCAAGCTCGTCTGGTACCAGGGCGAGGGCAGGCCGCCGCAGTTTGACCCGAGCAAGATGAGCGACCGCGCCCAGTTGTTCATCGGCGACAAGGGCATGCTGTACAGCGGCGGGCGCGGCGGTCCCAAGCTGCTGCCCGAGGAGAAGTTCAAGGATTACCCGACACCGCCGGAGACGCTCCCGCGCTCGCCCGGCCACTATATCGAATGGATCCAGGCCTGCAAGGGCCAAGGTCCGGCGCCGGGTTCGAACTTCCTGTATTCCGGCTGGGTCACCGAGTCGAACCACCTCGGCAACGTGGCCTACCGGACCGGGAAGAAGCTGGAATGGGACTACGTCAACCTGCGCGCCCGCAATGCGCCGGAAGCCGACCAGTTCATCCGACGTCCGTACCGGAAAGGCTGGGACGGCATCCTGACGTAGTGCCACTTTCCGTTCGTGGGGAATCCGGGGACAGTACACTCAATTCCAAGCCGAAATAAGTATAGTGTCCCGGAATGCCCCAACGTTCCGGAGCCGGTCCAGGTGTTCATTGACTCTCACGCCGGGATAGCTCTGGATAACGTGGACGCGCGGGCCGAGGATCAGATCGGCTCGGCTACGCTGCGTACGTATACCAGACTTCCCCCTCGTAGTTCCAGGTCTGGGACCACTGCGTAATCAGGGTGTTTCGTTCGGCCGCGGAAATCGTGTAGAAGTGGTGTCGCAACGTGGACGACCAGAAGCGGTAGACCGGCAGCGTACCCACCGGTTGTTGACCTGCCGCATAGACATAGTACGCGACCCCTTCGTAGGTCCAGTCGTTGGCCCAGTTCGCGATCAACTTGTCCCGCTCCGCCTGGCTCGCGGTGTAGAAATGCCCTTGGAACGTGGGCGACCAGAAGCGGTAGACCGCGGTGGTCCCCGCCGGGGACTGACCCGGCGCGTAGGCGTAGTAGGCGATCCCTTCATACGTCCAGACATTGGACCAGTTCGCGATCAACTTGTCCCGCTCTTGGGCGCTGATGGTATAGAAATGTCCGTGGAGCGTGCCCGACCAGAAGCGATAGACGGGCGACAACGCCGCCAAGGTGATGCTGGTCGGGTCGCTGGCTGTATTGTTGGCCGTATTGGTTTCCCCGCCCCCGGAAACGGTCGCGCTGTTGCTGACGCCGGCCGGCGCATCGAGGGCGACGTCCACCGCAACGGTCAAGGCGGGATAACTGGCCCCGCCGGCCAAGGCATCGCTGCGCGTCGCCGTGACCGTCTGCCCGCTGGTCGAGACACTCCAGCCATTGATCGTGCCGTTGTTCGCGGCGGTGGGCGTCAGACCCGTGGGCAGCGTATCACGGACCGTCACCGCGCCCGTGGTCGAGCCGGCGCCCACATTCGTGACGGTGATGATGTAGGTCACGCCGGAGTCTCCCTGCCGGAAACTCCCGCTGTGGCTCGCGCTCAGCGTCAGGTCGGGCGGGGGTGGGGTTTCGTCTGTGGTGATGTCGACCTTCACGTTGGAGGAGCCGATCTGGAGGGCCCGTACCGTGGTGTCGCTCTGCAGCGCGCCCCCTGACGCGGTCACATCGTACGTGCCGATGGGTAGAGCGAGGCTGTATCCGCCGCTCGACCAAGTGGTCGTGCTGAAGGTGATGCCGTCGGAGGTACGCCTGGCGGTGATGGTCACGTCTCCCAGGCCCTCGCCCGGTGTGTAGAAGAAGTCCCGCGCAACACGGGGGTCGTCATACACCACGCCGGTAAGGAAACTATCACGCCCCGGCGTGGCCGTGTATGCGAAGTCCTCGGTGATCATCTCCGCGTTGTAGCCCGAGAAGACGCCCAAGGCAATCCCCGGTCCGATTTCCCGAAAGCCGGGGTTCATCAGGTTCACACGATGCCCCCGGCCGGAGACACCTGTATCGACGAAAAGGTTCTCATGCAGATCGGCGGTGGTCGCGAGCGGGGGGAGCGAGTTGGACGTCGTGCCGGACCACGCGATGTTTTCCCCCAGCTCCAAGGGGGCAGGAAAACATAACCCGCGGCGGCCATGCGGTCGCCCGGCGCGGAGCCGTTGGCGCCCGTGTGGCTGAAGACGTCGTTGTCGATCATCCATTGGCTGTGGGCGCGGGCCCCCTCGACGAGATCCGGGTTTACGGCCAGCGGTTGCTTGGGATCGGACGAAATCGTGCCCGGTGAGAGTCCTTCGTTCAAGTCGATGCCGTAGCGGGCCGCCTCTGACGCCGGATCGGACCGCGCCCGGTTGATCAACTCCAGCAGATACTGCTCGTAGTCGCTCGGCCCCGGACCCGGTGCCGTGAGGCTCAGCATGTTCGACGGTTGGCTGTCCGGCTGGTCGGGCATAACCTGGATGGCCGGGTCAAGAGAAGGGATTTCAGAAGGTAGAGGTTGGGTCCCTGCCACGTCGGCGTTCAAGAGCAGCCGGGGCTCGAGCGACTCGAACATCGCCCGCCCGCCGGGCGGCACGCTCCAGTCCACTCTCTTGCGTCGATGTACGATGTTCCACACAGCTTTCAGCACTCCCCACCTATCGGCTCTATCAAGTTCGCCTCTACATAAATTATGGCAAATCTCGAGAGCGAACCTATTGGAGGAGCCGAAAGAATCCCTGTCCTTCGCGGGGCTGTCCGAGAAGAGAAGACACGGCCCCGGAGCACAGCGTCAAGGGCGTGTCGATTGCGAAAACGCGTGGGTTGAGAACCCACCCTACGGACTGTCTATTGGGGGATCCCCAGCCGCTTGAGGGCCGCCGGGCTCTCGAAGGTCACGTGACTGTCGGCGTACAGGACGGTCGCGCCCTTCTGACGCGCCAGCAGCGTTTTGTCGTACGCGATGACGGTGTCGGGGAACACGGCGATGGTCTTGCCTTTGCCGAGATACTCGATCCTGGCTTCGAGCCAGGCGATGTCCGCATCGCTCATGTACGTGGGCCGCCCGCGCAGGGCCTGGAAGGTGTCCGGCAGTTGATCGGCGTGCTCATTGGCGGAGAGCACGAGGGCTTTGCCCAGCGCTTCGAGTCTCGCGAAGGACTCGTCGGCGAAGCCCGGGGGGGCGGTGACCTCGTGGCGGAGCCAGGCGAGGGACTTTTCGATCATCGGGCCGCCCTGGCCTTCGCATTCCATGCTCAGGATGCCCTGGTAGCCGTGGTCGCGGAGCATGCTCGAGGCACTGGCGGATGTTGTCGGCGTTGACGCCGTCGCCGATGGCGCACTGGCTGACGGCGATGCCGGTCTGCTGGCCGCGCACGGAGGCCGCCAGCGACTGCGGAGACATCCTTGACGTGCACGTGGCTGACGCGGTCGAGGAAGCGCTTGAGGAACGCGACCGGGTCCTGGCCGGCGATGAAGGTGTTGCCGGTGTCCATGTTCATGCGGAGGTACTTGCTGTTGCAGAAGTCGAGCATGCGGGCCATCATGTCGGGCTTGGTGGTGAAGTAGCCGTGCGGCTCGATGTTGATGATGATCTCGTGCGCCTCGGCGACCTCGATGATCTGGCCGTAGCTGCGCTTCATCAGCTCCATCGCCTCTTCGTCGGTCAGTCCCGCCGGCTGGTGCATCCCGTCCGTCGTGTCCACGTTGGGACAGCCGATCAGGTGCGCCCACTGGATCGACTTCATCACGTAGGGCACGCCGCGGAGAGGGCCGTCTTTGCCGGAGAGCGGGTACGCGGCATCCACCTGGGAGAATTGGACGCCGTAGGAGGCCATCTTCTGCCGCAGCAGGATGGGGTCCTCGTAGAGGGCGACGTGCGGCTGATAGCCCAGCCCGTGAATCCAGCTCACGCCGTCGATCAGGCCGCACTCGATGTAGTGCACGTCGTTCTTCTGCGCCCATTCCAGGCACTTCTCGAAGCTGAAGTAGGCACTGTTGAACGCATCCGTGTGAAAGCCAATCTTCATCTGCCGAATCCTCAATCCCCCACGTCCTCGAAATCGCGACCCACGTACGGCCGAAGGGCCGAGCGAACCGCTGTAGCGTACCACACGTCCCGTGGTCCCGCAACAGGCTTTGTCGCGCCATCGCTCCCGGAGCCGGACCGGCAAAACTCTATGTCCGAAAGGGAACAATACTTATCTCTATTTCCAGGTCGTGCACAGTAGGTGAAGGTGACGACGCAGGTCATGCCGGATGGCAGAGTGATCCGGGCGGCGGAGACGTACCGCATCGCGGACCACACGCTGATCATCAACCGGCCCGCCGAGGGCGGCCAGCCGGGCTACATCATCAATGCCAATTACGCCGTCAGCGGCAACACCATGACGATCAGCTCGCCGGACTTCAGCGCGACCTTGCAGCGGGTCGATCAGATCCCCGGGCCGGCGCCGCAGGCGGCCGCTCCGCCGTTTTGATCCTGAGCCTGAGGCAATCAGTACGACGACCTTTCCTGATGCCATGGACTCCCGGACGAGGTTTCCGGCGGCCAAGACCACGACCAGGCGGACGGTTGCGATGAATGCTCTTATGATAACATCCCCCCTTACGGATGCCTGGCATGCACCGTCATCCGGCGGTCGCTACTCTTGTTCCTCACACTCCCGGCTTTCTCTGGCCGGGCGATAGTCCCGCTACCGCCTGCCGTTCCAGTCGTAATATCCAGGGCCGGGGTTTATGTATTGGTGTCGTCCGGTACTGGGGTTGTAGTAAGGGCCCCTACTGAAGTTGTAGTAGCGGCCCGTATCGGGGTCGTGATAGTAGGGGCCAAAACGAGGATAGGCGTAGGCGGAGGGCGGATAGGTATAGCCGTAGTTGCGATAGCGCTCGCGCAACTCCTCCTTCCTTATCCTTTCTCGGGCTTCGTCATCCCAGCGTCGGTTATCCATATCGCCGAACAGGCGGAGGCCCACGCGCGTGAAGGCCAACGGCTGAACCTGGCCCACGGCCACTTCCCCGATCCGCCAAGCTGCCTGAGCGCCCGGATGGCTCGGGCAGGCATAGACCCCAATCGGACGCACCCACATCGGCGCCGCCGACAGGCCTTGGGCCAAGGCCGTACCCGTCGTCAACGCCAGGATGCAATTCTCAACTATGACCAGCACTCCCATACTCTTACCTCCCGGCCCGTCACGCTCCCTAAAACCAGACTTGTTCTGAGCTATTTGTCACTGTGCCCGGTGTTCTGCACCCGGCTGGACCGCCGGGGCACGCTTCCGAAGACAATGGCCTCTGTTCGCTATTACTCACTACGGCTTGCTCCCGCCGTGCTCCGCGTAGGCAAAAGCGTATTGGGGAACAGGAGGTTGCTTAGCGGTGGCGCGCGCGGTTCTCCGCTCCAACTCCCTGGCCGGCGGCCACGGCGGCCAGGCTGCGCTCCGCCTCTACGAGGATCCGCCAGAACTCTTCCGTGTCGCCCATCTGGACCTTGGCCAGATAGTAGAGGATGCTCAAACAGGTCCGCGCCTTGAACAGGTCTATGTGGGCCGGAAAATCCTCTTCCAGACCGTCGGTCCGGTCCAGGTATGTCCGCAGGAAGATGTCGGCCGGGGCGTGCCTCTGCACCTCGGGCTCCCGGAAGAACATGCTGATGTACTGGGCCAGAAACGTGCCGACGTCGAACGCCCGGGGCAGTTGGTAGGAGCTGTCGAAGTCGATGGCTGTCACGTATTCTCCGCCCTCCGGCGTATCCCGGCCGATGAAGATGTTCCTGGGGTGAAAATCGCCGTGGCCCTGCACCAGAATCTCCGGCCGCGTGCGGAGCAGCTCCATTTCCCGTTCCAGGACCCGTTCCTTGATTTCCCGCACTCGGCCGAGGTGCGGGTTGTGGGTTTCGATCAGGCTCTTGAGGTAGTACTCCAGGCGGTCGGGCTCGATCCGCAGGTACTCATCCGCCGGCGTGATCTTGAAGACCGCCCGTTGTGCAGCTTGCTCAGCCACCGCGCCGCCAGGTCCAGGTAGCGGATGGCCTGGGCCGGTTTCGCCTGGACCAGGGCGTCGCACAGATGACTGCCCAGCCGACCCGCTCCTCGATCAACGACAGGCTGTGCGGGTCCTTGTCGAGCGGCTTGGGGACGCAGTAGGTCCCCCGGTCGAATCCCTGCCGGTAGAATTCCTCGACAATGTGGTGACTCCGCTCGCCGGCGGTCCACGCCTTCACATCGTCGAAGGTCTTGACAATGATCTTCTGAGCCGCTCCCGTCTCGGTCCGGTGCCGATCGTCACCTCGGTGACCCGCTGGACGAGGTCCGCCGCCACGTGGCTGCACCGCGAATGTTCCGCCGTATGACAGTGTGTTTCAACGATCATAGCCAACTCCCGCAATCGTCTGGCGTCCGTCGGTTGCGCAGCCCGTTTCGGTTTGTATACTCATCCCGCGGATTCAGACTCCCTTGGCAATAACCGCATTGGGCTTTACAATTGTGCTCATGGCACCGAAAGACTATCCCAAAACCAACGCGATCCGCTGCCTGCTCGACCACGGGATTGCGTTCGAGGTCTGCACGTACAAGTACGAGGAGCACGGCGGCACCCGCGTCTCCTCACGCGAGCTGGGCGTGGACGAGCATATCGTAGTCAAAACCCTGGTTATGGAGACGGACGTCGGCGACCCTTTGATCGTGCTCATGCACGGCGACTGCGAGGTCTCGACCAAGCAGCTGGCCCGCATCCTGAACGTCAAGTCCGTCGCGCCCTGCGATCCCAAGGTCGCCAACCGCCACAGCGGCTACCTGGTCGGCGGCACCAGTCCCTTCGGCACCAAACGCTGTATGCCGGTCTACTGCGAGGCCGGAATTCTGGACCTGGACCACATCTACATCAACGCCGGCGCTCGAGGCATGCTCGTCCGCATCAATCCCAAAGACATGTCCAAGGCCCTGAACCTCACCCCGGTCCAAGTGGCGATCCCGAACCGGTAACGCGAGGGCCGGGCCTGTAGGATGTCATTGCGAGGAGCGCAGCGACGAAGCAATCTCAATCCCGCGGATGGGAGATTGCTTCGCTTCGCTCGCAATGACATGCTTTGAGTCTGTTTCGGATTTCGAATTTGGGATTTGAGATTTTGGTTATCGGGTTCTCGTGAAGGCCGGCAGCTTGACGATCGCGCCGCCCTTGAGCGCGGATTCGTGGCGCACAGGCCGACGCAGGTCCAGTTGGCCGACTGGCGGGCATTCGGGAACGGCTCGCGGTCCTCGACCAGCGCCATCACGAACTCATGCGCCAGATGCGGATGCGAGCCGCCGTGACCGGCGCCCTGGGTGAAGCTCAGGTGCGTCTTCTTGGCGAGGTCGTAGACGCCCTTCGTCGTGAAGGGACGGATCGCCTTCGGCAGCCGCTTGGCGAAATCCGGGACCTTGATCCGCCTGGGAATCTTCGGCTCCGGGAGCTTGGCGGTGTGCAGGACGTGCTGCTCGTGCTCGACGAGCGTCCACTCGAACGATTTCTTCGAGCCGTACACGTCGATGCTCTCGCGGTACTGCCGGGCGACATCGAACAGCGAGCGGTAGATCCGCGCCGTCAGGTCGGAATCCTGGAACTTGATATGCGCCGTCTCGACGGCGAACGGCGAGCCGTAGTGCTGGATGAGGTCCTTGCGAATCGTGCCGGAGCCGAAGCAGGACACGTACTCTGCCGTGGCGTTCGTCAGCGCGAGCATCGGGCCGACGCAGTGCGTCGCGTACCACATCGGCGGCAGTCCCGGCCAGTAGTTGGGCCAGCCGTCCATGTCCTGCTGGTGACTGGCCTGGAGGAACTGGATCTTGCCGAGCTCGCCCTTTTCGTACAGCTCCTTGATGTAGAGGAACTCGCGGGCGTACACGACGGTCTCCATCATCATGTAGTGCAGCCCGGTCCGCTTGACCAGGTCCACGATCTTCTTGCAGTCGGCGATGCTGGTGGCCATCGGCACGGTGCAGGCGACGTGCTTGCCGGCCTTCAGGGCCGCGATGGACATCCACGCGTGATCGGGAATGGGCGAGTTGATGTGGACGGCGTCCACGCCGGGGTCCTTCAGCAGGTCCGCGTAATCGGTGTACCGCTTCTCGACGCCGAACGCATCGCCGACGGCGTCCAGCTTCGCCCGGGTGCGCTGGCAGATCGCGTACATGTTCGCGTGCGGATGACGCTGGTAGAGGGGGATGAATTCCGCCCCGAATCCCAGCCCGACGATGGCGACGTTGATCTTGTTCGCACTCACAATGGTCTCTCCTTGATTGGGGTTGCTCGGTCGCCGTTTCCCAGAGGGTGTGTGAAAAGCAGGTGCAGTGTGGCATGGGCTTTCAGCCCATGAATCATCGGCAGGATGCCGATGCCACAGAACCCCACGGGCAGGATGCCCGTGCCACTTTTCACGCGCCCTCTCACACCTCTTTCAATCTCCAGTCGCCGCGAAAGGCCCTGGCTTGCAGCATGGCATTGGCCGCGTCGTCATTGACGAAGCGCTCGGCTTTCGGGTCCCACTCGACCTTGCGGGCCCGCTTGACGGCGATCAGCGCGAGCTGGCAGAGCGTGTCGGACCGCACGGCCGTCTCGATATCGCAGATCGCGCGGGTGCGCTGACGGATCGCATCGACGAAATCGCGGGTATGGTCGCGGCTGACCGGCAGCTTGATCGGCATCGTGCCGCACTTGTTCTGCGGATCGCGCAGGATGCTCGGATCGTGGACCGTCAAAGCCCCGCGCGTGACATGGACCCAGCCGGACTCACCGACGAAGCGAATGCCATGCTGAAATCCCGCCGTGCCGTCGTTGACGAACGTCATCGGCGTCGCGCCGGCGTACTCGAACCGGACCTTCCAGCGCAGGATCGCGTCGAACGTCCCTTCCTTCGGGAACTCGCCTTCGCCTTGCACGAACCGGGGTCCGGTCTCGTCCATGCCGTTGCCCCACTGGGCGATGTCCAGGTGGTGAATGCCCCAGCAGGAGATCATGCCCAGCGAGAAGTTCGTCATGTTCTCGTGGTTGTCGCGCTGGAGCTTCGCCTCGTGGAAGGGCGTGATCGGCGCCGGCCCGACCCAGCGGTCCCAGTCCACATAGTCCGGCACCGGCTGCTCGGGCAGCAGCGGACCCTGCTTGCCGCCGGGGACCGAGACCTGGATCTCCTGTGAGTTTGCCCAGCCGGCCGTTGCGGGCCAGCTCGCACGCCCAGCGGAAGTACAGGTCCGACCGCTGCTGCGTGCCGAACTGGAACACGACGCCGGTCTTGCGGACGGCCGCCCGCACCCGGCGGGCCTCCGCAAACGACATTCCCATCGGCTTCTCGTGGTAGATGTGCTTGCCGTGCAGAATGGCGTCCTGGGCGGGGATGCTGTGCCAGTGGACGGGCAGGGCCATCAGCACGGCGTCGATGGAGGCATCCGCGTTCAACTCGCGAAAATCCGTATAGACCTTCACATCGGGGCTGCCGTAGGCCTTGGCGATGAGACGCTGCGCACTTTCGATGTTTCGCTTGTTCACGTCGCAGATGGCCGTCACGCGTACGTCGCCATGACCCAGGAAATTCCGCATGTCGCCCTGGCCCTGAGCCCCGACGCCGATGACGCCGAGCGTGAGCTTGTTCGAGGGTGCGGCCTGCCCCGCCGCGAGCAGGCGCGCCGGCACCACGAGGGGCGCGATCCGCGCCGCCAGCATGGCCTTGAGAAGACTCCGTCGCGTCGTGTGAATTGCCGCCTGTTTCATCGTGCAACCTCCAGCGACTCCGAATCGGTTTCGTTCGCCGACGGATTGTACGCCGCCCGCCGGCGCTCGGCAAGCGGGAATCCGTCGCCGCTGGGTAAACGCCAACTCGCTTGGCAGATCCCATTGATGTCATGGCGAGCAGCGCGGCGGCGAAGCAATCTCAAGCCTTGGGATGGGAGATTGCTTCGCTTCGCTCGCAATGACACGCAAGCAGGCTGTAGTACTTCGGTCGTCCAAGCGGGGTGGGCGGACCCGGAAAGGCGTTTCCTCGTAGGTCGTGCGTCCTCGCACGACTTCTTTCGGCGAGCGGGGACGCTCGCCCTACGAAGAGACTGGCCGCGCATCTCGTCGGCAGGTATAGTACTGGCGGTCGAGCTTGTGCGTACGCTCGGTCCGGTTTCGGGTACTATGATCGCTTGACGAAAGGTCCTTTCGTGCAGGATTTGATTGCCGCCATCAAGGCGTTCAACCGCGAACGGGATTGGGAGCAGTATCATTCGCCGAAGAACCTCTCGATGGCCCTGTCCGTCGAGGTGGCGGAGCTGCTGGAGGTCTTCCAGTGGCTGACCCAGGAGCAGAGCCGCCATCTGCCGCCGGCGAAGAAACAAGCGGTGGAGGAAGAGATTGGCGATGTGACAATTCTCCTTCTGGCCCTGGCGGATGAGCTGGGCGTGGACATCCTGGAGGCCGCCCGCAAGAAGCTGGAGCACAACAGGCAGAAGTACCCCGTGCACAAATCCCGCGGCCGGGCCGAAAAGTACAATGAGCTGGAGCCGTAGTCAACGGCCCTCGATATTCTCCTTCACAACTCGGGCCGGGATTCCCATGACTTGGGCGTGATCCGGCACATCGTGCGTGACGACGGCGCCCGCGCCCACCACGGCGTGCGACCCGACCGTGATGTGGTCCAGAACGATGGCTCCCATGCCGATATAGGCCGCCGCGCCGATCGAGCAGGCTCCGGCAATGTTCGCGCCGGGCTGAATGGAAGAGAAGCGACCGATGGTCGTATGGTGGCCGATCAAGGCCCCGCGGTTGACGATCACGTGCGCGCCCAACACCGAATGCGCGCCCACGACACAGGCGGCATTCAAGATGCATCCCGCGCCGACGTCGCTGCGTTTCGAGACGATGGCCGCCGGGTGCACCAGGGTGGCAAACGCCAATCCCTTCTGGGCCGCCTGCTCCACGAACCGGCTGCGCCATGTCGTGGACAGGGCACAGACGGCCCGGTGACTGTCCACCAGGGAGGCAACCGTCATCGATCCAGTACACCGGGAGACCCTCGAGGGGTTGATGGCAGCGCTGCGGATCCATGTTCTCCACGAAGCCGGCCACCTGCACGCCCGGGATCGTCGCGGCGAGGTCGGCCACTTCCACCGCGAAGGTGCGTGTTCCCAGGATTAGCAGCCGGTACGTGTCACTGCCCATCTCACCGGCTCTCCGAAATCGCGCGCACAGGCTGCCGCGCTGTGGCGGCGGGGCGGTCCCTCGACACTGCCACAACGACGCGAGCCACAGCCGAGAAGAAACGGTACACGGCCGCGATGACCGCCTCGACCTGCTCATCGGTCATCTCGTAGAACAGCGGCAGCGTCAGGATCTCCTCGCCCAGTCGCTCGGCGATCGGAAGGGATGACCTTCGCTGCGCGAACACCCGATGCAGATGGTTGGGAAGATAGTGGATGCCGGTCATAATGCCGGCTTCTTTCAGATGGCTTATCAGGGCATCGCGCCGGCCGCCCCCGACACGGACCACATAGAAGAAGGGACAGGTCTCCGCGAGATGCTGCTCCCGCAGAAAGAGACCCGGGACCCCCGCAAACGCCTCATCGTAGCGACGCGCAATCGCCCGTCGGCGTTCCCGAAAGGCCTCGAACCTTTTGATTTGCTCCAGTCCGATGGCCGCATTGATGTTGCTCATGTGATAGCGAAAGCCCGGTCCGGCCACGTCATACGACCACGGATGCGCCGTCTCTTGACGTGACCAGGTGTCCCGGGTGATGCCCAGCACCCGGCGCGAGGCCGCCTGGTCGGCCAAATCCCGATCGTTCGTGACAACGGCGCCGCCTTCTCCGCACGTGATATTCTTGACGGGGTCGAAGCTGAAACAGGTCAGGTCGCTCAGTGTCCCGATTTTTTGCCCGTGGTACGTCGAGCCAAAGGCATGGGCCGCATCTTCGATGACTTTGAGATGGGCCTGGGCCGCCAGCCGATGCACCGCGTCCATATCGCACGCCGTGCCGCCATAGTGCACGGGGATGATGGCCTTCGTCCGCGGCGTGATGCGCGAGGCGGCGTCGTGGACGTCCAGATTGAACGTCCGCGCATCGACATCGCAAAAGACGGGTATCGCCCCGGCCATCACGACCGCCTGGGCCGTGGCCACGAAAGTCAGCGTCGGCACCAGGACTTCATCGTCCGGCTGCAAATCCAGAATATCCAAGGCGATGTGCAAGGCGGCGGTGCCGCTGCTGACGGCCACCACGCGCTGGACTCCCAGGAACGTCTGCAACTCGCGTTCAAAAGCCTCAGTGAACGCGCCGAGGCCCAGCCAGCGGCTGGCGAAGACGCGCTCGACCGCCTGCAATTCTTCGGGTCCCAGAAAGGGACGCTGAACCGGGATTGTCATATAGCCACTCCCTGGCAGGTCCTCTGTTTGATGAGGGCGCGCTGCAAGACGCGCGCGACGACGGGATACCACGCCAATTCGGTCGTCAGATAATGGTAGGCGGCCTCTGTAATCTGCCGTCGCGCCGGCTCATCGTGCAAGTGTTCCAGGATCGCCGCGGCGAGAGAATCCGAGTCGACGCGGACGAGGTGCGTCTCGCGGAACGGGTAGGGGGCCAGCGGACAATTCGAGACCACCAGGGCGCCGCACGCCATGCTGACCAGCAGCCGCAGCACCGGCATCTCCCACGTATTCTTGGCCAAGTCGAGGGAGATCCGCGCCCGATTGAGCAGCTTGGTCCGATTCTCGCCATAGCAACCGTGGTCGGCGACCACCACTTTCACGCCGGCTTTGGCCAACTGGCGTTCGATCCGGCCCAGCAGCCGTTCCCGGCCTGTTTGCTTGACGCGGCCGAGAAACACAACGTCAATATCGCGATCCGCCCCCTGGTTCGTTCCCCACAACGGATGATGTCCCAGCGGGGCGTACTCGCACGGAATTCCCATCTGGGTCAGCACCTGACACTTGGGCATAGTGCTGACGGCGACGAAATCACACCAGGCACTGGAGTACTGCTGCTGGAACCACAAGGCGTGCTTCACCGCATGGTACCATTCGCGCCCGTGGACGCGTCCGTTGGGAGTCCGGCCTTCCCAGTGACAACGCCGCACCAACGGCGCACTATACGCCTGTCTGACCCAGTTGACGAGAAGACTGTGGCCGGGGACGCTCCGCACCAGCGTGGACAGGGGCGGCGGCAGTCTGTTCAGGTCGCAGCGGACCAGCCTTCGAGCCGCGTTCTCGGCCTGCGCGGGGATGGGGCCCGGCGGCAGCGGCTCCACGTGCCACAGGACCGTGGCGGGCCGCCGCGTCGCATGGTCGCTCAGCAGTCGCGCGGAGTGATCAAAGGCCGAACACTTGCCAAACAGAATCACGGCATCCGCCTCCAGGACAGCGCGATCGCCATCCTGTACAAAGAACGGCTCTCCTCCCAGTTCCTGCACGACTGCGGCCAGGACGGAAACCAGCTCATCATAATCTCGCCCCAGCGCCGGCAGCGTGATACACACGCGCCCCACGCGACGGCGCGGGCCGCCCGCCGTGACGCATCCAGTCTCCTCGGCGGCATGGCGGAGCTTCTCGATCTGGCTGCCGGTCATCATGAGCGTGTCCCTTCCAGACCTGCGCCTTGACCGCCGCGATCGTCGCCGGGAATCGCCTCGGACCGACGGCCATATCTGCCGTGCCCCCGCTCCAGGTTGAGCAGACGCCGCAGCTCCCGCGGCGCCATCAGCTTCCTCTCATTGGCCTGGGCAATGGTATGGATGCGGCGCAGAAGATCCGCGTTCGTGGCCAGTCTCGTTCGCTCCAGGTCATAGTAGATGTTGTCCTCCAGGCCCACCCGGACCCCGCCCCCCGTGGCGATTGCCACGGAATTCATGGACAACTGACTGTTGCCGATCCCGGCGAGCGACCAGTACGACTGCTCCGGCAGGTCGCGGATCATGATCCCCGCGTGCAGCAGGTCCGCCTGGGCGCAGGCGATGTTGCCCAGCAGCAGATTGAAGTAGAAGGGCGGCACGAGCAGCCCTTTCTTCTGCAGATAGCAAGCATAGTTGATCATGCCGGCATCGAAGGCCTCCAGCTCGGGCAGGACCCCGCGCGCCTGCATCTCCCCCGCCAGAGCCATGATCATGTCCGGTGCGTTCAGGCTGGCGACATTGTTGAAGTTCAGCGAGCTGAGGGTCAGGCTCCCCAGGTCGGGTTTGACCCGGCCGTCCAGTTGCAGGGGCTCGGCCCGCTGGGCGAACTCCTTGAAATTTCGTCCGCTCAGGGACACGCACACGATCAGGTCCTCGGAGAACGAGCGTATCCCGGCAATGATCCTCTCGTAGATCCGGGCCTGGTACGTCGGCTCTCCCGTGCCCTCGTCCCGGGCGTGCAGATGCACCATGGAGATTCCGATCTCCACCGCCTGGTGCACATCCTCGACAATCTCCGCGACCGAGACCGGCACATGAGGCGTCATCTCCTTGGTCGGGATCATCCCGGTCGGCGCAAAATTCACAATCAAATCCACAAGATCTCCATCCAATGTCCCGCCGCGGTGACGCGCATTGCAGGAACTCGGCGTGATTATAGCTTCCCCGGACAGCAACGCAATGCCCGCAGCGCCTCCGCCCCGGCCCGGGTTGGCCTGACGGGAGCAAATTGGCTTCGTTTCGCACGATTGACACTCCAGACTTGAGACTCCCGTGACAATTGGCTTTGTTTTGCCGAGGCGCTTTCCGCGTCGAATTCGTCGTAACTCATTGCCCGCACCGCACTTGCTCATCAGATCGCTTCGGCCAAATTGGGTTCGTTTCGCACACTTGACACTCCTGGGCAAATTGGCTTTGTTTTGCCGGTGCCCCTTGCATGTACAATTCAACATAACTCCTTTTCCACGAAGCACTTGTCCTTCCCGACGCCTGCGGCGAATTGGGTTTGTTTCGCACAATTCCACATCTCTCCCTGCCTGTCCGGGGCAAATTGGGTTCGTTTTGCACGATTGGCCCGCGCTGGTCCGAGGCGGCAGGCCGCAGGGCAGGCTTCCCGCTGCAACTCTGTGCTCAATCCGCAATCTACAATCCGCAATCCGCAATCGAGACACAGCCTCGGGGCCCCGCTTCGGGCAATTGGCTTTGTTTCGCACAATTGCCGTTGGCCCCCGGCGTGCTCGTAGTGACGCCGTAAATCATCAATCATAAATCAGAGGGCCGCTTCGGTGCACGCTCTCCCTCTACCCTTGCTCCGTGTTGCACGAATCGTGCCGGAATTCTGTGCACACGCGCCGCCCGAAAATCGCCTAACTCCTTGCGCCCGAAGGAATAAAGAATTTCTCACTCGCGCGGTGTTTCACCTTTTGGACTGTTGCACAACCATGGTCGATTCCTACTGATTTGCCGGAGATTCCTGCCACCGAGGGCACAGAGGGCACAGAGATAGGGGCATTCGCAGGGTGAACTGTGCCCACCATCCCGGTCCCCGAATGGTACGAAGGCGAAGGAACGCAAAGGATGGAGGACGGATGACAGAGGCCGGAGGGCGGCGTTTATCGCATTCCGGGTACCCGCAAAGTCGCAAAACGCATCAGTTCCGGCCGAAGGCCGGGCTGCCCAATCTGCGGATATGAGTTTTCCGCTTTGGGCCTCCGGCGTGGTTCTTCCTCCACCGGCGGCCGACTACAGACTACCGGCTACCGATTCCCGCCTTCCGCCTTTTGACTTGCCGTCGGCTTTTGCCTATAATCTTAACGAGAGCACTGAGCGTAGCGGCTTTGGAGGCCCAGGATAGGCATTGTGAATCAGTAGGACATCCTAGCGCTCTGCTCCCGATTGCCTGTCGAGCGAACGAAGTGTGGTCAGAAGAATGGGGGCAGACAGATGATCAGTCCGATAGAATAGGCATTGATGCGAAACGAAGAACGGATATGCCTGTGGAGTTCCTGACTATGCCAGGCCAATGGAAAGAAGTTGTTCGCCTTCGGTTCAAGGGAGAGCGGTTTCGTGACCATGCTCTGGATCTCTTGGCACTCAGCGAGTTGAGTCAGTTTCAGAAGTTAGTCGCGGAGACCGC
Organism: uncultured Planctomycetota bacterium; assembly: GCA_963699595.1. Taxonomy (GTDB): domain Bacteria; phylum Planctomycetota; class Phycisphaerae; order Sedimentisphaerales; family Anaerobacaceae; genus PLanc-01. Next base: position 34,930 of record CAVOUO010000029.1, read on the forward strand.
AAAATCCCTGTGGCGGGCAGCCAACCCCGACAGAGAGCGGTTGCCGCCGCACTTTGAGCAGAGAACCCGCTTGTGCCTGAGACAGATTCAAGAAGGAAGTGCTGTTGTGCCTCTTGAGGTCTTTCTGGAAGAACCAGACCGGGACCAGATGGATCTGTGGGAAGAGGAGCCCCAGGAGCCAGAGGAGATTGGTGGGGCTGTAGAGATGGCCTACCAGGTGTTTAAGGCCATCGAGAGAAATGAACCCCTGCCGGATCGCTTTCCCAAGCGTCTCGTTTCGGAGTACACAGAGTGGGGACGAACCCTGGGTGCTGATGAGGTGGTTGAATTCACTCCGTCAGATAAGACTAAGCCGGCACGAGTATCGGTTGAATACCGCCAACGCTTGGAAGCCTATGCCGACACACCATACGAAGACGTGGTCGATACCGAAGGCGAGGTTTTCGAAGCGGATGTCCGCCAGAGAAGATTTCAATTGTGGAAAGACAATCAGAATGCCGTGACGGTATCCTTTAGCGAAGAACAGGAGGAGATAGTCACCACCGCGCCTGAAGGAGCATCGATTCCTCCGTCTGCATGTGGTAGGAAGAGGGGAGTACTCACCAGATGGGCACTTGTTGAGGATCATGGGCGTTCAATCGCTCGACATCATTCGAACCCAGGATTCCGAGTACGACAGCGCAAGTCCCTCCGATCGAGGATGTCCTCTCGTCAATTGCCTCGGAAGTTCCTCAGGAAGAGTGGGATAATCTGCCACCAGACCTCACGGATGACTTGGATCACTATCTTTACGGGACACCACCAAAATGAAGAAAGTCTTTGCGGACAGCAACTACTGGATTGCGGTTGTCAGGCCCAAGGACCAGTTGTCAGGGGCTGCCAGTCATGCACATAAAAATCTGGGTGATGCCATCCTGGTTACCACCGATGAGGTGTTGATAGAGTTCCTCACGGCTCTGAGCCGTGGTGGTCCATCCCTAAGGCGAACGGCAGTGAAGATGGTACGGGCAATCCTCGGTAATGCAAACGTCCGGGTCGTCCAGCAGACCAGAGAGGGCTTCCTCAAGGGCGTAACTCGGTACGAGAGCCGGGAGGACAAGGAGTACAGTCTCACGGACTGCATTTCCATGAACGTGATGGAGTCGCAGGCCCTGACCGAGGTTCTGACCAATGACCATCATTTCGAGCAAGAAGGTTTTGAGGTCTTGATCAGAAGAAACAGTTGAATAAGAATCGGACGGAGCCGGGGGGGGGCATACCGGCACATTCCACGATCTCGTCTCGCCTTGAAGGACGGTGTGCGAAGCACACCGTGCGGGCTCGCGCCGCGTCCGTCACGTCGCGGAAGGTGTTTGTGATAGTCCGGCCACGCCGGGCGTCTGCCTGGACAAATAGCAGGTCGTGGCCTACAATCGCCTCGTGTTGCCCAGACAACCATGTCGTTGGATAGCGAAGACAGGGGATGTTTCGACTGCTGTATGTGACGGACCTCCACGGCTGGACCCGTGGTTATGAGCGGATTGCCGCGATCGCTCAGGAGGAGGAAATCACCACGGTTGTCAATGGGGGCGATATGTTTCCCCACGGCCGGGATCTGATCGCCACCCAACGACGATTCATCGAGGGATACCTCCGGCCCTTACCTGGAAAGGTTGGTTGCGTCCGGGATTTCCTATTACGGCATGTTGGGAAATGACGACTGCCGGGCTGTGCTGCCCGATTGGCTGGACCTGGTGCGGACCTCTCCCCGGCTCCATGATCTGACCGAGGGGTGGCTGCCCCTGGCCGACGGGTTGGCGATCTGCGGCTGCAACTACATCCCCGATCCTCCTTTTCGGTTGAAGGATTGGAGCGTCCTCGATACGAGAGACTATCGTCGTCCGCCCCAGCATCCCGATCCGCTGATTTCGCGAGGGGACAGACTGGAATCGGTCGGTGACGTGGAGGCGTTCTTGAAAGCTCGCCCGACCCTGGAAGAGCTCCTGGACGCCATCGCCGCACGAGCGGCGGGCTGGGAGCGGGCCATAGTGGTCTGTCATGCTCCGCCGCAGGGGACCGGCTTGGGGAATATCAGCGCCGATGATGGACGTGGGTTCTGCCGCCGTTCGAGCCTGGATCGAGAGATATCAGCCTCTTCTGACTCTGCACGGGCATATCCATGAGAGTCCTCGGATCACGGGCATCGATACGGTGAAGATCGGCAGAACCACCGTCCATCAGCCGGGACAAGAGCGGTTCCTGGAACGATTGGTATATTCGGTCGTGGAGATCGAGGAAGGCACAGTTCGGGTGGAGCGAAGATCGACTCCATGTCCGGATTGATCCACTGTTATCTCTGTGCCCTCGGTGTCCTCGGCTATCATTACATCGCGCGGCTGGCGTGGATCGACGCCGTACTGAACGCCGCGATGATCCTGACCGGCATGGGGCCGGTGGATACCATGAAGGACACGCCCTCGAAGCTCTTTGCCTCGGCGTATGCCCTGTTCAGCGGGGTCGTCTTTCTGTCCGCCATAAGCATTGTCTTCGCTCCCGTCTTCCACCGCGTCCTGCACCACTTTCACTTGGACGAAGAGGATGGGCAGGCAGGTTCGAGGTGACCACGGATCGGGGGCGCTGGCAAGAACCCGTCAGTCATGTCCGTGTTCCGCCACCGCGTCATAATTGACAAACCCACCTGTTAATGGGAGAATCATCTTGTTCGATTCCAGGGCCATAAATGAAACCCAGACTATACATTGAGACCAGTGTCATCAGCTACTACACGGCCCGGCCAAGCCGGGACTTGATTGCGGCGGGGCACCAGCAGATTACCCAGCAGTGGTGGCTCCACCAGCTATCATGGTATGAGCCCTATATTTCGGAAGTCGTGCACGAAGAGATATCGCGGGGTGACGCACCCGCCGTCGAATTGCGGCTGAGGGCTGTACAGGGCTTTGCCCGCCTGGTGGTAACGCCCGGCGTTACCAGACTTGCGCGGAAGTATTATGACGCTCTCGACCTGCCGGACAAAGCAAGGCTCGACGCGCTCCATTTGGCTCTGGCCGTCCAACATGGAATGGACTACTTGGTTAGCTGGAACTTCACCCATATCGTGGGTGCCCGGCCCAGAGGCATCATCCAGAAGATCAACTATCATATGCATATGGAGACTCCAATAATATGCACGCCGGAAGAACTCATCGAAGGAAATTTGTAATATCGGATCCGATTATCGAGGAGGTGCGCCGCACCCGAAAAGAGATCGAGGCGGAGCACGGCAACGACTGGGAGGCTCTCGAACGATATTTCACAGACAAGCAGAAGAGCAGCCCGGAGAAGAAGGCCGCATACAAACCCAAAAGGCTGCCCGGTCGGAAGACGCTATGACGCTTTGACCGTCGTATTTGGTGTTTCGTGCTTCGAATTTTGGTGTAAAATGGAAGGAACTCGGGTGCGCCGGCGTGGAGGGACCGGCCGCAGGTAGTAGGGCGGGTGTTTGCCGGTGAAGACGGAGAAGATGGGAGCGGTGCTATGGGAAGAAGGGGTTTCACACTGATCGAGCTGCTGGTGGTCATTGCCATCATCGCGATCCTGATGGCGGTGCTGATGCCGGCGTTGCAGCGGGCCCGCGAGCAGGGCAAACGCGCTGCCTGCTTGAGCAACGTCAAGCAGTTCGGGATTTCCTGGGTCCTGTATGCGGACGAGAACGATCAGAAGATCGTCAATTCCTGCACGATCGAGAACTCCGAGGGGCACACCGACAGCTTGGAGCCGTGCTGGATGTACTTCCATTCGGACTGGAATACGCAACAGCGGATCGACGGGATCCAGCGCGGGGCGATGTGGCCCTACGTCAAGCAGCTCAATATCTACAAATGCCCCACGGGCATCCGGGGCGAGGTCAATACCTACGCGATCGTCGATTGCATGAACGGGGCGATGGTGAGCATTCCGAACATGCCGAAGGGGGTGTACATCAAGCGGAAGTCCGACATCAAGCGGCCGGGCGAGCGGGTCGTGTTCCTCGATGAGGGCAAGACCAGCGTGCAAAGCTGGACGATCTAGTACGACCGGCCCTCGTGGTGGGACCTGCCGCCGGTCCGTCATGGTGCGGGCACGAACCTGAGCTTCGCGGATGGCCACGCGGAATACTGGAAATGGCAGGACCTGCGGACCCTCAAGGTCTCCCGCCAGGAAGGCAACTGGCAGTCGCTGGTCAACCTCCCGGACAATCCGGACATCCCGCGCCTGCAGCGGGGCGCCTGGGGCCAACTCGGCTACACGCCACAGCAGTGACGACAGTAGGGCATACGGGGGGAGCCATACTTACGCTTCCCATGAGCCTGATTTGATCGTTCAGGACGGGTAAGAGTTTGCGGCCAGTGAGTCTGAGTGGTACAATCCTTCTTATGACACGGGATATTCGATTTATCATAGATGAGAAGGGCACGAAGAAGGCGGTCGTCATCGATCTGACAAGGCACGGCGACCTGTGGGAGGACTTCTACGACAGCATGGTGGCCCGCCGGCGGGCGGCGGAACCGCGTGAGTCGTTTGACTCGGTAAAGAGACGGCTGCGCCGTGCGGGGAAGCTCCGTGGGTGAGTACAACATCACCTTTGCACGCTCGGCCCGCAGAGAACTGGAGGCCCTCGATGCAGTGCTCGTGAATCGCATTGTCCGACAGATTGAGCATTTGTCTCATGACCCCAGACCAAGGAACTGTATTAAGCTGAGAGGTCCGGAGAACCTGTGGCGCATCAGGGTGGGCTCGTATCGAGTCGTCTACGCGATCGACGACAGCCGGAAAGTCGTGGATATCACCGCCGTTAGACATCGGAGAGACGCGTACAGGTAAACCGCGTGGCGCGCCGCGAAGGCGGTGGTTTGTTTACGAAACGAGACATGAAGATTCCGGCGAAACACGTTCATACGAATCTGGTGGCCGAGGACTGGCGCGGGCTGGCCCGGTTCTATCAGGAGGTGTTCGGGTGCGTGGTCCTGAGACGCGTCCTCATGTTGCTTTGTAGGGGCGAATGATTATTCGCCCTGCTTTCGGTTCGAGCTGGAGGCCACGCTGCATACCTGCGATTTCGCAGGTGCGTCCTGTCCATCTTGGGGGATTCGACGTATACAATCTGGTCGCGGTGCGCCGCTTGGGCGGATCGGCAGCGAAAAAGGATTGACTTGGTGGAGGCCCGGGGCGCTGGGCTGGTTTTGAAGGAACGCTATGAACAGTATCAGACCCGGGCGATATGGGATGGATTTGCACCATTGGAAAAGGATTTGGCAGGTCGTGGCGGCGGCTTTCGGCGGCTTGGTTTTGACGTGGTTGGCGCTTAGCCTAACCAGAGTCAGGCTGCCAGTGGAGGTGTTCATAGCCATTGTCGGTGCTATTCTGGGCCTCGCCTACTTCATCCAGCAGCAGCATCTGCAAAATGCCAGGTTCTTCAAGGAGTTGGCGACGGAGTTCAATCGGCGGTATGACGCCCAGAACGGCAAGCTGCTGAGGCACATCGAGCAGGACAGCGGCAAGCCGTTCACGCCGGAGCAGACCCACGATTTCATCGACTATTTCAATCTGTGTGCGGAGGAGTGGCTGTTCTACAAGGCGGGCTACATTTACGATGAGGTCTGGCGGGCGTGGTTCAACGGCATGCGCCAGTATGGGAGAGACCCGCGGGTGGCCCGGCTATGGCAGGAGGAGCGGCGGACCGAATCGTACTACGGGCTGGATTTCCCTGTTGAGGCATAGAAGATGGTGCGTGATACGCACCCTACGGGCTGGACCTCCCTGTTCGCGCTGATGTTATGGGGCCTTGAGGAACTGAAGGCTCGGCGCCGGAACTTGACTGGGGGTGTTAAATCGGGTAAGATAATCAGTGGCGGATGCGGTCTGTGGACCGCAAGTGGGGCGGGCGGTGCCCAAACGCGACAAGATGCGTTTGGAGTCCACAGCCGGCCGGTCGTCACAAGTGCCCTGGACCCCTCGTGGGGTATGATCTGCGCAAACGAGCGTCGTGCGGAGACGCACGGCCGGCACGAAAAGAGGAGAAACGTGTTCGTGACGAGAAGACTCCCGTTGTTGGCTATAGCCGCGCTCATGTTCTGGTCTGACGGAATCACCTGGGGCCAGGCCGAGTCGGCGGTCGTCATCAACGAGTTGCACACGAATCCCGATGTCAAGACGGAGTTGGTGGAGTTCATCGAGCTTTATAACGCCGGGACCACGGAGGTGGACCTCTCCGGCTGGCAGTTCACGGAGGGCGTCTTGTACACCTTCCCGGCGGGGGCGAAGCTGTCGGCCGGCGAGTACATCATTGTGGCCCAGAGCCCCGACGGCATCGGGGCCAAGTGGAACGTGGGGCGGGCGGGCCTCTCCGACGGCGTCATCTTCGGGCCGTACGCGGGCGGACTGGAGAACGACGGCGAACGGGTTGTCCTGCGCGATGCGGCGGGGGCGGTGGCGGATGAGGTCGAGTATCAGCTTGGGTTCCCGTGGCCGACGGTGGGCGATCCGGCGTCGGAGGCTCAGCCGGGCACGGGACGCTCGATGCAGTTGGTGAATCCGGCGTTCGACAACGACCTGGGCGGCAGTTGGCGCTCCGCGCTGCCGACCCCGGCGGCGGCGAATAAGAGCGTCCTCGCGGCCAATATCCCGCCGCATATCCGGCAGGTGAAGCACTCGCCCAAGCAGCCCAGGAGCGCCGAGGCCGTGACGATCACCGCCAAGGTCACCGACCCGGACGGCGTCGTGAGCGTCTCGCTTGCAGTACCAGGTCGTGAATCCCGGTTCCTACATCGCACGCTTTGACGCCCAGTACCCGGACGGGTGGACCACCGTCCCCATGCATGATGATGGCCTGAGCGGCGATGCGCGGGCCCTGGACGATGTCTACACCGTGCAGATTCCGGCCGGCGTGCAGGTGCACCGCCGCCTGGTCCGCTACCGGATCACCGTAACGGATAGCCTCGGCTATTCGATCGCGGTGCCGTACAACGATGACCCGCAGCCGAATTTTGCCTATTTCGTCTACGATGGCGTACCCGCCTGGCGCGGGGCGGTGCAGCCCGGCATCACGCCCGTCGTCGAGTATCCCGCCGAAGTGATGCGCCGCCTGCCCGTCTACCACCTGATCAGCAAGAAGAGCGACGTCGAGGACTGCACGTGGCTGTCCAAGTACCGGGGCAGCGATTATCAGTGGTGGGGAACTCTCGTCTATGACGGCGACGTCTACGACCACATCCGCTACCGTGCCAGAGGTGGAGTCTGGCGCTACTCGATGGGCAAGAATATGCCCAAGGTCGATTTCCAGCGCGGGCACTACTTCCAGGCCCGCGACGATTACGGAAATCCGTACCGCACCACCTGGGACAAGCTGAATCTCTCGGCGTGCATCCAGCAGGGCAGTTTCGGGCAGCGGGGCGAGCAGGGGATGTTCGAGGCGCTCTCCTTCCGGATCTACAATCTGGCCGGGGCCCCTGCCTCCAAGACCAACTATGTGCAATTTCGGATCATCGACGAGACCTACGAGGACGGCACGCGCAACGCCGCCCATCCGCCCCTGACCTCCAGCGGCACGCAGTACGATGGGGACTTCTGGGGTCTGTACATGACCATCGAGCAGATGGACGGCCGCTTTCTCGACGAGCACGACCTGCCCGACGGCAACCTCTACAAGATGGAGGGCGGCACCGGCACGCTGAACAACCAGGGGCCCACCGGGGCTTTGAACAAGGCGGACTTGAACGCGTTCATGTCCGGCTACAGCAGCAATCCCACGGCCCAATGGTGGGGCCAGCACGTGAATCTCGAGGCCTATTACAGCTATGTCGCGGCCACGCAGGCGGTGCGCAACAGCGACCTCCAATACGACAAGAACTTCTTCTATTACCTGAATCCCGTGCCCACGACGACCGAGTGGGGCACGAACAATCTGTGGTGGCAGTTCCCCTGGGACCTGGACCTGACCTGGACCACGGGCTATAGCAGCCTCGATCCCCGCGATGAATGGCAGCAGCAGGGGCTCCTGAACAACTCGGCCTTCGACATCGCCTGCAAGAACCGCCTGCGCGAAGTGACCGATCTGTTGTTCAACACCGACCAGATGAACCAGTTGATCGACGAGTACGCCGCGATCATCAACGACCCGGCCGGCGGCCTGTCGATCGTCGATGCGGACCGGGCGATGTGGGATTACCATTGGGCCGTGGGGACCGGGGCCTACCCGAAGTACCTCGACCAGGCCGCCAGTTTCAAGGCGGGCCAGGGCCGCTTCTACCAGTCGGCCGCAGATCACGGCTATCCGCGCACGTTCGAGGGCATGGTCCAGGTCATGAAGGGCTATGTCGTGGAGCGCACCAGCTACCTCAACAGCAAGACCGCTGACTCCGCCATCCCGAACACGCCGACGATCACCGCGACCGCACCCGGCGGTTTCCCGAGCAACGCTCTGACCTTCAAAGCCGCCCCCTTCGGCGACCCGCAGGGGGCCGGCACCTTCGCGGCGATGAAATGGCGGATCGCGGAAGTCACGCCCGGCTCCAAGGCGATCGCGCTGAACGGTTCCAGCGTGGTCCTGCTGCCGGATAGCTCCACGTGGCGCTATCTCAAAGGCACGCGGGAGCCGTCCCCGGCCCAGGGGGCGTGGCGTCAGCTCGGCTTTAACGATTCCGGCTGGCTGTCGGGCCGTGCCCCGATCGGTTTCGGCGAGACCTTCATCGCGACGAACCTGGCCGACATGCGCGGCAGCTACACTTCGATCTACCTTCGCAAAACCTTCGACGTGGCGGATCTCGCCGCATTCGACAAGTTGATCCTGGAAGTCCTTTACGACGATGGTATCAACGTGTGGATCAACGGTCGCTGGGTGTACCACAACAATCTGGCCGGTGAGAATCTGCCTTACACCGCGCTTGCCAGCACCTCCATCGCACCTGAGCCGACCAGCTTCATCCAGTACGATCTCGGCGACCCGCGGCACGCGGCTGGTCGAAGGCACGAACGTGATCGCGGTCCAGGTCCTGAACTCCTCCAAGACCGACAGCTCCGATTGTTTCATCGACGTGCGTCTCCTCGGCCAGAAGTCCGAGGGCAACGGCGCGCCGGGCGGATCGGCCGCACTGCCGGTTCCTGGCAAAGAGCCGGGCAAGTACGAGATCGATGCCGCCTGGGAGAGCGACGAGATCAAGACGTTCACCAGCGACATCAAAATCCCGGCCGCCGCCGTGACGCCCGGGCGGACCTACCGCGTCCGCTGCCGGATGAAGGACAACACGGGCCGCTGGAGCCACTGGTCCAACGCGCTCCAGTTCATCGCGGGGGAGCCGCTGGCGGCGGGTATCCTGGCGGACCTGCGGATCACCGAGGTCATGTACAACCCGCCCGCTCCGGCGAGCGGGACCACCGACAACAACGAATTCGAGTTCATCGAGATCAAGAACATCGGCGACGAAACGCTCGATCTGTCCGGCGTCTCCTTCGACAAGGGTGTCACGTTCAGCTTCGCGGGCAGCGCGGTCAAGACCCTCGGTCCGGGCAAGTTCGCCCTCGTCGTCAAGAACAAGCAGGCCTTCCTGTCCCGTTACGGCGCGGCTCTCTCCAATCTGATCGCGGGTCAGTACGAAGGCAAACTGGCCAACGACGGCGAAACGATCGCACTGACCGATCTGTGGAACGGGACGATCGCCGAGTTCGAGTATGGCGACGGCCGCGGCTGGCTGCCGTCCGCCGATGGCGGTGGTCACTCGCTGGTCCCATTGACTTCAGCCCTGCTCACGGAGTCCCAAGACTCTCTGAACTATCCCGGCAACTGGCGCGCGAGCACCTATATCGGGGGCTCGCCGGGCAAAGACGATCCCGCCCCGCCCGCTACGGTGCTCATCAACGAGTTCATGGCGAACACCCAGATGGCCGATGCGCCGCCGGGCCAGGGCAACGACTGGATCGAGCTCTATAATCCGACCAATGCGGGCGCGAATCTCACCGGCTGGTACCTGAGCGACAACGCGGGCCAGCCGCGCCAGTGGGCGATTCCCGCCGTGACCATCCCGGCCCACGGCTACGTGACTTTCGACGAGGCTACCGGCTTCGGCATCGGCGGCTCAGCTTTCGGACTGAGCCGCGACGGCGAGGAAGTGGTCCTCTCCTACCTGCCGGGCACCGCCCAGGATCGCATCGTCGACAGTGTCCAATTCAAGGCCCAGGAGCAGGGGTTCTCCCTCGGCCGCTTTCCCGATGGCGGCGCCTACTGGTTCCGCCTGGCCCCGTCGCGTGGCACGGCGAACAAAAACCCGGCCCTGGACATCGTCATTAGTGAGATCATGTACCACCCGGTCGATCCCAACGAGGAGTACATCGAGCTCTACAACCCGACCACCAAGGCGGTGGCCTTGCGCAGTGCGGCCACGGCGTGGCGTCTCGACGGTGCGGTGAGCTTCAGCTTCCCCTCTGGCCTATCGATCCCGGCGGGCAAGCGCCTGGTGATCGTCGGCTTCGACCCCGCTGTCGAGACCGCCCGCCGCGACGCCTTCCTCGCCGCCTATGACGCGGCCTCTTTGACGCCGGGCACGACCCTCGTCGGTCCCTGGACCGGCAACCTCGAAAACCACGGCGAGCGGATCGCCCTGGAGAAATCGCAGCCCGGCGAGAACCCCGCCGCCCCGATCGCCTGGGTGATCGTGGACGAGGTGATCTACAGCAACGTGGACCCCTGGCCGACCAACGCCGACGGCGAAGGCAGCGCCCTCCAGCGCATCCACGCCGAAGCCGGCTACTGCGGCAACGACCCCGTAAACTGGAAAGCCGCCCCGCCCAGCCCCGGCAAATAGCGTGTAGCACAGCCGCCCCCGGCTGTGGTCATTGTATAGCCGAAAGAAAAAGAGGCGAAAAGAACAGGACAATCGTACGTGGGTGCTGGGCCCACTTGTGGCATCGGCATCCTGCCGATGATTCATGGGCGGGACGCCCGTGCCACGGTATCGTGCGAAGACGCACGACAGGTGGCGGCGTCAAGGTCGAAAGCCTTAGCGATGGCCTTCCGAAACGAGAATGGGAAAGATGTTGGGCTGAATCGCTATTCGGGCCAATTCCCTCCAAGGTCACTATCTGGCGGTTCCATCATCTTGAATGCCGGTACTTGCGCCTTTAGTCTTTGTTGTCAGCAGTTGGACAGTGTCCGCGTGCCCGCGGCGGATGGCCTCGTCCATGGCCGTGCGGCCCCGACTGTTCTTGATGTTGATGTCCGCACCGCGCGCCAAGAGCAACGGCACGACCTCTTTGTGGCCCCGCAGGGCGGCACCGTGCAAAGGCGTGTCGTTACCGTCATCGCGGGCGTTGACCTCCGCTCCACGGGCCAAGAGCAGGGACACAAGCTCCACTCGTCCGCCGATCGCCGCATAGTGAAGGGGTGTGACGTTGCGCGGGTTCCTTTGATTCACGTCCACGCCATGCGCCAGCAGGAGTTCCACCATATCTCTGCTGGCCTCGCGTACAGCCTCGTGCAGCAGGCAAGTGCCGTCCTCGTAGAGAACATCGATCGCGGCGCCATGGCCGAGAAGGAACTCGGCGAATGAAGTGTTGTTCCGGCGGACAGCCCTTTGCAGCAATGTCAGGCCATAGGGCCACCCGGCGATCTCATCCGGGTCGGCGCCCCGCACGATCAGCAGCCTCATAGCACTCTCGGACTCACAATTCGCCGCAACTCCAAGCGGTGATCCGAAGTCCTCGCTACTGGCATGCACATTTGCACCGTGGTCGAGGAGCACGTTCATGGTATCGAGCATCTGCTTCTCCAGAGCCGCGGATTCGTCTGGCAATGAAGACCGTCGAAATACGAATGACCTGGCAGCTTGATGAAGCGGCGTCCACCCGGTGTGAATTCCGGCATTGACGTCCGCCCCTCGGGCCAGCAAGAATTCCACCACGTCTGCATGTCGCCCGCCCGCCGCAGTGTGCAGGGTGGTCCAGCCCTCTTCGCCGCATGCCCTGACATCCGCTCCTTTTGTCACGAGCAGTTGCACGACCGTCAGGTTGCCCCTTTGAGCCGCATGCATGAGCACAGTACCACCTTCTGAACTGTCGGCGTTGACATCGGCTCCGGCACCCAAGAGCATCCGGATAATGTTCGGATCGGCCGCCTCAGCGGAAACGGCACAGTGCAGGGGCGTATCCCCTCGGTTATCCTTCGCCCCGACATCGGCCCCGGCGCTGATGAGAATCTTCACTGCATCCCGATAGCTACCGAGTGCGGCCAGATGCAACGCCGTACTGCCATCCCGGTCGCGCGTGTTGATGTTCTCGCCCCGCCCGATCAGGCTGCCGACTCTCTCCGCATCACCGAGGTACGACGCCAGGAGGAATGTGACGTCGCGCCGCGCGAACGAGCAACTCGGCGACTTCCTTTTGACGGCCTTCCATGGCCACCACCGCCGGTGTCCGCCCTGTCTTGTCTTTGACGTTGGGATCAGCACCTCCATCAAGGAGGAGTCTGACAACCTCTATGGGGCCATGTTCGGCGGCGCAATGGAGTGGCGTCCAACCCGCCTCCCACCTGGTATGCGCTGCGGCGTTTACATCTGCACCCTTTTCGATCAGCAAACGCACCATGTCGCTATGGCCTGCGCGGGCGGCTCTATGCAGGGCGGTGGCACCATCTTCATCCACAGCTCGAACATGGGCGCCACAGGCGATGAGTACCTGTGCCACCTCGATGTGTCCGTAAGCCGCCGCCGCTTCAAGTGGACTGCTTCCCCAGCTTGCTCTCCGGGCATTGACCGAAGCCCCGCGTGCGATGAGCCATTGTACTTGTTGCAGGTCGCCTTGCCGCGCTGCGTCCTCCAAGGACATCTCTGGACGGTGGCTCTTCTTCCCACACCCGCCGACAAGTGCCAGGATTACCAGAAAACAAGCTCTCATGTTCTGTCGCTTTCCAAGAACATGGATACACTCCCTATAGTAAGGCACGAAGACGCGTGAGGGTAACATACTTCGAACACGGAATGTTGGCAAGATGGAGCATGTCTACGCCAGCGTAGGCATGGCACCCGGCTTCACGTGTAGGGTGGGTTCTTAACCCACGCGTCAAGTGCGCATCGGCCAAGGCACGCGTGGGTTAGGAACCCACCCTACGGACTGGTCTTTCCCGCCTGAAGGCGGAACTCCCAACAGTGCTAATCCTCGATCGTGGTAATGTCCACGGCGGGCTTGGCGTATTGCTTCTTCGCGATGTAGGACTTGGTCTCGTCCACCATCTGCTGGGTGATCGTGAAACGGTATTTGTGGTAATCGTTCACCGTGAGTTCGCCCACCCAGAAGAAGCCCCACTTCTCGAAGAAGTCCGTCAGGTCCAGCTCGGCCACGTCGCAGCAGATCTTCACGAACTCGAACTGGTTCCGGATCGAATCGTCTCCCGAACCGGCATCCGGGCGGCTGCGCATCTGCTCCATCACGTCGGCATAGAAATCGGGCCGGCCGTTTCGCGAGAAGTAGAGATGGAGCTGCCAGAAAGGGACCAGGCGGTCGAAGACATTCGGGGCCTCCAGGAACGACTTCTTGGGCTCGGCCTCGATGATGTTCTTTCGCGCGGAGGCATAGTTCTTCTGGGCCTTGAGCCGGCTCGCATTGCCCATCTTGCCGACGGTGTACATCGAGAAGAGGTTGTTGCTCACCTCCGTCATGCCGCCCCAGGTCATTTGCGGGCGCATTTGCAGGACGTGTCCCACCTCGTGGCAGAAACCCCAGCAGGGGTCGCCGGTGATCACGACGTTCGGATCGGCCACCTTGCGCATGGTGCTCTTGTTGCCCAGGTACGCCACGCCATCGCCATCGCGGAACATGTAGTAGTTGAAGTTCACGCGCGCCAGGATGCGGTTCTTGGGCACCTTGTTGTACTTCACCAGTCCCATCAGGGTATAGTGATGGTGGAGCATCGCATCGTAGTTGCGGATCAGTTCCACGCCCTTGCCGCGGGTGTACATGTTGAACCACTCGACCGGGTAGGCCACCTGGATGTGCCGGCCGCGGGCATCCAGGATGGGACTGACCGCATGGTCCAACAGGCGGTCCCAGTCCGCGTTCGTGTGCCGGGCGGCATCGAAGAAGCCATTGACCTTGCCCGTGGGAAAGTGAATGGACACCTTGGGGGCCTGTTCGGCGTGGTCGTCGAAGTAGCTCACGTACGCATTGCCGCTCTTGGTGACCTCGATCACATTGACGCCCTCCTGGAGCGGCATCACCTGCTTGTGCAGGCCCCAGCCGTTGGGATCTTTGGCGGGATTGACTCCCGCGGCCGGCTTGCGCATCCAGTCCGGAATCAGCAGCGAGAGCGTCCTTGCCGCCGGTCTCCCCGACCAGCACCACGTGCTCGCCCGCTTCCAGGTAGATGCCCGTGATGTTCTCGTAGCGGCTGAAACCATCCCCCAGCTTCAAGGTTCGGCCCAGTTCGCGGGGCGAAGGATAGGCCTCGTAGCCGGCCGCACGGTACGTGCGTGTCGTACGTGCCCTCCAACATTCCGGCCGCCACCGTCTTGAGCAGATCGCTTTTGAAGTCGGCCAGGTCTTTCGACGAAACGCCCGGCTTCAACTGACTGCAACTGGCGTCGGTAAAGAACTTTCGGTCGGCGCACAGCGCGTCGAGGTCGTACGCCGCGTCACAGACCGCGAACCAGCAGAGCAACAGCAAGACAGGCAGACTGAGTCTCTTCATGTCATGTTGCTTATTCCGACGTCGGGATACCGTTTTCTTTGACTGTCCATCGGAATTTCGCCTTGAAGTCTTCGTAGCAGTCCTCACAAATCCAGTGATACCCATCCTCCGTTACGTAACCATCGTTGAGATCACCCGCCCGCTCAGAAAACTTGCGCGAACAGAACTCACAATGATCATGATCCCAATCCGCGCGGTACTTCCTGTACCTCTTCTTCAGAAGCAGGACTCCCACCAGATACTTCTCTTGTCCCTGGAGTCTCCAGTCATTCATGTGGCCATGTCAGTCCTACTTCGCCAGCAGGTAGATATTGCGGAATTCGATGGGGCCGCCTTCGCTCTGGAGACAGATCCAGCCGGAAGCGGGGCTGGCCTTTGTGCCTTCGTTCTGCAGGACGCCGTTGACGGAACAGCGAAGGGAGCCGCCCTGGCAGTCGATGTCATAGCTGTTCCACTGTCCGGCGGGCTTCTCACTCGACGGGTTCTTCTTCTTGATCGAGACAAACTGCTGGGCGGGATTGCGGCGTTCCGTGCCGTCCACCGTCAGACCGGCGCCGTTCATGAGCACAAAGTCCCCAGCGCTGCCCGCCTTGAGCTGGCATTCGATGCACACGGGCCAGACGTGATCGCCGCCGCCGGCATGGAGGAGCACGCCGCTGTTGGCGGGGGTCGCGGGCCAACGCCATTCGACGTGCAGGCGATAGTCCGCGTAGGGCTTCTGCGTGCGGAGGTAGCCATTGGGCTTGCCCGAGCACCAGAGGACACCATCACGGACCTGCCACACATTGTTGAGATCGACGCCCTTGTCCGCGACCACGCGCGTCCAGCCGGTGAAATCCTTGCCGTTCCAGAGCACCACCTTCTGGCCGGACGCCTTATCTGCCGACCCATTCTGGCAGCCCGCCAGAACCGCCAACGACACTCCTGCGATCATCCACAACCCGGCTTTGCCCATTGTCCGCATCATGATTCCGCCCTCACGAACGCTGAAGATCCCACTCAGAGGACCGGGACTCATCCCGGCCCCTCACAACCGTTCTACTTACCGGATGCGCGTCCCTGCCGTCAACGGGAAAATGAGTCCCGGATTTCATTCAACCGGTGAGGGCCAGGTTCAGGACCTGATGGGAGAAACGGCGGGGCCTATACCGGATTGGTACAGGCCCCGAGTCACATAGGAAGTAGGGTGTGCATCGCACACCATCTCTCTTACGACCCCGGCGGTTTGGGCTTGCCGAACAGGATGTCGTCGATGTACAGCATGCCGGCGGCGCCCGCTTTCGGGTTGGCCTTGTCGCCCGCGCCGACCGTGAGCTTCTTGACGGCGGCCAGGTTGATGCCCGCCAGGTCGGTCAACGGAATCCGCCACTCGGTCCAGTCGGACACGGTGGTCGCTGAGACGTTGGCGCTGGTAACCGTCTTGGTCTTGCCGGCCTTATCCTCGACCGTGACGTACAGCGGGGCAGCGCCGTTACTCCACTGGGTCACCCCTATGGACTGGTTTTGCCAGTTGCCCGTGCCGGTCGTCGAGACATTCGAGAACTCCGCCGTGCTGTACGCGCCGGTGCTGTGGCTGGTCACGCACAGTCCGACGTAGACGCCGGCCACCATCGAGACGTTCTGATCGGTGCCGATCTGGGTCCACGTCTTGCCGTCCGCCGAACGCTCCGCCTTGAAGGCGTTGCCGGTGCGGGTGATCCTGAGCCAGTACGGCGTCTTGAGGCCGGCGGCATCGGTGCTGGCGCTCGCACCGCCGGTCGCCGTGCGATACTGGAAGGAGCCGCCGTTGTCCGGGGTGATGACGACCATCGCGTGCTTGGAGCCGGCATCGAGGCTCTCGCGGATCATGACACCCGCCTTGGACCAGGCATCGCTGCGGGTCAGGCTGTCCACCTTGGCCGTGATCGAGCCGTTGCCGCTGAGGGTCTTGTAGGCAAAGCGGAACTGGTCGTCGTTGTTCCAGATGTCCGTGCCGGCGCTGCTGACCGTGAAGGCATTGCCGCCCTTATCGGCGAAGCCGAGCGGATAGCCCCGATGCCACAGCGCCATGGTATCGGCCCCGCTGACGGTCCAATCCTGGGTGGTGTCGAAGGTCCGTTGGGCCTCGGAGTAGTAGGGCGATTTCACGTTGTTGTACTCAAACGGCATTGCCTGCTTGCCGCCGTGGAGAATCACGGTCTCGGCAAACGGAGCCTGGAGATAGCCGACCACCGAGCCCGTGCTGTTGGTCCAGCCATCGACCCAGGCCTCGTAAATGCGGCTGCCCTCTTTATCCGTGTAGGCTTCGAAGTCATCCACCACTGCAAACTGCTGGGTAGTGAAGCTCCAGATGCTGCCCGGATAGGTGGCCGCGCCGACCTCATCGACCTTCCAGTAGTACAACGTGCCGAAATCGAGCGCCCGGGAGCGAAACCATGCTCGGTCACGGTCTTACTGGTCGCCGTGCCATCGGCCACGGCTGCCTTATTCGTGCCGATGACTACCTGATGCGAGGTGGCCTCGCGGCCGGGCCGCCAATCCAGGGCGCTATCGACCGCCACACCCTCGGCGTTCTGGGCCGGCTGCGGCGCGCGGGCTTCCACCGGCACGTAGAAGAACCGTACTTCACTGAGGCCGAATTGCTTGAGGCCCATCATGCTCCAGTTGCTCTTGGCCGTCAGCCGCACGTAGCGGGCCATAACGCCGCCCAGATCGACGGTGGTGTTGTGGGCGTATCCGGCCATTGCCGTCGCCTGGGCGAACTGCACGTCCTTCAGCAGCGTCCAGGCCGTCCCGTCGGTGGAGGTCTCGATCGTCACATCTTTGAATCCATAGCCGAGGATGGGCTCATATTCCGAGTTGTGGTTCCAGACCCAAAGCTCATGGAGCTTGTAGGTCTTGTCGAACTGATACTGGATCCAGGTCGGCTGCGGGCCGGTCATGCTGCTGACCCACATGGCGTCGCCGCTCGTGGAGTGCAGATCGTTGGTCAGGCCGGAGCCGTTGGTTGTGTTCGCCGGGCCGGCTGAAGCCTTTTCGAAGCTCGAGGCCGTGGCCGTCACGCCCGTGATCGGGTACGCGTAGGGCTCGGTCGTGAACTTCCAGATGTTGCCCTTGAAGACCGTCGTGCTCGGCGGCGCATTGACCTCATCGACCCGCCAAAAATAGGTCTTGCCGTAATCGAGCGGAGCCGGCGGATCGAACGTGGTGTCCATCTGGCCCTGGCTGACCAGGACGCCCAGCGGGTCGGTCGCAGTGGCCTTGTCGATATCGTTGGAGACGAGACCGAGGTACACATCGTGCGTCTGGGCGAAGGGGCCTGCCGTCCAGCTCAGACTCGTGTCGCGCGGGACGTCCGTGGTGCCGTCCTTGGGATTGCGGTCCCAGGCCGATCCGCTGATCTTGACCTGCGTGGGGACGTAATCACCCTCGTACCACTTGACGTCGTCCACCCAGAACTCCGCCGCCGCAAAGCCCGCGTGGAAAGCGATGTTCGGCGGGGTCACGTCTGTGGCAAAAACAGGCGTGGTGGTGGTGTACTCGGCCCATTTGTCGGTCATCGTGACGGTCTTCTGGCCGTATCCCGTCCAGGGATCGCCGCCGATCTGCGGCTTGAAATCGAGCTGCAGGGTGCCTGTCTTGCACTTGAGGAAGGCGGACAAGGTGTACTTCTTGCCTTTCTGAAACACCATGCCGCTGGGCGAGATTCCCAGGTCCCAGTAGTTGACCGGGGCGGCTGCGACCGTGACATGCAGGCAATACCGGCCCTCCGCCGGTCCCTCGGGCACCGTGGCCCCGGTACAGTTGGTCACCACTTCCATGCTGGCGCCGCCCCAGGTCGTCCACGGCGTGACGACCCCGGTCTCGAAGTTGCCGTTGACGATCTGATTTTGGAGTTGCTGGGCCTGGCTCGGAGCGGACACCGCAAATCCGATCAGCAAGGCCATCATCCACCAGACTGCTCGACTTGTCATGGTACTTCCTCCTTCTATTGGTTGCAGGCTGCTGTTCCCCGGCCTCCACCGGCGAGTTGTTCCACCTCCCGAAAATGCTCCTCACGCGCGGCACCGTTGACCGGCTGCGTGCCGCCACAGTCCTCAACGATCCTACTCATGATAAACCCATCTGCTTTTCGAGTCAAGGACAAGTCGCCTTGACGGAAGGGTGGCAAATGGGGTAGAATATGAGGTTGGCGGGTGCGGTCTGCCCGCCGTCCGCCCCTGGGACCGCCAATCTCCCGATTGGCCTTCCCGTAGGGGCGAGGCATGCCTCGCCCCTACAGAGCGGCGTTCCCAGGGGCACAACCGATCCGTGGGAGTCGACAGAGGTGGGGCCAGTGACATATCGCTTGGGACTGTTGCTGGCGGTTTTGACTCTGGGAGTCGGCGTGGAGGGCTTTGCGCAGGCACGGCGGGCCGTGCCCGTGTCGGTCGCCATCAACGAGATCATGGCATCGAACCGCCAGACGCTGGCCGACCCACAGAGCGAGTTCGACGACTGGATCGAGCTGTACAACAAGGGCAGCACCGCCGTCGACGTGGGGGGCTGCTACCTGACGGATAATCTCTCCGACCCCACCAGATGGCAGATTCCCGCAAACACGCCGGCCGCTACGACCATTGCCGCCCATGGCTATTTGCTGATCTGGGCGGATGGCCAGGTTGCCGGCACCGGCCTGCACGCGGTCTTCAAGCTCAGCGACGGCGGAGAAGAAGTCGGCCTTTTTGCCGCGGATGGCGTAACGCTGATCGACAGTTGTTCCTTCGGACCGCAGCAGACGGATGTCTCCTACGGCCGGCTTCCCGACGGCGGACCGGATTGGCAGACCAGCGCATCTCCCACACCCGGGGCGGCCAATGCCATCCTCTATGAGGGGACGGTCGAGCTGCCTGAGATCAGCGTCGCCGGCGGCTTCTGCACGGAGCCGTTCACGGTCACCATCGCGACCGCCACGCCGGAGGCCACGATCTACTACAGCCTCGACGGCTCCGACCCGCTGAACCCCAGCGCGCCGCGGGGCCGGTCCGCCGCGTCCATGGGCTCCGTCTACACGGCGACGCTGAAGATCACCAAGACGACGACGTTGAAAGCGGTGGCGATCAAGTCCGGCTGGAAGCAGAGCGGCGTGAGCATGGAGCGGTATATCTTCCTTGGCGCGGACCT
Organism: uncultured Planctomycetota bacterium; assembly: GCA_963699595.1. Lineage (GTDB taxonomy): Bacteria > Planctomycetota > Phycisphaerae > Sedimentisphaerales > Anaerobacaceae > PLanc-01. The sequence continues at coordinate 54,758 of CAVOUO010000029.1, forward strand.
GTTGAGCTTCAGCTCGCCGCTGCCGATTGGCGTGATCGACACGCTGGGCAAGACGGTCTCGACGGCCCAGGTCCCCGCGTTCGGCTTCTTTGTCGATACCGGCGCGGAGGGCCGGGCGGTGCTCACCGGCCCCATGGACTTCGTCGGCCCGGCGGCGATCAACGTGCGCGGCAAGAGCTCCGGCGGCTTCGCCAAGCGGCAATACCACTTCGAGACGCAGGACGGCCAGGGCCGCGGCAAGGATGTCTCGATCCTGGGCTTTGCGCCCGAGTCCGATTGGGTGCTCCAGGCGATGTACTCCGATAAGTCGCTGATGCGCAACGTCCTGCCTTATCAATGGAGCAATGAGATCGGGCAGTGGGCGCCGCACACGCGGTTCATCGAGCTGTTCCTCAACTCGGACGATTCGGCGGTCACCATGAGCGACTACATCGGCGTGTACGTGTTCATGGAGAAGATCAAGGTCGGCCCGAATCGCGTCGATATCGCCAAGCTCGGGCCCGGCGACAATCAGGAGCCGGACATCTCCGGCGGGTACATTATCGCGAAAGACAAGCTCGACGGCGACGATCAGACGTTCAGCACCAGCCGGGGCCAGAGCCTGATCTTCAAGGACCCCGGTGGGCCCGACCTCACGCAGGCGCAGGAGGATTGGATCAAGAACTATGTCAATGCGTTTGAGGCGGCCCTGTACGGGGCGAACTTCGCGGACCCCGTCAATGGCTATGCCAAGTTCATCAACGTCGGCTCCTTCATCGACAACCATATCATCGTCGAGCTGAGCAAGAACATCGATGGCTTTCGCCTGAGCACTTACTTCCACAAGGATCGCGACGGCAAGCTCGTCATGGGCCCTGTCTGGGACTACGACCTGTCGCTCGGCAACGCCAATTACAATGACGGCTGGCACGCCACCGGCTGGTACTATAGCGTGCTCGGCGACGGCGATTATCCCTACTGGCGCCGGCTGTTCGAAGATCCGGAGTTCAAGCTGCGTTACGCCGACCGCTGGTTCGGCCTGCGGAGGAATCTCTTTACGATGCGCCGCCTGGTGGGAATCGTCGAAGACTACGCCACGCTGCTCGATGAGCCGGCGGTGCGGAACTACGCCCGCTGGCCGACCCTCGGCACGTACGTTTGGCCCAACTGGTTCATTGCCAAGACCTATCGCGAGGAAATCACGTGGATGCAGGGCTGGCTGGCCGAGCGGCTCACGTGGATGGACAGCCAGATCGCCACGGAAATGGCGCCGGCTCCGCCCACCTTCAACCGGCAGAGTGGACCGGCCGATGTCGGATTCGAGCTGACGATGCGCGCCCCGGGGCCGATCTACTATACGCTCGACGGCTCGGACCCCCGCGCGCTGGCGGGGCCGCTCCAGGCGCCCACAACCGTCACGCTGGTTCCGGAAAACGCCGCGAAGCGCGTGCTCGTGCCCGCCGGAGCGGTGGACGATGCCTGGCGGGGCGGCCGCGCGTTCGACGACTCCGCCTGGACCCCCGTGACCGGCGGTCCGGGCCCTATCGGCTTCAACCGCGGCTCCCGTGCTGTGGGCGTCTTCAGTCTCGACCTCACCGCCGGCATGTACGGCCTGCGGACAAGCTGCTATATCCGCGTCCCGTTTTCCTTCACGGGCGACATCCAAAAGGTGGCCGCCCTGATTCTGCGCATCCGCTACAACGACGGCTTCGTCGCGTATCTCAACGGCATCGAGGTCGGCCGCCACAACTTCGCCGGCACGCCCGTCTGGAATTCGGTGGCCGACAGTACGCAGTCCGAGGCGGCCGCCGCCAAATTCGAGAGTCTTGAGATCGTTAACGTCTCCGAAGTGCTGCGGCCGGGCGACAATCTTCTGACGCTTCAAGGTCTGAATGTGGCGGTGACGAGCCCCGACCTGCTGATCTCGGTGGAGCTCGCGGCGGCGGAATCCGCCGGACTGGATGCGCCGCGCGGGTCAAGAGCTACACAGCGCCGGTGCGGCTCGATGAGAGCACGCAGGTCAAAGCGCGAGCCGTGGTCGGCGGCCGCTGGAGCGCGCTGAACGAGGCAGTCTTCGCCATCGGGCCGGTGGCCGAAAGCCTGCGGATCAGCGAGATCATGTATCACCCTAAGGAGACGGGTAACCCCAACGACCCGAACACCGAATACCTCGAGTTGATGAATATCGGCCTCGAGACCATCAACCTGGGCCTGGTCCGCTTCACCGACGGCATCGAGTTCACTTTTCCGAGCTACATGCTGGCTCCGGCCGGCTGCTGCGTTGTGGTGAATGACCGCACGGCGTTCGAGGCGAAGTACGGTCCGGGACTGCCTGTCGCCGGTCAGTACGCCGGGAGTCTCAACAACGCGGGCGAACGCCTCGTGCTCCAAGACGCCGCCGGTCGGACGATTCATAGCTTCACTTACGATGACAACTGGTACAGCTCCACCGACGGCGGGGGCTTCTCGCTCATGGTCAGCGATCCCCACGCGGTGGACCCGAACGCCCTCGGCCAGAAGGCCGCTTGGCGGCCCAGCACCAAGATTGGCGGTTCTCCCGGTTCCGCCGATGTGCCTTGATTCCATTCCTGTGCCCCCACACCCCATGCCGTGATGTTCTTGTCTGCGTGCGGTTATTTTGAGGGGGAATCCCCGTCTTTTGCTTATGGGCCTCCGCAAGCAGCCAAGCCTACGATGGTTTTCGGGCCGGTAAGACGGCCGTATGTCGGGGTCATTGTTCCACAAAGCCGAGCCCTGCGCCGCAAATCGGGCCGCAGGTACAAACAGAAAAAGGGAGCGGATCGCTATGAATCACAAGCGCAGCCATGTACATCCGGCCGGATTATCCCAGTTTCCCGCGTGGCTGGTTCTGGGAATGTTGACGCTGGTATTTGTGATTGCGTTCACCGGGGCCAAGCGCGGTCCGGTCGAGGTCTATTCCCAGGGCGCTCAGCCCCGCCCCATCCTGACGCGCGGGCAACTGATGGCGGATGAGCAAGTGGCAATCAAGGCGTTCAACGCCGTCTCGGCCTCGGTCGTCTTCGTGACGAACAAGCAGGTCAGCCGCGACCTCTTCCACCTGCACACCGCCGATGTCGAGGAGGATGCCGGCTCCGGCTTCGTCTGGGATCCCAATGGCTACATCGTTACGAACTATCACGTGGTCGCCAACAGCGACGTGGTTCAGGTCACGCTCGGGGACCAATCCATCTGGAAGGCGAAGCGCATCGGCACCGACCCGGACAAAGACATCGCGGTCCTGAAGATCGAGGCGCCGTCGAGGCTCCTGCCGGCGATCCCCATCGGCACCTCCAGCGACCTCCAGGTGGGGCAACGGGTGTTCGCGATCGGCAATCCGTTCGGCTACGACCAGACCCTGACCTCCGGGGTGATCAGCGGCCTGGGCCGTGAGATCACCGGCGCGGGCAATCGCCCGATCAAGGGCGTGATTCAAACCGATGCGCCGATGAATCCGGGCAACTCCGGCGGTCCGCTGCTCGACAGCGCCGGCCGCGTGATCGGCATGAACACGGCGATTCTCAGCCCGACCGGGGCCTATGCCGGCATCGGCTTTGCCATTCCCATCGACTGCATCAACTGGATCGTCCCGGAGATCATCAGCGGCCGGGCGGTGGCCCGGCCCAACCTCGGCATCGCCACGGCGCCGGATCATCTGGTCCGCCGGCTCGGTCTCGAAGGGGCGCTGATTCTCACGATCTCGCCCAACACCACCGCCGAGAAGGCCGGCCTGCGCGGGACCCGACGCAACGATGCGGGCAAGATCGTGCTGGGCGATCTCATCGTGGCCGTCGACGGTGAACCCGTCCGCACCACGGACGATCTCTTCCGCGTGATCGACAGGCACAAGGTCGGCGATCTCGTGCCGCTCACGATCCTGCGCGAGGGCAAGAAGATCGACGTGCAGGTCCATCTCGATCCCTTGCCCTGATCCCAACGATACGGCTTTGACAATCTCCGTCCGACGTTCTATCATCACCCTTGACGGAGGGCCCCCAATCGCGAAGACCCGCGAGGGGCGAGCCCGATTCGCTCCCTACGACCTCTGTCAGGCGAAACCCGTGCGGAATCTGCCGCGTATGGAAACCAGGGTAACGCCTTCCGGCGTTGCTGCAGATCGATAAGAATGAGTTGGAGTCGGTACCTATGGAACCCAATCACGAGTATCCCGATCCCGCTGCCCGGCCGCGGTCGGGGTCCCCAACGCGATTCAGGGCGTTGGGGAGCCCCTCGCGGACGTGGCTTACCGTTTTGCTGCTGATCCTGGTCCTGCTGTTTCTGTTCCGGGAAGCGCGGACCTGGCTGCCCGACCTCTACCACAAGGGCGCCCAGTCGCGTGCCGTAACCGCCCGCGGCGATCTGGCCCAGGACGAGAAGGGAACGATCGCGCTGTTCAAAGCGGCCTCGCCGTCGGTGGTGTACATCACGACCATGACGGTCCGGCACGAGCTCTTCAGCTCCCGCGCCTGGAGGTGCCGCAGGGCGCCGGCTCCGGTTTCGTCTGGGACGAGAACGGGTACGTCGTAACGAACTTCCACGTCATTGCCAACGCGCAGAGCGCGCGGGTCACCCTGGCGGACCAGAGCACCTGGCCGGCGCAGCTCGTCGGCGCCGAGCCGGACAAGGACATCGCCGTGCTGAAGATCGGCGCCCCGAAGCACCTGTTGCCGCCGCTGGCGCTGGGCACATCGAGCGATCTCCAGGTCGGACAGAAGGTCTTCGCCATCGGCAATCCGTTCGGGTTCGACCAGACCCTGACGACCGGCGTCATCAGCGGCCTGGGCCGCGAGATCGTGTCCGCCTCGGGCCGCCCGATCCAGGGCGTCATCCAGACGGATGCGGCGATCAACCCCGGCAACTCCGGCGGCCCGCTGCTCGACAGCGCCGGCCTCCTCATCGGGATCAACACGGCCATTTACAGTCCCTCCGGGGCCTACGCGGGAGTGGGCTTTGCCGTGCCCGTCGATGTCGTCAATCGGATCGTCCCGCAACTCGTGCGCGGCGAGAAGCTCAAGAAGCCCGGCCTGGGCATCCGCTGGGTCCCGGAGTACGCCGTGAGCCGTCTGGGACTGGAAGGCGTGTTGATTCTCGATGTTACGCCCGGCAGCCCCGCCGGCAAAGCGGGCCTCGAAGCCACCCGCAGAGACTCGTTTGACAACCTTATCCTCGGCGATCTGATCGTCGGCGCCGACGGCAAACCCATCCGCAACGTGAACGATCTCTTCCGGGTCCTCGATGATCACGAAGTCGGCGATACGGTCCGGTTCACGATCGTCCGGAATGACCGAAAGGCCGACGTGGACATCCAGCTTCAGGCCCTGCCCTGAGACGACCCGGGCAGGTCCGTGGAACGGTGGCGGTTGCGAAGCTCGTCCCGCAGGACGTCTGATATAACGAGCCGCGCCACTACAACTGCCGGCCGATTTTTGCGTCTGTCCCATTTGGCAAAGCGCGGTTAGAGGGTATACTTTAAGTGAGTAAGCGTACCCCGATGCACCGCGGCGCTGCGGGCTTAGAAGTATCAGCAGATCAAGCCGAAGAAGTGTCATCGAACTCCACGTCAACCGGGGCCTCGTCAACTGTTTGTGACATCGATATTGACAAGCGTAGTACATGCGTGGGCGTCACTCGGCCCACAGAGGTGATGCTATGATTGGCACGGGGGTCTTTACCGCCGTAGAAAGAAGGAGAGCGGGACCGGCGCTGGGATGGGTGATGCTTCTGACCCTCCTGATGGGTTCCGGCGTGTCGGCCGCGGAATTGCTGAATCCGAGCTTTGAAACCACGTACCTGGGCATGCCCTATCCTCGCTCGCTGCCCCAAAGTTGGTACCATGTGGACCACGCCTCCTTCAACTCGTATTGCAGCAATTCGTGGTGCACGAACGGCACGCTGTCGGTTGGGCTGTTCAGCCTGAAGAACAAGGCGGTCAGTCCCGGGAATTACGCGAGCTTCTATCAGTACGTGGACCTGACGGGGATCGGCGCCATCAAATTCGATGTGCGCCTGGCCGCCCTCCCGAACGGCGGAACGTTCGAGCACTTTGAAGCGTCCTTTCTTGTTGATGGTGTGCCCTTGTGGAGCCAAAAGGCCGGGGGTGTGTACCTCGACCAGGAGGTGAACGTGACGGGCATGGCAGACTGGCATTGTATCGAGATGCGCAACACCGCCCTCGACACGGGCACGTTCGACCCGGCCTACTGGACCCAGTGGGACAGCCTCCGCCTGATCGAGGGGCCGACGACCATCCCGGCCGAAATCGACTTGGAGCCCGACACGCTCCACCTGCACGGTCCGGGCAAGTGGGTCGCCTGCTTCATTGAACTCCCGGCGAACTACGATGTCAACGACATCGATGAGGCGACGGTGACGCTGCAGGGAATCCCGGCCTGCCTGGGCAAAGAGGGCCCGGGCCCGGAGGCGTGGCACAAGTCCAGGATCACCGATCGCGACGGCGACGGGCTTCCGGAACGCCTCTTCAAGTTCGACCAGGACGCGGTCCGGGCGATCGTTCAGCCGCCCGAAGCGATCTTGATCGTGAAGGGCAGCCTCGCGGACAAGACACTCTTTGAGGGGTCCGCCACCATCAAAGTGGTGGACAAACTGGCAGAACTGAAGGCGAAACTGGAGGAGCTCAAGGCGAAGGTCCAGGACGCCAGGGGCAAGCGCCAGGACGACAAGAAGGGCTGCGGGGACGACAAGGACAAACGAGACAAGTCCAGGGACAGCAGCGACAAATGCCGGGACAACGACGACAAAGGCCGGGACAAGGACGATAAATGCCGGGACAACGACGACAAAGGCGCCGGGAAGAAGAGGTGATGCCGTTCCCAGCGGTACCTCCGGCGCCGCACCTCGTCAGTCCCATGGCGGGCAGGCGACCGTGACAGCCGCGGGCCGACGGCGGACGGCACGCTCTTCGAAGGCACGACGGTGATCCGCCTGCTCGACAACGAAGCCAAGAAGCAAGGACATCACTCCGCCGTCGGGTCCAACTCGGGCTCCCAAGCGCGGCTCATCGCCCTTGGGAGCCCGCACAATTACGTCGTCGGGCGGCCTGAACCTATCACACGGCGCTACCGGTTGGATTCGATCCGGTACAGGCGATTCCTTCGTCCGCAAAAAGAGCGTCCTTCCGGAAACGGCCGGCGAGGCCATGAAACCGGCGTCGAGCACGTTCGTCGCCAGGACTTCATAGCTCCGGGCCGCCCGGAAGACCGTCGCCACACCTTCCCGGCTGAAGCAATAGACGTGTCCATCCGCATAGAGCAAGGACGCGGCGAAGTTCCCGCGGAGACGTTCTCTCCAGACCTGCCTGCCGGAGGCGGCTTCCAGGCAGGTGAGGACGCCCACGTCATTGATCATGAAGAGCAAGTCGTCCACCAGCACCGGCGACGGCGTTTGCGGCACTAAGCTGCCGGTCTTCCAGGCGACGTTCGTATCGGTCACGTCTCCCCGGCCCTCGATCCGAATGGCGAGCAACTCCGTCCTGCCGAATCCGCTGATCATATAGGCGATTCCCTGGCCGTAGATCGGGCTGGCAGCGCCGGAGAACGCGGGCGTGCGGACCTTCCAGAGCTCGCGCCCGCTCGCGGGATCGTAGCCATAGAGAGCCTTGGCCCCCACGCTGAGCATCTGTGTGTCCCCGGCGACTGTCACGATGAGCGGCGTGGAGTAGGCCTTGCGGAGGTCCCCTTCGTCTTTGGGCTTGCCGTCGGCGTCCAGATCGTCCCACTCGGCCGTGCGGTCGGTCTTCCAGACGGTCCGGCCGGTTTCCTTGTCGAGCGCCACGAGGTACTGGACGTCCACGCCATCCATCGTCAGGATGAGCAGGTTCTCGAACAAGACCAGCGAAGAGCCCGGGCCGCGATAGTGCCGGCAGGGCAGATCGGATCGTTTCCACAGCACGGCGCCGGTCTTCGTGTCCAGCGCCGCCGTGCCATAGCTGCCGAAGTGCACGTACACGCGGCCGGGCTCGACCACCGGCGACGGCGAAGCATAGCAGTTGAGCGGATTGCCCAGCGGCTCGGGATGGTCGGCATGAAACAGCTTCTCCTGGAAGACGTATCCGGCCGGAGTCGGCATCGACGCAGACCACGAAGAAGTCGTGACCGTCGACCGTCGCGGTCGTCAGCCGATCGTCAGCCATCGATCGCGATGCTCCCTCCATCACGACCGGAGTGGACCAGCCCCGGTAGGGGATGGGGGTCTTCCAGCGGATGTTTTCCTTCTCGCTCCAATGGATCGGCAGGCCCAATAGGGCGAAGGATGATTCGCCCCTGCGGCGCAGGCCATCACCCGAAGGCCCGCGAAACTGGGGCCATTGGGCTTGGACCCAGGACGCTGGAACGAGCAACAGCAAGAGGATCAAACACTGCGGAAATGGGTGTTTCACTGTCATAAATCAAATGTAACATATTTATATCTTTATTGTCGTTATCAGCCCGCCGCCCGGCGGCCCTTCTGAGCTTGAACCATGTCGCGTGGCTAATCCACGCTGAGGGCAAACGTCGGAGGCCGGCGGACCTTCGTCGCCTGCTCGAAGGCATAGGCCAGCTTGAGCAGGGTCGGTTCGCTGTAGGCCCGTCCGAAGAAGGAGATGCCGACCGGCAGGCCGAACACGAATCCGGCCGGGACCGTGATGCTGGGATACCCCGCCACCGCGGCGGGCGAGGAGCTTCCGCCCACGCTCCGGTCCCCGTACACGGGGTCCGTCTTGCCCGCCGGTCCGCCGGAAGGCGCGACCACCGCGTCGAGCTTATGCCGATCCAACAGGGCGTCCAGACCTTCCTGCCGCGACAGGCGGCGACAGCGTTCGAGGGCATCGAGGTAGGCTTTGTCGGTCAGCGGTCCCTTCTCCTGCGCCTGGAGGAAGAGCTCCTGGCCGAAGAAGGGCATCTCCTTGTCCTTGTTTCGCTCATTGAAGGCGATGATCTCCTCGAGCGAGTGCACCGGAGCCCCCGGCCCCAGTGCGGCCAGGTACGCGTTCAGATCGGCTTTGAATTCGTACAACATCACCGTCATCTCCGCGTCGCCGAGACCTGGCAGAGGAGGGTCGTCCGCCGGGTCCACAAGCGTGGCGCCCCGTTGTTTCATCTCTGCGAGCGATGCCTCCAGCACCTGGGCCGCCGGGGAACGGGATTGGAAGAACCGCCGGGCCACGCCGATACGGGCGCTGCGCAGGCCCTCGGGATCGAGGAACGGCGTGTAGTCCGTGTGGGCCTTGTCGCGGCTGGACTCGGTGCCGGCGTCCGCCGGATCAACGCCGGTCATGGCCCCCAGCAGCACCGCCGCATCCCTTACCGTGCGGGCCATGGGTCCTGCCGTGTCCTGGCTATGGGCGATGGGGATGATGCCGCTGCGGCTGATCAGACCGACCGTGGGCTTGATCCCCACGATCCCGCACAGGGTCGAGGGCGAGATAATCGAGCCGTCCGTCTCCGTGCCTACGGCCACCGGGCACAGGTTGGCGGCCACGGCCACCGCGGAGCCCGAGCTGGAACCCGAAGGATTGCGATCCAGGGCATAGGGATTCTTCGTCTGGCCGCCGCGGCCGCTCCAGCCGCTGGAGGACCGATGTCCCCGGAAGTTGGCCCACTCGCTCAGGTTGGCCTTGCCGAGAATCACGGCTCCGGCCTCGCGCAGCCTCTGGGCCACGAAGGAATCCCGCGCCGGGATCGAACCGGTGAGGGCCAGGGACCCGGCGGTGGTGGTCATGCGGTCATGGGTGCCGATGTTGTCCTTGAGCAGCACGGGGATACCATGGAGCGCGCTGCGCGGTCCCTTGGCCTTACGCTCTCGTCGAGGTCCTTGGCGATCGCCAGGGCCTCGGGATTGACCTCGATTACGGCCCGCAGGGCCGGACCGCGCTGGTTGAGGTCCTCGATCCGCCGCAGATAGGCCCGGACCAGGGACACGGCCGTCTGGCGGCCCTTGGCCATAGCCGCCTGGAGGTCGCCTATCGTGGCCTCCTCCCATTCAAATCGCCGCAGGCGGAAGGCCGGGGCCGGCCGTGCCCGCTGGGACGAATCCGCCAGCACCCGATCCGCTCCCAGAGCCTGTGCGGCCCCCAACGTGGTCCATTCGAGAAAGGCTCGTCGGTTCATCAGACATCTCCCGTATCAGGTCATAAGCAGTACTGCTGCACGCAGCGGCCCCTATGATGGCACAAGATGCCGCTTGCTGGCAATACCCTGTCGCCGGCCGCTGCGGCCGGTATCCGGTGGCGGCCTCCAGATCCATCGCGCCGGAGCCGCCCCGGGAAATTGGCTTTGTTTGTACAAGTGACCCCCAAGCCGCCGGGCAGCTCGGGGAATTGGCTTTGTTTTGCCGAGGCCCGTTGCAGGTCCTATTCATCATAACTCCTTTCCTCATCCGCAGTTATCCTTCCTTTGGCCCGTCCTGAAATTGGGTTTGTTTGGCGCAATTGAGTTGCGTGCAGGGTGGGGCTTGCCTCGATCCCCAATCCGCAATCCGAAATCCGCAATCCGCAATCGAGACACCGCCTCGGTGTCCCGCTTCGGGAAATTGGCTTTGTTTTCCGAGGCCCGTTCCAGGTCCCATTCGTCATAACTCTTTTCCCCAGCCGCTGTTAGCCTTCGTTCGGGCCGTCCCGAAATTGGGTTTGTTTGCGCAGAAGACATCGGACTGGGATGGTGGAATAATAGTATACGGGAAATCTGGGAATAGTAGGATATCTTGCCCGCCGCTTGGCTTTGTTCCGCACCATCCGTCCCCGGCCGCCCCGGAGCTGTTTTGAACCACGAATGGAGACCAAAGACGCACAAGGCAGATTCGCATCATAAGCGTGACTCGCGCTTAAGACCAGTGTCTCGTAGCGGCCACCGCCGCCGGGGCCGTGCTTCTGTTATATAGACGCTGCGGGACGCCCGTATGTTTCATAGAAATCGAAACTGAAGCAGAAATTCTGTTCCCGCCGGGGCATGGAAACGCCGAAAGCCGCGAGAAAGGTGGTCCGGCCTGCAAGCGGCTGGGGACAACCACCCGGATGGACCACGGATCATCCTGCTCCCCCCGCCAAAAGAAAGAGGCGGTTCAAGGGGGTGGGGGATCGCGTTTGTACCCACCGAGAGCCCAGGATCTTGACAACCTGCGCAGCGGCGGAGCCTCTCGCCATGCAATTCGCAGGCTAACGGCGACGGTTCATGGGCCGAACCCCTGGGGAAGAAGGACGGAATGATGGAATGTTGGAATACTGGAATGTTGGGGATGGGGCACCCCGGTTCCCTCACTATTCCACCATTCCACTATTCCAGTCTTCCCTTTCCGCCCCATAGGCGGATTCCTTCGGAAGGAGTCCGATTCAGAGCTTCGCTTTCTTGTTTCCGGCTTCCTCCGCTTGTGCCCGGTCTCTTCTGGTTCCGGGCACGTGTGATCTTACTCCCAGACGGACCGACGCGTCCGATTCAGCGGCTCCCTGTGCCTGGAAGGGTCCGACCATTCCCGCACCCTGAACCGCCTCTTCTCTTCGTGTTCTTCGGAGTGGCCCCATCTCCGCGGGAACTATCATCCAACGTCATGCAGGCACCTTCTGAATTGCGGCGACATCTCACTTATTTCGGCCCCCATTTGAGTATGGTGTCCCCCTATTCACAAGGAATAGGGACTCAAAAAGGAAATGTGAGAAGATAATAGACGATTTGATGGGTCACTACTCCAAGTACATCCAAGGAAAGCTAAAGAAGGATATAAGAAGGCTCCTGCATGACGAAAGTTCGGGAGACCGCTGCGACCCTGGGGAGATAGAGCAAGAGCTACGGAATCTATTGGGGATAACTAATGACCCGCCCCTTTTCCCCGGAGGAAACTAGGCTGCACATACCAAGAGATCGCGCGTAGATGTTGCAGGCTTGTGGAGATTGGATATAATCCCTACAACTGACTGTGGAGGTAGTCAAGCAATGGGAACTATTGGTGTCGATGAACTCCAGAGCAAATTGAATCTCTTCATAGGCAAGCCTGTGTGGGCCGTCAGTGGCGGTGGCGCGGCCGGCACAACAATATCGATCAGTGTCGGCGACAAGATCCGACGAGACAAGAGAGTGGCAAATCCTGCCTTATCGGAGGAGGAGAGAGAATATGAGGGTGAACTGTGTTTATTGGTGATGTGCGCGTGGAGGGTAGAGATTGAAGGGACGGGGATTGTGAGCGGGTCCAGAGACAGTGACGACGAGATCATGCTCTCTGGACCGAGGAAGCTTATTGGAGGGACGATAACGGAAATGTTGGTTGACTCTCTCCTCGACTTACTGGTCGTCTTGAGCGGCGACGTACGTCTGAGGCTCTTCTGTAACCGGCACATGGAAGACCCCAATCTGGATGCCTGTTATATGCTGTTTATACGCAAAGAGGAGGCATGCGCGTGGGAAGTGGCATGATTCACTTGGACAGGGAATAATAGCGAGGAATGGGGGTCATCCATATAGGGGGAATTCCGGGGACACCATGAAAGCGCCGGTCAAAGCCGGCAGAGAGTAGCGGATGAAAGAGCCGCACAAGAAAGGAATAGCGAACCATCTTGACCCCGAGTCATGCGCCGACGCGGGTAACCGCGTGGGTGAAGCGTTGACAGGGGCACACGCAGGCCAGCCATCGAGCTCCGAAATCACCTCCCCTGGCGTGCCGACCCTGTATGGTGAGGGGGAAGGCCACATCCGAGACGGCGTTACCCGCGAGCCGTCGCGGAACGCCACGGAGTCTGAGACCCTGCGGCATGCGTGGAAACTCTCTGCACGGAAACCGGGAGACCCCGAAGGCTTCCGTCACGTCGAACGCTTTTTCAGCGGACGGCGCGCGCGGAACGGTCCGAGAAGGCCCTTGGCCGCACGTCGGGCGTGCACGCCTTTGGGGAGTCGGACGGTTCCATAGTACCGCAGAAGCAGGCGAACAAAGCCGACGTATCGGTGGCGGAGCCTGTGGAGGAAAGGGAGCCGACCAAGGGGAACGACCTATCCGTCAGGCACGTCGCCGGACACAGCACCGGGAAAGCGTGGTCGTGGACGACAGGGCGTACGAGAGGCCGATTTCACGACTGCTCGTCAAGGACCCGAGGTAAGAGCCGTATGAGGCAGTGCCTCACGTACGGATCTGTGCGGGGGGCCGCCCGCAAGGGCGGTCCCTACCGCGACACTCAATTTGGGGGGCGTAAAAAGGAGGAAAGGAATATCCAAAGGCTGACCCCTTTGTCCTCCTTGCTTCGCACCGAACGATAGTTCCCTCACACTTCAACGCCACGCCCGCAAAGATGCGCACAAGGGCGGTTCAGGGGCGTAGACGCTACGCACGTACCCGCCGCCGGTCCAGCATCCCAACAACGTCGCGTTCACTTGCGACGTTGTCCGGAGGCGGTTCATGGGCCGAACCCCTTTGGAAGACGGCCCATGGGCGGATTGGGTTCCCAAACGCGATGCATCGCGTTTGGGGTCCCTTCCTACGGAAGCAGTCCGATTCAGGGCTTCGCCTTCTTGATTCCGGCCTCCTCCGCTTGTGCCCGGTCTCTTCTGGTTCCGGGCACGTGTGATCTTACTCCCAGATGGGCCGACGCGTCCGATTCAGCGGCTCCCTGTGCGTGGAAAGGTCCCAACATTCCCGCACCCTGAACCGCCTCTTCTCTTGGTTTTACTAGGGGAGGTGAATCTGGGGTGAATCTGGGGGGAATCTGGGGACAGCATACTCAATTCGGATGCCGAAATAAAAGGCGTCCCCGGAATTCCCGCGGGCGAAAGTCCTCGACATTCGGGCACTGAAGATCGTTGTGACCTGTCACGTCGATTCGCTCCGCTCAGGGATTCTTGCCCAGCGGGTCGTACCAGCGTTTGAGCACACCCTCGCCGGTGGTCTCCTCCAGGCGGCTGACGTGGGTGTCCAGCCAGAGGATGTTGAGGCTGCCGCCGGTCTGGAACTCTCCCCGGGCGCGCATGTTGTGACGAAAGATCCCGCGATACCAGGGGGCCCGGGCGGCGCCTGCGCGGTAGTGTGTCAGATTCACACCCGTGGGGCTGGGAAAGAGCATGTCCGTGTTGGTGGCCCGGTTGCCGTTTTCGAGCCTGGGTTCCACGTGGTCGTGGGCGACGATCACCTCCGCCGGATGCGGCAGGCGCGTGACGTTCTCCTTGGTGAGCCACCCGTTGATGGCAAAGGCCGACGTGTAGATCAGCTTGGGATCGCCGTTGTACAGCATCTCTTTCGCGATCATCTCGCAGAAGTTGCGCCAGGCGGGACAGCCAAACAGCTCGCGCTCCTTGACGTAGTCAAAGAATATGATCCCCCAGTACGCCCGTTGGGCGTCCGCGCGGAGGGGATTCCCCTGGTTGTCCCACCAGAGATGACCATTGGTATTAATCATGTAGGTGTGCAGGTCCGGCATCGTGTGCTCCTGGTCCTCCAGGTACAGGCTGATCCCGATTCCCACACCCCGGAGGTTGGCCTTGCAGACCGCATCTCGCGCCTGGTCCCTGGCCCTCCCAAGCGCCGGCAGCAGAATGGCCAGCAGCAGCGCGAGGACCGCGATGACCACCAGCAATTCGATCAGCGTGAATCCTTTTGGGCGTTTCATGAACAGCCCCATGTGTGCCCCACAATGCTGCAAGAATCCGACAGTCAGTCTACGGTCCCGCGCCTGCTCCGTCAAGCGTGACCAGGACGAAGCCCTCCATGAAGTCGATGGGGTGAAATTCCGCGAAGCTGCCCCCGACGAAGGTAATCCTCATTATTCTCCTGGCCCTTGACACTCTTGAGGGCCAGGCCAAAGACCACCGCAAGATAGGCGATGCATACACACCAGTCGATCAAGCCCAGTTTCGCGGTGAGCATAATACCTCGATCCAGGTGCAACCGTCATGGAACGGTCTGCAGGCCGCGTCGTCACTTCGGCGACTCTGTCGCCAGGTAGCTGCTGAGGATGCGACAGTTATTGATGAAGGTCCGGCACTCGATGATGCGTTCGGTCGGGCGCGGCGGGTCCTGGTAACGGAGCTTGCCCTGTTCGACCCATCGTCCCCGGTCATCCAGGCTGTCGATCACACGTTGGACCTGCGACTGCGACGGGCGTGCCGAAGACTTCGGCTGTCTATACGGCTTGGGCCTCAGTTCCGACGCAGGCAATGCCTGCATTTGCCTGTAGGTCTTCTCCAGCGCGTCGAGGCGATTGCCGACTTTGAAGGCGTAGTGTGTGGGCGTATCCGCATCGGAGTAGGTCAGCACGTAGTCTTTCGTGCAGTAGAGAGGACGATTGGTCCGGAGTTCGTAGAAGCGGGCCAGCCGCCCGTCCGGCAATTGTGATTTTCGCAGGTACTCGAGGGCCCGGGGCACCGCGTCGAGATACCGCTTCTTGCCGGTAGCCCGGTAGATGTCAAGCAGGGTCTCCAGGACCGCCTGCGACTCGCCGCCCGTGATCGCGGGCGGCTCGAACTTGCGCGCCAGGCGGGGTGCATCTGCAAGTCGTACTGCTGCGCCCAGGCGGGCTGCGGGTCGGGCATCTGGGCACGCAGGATGAAATCCCCCACGTGTTCCACCGCCCGCAGGTAGCGCTCATCCTTGTAGACCTGAAAAGCCAGCACCATCACCTCCACGACATCGCCCATCACATTGTCGTTGAACGTGTAGTACCCCGCGTACTTGGCGCCCGGGAACGCCCTCGGCCAGGAATCCGGATACGATGCCGGCAGGACCGGGCAGGTGTTCGGATCCGGCGGCTTGCTGAACTGCTGCGGCCAGGCCCCGTTGGGGAACTGGGCTTGGAGCAGAGCGTCCAGGCCGTACAGAACGGATTCGTGAATGGTCCCGTTCTGGAATCCCAGCGTCGCATCGAGGTGCATGAGCAGCCGCAGGGCGGATTGCGTCTTGTTGTCGTCCAGAGTGGTGGTGTCCCGCAGAGATCGTCCCGGCGTCGGTTCATCAACGCGATAGGCGCAGTTGCGGCGTTTCGCCGGATCGAACGTGATGCTGTCGGCCCACCCGCCGCAGCGCAATTGACCGCGCACCAGGCAGTTGCCGGTGGCCAAAGCCGCGTCGAGGTAGTACGGGTCGCCTGTGTCCCAGTACGCCTGCAGCAAAGCCATGCCGACGGCCGGCGTGCCGGGCGGTTGCAGCCAGACAGTCTGGTCGTCCGCCTTGCCTTCGCCCTCGCGGATCTTGAGGTCTTCGCTGTAGCGCCAGAGGTACCCGCCCTCCGTCGCGACGTTCGCGCGGAAGAAGGTCACCGCCTGGCGCAACGCGGCGGCCGTGTCGGAACGGAGGGAGGCGTCCTGGGCCCCAGGCGCGGCGACAGATCCCAGAAGAAGAGGCACGATGAGGAAGAAACGTCCGATCATGGTATGCTCCTCAAGAACACAGCGAACATGACTGCCAGAGACAGCCTACCGCACAGGCCTTCGTCGATCAAGCTTACTCGAAGAAGACGCCATGCTCAAGCCGCGCCGAGGGGACTATCTTCTTTTTCGCCGGTCCGCCGGATGTGGTGGATGAACGGGAAGCCTGGGGACATTACCTGGAGCCCCAAGTCCGCGCCAAGCTCGATCAGCAGGCTCGCGCCTTGGATGGCAAGCTCGGCGGCGTGCTGTGGGCCGTCAACGCCACGGACGGCTCGAAGCTGGCCGAACAGAAGCTCGAGGCGGTGCCTGTGTTTGACGGGATGATTGCGGTGGGGGGCCGTCTCTACCTGGCGACGACCGATGGCCGCGTCCTGTGCCTCGACGCCGGGAAGAAGACGGCCAACGCATTGTAGCGGAAAAGAGTTGCGACAAGACGCTATTGGGTACGTCCCGATGCGCGTTTCCAGGCGAAGTATTCATCGAGCACGGTCAGCTTGTCCATGTTGGGAACCGGCCCGGCGTGAGGCTGGCTGTCCAGATACAGGACCGTCGCTTCCCGGTCGCTGAAGGCCGGCCACGGGGGCAATCCCTCGCCGTTGGGATTTCCTGTCTTGGCGAAGTTGGTCCAGTAGGTGGCCATGATTTCCGAGAGTTTCCTGTCCTCGTCCGTGAATTGTGCCCCGAAGCTCTGGTCGAGGTGCTGGAACACGTACGCGATCTCGGAGCCGTGGGGAGCACCGTCGTATTTGAACAAGAGCGACAGCACGGACGGGGGCTGTTTCTGGTCGAAGTAGTAGACAAAGACCTTCGAGGTTCCGGTTTGGGACTGAAGTCGAGCCCAGGCCCACGTCGGCCAGCCAAACGTGGTGTCGCGCAGGATGTCGGCTGCCGCCCGGAAGGTCTGTTCCATTGCCTTGGCCGGATACAGTCCCAAGATCTTCTCGGCGAATGGGCCGAAGCGTTCCCGCGTGTCCTTCTCATATTGCTCGGGGGTCGTGGGCCGCGCAAACATGGAGCCTTCGTCCGAATTGCTGCCGATCAGCACGGGCACATCGTTGTACTTGCCCGCGGCGTAGAGCTTGTACTGATCGTCCACGATCACGTAGCCATCGACGACGGGCCAGCAATTGCCCAATTGCGCGGCGGGGTCCTTCTGCCATTTCTCGGGGGAGACCTGGCGGAGTTCGGCCAGGGAGCGGGCTCCCATCCGCTGGGCGAATCCCACTCCGTCCGGTTCGGCGTCGGCCAGAAGCTGCATGACGCCAATCCCTTTCTCCTTCTGGATCGGACTAAAAGAACCGCCACTCTGGCAGATCGCCCTTTGGAACAGACCCTTGGCCAGGGGAGAGGCCGCCAACATGCTGACCGAGATGCCGCCCGCCGACTCGCCAAAGATCGTCACGCAGCCCGGATCTCCGCCAAACGCGTTGATGTTTCGCTGCACCCACTGGAGGCCGGCGATTTGATCGAGAAGACCATAGTTGCCGGAGACCTTCTGGGAGGATTCGGTCGTCAGGTCCGGGTGCGTCAGGAACCCGAGCGGGCCCACCCGGTAGGCGATACTGACAACGATGACTCCCTTCTTCGCCAGTTGCTCGCCGCTGTACAGGGGCGTGGAGGTCGCTCCCATGCCAAAGGCGCCCCCGTAAATCCAGACCATGACCGGCAGCTTCTGGGCCGGGGACTGGGCCGGCGTCCACACGTTCAAGTAGAGGCAATCCTCCGAGGTCTCGACCTTGGGAAAGAGAGGGATGGGCAATTCCATCTGCGGGCAGGCGGGAGCATACTTGTCGGCCTTGAGGACGCCGTCCCAGCTCTTGACCGGTTGCGGCGGCCGCCAGCGCAGTTCGCCCGTCGGCGGTGCGGCGAAGGGAATGCCTCTGTAAATCGTGATTTCTTGTTCCACCGTCCCTTCGACGAGCCCGCCCTCCACCTTGATAGGGGCCGCGACGGATGTCAGGGCAAGGAACGAAGTTGCTTGAATAACGGCAAGGGCGGCAATGAGTCTCATTCTCGGTGTCATTTTCCAGTACCCTCATAAAGATGGAAGTTATCGTATGATTTCAATCGGCAGGTGGACCTCACGTGGGGACAACGACAATCGCCTTGCGGGGAGCGGTCGGGCAGGCGGCCTCGCAGGCGCCGCAGCCCGTGCATTTCTCGCGGTCAATTTGCGGGGTGAGGGTGTAGTCGGTTTCCGAGAAGACATAGCGAATGGCATCATAGGGGCATCGGTTCCGGCACACGGAGCATTCCCGATCTTCCGCCAGGAGACACACGTTCATGTCCACGCGCGGCAGGCCGAGGCGAACGCTCGCCTTGTCCGGCAACGATAGACGCACCAGCGCACCGCTCGGACAGGCCTCCGTGCACCGGATACAATCCTCGCGACAATAGCCCTCCCGGAAGCTCAAGCGGGGAGTCAGCAGGCTCGCCCATCCGTCTTGCCCCAGGTCGCGCTCGATAATGCCGGTCGGGCAGGCTCGCGCGCAGTTGCCGCAGCGCGTGCACACATTGCGGAAGGTCAGCTCCTCCCGCGCACCCGGGGGACGGAGAGGTCGGGATGTCCCTTGGTGGCGCCATCGCGCTGTACCGCCCCATGCCATCCCCGCCGCGATGCTCAACAGCATACGCCTCGGCAGGGTCAGGCTCTGGTTCGCTTCTCCGTGATCGCGGTACTTCCTCTGCACCAGCGAACGCAGGGACCCAGGCAGGGAGGCCGATAGATCCTGGAAGGCCCCCAAGGGGCATGCGCAGGCACACCACGCGTGCGGACGCAGCACGTCGAGCAGCAGCAGGGCCAGGAAGCCCGCGCTCGACAGGCCCAGTCCGAGCCTCGGACCGCGGTCCCCGAGGACAAAAAGGCCGGCGAAGCGCGCCAACGGGTCCAGCCAGAGCAGGAAGGGATACCCGAGACAGGCGCCGCCCAATGTCAGTCCCACGATCCAGCGCCCGAGCAATGGGAAGCGGGCGGTCCGGCGTCCCAGACGCCGACCCAGCCAGCTCGCCCCGTCCATGCAGGGCCCCACGGGGCATACCCACCGGCAGAAGAAACGGTGCCGCCACAGTGTGAGCGCGCCCACGGCCAGCCCCAGCCAGGCCAGGGTGGGAAGCGTTCGGGTGGCGACTATCGCGGCGATGGTGACAAAAGGACTCAGGGCGGGGATCGCGGTCGAGGCGAGCGTGCCGGGCACGAGAGGCGAAAGCGCCAGCACCGCCAGGGCCAGGCACGCTCCGCGAACCAACCCCCTCGTGCGGCTTGGCGGGGGAGGTGTCATCCTGCGGGCGAAGGCCGCGAGTCTTCTGCGCAGGCTCAACCGAGGTACGCCTCCTGCTGCCGGAGCACCTTCTGCACCTGCGCCACGTCCACGTCCCGGGGCAGGCACTTGTTCTGGACCGCCACCGCCGCGGCCACGCCCGCCGCGTGGCCGGTCACGAAGCAGTTCGGGATCAGCCGCACGAGATCGGCCATGTGGAGTTCCGCACTGATGCACCGCCCGGCGGCCAGCACGCCATCCACCTTGAGGGGGACCAGGGCCCCGTAGGGGATCTGCCATTCCCCGTGGTCGCCGCTGTCGGCGCCGCCGACCCCGATGGCATCGGGGAAGCGCGTGCCGGCCCTCACATCGCTGAACTTCACGGTGCTCAGACCGTGGAGCACGCGCGTGATCCGCACGCCGAGCTGCGGGGCGGTCTCCAGCAGGCAGACCTGTTCATAGCCGGGCGTCCGTCGGGTTTCCTGGAGGTTCTTCCAGATGAACTTGCGATGGCTCATCTCCATGCGGGTCAGCGTGGCCACATCCAGGCCGTCCACCTCCGGACCGTGCATATTCACCCACTGCACACCGGGGATGGGGGTCCGCGACCCGAGGTGCTTGGGCTTCGGCGCCTGGGCCGCTCGGGCCGGATCGACCCGATCCAGATTCCCGAGGCGGTACACCAGGCCGACGTTGTGCGAGCGATGCTCGAACGGGCGCCGGCGGCCGCGAAGATGTCGCCATCGCCGGTGGCATCGATCACGACCTTGGCCAGGATTGCCTGACGCCCGGATTTGCTCTCGAACACGGCGCCGCGGACCGTGTGGCCTTCGACGATCGCGTCCGCCGCCCAGCAATGGAGCAGGACTTTGACGCCCGCCTCTTCCGTCATCTCGACCATGAGGTATTTCACCGCCTCGGCGTCGACGGTCGGTTTGGAGCCGGGTTTGCGGTCGATGATGGCGCCGTCCAGTTTCTCCAGGCGGCGCATGATCTCCTCGCCGATGCCCTGGCACACCTGCTTGCCGCCCTTGACGATGTGGCCGGTGATCAGGAGCACGAGCCCGCCGGTCCACAGCCCGCCGAAGTGCCCGTAGCGTTCCACGAGGGTCACGCGCGCCCCGGCGCGTTTGGCCGCGATCGCCGCGACCACGCCGGCGGAGCCGCCGCCCACCACCAGGACATCGGTCTCGTCCAGGACCGGCAGTTCCCGCTGGGGCTGAATTACTTTGCCGTTGACCAGCGTCGGACTGCCTCGGTTGGCTTGGACCTTGTCCCGGGTGATGATCGAGCTTTGAAATCCACTGGATTCGGCGGGGCCTTGGGCGGACGAGGCCGAGAGACTGGCGGAACTCAGGCCCGCGGCGAGGCCGGACAGCCCAACCACCCGCAGGCAATCACGGCGATTCATCGAACTATTCATCTGTCAACTCCTTCCTATCGTCACCGGACGATCATGTACCCATCCTACCCCGGTCCGCCGTGCAATGAAAGAACCAAGGTGCACGAGCCCTGCATCGCTCCATTTGGTGTGCGACCAATTCTCGTGGGGGAGCTGCCCGCGTTTGTCATGCTGACCGAAGCGAAGCATCTGGGCGGCGAATGGAACCAGCGTCTGTTCCCGTGCTCGGCCGGGTGGCAGCGGCAAGCGGAGTCTTCGGAGCTTGCCGATGGTTTTTGCCCGTTCGCCATCGGCAAGGCCTCCGCAAAGCCTGCGGCCTTGCCGCTGCCACCCACAACTTCAGAATGGCCGGAGTAGTAGGGTGTGTAGCACGCACCGCTCCATTTGAGCTGACGCCCGGGTGCATGACCGTTCTTGCGAGCCTCTGGGCCCAACGGGCGTTGAATCCGTGGCAAAGGAAAAGGGGACATTCTACTTTTCCCTCCGAGAAGGGGAAAAGTAGAATGTCCCCTTTTCCGGCGGTGGTCTCTACTCGGCCAAGACGTCCGCACAAGAACGGTCATGCACCCGCTGACGCCCAATCGGCTGGACATCGCGCCGGGGTGAGGGGATAATCGGGTCCTGGTCACGGTGACTTATTGAAATCTTGTTTTCGCGCGAAATCGTGTTTTGAAGGAAGGAGGACTCCATGAGACGAGTCGTGACGAGTTGGATCCTGGCGGCGGCGTGCGTGTCTTCGGTATGGGCCGTCGAGCCGGCTAACCGCCAGGCGAATCCGCAGGTCAAGGCGGTGCTCGAGTATTTCTATTCGCTCGCGGGTAAGACTGACGACCGAATCGTCTCCGGGCAGTTCACGGATTTCGGCAACGGGTCCAACCTCAGGATCATGGAGCGGATTCACGAGGCGACGGGACAGTGGCCGGCGCTGCTGGGGGCCGACTATGCGGACTTTCGACGGGGCAGTGTCACGACCAAGGTCCCCAATGCGGCGGCCATCGAGTATTGGAAGCAGGGTGGACTGGTGAGCATCATGGCCCACATGTATAACCCGGCCAATCCCAAGGGCGGCGGCCTGCGCGACAAGGGCGTCGATATCGCGGAGGTGCTCAAGGAAGGGACGGACACGAACAAACGCTGGATGCAGCAGCTCGATCTGATCGCGGAGGGATTACTCGAACTCAAGGCCGCGGGCGTGGTGGTGCTGTGGCGGCCGTTTCACGAGATGAACGGCGGGTGGTTCTGGTGGGGAGCCCAGAAACCTGAGTCGTTCATCGCCGTCTGGCGGCATATGTTCGACTACTTCAGCAAAACCAAGGGATTGGACAATCTGCTCTGGGTCTACGGGCCGAACCACGGCAAACAGACCGCCGCCTATTATGCGGGGGACGAGTATGTGGATCTCGTGGGGCTGGATGCCTATACGGACTTCCTCGATCCCGAGCATGTCCGGGGCTATGACGAGATCGTCGCGCTGAACAAGCCCTTCGGATTCTCGGAATATGGCCCGCACGGTTCGAGCAATCCGCCCGGGGATTATGACTATCGGCGCTTCCTCGAAGGCGTGAAGAAGAACTTTCCGAAGACCTGCTACTTCATGTGCTGGAATGCCCGGTGGAGCCTGGCGACGAATCAGAACGTCAAGGAGATGCTCAGCGATCCCGCGGTGGTCAATCGGGACGAGCTACCCAAGGCGTTGTTCTCTCCGTTTGGAGTTCCGCCTTCAGGCGGGAAAGACCGGTCCGACCCGCGTAAACGCGGAACTCCGAACAAAGACGGGACCCCCAACGGTCCACCCGTGGAAGGCAACTGGAAACTGACCTTCGAAGATACCTTCGATGCTGACAAGCTGGATTCCTCGAAGTGGATCCCCAGCTACCAATGGGGCCAGACGCACAACTACAATGCCTATTGCGATCCGAACAATGTGCTCATCGAAAACGGCCTGCTGCGGCTGAAGGTAGAGGACAAACCTTCGCACGGCAAGAAGTACACCTCGGCGGTCATCACGAGCTACGGCAAGTTCTCGCAGAAGTACGGCTATTTCGAAGGGCGGTTCCGCATTCCGATGGGCAAGGGGTTCTGGCCGGCGTTCTGGATGCTGCCGTATCCGCAGCACTGGCCGCCGGAGATCGACATCTTCGAGACGATCAAGGATGACCCGCAGATCCACATGAACTATCACTGGAGCGACCAGGGGCACAAGTCACGCGGCAAGGCGTGGACCGAGGACGGGTTCTCGTACAGCAAGGAGTTCCACACCTACGGGCTGCTGTGGGAGCCGGATAAGCTCGTGTGGTACATCGACGGCGTGGAGCGGGCGCGGTTCACCGACGCCCGGGCGATCGTCAACGAGCCGATGTACCTGCTGATCAATTTCGGGATCGATGCGCGCTGGCCGGGACCATGCGACGCAACGACGCCGTTCCCGAGCTATTACGAGTGCGACGCGATCCGGGTGTACCAGAGAAATTGACTTGCTCAGACGATGCCGCTAATGAGTTTTGACAGACACGATCGGTAATCAACATCTGTGAATCGCCGGGTGCCACGCCCAAGCGCAGCTTGAGCGTGCTCTCTGTGTGCGAGGGAGCACGGTCAAACAAGTTTGGCCGTGGCACCCGGAAATTACCGAAGTTGTTCGTCAAAACTCATTAGGACTGCCACTGGACCTGGCCCAGTTTCTTGAGGGTGTAGCCGACCTCGCGCAGGCAGTCGCCGCAGACGATCTGGGCGTGAAAGCCCTGCCGCATCATTTCCTTCGTGTCATACCTTCTCCCAGCAGGGGAAGGATTTGGGTCGCTTCGGTGGGGCCATAGTTGAAGACCGTGAAACCTCCTGTCTTCAGTTGGCGGGTGATGTTGATCTGTTCAATCAACCTGCAGATATCCGTGGGGTCACTCCAGGTACTCAAGCCGATCCCGGGATAGCAGGGGACCTTGCCGGCCCAGACAAGCTGCTGCTGAACCAGGTGCTGAAAATGGCTGCCGGAGGCAGTGTAGTCCATGGGACAGACGAAATCGAGATACCCCTGCTCGCACCAGAGTCTCCAGTCCTGCCCTACGGCGTCGCGGTCCGCCGGCCAGTTCTGAAAGACCGCCGCGGAGATCTTGATACCGGGTCGAATCTGTCTGGCTCGCTCGGCTACCGCCGCCACGACCGTCGTGATTTGTTGCCGGCGAAAGTCCAACCACTTCGTGGCCGGCTCTCCCTCGTTGCGAACATCGGCCGGCCAGTTCTTGATCTTCCTTCGTATGGCCGTCTCAAACCTCGCCCGACATCCCGGACAGAAACAGCCGTCGCGATCCGGATAACGGATATAGTCGAAGTGCAGACCATCCACATCGTATTTCCGCGCGACGTCCAGCATGGATTCAATCTCCAGCTTCTGGTTCTCCGGGTGCGAAGGGCATAGCCACCGGTCATTGGGCGAACCGTCCGTAGTTGACCTGGGTTCGGCCCTCCGCCTTCTTCTGCGCCACGAACGCTTTGTCGGTGGCCCAGCCCATGTTGTAGTTGACTTTCCAGATGTGACATTGGACGCCGTACTTCCGGCACGCCGCCAGGCAAAGCTCGATTTGATCGCCTTTTTCGCCCACCGTGGCCGACGCGGGCAGCACGTCGCTCCTGTAGAACGCCACGCCGCCCCACAGCATGTTCGGCAGGACGGCGGTGAAGCCATTGTCCGCCAGGATCTTGATGGCACGGTCCCAATCCATGCCCTCCACTCCGAAGGCACTATGGCACCAGAAGGCCCGATGTTCTCCCGGGGAAGGCGTTTGGGCCAGACAGTAGGCCTGGATCATGGATTGCTGCGCTTCCTCGGCGGCCACGATGGCCTGGGAGAACTGGCCCTCGGACAACAGGGCCAACCCCTGTCTGCGCCGTTCGTCCGCTGCCTGCAGAGCCGATAGAGCGTCGCTCGGCGAAGGGGCAAGTCCGTGTATACCTCGGTAAGCGGCGTCATAGTCCTCGTAGGGACCAAACCTGCCGATACGTTCCATCGCTCCACTGGCGGCCTCACGCCAAAGTTCCGGGACCAGATGACCGACCATCGCCAGAAGCAGGCGCAACTTGTTGGCTCGGTCGTCCGGGACCAGAACATGTGTCAAGCAGATGCAGTTGTCGCTGACAAGGACCGCGGGCTTGCCGGTGGACTGCCCATCGGCGGCGTGCCACCACGCCGCGATGTAGCTTCTTCCTTCGACGGGCGACATCTCATTGATGTTCCATGAGTTCTGCCCCGTGACCGGCGGCATTCCCTCGAGAGATTTCTCGGACGGCCGGATCGAGGAGAAATACCCCGCGTACTTCTGCGGAACGTGCCCACCATTGCGAATGCCCACCGCCGGCTCGAGATCCTTCGGGAGGTGGTAACAGGCGATGAGCTTCCCGCGCTCTCGGAGGAATCGGGCGATCCCATCGACCGCCGTGTCCGGCATTTTCGGATTATAGGGGAGGATGACGAGTGATGTGCCCTTGAGCCTCTCTGCGGTGACATCGAGGTCGCTCGCCACGACGTAGGAAAGTCCGGCACGGTCCAGAAACTGTGCCATGACATCGGTGTACCGTTTTACCGAATCCGAGCTCCCCCGGGGCACTGCCGGCCACGGAGTCGTTACGAATAACGGCGATCTTTCCGCCTTTGCCAAACAGGCCAAGTGCGGCAATATAGAACTCCGTATCTACATCCTGGCCGCGCCAGGCGGAGATGCGTATGGTATCAACTTTACCCCAGCCGGCTGGGCGGCCCTCGACGGCCATATCCTTCTTGTGGATCTGGATGGGTGTCCACATGGTCGTGGAAGAGGGATTGAAGTCGCCCCGGTACCACCCGTCGCCGCTGTGCAGGTAGACCGTGAAGTTGGACACGGGTGTCGCATCGCGGCAGTAGAACAGAAACTGTAGACCCGTGCACCAGGCCAGATCCAGATTGAGACGGCGATCCCAGGAAGCGCGATCGACTCCGGTACCCTGGAACTGGCAGGGCATTCTCAAGGCGCTGCGGCCCCGGATGTCCACGACGGAGACAGGCTTGGTTCGGCCCATGGGCTCCCAAAGCGCTTGAGCCGTAGACTGAGAATAGGACAAATCGTCGACTACCTCGTAATCGGTCGCGGGAATTGGGGGTATCTCCTGGGCCAGGAGGGGCGAGGAGACGACCCACATCATGAAAAGAATCGTCGCAGTTCGAACAGGCATGGTGTGTTCCCAAAACAGGTTGTCAGTCGAATAGTCTATCCCTTGTCTTGTGCAGACAGCAATTCGAGTATCGCGGCCGTGATCTTCGGCTCCGCCTCCACCTCCAGACAACTCGTGCGGGCCCGCCACGTGGTGTAGCCGCCCAGCGGGAATTGGTCCGGCGGCGGCAGGTAACCTTCGCAGCCGTTGGCCAGACTGATATTCATCGTCGGCTTCAATGGGCTGCTTTGCTTGATCTTCAATCCCGTGCGCCCGTAGACCTCGCATGGGATGGCCGCAATGCCGAAATCGCCGATGCGGATCGCCTGTAATTTCAGCTCCCGCGTCGGCGGCAACTGGTCGAGCAGGACCGTCTCCCGGGCGTACACTTCGGCCCAGGTGCGCGGCTTGCGCTCTCCCAGATTGGCGGCGATATACTCTTTGGCCTTGGCCACTTCCTCCGCCCCGGGCCTGCGCACGTTCAGTTCCAGCAGCCGCTGCCTCATGGCCAGCGGCACCCAGTTGTGATACTGGATCTGCCGGCAGGCCTCGTAGGCGGCACGGGAGACATCTTCGGCCACCGAGACGGAGTCGAACTCGCGGCGGGCGTGCACGAAGTCGCAACAGTTGGCGTCGCCGCTGGTGCCGTTGGACAGCATCGCCACGAAGGGCGGCTTGGCGCCCTGGACGCCGAGAAGCCGCGCGATCTTCTCGCAGAAGACGCCAAAATAGTCGGCCGACACGGGCTCGCTGCCGGCGTAGTGCGTCGAATAGTTCGCCAGCAAGGCAATCGGCTGTCCCTCGGGCGACTGCACCGACAGGACGGTGACGGCCGGATCGACCGGTCCCAGTGGCTTGATGGCATTGGGGTTGAGGTATCCCGGATTCATCTGGGCCTGGTCGTTTTGTGTCCCGCTGAACGGGTTGGTCAGCGCGGTGCCGGGTTTCATCAGGAAGCGGCGGCAGAAGACGTTCTTCGGGTCCTGGCCCACGGCCCAGCCGATCCGCGCGGGAGCGAGATTCTGCCAGGCCAGCTTGATCCCTTCGGCGATCCGGCCCGGCAGGTATCGGGCGTACCGCTCATCGCGGTCGGTCCCCAGGCACCCGCCTGCCGCGGGAGCGGAATGGGTGTGCGTGGCCGAAATCAGCATCCGCTCGGTGGGAATGCCCGTGGCCGTACGGGCGGCCTCCTTGGCCTCGTCCAACAGCGCGCGGGGGATCATACAACTATCGACGAGAACGATCGCAATCTGGGTGGTCCCATCGTCGAGCACCAGACATCGCGCATGCAGCGGATCGACCACCCGGTCTGCCGTCCGCTCGCTCACGCCGCCGTTGATGAGGACGGGGAATTCCCGGGGCGTGATGTCGATGGCAAAGGCGCCGGCGCGGAAGAGTCGCGCGGGTTGGCCTGCTGCCGAAGCCGCGGAAGCTTTGAGCCTGGTGCCTGCCCAACCGGCCGCGATCGCGGCCGCCGAGCCGAGAAACGTCCTTCTGGTCGAATCCATGCTCATGGTCGATCCTCCTTTCGCGGAAACACCAACGGCAACATGGCACAAGGGCCGAATGACCCACGCCTCGATTGTATGGTTTCCGCCCGCCTGAGCAAGTCCCGACCGGCACAGATTGAGCTTTACCTTGGTGGACACCCACCACAAAGGCTACGGGGTGGCAGCGGCAAGCGCCAGCTTGCCGATGGCTCGTGCACACGGGGTTGACGCCATCGGCAAGCTCCGAAGACTCCGCTTGCCGCTGCCACCCGGCCGCGATGACAGAAGTATGGTAGGGTGCGTACCACGCACCATGTTGATTTCCATGGGAGAACGGGCGATTGTTCTGGGGGTTCATCTTGGCTGGCGTCGGGGAGTCTGGTATGATGGCCATACCAATGTCCTACAAACCATTGCCACGCTGCTCGTTGGGTTTCTTTCCGACGCCGCTCGTGAAGCTCTCGCGTCTGACGGAGCGGCTCGCGGGTCCTCGTCTCTTCATGAAACGGGATGATCTGACCGGCCTGGGACTGGGCGGCAACAAGGTCCGTAAGCTCGAGTTCCTGGTCGGCGAGGCTCTGGCGCAGGGGTGCGACACCCTGGTTACCGGGGGCGCAGCGCAGTCCAACCATTGCCGCCAGACGGCCGCCGCTGCGGCGGCCTGCGGCCTGGCCTGTCATCTGGCCCTCGGGGGCCAGGCTCCTTCCGTTCCCGACGGCAATCTCCTGCTCGATCAGCTCTTCGGGGCCGTGATCCATTGGACGGGAGAGCTGCGCAAAGGGGAAAAGATTCCCGAGATCGCGGCGTCGCTCCGATCCGCCGGGCGCAGACCCTACGTGGTGCCGTATGGCGGCTCCAACACGACAGGGGCCGCCGGCTTCGTGGAAGCAGTACGAGAATTGACCCAGCAACTCGCGTTGTTGGGCGAATCCATCACACATATCGTATTTGCCTCCAGTTCGGGGGGCACGCAGGCGGGTCTGATCGTCGGTAAGAGCCTCTTTGGCCTGAATAGCGAACTCATCGGAATCGGCATCGACAAGGGGGCCTCAGGAGACATTCCCTACGCCGAGCACGTCGTCCAGCTTGCCAACGCGACGGCAGAGCGCCTGGGCGTCCCCTCGCGCTTCTCGGCCTCCGACATTACGATCCGAGAGGAATATCTGGGCGACGGTTACGGCGTGGTCGGCGAATTGGAACGCTGCGCCATTCGAATGGTGGCCCAGACCGAAGGAGTACTTCTTGATCCGGTCTACACCGGGCGAACCATGGGCGGGCTCCTCGATCTGATCGAGCGCGGCGAGTTGTCGCGGGAGCACTCCGTATTGTTCTGGCATACGGGCGGGATACCGGCTTTGTTTCCCTATGCCCGGGACTTGATCGAAAGCTAAGTCGGCACGGAAATAGTGAGCGATCCAACAGTAGGAGGAACTTACGATGTCACACGAAATCACACGACGCGACATGATGAGACGAGCCCTCGGCACGGCCGGTCTGGCGGCGGGCCTCCCGCTCATCACGGAACGGTCACCGGCCTGGGCCCGCGCAGCATCACCGTCGGCGGACAAGTCCTCCACTGCGCCAAGCTCGCCCGTGGCGATCCAGCGGTGTGAGTCCTTTGAGCCCCAGGTGTTTCGCAAGAAGCTGGACGCCGCACTGGACTTGCTCGGGGGAATCGGCGGCCTCGTCCGGGGCAAGACCGTCACGATCAAGATCAACCTGACGGGCATGAGCTGGGACCCCTGCTGTGGTCTGCCCGCCCAGGAGACCTACATCACGCATCCCTCGACCCTGGCCGCCCTCTGTGCCGCGGTCAGCGACGCCGGGGCCCAACGGATCATCGTGATCGAGAACTACTACCGCAACGAGCCGCCCGAGAAGATCCTGGCGGCGGCCGGGTGGGATATCGCCGCCCTCCAGTCCGCCGGCGGGCACAAGGTCACTTTCGAGGATATCCGCAACCGTGGGTCGTGGCCGGCTTACAGCCGGTTCAAGGTCCCCTGGGGCGGATTCATCTACCCGGCCTTTGACTTCAACCAACGCTTCGAAAAGACGGATGTGCTGATCTCCCTCTCGAAGCTCAAGCAGCATGCCTGTGCCGGCGTGACGATGACGATCAAGAATATGTTCGGCAGTACACCCTGTTCGCTCTATGGGAACGAGGCTCCCAACGAGAACGCTCTCCAGCATCGGACCTCGATGTTCCACTCGGGCCGCAAGCATCCGCCGGCAGGGGTCCCCGATGAGCTCCAGCATGGTCAGTCCAACTCCGCCACGGTGCGCGTGCCCCGGATTGTGGCCGACATCTACGGCGCGCGTCCGGTGGATTTGACCATTGTGGACGGCGTTCGCACCCTGGCCGGCGGCGAAGGCTCCTGGAATCGCGGGATTCGAATGGTCGAGCCGAAGGTGCTGCTGGCCGGACGAAACGGCGTGTGCACCGATGCGGTCTGTACCGCGGTGATGGGATTTGACCCCCAAGCCCCGGACAGCAAACCCCCATTCCCCGGTCACAACTACCTCAATCTCCTGGCCTCGGTCGGGATGGGGACGAATGACCTGAGCCGGATCGAGGTTCTGGGCCTGCCCTTGAAGGAGGCGGTTCACCCTTTCAGCTCGGCGGAGGCGTGAAGCCATGACAATACCTGATGCCGAACGACAGATTTCTCGCCGTGCCTTTGTGAGCCTGTCGGCAGGCGGTATGATGGCGGCGGCTCTTCCCACGGCCATCTGCCATGGTCAGTCCCCAGGGGAACGCGGCGCGTCGACGCAGCGGCCGAACATCGTCTTCATCATTGCCGACGATCTGGGCTGGGCGGACGTGGGATACCACGGCTCCGAGATCCAGACGCCGAACATCGACCGCCTGGCCAAAGAAGGAGTGCGCCTCAATCACCATTACGCGATGGCCACGTGTACGCCGACGCGGGTCGGGCTGATGACCGGACGCTATCCGAGCCGCTACGGCGTGACCTCACCCGCCTATGGCAAGATCTTCGATGACGACACGATCACACTGGCCGAGGCCCTGCGCCGCGGTGGGTACGCCACGAGCATCAGCGGCAAATGGCACATGGGCTCCCCGCCGGACTGGACCCCGCGCAAATACGGCTTTGAATCCTCCTACGGCTACTTCCATGGCCAGGTCGATCCCTATGTCCATGACTACAAGGCAGGCGTCCCAACGTGGCATCGCAATGACCGCTACGTCGAGGAGAAGGGCCATGCGACGGACCTGATCACCAATGAGGCCGTTCGCATCATCGAGTCGAAGCACGACAAGCCGTTCTTTCTTTACGTCACGTACAGTGTGCCGCATCATCCGCTTGATGAGCCCCCGGAGTGGACCTCGAAGTACGAAGGCCGCATTGCGGAGCCCTCTCGTCGCTGGTTCGCCGCGAGCGTCACGCACATGGACCATGGCATCGGACGGATCGTCGAGGCGCTGGACCGCCAGGGACTGCGCAAGAACACGCTGATGGTTTTCGTGAGCGATAACGGCGGTCAGCAGAACTGGTCCAGCAAGGAGGAGTACAAAGGCCGGTATGGCGATCGGCCCCACACGGTGCTGGGGAACAACCGTCCGCTGCGCGGCTGGAAGGGCGAGCTCTACGAGGGCGGCATCCGCGTACCCGCTCTGGCGAATTGGCCGGGGGTTCTGGGGCCGGGAGAGCTGGATACGCCGGTTCACATCGTCGATTGGATGCCCACATTGTGCGGCCTGACCGGATGTTCTCCCCAGAGAAACCCAGGGTGGGACGGGTCCAACATCTGGCCCGCGATCCGGGGAGAGAAAGTATCCACAGGACCCCGATCGTTCTACTGGAAGACACCGAATTCAGCGGCCGTGCGCCGGGGCGATTGGAAGCTGATCGTGAACAAGAATGGGCGCGTGGCTCAACTCTACGATGTGGCGTCCGATCCCTATGAGACAAAAGATCTGGCCCGCGCGCAGCCGGAGCGTGCCTCGGAGCTCAATGCGTTGCTGAAGGAGTACGCCGCGAAGGACCGGTGAGCGCCGGGGGACAAGGGCTCCCCACCCCCGGTTCAGGCAGAAGAGACACCCGCGGCGGGCTCACGTTTTTGATCCTCGTGCCGGCGGTTCGACCCAGATGGGGCTGGACCAGGCGATCTGATTGTTCGCCTGGACCGCCCGCAGATAGTACCAGCTCAACTGCTCCCCGTCGTCCACATCCGAGACCTGGTAGGACGTGTGATAGTGGTCGTGGAAGACCAGCCGGTGCAGCAGAGCGGATTCCTTGGGGAAATCGCCGGTGAACAGCGTCTCCCCGCTTTCGGCCAGTTGCCGGAACGTTTGCGCGAGCGACACCGCGGTCGGCTTGCGGAGGGAAACCTCCACGCGCGTCTCGGGGTTCCCGCGGACCTTCAGCACGACCGCTTTGGTGGGAATGTCCTCAAATTGCTGGCGCAGAGCGGTGAACGATTGCACGCGCAGATGCTGCGGGGACCTCTCGACGATCTTGTCCCTCCTGGTCTCATCGAGCGGCCCGGCTTGAAAGCAGGTCTGGACGTCTTCCAACCGGCCGCCTTCCAGTCGGATCTCGATGTCCCAGTCGCAAATTCGCGTCATGTCCAGAGCAGGCCAGGGTCCCCAGCCAAACTCGAAACGCAGCAGCACGGGCTGATCCCAACTGCCACCGGTCGGCATGCGGTCCATGGGGAAATCGCGATGGAGCACCTGGTTGTTCCTGAGGATCTCTACGCGATCGAGCTGATCCCAGCCCGTGACCGTCACCGCCAGCTCTCGCTGTTTCACGTACGGCATTTGGGTGCCCATGATCCGGCCGTTGACTTGGAAGTCCACGAGAATGCGGTCGCCGGTGACGGCGTAGGTGCGCCGGTGGCGGAGCGCGTCGAAGATCGCCTCACGGGTCAATTCCGTGGCCAGCACGGCCGCCAGTCCCTCGCGGTAGGCGCCGGGGTAGCCCAGATGGTCGTCCGTGCTGGCGATGACGCCGAGACGATGCCCCTGGGCGAGGAAGTGCTGCAAGGTGTTCCTGGTCCAGCGGCCACATTCCGTATGCCGGACGTAGGGATAGGGCGCCCGATCATGCTCGGCATTGCCCCATTCGGAATAGATCTCGATCACCGGGGAGACCTCCGGATCGAGCCGCTCGAGGTTGGCCCCGCGATGGCCCAGCCGATTCGCGGGATGGTGCGGGATCATGATGGCCCCGCGCTCTTTGGCGAACTGCTGGAAGCGGCGCAGGTCGTCGAAACGCGCGTATTCGGCCTCCGCCGTGGGGAAAAGGATGTGGTAGTCGCCCAGGCTGCGGGAATGCCACTCGAACCCGGCGATCGCCACGAACTGGCCCGGGCGGTCATACTTGCGCACCATCTCCAGGACCTCGGGCCACCGTTTCTTCGTGACCTCGAAACCGTCGAGCCATTTCTTCTCGATGCCGTTCTCGTAGTGGCCGATGTCGTGCCAGTACCCGTGGGGCGTGAAGGCGAAAAAATCGAGGTGGTTGCGTGCAATCTCGAAGGCCCGTTGGAGCGACCCCTGGGCATAGCCGACACTGCTATGGTTGTGCAGGTCCCCGAAGTAGATTCGGTAGTCGCCCGCTCGCGGAGGGACGGCGGAACCCGCGGCGCCGCCGGCAGCCGGTCCCGCATGTCCCAGCGCGGCAAGAGACACAGAGCCTGCGGTCGAACCTTTGAGAAACTCACGGCGTGTCATGGAATGTGCCATTGTAGGTTTCCTTTGTTACCACATGCGTGCACGATCATGGGGAGGACATTTCGCGATGCACCTCCTGAATCCAGACCCGTCGTCGGGCGGGAATGGTCAGGTTTCGCATGCCCACAGTAACACTTGCAGCTTGCGTGTTGAAGTTCTGGACCACGAAGCCGGCGTCGCCCGTGGCGGAGAACGGATGAAACGTCACGCCGCTTGGACCGTCGAAAACCGGGCCAGTCGCCCCACGAAAGGCCGCGCGAAGGGCGGCCAGCGGCGGCCCCTCCAGGGAAAGCAGGCCCAGCGGCCGGGGACACAGCAGTACCTCGCCGACGGCGTCGAAGTCCGCCTGACTGTAGGTGTGCGTATTGAGCAGCGAGATACGTGCCGCTCGGTGTCGATACGGTGCGCAGGAGCAACAGGGTCTTGCCCCCTGCGGTACACACGACATCGCCGGAACGGGCTGCGGTTTCGAGGGGCGTTTCAAGATCGAGCGTTACTTCCCCGGCCGCCGTCGTGCAGGTGGCGCGCGTCGGAGAAGAGCGGAGATTTGGGTCCACCCCAACCATGCGGACCAGCTCCGCGGCGTGCGGCAGGGCAATCAGAAGACTGGTCGTGACGATGACGTGCGTGCCCTTGGCCATGGCTCGTCTTATGTGCTCAGGAAGATCCGGATCAGCGGCGGCTTGTGCCGGCAGGAAGATGACCGGCGCCGACTCGGGGAATCTGTGGACGGGGACCAGGGGGATGCCGAGCATACCCAGAAGGTCCATCAGGTACATGTCGCCGCCTGGATCGCTGTTCGGCGGCTTGTAGGCGGGCACGCCCGCGACAGGGTGTGTCCGGACAAAGGCGGCCAGATCGGCCAGGCGGTCGAATTCGGCGACGACCTTCGCGTGGTCGGAATGGCCTGACACGACATCGCCCAGATTGAAGAAGACCAACTCCCGCGCTCCGGCCAGGACACTCATGTAGGCCTGATCCAGGAAATCATGCTCGGCACAATCGCCGTGGTCGAACCATGCCCCGCCGATCTTGTCCCCGGCGATTCCCGCCAGCCAGCGATAGTTGACGAAGCCTTCGTAGGGCTGGACGAAGCCGAAGCGCCGGGTGTTGCGGCCCCGGGTCTCCGTACCCACCCAGACCCGATCGAAGAGGCGCGGCAGGGTCTCCGTATCATAGCCGAATAGATGAAACCGGTCATACCACTGCGGATACTTGACGATCATGGTGATGCCGGGATTCACCTGTTTGGCGGGGCCGACAAAGACGGATTGGGCCACCTGCGTCATCAAAGCCCGGCGGTACTCGGCCCAGGAGCGGTCTCCTTTCGCGAGCTTCGATTCTTCGCCGACGTCGCCCGTGCACAGGAAGTCATCGACGATGAAGGTGTCGAAGAGGGGGGCCGCCGTCCGCATGATCCTCTCCAAGTCTCGCTGGGTCTTGGTGTTCTGCCAATTGAACCAGCCCAGCGGTCCTTTCTGGCGGACACCGATCTCGCCGCCCGGCACGGTGGCGATCCCGCCGACGACGTCGAGGCCCTTCTGTTTGAGCCAGTCGCGAACGAAGACCAGTTGATCGGAGGAGACAGTATGACCGCCGCGATAGACCTCCACATACAGCTTGGTAATCCCCATCTTCTGAATGGCTTCCCACGCGCGGGCCCGGAACGCTTCGTCGGTGGCAAGCTGCTCGACCTGCTGCGAGGTGGCATAAGACCCGAACCGAAGACTGCTCATCCGGTTGCGGGCGTTCTCCCATTGCGTCCCGGAGTCGGTGCCGGCGAGGCAACTTGCACCCAGCATCGCCAGCAGTCCCGTGGATAAGATGTACCTGGACATAGTGTCACACTCCTTCCCGAGTGTCTTCCATCGACAGGATCATCTTGCGGTAATCGGTGTCAGTTTGCAAGATAGTAAGCATGAGAAGAAACTCTATCGTGATGACAGGAACCATTCTCGCGGCCATGCTGACGAGCACGCTGCCTGTCCGCAGCGCCAGCAAGCGGTTCAGAGTGCCATTACACCGACCGGGGCCGCGCGGGAACAGCAGTGGCGCAGGCAAATCTGCGACAACTTCTTCGTGCCGGAGCCGCTGCCGGCGCTGGAGGCGAGCACGCAGCGCCGCTTCACGCCCGCTCCCGGCGTTCGCGCCGAGGGCCTGACGTACCGCACCCAGTTCGGCCTGCTGGTCCCGGCCATCTTGTACCTGCCCGATCCGCTGCCCGCCGGGAAGATTCCGGCGTTCATCGTCGTCAACGGCCACGGCGGTGACAAGTACTCCTGGTATGCCTGGTACACGGGAATTCTTTTCGCACGCGGCGGAGCGGCGGTGCTCACGTACGACCCGGTTGGGGAAGGGGAGCGAAACCGCCTCCATCGATCCGGCACCCGCGCCCATGACAGCATTAAGGGCGATGCCGTGCTCGCTCGTCACCTGGCCGGGTTGATGATCACCGATGTGCGCCAGGCCGTGTCCTATCTGAGCCAACGGGCCGAGGTGGATGGGCGGCGGATTGCGGCGGGGGGCTATTCGATGGGGTCGTTCGTGCTGGCCCTGGCCGGCGCGGTCGAGCCGCGACTGCACGCCTGCGTCCTGGTCGGCGGCGGCAATCTTGATGGTCCGGAGGGCTACTGGGACAACTCCAAGCCCATGTGCCAAGGTCTGCCGTATCGGTCCCTGAGTTTCCTCGGCGACCGGCCGGCGGCGATTTACGCCTTGCACGCCTCGCGCGGTCCGACGCTGATCTTCAATGGCCCGGACGATACCGTTGTTGCGATACCCAACTGTGGCACATCATTCTTCCAGGAGCTTCAACAGCGGGTCGTCCGGCTTCACGGCAGCGCTGATGGAGTCTTCGAGACAGGTTTCGCTCCGGCCGGCGCCAGCCATCGTCCCTACTTCCTCACCCGCCCGGTAGTCCAATGGCTGGACAAGCAGATCGATTTCCCCCATTGGACCGAGGAGTCGATTCGTTCCCTGCCCGAGACCAGGATCGGTGCCTGGGCCGAGAAGACCGGTGTTCCCCTCGACAAGTCCTATGCCACCGAAGAGCGCGAAGGGGGCACGCCGGCGTTGGGAGAGGACGTTCCGGGATACACCCCCGAGATGTTGAACGTGCTGCCGCGCGACCAGTGGGAATCCCGAAAGAGAGATTTCATTCTCGAATCCTGGCTGGAGGCGGCCCAAGAGAGTATTGGCCGCCTCGGGCATTGAATTAGAGGAATGTCGAAGCGGTTTCCTGATATGGACTGCGTACAGTTCGTGCGCCCCCCGCCTGTCATCCTGAACGGAGCGTAGCGCAGTGAAGGATCTGGGCTGCGAATGAGAGAAACCCCTCATTCGGTGGCCAGATTCCTTCGACTTCGCTCAGGACAGGCTCTTCGGCTTCGCCTCAGGATGACATAGCCGGTGTCGCGTCCGGATCTTTCCGAGTCCGTATAAGTCGACTCCATCAGTGCTTCTTGAGGCGTGCGGCGATATCGACCTGGAACGCGGGCGGTGCCAGTTGCAGGACGCCGCCGGAGGCGGTCGCCTCGCCGGCTGCCAAACGCTTGCCCGCGAGGGTGTCCCACCACTCGACTGACCAGGCGCCGTCGCTGACGCCGGCGAGCGTCACCTTCACACCGTTCGCCGGCGCCGGGTTGGCCTCCATGGCGCCGTCCGGCCAGTCATAGGCGCGGTCGAGCAGCCAGACGAGCGCCTCATCGCGGGCGGCGACGCCGAAGGGCGTCACAGACCCCTCGACGTTCTCGAATCGTGCCGGCCGCAGGTCCGCCCGGCCGATGCCGGTCCCTTCGAGAAAGCGGCTCAGGGCCGACCAGTGCTGGTAGAGGTTGGCGGTGTGGATGCTCTCCCACCACCAGGTCATGCCCGTGCCGACGGCGCCGGTGAAGGCTCCGCTCCAGATCGCCTGGTGCAGGGCCCGGAAGTGCGGGTCGGTGTCGGGCTTCCATCCCTTCCAGTCCGTGCCGTATTCGCTGACGAAGAAGGGCTTCTGGTACTTCTCGAAGAACTTCGCGGTCTTCTCGGCCGTCATCTGCGCCGGGTGCTTCTCGTTGTAGGAGTGGTACTGGGCGAAGTCCATTTCCGGCAGGGCGAAGAGGTCGGGCCGCTCGCTGCCGCCCGTGAAGCTGGAGGTGATGAGGTGCCGGCAGGGATCGAGCGAACGCAGATGGCGGCCCATCTCGCGGTGCCAGGCGATCACGTCGTCGTGCTTCAAGTACTTGTATTCGTTGTCGATCTCGTTGAAGAATTCCCAGGCGAGGAGGTTGGGGAAGGCGGACCAGCGGGCCACGAGGTAGCGCAGCCGCTTGGCGTACAGCTTCTTCGCCTCGTCGTTCGTGAAGAAGTCGTTCTGCGTCTGGCAGGGCCCGCCATTGGCGGCGTTGTAGGGATGGCGGGGCCAGAAGTTGTTCCCGCCCCAGTAATCGGGCTTGACCTCGAAGATGCCGTGATAGTCGAGGCAGAGCATGACGAAGACGCCGCGCCGCTCGGCCTCGGCCAGAACGCGGTCGAGCCGCCAGGCGTTGTCGAGACGATAGTGGACCTTGTCGCCCTTGTCCCATTCGATGCCGAACGCCTGGTGCCACATCCAGATCCGGATGTAGTTGATCCCGGCCTTCTGGTAGGCCGCGAGCCAATCGTCGTAGTCGTAGGTGCCCCGGCGGCCGTGCCAGCAGGCACACAGACCGTTCAGGAATAGCGGCGTGCCGTCGTCCAGACGGAAGTAGCGCTTGCCCTCGGGCTCGACGCGTGCCAAGCCGTGACGCTGGCCGGCGACAACCTCGACGGCGGTCTCTCCGCGCGCCGCGAGCTTGCCTCCGAGTGTCACGGTCGCCACCAGCGTATGCCGGCCCGCCTCCAGGGGCAGCCAGCGGATGCGCCAGTTCCCTTCGCCGTTCGGCGTGAGGACCTCGCGGTTGCCCTCGAGTTTGCGGTCGAATTCCTGCTGGAAGTAGCCGGGCACGCGCAGCCGCCGGCCGGATGGCTGGATCACCTCCAGGTCGAGTGCGATCGATTCCGGGTCGAAGGGATTGGCGGCGGTGGGCACACCATCGACGGAGATCTCGACTCGTTCGAAGACTTCGGGCTTGCCGGCGGGCAGATTGAGACTGAGTTTGCCGGTGTCCAGCTCCCCGACGGGCAGCGGCGCTGCGGGCTCTCTGATAAAGATGCGGCGGAATTGGAGGAAGGACGCTCCCCATTCTCCATCCTTGCGGTCGCCGTGATGTTGCAGGGCAATCGGCCCCCGAGCCGGGATGCCGGGCAACTGAGCGTTATCCAGGACCCGTTGTCCATTGAGCGTAACCGACAGGCGGTCCCCCCGCATGACGATATGGAAGGTGTTCCACTGGCCCAGCGGCCGGTCCGCTTTGACCTTCGGTGTCACACCCGCCTGGACCTCAGGCGAGAGAGCCGGATCGGTACGGTAGCCCCAGACCTCGCCGGAACCGACCGGCCAGAGCCAGATGTTCACCTGGGACTTATGCTGGCCCCGGAGAAAGATCCCCGAATCCGTGTTCGGAACCTCCATCAGCACATCTTTGCCGGAGCCGTCTTTCTTGTACGTTCCATCAGGGAGGATGATCTTGGCGCCCCGGTTGACGTAGGGGCTCTCCTTGATCCGCCAGTCCACCAGGAGCTCGAAGTCGCCGTAGCTCTTGGTGGTCCACAAGTTCCGGTCGCCCGGTCCCTCGTGGGGATCGCAGTCGATGACGCCGTCGACCACGCGCCAGTCCTGGTTTGCGGAATTCTTCACCGTCCAGCCGTCCAGATTGGTTCCGTTGAACAGCGGCACGAAGCCGTCCGGCGCCATTCCGGCCGGCTCAGCGCCATGCATTACTGTCCCTTGGCACCATGAGACAACCAGGGAAAGTGCTGTGGCAAGCAACGACAAACGCGACATGATGTCCTCCTGTTGTCCGTACATCTTCTATTCTCCTCCCATACAGTCTACCGCAGGTCAGGCATGACGCCATCAGAAAAGCCACCGCAACTGTGCTTGTGGTCGGGACACCTGAGGGATATTCTTGTGACGGTATCCGGCCCGTACGCCCATGAGTCGAAACGGGTGGGCCGGGCCTCGACATTGCTGGAGGACAGATAAAATGCAGAACGCACGTATTATGATCCGCAGGTTGCTTTGCGTATTCGTGATCGCGTCCCTTACGGCGATACTGCCGGTCTCGGCTGCTTCGGGCGAGAAAGCCGGCAAGCGTCCGCGGATCGGTCCCAATCGACGTGCCTTTGTGCCGCTGGACTGGAAGCAACTGTTCGCGGCCGGTCCCCTCAGCGATCCGCAACCCCCGAGCACGCTCCTGCCCGCCGGCGCTACCACGGTGGAACTCACCTTGCACGCGTCCGTGCCGACTTCCTGCCGGTACAGCCTGGGACGCAGCCGGCCGTGGGACCAGATGATCGCGTTTGATGACCCGCAGCTCTCCACGACGCCGAAGACCATCATTCGCGGACTCGATCCCGATCCTGCTGTGGTCAACGACGTCTATATCCGCTGCACCTCGGCCCCTGACGCCGTGCTGCACCTGCAGTACCGCTGCCTGCCCGCGGCCAAGCCCGGCTTTCCGCGGGTCGCCAATCTTTGGGGGTCCGGGGCATTTCGTTCCCAAGGGAATGGCCTATGCCTCCCGCATCGACCTGTGGCTCGGGGCGCGTTTCACGGCCGAACAGATCCGCGAGCTGCGCCGGCTGAATCCCAATTGCTTCATCCTGACCTCGATCAACACGGTGGAAAACAACGATGTGCCGGACGAGTTCTTCCTGCGCGACACAACCGGCCAGAAGATCGAGGTCTGGCCCGGGGCCTATCGGCTCAACCTCACCCGGCCGGAGGTGGCCCAATACCAGGCCCGCTACGCGTACCAGAGGATGATCGAGAGCGGACTGCTGTACGATGGCTGCTTCTTTGACAATTTCATGATGTCCCAGCGCTGGCTGACGCATGACATCTACGACCGGCCCGTGCAATTCGACGCCGATGGCGACGGCCGGCCGGACGACAAGGATGCCTTCGACAAGGCGTGGCGCGCGGGCGTGTTCCTTGAGTTGCAGGAATGGCGCAAGCTGATGCCGTGGGCGCTGACCAGCGGCCACAGCCAGGGCTACCCCTACCCCGAGATCGCGGCGATCTTCAACGGCCAGGGGATCGGGTTCTATACGACCGATGTCATTGAGGGGAAGAAGGCGTTTTACGAGCTTTGGGACTATTACAACGCCTGGTGCACGGTGGCCGTCAAGCCGGCGATCACGTCGGTGGAATCGGCGGTGCCCGACCAGATTGCCTATGGCTACGACTACAGCCCACAGAAGAACACGCCGGTCTCGACATGGAATTTCGCGCGGGACTACTACCCCTACATGCGCTTCGGGCTGGCTTTCACTCTGATGAGCGACGGCTATTTCAGCCACGAGTTGGGCGATACGGACCACGGCCAGGACTGGTGGTACGATGAGCTGGACTACAAGCTGG
This sequence comes from uncultured Planctomycetota bacterium, assembly GCA_963699595.1. GTDB lineage: Bacteria > Planctomycetota > Phycisphaerae > Sedimentisphaerales > Anaerobacaceae > PLanc-01. The sequence continues at coordinate 95,600 of CAVOUO010000029.1, forward strand.
GGACGCCTTTGGGACCGGCACAGCGAATCGCCATGAGCCAGGCGGCCGATCGCGAGCTGATGCAAAACGGGGGCTTCGAAGACGACCTTGCGGGCACCTGGAGCCTCTGGTGCGATGTGAAGAGTGGCTGTGCGGCGACGGCCGAGCGGGACATGCGCGGCCAGCACAGCGGCACCGCGGCGGCTCATATCACCATTACCGGGGCCGGCCGCCAGGGCGGGATTGAGTTCACCCAGGCCAAGCGGTCCCTGGAGCAGGGGAAGAGCTATAACCTGATGCTTCTGGACGCGGGCCAGCCATCCGATGGAACTGACGGCCGTCTCCTCCAAGGGCTCGCCCAACTGGGACAACTACGGCCTGAGCCAGACCGTGCCGCTGACGACACAATGGCAGCCGGTGACCCTGACCTTCGAGGCCACCAGAACAGTCCAGGATGCACGGATTCAGTTCCTGTTCGGCGGCGAAACGGGACAGGTCTGGATCGATGAGGTTTCTCTGAAAGAGCGTGGCGAAGAGATCTTCCGACGGGACTTCCAGCATGGCATCGTGCTGCTCAACGGCACCCGGCGGCGTCAGACGGTGGACGTTGGGGATGGCTACCTGCATCTCAAGGGCGAGCAGGCGCCCAAGTACCAGTACATCCTGGATGACACGGGGAATGAGGGATTCCAGGCGACAGGCCAGTGGCAGGAGATCGAGCTGGGCACCAAGGAGTGGCACGCAATCCCGCCGTATTACCATGCCTGGAACAATCGTTGCCACCAGCAGACCGCCGGTACGGGGGAGGCGACGTGGGACCTCGCTCTGCGTGGCCCGGGGCAGTATACGATCCAGGCCTGGTGGGCGGCGGCGCCGGAGGCGACGGGATGGACGAAGCAGGCGGTTTATGAAGTCGTGGCCGCCGGCAAAGTGGTTGCCGGCACCGACGCTGGACCAGAGCCAGGCCGGAGATCAGTGGCACACGGTCGCGGCGGGACTGACGCTGGACCCGCAGGACAGACCCTATGTCCGGGTCAAGAATGGTGGCGGCGGGGTTCTCGTGGCCGATGCGTTGCACATCTTCTCGGCCGAGCGCTACAACGATGGCCAGGCCGTGCAACAGGTGATCCTTGAGCCTATGGACGGGATCGTGCTCCGGCGGACTGTGACGCAGAGCCCCTGAACGATTCTCTTACTCCACGACAAAGTCCCGGCTGTCCTGGAATTGCACTTTCCCGCCTTTGGCGGAAGCCAAGTCCAGGCGCAGCTTTCCGGGCGCCGGCGGTGCAAGCGTAATGTCCACAAGCGCGTGTCCGCCCAGCGGGATCTTCAGGGTACTTGTCTGGCCCGCGAGGGATTTGCCGTCGAGGACTGCTTGCCAGCGCAGCTCCACCGTTTCATCCGAGAACGCATCGTTATACACAATCAGCGTGCGTCGAACGGAGGTTCCTACCTTCAGCACCGGCGGCTGGGGGAACGGGCCCAGCTCATCGTAGTCCTTATCGAACACCGCGATGGGTGCAAACGACTTCACCTGGATCTCATAGGCCTCGCGGCAGTCCGGGCGCACGCCCTCTTTTCGCAGGAAGCCCGCGTAGGATGGATTATAGGGGCGGATGTCGAACCAGTCCGCCAGGCGATAGCCGCGCGACTGGAGGCCCATGCTGTAGATGACTTCGCGTTCTTTCGCACGCAGGCCCGGCTCGTACGGGAACAGAAACTCCCCGCAGCCGAGAGGCACATCCTGGTGGTACGCCGTGGCCCAGTAGATGTCGCTGCGCAGGTCCCGGGCATAGCCGGAGGAGCGGCCGCCGCGGTCCTTGAGGTCGTCGATGGTCTTGACGTAGTGCTTCACGCTGGCCGGCGAAGCGCCGTACGCGGTTCCATCTCCATCGAAAATCACGGGCCGGCTCCCGTCGGCGGCGTCGATGATCCGGCGAAACTCCGCCAGCATGGCGGCAGTCAGACTGTTCACGTTCAATCCCTCGTTTTCCGCCGACCACAGGATGACGGCGGGATGATTCCGGTCCCGACCCACCCAGCGCGTGAGGTGCTCGCGGCAGTGCTCCATCCACTCGGGGTGCTCGGGCATGAGCATCTGCCAACTGGCGTAGATGGCGCTTTCGTCGATCACCAACATGCCCATCTCGTCGCACACGTCCAGGACATGGGGCGGGGCCGGCATCGAGTGGAAACGCAGGACGTTGCAGTTGACCGCCTGGTAGCGTCGGATCGTTTCCATCGCCGATTCGCGCGTGGCGAGCAGTTCGGCCTTCTCGGAGTACGCCGGGCTTTCGCCCCGGAGATTGCACCGGATGCCATTGAGATAAAAGTGGATGCCCGAAAACCATGATCTCCCGGAAGCCGAAGCGAGTCGAGACCCGGTGCAGCGGCGCTGCGCTGCGGCTGTCCGCCAGGGTCGTCTGCAGGGTATAGAGCGTCGGATGATCCGGCTGCCAGAGCGTAACGCCCTCGAAGGGGGCCGTGAGGGTCACTGTCGTGGTGACAAAACCCGGGAGTTCGATGCTCTTCGCCGGCAAGGCGACAGCCACCGCACCCTCCTGGGCCGTGACCTGCGCGGAGAGTTGTGCCTGGATGGTCTCTTTGCGGCCGTTGAAAAGCTCATAGGTGACACTCAGCTCCCGCTGGCGAACCGAGGTGCGAATGCGAACGTCAGCGACATTCACCACCGGCCGGGCCAGGAGCGTCACCGCCTGGTAGAGGCCCTTGCGATTGTTGGCCCCCATGCCCCGGGGCATCCAGTGTTTGCGATTACGGCGATCACTCGACCCTCGCGGTACGCTGAAGTGCGAATCGTCCCGCACGACGACCGCGAGCTTATTGCCCGTGGAAGGAATGGCCACCAGGGCGGTGATGTCCACCTCGAACGGCAGGCATGCCCCGGCATGGCCGCCCGCGTATTGGCCGTTGACCGATATGTCGGCCGCATCGCCGACGGCATCGAATCGTAAGAGCACCCGTCGGCCGGCAAAGGACTCGGGCACATCGAATTCGCGCGTGTAGGTCGCCTCATGCACCTCGCGCAGGCCCGGCGTGCGCTCCCAAAAGCCGGGCACGCCAATTTCTCGCTCCTCGCCGCCCGCCGGCTGGATGCGCCAAGTCCCATTCAGTGAAACAGTTGTCTCCTCCGCGACAGCATCGGCGCCGAGCGCTGGCGAACCGACAGCGAAAACAAGCAGGGCGGCGACGGCCGCGAGCCGGTACTTGGACCTAACCTTCATAAGAGTCCCCTTCGTGTTTATGGATGAGAATCATTTTGCTTGCGATCAGCGGCGCAGGTGCTAAGTTGTCCTGGGTCCACCGGGACTTCGCAAAAACAGTTCATCATGATAACGCGGTTGGCCATTTTCTTCAACGCGGCGGCTGCTTATGTCGAGGAGAGAATCGATGCGAGAGTACGTTGACGGGATAGCGGGAACAGAGCTGTGGGTGGTCCTGGTCCTTGCGATGATGGGCTCGGCAGGATTGGCCCAGGAGAACATCGGCCAGATCCCCGCGGGCGAAGAGCGGTCGAAGGAGTATACGGTCCAAGTCGCGGGCCGCGATGTTCCCGTGTATGCCGTCAAGGTTGCCCCGGCCGACCGCGAGCGGCGGTGGAAGGCGATGGACGACAAGGTCCGGTCGGCGGAGTACTTCGATAAGGCGGCTTTTGCCTATTTCGACATGTCCGGGCCTATGGTGGTGATGGTGACCTGCCCTGAACCGATCACCTCGGCGAAGGTGCTGCCCAGCTCTCTGAAGATTGTCCCTGCCGTTGAAGGACAGCGACTGACCTTCTCGCTGACGGAACCCAAGCCTGTGACGGTGGAAGTCAATGGGAATTGGGTCGGGGCGCTGCACCTGTTCGCGAACCCGCCGGAGGCCTCGGCTCCCAAGGCCCGACGATCCGAACGTGATCTACTTCGGCCCGGGCGTTCATGAGGTCGCCGGCGTGACGGTCGGCAGCGGCAAGACGGTGTACGTGGCCGCCGGTGCGGTCGTGAAGGGTACGGCAGACGGCCGTGGGCCGGTCTTCACCCTGCAGGGCGAGCATATCGTGCTGCGCGGCCGCGGCGTGATCGACGGGAGCCTGTGCCCGACGCACGCCCGCAATCTGCTGCTGGTCCGCGGCAAGGACATCACCGTGGAAGGCGTCATCTTGCGGGATTCCAGTGTCTGGACCATTCCGATCCGCCAGTCCGACCGGGTGACGGTGAAGAACGTGAAGCTGCTTGGCTACCGGGCGAACTCGGATGGGATCGACATGTGCAACAGCCGGGATGTGACGATCGAGGGATGCTTCATCCGGACGTTGGACGATCTGATCGTGGTCAAGACGGACAAGGGGCAGGGCGAGGCCCGCCGGATCGTGGCGCGGACAGTGCGTGCTCTGGAACGAGGTGGCCCATGCCCTGAGCGTCGGGGCGGAGATCCGGGAGGACGTGGATGACGTGCTCTTCCAGGACTGCGACGTGATCCACGACAAGGGGCGGGAGTGGACGCTGCGGGTGTTCCACTGCGATGCCGCGCGCGTGAGCAACGTCCGCTTTGAGAACATCCGCATCGAGGAATCGCCGCGGCTGATCTCCCTGTGGATCGGCAAGTTCGTCTGGACCCGGGACCCGGAGCGGGGGCACATTCAGGGCGTGGTGTTCAAAGACGTCGTCGCCGTGGCCAACCCGTTGCGGGTCGAATTGAACGGCTTCGATGAAACACACGCCGTCAGTGACGTTGTATTCCAGGACGTGCGGGTCAATGGGAGGCCGTTGACTCGGGCGGATGTCAAGACGAACGCCTTTGTCCAAAACGTGAGCGTGCGCCCGTAGGCCGTGACTGCTCGATGGACGATGCAGGAGATCGGAATGCTCGGAAGACGGAGGCCCGCCCATATCGTTGCCATCATCCTCTCGCTTGTGACTTCGACCTGTCGCCAGAGGTGCAGCGGCGATTGGCTGGGAGGAGACAGGGGTCAGACCTACACATTTCACATTCGCGGTTTATCCCGGTTCTGCGTGTTGCGAGGCCCCTCGGGGGCGTTGCCCCAAGGCCTTGAGCATTTTTCGCTCCCCGCCTGCGCGGGGGCAAGTTTGGGCCAATAGCATGATGGAGGAGTTCTTTGCGGGAAACGAGCAGTCCCGGCAGATCTTCGATGCCGTGCGCCGTGTGGTTGATGCCCTACAACCGGCCACCTCGGGCCGTCCCCGCATGCCGGCGACACCCGTGAGTGCCGTGCGCGGCATGGCATGGTGCGTTATTGACGGGGGCCCCAGACGCACTATGATGTGGATATGCCGGACCAATACGAACGACAGGAGTCCTATCGATGAATCTGATTGCTTTCGCGTCCTTTCTCCTTGCCTGTTTCACTGTGCATGCGGCCGAGGCAAAGGCGGAATTTGTCCCGGTCCAGAAGCAGCGGGTCATCGTGCTGACGGACATCTCCAACGAGCCGGACGACGAGGAATCGCTGGTGCGTTTCCTGGTCTACTCGAACGAGTATGAAGTGGAAGGCCTGATTGCCACCACGTCCGTCTGGCTCAAGGACACGGTCCGTCCGGAGAGGATTCAGGAGCGAGTGGCGGCGTACGGCCAGGTTCGGGACAACCTCCTGAAACACGCTTCGGGCTATCCGACCCAAGAACACCTGCTCAGCGTGATCAAGACAGGCCGGCCCGAGTTTGGCATGAGCGGCGTGGGCGAGGGCAAAAGCTCGGACGGATCGCGTCATATCATTGAGGTGGTCGATAAGCCGGACGAGCGGCCGGTGTGGGTCTGCATCTGGGGCGGGGCCAACTGCCTGGCCCAGGCCCTGTGGGACGTGAAGTACACGCGCAGTGCGGAAGAACTGGACGCTTTCGTCTCCAGGCTGCGGGTCTATACGATCTCCGATCAGGACAACTCCGGCCGCTGGATGCGGATCACGTTTCCCAATCTGTTCTACATCGTCAGCCCCAGCAGCGTGGACAACCAGGAGTACCCGAGGGCCACCTGGACCGGCATCTCCGGCGACCGCCTGTATCAGAACGGCGCGATGCACAAGTTCGAGCTGGTGGACAATCCCTGGCTGGAAAAGAACATCATCAACGGCCATGGCCCGCTGGGTGCCCTTTACCCTCAGGCTCAAATACATCATGGAAGGCGACACGCCATCGTTCTTCAGCCTGATCAACAACGGTCTGGGCAGCCACATCAGTCCATCCTACGGCGGCTGGGGCGGGCGGTACGTTCTTCATCAGGCCTATGGCGAGACACGTGCCTATCTGGACCAACGGCCGAGACAGTCGCGATACCGTGGTGGCGGAGAACGGGATGAGCTGCACCTCCGATCAGGCGACGATCTGGCGCTGGCGCGAGGCCTACCAGCATGATTTCGCCGCCCGGATGGACTGGTGCGTGGCGGACACCTTTGCGAAGGCGAACCACAATCCGGTCGTCGCTTTCCAGGGCGACACAAGCAAAGCGGTGGCAAAGGTACGGGCTGCCTCCGGCCAGCGCGTGAATCTCAGCGCCGCCGGGACGCGCGATCCCGATGGCAACAGCGTCTCGTATCGCTGGTTCCTCTACAAGGAGGCGGGAACGTTCAAGGGCGATGTCCGGATCGAAGATGCCGCGTCTCCGCAAGCCTGGTTCCTGCGCGCCGCAGGTGACCGAGCCGGCGTCGCTCCACGTCATACTGGAAGTGTGGGATGACGGTCAGCCTCGCCTCTGCAGCTACCGCAGAATCATCGTCACCGTCGAAGGCAAGTAGAATGTATCGTTGTGACATCTCGAATGGACCATGTGCCGCGGCTCCATCTGTCCGGGTGGCAGCGTCAAGGCCGAAGGCCTTGGGCGATGGCTCCGTGGCACATGGGCGAAACCATCGGCAAGCTCCGAAGACTCCGCTTGCCGCTGCCACCCAGACGCTGCTCCCTGCGAGAGACAGTCTCATCCTGCTGGGTATTGCTGCTGATTGTCTGCCTCAGCGGCGGCGATGTCCGCGCAGCGGGCCGAGGGCTTGACCGACACGTCGGCCAGTCCCCACGTCAAGCTGCGCAGCGTCGATATCGATGCCGTGCGCTGGACCGACGGGTTCTGGGCCGAGCGCTTCGACTGGTGCCGCAAGGTTGTCATCCCCAACATGTGGCGGCTGCTCGCAGACCCCAATATCAGCCACGCCTATGAGAACTTCCTGATCGCCGCCGGCCAAAAGCAGGGCCGGCACCGGGGGCCCAAGTGGAACGATGGCGACTTCTACAAGTGGCTCGAGGCCGTAGCGTTCGTCTACGCGACGACCCACGATGAAGCGTTGGACCGGCAGATGGACGCGATCATAGAAACCATCGGCAAGGCCCAGCGCGAGGATGGATACATCCATACTCCGGTCATCATCGCCCAGCGGCAGCATCTGCCCGAGGCCGACGATGAGTTTCGGGAGCGGCTGGACTTCGAGACCTACAACCTGGGGCACCTGATGACCTGTGCCTGCACGCACTACCGTGCCACGGGCAAGACCAACCTGCTGGACATCGCGAAGAAGGCCGCGGACTTTCTCTACAGGACGTACAAGAGTTCGCCCCGCACTCTGGCGAACAATGCCATCTGCCCCTCGCACTATATGGGCGTCGTGGAGATGTACCGCACTACCGGCGATCCGAAGTATCTCGAATTGGCCCAAGGGCTGATCGACATTCGCAGCCTGGTCGAGGGGGGCACGGATGACAATCAGGACCGCCTTCCCTTTCGCCGGCAAACTCAGGCCGTCGGGCATGCCGTCCGGGCGAACTACCTCTACGCCGGTGCGGCCGACGTGTACGCCGAGACGGGCGACTCGTCCCTGCTCAGCGCCCTGGAGAAGATCTGGCAGGATGTCGCCGGGCGGAAGATGTACGTGACCGGGGCCACCGGCGCACTGTACAACGGGGCCTCGCCGGATGGATCGAAGTCGCAGTCCTCGATCCAGCCCGTGCACCAGGCGTACGGCCGTGCGTACCAGTTGCCCAACCTCACCGCGCACAACGAGTCGTGTGCCGCGGTGGGTTTCGTCCTGTGGAACTGGCGCATGCTGGCGATCACAGGCCAGGCGCGCTACGCCGATCTGCTGGAGCTGGCGCTGTATAACGCTGTGCTGGCGGCCATCAGCCTCGATGGGAAGGAGTTCTTCTATACCAACCCCCTGGCACGGGTGGCCGACTTGCCGTTCGAGCTGCGCTGGTCGCGCCAACGCGAGCCGTACCTGAGCTGTTTCTGCTGTCCGCCCAATATCGCGCGCACCATTGCCGAGACCGCCGCCTACGCGTACAGCGTGTCCGACGAGGGGGTATGGGTCAATCTCTATGGCAGCAATGCGCTGGACACGCAGCTTCCCGGGGGCGGGGCCGTCAAGCTCAGGCAGCGGACCAATTATCCGTGGGAGGGCACCATCCAGATCACTCTGGAGAGTGCGCCGTCACAGGAGTTCTCGCTGTTTCTGCGGGTGCCCGGCTGGGCACAAGGGGCGCACGTGGCCGTCAACGGCAAACCGGTGGGCAAGGACCTGGCCTCGGGACAGTACTTCGAGATCAGACGCTCGTGGTCGGCCGGGGACAGGATCGAGATGGTGCTGCCCATGCCCGTGCAATTGCTGGAGGCGCATCCGCTGGTGGAGGAGACGCGCAACCAGGCGGCGGTACGTCGCGGGCCGATTGTCTACTGCCTGGAGTCGGTGGATCTGCCGAAGAATGTCAAAATTGCCGACGTGGCGATTTCACCTGATGACCCCTGGAAGAGCCGCTTTGACAAGGGACTGCTCGCCGGTGTGACGGTTCTGGAGGGACAGGCTCGACACCTCACAGGCAATAGCTGGGACAACATTCTCTACCGAAAGGTATCATCCGCAGAACCGACAACCATTGACGTGCGTTTGATCCCTTACTATGCCTGGGGCAACCGGGGCGATTCGCAGATGTCCGTCTGGATGCCTCTGGCGGGTAGGGGCGCAGCATCTCACGACCCTGCGATGTTCATCCTTGATCGCACAGGCATTCAAGCATCACGTCGATTTCTTCAACGGCATGGAGCCCGAGAACATCGTCAACTACGTCCCGAACCGCGAAGCCTGGGCGTGGATGAAGGACAATGTGCCGTTCTTCGAGTGCCCGGACAAGAGTTTCGAGCAGATCTACTATTTCCGCTGGTGGACGTTCCGCAAGCATCTGAAGAAGACGCCGGACGGCTTCGTTTTCACGGAGTTTCTGGACAAGGTCGGTCACAGCGGCAAGTACAATACGATAAGCTGCGCGTTGGGTCATCACGTCTATGAAGGCGCCTGGCTGCGTGATCAGCCGGTACATCGACGAGTACGCTCGCTTCTGGTACGTCGGTCACGACGGCGGCTTGCAGCCGCACCTGCATCAGTACAGCAATTGGGGCACGTGGGCGCTCTACCACCGGTACCTGGTCAACCAGGACAAGGCCTTTCTGACGAATTCTGCTGGACGCGTTCATCGCTGATTATCAGGCGTGGGTGCAGGAGCGGGGCGCGGAAAATGGCCTGTTCTGGCAATACGACGTGCGTGACGGCATGGAAGAGTCGATCAGCGGTGGGCGGAAGGTCCAGAACCTGCGGCCGCCTTTGAACTGCTATATGTACGCCAACGCCGTGGCGATATCCAAGGTCGCGGAAATGGCGGGGCGCGAGGAGGTTGCCGAGGAATATGCGGGAAAGGCAGCCAGGCTGAAGTCGCTCATCCACGAGCTACTGTGGGATAAAGAGGCGAAGTTCTTCAAAGTGCGGCGTCCGGATGGCACGTTGGCCGATGTGCGGGAGGAGATCGGGTTCATCCCGTGGTACTTCGATCTTCCGTTCGTAGTGACGCCGTCAGGCGTTTCTTCGTATGCCCTTACGGGCACACTACAAACGGAGCAGGCGTGGCAGCAACTGCTGGACCCGCAGGGATTCAAGGCCCCGATGGGCATCACGACCGCGGAACGCAGGCACCCGCAGTTCCGCAGTCACGGCGTGGGGACCTGCGAATGGGACGGCGCCGTCTGGCCCTTCGCCACGAGCCAGACGCTGGTGGCCCTGGCCAACGTGCTGCGCAACTACCAGCAGCCATACGTGAACAAGGCGGACTACTTCGATGCCCTTTTGACCTACGCGCGGTGTCACCAATATCGGGGCAAGCCGTACATCGGCGAATACCTTGATGAGCAGAATGGCACATGGCTGAAGCCGGATTCCAATCGCAGCCGCTACTACAATCACTCGACGTTCTGCGACCTGGTGATCAGCGGCCTGGTGGGGCTTGTGCCGCGCGAGGACAACATGGTGGTGGTCGATCCGCTGGTCCCCTCCGAGGCGTGGGACTGGTTCTGCCTGGACAACGTGCCCTATCACGGCCGGACGCTGACCATTGTGTGGGATCGAACGGGGGAGAAGTACCGCAAAGGCGCGGGCCTGCGGGTCTTTGCCGACGGCAGGGAAATCGCGCGGTCGGATGAATTGACCCGTGTCACCGGCAAGCTGTCCCCGATGCGCAGCGGCGCTGCGGGCTTGACGCAGAGCCCGGATCGGGACTATCGTGCTGTCATGAAGTCAACATCGCAACGGGTGACCACAGGTGCGGACAAACCCGCCGCAGAGCCGGTCGGTCTGGTCGGGCTGGGCCTGATGGGCATGGCCCTGGCCGAGCGGCTGCACAGCGGCGGTTTCGCTGTATGGGGATATGACATTGATCCTGCTCGGAACGATCTTCTCGCCGCATCCGGTGGCAAGGTGGCGACGAGCGCTGCGGATATCGCCTCCGCCTGCGGCAGAATTCTCCTGAGCCTGCCGGACAGCGATGTTGTGGAGGCTGTGCTTGTCGATATGGGCCCATGCCTCGTCGCCGGGCGGATCATCATTGACACGTCTACGGGCGATCCGGAACGTGCCGCGGCGATGGGGCGGCGGCTGGCCGAGCGAGATATCTACTATCTGGATGCCACGATCTCCGGCAGCAGTCAGCAGGTTCGCGAAGGGCAGGCCGTGGTTCTGGCGGGTGGTCCGGCGGCCGCCTTCGATCAGTGCCAGGATTTGTTCCGGCTGTTTGCCCGCCGCTGGTTTCACCTCGGACCCTGTGGCAGCGGCTCACAAATGAAGCTTGTCAGCAATCTTGTCCTGGGCCTGAATCGCGCCGCGCTGGCGGAGGGACTATGGCTGGGCAAGGCTCTGGGGCTGGATGCCCAGATCGTGCTGACGGTGCTGCGTGAAAGCATGGCGTACTCGCGGATCATGGATACGAAAGGCGAGAAGATGATCCACGGCGACTTTGCGCCCCAGGCCCGATTGTCGCAACATCACAAGGACGTTCGCCTGATGCTCCGGGCCGCCGCCCAAGCGGGCACGGATTTGCCGCTCACGCAGGCCCACGCACGCCTGCTGGAGTTGGCCGAGAGCGCCGGCTACGGGGCCCAGGACAACAGCGCCATCATCCGTGCCTTCGAACACCTTGGCCCGGCGCGTGCGGCAGAGAAGGGCGGCGAACCGTGAGCGGCGGGATGGGAAGCGAAGGCATGAATCCGATTTCGATTGGCCCTTCTCTGTTGACCCTCTCACAGAGGGCGCGGCTCGTGGTCCTGTTCGCCGCCTTCAGCGGTTTGCTCTTTGATGGCATAGAGCTCGGCCTGATGCCGATCGCGTCCATCTCCGTCACCAAGAGTCTGCTGGCAGACCGCTTCACGGATGCCCTGGCGGGGGATTGGTTTGCCCGTTTCACGGCGAGTCTGATGCTCGGTGCCGCCGCCGGCGGCATCGTGTTCGGGGCGTTGGGCGACCGCATCGGCCGCACACGGGCCATGGGGGTGAGCATCCTTTTCTATTCGGTCTTTTCGGGAATGGGATGGCTGGTCGGCAGCCTGGAGCAGATGCTCGTGCTTCGCTTCTTCGTGGGGCTGGGCGTCGGCGGCATGTGGCCCAACGGCGTGGCGCTGGTCTCGGAATGCTGGCCGAACGTGTCGCGGCCCATGGTGGCCGGGATCGTCGGCGCGGGCCTGAACACCGGCATCCTGCTGCTTTCTCAGATCGCGCGGATCTGGCACATCACGCCGGACTCGTGGCGCTGGCTCTTCGGGTGGAGCGCTGTGCCCGGATTGCTGGGGGTCGTGGCCCTGTGCTTCGTGCCGGAGTCGCCCCGCTGGCTGTCCACGCGCGCGGGGGCGGTCCAGGCGAACGGTCACGCCGCTGCGCGAGCTGTTTCGTCCGCCGTTGTTGCGGCTGACTCTCCTTGGCATCCTATTGGGCTCGATTCCCATGATCGGTGCCTGGGCCGCCAGCAAGTGGATGATTCCCTGGGCGGACAAGATCGGCGGGGCCGCCCAGCCGGGGTACAAGGCGCTCACACAAGGCTATTGGGCCCTGGGGGCCGTGCTCGGCAGCTTCTTCGGCGCCCAACTCGCCGGCTATGCTCGGCCGGCGGCTTTCCTATTTTCTGATCAGTCTCGGTTCCACGGCGCTGACGAGCGGCCTCTTCCTGTTCACGGCCCCCTTGCAGTCCGCCTTTCTGCCGATGGCGTTTGCGTCCAGGGCTTCATCGCGACTCTCTTCTTCGGCTGGCTCCCGCTGTATCTGCCGGAGCTGTTCCCGACGAAGGTGCGCGCCACGGGCAGCGGCATTGCGTACAACACGGGGCGTTTCGCCACGGCCGGCGGGGTTTTCGCCGCGGGCACGTTGGTTGTCTGGTTTGGCGGCGACTTTGCCAAGGTGGGTGCGGTGATGGGCCTGATCTATGCCCTCGGCATGGTGGCCATCTGGTGGGCGCCGGAGACATCGAACAAAGACCTGCCGGAGTGATGGTGGAGGCACACGGACATGGGCAGCAGGGGCAATTCGTATTCGCGACGCGCAGTTCCTCAAGACGACCGCCGCCGGTCTGGCGATTCTGACTCCGACGAGGCGTGCGGGGAGCCAACGAGGGAACTCGCGTGACGGGCGCCGACCACCGCGTCACATTCCAGTCGCAGGCAGACTCGATCCTGGTTCGCGTGGATGGCCGGCCGCTGGCGGCGTACGTCTATCGCGACCCCGAGATCCTGCGGCCCTATTTCAAGGATGTCTGTGCACCGGGGGGCGTCCAAGTGACGCGGCATCATCCGCCGCGAGACGGTGTTGACCCCCTCGACCATGCGACGATGCATCCGGGGCTCTGGCTGGCGTTCGGCGACTTGGGCGGCGCTGATTTCTGGCGGAACAAGGCGACCGTGGCACACGGCGGATTCATCACGGCGCCGCATGCCGAAGGGGACAAGGGCACGTTCGCCGTGCGCAACCGTTATATGGCTGAAGGGGCCGCCATCTGCGAGGAGATCTGCACGTACACGTTCCAGGTGCGGCCGGCTGGCTATCTGATTCTCTGGGACTCCACATTTCAATCAAAGCGGTCCGGCCTGTACTTCGGCGACCAGGAAGAGATGGGCCTGGGCGTGCGGGTGACGACGCCGATCATGGTCAAGCCGTACGAGAATCGCCATCGGCCTGGGCGCATCCTTGACGATCAGGGGCGACGCAATGAGAAGGCGATTTGGGGCGAGCAGGCCGCGTGGTGCGACTACAGCGGCCGGGTGGATGATACATTTGCGGGGCTCATGATCATGCCGGACCCGCGCAATGCTGCGGCGTGCCGTTGGCATGTACGGGATTACGGTCTGATGGTCGCAAACCCGTTCGGTCAATCCGTCTTCAAGAAGGGGCCTGTCAAGAAGACGGAGGTAGTAGTCGGGCCAGCCATTCCATCTTCGTTTCGGCATCCTCATTCACGCCACCTCCAGCGAGGACAGTTTTGATCCCGTGGCTGTCTATCAAGACTACCTGAAGACTGAAGCCTGAAGATCGCCGAGCGTTTTACCCTTCTACGCCGGAACGTCGGGAAGTAGCATTGGTGGCTGACTTCGGATCGACAGACTGCCGACGCGTTTTGCAGGTCCTTGTGGGAAAGTGTCAACATCGTGTTCCTGTCCAGTGAAAGACACTCCCTCCGGTAATCCGCCGATTCCTTCAGGGTTTCTCGGACCCTCTGTCTTTGTCCTATAAAGGCACCACAGGTAGGGTCACTGCGTATATCCGGCACAATGCCTCGGTGGGGCTGGGGCGATTGTCACCCTCCTGGTGGGCGGCGAGGGCCGGCGGGAAAAGCCTTGACAGTACTGGTAGACGCTGTATCATCGTGACCGATTGCTCCGGCAGGAGAAAGAGTGTCGAGGCCGACGGGGACATGGAGGGCCCTGCCACCTGTAGAGTAGGAATGCCTTTGGGGAAGACCGTCCCCGGGCCAAGAGACTGTCTCGGGGCTGAGTTAGGCTTGTTTGGACACAAGGGACTGCAGAATGGATTCCGTGAGCGGTAGGATTCATGGCGGCCTGAGACGATGCGGCGGGTGCGGAGACTGCCCACTTCGGCGTCTGCAGGGCCGCAGGTCTGTCATTCCACCGATCTGTGCGTCCGCATTCTCCCCTCGTGGTGCAACTTTGAAATCTGCGGATCGACAAGACTAATCGAGGAAGGTTAAGCACGGTGACGGATTCTCAGGCAAAGTCTCAGCAACCGGGCCCGGCAGGCCGCCCTGTCGATGACGAGATCGATCTGCTCGATTATCTTCGCGTGATCTGGCGCTATCGCTGGATGATCCTCGTTCTGTGCCTCATGGCGATGAGCGGCAGCGTCGTCTATTCGCTCCTGAAGCCCCGGGAGTACCAGGCGGCCGTCACCGTCGTGCCGCCGCTGGACATCCTGCAAAAAGAAGCGGCCGGCGGTCTCGGAGCGCTGAGCAATCCTCTGATTCGCCAGATGATGAACACGACCACGGACAGTATCTCCAGGATGTACGTGGAGATCCTGGAGAGTCGGGAGGTCGCCGATGCCATCATCGACCGCTTCCACCTGATGAACGTCTACGAAAAGGTCGAGTATCGGGCCGATGCCCGCAAGCAGCTCCAGAGAAACACGACGGTCAAGACCACCGACGGCGGCGCGGTGAAGATCACGGTCCTGGATCGCGACCCGAACCGGGTGGCCGCCATCGCCACGGCCTACGTCGAGACGCTGGACAAGCAGAACAAGAGGCTCTCCGCCGGCCAGGCGACGAGCAAGCGCGTCTTCCTGGAGAACCGCTTGAAGGAAATCGAGGCCAAGCTCAGCAAGATCGACAGTACCTTGAGTCGTGAGGTCGAGACCCAGGAGAGGGTCTACCAGATGCTGGTGGAGCAGTACGAGATGGCCAAGATCGACGAGGCCCGGAACATGCCCACGATCCAGGTCCTCGATCCGGCGGTCGTGCCGGAGCGGCCGGTGCGCCGGGGCACGGTGAAGAAGGGCATCCTGGCCGGGATCGCCGCCTTCATGCTCGGGATCTTCCTGGCGTTCAGCCGGGAATACGTCCTCCAGGCGCGTCAGCGCGGAACCGGGAGAGCCGTCTCACGAACGGCCGGGGCACAGGCGCCGGCGTCGTACGGCCCGGCCTGAGGCAGGGAGCAGCCGGCCGCCGGGAGAGGGTTGTGTTCGACAGACCGGCCGGGACCGGCCCGGAAATAAGGCGTTGGGGGACACGGAAGTCGGGTGTTGGTGCCTGCGCAACCGACGGGGACGGAGTCTGGTCATTGATGATCCGGGAAAGATAGAGAGAGTTCGTGATTAGACGCCTGTTTTCCAGCCAACTCCGGATCAACATGGTCTCCGGCGTAGGCGTTACCCTGGTCAACATTGCTGTGCTGGCGGTGGCCTACCCCATGTACCTGCACTTCCTGGGGTACGAGCAGTACGGCGTCTGGCTGGTACTCTCGACGGTCCTGACCTTTGCCCAACTCGGCAATCTCGGCATCGGTCAGGCCGTGATGAAGCTGGTCGCCGAGGAGTACGGCCGGCACGATCTGGAGGCGGCGCAGCAGTACATGGCGTCCGCGCTTGTCATCTTGGCGGCCAGCGGCGTCGTAGTATTTGCTGTTATTCTTTTCTTCCGGGTGCCCATCGTTGCCCTGTTCAAACTCTCCGAAGAGAACGCTCGAACGGTCTCCTGGATGCTGCCCTACATGGCTTGCCTGAGCATCTATGTATTTATCGTGCAGGCCATCAATGCGATGCTCTCGGGCTTCGGCCGCATGGACTTGGCGAACTACGCCCAGGCGGGCGGGCGTCTCGTTGCCGTTCTGGTCGCCGGCTTTCTGCTGTTTCTGGGCGCAGGGATCAAGGGTCTGCTGATAGGCAGTGCGGCATCGTATATTTTCATTCACATCGCGAGTCTTGCCCTGATTCGCCGCATGGCCCCGATCCGAATTCTTCGGACCGGCAACCTGCGCCTCGCGCGGATGAGGCAATTGCTCGGTTTTGGCTCCGGCGTGCTCGGTACGTCGCTTTTGTCCATGCTGCTCAGCCCGTTCAACAAGGTCATGCTTTCCCGGTATGCGGGTGTCGCTTCCATCCCGATTTATGAAATCGCGTATACGGGGAGCATGCAGATTCGGGGCCTCGCCGAAGCGGGCATTCGGGCCTTGATGCCCGAAGTCAGCCGGATCGCGCAGATATGACAGAACAGGCGCGAAACCGCATCCGCGAGATGAACCGCCGTTCCGTCGGTCTGATTCTCCGGTTCGCGTTGCCCCTGTACGGGGTCTTGATCCTGATCGCCCCGTGGCTGCTCCGGATTTGGCTGGGTAGCAGGTTCACCGAGAGTCTGCCTCTGGCCCTGCGCATCGCACTGGTCGGCAGCCTCTTGAGTCTCGCCTGTGTGCCGGCGTATTACCTGCTCCTGGGCTTGGGCTACGTGCGAGACTGCTTCTTGGGGCAGGCGATCCTGGCGGCAGTCAACGTCCTGTTGGTTCTGGCGTTCGTGTGGGCGGATAGCCGCCTGGCACTGCCGGAAGTGCTTATCGCTACCCTCATTGGCATGGGTATCTCCAGTGCATATGTCATCCTCCAGAGCCATCATGTGTTGAAGCACTCGCTGTGCGCAACTGCGGCGGAACAAGATTCATTGAAGGAGATTCAAGTTTGCCCTCCCCGAGCGTCTGTACACGCATAGTGTCCAAAGTCCGGCGGGCGCCGAATGCTCTCCGTCGGCGATTTCGCTATCGGTGGCAACCGAAAGCTCTGATGTGGGACTACCTGCGCAAATACCGTCCTGCCGAGCCCCTGATAACCGCGTTGGGCGAGGACCTTAAGGTTCGGATATATCCGAAGGACGTGTTGGGCAGGTACATCTACATTGACGGTGTTTTCGAGCGCGACTGCTGGAATTTCGCAAAGCGATTCCTGCGGCCCGGCATGGTCGTCTTCGATTTGGGAGCCAATTTCGGCCAGTACACGCTCCTTGCCGCCCGTTGTGTGGGGGAGCAGGGGCGGGTCCACAGTTTCGAGCCCAGCCACAGGATCTTTGGCGAGCTGCAATTCAATGTCGAGTTGAACGGCCTGTCCGAGAGATGTACGCTCAATCACCTTGCCGTTTCTGACGTGGCGGGAACAGCCAGACTGTCCCGCTATGAAGAAGGAGCGGAGGTCTATGGCTCTCTCGGCACTCACCAGCGCAGCGGAGCAAGTATCGTCGGCTATGAAGAGGTGCAGACTGTAAGACTGGACAACTATATCGAAGAAAACCGTATTGACCATATCGA
>CAVOUO010000030.1:0-81995 GCA_963699595.1 uncultured Planctomycetota bacterium
GTCTCCCCGATCGCCGCGGGCAACTGGTACTTCCGCATCCACGTCGAGGGCCTGGCAACGCACTGCGGCAATCGGGCGCTCGCAATCCGGCCCGGGGGGCCTGGCGACGCGATCGGCGTCAATGCGCTCGAGAAGGCGGTCAAGATCGTCGTCGCGCTGCAGGAGCTCGAGCAGCAGTGGGGTCTGACCAAGAGTCACCCGTACTTCATGCCCGGCTTCTTCTCGCTGCTCCCCGGCGTCTTCCATGCCGATCCGGGGATCGACATCCCCTTCTACTTCCCCCATCGGGCCCAGGTCGCGTACTCGCTCTGGTACCCGCCCGACGAGACGGCCGACGCGGTGCGGGCCGAGATCGAGGAGTACGTGCTGACCGTTGCTCGCCTCGACCCTTGGTTGAGCGACCATCCGCCGCGCTTCGAGTGGATCAACAACTGGCCCGCGGCCTCGACCCCGTGGGAGCATCCGGTGGTGCAGACGGTGGCCCGGTCGCACGAGCGGGTCACGGGGACGCCGATCGAGCCGCCGAGCCCGCAGCATCCGATCGGCTTCGGCGCCGCGTCCGACGCGTCGTTCTACGAGGCCGCCGGCATCCCGAGCGTCGTGTTCGGGCCGGGTGATCTGCGCATCGCGCACTGCAAGGACGAGAGCGTGATGCTCCCCGAGGTGGTCGCCGCGGCGAAGTCGCTGGCCGCGGCGGTGACGGAGTGGTGCGGTGTCGCGGCGTAGGCCCTGGGCGGCAATCGTGGAGGCGCTGGAGGCCGAGGGCGTCGAGTACGTCTTCGGGCTGCCCGGCAACCCGGCGCTTCTCTACAACGACCTGTACGAGAGCTCCGTGCGGCCGGTGCTGGTGCGGATGGAGACCTCCGCCGTGTTCATGGCGATGGCCTACGCGCGCGTGTCGGGCCGCGTGGGCGTCGTGCATGCCAGCCCGGGGCCCGGGATAGCGAACCTCGTGCCGGGGCTGCTGGAGGCGCAATATGCCTGCTCGCCTCTCGTCTGCGTGGTCTCGGCCGCCGGCCGCGAGCACGAGGGCAGCGGCGGGTTTCAGGACGCGCCGTCCCTCGCCATGGTCCGTCCCGTCACGAAGTGGGCCGTTCGGATCGATCTGCCGGAGCGGACGTCGTGGACGATGCAACGCGCGTTCGCCGTGGCGCAGAACGGCAAGCCGGGCCCCGTCTTCGTCGAGATCCCGGTCGACGTCGCTGCTCGAGAGGCGGAGATCCCGACCTACCGGCGCCCGCTGGTCGGACTGCGCAGTGCCGGCGACCCTGCAGCGGTCGAGCAGGCCTCGCGGCTGCTCGCCACATCCGAGCGGCCGGTGATCTGGGCCGGCGGTGGCGTCGGGCTGTCCGGGGCCGAGGACGCGCTCGTCGCGCTCGCGGAGACCCTCGACGCCCCGGTCGTGACCACGCCGTCCGGCCGTGGCTCGATCTCCGAGACCCATCGCCTCGCGTTCGGATCCGTCGGCCTCTATCGCACTCGGTCGAGCGCGCGACCCGTCGACGAGTCGGACTGCGTCCTCTACGTCGGCACGCGGCTGGAGGAGTTCCAGACGGGCCTCGGCCGCTACCTCCCCGCGACCGCGCGCGTGATCCAGGTCGACGTCGACCCATTCGAGATCGAGCGCTCCATCGCAGCGGACGTCGCCGTGGTGGGCGACGCGAAGCTCGTGCTGGAGCAGCTCGCGGACTCGACGCCACCCGTGCGCGAACGTCCGTGGACGGTGGAGCTGGCCGCGTTCAAGGCGGAGTACGAGCGCGCCGTCGAGAGCGAGTGCTCCCCCTCCAGTGTCGGGCCGCTGCGGACGAAGCAGGTGGTGCACGCACTGAACCGCGCCTTCGCGGACGGCTTCGTGCTCGTGCACGAGAACGGCGGACAGGACCTCTGGTCGTACTACTGCCCGTTCGTGAAGGTGACGCTGCACCGCGGCTGCGTCGCGCCCGCGGAGCAGACCGTGATGGGCCTCGGCGTCGCGGGCGCAATCGGTGCGAGGCTCGCACGGCCCGACGCCGCTGTCGTCTGCGTCGCGGGGGACGGCGCATTCCAGATGTACATGAAGGAGATTCCCACCGCACTGCAGCACTCGGCGCCCGTGCTCTGGGTCGTGCTGGACAACGCGGGCCTGCACTGGGTGAAGTGGATCGCACGGGCGACCGGTGAGCGCTACCTCGCCGTCGATTTCGACGTGCAGCCCGACCTGGCAGCCGTCGCCGCCGCGAGCGGGGCGCACGCAGAGCGGATCGAGTCGCCGGAAGAGCTCGACGACGCACTCGACCGCGCCCGTAGCGCGCTGGGCGACGGGCGCCCGGCGGTGCTGGTGTGCGCGATCGATACCTGGGACTACCCCGAAGGATTCGTCGAGTTCCACCGCGACGTCTGGGGTCTCGAGCTACCGGACGAAAGGACTGCGACATGAGCTGGATCCAGACCGGGTCGACCATCTGCTTCAAGCCGTACACGCTCGAGGAGGCGCTGCACGGGCTGTCCGAGGCGGGGTTCGAGAACGTCGAGATCGGCGCCGTCAAGGCATTCCTCGAGCACCTCGATCCCGACCGCCTCGGGCCTCGAGAGATCGACGACACACGGAAGCTGCTCGACCGGTTCGGGCAGCGATGCGTATCGCTGAGCGGGCACGCGTCGCTCCACTCAGACGAGGGGATGCGGCGCCTCCGGAACGTCCTCGCCGCTGCCAAGGCGCTCGACGCCCTCGTGCTCAACACGTTCACCGGGGACGCCGAGACGCCCGAGGAGGTCGAGCGGTTCAAGGCGAACGCGCGAGTACTCGCCGACGAGGCGCAGGCCGCCGGAATCCGGCTGTGCATCGAGACGGACTCGAACCTCCTGTCGACGGCGGAGATCGGGATGCGGCTGCTCGACGAGATCGGTCATGACTGGATCCAGATCAACTACGACCCGGGCAACGTCGTCTATTACACCGGGGCCAGGCCTGAGGTGGACATCCGGAGCGGCCTCGGACGCTACGGGCACTTCCACCTGAAGGATCAGCGCGGCGGCAAGGGGGTGCTCGACTTCCCCGTGCTCGGGGAGGGCGAGATCGACCTCGCGTCGATCCTGCGCGACCTCGCCGGGTCGGGCTTCTCCGGGCCGGTCAGCATGGAGATCGAGTTCACCGACTACGAGTACCCGCCCTGGGAGGAGTGCGTCGAGGCCGCGCGTCGCGGCAAGGCGTACTGGGACTCTCTCGACGTGGACGCCCCGTGACGTTCGACATCCCCTCCTACGTCCGGGGCCTGCCCCTCTACGACGTGCACGAGCACCACATGCCCGAGTCGCTGCACGACCGCGAGATGGGGCTGTTGAAGCTCCTGGAGCAGAGCTACGCCGGCTGGACGCAGGCGCGTCCCTATCCCCTCTCACCGGAGGAGGAGCCGTTCTCGCTCGCGCCCGAGCGCCCGTGCACCTGGGAGGACGTCGCACGCTACGTCGACGGCAGCGGGTCGAACTCGCTCGTGGCGTCGCTGGTGTCGGCGCTCTCGGAGCTCTACGGTCTGGGCGACGACGGGATCACCGAGGACACGTGGGAGGAGCTCGACCAGGAGATCCGGCGCCGCCACGCGGACCCGGGCTGGGTGGACGACGTGATCGAGCGAGCGGGCATCGAGCGGATCATCACCGACCCCTTCACGAACATCCTGCTCGACGCTCCGGCGAGCCTCGGGCCGCGCTACCGGTCGGTGGCCCGGGTCAATTGCCTCGCAGTCGGCTGGCACCCCGACTCCCACGACCACAACGGCAACTCCGCCTACGCGATCGCCGCCGCGCTCGGTGCGCAGATCGATTCCTTCGACGACTACCTCTCCTTCCTCGAGCGGTTCGTCGACACGCTTCCCGACCGCAACCAGGTCGCGCTCAAGAGCGCACTCGCCTACGACCGCGATCTGCGCTTCGACGAGCCCGACGAGGGGGTTGCGCGCCGCGCCTTCGGACAGCGGCGTCCGTCGCCCGCGGAGCAGAAGGCGTTCGGCGACTTCGTCGTCGACCGGCTCTGCGCCCTCGCAGCCGAGCGCGGCGTGCCGATGCAGATGCACCTCGGCACCGCTCTCATCCGCGGCTCGCACCCGATGTACGTCGCCGGCCTCGTCGAGCGCCACCCCGGCACGCGCTTCCTCCTGATGCACCTCGGCTATCCCTGGAGCCGCGACCTCCTCGGCATGGCGTTCGTCTACCGCAACATCTGGCTCGACCTGACTTGGTCGTTCCTGCTCAGCCCTTCCCACTTCAAGCTCGCCCTGCACGAGGCGATCGACACCCAGGCGGACGAGTCACGGATGATGCTCGGCGGCGACTCCTGGCACGTGGAGGAGAGCTACGGCGCTCTCGCCCTCGGCCGGCGCCTGATCGGCGAGGTGCTGCACGAGCGTGTGGAGGCCCGCTACCTGAACGAGGAGGGCGCCCGGCGCCTCGCCCGCCGGATCTTGCACGAGAACGCTCGCGCGTTCTTCGGACACGACGGCTGACACGCCTCGCCGTACTCGCAACCGAAAAGCTCTTCCACCCGCTGATCTCGTCGGAGAGACGTGGGTCTGACAGCGCCCGCGCGCGCTGGCGCCGCCGGAAGAGCGCCGGCGAGCTGTTCGGTCTCGCCGGCGCCGTCTCGGAAGATCGGTCGTGACTCAGCTCGACGTCACGGCTTCTTCGTGCGGGTCGCGAAGAAGATGTCGGCGGCTCCCTCGACCCCGGGCCGAGTGCTCCCGAAGTGGAGGGTCGTGCCGTCCCAGGACAGCAGCGACGCCCGGCTCTCGCCCGCTGGGCTGTTGATGGGAGCGCCCAGGTTGACCGGAGTCGACCAGGGATCCGAGACCTCCGCTCGCGTCGCGGAGTAGATGTCCGGGCCGCCCTGCCCTCCGGGCCGATCGGAGTCGAACACGATCTCCAGCCCGTCCGGGCGAAGGTTCGGCCGGGCGTCGTTCTGGGGGGTGTTGAGCCCGGGCACGAGCTGCGGCGGGGCGAAGCCGAACAGGGTCAGCGGGCTCACGTATACGTCGTGGTCCGGGGACTCCCGTGTCGGGAGCGAATCCGCCGGCGCGGTTGGACGAGAAGTAGAGCAGCACCTTCCCGTTCTTCAGCGTGAGCAGGTACGGGCTCGCCTCCTGTCCGGGGCTGTTGACCTTGCATCCCAGGTGCAGCGGCTGCCACCAGCCGCCACCCACCGGCCGGGTGACGTAGATGTCCGCGTCCCCGCAGCCGGCGCGCGGGTACTCACGAAGAAGAACCAGCCGCCGGCCATCGGCGACGGACAGAAGTCGTCCGCCGTGCTGTTCACTGGCGCGCCCGGGTTCACCGGGGCGCTGAAGGGCGAATTCGTGCTCGCCCTCGAGGCCACCCAGATGTCGATCCCACCCATCCCGCCGGGGCGGTTCGAGGCCATGTACAGGCTCAGGCCGTCTGGAGAGAGGATCGGGCAACCATCTTGGAACGAGGTGTTCAGCTCCGTGCTCGTCCCGGGACGGATTCGGCGCTGATCGGGGTGCTCCAGGGGCCGAAGCTCTGAGCCAGCGCCCCCGCAGCAGTTACCACTGCGACGGCCGCTGCGACCACAAGAGCAGCGGTCCATCGCCTGCGTTTCGTCGATGCGTTCATTCCATTGCTCCTTTGGATTTGGCTCTGGGCGGCGCGCGCACGCCGCCCGTCTCGTGCAGCGCGCTACGACAGGGTGAGGACCCTCCAGCTGCACGAGCCACGGGTGGCCCGATGCCACTCCGCCCGCCTCCGGTGACCCTGGCGTACTCGCCTGTCCCGCGCACGACCTTCCAGGTGCCGGTGGCGACCGGCGTGTCCCGGCCTTCGTTCGAGCCACTCGGACTCGATCCCGGAGCACGAGGGTCCCCCGCTTTCCCTTCGAGGTCAGGGGACCTTGCGATAGATCCAGACGTCCTGGCCCTCGCGCATCACGGTGCGCCCGGGGTCGAAGAAGAGTCGCCGATCATCGTGCCCGAGTCACGCTTGAAGGGTCCGGCTGCAGCGGGCTGAGCACGAACGAGACGTCGGTCGTCTGCGACGCCTGCGATCGTGATCACCACCCGCTGTTTCGCTGCGCTCAGGGCCGGCCGCCGCGACGGACGTCAGCATGACCGCCGCCGCGAGCGCGACGAGCATGGCGTGTCCGAGCTTTCATTTCGTACCTCCTCGAGACTCGATCTGCTCGCATGTCGAATCCGATGATCGACGCCGACCCGTTTCAGATCCGTTTCAGACCGAGCAACAGCTGTTAGCGTCCCGATCCGGGAGGCAGGCAGATGGAGTTCCGGATCCTGGGACCGCTCGAGGTGTGGGACGAAGACGCGCGAGGTTTCCCTGGGCGGGCCCAAGCCGCGTGCGCTTCTCGCCGTGCTCCTCCTCCACCCCAACGAGGTCGTTCCCGCCGACCGGCTGATCGACGAGCTCTGGGGCGAGGACTCGCCCGAGGACGCCGCCGCCGCACTGCGCGTCAACGTCTCGCGACTGCGCAAGGCGCTTCCGCAGGACGTGCTGACGACCAGATCGCCCGGCTACGTCGTCCGGGTCGAGCCCGACGAGCTCGACCTTCACCGCTTCGAGCGCCTGGTGGACGAGGGGAGGAGCTTGCTGGCTCGCGGCCTGGCGGCCGACGCATCGGAGCGGCTGCGCGATGCGCTGTGCGCTGTGGAGGGGCCCGGCGCTCGCGGACTTCGCCTACGAGAGCTTCGCCCAGGCGGCGATCGCCCGGCTCGAGGAGATCAGGCTGGCAGCGGTCGAGCTCCGGATCGACGCCGACCTCGTCCTCGGCCGCCACGACGAGCTGGTCGGGGAGCTCGAGGCACTCGTCGCCGAGCATCCGCTCCGCGAACGCCTGCGGAGGTGTCTGATGACGGCGCTGTACCGGTCGGGCCGGCAGGCGGAGGCCCTGGACGCCTACCAGGACTGCGCGCCGGGCGCTCGTCGACGAGCTGGGGATCGACCCGAGCCCGGCGCTCCAGGAGCTGGAGCGGGCGATCCTTCGGCAGGACCCGTCGCTGGATGTCGAACCGCCGCCATCCGCTGGTGTCCGGGACGTCGCTGAGCGGTCGATTCTCGTCG
This sequence comes from uncultured Planctomycetota bacterium, assembly GCA_963699595.1. GTDB lineage: Bacteria > Planctomycetota > Phycisphaerae > Sedimentisphaerales > Anaerobacaceae > PLanc-01. Next base: position 7,057 of record CAVOUO010000030.1, read on the forward strand.
CGATCACGCACGAGACGCGTGTCGACGCGCTGCTCGCGGTGGCCGAGCCGCTCGTGCGACACCCGCCTCGCGTCATGATCCTGGCCAGGCTCGTGTCGGACGCGGCCGAGCTTCGGTCCACGGCAGCCTGGCTCGAAGAGCGCCGGTCTGCACTCGAGGCGCGCGGCTGTCGTGGCCCGTGCGGCCTCGTTCACGTCGACGGCGCCGGGTCGACGAGCTGGCTCGGCTCGCCACCGAGCTCGACGTCGATCTCCTGCTCGCCGACGCTCCCGACGAGCTCCTGGCCGATGGAGCTCCCGACGAGCAGCTCGTTGCCGTGCTCGAGGAGACGCCCTGCGACGTGGCGCTGCTCGTTCCCCGGGACGCGACACCCGAGGGCCCCGTGCTCGTCCCCTTCGGAGGGGCCGAGCACGACTGGGCGGCGGTGGAGCTCGGCGCGTGGTTCGCGCGCGCCGCCGAGTCGCCGCTTTGGCTCGCGGGTGCCGCCGCAGTGCCTGAGCACGGCCGGCGCGACGCGAGCCGCCTGCTCTCGCACGGCGCGCTCGCGGTCCAGCGGGTCCTGGGCATCTCGGCCGAGCCGCTGCTGACTCCGCCGGGCGAGGAGGGCATGCTGGAGGCGAGCCGCGACGCGGGCCTGCTCGTGGTCGGGCTGTCGACGAGGTGGCACCTCGAGGGCCTGGGCCCGGCGCGCCTCAGACTCGCGCGAGAGGCCACCCCGCCCACGCTGCTCGTCCGTCGGGGTCTGCGCCCCGGCGGCCTCGCGCCGCCGGCCGCACTGACGCATTTCACCTGGTCGATTCGGCTCTAGTCGAGCCTCAGCTCGCGCAGGCCGGCTCGTAGGGCCGCCCGGGGAGAAACTCCTCCCACTCCTCTCGGGTCAGCGTGCGGTTGGCGAGGTCGCAGGCCCGGCGCTTCCAGGACTCGGGGTCGACGTCCCAGACAGCACCCTTGCCGTTGCCGTGAGTCATCCAACAGCCGGCGACCGTCGGCGGAGAGATCGATCATCGTCCTGCGGTTCCCGGCGCTGAGCGGCGGGCCGATCGGGGTTCCGGTCGCAACGTCCCAGAGGGACGCGACAGGCTCGAAGCCCGAGACGGCGAGGGTCCGGCCGTCGGGGCTGAACTCGAGCGTCGAACGCTCCGTTGCCGCCCTGGTCGAGCTCGTGGACGAGCTTCCCGGTGCGGACGTCCCAGACGCGTACGACTCGTGCCGGCGCCACCGACCGCCGAGCAGTGCGGCCGTCGGGGCTGAGGGCGACGGAGTCGGCGTCGGCGTGCCGTCGCAACGTGGCGATCGACGTGCGTGTGGCCGACATCCCAGACCTCCGCGCGCTCCCTGCGTCTGAGACCGAACGCGATCATCGCACCGTCAGCGCTGAAGGCAACGTCGCTCGCGCTCCCGCCGAGTCCGGGGTCAGCCGAGGCTGTCTCCGGTTGCGACGTCCCAGAATCTCAGGCCGAGGTCGCTGCTCGCCGTAGCGAGCGTCGCCCCGTCCGGGCTGAAGCCGACGCCGAGCACGCAAGACGGGTTCCCTGCGTAGAGCGGCTCGTGGCGCCGCGATCGCGACCCGACATCCCAGAGCGTCGAGCATCGGTCTCGGTCACGGCCGCAAGCGTTCGCCCGTCCGGTGAGAAGGCGAGCGACTTGACCTCCCCGCCGGTCCCGAGAAGGGGCGCGCCGACCGGCGTGAGCTCGCGCGCGTCCCAGAGCGCGACGCCCTGCTCCTTGAGGCCGACCGCGATCAGCCGGCCGTCGGGGCTGAGCCTCCCCGGGTGGCCGTCAAAGCCGGCTGCGGAGAACCTCCGGTCGTGCGTGAACGTGAACGGCCGCCCGAGCCTGCGGTCGCCTGAGAGATCCCACGCGATCGCGGTGCCGTCGTGACTCACCGTGTAGAGCGTCTTCCCGTCGGGACTGAAGACGGGCTGCTGCACGAAGTTCGAGTGCCCGCGCAGCGTCTCGCGGGGTGTCGCCGACGCGACGTCCCAGCGAGTCACGGTCTTGTCGAGGTTCGTCGACACGATCGTCTTGCCGTCCGGGCTGAAGAGCACCCAGTTCGGGCTCCCTGCGAGATCGGCGGTTGCCGTCCGTGCTGTTCCGGAACGCGAGGTCGACGAGCTGCACCCCGCGCTCGATGCCGACCGCCGCGGTGCGACCGTCCGGGCTGAGCGGCGAGCGCATGAAAGCCCGTCTCGATCCGGAGCGTCCGCGTCTTCTTCCGGCTCCGGAGATCCCACCACGCAAGCTCGCCGTCCGTCCGACGCGGTGACGAGGGAGCGATCGTCCGGCGTGAGCGCGAATTGAGGGGACGCCGCACCAGACGACCGACGTACGCGCCGACGAAGGCGTCCGGCTCGATCGAGAGGCCGATCTGCTTCAGGGTGGCAGCGTCGCGGATGGTGATCTGTGCGTCGGCGTCGCCGAGGCCCTGTATCGACGATGCCGGCGCGACGAGGACGACGAGCTGCGACCCGTCTTTCGTGAAGGCCAGGCGCGTGGCGACTCCCGCGACGGCTGTCTCGGCCAACTGCGGCATGCGTGTCGGCGCGTCGATCGAGGCGAACGATCTGGTCGCCGCCGACCGCGAGCGTCTCGCCCGTCGGGGCTGTACGCAAGGCTCGCCTCGCCGGAGCCAGGTACTCGACAGCGGCTCCCCGATCTGCTCGTAGGTTCTCGCGTCGAAGAAGAGAACCCCGCCGTCGCCGGACGAGCACGGCCAGCGTCTTCCCGTCGGGACTGACGGCGATTCCCCTGAGCACGTCGCCGTGAGCCGTGCATGATCCCGATCGCAGCGGGGCTGCGCACGGAGCGCGGCGAGCAGGTAGCCGCGGGTCTGCGCCGAGTCGTCGATCGCGACCGCCTGGCGGGCGAGCAGCAGCGAGAGGTCGAGGTCCTCCTCGACGAGCGCCTGCGCGCCGAGACGCTGGGCGAGCTGGGCCGCCTCCGCGTCGCGCGCCTCGCCACGCTGGACGACCGCGAAGAGTCCGCCCGCGACGGCGGCGGCGAGCAGGACGGCGACGCCGGCGAGCAGGCCGCGCAGCCGGCGGTTGGTCCGCCTGACGCGCTTGGTCTCCTTCTCGGATGCCTCGCGGCTCTCGGTGACGAACTCCCGCTCGAGCTCGTTGACGTCGAGCGCGTGGTCGGCGGTCCAGTCGAGGGCGGCAGCGAGGCGGGCGCCGCGGTAGAGCTCGCCCTGATCGCGCCCTGCCGCGTCCCATTCGGTCGCCGCCTGGGTGATGTGACGACGCAGCCGGCGCCCTTCGGTGTCCTCCTCGATCCACTCGCGCAGGCGTGGCCACTCGCGCAGCAGCGCCTCGTGGGCGACCTCGACGTTTCCTTCGGACACGGTCACGAGACGGCTGTCGGCCAGAGTGGCGAGCACGTCGGCCACGTCCTCGTTGCGCTCCAGGTCGAGCTCGGCCAGGGAAGCGCGGCGGCGCACCGGTGCGTCGCCCTCATCCTCGCCGACCAGGCGCAGCATGACGGCACGGACGAGCTGCCTACGCCCGTCGGGGACACGGGCGTAGGTGCCTTCGGCCAGCCGCGCGACTGCGCCGTGAACACCGCCGGACGCGCGGTAGTCAGCCAGCGTGAGCGCGTTGTCTCGCCGCTTCCGCCAGAGCTCGAGCAGGGCGGTCGACAGCAGCGGCAGCGCGCCCGGCTCGCCCTCCACGTCGTCGACGAGCGCGTCGGCGAGCGCCGGCTCCACGTGCAGCCCTACCCGGCCCGCGGGCTGCTCGACGACACGCCGCAGCTCCGAAGCCTGCATGGGACCGACCAGCACCTGGTTCGCACCCAGCAGCTCGGCGAGCCCCGGGTAGGCGGCGAAGCGCCCGTAGAAGTCGGCGCGCAGCGCCACCACGACAACTGCGCGACCGTCCGGATCTGCGGCCGCGCGGGCGAGGGTGTCTGCGAAGGCAGTGCGCTCGGGGTCGGAGCGGCAGGCGGTATGGAGCTCCTCGAGCTGGTCTACGGCGAGGAGAAGACGTGCATCGGCGGGCAGCGTGTCGAGTGCCTCGGCGAGAGGATCCTTCGCTCCGGACACGAGCACGCGGCGAAGCTCTTCCATCGGGCGCTCGCCGGGACGCAGCAGCAGACGCCGCCAGCCCTCGCTGCCCGGCAGCACGCCTCCGGCGAGGGCCGGGAGGAGACCGGCGCGGAGGACCGACGACTTGCCGCTGCCCGACGGGCCGACGATGCCGAGGAAACCCGCGCCGACGAGGCGGGCGACGAGCTCGGCGACGAGCCGTTCGCGGCCGAAGAAGTAGTCGGCATCGACCGGCTCGAAGCTCGCAAGACCCTTGAACGGGCAGATTCCCTCGGCAGCCACGCGGGCCGGAGTGGCCGGGCCCGAGAGGGCCCGCGCCTGCTCGCGCGCGAGCTGGAGGTCGATCACCTTGCCTGTCAGCTCGGCCTCGACCTCGCTCAGGTCGCTCTTGCCCGCGGCGGCGCGGGAGGCGACGTCGACGAGCCTGCGGCTCGCCTCGTCGACCGCCACCGCGAGCGCCGCTCGGGCGAACTCTCGGCAGCTCGGGTAGCGCTGCTCCGGGTCCTTGGCCAGAGCTCTCGCGATCACGGCGTCGAGCGCGGCCGGCAACTCCGGCCGCCCGGCGCTCGGGGCCGGCGACTCCGTTTCGAGGTGCGCGAACACCACCGCGAGGTCCGAGTCGCTCCGAAACGGCGGCTGCCCGACGAGACACTCGTACAGCACACAGCCGAGCGAGTACACGTCTGCCCGCCCGTCGATCTCGTCACCGGCGATCTGCTCGGGTGCGACGTAGTCGATGGTGCCCAGCAGGTTGCCGTTGTCGCCGCTTCCGGGTTTCTCGGAGACCCGCTTCGTGAGGCCGAAGTCCGCCAGGTAGACGTGGTCGGAGCCGTCGGGACGGGCGCCCGTGTCGAGCAGCACGTTGGAGGGCTTCACATCGCGATGCACGAGACCGCGCGCATGGGCCGCATCCAGGGCGCTCGCCACCTGCGCGAGGATGCCGATGGCGTCCGCCGGGTCCAGACGGCCGCGTTGCAGGCGCTCTCTCAGGTCAGGCCCCTCGACGTAGCGCATGGCGATGAAGAGGATGTCGTCGGTCGTCCCAGCCTCGAAGATCGGGACGATGTTCGGATGGTCGATCGACGCGGCCAGCTCCGACTCGCGCAGGAAGCGGTCACGGAACGATCGGTCCTCGGCCAGGGCGGCAGCCAGCAGCTTGAGCGCAACCCTCCGCTTGAGCCGCAGATCCTCGGCCAGGTAGACGACGCTCATGCCGCCCCAGCCCAGCAGCGACTCGATCCGGTAGCCGGCGAGCTCGGTGCCGACCCGACGGTCGTCACTCACGTGCACGTGCGCATCCTCGCTTTCGGAGCCCGCAGGAACGATAAGACGCCTCGGGGAGACGTGTAACGAACCGGCGTTTCAGTGCAGTTTCAGGCGCGTAGCCGAGTTTGTCTGCCTGTTGGCTCGAGCGCCGACTCGGACTGGTGCGCCCGGCAGGGTGCGAATCGGCGACACGCGGATCGGAAGTCCGCCGCTCTCCCGACCGAGCATGGTGCAGGGGGTGCGCCCTTCGGGCAGCTGCCCTACCGCCGGATCAGGGTCACGTCGTCGATGTCGGCCTTCACTGTCCGGGTCAGCGAGACGAGGATCTCTACGCTGAGCGAGGTGCCTCCCGCGGTCGCCGCACTCGTCACCACGAGTTGCCGCCAGCTACCGTCGCCGAAGAGCGTGGCGGTCTTGGACCGCACCAGTGTCGCTCCCTTGAGCTCGCGGATCCGCAGCTTCACCCTGCGTCCGGAGGGTGCCCGCACCCACGTCGAGGCGGTGTAGACGGCGCCGGCTGCCGTTGCCGCCACGCTGTTCGGCGAGTCGTCCAGCATCGTTTCGCCAGGCGATCCCAGACGGCCCAGCTCTGCCGAGCACGAGCCGCCGTGGGCCAGCGAGCACGTCCGGACGAGCGTCGTGCTCGGGTTTCCCTTGATCCAGCCTGTGAGGTTGGCCTCGAACCCGGGGTTGGACACCAGGCCGGCCGGAGGCGGTGGAAGCGGCGAAGGCGGTGGAGGTGGCGGAGGTGGCGGAGGCGGTGGGGGTGGCGTAGGCGGCGGGGGCGGGGGCGCTGAGCCGCCGTTCACGGCGTACGACGTGTTCGAGATCTTCAAGCTCGAGACGTCGACCGCCTCGAAGGCCGAGCCGGGGATCGTCTTCAGAGCGTTCAGGTCGGAGTTGTCCCACCGCGGATCGGGGACGCCGCTCATGTAGAAAGCGGAGCCGTTGTCGGCGACGACCATGCCGTGCTTCCTGAGCGCCCGCAGGATCACCTGATTCGTCGCCGAGAAGCGGCTGATGTCGTAGCTCGCCTCGAGGCGGAACCACGCGCCCATCGGCGGATCCGACCCACCGCCGCTCCCTGCCTTGTGACTCGCGGGCCAGACGTACGTGTTGGCCGTCCTCGGAACCGTGAAGCGGATGACGTGATCGATGTCTCCAGCAGCCACCTCGTCGTAGCGGACGAGACCAGGAAGGATCGGTAGCCCAGCTGCGTCGCCCGAGGTCCACCCGAGCGGTCGCACGGCGTTCGAGTTGAGATCCCATGTTGCGCCCGATCCGGCCATCCACGTGGACCCGCCGTTTCGGGGGTACGCGCTGTACAGCTCCCACAGACGGCAGGCGTCGCGGTCGACGACGAGAACGTGGCGATCTCCCGAGGAACTCGAGCCGCCCTCGATGGGCGCATTCGCAGGGATCGGGTACGGGCCCGGGTCGCTCTCGTCTGCGTAGGTGAACGACACCTGGACCCTCGCCTGCGCTCCGGGTGCCGTGGTGTAGGGAATGCCGATCGGGCCGCCATCCCACAGACCGGAGCCAAAGTCGGCCTTGAGCCCGGCCGTGGCGCCGATGCTCGAGATCCAGGTCGCCGACTGGGGATGCGCGGGCAACCCGGACACGTCGGCGTGCCAGAAGGAATTGGCCGGAGTCATCGGGCAAGCCGGCGCCTCGGGGACGGGACTCCCGTGGGCGGCAACCGGGATCAGGGCGAGGAGGAAGATCAGCAGCAGGGCAAGACGCGGAACCCGGGGCACTGCAGGAGTGTCGGCGGCTCCTGCGCGCGTCCGCATCGCCAGGCCGAGGCATTGGCGTCACTGGAATGAGGCATCCATACGGGTGCGTTCGCAGCGGCATCGTCATCGCGGTGCCGACCGTAGAGCCGACTGACCGTTTGCGCATCAACTCGTACGTCGGAGTTGGCGTGCGAATGCGCCCGGCTAGGGCTCCCCGGTGTCAGCGCATGGCTCGTGCTCCTTGAGCCCTAGCCGGGAGGACGCGCTTACGCAGGCGCCGTTGTGGGTGGTGACGACCGGTCGCCTCGTGCTCGGAGCACGGCCACGACGGCGACGACGAGGTAGCCGAACGCGGCGACCTTAGGGGCGAAGATCGCGAGCACGATCACGCCGACGTAGAAGCCCATGTTCGGCCCTGCCGCCAATGCGATCGCGTTGAACTCCTTCTCGCTGACCTCCGGTCTGAGGAGGTGCCGGTCGCGTGCGACCGAGCCCCACAGAGTGCTGAGCAGGGACGAGATGACGAGTAGCGATGCGCCGTAGAAGATGACTGCAGCACGTTCGGCGTCGGAGCTGTGGATCGCCTCGGCCATCAGCTTCGTCGGGAAGGGCAGGAACGAGACGGCCATCAGCAGCAGCAGGTTGATCAGCATCAGCCGCGTGTTCGCGTACTGCAAGCGCCGGAAGATGCCGTGGTGGGCGAGCCAGATCCCGCCGATCGTGATGAAGCTCGTCGCGTACGCCAGGTAGGAGGGCCACTGGTCGATGATGCCGCGCCAGAGGTTGTCGAACGCCGTCTCGGGCACGTTCACTTCGAGGATCAGCAGCGTGATCGCGATCGCGAACACCCCGTCACTGAACGCCTCCGTCCGGCTGGTGCCCCAGTAATTCTCCACCGCGAACGGTTCGCTCCCTGGCCGTCAGCTCCTGCGCCTCCGGCGACTCTCCTCCCCGACGACGAGCGCCACTCTCGCTGCCAGCACTCCAAGCAGAATCACGGGCGCCTCGGGGATTCAGGTGCCGTTAGCGCCGCTGGCGTCTCAGATGGTGCCGGGTCCAACCGCCCGACAGGCTTCTCCGTGTGAAGGCCGACGGCGTGGACGCCGCGCTCGTTGTTGCTGGTCTGTTCGGGTCGGCAGGGCTCCCCAGCCGGCGCTCTGTCCCTGCGGGCTACTCGGGCCAGAAGTGTTGGACTGTTTCGACGTCGCCTCGTGGGTCATCGATCTTCTTCGCTGCGATCACGAGCTCGACGTCGTCGGGCCCTTCGTTCCAGACCGAGCGTACGACGCGGGGTGCGACCCGGACGACCGTGCCGGCCGGAACGTCGACGACGTCATCGTCAAGCTTGAACTGCAGCGTTCCCGAGACGACGAGATAGATCTCTTCCTGCGTCTTGTGACGGTGACCATACGAGCCCTTCCCGCCGGTCTTCGCCGGCATGCGCCGCCACGTCAGGGCCGCCTGCTCGGCATCGATCTCGTAGGTGGCGAGACGCATCTCTCCCGGGTAGTCCCCGAGCACGTCAGGGACGTCGGACAGCGATTTGATCGTGTAGTCGGCCATTGCTCGCCCGCTCCTCGCTCGACGCGCAGAGCCTAGTCGACGCGGCCAGCGGCCGTCCGGACGACGACCGGCCAACATCAGTTGTGCGCTCGAAGCAATCGAGATCGTCGAGCAGGCGATGATCGAGCGAGTCCGTGCACGTTCTGTACGCTCGGTACGCCAAGTTAGACAACAACGGCATCCCAAACTTCGCTGATTTGCAGGTATTTCAGATGCGCCCGGGAGGATTCGAACCTGCGACCCGCGGATTAGAAGTCCACCCTCGCAGGCTGCAGCGAACTGCAGCAGGCCGAATCTGCCTGCAGATGGCCGCTTTCAGCACCGCAACGGACTGCAACGAACTGCAGCTTGCGGAGACAGGCCGGTACGCCCACCGTACGCTCAGTCCGGCCTCTTCATTCGCGCGGGGACGCGGCTCCATACCGCGTCTGCGCCGTCGCCGACAGCGGGCAGCAACCCCCGCGGGAAGAAGAGCATGATGACGATCAGGATGAGGCCGAAGACGCCGTAGGAGAACACGGTCGGCGCTGCATCCGGGAGGTCCCAGCCGAGCAGGTCGGTGCGGGCGCCGGCGTCGCGCAGCTTCTGCTCGAGGTAGAGGATTGTGATTGTCCCTGCGACGGCTCCGTAGACATTGCCGAGCCCTCCGACGGCGACCATGACGATGAATTCGATGCTGAGCACGACCGGGAACGCCTCGGGCGACACGAACTGGAAGGAGTACGTGAACAACCCTCCACCGAGCCCCGCCAACGCCGCCGCCAGAACGAAGAGCCGAAGCTTGTAGCTCGCGACGGCGATCCCGGAGGCGGCCGCGGACGCCTCGTCGGTGGCGATCGCCTGGAGCCCCCGGCCGACCCGGGAGCGGACGAGATTGGTCGCGAGGAGCAACGCGATCGCGACTGCCGCCCAGACGACCGCGGCGTGCAGCGGCCCGCGCAGATCGTGCCCGAGAACAGCGAGCGGCTTCGTCACCGAGATGCCGTACTGGCCGCCGGTGAAGCGATCCCACGCGGAGAGCACGGAGAACGCGATCAAGTGCAGGGCCAGCGTTGCGAAGGCGAGGTAGTGCCCTCGCAGGCGGAGGAGTGGGATGCCGATCACCGCGGCGATGGCGCCTGTGACGACCGGCGCCGCCAGGACGGCAAGGATGGGCGACACGCCGGCGGCGGGATCGACCACCCGCAGTGCGGGGTCGAGGCCGACCGTGAGCAGCGCCGACGTGTACGCGCCGATCAGGAAGAACGCGCCCTGTCCGAGAGATATCTGCCCCGCATACCCCATGAGCAGCGTGAGGCCGATGGTCACGAGCGCGTACAGCCCCATCCTGTCGTAGAGCGAGACGTCGAAGGGAGAAAGCTGATAGGGAAGCCAGCAGGCAAAGACGGCACCGGCGAGGAGCAGGGCCAGCCGGACGGACGCGGGCCATGGCACGCGAGGTCGCTGGACGCCGCCGGTCGTGTCGTGGGCACCGTCCTCGACCTCGCCGCGTGAGCGCCAGCCGATGAGCGCCAGCATGACGATCAGGGCGATGATCAGGCTGTACTGGGGGTCGATGTAACCGACGACGAGCTGCTCGAGGATTCCGAGCGCGTACCCGCCGATCAGCGCGAGCCGGATGGAGACGAGCCCGCCGAAGACCGCCGCCGCGAACCCGTTCACGGTGATGGCGACGTCCGAGCTGAACGTCATCGGGCTGCTCGGGGCGAGCAACGCGCCGCCGAGCGCGCACATCGCCCCTGCGCCGACGAACGCGACCACGGCGAGCGAGCGGATGTTCAGGCCGACGAGCTCCGCGGCGCGTCGCGAGTCCGAGCACGCGACGAGTGCCTGGCCGACGATCGTGCGACGGAAGAAGAAGGTCAGACAGACGGCGGCGCAGAGCGCGACACCGGCGATGAGCACGTACTGGGGCTGCACCAGGACGCCGCCGACGTCCCACGCGTGATCGGAGATGCCGCGGTACGTCCGCGGGATGTCTCCGAACTCGAGCAGGAGCAACGCCTCTGCGAGGAAGGCTGCGCCGAGCGTGATGATGATGCTCGCCAGATTCGTCGTCCGGCCGCGAATGCCGACCGCGACGACCGCGAGGAGGGAGGCGATGGTCGCGGCGACCGCGATGGACAGCAACGTGGCCAGAGCCAGGGGCATGTCTTCGGAGAACCGGAACGTGAACAGCCCGCCGATCACGACGAACACGCCCTGCGCGAAATTGACGATTCCCGTCGTGCGGTAGACCAGCACGAGGCTCATGCCAACCAGCGCGAAGGCCGAGCCGGTGGAGAGCCCGACGACGATCAGCTGCAGGAACGTCGTCATCCTGGACCGCCGCCGAGATAGGCACGGTGCACTTCGGGACGGTCACGCACGTCGCGGCTGTCGCCCGACAGCACGACGCGCCCGGTCTCCAGCACGTACGCACGCGCGCACAGGTCGAACGCCAGGAACGCGTTCTGCTCGACCAGAAGGATCGCCACGTCCTCCTCGTCGTTCAGCCTCAGGAGGAACTCCGCCAACTGCTCGACGACGAGAGGTGCGAGGCCGAGCGACAGCTCGTCGATTGCCAGCGCTCGCGGTTCGGCCATCAACGCGCGTCCGATGGCGACCATCTGCTGCTCGCCACCCGACGTCCGCCCGGCGGGGCGGTCGCGTAACTCGTAGAGCTTCGGCAGCAGCGTGTAGATCCGTTCCAGCCGTCGGCGGGCGTCGTGTCGTCGTCGGAGGTAGCGAATCGTCGAAGTGACGATCTCGGTGCGGAACGAGCGGCCGAACGCGCCGAGGAGCAGGTTCGCCTCCACCGGCAGGCTCGGGAACACCTGGCGACCTTCCGGAACCTGCGTGAGGCCGCGCCGGACGACGTCGTTGGGCGTGCTTCCAGTGACGTCGTCACCGGCCACGCGGATCGTGCCGGCGGCGGGTCGGATGACGCCGCACACGGCGTTGAGGAGCGAGGTCTTCCCGGCGCCGTTCGCCCCCACCAGCGCGACGCGCTCGCCGGGTCCCAGCGTTAGCGAGACGCCGTCGAGCGCCACTGCCGGTCCGTAACGGACGACGAGATCGTGCACCTCGACGAGCGCCGTCACAGCGTCGCCGATCCCAGATACGCGGCGATCACCTGTGGGTCGGACCTGACGTCCGACGGCGCCCCATCGGCGATCACCCGGCCGCGATCGAGCACGACGACCCGCTCGGCGATGGCGCCGACGAACTGCATGTCGTGCTCGACGAGGATCATCGTCAGCCCGCGTCCCGATAGAACCTGCAGCGCCTCGATCAGCTTGTCCTTCTCGCCGCCGCGCAGCCCTGCGGCGGGCTCGTCGAGCAGCAGGAGCTGCGGCCTCTGCGCGAGCGCTCGTGCGATGGCGAGCAGGCGCAACTGACCGAGCGGGAGCGCAGCGCCCGGCACGGACGCGTGCTCCTCGAGCCCGACGACGCGGAGGGCCTCGTACGCCTCGCCACGCACCCGTCGCTCCTCGCGCCACTGCCACGGAGGCCGCACCATGCTCTCGACGAACCCGGCCCGAGCGCGGACGTGGGCTCCGACGGCAGCGTTGCCGAGGACGTCGAGCTGTCCGAGAGGCCGCGAGGTCTGGAAGACGGTGGCCAGGCCGTGCCGAGCCCGACGGTGTGGCGGCCAGCGTGTCACGTCGCGTCCGAGGACGCGCACCGCGCCGCTGTCGACGGGGTGGAAGCCCGAGATGCAGCCGAGGAGCGTCGACTTGCCGGCGCCGTTGGGCCCGATCAGACATGTGAGAGAGCCTGATGCGATGGCGAGCGAGACATCGTCGACGGCGTTGACGGCGCCGAAGGACTTGGTCACGCCCGCAAGCGCGCATGCGAGATCGTCCGCGACGTCGTGTACGCCTCCAGCGGAGCTCGCCGCCACAGCGATTCAGGCTACCTGAGACTGGGCTTCGATTGGTAGTCGTTGGGAAAGCCGCCGCCGAGATTGCGCACGGCCTGCGTGACCATCTGCCCGAACGATTCCTGGTCTTCTTCGGTGAAGCCTCGGAGCATCGCATCCTCGAACTCCGCGACGGTCGCCTCACACGCTGCGAGCGCGCGGCGACCCTTGGCGGTGAGCGCCGCCGGAAGGGTCTTCCGGTGATTGGGGTGAGGGTTGCGCTCGATGAAGCCCTTTCGCTCCAGCGCGTGGATGACCTCGCTCATCGACTGCGGCGTCATGAGCGCACGCCGTGCGAGCTGCGAGGTCGACAGCGGAGCGCCATGGCGATCGAGAACGCTGAGGGTCGTGAATTGCAGGGTGGTGAGCCCGTAGGGCGCGACGCGCTCGGTGAGCCCGGCGAAGATCCGTTGGTGGAGCCGGGCAACTGCGTAGCACATGCCCGGCCCCGCCCTCCCGAGCGTGTCTTCGACGCGAAGGGTCTCACTCATATCGCGCATCGTTTCACAAGGCCTCGCGCCCGCGTGAGCGCGTCGGTCGGCCCGTCGCAGACGCCGGCGGACCGGCGTCTGCGACGTCGACGACTGCTACTTGGTGACCCCGAAAGCCGCTCCGAAGAGTGGCCTGACCTGGCAGTTCTGGATCTTTCCCGCCCACATCGCGTCGAGTTGGAGCCCTGTGTGGTTGACCTTCGAGAGGAGGATCCGCCCTGCGGGCGTGACGAGCCCACGGATCTTCGTCTCGAGAGCGGTGTTGATGCCCGAGCGGGTGGCGCTGCCCTTTTCGATCGCCGCCTTGTACGCCCAGAGGGCGGCGGACGTGTCACCGTCGAAGTTCGAGACGGGCCGCTTCAGCATCTTCTCGAGCAACGCCGCTTGGGCGCGGACGGGATTCCTGTTCGGCAGGGACTTCCAGGCCGTGGCGAGGAAGGAGTTGACGATGGCGCCGTTCGCGTCGCCACACGTTCCCTGCAGGAACTGCGGCGAGACATTGGCGCCGGTCAGCACGAGCTGCTGCGGCAGCTGCAGCTGCTTGAACTGCTTGACGATCGTCGGCCCCGCGGGGGTCGCCGTCCAGAGCCACAGTGCTTGCGCTCCGGAGCTCTTGATCTTCGTCAGCTCGGCCGAGAAGTCTGTCGAGGCAGGCGAGAAGATCGTCGTGCCCAGAATCTCGAGGCCGTACTTCGCTGCCAGCTTCCCGACCTGCGCGGGACCGTCCCGGCCATAGCCGCCGTTGTCGCCCATCAGCCAGATCTTCTTGAGGCCCAGCTTCCGCAGGTACGCAGCCTCGTTGTACGCGTACAACCTGGCCGTGGCCGAGAGGATGTACACGTACGGTTGCGGCGGTTCGACGAGCTGCGTCGGGGGTGAGAGAGCGATGAACGGAATCCGCGCCTGGCTCGCGATCGCCCCGGTGGCGACGGCGGCCGCGGCGTTTCCGGAGCCGAGGATCGCGACGTACTTCGAATCCCCAATGAACTTCTGCACGTTCTGAACCGCCAGCGACGGGTTGGAGGCGTTGTCGAGGATGTCGACCACGACCTTCCGTCCCTTGATGCCATTGCGGGCGTTCCAGTAGTTGACGATCGCCAGGGCGGCCTGCCGGTCGCTCTGACCGACGAGCTGCGTCGGTCCGGTGAGCGGGGCGTCCATCCCCAGGTAGATCACGCCTGTCTGGCCGGTGCCCGTGGTGAACGCCGTCGCGACGAGGAGCGTAAGGACCGCTGCAGCAGCGGCCACGACCCCGGTCTTGCTCCTGTTCATGAGCGCTCCTTGGTCGGGTTCGGCGAGGCTGCCCTCGCCTCGCTGCGACGAGTTTAAGGTCGCCTGCAATTCATGTCCAGCACGCACGCCGACCACACCTGCGCTCTGTGTCATGCCCGGCCGTGGCGGCGGCTCGAGTCACCCGTCCGCGGACGGCGGGGGGAAGGAGGGTGTCGTGCCCTGCTCGAGTACCTTGCGAAGCCATTGCTCCGCGATCGCCAGGTGCATCAGGTCCGCGGCGGCTGCCGTGCTCGCGTCACGCGCGACGGCTTCCGTGCTCGAGATCGAGCGAAGCGACCAGCACGAGCACGAGGCGGGCCTCGCCAAGCCGCTTCAGCACGCTGCTCACCTCGCGCCAGGCCCGTCGACGGGGAGCACGATGCCGTGGACGTAGTCGGACGCCGCCGAGGCGGGGAAGACGAGCGCACCCGCGACGTCCTCCGGCTCGCCCCAGCGGCCGGCGGGGATCCGCTCCGGGGTCTGCTGCGCGCGCCCCTGGTCCTCCCGGAGCGCGCGTGTGTGTCGGTCGCGATGTACCCCGCGTGTCAGATTCGTGTCAGATCACGCTGACGCACGGTGACCAAGCCCGACGACGTCCACGCACGGAGTTGGCTTGGTCCCTCATCCGCGGCCGTTTAGCAGCAGTGGCTCAGGGTACGCGTCCGCGGCGCGGGGTTTCTACGCCAGTCCTGTATTGTCTATTGAGACAACTTGGAGCGTCGGTGGTGGACGCTGGTTCGGTGGCGCGGTACCCCACGGAGTCGGCTTGACGTCTCGAGCCCACCCGTGCTTCGAGCCGGTCCTTGTAGACGCCCTGATATCCGATGAGGTGGAGCAGCGTGGGCTCGAGGTACAGGAACGCGAGCCGGCACGAGCACCTCGATCAGGTCATCGAGGCGTTGACGGAGCTCGGTCGCGCGGTCAACGGCCCTCACGGTGAGCCTATGGGTCTGAAGGGGCGGGAATGGCTTCTCCCGGGGCGTGGGAGACAGCGCCATGATACCGCAAACCGTACGTCCCCACGTACGCTCACAAGGCATTCTGCAACCAGCTGCTTCATAGAATATGCTGATTAGCAGGTAGTTCTCTATGCGCCCGGGAGGATTCGAACCTCCGACCCGCGGATTAGAAGTCCGCCGCTCTGTCCTCTGAGCTACGGGCGCTCGCCTCAAGGGTAATCGGTCTCCAGGTCCTCGCCCCCGACCGCGCGGGCGCTACCGGGGGCGCCAGCAGGCTCCACCGCGCTCAACGCGCGCTTCGGCACCGCGACCATGCGTACCGGGTGACGCGGCCCCGAACCCAGCGGCTACCCTCGCGTGATGGCGCGCGCCGTGCTCGTGGCTTGTGTCGCGGCGACGGTCGTCGTCGTGAGCGGGGGCGCACCCCCGGGCGGGGCCGCCGCGAAGATCGACGCGCGGGTCGTCGCCGACACGGCCGGTGGCCGGTCGGCGAAGTTCCTCGTCGTACTCCGCGGGCAGGCGGACGTCGGCGCGGCGGCCTCCGTCGCGGGCGACCGGGCGGCGCAGGGCCGTCTCGCCGTGGCGGCGCTGCGACGAGCGGCGTCCGGCCAGTCGGGCGTCCGCGCAACCCTGCGAGAGCTCGGCGTGTCGTACCGGCGGTTCTGGGTCGTGAACGCGCTCGCGGTGACCGGCGACCGCCACGTCCTCGCGGCGCTCGCCGGACGTGACGACGTCCGGGCGATCGAGTCCGACCGTGCCTTCACGGGAGTCGCCGCCGAGACGGGGACGGCGTCCTCCTCCGCCCCGAGGGGAGTGGAGTGGAACGTGCAGAAGATCGGCGCCCCCACCGTCTGGGCGGCCGGCTTCACCGGTCAGGGCGTCCTCTACGCCAACGCCGACACCGGCGTGCACTGGGACTCGCCGGTGCTGAAGCGCCAGTACAGCGGCTGGGACGGCACGACCGTGAACCATGCGTACAGCTGGTGGGACGCGATTCACGGGGACATCGACGGGGATGGTGGGAACCCCTGCGGGTTCAACCTGCGCGCCCCGTGTGACGACGACGCGGCAACCGGATCGCACGGGACGCACACCATGGGCACCGCTGTGGGCGACGACGGCACCGACGCCCGTGACGGGTCCGGCCGCATAGCTGCGGGCGACCAAGCCGGGGATATACTCCACGCAGCCGCAGGAGGGCCCGAGGTAGCCCACCAAACCGCCCGCCGCTGTGGTGCCAATGACGCCCGCCCCGGCGTAGCAATCGGTGATCTTGCCGCCCGCATGCTGCCCGATGAGACCCCCTGCGTTCGTACTTGCCTGCACCATGCCTTCCGCGCCGCAGCCGCTGACCGCGGCGGTAATATTCTTCCCGATCAGCCCGCCCACGGAATCGTTGCCCTCGACGGTGGAGCAGGCGCGGCACGCCGTGACCGTGCCGCTCTCGTTTTCCCCGATCAGGCCGCCGACGGACCACGAGGAGGCATCGCCCCAGACCGCGGCGGCCGCCTGGCAGCGCGTCACATCGCCCAGGAGATTCCCGCCAATCAGTCCCCCCACCCGGGAGGACCCGCGCACCGTCCCGGCCGCCGTGCAATCCGTGACGGCCGCGCCGCGCGCTCGTCCCGCAATGAGACCCCCGACCAGACTCGTGCCACGGACGGTGCCGCCCCGGACGTGGCAATTCGCAATGGTTCCGTCGGTGATAAGCCCCACCAGGGCCGCCACGTACCTGCCATAGTCGCCGGCCACGTTCGGGTCCAGCAGGGTCACGTTTACAATCCGGGCCCCGGCGCCGTCGACAATGCCGAACATCGCCAGATAGCTCTCGTCTTCGGAGTAGAGCCGCAGATTGGAGATGGTCTTATAATTGCCGTCGAAGACGCCGACGAATGAGCCGCCGTGGAGCGTCCCGATCCTTCGGAACGGCGTCGTGCCCAGGTCACGCAGGTCGATGTTGGCCGTCAGTTTGAAGCACTTGTCCCAATCGCCCGGCTCGGCGCCGATTGCATTCAACTGGGCCGCGGTAGAAATCAGATAGGGCTGACCGGCCGTCCCAAGACCTCCGCCATAACGGGCCTGTGCGGGAAGCGCGAGCAGACCGATGATCACCCACAGGCAGCATGCTCGCGACAGCACCCTGCCTCCGATTTTTGCAGACATCAAGCCATCCTCCATCACGCGTGCGGGAGACAACACCCACAGAGCAAAACGAGCCGGAACATAGGGCCCGATGTTGTATTGTAGCAAACAGGTCGGCCAAAATCAAGCTCGGGCGTCGACGCGTCGCGTGCATCTCAAAACAGCAGCGGCGCGAGCTCGGCCAGGTAGCGGCGCCAGACGGTGAAGCTGTGGGTGCCGGGGGTGGGGACCCAGGTGAGCTTGACGCCCTTGGATTTGAGCCAATCGACCAGCTTCTGATTGAGCCCGGTCAGGCCATCCTGCTGGCCGCAGGCGATCCAAAGCAGACGCAACCGGGCATTGATGCTTTCGTTCACAGCCGGGTAGGTCTTCTCGAAGTTCGCGTCGAGACCGCCGGAGCTGAAGGCGCCGATCCAGGCGAAGCGATCCAGGGCATTGAGGCCGATGAAGAGGGACTGGGTCCCGCCCATGGACAAGCCCGCGATCGCGCGGGCATTGCGGTCCGCCGATACACGGTAAGCTTTCTCCACCTGCGGGATGACCTCCTGGAGCAGCGCCGCGCGGAACTTCTCGATGCTGTCCTGCCAGACCCCGGTCTTGCGCAGGCCCGCCCAGCCGCTGGCGATGACTTCCTTGTTGCCGTAGCCCAGCGGCATCACGATCAGCATGGGCTTGGCCCGGCCCTGGGCGATGAGGTTGTCGAGGATGATATTCGCACGGCCGACGCTGACCCAGGCGTCCTCGGCGTCGCTGTAGCCGTGCAGGAGATAGAGCACGGGATAAGGCTCCTGGGCCGCCGGGTCATAGGCAGGCGGCGTGTACACCAGGAACGGGCAATCGTCGCCCACAATGGCGGACCGGTACAAATGCCGGTGCACCACGCCGTGCGGCACATTGTTGATCTCCCAGGGCAGCGTGGCCGGACCCGGCACGTGCACCTGGCTGTCCGTATTGAGCAGGTTGTACTTCAGCAGCGGATTGGCCGGGTCGATCATCCGCAGCCCATCCACCTGGAAGCTGTACGCGTAGATATCCGGCTTCAGCGGCTCGGTCGTAACCGACCACACGCCGCCCTCGGCCTTCTGCATCGGGCCGGCCTTCGTGCCTTCACAACGCAGCACCACCTCCTTTGCGGTGGGTGCCCGCAGGCGGAACGTTACGCGACCATCCGCATGGACCTCCGGCGACACCAGCGTCTGCGCCGAGGCAGAGGTGACAACGCTCAACGCCAGAACAACAGGCAGCTTCGACATAAACACATTCTCCCAAAAACACGATCAATAGAAGTCCAGTGGCCCGATCTTGATGCCTGCGAATTCGAGCAGGAGAAGACAAACGTCGCGATAGGCCCCTGATTTGGGCGACCACCTCTCGACCACCCGATACTGACCGTTCTCGGCGCCCTCCAGGATCCATTGAGCGCCATCCAAACCAAAACGCTCTTCGTTCTTCCGCAGGTTCCAGAAATCGACCCGGTCCAGTTTGGCCAGGAACGCGCCCTGCTCGGCGGAAGACAACTCTCTCTGCACGCTTTTGACGATACCTCCCGGCGCATTTCCTCCGGTGCCGTCCAACTCCACTGCGTTCAACGTGACGGAAGGGCCAATGTTCTCGATGCGCATGGCGATCGGGTGATGAAAACTCCGCAGCCACAGAAACCGGTAGGCAAACCCCTCCGGCCTCGCGCCGCAGGACAGGGACGGCTCCAGCATCGCCCGGAGATACTTGGAATACCAATCCCGCAGAAAGCCGTCGATCTTGGGACGCGACGGGTCGAGCGCTCCTTTAGGAAAATAGTAGTCGCTGGCGTCGAGGGAAGGACACTCCGGCCGGACGGCCGGCGTCTTGGTCGCACAACCCCACCCGCCCAGAAGGATAACGGAGACCAAGACACCGCCGGTGATCGGAACTCTCATCGAGGAATACCGACCAGCCGTCGGATCGCCCCTCATCGCCTTGGAAATCTTCTTTACGGTGCTGCACAGTGTGCGACAAAAGACTCAACCGCAGGGAGCGTCACTCCCTTTCTTCTTCGATGATCTGGCCGGTGTCGGTAAGCTTCACGGTCATCGGGGCGTTGCCCTTCTTGCCGGAGATCTCATAGAAGGTCTTGCCTTCCTCGAGTTCCACAAAGGCCTTCAGACCCTCGGCGGAGCCGAAGTACTTCTCGGCGGCGTTCCGCACGACGAGCGGCACGGAGGCATACGGGACGGTCTGCCCGGACGTCAGGATGGTGCCGTCGGCGGCGATATCGTACTCCACGTCCCGATCGCGCATCGTCGCCTCGACATCGTAGATGGTCTTGCCGCCTTCTTCGGCCTTCTCGATCTTCTTGATCTTGCCGCCGGCGGTCACCTTCTCAATCACGGCCCGGGCCGGCTCGGGGACCTCCGACAAAGACACCTGCTGCGCCGGGGCCTCCTTCGCTTCCGCCCCTTCCGCCTTCTCGCCCTTCTTGCAGAGGCCGCAGCAGCCCGTGACCCCCACCATCAGGACAGCGACCACAACACTCTGGAGAATTCGACGTTCCATGACAGTACCTCCCTTTTCCGTCTTTCCTTTTCGCGCACATCCGTGTGTACGCGTCTGACTGCGATGGAAGAAACCATAGCCATTGGATCGGGTAAAGTCAATACTCCAGGTGGGCGGTTGTCCTCTTTCGCCTGCCGGTTGCGCAGCTCGTGGCGAGGGCATCTGGCCCTTGTTCTTTTCTCGCCGGCAAGATGCCGGCGAAACACAAGGGCGGGACGCCCTCGCCACGCTGCGTCGTCAGCGGTCGATTTCGATGTCCTGGAAGGAGAGCGGGTCGTCCACCGGCTCCAGATGGGAGAAGATGACCACGCCGGCCAGGACGCCGCGAATGTCGGCCTCGATGTCCTCGACGACATGATGGGCCTTGTGCGTCGACCAGCGGCCGGGGACCAGGACGTGAATGGAGACGAAGCGCCGGCCGGCCGCCTGGCGGGTCCGCAGGGCATGAAACTGGATGCCCTGCTCCTTGTATTTATTGAGGACCTTCAACAGCTTGTCGTTTTCATCCTGGGGCAGGGCCGCATCCATCAGGCCTGCCACGGACCGCCGCATCAAATGGTAGCCGGTCCGTACAATATTAGCCGCGACTGCCAAGGCGACAATCGGGTCCAGAAGTTCCCAATCCGTGAGCGCCACGGCGCCGACACCGCCAATGACCGCCACCGAAGTCCAGACATCCGTCATCAGGTGATGCGCGTCAGCTTCCAAGGTGATCGAGTCGCTCTTTTTGCCGACGTGCAACAGGATGCGCGCCACGATGAAGTTGATGGCCGAGGCCACCACCGCAACTCCGAGTCCCACGCCGGCCTGCTCCAGCGGCCGCGGCGTGATCATCCGGAGTACGGCCGCCACGCCAATACTGACCGCCGCCAGCAAAATGAGGATGCCTTCGACGCCACTGGCGAAATACTCCGCCTTGCTGTGCCCGTACGGATGCTCTTTGTCCGCCGGACGAGCCGCGACGATCAGCATGGCCAGGGCCATAATCGCCGCCACCAGGTTGACCAGCGATTCCACCGCGTCCGAAAGCAGACCGACCGAGCCGGTCAAGACGTAAGCGAAGCTCTTGAGCCCAATCGTGACCACGGCCGCCGCAATCGACAGCCAGGCAAATTTTGTCAGTGAAGAGCGATCCATAGCCAATTCGGTCATCTCCGGCGCGGCAAAAGAGGACGATAGCATGGGGGGATAGGCAAATCAAGGAAATCAATCCGACAACGTTGGTCGCCGGGTCACGCCGGAACGCAGACGAGGATCGCACGCTGCTGCCGGGTCAGACCGCCGCGGGTGCTTCGGGCTTCCTTCACTTGATGAAGGTGCCGCGGCGGTATTCTTCGAAGGCGACCCGCAGCTCTTCTTCCGTGTTCATCACGATGGGGCCGTACCACGCCACCGGCTCGCCGATGGGCCGGCCGGACATGAGCAGGAACCGGACGGGCTCATCCTCCGTCGAGACCATGATCTGGTCGCCCTTCTCGAACAGAACGAGCATGCCATTGTCCAGAAACGGCTCGCGCTGCATGTCGAAGTAGTTCGCTCCCTG
The DNA here is from genome assembly GCA_963699595.1 of uncultured Planctomycetota bacterium. Classification (GTDB taxonomy): domain Bacteria; phylum Planctomycetota; class Phycisphaerae; order Sedimentisphaerales; family Anaerobacaceae; genus PLanc-01. Next base: position 28,510 of record CAVOUO010000030.1, read on the forward strand.
CATGTCGTAGGTGAACGGGTCCTTCTCCTGACAGAAGTACCCTTTGCCCTCGATCACGTAGGCGAAGGCGGTGTGCTCCGGCGGCGTGGGGTGGAAATGCTCCGACCGTGGCGGGACGGTCACGTCGAGATAGACCGGATCGGTCACGATGTCGCGCACGGGGCCCTGGACGCCACCCACTCTGCCGGAGACGATCCGGACCCGGACACCGTCGTCCAACCTCACCTCCGGGATTTGTCCGGCCGTGACTTCGCGATACCGCGGGGCCATCATCTTGTGATCGGCGGGCAGATTCGCCCAGAGCTGAAAGCCCAACATCCTGCCGGCCTCATCCCCTTTGGGCATCTCCTGGTGCACGATGCCGCTGCCGGCGGTCATCCACTGCACGTCGCCGCCGCGAATGACGCCCTGGTTGCCCATGCTGTCCCCGTGTTCCACGGTTCCGCCGAGAACATAGGTGATCGTCTCAATCCCGCGATGGGGATGCCAGGGAAAGCCCCGGAGGTAGTCCGCCGGCTTGGTCGACCGGAAGTCGTCGAGCAGCAGGAACGGATCGAACATCGGCACCTCGCTGTTTCCGAACGCACGCCGCAGGTGCACGCCGGCCCCTTCAATCGTCGGCACGCTTCGCCAGACCTTGTGAATCTTCCGTGTTCCCATCATTGTCATGCCAGTCATGGTTACCCCCTTTGTTCCTTGCTCAACTCCTGCAATGCCCTTTGTTCTTTGCTGACCTTGGCAAACTACGCAGCCGCCGGCACCACGTTCAAGTTCCCTTTGCCGTATCGTAGCCGGGCCGGCATGCACGGCCTAAGGGTTTCCCTTCGTCCGGAGGAATCAGGCGGGCGTCGTTTTCTCTCGCTCGCAAGATCGCGGCATCGCGGATGCTGTTCCTAGTCCGGCCGGGAAGCGGTTCGCCCGGCCTTGAGACGACTGTGGACCAGCGGAAAGAAGCGAAAGTCCAGAATGTCTGTGCGCCAAACAAGCCCAATTTCGGGACGGCCGAACGAAGGCTAACAGCGGCTGGGGAAAAGAGTTATGACGAATGGGACCTGGAACGGGCCTCGGAAAACAAAGCCAATTTCCGCCGGGCGATCAGATGGCAGTGGCACGGGCAGAGCCTGCCCCCGTGCAGAGCCTGCCCTCGACACGATCGGTGGCGGGCGATGCCCGTGGTACTCACGGCCGAGACGGCCGTGCTACGGGAACCCAAACGCGATAAATCGCGTTTGCGAAGGCGTCCCCAACGCAGAATTTCGCGTTGGGGAGCCCCAACTCCACTCATTGGCGCTAGTGCCGATGCGTACGAATTGCGCAAACAAACCCAATTTCAGGACGGGCAAAGGAAGGATAACTGCGGATGAGGAAAGGAGTTATGGTGAATAGCATATTCGACAGGTCTCGGCAAAACAAAGCCAATTGCGGGAGAAGGTCTGAAGTTGTGAGGTGTGAAGTGTGAAGTGCAAAACAAAGCCAATCTCGGGTGGCGAGCGACTTGGGGCCAGTTGTACAAACAAACCCAATTGGCCGGAGCCAATCGTGCAAAACGAACCCAATTTCCGGCTACGCCGGCGGGACGGGGGCCTGGGCGACGTGGCACGAAGGGCAAATGCGCAAAACGAACCCAATTTGCCCGGCGGGGCCGGGCGGCCTCCCCCGCCCCTCGACCCTCCGGCCTCGCCCCCGCCAGGCGAAAAAAGCCAAGACTTGACCCCGGCGGCGTGGTACAATACTTCCTCGACGTTGGTTCACGATTCACGATCGACCGATGGAGGTGTAAGAAATGTCGCACTCGCATGAAAGCCACGATCATCACGACGTGCATTCGCACCATCATCATCCCTGTTGCCGGCGGGAAGAGGCGGCGGGACAAGCCCCACCCTTGATAGAGAGGCTCAGGCAAAGCTGGCTCTTCTGGCTGGTGCCGATCTTGGGCCTGTTCTCGCTGGTCTGGTTTCTCATTCGGGTGATTCCCAAGCCTTCGCGGGCGACGTATCCGTGTCAGCGGCTCGCCATGCCGCTGGCCTCGGGCTTTGTCGCCTGGCTGATCGGCTTGGGCGGCTCGGTCGTGGCGTTCCGCAAGGCCAAGGGACTCCTGCGGCAGTCGCGACTGCCCCTGGCGATCGCGTGCCTCGTCGCCGCTCTCGTGTTCGGCGTGGTCGCCCTCACGAATATGCCGGAGAAGGCGCTGACCGCCGCCGAGCAGCCGGGGCTTTCCCCCATCGGCCAGGGCAAAGGCATCCATCCGGGACGCGTGGTCTGGGTCCACGATCCCGAGGCGACCAACTGGAAAGGTGCCGGGCAACGGACATCCTTGGGAGGACGAACACACCAATCCGGCGATTTGCGAGCAGATGATGTCGAACGCCGTCCGCTCGCTGACGGGCGAATCGACCGGATGCCAAGGCATGGGATGCCCTGTTCCGGTATCACAACAAGGCCCACGGCAAGGGCGATGCCGGCTACAAGCCCGGCGAGAAGATCATGATCAAAGTGAATTTCGTCGGCATGATCGGGGGCGGCAGGTGTGTCAATCGCGAGACCTATGCCGTGCTGCGGGAATGGGAGGACTACATGAACACCTCGCCGCAGTTGATCGCCGCCCTGCTGAAACAACTGACACAAACGGTCGGCGTCAAGCAGGCGGATATCACCATCGGCGACACCTTGTGCCTCTTTGCCAAGGAATACTACGACCTGCTCCACCAGCAATTCCCCGAGGTCGACCTACCTGGACGGCCAAGGCACCTCCGGCCGGACCAAGGCGGAGCTCTCCACCGTCCCGATCTACTGGAGCAGCCGGCCCGAAGGCGTCCAGCAGGACTACCTGCCCAAGGCCTACGCCGAGGCCGCGTACTTCATCAACTTCGCCAATCTCAAGGCCCACAGCGGCGCGGGCGTCACCCTCTGCGCGAAGAACCATTATGGCTCGCTGGTTCGCACTCCGCCGGCGAAGGGTTATCTCGACCTGCACAAGAGCGGCTTCAGCCGGGGCAGCAAGGAATACCGCAACCTCGTGGACCTGATGGGCCACGCCTGCACCGGCGGCAAGACCGTGCTCTACCTGCTCGATGGCCTCTACTGCGGCACGCACCCCGATGACCGCGTCCCCCGGAAGTTCGCCTCCGCGCCCTTCAACGACGACTGGACCTCCAGCCTGTTCGCTTCGCAGGACCCGGTGGCGATCGACTCGGTGGGCTTCGATTTCCTGCTGGTCGATCTGCCCAAGGCCACCGGCATGGCGGGCACCGATGATTATCTGCACGAGGCGGCCCTGGCCGACAATCCGCCCTCCGGCACGTTCTACGATCCGGACCATGCGACCGCCACGAAACGCCTGGCCAGCCTCGGCGTCCACGAGCACTGGAACAACGCCGAAGGACAGGCAGTACTCCCGCAACCTCGGCAAGAATGAAGGGATCGAGCTTGTGAAAGTGTCAAAAACCTCAGTCGAGAACAAAGCGGCCGGCGTGGTCGCCCCGGGCGAGAAGGCCGCCCTGCTGTCGGGCGGCTTCAAGTTCACCGAAGGCCCCGCCGCCGACGCCGAAGGCAACGTGTTCTTCACCGATCAGCCGAACGACCGGATCTGCAAATGGTCCGTGGACGGCAAGCTGACGGACTTCATGAAGCCCGCCGGCCGGTCCAACGGCATGTTCTTCGACAAGCAGGGCAACCTCTGGACCTGCGCCGACATGAACAACGAGCTCTGGAAGATCGACCCGCAGGGCAAAGTCACGGTGGTCGTCAAGAACTACCAGGGCAAGCTGCTCAACGGCCCCAACGACCTCTGGATCGCCCCCAACGGCGGCATCTACTTCACCGACCCGCTCTACAAGCGGGACTACTGGACCCGCAACCCGGCGATGCAGCAGGATGGCCAGCACGTCTACTACCTCGCCCCCGGCGCGACGGAGCCGGTCCGCGTGACCACCGATCTGACTCAGCCGAACGGCATCCGCGGCACGCCGGACGGCAAGCTCCTGTACGTCGCCGACATCGGCGCCCGCAAGACGTACCGCTACAAGATCAACCCGGACGGGACGCTCGCCGACAAGACGCTCTTTTGCTCGATGGGCTCCGACGGCATGACGATCGACAACGAGGGCAACCTCTACCTGACCGGCAAGGGCGTCACCGTCTTCAATCCCGAGGGCAAGCAGATCGACCACATCGCGATCGACAAAGGCTGGACGGCGAACGTCTCCTTCGGCGGCAAGGATCGCGACACGCTCTTCATCACCGCCAGCGACTCGCTCTACGCCGTCAAGACCCGCGTCAAAGGAGCCTACTTAGGAACGAGCCTGGCGCATTCAGTGCCAAGGTCATCTGCAATGTCACCCCCGCGGAGGCGGGGGTCCACGCTATGACGATGGGTAGTGGGTTCCCGCCTGCGCGGGAATGACACGGGGTTGATGAGACAAAATACCGGGTGCCATGCCTACGCTTGCGCAGGCATGTGTCTTGCACCGGTAGAGTATGTCCACGCAAGCGTGGACATCGCACCCAGACACGTAGAGATGAAAGGGCTTAAGGGTGGAGACAAGATTGGCATCGATCGCGTTCGTCGTTCTACAGGCGGCCATTGCCTCTGCTGCCGTACCTCTCAAGGTCGAGTTGCTCGGCGTCAAGAAGATCTGGGATCAGGCCCCGCACAATGCCTTCACGGACTTGAGCCGCTGGAATGACCAGTTCTACTGTGCCTTCCGCGAGGGTCGAGGCCACGTCTCCACCGATGGCCAAATCCGTGTCCTGCGCTCGCAAGACGCGGACGCGTGGACCTCAACGGGACTGATTGCGCTCGACGGTTACGACCTGCGGGATGCGCACCTGTCCGTCACGCCCGACAACCGGCTGATGCTGCTGGGCGGGGCCGCCCCGAGGAAGAAGGATGGCGAGAGCGCCCCAACCGGCTCGTTCGTCGCCTTCTCCAAAGATGGCACTGACTGGACCAAGCCGCAGATCGTCGTCGAGCCCGGCCGGTGGCTGTGGTGCGTGACCTGGCACGAAGGCAAAGCCTACGGCGTCTCCTACCCCGCCCCGCAAGGCACAACGCCTCATCTTGAACTGCTCACCAGCGACGACGGTGTCACCTACCGGCCGCTGGTGTACAAGCTCTACGGCGTGGGCCGGCCGGGCGAGGTCACGCTGCGCTTCGACAGCACTGGCACCTGTTATGCCCTGATCCGGCGGGACAGGCTCGACGACCATCCGTACAGTGCCATCCTCGGCATCAGCCGGGGCGACTACACGCAATGGCAATGGCACGATCTCGGCCCCGAGTTCAACGGCTTCGGCGGCCCAAATCTGATCCAACTGCCGACCGGCCATTGGCTCGCCGCCGGCCGGATGCACCAGGACGGCGCCCACACCGCCCTGTGCTACCTCGACATGACCGAGCACAAGATGACCAAGCTCCTGAAGCTCCCCAGCGGCGGCGACACCAGCTATCCCGGCCTCGTCTGGCACAACGACCTGCTCTACATGAGCTACTACTCCAGCCACGAAGGCAAGACGAGCATCTATCTGGCCAAGATCAAGGTTGCATACCCATGACAAGCCTTCGGTCAGAATTCAGGTGAAGCTCCCCTTCCTACTCTGCACCCAAGCTTTTCAGAATCTTCCTGGCCAGCGGCTCCTTGATCTCGATATGACGAGGCACAGCTTCAATGACCCCGGTCTTCGGATTCATCCAGAGTGAATGCGACGAACCTTCTCTCTTCAGGAAGCAGCCCGCGATCCTCAGTCTCTTCTCCAACTCTTTTCGTTTCATCAGATCGCAATCGTCTCTTGAATGGCATCATCAGGCAAGCCACGTCGAATGTCTTCCAGTCGATCCTCCAAGATCAGGATGATTGCCTTTCTGAGGCTCTCTTTTGCCTCTTCGACCGTCTCTCCCTGGCCATTCGCTCCCGGAACCTCCGGACATATGGCCCAATAGCCCCCTTCCGGAGCGCTCTCAATGATCGCCGTAAACTCGCCCTTCATAAGCGATCCTTTCCGTTTGCCAAAGGTATCCGATTTCCAAAACGTCTGACACGGGGAAGCCTGTCGGTCTCCATCAAGAGTAGCATTCGCATTGGCGCTTGTCAAATCACGGTTTTCGCCCAGTTTTCGACTCGCAGACCATCTATTCTCGTGAATTCCTTCTCATTGTTGGTCACGAGAACCAGGTGGTGCGACTTCGCCTGGGCCGCCAGCAGCAGGTCCATGGGTCCAATCGGCCTGCCCTTGGTCTCCAGCAACGATCGGATTCGCCCATACTCCGCCGCAGCCGCCTGATCGAAGTCAAGAATCGCGAACGGAACGAGGAACTCCAACAGGGCTATCCGATTGCGGTCCGGATAACGGCTGCGGAAAATGCCATACTCCAGCTCGGCCAGGGTGATGGTGGAAATGGCGATGTGCCCCGGCCGTTTGGATTGGACTCGCTTCAGGACAGCCGGTGGCTTCCTGTTGATGATATAGATGCAGATATCGGTGTCGAGCAGGTAGTTCATTTGATGGCGTCACGGGGTTCAAACCTGCCCTGATCGCGTTTGAAACGCAGGAAATCGTCGGAGAATTTGTCCAGGCTCTCGACAAAAGACCTCCATAGGTCGCCATCCTTCGGAATGAGCACCACGACCCCATTGATCTTCTTCACATACACCTCATCGCCGGGCAAAGCGTATTCCTTCGGCAGCCGCACCGCCTGACTCCGCCCGTTCTTGAAAAGCTTGGCTGTATCCATAGCAACTCCTGTTCAAATATATACCATAGTATATACTGGGAAGCGAGCGTCATCAAGCACAACAGCCTTTCCATCTCTCCCCCTTTTTCGCAAGACGAAGGGACTTCCTAAAGGTCGCCCATCGCAAACGACCCCCATCCTCCGCGTCAAATCAATCGACGGAGGCAGGTTTCTTTCGGTAATACCATTGCAGCTTCTCATCCGCGAAGTTGACATCTTTGATGTCGGTCTTGTCCGTCCGCGCCACTGCCCGGATCCAATCATGGAGATAGATCCAGTCGCCTTCAGACCATTCGACTTGGAAGGTCCCATAGTCGATCCAGGTATGGCTGACAACGCCTTCGCCAGGCTCGTAAAGCTCGCCGGTATATCTCTCGAAATGAGAGTAATCGTGGTTCTCAAAGACGAAGCACTCGTACCGGGCACCTGGCTTCGCCGCACTGCTCCGGCTCGGTCGTGTGTGCTCAATGATCTTCAGTGCCACATCCGGACCATCGCGCTTCAACAACATGAACTTCCCTACTTCAGCCCTGATTGCGTTGTCGCCAACTCCGGTTCTGATCTGTTCCGAGTACGCATTGATATCAAAAGAACTGCCGGTCGGCGAAGTGACAGAGGAGGCAGGTTTGCTTCGGTGATGCCATGGCAGCTTCTCATCCAGGAAGTTGACATCTTTGATATCGATCTTGTCTGTCCTCGCCATAGCCGATATCGAATCATTGAAATAGATCCAGTCCGCCTTTGACCATTCAATCTGGAATGTCCGACAGTCAATGTACTCGGGCTTCGCAGAGGACAGCACGTAAACACGGCCGCGCTCCCGCTCGTACACTTCGCCGGTATACCTCTGGAAACGCGAGTAGTCATCGTTCTCGAACACGAAGCATTCGTACTTGGCGCCCCATGTGGGCGCATCGTCCTGGCTGGGGCGCGTGTGCTCAACGATCTTGAGCGCTACGTCAAGATCGCGCTGCTTGAGCAAGAGAAACTTGCCCGTTTCCGCTCTGATGGCCCTTGGGATGACTCCCGTCTCTGTCTCTTCAAAGCTCACACCGGCATCAGAAGAAACGTCGGGCTCCCGCGAGCAACCCGAAAGAACGAGTGCGGCAGCGAGAAGCGCGGTAACGGCCTTCATTGTCTTCTTCCTTCCGCTCAGGCAGTTGTGGATTTGCCAACCACCATAATGATAGCACGGCGCTTCGGGGCAAGTCAAGAAAGTCGGCAGAAGGCGCACGTCCTGCGAATGAGGAAATCGAGGTCACGAGACCACCGCGGCAGGCGGTTCAAGTTGCAGTGCGCCGGGGAGGGTGCCGGCCCAGGCGCGGATCGCGGGCCAGTCCCGGCCGTCGTGGGCAGGCACGCCGTGGAGCGGGCTCGCGGGCAGAACGGCAAGCAGCGAGTCGGGAAAGCGGAGCTGGGCCGGATCGTACTTGCCGACGAACACCTCGGGGGCCACCGGTTTCAGCCAGGGCAGCTTCGCGAGTACGCCGGCCAACTGGGTGCAGGCATTGTCCAATTCCTTGCCGCCATGAACGGGGCCAAGGTCGTGCAGGGGGTCTGCCCTTATTTTGAGCTTTAGCGAGACTTCACGAGGGCAAAGGCGGCGGCGAGAAGCGCGGTTCATCGGTATCCGTAAAGCGTCAAACGCAGCGGTCCGGCGGAAGGCCGGATGGCAGCATCTTCCTCCCGGGGGTTCCCAGAGGAGGTGTTCTTTCGTCCCTGACGGGACTGGCTTTGTTTCTTGTCCCTGCTCCCCAGCCATGAATGGCTGGGCTATTATCCGGGTACCCAAACGCAGAACTTCGCGTTTGGGGTCCCTCTTTCGCCCGCCGGGCTGGGCTGGTCCGGCGAAGAAAATTCCTGGCGGAATGTTGATCTTTATGAAACATACGGGTGTCGAAACGCGTCTATATACGACAGAAGCGTGGCCGCCCACGGTGGCGGCTGCCATTGGAATCACCACAGCGGCAGCATGTGGCCTTGCTGGTAAGGAACATGGTCCCCTGTTCTTTTTGTGCTTCTTGTCACAAGAATGAGATGTCAACATGGAGAGGAGTTTCAAGTTTTAAGTCTCAAGTGTTAAGAAGGGGAAAGCCCGTGCTCAGGACTTCACACTTCACACTTTACACTTCAAACTCGGCCGAAGGCCGTTCGTGCGAAACGAACCCAATTTCGTCCGGGCGCCCAGGAATGGGCGCGGGCGGCCGGGAGACCCCGCCGGGGAGCGATTGTGCGAAACAAAGCCAATTTCTGGGAGAGCTACAAGAGGAGCAAGTGCTTTGCGGAAAAGGAGTTATGGTAAATCGTACATGCATCAGGCTTCGGCAAAACAAAGCCAATTCCTGGCGAGCAAGATATCCCACCCTTCCAGTGTTCCATCGTTCCAGCATTCCCGTCTTGTCCCTGTTGTGCGAAACAAACCCAATTTGCCCGGCGAGGCCGGGTGGGACGCGGCCTGGGGGACGCGAGGCGTGGGGTTTTGTACAAACAAACCCAATTCCTGCCATTATGCCGATCCGGAGATCGGCGTTCCCGGGAGGGCAAATCGTGCGAAACAAAGCCAATTTCGCCGCAGCGGCTGGACATGGCAAGTGCTTTAGTGAAAAGGACTTATGACGATTCCTGCGCTTCACATAGGTTCGGTGAAACAAAGCCAATTCGAGTGACCGCGCCGACGGAGGCCGGTTCGAGGACTTGCCCTTGGGTGGGCGGGCAGGTAGACTCTCTGGAGAAGCAAAGGCACACACGGAACCGCACAAGACGCGTTGGAGAAAGGAATGAATATGAAGTTGAGGATTGGTTTCATCTCGTTGTCAGTAGTTCTGGCACTGGGCCTGACGGGCGTGGCGAAGGAGAAGCCCGCGAAGGACAAGGCCGCAAAAGAGGAGGTCGCGAAGGAGAAGCCGGCGAAGAAGGAGGCGGCCAAGGGAAAGAGCCTGGTGGCCGCCGGAGCCCAAGTGAAGAAGGTGGTGAACGATTTCCAGTTCACGGAGGGTCCGGCCGGAGACGCCGCGGGCAATGTCTATTTCACCGACATCCCGAACAACCGCATCATCAAGTGGTCCCTCGACGGCACGCCCACCGTGTTCCTCGACAATTCCGGCGGCGCCAACGGGCTGTACTTCGACAAGGACGGCAATCTGCTCGCCTGCCAGGGCGAGGCCCGCCGGCTGGTGTCGATCTCGCCGAAGGGCGAAATCACGGTGCTCGCGGACAAGTACCGAGGCAAGAAGTTCAACAGCCCCAATGACCTGTGGATCGATCCCAGGGGCGGCGTATACTTCAGCGATCCGCGCTACGGCAACCGCGAGGGCATGGAGCAGGAGGGCGATTACGTCTTCTACCTGACGCCCGATCACAAGACCATCGTCCGCGTCATCAGCGACATGGTCCGCCCGAACGGCCTGATCGGTACGCCCGACGGCACGACGCTCTACGTCGCCGACGCCGGGGCCGGGAATACCTACGCCTACCAGATCAACAAGAGCGGCACGCTCGCCAAAAAGCGACTGTTCGCCCCCGAAGGCTCGGACGGTATGACGATCGACAATAAGGGCAACGTCTACCTGACGACCCAGGCCGTCGCCGTCTACAACAAGGATGGAAAGAAGATCGAGGAGATTCAGGTCCCCGAACAACCGGCCAATGTCACCTTCGCCGGCCCGTACAATAGCACCCTGTTCATTACGGCCCGGACCTCGCTCTACGCGGTGGAGATGCAGGTCAAAGGCGCGCCGACGCCGATCCGCCCGGATGAGCAGAAGGCCGTGAAATCCAAGGCGGCCAAGGAACCGAAAAAGGCCCAGGAAAGCAAACCAGACAAGAGCAAGTAGTCGAGTTGGCCCACGTTCGGCTCTATCTCGAATCCTGGGCCTGGGCCCGCAGCGGACAGGCCGTCAGTCTCGCCGAACTTCCGTTTCCGCTCTTTGACAAGTGAATACCGCTATCGACATTGGGCAAGGTGGTGCCGGGGACTACGGCAGAGACTGCACCTGGGGGAAGATTTGTCGGAGAAAGGTGCCGACGCCGTCGAGGACCATGCCGACGGCTTTGGCCGCCAGAAAGATGTAGAGCAGCTTGGCGATCATCGTGCCGGCGTAGGGGCCGATCAAACGCATCAGGCGATGCGAATTTCGGGCGATCAGAAAGACGAGGGTAAAGGCGATCACCGCCGTGAAGATCATCGAGGACCTGCCCGATCGCCTGGGACGTGATGATCGTGATGGTCAGGGCGCCGGGACCGACCATGATGGGAAAGGCAATGGGAAACACCGCCACCATGACACGGTCTTTCGGATGCTCATAGGCCGCTCCGTACGCCAGGATGCCGCGCAGGGCAATGATGAACAGCAGAATGCCGCCGGCGATCTCCAGCTCGGAGACGTTCACATTGAACAGGTAAGCGAGACTCCAATCGCCGATCAGGGAGAAGACCACGACCACGGAGAAAGCAATGAGAACAGCCAGGTTCAACACGCGGGCCCGCTCCCGCTTCTCCAGCTCGCGGGTCAGATCGACGTATACCGGAATGTTGCCGATGGGATTGATGACCGCAAACAGCAGCAGACTATGGTGGATGACCAGGCCCAGCGGCCCCGCCCAGTCAGCGATCCCCCCCTCGGGGAGCATTGCTAACGACATACAACCAGTTCCTTCCCAGGCGTCGCGGCTATCTGTCGGCCCTTCCCTGGACCGTCACCCGGCAGCCAAGACGAGGCTCTGGTATACCCCGGCCGGCCCGCAACACAAGGGGTTTTTCCGCAGATTCACAGTTTGTCTTTGGCGGAGGGGATCATCTTCTCCCACGCCGACGATTTCCGGACCATATCCGCTGCAGATTCTTCAGCAGGTCTCTGTGCCCGCTGGATTGGAGGTCTTCCGTGATGAGCTTCGCGTTGGGCTCGCGGTAGTATTGGAGCAGCGCCGCCTGGAGCCGCTTCTCGCGCCGGCCGGTGGGGACATGAATCTGGTGGCCGCGCGGATCTCGGCCGGCGACGTACATCGCCGTCGAGGCGGTCAGCGGCACGGGGACAAAATCCTGCACCTGCCGGGGCTGCCAGGACCGGGAGACGAGATACTCGGTGAGCTTCACGGCGTGTTCGAGCGTACAGCCGGGGTGAGCGCTGATGAAGTACGGCACGAGGTAGTACTCGCGGCCGGCACGCCGGCAAGCAGCCTCGAACCGGCTCTCGAATTCCTCGAACAACTCGAACGAGGGCTTTCCCATCAGCCGCAGGACCTGGTCGCAGTAGTGCTCGGGCGCGACCTTCAAATGCCCGCCCACGAAGTGCTTGACGAGCAAGTCGAGGTATTCCTTGCTGTGCAAGGCGAGGTCGTGACGAATGCCCGAGGCCACATAGACATGTCTGGTGCCGCGCGAATCGCCCTTCCATCGCACGAACGCCTCCATCATCTCCAGGAGCGGCCCGAAGTCGAGATCCAGATTCCGGCACGGCGACGGGAAGACACAGCTCGGCCGCGTGCACATCTGCTCGGCGGTGCAGTTCGTGCCGTACATATTGGCCGTCGGCCCGCCGATGTCGCTGATCGTGCCGCGAAAGCGCGGGGCCTGGCTCAGCTTGTCCGCCTCAGCCAGGAGCGATTCGAGGCTGCGCGAGGTGATCTCTTTGCCCTGGTGGAAGTAGATCGAACAGAAGGAACAGCCGCCGTAGCAGCCGCGGTGCGTCGTGATCGAGAACTCCACCGGCTCCAGCGCCGCAATTCCCCCGGTGTTTGCGTACTGCGGATGCCATTGCCGTGTGAACGGCAGATCGTACAAAGCATCCAACTCGGCGGAGGTCAGAGGCCGGGCGGGTGGCATCACGACAATCGTGCCGGGGTCCTGATCCTGCACCACCGGTCGGCCCGGTTGGATCAATTGCGGATTGCGGATTGCGGATTGCGGATTAGAGGCAGTACGAGAAACCAGTCCGCCATCAGGAACAGCGAGCCGCTGGTACTGCTCCTGCGCCGCCATGACCAAGTCTTTGCTCTGAGTCTGCTCAGTCAACGAAGGCAGCCGGACAGCATCCGCCGGCACGGGCCTGTCGCGCATCGCCATGTACGCCGTGCCGGCGATGTCGGTCATCCTGCTGATCGACTCCCCTCGATCCAAGCGGCGGGCGATCTCGGCGACGGCCAACTCACCCATGCCATGAACGAGCAGGTCGGCCTTGGCATCCGCCAGCACCGACCGCATCAGTTTGTCGGAGACGTAATCGTAATGGACCAGCCGCCGCAGACTGGCTTCCAAGCCACCCAGGATGATCGGCACCTGCGGATACGCCTCGCGGGCCCGGGCCGCGTAGGTCAGCAAGGGTCGAGCGGGCCGCAGATCCGTGGCGCCGCCGGGACTGTAGACATCCGCCTGCCGGCGGTGGCCCAGGGAGGCATAGTCGTTCAGACGCGAATCGATGCAGCCGGAAGTGATCCCCCAAAACAGCCTCGGCGCACCAAGCGAACGGAAGACCTCCACGCTGCGCCAGTCCGGCTGGGCCAGGATCGCCACCCGATAACCCAGCTTTTCCAGCCAGCGGCCGATCAGCGCCACGCCGAAGGACGGATGGTCCACGTACGCATCGCCCGTAACGAGGATCACATCCGCCCGATCCCAGCCGCGGCGGCGCAGGTCCTCCCGGTTCATAGGCAAGAACAGTCGTCTATTGTCCGATTCCACAGCACCTGCCAACCGCTACTGTCCGTTCAGTCAATCCGCGTAACACACGTCGCTTTGATACTTCAGCCAATCCGCCTTGAACGCCCGGAGATGCTCGATGTAGGCGGAAATGTCGTCGCTGCCCTGGATCACCTTCTCCTCATCGACCAGCACAGGCGGCTCGGTTCCTTCGGGTGCCTGCCCGGACCACGCCTGCGACGGCACCACCACCGTTTCGTGGGCCAGCGCGGTGGCCTCCAGTGCTTCGCGCAAACCAGCGCACGTTCTGCAATTCTCTGTTATGTAAAGCGTCATCGCACTACTCCTCACCTGAAGCCTCGTCATGACTTGCTCTACGTATGCTTCTGCGTACTATACGCCGGGCTTCCAGCAGGCGTTCTGCATCACGGCCAGAAGGCGGCGATCGCAATCGTAAGCCAAACCGCGACGCCGACGGCGAACTTGCCGAGAATGCCGATGAGTTCACCCATTCCGGCCCCGACGGCCCGTCGATACGAGAGCTCCGGACGCTCCCCGCGCGAGGTCTCCACAAGCCACACGGCCAAACCCACACCGAGGCAGGCGCCGACAATCGTGCCGACCACGGGCATGGGAAACAGGACTGTCCCGCCGAGTGCGCCGATCAGGGCGCCGAAGATGCCCGCCAGGGAAGCTCTCCAGCTTGCTCCTGCGCGGCGTGCTCCGACCAGGCCGCCCAGGAACTCAATCAGCTCGCCCAGTGCCGCGAGAACGGCAATCGCAATCAGGGTCCAGCCGGAGAACACGCCTTCATCCCACGTCCACCACGCCAACAGGGAAGTCGACAGCACCATCAGCCAATTGCCGGGCAGACCGAACAGAACGAGCAGCAGCCACAGCAGATTGAGCAAGACCAGGATAAATAACTCCACGTAGAGCATCCACACATTGTAGAGAGTACCGGCCATCTCGCAAAGGGCCATCGGCCCTCGGCGTTGACGAAGACGGTTATGCTCGCTATATAGACACAAACGTTCCGCCTCGATGGAACGACGGGAAAGAAACACACATGACGGACACCGATGATTCGGCCACTCGATCTTCTCAAGGCAGTCAGCCCCAGCGGCGTTGGAGGACCGGCCCCTCGCGCCGGTGGCGAAACCTGGCGCTCCTCGCCGTGGCCCTGTGTGTCGCACTCTATGCGGCGTATGCCGGCCGCCGCACGCCGGTCGGGCCGCAGCAAGGAGCCGGAATCTCTTGGCCCGACGACTTACAGCCCACCCGCAAGAGCCGCTTCCGCGTCGCTACCTACAATATCCGCCGGGGCAAGGGGATCGACGGCATCCGCGATCTGAATAGAACGGCCCAAGTGCTCCGGGATGCCGATCTTATCGGGCTAAACGAAGTCGCGGGTCCACCGTTCTGGGGCCAAGCCGATCAGGCGGAGCAATTGGCGAGGAATCTCGACATCGGATGGCTGTTTGCTCCGAACCAGTACCGGTGGCACAGGTACCATTTCGGCAACGGCTTGCTCAGCCGCTTGGAGGTGGGCCGCTGGACGAGCGAGCCGTTAGTCTACAGTAGAGCCACGGCGAAGAGCTTCCGGAACCGGCTCCTGGCCGAGACTATGGCGGGCCCACAGCCGATCACATTCATAGTGACGCACCTCGATCGAGGCCAGATCCGGCCGGTGCAACTCCAGGGCGTGCTGGACGAGTTCGAGGCGCATACTCCCGCCGTGCTGGTCGGCGACTTCAACACGACGGCGGCCGACCCCGTGCTCGTGGCGTTCTTCGCCGACAGCAACAACGTGGATGCCATCGGGCAGGCCCTGGGCACTTCGGACGACAGGAACCGCATCGACTGGATCATCACCCGAGGAATGAAAGTGCTCTCCGGCGGCATGGAGCCGGCCGGCGTCTCCGACCACCCCTGCTACTGGGTGGACGTTCGAGCCGCTCACTGTCGCCGGTCCCTGACTCTCTGTGGAGATATCGAACTTGTAGACCTCGATGTAGTCAAGGGTCGCAATGCGGCGCTCGCGTTTGTCCATGCGCACGAAAGGATAGGTATCGCGGCCCAGGTACGGATGCGTCTGCTTCATCCGGGTCAGCCAGTGATCGAATGCCGCCTGGTCGAAATCCTCGCGCGAATCCTTGTAGAGGACACAGCGCAGAACCTTCTGCGACGGCGGCGGGACGTTGGCGGGCCGTGGCAGTGCCGGCATCGGCCGGGAGCCGTAGATGTACTTGTTGGTCAGGTACATGGACGAGGCGCTCAGGTTGTGCCAGGTCCCCCGGGAGAACTCGTAGCCCAGATCATCTTTGATGTCCACCGCCCGATCCTCGAAGCCGGCGAGGGGCCAGAACCACTGGGCAAACGCGCGGGCCTGCTGATCGGCTCTCGTCTTGTAGGGGCGCGACAGGTCCCGGATGATGGAGCCCACGCCAAGGACGGCCGCCAGGATCAAGACAATTCGGAGGTTGCGCACGAAGCAGGCCGTCTTACCCTGCCGCAGGTCCAGACCGAGCAGGGCCGCGATGCCGACGGCGAACAGGATGTAGATCATCGGAGCGACGTGCATGGAGAACTTGACGTGGGTGCCGTAGGGATACCGCTGCATCACGGCCGCGAGAAAATGCAGCGTCAAGGGCAGGGCCAGCAACAGCGGCGGCAGGACCTCCCGCCGGCGAAGAAAGACCGCGGCGCCGATGAGGCACAGAAGGAGCGTCAGCGTACTGCCGCCGTTGTCACCCCCGACGGGATGGGCAAAAAGAGACCCCGTGTGCGTGAGGACCATCCATTTGACAAAGGCACCGACGGAATCGAGCGGCGGAAAGGCGCCGAGCAGGCCGTAGGCCTCGCTTTGGAAGCTCTGGTCCGCCGTCATTTGACCTCGGGCCGTCAGCAGATACGTCAGAGCTGTCCCCAGGACGACGCCGGCATTGTAGACGAGCCACATCTTCCAGGCCCCAGGCAGCCGGCGGCACAGGATCATCCCAAGAAGCAGCAGACTGATGGCCCCCGCGCTGAAGGCCGCTGCGTAGGATAGTCCAATCGCCAACGGGGCCCAAACCGCCATGGCAACCGGCCATTTGCGCTGATCGGGATGGTACAACCATTCGACCCATAGGACGACCAGCAGCAGGCCGGCGAACAGATCGAGCGGATAGATCTTGGCTTCGGCCGCATAGCGTAAGCATGGGTAGCCCACGGCGAAAAACGCGACGGCGATCACTCGCGCCGGCCCCGCGACCAACCGCCGGACCAGATGGTAGAACAGCAGCAGGCTCAAGATGCTGCTGAGGAACGCGGGCAAACGAAGCGACAGCTCGCTGAAGCCGAAGAGATTCACGGCCGTCTTCTGCAGCCACAGCCACAGGTACGGTCCCACTTGATGATAGTCCAGCGGCTGGAGCAGATCGAGATACCCCCGGTGGAAGAAGTTGACACTGACGTAGCACTCGTCTCCCCACAGCGGGAATCGGAGGAAGTAGCGCACGGCCCGTCCGAGGACACCCAGCGCCAGGAACGCATAGATCCAGCGGTCCATTTGCGGTATCGATATCCCCGCCTCCGCCTCGTCCGGCACGGCGAGCGGCGTGATCAACCCTTCATGATCTGAAGATGAGCTTCGCATTTCGAATTTACTATTTACGATTTACGATTTATGATTCCGGCGGCGCCGGTGCGACGGCGAAGATCGTAAATCGTAAATCGTGAATTGTAAATCAAGACCATGTTCAAAAATCAGAAAGTCGTCGTGATTATGCCCGCGTACAACGCCGCCGAGACGTTGTGCCGGACGTATGAGGAGGTCATGGCCCAGGAGGTCGTGGACCAGGTGATCGTCGTGGACGACGCCAGCACGGACCAGACCACCCGCATCGCCGAGGCCTTGCCGCACACCCTCGTCCACACGCATCCACAGAACCTCGGCTATGGCGCCAATCAGAAGACCTGCTACCGGCTGGCCCTCGAGCAGGGCGCCGACATCGTGATCATGGTGCACCCCGACTATCAGTACACGCCCCTGCTGATCCCGGCCATGGCGTCCCTGATCGGCAACGGTCTCTATCACTGCGTGCTCGGCTCGCGCATCCTCGGCAACTACGCCCTCAAGGGCGGCATGCCCGTCTGGAGATACGTCTCCAACCGCTTCCTGACCCTGGTCGAGAACATGTTGATCGGCGCCAAGTTGTCCGAGTATCACACCGGCTACCGCGCCTTTTCCCGGCACTTGCTGGAATTGCTGCCTCTGGCGGAGAACTCGGACGATTTCGTCTTCGACAACCAGATGCTCGCCCAGATTGCCTGGTATGGGTATACCATCGCCGAGGTCAGTTGCCCCACGAAGTACTTCCCGGAAGCGTCCTCCATCAACTTCCGTCGCAGCGTCAAATACGGCTTCGGCTGCCTGGCGACCGCCACGCTGTTTCGACTGGCGAAGCTGGGCCTCATCAAATCACGTCTTTTTCCGGCAATAAGCCGCGTCCAGGAGCAATTGGGCGCCTGAGCATCCGAAGGCTCCTGCCGTAATCGCCGGTTACAAATGCCTTGGGCTCCGTACGGAAAAACGGCGACCCGATTGAGCAATTCGCCCATCAAGCCCCGGTCCCGACCCCGGCGTAGACCCTTTTGAGGACATTCTGAACGAATGGAAGCACATACGAGATATATAAGGAGCAGAACCATGAGAGCCGGATTGGCATTTTGGGCAGGCGTAATCGGTGCGGCCGTGATGGTGCTCGGCATGTGGATCGCACGTGCCCTGGACCTCACCGGCTTCAACTTTGGATATTTTTGGGGTTCTCTATTCACCGGAACGACCACTGTCGCCAGTTGGATTCTCGGCTTCATCATCACGTTGATCCTGGGCGGCCTGATCGCTCTGATTTATGCAGCGGTCTTTGAAGCCATCGGACGATCAAGTTGGGGCTGGGGCGTGCTGGGCGGCGTGGTCCACCTGATCATTGGCGGCTTGGTTATCGGTTGGATCTCGCTGGTCCATCCGGCCATCCCCCAGGCGATCGCCGATCCCGGGTACTACACGGGGAACTTCGGCTGGCCAAGCGTTTTCGCCTTCAGCATTCTGCATCTGGTCTTTGGTGCGATTGTCGGCGGCATGTATTACCCCATCCACAAGCAGATTGGTGTGCCTCGGGGTCGGCTGACCGAAAAGCAGCCGGTCGGCGTCATTCATGACGAGGAGAACGTATCGGTTCCATCGGATTGGGAGGACCGGACGGTCGAGGATCGCTCCGCTGTGAAATTGGGCAGTAGAGAACGACGATAGCAGGGGCCACTTTCGAATCGACGTTAGGACGTCGGTTCCCTGAGGGAATCAGGCTTGGGCGCGGGGCTCTCCAAGGGAACGGAGGGCGTTGGGGAGCCTCTCCAAGCCTGAAGTTGGACGACGGCCCAGCCCATCGCGACCACGATCAGGAGCGGGACGCCGAAGGCCTTCAGGAAGGTCCGCAACGCGATCAAGCCGAGGAACCGGGCGACAAACGGCACCACAAAGATCAGTATCAGGAGAACGACGATTCGCAGCAGCCCTTTCACCCTCAATCCGTCCCATTCGTATCGGCGTGTCATCCAGCGCATGCCGTACACGCCGCACAGC
This sequence comes from uncultured Planctomycetota bacterium, assembly GCA_963699595.1. Taxonomy (GTDB): domain Bacteria; phylum Planctomycetota; class Phycisphaerae; order Sedimentisphaerales; family Anaerobacaceae; genus PLanc-01. Next base: position 47,500 of record CAVOUO010000030.1, read on the forward strand.
ACTCCGATCAGTGCTCCCGCTATGACATCCGAGGGATAATGGGCCAGTCCCGTGACCCGCAGCAGGCCAATGGCGCCGGCCGCGGCGAAAAGGGCGGGTGCCCAGAGCCGGCCCAGAAACGACGACAGTGTGGTGGCTACCGCAAAAGCCGTAGCCGTATCGCCCGAAGGAAACGAGACTTTTTCGTGCCAGGCGATGTCCTGAAGAGACCGCGACTGTTGGGACGCCGCGACCACCATGCTCGGGCGGCATCGACGCACGATCGCCTTGAGCGGGGCTATGCTCAGGCTGACCAAAATCAAGGCCGCCAGAGTAACGGCCGTCGGGCGCCATCGGTCCGTCAGGCAGCCCCAGACCAATAGCAGCCAGATCGGCACGCCGGCCTTTCCCAACTGACGGAACGCATTCACCCATTCGTTCCTGTACCACGTATTGGGATGGTTCTGGAGCCATCCGCTGACTGTCGAATCGACGAAAAGGTAACTCGCCGTCGCCGCCGCGATCACAAGCAGGATCGCGCCGATCCACACAGCTTGACGAGAGAGATTGCTTTTCCGTTCGGGCTGCTCCCTACGATTCATTCGCTTGTCCCCTGGCGCCGCAGCGCTGCAACCTCCAGCGCTTTGCCTTTCGAGTAGTTCAGGCCCCATTTCGAGGCAATCTCCGCGAGGCCCAGCGAACCGTGGCGTCGTTCGACCTCGGCCCAGGCGTCTTTCGAGATGATGAGGACCCCCGGCTGCGGCTGCCCGGCCCACCGCGCGACCGCCTCCTGGTCGGCCAGCGGCTCGATTCGCCGGCCGACGTAGAAGTTCAGCGTAGGCTCACCATAGCCGAACGCGGCCACGGGCACATCCGGGTCCGTCCGTTGCGTAATGGCTTGTGCCAAAGCCGGGGCGATCTTAGTTCTCTCCAGTGCCGGCATGACGCCCAGCATCGTGGGAAACAGCAAAACGCCCATGCCGGCCAGCAGTGTGATCGCGCTGGCCTGCGGACGATCCTGCAACTGCTGACGCATCGCCAGGACGGACATCGCCAGCAAAACCGCCGCCGCCGCCCAGAATGGCACGATGGCGCCGGGCAGGTGCAGCCACAAAGGAGCGGCGATAAAGGCGATGACCGCCCCGCCGGCCACCGGGCCGAAGAAGTAGATTCCGCCCCGCAGCCAGTTGCGGTCGATGTCCGCCAGTTTGCCCTGGGAGGCCGCCGCCAGCGTCCCACCCACCGCCAGGGCCAGCGCCGGCCAGGTGAACAGGATGTAATGCGGCAGTTTCGTCGCTACGAGGGTCATGATGACCACGATGGAAACGACCCAGGCGAGGAACAACTCACGGAAATGGACGCCCCCGACCCGCCGGCGCAGGACGGCGGAGATCGACCCCGGCAGGTGCAGCGTCCACGGGAAGAAACCGGCGATAATGACCGGCAGGTAGTACGGCAGGTTCAGCAGAAAGCGGCCGCCGTGACTTTCCAGCGGCCGGGCCGCCCGCGCCAGCACGTGATGACCGATGCCCAGACGCAGGAACTCCCCGCCGGTGGCGTTGTTGGCCGGAATAGCCCAAGCCACGAACAACAGAGCCCCCAGGGCGGCCGCCCCTCCGAGCCGACCGAAATGAGACCGGACGGGAATCTCGCTCTTACGGATCAGCCACAGCGTCACAATCATCACAACGATCGGCAGCAACCCCACCGGCCCCTTGGCCAAGAGCCCCAGACCCAGGGCCAATCCCATCACGGGCACATGGTACCAGCGCAGCCCCAGGGTCAGGCCGCGTGCGAACAACACCATGACCGCCACCATGCAGGGCAGCAGAATGCCGTCGGAGGTGGCCGCCGTGCCTTCGACGAGAATCAGCAGCGTCGAAGCCAGGATGACCATGGACCACAGCCCCGCCCTGGCATCCAGAAACCGCCGGGCGAGAAGAAACGTGAAAAAGCAGGTGAGCGCGATGCCCACCGAGCTGAAGAACCGGCACGCCAGCGACGTCGGCCCGAGCACGCGCATCGGCACGGACATCAGCCAATAGATCAGGATCGGCTTGTCGGGCCGCAGTTGGCCGTTGAAGGTCGGATACAGATAGTTGCCCGACTCGATCATCTCGGCCGTCGCCCGCGCGAACCGCGGCTCATCCCGGTCCCACAGCGTGCTGCGGCTGTCGATGAACCAGTAGACCCCGGCGACCGCCAGGCAGATGGCCACGACCAACCAGGCGCAGCATCCGGGCCGTCGATCCTGCCAGTCCGTCCATGAAACATTCCCGTTACTATCGGCTTCTTAGGGCGCGTAGCCGCTGCCGATGGCCGTGCATATGCCTCTGCACAGCGAGCTCCAAGTTCGCATGCGCTGCCACCGGATCCCCACTTGGCGTACCGAGTACTACCTTTCGTTCCGACACCACCTCAGCAGCCCCCGTGGGCTGATTCTACCATGCGGATGCACCGCCTCGGCAACACGAAATTCGATCCCCAAACGGACATAATTCCGTACTTGAGGGCCCATCACCAAATTCGCTCCACATTGCAGCGATCGGGCTACCCAGTACAATGTCGCCGAAAGAAACCGGGTATGGATGCCCATGGCAAGGCTCTCAGGGACGTAACTTATGAGTCCGCAAAATCCGTCCGATCGTGGAATACACTTGTCCGTCGTCGCGCCGGCGCACAATGAGATGGACAATCTGCCGCGCCTGCTCGAAGAGATCGCGGCCGCCCTGGCGAAGCTGGAGCACCATTGGGAGGTTATCATCACGGACGATGCCAGCACCGATGGCACGGCCCCCGTGCTCAGGGATTTGCGAAAGAAGTACCCGCAATTGCGCGTCCTGTCGATGCGGCAGAGGTCCGGCCAGACGGCCGCCCTCGACGCGGGCCTGCGTCGGGCGAAGGGCACGTTCGTCGCCATGCTTGACGCCGATCTGCAAAATGACCCCGCGGACATTCCCCGGATGCTCGATCTGCTGCAAGCGCAACCATGCGACTTCGTCAATGGCTGGCGGGCCAATCGCCGGGACCCGTGGATTCGGCTGGTCTCGACCCGCGTTGCCAACCGCGTGCGGAACTGGCTGACGCACGAGCAGATTCACGATTCCGCCTGTGGCCTGAAGGTCTTTCGCCGCGAATGTATCGACCGGCTCAAGCTCTTCAACGGCATGCACCGCTTTCTGCCGACCCTGGTGAAAATGGAAGGATACCGGGTCATCGAGGTGCCGGTGAACCATCGGCCCCGCACGGCGGGCAAGGCCAAGTACGGCGTGCTCAACCGCGTCTTCAAGGCCCTGCGGGACGCCTTCGCCGTCCGCTGGATGCAACAACGAACGATCCGTTACGAATGTCGCGAATGGGAGCGTTGATATGTGGAGCGAGTTGTGGAGCAGGCTCTGCGAGAATCTCGACCTCTGGGGGCTCTTTGGGGTCATCTTCCAGTTGGCCTTTATGGCCCGGTTCGTGGTGCAATGGATTGCCTCGGAGCGGTCCGGCCAGAGCATCATTCCGATCTCCTTCTGGTACCTGAGTCTCATCGGCAGCACGGGCGTGCTGATCTATGGCATCGGCCGGGGTGAGCCGGTCATCATCCTGGGCCAGGCGTTCGGCACCGTCGTCTATGTTCGCAATCTCATGCTGATCTACCGCGGACGCCAAACCGCTGCCACCGATCCGTGATGCTCCCTGCACGTGCTGCTTTCTGATGATCTGTACTGCGCCGGCTTCCCATCATAGAATATCAACAGGGCCGAGAGTTTTGATGGCGCAGCTCAGGAACGGCCTGAAAACGGACCAGATCATCGGGAACCAAACGGCAGCCGTGGTGATCGGACAGAGGTGGACGACCTATCTTGAAGCCGCATGCGGGACATAGACTGGCCGCCGGGGCGATACGTGCCGTGCGGTGGCTCCGGACGAACGTGGACCTGTTCATGCTGGTGGTCCTGACGATCCTTGTCATCACAAGCTGGGTCGTCGCCGAGTTGGCCGACGAAGTCCAGGAGGGCAGCACGCAGCGCTGGGACAACTGGGTGCTGCGCCAGTTCCGCGGACCCGCCGACATGACCACTCCCGTCGGCCCGGCGTGGTTCCGGGAGGCCTGGCGCGATATCACGGCCCTGGGCAGCGGCGCTGTGCTGGCCCTGGTCACGCTGGGCGTCGCCGGGTACCTGCTGCTGCGCCGGCAGCACCGCACGCTGGTCCTGCTGATCGTCGCCACGTTCGGCGGGGCGCTGCTGTCGTTGTTGCTCAAGAGCCTCTTTTCCCGTCCCCGGCCCCCCTTTGCCTCCGAGGAGGTCTATGTCCTGACATCGAGTTTCCCCAGCGGACACTCGATGCTTTCCGCCGCGGTCTATCTGACCCTGGGCGCCCTGCTGGCCCGTACCAGTAATCGGTATCGCCACAAAGTGTACTTCCTCGGCGTCGCCGCCGTCATTACCGGTCTGATCGGGTTCAGCCGCGTGTACCTGGGCGTGCATTACCCGACGGATGTCCTCGCCGGCTGGGGCTTCGGCCTGATCTGGGCCCTGCTGTTCTGGCTGATCGCCCGCCACCTCCAGAAGCAAGGCACGATCGAGCGGCCCTCGGATTGATGATTTATGAATTATGATTTACAGTGTCCGGTTCTCCTATGGAACCTCTTTGTCGGACCAGGATACCTACAGGCGTCGAGCGCCGGCGGCAACGCGTGGGTCGTTTACGTCGTCGATGGATCCGCCGGCGAGTAATTCGTAATAGGGCCTGTTCCTGCCCAGCATCCGGCGGGAGAGAAAGCCCTCCAGCCACTCGCACTCGCGCAGCTCTTCTTCCGGCGTCACCACGAGGTAGTACGAGACAAGGTCGGCAAAGCCTCTTCCTGGCCGGACCTTGTAGTCAACCAATTCCTCGTCGCGCAGCCTGGCGAACGGTGAATCCGCTGCCGCAAACGCGATCCGTGTCTTCGAACACTGCCGCGCCGATTCCTCGATCAACCTCGCAATGCGGTCCTCCTGGTTGCCGAAACGTAGAACGGCCTGTCCCACCGCACTGCCGTAGCGTCCGACGAGCAGGGATCCCATGGTAGGATCGAGTCGAAGGAGGCCACGCCCGCCGGTGGGGCACAGGTCCGCGTGCGCGGCGCCCACCCAAACGACGGTGCGCCGCCCACAGTCAAAGGCCGCACGCTCGACGCAACGGGCATAATAGGCATTGCCGAGCATGCCGCGGAGGATGCCGCCCAAACGTATGATGCGCAGTTTTTCATACCACGGTCCCGCGCAGCAGAGACGTGGAAGCAAGGTCGCAACGGGGAAACATCCCGACCACGCGCAGCGGCTCGCGGCCTACAGGACGGGACTGATTCACCCGCCAGACGGTTTCCAGGACATCCCAATACTCCTTGTCTCCCCACGCGTACCAAGGGGCCCGCCGAGCCACGGCCAGCAGGAGTCCCCGGTCGAATTGCCGGCTCTCCACCAAACGGGCCAGATTCCTGTCCTCGTCGGCACAGCAGCATTCGAGGGCCAGTACTCGTACTCCGGCCCTGCTGTAGAGATCGGGGATGATCTCATTGAAGAAATCCAGGTAGGCCTTCTTGTGGTGAACCTCCCCGATAATCGTCACTTGATGGGTAGACGCGAGATCGATTACGGCCCGGGCAGGATCGTCCCCATGTTCCGTCAACCACGCCGCCATCTGCCCGCGTTGTGCAGCGTCCAAGGAGGCAACTTCGAGGGTATCCTTCGCCTCGGTCGGCATCCGGTTCGCCGCGGCGTCCGCATCTGCAATCCAGGCACGGTGCATGCGGTAGAGCCGATACGTGCGAAACGCGGTGAAGGCAATAAAAGCCCCAACCAGGATCATCACGGCGGCAAAGGCCAGTCGGTGCCGTGCGCCCAGCCGCGGCGGACGGGTAACAACCGTCCCCACCCGCGCCAAGGCGCGACCCCATCCCACGCGTCCTCCGTCCCGCCGCAATGTGCGTGTACCCAGTGCGGCTTGTCCCAAGGTCCGTCCTTTCCAGCCGATAGCCGCCCCCGTATAGATCAGATAGACGGCGACCACCGTGATCTCAATCGGGACGTACAGCCCCCAGCCGGCCACCGCCTCTGCGACCAGGACGATCGCCAGGGCCACAAGAGCCAGGTCGATCAGTTGCGCACAGGATTTGATCCAGAAACCCGCGCGCCGTTTCTGCTCCATTGCCATAGCCGTTCTCCCCGAAAGCCCATCTTCTTGAGCCTGTCCGCTGTGTCTTAGGTGCCATGTTCACGCTCGTGCAACCATGGTAGCCTGTCAAGCGAAACATGTCTACAAAGCACTTACTGTTGTGTCGCCAGGGGCTCGCTCGTCACCGGCGCCGGCGGAAAATAGTCTCACGCGACTGTGAGGTCGTCCACTTTCCTGAGGATGTCGGGGATTCCATAGCGTTGGTAGAACTCCAGAGTCTTCTCCCAGAGATCCGCCGAAAGTCGCTTTTTCACCTGGCGAAGAATGTCCAGCGGGATATCCTTGTAGTACGCCTCCGCGATGCCTCCGGCAATACACGCTTGCGTGTCGCTGTCGCCCCCCAACGAAATCGCGTTGCGCAGGGTGTCCTCGTACGAGGTCGAATCCAGAAAGGCCCCGATTGCTTGCGGGACCGAGCCCTGACACGTGCCGTTGAAGGAGTAGCCGGGTCGAATCTGGTCGACGGTTCTCGACAGGTCGTACCCGAATTCCTCGTGAATTCTCCGGCGGATCGCTTCTTTATTGGCTCCGGTCCTCGCCAGATAGACGGCCAGCGCGGTAGCTTCGGCGCCCTTGATTCCTTCCGGGTGATCGTGCGTACATGCCGCACTGCGCCATGCTTCTTGCAGGACCTCTGCTTCGGAGCCGAACGCGAAACCCACCGGGCTGACGCGCATAGCGGAGCCGTTGCCGAAGCTGTTGTACGGTTCATACCCGGGTTTCGCCATCCAGGCGCGGAACCCGCCGCCATAGCCGCGCCCCGGATGCCGTCGCGCATAGGACTTGATCACCCGCGCGTAATCGCGGTCCGTAAGAATCGCATCCGCGACCGCCACTGTCAGGACGGTGTCATCCGTGAAGGTCGAGAGAAGACCAAAGAGCTGGATATCCTTGTTCTTGGTCGGCTGATTCTCATAGACCGACCCCGCAATATCGCCGGCAATCGCCCCCAGCATCGTTCAACTCCTCATCTGCAAAAAGCCCCTCTATCACCGTCAGTAGATATCCACGTAAGCGAGTTGCTGGATCAGGGAGCGGGCGAAGCCGGAGAGGTCGGGGAAGAGGACCTCGGTGCTGATATTCATCGCCCGTAGCTCGCGGAGAATCCGGTTGCGTTCCTTCTTGCTGGGACGGAGCACGATCTTGTGCAGGTCGGTCCGCATCGCGGCTTCGTCGTCGCCGTAGCTGTGACGGAGGTTGTCCACGAAGGGGCGGCGGATGTCGCCGGAGGTGACGAACAGGGCCTGCTGAATGATCAGTCGGCGATTCAGCCGAAAAGGGTTCACGACATAGACCAGGGGCAGCGGGTCCTCCGCCAGGAGGAGGTACGAGACGATGGCGAGGTCGCCCAGCTTGTCCCACTGCCGCCGGACTGTCAGGACGTTGTCCATTCCGGCGAGTTGCTGCTGCAATTCCTGGAGTCGCTCGCCACCGCCTGCGTCGGCGATGGCCTTTTTCACCCGGTCGGACCGGTTGACCTGCGCGGCGTTGAACGACCACACGGCCCCTTCGAGATCGTCCGCCAGGGCGAAGTGCACCGCGACGTAGAAGGAGTACGTCCAGTCCGTCAGGCGGGTCGGCGCACCGTAGTGCCGCATGAGGGCCAGCCATTCGAGCACATCGTCCTTGTCCGGCTCGCGATCCAGGTACAGGCCGGCCTTGCGCTGGAACTCGCGGATCATCTCCATCTCGTATTGCCGTTTTTTGTCCTGGGGCACGCCGTAGTTCTCGAAGGCCCGCTCCAGCTTCGTTTCGAGAACAGCCCCGGCGGTATCGCCCCGAAAGATCCAGTAGCAGTCCGGACCCGGCGGCTGGCAGGAATACCACTTGTGCCGCGCCTCGATGTCTTCCCACGTCTCGGCCACTTCCGCCGTGTACCACGTCGGTTCCGGATGCCCCTCACTGCCGCTCATCGCGAATCCTTTCTACTTGTAGGATGGGCTTTAGCCCATGCGGGTATTCAGCCGCAGATATGCGGAAGCAGCATGGGCTAAAGCCTATCCTACGGCTTTCGTCCTTAAGCGCCACCGAACAACTTCTGCCGGAAGATAAAGAAGACCGCCCCGAGGATGCACAGGCCCGCCCAGAGGTAATCCAGGCGAATCCGCTCCTTCATGTACAATACGGAGAACGGCACGAAGACGGCCAGCGTGATGACTTCCTGGAGAATCTTCAATTGGCCGACGTTCAGCGTCTGGTGGCCGATCCGGTTGGCCGGGACCTGGAGCATGTACTCGAAGAACGCGATGCCCCAACTCGCCACCGCCGCGATGAACCACGGCCGATTGGCGAGATTCTTCAGATGCCCGTACCAGGCAAACGTCATGAAAACATTGCTGCAACACAAGAGGAACGCCGTCCTCAGAACGATCCACATACCGTGCCCTTCAATCCAACCCGATAAGCTCCGGCCGGCGACGGACCAGGTCGTCGCACGGGACGGGATATTATACCGTATTTGCCGATTCCAACGGAATTTCGAGGGAAGGCGAGGTCCTGAGCAGGTGCAGCAACAGCGGCCAGAACGCCAGCACTATGGTCGGCACGAGCAGTGCGACCAGCCCGAAGACGCGGATCGGGGCCTGCCACGCGGCCGTGCTGATCCGCATGCACAGGGCGCCGACCAGAAACTGGTAAAAGACGAGGAACGAGGAGGCGGAACCGATGTCATGCCGGACCTGCTCGAGAATCAGGTTATTGCTGAGCGGCCGGCTCATGCCGCCGAAGAACGTCACGGTGCACATGGCAGCGGCAAAGGCCGCGTAGTGCCGGTCACCCCAGAGGAGGATGCCCGCGCCGCCGGCCACGCAGCCGATCAGGCAAACCGTCAGCAGCACCTTGTCCGGCAGTCTCTTCATCGCACGCGTGCAGACGAAGGCGCCGCAGATGCCCATCAGCGCGTTGAGGCCGAACAGAAGGCCGAACGCCTGGCTCGAAAGGCCAAAGATCTGGATGTAGAGGATGGGGGCGAAGGCGATGAAACCGAAGAACGGCCCGGAAATCAGGCCCATCGCCGCCACGGACAGCGTGTACCGGTGATTGCGGGCCAAGTGGACGTAGCGGCCCATCAGGGTCAGCCAGCGTCCCGTGACCCGCTGGGCCGCCGTCTCCCGGTAGAGCCGCCATGCCGTCAGGCCCAGGATTCCTCCCAAGCCCGCCTGGACGACAAAGATGAACCGCCAGTGGGCCAGTCGCAGCAACAGGGCCCCGATCGTCGGCGCGATCATCGGGGTAAGCCCGAGAATGATGCCGATCCAGGCGAGGATGTACTTTCGCCGGGGACCTTCGTACCGGTCCCGGCAAATGGCCATGCACATGGACGAGGGCCCCGCCGCCCCGATCCCCTGGAGGATGCGAAAGGCGATCAACTGCGCCGCATCGCTCGCCAGGGCACAGGCCAACGAAGCCCCGGCGAACAGGGCCAGTCCCCCCAGCAGCACCGGGCGCCGGCCGTGCTTGTCCGACAACGGTCCGCAGACCAGCAGAAAGACGCTGAAGCTGGCAAACCACAACACCAGCGACAGCGCCACGCGGCTGTCCGGCACGCCCCACTGCTTCGCGATCATCGGCAGCGCGGGCAGGTACATATCGGTCGCCAGCGCCGGTACCGCCGCGATGGCCGCCAGGAACACGATGTACGGGAATCCGTTGCTTTGTCTTGATACCCTGTTGCTCAACCGCTCCTGCTTTCCCACAGAGACAGCCGGCGGCCTCCTGATAATCCATCCGAACGAGGGGACTCTTCACTCCACCGAGGAGCGCGGACACGTCAGACCGTACAGGCGCTGACCAGACCGGCAGGTCACATCCTACCATGGCAGGGCCAGGACAGCAACTGTGGACCCAAGGCCAATGCAGGGTCGCTCGCTGCCGACAGATGGCAGCGGCGAAGGCCTGCCACTGCCACCTGTCGTCTGAAGACGCGCTCTGCCAATACCCAAACTGCGGCAGGTACGTGCGCGGGCCTACTTCGGATTCGGGCCGACTACTGTCGGGTTGTCCGGATATGCGCTCCACTCGGTGAACGAGCCTTCGTATAGTTTGACGTTGGGAAAGCCGAGATAGCACTTGAACAGGAGGAACGGATTGGTGGCCTCGCGGCCCGTGCCGCAGTATGTAATGATCGTCTTATCCGGCGTGATGTTGTGTTTCTTCAGGATTTCCGCGATCTGCTCATCCGATTTCAGCAGCGTCGGGTTGTCGTCGGCCATCAGGGACTTCCACGGCAGGCAGATCGCCCCGGGGATATGCCCGCCCTTGGTCCAGACCGCCTGCCCCTCGTAGGCTTTCGTCCCGCGGGCATCGATGATGATCACGTTGTCCTGCTTCATCAGCTCCTTGAGCTCGTCCATGGTGACATGGCAGTCCCGCTCGCTCGCTGTGAAAGTGCCTTCCTTGAGCTGCGGGAATTCCTTCGTGACGGGCCGCTTTTCCGCGACCCACTTGTCCAGCCCGCCGTCGAGCACGTACACCTGGTCTTGGCCGAAGCGGGCCAGCGTGTAGGCCACCATGGTCTGGCCGAGGCCGTCCCCGGTGCCGCTGATGGCGCCCTTGCCCGTGTAGACCACGACCGGCACGTCATTCCGCAGGCCCACGCGGCAAAACAGCAGTCCTATCGCCTGCGGCGAGAGGTACCGCACCGGCATGCCGTGGTCCGGGGCCCGCAGCGTCTGGTCGCTCAGATGGACCGCGCCGGGGATGTGCTGGCCCAGGTAGTCGTAGACGTCCGTCTGCGCGTCGACAATCATCAGGTTCGCGTCTTTCAGATGGTTCTGCAGCCATTCGGTCGAGACCAGCTTGACGACGCCGGAGCCGTAGGGACTTTCCCTCTCGGCAGCCGCGCCCGTCAAGCAAATCAGGCCTACGGCGGCAACGATCGGATAGGGTAAAGATTCGTCTCGCGCCACGCATAATGTAAACCCTTTCACAAAGGTCAAACATCGGTAGTCATTTTCAATGATGCTCACGTAGGTGAGTACTCGCTGCCAAGCTCCGGCAGAGTGCAGCATCTCCCTCAAAAGGACTACCAGTTTTACCGTAGCGTGAGCCGACCGACCCCGAGCATGCCGGCTGCGCTAATGGGGTAGGCAGGTACGGAAGACGCGTGGAGCGGTGCGTCGGTCTAATCAAAAGTCCTTGAACGGCCGAATCCAGGCGGGCCAGGCGCTGTCGTCGACCCCGCCGGCGCGAGTCCAGGGACCTTGCGTGTTGAAGGATTTGCTCCACTGGAGCGTCCATAGCTCCTTGAGGCCGACCTTGCGCGCGGAGGCGTCCGCGAAGGCACAGCCGACGAAACCCATGTGCCGATTGATACAGCAGCGGGCCATATCATAGTCGGTCCATGCGGCAAACTCGTTATCGGCAGGCGCCGTGGTCGGCTGCGGCCACAGGTCGAAGCGCAAGGAGTCGAGGAACAGCGGCACGGTGTTCGGCGCTTTGACGTTCGTCAACAGACCCCAGAAGGCATTGCGCTGGTCCTGCGTCGTGAGGGTCCGACCCATCAGAAACCCGTTGAGGCCGTAGCTGCCGGCGACGCCGTGCGGGCCGGCGTTGTAGTTCAGGTACGGGTCCCTATAAATGCCCCAGGCGTTGAAGATGTTGAGCATGGGCGCACTGACGCCGCTCTCGTTGACTTGCAGCTTCGTGGCCGTGGGGCAGAACCACGTCTTGTTCTCCTTCCAGTCCTTGAGATGATCCGGAAGCTGGTAGAGCCACCACCAGGAGTTGTCGCCGACGCCGCTCCAGAGTTTGCCGTCGTTGGCCTGGGCATACAGCGTGCTGGTGATCCCCCACTGCCGCAGATTGCCCAGGCACCCGACGATCCGGGCCTGCTCCCGCACCTTGGCCAGCGCCGGCATCAGGATCGACATCAACAGGGCAATGATCGCGATCACGACCAGCAATTCGATCAGCGTGAACCCTTTTCTCTCGTCCATACACCCACCCGACAGAATTGACTATTGATGATTGACAATCGATGATTTGCCAAAGATCGGCGCACGCCGCGTGCCATCGCGGTCCGCCTACGCGATCATTATAGCATCAAATCGGTCACAGGTAGTCCACCAATTTGGTGATTCGGCCCTCCTGGATCGTGAAGAACGATGCCCCGCGCAACCGCATCTCCTCGCCGGCCTTGTGCCCCTCCGGCAGGTCCCTGGCGAGCCGGCACCGGTAGTCGATCTCCACCGCGACATAAGGACCATCGATCACCCAAGCCACAGGAATCTGCCGCCTCTGCTCGAAATAATCGACACTCATCAGTGCCAACCGGCGCAGCTCCTCTTTGCCCGTGGTCCGGATCACGCCGGTCGTATTCGACACCGATTCAAACGCCGCGTCCTCGGCAAAAAGACCGAGCATCGCTTCGACCTCTTTCGCGTTATAATAGCCCAGATACCGCTCGACCAACTCCCGGTTGCTAATGCTCATATTCGCCCCTCCAGACAAATGACGCGCGTCCCCATCCCCGCGCGACGAAGCATCGCATCAATATAATCAATTATCGCTCATTCTTCATCAATCTTGTGGCCCAGGCGGCTTTGTCCACCGCCGGCGGTTGCCAGGAATCGAGCTGGTCCAGCAACGCCTCGGGCGAGTCGTCCACGAGCAGCAGGCCGCGATGGACGGGATCGATGAACTGCTCGTGCACGGCGCGGTTCACGAAATGGATCAGGTGGTCGAAATAGCCGTGCACGTTGAGCAGGCCACAAGGCTTGGTGTGCAGACCGAGTTGGGCCCAGGTCAGGGCTTCGAAGAACTCTTCCGCCGTGCCAAACCCGCCCGGCAGGGCGACAAAGGCATCCGCCAACTCGGCCATCGCATCCGAGGGCTGCTCCAACGCTAATCGGAGGCACCGCCCCAATCATCAATCATCGATCGTTGTCACCCCAGACTGCGATCCAGGGGCGTCCTTCATCAATTTCGTGGCCCAGGCGGCTTTGTCCACCGCCGGCGGCTGCCAGGAATCGAGCTGGTCCAGCAACGTCTCGGGCGCGTCAGTCCACGAGCAGCAGGCCGCGATGGGCCGGGTCGATGAACTGCTCGTGCACGGCGTGGTTCACGAAGCGAATCAGGTGGTCGAAGTAGCCGTGCACGTTGAGCAGGCCGCAGGGCTTGGCGTGGAGGCCGAGTTGGGCCCAGGTCAGGGCCTCAAAGAACTCCTCCGCCGTGCCGAACCCGCCCGGCATGGCGATAAACGCGTCCGCCAACTCGGCCATCAGGGCCTTGCGGGCGTGCATCGTCGCGACGACCCGCAGTGAGGTCACGCTGGTCAGACCCAGCCCTTGGTCCATGAGATCCTTGGGGATAACGCCGATCGCTTCGCCGCCGCCCGCCAGGACCGTCCGGGCCAGGACGCCCATCATGCCGATCCGTCCGCCGCCGAAGACCAGCCCGAAGCCTCGTGCCACGAGCGCCCGCCCCAGCGCCCGGGCCGCCTCCGCGTACCCGTCCTGCCCCCCGACCCCACTGCCACAATAAACACAAACACGCTTAATCATTGCTGACCGATGATGAATGACTGATGGTTCCACAGGTGCCAGTGTCATGGATAGGCCCCCCCAACCGTACAGATCCACTCGTTTTTATATTTATATGGAAACGCGGCAGGGTATGTTCACAGCCCATGGGTGTCAAAACGAAATGGGAGCGAAGACGGGGCCGAGGGTGTGTTGGAGCCGGGAAGGTTCGCAGGATGGGCTTTAGCCCATGCTGCCCTTGCCGGTCTGTCGAACAATCCGCATGGGCGGAAGCCCATCCTACTGCGTGGGACTCTTCAGACCGCCATCGTCTCCATCTGGCCGGCGGCCCGCAAGACCTCTGCCACGGCCTCTTCGCCGCCCCGGTTGATGATGTGCTGCAGGCCGTTCACGACGCTCGGATCGAAGCGGGAGCCCGAGGACACAACCAGGTTCTCCAAAGCGTTGAAGATGCCCATGCTCTTGCGATAGGGACGATCCGAGAGCAGCGCATCGAAAACGTCGGCCACCGCGATGACCCGGGCCACCAGCGGGATGTCCTCGCCCTTGAGTCCCTTGTACCCCGTGCCATCATAGTTCTCGTGATGAGATTCGATGGCGTCCGCGATGTCGGCCAGAATCCCCCCGATGGGCCTGACCAGCTCGGCCCCGCGTGCCGCATGCTCGCGAATGGTCTGCCGCTCGTCCTGGGACAAGGCCGCGGCCTTGCGCAGGATCTCCACGCTGACATCCACCTTGCCCACATCGTGCAGCAGTCCGGCGATGCGAATCTTCTCGACCATCGCCCGGTCCATCTCCAGCTCCCGGGCGATACTGACGCCCCAGGCGGACACGCGGACACAGTGGGCCTCCGTGTCGGCATCAATCGTCTGAATGAATTTGGAGAGGATCGAGAGCACGCCGATGTACGCATGCTCCAGGCTCTCCAGGGCGTCCTCGATCCGCAGACGCAACGTGGATATGAGATACGCGGTAACGATCAGGATGCCCGCCCAGGTAGTCAGCTCGGCCCAGAGCAGCGAGGTGCTGCCCTCATAGACGAGAGACTCCGGCAGGAAGCACGCATACGCGGCCACCAGGACGGAGGCCAGTCCGGCCACCCCCACCGCGTGACGGGTGCGCAGCGTCCAGGCGGCCACGATCACGGGCAGGTAGAACAGGTAGAGCACGATCTTCTGGTTGACCAGCAGAATATTCATGAAGCCGAGCATAACCGTGAAGATCATCAAGGGAATGAGACCCGGCCGGATCCGCGCGATTTCCCGAAGGATGGTGCGCTTCAGTCTGTTCTCGACAGCTTGCATGCTCGCGTCCCTTTCATGCATGTTCCATAGTTCTTCACCGCTTCGTACCAGGCAAAGTTGCTCAAATCAAGGAAGTGTTGGATAGTGTGTCTATCGGCACCAACTGCGTGGAAGATTACCCTGTTGCCCGGACACAACTCGGACGGCCCGAAATTCCGCCTGCGGCGCCCCCCGCGACCACAATGCGGCAGGTACGGCCGCCGGTCAAGGCCCTATAATCATGATTCAAACCAACAATCGCTGATAACTGCCGCAAGAGGATGCCGAGGATTAAGGATTTTGCTCATACTGCGACGTGGGAAGGTGGCGGAGGCTGTTCGTATCAAGTTCCAGCGAGGGCGAGCGGCTACGCCGGAGGATCGGTGAATAGCGCGTACGCCCAATGCGCGGACCGATAGCGATCAGGAAAGGAAAAGCCATGAGCAAAACGAGAATCAAAACCGCTCCTCGAGCGGCTGTCAAACAGACGAAGCAAGAGACGATGCGGGCGGCCGCCCTCGACGGATTCGGCGGGCCGGAGATGATCACGCTCCACACGATTCCCGTACCCGAGGTCGGGCCGGATGAGGTCCTGATTCGCGTCGAATCGGCGGGTGTGGGCGTGTGGGACGCCTACGAGCGCGAGGGTGGGTTCGCCGGGATGTCCGGAAGCGAGCCGAAATTTCCCTACGTGCTCGGCTCCGACGGCGCGGGCACGGTTGCCGCCGTCGGCGAGAACGTCCGCCGGTTCCGGGCGGGCGACCGCGTCTACGCCTTCGGCCTCGCCAATCCCAAAGGCGGATTCTATGCCGAGTATACAGCGATCCGGGAGGATAATGTCTCGCTGATCCCCGGTAACGTGCCGACCGACCAGGCAGGCGCGCTGCCCTGGGACGCGATGACCGCCCTACGCGGCTTGGACGATACCCTGGGTCTGCAGCCGGGCGAGTCGCTGCTGATCTTCGGCGCCAGCGGTGGCATCGGGCACCTGGCCGTCCAACTCGCCCAGCGGATGGGCGTGCGCGTGTTCGCGGTAGCTTCGGGCGATGACGGCGTGGCACTGGCCAGGCACCTGGGGGCCGATGCGGTCGTGGACGGACACCGGGACGATATCGTGACCGCCGCCCGGGCTTTCGCCCCCGAGGGTTTCGACGCCGCATTGATCACGGCCGGCGGGGAGAAGGCCGAGGAGGCACTAACGGCCTTGGGCGAAGGCGGGCGTGTCGCGTATCCCAACGGCGTCGAGCCCGAGCCGCAGGCCCGTTCCGGCGTGATCATCCGCAGCTACGACGGCACGCCCGACCCGCAGGCGAATCGAGAAGCTCAACCGGCTGATCGAGGCCGCCCCGTTCGAGGTGCACATCGCCCGCACCTTCCCGCTGGACCAGGCCGCCGAGGCCCACCGGGCCCTCGACACCCACTACCTCGGCAAGCTCGCTCTGCGGCCCAGATGAAGGGAAACAGTGATCACGGAGCTATGAGGGACGTCGCACGCGGCGCCCATCGAAAGGAAACGTCATGCAGAAATCTCACGCGCGGGCACCTGCTCGCCCGGCGGCGGTCGCGTCCCTCGTTACGCCACCGTCTTGACGTGGGGGTACTTCAGAATCCTGCTGTCGGATGTCAAAAGAGGGCAATCGTAGAACCTTGCCGTCGCCACAATGATCTGATCGACCGGATCGCGGTGAAACTCGCCCGGCAGTCGGGTGGACCCGAGAGCGATTTCGGGAGTGAGTTCCAGTAGGCGGACGCCCGGATAGCGCAGTGCCTTCTCATACCATTCCTGCAAAGGACAGGGCAACTCCAGCCGATTGTACTGAACGAGTTTGGCGACTTCCCACACGGAGATCGCACTTACGCCGACGACATTTGTCTCGTTTTGCTCGATGATCTGTGCCTGTGGGCCGGTGAGCCGCTCACTTCCATGTGCCCACCACACCCAAATGTGGGTGTCGAGAACGATCATTTCAGGACTTCCCAATCCTCTTCGGCCACGCTGCCAAACGGATCAGTGTATCGAATCGGCTGTCCGCGCAGAGGATAGCACCTGCCATTTCCCCCGCCCGCCGTAGACTCGCGAACGATCACCTCAACTCGATCTCCCGCCTGGAAAGGCAGTCCCTTCAGGGTGACCGACCCATCGCTTCCGACTTCTGTCTCTACTCGATAATCGTGCATACATGACCTCACTCTTCGCTTATGGTACCCGCCCGGACAGGCAAGGTCAAGAAACATCACGAACGGTCTGCAACCGGCCCGAGAAGGACCCCGCCAACGGCAGTCTCGTCAGCGCAAAAGGAAAGCCCTGCCGGGCGGACCCGACAGGGCTCGTAAAAATTCCTGGCAATCACCTACTCTCGCCCCGAAGGACTACCATCGGCCGGGACGGGCTTAGCTTCTGTGTTCGGAATGGGAACAGGCGTTTCCCCGCCCGTAAAGTCACCAGGAAATTCGTTAGATCCGGGCCTCGCGACCCGGGTTCTATTCAATCTTCACCTGACAAAGAGCTGTCGCCGGAGCGACCGATCCTTGGCAGGTCCATATGCGGATGCGACAAGTCAATGAGCACTTGTGGCGACTTGCACCAGGCAATCAGGGATTGATATGGTCAAGCCATTGACCGTTAGTACCGGTCAGCTGAAGGCATTTCTGCCCTTACACCTCCGGCCTATCAACCTGGTGGTCTACCAGGGCCCTTCAGCGTCCGAAGACGCATGGAATCCTTATCTTGGGGTGGGCTTCCCGCTTAGATGCTTTCAGCGGTTATCCTTTCCCGACTTAGCTACCCAGCCGTGCCCCTAGCGGGACAACTGGTACACCAGGGGTCGGTCCTTCCCAATCCTCTCGTACTAAGGAAATGTCCCCTCAAGATTCCTACGCCCACAGCAGATAGGGACCGACCTGGCTCACGCCGGTCTGAACCCAGCTCGCGTACCACTTTAATCGGCGAACAGCCAAACCCTTGGGACCGCCTTCAGCCCCAGGATGTGATGAGCCGACATCGAGGTGCCAAACGACTCCGCCGCTATGGACGCTCGGGAGTGATCAGCCTGTTATCCCCGGAGTACCTTTTATCTGTTGAGCGATGGCCCTTCCACACGGAACCACCGGATCACTAGGTCCTGCTTTCGCATCTGCTCGACTTAGTGGGTCTCGCAGTTAAGCAGGCTTGTACCCTTGCACTCTACACGCGATTGCCAACCGCGCTGAGCCTGCCTTTGAACTCCTCCGTTACTCTTTGGGAGGAGACCGCCCCAGTCAAACTGCCCACCTAGCACTGTCCCCCGCCCGGATTCACGGGTCAGGGTTAGGTGACTAACATAACAAGGGTGGTATTTCAACGTTGGCTCCGCCCCGGCCGGAACCAGGGCTTCACCGCCTCCCACCTATCCTACGCATGCCATGCCAGGCATCAATACCAGGCTACAGTAAAGGTTCACGGGGTCTTTCCGTCTTGCTGCGGGTACAGCGGTATCTTCACCGCAACTTCAATTTCACCGAGTCCGTCCTTGAGACAGTGCTCCAGTCGTTACGCCATTCATGCACGTCGGAACTTACCCGACAAGGAACTTCGCTACCTTAGGACCGTCATAGTTACGGCCGCCGTTTACCGGGGCTTCGGTTGCGAGCTTCGCCTTGCGGCTAACCCTTCCTTAACCTTCCGGCACCGAGCAGGCGTCAGTCTGTATACATCCTCTTTGGAGTTAGCAGAGACCTGTGTTTTTGATAAACAGTCGCCAGAGCCGCTTCTCTGCGCCCTCAGCAGACGTCTGATAAATCAAACGCCCCTGGAGGGACCCCTTATCCCGAAGTTACGGGGTCAATTTGCCTAGTTCCTTAAGGACAGTTCTCTCGAGCGCCTGAGGATACTCTCCTCGCCTACCTGTGTCAGTTTTAGTACGGACATGCCATCTTCACCCTACGTCAGCTTTTCTCGGCACCTTCGCCAGCCACTTCGGCATCGAAATCGGCCTCGCCCTTGCGGGACCCACACGTCTAATCGTGGGATGACTCTAAAAGATGCGTCACTGACTTCGACCGATGACACTGGTGCAGGAATATTAACCTGCTGTCCATCGTCTACGCCTTTCGGCCTCGACTTAGGGTCCGACTAACCCTGGGCGGATTTACCTTCCCCAGGAAACCTTAGGCTTTCGGCGAGCAGGATTCTCACCTGCTTTATCGTTACTCATACCGGCATTCTCACTTGCTGCCGCTCCACCGCTCCTTACGGTACGGCTTCAACGCGGCCAGCAACGCTCTCCTACCACTTGGCAACGGTCGCAACCGTCGCCAAATCCGCTGCTTCGGTGTCCTGCTTATTCCCGATCATTATCGGCGCCGAACTGCTCGACCAGTAAGCTATTACGCACTTTTTAAATGGTGGCTGCTTCTAAGCCAACATCCTGGCTGTCTCAGCAATTCAACTTCCTTACGCACTGAGCAGAACTTTGGGACCTTAGCTGGCGGTCTGGGTTGTTTCCCTTTCGACCACGAACGTTATCCCTCGCAGTCTGACTCCCGAGATAGTCTCTACGGTATTCGGAGTTTGATTGGAGGTAGGTAGCCTGGTGGCCCCCTATCCCCATTCAGTAGCTCTACCCCCGCCGCGTAGTGACTCGAGGCTAGCCCAAAAGCTATTTCGGAGAGAACCAGATATCTCCAAGTTTGATTAGACTTTCACTCCTCCCCACAGCTCATCCCAGAACTTTTCAACGTTCACGGGTTCGGTCCTCCAGGCCCTTTTACGTCCCCTTCAACCTGGCCATGGGTAGATCACCTGGTTTCGGGTCTACCGCCTGCGACTGAATCGCCCTTTTCAGACTCGCTTTCGCTACGGCTCCGCACCTGAAGTGCTTAACCTTGCCGCAGACGGTAACTCGCCGGTCCATTATGCAAAAGGTACGCCGTCACCCGTTCCCGTCCGAAGACGAGCCATAGGGCTCCGACCGCTTGTAAGTGCATGGTTTCAGGTTCTTTTAACTCCCCTAGTAGGGGTTCTTTTCATCGTTCAGTCGCCTTACTTGTTCACTATCGGTCGTCGAGGAGTACTTAGCCTTGGAGGGTGGTCCCCCCAGCTTCACACAGAGTTTCACGAGCTCCGTGCTACTCTGGTACGCCAACCCACCGAGCTTCGGTTTTCGCCTACAGGACTATCACCCTCTGTGGTCGGCCTTTCCAGACCGTTCCGCTAACCGTCACGTTTGTAATGTCAGCGCCCGCAACCCCAGGGAGCAAGCCCCCGGTTTGGGCTATTCCGCTTTCGCTCGCCGCTACTGACGGAGTCTCGGTTGATTTCTTTTCCTCCAGGTACTGAGATGTTTCAGTTCCCTGCGTTCGCTCCAGACGGCCTATGCATTCAGCCGCCGGTGACGCCATCTGGTTGCCCAGTGACGCCGGGTTTCCCCATTCGGAAATCCCCGGATCAACGCTTGTTTGACAGCTCCCCCGGGCTTATCGCAGTCTACCACGTCCTTCATCGCCTCTCGACGCCAAGACATCCACCATACACCCTTAGTAGCTTGACCATATCAATCCGGGATTGACTGGTTTTCAGAATCGCCTAAAGCGCCCATTGAGATCTTGTAGTTTTCCCACATGATTGTAGAAAAACTTGCTGAGAATTTTCATTCTCACGCATCCGCATATGGACTTGTCAAAGATCGTTTTGGCCCGCGGCCTTGATAGCCGCGAGCCGGGTATTATACGCTCACCGCTTTCGCCTGCAATCAGGATTCTCAGATTTTCTGAAAATTTTTTCCTGCTTGCGCTCGGGAGCGTTCGTGCCGCCCCGATCCTGAGCGTCTCACCCGGCCCCGCGCCTCGGCGCGGGACAGTGGAGACGACCGGGATCGAACCGGCAACCTCCGGCTTGCAAAGCCGGCGCTCTCCCAGTTGAGCTACGTCCCCGGAGCCGCATGATTTAGACAGATTCTGAGATTCTCACCAATTTGAAATCTCAGATCTTCCAACTGGGCCCGGGTAGATTCGGACTACCGACCTCACGCTTATCAGGCGTGCGCTCTAACCAACTGAGCTACGAGCCCTGGAAGAATCCAACTCGGCTTTGTGCTGCAAAACCGGTCAGCCGCAATTGGTTCGAACGTCGGTTTATATCTATTGACTTTCAAAAGAGCAACAAAAAAACCGCTGCTTTCACTGCCAGCGGTTTGGAAACCTTCACCCAGGTTTTCCCGGCAGTCAAAGCTTGAACTTACTGGTTATCAGGACTCGTTCCAAAAGTCATTGACCTTTCACAGGGGATTACTCTTCACCCAGCGATTCGGCTATTCTACAGAGCTATCGTCTTCTCGTCAAGGCTTTTTCACTTTTTCCATAGATTGCCCGCATAAGTATTTACGCACCCGATCCCGGGGTGTTCGTTCCGATCGCCTGTGTGCGACTAATTTTCGTGGGGGGTTTGCCGTGTGCTTGTCATGCTGAGCGCAGCGAAGCATCTGGCCGACGAAAGGAACTGTGCGTTTACTCTCGTGCGTGGCCCAGATCTCTTCGCTTCGCTCAGGATGACAGGGGGCGGGGGCAACATCCACAAAACGTAGTCGCACACGGCCGCCTTCTCGGCGAAGTCTTTCTCGACCCTGCCGAACCCCTCCGGCCTCGAAGTGCCCACCCGCGAGAGGTCCTGCAAACGGACCCTGTTGGAGAACCAATCACACCCGCCACTGCCTGAGCTCAGCGCCGATTATGGGACCAGCCTCAAGAACGTGCCTTGGTCCTCGAACAAACGATGTGCCCGGAAGATTAGGGAAATTCCTTAGAAACGGTGCGGCAATTCTCCCCCTATAAATGATGAACGTGTTCGGGATTTCGTGCGGAAATCCCGATGGAAGAGGCCCGCACCGAAGGTAGAACGAGAGTGGAATTGGGTTCCCGAACGCAAACGTTGCGTTTGAGTTTTCTCTCTGCTATTGGCGACGCGTAAGGCCACCCAGATTTGCGGCCGGACGGTGCGGCGGGAATCGAAGAAGCGAGCGATAAGTGCATCAGGGATGGACATTTACGACGGTTGACACATGCCGGAGATGGCGACCTGGCCGTCGCTGTGCGCAATAGAGAGGAGGCGTCGATGCCTAAAGAGAAGCACACCCAGTCCCGTAAGGCCCCTGCCGGCGTTGAGAAATGCCCCACGGGTATTCGCGGGCTGGACGAGATCGCCGGCGGCGGCCTGCCCCGCGGCCGGCCCACGCTCGTCTGCGGCGGGGCCGGCTCCGGCAAGACGCTTTTGGCGATGGAGTTCATCGTTCGAGGCATCCGCGACTACGGCGAGCCGGGCGTCTTCGTGGCCTTCGAGGAGACAGCGGAAGACCTGACCAAGAACGTCGCCTCGCTGGGTTTCGATTTGGACGAACTGGTCCGCCGCAAGCAACTGGCGGTAGACTACATCCGCATCGAGCGCAGCGAGATCGAGGAAACCGGCGAATACGACTTGGAGGGCCTGTTCATACGCCTTGCCAGCATGATCCAGGAGGTCGGCGCCAAGCGAATCGCCATCGATACGATTGAGACGCTCTTTGCCGGTCTGCTCAACGAAGGGATTCTGCGGGCCGAACTGCGGCGGCTGCTGCGCTGGCTCAAGGACAAGGGCATGACCGCCATCGTCACGGCGGAGCAGGGCCAGAACACCCTCACCCGCCACGGCCTGGAAGAATACGTCAGCGATTGCGTGATCTTCCTGGACCATCGCGTGGTCAATCAGGTCGCCACCCGGCGGCTGCGCGTCGTCAAATACCGGGGCTCCTCCCACGGCACGAACGAATACCCCACGATGATCGATGAGCACGGCCTGAGCGTGCTGCCCATCAGCTCGCTGGGCCTGGATTACGGTGCCGGCACCGAGCGCGTCTCCACCGGGATCGACCGTCTGGATGCCATGCTGGGTGGCCGGGGTTACTACCGCGGCAGCAGTGTCCTGGTTTCGGGCACCGCCGGCAGCGGCAAGACCAGCATGGCCGCCGCGTTCGCCGAGGCGACCTGCCGCCGGGGCGAACGATGCCTCTACCTGGCCTATGAGGAAGCCCCTTCCCAGATCATGCGGAACATGGCCTCCATCGGCTTCGCTCTGGATCCATGGGTCAAGAAGGGACTGCTGCGTTTCCACGCCGTGCGCTCGACCCTCCATGGCCTGGAGCAGCACCTCGGGAGTGTTCACAAGCTGGTGACGGAATTCCAGCCGGCCACGGTCATCGTGGACCCCCTCAGCAATCTGACCACCATTGGCGAAGCCGGCGAGGTCAAGAGC
Source organism: uncultured Planctomycetota bacterium (assembly GCA_963699595.1). GTDB lineage: Bacteria > Planctomycetota > Phycisphaerae > Sedimentisphaerales > Anaerobacaceae > PLanc-01. The sequence continues at coordinate 70,710 of CAVOUO010000030.1, forward strand.
ATGCTGACGCGGATGATCGACTTCTTGAAGAACCAGGGCATCACGGCCCTGTTCACCAACCTGACCGAGGGCGGCGGCCCGGCCGAGCAGACCGAAGTGGGCATCTCCTCGCTGATGGACACCTGGCTGCTGCTGCGCAACGTCGAATCGGGCGCGGAGCGCAACCGTTTGCTGTTCATCCTCAAGAGCCGGGGGATGGCGCACTCCAATCAGGTCCGGGAGTTCCGGCTGAGCGACCAGGGCATTCAACTGAAGGAGGTCTATCTCGGTCCCGGCGCCGTGCTGACCGGCTCGGCCCGGCTGGTGCAGGACGCCAAGGACAAAGCCCAGGCCGTTTCCGAGCGGCAGTCGCTCGCCCGCCGGCGACGCGAGTTGGAGCAGGAGCAGGCGCTGGCCCGCGCCCAGTTGGAAGCCCTGCAGCTCAAGACCGCGTCCCTGGACGAAGAGATCCACACCCTCCGGAGGGAGGAAGAAGGCCGAGAGACGACGGCCGCCCGGGAGCAGGTGGAACTGGCCCGCGCCCGGGGCGTAAATACAGAAGACGGACGCAACGAAGAAAGGAAGCAAGAGTCATGCCCGCAAAGACAGATGAACCCAGGAAAGCCCGCCGCACTACCCGCGCCGCGTCCGAGCCGTCGGAGCAGTGGAACCTTCGGCTGTACGTGGCCGGGCAGACGCCGCGTGCGATCGCGGCCCTGGAGAACCTCAAGAGAATCTGCGAGGAGCACCTGGCCGGTAAGTACACGATCGAAGTCATCGACCTCTTGCAGAACCCGCAATTAGCCCGCGGCGACCAGATCCTGGCCGTGCCGACCCTCGTGCGCAACCTGCCCGAGCCGGTCCGCAAGATCATCGGCGACCTCTCCAACGAAGAGCGCGTCCTGGTGGGCCTCGACCTGCGACCGCGGTAATATAGATAGATAGATGGGGGCCTTCATGGCTAAAAGAACGAAGAAATCCGATATCGAGACCCTCGAAGCGGCGGCCCGCAAGGCCGAGCAGCGAGAAATACGTTCTGCGGCTGTACGTCGCCGGCATGACACCCCGGTCCCAGGAAGCGATCCGCACCGTGACCACGATTTGCGAGGAGCACCTGGCGGGCCGCTACGATCTGGAGGTGATCGATCTGTATCAGCAGCCGACGCTGGCCAAGGGCGAGCAGATCATCGCCGCCCCGACGCTGGTCAAGAAGCTGCCGCAGCCGCTGCGCCGGTTCATCGGCAGCATGGCGAACAAAGAAAAGATCCTGGTGGGCCTGGACCTGCGACCCAAGGAGATGGAGAAGTGAGAAGTGTGATGGTTGATGGTAGATTGATAAATCAAAAATCATCCTTCACACCTCAAACTTCCCCGGAACAGGAATGACCTCATGGAATGTGAGTAGCATACGCCATCATGAGTGATCATAACAAAGATCCTCGCACCAAGACGCAGTTGCTGGAGGAAATCGAGCGAGCTGCAATTCCGTCTGGAGGAGGCGGAAGAAACCCTGGAGGCGATCCGCCACGCCGAGGTCGATGCGCTGGTGGTGGCCGGTCCCCAGGGCGAGCAGCTCTTCTCGATCACCGGCGCCGAGCATATCTACCGCGTGATCGTCGAGACGGTGAACGAGGCGGCCCTGACGGTGGACCCGGATGGGACGATCCTGTTCTGCAATCAGCGTTTCTGCGACCTGATGAAGACCCCGATTCAAGGGGCGATGGGCCGCAAAGTAATGACCTTCGTCGCCCCGCCCCAGCAAGCGCCTTTGAAGACGTTCCTGGCCGAGGCCCAGGCGGGCCCGGTCCAGCGGCGGCTGACGCTGCGCGCCGCGGACGGCAGCACGGTGCCCGTCCAACTGGCCGCCAGTCCGCTCCAAACGGGCGACCGCACCAGCATCTGCCTGGTGGCCTCCGATTTGACCGAGCTGGAGGCCTCCGCCCAGTCGATTCGCGTCCTCCGCGAGCACCAGCAAGCCCTGGAAGAGAGCGAAGCCCGGTTTCGGACGATGTTCGAGGCCAGCCAGGATGCCATCGTCATCACCGATGATGAGGGGGTCTACGTGCAGGCCAACCCGGCCGTGGCCGCCCTCTTCGGCCTGCCGCCGGAACAACTCCTGGGTCGCAAGGTCTCCGAGTTCCTGGACGACACCCTCGACTTTCCCGCCTTCTGGCAGGCCTTCCTGATCAACGGCAGTTTTCGCGGCGAGCTGGGCTGTGATCGATGCCCAGGGGCAGCGACACGAAATCGGATTGCTCACGCCGTCACGAGCATCCTGCCGGGCCGGCACATGGCGGTGGTCCGCGAAATCACCGAGCGCAAACGGGCCCAACACGACCTGGAGGAAATGAACTACCGTCTTCAGGTGCAGGCGGAAGAGCTGGAGGAGCAAACCGAAGAGCTGCGGGTGCAGACGGAGGAATTGTTCGCGGCCAATACGGCCCTGCGCCAAAGCGAGGAGCGGCTGCGCCTGGCGCAGCAGGCGGGCCGGGTCGGCGTCTTCGACCGGGACCTGCAAAACAACACGGCGGTTTGGACCCCGGAGCTGGAAGAACTGTTCGGCTATCCGGCCGGCACCTTCGTGGGCAAGACGGAGGACTGGGCCAGGCTCGTGCACCCGGAGGACCTCCCGCGCATGAGAGCATTCCTGCAAGCGTGGATCCAGTCCGAGCGCACGGAGGGGGCGTGGGAGTACCGCTTTATCCGCGCGGACGGCCAGGTCCGCTGGATGGAAGGCCGCGGCCGGATCTTCCGCGATGCCGACGGCAAGCCCCTGCGCCTGATCGGCACGAACGTGGACATCACCGAGCGTAAGCGGGCCGAAGAGCAACTGCAGGAAGCGCACCGGCGGCTGAACCTCCATATCGACAACGCGCCGTTGGCGGTCGTCGAATGGGACAGCAATTTCCACATCACGCGCTGGGCGGGCGAGGCCGCCGAGATCTTCGGATGGACGAGCGAGGAGGTGCTGGGCAAGTACATCGACGAGCTGCCTTGGGTGTACGAGGAGGACTGGCCCGCCGTCAAGCAGGTGATGGAGGATATGATCTCGGGCCGACGGCCGCGCAACGTCAGCAAGAACCGCAACGTCCGCAAGGACGGCACGGTCATCCACTGCGAGTGGTACAACAGCGCCATCAGCGATGCCTCCGGCCACCTGGTGTCCGTGCTCTCCCAGGTCCTCGATGTCACCGAACAGAAGCACGCCGAAGAGGCTCTGCGCGAGCTGAATACGACCCTGGAGAGCAAGGTGGCCCAGCGCACGGCGGAATTGCAGCACCGGGCGCGGCAGCTCCAGAAATTGACGCTGGAACTGTCGGAGACCGAGGATCGCGAGCGCCGGCAACTGGCGGAGATTCTGCACGACGATTTGCAGCAGCAACTGGCCGCCGCGAAGTTCCACCTGGGCCTGCTGAACAGCCGGGCGAAGCACGACCCGTCGCAACTGGCGATCGTTACGCAGGTCGATCACATGCTGATGGAGGCCATCCAGAAGTCGCGGAGCCTGTCCCACGAGCTGAGTCCCACGGTGCTGTACCACGCCGATTTCGCCGGGGCTCTCCAGTGGCTGGCCGACCAGGTGCACGCCAAGCACGGGCTGGAGGTGGCCGTCGATCCCTTCGGCGCGGTCAGCGTGCAGTCGGACGCCCTCAAGACCTTTCTGTATAAGGCGGCCCAGGAGCTGCTGTTCAACGTGGTCAAGCACGCCCGGGTCAACCAGGCGCGCATCCGGGTGCGGCGGCTGGGACGCTGCATCTGCCTGTCGGTCTCCGACCGGGGACGCGGTTTCGACCCGCTGGAGCTCCGCCAGACCCCGGGCTTCGGACTGCTGAGCATTCGCGAGCGGATCGAGCTGCTCGGCGGCCGCATGAAGATCCACAGCGTCAAGGGCCAGGGCACCACGTTCCATATCGTGATCCCGGACGGCCCGCTGGTGGAGGACGGGTATCCGGCTGTAGGGGCGGGCCCCCGTGCCCGCCCAACGGCGGAGGCCAAACCCGGTGACCGCGGCTTGGGCGGCCACGGGGGGCCGCCCCTGCGGGTGCTGCTGGCGGACGATCATGAGATCGTGCGGGAGGGCCTCCGCTCGCTGCTGAGCGACGAGCCTGATGTCGAGGTCGTGGGCGAGGCGGCCAACGGCCGGGAAGCGGTGGACCAGGCCTACCGGCTCCAGCCGGACGTGATTATCATGGACGTCGCCATGCCCCTGATCAACGGCGACGACGCCACCCGCCAGATCAAGACGCACCTGCCCCGGACGCGGGTGATCGCGCTGTCCATGCACGAGGAACCCGACATGGTGGAGAGGATGCGTCGGGCCGGAGCCGACGGCTACATCCTCAAGACCGCCCCCTCCGAGGAGCTGCTCGCCGCCATCCGGGGCCAAGCCCACGCCGCGGTGACCACGTAGCCGGCCCGGGGCCTGTATGTCCCCGCGGCCTGTATGTCATTGCGAGCGAAGCGAAGCAATCTCCCACCCCACAAATTGGGCTTGAGATTGCTTCCCCCGCCTGCGCGGGGCCAGGCTCGCTGCGCTCTCGCAATGATACGGATTCGGAAAAGTTCGTGCGCGGCACCGGCTCTGTCATCCTGAGGCGCCGCCGAAGGATCTGGCCACCGAAGGGGAGGTTTCTCTCCTTCGCGGCCCAGATCCTTCCCTTCGCTGCATCAGCTCAGGATGACAAACGGGCGCAGAAGTAATCCGAATCCGTATGACATGTTTGAATCTTTGGACGCTCATGCTTGTTTCGGAGTGATCGTCGAGACGATGAACGAGGCGGCCCTGACGGTGGACAAAATGGGCGACTTCGTTACTGAGGTTTTGGCTTGCGAAGATCGGGTTTCTGCTCCGCCGCGGAGGCACGACTGGCAAACGCTTCCTCTCTGGGGACATTTTCGAGGCCATACCGGTCGGCCGCTTCCCGGCGGATCTGGCACATGATCGACGCGAAATGGGCCTCGGGCACGATACGATCGCCTTGCCCCTCCGGATAGACGATGCGAAGAATCTTGCTCTTCTCCCACTCGTGCGGCTCGATCTCGACCACCACCGAGAAACCGTAGCTCGGCAGGGTCTGGAGCGTGGGCGCGGGATAGGGCACCGGCTGGGCCCCCGGGCAGCTCGGCACGTTCGGCACCAGGATGGGCGTGGCATACCCGGTTTCCACGCCGATATCGAGGCCGCGTTTCTTCATATTGATGAAGGTGCCGATGCTGCCGGAGTACCATTCGTACTGAACGGAGGCGCTGGCCCGCTTGGCCACGGCGGCCGGCTGGACGCCCAGCTTGCGCACCTCTTCATCCAGCACGATCGTCATGGCCTGGTCAAAGGAGTGCGCCGTGTCCCGCAGGGCCTTGGCGGCGAGCAAGGTGCCGAGCAGGTTCGAGAAACTGTCCTCCCAGGAAAACGAGGAGTGAAACTCCGGCACGAAGAAGACCGATTTGTAGCCGTACCAGGTGAGAATCTCGTGCCAGGTGACCAGCGTATAAGCCAGGTACGGTCCCATCGTCAGGGCCACCTCGCGGGCGAGCGGCCGGCGCTGCTCCTGCGACAGACTCGCCCAGTTGGCGGGGTAGGAGATCTGGACGTAGTGCGGGGAGTGACGATCCGCGATCATCCGGAAGGAGAAGCTCTGATCGCCCCGCAGCAGGTGCTTATAGCTTTCAGCGGCCAGGTGCGCCGTCCAGTCCGCCGCAATCCGCAGGTGCGTCGTGTCGATGTGTCCAGCGCGGCAGGTATACAGGACACCGTTTCCTTCCGCGGAGCGGTAGTGGTACCCGTGCGTGCCAAGGTTGCCGCCGATGAACTGTTTGCCCATGAAGACCAGGGTCGGAGATTTGCCGTAGCGCAGCCGCGGCGTGGAGTTGAATTCGGTGGCGAGGGCGTCGCTGGTCGGACCCGCGACGGCCCTGTCCGGCACCACCCCGCACCCGCCCCCGACCAGTCCGAGTCCGGCAAGACCAAGCAGCAACCAGCGTCCGAAGGCGGAATCGTTCCCAGTCATCCCTTTACCCCCCAAGTTAGCTGACCAGAACAGCGATACACACTGCTACCTGCTATTATGGGAAGGCCCCGATTTGGTTCGCTACCCGTCTATTTTCCGTGATTGATGTCATCGAAAAACTTTCATCAAAAACAATGACATGCAGGCCCGGGCAAACGCGTCCGGGATGCAACTGGATCCGCCCAGCGAAAACCGTTAAGCGGCCGCTACCGAAATGAACTGACAGACCTGCTATTCTCGGACGTTAGCCAGGTTCCCCCGGCCGCCGGCCGCAAAATTTGCTGCGGGTGTCCCACCCTGCCGATAACGGAGGCGAAACACCTCCCAGCCCCAAGAGAAAAGGAGAGACGAACATGAGGTACAAAATTGCTGCTGCGATTCTGGTGGGTCTGATTTCGACGTGCGCCTTCGCGCAGGACAAGCTCGCCATCGGACTGATCCTCGGCGAGCCGACCGGTTTCAGCGTGAAGTACTGGCTGGACGAAGAGCACGCCATCGACGGCGCCGCCGCATGGTCGTTCTGGGATGGAGACGGCTTCCAGCTCCATGGCGACTTCCTGTGGCACAACTTCGACCTGCTCAACGCCCCCGACGGCGCGGACGGCAAACTGCCCGTCTACTTCGGCGTCGGCGCGCGGCTGAAATTCCGGGATGATGAGGGCCGGCACCATGATGAGGACGACACGGTTTTCGGCGTTCGGGCCCCGGTCGGTATCAGCTATCTGTTCGAAGGCAAGCCCTTCGATCTCTTCGCTGAGGTCGCCCCCATTCTGGACCTGGCGCCGGACGTTCGAGCTCAATGTCAGCCTCGCCGTCGGCATGCATTTCTACGTCAAATAAGCCCGATTTCACGCCCGGCCTGCGGCCTTTGACGGCTGGAGAACGGGCATGTTTCCCTTCGGTCCCGACAAGCCCTGTGGCGTGCGCGCGGCGCAAACAAAAGGCCCCGGCATGGTGCCGGGGCCTGTGATTCTCGCGTCTGGTTTGCTGTTCAGCAGGGCGTGACGTTCGTTGCACACGGGCCTTTACGCCCCTGGCCGACCTGAAAATCGACCTTCTGGCCTTCATTCAGGGAGGCGTAGCCCCCCGTCTTGACCTCCGAATGATGCACGAACAGATCGTCGCCGCCATCATCCGGGGCAATGAAGCCGAAACCCTTATCCGCATTGAACCATTTTACCGTACCTTTTGCCACTGGTGTTCTCCTCAGGCCCGGCGGGCCTATGAACGCGCTTTCCCTCTGTTCTTATATGAGGTGTAAACTCCGAGGGAGGAAAGTGTACCCCTTTACTGGTGCCCCACCCTATCGGCCGGCCGGTCTTCTGTCTACAAAATAAATCGGGAAAGGAAAAAATTCCGCCGCGGCCGGGCTAAGGAATTCCCCTATGCCGTCGGCGGCTGGGCCAACCGTCGGCAAACCGCGTTGGGGCACCCCGGATGCGATTCATGGCGTTTGGGGCCCCTTGCCGCGGCCGGTCGGCGCTGCGGAGTTCTCCAGCGTAATCGGTGTTACCTGCGAACCTTGCGGCGCCTCAGAAAACAGGGTTCCAACCCCGGCCCTGGAGGGCGGCGTTTCTTATACTTTGTTCGGGTACTTTATGAAAACGTTTTGGCAACATGCAAGTGGCGAGGTCTACGCGGTCGAGAGCGACACGTTTGGGCACGTCGTCGGCGCCACCGGACCGCTGTCGCTCGACAGGCTGCGCGACCCCAGCGAGTACAACTACGGCTGCGGCCTCGTCGGCTGGATCAAGAAGGCCATCGCGCAGCGGAAACTGCACCGGGTCAATCCGGCCCCGAAACGGTGACGAACGGGCAGGAATCGGCCGGCGGCGGGCGGTTACGCGGCTCGTTTCCGTTTGTAGTGACGCCGTAAGGCGTTTCTTCCTATATGCCCTTACGGGCACACTACAAACGAGCTTCGCCGCCGCGACCGCTTGACGATCCCCGATCAGCCAGTCTGCTCGACGAGGTAATTCTGGATGCCCATTTGCTCGATCTGGCTTTGCTGGGCTTCGATCCAGTCGATGTGGCCCTCTTCCTCCCGCAGAATCGATTCCAGGATTTCGCGCGTCCCGTTGTCGCCGACTTCCCTCGTGACCTGAATGCTGCCGTTGTACCCTTTGATCGCGACTCTCCTCGGCCTTCCAGTCGTTCTTGTGCATCTTCTCGACGTCGGGACCGACGCTGATCTTGTTAAGCACGCTGACGACCGGATTTCCCTCCAGGAACAGAATGCGGGTGATGAGCTTTTCCGCGTGCCGCATCTCCACGATGGCGCGTTTCTGAATCTCCCCGTGGAGACGCTCGTAGCCCCAGTTGTCGCACATCTCGGCGTGGACCATGTACTGGTTGATCGCCGTCAGCTCGTCGGCCAGCCGGGCATTCAACTGCTCGATGACTTTCGTGTTCCCTTGCATGGTGTTGGATCCTCCTTCACTGTGCGTTTACGAAGTAACATCAACACTTTACCCATACGACGAAGTCATGGCTTGGTTTTCACAAACCACGATTTTGTGTTCGCATCGGTCTGAAAAAACTTCACCAGCAGATCGGCGACCTTCTGGCGGCCGGCGGGACTCGGGTGTGTGCCATCCGGCCCCAAATCCGCGCGGGTCCAGACCAGGCCATCGCCCTGCCGGGCCTTGGTTCCATCGGCCCACAGGTACGGACCCCACAAAAGTAACGGCGCTTTGACTTCGCCCCGGGCCGGATCGTAATTCAGATTCGGATCGTTCGCGACCTGGGACTCGATCAGCCACCGAACGGAGAACGCCGACTCGTAGGCGTACGGCTCCGGGTTCAGGGGCGTCACGGCATAGCCCGCATAAATCCGACTCGACAGGTAGGCGATCCGCAGGTTCGGGAATCGCGTCTTGAGCTGGCGCAGGATCACGGCAACGTCCTTCTGCAGCGATTGGGCATGGACCGGAAACTCGCCCAACTGCGCCGGGCCGATCTGGGCCTGTTTGAGCCAGACGACCTGGACCTGCGCGGCCGTCACACCGGCGGCCTGGAGGCGCTGATCCATTACGTCCCACGGCGAGGGCCGGTTCTGCGTGACGACGACTTCCGGATACGCCCACTGGTGGGCCGCCATGCCGCCTTGGGCGCAATCGACGATCACCACCCGCGGCGACTTGTTGGGGTCCGCATCGGCGCTCTTCTTGAAGGCCGAGAACTCCTGCGTCGTGTTGGACATGCCCTGGGAAATCAGGACGACCTTACCGGTGTCGGACGGATTACCCTGAGCGTCGCGCGGCACGATCAGCGCCGTCTGCGTTTGGGCCGCCTTGAGGTGCGATTCCGCCGGGACATTCCGGCCTCGACCGTAGAGGCCGCCCGTCTGCCCCTTATACAGGGCCTCGCCCATCTCCGGGAGCGGGACCAGTCCTGTCGTCTCCCGGGCCGGCGGCGCCTGGCTCGCCTGTGCCTCTTTGCGGCGCTGCTGTTTGGCCCGCTCCAGGTAGGCCCGGTCTTCCTCATTCAGCGTCTGCCCCTGCTGCTCCCGGCGGCGCAGCTCCTGGGCCCGCTGCCAGTCGATCGGTTGGTTGGCCAGGACCGCTGGGCCGGCCGCCATCGTCAGAAGCCAGAGCAAGACAGTGACCTGCGTACGGAAGCGATTCGTAATCATAAGATACCCCTCATGTGCCGCACAAAACGGGAAGCATCCAGATGAAGAACGGCGGCGTTCTTTCCATCGGAAGCTCCATTCTATTCGCATCAGGGCTTCATGGTAGACGCCGCAAGACGAAGCGTCAATGGTCGCGATGCACGCTTCGGGGGAGGGTCCGGCGGTTTTGGCCTTTGCTTCTTGCCCCCGGATCGACTATAAAACGCCGGCAGATGCCCTGTTGAAGGATTCGACTATGGCAAGGAACAAGCGTGTCGCGTTCTACCTGGATGAGGAATGGCTGAGGGCGATCACCGGACTGGCCGGCACGTTCGGCGTCTCGGCCCAGGAGGTGATCCGTCGCTCGCTGCCCGATGTGGCGGCCAGCGAGCTGTTCTTCCGCTGCAAGATCTTCGCGCCCGAGCTGCGCTGGGACGAGGTGTCGGATGTCGGCCGGGCGGCCATCCGCGAGCATCTGCGGACCGCCTACCTGGCCGGACTCAAGGAACACCTGGCCCGGCTCGGCGTGAGCCTCGAATCCTCCGCCGACGAGGTCGAGGCGGCGAAGAAGCGGGCCCTCGACGAGATGCAGGCGGATACGACCCAGCCGCTCGAGCCCCAGATCGCCAAGGCGCAGGAGGATTCCGTCTACCTGGGCATCCTGTACGAGGCCTGGAAACGCGCGAAGACGAGCCACCCGGGATACGCGATAGCGCAAGTCGATATTAAAAAGGAAAGCGACGGTTCGGGCGCCGGCAAAGCCTGGGCCGTCCTGAAAGAAGGCAAGATCGTCTGACCGGCCACCTGAGGCCCTCCGATCGCACCCCATGTCATTGCGAGCGAAGCGAAGCAATCTCAGACGCACAATCTGGAAACCACGCTACCGATCCTGCAGAAGGTCGATGTACGCTCTGTCGATGAGCTGGTTGGGCGGGATGCCGAGCTTGGCCATGAGTTCGTGAGCCACGGTGACACCATCGGACGCGTTCTGCTCAGGGCGCAAAACCACCTCCAGTTCCACGAACTCGCCCAGTCCCTCGACCCGGTCCAAGTGTACCCTCGTCTGACCGATGAGGTAGACCGCGCGCCGCTTGCGAACGATGCCGCGGACGTCGAGGGCGGCCGCGAGCACCTCCCGCAGACCTTCCGCGTCTGCCGTCGGGTGCACGACATATCGACTCTCCTTGGGACCTGAGCTCTCCGGCCGCTCATAGTAAATCAACTCGGCCTCCGTACAGCCGCCGAATCGTCTCAGCTTGAGCCGACCGCGCGGGCACACAAAGAACGTATCCTCCTGCTCCAACTCCATCGGCCCGCTGTCGGCGAGACCTTCCACGACCTCGCCGCACGGCCGCCAAGTCCGCCACCTTCGCCTTGATCTCCACATTTCTCTTCATTCGATGCCCGTGGCACGCACTATCATTGCAGCCCCCTTCGGCCAGCGCATCCGATTCACTCAAGGACACAAATCTGCCGTTCGTTGCCTTCATGAGGCGCTCTTCGTCTCACTCGTGCCTGTCCTCGAATGCAGAGATCCATTCACGCACGAGTTCAGGAAGACGCTTTAGTACCTCTCGCCCGATCAGCACCTCGTCAACATATCCCATGTGCAGCATGTCGACGATTCGGCACAGATAGGATCGTCCGCAAGACCACCACGTATGGTGGGAGTCTATCATGAGGTAGTGC
>CAVOUO010000031.1:0-226516 GCA_963699595.1 uncultured Planctomycetota bacterium
TCTGAGCGGCGATGTCGGCTTCGCAATGCCGCATGGCAATGATGCCGGCGACCTGGATCGCCTGGAACATGCCGTAGTCGTAGTAGCCCTTGATGGTCGCGAGGTAGTCGATCATCTGCTTGTTGCCGGCCATGAAACCAACGCGGAATCCGGCCATATTATAGGGCTTGCTCATCGTCGTCATCTCGACGCCGACGTCCTTGGCCCCCTTGGTGGCCAGGAAACTGGGGGCCTTGTAGCCGTCGAAGAGCGTCTCGCCGTAGGCGAAGTCGTGGATGACCTGGAACTTGAAGTGCTTGGCCAGATCGACGACCGGCTCGAAGAAGCCCGGATCGACCGTCATGGCGGTCGGATTGTGCGGATAGTTCAGGATCAGCAGCTTCGGCTTGGGGAACAGGTGCTCGCAGACCATCGCGATGGTGTCGAGGAACTTCTGATCGTTGCCGAGCGGGACCGTGATGACGTTCGCCCCCGCCAGGACGACGCCGTAATTGTGGATCGGGTAGGCGGGGTCGGGCACGATCGCCGTATCGCCGGGACCCAGCATCGCCAGGCACAGGTGGCTGAAGCCCTCTTTCGAGCCAATGCACGCCAGGACTTCCGTATCCGGGTCGAGCTCGACGCCCCATTTGCGGGCGTACTTCTTGGCCATCTCCGCCCGGAGGTTCGGGATCCCCCTGGAAGCGCTGTACCGGTGGTTCGCGGATCGCGGGCGGCCTCGCAGAGCTTATCGATCACCATTTGTGGGGCACCGTCCATGGGGTTGCCCATGCCCAAGTCGATGATATCAGCGCCCTCTTGTCTCTTGGCTTGCTTCAGGGCGTTGATTCGCGCAAACAGGTACGGCGGCAGCCGGGTGATCCGCTGTGCCGGCTCGATGCGATACGGCTCGTTGTTGCTCTTTTTCATGCTCGGAACCTGCAAAGTCGTCGATATACCGTCCACGATAACCCCGTATGTTACCACACCCGGTGACAAGTGCCAAATCCCATTCGCCCGGCCTGTGCCATTTTCTCGGATTGCCGCAGGTGAATGATTCACGAATTGCCACTATTTTCCTTCGGCTGCGCTCCACTCACGGCAACAGGTATTCTGGCGAAAAAGATGTTCCTGAGACGAACAAAAAGGCCTCTCTTGACGCATGGAAATCATGGGAATCACGCGGCAGACGGAAGCGAGAACTTGCCAGAGAAAGCGGCCGGCGGTACACTCGGGCTCCAGAGGATCGAGAGGCCGGACCGGTGCTCGGAGTACGCCCCAGGGTTCGAGGGTGGTTTGCGGGAGGTCTTTGGTGCAGGAGGTTGCTTCGGCAATGGATATTGCCATGGATCAGTCTCAGGAAGGAAAGTCCAAGTTGGAGGCAATGAGAGATAGTTCACGCCGGTTCGACGCCGGGCTGCCGTCGGGCCTGGATGAGGCGGCTTTGCTGATGTGCGCGCTGTCCTTCGGGCCGCTGAACAAGAACGACCTGGCGCGGGCCTTGAAGCAGGTGGGGATCACTATGCCGGACGGGTCGGCGGTTACGATCCAGAAGGCGGCGGAGTGTATCCAGCACCTCAGGAAGAAGGGGTATCTTACTGCGCGGGACTATGAGCCGCTAGTATGTCCGCCCGAGGTCCGCATTGCTCAGATCGATTCGGCCCGTGCCAAAGGCTGGCTCTCCCGCTTTGGCAAAGCCCTGCAGCAGGCCGTGCCGGGGCAGGTGACTCCCAATGCCTGGGAGTACAAGTGGAGCGGGCGGCGCTTCGCGTCCCTTTCTCACGCTTGCCGGGACGTATTTCTCGCCCTGGAGAATGACGACCAGGACGAGCTTAAGCGTCTGGCGGGGTTGTGCAGCAAGGACATGGAGACTCGGTCTTTGACCGATGTGCTGCTGCTCATCTGCATCGATCCGTTTCAACCCGCCCTTATCGAGCGTCTGCCCGCCCAGTACTGGGGTACCGTGCTCATGGCGGCCACGTTTCTGCACACGTGCTCCCTGATGCTGGATCATCCCGTCTTTGCGTATGTGCGGGCCCGGCTTCTGGCCGACCGCCATTGCCTGGATAGGTCCCTTTTGGAGCAATGCGTCACGCTTCTGGCCGAGCGGGACCTCCTCGCCGGGGATTTCGCCGGGGCGCAGACCTTTTTGGGGACATTCGCGGACTTGGACACGTCTTTGGTCCGGGGCATGATGGAATTGCTGCAAGGGCGCGTGCCGGAAGCCCGGCAGGCGTTCGACTTGGCCGTCCGGAAGGTGGGCAAGGGCAAGACGGCCCAGATGGACCATGCCGACACGTTTCCCGGAGTCCTGCACGCACTGCTGCTGACCCAATCCGAGGAGCCGCAGGACCGGCAGCAGGCCCGCGCGTGGGCGGACCGGTTCGCCGCCAACCGGAGAGACGTGAGCACGTACCGCGAGGCTTACCGGCTCCTGGGGGCCTTGCTGGCCTGGCACGAGGGTCGTGAGATCGTGGGGCCGGACATCGTCTGGCACCCTTCCTACTATCATCGAGAGTCGCCCCTGATGCTTCTGAGCACCTCTCTGATGCAGTTGCTGTACTGGTTCTATGCCTCACAGGGCAAGGCTGTGAAGGCCCAGAAGCAGACGGTGGTCCCGGCGGTGGACGAGTTGCTGCATGTGTGTGAACAGCACGGCGCCCGGTGGCCCGTGATGCAGGTGGCGCGCCTGATGAGCAAACTTGGCCTTGGCTTGCCGCCTTACAGTGCGCAGGCCGAGAGCTTCTTTCAGGAGACCGTCGCCAAGGATCTGTCGGAGCTTTGGCCCGTCAAGGAGGTCTGGGAGAGCCGGATCGGGGCGCTGGAGCAACTCCTCCGGCAGGAAACCGAACGGACGGAAACCCGGTCCTCGAATGCTTCCATCCGTCTGGGTTGGAAGCTGCGCGACTACGGGAGAGGCCACATCATGGTCGTCCCGGTCGAGCAGAAGCGCACCAAGGGGGGCGGGTGGACCAAGGGCCGCGAGGTCGCTCTGTATCGCCTGACCAACCTCCAGGACGAGAAACTGGACTATCTGACCGAGCAGGACAAGGCCGTCTTGGCCGCCGTCCAACGGAAGCAGCGCTACTACGATATGATCTACCAGTTGGATGCGGGGGTGGCCCTCCACGCCTTGGCGGGGCATCCGAACGTCTTCTGGGAAGACCACCCCGGCCTGCCGGTGGAGATCGTGCGCGGCACGCCGGAGGTCCGCATCAGTCCCAAGGGTGGTCGACTGTGCATCTCGATGGACCCGCAGCCCGGCCCGGTCCTGAACGGCACTGCAAGCTGCATCACCAAAGAATCGCTGACCCGCGTGCGGGTCGTGGTGTTCGAGCCGATCCACCTGAAGATGGCCGAGATCCTCAGCGAAGAAGGAGTGGCGATTCCGAAGGACCGCTCGCAAGAGGCTCTCCGCCGGCTGCAAGGGATTTCCAAGCATGTGGCGATCCAGTCGGATGTAGCCTTGGCCGGCACCGAGGCCGAGATCGTCGAGCCGGACTGCCGGCCCCACCTGCGATTGCAGCGCCTCGATCAGGGCCTGCAGGCCGAGATGGTCGTCCTGCCGCTGGGCGGACAGTCGCAACGGGCCTTCCCGCCCGGTGTGGGCAACGTGCATCTCGTCGAATCTATCGGGGACAAGACGCTTCAAACCCAGCGCCATCTCAAGGACGAGGCCGAGCAGGCCGAGCGCGTTGTGGAGGCTGTCTCCCTGCTCGACGACAGCACGAATCACGGTTACACATGGGTCTTCGACGAGCCGCTGGAAGCTCTGGAGCTGCTGGAGCAGTTGCAGACCGTCCCTGCGGAAGTCCTGACCGTGGAGTGGCCCAAGGGCGATCCGATCACCGTGCGGTCGATCTCGGCGCAGCAGTTCCATCTCTCGATCCACTCGGCCCAGGATTGGTTCGAGATCGACGGCGAAGTGCAGGTGGATCAGGACCTCATGGTCAAAATGCGGACCCTGCTCGACCAGATCGAGAGCACCGACAGTCCCTTCATCGCCCTCGGCAAGGACCAGTACATTGCCCTGAGCCGGCAACTGCGCAAGCAACTGCAATGGCTCTCCGCCGGCGGCGCAATTCGTCGGCAAGGGCGACACCCTGCGGATGCACCCGCTGGCGGCTATCGGTCTGGAGCAATGGAAGGACGAGATAGGCGAGTTCCAGACGGATGCGGTATTCGACGCCCATCTCGAGCGGCTGCGCAAGGTCGAGTCCTACCAGCCCGCCATTCCCTCGACCCTCCAGGCGACCCTGCGCCCGTACCAGGGGGACGGCTTCACCTGGCTGGCCCGGCTGGCGGAGTGGGGCGTGGGGGCCTGCTTGGCCGACGACATGGGACTGGGCAAGACCGTCGAGGCCCTGGCCGTGATCCTGCATCGGGCCTCCCAGGGGCCGACGCTCGTCGCCGCGCCCGACCAGCGTTTGCGCCAACTGGGTCTCGGAAGCCCAGCGGTTCGCGCCCGACGCTGCGTCCGGTCCGTTTCGGCATCGGCGATCTGGGCCGGCGCGACCTGGTCCTCAAGGCCCTGGGGCCGTTCGACCTCGTCATCTGCTCGTATACGCTGCTCCAGCAGGAGGCGGACGTTCTCAAAGACGTGAAGTTCGCGACGATTGTTCTGGATGAGGCCCAGGCGATCAAGAACGCCGCCACGAAGCGGTCCTCCGCCGCGATGAGCCTGACCGGCGGCTTTCGCATGATCTGCACCGGCACGCCCATCGAAAACCGGCTGGCGGAGCTCTGGAATCTGTTCCGCTTCATCAATCCCGGCCTGCTCGGCTCCGAGGAACGCTTCCACGCGCGTTTCGTCCGGCCCATCGAGATGGACCATGACCAGCACGCCAGCCACATCCTCAAGTCCCTGGTCCAGCCCTTCATCCTCCGGCGGACCAAGTCCCAGGTGCTGGAAGATCTGCCGCCGCGCACCGAGACGATGCGTCTGGTCGAATTGAGCCCCGAGGAGCGGGCCCTGCACGAGTCCCTGCGCCAGCGGGCCCTGGAGCGGCTCGAAGGCGTGCGGGACATAGCGCCCGGCCAAGCCCATATCCAGGTCCTGGCGGAGCTGATGAAGCTGCGGCGTTGCTGCTGCAATCCCCGCCTCGTCGTACCCACTTGCGGCCTGACCGGCTCCAAGCTCGAAGCCTTCGCCGAGCTGGTGGACGAGCTGCTCGAAAACCAGCACAAGGCCCTGGTCTTCTCCCAGTTCGTGGACCACCTGAGCCTGCTCCGCGAGCACCTGGACAAACAAGGCATCCGCTACCAGTACCTGGACGGCTCGACCCCGCCCAAGACCCGCCAAAAGCGGATCGACGCCTTCCAGAATGGCGAGGGCGACCTGTTCCTGATCTCGCTCAAGGCCGGCGGCCTGGGCCTGAACCTCACGGCGGCCGACTACGTGATCCACATGGACCCCTGGTGGAACCCGGCAGTGGAAGACCAGGCCTCCGACCGCGCCCACCGCATCGGCCAGACCCGACCGGTGACGATCTACCGCCTCGTCGCCGCCGACACGATCGAGGAGAAGATCGTCCAGCTCCACCACGCCAAGCGCGACTTGGCCGACTCCCTCCTCGAAGGCACCGACACCGCCCACACCCTGACCGCCGCCGAGCTGATCGACCTGCTCCGGAACCGCTGATGGCCACGAATATGAACCCTTGCTGCAGATTTGGGCGATAAATCTGCAGGTATGTTGCAGATTTGTGGCAATGCTTGTGATAGGCTTCTTCTTGGCGATTCGGGATGGATAACGTACGGCAGCGAAATTGACAACTGACCATGGCTTGGGCAGAGGCAATGGCAGGAAGAGTTGCATCCCCAAACTGGCTGGGGCGGACTTATAGAAGGAGGCAAGACAATGCAGGCACAGCAAGCGCAAGGGGTATTCAGTGAAGTCTTGAAGGACCTACGGGATTTGCCAAATGCCTTGGCGAATGAGCGTCTCATGCAAGAGGCTCAACTATGCTGTGCATCTTGCCGTGCCTTCAGACAAATGAAACACCGTGCCTGGGTTGAGAGGCACTACCATCCGTGGCCGTGGACAAGAGGCAACGGCACGACCTGTGATATGGTGATCGACCCCAGGGGAGATAGAGATGCTGAGACATGGGTCGAATTCAAAACGGTGGCAGAGGGCAATGACCCTCGCACACACGAGGGCAGGTGGTGCGGAGACTTGAGGAGATTTGCGATGTCAGAGACTCTCGCATCGAAGGGTTGTTCTGTCCGCTCGTATTCTTCAGCCAACAGGGGCAACCGAATCAACGTGGGAACATCGTCACCGCTGTGCAGGGTTTCCGTCCAAACCACCTCTTCTGTTCTCCCGTAGCAGCGAATTGGCAATGGACCGACACAACGAGAGCACGCGGACGCACGTATGGCAGCATGGCTATTTGGGTATGGAAGTGGCCTCCACCTCGCACGGCTGCCAACCCCGAGTACTTGTGGATTCCCTAGGATCGGGGAACCGTTGCCCTTCAATGTCTAGATCGCTGCGAAAGCACGAATGCGGCGAAGAGAGGTATTTGCTTTGGCAAAAGATGTGTTTGCGGGCGGCCGTTGTGCTACAATGGTGCAGTGAAACCGACATTATCCGGGGCTCCCGGAGGACTTCGCCGACATGCCGGAGATATCGAGGTTCTTGGGTATAGTAATTGGCATCTTTCCGCGGGATCATCCGCCGGCACATTTTCATGCCGTCTATGGAGAGCACCAAATTACGGTTGATGTTGAGAGCGGAATGGTACATGGGGATTTCCCGAAGCGAGCGCTGCATCTTGTGCTCGAATGGCTCGATTTGCATAAGGAGGAGATTCTCAGGGACTGGGATCTGGTTCAGAATGGCCGGACGCCGCATAGGATAGCGCCGCTGGAGTAGCCGTATGATACCGAGAGTCGCGGAAGCACGTTACGTACGAGATTACACAGTTCACGTCCGTTTCACCGACGGCACCGAGGGGGATGTGGACCTTCGAGAGGAATTGTATGGCGAGATCTTCGAGCCCCTCAAGGACCGAGCGTTCTTCCAGCAGTTCTCCGTGCATCCCGAATTCCACACGCTTACCTGGCCTAACGGCGCCGACATAGCCCCGGAGTTCCTGTACGAGAAAGTCCAGCTTGCGGCGTGACGACATGAAAACATCCGATCCCGTCCTTGAGGAAATTTGGAGGGCGAGGGACGAGCACGTTCGGCGTTTCAACCACGACCTGAAGAAGATCCGTGCAGATCTGAGAAGAATAGAAAAGCGGTCCGGTCGGCGCGTAGTCACGAGGAAGCCCAAACGTTCTTCCACGGCCGCAAGACAGACACGGAGCGAATGATCGAGCGGGAGGAAAGTGTTCTGGTTCATTCTGTCTGTTCCGTCCCGTTCGCGTCGAATCCGGGGCGGCGGAAGGCGCGGGCGTCGGGGAAGGCGGCTTCGACCTGGCGCAGCAGGCGTTGGAGGGTGCCCAACGCGAGGACAGCGTCCTCGTGGTCGGGAAAGCGGTGCTGCAGGGTCGCCCAGGCGGCAATGGAGCGCTCGATGCCGAGGAGGGCGACCTTGGCCGAGCCGTTGGCGTCCTGCGGGTCGTACTCGTTGCCTTCGAGTTCGCCGCGAATCATACCGGTCGCGGCCCGGCAGAGTTTGATGTAGATCTGACGCTGGTACCAGCGGATCACTTCGAGACAATCCTGGAGGCCCGCCACTTGGTTGGTCGGTTCCGCGCCGGGGGGATCGACCGGAGCCGGCGATCCCGACTCATCGGCCTTGCCGTCGAGGAGTCCCTCGTGCGATTGGAGCCAGGCATCGGCGACTTCGATGTACCTCATGGCGGTCCGGCTGCAGGGCTGCGCTTGGGCCGCCTCATGGATCTCCTCCTGCTCGCGGATACTCTCCTGGAGTTCCTCCTCCTCGAGGTCGAAATCCATCTCCTCGGCCGGGTCCTCGATCCCCTCCATAGTGTCCTCGAAGGTTTCGTGCAGCTCATCCCAGAAGGCTTCGTTCTCGCTGTCCCGCGACCGGGAGACCTCGGCCTCCATCTCCTTGCCCATTGCATAGTTCAGGCACCGCGCCGTGAAACCGCACCGCTCGCACCATCGGTCGCAGTAGTTATAGATGCCGGGGATGAAGCGTGGATCCCCGGCAAGCTCATCCATTCGTTCTTCGTCCATTTGCCACCACCTCGGTCCAATTGGAGGAACTCGATGACCGCCTCGTAGTTGGGACTTCGGGCCCCATTTTACGTCGCCCTATCCTGCCCATCAACGAGACAGTGGTGAAACAAACTCGTATGTCCCTGACTGGATTTCGAAGACGGCGCAGTTGTCCTCCGTACGGAGGAACTTGACGTAATCGGCCCGGTAAGGGGAGCCGGGGTCTTCCGCAACGGCTTTTTGCTTATCGCAGGGGACATAAACGGTCGCGCTGGTATTCACGGGGACCGCGATTTTCAGATCGAACTTGCCATCCCGGATCTCCCAGGCGCTCTTGATCGTGCCGTACATGGACTCATGCTCCGCGCGGGCCCACTTCACATCGCCCAGCAGTTGCGGCCTGATGATGATGTGCTTGAAGCCGACCGCCTCGGGGTCCGGGTTGATGCCGGCCAGAGTCTGGTAGAACCAGGCGCTGATGTGACCGAACATGATGTGATTGCGCGAGGCGTTGCCGTCCCACTGCTCCCAGAGCGTGGTGGCGCCCTCCTCGAGCCAGCGGCCCCAACTCGGATAGTCGGTCTTGGTGGCCATGCCGTAGACCACGTCGGCCCGGCCGCCGGCGGTGAGCGAATCGATCAGGTACTTGGTCCCCAGGATGCCGGCGTCGAGATGGCCGTCCTTCGCCTGGATCAGCTCAACGAGTTTGCCCAGAACCTTGCCGTGTTCCTGGGGTGGGACGAGGCCGTGGTATAACGCACAACTCATCGCCGTTTGCGTGCCGCCGGCGTAGAGGCCGCTCGTGGGATCGTAGAACTCCTTGTTGAAGGCGTCGCGGATGGCCGAGGCCAGGTCGGCGTATTTCTTGGCATCCTCGGTCTTGCCGAGCAGGGCGGCGGCCTTGGAGACGATCAACGCGTCGCGATAGTAGTATCCGGTTGAGGTGACCTTCTCCGGGGTGGTTGTCTTGGCCGGCGCCCAGTCGCCCAGGCCGATGGCGACGATATGATTCTTGGCCTTGCTGGTGAGATAATCCACGTAGAGCTTGAGCCGGTCGTAGTGCTCGGCGAGAATGCGGGTGTCGCCGCGATACTGGTAGAGGTACCAGGGGATCAGGACGTACGCACTGTCCCAGGCGGGGCCGTTGCCCCACTGGTAGCCCCAGCCGCTGGTCGGCACGATCGCCGCCAGCTCGCCGGTGGGCCGCTGCTCGTCCTTGAGGTCGTTGAGCCATTTGGTGTAGGCGGACGCCGCATCGAAGTTGTACAAGCCCGGTCTCGGCGGCCAAGTGGGCGTCGCCCGTCCAGCCGTTCTTCTCCCGGTGCGGGCAATCGGTCGGGTAGCCGACGAAGTTGCTGACGTACGACCACAGGGTATTGCGCTGGATGTGGTTGAACAGTTCGTTGGAGCACTCGAAAGTCCCGGCCTGGTCGAACGCCGTATGCACGACCCGCGCCTCCAAGGCGCTGAGATTGGGCTTGCCCGGCAGGCCGGTCACTTCGACGTACTGGAAGCCATGATAGACGAACCGCGGCTCCCACAACTCCGTGCCCCGGCCTTTGAGGATGTAGGTATCGGTCTGGGGCTGGCCGGTCTTGATATGTTGCCCGATCTCTTTCTGATCGAGCGTGCCGTCCTGGTTGAGCCGCTCGCCGTAGCGCAGGACGACTTCCCGGCCGGCGGGGCCGAACACTCTCAGCCGGACCCAGCCCGCCATGTTCTGCCCCATGTCGAAGACGTACACGCCGGGCTTGGGCTCCGTGAGCTTGACCGGCTTGACCAGCTTGTTGACCTTGATGGGCGGCATCATCTGGGCCGTGAGCTTGCCCTTCGGGCCGGGCACGACCTGCGCGACGGGCCAGCCGGTATCGTTGGCGTCGGCCGCATCCCAGCCCGCCTTCTCCAGCCGCGCATCATACTTCTCGCCGTTGCGGATGCTGTCGAAGACGATCGGGCCGGTCGTGACCCGCCACGTCGCGTCGCTGGCGACGACCATCTTCGAGTCGTCGTCGAACGTGATCTCCAACTGGCACAGCAGGGCGGGCCGGTCCCGCCAGGGGGCCTTGTCGAAGTCCCAGACGCACCGCGTGTGCATGTTGTACCAGCCGTTGCCCAGGATCACGCCGAGAGCGTTCGGGCCTTTTCTCAACTGGCGCGTGACGTCGTAGGTGACGTAGAGCGCCCGCCGGTCGTAGCGGGTGAAGGCCGGATCGAGGACGTGGTCGCCGACCTTGGTGCCGTTGAGGTGCAGCTCGTAGTAGCCCAGGCCGCAGATGTAGATCCGAGCGCTCTGGGCCCGCTTGGCGAGGGTGAACGCCTTGCGAAACAGCGGCGCCGGCTGCGGCGACTTGTCCTCGCCACCCGGAGCACTGATCCATTTCGCCTGCCAATCCTCCGGTGCCAGCAAGCCCATTTCCCAAACGGCCGTCTCGCTGAATGCCGTGGGCTTGTCGTCCCGGTCCCACACGCGCACCTTCCAGCAGCAGCGGGTCCGCGCGGCCATGGGCTTGCCCGCGTAGACGACGTGAATGGACTGGTCGGATGTGACCTTGCCCGAATCCCACAGGTCGGCCTTGTTCTCCACGAGCCACTTCTCCTCGCTGGCCACCAGCACCTGATACGCGGTCTGCTTCTGCCCGCGCCATTGCGATTCCAGCTTCCAGCTCAGTCGCGGCTGCACCACGTCGATCCCCAGTGGGTCGGCCAGGTACTCACAACGCAATTCCGTCACACGGACAGCGCTGGGCAACTGCGTCAAGTCCCCGGCGGCCCCTGTCGCTAACGCCGGGCAGACGAGGAAGGCCAGAAGGCAAGAGGATAAGAAGGTGCGAAGTTGCGACCTTCTGACGTTCAACCCTTCGTATCTTCTTGCCTTCCTTCTTTGGACCAACGGAGTCATTCGTTCAACCTCCAATGCGGGTCTTTGAAACGAGATCGACAGGACGATTTTCGCGCTGACCGGCCAGGAAATCAAGGACTCATTTCGTGAGATAAGTGGAGCGTGCGGTCGTCTCTTGACGGGCTCTCCCGCGGCGAGTAGGTTAATGACACGCCTCGATTGTCGCAGGCGGTGGTTGTCAGCAACAGCGCGGGAGATAAGGATGACATCCGCGGAAGCTCGTGATAGAATGGGGCGAATGCGTAATTAAACATGGGTATGCAAGAAAGGATGATGTATGGCCCAAAGTCATGACGCCAAGAAGAACGTGAAGAAAAAGCCGCAAAAAACGTTGATGGAGAAACGGATGGCCAAAAAGATGAAGAAGGCCGGCGGACCCTCTTAACCGTGATGAAATGATCCGGTAAGGACAGCCGCCTGTTGTTCCAGCCGGCAGGAGGCGGCTGTCCCTGCCCTCATATTCCCGCCGTGAATTCCCTCCCCGTCAAAGCCTGGCTCCGGGGCCGGCACTCGAAGTCGCGCGCCGATCAATCGGCCGCGCCCATCCGCCGCAGCCAGCGGTAATGCGCGGCAATGCCCGCCACGAAGGACTTGTGCTCTGTGTAGGGAATCCCGAAATCCCGGCACGTCTGCTCGACGATGGACGCGAGGGATGGGTAATTGACATGGCAGATCGCCGGGAACAAGTGGTGTTCCTTGTGGTAGTTCAGTCCGCCCACCAACCAGGTCAGGACCCGGTTGTGCCGGGCAAAATCCACCGCTACTTGTGCCTGATGGACCATCCAGGGGTCTTCCATCCGCCCGGTGTCCGCCCGGGGCACAGGGAAATCCGCTACCGCATTGAGGTGGGGAACGATGAAGATCAGGACCATCACAATCCCCAGCACGAAAGCAGCGACGACGTAGTAGAATAGGACGACCGCGACGGGGTGCAGGAGCATCGGGATCGCGAAGGCCCAGGCAAAGAAGACTGCCTTACCCGCGAGGAACAGGGTCAGTTCTCTGCCTTGCGGGCGCGGGATGCGATGCCGGCTGATGCGGCCGCGCAGGGCGAACCGCCAACTGTCGACGAGTTGCACCTTCATGCCCTCGAAGGCATAGAAGACCCAGAGATAGAGGTGCTGCCAGCGATGAAACCACAGCCGCCTCTGCTGCGGCGCGAACCGGCCGAGCCTGCCGATATCAATGTCAGTATCATAGCCCGTGATATTGACGTATCGGTGATGGATGACCGTATGCTTCCAGCGCCATGTGAAGGAACTGCCTCCCACCAGGTCCATCGTCATCGCCATCATTCGATTGATCCAGGCGCGCTCGGAATAGGCGCCGTGCCCCGCATCGTGCTGGATGTTCATGCCGATGGCGGCCGTGGCCAGCCCCAGCGAAACCGCCAGCCCCAAGCCCTGCCCCAAGGTCTGGGCCGCAAAGACCAGCAGCACGTACGAAGCCACAAACCACGTGAGAATGATGACCGTCTTGAGGTACATCGGCCAGACGCCGCGTTTGCGACACCCGGTGCTCCGGAAGAAATCGTCCACCCGCTTCCGAAGTTCCTTCCCAAAGGCATCCTCGGCGCCGAATTCCAGTTTCAGCACGCCGGGATGAATCCGCTCTGCCGACTCTTTCCGGCGCTCCTGCGTCTGTACCATGCCCAACTGCCCTCGACCGCATCCGACAACAAAGAGGCCGACTCATGCGCCTCCCCGGCGCTCGGCCACTGCCCCAGTGACACTTCCTGCATACTCTGCCAATAGCCCTCCCGTTCGCTCAAAACTATCGGCATCAGGGTTTGGCTGAGGGGATTTTCCGCTTTTTCCCGGGCCCCCGCCTGTCGGAGGTGTATTCCTGATGACAGGCAACAGGGTCACGCCAATTAAGCTCTATGGCAATTGCGGGAGGAAAGGCTGTGAAAGAAATGGCGAGAGCGTCAATCGTGTTCGGGGTCCTCTGCATGTTCGGGAGCATCTTCTTCCTGATTATGAATGATCCGCACTATCCCGTACCGCTGGCGATCTGCGGCGCCGGTTTCTTCATCGGGGGCTCGGTTCTGGCTTCCAGGTAGCTACGAGCTTTACGCAGTTTGAGAAGACAAGCTCCTTGTTGCACGTAGTGACTCGATCAGCATAACTACCTCCTCGCGGAAGCTCGGACTACGGAGGACGAATTCCCGCAGCACGCGCAGAACGCCCTGATGAAACGAGCCGCGTGACCGTTCAACGAGGCCACGTGCCCGACTCGTCACTTGACGTCGTAGCACAGCAACAGGTCCTGATCGCGGAGGTAGAGTTTTCCGTTGGCGATGGTGGGATGGGGCCACGCTTTCTCCTGGGCACGGTCCGGCTGGAGGAAACGGCCTTTCTCCTTATAGCCGGCCGGTGATGCATCCAGAAGGACCATCGTGCCGTTGTCCTCTTCGCGGCAGTACAACGCGCCATCGGCGTACGAGACGCACCCCTTCTTGATCTTCTCCTTCTCCGCCCAGACGATCTCGCCTGTCTGGAAATTCTGGCATGCCAGACCTCGGCTATCGGAATAGCCGTAGAGATACTCGCCTACCTTGACCACGCCGCCATGATGATTGCCCATGGCCCGGTTGGCGTAGACCTGCTCGACGGAGAATTTGCCGGCGTTCGGCGTCACCTTGAAAAGGTGGCTGCCCGCGTTGTAGCCGGAGGTGACATAGATCAGGTTCCCGTCCACAATCGGCGTCGGAATGACCGCCACATTGCCCTTGCGCGGGGCCTGCCACAGCACACCGCCGTCCTTGGGCGAGATGCCGACGACACTGGCGGCGGTGAGTTGAACGTACTGGCGCGTGCCGCCGATCTCGGCGAGGACAATGGAAGAATAGTGCGCCTCATCGGTGAAGCCCTTGGATTGCCAGAGCACACGGCCGGTCTTCTTGTCGAGCGCCACCATGGCTCCCTGGCTTCCGCCGGGCGTGACCACGACTTGGTCGCCATCCACGAGGGGGGATTCCGAGTAGCCCCAGGTGGGGGGCTTGCCGCCAAAGTCCTTGCCGAAATTCTTACGCCACTGCTCCTTGCCGTCGGCGACACTCACACAAACCATCTCTCCCCAGGCATCGAGGGCAAAAGCGAGGTCGCCGCTGATGGTGGGCGTACAGCGCGGCCCGGGATAGCTCCAGCCCGGCGCATCCGGCGAGCCCGGGGCGCCGACTTTGGCAGACCAGAGGATCTTGCCGTCCGCGGCGTTCAGAGCGATCACGTACCCGGCGCCCTCCTTGTCTCCCATGGTGAAGAGACGCCCTGCGGCCACGGACATGTTGGCATAGCCCTTGCCCAGCCCGGTCGCTTTCCAGGCCAGCTTGGGCCCACCGGCGGGCCATTCCTTGAGCAGGCCGGTATCGGCAGACTTGCCGTCCCGGTTCGGTCCGCGCCATTGAGGCCAGTCTTCTGCCCTGACGTTCGCAGTGGCAAAGCAGCAGCAGGCGACAAAGGAGAGCACGAGCAAGCGGCAAGATCGATTCGACGATGTTTTCATAAAGCTCCTCTATGTTGTTCGTGTTTCAGATTCTGGACGACGGCCCGGGATTCGTAGCGGCCTCCCATTCGGGCCGCCATTGTAGGGGCCAGCCGGCCCAAGAGCAAGTCGAACTCAGAACGGACGACGCGGTTGACGCCGCCGACTTTGTTGAGGATAATCACGGTGTGGGGAATAACCTGCATGCGGTCTTGCTTGTGATCTACAGGACCGGCGCGGGTCGTGGGGTGATGACAAATGAGGACGAAGTTATGGCATACCGCTCCAAGCGGCACAAATCGCTCCACGTGGCTCTGGCGTACAACGCCGCCACGGGCTTTGTGCCGGATACGCCGGAAGATCGGGGCAGCACGGGGGACCTGCGACAGATGATCCGATACATGGCCCGCGTGCTGCGGTCCCTGGGCCATCAAGTCACTGTCCTGCCGCTGGCCCATGATCTCTTCGCTTTTCAGCGCAAACTCCGGCGTCTCAATCCCGATGTGGTCTTCAACCAGTACGACGACGTGGTGCACGGCGCCCTCTACGAGATGCGGTTCGCCGCCATGGTGCGGATGATGGGCTTTCCGCTGACCGGCTCGCCCGCCCTGGCCCTGGGCCTCGGCCGGTACAAGCACATGTCGGCCACCCTGTTCCACGGGTCGGGCATTCCGATCCCGCCCTCCACGGAGTTGCTGGAGAAGGTCAGCGATGTGGACCGGCACGAATGGAAGTTCCCCCTGATCGTTCAGCCCAGCCAGGAGCACGCGGGCATCGGGTTGGATCGCGATTCGATTGTGCATTCGAAGAAGGCCCTCCGCGAGCAGGTCCGCAAGATCCTGGGCACCTACAGTCAGCCGGCGCTGGCCCAGTCCTTCCTGCCCGGCCGGGAGTTCAACGTGGGCATCGTCGGCGGTAAGCGGGCGCGGGTGCTGCCCCTGGCCGAGGTCTGCTACGAGGACCTGCCGCCGGAGATCCCGCCGATCATGTCGTATGCGGCCAAGTGGATCGAGACCTCGGTCGAGTACAAGAAGACCTCCGTTGTCTGCCCGGCGGCTGTGGAGCCCGAGTTGGCCCGCCAGGTCAGCGACATCGCGCTGCGTGCCTTTCACGCGGTCCAGGCTTGGGGCTACGGCCGCGTCGATATTCGGCTCGACGAGGCCGGCATCCCCAGGGTCCTGGAGGTCAACTGCAACGCCTCGCTGGAGGAAGGCGTGGCCCTGGCACGCTCCGCCGAGAAGGCCGGCATCAGTTACCGGCAGTTGCTGCAGATGATCATCGATGCGGCGTTGGAGGGCCCGCCGTATGATGTGAGCGTTCCCATGCAGCTTTAGCCTGTTTGGCTGTACCTCTTGCTGCGACGGCGATAATACTCCGCCACCGGCATGGTCAACTCGGAAACCGGCTCCACCAGCTTTCCGCCTTTGCACTTGGGCTTGCGCTCGCCGAGGTTCCGCATCAGGCGATCGATGTACTTCAACTTCGCAAGGGCCGGCCAGTCCTGGTATTTGCGCTTCCAGCCGGAACGCGGGGTCAGCCAGACGGCGAACGTCTCCGCAAAGTCATCATCCGGGTGCTTCTGGGCGTACGTGTACCCATAGGAGTAGCTGCGGATATGCCGCACGAACCGCCGGCTCCACGGGTTCGGATGAAAGACCTCCCGGTAGGGCTTGGAGAAGGGGCCGAAGACCTCCTTCCAGCTCGGGTCTTCCCAGAGCCGGAAGGCGTAGTTGAGCGCATGTCCGGCCTCGTGCCGGAGCAGTTGCATGATCGTCTGGTTGTCTTCCAGGTCGCCGGTCTGCTCCTTCTCGATGCGCCCGAGCATCGGACTGGCCAGATAGAAGGGGATGCCGATGGCCGGCACGCGGTCCGGGCAGCCCCAGACATCGGTCAGGTAGCAGGTGGGCGCATAGTCCACCCCCTTGACCGACAACTCCCGCTCCAGTTGCCGGATAAATGGCTCCAGGGGCGATCCCTTGATCCGAAGCCCCAGATCGCAGATGCGCCGCCGAAAGAGCCTCTGCCGAACGGTCTCCCAATTATCAGACTGGACCCACATCCTGTTTGACCCCCGCCGTCTTCCACAACCCACAGCCGCCATCCGTTATTTCCCCACTTCTATCAGACACCCTGGATGATGCTCCAGGGGTACAGAACCGATGAAAGCCGTCTGAGACAAACCACCAACACCGATATGTTACCTCATCGCCGGGCGGTATTTCAAATCGATCTGTGCCATTGCACGTAAGTCTTTACTTAATATACACTTAGGTAAAATACCATGTTGCGGTCATTCTGTGAAATCCGCATTTGGCGCTCACAGGGGCCGGTTCGCCCGTCCACCTAATCTGCGCTTTTTCACAGATTTTTTGCGTTGCTTTCTTACTCCTTGCAGGCCAAGGGTTTACATTCACATACTTACCCAGCCTCGCGGCGAACTGCGGGTACAAAGTCGCCATTCGGCCACATCTTGTGCCGGCCCCGCCACCTCCAAACTTGAAACTTCAAGCTTAACACTCCCACGCCGATTGGCTTCGTTTCGCACGATTGGCTCCGGCGCTGCCCCAGCCTGCCTGGCGGGGGCGAATTGGGTTTGTTTGTCAACGATAACCCCTCGGCCCTCGTCCCTCCGGCCCGCCCACCCGGCGTGGCCAGGAATTGGGTTCGTTTTGCACGATTAACCCCTGGGCCGGTCTTCGGCCGGGTTCTCTGGCTTCAAACTTGACACTTTACACTTAACACTCCTGGCCAGATTGGCTTTGTTTGTACACTCGCCTACCGCCTACCGACTACCGCCTACGGCCTGATTATATAATTTCACCATAATAAGACGCTTCTCGACGCCCCTCTGTTGAGCGCAAAATGCGAAGACTTCGCAGAAATTTTCCCCGCAGAGCCTGCCCCGCGCCGGCAGGGGACTGGAGGCGGCAGGCCGCAGGCCGGAGCGGACCCTGCTCGCCGGGAACTGGGAACTGCCATTTCACCACGGAGACACGGAGGCCACGGAGAAGGGAGGGACAGAAGACGGAGGACAGAGAACCGTAGGGGTGAATAATGATTCGCCCATCCAGACATGGGAGGATGGAGGCGTAATCATGAATCGAGAAGCTGCCGGCTACCGTTCTTCCATCTACATCGGCCCCTCGACAAACGCCTTCTATAAGTGGGTGCTGGCGAGATAGCCGCGACGCGGAGCGCGCGGTGACCCAGGCCAGCACCCACATCTGGAACCTGGGCCACCATGCTCCATTCGGGATCGCGATAAGGAAGCTGTCCTGCGTTCCAGGATTCCCCGGGCACTTTTTCCTTGCGGGCCCGGCACGCACCGCCCATAATGCTCTCCAGTGGAGCACCCCGGATGAAGCTGCGACGAAGTGGTTGGAGCCCTTCGTGGGCCGGACAGGTGTGGTGAGGTCCAGATGAGCCGGGCGGCTGTGGGAGCCTGAGAGATGCGGAGAATAAACCAGATAGCTTGTGTAGAAAATAGGGTGCGTCCCCAGTTTCCCCAGTTTCCCCTCCCCAGTTTCCCCTCGGAACTGTGACATAAGGAGGTCTTTGCTTGCGTCGTG
The DNA here is from genome assembly GCA_963699595.1 of uncultured Planctomycetota bacterium. Lineage (GTDB taxonomy): Bacteria > Planctomycetota > Phycisphaerae > Sedimentisphaerales > Anaerobacaceae > PLanc-01. The sequence continues at coordinate 18,068 of CAVOUO010000031.1, forward strand.
TGTTCGAATGGAAGAGGTCCACCGTCTGGCGGAAGCATATTGTTGCACTTGGGGACGATATGTTCGATTCGGCGGTACTGGATGCCATCAAGAAGATAGGGACAGATCATATGGTCTCTGACGACCCAGCATGGCTTGACCGCGCGATTCGCATTGGCGGAAGGTCGCTGGACGGGGATGCGTTTCTCGTGTTGTCCAAACGCCTATCGACGTTCTATACCCATATTAGAGTCTACCACGCATGCAGGACGGTCGATCCCCAGTCCTACTACGTACGTGGTCTGCGCAGCTCTACGTCGTGCAGAACTGAGACAGATGGCCCTCCGCGTGTTTGTTACGCGCGTTCCCCTGAGATTAGTGAGGCCATGATTGACGATGCCATTGCCGACATGTGGCTTGACAAACGGGACGAACGTGTCTTTGTAGGATTGGACGATAGGCATCTCATTCGATGTTGTGGTCATTACCTTATCCAGGGGAGTGAGTGTTTGCTGGCGGTGGCTGTGCGCCTTGGGTCAATGACGGGCAAAGACTGCATACATGTTCTCAGGAATTTGGGTAAGCCGACCATGATTGTGTGTGAGCTGCCATTCTCCATGATTACCGAACACGAGGCAAGGCAACTATCGGGCATCATCGTTGAGAGACTACTTGAGGAAATGTTGCTCGGAAGACCTCTGGACAGGCGATTAGGCTTCACCATCGCGTTGAGAAATGACATCCCGCCAGCGTGCGTCAAGAGGCACTATCATCCGGACGGAATTCCCGATCCGCACAATCATGGGACGGTCTACTACTGGAAGGGTGGATACCCACTCGGCAGTGGCCCGTGAATACGCCCTGCAACCTCTGGATTGCAGTCTGGCAGACAGGGGACTCGCAGAACCGGTTTAGCACCAACATTTGCTGTTCAACGAAGCTGTGGAACATACTGCGTTGGATAAGGAGGTGTCGGTCTTCCTGGACAACCATGTCCTCTCCTTCACCAAAGCCTCTGCCGCACAGGACCATAAAAAGCAAGTGAGGATATCTGTAGACTTCCTCCTCAAAGTCGCCCAGGATTGCAGCAGTGTCCCGTGCATGAGCGAAGATGCTGTTATTCTCAATAACGAGGATGTTAGGGAAGCCGGGCGGCAATTGGCATAACTCACCCTTAATCTTTGTTTTCGTTCGCGCAATCTCATTGCTGTCGAAGGGTGGTCCAGAGAGCCCATCTACCTCAAGTCCGCGAGGGCGCGCCCAGTCCTCAAGAATGACCCTCTCATCGTCAGGCGCAATTGCCAACTCTATCACCTTTGGGAGGATGAGTTCGCCAAACTTATTCTCCCCCTTGCACTCCTGAATGAACCGCTGCACCGTGTCTTGGACTTCGCTCAAGTGCCTGGGGGCCAGGCTCTTCAATAAACGCGCAGAGTAGTGCATCTTGGGTCTGCAAGGCAGGAGCGAGAACAATATGGTCTGGCTGATGCGATACGCTTCCCGCACCGCTTGGCTCTCATACAACACAGACACCTCTACGAACAGTTCTGTGCCGTCGCTGGCGTCCTGAACCTTGAGATCGGGCTTCTTTGGCTTCCTTCCTATCTCTACGAGAGGATCGACGGAGACTGCGAACCCACCGGTGGAAAACTTGTAGGCGGTTTCCAGAACGGATAGCCCTTCCCCAAACCCCGTTCTGTTGCGCAGCCGTTCTTCCAAGCTTTGGTAATTCTCCCATAGTGGCAACTTCTCGAGCACCTCCGCAAAGTGGATCAGCCATCTGCGGGTCCACGGGACTCGATTGAGAAGGTATTCTCTCATTGGGTGCCCGTCAGCATAAGCTACCGCCGGAAAATCCGAGCCGAACATGTCCTCCAACAATCGAAGTGCATTTTGGGCCTCTCGTCTCTCGGGGATAGACAGTCCTTCAATGCTGTCACAGCCCTCCCTGAGTTCTTCCCAACCGGGGTAGTCACGTCTCTTCTGATTCGGATCCATACCTATGCCCGCCGGTTAGCCATGGAGCGGTGCGTTATCCGCTGCGTTCGCCAAGCCGATCACCTATATCAGTTTACGGGCGATTTGTTCTTCGAGGATGTCTTTGACGGTCAGGGCGACGATCACCTTGCCGCTCTTGCGGAAGAACGCGTCGATCTCGTGCAGGGCGTCTTGGCTATAGTCGAAGGCGACGAAGAAGCCCTTGGTGCGGTCCTCGCGCGTCATCACGGCCTCGAAGGCGTCGATGTCCGGGCGGCCGACCTTGTCCTTCTGCTTGACCTGGATCGGATACCAGACGTCCATGAAGTCGAGTTCGCCCTTCGCCGGCTTCTTCGGCGTGGCCGAGACGGGGTAGATGCGGCCGTCGATGCCCATGTCGCCGACCTGCGCCTTGTTGGGGATGCCGCCGAGGGCGATGACGGCCCAGTTCTCGAACTCGAACGGCGGAATCTTGCGCAGCTGCTCCTCGGTCCACGGCAGGTCGCGGACGACGAAGCCGCGCCCGATCCGCCAGAGCTTCTCGTCCTCCCGGATCCCGCACACGTCGCGCAGCCGCTTGGCCATCACGCGGCAGGCGGTCGGCGAGATGTCGATGCCGATCCACTGCCGGCCGAGGTTCTCCGCCGCGACCAGCGCCGTGCCGCAGCCGCAGAAGGCGTCGAGGACGATGTCGTTCGGGTTGCTGCTCGCCTTGATGATGCGCTCAAGAAGCGCAAGCGGCTTCTGCGTCGGATAGCCAAGACGTTCCTTGGCCTGCGAGTTGATCGGCGTGGATGTCGTCCCAGACACTTGCCGACTGGACGTCCTTTGGCTCGTCAAGGTATCGCTTGTAGCGCGGCGTCCTGCCGCCCGGCTGTGAATCGCGACGCGTCCCTCTCGGATGCAGTTCCTCCATCGTTCTCTTCGCTGTATCGCCAGTAGCCTTCGACGCCGAGTACTTCATAGTGAGGATTGCCTTTTGACGGTGCGGCACCGCCAGGTGCCCGTCAGATCGCCCGCATTGGAATCGCCGCCCGTGTCTCGATCGACTTGTGAGTAGTGCGATCTTGACATAGGCTGGATCAAGCGGGCAGTACTGCTGGTTCCACGTGTAGCTCGTCTGCCCTCGGTGTAGAAGAAGATCGTGTCGTGAAGTCGACCGAAGTGTCGGCTCCCGTGCTTTGCGTCGCTGTGCGACGTCTGTCCGCTTCCAGACGATCTCGTTCTGGAAGTTGTTCTCCCCGAAAATCTGGTCGAGCATGACCTTGACGTAGTGGGAGGCGTGCCAGTCGCAGTGGTAGTAGAAGGAGCCGGTCTTCTTGAGGACGCGGTCGAGCTCGACGCAGCGCGGGCGCATGAAGTCGATGTAGGCCGCGGTGGAGGCGTGGCGGTCCTCGAAGGCCCGCTTCTCCTTCGTCTCGCCCCAGAAGACCTCGTAGTTGCGGTTGGAGTTGAACGGCGGGTCGATGTAGATGAGGTCGACGCAGCCGTCGGGGAGCTTTCGCAGCTGCTCGAGGTTGTCGCCGCAGTAGATGACGCGGGTGTCGACCAGCGCCGAGGGCTTGCCGGCCGTCTGGGCTTTCTTGGAATCGGATGCAGGTTTCTTTGCCATAGACGCACCAGTGTACGGCGGCCTCCGGAGATTTCAAGTCTCCTGTGTCCGCCCAAGAGGATCAGACTCGATTGCGCGACGACCGCCGCAACGCCGACCGGATGATCCCGAACGCGCTGAAGGCCGTTTGCCCCACCTGCGGATACGACAAATCAATGCCTCCGTAGCGACTTGGACCAGATTAGAAACGCACGAGAGAATTGTGACAACGCAGGAGGCGAGTGCATCAAGCACCGCACTGATAGATTTCGCAGAATCCGACAAGATACCGGATGCTGCCTGCATCAAGGGGCCACGACATTCTATCGTGACAGGGGGCTTCGAGTTGTTTCGGCATTTTGCCATAGCTTACGAAAGAGACAATCACATATTAACAATCTCATCTCTCTCTCGTAGCTGGCGCTACTATGTGACGGCTATTTTTGGACCTTGTCAAATGCTTTTTTCAGACTTTCTTGTAACTCCATGACAGGTAATGATTTATAACAGGACATCTCATTTCGGTGGAAAGGAGGTACTTCGCCTGCTCACTTGCTTGCTTACAGCGAAGACTTTAGCAAGTGAAAGGGGAAGCCCCCGCTATTTGACAAGAGAGAGACTACACAAGAGCCTACAAACTTGGACTAAATACCCCTCATCAGCGATGTCAAGGGTTTTCTGCTGCGACATTTCACAAATCTCTGTCAAACAGTAACTTACGGCACCAAGAATGGTCTAACAAATCCGCCACGCCACACTGAAAACTTGGGGCGAGTGTAGAGAAGCCACCGCGCTATTGAATCTCGGGACGCCAGACTCAATTTGGGATCGAGATAAGTAAGTTGTCTCGCCAATTGGTCGAGATATCATAAGGATCAACACCCGCCATACCCACGAGGATGGGGCGAGAAATCAGGTTGGTTACACTGGGCCTTCTCCGCAAGCTCCTCCTCAACCTTTGTTTCCTCAGCTTCCTTAGCAACCGTCTCCTCCTTGACCGATTCGTCTTGCGGCTCCAGATGCGAGTTTCGTGCCACATTCAGCCTGTTTCGGACCTGTTGGAGAGTTGCGAATTCGTCCGCAAACTGGTATTTCCCTCTCCGAACTGCGTCGGACAAGAAGAAGAAAGGATCCAAACGCACCGCTAAGAAAGAAGTCAGGCAAAAGTAGAGAATCAGGAATCCGGCAGGAATCCACAGAGTGTTCCACAAGAGCCAAGGCACCCACAGTATGGTGGACAACCTGATGCCGTTGAGGCAACAGGAAAACGTGTTGGCTGCAAAGGGAAACCGAAGTGCGAGATGATATCGCCTGAGGATTTTGATTTCATTAGGGGCCCAGGACGACGAGTCACCTGGCAGGTATCCATAGGCACAAGGGCCAGACCCGCAGACAGCTATCTTCGGTCTGGAAGCAATATCTGCGAAGAAGAGATAGCCTGCGAGTCCCGTGGCAAGAGCCATGAAGACCCAAGCTGCGATGGCAGGTTGAAAGAGCGACCAGACAAAGAAGCCGAGTGGCACCAAGAGTCTCGTCAGATTGCTCAGGAATAGCACGCACATATCTCAGTTCCTTTCGAATCTGGGGCACCATACTCGATTCGCGATCGAGATCGGTAAGCTGTCCCTGGGATTGACCATAAAGAGCCCCAGTGGATTCATCCGTATCCTGCGCTTTCTGTCGCTCGATGGATCGATAAGACCGATAAACCCGCAAGCCAAGTAAACACCGTTTCCGCCGCCGAGATATTGCTTCGTGTGGCCCTCGTAGGGAAATATCGGCAGAAAGAGGCTGTGGCATGAGCAGTGGAATCTGGGCGAATCGAGGGGACCATACTCAATTCGTGATCGAGATGAGCAAGTGATCCCCGGAATGGAGCAGGACGATGCCGTAAACCCAGCCGGCTGCCGAATAGACAGGCGGGACAGGGATTTACTCCTCACTTCCCGGTGGCAGATTCTCTCATGCTATTGTCGGAACAGGTAAGCTGTCCCCGGAATTTCAGTGTGTCAGCGATAGCGGACGAAACCGGAGTTGATTGTGGAGGTAAAGAACCATGGACGCACAACCATCCAGCCATCCGGCTCCTGGCCATCTGGCAACTCTTTCGGGCGCTCACATGAGCACAGGCGGCGGGAAAGCCGGTTGACAGTGGACGGTTCCCGGTTGTCGGCGAAAATCTGCGGAAATCGGCGAAATCTGTGGACAATCAATGGTTGTCGGTAGTCTGTAGGCGGCAGCCGGTTGTTTTGACAGCCGAGGGCGGCTGTCCTACATGTTCCGTTCGCGTAGTTCTCAATTCACCTTCTGCACCCACGTCTGGCCGTCTTTCTCGAACTCGACGCTATCGGCCTGTATCTTCTTCACCCGGTAGCCCTGCACCGTGGCTCCCTCGGACACGAGGCCATCGCCGATCAAGGCGGAGAGTCGATTGTCGGCACCCGCCATGATGGCCTCCACCTTCGGGGCCGGGTTCGCCGCTGGTTTCGTTGGTTTCTGCTGTATCTGCGCGGTCTTTGTTGGGGCTGTCGGGGTAGGAGGCTTCTGCAGAGCGAGCAGCGCCTTACGCTTGTCCACTTCCATCTGCACCGCGGCCAATTTGTCCTGCCGCATCTGGGCCAGTCCTGTCTGGGCGTTTACAAAATCCTGTTGTGTCATCTGCTTGGAACCCTTGATCCGAGCCAGGATCGCGGCATATTCTCCGGCCGGGTCTCCCGCCGTAGTCGTCCCCGAACGGCCGCTTGGATTAGACCGCGCTTCCTTGGCGCGCTGATAGAACTCCAGCCAAGCCAACTTATCTTTATCGCTGAGCGTCTGCACTCTCTGTTCAAGCTGTGCCTTCAATCCCGCCGTTTGATCGGCGTACCACGTCTCGATCTTCTGGCGTTCCGCCGCGGCGTAGGCGTCGATGTCGCGTAGTTCCTCCTGCTCATTCAGCACGGGCACGGCCGCGACCCGAGCGGTCTTGTTCGGATCGGGGGCGGATGCCGCCAACTGAGACTGCTCCGCCAACCGGGCCATCGCAGTACGGACCCGCGCATCTGTGTCCGCCACCGGCTTGCGGGCCTGGCCACCACTGGCCGGGGCCGGGATATGGGACCTCCCCATCAGCCCGTATCCGACGAGCACCACGGCGACGGCGACGACGACAATCAAGAGTCCGACTTTTCTATTCATGGTGTGTCCTCCAAGTCGCTACCCCCAATATCGGTCATCGCCGGCAGGGCCTTGAGGCCGACCTTCGGGATCGGGGGCCTCTGAATTGATGATTGCCGCGCTTCGCTCGCAATGACATGTTTATGATTGATGATTGATGATTTGTGATTGCTCCGTAAATCTGCGGCAATCGGCGCAATCTGTGGATGAAGACCAGAGCCCGCATGGGCTAAAGCCCATCCTACAGCCTGCAAATCCGCACTCCGCAACCGCCAATCCGCAATCTCTCGCCTATTCCCACTCGATAGTGGCGGGGGGCTTGCTGGAGATGTCGTAGACGACGCGGTTGACGCCGCGGACCTCGTTGATGATCCGGCTGGAAATCGTGCCCAGGACCTCGTAAGGGATGTGCGAGAAGTCGGCGGTCATGAAGTCGGTCGTGTCTACCGCGCGGATCGCGACCACGTTCTCGTAACTCCGCTCATCGCCCATGACGCCGACCGTCGAGACGGGGACCAGGACCGCCAGGGCCTGCGAGATCTTGGGATAGAGGCCGGCGGCCTTGATCTCGTCGATCAGGATCTCGTCGGCGGCTCGCAGGACTTCGAGCCGCTTCGGCGTCACTTCGCCCAGGATGCGGACGCCCAGACCCGGGCCGGGGAAGGGGTGACGCCAGACAATATCATCCGGCAGGCCCAGGTACTCGCCGACGACGCGGACCTCATCTTTGAAAAGGTCCCGCAAGGGCTCCACCAGCTCGAAGCCAAGTTGGGCGGGCAGGCCGCCGACGTTGTGATGGAGCTTGATATTGGCGGCGGGGTTGCCGTCTTTGTGGCCGGACTCGATGACGTCCGGGTAGAGCGTGCCTTGGGCGAGGAACTTGGCGTTGGGGATCTTGGAGGCTTCGGACTTGAAGGCCTTGATGAACTCGGCGCCGATGATCTTGCGCTTCTGCTGCGGGTCGGTCACGCCCGCGAGGGCCGTGAGGAACTGGCTCGACCAATCGACGACGTGCAGGTCCATGTGGAAGTGGTCGCGGAAGGTCGAGACGATGCTCTCGCGCTCGTTGCGGCGGAGCAGGCCGTTATCGACGAGGATGCAGACGAGCTGATCGCCGATGGCCTGGTGGAGCAGTGCGGCGGTGACGGAAGAGTCCACGCCGCCGCTGAGGCCGCAGATGACCGTGGCGTCGCCCACCTGCCGCCGGACGCTCTGGACCGTCTCGGCGACGAAATCGCTCATCTTCCAGTCGCCGGTGCAGCCGCAGACGTCGTAGAGGAAGTTCTTCAGGATCTCCGGGCCTTTGGGCGTGTGGCTGACTTCCGGATGGAACTGGACGCCGAAGAACTTCTTTTGGGCGTGGCGAATCGCGGCCCAGGGGCAGGTCTTCGTCTGGGCGAGCTTGACGAAGCCCGGGCCGGGATTGGTGACCTGATCGCCGTGGCTGGCCCAGACCAGCGTGTCGTCGGGGAGGGTGGCGAAGAGGTCGTTCTTGTCGAGAATCGCTAAGGCAGCCCGGCCGTACTCGTGGCTCTTGGCCCGGATCACCTCCGCGCCGAGCATCTGGCAGCCGAGCTGCATGCCGTAACAGATGCCGAGGATGGGGACGCCCAGGTCGAAGAGCCGCTCGTCGCAGCGGGGGGCGTTGGCCTCGTAGACGCTGGCGGGGCCGCCGGAGAGGATGATGCCTTTGAGCGGCAGCTTCGACAGCTCCTCGGCCGGCGTGCGGGCGGGGAAGATGCGGGAGTAGACGTTGTGCTCGCGGACCCGGCGGGCGATCAGTTGGATGTACTGGCTGCCGAAATCCAGGATGGCGATCATTTCGCGAATCATAGATTACCACTCTTCGAAGGAAAGGCTGGCGGAGTAATTGGGGGCTTCCTTCGTTATCTGGATATCGTGCGGGTGGGACTCGGTGACCGACGCCATGCTGACGCGGACGAAGCCGGTCTTCGTCATCAGCTCCTGGATATTGCGGGTGCCGCAGTAGCCCATGCCGGCCCGCAGACCGCCGACAAGCTGGTAGACGAAGTCGCTCAGCGAGCCACGGTAGGGGACCCGGCCTTCGACGCCTTCCGGGACGAGCTTGCCGACTTCGGTGGTGCTCGATTGGCCGTAGCGGTCGGCGGAGCCTTTGACCATCGCACCGAGCGAGCCCATGCCCCGGTATTCCTTGAACTGCCGGCCCTTGTAGATCACCAACTGGCCCGGGCTTTCCTTCAGGCCGGCGAACAGCGAGCCGATCATCACGCAGGAGGCTCCGGCGGCGATGGCTTTCGTGATGTCGCCCGACTGGCGGATGCCGCCGTCGGCGATGACCGGGATGCCCTGCTTGTGGGCTGCCTCGGCACAATCCATGATGGCGGAGACCTGCGGGACGCCCACGCCGGAGATGATGCGGGTGGTGCAGATGGCGCCGGGACCGATGCCGACCTTGACCGCGTCGGCGCCCGCGTCGATCAGCTCGCGGGCGGCGTCGGCGGTGGCGATATTGCCGGCGATCACGTCGATCTGGTAGTCCTTCTTGATCTTCTTGACGGTATCGACGACGTTTTGCGAGTGCCCGTGGGCGGTATCGACGGTGATGACGTCGACGTCCGCCGCGATCAGGGCCTCCACCCGCTCGTAATCGTGGACGCTGACGGCGGCCCCGACCCGCAGCCGGCCGCGCTTGTCCCTGGCGGCCCGCGGGTACTGCTGCACGCGGTCGATATCGCGCATCGTGATCAGGCCCGCCAGCTCGCCCCTGCCGTTGACCAGCAGGAGTTTCTCGACTTTACGCTCCTGCAGCATTCCCTTGGCCTGTTCGAGCGTGGTATTCGCGGGGCCGGTGACGAGGTTGGCCTTGGTCATGACGGCGCTGATCTCGACGTTGTAGTCCTTCAGGAACTTCAGATCGCGCCGGGTGAGAATGCCGACGAGCTTCTTGCCGTCGACAATCGGGATGCCGGAGACGTTCTGCTCGGCCATCAGTTCCTGGGCCCGGCGGACAGGCTCCTTGGGGGTGAGAGTGACCGGATCGAGGATTACGCCGTGCTCGGACCGTTTGACCTTGGAAACCTCCCGCCTCTGGGCCTCGATGGACAGGTTCTTGTGGATGATGCCGACCCCGCCTTCCTGGGCGAGGGCAATGGCCAGTGCGGCCTCGGTTACCGTATCCATGGCCGCCGAGACGATCGGAATGTTGATCGGGATATGCGCGGTGAGCTTCGTGCTGGTGTCGGCCTGGTTCGGCACGAAATCGCTCTTGCCGGGAATCAGTAGGACATCATCAAAGGTTATGCCTTCCGCGACGATTTTGCTGTTGTTCATGGCGGCTCCAACAATGCTTCGCCTCTCCTGGTCAAGTTAAACGAATTACTATAATCGCCTGCCGGATCACGGTCAAACATTTCGATCTCCCAAAAGACCTGTAAAAACGTGGAACGCGCACGGCGGCTCGGCTGTCCAATGAGATAGAACAGAATAGAGAGCCTCGAATCCTCTCACAGGTGCATCTAAGCCACACACCAGGGCGGGCGGACATCTCGAGTCCTCCGTGTCCGCCCGCCGGCCAGCAAGGAAGCTGGCTTTTTTTCTGCGCAGCGCTCCCAGCCAGCCAAACGGCAACCCAGGCGCGGCGCATCGGGGTGTGGCCGGTATACGGCGGCGGCTGCCGGGTCCATCGGGTCGGCCTGAAGATCGCGAATTGGCTTCGTTTTGCACGAACGGCCTTCGGCCGAGTTTGAAGTGTGAAGCGTAAAGTTTGAAGTAGGAAGACTCCCGGGACTTGGCGCCCGGCTTGCCCGACTTAACACTTGGCACTTTACGCTTGAAACTTCTCCCAAATTGGCTTTGTTTTTCCAGTGCTCTTTGCAGGTCCGATTGGTCGTAACTCCTTTCCCGTAAACCACTTGCCCTTCGCCTTGCCGTGGCCAAAATTGGGTTTGTTTGGCGCATTTGCCCTTCGTTCGTCCCCGCCGTCCTGCCCCCCAGATACCCCAGCTCGCCCAAGTTTGGGTTTGTTGCCCGAAGCGGGGCATCGAGGCGATGTCGCATAATCGGCCTGGCAGGGGCGAGGCCGGAGGGGCGAGGGGCGGGGGATGGCCGCCCGGCCCCGCCGGGCCAGATTGGCTTTGTTTTGCCAAGGCCCGTGAACTGCACAATTCACCATAACTCCTTTCCCTTCAAGCCTTTGCCCTTCTTTTTGCTCCGCCGGAAATTGGCTTTGTTTGTACAACCGACCCCCAGTCGCTCGCCGGCCGAGATTGGCTTCGTTTTGCACGAGGGCTCCACTGCCACCTCTTACTTCAAACATCAAACTTCACACTTCAAACTTCCTATACGTCTCCCCCTATTACCGGCCGTGTTGCACGAATCGTGACGGAATTCTGTGCACGCGGGACGTCCAAGAATCGCGCAACTCCTTGTGCGGGAAGGAATAAAGAATTTTTGCGCTCGCGGGGTGTTTTACCTTTTGGACTGTTGCACAAACGTGGTCGTTCGTAACCCGGTGGAGCTTTGTGGCATCGGCATCCTGCCGATGATTCACGTCCTAGAAGCCCATGCCACGCGGAACCGGCTTCTCGGACACTCTCTCCGACTGGAGGACGGACGGCTGAGGACGAAAGGCAGAAGGCCGGAGGCCGCAGAAGCGTGGGGCGTGATCGAACTCTAATGTTACTGCCGAGAAGCTCTGCGCAGGGGGCGTTGACAGAGGTTAGGTAGCTCCTTATGCTTGTCTCATCTTCGAGAGGTTTACCCCATTGGGCGTTTGTGCAAACGCCCAATGGGGCGGTGCCTGCGAAATCTCCCACGCGAACGTGAGAGTCCTTGTTATGGCAAGTCCGCAGACACGGATCAGTTACAATACTGGCACTTGTACTACCGATCGTGAAGCAAGTCAGAAGAAAGACAGAATCTGTGACGGAGAGGAATTCATGAGCAGCTACACGCTGGGACTGGACATCGGATCCAAGAGTATCGGATGGGCGGTCGTCGAAAGCGGCGAGAATCCCAAGATCACCGGTATGGGAGTGAGGGTCTTTCCAGAAGGCGTGGATCGCGACACAAAGGGACTGGAGAAATCGAAGAACGCCACGCGCGAGAGCGCACGGTGCGAGGCGAACACGCGAAAGACGCACTGATCGTAAGAAACGCCTTATCCGAACCTTGCGTAGTGCCGCCTTGTTGCCAGAAGACCGCGACGAACTGACATCTCTACTCCAGACAAACCCGTACGAGTCGAGGAAGAAAGGGCTCGATGAGAAATTGGAGAGGTACGCCTTGGGACGGGTCCTCTATCATCTGAGCCAGCGTCGAGGATTCAAGAGCAATCGAAAGAGCGGGAAAGCCAAGGATGACGGGGTAGTGATAAAAGCCGCACTGCATTGCAGGCCGAAATGGATGCCAAGGGCTGTCGCACGATTGGGGAGTATTTTGCGAGGCTTGATCCGGAGCAGCAACGTATACGCGAGAGATATACGTTCCGCAGCATGTATCTCAGGGAATTCGATCTGGTCTGGGGGAAGCAGGCCGAGTATTACCCAGACATCCTCACGGACGATCTCCAGAAGAAGGTACGCGATGAGATCATATTCTTCCAACGACCGCTTCACCCGCAGACGAATTGATCGGCATGTGCGAGTTGGAACGGCAGAAAAGGTGTCCTCGTGCGGACTGGCATGCCAGGCGCTTTCGGCTGCTGCAAAACGTCAACAATCTCATCATCCAGGACCCGGACGGGACGGAGCGAAAATTGACTGCGGATCAGCGAAGGACTCTCTTGGGCGAGCTGGGGCAAAAGGAAAAACTGACTTTCGACCGCATCCGGGAGAAGCTCGGGCTCCTTGAAACCCAGAAGTTCAATGCCGAGTACAAAACGGGAGCCTCTGGCAAGAGGGTGGAGTCGCTCAAGGGCGACGTCTTTGCGGCCGCCATGCGGAACAAGAATGTCTTCGGGCCCAAGGCGTTGGGATGCCATGGACGACACCGCGGAGAGGCTCAGGCTCAATGAGATGTCTCGTTGAACTCGATGATGATGACCTCGCCGGGAGACTCGGGACGGAATTCGGCCTGAACGATACCCAGGTGCAGGCCGCAATGAAGGCGTCATTACCGCAGGGATACATGAGCTTCTCCCGGAAGGCCATTCTCACGCTCCTGTCCCTCTCATGGAGGCACTTTGACAAACGAGGCTGTTTTCGAACGCACCGGCGTGGCGCAGGATGTGCCACCTGCCGAAGCAGTGACGACCTTGGCGTTGCCGCCGGACTTGCGGAATCCGATTGTGCAAAAGGCCCTCTTTGAAATCCGCAAGGTGGTAAACGCGATCGTGCGCGAGTATGGCAAGCCCGCCAGGATCAAGATCGAAATGGCCAGAGAGGTTCAGGGCAGCAGACAGCAGCGAGAGGAACTACACTGGAAGATGCTGGAAAACAAGGCGACGAACGATAAAGCGCACAAGCACTGGTAGAGGATATAGGGCTCACCAGCCCGACGAGAAACGATGTCATCAAGTACAAGCTGTGGGAGGAGTGCGGCAGGAGTTGTCCGTACACCGGAAAACAAATCTCGCAAGAAGCGTTGTTTGGATCAGAGCCCCGAGTTCCAGGTCGAGCATATTCTTCCCTATGATCGTAGCTTGGACGACAGCTACATGAATCTGACCCTGTGTGAGGTGCATGAGAATATACACGTCAAGAAGAGCCAAACGCCTTTTGAAGCCTATCACGACGATGCCGAAAAATACGAACGGATCATGCAGAACATAAAGGTGCTGCCCTGGCCGAAGCGGCAGAGATTCCTCCGGCAGGAGATCAGTCTCGACTCCCAGATCAGCCGGGAGTTGAACGATACCCGATACATCTGCCGCGAGACTGTTGCCTATCTGAGGCGACTCGGTGTGCACGTGCGCGGGACCAGAGGCAAAGTCACGACGGAGCTGCGGCATCAGTGGGGATTGGATGGGATTTTCACGGAGCTGGGTGTGCGACGCGACGACGATCACCGCCGGCACGCCGTCGATGCCCCTTATCGTCGCGGTCACGGACAATCAGGAGTTGCACCAACTGGCGGTAGCAAGTACGCCGTGACAGGAGTGCGGTTCGACCTCCCATGGACCACCTTTCGGGATGACGCGAGAGGCAAGGTGCACGGCATCATGGTTTCCCACCGCGTGTGTCGGAAAGTCTCTGGCGCTCTCCACCAAGAAACGAACTATGGTCCCACCGGCATGAAGGACGAGGCCGGCCAGGACATTTATGTATACCGCAAGAAGTTGGAGGACCTTACGACGCCCCATGATCGAGAAGATCGTCGATCCCGTTGTACGCGACATCGTGAGACAGCGCCTTGTGGATAAGGGTATCAATCCTGCCGCAGCCGACAGAAAGGTGCCCAAAGACGTGTGGAAAGAGCCGCTCTACATGAGACGCACGAAGAGCAGCAAGCAAGTCCAGATCGAGAAGGTGCGAATCCGGGACGTGAAGAACAACGTAATGCTGTTCTGTGACGATTCCAGGCGGCCTTATCGTGCGGTAGAGCCGGGGAGCAATCACCACATCGAAATATTCGAGTACAGGGATGACAAGGGGCACATCAAACGCGATGCTAGGGTTATCTCAACGTTTGAGGCCACCCAAAGAAGTCAACGTGGCGAGCCGGTGGTCAGGACAGATTATGCGGATGGCAGAAGAAGTTCGTGTGCTCTCTCGGCCCCAATGAGATGTTCATGCTTGAGACGAGCGATAAGCAATGCGTGCTGCATAGGGTCCAGAGGTTCTCGTATGACGGTCGAGTCGCAAGTTTCGGGCGCGCGACATACTCCGGCAAAGTCAGTGAATCGGACCAACCGCCCCTGATCCAGCGCGCGCGCCGGCACCTTGCGCGGCTATAAGGTCTGTGTTGATCCTCTGGGAGGATTTGGTCAACAAACGACTGACGGGGCGGCCCGGGCGACAACGAAAGTAACTGCTCAGAATTGCCGATAGCTACCACGTGGAGAGGGACCACGAGGGAGCGGGGGGGTACGGCAATGATCAAGCGTATTGTCGAGATTTCGTCGGCACGGACGTTTTTATCGGTCCGGTACGGCCAGTTGGTCATCAAGGAGAATGGCAACGAGCTTTCGCAGATTCCCTGCGAGGACATCGGCGTCCTTCTGATCGACCACCAGGGCACGAGCTACACGCATTGCGTATTCACCGAGTTACTGGACAGAGGGGCGCGCGATTGTCCTTTGCGGCGGGAACCATCATCCGGCGGGGATGCTCCTGCCCCTGGAGAGCAACAGCGAGCAGAGGCGAGCGATTCCGCCAGCAGATCGAGGCCAAGGAGCCGGTCAAGAAACGACTCTGGAAGCAGATCGTCCAGGCCAAGATTCAGCATCAGGCCAGGATCGTCGGCAAGGGCACGCGAGACGTATGCGGCGCTGATGGCGCTGCGTCAGAGGGTCCGGTCGGGCGACCCGCAGAACGTCGAGGCGCAGGCCAGCCGCAAGTTCTGGGCTTCCTTCCTGCAGGGCATCGAGTTCCGCCGGGACACCGGCGGCGCTCCGCCCAACAATCTCCTCAACTATGGCTACACGGTCATGCGTGCGGCGGTGGCACGGGCGCCTGTGCTCCGCCGGACTGCTCCCCTGCCTCGGCATCCACCACCACAACCGCTACAACGCCTTCGCCCTGGCCGACGACGTCATGGAGCCGTTTCGGGGGTTTGTGGAGTCGAAAGTCAAGGAAATCTGCGAGGGCGACGGCGTCCCCGGAGCAGTTGACGCAGCCGTTGAAGGCCAGGCTGCTGGAAGTGCTCTATCAGCCCGTCGTCATCGGCGGGCTCCGAGGGGCCGCTCATGGTGGGCCTGCACCGCACCGCGGCCTCGCTCCAACGCTGCTTTGCGGGCGAGCAGGAGCAGTTGGAGCTGCCGGAATTATGATCTTGAGCGGGTATCGAGCCGTGTGGATTTTCGCGATGTTCGACTTGCCGACCGACACGAAAAAAGCACGCAAAGACTACACGGATTTCCGCAAACACCTCTTGAAAGACGGCTTCACGATGCTACAATATTCGGTGTACGTTCGGCACTGTGCGAGTGAGGAAAACGCGGATGTCCACTACAACCGCATCAAGAGTTTTCTGCCTGACGATGGTGAAGTTCGGCTCATCACCATCACGGACAAGCAGTTCGGGCGCATGGAAACTCACTGGGGAAAAATGCGAAAACCCGCCCCGCCGGCCCCCCGACAACTCGAATTATTTTAGCCATTCGTCCCGCAAGCCCTTGGTTGCCAAGGGCTTGCGAGCGGACGATTGTAACTGATCCGCGTCTGAGGGCAAGTCACAACGTAGATAGCGCGGACAGGACATCCCGAGTATTGTAACTGATCCGCGTCTGAGGGCAAGTCACAACCTGGCACCCGGCGGAGTCGCAGGACCGTTGCAATTGTAACTGATCCGCGTCTGAGGGCAAGTCACAACCGACTCCGTCGCAGAGTACGATCTCGACGGCAATTGTAACTGATCCGCGTCTGAGGGCAAGTCACAACAGAGCATCAGCGTGGATCGCGAGCCGTCCTGATTGTAACTGATCCGCGTCTGAGGGCAAGTCACAACAGGAGCGTGCGATATCGCGCGGCGGCAGTTGATTGTAACTGATCCGCGTCTGAGGGCAAGTCACAACACCGAGCGTCACGAGGCCCGAGGGAGCTGATTGTAACTGATCCGCGTCTGAGGGCAAGTCACAACGCTCGGCTGACGAAGGTCTTGTTGCCAGGGATATTGTAACTGATCCGCGTCTGAGGGCAAGTCACAACATACGGTACCGCCTGACGGCGATCTCGATCCCTATTGTAACTGATCCGCGTCTGAGGGCAAGTCACAACTGACACGACCGAGGCAGTCGCAAGGTGGCCTCATTGTAACTGATCCGCGTCTGAGGGCAAGTCACAACCACTGAAGACGCCCGAGCTCCGTACCGCATTGTAACTGATCCGCGTCTGAGGGCAAGTCACAACCACTTAGGCACAGCCGCATGAAATCGACGACTATTGTAACTGATCCGCGTCTGAGGGCAAGTCACAACCGTACCACGAAGGCGCGTGCGAAGTTGGACGATTGTAACTGATCCGCGTCTGAGGGCAAGTCACAACCATCATAAGGCCGGTCGATGAGATCTGCGCATTGTAACTGATCCGCGTCTGAGGGCAAGTCACAACCTGGTTGTCCCGGTGGAATCACGGCCACGAATTGTAACTGATCCGCGTCTGAGGGCAAGTCACAACGGCAGCGAGATGCGACCATTACGCCGAGCTCGATTGTAACTGATCCGCGTCTGAGGGCAAGTCACAACCCTCTGTGCGCCAGTGCCGGATCTGTATTGTAACTGATCCGCGTCTGAGGGCAAGTCACAACACGAGCGAGCCGGACGGCGATCGAGACCGAATTGTAACTGATCCGCGTCTGAGGGCAAGTCACAACACTGCGATCCGGACGGAGCACAGTCGCGGTATTGTAACTGATCCGCGTCTGAGGGCAAGTCACAACGCAGCCCACCACGCGCAGTTGATCCACATTGTAACTGATCCGCGTCTGAGGGCAAGTCACAACTCAACAGGCGGCGTCCGGCCGGTCGTGCATTGTAACTGATCCGCGTCTGAGGGCAAGTCACAACACCGCATCGAGCTGGCCCTTGCCTCAGTCCAATTGTAACTGATCCGCGTCTGAGGGCAAGTCACAACACGCAGACGTCCGGGACGTAGACTGGCGCTATGCAATTGTAACTGATCCGCGTCTGAGGGCAAGTCACAACAGGTCGGGAATAGCCTCACGTTCTTGCGCGTGTATTGTAACTGATCCGCGTCTGAGGGCAAGTCACAACCATAGGTCGCTCCGTACCGCCCTGCCGGCTATTGTAACTGATCCGCGTCTGAGGGCAAGTCACAACCCGACCGCTGAAGCGGGATCAACCAGTCTCGAATTGTAACTGATCCGCGTCTGAGGGCAAGTCACAACCCGTGGCAGCACGTGTCATCCCAGCGCGTGGCGTTATTGTAACTGATCCGCGTCTGAGGGCAAGTCACAACTTGGAGCGGTATACGGCGTCTCCGCTGATAATTGTAACTGATCCGCGCTCTGAGCAGGTCCAACCGGGCCGCTATCGATCCCGGTCGCAGGTTTCGTATTGTAACTGATCCGCGTCTGAGGGCAAGTCACAACCCAAGCCGAAGCAGGCGTACTCGGGGGGCCGATTGTAACTGATTAGGTCCGAGAGCAAGTCACAACAAGGGCAAGCGACGGCAGACATCGGGGTAGAGCATTGTAACTGATCCGCGTCTGAGGGCAAGTCACAACCTCTCTCTGGCACGAAGATCCGCGCACAGCATTGTAACTGATCCGCGTCTGAGGGCAAGTCACAACGGCCCGGACTGCGGGCCGCACGTGAGCCCGATTGTAACTGATCCGCGTCTGAGGGCAAGTCACAACCGAGGACGACCAGTATTACCCGATGCATTGTAACTGATCCGCGTCTGAGGGCAAGTCACAACCCAGCAACTGGCTCGGTCTTGCCGGCACTCAATTGTAACTGATCCGCGTCTGAGGGCAAGTCACAACCGTCCAACCAGTGACGGATCAGTCGCTTGAATTGTAACTGATCCGCGTCTGAGGGCAAGTCACAACCTGTTGACACGTAAACAGTCAACCAGTGGTATTGTAACTGATCCGCGTCTGAGGGCAAGTCACAACCCTGGTACGGACGGGGCTCGTGCCAAGGATTATTGTAACTGATCCGCGTCTGAGGGCAAGTCACAACCTGTTGACACGTAACACAGTCAACCAGTATAATTGTAACTGATCCGCGTCTGAGGGCAAGTCACAACGATCGTCCGTGCAGCCGTGCCGACAGACTCATTGTAACTGATCCGCGTCGAGGGCAAGTCACAACGCGCGATCCGCTCGCGACAGCTGGATTACCAGGGATTGTAACTGATCCGCGTCTGAGGGCAAGTCACAACCTCGCGGCGCTTAGGCCGTTGGTGTCGAAGTGATTGTAACTGATCCGCGTCTGAGGGCAAGTCACAACTAAAGGGCAACGGTGGGGACCAACCCCCGAGATTGTAACTGATCCGCGTCTGAGGGCAAGTCACAACCCATCATGCACATCATGTCGGCGGACGTGTATTGTAACTGATCCGCGTCTGAGGGCAAGTCACAACCCGCCGGGTCCATTCCCTGCTGACGCCGCAGCCGTCGGGGCCAGCCCTTATTTTAATCTTTAACGGATCTCCTGCATCTGCCGGCATCGGCCAAGAATTCCGCTGACACCCTGAAAGCGCCGGTCAAAGCCGGCAGAGAGTCGCGGATGCAGGAGCCGCATAGGCGAGCATACAATTGCCCGGGTATTCAAGGCAATCGCCTGTCCCATCCTCAAGGTGCAGGAACTCTTGAGGCCTCCACGCATTAGCTGACCCACGACGAGAAAATCTGGTTTCCGCGCCCATTTGCTGGTCTATTGTCAGTCTTGGTAGTGAAAAAGGGCTTTCACCGGGTGTTTTCGGATGATGGAAGGCAAACCTGACAGTGTGTTGGTCGAGCAGGCCGCCCGGGGCGACGGCGAGAGCTTCACGGAGCTTTGCCGGCGCTACTACGGGGCGATGGTGGCCATCGGCCATGCGATCATCCGGGATCGGCACCTGGCCGAAGACGCCGCCCAGCAGGCTTTCGCCAAGGCGGCGGTGAGCCTGCCGAAGCTGCGGCGGGCGGACCAGTTCGGGCCCTGGCTGGCAGCCATCTGCCGCAATGAGGCCAAAGACCTGGCACGGGCCCGCCGGGAGCCGCCCGTGAGCGATGAGCCGGCGGTTGCGGAGGACCAACCCGAATCGACCGAGTCCGATAAGATCGTGCGGGAGGCCCTGAGTCGCCTGCCGGCGGAAGCGAAAGAGGTGATCTACCTGCGCTTCTACGACGGCTTGTCCTACGACCGGATCTCGGCAGTCCTGGGCATCTCCGAACAAGCGATCAACGGCCGGCTGCGGCGTGCCAAGAAGAGACTGGCACAATACTTACGCCGCAGTGGCTTTGATGAGGTGGACCTATGAGCGAGCACAAAGACGAGAAATGGCTCGACGAGCGGCTTCAGCGGGCGGTCAACGGTGTGACACCGGTGTTCGACGCCCAGGCTTGGAAGCATAAGCACGCCCGAGAGTTCCAGACGCTGCTGGGCCGGAGTGGGCAACCGGGCCAGTCCGGCACAGGCCAGCATGGTGCGGCTGGTGCTGAGGGGTACCATCGGCAAGCTGGCCATTGCGGCGGCGGTCCTGGTCGACGGCCGGTGTTCTGCTCCTGGGACGATTCGCGCCTGCACCGGTGCAGCCGGTGCCCGCTTCGGCTCAGCAATCGCCGGCCCAGATGGTCAGCATGATATCGCTTTCGGCCGCATTTCGGCAGGGCGGGATGGAGGGGTTGGACAAGCAATGTGATCGAGCGCTCGAAAAGTTGGGACCGCGGCCCAACAGTGTTTCCGTGCAGGAGTTACTCAAAGACATCAACGGCAAAGGATAGGAAAGGGCGAGCATATGAAAGCAACTACTGGTTTGACAATGGTCGTGGTCGCAGGTGCGCTTTTCGCGTGCTTCGGTCCGGTCACCGCTGGCGGCAGCCTTGCCGCCGGACCCGGACAACGCGGCGTTGCTCTACTACCAGGCATTTCTTCTGATTCCTCAGACGGATGACCGTGCCTTGACGGAGCTGGTGGCCAATGCGGCCAACGGGACCGCGGCCCCCAACGAGCAGGTCAAGGAATACGTGAAGAAATGCTCCGCTGCCCTCGACTTGGCCGTGGTGGCGACGGAGCTGCGGCAGTGCAACTGGGGGCTGCGCTACTCGAAAGGCTTTTCCGCGCAGATGCCGTACCTGGCCCAGGTCAGGTCGTTGTCACGGCTGATCCTGGCCGACGCCCGAATCCAAGCCGCCGAGGGGGACTATCGGCCGGCCCTCGAACGGTGTCTGACAGCCTATAAGCTGGCCGGGCACAGCGGCAATGAGGTGCTGATCTCGTTCCTCGTGTCCGTGGCCGTCAGCACCCAGGCCAACAAAGCCGTAACGGACATCCTGGGTCAGATGCCGGCGGACGGTGGCACGCTGGCGTGGTTCAAAGGCCAGCTTGCCACCATGCTGACGAGCACGTTTACCGCCGACAAAGCGATGGCCTTGGAACGGGAGGTGGCGCTGGAGACGATGCGCCCCGAGCGAATCGCGGAGCTGGCGGGAATCTTGGCCGAGCCCAGCGGCAAGAGCGCCGAGGAAATCCGCAAAGCGACTCAACGAGCAGGTGCTCCAGCGGGCACGAGAGTATTACTCGAACTTCATGGGCTCGGTCCTGGCCGTGCTGAGCAGTCAGATGTCGTATGTCGAGGCCTACGCGAAACTCAAGGAACTGGCCAATCAGATGGATCAGGATGCGGCCAAGGACCCTGCTGTGAGACTGTTCGGAGCCATCGCGCCGGCTGTGACGAAGATCTACGCCCTGCAGATCCGCCACCAGGCGGATTTCAACGCACTCCAAGCGGCGATCGACGTGTACGTCGCCAAAGCCGGTACGGGCCGTTTGCCGACGAGCCTTCCGACCGCCGCGCCGCGCGACCCCTATACGGGCAGCGCCTTCAAATACGAGCCGACGAGCAACGGATTCGTCCTGCGCTGCGGGGCCAAGGACCTCGAAAAGAACGAAGTCCGGGAGTATCGCTTCGCGACCCCCAAAGTGAGCAACAATGGCCTGATCAAGAAACGAAGCCGGGTCCTCGCGTGGCCCGGCTTTGTCTTGCGCGCTGTCCACGCAAGCTGGTCCTCCACCTGGCTGCAGTGGGCCCTTCCGCACCCTGATCTAGGTCCTCGCCCGTCCTCCTCGGCACGAATCGAGCCTCGGACGGTCGACGCCGATTCCGGCGGTGCGCTTGGCGACGCATCGGCGGAAAGCTGGCTGATGATGCAAACCCGCTTGGACCTCTGGCTGGCCCAGCAGAAGCCTGTGCACGTGGAGACACTGGCCCCTTGCTGACAGAGATATCGCTAAATCCAATCGGCAGCGTGATGTTCCAGACCACTTCCACCGGCCAGCGAAACAAACGGCGGAGGAACCAGAGCCCCAGCAATTTCTTGGTGAAGCTGGTTGACAGTGCGGTTGGCGTCGGTCGGTACAATTCCTCGGCTCTTGGGAAGGGACCCCCGACGCGACGACCCGCGTTGGGGACCCGCAGTCCCCAGGAGCATTCTGACAAGACTCAGCGTACGTGCTGAACGGTTGAGGCTCGCCGCTTACAAGTGCGATGGGCCGGCAGGTACGCAGGGGGACCATAACCCGGAAAACCTCACGCGGGGTGAGCCTGCGTGCGCAGGGCGACGCCCCGGATAAGCAAGGAGAAGAAAACGATGGCGACACCGGTCGAAAAA
The DNA here is from genome assembly GCA_963699595.1 of uncultured Planctomycetota bacterium. Classification (GTDB taxonomy): domain Bacteria; phylum Planctomycetota; class Phycisphaerae; order Sedimentisphaerales; family Anaerobacaceae; genus PLanc-01. The sequence continues at coordinate 40,191 of CAVOUO010000031.1, forward strand.
TGGGTGGAAGAACAGGCCAGATTGGCCAAGCCGGACAAGATCTACTGGTGCGACGGCTCGGAACAAGAGGCACATAAGCTCATCGAGATCGGCATGAAGCAGGAGAAGATCGGGACCATCCCATCTTCCAGGAGCTGAACCAGAAGACCTGGCCCACCGCCTACCTGCACCGGAGCCATCCGACGGATGTCGCCCGCACGGAGCAGTTGACGTTCGTCTGCCATCCCGAGAAGGACCAGGCCGGCCCGAACAACAACTGGATGGCCCCGGCCGAGGCGAAGGAAAAGCTCACCAAGCTGACCGACGGCTGCATGCGCGGCAAGACGATGTACGTGCTGCCGTACATGATGGGTCACCCCGACTCGCCCTACGCCAAATCGTGCGTCCAGATCACCGACGTCAGCTACGTCGCCGTGAGCATGAGAATCATGACCCGCATGGGCAAGAACGTCCTCGACAAGATCGGCAACAGCGACAACTTCGTCAAGGGCCTGCACTCTGTCGGGGACTTCGACCCGAGCCGGCGTCTGATCATGCACTTCCCGCAGGAGAGCCTCGTCTGGAGCATCGGCTCCGGCTACGGCGGCAACGCCCTGCTCGGCAAGAAGTGCTTTTCGCTGCGGATCGCCTCGTGCCTGGGCCAGCGCGAGGGCTGGCTGGCCGAGCACATGGTGGTCATGGGCATCCAGGACCCCCAGGGCAAGATCACCTACATCACGGCGGCCTTTCCCTCCGCCTGCGGCAAGACCAATCTCGCCATGCTCGAATCGGCCCTGCCCGGCTACAAGATCTGGACCCTCGGCGACGATATTGCCTGGCTGAACATCGGCCCCGACGGCCGGCTCTACGCGATCAACCCCGAGACCGGCTTCTTCGGCGTCGCGCCGGGGACCTCGATGAAGACCAACCCCAACATGGTGCGGACGCTCAAGGCGGCGAAGTTCTACCCGACGCTCTTCACCAACGTCGGGCTCGATCTCGATAAGAACGAGCCTTGGTGGGAAGGCGCGGACGGCGCGGTGCCCCAGCGGGTGGCCGACTGGCAGGGCAAGCCCTGGACGCCGGGCCAGGAGGGCAAAGCCGCGCATCCGAATTCCCGCTTCACGGTTTCCCTGTACTGTGCCCCGACCTTATCCAAGGAGTTCGACAATCCCAGGGGCGTGCCGATCTCGGCGATTCTGCTGGGCGGCAAGAGGACGCAATTGGTCCCCCTGGTGACCGAGGCCTTCGACTGGGCGCAGGGCGTGTTCTTCGGGGCGCGAACCGGCTCGGAGACGACCGCCGCGGCCGCCGGCCAGACCGGCGTGCTCCGCCGCGACCCCATGGCCATGCTCCCGTTCTGCGGCTACAACATGGGCGACTACTTCGGCCATTGGCTCAATATCGGCCAGCGGCTCAAGCACCCGCCGAAGATCTACGCCGTCAACTGGTTCCGGACGGACGAGCAAGGCAAGTTCATCTGGCCGGGCTTCGGCGAGAACATCCGCGTGCTCAAGTGGGTCCTGGACCGCGTGAACAACCGCGTCGGCGCCCAGGAGACGCCTATCGGCCTGGTCCCGAATCCGGGCGATATCGACCTCTCGGGTCTGAACATCCCCAAGGAGAAGTTCGGGAAGCTCTTCGAGGTCGATCGGCAGCGTTGGCAGGGCGAGGTGCAGGATATGGACAAGTTCTTCGCCCAGTTCGGCGACCACCTCCCCGCCGAAATCCGCCGCCAACGCGACACCCTGGCCAAGAAGCTGGGATAAGCACGCGCGAATCTCCTCCCTCATTCCAGCCGCCATGTTTCGCGTTGACGATCAATCCTCCAGCAGGGTAGGATCGTAGCTATGATGGACCCTGTTTTTCTCAGTCGCGTTCTGCTGAAGAACTACAAGAGCATCGCCAATTGCTCGGTGAAGCTCGGTCCGTTGAATTTCCTTGTGGGGCCGAACGGCGCAGGGAAAAGCAATTTCCTGGATGCTTTGCGGTTTGCGGCAGAATCCCTGAACATCTCTCTAGACCATGCGCTGCGAGAGCGCGGCGGGATTGGCGAGATCCAGCGGCGATCATCCGCAGACTCCGGGTATTTTGGGATGCGTCTGGAGTTTACGCTATCCAATGGGGATTCGGGCCACTATGCGTTTCGTATCGAAGCCCTGTCGACGGGCGGTGCTCAAGTGCAGCGGGAGGAATGCCGCGTCTACGGTCCTGCCCTCTCGAACGAGCGGTTCTATCAGGTGGAGAGAGGCACCGTCGTCAAGAGCCAACCGTCGCTCGTGCCGGCCGCAGCACCGAATCGGCTCTTTTTGGTGGCTGCTTCCACATTGCTGGAATTTCGCCCTCTGTACGACGCTTTGTCGCACATGGGTTTCTACCACTTCAACCCTGATGAAATCAGGAATCTCCAGACCCCTGATACGGGGGAGGTTTTGCTGCGCGACGGCCGCAATCTGGCGAGTGTGTTCAACGCCTTGGGCAGAGACAGCCCCGACACCAGAAATCGCGTGGTCGAATTCCTCTCGAAGGTAGTGCCGGAGATTGAAGACGTCACGGTCAAGCGCGTGGGCAACAGAGAGACATTGGAGTTTCAGCAACGGGCCGGCGGCAATGGCGGCACGTGGAGATTCTTGGCCGAGAATATGTCCGATGGGACGCTCAGGGCCTTAGGTGTCTTGACGGCCCTGCTCCAATCGACGGACGGGGGCGCCAAACGAGTGCCGCTGGTGGGTATCGAGGAGCCCGAAATGGCTGTTCATCCCGACGCCGCTGGCGTTCTCAGGGATGCGCTGCGCACGGCGGCTCAGATGGCCCAGGTGATCGTCACCAGTCATAGTCCCGACCTTCTGGATGATAAGGATGTGAGCGACGATTGGGTGCTGGCCGTCGTAAGCGAGGATGGTGAGACCAAGATAGGCCCTCTCAACGAAGCCGACCGTAGCGTTCTGCGCGATCGCCTATTCACTGCTGGTGAACTCCTGAAACAGGGACAATTGACCCCGGACCTCGAAGCCATTCGACAGACTCCACCAGGGCAATTGGAGCTCTTCGGGAGGTCGGACGCGTGACGCCTGTGCGACTGGCCGTGATCGTCGAAGGTCATGGCGAGGTCAAAGCGGTTCCGAGATTGATCGGGCGTATCGCGGGAGACGCGATGCCAGGCATTGCCGTCATCCTACATCCTGTGTTTCGTATTCCGGCTTCACGCTTGCTCATGGAAGGGGAGTTGGAGCGGCAGGTGGAACGTGCCGCCAGGGAGATGGGTGGCAAAGGGGGCATCTTGATCCTCGGCGAATTAACAAGGTAAGTGCAACAAGAATATAGGAGCGACATCGCGAGCCGCATCCGGTAGCTTGGAGTTGTTCAAGGACTTCAAGGCTAAGGAGTGCCCGCGATGTCGTATAACCATCTTAGCGTGGACGAACGGAATGTCATCTACCAAATGCGATTTCTGGGCCATTCGGACGCCGAAATCGCCCGCTGTTTGGGTTGCCATCGCAGTACCATCGGGCGGGAGTGTAAACGGAACGCCGGCCCGGACGGACGGTACTTTGCCGGGTCCGCCCAAACGCAGGCGAACGCCCGCCGGCGGGCGCACCTGCGGCAGCCCAAGACGGGCGATCCGCGTCTGATGGCCTATGTCGAGGACCGGCTCCGCGAACGCTGGTCGCCCGAGCAGATTGCCGGCCGACTGGCCGCCCAGCCCCCGGCGGACCTCGAAGGATGTTCCCTCAGTCATACGACCATCTATCGCTCGATCTGGAGCGATCCCGAGCGGGTCCAGGAGTTCCGCCCCTTCCTGCGGATTGCCTCCAAGCCCCGGCGCAAACCCTATGGCAAACCTTCCCGCCGGGGCCAGATTCTCGGCAAACGCTCCATTGACGAGCGTCCCGCCGAAGCCAACGAACGCACCCGCCTGGGCGATTGGGAAGGCGATACCATCGTCGGTAGAGGCCAGCGGGGCTTCGTTTTGACCTGTGTCGATCGGGCCAGCCGCTACCTGATCGCCCGCCAGGTGGAGACCTGTGCCACGGAGCCGGTGACCGTGCAGCTTCAGCAGACGATCCGTAAGCTACCGCCCGAGAAACGCCAGAGCCTGACCTTGGACAACGGCCGCGAGTTCGCCCGCCCCCTCGAGCTGGAAAAGAAACTGGATCTGCCCGTCTACTTCGCCCCTCCCTATCACTCCTGGGAGCGGGGCACCAACGAGAACACCAACGGCCTCTTGCGCCAGTACCTGCCCAAAGGCACCGATCTGAGCCAGGTCACCCCCGAACAGCTCCGCGTCTATGTTCGCCAGATCAACCACCGGCCCCGCAAATGCCTCGGCTTCCAAACGGCCTGCGAGGTCTTCCACGCCCCGCCGCCGGAATAGCCCTTGCCTGTGACACCCACCTGCGATATACTCCCGGCGCCGGAGCGGAGGATAGGGCGCTGCTGGGAAGCAACCCGAGCGCCGCTGCGGCCCAGGGGCAGGGGGCGATGTTGTTGCTATACTACGTCGCCTTATCCCCTTTATCCTGTCTCTGGCCCAAAGCGGAAAATCCCAGGGGTCTGGGGACAGCGTCCCCAGAACGCCCACAAGTGAAGAGACGACCGGTCGGCCCGTAAATGTCACGCCGTGTTGCACTTCGCATGTTAATGCGCCCTCATCGATTGTGACCGCGACGGAGGTTGCCCTGCCCGGGAGGGACCTGCCTTGGTTCACCGTGCCCGAAGCGCTCGATCCGACATAGAGATATCGGTGGTGCTGGCCAAGAAGGAATACGAGGCGTGGTTCATCGCAGCGGCGGAGTCCCTCCGTGGGCAGTGCGGCCTGCCGGAGGATCTGGCTGGCGTGCCAAACCCGGAAGATATTCGCGGCGCAAAGGAATGGCTGAGCAGGTGCATGCCACGGAATCGACGCTACGCGGAAACGACCGACCAAGCTACACTCACCCGTGTTTTCGACATGCAGGCCGCGCGTCGCGCCGACTCGTTTGATAAATGCTATCGTGAGATCGTTCGGCTGCTCACAGTCTTGAGCCACCGTCAGTAGGCCGACCCCGGTGGTGCTCTCGATTTCGTATCGCGGCTTCTAAGGCTTAGGCTTAGGCTTGGGCTTTGGCTTGGCGGGGGTGAATTGGGCGGTGAGCTTGCCGTCTGTGATGTCGAAGCTTTTGAGGCGGACCCATTTGTCCTCGACGCGCAGAACGGGCTCGAACGGCTCGTCATTGAGAAGGGAGGCCACCGCTTTGGTCCGCCAGTCCTGCATATCGATCGGCATGGACTCGATACGCTCCCGGTACATCTTCCTGGCCATCGGCTTGACCACGAGCGTGACATTGATCGCTCCGACCTTGACCTTGTCGACGAGGAGGGCGAGGTTGCCCTGGTCGTCCATTTGCGGCCCGAGCTCGATGGTGATGACGAGTTCCGCGCCCTCAACGGTGGTCGTTCCCATCAGAACGATGTGGCCGGGGGTGAAGAACACCTGCGGCGCCGAGAGCTTGACGCCGCCCGATTCCTGCGACCAATTCAAGCGTGCGAGCGCCTCGTTGAGAGCCCCGTCGAGCACGACCATCTCAAAAGGCCGCTGGCTCTGGGCGCCGTTGTAAAACCTGGACGACAGATCGCGGTGGAGATAGGGATCGACCTGCCGGCCGTTGGGGTCCGGAGGGACGGGTGCCGCAGGATGGTATTGCGACGGCTTGTGCAGGAACAGGAGAATCACGACAGCGCGCCACGACCAGATCGACACCCAGCCAGATGAGGAGCTTCTTTCGCCTCGATGTCTTGCGTTTTTCCAATGACCGTTCCAACAACTTTCCCGGAAACCGTCTCCATAGCCGAATTCTGTCTTGCCCGATAGTACCCGGCCGATTATAGTGATCCAGACGTTTGGTACAAAGAACTTTGTTGCCGGACTGGGGCAAGAGAGACTTGTCGGCCGTTTGCACCCACAGCGCTGACGGAGCAGTGCCCTCCGGTGGTTTGTGGACGATGCGTGGAAAGGAAGGTTTTTCGGTTTATGGCAAACCACTTTGCAGACCGACTGTACGAGGCCGTTCAGTCCAAGAAGACGTCGTTGGTGATCGGCTTGGATCCCATCTACAACCGCTTGCCGCCGGCGATCCGGGCTCATCGTCAGATGAACGACGAGTTCGATGCGGCCGCGGCCGTCGATGCCATCTTCGATTTTTGCACCCAGGCCATGCGGATCGTGGCGCCGATTGTGCCCGCGGTGAAGATCAATATCGCCTACTTCGAGAGGTATCTCTGGGAGGGCCTGGAGTCGTACTACGCTTTGATCAGCGAGGCCGACGATCTGGGGCTGGAGATTATCGGCGACGTGAAGCGCGGCGATATCGGGCATACGGCGGAGATGTACGCGGTGGCCCACCTGCAGAACTCCGAGCTGACCGGCATGGAGGACGTGCTGGCCCCCGATGCCATCACGGTCAACGGCTACGCCGGAGCCGATGGGATCGAGCCTTTTGCGAACATGGCCGCGACGGAGGGAAAGGGGGTGTTCGTGCTGGTGCGGACGAGCAATCCCTCGGCCGCGGCGCTTCAGGACTTCCGGGACGCGAACGGCCAGGCGCTGTATGAGAAAATGGCGGAAGTGGTCGCCCAGATCGGCTCCCGGCCCGAGCTGGTCGGCGAGAAGGGCTACAGCGACATTGGGATGGTCGTCGGCGGCACTTCTCCCGACGCGACGACGACTTTGCGGGCGAAGTACGACAAGACCTGGTTCCTGGTCCCCGGCTACGGGGCCCAGGGCGCGGCGGCGGTGGATTGCATCCGGTTCTGCAAGTCGGACGGCACCGGCGCGCTGATCAACGCCTCCCGCTCGATCATCTATGCCTACGAGAAGCCGCAGTATAAGGACCAGTTCGGCGAGGACTGGAAGAAGTGTATCGAGCAGGCGGTCATCGACGCCAAGATCGACCTGGCCCAGGCGATGCAGTCGAAGCTCTAACGGGCAGGCCGGCTTGGAGTCTGCCGGTCGTCCGCGTCGCGCTCGAAATGACGTATGCGCAAGGATGCCCTGACGGCACATGATTCGTTATCCTCCGGCCCATCTTCTGTCGGGCCGATGTTCGACCGCATCGCGCCCACCTATGATCTCCTGAACCACCTCCTGTCGCTGGGGCGGGATTATGCGTGGCGCCGCAAGGTGACCGGGCAGCTCGCGCGGCAGAGAGCCTCTCCAGCTCCTCGACTTGGCCACAGGCACCGGGGACTTGCTGATCTCCCTGCTGCGGCGCTGCCCGGCCATCGGCAAGGCGACGGGCCTCGATATCTCCGAGCGCATGCTGGCACTGTGTCGCGAGAAGCTCCAGACGCGCGGGCTGGCGGAACGGGTCGAGCTGGTCTGTGCCGATGCTTCGGCCACGCCGTTCCCTGAGGGCACGTTCGATGTCGCGACGATGGCGTTTGGGATTCGAAATACGGCCAATGCCGCCGCGACACTCGCGGAGATCCATCGCATCTTGAAGCCCGGGGGCATGGCGCTGATCCTGGAATTCTCACTGCCGCACAACCGCGCTGTGAGGTGGTGCTATCTGAAGTACCTGCGGTCGGTGGTCCCCTGGATCGGTGCGGCGGTTTCCGGAGACAAGCACGCTTACCGATACCTCGATGAGTCCATCGAGGGTTTCCATCAGCCGGCGGCCTTCTCCTCCCTCATGCAGCAAGCGGGCTTTCGCGAGGTCTCGGTGATTCCCTTGACTTGGGGTGTGGCCTCGATCTACAAAGGGACGAAATAGATACTACTGCTCCGGTTGCACTAATTCGGTGGACACGGGGTGGCAGCGGCAAGCGGAGTCTTCGGAGCTTGCCGCTGGTGGCGAGCCGTAAACAGGAGCCATTGGCAAGCCGCGCTGGCCGCTGCCACCCGCCAATTTGGGGTAGCCAGGGCAGTAATATGGACAGATGTCCATGGTACGGATTGGTGAACTATGAGTGTGACGCTGGCTGGCAAGAAGGTTCTGGTCATGGGCTTGGGCCGTTTCGGCGGGGGGGTCGATGCGGTCCAGTATGCGGCCCGCGCCGGGGCGCGCGTCGTCGTGACGGACAAGGCGGCGCCGGAGAAGCTGGGAGATTCCCTGGAGCAGTTACGCGACCTGCCGGACGTCGAATACCATCTGGGCCGGCACGACCCCGAGGATTTTGCGACCGCCGATGTGGTCATTGCCAATCCGGCGGTCCCGCCGGACAATGAGTTTCTCCAGATCGCCCGCCGCAACGGCAGGATCGTCACCTCGCAGATCGGCCTGTTCTTTCAGTCCTGTCCCGCGCCGATTATCGGCATCACCGGCGCCAACGGCAAGAGCACGACCACGACCCTGACGGCGCACCTGCTGGAAAGGGCCCAGCCGCCGGCGTCCCCGCGCCCTTACGAGAAGGTCTGGCTCAGCGGCAACATCGGGGATCGGCCCTTGCTGACCATTCTCGACCAGATCAGCCCTCGCGATCTGGTGGTCCTGGAGATCTCCAGCTTCCAGATCGAGCAATTGGCGCAGGTCCGAAAAGCGCCGAACGTCTCTCTGCTGACGAATCTGACGCCGAACCACCTGGACCGCTACGGCACGTTCGAAGCGTACTGCGCCGCCAAAGAAGGTCTCTTCCAGTTCCAGCCGCTCGACGCGGCGACCCCCGCCATGTCCATCTTCAACGCCGAGGACGAGATCGCCCGCTCCTGGTTCCAGAAGTATCGTCAGCAGCCGGGGCGCAGATGCCTGACATTCTGCGCCGATGATGTGAGCGACGAGCTGCGGGCGGTCTACGCTCTGCCCGGCCGGGCCAACCGGTCGAACCTCGCGGCCGCGATGGCCATTGCCAGGTGCTTCGGCGTCTCCGATCCAGTCGATTCTCGCGATGTCTGCCGGATTTCAAAGCCCTGCCGGATCGCCTGGAGCTGGTCGCCGAGGGCGAACGGCGTCCGCTGGTACAACGACTCCAAGGCCACGACGCCCGAGGGCACGATGGTGGCTCTGTCGGCCTTCGAAGGCCCGAAAATCCTCATCGCAGGCGGCTACGACAAGCACACCCCCTTCGACGAACTGGGCAAGACGGATCGCCACGGACGCGAAAGCGGCCATCCTCATCGGCCAGACCGCCCAGCAGATCGCCAACGCCATCCGGGCGGCCTCGTCCGGGCGACGGCGGGGCCGAGGTGCGGTTCGCCGGCTCGCTGGCGGAGGCGGTCGAGCTGGCCGACCGGCTGGCCGCCCCGGGAGATGTTGTTCTGCTCAGCCCCGCCTGTGCGAGCTACGACATGTTCGAGAACTACCAGCAGCGCGGGCGGATGTTCGCCGATCTCGCGCGCCGCATCAGCCGGCGATTATAGGAATTTCGCGGCCGGCGCCGCCGGAACCTCGCCACCATCTCACCGACTTTGCTCGTCGTCTGCGGCGGGTGGCAGCGGCAAGCGGAGTCCTCGGAGCTTGCCGATGGCGTGTCGGCGCATGTACGGCCATCGGCAAGCTGACGCTTGCCGCTGCCACCCGACGTTATTTGTCATCCTGAGGCGTAGCCGAAGGATCTGGCCACCGAGTGAGAGGCTCTCTCCTTCGTTGCCCAGATCCTTCACTCCGCTGCGCTTCGTTCAGAGCCTGCCCTGAGCATAGCGAAGGGATGACAAACGAGTGCGAGAACCAAACCTAATTCGTATCCCTCGTAAAGTCGCCCTGTCGAGCCGTCGATGTCTCTGCACGGGGCCAGGAGCAACATCGGGTTGTGTAGAGGGATGACGCACATGAGTACGACGAGTGAACGCCGAACGGAGCACCGGCTGTGCTACAACTGGCCGGTCTGGTTTGCCGAGAACTTCAACGAGGACTTGTCGCAAGGGCAGATGACGGACATCTCCAGCCGGGGGGCGGCCTTCACCTGTTACGCCGATGAGCGTTGCCCCTGTCCCGGCCAGCACGTGACGGCCCGGTTCAGCATCCCGCAGTACGGCCCGGACAACTCCTTCGACATGGTGGACTTCGTCCGCTCCGGCCGGGTCTGCCGCGTGGACGGCGTTAACAACGCCCTGCGGCGTGTCGCGATCCAGTTCCACGAGCCCCTGCCTTTCCGTCCCGGCGAGCAGCCGTCCGAGGCGGCGCAGTCTCGACAGAATGGAGCAATTCGAGCCGATTCTGGCTTAGCCGGTGATGGGTGGCATCGGCAAGCCGAACCGTCAAATCTGCGAGTACTCCGTCGGCCTGAGAATGATGTCCGTGATATTCGAGACCGTGTCCCGGTACGCCGGATCGGCGCTGAGCTTCTTCCAGTCGGGATCATCGCGGAAGACCTGCCACCGCTGATCCCGGTCGGCCATGTCCTTGAACGCCAGCATGTAGTTGCAGGTTGGGCAGGTTCGGCCCGATAATCGTCTCCCCGAAGAACACCGGCGTCAGGCCGGTCTTCTTGAAGATGGCGATCTCGCCGCCCTCGTTGAACATCTCGACCTTCTTTTTGCCCATCTTGGCGCAATGGCTCTCATAGATGCGCAGCTCGAAGATCCGCTCCTTCAGCGCCGGCACTTCCAGCTTCGGCATGTGGCTGAAGGCCGCCAGCAGGGAGCTTTCGAAGCGCACGTAGGCCGGCTCGGAGATGCTGGCGTCGAGGAATGATGCGCCTTTCTCCCGCACTTCCTTGTCCTCCAGGAGCCGCGCGGAGGCGTTCAGGACCGAATCCAGCGACTCGTGCACGAGCAGGACGTACAGCTTGGCGTTGCTGGGGCCGTAGACCGGCGTGAACACGCCGACCGGCTTGATGCCGATCCGGTTCATCGCGGCGATGCCGACGTTCTTGAGAAAGTCGCCCACCAGGTTCTTCTGCGTCCCCGTGCGCAGATGATACTGCCGCCACTCGAAGAACTGGCGCGGCGACGTGCTGCCGGCGTTGGCGGAACCGCCCGCGAGATTGGTTGCGGCCAGACCCGCGACACCCGTTGCGAGGAACTCTCGTCTGTTCATTTTCTGCCACCTCCCATCAGGATCGTCTGTAGGAACGAACAGGGCCGAAGATCGCTCCGACCTTCGGCCCCGAAACGATACGAATGCCGAATTCGCCTCAGCGCCAGGCCGATCATTTCAGTTGTGGGATTCGCGCGGGCAGCTTCTCGATCATCTTCACGATGACCTTGTTGAGCACCTCCGTCTTCCTTCGGCGCCAGGGCATTGCCGGCGACCCCGCCGACGAACCCACCGCCAACCCCACCGAGCACGGCGCTGGTAGTAGAGTGGCCGCCGGAGGCGACACTGCCGATGGCCGCACCGGCGGCGACGCCTGCCGCAGCTCCTACGAAGGTGGAGAGGGCCTTACCCGTGTCGCCGCTGCACCCTGCCCATCCAGAGAATAGTGCCGTCCTCCACGTTGATGATCTTGGCCGTCACGTCCATCTTGCCGCCGCTGTACTTGGGGATGGAGATAATCATGACGGCAGGCACATTGAGGAACCGGCCGGCTTTGGCCACACCGTCTTTGCTCGCCAGGTCCGAGGCCTGGAACTCCTGCTCCTTCAGGAGGGTCTTGACGTTCTTGCGATCGACGAACGTGTAGCCCTTCTCCATCAGCTTCATGGCGAACAGATCGCTGATCCTGGTTCTTGGCCGCCTCATTGTAGATTCGGCCAGTCACGTCGACGATCGCAATCTTGTCGATCTTGCTGAAATCATAGCCCATCGCGGCCTGACTCTCCGCATTGCTCGTGGCACAGCCCGCCGCCGCCAGCATCGTCAGCAATACACCTGCCAACACCGTTCTCATGGTTTTGAACCTCCCATTTTTCTGAAACCGAACTGCTACGGGTACTACATGAACCCGATATAGTAGCATTGTCATCTGCCTTGTCAATCCCTTACACGCAGGTTCGACGCTCCCGCCGGGGAATCGTCACCCCCAGGTCTTTCATCATGATCAGAATTCCGTAAGACTTCTTTTATCGCAGAGAGCGTGGCGAAAAGTTGAATCATTCTACGTTGTCCCCGCACTTTTCCGGCGATCGCCGGGACCGGATGCAGCGGAACCGCAAATCGCCGCCCTTATGGTAATAGAGGCACCTGGAACGGCAGAAGTAACAGTTCTCCCGTCTGCGAGGCAGAAAAACATGAACTCACGAGCCCGGCGGAGGTAATGATGAATAGGGTTGGCGAGCGGCCCCGGCGCGACTATAATATCGCGCCAAGTTCGTTTCTGGAGATTACTATGTCGAACAAAGTGGATCGCCCGGAAGCCGGCGATGAAAAGAGCTTCCAGGAGAAGGTCAGCGAGGTCATCGAGCAGGTCCGGCCCGCTCTGCAAGGCCACGGCGGCGATGTGGAGCTGCTCGGCGTGGATGAGGATAAGACCGTCCGCGTCCGGCTGCAGGGGGCCTGCCGGGGCTGTCCGGGGGCGACCATGACGATGCGGATGGGCATCGAGCGGATTCTCAAAGAACGCGTGCCCGACGTCAAGCAGGTCGTCGCCGTCGCCTGACGGTCGCTCTACGTGGAGGCATCGTCGACCGCGCTCTCCGTCTGTGCCAGTAACGCACGGATACGCTCCGCATTGGGTCTCTCGATCACACCCTTTTCGGTGATGATGGCGGTGATGTCCTTTCCGTTGGTTACGTCGAAGGCAGGATTGTAGACGCCGACTCCCTCGGGGGCCGTCGGCACGTCCGCGCACCGGATCACTTCGCCGGGGTCTCTCTGCTCGATGGGGATCTCGGCGCCGCTTTCGAGGCTCAGGTCGAACGTGCTGGAGGGGGCCGCGATGTAGAAGGGGATGTGGTGGTGCTTCGCCAGGATGCTCAGGCTGTACGTGCCGATCTTGTTGGCCGTATCGCCGTTGGCGGCGATGCGATCCGCGCCGGTAATCACCGCCTGGATCTTCCCCTGCTTCATCAAGAAGCCCGCCATGTCGTCGCAGATGACCGTCACCTTGATCCCGGCCTGCTGAAGCTCCCAGGCGGTCAGGCGGGACCCTTGCAGCAGGGGCCGGGTCTCGTCGGCGTAGACCTCGAACTGCCGGCCTCGCCTGTGGGCCTCGAATAGTACGGAAAGGGCGGTCCCCTGGCCGGCGGTGGCCAGCGCCCCGGCGTTGCAGTGAGTCAGGACGCCGAAGCCGTTGCGGATGAGATGCTCGCCGTTTTCGCCGATCTGCCGGCACATCTCGACATCTTCCTGGCAGATGGCATTGGCCTCCGCCAGAGCCGCCGCGTGAAGACCTCGTACCGTTGTCTGCGGGTCTTCGGCGACCTCGCTCGCCTTGGCGCGGATCCGGTCGAGGGCCCAGAACAGATTGACGGCGGTGGGGCGGGAGGAGGCCAGATAATCGCACGCCTTGAGGATTTCGTTCAAGGCCTCCGGCAAGCTGGGCCGCCCGGTCAGCCACTGCAAGGCCAGAACCGGCCCATAGGCCGCCGCCACGCCGATGGCCGGTGCGCCGCGCACCGCCAGCGTCCGGATCGCCTCGTGAAGCTGCTCGACACTGCGAATCTTCAGCTTGACGAACTCAGCCGGCAGCCGTCGCTGGTCGATTATCTCCAGCACACCATCCGTGCCGCCAATCCATTTCACCGCTTCGATGGTCATACCAGGAATACTCCGTGACCCGTGTAGGATGGGCTTCAGCCCATGCGGGCCTTTCGGTGGGTGGCAGCGGCAAGCGCAGCTTGCCGATGGTTCGTGGGATACGCGTGAACGCCATCGGCAAGCTCCGAAGACTCCGCTTGCCGCTGCCACCCTCCTGAAACAAAGCCCATCCTACGAATCTACCTTTCGATCTCCTGTGGAGTTCACCGCTCCACGCGGGCGCCGGCTCCTTTCATCGCCTTTTCCACTTCCTTGAGCGTGGCTGTGGTTGTATCGCCGGGCGTGGTCATGGCCAGGGCGCCGTGGGCCGCACCGTAGTTGACTGTCTGCTCGGGGCTCTTGCCCTCCATCAGGGCGTAGATCAGGCCGGAGGCGAAACTGTCGCCGCCGCCGACGCGGTCGTAGATTTCCAGGTCCGGCCGGGGCGTGGCATCGTAGAACTGCCCGTCGGCGTACATGACGGCTCCCCAGTCGTTTCTCGTGGCCGTCCTGGCGTTTCGCAACGTGGTGGCGACGACCTTGAAATTCGGGAACTCCTTGACGGCGGTTTCGATCATCCGCTTGAAGTTCGTCGGGTCGAGCGTCGAGAAGCTCTTGTCCACGCCTTTGACCTCGAAGCCGAGCGCCGCCGTGAAGTCCTCTTCATTGCCGAGCATCACATCGACGTGGGACGCGATCTCGCGATTGACTTCCCTGGCCTTCTTCTGGCCGCCGATGTCGCGCCAGAGCGAGTCGCGGTAGTTCAGGTCGTAGGAGACGATGGTGCCGTGCTTCTTGGCGACCGTGACCGCCTCGATGATCAGGTCCGGCGTCGTCGCTGACAGGCCCGCGAAGATGCCGCCGGTGTGGAACCAGCGGATGCCGTCGTGCCCGAAGATCTTCTCCCAATCGACATCGCCCTTCTTCATCTGAGAGGCGGCGCTGTTGGCCCGGTCGGAGCAGCCGACGGCACCGCGAAGGCCGAAGCCCCGCTCGGTGAAGTTCAGGCCGACACGGGTCTTGCGGCCGATGCCGTCGAAGGGCACCCATTGGACGTACTCCAGGCCGACACCGCCTTGCAGCAGGAGGTCTTCGAGCAGCCGGCCGACCGGATTGTCGGCAATGGCCGTGACGACGGCGGCCCGCTTGCCGAAGGTCCGTCGCAGGCCGCGGGCGACGTTGTACTCGCCGCCGCCTTCCCAGACCCGAAAGTACCGTGTCGTGTGGATTCGCTCATCGCCGGGGTCGAGCCGGATCATGACCTCGCCCAGCGACAGGATATCGTATTTGCATTCGGAAGCAGGTTTCAGGTCGATGAGTGCCATAGAGCCTCCCAAGGAGATTTATGATTTACGACTTGTGATTTATGATTTGGCGTCGCCGGCCTTGCGCACTTGCGGAGTGGACGCGTCACAGCCTCAATCATAATCATAATTCATAAATCATAAATCATAAATGCCTCCCTCCCGATACTCGCGCCAGGCGGGCTCGAAGGGTTTCCTCCCGACCGGGGCTGTTCTCGGCGCAATCATGGTGCAGCGGAACAAGTCGGGTGAGCGCTCGTCGTACTCGATCCGTTGGATTTTGTCCCGCAGGTCCTGGTTCTCCGGCGTGAAGGCCAGCGGCTCGCCGGTCGCCTTGTCGCGGACATCGGGATGGATCGGTATGCCGTGCGGGCTCAGGACCAGGTAGGAGCCGCGCGAGCCGCCGTCTTGCACGAGCAGATCCACGATGGCCTTGAGATAAGCGACACTCGCCAAGGCCAGATGCTCGGCCTGCAGCGCAGCGACGGATCGACTCTGAATCCGTCGCGGTCAGACCGTGGTCCTGGATGTCTTTCCAAAGCTCAATCGCCTTGCGGAGGCTCTCGCTCGCGTCGTTCTCCTCACGCATGTGGGCGGCCGAGGCGGTCATCCGGCTCTGGATTTCCTCGATGGTCTCCTGCGGCGTTCGGCCCGAGGACGTGCTCCACCGGTTCAGCTTGTCCACCAGACCCTGGATCTGCTGCTCGATCTCGTCGCTCTTCTTCGGCAGGTGGGCCAGATCGCTGCCGTAGACGTTGACGATGTACTCCGCCGCCCGCAGGCCGCCGACCTGGCCGGCGTTGAGGGCCGAGCCGCCGGGCCGCTTCACGCCGTGCGTGCCGGCCATCTCGCCGATGACGAACGTGTGCGGGATGCTCGATTCCCACCACTTGTTGACGGCGAAGCCGCCGTTGTTGTGCTGGGCACAGACGGCGATCTCGAGCGGCTCCTGGTACAGGTCGATGCCGTGCTCCGGGTAGATCTCGACGGCCGGCGGGTTCATGTGGGCCAGACGCTCGATGGGGGTCTTTTGCAGGGCTCCGGCGTCCCGGAGGTACTCGAACGCCTCCGGCTCCAGCTCATCGAGGTTGAACGGCTGCATGGCCGGGTGCCGATGGGATTCTGGCGGAAGTCCAGGAAGACCCGCCGGCCCTTCTGGCTCTCGTTGAACACGAGAACGTCGATCAGCGACGATTTCAGACCCTCGATCCTCTGCGGATCGAAGGGCCACTGGTAGCCCTTGAGGAAGATGTTCGTCGCCATCGTCTTCATCGACGGGAAGAAATCGGCGAGGAAGTCGCGCTCGTTCTTGCCGTCGGCGTCCGTGCTGAAGATGCGCGGGACGACCTGCATGTACGTGCCGGAGACGTTCCAGCGGAACTTGCATGCTGGCCAGGCCGAACTGCGACTCCGTCAGGTTCTCCGCGGCCAGACCCGCCTGGAAGGCCAGCCCGTGCATGCCGACCTGGCCCCTCGGATAGACGCTGGTCTTGTAGAGCTCCCCCGGCCCGCCGGCGGCCAGCACGACATTGGCCGCGAGAAAGACGTTCAATTGCGGATTTCGGATTGCGGATTGTCGGATTCGATGGCGGGCCGCGATTCTGATCCGCAATCCGCAATCCGCAATCCATGTCACGATGCCTGCGATTCGCTTCGACTTGCCCGCGCCGGTGGTGAGCAGGTGCGCCACTTCCTGGTTGTCGAAGATCGGGATGCCGTACTGCTCGGCCTGCCTTTGCAGGCACTCGCTCATGAACTTGCTGGTCTTGGGCCCGGCGCTGGTGGCCCGCTCCGCCGGGTCGTGGTCGGTCTTGTAGCCGATGAAGGTGCCCATCGAGTCCGTCGGGAAGGCGACGCCCGCCTGCACCAGGTGATAGAACTCGCGGAGCGAGTTGATCCCCTCGGCCAGGGCCAGGTCGGCGTGACAGCAGCCGGCGGCGGTGAGCGTGTCGGCGAACGCCTTGGCGCAGTCCGGCACGTTGGGACTGGTGCCCAGCTTGTAGTAGGTCTGCTTGTCCGAGCCGCTCATCCGCGAGGCGCCGAGCGCCAGACCCCTCGTCACGATGGCGATCCGGTCCTGCGGGGCCTCGATGCCCTTGCGCTTCATGAACTCATAGAGGTGTACGGCACAGTTCATGCCGGCCGCGCCCGCGCCGACGATGACGGTGTTGTAGCGATGAAACGTCACCTGCTGATTGGCGATTTGTCTCGTTTCCACGATTTCCCTCAATCCATTTTCTCAGGCGTTGCGAATTCCTCCGTCATCCGGCCGGGCAGGCGGAACACGTCACCTGCCTTGTTGCAGAAGTACAGCGAGGACGCCGAAGGCTGCCGGCCGTGGCCGTCGGCCCAGAACGCGTAGAAATCGTCGTGAGCGTTTACCGGCCGCCTCGCATAGTTGTGGTTGAGCGGGCCGCCGCTCGTGAGCTGCTTGACCTTCTTCCACGTTGTGCCCTGGTCGCTACTGGTCCACACGGCCATCTCCCCGCCGGGATTGTACGGCTGCGGCCCGAGTTCGGTCGGGGCGATGATTCGCCACGTCCCATCCTCCTCGATGTAGAGCGAGCCTGTGTCGTAGTTGTTGCCCGAGGTCGTCACGGGCCGAATCTCCCAACCGCTCCCGGTCCAGCGGGCGGTGGTCCAGGTGCGGGGACCGTTTTCGGGGCCGGACTCGAAACCCTTGCTCAGGACGAAGAGGATCACCGGCCGGTCGGACTTATCGAAGCGAATGTCCTTCAGATAGACGAGCAGGCCCTCCTTCTGATAATCGTGCACCAGTGCGGCGTTCTGCGGCTGGGTCAAGGGCAGCGTGAGGCTCTCTCCGCCGGCACTCTGCCAGGACCGGCCGCGATCCGTCGTCTCGATGTAGTACAGGTTGGTCCGCCAGTTGAGACCTTTGCCCTTGGGATGATAGTCGAGGGCTGAGGCGGCTTTGTGCCCGTTGGCCGCGCTGATCTGGTAATGGCCTTCGTCGATGGCGGCGAGCCTCTGCCACGCGGACCAGTGGACCCCATCCGGGCTGGTCATAAAGCAGGCCGTGCGTGCGGCCGGGTAGTTGTAGCGGGTGAAGAAGGCCACGAAGCCTTGCTCCTGAACGAACCAGGACTGCATGTACGAGAAGTTCGTCATCGGGACTTCCCGGCCGTTTTCGATTTTCGTGGCGGCGACTCGCTCGAACTTGTCGATACTGTACGGCTCCGTGCTGCGATGGATATACGACGGCCGCGAGGTCCCGTGCGATGTCGAGAAGATCCAGACATAGCCTTTGTCGTCTACGGCGATGACGGGGTTGTCGTGGGCGTCCTTGGTCTTCTTGTCGAGCAGGATGGTCGGACGCGGGACCTTGCCGGTCGTGTGGTCGTAGTAGGACACCATGTGCAGCAGGACGCCGGAGGCGCCCTTGTCGCTGGTGGTGGTCAGATCGTGCTTGAGATAGGAGTCTTCGCTGGTGCCGCCGTAGCAGAAGAAGGTCTTCTTGACCTTGTCGCAGTAGACGGCGAAAGGCTTGTGCTTGGCGCAGAAGGTCGCCATCCCGCCGCTGTACTTGAAGCGGTACTCGCTCGGGAGCGGCTGATTCATGTACCACACGCCGCGATAGCCGGTGTCCTTGGTGTTGAGTGTGAGAGGCGAGCTCGGAATTTGGCTCTGCACTTCGGACAGGGCCGGCGGACAGCGCGATGAGAGCCGAGAGAAGGAGAATCAGCGTCACGTAACGGGGTGCATGACCGTTCTTGTGCAGACATCTTGGCCCGGTGGAGACCACCGCCGGAAAAGGGGACATTCTACTTTTCCCCTTCCTGGAGGGAAAAGTAGAATGTCCCCTTTTCCTTTGCCGGGGCAAGCGAGTGCCGAGTAAGCTGTCTCTGCCCAGTTTCCCCTCAGACATGGTTTCAACCTATGTTGAAATTGCGGCCGGTCTTCTGGCTGATCTCTTCCAGGGAGGCCCGCGCGAAATCGAAGCCGGGGTACTTCTTGGCCCGGGCGGCGTCGATCAATTGCTTCGCCGCGATGAGCTCCTTGGCCAGCAGCTTGTAGTCCTGCTCGGCGACGATCTTCTGCATCGTGGCCTTTCTCGATCATGCTGAACGAGCCGCCGACCACGAGGACGCCGGCGTTGATGTAGTCCGGGATGTTCGCGGCGTTGGTTCCGCCCGTGGGGACGAGGCTGATCGTCTTGTGAAGGGCCGGATCGATGGCCTCGACGAACGCCGGGCCGCCCAGTTCCTTGGCCGGGAAGACCTTGCACAGGTTCGCCCCCTTGCCGAACTGCGTCACGACCTCGGTCGCACTGCCGCAGCCGGGGATCATCGCGATCCGGCCGGCGAATTTCTTATAGCCGGCATCGCTGAAATTGACGGCCGAGACCAGATAGCACGCCCCCGCATCGACCACCTGCTGCAGGGTGGGCAGGGGATCGCTCGGCGTGGGCCTTGTTGTAGACCTTGAGCATGCCGGGCCAGTCGATCAGGCTGGCCGAGCCGGCCACGAAGGCGGGCAGCTCCTGGCGAAGCCGCGCGAGCTTCTCCAAGGGCTTGCTGATCCGGCACGTGACCTCCATATTGCCGATCCCGGCGGCCAGCAGGGCCTCCGCCGTCTTGACGATGTCGAGCTTGTCCTGATTGAAGACCAGGATGAAGCCATCCCGCAGCGAGCGTGGTGAGTACCGTCGTGATGTCCATAAACCCCTCTCTGAATTTATGAATTATGAATTACGATTTACGATTTATGATTTGGCTTCGCCGGTCCGGGTCGCACTTGCGCAGGCAGACGCACCGATCCTCCAAATCATAAATCAAAAATCATAATTCATAAATCCTAAAGCCTTCTCAGATGGAAGCCGCCATCGACGTTGATGACGGTTCCGGTCGAGAAATCCAGGCGGCCTTCGGCGATGGCGCCGACGACCTTGGCGAGGTCGCCGGGCTGGCCCCAGCGCCGGATTGGGGTCAGACCCTCGGCGATCAGCTTGTCGTACTTTTCTTTGACCACCCGGGTCATGTCCGTCTCGATGATGCCGCCGACTGATCTCGAAGACGCCGATGTCGTACTCGGCCAGGCGGTCCGCGTAGAGCTTGGTCATCATGGCGACGCCCGCCTTGCTGATGCAGTACTCGCCCCGCGAGGGGGAGCTGGTGTAGGCGGAGATCGAGCCGATGTTGACGATCCGCAGCGGGCGCTGCGGGGCCTGTTTTCGCTGCTCGACCATCCAGTTGGCCACAAGCTGCGTCAGGAAGTAGGGCCCTTGGAGGTTGATGCCCAGGACCCGGTCGAAGCTCTCTTCGGTGGCTTGCAGGATGTCCATGCGCTTGAGCGGGGCGGTGCCGGCATTGTTGACGAGCATGTCGCAGCGGCCGAATTTGGCCTTCGTCAGCTCCACAATGCGTGCTCTCACGTCGGCCTCGGCGATGCTGCCCGGGGCGAATTCGCAGCGTGCGCCCAGAGCGCGCCGCTTCCTCCAATACCTCCGGCGGCTGGTCCTGGGCCCGATTGATGACCAGGTCGTAGCCCAGGGACGCCAGTTCGAGTGCAATACTGCGGCCGATGCCCCGGCTGGCCCCGGTGACGATGGCAACGGGTCGATCTCCCATAATAAGACTCCTCTACGTGGCATGGGCATCTTGCCCATGAGTCGCAGGGCCATCCCATTCGCTTTCGCTCAGGGCAGGCTCTGGCCCTGCCTTCACGGGCAGGATGCCCGTGATACTCATGGGCAGCGACGCCCATGCTACTGAAGAAACTGATTGATTTCCTGCGCGGCCTTCATGCCGTCGGCGACGGCGGCCACCACGGTGGAGGGGCCCCGGACAAGGTCGCCTCCGGCGAAGACGCCGCGCCGCGATGTGGCGAGCGAATCCGCGTTGGTTTGAATCAAGCCCTGATCGAACGTGACGCCGGGAAGCACTTCTTCGATGTTGTCCGATGCCGCCTGGCCGATGGCCTCGATCACGATGTCCATGTCCAGATGATAGGCACTGGATTCGACCGGCTCGGGCCGGCGCCGGCCGCTGCGGTCCGGGTCGCCCAGCCGGGTGGGGCAGACCTTGATTCCTGTCAGCTTGCCTTTCTTCGACTTGTAGTCGAGCGGCTGGGTCAGGATCGAGGAAGTGGACGCCTTCGGTCATGGCTCGGGTCCGCTCGGCACTCCAGGCGGGCATCTCCTTGAACGACCGCCGGTAGATCACATAGACATCGCGGGCCCCAAGTTGTGCTGCCGTGACGGCAACGTCCATCGCCGTGTTGCCGCCGCCGATCACGGCGACGGACTTGCCGGTGAGCTTCAGCTCCGTTGCCCTGCTTGGCCGCCGACAGGAAATCCATCGCATTCCACAAGCCATCAAGCGGCTTTTCGGTGATGCTCGTGGATTTCGGCAGGCCCAGCCCGATGAAAGCGGCATCGAAGCCCTGGGCCAGAATCGTATCGAGGTTGTGGCCGGAATTGAGTTCTGTGCCGAGGTTCAGGATCATCCGGTCCTTCGGCACATCGGCGAACATCGCCGTGATCTCGTTCTTCAACGCGCTGCGTTGCCGGTCGGGCGGGATCACGGACTCGACCGCGCCGCCGAAGGCGGTGCTCTTGTCGAAGACGGTCACGGCGTGGCCGGCTTCGAGGAGCTTCGCCGCACAGGCCAGACCGGCGGGACCGGCCCCCACGACAGCGATCTTCTTGCCGGTCGCCTTCTCGGGGACGCGCAGCTTGGACCAGCCGTTCTTGTTCGCCTGCTCGGCGAGATACCTCTGAATATTCGCGATCGGCAGAGATCCATCGCCGATGAAGCCTGCAGGCAGTGGCCCTGGCATTGCTGCTCGACCGGGCACAGCCACGCGCAGACCTCCGGAAATACGTTGGCCTTGCGGATGACCTCGTAGGCCTCGCGTTCCTTGCCCTCGACGAACAGGCTGATGAACTGCGGAATCTCGATCCCCGCCGGGCAGCCGAGCTGGCACGTCGGCTCCTGGCATTTCCGGCAGGCGGCGGCCAGACGCAGCAGGTTGTCTTTGTCGCTCATCCGACCGTGCTCGAAGATCGGCCCGTAGACCTCGTTGTCGCGCACGACGCAGCCGGTCCTGCCGTTGTCGCGCATGATCTGCGTGCAGGCGCTGCAGCCGACGCAGACCTTCTCCGGGAACATTCTGCCGTGACGAATGATGTCGCGGGCGAAGTCGGGATAGGCGAATCCCATGCGGCCCGCCCCGATCAGCGTCACGAGACCCTTGGTCTTGTTGGCGGCCCCGACGTTGGCGAAGAGCGTTCGCAGCCAGCTATAGCCGGTGCCGACGAACGCCATATCCGGGAATTCCTTCTGGATCTCCCCGGTGATCTTGACCAGCCGCTCCACGCCGGCCAGCGGATGCTCCGGCTCCGCGTATCCGCCGACGATCGGCTCGTTGAACGGCCGGCCCACGTGCGGGATTGTAGTAGGGATTCGCGATGGTGATATTGATGAGCTTGACGCCGCGCTGGCGCAGCAGGCCGATCAGCTTCTTGGGCTCGGTCAGATCGGGCTTGGTGTAGTCGTTCTTGTCCACGCCCCAGCCGAAGGGATAGGGAATCGCATCGTAGACGCCCATCCGCGTGACGATGCGGATCTTGTCGCCGAGTTGGGCCCGGATGCGGTCGATCACCTCCAGCATGAATCGGGTCCGGTTCTCGAACGAGCCGCCGTACTTGCCGGGGCGGTTGTGACAGGCCAGCAGCTCATTGATGAGGTAGCCGTGGCACGCCTTGATGTCCACCGCGTCGAAGCCCACGTCAAACGCGATCCGTGCCGCTTCGACGTAGGCGTCCTGGAGCTTGTCGAGGTACTCGTCCGTGACGATGGGCCAATCGTCCGGGATCTTGCTCTTGCGATCCGTGGTCGGCTTGGGTTGCGGCACCATCGGGTCGCGGTAGGGGTCGCGCTCGGGGATCATCGGCCGGGGCACCGGGCCGGGCTTGCTGTAGCGGCCCGAATGGGTCAACTGCGCGATCATGACGGGTCTGTGCTTGGCCCCGTTGGCCTCGGCGGCCTTCTCGCGGGCCCGCTTGACCAGGGCGGCAAAGGCCTCTTGGCTGCCCTGGTGCAGCCACAACTGGCGCGGATTGGCCCTGGCCTCGTGAAGGACGGCGATCGCCTCGGCCCAGATCAGGCCCGCGCCGCCGGCGGCGAATCGCTCGTAGCGCCGGACCGTGAGCTTATCCGGCCGGCCCTGGGCGTCGCCGTCGCACCCCTCCATCGGGTGCACGGCCAGCGAGTTGGGAATGACAAGCCCGCCAAGATCGACAGGCTGAGCCAGGATCGAGACATCTTCGATGGCATCGACCGAAACGCCCAACCGCCGGCTCAAACGCCTGAGGTCCTCGACGCTGCTTAACTGAAACTCCCACTGTCGCGGCTGGGTGGTTGCTGGTGCCATTGGACTCCTTCTGCCTCCCGATTCTCGATCTCTGATTTGCGATTTGGGGACTTGGGACGCCGGAGCCGCGAAGCCAAATCATAAATCGTAAATCATAATTCATAAATCCTACAGCTTGGCTTTCAGGAACTTGCCCGTGTAGCTCTTGGCATTCTTGACGATCTCTTCCGGGGCCCCGGCGGCCACGACCGTTCCGCCCGCGTCGCCGCCTTCGGGGCCGAGGTCTATTATATAATCCGCCGTCTTGATGACATCAAGGTTATGTTCGATGACGATGACCGTATTGCCCATGTCGCAGAGCCGCTGCAGGACGTTCAGGAGGTTGTGAATGTCGGCGAAGTGCAGGCCGGTCGTCGGCTCATCGAGCAGATAGAGCGTGTGGCCGGTGGCTGCCTTGCCCAGTTCCGCCGAGAGCTTGACACGCTGGGCCTCGCCGCCGGAGAGGGTGGTCGAGGATTGGCCGAGCTGCATGTAGCCGAGGCCGACGTCGGTCAGCGTCTTGAGCACGCGGACGATGGTCGGGAAGTTGGCGAAGAAATCCACGGCGTCCTCGATCCGCATGTCGAGGACATCGGCGATGTTCTTGCCCTTGTACGTGATCTGGAGGGTCTCCGGGTTGTAGCGGGTGCCTTTGCAGCTTTGGCACGTCACGTACACGTCCGGCAGAAAGTGCATTTCGATCTTCTTGGTGCCCTGGCCCTCGCAGGATTCGCACCGCCCGCCCTTGACGTTGAAGCTGAATCGACCGGCGGTGTAGCCGCGGATCTTGGCCTCCCGCGTCATGGCAAAGAGCTTGCGGATCAGGTCGAAGACCCCGGTGTAGGTCGCGGGGTTGCTCCGCGGCGTCTTGCCGATGGGGGATTGGTCGATCTCGATCACCTTGTCGATCTGCGAGATGCCGAGGATGTTTTTGTGCTGGCCCGGCTTCTCGCGGGACTGGTACAGGTGGCGTTTCAGGGCCCGCAGGAGGATGTGGTTGATCAGCGTGCTCTTGCCGGAGCCGGAGACGCCGGTGACGCAGGTGAAGACGCCGAGCGGGAACTTGACGTCGATATTCTTGAGGTTGTGCTCGGCGGCCCCTTTGACCTCGACGCACTTCTTCAGGTTGTACTCGCGCCGCTTGGCAGGGATGGTGATGCTCTTTTTGCCGCTGAGGTACTCGCCGGTGAGCGACCGTTCGCACTTGATGATGTCGTCGAGGGTGCCCTGGGCCAGAAGCTCACCGCCGTGGGCGCCGGCCGCCGGACCGATATCGACGATGTGGTCGGCGGCCCGCATGATGTCCTCATCGTGCTCGACGACGATCACGGTGTTGCCGATCTGGCTGAGCTTCTGGAGGATGCCGAGGAGCCGGTCGTTGTCGCGCTTGTGCAGGCCGATGGTCGGCTCGTCGAGGACGTAGCAGACCCCGACCAGGCCGCTGCCGACCTGCGTGGCCAGGCGGATTCGCTGGGCCTCGCCGCCGGCCAGGGTGGCTGCTCATGCGGTCGAGCGTCAGGTAGCCCAGCCCGACGTCGAGCATGAATTGCAGGCGGGCCTTGATCTCCTTCAGGATCTGGGCGGCAATAATGGTCTGCTCTTCGTTGAGCGTGAGCTTACCGAAGAACTTCTGGGCCTGCTCGATGCTCAGCCGGCTCAATTCCTGGATGTTCTTGCCGCCGACGGTCACCGCGATCGCCTCCGGCCGCAGCCGCGCGCCTTTGCAGGTCTGGCAGGGCTGCTCCGAGAGATAGCCGTGCAGGCGCGTCTTGACGTATTCGCTGGTCGTGTTCTTCCAGCGGCGGTCGAGGTTCGGAATGACGCCCTCGAACCACACGCCGTACTTGGCCTCGTCCTCGTCGGTGGTGCCGTACATCAGCATCCGCTGGATGTCCTTCGGGATCTCCTCATAGGGGGCGGACTTGCTGATCCGCGCATCCCGGCAGAAACGCTTGACGAGCCGGTTGTAGTAGATGTTCATCCGCTTGCCGCTGCGGCGCCAGGCGTCGACCGCCCCGTTTTCGAGCGAGATGCTCTTGTCCGGCACGATCAGATCGGGGTCGAACTCCAGGATCGTGCCCAGCCCGTCGCAGCTCTTGCAGGCCCCGTACGGGCTGTTGAAGCTGAACAATCGCGGCGAGAGCTCTTCCAGGCTTGCCTCCGGGTGGTCCGGGCAGGCGAATTTCTCGCTGTAGATGACCTCTTCCCACTTGCCGTCGTGCTCCTCGCCCTTTTGGCCGCCCGGCTCCTGGATGAGCACCAGCAGGATGCCCTCCGCCAGTTTCAGCGCGGTCTCGACGGAGTCGGCCAGACGGATGCTGACGCCCTCCCGGATGACCAGCCGGTCCACGACCGCCGCGATGTCGTGCTTTTGATTCTTGTTCAGGTTCGGGACGTTGCGAAGATCGTAGACGCTGCCGTCCACGCGGGCGCGGACGAAGCCCTCCCGCTGGATATCGGCGAGAATGTCTTGTGCTCGCCCTTCTTGCCCCGGACCAGCGGGGCACAGATCTGGACCTTGGTTTCCGGCGGGCCGGGTCAGGATCGACTCGACGATCTGCGAGGAATGCTGGCTGGTGATCTCCCGGCCGCAGACCCAGCAGTGCGGCTGGCCCACGCGGGCGAAGAGGAGCCGGAAGTAGTCGTAGATCTCCGTCGTCGTGGCCACCGTCGAGCGCGGGTTGCTGCTGGCGCTGCGCTGCTCGATGGCGATGGTCGGCGGCAGGCCCGAGATGTCGGTCACCGCCGGCTTTTGCATCTGTTCGAGGAACTGCCGCGCGTAGGCGCTGAGCGATTCGACGTACTTGCGCCGGCCCTCGGCGTAGATCGTGTCGAAGGCCAGCGAGCTTTTGCCCGAGCCGCTGATGCCGGTGATGACGACCAGCTTGTCGCGCGGGATGTCCAGACTGATATTCTTCAGGTTGTGCTCGGAGGCACCGGTGATCCTGATGACTTTCTCTGTGTGGTCAACCATATTCTTGTAGGGTGTGCCTCGCACACCACATCTTGTGGGCCTCGTTTATCTGGTGTGCGGTGCACACCCTACCACTCGTTTCCCTGACGATATACGATTCCTGTTTCGCGCTTGTGCATCTGCTCATTTCCCAGACGGCACAAACCACCCATTGTAGCCCAAACGCAAGCAAGGGTAAATCCCTTGCTCGCATGATTTGTGCGAAATCGGTGCATTTGCCGGCGTTCCGGGCCGTCGGCCGAACTCGCGCTTTACCAGACCGGCGGCGTATGGTACAATTGCGGCAAAGGACGGTTGAGGTAAACGTGAACCCGAGAGTAAGAGCGGTTGTGCCGAGAGATGACTACAAGCTGGAGATCACCTTCACGAATGGCGAGGTGGGAGTCTTCGACTGTGCCCACCTGCTTTCCTTTGGGGTGTTTCAGGAGCTCCAGGATATCTACTACTTCAAACAGGCTCGTGCGGAGGGCGGCACGGTCGTGTGGCCTCACGAGCAGGACATCTGCCCGGATACGCTCTACGAGGATTCGAGAAGGTCGCAACTCCGGTCGTAGCCGATGAGAGGTTCTTGAGGGAGAACCATGGCAAGACCGTGATGCTGTGACCGGCAGATGCTGGGCCTGTTCGACACGGGAGTCCGCAGCAGCTACGTCGTCAATGCGGTGGACGGCTTGGGGCGATGCAGACGTCTCATCCGATTCGCACCGCGTGAGGTGGCCGCGTGAAGGTGGCCACGTGTACGGCATTGCCAGGCGGAAGTCAAGGCCACCTCGTCTGACTCATGCCCGGTTGTGGACGGGATCGGCAAAGATGACGATGCCGACCATGGGATTCTGTTCGGCGCTGGCGATGCAGCAGTGGGGCATCCGTCCCATCCTCGACGAAGAACGCCCGACTTGAGCCACTATCCGAGCAATTCACGTTGCCGAATCGCCAGGGCACGTGGACGGCAAGACGGAGATCGATCTTCGGCTCGATCGTGTTTTTGTATGAGGTTCGGACCATGCATTCCTCCTGAGTCAGAAGTACGAGGTCAACCTGTTCGCATATCGACTACCTCGCGTTCGCACGCTTCGACGCCTTCTGATCTTCCTCGCGAGTGGCGACGCGCTAACCTTGGTCGCATGGTCCCGAGACTTCTGGAAATCGATCATGTCCCCACGGCAGCATGGAAATGCGAGGATGTGCAGCGAGAAGTCAGTTCGCGAAATGAGCTCCCCGATGTTACGATTCGCTCGTGGCTCCATTCTGCAGCGAGCGATTTGTCCAACAAGATGAAATGCGTCTCCTTGGCCCGTACGCGGAAGCCTCTACAAAGATCCGGCTCCTGGCAGAAGCACTCGACCATCTTGGCCAGAGCAGGTTCCTCTTCAATGGGTTCATGGTGGGCAGCTGACTACCGGTGTCATTACAGGCATGATCGCACCGATGCTTCTCGCCGTGAGATGAGAAGAAGGTACTTCGAGAACCGTGAGCGATACGAGCTGGCTTTCGTCTCAGCATTCAAAGGTTTGGAGCGATTCCTGGACCGGAACCAGATCAAGAAGAACAACGTGGAGGGTGCATTAATTGATCTGGGATCACAGCAAATCAAGCCTGCAACGGTATATCGGCGGTGGCACGAGGTCTTTTCTGGATATCCGAAAGAGACACCGTACCGCGATCTGATCGCACACTTTCTCGACATTCGAAATGTCGTTGCTGCACACGCGAACCCCAGTCCGCCGGAGAAGTTCGGATCTCCGAGGACAATATTGCGGAGATTCAGTTCTTTTTGAGAGAGTTGTGCTCCAAACGGTTGATACGGAATCCAGCCGCGGGAACTGCCCAAGCAGGCGGTGCTTGACTTCCCTGGAGGAAAGCAGAATGTCGAGCCCGAAGAAACACAGGCAAGGAACATGATGAACCGATGACTTGGACGCCAAATAGAGGATGCTTTGGTCACCGCCAAATAGGCCGATTGTGAATTGATATGCGGCGATCTGCATGAATGGGAGTCTCTCGTACGCCGAGGCCCGGCGGGTGCAGGTGGAACTGGCCGGCAGGGTGGAGTTCGTGCCGCTGAGAAGGAGCCGCAGATCATCGCCGGGCTTGACTGTGCGTTCAGCGGCGACGGCAAGAGGACCTTTGCGGCGGCGGTTGTGCTCAGGGTCGTTGGTTCGTGCGGCGGTCAGGCGGGGCAACCGGGGCGATTTGAGTTCGAGCACGTCGAGACGGTCACGGCGCAGCAGGAGACACGGTTTCCCTATATCCCGGGACTGTTGTCCTTTCGCGAGGCCCCGGTGTGTCTGGAGGCGGTGGCGAAACTCGGTCAGCCGCCGGACTTGTTTATGATCGACGGGCAGGGGGTCGCGCATCCTCGGCGGTTGGGTCTGGCTTCGCATCTGGGCCTGTTCTTCGACAAGCCCACCATCGGCTGTGCCAAGAGCCGTCTGATTGGCAAGTTTGAGGAACCGGGTGCCGAGAGGGGGGCATGGAGTCCTCTGCGGGACGGCGAAGAGACGATTGGAGCCGTGGTCCGGACCCGAAGCCGGGTCAAGCCGGTCTTTGTCTCGGTCGGTCACAAATGCACGCTGGAGGATGCTATTCGCATAACCCTCGCGTGCGCCACGAGATACCGCATTCCCGAACCCACGCGCCTGGCCCATCAGGCGGTCAGCAGGCTCCGATAACTCTTCGTGGCACGGCGCAGCGCTCGCCCTGTCGCGGGAGATCCGTCGTGGACGCTCGGCTGACGCACGTGACCTGACGAAGACTTGCGGCGGCAGGATTTTTCGCGTAGATAGGAACAACTCGCGGCCCTGTGACGTAGTTTGGCGCTGGGCTTTTTCTGTGCCGAAGGCCCGGTTTGTGGTGACGCCGTCAGGCGTTTTGGTATCACGGGCGAGACGCCCGTGATACTATGCCCTTACGGGCACACTACGAACGGTTTGAGGGGGGCTTACAGAGTCGTAAAGTTGCTTGGAGAAAGTCTTTATGGCGACGGATGTGAAGCAGATCGGCAGCCTGGTCCAGCAAAAGAGCGACTTCATCAGGTCGCTGTTCTCCGAGCTGGACAAGGTCATCGTCGGGCAACGATACATGCTGGAACGGATGCTCATTGGCTTGCTGGCCAATGGGCATATTCTGTTGGAGGGCGTCCCAGGGTTGGCCAAGACTTTGGCCGTGACGGTCCTGTCCCGGGCGATCGATGCGGACTTCCGCAGGATTCAGTTCACGCCGGACCTGCTGCCCGCCGACCTGATCGGCACGCAGATCTACCGCCAGTCCGACGGCCAGTTCTACACCCGCAAGGGGCCGATCTTCGCCAATATCATCCTCGCCGACGAGATCAACCGGGCGCCCGCGAAGGTGCAGAGTGCTCTGCTCGAAGCGATGCAGGAGCGACAGGTTTCCATCGGGGAAGAGACGTTCCCCATGCCGACCCCTTTCCTTGTTCTTGCCACGCAGAACCCCATCGAGCAGGAAGGGACCTATCCGCTGCCCGAGGCCCAGCTTGACCGCTTCATGCTCAAGGTCAAGATCAACTACCCGGACAAAGGCCAGGAGCGGCAAATCCTCGACCGCATGGCTATGACCGATAAAAAGTTCGATATCAGGCCGGTCATCGGGCCGAACGATATCGCCGAGGTGCGGGCGGTCGTCGATGAAATCTACATTGATGAGAAGGTCAAGGACTACATCGTCAACATCGTCTGTGCCACGCGGGACCCGAAAGCCTACGGCCTGGACCTGGCCAACTTCATCAGCTACGGGGCCTCGCCCCGGGCGACGATCTACCTGGCGGTGGCGGCCAAGGCCCATGCCTTCATTCAGCAGCGAGGCTACGTTACGCCGCAGGATGTCAAGAGCATCGGCCCCGATGTGCTTCGGCACCGCGTGATCGTCAGCTACGAGGCGGAAGCCGAGGACAAGACCAGCGAGGATATCATCAAGACGATCTTCGACAATATTGAAGTGCCGTAGTAGGGTGGGCTGTGCCCACCAATTCCCTGGAATGGATATGTGCGATGAGCGGTGGGCACAGCCCACCCTACGAAAATGATTCCTGCTGACCTGATCAAACGCATACGGGAAATTCAGATCTACACGGCGCGGGCCGTGAACGCCAGCTTTGCGGGCCAGTACGAGAGCGTGTTCAAGGGCCGGGGGATGCAGTTCGACGAGGTCCGCGAGTACATGCCCGGCGACGACATCCGGGCCATCGACTGGAACGTCACCGCCCGTACCGGCCGGCCGTTCGTCAAGCGGTTCGTCGAGGAGCGCGAGCTGACGGTGCTGTTCGCCGTGGACCTCAGCGCCTCGGGCGAGTTCGGGACCGTCAGCAAGATGAAAAACGAGCTGGCAGCGGAGTTCTGTGCGGTCCTGGCCTTCGCGGCGGCCAAGAACAACGACAAAGTGGGACTGCTCATTTTCACCGACCGCATCGAGCTGTTCATCCCGCCCAAGAAGGGCAGCCGGCACGTGCTGCGGCTGATCCGCGAATTGCTCGCCTTCAAGATGCCCAAGCGTAAGACCGATATTCCGCTGGCGCTGGACTATGTCGCGAAGGTGATGCGCCGACGCGCGACCGTGTTCGTGGTCTCGGATTTCCTCGAAACCGGTTTCAAGAAGCCGCTGAGCCTGCTGAACAAACGCCACGATGTCATCGCGGTGCCGGTACGGGACCGCGTGGAAATTGCCATGCCTTCGGTTGGCCTGATCGAGGTGCAGGACGCCGAGACCGGCCAGATCATGCTCGTTGATACATCCAGCCGCAAGTTCCGCAGTCAGTACGGCGAGCACAGCTCGCAGCGATTCAATGAGCTCCGAAGCGCGCTTCGGTCGAGCAACGTGGATTTCATTCCCATCGCGACCGACAAACCCTATATGAACGACTTGATTCAGTTCTTTCACATGCGCCATCGACGGCGTTGATGGTTGGTTCGAGACAAGTGAGGGTTTAGACAACGATGACTGAAAAGCTGGATTTCTCGCTCCCGCAGAAGAAGCTGCAAGGCTCGGCGACGGGCACATTGGCTGTGCTTCTGTTGGTTGTTCTGGTGGTCCTGGCTGCGGCGAACCTGTTTGTGACGCTGTCCGGGCGAAAGCCCGCATCTACTGTGAGCGGTGATCTGTCCGCGGATCAGGTCAAGGACTTGGCTTCGAAGCTGGCCCAGCGGAACCTCTATCAGCAGGCGGCGGCGGCTTGGCAGGACTATTTGGCGAGTGCCAAGCCGACCGGCTCAGAGCAGGCCCGAATCCAGTTCCAGATCGGCACATTACTGGAGAAGGGGGGCCTCTACGCCGACGCCATCGAGCATTACTACCGCAGCGAGACCGCGGGCACGGTCAAGGAGCTTCAGTCCGATCTCAACGCCCACATCAAGGAGTGCTTTGAGAAACTCGGCAAGTTCTCCGCTCTGCGTTACGAGGTGATGGACCGCACCAGCATCAACCCCTCGCAGCCGGCGGGCGGCAAGGTCATTGCGGAGATCGGGGCCGAGAAGATCACGGAGGCCCAACTGGATGCCAGGATCGAAGAGAGCATCGAGAACCAGTTGGAGCCGATGAAGGCGTTCCTGACGCCGGAGCAACTCAACGAGCACAAGAAGCGGGCCCTGGAGCAGTCCCGCAATCCGCAGACCAAGCAGGAGTTCCTTCAGGGCTGGCTGGCCCAGGAGATCCTGTATCGCCAAGCCCTGCAGGACAAGCTCAGCGACAAGCCGGAGGTCCAGCGGGTCGTGCACGACCTGACCCGGCAGGCCCTGAGCCAGCAATTGATGAACGAGCAGCTTGCCGCGAAGATCCACCTCACCGACAGCGACCTGCAAACGTACTACGCCGCCAACAAGGACAAGTACGTCGAACCGGAGCGGGCAAAGATCAGCCATATTCTCGTCAAGGACGAAGGGCAGGCGAACGATCTGCTTAAGCGCCTCAAGGATGGCGCGGACTTCGCGGCCGTCGCGAAGGGATCTTCCCAGGATGAAGC
Source organism: uncultured Planctomycetota bacterium (assembly GCA_963699595.1). Classification (GTDB taxonomy): domain Bacteria; phylum Planctomycetota; class Phycisphaerae; order Sedimentisphaerales; family Anaerobacaceae; genus PLanc-01. The sequence continues at coordinate 72,327 of CAVOUO010000031.1, forward strand.
TACGAAAGCTGGCGGCGGCCACATTGCCGAGGATGTCCTTAAAGGCTCGCGCATCCCCGGCATTGACGATGCGAACGAGATCAGCACGAGTATCTTCGCGGCCAGTGCTCCGTCGCTGCTGGACAAGCCCTTCAAGACGGACAAGGGCTGGGAGATCATCAGGGTCGAAGAGAAGCAGGCCCAGCGGCCCAAGAGCTTTGAAGAGGTTCAGCAGCAGGTCGCGATGCAACTGCTCCGGCAGAAGCGCGAAGAGGTCCAGCGCGACTACCTCAAGGAGATGATGGACAAGCACCAGGTGGTCATTCACACCTCGGCCTTCGCGCCGGCCCAAGCGGCACCCAAGGAGACGCAGTCCCAGCCATGACCGAGCGGAAAACGACAACGTTGCGCGATTCGTGGCGAGGGCGTCTCGCCCTTGCGTGTCGCGGGCATACGCTGCCCGCGAATCGAGGGCAAGATGCCCTCGCCACGAAGAGACAAGGGCGGGACGCCCTCGCGACGTGGACCCGCATGCTCGTCTGCGTGGGTCTATTGACTGATCGCGTACGGGTTGTGGAAAGAGCTCCAAGGACAGGGCCGCCAAGGCCGAGTTCGAGGTGGACAAGGTTTATGAGCGAGGCCCTGCGACCGTTCACGTCCGCCTGGACAAGACCAAGATGACAATCGCTGACACGGTCTTGCTGCAGCTTGAGGCGAGCCTGCCGTCAGGGTATGAGATGCAGATGCCGAAGGTGGACAAGGCGTTGGAGAATTTCGGCATGGTCGACTGGGGCAACCTCGGCAAGAGGCTCGACGATAAGAACAACGTGGTGACGACCTGCCAGTACCGGCTGGAGCCGTTCCTATCGGGCAAGTACGACATCCCGGCTTTCAAGTTCCAGTTTCACGACGTGAACGATCCCAACACCACGCACGAACTTGCCAGCGAGCCGATTACCGTGGAGGTCACGTCCCTGGTGGGCGATCAACGGGCCAATTTGACGATCGAGGATATCGAGGGCGTGGTCGAGATGCCCAAGACGCCATCGTACTGGTGGCTTTGGACGCTGGCGGCGCTTGGGGTGGCGGTGGTCCCGGCTACTTGGCTTCTCCTGCGCCGTCGGCGGGCGAAGCAATTGGTGCGAATCTTCCGGCCGGCCCACGAACTGGCCTACGCGCGCCTGCGGGCCCTGGTGGCCGAGAATCTCGTCGAACAAGGCAAGATCCAGGAATTCTACGAGCGGATCAGCGGCATCCTGCGGCACTACATCGAGGACCGGTTCGACCTGCACGCCCCGGAGCGCACGACGGAGGAATTCCTGGAGGAACTGCGTTATGCCCAGACCCTGGCGCCGGCGGACAAGAGCGTGCTCGAGGAGTTCCTCACGCACTGCGACCTCGTCAAGTTTGCCAAGCACGATCCGACCACGGAGCAGGTGCAGCGGACGTTCGACCTGGTGAAGGACTTCATCGAAAGGACCAAGTCCGAGGAACGCAAGGTGGATGTGACGGATAAGATGGGAGCGGCCGACGCCCCCGGCCGCAGGGAAGAAGGTGAGAAGGTAGGCGCATCAGAGGATCGGAGCGTTGTTCCGCCATCTGATCTTCCTTCCCTCCCGCCTTCCATTCCCTCGGGGCCTGCGGAGGTGGCGTAGATGGAGTGGTACTCGCCCTGGGCGCTCTTGTTGTTGCTCGTGCTCCCCTTGCTGGGATACTTCATGCTGCGCGGCCGGCGCGGGGCCGCGGTCAAGTTCCCCAGCCTCGTGGACCTGAGGCAGTGCCCGGTTTCCTGGCGGCTGCGTCTGCGGCCGGTACTCGTTGTCTTGCGACTCCTGTGCCTGGCCCTATTGATTCTCGCCCTGGCCCGGCCTCGCAAGGGGACGGTGCTGTCGGAAGTCTCAACCGAAGGCGTCGCGATTGAGGCGGTGGTGGACCACTCGGGCAGCATGCGGGCGGAAATGGACTATGACCGCGAGAAGCTGGACCGGCTGGAGGTCGTCAAGCGGGTCCTGAAGGACTTTGTCGAAGGCGATAAGAAAGGTCTCGGCGGCCGGACCGGAGACTTGATCGGATTGGTGACCTTCGCGCGGTACGCCGATACGGTCTGCCCGCTGGTCCTGAGCCACGGGGTGGTGACCGAGTTCCTCAAGCAGACGCAGATCGTCAACCCGCGCAGCGGCGAAGATGGTACGGCGATCGGAGACGCCATCGCGCTGGGCGCCGCCCGGCTGAAGAAAGCGGAGGAGGAGATCCAACGCCGCAACACGCAGTTGGGATTCGGAGGCGAGGGCGGGTCCCAGACGGGGAGTGCCCCCGGTTTCACGATCAAGAGCAAGATCATGCTGCTGTTGACTGATGGAATCGATAACGCGAGCCGGTACCGAAGCCCGCTCGACGCGGCGGACCTGGCGAAGAAATGGGGCATCAAGGTTTACACCATCGGGATCGGATCGGGCCAGGCCTACACGACCATGCAGACGTCGTTTGGGACGTTCCGCGTGCCGACACAAGATGAGTTGGACGAACCGCTGCTCAAGGCCATCGCGGAAAAGACCGGCGGCTTCTACAGCCGGGCCGATGACGCAGACGCGCTGCGCAAGATTGTGAAGAAGATCGACGATCTGGAGAAGACCGAGGTCAAATCCGTGCAGTACATGCAGTACGCGGAGCACTTCGGCTGGTGGACCTTGCCCGCGCTGGCGCTGCTGGGCCTGGAAATGCTGGCCGGTTGCACTGTCTTTCGGAAAATCCCGTGAACGGACAATAGAGAATAGGAAAGACTTGTATCGGCGTTTGTCATCCTGAGCGATAGCGAAGGATCTGCTCCTCGTAGGGCGAGCGTCCCCGCTCGCCTGAAGAGACGTGCTCGCCTGCGGGGCGCACGACCTACGAAGAGGACCAGATGCTTCACTTCGTTCAGCATGACAAGCGCGTGACATACGACTATGAATCTGGGCAATGACAAGGCGTTGTGGCTGCTGTTTCTGGTGCCGGCGGTGCTGGCGCCGGCGTACGCCTGGTGTTTCTGGCGGAAGGCCCGGACGCTGCGCGTTCTGGCCAGCCATGAGATGCTCGCCAGGATCAACAACACGGTGAGCCTGCGCAAGCAGGTGCTCAAGGCCGTGCTCCTCGTCCTGGGCTTTACCAGCATTGTGGTGGCTCTGACCGAGCCGAAGTGGAACCCGCAGCCGCAGCAGATCCGGCGCAAGGGCCGCGATGTGGTGATCCTGCTGGATACCTCGCGCTCGATGCTCGCGGAGGATATCAAGCCCAGCCGGCTCGAACGGTCGAAGATCGCCATCGGGGACCTTCTGGAGGTGCTGGCCGGCGACCGCATCGCCATCATCACCTTCGCCGGCAACGCGACCGTGAAATGCCCCTTGACACAGGACTATGCGTTTGTTCGGATGGCGTTGGCGGATATCTCGACCGAGAGCACCAGCCGGGGCGGCACCCAGATCGGCGACGCCATCCGCAAGGCCACCGATGAAGTCTTCGACAAGCAGAGCCGCGCGTACAAGGACCTGATCCTCATCACCGACGGCGAGGATCACGACAGCTTCCCGGTCCAGGCGGCTCAAAAGGCGGCCCAAGACGGCGTCCGCATCATCGCCATCGGTCTGGGCGACGATGTAACCGGCTCGCGCATCCCGATCACCGGCCCAGACGGCCAGACGACCTTTCTGAAGTACCAAGGGCAGGAGGTCTGGTCGAAGCTCGACAGCGACACGCTCCGTGAGGTCGCGTACGCCACCGAAGGCGGCAAGTACCTGTCGGTGGCGCCCGGGACGACGATGGACCTGGGCCGGATCTATCAGGACCTGATCGCCTCGGCTGAAGGCCGCGAGCTCGAATCCATGACCATGATGAAGTATGATGAGAAGTTCCAGATCTTCGTCGGCCTGGCGATCGTCCTGCTGATGAGTGAGGTGTTGGTTAGTGAACGCAAACGAGCAATGTAGAATTGCGGATTGCGGATTGCGGATTGCGGATTCGCGCCGTGTGTCTTCTTCAATCCGCAATCCGCAATCCGAAATCCGCAATAGGCGGGCTTGGCCCAAGTCCTGTCTTCTGGTCCTGGCGCTGGGCCTCTTGGTCAGTCCCCGCCTGTGCCTTGCGGCCACCTCCTCGGCGCGCCAAATGCTCCAACAGGGCAATCGGCTCTATGACGACAAGCAGTTCGCGGAAGCGGTGAACAAGTACAATGATGCTCTGGTCGAGCAGCCGCAGGCGGTCGAGCCGAAGTTCAACAAGGCCAACAGCTACTACCGGCTCGACGATCTCAGCGAGGCCATGGACCTGTACCAGCAGGTCGCGGCGGAGAGCAAGGACATGTCGCTGGTGGCCAAGGCCAAGTACAACCTGGGCAATTGCTGCTTCCAGCGGGGAGCCAAGCAGCGGGACTCCAATCTGCAAAAAGCCCTCGAAGACATGCAGACGAGCATCGCCAACTGGCGGCAAGTGCTGGACCTCGATCCGCAAAACAAGAGAGCCGCCAGGAACATCGAGGTCGCCCGGCTGACGATCAAGGACATCCTGGACCAGATCAAGAAGCAGCAAGAGGAACAGAAGAAGCAACAGCCACAGAACCAGGGCCAACAACAGAATCAATCCAAGCCGCCGCAGGACCCGAACCGGCCGCCGGACCCCAACCAGTCGCCCAAGGCCGAGCCCAAGCCCGATCCCAATCAGACCAGGCAGGAACAGAAGCCTGAACCGGGACAACAGGACCAGCCGCAGGAGGCAAAGGCCGCCCCTGATGCTACGGCCCGCGAGATCATCGACAGGGAACAGCGGCAGAAGAAAGAACGCGACCTGTTGCGGCAAAGAGGCCAATATCAAGAGGTCGAGAAAGACTGGTAGAATGAAAGGACTCTCCGCATACATATTGTGGACCATGTTGCCCGTGCTGTCGATGGCGGCCGTCAGCCCGGCGGCGGTGCGCGTCTACGCGAAGGTGGAGACCGAGACCGCCATCTACCAGGGCGACCAGTTCCTTTACTCGGTTGTCGTGGAAGGCGGCAGCCCGAGCAGGATCGATATATCCCCCCTGGCTGCCTTCAATCCGCAGAACACCCGCCACACCAGCTACAACATCAATGGACTCACGATGATCAGCCAAAACTACGCCATCACGGCGGGCCAGGCCGGCGTGATGCACCTGCCCGGCGTGACGGTCGTGGTGGATGGCCAGACCTACACGACCAATCCGGTGGACGTGACGATCTCGGCGCCGGGGAAAACCGACCAGATGACGCTGGAATTCTCGCTTTCCCAGAAGCAGTGTTACGTGGGGCAGCCGCTGGTGATGACGGTCAAGTGGGTCGTCCTGGGCCGCGCGGAAGGCGGCGCGTTCGAGGTGCCGCTCTTCCAGTCGGGCGAATTCTATATCGAGGACGTGTCCGAGCCGGTGAATGCCCAGTCCGCGCAGCGAATTTCCCTGCACGGCGTCCCGGTCACGATTGTCGGCGGCCGCCAGCTCATTCGCGGCGTGGAGGCAGACAGCCTTTCGTTCCGCAAGGTTCTGATCCCGAAGAAGGCCGGGCACCTGCGGCTGGAGCCCATCACGGCCACGGCGAATCTGGCGGTCGGGCGGGAGCGGACGAGTGATTTCTTCAATCCCTACCGGCTCCGGTTCCAGCGCGTCTCGGTGCAGTCCGAGGCGATGGAATTGGACGTGCAGCCGCTGCCCGAGAGGGGCAAGCCCCCGCAATTCTACGGCCTGGTCGGGCAGTACACGATCAGCCGCCGCGGCGGCGCCCACCAAGGTGAACGTGGGCGATCCGATCACTCTGACGATCCGCATCGGCGGCAATCCTTATCTCAAGCCCGTCGAGTGGCCCGCCCTGGAGCAGGTGCCGGAACTGGCGGCCAACTTCAAGATTCCCGCCGAGAGGGCCTCGCCGCTCCTGGAAGGGGGGGCGAAAGTCTTCACGCAAACCATCCGGGCCAATAGCGATAAGGTCACGCAGGTCCCCGCGATTCCTGCTGGCCTATTTCGATCCGGCGCGGGGCAGCTACGTCGTGGCAAAAACGGAGCCGATCAAGCTGGAGGTCGCGCCGACGAAGGTGCTGACCAACGTCGATGTCCAGGGCACAACAGCCTCCGGACCCGTCAACCGCGAAGTGGAGGCGATTCGCCAGGGCCTGTCCGCGAACTACTACGGCCCGGAGGTGCTGGTGAACCAGAGCTTCTCGGTCCTGTCCGTCGCCACGAATCCCCTCTACGCCGCCTTGTGGACGGTTCCGCTCCTGACCCTGATTGTCAGCACGGTGGTGAAGGTGGCCGGCCGCACGAGTCCGGAGTCGCTCGCCCGCAAGCGCCGCCGCCGCGCCGCCCCAGTCGCGCTGGCCCAACTGAAGAGAGTCTCCGGCGCCGAGCCGGGGCAGCGGCACGAACTGCTGCTTTCCGCCATGAAGGGCTACCTCGGCGAGCGCTTCGACAAAGTGGCCGCCTCCCTGACCGCCGAGGACTGCCAGCGCATCATCACGGACTCCACGGGCGACGCGGTCACCGCGGCCAGATACAAAGAGCTGATCGACACCTGCGAGGCCGCCCGCTACGCCCCGCTCCAGGCACGGATCGGTCCGGACCAGGTGCAGGCGGCCGTCGATCTGATCCAGTCGCTGGAGAAGCAGGGGCGCAGAGGACAGAAGACAGGGGACGGAGGACGCAGGCCCTCGCCGTTGTCCCTCTTCCGTCGTTCGTCTTCCGGTCTCCTGCTCCTGGTTCTGAGCCTGCTGCCGGGCCCAGCCGCGAAGGCCGCGCCCGCGCTGCCCCGCGACCAGCTCTACGCTCTGCTCCAGGAGGCGAACACGGCATTCCAGACCGCCAACGCCGCCAACAATCCCAACGGCGCCAAGCCTCTTTACGACAAAGCGATCCTGCTCTACGAGAAGATCGTCGACCAGGGCGGCATCCGGAACGCCGGGCTCTACTACAACCTCGCCAACGCCTATCTTCTCAAGGAGGACCTCGGCCGGGCGATTCTGAACTATCGCCGCGCGGAGAAGCTCGATGCCTCCGACCTCAACATCAAGAAGAACCTCAGCTTCGCCCGCAGCCGGCGGGCGGACCGCGTCGAGGCCAGTACGCAAAGACGCGTGCTGGAAACGCTGTTCTTCTGGCATTACGACTTCTCTCTCAAGACGAAAGCCCTGCTCGTGTGCCTCTTCCTGGGGATCTTCTGCGCCGTCCTGGCGCTGATCGTCTGGTTGGGACGGGGCTCCGCCACGACCGTGACCGCCGTGCTCTCCGGCGTGCTGTTCCTATGCCTTCTCACCTCGCTTGTCCTGCAAGCCCGGCAGGAGGCGGGCACGCGCTGCGGCGTCATCACGACCGCCGAAGTCGTGGCCCGTCAGGGCGATGGTCCGAACTACCCGCCGAGCTTCAAAGACCCGCTGCACGCGGGCCTGGAGTTCACGCTCGTCGAGCATCGTCCCGGCTGGCTGCACATCGAGCTGGCCGACGGCACCGACGCCTGGATCCCCGACGACACCGCCGGATTCGTCTGACGTGGCAAGGGCGCGCCAGCCCTTGCATGTCGCGGGCATCCTGCCGATGATTCATGGGCTGGAAGCCCATGCCACGCCCAACCGGCTTTCAACACACCCTCTGATGTGGCGAGGGGCGTCCCGCCCTTGCGTGTCGCGGGCATCCTGCCCGCGATTCGAGGGCAAGATGCCCTCGCCACGGAGTCCGCACAGCCCCGTTTTCCCCGAGGAAACGGCAGTTGCATCGAGCAGGTATTCTATTCCCGGCTGATCATGTCCTACGGACTAGAATTGATTCTGTGCTCCGTTTGTCATCCTGAACGGAGCGCAGCGGAGTGAAGGATCTGGGCCGCGAAGGAGAGAAACCTCCCATTCGGTGACCAGATCCTTCGGCTGCGCCTCAGGATGACAAAGTCGGTGCCGTCGCGCGAACTTTTCCTAATCCGTATCACTTATTCACCTTCTCGAAGACGAAGCCGTGCTCGGTGGCGTCGACGCGGACGGTGTCGCCGTCGAGGAACTTGCCGTCGAGCAATTCCATCGCCAGCGGATTCTCGATCTGCTGCTGGATCGTCCGCTTCAGCGGCCGGGCGCCGTAAGCAGGATCGTAGCCTTCTTCCATGACCCGGTCTTTGGCCTTGTCCGTGAACTCCAGCTTGATCTTGCGGTCCTTGAGCCGGTCGGCGAGATAGCGGAGTTGGATGTCGACGATCTTCTTGAGATGGTCCCGCGTGAGCATGCGGAACACGATGACCTCATCGATCCGGTTGAGAAACTCCGGCTTGAAGACCTGCTTGAGCACGTCCTTGACATGGGCCTCGATCTCCCAGTCGGCGCCCTGTTCTTCCGTCAGCTTCTGAATCTGCTGACTGGCGATGTTGCTCGTCATGATGATGACGGTGTTCTTGAAGTCCACGGTCCGGCCCTTGCCGTCCGTGAGGCGGCCGTCGTCGAAGACTTGCAGCAGGACGTTGAAGACATCCGGGTGGGCCTTCTCGATCTCATCGAGCAGGATCACGGAGTAGGGCTTGCGCCGGACGGCCTCGGTCAAGCCGGCCGCCTTCCTCGTAGCCGACGTAGCCGGGCGGGGCGCCGATGAGCCGGGCCACGGAGTGCGGCTCCATGAACTCGCTCATGTCGATCCGGATCATCGCATTGGGATCGTTGAACAGAAAGTCGGCAAGAGCTTTCGCCAATTCAGTCTTGCCGACGCCGGTCGGCCCGAGGAACAGGAACGTCCCGATCGGCCGGTTCGGGTCGGACAGGCCCGAGCGGCTCCGGCGGACCGCGTTGGATAGCGCCGTGACCGCCTCATCCTGGCCGACCACGCGCAGGCGCATCCGCTCTTCCATCTTCATCAGCCGCTCCCGCTCGCCGGTCAGCAGTCGTGCCACCGGGACGCCGGTCCACTTCGAGACCACCTGGGCGATGTGCTCTTCCGTCACCTCGTTCTGGAGCATCTTGCTCCGCTCGGACTTGGCCAGTTGCTCCTCTTTCTGTTCCAGCTCCTTCCGGAGATTGGCGATGGTCTCGTATTTCAGTCGGGCGGCCCGCTCCAGCTCGCCGCGACGCTGGGCATCGTCGAACTGCCGCTGAGCCTCTTCGATCTTCTCCTTGAGGGCCTTGATCTGATCGATCCCGCCTTTTTCCATCTCCCACTGCGCCGTCAGGGTCCGGTTCTTCTCCTCGAGGTCCGCCAGTTGCTTTTCGAGATTCCGGAGGCGTTCCTTGCTCGCCGGGTCGGTCTCCTTCTTGAGGGCCTCCCGCTCGATCTGGAGCTGCATGACCCTCCGGCGGATGCCGTCCAGCTCGGCGGGCAGCGAATCGTTCTCGATCCGCAGCTTGGACGCCGCCTCATCGATCAGGTCGATCGCCTTATCCGGCAGCCACCGGTCGGTGATGTACCGATTCGACAGCACCGCCGCCGCGACCAGCGCGGAGTCCGTGATGCGCACGCCGTGATGGGTCTCATACCGGTCCTTCAAGCCGCGCAGAATGGCGATGGTGTCCTCGACGCTCGGCGGGTTGACCATGATCGGCTGGAACCGGCGCTCCAGGGCCGCATCCTTCTCGACCTGCTTGCGGTATTCGTCGATGGTCGTCGCGCCGATGCAGCGCAGCTCGCCGCGTGCCAGCGCGGGCTTCAGGAGGTTGCCCGCATCCACGGAGCCTTCGGCCTTGCCGGCCCCGACGACCGTGTGCAGCTCATCGATGAACAGGATGATCTGGCCTTCGGCGGCGATGACCTCCTTGAGCACGGCTTTGAACCGGTCCTCGAACTCCCCGCGGAATTTCGTGCCGGCGATCAGGGCGCCCATATCGAGAGCGATCACGCGCTTGTTCTTCAATCCGGTTGGCACATCACCCGCGACGATCCGCTGCGCCAGGCCCTCGACGATGGCGGTCTTGCCCACGCCCGGCTCGCCGATCAGAACGGGGTTGTTCTTGGTCCGCCGGTTGAGGACCTGCATGCACCGCCGGATCTCCTCATCCCGGCCGATCACGGGATCGAGCTTACCCTTGCGGGCCATCTCCACCAGGTCGATGCCGTACCGCTCCAGCGCCTTGTACTTGTCTTCCGGGTTCTGGTCGGTGATCTTGGCGCCGCCGCGAATGTCCTTCAATGCGTTCTGGATCTTCTCCGGCGTGACAGAGTTCAGGCTCAGGATCTCGTGAGCGTCGCTTTTCGTCGCGGCCAGGGAAAGGAGCATGTGTTCGGCGCTGAGGTACTCATCGCCCATCTTGTCGGCCCGGTTCTGGGCATCGAACACGATCTGGTTGAGGACCGGATCGGGCATGATCTGGCCGCTGCTGGTGCCCTGCGGCAGCCGGTTCAGCTCGCTGTCCGTCATCTCCTTGATGCGGTCCACGTTGGCGCCGATCTTCTTGAGGATCATCTCGGTCACGCCGCCCTCGTCGCTCAGCAGGGCACTGAGCAGGTGCAGCGGCGACAGAACCGTGTGCGACTTGGCCATCGCGATCTGCTGTGCCGTCGCCAGCGCTTCCTGGGCCTTCAAGGTGAATTTGTCAAATTTCATCGTCTATCCTCACTTCTGCGCGAGCTATTCCACCATATTGTCCGGCAGATTTCATATCAGCAAAACCCGTGCCGGACCGGCGAAACGTCTAAGCTGATGCCGGGCAAGCACTTATGGTCTCGCGTGAAGCGGGGCAAAATGCCAATCTGGCAGCCCCGCGCCCGCTATCTGCCGTCGATCCATCGTGGCATGGGCATCCTGCCCATGAGTTGCAGGGCCATCTTGGCCCTGCTCCACGGGCGCTCGCGCCCGTGGGGCACACGGGCAAGATGCCCGTGCCACTTCTTGTGCACGCTCTGGGAGCAACGGAGTTCCCTTGCCGCAGACCCCGCTCCGGCGGAACTGGCTTTGTTACGATTGACCCTGCCAGCGGCTGGCGACGCCGCCGCTTTGTCGTCTGCTGGTCAATTTGCCATAATTCCTTTTGCACAAAGCACTTGCTCCTTTTGTCGCCCTGGCGGAAATTGGGTTTGTTTCGCACGATTGGCCACCATGTCGTACCCGTCAGTCCCGGAGGGACGACCGACCTTAGCCCACCGTTTCAACGGTGGGAACCCGGGACCCGCCCCTGCGGAGCCCCGCGGGGGCGAAAGAAACGCCATCCCAGGCCAAGGGCGTTCTTTCGTCCCTGACGGGACTTGACCCGTCTGGAGGCCCTGATACCCACCGTTGAAACGGTGGGCTATGATCTTTCGCCCTGCGGGCTTGCTCTCAACGCATAAGTCGCAGACATGTCATTCCCGCGCAGGCGGGAATCATCAATCAGAGGTCCGTCTGGGACCTCGCTCTCCCTCTACCTATGCTCCGCGTTGCACGAATCGTGCCGAAATTCTGGGCGCGCGCGGGGCTTCAGAATGGCGTAACTCCTTACGCCCGAAGGAATAAACGATTTCTTGCGCGGGGTGTTTTACCTTTTCAACTGTTGCACAAATGTGGTTGGTTCCTACTGTTGACAGGCATTGGCCGGCGGGCTTATATTCCTTTCAGAGGCGTCTGTAGCTCAGTAGGATAGAGCACCGGATTTCTAATCCGACGGTCGGGGGTTCGAATCCCTCCAGACGCATTGCCCTCAGACCCACTGACAGCAGAAGACAGCAGAAGTCAGCACGCGTCTAAGTGTCGCAAAACACAAGGGGTTACAGCGAGTTCGGCAGGCGACTACCCGGTACCAGCAGGCGCGGCCAACGTGCCAAGTGATGACAGCTCATGCGGATTCGGAGAAGTTCGTGCGCGGCACGGACTTTGTCATCCTGAGGCGCCACCGAAGAGCCTGTCCTGAGCCTGCCGAAGGCATCTGGCCGCCGAAGGGGAGGTTTCTCTCCTTCGCGGCCCAGATTCTTCCCTTCGCTGCGCTCCGTTCCCCACGGGTGCTCTCACGGTTGTTGCGAGGTGCTCCCAGGGGCTTCGAAAATTTTCTGCTGCCGTCCCATAGAAAATTAAAGACAGGGCTATCCTGCGCCGATTTATTGGCCGGTCGGGGCCTCTGGCCCGGTCTGTCGGATTTTTGGTTATTGGACCAAGGGGGTTTTGTTTATCGAATCGCCCAACCGAGTCACGTTTCGCAACAAGGTGGCCCTCAACGGCATCCCAGTCGCGGACGGGGACGTAATCAACCGCGCCACCAGGTTGTCAACAGCCCGGCGGCAGGAAGAAACACGAACGAAGAAATCACCTCAGCGCAGGAGAAACACCATGGCAAAGAAACCCAGTAGAAACGCAACCACCAGGAAGACCGTCACGAAGGCCGCTCGAACCGGAGAGCCCGCCGGAGTGAAAAGTAAATCTCCCGTCCAGGAATGGCTGGTTCCCACGTTGGATTTGGAGCACTATGAACCTCGCATCCAGGAGGAGGTCGGTGTGCAGGACGAGAGCAAAGGCTCTACCCGCTATGCGTGGATCGGCGCGGGTCAGTGCGGCGGACGATTAGTCAAGTCGTTCTATGACCTGGGTCATAAGAAGGTGCTGGCGGTGAACATGACTCACACGGATCTCGAGTTGCTCAATATCCCCCAGAGCCAGAAGTTCCTCATGGATACCGGAGAACATGGCGCGGGCAAGGACATGGAGAAAGGCGCCCGAGCCGTGCAACAGAATCAGCAAGGGATCCTCCACCTGGCCCGGCAGACCTTTGGCACGCAAGTGGACCACATCATGGTCTGCTTTGGTGCCGGCGGCGGAACCGGCGGCGGCAGCGTGATGGGATTGATTGAGGTGGCCAAGCGCTGCGCGCGGTATATCGGACTGGGAAATCCCAACCGCAAGGTCGGCGTCGTGATGACCTTGCCCACGGTGGGGGAAGCCAGTTCCCCCTTGGTCGCCGAGAATGCTCATCGAGTGGCCACCGTCTTGAGCCAAATGGCCACGGCCGGGGAAATCTCGCCTCTGATCATGGTGGATAACGACAGAATCAAACGGATGTACCCGGGAATGACGGTCAAGGCCTTCTGGCCCAGCATCAACAGCACGGTGGCGAATTTGTTTGATGTTTTCAACCGGCTTAGCTCCTTGAACAGCCGTTATACCTCCTTCGACCCGGTGGACTACCGCAGCATTATGGAAGCCGGCGGATGCGCCATCATGGGTCTGACCAAAGTCAAGGCGATCGAGGACCCCTATGCCATTTCCGAGGCCGTGAAAGAGAACCTCGAGAAAACGCTGCTGGCCGGCGGCTTCGACTTGTCCACCGCGAAGGTGGCCGGCTGCATCGTGGTGGCTGGAAAGACCCTCATGGCTCAGACCAAAGGTTTGCAGAGCAACATCGACTACGCCTTCGACGTTTTGCCGGAAATCACCGGCCGGGCCACCATCCATCGCGGAATCTATGAAGATGAGAGGGATTGCCTGCGGGTCTATACGATTATCGGAGGCTTGGACAGTCCCCGCGCCCGGTTGGAAGAGATCCGTAGTTGCATGGCTGTTGGCGCCCGTTAATGGTCGCTGCCCGCTATGGGTGGATCGGCGCGGGTCAGTGCGGCGGACGATTGGTCAAGTCGTTCTACGATCTTGGCTATCAGAAGGTGTTGGCCGTGGACACATGCCGCCCTGACCTGGCCCGCCTCGATCTTCCCGAGAGCCAGAAGTTCCTCCTGGGCGATGGCCGGGACGGGCGCGACGCCACCGACGCCGAAGAAACGGCACGAGTCTTCAAGCAGCATCGGCAAGATATCCTGCACCTGGCCCGCCAGACATTCGCGGCGCAGGTCGATCGCATCATGATCTGTTGCGGTGCCGGAGGCAGCACCGGCGGCGGCAGCGTTTTTGAATTGATTGAGACGGCCAAGAGATACGCCCGATACATCGGCAGCAAGAGCCCGAGCCGCAGCGTGGGCGTCCTTATGGCTCTGCCTGATTCGGGGGAACTCCGTTCCGCACGCGTGGCTCGAAACGCGCACCGCGTGGCCGCCACGCTGTGCCAAATGGCCGCAGCAGGGGAGATATCCCCTCTGATCCTGGTGGATCATCAGAAGGTCGGCAAGATCCAGCGCGGACCGACAGGGCCATCGTTCTGGTCCGGCATCAACAGCACTGTAGCGAGTCTGTTTGATGCGTTCAACAGACTCAGCAGTCTGAGCAGCCCGTACACGTGCTTTGACCCCGCCGATTACGACCGCATTATGAGCTCGGGCGGCTGCTTGATCATGGGTGCGGCTCAAGTGGATCGGCTGGACGATCCGCTGGCCATATCCAAAGCAGTCGAAGACAGTCTCCAGACGACATTGTTTGCCGGTGGAGAGGATCTATCTACGGCGAAAGCAGCGGGTTGTGTGGTCGTGGGCGGCCATGAATTGATGGCCCACCTCAAGGGCTTGCAGGATAATATCGATTACGCTTTTGACATGTTGTCGGAGGTGACCGGCCAGGCCATTTCTTACCGAGGGATATACGAGGATGAAACCGATGGCTTGCGTGTGTACACGATCATCGGAGGTCTCGGTATTCCGAAAGCTCGGTTGCTGGAGATGGACGTTGAGCCGTGCTCTCTGCCGGAGCCGGTCGACACCCCGCAGAAACGTCCGGACGACCTTCTGTCCTCGGCGGAATGCTTGCTGGCCGAGCAGGCCAGCAACGCGTACGACGAATTCCTGCGGAGCCTCGAGTGGTGAAAAGCGTCGAAAAGGGGGCCAGGAGAGAGGAGTTGCAGAGGGCCAAAAGCGCCGAAGAGGGGACCACCGCAGAAGGCAACGGGGACAGACGATCTGGCCGCAAATCTGCGGTTCAACGACAAGCTGAGTGACAAGCCGGTAGAGAGAGCTTTACAAATACCTTCTGCACAAGCACTTGCAAAAAACAACGGTGAATTTCTAATCCGACGGTCGGGGGTTCGAATCCCTCCAGACGCGGTACGCAAACCCCTGTAGATCAAGCACTTACAGAGGAACCAGACGGATTCCATCCCCCTCTGGCTCAAAGCCTGCGTCCTACTTGTTTCCCGAGTGCATAACCGACCCAGATCTGGCGCTCTTGGTCGAGTCCTGGTCAGGGATTTGCCTATGCGCACTATAGGCCGTACGCCGGTATGAACGTGGGCTACGGCCGAACGGGGAAGATCGGCCAGTGCCGTGATGAACGGGAACCAGTAAGGGGGGGTGGGCATGGATGCCAGTGCAGGGCCGCAAGAGCCAGGCTACAAGTTGCTGAACGAGATCGCACGGGACCTGGCGAACCACGTCAGTGTTCAGAAGATGTTCCCGGGACTGTCGGCGGGGGAGAAGGCCGGCACGGTGCGCGGCTTCGCTCTCGCCGGTTTGTTGTTCCAAGCCAGAGGACAGAGACGGTTGTTGGACAAGCTCGACGCCGACTGCCCCGAGTGGAAGGAAGACGAACAGATAGTCAATCTGCTGGAAACCACCTGGCTACTGGCAGCGGAGGAAGTTTTGTGGCATCTGCGCCGGATACCCAGGGACAAACTGCTGCTCGACATCCTCGACGGGAACCACCCCCAGTGGAAGGGGGACGAGCGCAGTAATCGAGTTGATGGCGGCTACCTGGCTGCTGGGAGTAGAGGAAGTCCTGCGCTACCTGCGCTGGATGCCCGGATGAACAGTCGGCGTGCCGCTACGCTCTCACTTGACCCCTTATCTCAGAATCCCATAACAGGACTCGTATTGCGCAGAAGAGAGCGGGCCTTCTGCATGTCGTTCCAGCTTCCCAAGGCCTATCCGACGTATACGACTTTCGACAGCTTGGAATGGACTTGATCGCAGTACCTGCCATCGGTACTATCTCGCATGGTTGTGATGGGCATTGTTGGTTCTGAGGAGAGACGGCAGTTATGACCTTGGACGAGATTACCGCTCTCGAATACGAATGGCTGCACAAGATGCCCGATCGCGGTCTCTTCGAGGAACGAGATACGCTGTTTCGAAAGATAAGAGTCTATGAAGCTTGGCGGCGAATCTTTCGACAGTACGTGATGCTCGCCAAGACTGGAGATAGAGAAGCTCTGAAACGAGCCGTTTTTCTTTACTGGTATTCGTTTTCGGAACCCCATGAACTCAGTGGTATCCCTGCTCTGGACAACGACCTCGCCCAAGAGGTGCTCGGCCTGGTCGATACGATGTTGCAGAGGGGGGAATGCGACGCGGAACTCACGTGGATGCTGCCTTTCTACTATTCGATAGCCGATTTCTACCTTGACCATTCTTGGCCGGACCGCTTTGAGCACGTTCGCCGCGCGAGCAAGGAGAATAAGGATTTCTGGCAGACCCTTTGCTTGGAGTCAACCTTCGAGAATCGTGGTCAGTTGGGCCAGTATTGGGAGAGCATTCGAAAGAATGTAGCCACATGGGGACCCAAAGGGCCGCCTCGGCTTCCGCCGGACTGGCGCGACCCTGATGAGGGAAAACCATTGGAGGAACGTGTCTTGAATTTGCTTAGAAGCTTGAATCTGCTCAAAGAAGAAAGAGGAAAGTAGCGGACACGATCTGGACAATAACAGGCCATCGTGGATGTGGAGGCTGGCGCATGGACATTCAGCATTCTGCTCGCGAGGTCAATCGCCGGAGCATGGCGGTTCTGGCAGCGCTGAGTCTTGTCGCGATGGCGGCGGACCGGGCACAAGCGAACGAGGTGACCGGCGCCCGTGAGACAGTAGATTTGGGTGGGACGTGGCAGGCGACGCTGGATCCCGAGAATAAGGGCGAGCAGGAGGGTTGGTTCAAGCCGGATTTCGCGGCCCAGGGCTGGCGGCGGTCAAGGTCCCCGGCAGCTTTGCCAATGTCGCGCCCGAGATTGACCGGTATGAGGGTGTCGGCTGGTTCCGCCGGAGCTTTCGCGTGCCGGAGCAGTGCAAGGGCAAACACGTGGTCATACATTTCGAGGGCGTCAACTACCACGCAAAGTGTGGGTCAATGGCCCGCTGGTGGGTGAGAATCCGGATGCCTTTCTGGGTTTCGATCTGCCGCTGGGGCCGGAGGCTGCGCTTCGATCGGGATAACGTGATCGTGGTTCGCGTGGACAATACGCGGCGGCGGGACATGATCCCGGGCGGCCGGCAGGGCTGGCACCCGTTCGGCGGCATCCTCCGCGAGGTCGAGTTGCGGGTGACCGATCTATTCCGAATCGAGTCTGCCGGATCGCGGCGAGCCGAACGGGACGGGGGGATTTCTGCGGTGCAGGCCGAAGTCGCCAATGGAGCCGAGCGGCGAATAGCCGGCCGAGCCGAAGTGGCCATGCTCGACAGAAAGGGACGGACCTGGACGTTCGGCGACCGGTCCGATCGGAATAGATGCGGGAAAGTCGGCGACCGTCGAGATCATCCGGCAATTCGCCAGACTCCGAGCCTGGTCGCCCCAGCAGCCGGGCTATACACGGCCGACATCCGTCTATTGTCGGAGGACAAGAGAATCGATCGAGTCAGCGTCCGCTTCGGCTTTCGCAAGATCGAGGCGCGCGGCGCGATGCTGTACCTCAACGGCAAACCGGTGTTTCTGACGGGTTTCAATCGGCACGAGGATTCGCCGAAGACCGACATGTCCCCGGACCATGAGCTGACACGGAAAGAGCTGCTCCAGATGAAGGAGATGGGCTGCAACTTCATTCGGCTGTGTCATTATCCGCAGCATCCGCAGACCATTGACCGGTGCGATGAGATCGGCCTGTTGGTGATGTGCGAGATTCCACTTTACATGTGGCCTGGGCTGCAAGAGGGGCTGGAGAATTATCGTGGGACGGTGGAATCCGCCCAACGCCAGCTCACGAAGATGATCGGATCGGTACTACAACCACCCCTCGGTGATCTTCTGGTCGGTCAGCAACGAGTGCCACACGCAGCACCCGGAAGTGCGGGGCACCAACGTGATGCTGATCCAGCAGGCCAAGCGGCTTGACCCGACGCGCCTGGCCGTGCACGTCTCGGATCACTGGCAGATGGGGGACCCGCGCCGACAGCTTCGGCGAGGACGATGTCATCTGTCTGAACGGCTACCCGAATCCCAAAGATGGCCCGGGGTGGTGGACCACCCGCCTGGAGCAGTTGCACCGCGAGTACCCCGGCAAGCCGATCCTCGTCACGGAGTTCGGCGGCGAGGCCGACCGGCCGATAGAGTGGCAAATCGGCCGGCTCAAGGCGGGCTTCGAGGGGACCAGGGCCCCGTACGTCTGCGGCGTCACGATCTGGTGCTGGGCCGATCACCCCTGGGACAAGACCTGGCTGAAGCCGCCGCTGAGCCCGTATGGCCTATTCTCAAGGGACCGGACGCCGCGTCCCTCCGTAGAAGTCGCGCGACAGGGCTTCCTGGAGCGTCAGGCGCAGTTCAAGGCACGAGTGGAGTAACGCGGATTCGCCCGTGCATTGCGCTTGTCATCCTGAGCGCAGCGAAGGATCTGGGCTGCAAGCGTGAAGAACCTCCCATTCGGTGGCCAGATTCCTTCGACTTTGCTCAGGACGGGCTCTTCGGCTTCGCCTCAGGATGACAGAGTCCACAAGGCGCGCGGGTTTCCACGAACCCGTATAATACCTGAGTGACGCGTTTCAGCGTATGGCGTGACGAATTCCATTGCACGCATTGCACGCCCTATGTTAGATTGTGTTCACTTGTGTTCATTCATGTTACTGCCAGTGGCGTGTTCTCATGGTCTTTTGCGGCGTCGATATCGGGACAACCAGCACCAAGGCGGTCGTGCTCGACCGGGACGGTCAGGTCCTTGATGATGTGGCTCTCGCGGCTCCGACCGGCGACGGAAATGCGGTGCACTGGTATGAGCACTTCTGCCGGGCGATGGATCACTTCGCCTCGCGCGGCCGGTTCCGGGGCCAGGAGATTGCGTGCAGTGTCACGGGGCAGGGGGGCAGTTTCGTGCTCGTGGACGACAAGTACCAGCCTGTCAGTCCCGCGTGCTGCTGGACCGGATTGGCTGACCAGACCGTGGTCCGTGACTCTGATCGACACGCTTGGGCGTGACTGCCTATTATCGCTCGACCGGCTGGCCTCCTCACGGCTGGCTGGCTGCCTGCAAGCTCAAGCAGATGGCCCAGATCGGCCGACTCTCGCCCGAGACCCGCTGGGTCGCCACCGTCCCCGACTTCATCTACGCGCAGCTTACCGGCAACATCTCCACCGATATTACGAGTGCACAGATTACGGGTCTGGCGGATTTCCAGGGTTCGCAGTGGAGCCGTGATATCGCTGCCTGGGCCGGCGTTCGGGGCGAGTTGCTGCCGCCGGTGGTTTCCCATTTGGGCATCGTGGCGGAAGATGTTCGGACCGCGTGGGGTAAGATGACCCTGGTGACCGGCTCGCACGATCAGTACGCGGCGATGGAGGCGGCGGGTCTCGAAGAAAACAAGAGTGTGATGCTGGGCACCGGCACTGCCTGGGTGATCAACGGCCGGACCGATTGGCCCCTGTTCGACGACCGACAATTCCTGATCCATCCGGGCCGGGACCTGCATCCGGACTGCTATGGCTTCATCGTCACGCTCTGGCAGATCGGGGCCGGGTTCGACAGGCTCCTGAACCGCCTCGGGGTCACGGCGGCTGCGCTGGGCCAGATTGAAGATACGCTCGTGGGAATGCCTACGCCGGAGAGGGCTGTGCACGCCGACGTCGATTCAGGCGTGATCGAGCCGGCGGGCGACGCTCCTTTGTCCGTGCGGCGGTACATGGAATGGGCCGGCTCGGTCGTGGCCCACGCACTGGACCGCTGCGGCCTGGCACGCGGCCTGGGGAAGATCGTCGTCACCGGCGGGGCGATGCAGAGCCGGTTCTGGCCCCAGGCCATCGCGGACATCTGCGATCTGACGGTCGAGGCGGTCGACTACCCGCATTTCACGGCCTACGGCGCCGCCCGGCACGCCCGCGCGGCGGTGCTCGGCCGGCCGGAGCTTCACCGTTTTCCCAGTGCGGCGACGGTCCGAGTCTATACGCCGCAGCACGCATCGTCCTATCGGGCGTGGTACCGCGATTTCCAGGAGCCCATGCTGGCAAGAGAGGTGCAGAGATGACATCGCAAGCGGACCCACTTCGGATTGGCCTGCTGCTGCCTGTGGCCGATCTCTACCATCGGCTTTGGTCCGACATCGACCAGGCTTTGGAGTGTCTTGGCGCTCAAGTCGCCAACACGCTGCGCGACGCCGGACTCGAAGTGTTCTGCAGTCCGCCCGTCAGTGCTCCGCAGGACGTGGAGACGGCGTGCGGCGACCTGGACGGCAAGGGGATCGACCTCCTGGTCGTCGCCCTGGGGCCGTACTGTCCCAGCGGTGTCCTGGCGCTGGCATTGACCGGGTCCCGTGTGCCGGTGCTGCTGTGGCCCATGCAGAGCATACCGAGACTGGAGCCCCAGAAGTACGCGGCCGAGACGATCAAGCTGAATCATGGTGTGCACGCCGTGCAGGACCTGGCGAACGTGCTCGGCAAGACCGCCAAGCCCTTCGGCGTGATTCACGGTCACCATGAGCAGACCGACTTCCGCAACGAGCTCAAGGCTTGGGCCCAGGCCGGACGGATCATCCGCTCGATGCAGAATGCCAATCCGGTCCAGGTCGGCGGCCACTTCGAGCAGATGCTGGATCTGCAAGTGGGGGAGGACCCCTTTGTTCATCGCTTGGGCATCGTCCCCGAGGTGGTCCCGTCCTGTGAATTCGCCGATCTGATCGCGGAGGTGACGGACGAGCAGACGGTCGAGTGCATGGAGCGCTACCGCCGCACGTTCGAGATCGGATCGAGCGTGGAAGGGCCGTTGCTGAGAAAGACGGCCCGAGGCGAAGTGGCTCTGCGGGCCCTATTGGAGCACACGGACAGTCGCGCCTGCGGCCTGAACTTCCTCGAATTGTGCAACGATGAGCGGGTCGCCGACGGTCTGCACGTTGCCGCGTCGATGCTCCTGAGTGAGGGGCTGGGCTACGCCGGCGAAGGGGATTGGGTGACGGCGGTCCTGGTCCGGGGCATGCAGCAGGGCTTCGGCGTCGCCAGCTTCAGCGAGATCTTTTCGATCGGGTACGGCGACAACCGGCTGCTGCTGAAACACTGGGGCGAGGGCAACTTCGCGCTGGCCCGGGCGAAGCCACGGCTGCTGGCCAGCAAATTCACAGACAAGCACACCGCCGAGTTTGCGCTTGTCGATTTCGAGTTCGAGCCGGGTCCGGCGACACTGGTCAACCTGAATTCCACGGCGGAGGGAAGAGGGCAATTGATAAGCATCCGCGGCCGGATCGACGAGGACCATCTGCCGCAGATCGACGGCCCGCGCGCGGTATTCAAGCCGGATCGGGACAAGGTCAGCGATCTGCTGACGGAGTACGCCTACGCCGGTGGCAGTCACCACTTGGCTTTGGTCAAAGGGGCCCCGGTCGACGTGTTGGAGAAGGTATGCCGGCTGGCCGGATGGGTGTATCGATCGGCTTCGTAGCATGGGCATGCCCGCCCAAGCGAAGCACGAGCGTGTCTTCCAGTGAACGCAGGGCGAAGATCGGCCTTGCGACGGTCAGGGCAAGATGGCCGTGCCACCCGGAATGGAGAAACACGGTTACAAAGGAACACATGGCTCGCACCAAGAGCAGATTGACGCAGATGCAGCGGCTGGAGGCGATGCGGCAGGAGTTGCTGAGGGCCGACGAGGTCTCCATCGACGAGCTGGCCGGCCGGTTTGACGTCAGTGGGATGACGGTCCGCCGGGACCTGGAGTTGCTCGAATCGCGCGGCGATGTGATCCGCACGCACGGCGGGGCCGCCCTGGCCAAGCGGCTGACGTTCGAATTCTCCTTTCGCGAGAAGCAGAACCGCAACAGCAGCGCCAAGTCCCGGATCGCCGAACGGGCGGCCGGGCATATCGAGGATGGCCAGGTCGTGATTCTGGACACCGGCACGACGACACTGGAAATCGCCCGGCGGATCATGGGCCGGCGGAACGTGACGGTGATTACGACGTCCCTGGCAATTGTCTCGGCGCTGCAATTTGCCGCCGGAGTGCGGGTGGTGCTCCTGGGCGGCTTCCTGCGCGGCGGGTCCCCGGACCTGCACGGTCCGCTCACGGAGCAGAACGTCGAGATGTTCCGGGCCGATGTCGCTTTCATGGGCGCGGATGCCGTCGACCTTGACGGCAATACCTACGCCGACGATTTGCAGGTGGTCAATCTCGACCGGAAGATGGCGGGCAATGCGGCGCGCGTAATCGTCGTGGCCGACAGCAGCAAGTTCGGCCGGACCGGCATGTGCAGGATCTTCGGCCCGAACGACTACAGCTTGATCGTCAGCGATGCGGGAATTGGCGCCAGCGTGCTGAAGCGAATGGCTAAGAAAGGGATTGAAGTGGAGGTCGCCGCGAAGAGGTGATGATGCGAATGGGGAATACGGAACGAGTATCTATGAGTATCTCGATGGACGGCCTGGCGGGCCCGCTCGGGGCCGAGGTATGCCGGGCCATGGCGCGGGCAAAGACGTTTCTCGATAACCACGACAACAGCCAGTTGCTGGGCCTGGTCGGCAAGACCGTTGAAGGCGTGGCCTTGAAGCGGACCATCAACAAGGCGGTGATGCAGAAGTCCTATGGCGGGGGCACGCTCGCCGAGACGGACGATCTGCTCGCCGGCCGGGGCCTGTTCTACATCACCGAGCAGGGCAAGCTCTTCCTCGACTGCACGGCGGGGCACTACCAGATGAGCTGGGGCTACGATCATCCTGTCCTGACCCAGGTGATTCACGAGGGCCTGGCCGCCGGGATCGTGCCCGACAATCACTCGAACATCCCGCAGTGGCCGGTCAAGAGGCTCGCCCAGAAGCTCGTCGAGGCGGCGAACCCCGATCTGCCCCAGTTGCCGCAGGGGGACTTCTCGACAGTCTGCGAATCGAAGACCCGGCTCAACACGGTTCTGCTGGGAATCGCGACCGGCTCGGTCGCCTGCGAAGCGGCCCTGAAGATCATGCTGATGCACCACGAGCGGGCCAAGCGGCCCGGACCGCCGATCTTCGTCGTCCTCGACGGCAATTACCACGGCACCGGCTTCTTCTCGCAATACCTGCGCGGCATGTGGGGCCCTTACATCCACAACCTGGAGGTCGTGGCGGTGCAGCCGAACGACGGCGATGAGCTGGAGAGCGTCATCGCCCGGTACCAGGACCGGATCGCGGGCTTCTGGGCGGAGCCGATCATGATGAACCGTGAGGCGATCCGGGTCGAGCCGGAGTATCTTCAACTCGCGCAGAAACTGGTCCGGCGGGTCGGGGCGTTGATGGTGATTGACGAGATTCAGACGGGGTTCTGGACGCCGGACCTGTTCATGTACAAGCAGTGCGGCATCGTGCCCGATATTGTGGTCGTGGGCAAAGGCATGAGCGCGGGCCTGCACCCGCTGTCCAGCATCATCTACCGGCGCGAACTGGATGTGCTGGCCCAGTACGATGCAATCAGCACGAACGGCAACGCGGCATTGGCGGCCCTGGTGGCCCTGGCCAACATCGAGCTGCTGCAAAGGCACGGCCCCGAGGTCAATAGCACGCAGGCGTATTACTACCAGAAGCTCTGCGACCTTGCGGCCGAGTTCCCCGACCGGATCGCCGCCGTGCATGGCAACGGGGCGATGACAGGGTTGAAGTTCCGCGACGTGAATGATGCGCTGGCGTTTCACAAGAAATGCGTCGAGGGCGGCTTGTGGCTGCGCGTCCATGCGTATCATGCCGGCCACAGCACGATTCTCTGCAAGTTCGCTCTGTGCCTGGAGCCGGCGGTGGTCGACGAGTTCATCCGGCGGTTACGCCGGCTGTTGGAAGCCAATGCCAAGTAATGTGTGCGGACAAGGAAGGATTCAGACGGTGGGTATTTGTCATCCTGAGCCGAAGGCGAAGGATCTGGCCCGCGAATGAGAGGTCTCTCCAATGCGTGGCCCAGATCCTTCACTTCGTTCAGAGCTTGCCCTGAGCGAAGCCGAAGGGATGACATGTTGTGCGGGAGAATCCCAAGACGGTATGTCAGCGGCTGTTTGAAGTCAAAGACGTGGATCGGCGGTTCTATCGGGAGAAGCTCCAGCGCTTTCTGCCGGAGCGGATCATCGACGTCCACACCCACGTCTGGCTCAAGAACTTCCGCAAGGCCCCGCCGACGGGCCGGGCGGTGACCTGGCCGTTGCGCGTTGCCGAGCAGAACCCGGTCGAGGACCTGGTTGAAACGTATGAATTGCTGTTTCCCGGCAAGGCGGTGAAACCACTGATGTTCTCGTTCGTGGAGTCGCACGAGGATGACTTCGAGGCGGCCAATGCTTATGTCAGCCGGGCGGCGCGCGAACATGGTTTTGCCGCGCTTGGTGTTTGCCTCGCCGCAGTGGTCGGCCCAGAGGCTGGAGCGCGAAATTCGAGAGGGCGGATTTCTCGGCGCGAAGGTCTATCTGACCCTGTCGCCCGCGGATATTCCGGTGGACCAGATCCGGATCTTCGACTTCCTGCCGCACCAGCAACTGGAAGTCCTGAACGAGCACGGCTGGATCGTCATGCTTCACATCCCGCGCTGCGGCCGGCTCCGCGATCCGGTCAATCTGGCCGACATGCTCGAAATCGACCGGCGGTATCCGAAGGCAAGAGTAATCATCGCCCACGTCGGCAGGGCGTATTGTCCGGAGGATGTGGGCGATGCTTTCGCCGTGCTCAGCGAGACGCAGCATCTTTTGTTCGACATCTCCGCCAATACGAACGCGGCGGTCTTCGAGCAGCTCATTCGAACCGTCGGGCCGCGACGCATCCTCTTCGGCAGCGATCTGCCGATCACGCGCATGCGGATGCGAAGAGTCTGCGAGAACGGCAATTACGTCAACTTGGTGCCACAGGGCCTGTACGGCGACGTCTCCGATGACAACCACATGCGCGAGGTTGAAGGTGACCAGGCCGACGCGCTCTCCTTCTTCTTGTACGAGGAGATCGACGCCTTCCGCCGGGCGGCCCAAGCGGCTGGACTGACATCAGAAGACATCAAGGACGTGTTCTACGCTAACGCGGAGCGGCTGATCGGCTCCTGCGAGGGACGCGCATGACACACACTCTGGATTTCGTCTTGTTCGCGTGCTATCTGGCGTTCAATATTGCCCTGGGGATTTGGGTGGCGCGGCGCAGGGCCGCCGGCACGCGGGACTACTTCCTCGCGGGCGACGGCCTGCCCTGGTATGCGATCGGCGGCTCGATCATCGCGGCCAACATCAGCACGGAACACTTCATCGGCATGATCGGCATCGCCTACGCCGTCGGCTTCGTCGTGGCGCAGTGGGAGTGGGGCAACTGGTTCACCTTCTCCGCCCTGATCTGGATCTTCCTGCCGTACTACATTCGCGGCGGACTCTACACGATGCCGGAGTTTCTCGAACGGCGCTACAATACCACCTGCCGCTATCTGTTCGCCGTCTGTTCGCTCGTGCTGTGGATCGTCGCGCAGATGGCGGTGGTCATGCTCGCCGGCGGCAAGGCGATGAAGGGCATGTTCGGCATCGATGAGACGGCTGACGATCCTGTGCCTGGCGGTGCTGGCGGGCAGCTACACCATCTACGGCGGACTGGTCTCGGTGGCGTGGACGGACTTCCTCCAGTTCGTGGTCATGATGCTGGGCGGCCTCATCGTCACGGTGATCGGCCTGCACAAAGTGGGCGGGCTGCACGAGCTGATGTTGTTCGCCCCGGAGAAGTTCAAAATCATCTACCCGATCACGGACAAGGACTATCCCTGGTTCGGCGTCTGGAGTCTCTTCCTCTCCATCGGCATCTGGTACAACTGCACGAACCAGTTCATCGTGCAGCGGTGCCTGGGGGCGCGCAGCGAATGGGACGCGCGGATGGGCGTGATCTTCGCCGGTTTCATGAAGATCCTGCTGCCGCTGCTGGTGGTCGTCCCGGGCATCGTGGCCTTCAAGCTCTACCCGAGCCTGGCGGACAAGGACCAGGCGTTCCCGACCCTGGTGCGCGAGCTGGTGCCGGTGGGCCTGAGCGGCATCGTGATGGCGGGTCTGGCCAGCGGAATGCTGTCGCACATCAGCTCCGTGCTGAACTCGTGCAGCACCGTCTTCACGATGGACCTCTACAAGCCGTTTCTCGGCCGGGACAAGTCGGAACAGCATCTGGTGCGCGTAGGGCGGCTCAGTGCCTTTGCGATCCTGGCCGTCGCGACGTTGCTGGCCATCTGGTTCAGCTATCAGCAAGCTCGGCGTCTTTGTCCTGATCCAGAATGTCGGCGCCTGGGTGGCGGCGCCGATTGCCGCGGTCTTCCTGCTGGGTGTGCTGTGGAAACGCACGACGGCGTGGGCGGCGACGTTTGTCCTTCTGTTCGCGTTTCCCTTCACAGCCTTCGTCGAGTACTACCTTTTCAAGCATGTTCCGTGGTTGATGCCGTTCGACAATTGGCTGAATCGTACGTTTGTGGTCTGGGCGACTTCGATGGTTCTGCTGGTCGTGCTGTCCCTGGCGACGAAGCCTCCCGACCCGGCGAAGATCAAGGGCATCATCTGGTCGTGGCAGGTGACGAAGCTGCCGGACTCGGAGCGCGAGCGCAACCGCGGCGTGCGCAATCTGTTCCTGTGGTGGTGTATCTTCATCGGCCTCATGGCGGCGCTCTACGCCTACATGATGTGGTTCCAGTTCGCGGGACCGGGGAGTGGGCCAGGGGGACCGATCTGAAAATCGCGCCGGTCCTTGTATTCTCAGGGCTGTTCTGGTAATCAGTGGCATGGGCATCCTGCCCATGGACTCAGGATCATGGGCAGGATGCCCATGCCACGGGGAAGAAGGGCTTTTGCTACGGGAGATGAGTTATGACGACTTCAAGCTTGTCGCGACGGCAGTTCCTCAAATCGGGTGCCGCGGTGGCCGGGGCCACGCTGCCGCTGTATTCGACCCTGGCGGTCAACGCGGCGCCGAAGAAGATTCGCATGGGCGTCGTCGGCGGCGGGTTCGGCACCAGCTTTCAGTGGCACGAGCACCCGGACTGCGTCGTCGAGGCCGTCAGCGACCTGCGGCCGGAACGCCGCGAGGGCCTGATGCGCGTCTACAAGTGCAGCAAGTCGTACAACTCGCTCGAAGAGTTGGTGCTGGACAAGAATATCGACGCCGTGGCCATCTTCACGGAGGGACCGAACCACGTCAAGCACGTCGGCGAGGTGATGAAGCACGGCAAGCACGCGATTTCCGCCGTGCCGGCCTCGCTGGGCGGCGGCATCGCGGAGGCCGAGCAACTCCTCGACACGGTCAAGAAGTACGGCCTGACCTACATGATGGCCGAGACCAGTTTCTACCAGCAGCCGACGATCTCCGTCCGCAAGTTTCACGAGCAGGGCAAGTTCGGCGAGATCTACTATTGCGAGGCCGAGTACCAGCATCCCGGCCTGGAATCGCTGTACTTCGAGAACGGCAAGCGCACCTGGCGTCACGGCCTGGCCCCCATGCACTATCCCGACGCACTGCACCGCCTTCCTGCTCGGCATCACCGGCGAGCGGATCACCGAGGCGGTCTGCTATGGCTGGGGCGACAACGACCCCATCTGCAAGGACAACGTCTACAAGAACCCGTTCTGGAACGAGTCGGCGATGTTCAAGACGGATCGCGGCCACGCCTTCCGCGTCAACGTCTGGTGGAAGGGCGCCCATCGCGGGACCGAGCG
The DNA here is from genome assembly GCA_963699595.1 of uncultured Planctomycetota bacterium. GTDB lineage: Bacteria > Planctomycetota > Phycisphaerae > Sedimentisphaerales > Anaerobacaceae > PLanc-01. The sequence goes on from CAVOUO010000031.1 coordinate 99,900, forward strand.
GGCCCAGTGGATCGGCAACAAGATGAGCTTCTACGCCGACCATCCCGAACGGCCTGGGGCCGGTGATCGTCCGCTCGGCGGAAGGCCGCAAGGAAAAGGACGACGCGGGCTTCGTGCGCGACCTGCCCGCCATGGAGAAGTACGAGCAGCCGGCCTGGTGGAAGACCGACATGCTGCCCGAGCCGCTGCGGCATGACACCGGCCACTATGGCTCGCACTCGTTCCTGACGCACGAGTTCATCGACGCCCTGACGCACAACCGCCGGCCGACGGTCGACGTCTACGAAGCCCTGTCGTACACCGTGCCGGGGATCATCGCGCACGAATCCGCCCTCCACGGCGGCGAATTCATGAAGGTCCCGGTGTTCACTCGGCCTGCGTGAGGCGCGCAGGACAGGTAAGGAGTCTGCACTATGATGAAGCGAGTACGGGTGGCTGTGCCCACCATCTTCCTGCTGACGTTCATGGTGGGCTAGCCCACCCTACAAGTGCGGGTATTCAAGATGACAAAGTGGCCCCGCTGGCCAAGGAGGTGAGCGGCAAAGGCTGGATCGTGTACGCCTCCCGGGGCGAGAACGGCACGTGGGACCTGTTCCTGATGCGGCCGGATGGCTCGGAGCGTCGCAACATCACAAACACGCCCGACTACGAGGAAGGCGGCCCGCGTTTCTCGCCGGACGGCAAGAAGTTGCTCTACCGGCGGTTCGCGAAAGGCACCGTCATCCATCACGACCTCTGGGGTTTTCAGGGCTGCCTGATGATCGCCGAGCCGGATGGCTCGAAGCCGGTGCAGATCGGAGGTGACAGAGAGTTCCCCTGGGCTTCCTGGTCGCCCGATGGCAGGCAGATCGCCTGTCTGGCCCAGAAGCAGGGGATTCAGGTGATCGATCTGGAGACGAAGAAGGTCGTCCGGCAGTTGCCGCGCAAGGGCATCTATCAGCAGCTCTTCTGGTCGCCCGATGGGCAGTGGTTCTGCGGCGTAGCCAACGCCCGCATGATGTGGACGGTGGTCCGGATGAACGCCCAGACGGGCGAGTTGACCATCGTGCACGAGTTCCAAAGCTGCACGCCCGACTGGTTCCCCGACTCCAAGCATATCATCTACCCCTCGCGTCCCGCCGGCCAGCCGGGCAACAAGGGCCAGGGTTTCACCCAGCTCTGGTACAGCGACGGCGAGGGCAAAGATGCCCGGATGATCTACGGCGAGGACGGCTATCATATCTACGGCGGGGCTCTCGTCGCCGGATGGCAAGTACGTGCTCTTTACCCGTTGTCCCCAGGATGGCGGCGGCTCGGAGAGATCGGGGGCGCCGATCTGCATCATGCGGATGGCGGATGCCCCGGCCATCGCCGGCCCGAGCAAGGACCTCCGCAAGGTCCACCCCGAGGCCAAGGACGCTCCCGTGCTGCAACTGGTGGACGGCTGGGAGCCGTACTGGACGTATGCCGAGATAGGAGCACAGAAATGAGAGTAGTTTTCGTAGCCATGTTGTCCTTGGCCGTGTTGTTGGGCGCCTCGTGCGCCAAGAAGGCGGAAAAGGCGGATACCGGCGCCGACGCCAAGGTGACGACCCTCGGCAGCATCGAGGTCACGGCCCAACTCGAGGAGATTCCGGGCGAAGTCAGGAACGATCCTCTCTACGACTACGCGCATGTGATGAAGTACAAGGTGCTCCAGGTTCATCGCGGCAAGGTGGACAAGGATATCATCTATGTCGGCCACTACAACCCGGCCAAGCCGCGCGACGGTGTGGCCGATGCCCGCGTCCAGCAGATCGGCGGCAATCTCAAGCAGTTCCGTGTCGGCGATGTCCATCGGATGGCCCTGGAGGTCCCCATCGACGATCACTTCATGGGCGGGATCATCAACAAGTACTTCGGCGTGGTCAACGATCCGATCTATTGGGCCGTCTGGACGAACAAGGCCGCGAAGTAGCCGATGGCATTCACCTCGCACATATTCCTCTTCTACTTCCTGCCGGCACTGCTGCTGCTCTATTACGCACTGCCGGGGCGATTCCTCGCCGCCCGCAACGTCCTGCTGCTGGCGGCCAGCTACGTCTTCTATGCGTGGGTGAATCCATGGTTCGCCGCCTGCTCTTCGGTCTGACCGTGGTCAACTACATCGTGTCCCGCTGTATCGCCGGGACCCAGGCAGGAAAGGTTCGGCTGGCGCTGACGATCGGTGGCGTGGCACTGAACCTGGCGGTGCTGGGCTTCTTCAAGTACACGGGATTCTTTGAGCACGATTCTCAACAGCCTCGTTGTCGCTCGCGGGCGGCGAATGCTTTGCCTGTGCTGAAGATCGTCCTGCCGGTCGGCATCTCGTTCTACACGTTCAAGCTCATCAGCGTCCTCGTGGACACCTATCACGGCTCCTCGTGGCGAGGGCGTCCCGCCCTTGCTCTTAGTTCTGACATACAAGGGCGGGACGCCCTCGCCACGGAAGAGCGGCCCTCCACCGCCTGGCGAGGTCAGGCCCGGTCACTGTTAGACTTCGCGTGTTACGTCTCGTTCTTCTCGCAGCTTCTGTCGGGACCGATTCAACGGTATGGGACTATCGACTCCAAATCCGAAGCAGTGCCGACCTTTGCCAACCAACTGGTCGGGCGGGAACACACGCTGGACAAGTTCTCCTGGGGCGTGGCGTTGTTCATGCTGGGCTTCGCCAAGAAGATCCTGCTCGCGAACGACATGGGGCAGGTCGCGGATGCGGTCTTTGCCGCCGCAACACCCGGTACGTTGGATGCGTGGTTCGGCGCACTGGCCTACACTTTCCAGTTGTACTTCGATTTCTCCGCTTATTCCGAGATGGCCATCGGGATCGGGCTGATGCTGGGCTTCGAGTGCCCCCGCAACTTTGATGCGCCGTACCGAGCCGACAGCTTCGGCGATTTCTGGCGGCGCTGGCATATCTCGCTATCGAGCTGGCTGCGGGACTACCTCTACATTCCGCTGGGCGGCAATCGGGCCGGGACCGGCCGCACGTATCTCAACCTGATGGTTGTCTTTCTCCTGTGCGGCCTATGGCACGGGGCGGGCTGGACCTTCATCGTTTGGGGCGCCTGGCATGGTTTCTGGCTGGTGGTCGAGCGGGCCTTCGGGCGAAAGCCTTTCTATGCGGGCTTGCCTTTATCGGTCCGGGTGCTGGTGACGCTGCTGCTGATCACCATCGGCTGGGTCATCTTCCGGGCCGAGACGCTGGGCGAGGCCGGGCGATTGCTGACCCTGATGTTTGTGCCAACGGCGGCCCAGGGCGGCTCGACGCTCCTGAGTGCCATCCTCTACACGCGCGGCCATCTGATCATCATGGCCCTATGTACGTTGCTGGTGTTCCAGCCGGTGCAAGGCTTCGATTGGACCCGCCGGCTCGACTGGTCGCGGGCCCTGGTGCCGGCGGGCCTGTTTGCTCTTTCGTTGCTGACGTTATTCGCGCAGTCGTTCCGGTCGTTCCTGTATTTTCAGTTTTAGGAGTCCTGCGGTGACGCCAGGTCGCGGACCGCATATTGGCTTGATCGTGACCTTCCTGGTCCTGATCGGCATCGTTGCGCCGAGCCAGATCGTGCTCGATCTGCGCAACGGTGAGACGCCGCAGATCGCGGACCTCTTTCGGCAAATGCCGACGCGCGCGAACCTCAGGCGGCTGGAGAGCAATCTGGAGAGCAAATGCCGACTGGTGCAGGCGATCCGGCCCTCGGTGCAGTACGCTCGCTTTGTCCTTCTCCAGGATGCGGGCGACCAGGCCCTGCTGGGACGGGATGGTTGGTTCTTCTATCGTCCGGCGGTGCAGTACCTCGTCGAGCCGGTTCGTAGTGTGCCCGTAAGGGCATATCCGGAAACGTCTCCCGGCGTCACTACAACGAAACGACATCTTCACCGCCATCGTCTCGTTCCGCGATGACTTGGCCAAACGCGGCATCAGAGCTGCTGGTGATGCCCGCCCCCAACAAGTCGAGCATCTATCCGGAAATGCTCACGGTCCGAGCGAACGGAGCAGGTAGCACCCCGCCTCGGGGGAATGTGACCCAGTCCGGGGGCGGCTGGGCTACATCAACCCGACGACCCGGGATGTCCTGGCGAAGCTCAAGCAAGCCGGCGTGGAGATCGTTGACTTGTTCGAGGTCTACGCCGACGCTCGCCGGAAGGAGCAACGGACGTCGGAGTACTACCTTGTCGCAGGACAGCCACTGGTCGCCGGCAGGGCATGCGACTGGCGGCGGAGGTGGTCGCCCGCAGGCTTCTGGATTCGGGCTGGGTGGAGAAAGGTCGGTCACGTACGAGACCGAGGCCCGTGACAGTGAAGCGATATGGCGATGTGCTCAGGATGATACGCGTGCCGCAGGTTGAGCGGCTCTATGTTCCCGAGTGGATGGATTGCTACCAGGTAGCTGATGCATGGACCAGGAGACCGTACCAGGATGACCCGAACTCGCCCGTCCTGGTGCTCGGGGACAGCTTCCTGCGGATCTTTGAACGGGACGAACCTGGCAGCGGCGGCTTCATCGCCCACTTGGCCTGCAATCTCGGTTTCGGCCTGACTTCCGTCGTTAACGACGGCGGGGCCTCGACTCTGGTACGCCAGCAGTTGGCCCGCAAGCCGGCCCTGCTCAAAGGCAAGAAGGTGGTCGTCTGGGAGTTCGTCGAGCGGGACATCCGCTTCGGCACCGAAGGTTGGCAAGTGATCCCACTGCCGTGAGGCTGAGCAATTTGTACAAATTCGGGAGCATTTGTGCGTAATACGGACTTTGTCATCCTGAGGCGAAGCCGAAGGATCTGGCTATCGAATGGGAAGTTTCTCGTGCACGCAGCCCAGATCCTTCACTACGCTGCGCTTCGTTCAGGATGACAAGACGGGCATAGCAATCGGCTATGATCCGTATCACACACCCCTGGTCCCTCGCAGGTGTCGGTACTGCGTGATGACTCGCTGCCCGAATTCGCCGGCCGGTTCGATGCCTGACACCTGCCGGAGTACTTCCGCCACGCCCGTCTTGTCAATCATGCTTTGCAGACGTATGGCGCCGGGGTCCTCAGGACAGTCATAGCAAAGAGCGGCGGCGCAGACTGTGGCGATGTGGTCGGGTGTGACGCCTTGGGACAGGCACAATGCGGCGGCCCCGATGATGCGGTCGTCGTGGCCGAGCTTGCGAATCGGGTCCTTGGCGACCCTCGTGATGGGGTCCCTGAGCAGGGGATTGCCGAACCGCACCCGGACATCTTTGCGTATCTCCATGTGCTCGCGGCGGTCGAGATCGGCTGGATAATGGCGCAGAAGTGCCTCAGTTGTCTCATTGAGAGCACCGTCAAATACGGACCTCACGAACTCATCCTCAAATGTCTCGTGGATGTACGTGTGGCCCCTCAGGTATCCCAGATAGGCCAGCGCGGCGTGGGCGAGGTTGTGTGTGAAGATCTTCCGCTCCACCTCGGCCTTGAAATTGCCCACAGGAGTGGAATCCTGCAATGCCCGGTTCGCCCGCGCGGCTCGCCTGTGCCATCGTAGGGAACGTCCCGGTGGGCATCCGCGATGACAAGGAGCGGATCGTCGTCCGGCAGGCGGGCCCCCGCGCCGCCGACAATCCGGGCCACACTCGTCCCCACAAAGCCGATGTTCTTCTGTGCCCACACTCTTGCTGAATCGTCAAGGCGGTCCATGACATGCTGCGAAAGCATCCCGGCGGCGCCGAGCATGTTCTCACAGAGGTAGATATCCAGTGGCTCGGCACCTTGTTCCCGTCGTCGCCGAATGCCGGCGGCCAGGAGCGGAGAGATCGCCTCAAGGTTCGCCACGCCGACGGCGGTAGCCACGACGCGGGCCTCCGCAATCGCCTCGGCGACAGCATCCTCCTGATCGGCTCTGAGTGCCCGGAAGTGGTCGATGGTCAGCTCGCGGGCTTTCTGCGAGTAGGCGTCCAGCAGCCGCAGGGGATAGCTGCCTCGGTTGTTCAGGTCATCCACGAGGGACTTGCTGACATCCACGAAGACCGTCTCGAAGCCGGATTCTCGAAGAAGCTGGCCCATGAGTCCCCGGCCGATGTTCCCGGCCCCGAACTGGACGGCGAATCTGTTGCTGCTTTTCTTCATGGCTCAACAGGTACGTCGGTCACATACATGCCACGACCTCCAACTCAAAGGCCGGATTATACCACGGCTGGCTTGGACACGTTCGCCGAATTCAGCCACCGATCATACCGGCTACCGGTTCTGTTTCTTTTCCTACTTGTTTTTCGCGGGCGGCTGTGTACCATGTCGCTCATTGTGGGAGATGCCGTTTCGGTCGTGTGCGCAGTGCGCACGGTCTTGAACAAGAGTGCCTTTCCCATCATTCGGAGTGACAGACGATGACGCGAGGACGATTCTGGCACGCGACAAATCGAAAGCGGGACCTGCTCTACGTCCTGCCACTCGGCATCATGTTTGCGGCGGGATGTGCTGCGCGGAGAACCTGCGACGCAGGCCCGCTGGATCAGCCTGTTCAACGGCAAGGACCTCACCGGCTGGACGCCCAAGATCGCGGGGCATGCACTGGGGGAGAACTACAAGGATACGTTCCGGGTCGAAGAGGGCCTCCTGACGGTGGCGTACGACCAATACGAGAAGTTCGACAACCGCTTCGGGCACCTGTTCTACAAGGACCCGTTTTCGCACTACCGCCTGCGGGTCGAGTACCGCTTCCTGGGCGAGCAGACCCCGGCGGTCCCGACTGGGCCTTCCGCAACAGCGGCATGATGATCCACTGCCAGCCGCCCGAGACCATGACCCGGGACCAGAGCTTTCCCGTCTGCATCGAGGTGCAACTCCTGGGCGGCAACGGCAAGGACGAGCGCTCCACCGGCAACCTGTGCACGCCGGGCACGCACGTGGTCATCGACAACACGCTGGTCAAACAGCATTGCATCAACTCGAAGTCCAAGACCTATCACGGCGACCAATGGGTGACGGCCGAAGTGGAAGTGCACGGCAATCGTCTCATCCGCCACATCATCAACGGCGAAATCGTTCTCGAATACGGCCAGCCCCAGCTCGACGACAGCGACGCCGACGCCCGCAAGCTCCTCCAGGCCGGCGCCGACAGGATGGTCAGCCAAGGCTACATCTCCCTGCAGGCGGAGAGCCATCCCGTCCAGTTCCGCAAGGTCGAACTCCTGCCGCTCGAAGAGTAGCTGGCCCCCGCCGCAGGTTTTGCGCTTTGGCCAATAGCATGGTAGTGGGAACACATTGCCTCGTGCCAACGTGATTGGGGTGTCTTTCGCTTGTCCGAAGGTCGGCAGACTGCTATGATAGGTGGCATGGAAACGCGAAGAGTCATATCTGTGTACGCCGACACATCGGTGTTCGGCGGGGTGTTTGACGATGAATTCAGAGAGACCCAGCAAGGCGTTCATCGACGCCGTCAGGGCGGGTAGGTTCACCCTGGTTACGTCCGAACTGGTCCGGCGGGAGATAGCGGTGGCTCCACAGATCGTTCGTCAATTCTTCGAGGAGGTGCTGCCCATTGCGGAGATCGCCACGGTTACGCCCGAGGCGATTCAGTTGCAGGAGGCATATCTTAGCGCTGGCATCGTGTCCGAGCGATTCGCTGCGGATGCGCTGCATGTGGCCCTGGCGACCACGTCCGGCGCGTCCATGATCGTCAGTTGGAACTTCCGCCATATCGTCAATTTCCAGAAGATTCCCAAGTACAACGCCGTGAACAAACTCCACGGCTACAACGACATCGCCATCTACTCGCCGTTGGAGGTAATTGGATATGAAGACCAAGACCTTTGATTGTGTCCGCATGCAACACCAGGGAGCCGAGCAGGTTATGAAGCAACTGGAGGGCAAATCTCTCCAGGAACAACTCGAATACTGGCAAAAGGGCACCGAAGACCTCAGAAGACTCCAGCAGGAGCTCAAGGAGAAAGGTGGCCGTCCCAATGAGTAAGATGTCCCCGGAATACCTGGAATTCCAGAACTCGAGGAATTCATGAGGGAAACCCGATGGCTGAGTTCAAATCGTGGCGCAGTTTCTGGGAGTTTGAACAAGCTATCGCACGCCGAACTCGCTACGTGCGCGATGGTGAAACCGAGGGCTTTTTGGAGACGGTGCGACAAGACAGCCGAAAAGCGCGTTCTCGTGATCCAACCTGAGACATCTCTTTGGCGAGCACAGGTGGGCAGTGCCGCGGAACCCCATTATGCAAACGGCGTGCTCGTGGGTGATTTCCCATGTCCCTTTAGACAGGATCGCATGAAGCCGCGACGTGAATGTGCAATCGGAGGGCCGGGCGAATCCGAAAGGGATTCCAAGTCTTATCTTGCCACCGATCAGGACACAGCAATCGGTGAAGTCCGGCCCTGGATAGGATCAGACGTTTCAGTCGGCCTCTTCAAGACATGCAGAGAACTCAGAGTGGTCAAATGCATGACAGATCATGGGCCGGACTACTTGCTGCGCTATCTGTTTTCTGAAGCGGAACCTCCTGCGGAAGAACGCGAAGAAATGGTTTGGATCTGCATTGACCAAACCTTTGCGCGGCCTGTCGCCCGGAACGACAATGTCGCCGACTACGCACCCAGTCAGATCATCGCTGAACTATTCAAAGTGCAGAGGTACGACGGTATTGCCTACCGCAGTTCGGTCAGCAACACGGGCTACAATGTCGCGCTGATTTGACCTTGACGCCGCCAACTTGGTTCAATGTCATCTATTCAGGGTGATGAGCATAAAGTGTGAATCCAAAGAAGTGGCAGTTCCCGTGCAGTATGGATAGTCTGCTGGGAGCCGAACAACCGGGATTTCGGAGGGGGACAGAACAGCGGAATGGTCGAGAGGTACGTTTTCGGGAAGCGAACGCAGCGGATGCAGTCTCGCAATCGCGGCGTCTCCCCCTGTCATGCTATTGGCCGAAAGCGACAAATGCCGGGGGTTTGGGGGCGGAGCCCCCAAGAGGCAGGGGACGGGACGGGGCCAAAAAGTGCTTGTGGAAAGCGGTGGGGCGGCTCATAATGGGCGGCTGGTGTCAAAGGACATTCGGGGCCGGTTTGTAGTGCGTCCAGCGTAGGGCGGGCGTCTCGCTCGCTCAGGGCAGTGCTTGCTCGCAGGACGCCGTGACTCATGGGCGGGACGCCCATGCTACGGGAGTCACTGCGAACGGGCCGCGAATGGGTAGACAAGTGTGTGATGCAACTCAATCATCATTAGGAGAAGACCCACTATGAGCGAGAGCACGAGACAAGACACGTCACGTCGCGAGTTTCTGAAGAACACCGGCCGGATGGCCGCGGCCACGGCCCTGGCGGCGGGGATCGCCCCGCGCATGTACGCCGCCGAGAACAACACGATCCAGGTCGCCCTGATCGGCTGCGGCGGCCGGGGCACCGGCGCGGCGGCCAACGCCCTGTCCGTCAAGCGCGGCCCGATCAAGCTGGTCGCCATGGCCGACGTCTTCGCGGACCGGCTCAACGAGCAGCTACAAGAGCCTGAAGCAAGCAGCTCGCGCGACAAGGTCGACGTGCCGCGCGGACCGCCAGTTCGTCGGCTTCGACGCCTACAAGAAGGCGATGGATTGCCTGAAGCCGGGCGACATCGCGATCTTCGCCACGCCGCCGGCCTTCCGCTGGGTCCATTTCACCTACGCCATCGAGAAGGGCCTGAACGTCTTCATGGAGAAGCCGGTCACCGTGGACGGCCCGACCAGCAAGCGGATGCTCAAGCTCGCCGAGGAGGCGTCGGCCAAGAACCTCAAGGTGGGCGTGGGCCTGATGTCCCGCCACAGCCGGGCGCTCGCAGGAACTGGCCAAGCGCATCCAGGACGGCGAGATCGGCGACATCATCCTGCAGCGCGGCTACCGGATGCACGGCCCGGTCGGGTCCTTCCGCTCCCTGCCCAAGCCGGCCGGCATCAGCGAGCTGCTCTACCAGATCCAGCGCTTCCACAGCTTCCTCTGGGCCAGCGGCGGCAACTTCAGCGACTTCTACATCCACATCATCGACCACCTGTGCTGGATGAAGAACGCCTGGCCGGTCAAGGCCCAGGCGCTGGGCGGCCGCCACTATCGCCAGAGTCCCGAAGGCGTCACCTACGTGGACCAGAACTTCGACACCTACTCGGTGGAATACACGTTTGCCGACGGCACCAAGTTCAACATGGACGGGCGCTGCATGGCCGGCTGCCAGCGAGTATCTACACCAGCTACCTCCACGGCAGCAAAGGCATGGCGATCGCCTCCAAGAGCGGCGACTGCGGGCCGCCCTCCAGCATCTACAAGGGCCAGAGCCCGAAGCGCGCGAACATGCTCTGGGAGTCCAAGGTCGCGCCCGAGCGAGCAGGATCCCTACCAGAACGAATGGAACGACCTGATCGACGCCATCCGCAACGACAAGCCCTACAACGAGGCGAAACGCGGCGTCGAAGCCAGCCTCGTGACCTCCATGGGCCGCATGGCCGCCCACACCGGCCAGGAAATCACCTTCGAGGAGATGCTCAACTGCGAGCACGAGATCGCGCCGGGCCTGGACAAGCTGACGATGGATTCGCCCGCGCCGCTGCAGGCCGGACGCCAACGGCAGGTATCCCGTCCCGCAGCCGGGCATCGTCAAGAATCGCGAGTACTGAGCATTCGTCTGGAATACTTAACGGGTGGCAGCGTCAAGGCCTGCTCGTAGTGACGCCGTGAGGCGTTTCCTTCTATGCCCTTACGGGCACACTACGAACGAGGCTTGACGTTGCCACCTACGCTATTGCGGTTCTCACCAATTGCGTGTCTTCGTTGTCGAGGAGCAAGACGATGGGCAGTCTGACACGAAGGGGGTTCCTGACTTGCGTTGGAGGGGCTGTGACCGGATCGGTATGGGGCGGGACCATCCAGGCACAGGCTGCCCAAGCGAGCGGCGAGAAGCGACGTCCGAACATCGTGATCATCCTGGCCGACGATCAGGGCTGGGGCGACCTGAGCGTCCACGGCAACACGAACCTCGCGCACGCCGCACATCGATTCGCTGGCCCGCGACGGCGCGCTGTTCGAGCGGTTCTTCGTCTGCCCGGTCTGCTCGCCGACGCGGGCCGAGTTTCTCACCGGCCGCTATCATCCGCGCGGCGGCGTGCGCGGCGTCTCGACCGGCGGCGAGCGGCTGAACCTCGACGAGAAGACGATCGCCGACGCCTTCAAGGCGGCCGGCTACGCCACCGGCGCGTTCGGCAAGTGGCACAACGGCAGCCAGTAGCCCTATCATCCCAACGCCCGCGGCTTCGACGAGTACTACGGCTTCACCTCCGGCCACTGGGGCGAGTACTTCGACCCGCCGCTGGAGCACAACGGCAAGCTCGTGCGCGGCAAGGGCTTCATCACCGACGACCTGACCGACCACGCGCTGGCGTTCATCGAGCAGAACAAGGGCCGGCCGTTCTTCTGCTACCTGCCGTTCAACACGCCGCACTCGCCGTTGCAGGTGCCCGACCGGTTCTACGAGCAAGTTCAAGGACACGCCGATCTGACGCTGCGCGCCCGCGACCCGCGAGCAGGAGGACGTCGCCATGACCCGCTGCCGCGCTGGCGATGTGCGAGAACATCGACTGGAACGTGGGCCGCATGCTGCGCAAGCTCGACGAGCTGAAGCTGGCCGACAACACCATCGTGCTCTACTTCTCCGACAACGGCCCGAACAGCTGGCGCTGGAACGGCGGCATGAAGGGCCGCAAAGGCTCGACCGACGAAGGCGGCGTGCGCGTCGCCGTTCTTCATCCGCTGGCCGGGCCACATCACGGCCGGGCACCACGCGTCCGCGCAGATCGCCGGCGCGATCGACCTGCTGCCCACGCTGGCCGAGCCTGGCCGGCATCCCGCGTCGTCGGCGACAAGCCGCTGGACGGCGCGAGCCTCACGCCGCTGCTGCTGGGCACGGCCGAGCGACTGGCCCGACCGCATGATCTTCTCGCACTGGAACGGCAAGGTCAGCGTGCGCACGCAGCAGTACCGCCTCGACGACCAGCGGGCAGCTGTTCGACATGGTCGCCGATCCCGGGCCAGGACCACGACATCGCCGGCAAGCAGCCGGAAGTCGCCGCCAAGCTTGCCGCAAGCCGTGGCCGCGCTGGACGCAAGGAGGTGCTGCCGGCAAGCGGCCGGACGACCGGCCGTTCCCGGTCGGCTATCGCGCAGTTCCCGATGACGCCGCTGCCGGCCCGCGACGGCGTGCCGCACGGCAACGTCCAACGCAGCGCCAGCGCGCCCAACTGCTCCTACTTCACGAACTGGACGCAGCACCGACGACCGGATCACCTGGGACATCGAGGTGCACACGGCCGGGCAAGTACGAGGCGGTGATCTACTACACCTGCCCGCCGGCCGACGCCGGCTCGACCATCGAGCTGAGCTTCCAGGGCAGCACGGTGCAGGGCAAGGTCGCTCCCGGCGTGGGATCCGCCGCTGATCGCCGACCAGGACCGCGTCCCGCGCAAGGGCGAATCGTATCGTGAAGGAGTTTCGCCCGCTGAATCTCGGGACGATGCGTCTGGACCAGGGCCGCGGTCCGTTGACGTTGCGGGCATTGACCGTGGCGGGCAAGCAGGTGATGGACGTGCGCCTGATCACGCTCACGCTCCGGTGAGCGGAGGGACCATAAGGTGGGACTTGCCCGCGCCTCTCAAGGAGGCGCGCAGAGTATTTTGAATTCAAGACTTGTGATGGGTGGCAGCGGCCAGCGCAGCTTGCCGATGGCTCGTGGGATACGTGGGAACGCCATCGGCAAGCTCCGAGGACTCCGCTTGCCGCTGCCACCCGTCGGAATTGCGGATTGCGGATTGAAGAAGACGGGCGATGCTAATCCGCAATCCGAAATCCGCAATCGGGTATGCTGCTATGCGATATGAGTATCTTCATCCGCGGGATGAGCTGGTGCTCACCATGCAGCGGATCTACCACTACAAGATGACGACCACGTCCGGCGGGAACCTGTCCATCCTCGATGAGAACGGGGACATGTGGATCACGCCCACGGGGGTGGACAAGGGGACGCTCACGCCGAATGATATTATGTGCGTGCGGACCGATGACCGGATCGAGGGGCTCCATCGGCCGTCGTCGGAATATCCGTTCCACAAGGCGATCTACGCGGTACGCCGGGACATCAGGGCCGTGGTGCACGCTCACCCGATGGCCCTGGTGGCTTTCAGCATCGCGCACAAGGTGCCCGACACGCGGCTGTTCCACCAGGCCTGGCGGTCCAATGGGACGGTGGCCTTCGCGCCGTACGGCACGCCCGGCAGCGAGGACCTCGGCCACAAGATCGCGCAGAAGTTCGCGGAGGGGTTCGACAGCGTGATCCTGGAAAATCACGGCGTCTGCTGCGGCGGCCGGACCCTCCAGGAGGCCTTTCAGAAGTTCGAGACGCTGGAGATGTGCTGCAAGGTCCTGATCAAGGCCCACACCCTGGGCGAGCCTCACTATCTGACGGACCAGCAGCTTCAGCTTCAGGGCAAGAGCGATGTGCCGATCGACTGCTTCGAGTACGATCCGACGATGATGACCATTCGGGAGAAGGACCTGCGCAACCAGCTCTGCCGGTTCATCGAGCGCGGCTATCGCCAGGGGCTGCTGACCATGACGACCGGCACGTTCTCCGCGCGGATCGACAGCGAGAAGTTCCTGATCACGCCGTACCCGCTGGACCGTCTCTCCGTGCTGCCGGAGGAACTGGTCATGATCCGCAAGGGCAAGAAGGAATTCGGCAAGCACCCCAGCCGGGCGGTCTTGGCCCACCAGGCCCTCTACGACGCCCATCCGGACATCGGAGCGGTGATCAACGCCGCCCCGATCAATGCGATGGCCTTCAGCGTCTGCCACCGGACGGTGGACACCCGCACCATCCCCGAGAGCTATGTCTTCGTCCGCCAGGTGAGTCTGCTGCCTTTTGAGGCTCCGTTCAACGGCATCGAGGGCCTGACTCGGACGCTGACCCTGCACAGCCCCGCCGCGGTGCTGTGCAATAATGGGGTGATGGTGGTCGGCGAGAGTGTCCTGTCGGCGTTCGACAAGCTGGAGGTGCTGGAGCACTCGGCGGAAGCGGTGCTCGATGCTCAGCCTATCGGCGGCCACGTCGCCATGTCGCAGGAGATCATCGACGATCTGATTCGGACCTTCCACCTCGAGCAGTAGCACGGGCGTCTCGCCCGTGACGGCAGGGCCAAAGCCTGCCCTGCAGCGAAGGCCGAAGGGCTGGCCCTGCGCTTCACGTGGGCAGGGCCCCAAACGCGAACGAATCGCGTTTGGGGAACCCCTCGCACTCGTGATACACACGGGCAAGATGCCCATGCCACGAAACACCTTACGGTGTCACTACAAACGGCCCATTCCTATACGGGCCATCGGTGCAGGATGGTCTGCAATCTCAGCTTGGTGGCTTCGAGATTCGCTTGTCCAACCTGAAAACTCCTCAGAATGCCATCGACGCGCGTACCGAGAAGATACCCGGCGACCGCGCCGCGCACCCGGCAGAGTCTCTTCTTTTTCCGCGCGAGCAGCTCGATGAACAGGCCGGCCACCTGCCGGGTGTCCAGCAGGCCGTGCTTCAGCCGCAGGAGGAAGTCGACGAGCTTGACCTCCGAATACCGTGTGGCATAGAGAGATTTGTCGTGGAACCGGGTCAGGTAGAGAGGCTCATCGAGATGGGCCAGACGGAATTGTTTCGAGACCCGGATCCAATAGTCGTAGTCCTCGGCGAGTCGTGTATTCGGGTCGTAATCTCCGACGCGGTCTCTCACCCGGCGGGAATACAGGAAGCAATAGCCGATGTAGTTGTCTTTGTCCAGCGGCGGGTCATCCGGCAGGGTGATGCGAACCAGGTCGCGAGAGGTGTCTTCGCCGTGGAAGCGATAATAGTCGCAGAAGACGAAGGCGTGATGTCCCGCCTCGGCAAAGCGCACCATCTTCTGGACGGCGTCCGGCAGAAACAGGTTGTCGTCGGAGGTCCACGTCAGATAGTCGCCCGTGGCCCGGTCAAAACCGGTATTGAGCGCGCCGGGCAGGCCCTTGTTCCGCGCGTGCCGGATATATTGCAGTCGGGGATCCTTGCAGGAGCCGACGATCTGGGACGTCCCATCGGAGGAGCCGTCGTCGACGACGATCAACTCGATGTTCTGGTAGGTTTGGCCCAGGCAGCTATCGATTGACTGCCGCAGGTATCTGGCCCCGTTGTACGTGGGTAGAACAATACTGACTCGGAGCGAACTGTCCATCGTTTCTCCTCCTTCCAAAGACGGTTGACGATTCTGCGGGCGGCGGTTCCATCGCCATAGGGATTCACGGCCGTAGCCATGTGTCGGTATTTCTCCTGGTCTTCCAGGAGCCGCACGACGCCTTCGATGATGTTCGCGGTCTCCGTGCCCACCAGCTCGACGGTTCCGGCGGCGACCCCTTCCGGCCGTTCCGTGGTCTGACGCAGAACGAGCACGGGCTTGCCCAGGCTGGGACCTTCCTCCTGCAGGCCGCCGGAATCGGTCAAAATCAGGTAGGCTCTCTTGATGAGCTGAACGAACGGCAGATAGTCGAGCGGTTCCGTCAGGAAGATGTTCGGCACATCGCCCAGCAAAGAGCGGACCGGCTCCAGCACGTTGGGGTTGAGATGGACCGGATAGACGAAACACACGTCCTGGGCATAGCGCGAGGCGATGCTCCGGACGGCGCGGCAGATGTTCAGCAGCGGCCGGCCGAAGTTCTCGCGGCGGTGCGCGGTGAGCAGAATGAGCTTGCGGTCATCCCGGGCCAGGCGTTCCAGAATTGTTCCTTGCGGATCGAAGTCCTTTCCGGCGGTTTGGAGCAGCGCATCGATGACCGTATTGCCCGTCACGGCGATGCTTTCATAGGCGACACCCTCGTTGAGAAGGTTCTGCCTTGCCTGTCCGGTGGGGGCAAAGTACAAGTCGCTGACGCTGTCGATGATCCGGCGATTCACCTCTTCCGGGTAGGGGTGGTACTTGTTGCCGGTTCGCAATCCCGCTTCGATGTGGCCGATCTTCACCTTCTGGTAGAACGCGGCCAGGCTGGCGGCCATGCTGGTGGTCGTGTCGCCCTGCACGAGCACGCAGTCGGGCCTGTCCTGTTGCAGGATCTCGCCCATCCGGGTCAGGATCGCGGTGGTGACATGCTCCAGGCTCTGGTTGGGCCGCATGATGTCCAGACAATAGTCCGCCTCGATCTGGAACAGCTTCAGCAGGGGCTCGATCATCTGGCGATGCTGACCGGTGAGGCAGATCCGGCTGACGAACCGGTCCGGGTGTCCTGCAAGCTCCTTGACGACCGGAGCCATCTTGATCACTTCCGGCCGCGTCCCGAAGACACTCAACACTCTAAGCACGGGCACTGCCCTCCGCGTTCTTCTCTCCGACGGTCACGAGCAGATACCCCTGCCCAAAGGCGGCGGGCTTCGAATGATCCGTCAGCCGCAGGAAGCGGATCAGCAGTCTCTTGAGCGTGGGGCCGCCGCGCATGACGAGGAAATCCAGCGAGTGTTTCGTACCCACACAGAACTCCGTGACCTGGGTGCTGCCGGCGGCGCGGAAGTGCGGCCGCAGCGTGCTGAAGGGCCGCTCCCGGCCCCAATGCCATCGTCCTCTTGTCTCGAGGTACCACTTGCCGAGGCGATAGGCGAGGGAGCGGGCGTTGGGCACCAGGATGATGACGCGTTGGCGGGCGACGCGGAGGGCCTCTTTCACGATCCCGCGGATCTGCGCGTCGGTGAAATACTCGAAGACGCCGCAGCTAAAGACCATATCGAAGGAATTATCCTCGAAAGGCAGCGGCTGGGTCATGTCGTGCTGCACAAAATGCCCGTTGCGCCCCATCACATTGAACAGTTGCTTGTCAAAGTTGAGGTTGCGTTCAGACCAGTCCAGCAGGGTCATCTTTCGGCCGTGCAGGGCGAGGACGGCCGCGTTTTCTCCGGCGCCGCTGCCCAGGTCCAGGACCTCGTCAGACTCCTGACTGTACTGGAGCAGCGTCTGGGTCCAGGACCAGTATTTGCCGGCCCGCAAGGCTTCCGCCATCACATCCGGCTTGGCGTCCTTTACGAGAACGTCCGCCCACTCCTGCGGCGTGAGGTATTCGATCTCAGGCATGTTCTTCCCCAATCAATAAGGATAAGTCGATGAAATACTTGGCGGCCCAACTGATTTCTTCGTTCGGCAGGTACCGGGCGCCTGCGCCGTAGCTGCCGTAGAAGCCCGCCGCTGGGATTCTGGATCGTTTCGAGGTACCGCAGGGCCTGGCGGGCCGGCTCTTTGGCCCCGGTTTTCCACCAGGCGATGGCCACCTGTGCCACGCCCGTCGAGCAGACCCAGGGGACCCCCGGATACGCCGGGATGGCTCCCTCCGGCGTCTGCAGGGCGGCGGCCTGAGCGAGGCCCTTGCGCGCCAGGTCCGTTTCGCCCATCTCCACCAACGCCTCCAGGATGTAGCCGAAAATGTGCGACAGGGAGCCGAGTTCGGATTTGAACGTCACCACATCGGGCCTGCGCTTGAAGTAGCGCAGGCTTCGATACGCTGTCTCCACGTACTCCGGCCGGCCCAGCCGCCGGCCTGCTTCCGCCAGCGGCGGCAGAGCATACAGATTGCAGTAGGGAGAGAACGAGCTGCCGTCCGCCACCCGCCAGGTCTCATACGAGTCGTGGAGGACCTCGCCGTCCGCGGCGATGTGGCTCTCGACGTAGTTGCAGGCCCGGCGCACGTGGCTCTCCAACTCCGGCAGGTCGTCCAGAACCGCCAGGAACCCGCGCACCACCTGGGCCGTATCGAACGTGTACGCCACGTCGGCGGTGGGACAGACAAAGCTTCCATCCGCTCTCTGCACGGAGGCTTCCCAGCGGGCGAGATCGCAAGCCAGCCGTCTTTCGCCCGCACGGTAGAGTGTGGGGATCAGATATCCCGTCACTTCCTGGGTCACACAATCCGCGCGGTGGTGCGTGACGATGCCGCTGCCGCCGATGCGGTGGCTCTTCACCCATGCGATGGCTTTGTCCAGGGGCGACTTGTTTCGCACCCTGATTCTCAGGCCGGCGCGGGCAGCTTTCCTCTTGAGTCTGGTCCAGGCAGTCATGCCACGCTCCTCAGCTTAATGATACGGTCGAACAAGTCTTGAGGGATTCGTAGGCGGCGTCGATCACCAGTTGGGACTTCAAGCCCTCGCCATTGCCGAGAATCGAGGCCTGCCCTCCGTGGATGGCCTCGACAAAGTGGTCGATCTGGCGGGCAAAGGCGTCCTTGCTGGTCAGTTTGTTGTCGATTCTCTTCCAGTCGTTCCAGGTCCTGTATTTGCACGCGAGACCTTGCCAATCCAGCAGCATCGCCCCATCTTCGCCGTAGGCTTCGAAGTAGGAGTGGGACGGCACAGAGGCGGACCAGCTCAAGTCCGCTGTTCCGACGCACCCATTGGCCAGCGTGAACGTCAATTGGGCGGTATCTTCGACGTCGATTCCCTGGTAGCGGCCGCAGTGCGCGGAGACGCTCTGGATCTCGCCCAGCAGGTACCGGATCAGGTCGGCGGCGTGCGGACCGTTGTCCATGATGATGCCTCCGCCGGCCAGGTCCCGGCGGGCGTACCAGGTCCCCGCCATGTTGATATAGCCCCCGAACATCAGCCGGAAATTGAAGATGCGGCCGAAGCTGCCCTTCTGAATCAGCTCTCGGGCTTTGACCACCTCCTCGAAGAACCGGAACTTGAACGCGGTCAGAAGCTGCCGGTTCTTCTGCTGGGCCTTGGCCACCATCTCGCGGGCCTGCTCGCCCGACACGGCCAGCGGTTTCTCGCATAGAACGTGCACGCCGGCGTCGAGCAGTTCTACGGCAATATCCCGGTGCGTCGACGGGACGGTACAGAGGCTGACGCCGTCGAGCTTCTCCTGCGCCACCATCTCCCGGTGAGATTCGTACGCCCTGGCCCCGACCTCCTGGGCAAATTGCCGTGCTCTGGCCAGATCGATGTCGGCAAAGCCGGCCAATTGGACCTTCGGGTTTCTCTTGTAGGCGTCCAGGTGCCAGCGGCCCATCTGGCCGCAGCCGACAATGCCGATGCGAATCCGGTCGCCGTTTCGTCCCGCACCGGCGGATACTTGGACGACCTGCTCTTGTACTGCCGGGATAGAGACCGCTGTCGTTGCCGATGACATGCGGCACTTGGCGATCGCTTCTACGGTCTGTTCCACCGTCTCTCTCGTCCAGCCCTCGTCCAGCCAGAGGCAGACCAGTTTCTTAAGGGCCGCCTCCGTACGCGGGCACAGGCCCTCCTGGTACTCATACGTCTGGGCGGCGAGATGGCAGGTGAAGGGACAGCCGGAACTGCCGTACGTCTTCTTTGCCGTCAGGGATTCCGTGCACGAATAGATCGGCTTGACCGTGTATCCCGGCGTCGCCCACACGTTCTGCTCTCTCAGCCGTACCGCGAACTGGTTGACATCACCCTCCTCCAGGATCAGCGGGTACAGCCAGTAGGAGTGTTTGCCGCCCGGCGTCTCGGGGGCGGGTCTGACTCCCTGCACCTTCGACACCAGCTCGCTCATGTACTGGCCCAGCTCATGCCGCTTCTGCACGACGGCCCGGACTTTCCGGAGCTGGGCCAGACCCACCGCCCCGACCAGCTCGGTCATGCGGTAGTTCGGCGCGTGGAACAGGTAGGCCCGCGGTCCCCAGTCCTTGCGGGCAAAGCCCTTGTCCGCGAACAGGTCCATGCGCTCGTTATAGACCTTGTTGCTGGTGATCGTCATGCCGCCGTCGCCGGTGGTCATGTGTTTGGATTGCTGGAAGCTGAAGCACCCGATGTCGCCAATGGTCCCGACGAACCGGCCTTTGTACTCCGTCACGTGGGCCTGGGCACAGTCCTCGATGAGCGGGATCTGGTGGCGGCGGGCCACCTCGACCAGGCCATCCATGTTGCACGGGTTGCCGAACAGGTGAACCGCGAGGATGGCCTTCGTGCGCGGGGTGATCTTTCGCTCCACGTCCGCGGGATCGATGTTGTACGTGTCGTCGATATCGGCAAAGACCGGGATGCAGTTCTGGGACAGGATGGGAATCACGGTGCCGAGGTCGGTAATGGGCGCGGTGATGACCTCATCGCAGGGATTCAGGTCCAGCGCGCCCAGCGCAACGTGGATCGCCGCCGTGCCGGACGTGGAGGCCACCGCGTACGGCACGCCGTACATTTGGGCAAACTCCTCCTCGAACTGCGGGACCATGCGCCCGCCGATCCGGCACAGGTTCTGGCTCAAGAGCACGCGGTGCAGCAGCTTGAGCTCCTCCCACCCGAAGCGCACCCGCGGGGGCGCAGCAATCCTCAGGGGCAGCATCAGGAATCGATATGTCAAATCAAACGCCGGACCCGCCACCTTCTTCGCCAACCTCCTCTTGTTCATCGTCCTGCCCCTTTCACCACAAGACCATCGTCGTTCCCTTCGTACTCATGCTCCGGAGGCAGATTCTCATAGAGTGCCTGCGGCACGGTCCATACCAGGCTCTGACAGGGGGATCGGGTGTAGAACAAGGCAAAACGGCCCTTGTCGTCACAGAGCGGCTGATGAGCGTACCGATCCCGAAAGACCGGGTGCAGGGCCAGATCCTCCCAATATCCCCACGCGCTGCTGCGGCTCAGTGCCGTCAAGCGCTGGATGTTGTCGAGCTCCCCCGGCGCATATTCCATCTCGATATAGTCCGGCTGGCGGTTCACCAGCACGTAGTCAAAGTCGAGTTTGTTGTGCCCGATGATACGCCCCGGAATGGGTTTGGCTCTGGCGATGTGGGGGTCCACCTTTCCCAGCATGTCGACGATGAGCCGGTCGCTGTAGTAGCCCGTGTATCCCAGACCGAAGAGACCCACGACGGTGTCCGGCGTGGTATTGTCATGCAGCGTCTGGCCCATGGCGATGTGCCGTATGTTCCAGCGCTTGTCCTCATCATGGTCCGGGGCGTTCAGGCGGTACTCGGCCAGCGGTTTGCGAACCAGGATCAGGACCATCAGTCCTGCCAAAGCGAGGCCGAAAGTACGCTCGTTCGCCACGGGGCATGAGGGCGAAATGTCTCAGCAGGGGCAGGACGCTCGCTCCCGCCAGGGCTGCCAGCAGCACGGAGCAGGGGAAAAGAAACCGGAATTGCGGGAAGATGTCGCCGTCGAGCGCGACCACACCGGCCAGATGAACGACCAGGACGGCCGCGATCAGGATCATCTTTCGGCCGGGCATGGCAAAGAGGGTGTAGATCTCCCAGCAGCGCCAGCGGCCAGACGCTGCGCAGCCAACCGGCGGCATAGTGCACTCCCTGGGAGAGCGACCCGGCGCCGGCCTTGAGCCAATACGTATTGGGCAAGACCTCGTGATAGTAGGTGATTCGGAAAATCTCGTAGCCAGCAAAAGGTACGACGGCCAGGGCCGCCAACGCCAGACGGTCTCTTGAAGGGACGCTCGGTAACGATGAGGATACCGCCGATTAGAACAGCCCACATGGGCAGCGACGTGGCATGGGTCAGCGGCAATAATCCCACCACGAAGGCCGCCGGCAGGGTGAGCCGCTCGATCTTCCCCAGGGCGAAGATCATGATGAAGATCACCATGTACACTTCGAAGCCGCTGTGGGCGTAGTAGCTATGGCTGGGCAGGGCGATGTAGAGGACGGCGGCGGCCAACCCGGCGAACCGTCCTTGCGGGCTGTCGCCCCAGAACCGTGTCAGCATCAGCATGGTGCCCACGCTCAGCAGCAGGCTGGTCAGTTGCATAAACAGGGGAAGGATCGGTGTTGGGAGCGGGAGCAGATGCAGTCCCGCGCTCAGGAAGGTGAACAGCGGATTGGTGAATCCCTCCACGCGCTCCCCTTCGTTGTAGACCAGTCCGATCCCATTCGCCAGATTGCGTCCGTACCGCATGCTGATCATCGGATCGTCGTCGAGGAGGAAGTAAGTGACGCCGTCGATGCGCGTGACGCCGAAACGCCAGATCATGGCGGCGTGGTAGCTCGCCAGCACTGCGGTCAGGATAGCGGCCAGCAGCACGTAGTGGCGACAGACCGAATGGGCGAGGCGGTCTTGCTTCATCGTGTTTCCTCCTCCATAGCCTCGTCGTCGAGAAGTTATGCCTGTGACAACCGGTCCGAGAAGGTGGTCGGCGGTCCGGAGGGCCAGGGCGGCCACGGTCAGCGTCGGGTTGGCAGTGCCGGAGGTGCCGACGAAACTGCTGGGGCCGACAACGAAGAGATTCGATAGGCTGTGGACTTGGCCAAAGGAGTTCACCACGCTGTCCTTCTCGTCCTTGCCCATCCGGCACGTGCCCATCTGGTGGCCGCCGGAGTCGAAGACGAGGACATCGGGGAAGTGCGCCTCCTTGGCTCGCGTCGCACCGGCAAAACGGTCGAAAATCGCGCGGGCGGACTTGTAGGTCTCATGGTCAATGGGCGCCAGCTCGTACTGGACGTGCGCAAAGGGATCGCCGAAACGGTCTTTCTTACGGGAGAGGGCAACGAATTTCCGTTCGCTGGTCACGGATTCCGAGTGCAGGCTGATCTGCCGCCGATGGACGATGGGCCGCAATTGCTCCATCACTTCGGAGGCACGGGTGATGCTTTTCCATTTTTCCGGCTGTGCGTTCCCGTAGGGAATGTCGATAAAGGAGGCGAATTCCACTTTCACGCCCGCATGGTGTGCCGGCTTGGGGAGGATTGCGGAATTGGCGCTCTGGCCCGTCCAGCCGCCGAAGCGGCCGGGATAGAGGGCTTCGTCATACTGCATGTGTCCGCGCCACACGCTGTGAAACGTCAGGTGCCGGCCGACGTGGCCGCTGCTGTTCCCGACTCCATCCGGATAGCGGGCGTCCGTCGACAAAAGCAGCAGACGCGCCGATTCGATCGCGCCGGCGGCGACGATGATGATCTTGGCGGCGTGCTCCTGCGGAGTCTTGGCGTCGTTGGGCTGGTAAACCAGGGCGCGGGCCCGACCGGATTGGTCCACGACGATCCGCCGGACCGAGGTCCCGGAGTGGACGGTGCACAGACCCGTGCCCACCGCCCGCTGCAAGTGGTAGTTCGGCGAGTACCGGGCGCCGATGGGACAGAAGGTACACGCGGCGATGTTGACGCAGCCCAGCCGGTCCCCGTAGGCTCGGCGGGTCCTGGCTTGCGGCGTGGTGTGCAGCGTGATCCCGTCCTTCTTGAGCCGCTCGGCCATGATCTTGTCATCGTGGCTCAATTCGAAGGGCGGCAGGGGATACGGCTGGGACCGGGCGGCGCGAAGGGGTTGTCCTCATCGGTGCCGGAAACCCCCAGCAGCGTCTCGGCCCGGCCATAGTACGGCTCCAGGTCCTCGTAGGAGATGGGCCAGTCCTCGCCGTAGCCGTACCGACTCTTTCTCCGGAATTCATCGGGGATCATGCGGATCGTGAGGGCTTCCCACTTCGTGCACGAGCCTCCCACGACCATGATGACGCTCCGTCTCCAGGTCCCCCTGGTAGCCGCGGGAGCACGTGTGATTCTTCAGGTCCGGCGGGACTTGATAGGCGGGGTTATCGTACAGGTAATGCACCTGCTCCTTGAACTGCGGACTGTGCGGGTACGGGTAATCGGGACCCTTTTCGAAAACCTCCACATCATAGCCCGAGTCGGTCAGCAGGTGAGCGATGAGGCTGCCGGCGATCCCCGACCCGACGATGGCGACGGTGCTCTCACTCATGGACGGCTCTCCCCGCGCTGGGCTACCGGCCGAGTTGCTCGTTCGAGTCCTGGGCCCGCTCGGGCGGCTGGGTGTACGTGTAGAGGCCGCGATGCTCGCCGGGCCACGTCTCGTAGCCGAGCTTGACCCAGGCATCGGTTCGGGCGAACAGGTCGAAGATCTCCCGGACGATGTACCGGTCGTAAACGAGCCATTGGCGCTCGAACAGGCCCGCCCGGGCCTTGCCCAAATGGCCGGCGGGATTGCCCACTCGCAAGCACCGGGCCAGCACGCCGCGCTGAGCGACCACGTTGCAGTCGGCAAAGGGCGCCGACCGGCGGCTTCGTTCACACTCGCGGCAAACTGCTCGTAGAGGCTCTTATAGCCCGGCACGTTCTGACTGCGCCATTGGAAGAAATCCCGGTAGTGCCCCATGTCCACCGAGCGTGTCGATGAGGGCCGCCGTCGTTGCCTGCAGGACTTGCAGGGTCGCCTCGTCGAGCGGGCCTGTCGCGGCGCCGAGGGGCAGGTCCGGCTCGACCAGCCAGTGTCTCAGGGCCGGCCGGGAGAATTGCAGGGCGGGATATCCCGTCGCCGCGCCGATGGTTCCTAGGCCGGCAATCTGCAGGAATTTGCGTCTCGATACCGTCATGTGTATCGACCTCCCTCCTGGGGATAGTGCCGCGGATGGTATGTCCGGCAACCTGTCGCCTTGATTTGTGGACC
Organism: uncultured Planctomycetota bacterium; assembly: GCA_963699595.1. GTDB lineage: Bacteria > Planctomycetota > Phycisphaerae > Sedimentisphaerales > Anaerobacaceae > PLanc-01. The sequence goes on from CAVOUO010000031.1 coordinate 124,282, forward strand.
CTGATAAACCGCTCCAGCCGCAATGTCATTGCGAGGAGCGGAGCGACGAAGCAATCTCAATCCCGCAGGATGGGAGATTGCTTCGCTGCGCTCGCAATGACATGTCAGCGCGAAGTGTTGAGATAGTCCTCTATGCTCTCTGGAGTGTCTCTTGCGGGTGAACCGGGTGGGCCGCCGGGGAGTCCTGGTCGGTCGGATAACGCTCAAAGAGGCGGCCCCATTTCGTATTCAGCGCGTGCGTCCTCTGCGCTCTTTTGCCTTTGGCGGGCCACCAGAGAAAATCGTGATAGACATAGGAGCCGAAGATGAACAGGTACACGATGGGGGTCCGGAAGAACAGGCGCTGCAGGGCCTTGAGCGGGCTGAACCACAGGGCATCGCCGAACCGGCTGGCGAAGTTGTCCCCGACCTGAAAACCGAAGTTCACGTCGGCGATGTCCTCGCCCACGATTTCGATCTCCTGCGGCCGGCCCACTCCCAGGCCGTCTTCGTGGGCCAGGCGGATATAGGGAATGCTCATGGGATCGAAGCCCATCATCTTGGCCGCCACGGCGTCGATCGCCACCGAGTCGCTGCCGGCCAGGATGTAGTCCTTCTCCACCGGGATCATCGTGCGCGGGCCCGGACCGTTGCCGCAGAGGGTCCCGTCCATCACGGCGAAAATCCCCGTGTGGATCTCCTTCTGAATGGCCAGCAGGTCCACCAGCGTCTCGTGGATCACGCTGTGGGTGTAGTGCCGCTTCGTGTTCAGGAGCCCGCCGAAGGCATTCTTCATCGCGCCGGTGGTCGTCGTGTAGATGTGGGTCTTGACCGTCGGCAGATGGACGATGTTCTTGCCCAGGAAGTACTCGGGGATGCGGATGCCCTCGGGATAGACCTGGTCGAGCACCCGCATGCGGGCCTTGGGCTTGTACTCGATCCACCGCATGTCCGCCGGCCGGAAGTTGTACCTCTCCTCGATCCCGTACCTTCGATACACCGGCGTCAGCCGGTTCAGCATCCCGCCCTTGTAGGGATTCGTGACGACCGTATTGTTGTGGACCGCCACGAGAGGTCCGTAGCCGGCCTTCCGCAGCGCCTGGATCGTGCCTTCAAGTTGCCAGGGCGTCGTATTGGCGCTGAGGTAGGGGAAGTGCCAGGAGATATTGTCCTTCAGGATCGTGGTCTTGTCCTTCGGCAGCGCCTGCTCCAGACCCGCCAGGGACAGGAGCCGCTCGATATCCGCGAGCACGGTTTGCGGATGGGTCTTGAGCACAGCAACCGCTGATGGCTTCATGACGGTGATCCCGAATGTGTATAGAGAATCAAAATAACGGAGACGACATAGACGGCCACGCACATCAGGAGGGGCCTGTCCTTCCAGACGAGCTCCTCCGGCCGGCCGCCGTCGCCATGCCGGTACACTCTATAAAGATACCGGGAGATCCCGTAGAGCACAAGGGGGACCGTGAGCCACAATCGGCCGGTTCCGAACTTGGCGATGGTCTCCTCGGAGAGCGTGTAGAGCGAATAGGACACAATCGTTCCGGCCGTGGCGATGCTGACCATTTGATCGAGGAACAGCAGGTTGTATTCTTCGAGGACCTTCCGGTGTTCGCCCGCCCCCTCGCCGAGGGCCAGCAACTCGTGCCTGCGCTTGGCCAAAGCCAGAAAAAGCGAGATGAAGATGGTGCAGATGAGCAGCCATTTGGACATCGGCACCCCGATGGCGGCCGAGCCGGCGGCCACACGCAGGAAGAATCCCGAAGCGATCGAGAACACGTCGAGGAGAATGACCTTCTTGAGGAACGTGCAATAGGCGATTTGCAGAACCAGGTAGGCCGCTACGGCCAGGAGAAAGGTCCCGTTGACCAGATAGCCGGCCAAGAGCGAGACCGGCAGCAGGATCGAGAACGCCAGGGCGCCGGTCTGGGGGTCCAGGGCGCCCGAAGCCAGGGGACGGGAGCGCTTCTTCGGATGGTTTCGGTCCTGCTCCATGTCCAGCAGATCGTTGAGAACATACACGGCCCCGGCGGCCAGACAGAAGATTCCGAAGGCCAGCACGCTGGTCAGCACCTGCGCTGGATGGAAGATGTTGCGGGAGAACAGCAGGGCCGCGAAGAGAAAGGCGTTCTTGGGCCACTGGCCGGGCCTCATGCTGATGAGGACCAGACGGAGCTTGTCGCTCGTTTTCGAGCTGACTGCAGCGTCGGAAATCCACATTTCGGTTCTCTCCTGGGGCCCGCGGAGACGTCTACCGATGCTGCGGGACACATCTGGTGAGAAGACCCCAACCCCACCGGCTGAGCCCGTCGATGCGGCGCATCACCCGCGTCAGGTCCTCACGATCCGCCGGTTGCAGACACCAGATCCCCAGCACGGCGATGTACACCACCACTCCAAACGCCGCGCAACTGCCTACGGTTCCGAGCGTGGTGGGCTGCACGTACATTTTTGCGCCCAGGCACGCCAGCACGCCGGCGCAAGCCGGAATCACTCCCGGCAGGTAAGTCTCGCGCAGCCATCGACCGAAGCTGATCTCTCCCAGGCGCAGGCCGAGCGGCCAGTCGATAAGGGGGTAGGCCAGGAAGGCGGTGAGAAATGTGCCCAGGGCCGCACCCAGGGCCCCCAGGTGCAGGGCGCCAACGAGATAAACCGCCAGGGTCAGGTTCAGTAATTGCAGCCCCAGTCCCCGGAGGTTCATGCTCCTGACCTGGGCCTTGGCCTCGCCGATGTTGGCCATGGCGCCGTGCCCAAAGTAAATGACGAACGTGGACAGAAGCAGCGCCATCACCGCTGCGGCGGGAAGGAACTGCTCCCCGACCCAGAGCCGCACGACCTCCCGGTGGAATACGACCAAGGGGGTGGCCGCGAGCAGACTGGCCCACAGACTGTACCGGCTCAGGCGGAGATAGGCGTTTTGCAGGCGACGGGTGTCCTGGAGGGCGTGAATGGCCGTGGTTTGGGGCAGGATTGCCTGATTGACGGGGCTCAGGGCCGCCTCGATACGCCGGAAGGGCATGGAGCCCAGATAGAAGCATGTCACGTCCAGCGGCGCCGCCAGCTTGTTCAGAATCAGCGGGTCCATGGCCTGGCGGAGCATCCACGCGAATTGGCCCATCAGCATCCAGCCTCCGAACGACGTCAATTGTCCCGCTACAGGCCAATGGAACTCCCGGCGCCGAAAGGCCAGGGCCGGAACGAGCCGCCGCGAGAGGATCGTCGTGGCGACCAGCCACGGCACCATGGCGGCCACGGTCGAGACCACGATCCACAGCACGCGCGGACTCACGCCGAGCACTAAGACGAATAGAATCGCGATACGGACGATCTCGCGCACCAGAACCGTGGCGTTCAGCAGGGCAATCTTCTGGCGAATGTGAAAGCCGACCTGAAAAGGGGCCAGCGCGGACGCCACGGAGAACGACAGCACGGTCAGGAGCATCATGAGACGCGCATCCGCCACGCGCGCGGGAGGGATCGTCAGGACCCGGTCAATGTGCCAGGCGAACAGGCCGCCGGTCGCCAGGACGAGCACGCCCAGGGCCAGATGCAGGGGGAACATGGTGGAGACGATCTGGGTCACCCGTCGCTCATCGCCCTTGGCGTAGGCTACCAGCGTGTACCGTCCGAGGCCGGAGGATAAGACCACCGTCAAGAGCGGCAGGAACGCCGTGACCGAGGCGACCACCGGATAGAGGGCGAACTCCTCCTGGCTGATGCGGTGCAGCAGGTGGCGGTACAGCCAGACCAGCACGCCCACGTTGCCGACATCCAGGGCTATCCCCGCCAGAGAATTGATGAAGATCAGGCGTTTGCTGATCTCGACGCGATTTGCCATCGGTATGCCTGGACTCCGTCCCCGTCGGCCGCACGCGGGGCTCTTCGCACAGCTTCCGCCTCCCAGGGATTCAGGAGTTTCCTGTTGTAGAACCATTTACGAGTTGCGTAGATTAGTTGTGGTGGTGGCGGTAAGCGAATAGGGGATTTGCCCATCCCTCCCCCAGGAAACGCCGTTCATCAGGTTTGATTACGGCCGTGTCCCACGGAACGGGGCGGGCGGGCGCAGAGATTCTCCCCCACGATCGGCAGGATCATTTGGGGGTGTTGTTGCGGATGCAGTACAGGTGTTGGACGCCGCGGAGGAAGATTTGCCCCGCGCTGATGGCCGGCGAGGCATAGGTTTCCTCGCCCAGTTCATTGCGGGCGACGATCTCCAGCTTCGGACCGGGCCGGACGATGGTCATCACCCCTTTGTCCGACAGGAAGTACACCAGTCCGTTCGCGGCGACGAGCGAGGCACTGTAATGGGGCCCGAGACGCTCGCGCCAGAGGTCCCGGCCGCTGGCGGCCTCGAGGCATCTGGCGATCCCGGTATCGGATACCACCAGGAAGTACGGCCCGATGGCGATGGGGCTGGGGACGTACGCGCAGTCTTTCTCCTTTTGCCAGACGACGTGGGTCTTCGTGACGTTACCCGTGCCGTCCGGCCGGATCGCCTGCATGAAGAATTGCGGAAAGCCGCAGGTCATGAAGAGCAGTTCGCCATTGTAGACGAGCGAGGCGACGAACTGCTCGGTGGGACCGTCGATGATCCAGAGCTGTGCGCCGGAGTCCGGATCGTAGCCGGCCACGCATTTGCTGCCGGACAGGACCGCCTGGTTGCGTCCGCCCATCGGAGCGATAAGCGGCGTGCAGTAGCTCCGCGTGTTGTTGGGCCGTGGGGTCTTCCACACCGTCTTTCCGGTGGCGCGGTCGAGGGCGACGAGATAGCCGGAGCCGTCGTGGTCGCCGTTGACGATCAGTTTGTCCTTCCAGAGAACGGGGCTGGAGCAATAGCCGTGCATGCTCGCAAACGTCCCCGGATGCACCGCCCAGACCGGATGGCCCTCGAAGTCGTACGCCGCGATGAACATCTTGTCGACATCGAGGAAGCTGACATACACGTTCTTGCCGTCTGTGGCGGGTGTCGACGAGGCGTAGCTGTTCAGGGAATTGATGCGTTCCAGCGGAGCTTCGAGAACCACCTGCTGCCAGAGAATCTTCCCATCGGACTTGTCGAGGCACAGCAGCAGGCGTTGCTTCTTTTCTTTGTCCGCCGTGACTACAAAGACACGGTCGTTCCAGACGATAGGAGAAGCATGTCCTTTGCCGGGAATCGCCGTCTTCCAGGCGATATTCTGCGTGCCGCTCCACTGCGTGGGGAGGTCTTTCTCCAAGCTGGTCCCATCGCCGCGCGGCCCGCGCCACATGGGCCAGCTCTCGGCCCACGCCCCGGAAGAGAGAGCGACACTGAGTGCGATAATCGATAACGTTCGGGCGAACACATGGGAGGTTTCCAGATTCATTGCTCTATGATATCAGTCGGTGGGGCGGGGCGCCAATAGGTGGCTGCGAGATGCTCGTGAATGGCACTGAAAGATGATTGCATCGCCGGAGGGGTTTCGTAGAATACTCTGCGATCGATTCGACCGGTCACGTGCGCCGGTCTACAGGCTACGCAGAGGGCCCCCAAACGCGATCCGTCGCGTTTGGGAACCCATAGGATCTGTGACCGTATGGATGGAATCCCAGCATCACCCGCTTGTGCCCCCAGTCTCAAACGTGTCCTCGGTCTGTCCGCCTTGGTCCTGTATGGGATTATCCTGATTCAACCGACGGCCCCGATGCCGCTCTTTGGCGCCGCCGCCGTGAAGGCCCAGGGTCATGTCGTGACGGCCATTCTGATCGGTATGGTAGCCATGCTGTTCACGGCCATTGGGTATGGGCGCATGGCCAACGCCTATCCCAGTGCCGGATCCGCCTACGCCTATGTCAGCCGGGAGATCCACCCCTCGCTCGGGTACCTGGTGGGCTGGGGGATGATTTTCGATTATGTGATGAATCCAATCATCTCCGTGATCTGGTGCAGCAAGGCGGCGATGAATTTTATTCCCGAGGTTCCTTTCGCGGTCTTTGCCGTGTTCTTCGCGATTCTGTTCACGGCCCTGAACCTCCGCGGCATCGAAGCCAGTTCGCGAACCAACACGATCATCGCGGCCGGCCTGGGCGTGGTCATTGTACTGTTCCTGGGCGCGGTAGTTCGTTACCTCTGGCAGCAGCCCCCCGAGGGCCTGGCGGGTTGGACGCGACCCTTTTACGATCCCAAGACCTACTCGTTTTCGGTCGTCTCAGGCGGTGCCGCGCTGGCGGTGTTGACCTATATCGGATTCGACGGCATCTCCACCCTCTCGGAAGAAGTCCACAATCCCCGCCGCAACATCCTGATTGCCACCGTCCTGGTCTGTTTGATCACGGGTATTCTGGCCTCCATTCAAGTCTACGCCGCACAGCTTGTCTGGCCGGAAACGACATTTCCCGATACCGATACGGCCTTCTGTTATGTCGCCGGGAAGGCGGGGGGGCAATGGCTCTTTCTGAGCGTAAACCTGGCGTTGCTGGTGGCCCAGATCGGCTCGGGGGCCGGGGCTCATCTCGGTGCCGGACGCCTGCTCTATGGCATGGGTCGCGACAACGCGATCCCACGGCGGTTCTTCGCGGCGATTCATCCACGCACCCGCGTCCCCAGCAATAACATCATCTTGGTCGGGAGCCTCACCTTGATCGGCGCCTTCACGCTTACCTATTCGCTCGGTGCGGAATTGCTCAACTTTGGGGCATTGATTGCTTTCATGGGGGTCAACGCCTCTTCGTTTGTGCGGTACTTCCTGCGGAGCCAACGCAAAACTATCTGGAGTCTCCTTCCCCCGCTGCTGGGTTTTAGCGTATGTCTCTATCTTTGGTTGAGCCTTGGTTGGAAGGCCAAGACTGCCGGCTTATGCTGGCTTGCGGCCGGGGTGCTCTACGGGGCGTGGCGGACCTCATTTTTCACGAAACCCCTGCCGTTTGCCCGTATCGAGAGCGACGACACACCGCCGGTTTGAGGGAATTCAAACGCGCCGCATTCCATGATGTCGCCTGACGCGGACCAACCCTCAGCGGGCCGTAGTGCTCGAAACCGAGGCGCGGATCGCTTCGGCCATTTCCTTTTCCTGGGCCCGCGTCAGCCTGGAGGGAATCGTGATGAGGATCGACTGGGCGAACAACTCATCGCTCTGTGGGGCAGGCGCCTTTGCGGTAGTCGCGTACGCTGTCGGCGTTCTGCGGCAGGGACCACGGATTGCCCGCCGGGGATAGCGGCACTTTCTTCACCAGCGAGCCGATGTTGTGATAGATGTGAAGCCCGTATTCGCACAGACGCCAGACGTTGCGGACGTTCTTCTTGAGGCTCTCCGTTGCCCGGCGGGCGTCGGCTTCGTTCTCGAAGCGAAGGATCAGGAACGGCCCCGTGTCGCCCTCCGGGTCGGTCAGGCGGCGGAACGACACGCCGGCGATGTCGCCGAGCACCTTCTTGATCCGCTGTTTGGAGGCCCGCATGTGGGTGACGATGTCCGACAGCCGGCGAAGCTGCACGTTCGCCACGGACCCCGCCAACTCTCCCATCCGGCGGCCCTGGCCCCAGAACTGCACGTCACTGGCTTCGTTCGGGGCACTGTTCTCCCAAGGCACGCCGACATCGTGAGTGGCGACGAGACGCTTGTAGAGGGCAGCATCGTTCGTGACGATCAGTCCGCCCTCGCCCGCCGTGACGTTCTTGTTGATCTGCAGGCTGAAGATCCCGACTTTGCCGAACGTGCCGACCTTGCGTCCCTGGAAGGAGCCGCCGTTGCACTGGGCACAGTCCTCCAGCACCGGGATCTTGTGCTCGTTCGCTACCTGCATGATCGCGCCCATGTCGCACGGGGCGCCTGCCATGTGTACGGCGACGATCAGTTTCGTGCGCTTCGTGATCTTCTTCCGCAGGTCGCCGGCATCCATATTGAAGCTGTCGTCGATCTCGCACAGGACCGGGAATGGCGTTGCACTGCACGATGGCCGTGACGGTCGAGACCCACAGAAAGGCCGGCACGATCACCTCGTCCCCGGGGCCGATCTGCAGGGCCGACATCGTGGTGCACAGGGCGCCCGTGCCGCTGTTGACCGCCAGGGCATGTTTGACCCCGTAGAACTGCTTGGCCCAGTCCTCCAACTGCGCCACGTGCGTCGGCGCCTGCGGGCCATAGTAGCGAAACAGCGACCCTTTCCGCACGACATCCACGACCGCTTTCTCCTCCTCCTTGCCGATCCAGTTGATCCCTGGGAATTCATAAGGCCAATTCGTCTTCACAGTTGCACCCTTTCTGCATCGATGTTTTGCCATCCACGACCAAGTCCCCATGCTAACCGGATCGGAGCGGGCGTACAAGACATTCAGATGTCCGGAACAGACCGCTGTGGTGGTTGACCGCGCCAGGAACACCGGTACAATCGTGGGGGTATGGCGGAGGCATCCCCACGGAGATACGGGTCCGTGCGCGGATCTCCGGAATGGGCGATCGCTTTCACAGAAGGGAGACCAGCACATGAAAGGTAGAATGGCACTGGCTGTTGTCGGTGTGACCGTGATTCTGGCGGCCGTGGTCGGCGGCGCGCGGGAATCGTCGTCCCCGGTGAAATGGGAGTACCAGATTGTGTCCTTCGCCGAGCTTTCGGGCACTGTGTCCCTGGGGGAGACCGTCGGCAAGATCCAGACGGTGCAGGAACTGGAAGCCCTGAACAACGACATGATGCGCCGCATGACCGACCTCGGCAGACAAGGCTGGGAGTTGGTCTGTGTTCAGAACAATTACAACCACGTCTTCAAGCGAAAGACGTTGTAGAGTCCGGAATTGCCTGCTATGAGTGTCTTTACCGTCGTTCTTGCCAGACAGCAATCCGCTGCTTTTCCCGACCGTTGTGTTGTCTGCAATGCCGATCATCCCGGCTCCTCCACGCGGATCATTGCCCGGGACAACCTGAACGGGCGCAGGCTTTGGCTGGGCTGGTTCAGCGTGCGTGTTCCCTGCTGCCCGGCGTGCGGCGTGAGGCTGCAACTATGGCGCGCCTGGGACTTTTGCCGGACCTTGATCATCGCGGGCGCGTGCTTCGCCTTCGGCATGATCTATCTGCTGCCCCGACTGGAAGGCTGGGCGACAGGCTTGATCGTGCTCGGCCTCTGCTGCGTGGGGTTTCTGGCGGTCTTCCTCTGGAACCGGTTCTTTCCGCCCGCGTTCCAGGTGGATGTGCATGAGACATACGTGGAGTACGAGTTTCGCGATGGCGACCCTGGCCCAGGAGTTCGCCGAATTGAACGGGGCGCGTCCAGCCGACGAGCCGCCGGAGGGCTGACACGGAATGCTTGGCGAAGGCGTAGGGTGCGTATCACGCACCATTCCCGGAGCTACGCTGAAACCGTTGCGTTTCGGGTCACAATCCGGTACACTGTCAAACTCACTCTGTCACGACAGAGCGGGTGCAAAATGGCTGTCTCGGCCTGTCCTCGCCGGAGGCCGGGACACAATAGGATTCTGGCGAATACGAACGGGAAAGGGGTGAACGATGGGTCAGGAGTTTTCACGTCGAGAGTTGCTTTGGCCCGGGGCGGCGGTGGCGGCGGGCCTGGTGCTGGGGGTCGGTCTGAACGCCGGCGCGGCCGAAGAGCCCACCAAGAAAAAGAAGAAGGGTAAGGGCAAGAAGGCCAAGGCCAACGCCAATCGTTGCGTGGTGGTGTGGTCGGAAGGCACGGCGCCGAAGAAGGTCTATCCCAACGACATCAACACCGCCATTGCCGAAGGATTGAAGGAGTTGCAGGGCTGGGAGGTCGTCATGGCCAATCTGTCCGACCCCGACCAGGGCCTGCCCGATAAATTGCTCAATCGGGCCGATGTGCTGATCTGGTGGGGCCACCAGAAACATGGGGACGTCAAGGATGAGCTGGTGGACAAGATCGTCAAGCGGGTGAAGGAGGACGGCATGGGCTTCATCTCGCTGCATTCCTCGCACTTCGCCAAGCCGAACAAGAAGCTCATGGGCACCGCCTGCTCCTGGAAGGCTTACGTCGGCGACTCGACCACGCTGAAGGTCACCGTCAAGAGCCCCGATCACCCGATCGCCAAGGACATCAAGGAATTCACGATCGACCACAGCGAGCGGTACAGCGATCCGTACGCCGTGCCGAAGCCGCAGGCGGTGGTGTTCGAAGGCGTGGCCACGCTGAAGGACGGCAAGACCGATCCCAGCCAGCAGGGCCTGACCTGGGAGGTCGGCAAGGGCAAGATGTTCTACTTCCAGCCCGGCCACGAGACCAACCCGGTCTTCTTCGATCCGAACATCCGCAAGATCATGGCCAACGCCGTCCAGTGGGCGGCTCCCAGCAGGTAGAGCCGTCTCTCGTCGGCCGTGCGCCAAGTCACAGATAGCGTGTTCATGGACCTGAGGCGGGAATCCCTGCGATTCCCGCCTTTTCCATGGCCAGCGGTCTCCTTGCCATCTCCAACGGAGCCAGGCATACCGTAGATAGGAGAGAAGCACCGCGTTTTCACTGTTGCCGTGTCGACCAAGCCGTTGCCTCTTCTTAGCCATCGTGATACAATACCCGTGTCGAAATGGCGTTGATCACAGATGGATAGGCGAACGCAACATGAAAACAGAAATCTCAGTGCCGAATCCGATCTATGAGGCGGCCGAGCGATTGGCAGAAGAGCTCGGGATGTCGCTGAGCGAGTTCTACGTCGCTGCCTTGGCCGCCTACGTAGCCACTTACCAGAATGGAGACGTGACCAAAAGGCTGGATGAGGTCTACGCCAAGGAAGACTCCAAGTTGGAGCCGGGACTGGCGGCGATCCAGATCGCCTCAATCGGTGAGGAAAAGTGGTAATACAGCGGGGAGAAATCTGGTGGGCAAGCCTGCCCGAGCCTACGAGGTCAGAGCCGGGCTATCGTAGGCCTGTGCTGGTGGTCCAATCCGATGACTTCAATCGAAGTCGAATCGCGACCGTGATCGCGCTTGTCATCACCTCCAATACCAGGTTGGCTCAAGCGCCGGGGAATGTGTTCCTCCCCGAGAAGCTGACCGGGCTGCCGAAGGACTCGGTTGCCAACGTGTCCCAGATTGTAACAGTGGACAAGAGCTTCCTGACGGAGAGGATCGGTACCCTTCCACCGAACGTGATAGAGCAGATCGAGAGAGGTCTGCGTTTGGTCTTACACTTGCGGTAACGAGAACAATTGACTCCGCGTAAGCCGACCGGTCCGGGATGTAGCCAATGGAGCCGCTGGCGAGTTCAGCGGGCCATGGTGCCCAGGCATCCGTCAATGCACCGGATGATTCTCGCGATTTTGTCCCTCCGTGGGATATCGGGAGCCAGCTTTTCCAAAGTCCCTTTGATGGATTCGAGCCGCTGACGGTAAGCACTTCGCTGTGACTGGCTCAGCCGCTCGGTCAGGTAGATCGGCGGTCCTGCTCGGTTGGAGACCAATGGCTCCAGGGAGATTGTGCCGCAATGGTCCTGGGGCAGATAGCGCATATACGCCTCTTCGGCCCCCAGGAAAACGCGGGCCAATCCCTCGCAGGCGGCGGGAGTCGTTGTTCCGTAGAGTTCCTCGATGCAGCACTTCAGGTGCGTCTCCCACGGTGTGAGAGGATCGGAGAGAGCTTTTCCGGCCATCCAGAAGGATATCTCGTCCCCCGGATTGGCGAGGATGTGGAAGAAGTATTCGCAGGCCCGGCCGCCATCGGCGAAAAGCTGCTGGAGATGCTTGGCGGTGCGCTGCGGCGTGGGCAAGAACCAGCGGTCCCGGGACCAGTGCTGCGGCGGCTCGACCTGCGGCCCGCCGATGGTGCCGAAGCTGCAATTCAGAGCGCGGACCAGTCTTTTGCGATACGCCGGGTCCTGGCGCCGGCTGCTGTCGTGCACGTCGATCAGGTAGTCGATGTGCTTGCTCATCTGTGTCAGCACCGGCAGGGCATTCTCATCCTGGAATCCGAGGCCCCAGCTATTGACGCCAATGGTCTTGCCCGGATACCGGCTGCGGATGTACTCGGCCGTGCGCGTGTTCAGCAGGGCGTGGTACTCGGCATCCGTGTGGGCCTGGCACTGCTCGCACCGGCAGCGGCCCTGGTCCGCCGACTGCATGCTCACGCCATCGATCGCAAATCGGGCGAATACGAAATCGACCACCCGCTGCATCCAATCCCATGTCTCGGGCAGACTCGCGCACATGGCCTGGGCATTGCCCCGGCAGAGCTGCGGGTGCGCCCGGATGATTTCCTCGAAGCCCCAGCTATAGACGCCGAGACCCGAGTAGACTCGGATACTTCGCTGGTGTGCCTCGTCGATCAGCTTCTCGACCATCGCGCCGCGTTTCGGATCGACTGCACTTGTGATATCTACGGGCCACGACCGCGAGACATACAGACCCCAGATCGAGATCTCGTTGAAGCCGAGATGCTTCATGAGATCGAACGTCCGGCGGTAGTCCTCCAGCAGTCTCTCGTCCAGTCGCATGGAGGGCCACGGCGCCGTCGGGTCCGGCTCCGTGGCCAAATCCGTGATCCAGCCGAGATAGCCGCGATGGCGAAAGCCGGCTCGCGCTTCGGATGCTGTCGCAAGGCCACAAGCGCCGGACGCAGCCGCGGCAGCGGCCTTCAAGACGGAACGGCGTGTCATCTGATGGGACATCGTGTTTCCTCAAGTAGCATGGGCATCTTGCCCATGTGTATCACGGGCGTCTCGCCCGTGCCACGGAGAGCACCAGTAACGCATCCTCCCATCCGGCGGGACGGGAGAACGTGCTTTCGCCCGCATTGGAAACCGGTTCCCCGCTGAGTCGCTCGCCGGTCTTGGGGTTGTGCCAACGCGTTTGCATAGGGGTCGAGAACGGCTTCAGGTCGATGCGGATGGATGAGTTGTCGGGCAAGTAAGCGACGGCCAGATCGCTCTGCGCCGTCTTGGCCATGACCATTCGCCGGGTCCAATCGTCAGGCTGATTGCGGATCAGCTCGGGACAGGGCTCCAAACGCCACCATTCGATTCCGCCGAAGAACTCCGCCATGTGCTTCATCTCGGCGGAGGAGGGCTGGCTCAAGCCCCTCTGCCAATCCCACGGGCTGGCCTGCGGGTCCTTGCCCACCCAACTCTGGCCCCAGTTCCAGAGGCCCGCACAGCCGTAGGTATACCCGGCCGCACCGGAGAGAATCGTCAGATATCCGCAGCTTCGAGGCAGCCGCGGCAATTGCTTCTGGTTGAACTCGCTGTCGTAACGGGCCTCCAGGTTGATCACCGGCCTGGCAGGCTCCATCCGGTAGAGCAGGCTGGTCCATTCGATCGCGTTGCGGCTGGCGGTGGCGGGACTGAGCGGCGTGGAGCCCCATCCGGCCCCGGTCTGCAGGCCGGCGAAGTGCAGGACGGTCTTGGCGTGGTAGATCTTCGCCGCCTCCAAGTCCGTGCCCGGATGCTGGGTGATCAGATGGTGCGGCGCCCCCTCGCGCACGGCGGCCGCTACCGAATCCGCCAGGTCCATGTACTTGCTGTCGAAACTGGGGGAGAAGATGACGAAGTTGCCCATCAGCCGGGCCGCCAGGTTGCGGGCGAAATGCTGCGCGGAGGCCGCATCCGGATACCGCTTCACCGGCTCCATCAGACCCATGATGATGACCACGAATCCCTGCTCATTGGCGTACTGGACCTTCTTCTCGTATTCGCGCCAGTAGGCGGGATTCCATTGGGAAAGTCCCTCCCCGAGGAAAGGCGGATGGCCAAGAGCATCCTTGGTGCCGGCCCATTCGCTCGCACAGAAGATCTGGAGCACGGTGAACCGTTTGTCCCGGCGGTCCTGCACATAGGCTTGCCACTGCTCGAATGAGGCGTTCATGGGGGCCGCCCACGCCGTGTCGCCGATCCAAAGAAAGGGTGTACCGTCTGCGTGGCTGAGGTACCGCTGACCGGGCTTGACCCGGAGATACCCCTTGCGGCAAAGTGGGTTGTCGCCCTGGTACGGCGTGACTTGCACGGCCCCCGTCTGGCCGTGAAGCCCTGAATTGGTCGGATCGGAGCACGTGGTCCGCCACGTCCATCGCCCCGGGAAGGGGAACATGGCCCGGATCTTGAACGTCGTCTCACCATCCCAGAAGCCGAGAGCAGACAAGGATGCCCCGCTGGGACCCTGGTACTGGACCGAGACCGTCACATCGGCAAACGGATTCGCATACTCCCTGGAACTCGCCAAGACCTGCTCCCACCGCGTCCACGTGGGCACCGTAGTCTCGGATGCGAACGCCATGCTCGAAAACAGAAGAAACGCAATCCAGCCTGCTTTCCTCATACTCCACTTACCTTTCCAGAGCACCGTGTCCATCGCGTGTACCTCATGGTAGGTCGTGCATCAGGAGCACGACGTTTTGAATCGCGAGCGCGGGACTTTCTACCGCGCAGGGGCGTGCTTCCCCCGGTTCACGGAGCAGATTCTACCGAGTCCTCGCGGCTCTGGCAAATTGGCTTGGTCCAAGAACCGGCATGTTGGGACGATGGGCGGGCAGCGTGTCTTGGCACTCGTACCCCTCCCTTTGGCCACGGTCCCGGGTCCTGTGCCTATCGTCCAAAACCTGCCTCCCATTCGGGAGATTCCTGCTCACCTCTGGACAGGCCGGACCCTACGATGGAGTTGGACATGCACAGACTGCTTTGCCTCTGGGAGACGCAGGAAAGGAGTACGAGCCATGGCATTCGAGCCAATCGCACCGGCCGTGCATTATCCGCCGCTGAAGGTCGCCGAGGACACGTGGCTGATCCAGCAGATGCAGCGGGCGGTCATCGGGCCGCTGTGGGTGTACCTGCACTCGCTGGTGATCAAGGGGGCCGAGCCGATCCTGGTGGACACGGGCACGCCCGTCAACCGGCGTGCAATGGCTGAAGGACGTCTTCTCGATCGTCGATCCGGGCGACGTGCGGTGGATCTTTCTCTCGCACGATGACGTTGATCATGCCGGCAACCTTCGACCGGTCCTGGAGGCATGCCCCAACGCGACGCTGGTCGTCACGTGGTTCCTGCACGAGCGGCACACTTGTGACTTCGACTTTCCAAAGGGCCGCTGCCGGTGGGTGAACGACGGCGACTCCTGGCAGGCCGGCGACCGCACATTGACGGCGATCCTGCCGCCGCTGTTTGACTCGCCGGTCACACGCGGCCTGTACGATGACCGCACGGGCGTGTACTGGGCCGCGGATGCGTTCGCGACGCCGCTGCCCGGGCCGATGAACGACATCAGTGAGCTCGAACCCGCCGCCTGGCAGGGCGGCCTCGAGATGTTCAATTGTTGGAACAGCCCGTGGTACAAGCTGCTGGACTCGGACGAAGTTCGAGCGCCACGTGGACCGCGTGCAGGGACTGGACATCGAGGTGGTGGCCTCGTGTCATTCGCCGCTGATCCGGCGTCCTCAGATCGACCAGGCATTCTCCCTGATTCGCAAAGTCCCGTACGCCACCGTGCCGGACCAGCCTTGCCAAGCCGACCTGGAGGCCCTGAAGTACGCCCTGGCCACCGGCCAGGAATATGTCTGGAAGCCCCCGGTGCCCGACGCAGCGCTCCACGTGACCACCGACCAGAAGGAGGGAGTCCTCTCGGTATAGGACACTGGTGGGGATAGCGGCCCATTGCGTGTTTGCGTTTGCGCCGCCCGGCCGCTACAATGCGGCGGTGGATTCGACAACCACCGCGCGAATGATCGGCAAGGAACATCCAGATGGCCTCAGACGACCGGCTCGTTTCCCAACGATTTCCGCGTTCGTCGCAATACCACCCCGATTGGGTCCTGTCCAGTGTCAGCGGCGGGGCTAACGCCCTCTGGCTGACCGAATGGCTTACGGCGGCGCTGGACCTGCGGCCCGGGATGCGGGTGTTGGACCTTGGCTGCGGGCGGGCCTCGTCGGCGATGCAGGAGGTACGGAGCTATTGCGCAGGCCGCGGTATTCGCGCCCTTTATGTCGAAACCGGTCGGGATAACGCGCCTGCCCTGGCAGTCTATCGGCGTGCCGGCTTCGTGGCTACGGATCATGTGACCCTGACCCTGGTGCTGGCCGATCCGACGCACGCCCCTTGAGAGTACTCTGGGACGCCGGAGTGAATTTGGAGCGCTAGAAGGGATAATGTCCCCCGACTTCGCGCTTCCAGAGGAGCCGGACGAACTTGAGTCGTCCGACCCCTCCGGTTGCCGTTGTTCTGAGCCCTGTGGGCTCTCTACGGGCGTTATCTGAAGGTGCGCTCTGCCGTCATTGGGCGGGGGCCGCCGGCCCGGACTCGCAGGCGCCGATATCATAGCCGGCGCCCTGCGGACGCGGCTTGCCGTCATAGTCCGTCTTCAACGTCACGCCGACCGTGGCGGGATCCACGCCGGCGTCGATGGCCGGGGAGCCGGCCGTGGGAGCGTAGGTGACGGCGTCCAGCAGCGGGTCCGTCGTAAGGCTGCCCGCCTGCGTTCGATTCGTCCTGGCCATCTGGGTCTTGCCGTCGGCCTCCAGGTTATTGAAGAAGATACAGTTGACCGCATTGATCCCGAAGGCGGCATTGCGCGAGCTGACAATGTGGTCGTCCGAGGCGTCGGCGCCGAATGTGTTGTTGGCGAAGAGGCAGTTGATGACTTGCGTGGTATCCGCCGTCTCGTCGTCGGTGCCGTCGGCGTTCGTGTCCTCCGTATTGGCGTTGTTGTAGATGATGTCCTCATCGAAGACGTAGTTGCCCACGAAGGTGCAGTTGACGAACTTGCTGTTGCGGTTCGTCTCGATCATGCGATCCGGACTGTTGTCGGCCTTCGCGATGTTCTTGACGAAGATGCAGTTCGTGACGGTCACTTCGTTCTGGGCGGTGCTGGAGAACTGGAGGACGTTGCCGTTGTCCCAGGAGGTGTTGGCCTCGAACCAGCAGCGGTCGAGCCGGATCACGTTGCCGACGGCGGACGACTGGATCGCGCCGCCGTCGTCGGAAGCGTTGCCGTGCAGGAAGACGCACCGGCCGGCAATCAAGGTGGTGCCGGGCGTGAGGGCCGAGGCTGAAGCGCCCTGCACCTTGATCTGCCCGCCGTCGCCGTCCAGGACCGCCGTGGAATCCGGCGAACAGGCGTAGTTGCCGTCGAAGAGGCAGTCCTCGATGGTCAGCGTGGCCAGGCCCGTGAGGTTGATCGCGCCGCCGTCATCTCCGTCCCCCGTGGCCGGTGTATGGTTCTTCAGGAACTCGCAATTGCGAATCGTGCCGACCGCCTGGTTGTCAACGAAGACCGCGCCGCCGTCGCCGCTCTGGCCGCCGAACTCATCCTCCCGCAGCAGGAGCTGCGCATCCAGCTCGGCCGCATTGATCGTCCCGCTGGCGTCCTTGTCGATGTGGGCGAACCGGTGGAGGTCGTCATCGGCGGTCCCCTCGTTGGCGTCGGCGCCGGCCAGCCGGATGCCGGTGACCTGGACATCGGCTTCCGCCGGGCTCAGACCGCCGTTGGCGTCGGCGTCCAGCGTGGCGAAGTTGGTTTTCAGATTGAACGCGGCGCTCACGTAGGAGAACCGGCCATTGGTATCCGCCACGCAATTGCGAATCGTCATCCCTTCGAGGGCCCAGCCTTTGGGGCCGGAGGTGTTGGGTGTGCCCGTGGCCTCGCCAAAGAACTGGTCGCCGAAGGCGACGAAGGCCCGCGTGACGTTATTGCCGTCGATGACGGTCTGACCGCGGCCCGCACCCCGGTAGGTGACGCCATCTTTGATGGGGATCTGGGCCTTCAGGATGTACGTCCCGGCGGCGATCTCAATCGTGTCGCCCGCCTGGACGAGGGCATTGGCCGCGACGATATCTTCGCCCGGATTCACCTTGATCGTGGCACTGGCCTGGAGCGCTGAGATGCTCAGCGCATCGAATCCCGGTGCGTTGATCCGGACCCCCTTCACGGGGACATCCGTCGTGAACACCATGCCGAAGGCGTTCTGACCGGCCACGCTGACTTTTGTGTCGGCGAAAGGTCCGCCGTTGGCGGCGGTCTTGAACGCCACGGCCGGTCCCAAGGAACCGTCCGCCAGGATCGCCTCGAACGTGCCCGTGTCGTTGCCGCCCCGCTCGAACACGAAAATCGTCTTCGTCAGATGCGGAAAGATCGTCTCCTGGAAGTTGATCCCGTCGAGGGACGACATGTCGTTGGCGTTATTCTTTCGGAACAGGAAGTTGTCGCCCTCCGAGCCCGGGTCCTCGGCCTTGGGGGGTGACCCCGCCGTCGTCGTCGCGGCGGGAACCGGATCGCCTTCCTTCCACAGCGTCGCCACCCCGGTCGCCACCGGGATGTACCACCGGGTGGTTGTACCCAGCATGAGGTCGCCGTTGGCCACCACGTATTCGGTCCCGGCATGCCGCAGGCTCACGATGGCATCGCTCACCACGGTGATATCCGAGAATCCCTGCAGGGCGTCGGCCTCGACAGCCGTCGCCAGAACTCCCAGCGACAAGCAGATGGCATGAACCAGTTTTCTGTACATGATCGTCCTCCCAAGACATGAGTTTGAGATTGTTGCACTCCGTCAGCCGATATGAGGACTCCGCCGGTAAGTGGAAGTCCACCATGGAACACAGGAGACTCCTCCACTGCCTGATTCAGAGAACCACGAGGCAGATGTATAATCCTTTTTACCCGTTTGGGCCCCTTGGGTCAAAGGAAATCCGGAAATGCCGTGGGCTCCACGACGCTGGGACTGCTTTGCATCTTCCGGACCAGTCGGTTATGCTGACACAGCGACGCGGAAGAAGGCATCCGGTATGAAGATGATCGTCGCTGGGATGCGGCGGCGGCGCTCGTGACGGAGTCGTTATGAAAGAGATTCGAGTTCGCAGGAAGGTGGGGACGGGCATTCGGGCACAAGGGATTATCGTGGTAGCCCTGCTGGCGGCGTGTGCCTTCCTGACGCCGCGTGCGGTGGCGGGAACGTATTATCCGCCACCCGAGTCCAAGGGAGGATGGCGAACGCTCGTCACGAAGAATGCCGTGCCAACGGCGGATCAGAAATCGACGGTCTGGGACACTGCCGGCCTCGATACGGATCGTCTGGTCGACGCTTGGAAGTACGTCGAGAGCCTGGGCCGGCAGCAGAGCCTGCTCGTCATCCGCCACGGCTGGATCGCGGGCGAATGGGACTACGTCGGCCGTCGGGCCCGTCAACTCGTCCACCAAATCGTTGACCGGCCTGGCGCTGGCCAAGCTGTTCGAACTGAGCGACGCCGGGCGGCTGCCCACGAAGATCGGATATGACGATTTCGCCTATCACTATCTGCCCGCCGCCTGGGGTGATTCCGATCCCCGCAAGAAGCTCATCAAGGTCAGGGACCTGCCCACGATGTGTTCCGGACTGCAAGCGATGGACCGCGGGATTCGAGACGTGAACATGGCGATGGCGCTTCCCGTGGTCCATCCGCCGGAGACGGTCGATCAGTACTCGTCCGCCAGCATGATGCTGGAGGGAATGGTCATCGAGAAGGCGTCCGGGCAGGGCCTGAAGGACTTCTTTCGCCGGCATCTGAGCGAGCCCATCGGGGCGGAGTCGGTACGCTTGTGGGACGCCAACGGCGCCGCCGGCTACGCCTTCATGCAGACGCGCGATTTCGCCCGGTTCGGATACCTGATGCTCCACCAGGGGGCCTGGGACGACGGCAGCGGCCTCCGGCAGCTTGTCCGGCCGGACCTGATCGCCAAATGCACGCAATGGCCCGACGTTCTTGAGGAACGTAACCGACGGTCCCGGCAACAACACCCAGTGGTTGACCACGAACGATCCGCCGAGTCATTTCCTCCACACCTGGCACGGCTGGTGGGTGAACTGGTCGCCCGACTGGCCCTCGTCGCAGCGCGCGGTATGGCCCTTCGTTCCCAAAGACGCGTTCTGGATGAGCGGCTACGGGAAGGACATTTGCGTCGTGATTCCCAGCCTCGACATGGTCATCGCCCATCAAACGGCGCGCACGGGCAGCTTGAACAGGTGCTCAGCGAGTGCCCGGAATTCTGTTCCACGCTGCTTTCGAAGGTAATGGCCGCCGTCGGGACCTCGTCCGGGAATCTGTCGGCGGAGCCGGCCGCGACTGTCGAGCGCTGGGACACCTGCGAACGCGCCTTGGACGCATCCGGCTCCTATGCCAATCCGTTCCAGGACGTGACTCTCACCGCCACGTTCACCCATGCATCCTCGGGGACCCGGCTCGCGGTAGACGGGTTTCATGACGGCGGCCGGTGTGGCGATTTCGCTTCCTGCCTATGGAGCTCGGCAGGTGGCATTGGACGACGGCGTCCAACGACCGGGGCCTGGACGGCAGGACGGGGACCCTCGAATGCGTGACGCCGAAGAAGCCCTACCTGCACGGTCCGCTGATGACCGATGGTCATCCATTTCAAGCACGCAGATGGCTCACGCCGCGATTTCTTGTCAGCACGCGGCTTTCGTGTCAGTTCGCCCCGCCGTCCGCGTGGCCTCCCTTGATCGACTTCCTCAAGGCCCACCGCATCAACCGGGTGTTGTTCATGATGCCGGGGGTGGACTCCAAGAAAGACCCGGTCCACACGCAGCGAAACCTGTTCGCTCCCGGGCCGGACTACACGCGGTATCACGTGGAAGCGTTCCGCGCCATCGACGCGTTTGTCGACACCCTCCGGCAGGCGGACATCCTGGCCTCGCCCTACTTCTACTACGATCCGCGGCGCGAGGTCATGTGGAAGATGACACCGGAGCAGGACCGGGCCTACATTCGTTATGGCATGGCTCGCCTCGGCGCTTTCAGCAACGTGATGCCGGTCCTGGCGAATGAGGTCGAGCTCAAGACCACCAACTACAAGGACCCCGCGTTCGACCTTCAGAGCCACACATGGGCGAACGAAATGGGTAGCTTTCTGAAGAGCCGGATCGTCTTCGGCCAGCCGGTCTCGGTGCATAATCCCTGTTGGCATGAGCTCGCGGTCCATCCCAGCTACTTCACCTTGCTCGCGACTGGCCTTTTGCCGCCTGGACCGACTTCCTGTTGAAGCAGGCTCAGGTGGGCTGCATCGGGGCGGCCAGCGCGATGAGCGACTCGGTTCCTCAGCCGCAGGCGGTCATCTACAACGAGCGCTCGTATGCGCGGCACAACCAGGTGCTGATCGATCTGCGGAAGTTCGGTCAACCCGTGATCAATGAGGAGCCGGCCTACGACATGGGGAGCAAGAGCGCGTACGCCTCACAGACTCCCGAAACCATGCGTCCGACCTTCTGGACGGCGGCGACCGCGGGGGCGTACACGATGTGGGGGAGCAAAGCAACGTACGTGACGGGCGATCCGCTGGGGGCGATGAAAGGGAGCCTCACGCCGCCGTATATGCGCGTGCATCACGACGTCATGGTCACGCTGCCCTACACGGAAATGGAACCTCACAACGAGTGCGTCACACCTGCGAACGTCACTCTCGACGGTGAGGCTTGGCGCACGAATTTCGCGTTGGCCAAGCGTGGCGAGGTCTATCTCCTCTATTCGCTCCACGGGGGCACGGGCACGGTTACACTCGCTCCGGGCCGGTATTCCGCTCTGCGTATTGACCCGCGCGACGGGACGAAGACGGAGCTCGGCACGGTGGCCGGAGGGCCTGTCGATTTCTCCCTGCCCCAGGGCGACTGGGTTCTCGTCTACCGGCATGCGACGGCTGGTGATCCCACGCCTCCGGGGGGCAACCCGCGACGGGTATTCGCACACAGCCAACCGGGTCTGTGACTGACTCGTGCGGCACGCGGGGCAATTCGGGCGGCTTCGGTTCACTTACGCGACGTTGTCTTCGCTTTCAACTCTTCCAGCATCTTGACAGCGGCTTGGACGAGCATCTCCCCGGAGCCGGCGGCACAGCGGGCGCTTTCGACCTCGTAGTTGCCTTCCAGGTAAGCCGAGCGGTTCGGGATGTAGCCGATGGAGCCATTGGCGAGCTCGGCGATGTGGGTCTGGGCGAAGGGCGAGGCCGCCTTGATGCTCAGACCCAATTCGACGAAGATCTCACCGGGCAGGGAGACCCACGCGAGCGTATCGCCCATCGTGATGACCTGGACCTCCACTTCCTGCGGCGTGCCGGCACGCTTGTCCACGTCGAGGACCTTGTACGCCTTGACCTGCTCCATGAACTTGGCCTTGTCCTTCTTCTCCACAATGGCCTTGGCCTCCTGCACATCCTCCGGCGTGACCTTGGGCAACGGAAGCTGGAGCACCTGGCTGCGGACCCGCAGAGTCGTGTCGCCCACCGGCTTGAGGTCCATGCAGGCTTTGAAGACCGAGCCGGCGAGGATCGTGCCCAGCCGGTTCGCCTCCGCCGGAGTGGTCTGCGGCTTGGCCCAATTGACGTTGACGTGATTGAGATTGCCGCAGGCGCCGTTGGCGAAGATTGTCAGCATGTCCGGCCCTCGGTAGTCGGCCAGACGCCGGGATAAGGCGCCGGGATAGTCCGCGGAAATCTTGGTCCCGCCGGTCGTGTCCGCGTGCAGGGCGAAGTTCACATAGGTCAGGAGGGGCTTTTTATCGGTCGTCTCAACAGTAGACGACGCCGACCTCCGGGTCGATGGGACTGACCGGGCGGATGACGTTCGGGTTGAGCTTGCCCGGGTTCCAGCCGACGGTGCCGTCCTTCATCCAGAAGCGCCGGCAGTAGGAAAGCCGGTCCTCGTGCTCGCGCGCGTACGAGACGGCCACCGGCTTGAGCTTGCCGTTCGCCTCGGCCACCGCCTGGGCGATCCGGCTGGGCAATTCCATCGTGTACTTTCGGGCCGGGTCGCTGCTGCCGCCGTCCTGCTTATCGCGGGCGGAGTCGCGGGACAGGGACGGCCCGGTATGGGTGTGCGTGGCCGAGATCATCACGTGGCCGCCCGGAATGCCCGTTTGCTGCTCGATCAACTGCCGGGCCTCCAGCACGGTGTTGCGGGGCAGGGAGATGATGTCGCAGACCACCAGTGCCACTTTCGTGCTCCCATCATCGAGCACGGCGGCCTTCGCGTAGCAGGTCGTCGATCACGTCCTCGCTGCCGCGGGCGTAATAGTAGCCCGCCATGGGCGTCCCGCTGGGCGGCGTGATCTTCACCGCCGCCACACCCACGCGCAACTCGGCCTGTGCCGAATTCACGCCCACCAACGCGAACGCCACCAGCACGACAACCCCGATCATTCTGGAATTCATAGCCACATCGCTCCTTTCTTCGGTTTGTAGTGTGCCCGTAAGGGCATAGAAGATAACGCCTCACGGCGTCACTACGAACGCGCCACAAAGACTGGTCGCACGTTATCTGCTGGTGCATTATACTCCGGTGTTGCCGCAATCCCAAGGCATTTGATATATTGCCGGCGTACGATGATGCTAACTCCCGTTTCCGGAGGTATACGCAACACCCATGGCACTCGACAACCCCAATCCCAAACTGACCGTACACAGCGCTCAACGTCCCACGCGCACCCGATACTGGGTGATCGTCTTCGCCGTCACGCTGGCGATGATCACGTACATTGACCGCGTGTGTATCTCCCAGGCGGCGCCGCAGCATTCGGAGCGATCTTGATCTTACCGATGCCCAGATGGGCTGGATCTTTGGGGCGTTCGGATTGGCCTACGCGCTCTGCGAGATCCCTGGCGGCCTGCTGGGTGACTGGCTGGGTCCGCGCAGGGTGCTCATGCGGGTGGTGCTATGGTGGTCGGTCTTCACGGCCGCTACCGGCTGGGCTTGGAACTTCGCCTCGCTGTGGGTGACGCGCTTCATGTTCGGAGCGGGCGAGGCGGGGTGCTTCCCGAACTTGACCAAAGCGTTCACACTCTGGTTGACCAAGCCGGAGCGGACCCGTGCCCAGGGCATCATGTGGATGAGTGCTCGCTGGGGCGGGGCTTTCACTCCTTTGTTGGTAGTCGCGGCGTTTTCACTACATGTCGTGGCGGTTCGCATTCATGTTCTTCGGCGCCATCGGCGTCATTTGGGCAGTGATCTTCTATTTCTGGTTCCGCGACGATCCCCGTGAGCATCCGGGTGTGAATGCGGCGGAATCGGAGTTGCTCAAGGGGAATGAGGTGAACCTCGCCCGTCACGCCCGCGTGCCCTGGGGCAAGGTGGTGGCATCGCCGGCTGTCTGGCTGGTGCTGCTCATCGTAGTGCTTGCGTCGCCGTGGCGGTTCGTATTGATGCCTTCTCGCCGCATCGTCTTCATCATTACTTGGGGCAGCATCATCCTCATTGAAGCAGTGCATCTTCTATTTCTGGTACCGTCGCTGTTTGCGTGATCATGCGAGGGTAAACGCTGCGGAATTGGAGGCACTCAATGGCAACGAGGCGAATCCCTCCGGTCACGGCGACGTGCCTTGGGGCCGGCTGGTAGCGTCTCCCACGGTTTGGGGGCTGTGGGGACAGTACTTCTGCATCAGCTATGGCTGGTATTTCTATATCACCTGGCTGCCGACGTATTTGCAGGAAGCACGCGGCGTGGAGTTGGGAAAGAGCGCGTTTCTGGCCGGGCTGCCGCTGTTTCTGGGCGGTCTTGGCTGTCTGCTGGCGGGCTTCCTTCTGGGTTGGACGGTGCGACGCTCGTTCAGTGTGACGTTCTCGCGTCGCCTTCTTGGATTCGTCGGATGTACCGCCGCCTCGGGTCTGTTGCTCTGGTCGGCCTACATCAAAGACCCACGGCTGGCTATGCTGTCGATGGGATTGGCGGGCTTCGCCAATGACCTGACGCTGCCGGGCGCCTGGGCCACGTGCATGGACGTAGGCGGACGCTTTGCCGGCACGCTCTCGGGCAGCATGAACATGATGGGCAACTTCGGCGGCATGGCCGGACCAATCGTCGTGGGGCACATCCTGCAGCACACGAATCGCAACTGGGAGATCACGTTCTGGCTCTCGTCCGCGATCTACTTCCTGGGCGGCCTGTGCTGGTTCCTCATCGACCCTGTGACGCCGCTGGAGAAGCAGGTGGTCGGGGAGAAGACCCGGATCCCGCTCCGGCTTGAGACGGGCCGGCCCGCACGTCACAACAACCTCACGGTGTCGCCGGGCCCGGGGTGAGGCCCGGCGTCTTGGCGATCCGCGGCGCCCGGCTCTCCGCCGGCTCAATCTTGTCGTACCAGGTGAACTTCAGAATCACCGACGTGACGACGAAGACGAGCAGCGCCTGCACCATACGGCCATACTGCTGGAGGACGAGGAAGATCGGGGCCGCCACCATGGCCAATTCCCAGACGATCCCGATGATCACGTTGAACCAGTCGCGCCCGAGGTTGGGATTACGTTGGAAGTCCGGCTGCTCGGCACGGCACTTCTCGTAAATAGGCCGCCAGAAGCCCCACGGGCGCACCGTGCGGTAGAAGCTCTTGAGCACCTCATCCGTTTCCGGGCGTGTCAGAAGGCAGACGCCTACCGAGGCGATGGTGCTCAAGCCGACGATGATGGGGAACACCACGTAGTCGGGATGCAGGTTGAGCGGGGCCAGCCCAAGGAGGGCCATGAATTCCTTCTTGTTCAGGAGCAGCAGCACCAGCGCGGAACCCGTTCCCGCGACCATGCCGGCGAAGAAGCCGTAGCCGTTGAACCGCCACCAGTGCCACTTGAGGACGTTCGGGACGACGAAGGCCGGCACGATGGCGGAGACCAGGATTTGGGTGATCGAGTGCACGGAATTGGTGATCAGGCCGAACCCGATACCCAGGAGAATGAGCAGGACGGAGCAGATGTAACCGAGGACGACGTACCGCTTGGCCGATGCGCGTGGGGTTGATGTAGCGCTTGTAGATGTCGTTGACAATGTAGGCGGTGCCGGAGTTGACCGTCGAGACGAAGGTGCTCATGAAGGCCGCCAGCAGGCCCGCCAGGATCAGGCCCTTGCACCCGATGGGGACGTAGCCATGCACCACCCTCGGCAGGATCTCCTCGCGGTCCATTTTGCCCTGGGCCATGACCTCCAGATCGTTGCCAAAGAACACGATCCCCAGCACGGCCACTCCGGCGATGAGCAGAAACCGCGGCGCAAGCGAGCAGATGGCCATCATCATGTTCTCGAGCGCCGCTTCGCGCGGGCTGCGGGTCGAGAGGACGTGCTGGATGGCATAGTTCGGTGTGGGGCCGGCCATGCTGACGAGGACGCCCTTGAAGAAGAGCACGAGAACGAAGACGCCGAAGAGCGAATAGCCGTCCCCTCCCCGGCCAAAGGCGGCGTAGAGCTTCTCGTTCAGTGCCGGCAGGTTCACGGTCGACCAATCGAGATCGATCTTCCAGCCGAAGAACATCTGATCCCATCCGGCGGGCACGGCGGCCGCGATCTGCTCGGGCGTGGTGGAAACGATCGCGACAATCCCGATGACGATCGCTGCCACCACAATAAGGGTGAACTGGATCAGATCGTTCATGACGACGCTGTACATGCCGCCGACCACGCAATAGACGCCGGTCACGGACATGATGATGATCGCCCAGAAACTGGCCGGGGTCATGCCCCAGGGCAGGGCCGTGGCGGACAGGCCCAGCGACTCGACGGGCAGGAACGAGGCCGTGAATTTGCCGATTCCCTTGAAGGCCAGGCACAGGAACGGGATCACGCTCACAATCGCATAGGCCACGATGCTGATATAGGCCAGCTCGGCGCCCCGGCCATAGCCGAAACGCGTTCGCATCCACTCGGCGCCGGTCAGGACGTTGGACCGGCGGACCCAGGTCCCGAGGTACACCATACGAAAGATCACGTTGAACAGCGGCCAGACCCAGAGCAGCCAGACCCCTTTGACGCCGTAGACGAACATCACCATGACGAACCACATCGTGCCGGAGATGTCGATGCCGCTGGAGCCGTGGGCGATGCCGATCATCCACCAGGGCAGGCTCTTGCCCGCCAGAAAGTACGATTCCGGACTCCGCGCCGCCAACTTCGCCACGACCCAGCCGACGACGATCATCAGAATGAAATAGAGGACGATGATAGTGATGTCCAATGCGTGCATCAGGTTCTCCCGATTTCGGATTGCGGATTGCGGATTGCGGATTGAAGAGGGCTCACGCGGCTAATCCGCAATCATCAATCCGCCATTCATGTGGGGCAGCGAAGCAAATGCTGCACCAGTTCCTCAAGATTACAGGTGGCTACGGCACAGTACTTGTCGCCGCCGCCATAGTAGACGAATAGGGTCCCGTCGATCACGACTGCGCCGCACGGAAAACACACGCCGCGATAGAAGCCTTCGATCTCGTAATCCATTTCCGGCTGCAAGAGCCAGTCGGGCGTGCGGTGCCGGACGATGCTGGGGTCTTGGAGGTCCAGCAGCACCGCGCCGAGGCGGTAGTATTTGTCCGGGCCCACCGCGTGGTAGATGGTCAGCCAGCCGTGCTTGGTCTTGATCGGCGGCGTGTTGACGCCCAGTTTGGCCGTCTCCCACGGATATTTGTTCGTGAGCAGCAGCTTGCTTTCGCGAAAACCCATCAGGTCGTCGGCAAAGGAGATCCAGGCGCTGGCCTGCTCCACGCCGTACGGCGGCCCGACCCATTCCAGGGGCCGGTGCATCATGACGTACTTGCCGCCGACCTTCTCCGGGAACAGGACCACGTCGCGATCGTCCAGCAGCGGGTCCGTCAGCCAGCCGGCCCGAATCCACCTCTTGAAGTCCTGCGTCAGCAAGAGGCCCGTGAGTGTGGCGTTGATCCGCAGGTAGCGCGGGAAGCACTCGGGGCATTCCGCCGGTGTGATGTATTTCTTCCGCACTTCGGGAATCCAGAACTGCCCGAACGGGTAGTGCCGGCAGGCGTACGTGACGTAGTACCAGCCGTCCATCTTGATCATGCGCGGGTCCTGAATCGTCGCCCCATCGAAACCCTCGACACTCGGACTGAGCACTGGTTCATCCGAGACCCGTTCGAAGTGGTAACCGTCCCGGCTCCTGGCCAGACCGAAATAGCACTTGTATTCCGGTCCCGACTCGGCGGCCCGGTAGAGCAGCAGGACTTCTCCGGCCGCCTCGTCGTACCACGCCGCCGGGTTGAAGACCGCCAGGTCCTCCCAGGGATGATCCGGGTGGGGCGACAGGATCGGGTTGCCGGCATAACGGTGCAGTTTCATAGATCCTCTTTCAAAAGGCAGCGTCGCCCCAGGATACCGGGAACTGGGGCCGCTCTCAAGAGGTTTGTAGTGTGTCCGTGAGGGCGTGTGCGACTACGTTTTGTGGGGCCGGACCATCATTCTTGTCATCCCTTCGGCTACGCTCAGGGCAAGCTCTGAGCGTCAGCGAAGGATCTGGGCCGCGTACGAGAGGGAGCGTAGGTTCCGTTCATTGGCCAGATGCTTCGCTTCGCTCAGCATGACAAACGCGGGCTGGTCCCCCACAAAAATTGGTCGCACACGTGAGGGCATAGAAGACAACGCCTGACGGCGTCACTACGAACCACGCGGACGGACGGACAGGGAGTTGTCCGAGTTAAGGGACACCTCGGTTCCGAACTGGGCGCCTTCTCGATTGAGCGTTCGCTGTACCCATTGGACATCCCCGGGCGAAGCCCGGCGCAACCGGAAGCACCTGACCTGCATCGGCACCAGACGCAAATCGACCAATCCGTGTGTCGAGGGCGTCCCGCCCTCGGATCGCGGGCAGGATGCCCGCGACACGGGGTCCAGCCGGATGAAGTACAGGATGCCCAAGTCACCCCGGAAGGCTTCGTGGCCCCTGATCCCTTCGTAGTCGGTCAGGAGGTCGCCACAGCCGTAGAGAATCGGCCGCCCTCGGTACACCTCCAGGGCTTTGACATGGTGGGACGAGTGGCCGTGAACGAGATCCACCCCTTCTTCAATCAGGCGATGGGCGAAACGGATCTGAGCATCGGGGATTTCGTAGCCCCAGTTGCCTCCCCAGTGAATCGACGCGATGGTGACATCGCCGGGTCCTTTGGCCTCGCGCATCTTCGAGGCAATGCGGCAACTGGTCTGGTCCGACAGGTCTTCCAGCAGATTCACGCCGGGCCGATCGCGCCCGGCCGCCCACTCGAAGGGGATGCCGCTGGTCTCCGAGCCGAACGAGAACACCTGAACCCGCCCCTTGCCGGCCACGTCCAGAACCGCAGGTGAACCCGCTTGCTCCACGTTCATTCCGGCCCCGGCGTGCTTGAGGCCGGCCTGGTCCAACGTGGCGAGCGTCTCGGCGAGCCCTTCGTGTCCCCAATCCAACACGTGGTTGTTGGCCAGCGCACAACAGTCGATGCCCGCGGCGGCCAGACAGCCGATGTTCCGGGGATTCATGCGGTAGTGCACCTGCTTGCCCGGCCAGTAGTCGCCGCTGGTGGTAATGCTCGTCTCGAGGTTGACGATCCGCACGTCAGCGGCCGCAAGCTCCTTCAAGGCCTCGCCCCAGATGTAATCCTCCGCCACCGGGTGCGGGATCGGGCCGTGGGCCGCCTCCGCCAGGCGCAGATAGTCGCGCGCGTCGTGCACATACGGCTCGTACAGGCGCGGGTCGCCCGGACGAGGCAGGATTTGGTCGATGCCTCTGCCCATCATGACATCGCCGCAGACAAACAGGCATAGGTGCTGATCCATAACTGGATAATACGTCCGTCAGGTATTTCTCTCGCTCACCTAAGGAATTGGCAACGCTCGATTAGGTATTCGCCTGATGTTCTTGGCTTCTGAGAGGGCGTAATAACTTGTAGTGAAGCAGGAAATAGGGTGCAGGAGATGGAATCAGAATCGATATATAGACGCACAAGTTGCGCCTCAATCTCCCGATTGGGAAGAAAGAGGGTGAAGCATGGCATTACCGGATATTTTCAGGCCCGCCAGAGGCTTACGCCGTCGCGAGCGGGAAGAGGGAGGCCTGATGCGTCCCTTCGATGAGATGCGGCGGATGATGGAAGACTTCTGGATGACGCCGTTCGACGCCGTGGGCCGGTGGGGTGAGGTCTTTGTCCCGAAGGTGGACGTGAAAGAAGAGGAGAAAGACATCATCGTTTCGGCCGAGCTGCCGGGCATGGATCAGAAGGATATCGATGTGACGGTGACGAACGATTCCATTCGCATCTCCGGCGAGAAGAAGCACGAGAAGGAAGAGGAGGAAAAGGGGTACTATCGCCACGAGACGTTCCGTGGCTCCTTCGATCGTGTGATCGATCTGCCGGCGGAGGTCGATGAGAACAAGGCTGAAGCCGAGTTCAGCAAGGGTGTGCTGACGATCAGGCTGCCCAAGAGCGAGGAGGCCCAGGCCAAACGAAAGAAGATCAAGATCAAAAGTGCCTGACCGGGGTCCCAAGCAAACGCGGCGCGGGCATTCTGCCCGTGCTTCAAGGGCGCTCGCGTCCTCGAAATCGGCGTCATTGGGAACCCGAGCTCCTGCCAAAGGATGGGCCCGGAAGCATGAGCTGGGTTCCCAAACGCGATGGATCGCGTTTGGGAACTCAGCGCGGCTCTCCGAGCCCATCCATTATCAATTCCTTTTCCTGAACCGGCAATTTGCCCACGCGTAGCTTTACCATGCCTGCCAACGTCAATACGAACGCTCGTACCCGTCTGACGACGAACGGTTCTCAGGTGGAGGACCGGGAGTGGCTGGAGTCGCTGGAGAACGTCTTTCAGCGGCAGGGAGCGCGCCGCGTCGAAGAACTCCTGACAGGATTGCGTGTCCGGGCGAAGGAACTGGGAGCACTGGAGCATCCGGCCCGCACGACCCCCTACGTCAACACGATTCCCGCCGACCAGCAGCCTCCCTATCCCGGGCATCATGAAGATCGAGAGGCAGATCAAGAGCATCATCCGCTGGAACGCCATGGCGATGGTTGTCCGCGCCAACCGCGAGGAAAGCGGGATCGGCGGCCATATTTCGAGCTATGCCTCGCTGGCGACGTTGTTTGAGGTGGGCTTCAATCACTTCTTTCGCGGCCGCAGCTCGCAGCAGGAGAGCGACATCATTTATTTCCAGGGTCACGCCGCTCCGGGCGTGTATGCCCGGGCCTTTCTCGAAGGCCGGCTGTCCGGTTTCGACCTGGAGAACTTCCGCCGGGAGTTGAAGCCCGAAGGCGGATTGCCGTCTTATCCGCATCCACGGCTGATGCGGGCTTTTTGGGAGTTCCCGACGGTCTCCATGGGTCTGGCGCCGATCATGTCCATTTACCAGGCCCGCTTCAACCGCTATCTCGAAAACCGGGGGCTGAAGCCGCCCTCGGATCAGAAGATCTGGGCCTTTCTGGGTGATGGAGAGATGGATGAGCCGGAGAGCCTGGGGGCCATCACGGTGGCCAGCCGGGAGTATCTCGACAACCTGATCTTCGTCGTCAACTGCAATCTGCAGCGGCTCGACGGCCCCGTGCGCGGCAACAGCAAGATCGTCCAGGAATTGGAGGGTATCTTCGCGGGCGCCGGGTGGAATGTGATCAAGGTGCTCTGGGGCACCTCGTTCGACCCGCTCTTCGCGGCGGACAAGGACGGCCTGTTGGCCAAGCGGATGGAGGAGGTGCCCGACGGCCAGTACCAGAAGTACGTCGTGTCGAGCGGCGACTACATCCGCAAGGACTTCTTCGGCAAGGACCCCCGGCTGCTGGAGCTGGTCAAGAACTACTCCGATGAGCAGCTCAAAGACCTCCGGCGGGGCGGGCATGACCCCATCAAAGTCTACGCCGCCTACAAGGCCGCCGTGGAGCACAAGGGCTCACCGACCGTGATCCTGGCCCAGACGATCAAAGGGTACGGCCTGGGCGAGGCCGGCGAAGGAAGGAATATCACCCACCAGCAGAAGAAGCTCAACGAGCAGGAGCTGCTGGCCTTCCGGACCCGTTTCAGCATCCCGATTTCCGATGGCGAGGTCCAGGAAGCCCCCTTTTATAAGCCCTTCGAGGAAACGGAGGAGATGCAGTACTTGCGCGAGCGGCGGCGGCAACTGGGCGGCTACACGCCGCACCGGCTCGTGCAGGCCAAGATGCTCAAGACGCCGCCCGAGTCGCTCTACGAGGAGTTCTACCAGGGCAGCGGCGAGCGGACGGAGGCCACGACGATGGTGTTCGTTCGCTTGCTGGCCAAGCTCTTGAAGGACAAGGATATCGGCAAGCTCATCGTCCCCATCGTGCCGGACGAGGCCCGCACCTTCGGCATGGAAGCGCTGTTCCGGCAGATCGGCATCTACTCCGTGCTGGGTCAGCAATACGAGCCGGTCGATAAGGAAAGCCTGCTCTACTACAAGGAGCAGAAGGATGGAGCCATTCTCGAAGAGGGGATCACGGAAGCCGGCGCGATGTCCTCGTTCATCGCCGCGGGCACGGCCTACGCCACCCACGCGCTCAACATGATCCCGTTCTACTTCTTCTATTCCATCTTCGGTATGCACCGGACCTTCGACCTGATCTGGAGCGCCGGGGACATCAAGGCCAGGGGCTTTCTGGTGGGCGGAATTGCCGGGCGGACCACCCTGGCCGGCGAGGGCCTGCAGCATTGCGACGGGCACAGTCACCTGTTCGCTCTGGCGGCGCCGCACCTGAAGGCGTATGACCCCGCGTATGGCTACGAGCTGGCCGTCATCGTCCGCGACGGTATCCATCGGATGTACGAGAGACAGGAGGACGTCTACTACTACATCACGATGATGAATGAGTTTTATCCGATGCCCGCCATGCCGGAAGGAGTCAAGGAGGGCATCATCAAAGGCATGTACCGTTACAAGCCGGCGACATTGAAAAAGACGCAATGGAAGGTGAATCTGCTCGGCAGTGGCACGATTCTCAACGAGGCCGTCAAGGCCCAGGAATTGCTGGAGTCCAGGTACGGGGTCGCCGCCGATGTCTGGAGCGTCACCAGCTACAAGGAGCTTTACACCGACGCGATCGAGACGGAGCGATGGAACCGGCTCCATCCCCAGGAGGAGCAAAGACGGTGTTACCTGCAAGAATGTTTCGCCGGCCAGGACGGCGTGTTTGTCGCCGCGAGCGATTATGTCAAGGTGCTCCCGTCCATGATCGCGCCCTGGGTGCCCGGGCACCTGATCCCGCTCGGGACCGACGGGTATGGTCGCAGCGACACGCGGGCGGCCCTGCGCGAGTACTTCGAGGTGGATGCCCGATTCATCGCACTGGCAGCGCTGTCCGGCCTGGCGGATGAAGGCAGGATCAAACGGGCTAAAGTGCAGAAGGCCATCAAGGAGATGGACCTGAATCCGGAGAAAGTCAGCCCGCTGGCGATATGACACAATCATGTCATGCTTCGCTTCGCTCAGGATGACAAAGACGCGGCGATTGGCTGTGAAGTCAAGAGGTCGGTGCTATGCTTAAAGAGGTCACGCTTCCGGGCATTTCGGAGAACGTCGATTCCGGCGAGGTCATTGGAGTCCTGGTTTCGGTGGGAGATGTGGTAGAGAAGGACCAGCCCGTCGTCGAGCTGGAGACCGAGAAGGCGGCCTTCGAGGTCCCTGCCCCGGAAAGAGGCACGAGTCGCGGAAATCGACGTGAAGGTGGGACAGACCGTCAAAGTCGGCGAGGTGCTCGTCAAGCTCCAGACCGATGGCGAGCTTGCTCCCGGGCCCAAACCGCCGGAGAAGCGTCCCGCAGAGCCGCAGGTGATCGCGGAGGTTGTGGAGGAGCCGGCGACACCTCCACCACCCGAGATTATGGAAGAGCGGGCGTCGCCGCCGCCGGCGGCCGAAGAGCCACGGCCCCGGGAAGTCGAGCCCAAGACGCCT
Source organism: uncultured Planctomycetota bacterium (assembly GCA_963699595.1). Lineage (GTDB taxonomy): Bacteria > Planctomycetota > Phycisphaerae > Sedimentisphaerales > Anaerobacaceae > PLanc-01. Next base: position 157,827 of record CAVOUO010000031.1, read on the forward strand.
GCGTCCGCGGTGCCGGTCGCCGCGGCGCCGTCGGTCCGGCAACTGGCGCGGGAGCTGGGCCTCGACATTGCCGAAGTCCCAGGCAGCGGCTCCGGCGGTCGCATCACGGCGGAGGATGTCAAGCAATATGCGCGGGATCATCAGCGGAGGGGCTGCTCCTGCACGGGCTGTTGGGGGGATGCCCGTGCCGGCGACAACTCGGCCGCTGCCGGACCTCTCGCAATGGGGCGACATCGAGCGGCTGCCCATGAGCAAGACCCGCCGGACGATCGCGGATACGTTGTCCTATGGGTGGAGCCATATCCCGCACGTGGCGCAGTACGACCGGGCCGACATCACGGACTTGGAGTCGTTCCGCAAGGCCCATGCAGCCGAAGTGGAGAAGGCGGGCGGCAAGCTTTCCGTCACCAGCATTGCGGTCAAAATCGTTGCCTCGGCCCTGAAGGTGTTCCCGCAGTTCAACGCCAGCCTGGACGAGCAGAAGGACGAGATTGTCTACAGGAAGTATTGCCATATCGCCGTAGCGGTCGATACCGAGCGCGGGCTGCTCGTGCCGGTGATTCGAGAGGCGGACCGCAAGAGCATTTCTCAGATCTCCGTGGAGCTGGCCCAGTTAGCCGCCAAAGCAAGGAACAAGCAGATCACGGCGGATGAGCTGATGGGGGGCTGTTTCACGGTGTCCAATCTCGGCGGCCTGGGCGGGACGAGCTTCGCGCCGGTCGTGTACTGGCCCCAAGTGGCGATTCTCGGCCTCGCACGCTCCACGTGGGAGCCGGTGTTGTGGCGAGGCCGTCCCGGCCTTGCGTCTCGCCGGCATCCTGCCGGCGCGGGCGACAACGGAGTGCAAGGGCAAGATGCCCTCGCCACGAGCGCGATCCAGGAGCGGCTGATTCTGCCGCTGTCGCTTTCTTACGACCACCGGGTCATCGACGGGGCCGACGGCGCTCGTTTCCTGCACTGGATCGCCCAGGCCCTCGAACAGCCGCTGATAATGATGCTGTGAAGTGAGATGTGTGATGTGTGATGTTTGATTTGAGGAATCAACAATCAACAATCAACAATCAAAAATCAGTAAGGACAGGCGGCAACTGGTTGTCGTGGGAGCGGGGCCGGGAGGGTATGCCGCGGCGTTTGTGGCGGCCCAGCTTGGACTGAAGGTGACGCTGATCGACCGCGAGGTGAATCCGGGCGGCGTCTGCCTGTACCGGGGCTGCATCCCGTCCAAGGCCCTCCTGCACGTCGCCAAGGTTATGGGGGAGGCCGAGCGTGCCGCCGACTGGGGTCTGGCGTTTCGCAAGCCGACGATCGATATCGACAAAATGCGGTCGTGGAAAGACGGCGTCGTGGACAAGCTGACGAAAGGGCTGGGCCTGCTCAGCCGGCAATGGAAGGTCGAGTACCTCCAGGGTGAGGCGACCTTCGTCGACAGCCACACGGTCCGGGTCAAGAAGAAACGCGCGGGCACGGAGGAGATCTCCTTCGAGCAGGGCATCATCGCCACGGGCTCCTCTTCCGCCTGGCTGCCGGTCCTGCCCAAGGGTTCGCCGCACGTGATGGATTCCGAAGGGGCGCTGGCCCTGGAGAGTGTCCCAAAGTCCATGCTCGTGATCGGCGCGGGATACATCGGCCTGGAGCAGGCCGACATCTACAGCCGGCTCGGATCGAAGGTGTCCATGGTCGAGATCATGCCGCAGTTGATGCCGGGAATGGATCCGGAGCTGGTCAACATCCTCCGCAAGCAGATCGAGAAACGGTTCGAGTCCATCATGCTCAAGACGAAGGTGGTCGAGGCGAAAGAGCAGAGCAACGGCGTGCGCGTGCGCTTCGAGGGGGAGGGGGCACAGAAGAAAGAGGTCGACCTACGAGAAAGTGCTCGTCGCCGTCGGGCGCAAGCCGAACTCGACCGGCTCCGGCCTGGAGAATACGAAGGTCCAGCTCGACGAAAAAGGGAATATAAAGGTGGACGACCATTGCCGCACGGATGACCCGGCGCTGTTGGCCGTGGGTGATGTCACGGCGGGGTTGCAGCTTGCCCACAAGGCCAACCACCAGGGGATCGTGGCGGCCGAAGTCGCGGCGGGGCGGGAGGCCGCCTTCGAGCCTCGGGCCATACCCTTCGTGGAGTACACCGATCCGGAACTGGCCGGGTGCGGACTGAGCGAGGAACAGGCCAAGGCGCAGAACACTCCCTATAAGGTCGTCCGGTTCCCCTGGCAGGCTTCCGGCCGAGCTTTGACACTCGGCGAAAACGTGGGGTTGACCAAGATCATTCTCGACCCGGACTCCGGGCGGATTCTCGGGGTGGGCATCGTCGGCTCAGGTGCGGGAGAGCTGATCCCCGAGGCCACTCTGGCGATAGAGATGGGGGCTACGGCGCAGGACATCGCGCTGACGATCCATCCGCACCCGACGCTCTCGGAGACCTTCATGGAGGCGGCCGCCCGATTCCTGCACCGGAGCATTCACATCGGCTCGGCCAAGTGAGCATGGGCATCTTGCCCATGAGTACACGGGCAGCTGCCCGTGGGCAGGGCGAGCCTGGCCCTGCACTCATGGGCGGGACGCCCATGCTACTTCTTGTCGCTTGTCTTGACCGGCGGGGCGTACCAGGCGATCCCCTCGAACTTCCAGGTGTTCGCGAGCTTGTCGATGAGCATCTGCATCTGGGCCTTGTCCATCGTGAAGAAATACCGGTTCAGGCTTTGGGACCAGAAACGGTACACGGGCCGGGCGCCCTGCGGCAACTGGCTTCCCTCCGGATAGGCGAAGAACGCGATGCTTTCATATTTCCACACTTTGGACTGAGTGTCGATCAGGTTGTACTTCTCCTCCTCGCTGATCGTGCAGAAATGCTGCTTGGGACCCGGGGCGACGGAGGTGAAGTGATAGACCGGCACCGCGTTGCCGCTGGCCTCGAGGTAAAGATCGGCCGCCAAACCCTGCCGGACCAGGTCGTTCAAGTCGAGCGGCGCGTTGGGGTCGGCCGCCGTCGGTTGGGCGGGCTTGGCTGCCTCAGGCGTCGGCTTGACCGCTTCGGGTACTGGCTTGGCCGCCTCGGGCGTCGGCTTGGCGGCCGGGGTGTCAGGACGGCTCGGACCCGGTTTCGTGGCGCCTACCGGGCTCTCTTTCGTCACTTGGGCCTGAGGTGGCTGAGCCGCCTGCGTTTTCTCGGGCACCGAAGGGCTTACGGAATCCGCATTCGTGTCTTTCTGCTCATCCTTCTGGGCAGCGGGCCTTGCCGCGGGGACTTTGATGCGTGCGGGCCGAGCCCCCGGCGGCCGATTGTCCCGAATGGCGAGGCTGCGGAACCCGCCGGCGGCGATGAGGGCGAAGTCCTGCGTCGGCGGCATGTCGCACTGGCCGTTCTCGTTTTGGCCCCAGGCCACAACGTGGCCGTCCGCCCGCAGAGCCAGATTATGGAAGGCACCCGCCGCGATGGCGACGAAATCATTGCCCGCCGGCGCACGGCCCTGACCCTCGTCATCCCGGCCCCAGACGACGACGGTGCCATCGGCCTTCAGCGCGAGACTGTGCATCGAGCCGGCCGCCATTTGGACGAAATCCTTGCCGCCCGGGACGTTGCACTGGCCATCGCCGTTGCCGCCCCAGGCGACGAGCGATCGGTCCACCTTGAGGGCCAGGCTGTGGTAATAACCGCCGCTAATCTCGGCATAGTCGCGACCTTCGGGTACGTTGCACTGCCCGTACTCGTTCCAACCCCAGGCCGCCAGGGAGCCATCCGCCCGGATGCCCAGGCTGTGCCAGGGCCCGGCGGCAATGGCCAGGAATCTTGTCATCGGCGGGACGTTGCACTGCCCGCGGGAGTTGTTGCCCCAGGCGACGACGGTGCCGTCGGTCCTCAGGGCCAAATTGTGGTAGAGCCCGGCACAGATCGCGACAAAGTCATCGCCGGCCGGCACATTGCACTGCCCGTTCGCGTTTTCCCCCCAGGCCACGAGCGTCCCGCCGGCCGTCAAGGCCAAACTGTGATAGCCGCCGGCGCAGACCGCCATGTATTCATCGCCCGGCTCGGGCTCGTACTGGCCGCCGAGGGACGTGCCCCAACTGACGACCTGGCCCGGCTGGCCCTGGCAGACGAACGCCAGCGCAAGGACGAGCAGACAGATCGCTCGCCCTCGCCCGAAATGCTTTCTGGTCCTCATTTCATCACCACTTGGTCCAAACCCATACCCCGTCCGCCCGAAGCACCCATTTACCTGCAAAGTATTGTACACGAATCTACGGGAAAATACAAGAGCCAAGCCCTGATTTCCGCCCTGTGCCGCATCCGAAAATGAGGGACCGATAATCCGCGGGCCTTAGCCCAGTTCCACGGCCATGAACAGGGCGGGAAGGTCTCTGCCGTAGTAATCGGGCAATCTGCGCTTTTGGCGAAAACCATGCCTGGCAAAGAAGGCCAAGCCCGTCGCGTTGACGGTGGACACTTCGAGCGTCACCCTCGTACAACCGCGCCGGCGGACCTCCCCCAGGAACGATTGGAGCAGCCGCGTGCCGACCCCTTGGTGTTGATGCTCCGGCAGCACGGCGATGCTGTCGATGTGCGCGCTCGGGGGATCCCGCCACGTGTCGACCGGCCCGAGAACGTCGCCCACCACTTGGGTCTCCTGGACGGCCACCAGAAAGAGGCTGTCGCCGTCTGCCAGGTAGAATTCGAAGTCACGCCGGTCGAGCATGTAGTAGTCATAGTAATAGACGTTGAAGCACTGCTGCTCGATGGTCAGCAGGGCGTCCATGTCGTCCGCGCGGGCCTGTCGCACCTCTACGGAACTGGACGTTTGTTCCTCCGACTCCATGCGCTCCTTCATCCGCTCTGCGGGACTACCGTCTGGGCGAAACCGAACTGAGGCGGATCTCCGGTTTCACCGCATATTCTCCATATCGTTTGGCAACATTGCCACGTACGGCGTCGTGCCGGTGGAGGCACAAGCGATACTTCAGACGCAAGGGATTGTCCAGCTCGACCTTGTATCCCTCTTTCAGGTTGAAGGCCGCCCCGGCCCAGCCGTCGTTGCGGCAGTGCCAGTACGTCGGATGCCTCGGATTGTCGGGATGATCGAAGATCGCGATGCCGCCCCAGCGCTCCGCGCTGACCGGACCGGATTGGTCGATCCAGTCGGCCTGCTTCTCGTGCGCTTCGCGCTCATTGCGATCGCCGCGGGAGTTGAGGATCTCGCCACCGCCGTCGAACACCGTCATCGACTGGGCGACGCGAACCGCCAGGAATCCGAAGTTCGTTTGCCCGAGCGGGACCGGTTCCCGGCCCATCGGGGCGAACTCCAGCTCGACGTCCATCAGCCGGAAATCCGGCTCGCCACGGTAGAAGGTCAAGGTACGTCGCTCGCTCAGGAGTTCCAGAGCCTTTTCTTTCGCGGAGGCGGGGGCCACCAGCCATGTCAGTTTCTGGACCATTCGGCAATAGACCGGGCCATCCTCCAGCAGCTCGAAGGATTCATGGGTGATGAGGCCGCCTTTCTCCGACCAGAAGTCGTGAGCGTCCACGTTGGCGTGAGCGATCCAGATCGAGTAGTGGTGGGCGTGGCTGCCGGTAGGGTCGTGCGGCTTGCCGAAATCGGTCAAGGCAATTCCATCCGGCCCGTTGATCGGGTACAGGAATGGCCGGCGGATCGGCGGCTCCGCAGTGCCGGCGGAACCCTTGGGCGGTCCCACGTGATACCGTGTGACCAACTGGCGATTCTCCAGGATATCCAGGCCGCCGTCGAGCGGCTGCAACGGGCGGATCTGCAGGCAGGGAAACCAGCGGAGGCGCGTGGCGCGGCCCTGGGCGTCGAAGGCCTCGAGATTCTGCGGCGGAAAGGGCACCTGGAGAAACGAACCGCGGCGCAGGACGCCGAACTCCAAGCGGTACCGGCAGACACCTTCCGCCGGACCCTCGGCGGTCCAACTGAGTTGGCCGGCGACGCGAAGCTCTTTCGGCACCCCATCCGGACGATATCCGCCCAGATAGCTGATGGTGGGAGGCGTCCCCGGCAGCAGCGGCCGCTCCTTCAGGCGTGGCTGCGGCCAGGAGTTGAACTGCGCTGGGACCTCCACGTCGCCGGCGTTCGGCGCGAGCCGGAAGAGACGCAGAGACTTCTCATCCACGGTCCCGGGAATGTCGGCGTCATGCAGGACTTGTGAGAAGTCGAGCCGCGTCGAGACCGGCACTCCCTGGGTGCCCTCCGGAAGCCCCCGCACCTCGATCATCATCGAGAACCATTCATGCGTCGATGCGTCCGTGGCGGCGGACGATGGCCCGGACAAGACCAGGCACAACGCCACGATGAGGAGGATGTCGAGGCCGTGTCTCATAAGTCGGACTCGGATAGAGCGGTATCCTTCAATTTCGGCAGCGATTTCTCGGTGAACTTGATGATCTCGTTCATCATGCGAACCGATTCGCACGGGTACTTGCCGACGGCGGTCTCGGCCGAGAGCATGACGAAGTCTGTGCCGTCGATGATCGCGTTGGCGACATCGGCAACCTCGGCACGGGTGGGGCGGGTGCTTTCGGTCATGTGTTCGAGCATCTGGGTCGCCGTGATGACGAATTTGCCCGCCGCATTGCACTTTTGGATGATCTTCTTCTGGATGATGGGGACCTCGTAGATCGGAAGCGCCACACCCATGTCGCCCCGAGCGATCATAACGCCGTCGGCGGCGTCGATGATCGCGTCGATGTTCCGGATTGCCTGGCGGCTCTCGACCTTGGCCACGATCTGACAGCGGGGAAGGTTGGGCTTGACAATTTCGACCGCTTCACGGACATCATCCGCGTCTCTCACGAAGGACAGGGCAATATAATCGACCTTGTGCTGCAGCCCGAACCGGATGTCCTCCTTGTCCTTTTCGGTCATCCCCTGGAACGCCAGATTGGCGCCGGGCATGTTGATGCCCTTGCGCTCCTTGAGGATCCCGCCTTCGATCACGGTCGCCCGGATGCTGCCGGTGCGCACCTGGTCGGCACGCAAGGCGAGGTTGCCATCATCGATGTAGATCATCTGGCCGGGCTTGATCCGGCGCAGGTCGCCCAGGTAGTCGAACGGGATGGTCTTGGGGCCTTGGGCCTGCATGTCATTCGTCAGCCAGACGGTGGACCGGTTATTCAGGACCCTGGTCTTCTCGCCGCCGAAATGCCCGACGCGAATGCGAAAGCCCTCCAGGTCCTGCATGATTCGGACGTGGCGTCTGTACTTCTTGTTGATCCGCCGGATGAAGTCCGCCGATTGCTCGTGCTGCTCGTGTGTGCCATGGGAGAAGTTGAGCCGGACCACATCCAGTCCGGCGCAGGTCATCTTACGCAGCATGGTGTAGTTGTTGCTGGCCGGTCCCAACGTGGCGATGATCTTCGTTCTCGGCATGCGGCTCAACTCCTGTCATCCGGGTTCGCTTGCTTTGTCTGTAACGTGGGCAGGATACCACGCGGCGTCTGGCATGTCCACGCCGCGGAGTCTGCAGAGGAAAAGGGGACATTCTACGTTTCCCTCCAGGAAGGGGAAAAGTAGAATGTCCCCTTTTCCGGCGGCGGTCTCTGTCGGGCCGAGACGACTGCACAAGAACGGTTATGTACCTCCGGCAACTTCAAACTTGAAACTTGACACTTCCAACTTCAAACCCGACACTCGCGGCATAGGACTCCCAGTGGTTGGGGCCGTGACTGGCAAGGAGAAGAATGTCGATGGCTGCGAAACGTATTCGGTCGATTGCTGTGATGACGGGCGGGGGGGACTGCCCGGGGCTGAACGCCGTGATCCGGGCGGTGGTCAAGACCGCCATCAACAAGTATGGGCTGGAGGTCTGGGGCGTCCAGGATGGGTACCTGGGCCTGATCGAGAACCGGATGGAACGCCTGGCCTACAACGACGTCAGCAATATTCTGACCGTCGGCGGCACGATCCTGGGGACGAGCAACGTGGCCAATCCGTTCCGGTTTGCCGTCCAGGGCAAGGGCTCGCTCCAGTATAAGGACGTCTCGGACGACTGCCTCCGCGTGCTCGAAGCACGGGGAATCGAGGCGCTCATCTGCATCGGGGGCGACGGCACGATGGCGACGGCGGCCCAGTTCGCCAAGAAGGGCCTGACGATCATGGGGGTGCCCAAGACGATTGACAATGACCTGTATGGGACCGACGTCACGTTCGGCTTCGACACCGCCGTGACGACCGCGACCGAGGCGATCGACAAGGTCCACACCACCGCCAGCTCGCACCATCGCGTGATGATCGTCGAGGTGATGGGCCGGTACGCCGGCTGGATCGCCCTGCACGCCGGCGTCGCCGGCGGGGCCGACGTCATTCTCATCCCGGAGATTCCCTACACGCCGGCGAAGATCTGTGACTGTGTCCTCGGACGTTCCCGCCGGGGCAAGCGGTTCAGCATCATCGTCGCGGCGGAAGGGGCCAGGGCGAAGGATGGACAGATGGTCGTCAGCAAGCGGATTGCCGGCAGCCCGGACCCGATCCGCCTGGGCGGTATCGGACCCAGGCTGGCCGACGAGATCGCCGAATGTACCGGCCTGGAATGCCGGGCGGTGATCCTCGGCCACATCCAGCGGGGCGGCACCCCGACGCCCTACGACCGGGTATTGGCGACGAACTTCGGTCACACGGCCCTCGAGCTTCTCATGAAGGGTCTGAAGAACCATTTGGTGGTGCTCAAGGACGGCCAATACTCCAGCATTCCCCTGGCGCGGGTGGCGGGGCGGATCAAGACGGTGCCGAGAAATCACAGTCTCGTCCGGGCGGCGGTCGCCGTAGGCACCAGCTTCGGCGTATAAAAATGACCGTGAAGCGGTCGCGGTTGCGCGGCTCGTTACTGCTGCCGTCTGATACGGATTCGGAAAAGTCCATGCGCGGTGCCGACTTTGTCATCCTGAGGCGCAGCCGAAGGATCTGGCGACCGCATGGGAGGCTTCTCCCCTTCGCCGCCCGGATCCTTCACTCCGCTGCGTCCGTTCAGAGCCTGCCCTGAGCGTAGCGAAGGGATGACAAACGACGGGTGGCAGCGGCAAGCGCAGCTTGCCGATGGTTCCTGCATCTGCACCAATGCCATCGGCAAGCTCCGAAGACTACGCTTGCCGCTGCCCAGCGTTGCCACCCACCATCCCGCGAATCCCCTGGTGCGGTGCTTGTCTGTCATCTTGATCCGCCGCGCAAATTTTTCCACGCCTGATGCTTAAGGTCTCCGCAGGTCCTGTCGATAAGTCGGACAGGTCCAGTGAGCCTCAAAGGCTCATCAATAAGGAGATGCAGACTATGCAATACTACCCACGTGGTGGTGCTCTGCGCAGCGACGCCTCGCTGCCCAGCGCGAATCAGTTCCGATTCGATCTCACGGAAGAACAGAGACGGCTGTGCGATTGGGTCGCCCAGCAGGCACGCACGGGGATCCGGCACATCCGCTACGAAGAGGCGACCGCCGCCCTGGACCTGCACCATGAGCAGCTCACCCGGATGTTGCGGGACATGCGGGAGCGGCTGGACGAGATCCATGAGATGGTGGAGGCACCCATCGTGAACACCCAGACACCGTACTTCGAGGTGCCGGTGCAGGCACGCCATATCTGGGACAACTACCGCCGGGCCGGAGCAGGAAGTGGAAAGCAAATCGCAGGTGGACAGTCGCGAGCTGGAGCTGGTTGGAAAGCTGAGACGGCTGGTGTGCACCGTGGCGAAGGCTGTGTGTGTAGGTAGATGAGAGGGTCATGATGAACTGCACGAAGACCAAACCCGGCCTGCTGCAAGAGCAGCCGATCAGTTGTTACCGAATCTGGATGAAAACCAAGGCGGTGAAACCGCTGGACCGCCGCGGCCACACGCTGCTGCGACAGTTCCTGCTGGGACCGAAGAACGGTTTGAAGTAAGGGGCGGTCTCCAGCACCTCACCGCGGCGCTTTTGCCGGCGTTTCTCCCGGGACTTCGTACGCTCCCACGTCGAAAGGCGGCTGTCGCGCTGTGCCGCTGAAGTCCTGCGGCGGCACCAAATCCGGATCGGCATGGCCGACCAGAACCGAGTCAGGCTTCGGCAGGTAGTTGTGCTCCGCCGGAGCGACGAATACCTCCGCGAGATCGCCGCCCTCCACAAAGCGGCTCCCATCGATGCTCACGCCGACGAATCGACCGGATACGATAGTTGGCGCTGAGCCTGTGCGCGTCGATGCCGGAGGCGTCGAGGGCGGTCGATCCCGGGCAATAGATGGCGTTATTGCCGAAGACCATGTCCGTCGCCTTGGACCAGCGAATCCGCACGCCTACGGGATGATTCACAATCGTGTTGTTCACGATCCGGACATTTCGCACGTGCGGCACGGCGGCGTGCGGGGCGGCGGTGATGCCGGTGATCGTGCAGTCGAAGATGACGTTGTTCCGGATAACGGCGTCGGAGACCACCTGAATCCCCTCGCCGGCGTTCCAGATCCGGTTGCCTTCCACGATATTCACGGCCGGGCCGCCGCCGTAGACGAAGATCCCCGGATACTGGGTCGTGATGTTCGTGTCGTGGATCACGTTGTTGCGGATCGTGTTGTTGTACGAGCCGTACTTGACTTCGATGCCATCGTTGCCCCCGCTGCCCACGCCGCGCAGGTGGTGAATATGGTTGCCCTCGATGAGGCTGTTCGTCGTGATGCACCCGCCGTCGTGGCAGCCGATGTACATGCCTTCGCCCTCCGTGGTTCCGTTTTCGCGCAGGCCGGTGTGGTGGATGTGGTTGCGGCGGATGATGAACGCGTCGCAGTTGCCGCTGTTCATCGTCAGGGCGTTGTTGGTGGTCTGGCAAATCTCGCAGTTCTCGAAGGTCACGTGGTGGCCGCGAATGAAGCGGACGCCGGAACTGCCGCCCTGGAAGTGCAGCCCGCGCACCACCAGGTAGCAGCAGTCGACGAATTCGATGTTGTTGTATCTGGCGTTATTCGCGGCCGGGCGGGTCAGCACCGGCTCCTGACCCGCGGCGGCTCGGATCGTGATCGGTTGCTCGGCCGTCCCCTGCACCGTGAGGGCCCGCCGGCCGGTCTGGGAGTAGACCCCGCCGCTCAGAACCAATTCATCGCCCGGCTTCAAGGCGTTGGCGAGCCGCTCGAACTCCTCGTCCTCCTGGGCGACCGTCGGCTGGATCTCAAAGACTGCCCCCAGACCCTGCGAGGCACAATAAAGGCACAACAGCAACACGACGTATCCCAATGTTCTGTTCATCGGATTCTCCTGCTTGAGACGGTCGAGCCCACCTGGCGCGGCAACGGTCCCAATACTATGATGCACTGGCACGAGGAACTCAATCGCAATCGTCATCGATTCTCCGCTCTATCCAAGAGGCGAGGAAAGACGGTAGGATCGAACCGATGACGGAAGGTGCCTGGAAATCCTATTTTCGTCCGCGGTGGATGCTGCTGACTTTGCTGGTCGCCGGGGTCGTGCTCGGACTCACCCATATCCCGGGCCAGAACATACCGCGCGTGCTGCAGGTACATTACCTCGACAAGGCGGAGCACATCGCGGCTTACGGCTTGATTGCCGGATTCTTCCTTCTTTCCCTCAGGAGGCCGGTGCGTCCGGCGGTGCTGCTGATCGGGCTGGCGGCGTTGGCCGCGCTCGGCGCCCTGGACGAAGCGACGCAGCCTCTGGTCAACCGTTTTGCCAGTGTCTCGGACTATGCCTGCGACCTGATCGGCATGGCCGATCCCCTGCGTGGTTCTTCTCATCGGCAGACTGTCGGGATTTTCTGCTGCTCTGCGGTGAAGGCGCAGAGCGATCCGCGAGGAATCAGGGAGCCAGGAGAATTCGTCCGCCGAACGATCGATCCCAAGCGGGAGACTTCCGGCTCGTTTCCTGCGCGGATTACTCGGCAGGGGCCGATTCGATCCGTACGACATCGGCTCGGAGGGCGGCCAGGCAGTGCGGGCAGAGCAACTGTCCGGAGTCGATACGCTTGAGGTATGCCAGGGCGACACCGGTGGCCCCACAACATTCGCAGACTCCGACTTCCAGGGTGGATTCACGGCCGGAGGTGATGGTGCTCTCTATCTCGCCAACCTGCGCATCGTTTTGTGGAGCAGGCAACTCTTCGGCCTCTGTCTTCGGCCCGCTGTCCGGCACTCTCGGCTCTGGGCTTTGGGCCATCTGTGCCAGCTTTGCCTCGGCCTCGGCCCTTGCCTTCGTGTCCGCCTCGATCTTGGCGTTCGCGGTCTCCACGAGCTCCGTGAAATAGCGGACCTTGTCCAGGAACTGCGCTTTGAGCCTCTCGATCTTCTCCGTGCTCTCCAACCTGATCTGTCGGACGGCGTTCTCCTGGACGGCGTGCTCCCACATCTCGAAGGCGATCTTCTCGGCGGTTTCCCGGTCGTCCACCGCCGCTTTCGCGCCGTCGAGCTTCAGCGGCCGGGCCTTGGCTTTGTCCTCGCCCGGCAGCTTTACTCGCCACCACCAGCGGTCCGCCCGCTGGTAGAACTCACCCGGCAGTGCGATTCTGGGACCCTCCGGAGAGGAATTCTGCGCCGGGGCAGGCTCTCTCAGATCCTGTTCCTCCAAGTTGCCATCCTGCTGAGGGTCCGGATGTCCATCCGAGTTGCAGGCTCGGGGCGGGCTTTGCCTCGGCGCGGATTCTTCCCCGGCGGCCCCTTTGCCGTCGTCGTCATCGGCCCGCGTTTTCTTGCGTCGTTCCACCATGAGAAGACATCAATCCTTCGCCGCCGCGTCAAGGAGGCGCGGGACCACCTTCCGGGCAGCGCTATCAGGGGGTATCGGAATCGGGCGGCGGCGACGCGTACGTGGGCGACAGCATCGCTTCCTCGTCCAGGAAAGGAATCTCGAGATTCAGATCGCAGGACGCTTCGGGGCGGCCGGGCCGACTCCGGCACCAGCGATCTCGTTGTCCTGTGCCGCGTGGCCGCGGCTCGCTTTCTCGGACGCGCGTCGCCGGAGGTTCGGCTGTCCGTCCGCGCTTGGCGCTGCGCGGCCAACGGGGCGGAGGCGAGCACATCGCCGAAGAGCGCCGACAGGTCCTTCTGGATTCCTCGACGCGAGGCTCCGCCGCGGCCGGGCTCCACCGGCGCGATATCTCCCAGGATCTCGGCGGCCACGGCCCGATACTCCTTGGCGCCCCGGCTGCGGGGAGCATACTGGAGAACCGACTCGCCCGCGCTCGGCGCCTCGCAGAGCCTGACATCGTTGTGGATCACGGTCTGGAAGATCAGGGAGCCGAAAATCTCCCGCATCTGGAGCTGAATCTGCTTGCTCAGCGTGGTTCGGCCTTCGACGAGCGTCAGGAGAATCCTCAGGTTTTCGGCGGAACAAGGGTGAAAACGCTCCCGGATCAGGCGGATGGTCTCCAGGACTCTCCGCAGTCCTTCCAGGGAATAGTACTGGGCCTGGACGGGCACGATCACATCACTGGCGGCGATGAGTGCTCCGATGGTCAGGACCCCGAAGCAAGCGGCGCAGTCCATCACGCACATATCGTACTGCTCCCGGACCGATTGCAGCAGGCGGCCCAGGATCAGCTCCCGGCCGGGGGTTCGCGCCAGCTCCACGTCCGCACTGGCCAGCATCACGCTGGACGGCGCCAGGGTCAAACGCGGCATCGCCGTCGGCACGAGAACGTCCGCCAGCTTGATCCCGGGACGGGTGGCAGCCTCGTACACGGTCTTGCTGCAGATTGTCCGGATCGAGGCCGAACCCGATGGTGGCGTGGGCCTGGGGATCAAGGTCCATCAACAGCACGTTTCTTTGCTGCTCCGCCAATGCGGCGGCCAGATTTACGGCCGTGGTGGTCTTGCCGCAACCGCCTTTTTGATTGACAACAGCGATTGTCTTCATAATGCGACGACCCTCTTTTCTAGCGCAAATATCGGTTGGACCGGGAGCCGTCTTTAGCACCCGGGGGCCGAAAAGTCGGCCGAAGGCGGACCTTTCGGACCGTCGTTATGGGAACTTCGGCCGTCGGCGCCGACCCGAAGGGCGCAGAAAAAAGGCCGCGGATGATCTCCCGGCCTTATACGAAGGCTCCTTCTGTCTCGCGCCGGCCTCACAGAGTGCGGCGTCGGCGGAGCCAGCCCACGAGGCCCGCGCCCAGGCTGGCCAACACGACCGCGCCGGGGGCCGGAATCGTGGTTGTCGCCAGCAGATCTTGATGACGGTACTGGGGGTCGCCGGCATGACCCACCTGGTAGAGACTCAGGACCCGAACGTTCCCCCAGTCGGTCCAGCTACCCGAACTCACGGCGTTCTGGGCCGCGGTGTAGAAGGTATCCTGAAGCGAGCCGGCGCCCCAGGTCAGGGCGACTTCATCCTCGAGGTACCAGATCACATCCTGGAGGGCTCCCGCCGAGGCGCTGCGACCGTGCCGGGCGTATAGTCGTACCCGCTCAGGGTGCCGGCCTGGAAATTCCAGTACAGATAAGCGGTCCGCGGATCCAGAGGATCGCCGCCGCCCGGCCCGGCAGGTCCGTTATTCAGGCCGCCCAGCAGTGCTTCCGTGTTGAGCAGCACGTCATAGGTCGCGCCTTGGGCGACGTATTCCGTCTTCTCCAAGCAGAAGCTCTGGAACGGTCCGCTATACCCGAGCAGAGCCGCCAGATCGGTATTGGGGGCCAGCGTGATCTCGCCGCCATTGCCGGAGTAATAGCCGGACATGCGGGTCGTGTTGACGGAAGGAGCGGCCAGGGCCGACCCGGCCATCACCAGGCAGCCCAACAATGCGCTGAGGCGGACTTTAGACATTGCATCACCCCCACTTGAAGCCGTTATGACGGCGTTCCTGCCGAGACGTTGTAGAAACCACCCCCCGGTGGTGTTCTGATTGCCCCCGATCTCGATCCTACAGCGATGAGTATACCCGATCCGCGGGCCCCCGTCAAGAAAAAGCCATGAGGAAACGGGTAAGCAAGACCCCATTTATCGTGTTCATGGCGGGCAGCATCCTGCCGCGTGTTTTTATCGGAAGACGGCGGCACCCTGCTTCTCGGGCGGCAGATTTTTTTGCGGGCGGGATTTGCACGAAGCGGAAAATCATGCCATTCTTTGTATAGATGAAATGCTATCTCTGAACTCCTTCTCCTACTCCTACACCAGGGGAAACAGGCCGCCCGGCTCGGGTTCCCGGACGCGGGGCTTCGCGTATGGGGTCCCTTGCAAGGACAAAGCGGGCGCCGGTTTCCCTCTTTTTATGGGGTCACGAGGCTTGGGTCAGGTAACCGAGGCCCGCGACCAGCGCCGCCAAGAGCGAGAGAACCAAACCGGACAGCAGGGCGATGGCCACGGGGCGATCCTGGATCAGACCCATCCAGAACCACTGTCGGATGGACCCGCGGCCGGACGGCCGACGGTCCGGACCACGCGGCCCTGTCTCCTGGGCCCGGTGCGAAGAGGCGACGCGACCCTTTGCGTACGGCATTCTCGGACGGCCGGGAGCACCCATCCCGTGCGGCTGTCTGCCGGGAGCGGGGCGGCCTGCCTTCGCTCCCTGGTCGCCGGAGGGTGAGAACCGTCCGGCCTGGGTGGGCGGCCGGGTCGGGGATTCACGTTCGCGGCGTTGGCGCCTGTTTCCGAGCCAGAGCATCCACGTCGGTTTCCTTCAGGAGCCGGTGCGGTCCCTCCCGGAATTCGCGCAGCAGCCCTCGTTCCAGCAGGGCCCGGATCTCGTCCTCACTGGCGTTCAGCGTTTGGGCCGCTTCCTGCAGCGTACAGAACATGTGGCTCATTTCCATCTACTCCGTTGGGCAAGCGTACGCCGCATGCCTGGGAGTTTCTTCGGCGATTTGACTGCTCGACTGTAGAGCGTGCGGGAGCGAGGCGGCGGCCGGTCCGCGGCGTTGCCCGTGTCGTCAAGGCGTACGACCATCGCAATAGACGATAGGCATCTTGGCGCCGGTGGCGATAATCTGATGCACGCCGATATTGTAGTCAACGTGGCTGGGGGCATTGGGGTAGGGTGACA
The DNA here is from genome assembly GCA_963699595.1 of uncultured Planctomycetota bacterium. Classification (GTDB taxonomy): domain Bacteria; phylum Planctomycetota; class Phycisphaerae; order Sedimentisphaerales; family Anaerobacaceae; genus PLanc-01. The sequence continues at coordinate 173,772 of CAVOUO010000031.1, forward strand.
AGCAGGACGGAGGCTGGCGGTGGATGCCAGCCCTGGACGGGGACAAAGGAATCCCCACCGCGCAGGACCGCGTGGGGGACCCTGAGCCCGGGAACGTCTTTGAAGTTCCTACCGGGACTTCAAGCACACAGGGCCACGACTATGCTGCGTATTCGGATCGACGGTCAGGACGTAGAGACGACGCCCACTTTGCTGGCGAAGCTGGTCTTTGACGGCAAAGTGGACCAGCATAGCGTCACGAAGCTTCCCGGTGGGACGGCCGAGCTGCCTCTGGAGCAAGCGCTCGGCTCTCCCCATGGCGAGGCCCTGACGGTGGAGTTGCACCGGCGTCTGGGGCTGATGTGCTCGATGGATGCCACGGCCGTGGACGTGCGCGAGCTTTGTGCCCGGGTAGAAGGCCTGTGCCAGTGGCGGTGGGGGAACTCGCCGGTGGCGGCCCGCTTCTTCTGGGCCGCGGGCTGGCTCAACGAGTTGGCGGACCGCGCGAAAAACGCAGTCGAGTTCTACGATGCCTTCCTTCTCATGCCCTCCGGCGCGAGCCACCTGCGTGTCCTGGCGTTGAACAACCGGGGTGTGCTGCGCATTCAGTTGGGCCGGCTCGAGGGCGTGCAGGACCTGGCGCGGGCGGCCATATCGGATTTCGGATTGCGGATTGCGGACTGCGGATTGAAGAAGACGCAGGACGCCAATTCGCAAGAAACAGGGCTGCCCACTGCCTGCTTCAATCTGTTGAATCTCATCAACGTCGCTTTCGGCGTGCCTGATCTCCTGCAGGTGATCGACGAGGAGTTGGTGCGTTTCTTCGCCGGGCTCCCGGACGATCTGACGACATTGTGGCTGGGACCGCTTGAGGGCGCTGCGGACGTGAACCGGGCGGGAAGTGTGGAGTGCGGATGGGACGAGGCGTGCGAGGCGAATCCGCAATCCGCAATCCGCAATCCGCAATTCGGTGGCCTGCTGATTCTGCGGGACCCGACCTACCGGCGGCTCCACGCGCTGGTGACGCGCTTGGCGGCCCAGGCCCGCGGGCTGGTGCCGGACAGCCGCCATCCGCTGGGCCACGCCTCTTCCGTGTTTCGCCAGCTATCGCTCTGGGATTGCCGGCTCGACGGCGACCGTCCCGGTCCGCAGGAGGCGGGTCATCCAGAGGACCATATTGTGCCGGAGCAGCACCAGCGCTATGCCGAGGCGGCCAGCCTGCTCCTGAGCGACGACATACCCTCCTCGTTAACCGGGCCGGAGAATCCCTTGGCCCGGATGGAACAGTCCGCCCGGGAGGAACTGGCGGTGACGGAGGGTTACCTGGCCTCGGGCCAGTACGAGTTGGCCAAATCCCGACTGCACGTGCAGCGAAAGGTGCTGCTCTCGCTCCACGCACGCGGCGAGCTTGCCGCCGTGCTCGCCCGCGTGGAAACGCAGCTCGAAAAGATCGGGGCGCTGGAGGCGCAGGAGGAGCAACTCCAATTTCAGCAGGCGTGCGCCAGGTTTGTCTCGGAAGTCCAGGAGTTCTGCACGCTCACCGATGTGGGCCAGGCGCAAAGCAGGCTGGCGGATTTGCAGCGTCGCTTGCAGCAGTTCCAGGCCCAGGCGCAGCGCGGACCGGCGCCGAAACCGCCGCTTTGCTCGAGGAGCTGGGGACCCGTCTTGGGCGTCACCTGGACGGATTGAGGCGGGTCCAGATCGAGACGCTGATCGACGAGCCGCGGCAACATGTGCGGCAGAACCGGCCTTCCGAGCGGACAGTTCCGGTTCCCGAGTCGGTGTATCGGGCCCTCGCCCAATGCCGGCTCCTCGATCCGCAGGGCTGGATCGAAGACTGGGCCGCCCTGGAGGAGCAGCTCGATGCCCATCAGGGGCAGTACCAGGCGCACCGGGCCCTGTCCGCTCTGCAATCCAGCCCCGGCTCGTGGGATCGGGTGCAGGACGATCTGGCCGAGGCCCTGCGGTATGATCCGTCCTCCTGGCTGACCGTGTCTTTGTTGTTTGGATGGGGGACGGGAGGCATTTCGGATTGCGGATCGGATGCGGGAGGGTCCAAACGAGTCCGCATTGGGGAACCGATCAGGGGTCGGCGGCCGAGTCTCGCCGCATCCGCAATCCGCAGTCCGCAATCCGCCATCGGACGGCTTGCCGGCCGCCGCGACCCGCCGCCCTTCACCACCGATCAAGCCGGCCTGCTGCTGGGAAGGGTCCTCCGGCAATTGGGCGCCAATGCACGCAGGTGCCTGCGCTTGTGGCAGTGCGTGGAGACGACCCTGTCGCCCGCTTTGGCCGGGGGAAACGCCGAGGCTCTGGCCCAGGCTCGGCTTCTCGCCGAGAAGTGTCTGGAATCCTGGCCGGCAGGGTCGCCCGAAGTACCGGGACGCGCCGATCCGCGCCATCCGGTGAATCGGTTCCTGGAAGCCTGTGAGAAGGCCCGTTGCCTGGTCGAGGCCGAGCAGTTGCTCGAGGCCCGGCCGCCCCGGCTGGAGGAGGCGAAGCAGCATCTGGCCGGCATCCTGCAGTCGGGGGTCGATACCCGCGATCAACTCCGACGCATGGTCACGGGGTTTTATCTGGCGCAGTGTCGGGAGAAGGACTCGCCGTCCGTGCAGCGGCAGGTCTTGGCCGATCTGGAGGCGTGGGTGAGACGCTGTGCCCCAGGAGGCCGTGCTGCAGATGCGGGGGCGGGAGATCGTCGAGGAGACGGAGAAAGTGAGGGTGGCGGTGAGCCGGGCGGTCTGAGTCGAGCCCTGGTCAGACGCGACGCGGACGAGCCGGCGGCGAACGAAAGGGGACGCGGGTTGTTGGCAAAGAGCTGGGGCGGTCGTAAGCCCCGACCCAAGCAAGACGAAACCGGGAATACAAGAAAGGAAGCCTGAACCTCCCGGCGCGATCTCGGAGGTAGGGCCTTGGGCAGGATGCTATGAACGCACTACTTGGCAGTGTCATGTGGATCGGAGCCCTGGTCTCGGCGCAAGCGGCGGAGGGGCCGGGTTCCGCACCGGCTCCGCAACGACCGGAGCCCTGTTACGTCGTGATTGCGGTGGATGTCTCCGGCAATATGGAAGGCAGCGACAACCTGTCGGCCGGTTCCGCCGGCAGAGGATTGACGCTCCGGGACGAGGGGCAATTGATCTTTCTCCAGTTGCTGCCCTTCCTGCGGTCCGATCTGTACGTCGGCGTGACGCACTTCTCGGATCGGGTGCGGTACTCTCTGCCCAGCCGGGAGACCGGACCGCTGCTGCCGTGGGGACAGACGTTTCTGAACGAATCGGCCTGCCGCAACCTGGTGAAACCGGCGGAACTCCAGGTGACTTCCCGCTCGGACGTGGCCGAGGGCCTGAGCTGGGCCTCGGACCGGATTCAGGCGGCGCGGCAACAGTATGGGCCGGGTCCGGCCAAGCTGATCCTGCTGAGCAATGGCGACACCCGGGACAGCGTCCGCGAGATGGAGCGCGGCCGCGGTCCGTTGCTGAGCACGGCGAAACGGTTTGCCGAACAGAAGATCGAGGTATACCCGGTCCTGATGAACGAGGTGTCTTCCCGCACTGGGGGCCGGCGGTCCCCGCTTTCCGGCCGGGAGGCGGCCGTCGAGGATTTGATGCGTTCGATCGCCCTGATGACGGGGGGCAAAGTGTATCAGCTCACGCCGGAACTCGGTTTTGCGGACATCCTCCTGGACGTTTTCGGCCTCGGGCGCCCGGATAGGCCAGGATGTTGTCGTCAGCCGTCACGATTGGGCGATCGTGGCCGTGGGGACACCGCCGGAGTCGATCGCGGTGCAGCCGTCCGGCGCCCGTAGTGCGGCAGCGCGCACGATGGCTCTCGATGGCCGGCTCGAAGCGACGGCCGGGATTCGTTCCAGCCCGATCTCGTCCGGCGGGCCGCGGGCGCTGGTGCTGCGCCGGCCCGGCGCCCGGGATCTCGTGGATCGGTTCTGGCAGGGACGATGGACGCTCGGCATGACGGACCCGAAACGTCCGTCGGCCGTGCGTCTCTACCGCATCCCGGATTCCATGGTTCAACTGGAGATGACGCCCGGGTTGCCCTGGTGGCTCAACGAACAGGTGCAGGTGCGGGCCCGTCTGCTCGATCGGCATAGGAAGGAGACGCCGGAGTCTCAAGATGTCCCGCCGTCCGACGATGGGCGCGGCCTGTCGATCCACCTGCAGGCGAGCCTGGCCGATGGAAAGGGTGCGTTCGTTGTCGATCAGGGCCGCTGGACGATTCCCGGGCGGCTCTATGAGACGCAGCCCTTCCTGGTGCGCGCGCCGGGACTGTACAAGCTGACGGGCGAGTTGCGGCATACGGTGGCCGATGCCAACGCTCCCCTCCTGCGTTTTGCGAGCGATCTGTACGTGCATCCCGAGTGTGTGAGCCTGGAGGTGGTCAGTGTCGCGACCAACGATGTGCTCCAGGTAGCGTCCCCGACCGCGACGAAGCTCCAGATCGATGCGCAGGGCGGACAGGAAGTGTACTTCCGCATTACCGGCAAAGGCGAATTCAAGGTAGAGCCGCTGTCGGGCGTCCTGCACCTGGAGCCGCTGCCGCAGACCCAATGGACCCTGCGAAAAGACGACCACGGGAATCTGATCACCGGGCCCATCCCCTTGATCGAGCGCGAGGAACGGCTGACGGGATCGGCCGACGTGGAGGTTCGGACGTTTGCGGGGGTCCGTCACATTTGCCTGCCGGTGTTCGAGCTGGCCTACGCGCCGGCGTTGACGCGTCTGGCGTGCACCTTTACGGACCCGCGCGAGGCGCTCTGGGTGGGCGAGCTGCACCGCCAGCCGCTGCTCATCTCGGCGTTCCCGGTTTTCGACCGGGACCTGAACCAGACGCTGGATCTCTTCCCCGACGCCCTTTCCGGGGCCTGGATCCGGACCATCGACATGCGTTCCGGGACGACGCAAGTGGTGAGTCCTGAGAATCGGCTGCTGGAGCGGCCGCAGGCGGGCGGCGCGGAAGGCCGGACGGTTACCGCGACGTACTTCGTCGAATCCACGGTTCCGGTCCCGCCCGCGGACAAATGCGAGATCGATCTGAGCGGAACGATCGAGAACTTGCAGGGGGCCATGAAGACCTACGCCGTCGTCGATCCGGTGGCCCAGGGGCTGTTCGAATGGGTGGTGACGCAGGGAGACGCCGGGCAGCGACAAGGACCGATCTCGGACACCCTGTTCTGTGGGGAGCCGATCCGATTCTTTGCGGTATGGCGGCCGGACCAGAACGTCTCGGCGGTCCGCTTTGAGATTGCCGGGCTGGGGGCGGCCGGTTCGGGTCCCCAAGGGCAGAATTCCGCCCTGGCGAGCGGTTCCCCAACGCAGAATTCCGCGTTGGGGGCCCCGAGCCCTTCCCTCTTCGTCGATATGCCGGTGGCGGCCGGCGCCAGCAAGGTGCAACTCGAGCAGGTCGTGTCCGGCTTGACGCCGGGTCAGGTGCTGGGGGTCTATGTGCATGTGACGATGCAACCCGGCAAGACGGACCATGCGTTGCAGATCAAGCTCAAAGGGGGGCAATTCCGCACGGAGGATCGAAGATTCGTCTTGACGGATCTGACCGTGGGTGACGGCACGCCGGCCGATATTCCCGGCTACGTGTGGGAGCCGGTGCAGGTTCCGCTGGAGGCGCTGTTCCGCGGCTACAAGGCCGACGACGTGGGCCACAACGCCGCGATCGAGCAGTTCAAGAAATCGTGTGGGGTGACGGTCACCTCCAGAGCCGGCGCGCAGAAGATCACCGATGCGATCCAATGGACGTCGTTGATCCCGGCCGAAGGGACGGCGCGGACGTGCCGGCTGATCGGGCACGTCACGTGCACGCCCGAGGTCCTGGGCCGGCTCTCCCTCGAGCTCAGTGCCGAGACGCCCCTCGTGCGCGGGGCGACCGGACCGTCATCGCAGCGCGCGCTGGCCCATGTTCTGGTGAAGGAGCCGCGTCTGACGATTGCGGTCAGCCGGCTCAAGCCGGGCGGCGCGGAACCGGTATTCGATTCCCGTACCTGGGTCAAAGGTCACAGCAGCGAAGCGCCCCTGGCCACGCGTCTGTCCACGCGTCTGCGCGTGGACGTGCAGAGCAGTGATTGGGCCGCCACGGGCCAGGCGCGGCCGTGGAAGACCACCCTGCGGCTGCTGCGGCGACCGGCCGCAGGAGCGGATTGGGTGACGGCGTTTTCGGATACGGGTGAATTGTCCGCCAATCTGTCCTTCACGCGCGAGGTCCAGATCGCCGAAAACGGCCAATACGCCCTGGAGGTGGTGGGGCAGGACCAGCAGTCCAGCCGCCCCACGATGTACGTCCTGACGCCGATCATCGCGTCGATTCAACCCCATGAGATTACGCCGGCGGCGGCTCCTCCCTCGTGGCTGACCGCGCGGGTCCGGCAGTGGCCCTTTGAGTACCACGTGACGCTCCATCAGGATGCCGTCGATCTGAGCCGCTTGCAGGCGCTGGCCTTCCAATTCCAGCTTCCGGGCCAGGGCGAGACCTGGCTGGACGGGGCGACCGCGCCGCTCGGACCCGAGACCACGGCGACCCGGCAGTTGTCGGCGAAGGGGCCTCGGCTCCTGCCGGCGGCGGAGACCTTGCGCGATGGGGTGGCACGCTTTCGGCTGTCGTCGCAGGGCCTGGAAGTGCTGCGGTGGGAATGTCCCAACATTCGGGTCCTCCCGCCGGTGCTGGAGGGCCTGGCGTTGAGTGGTGAAACCACCGGTGCGGCTTGGGCGTCGGACGGCGGGATGCTGACCCTGGACGGGTCCCATGACCTGTGGGTGCGGCCTCGGTTCCGCGTCGCACCGGAGCTGGAAGGACAGTGGTCGGCCGCCCAGACAGTGGTCTACGTATGGCGCAATTCCGAAGAGGGCCCGGCCGGCAGACCGGCGGACGTGCGGGTCCTGGAACGTTTGCAGGAGCAGAGGAAATCTCGCCGCCGGGTCGGATCTAAAGAGCTTCGACCTCCCCGCCAAGACGGGGACGGAGGCGGTCAAGGTTCTGCCCCGGCGCACGCCGCGGGGCTTCTGGGGCTGGCCCAAACGCGCCGTCAACGAACGATATTCCCTGGTCGCCTCCGTCGTCTACCGGCCGCAGGAAGCAGCGGAATCCTCCGCCGGCGCATCCGGGACCTTGCCGGCGGATCGGATGGTGGCCGAGTGGAGCGACGTTTACGCGATCCATCTGGATGCGCCCTGGGCGGTTCCGTTGTGCTGGTGGCCCATTGCGGCAGTGCTGCTCATGGCCGTGGTGGCGATGGCGCTGCGGGTGCTGGTCCCCAGTCCCAGCCGGCTGGCTCTGGATATGCGCTTGGAAGACAACGTCGCGGTCGTGGAGCCGGTCCGCCTGGACAACCCCGTCCTGGTCGATCTGAAAGAGACGTCCTTGGCGGAGGATCTGGTGCTGTACGCGCGGTACCTTTGCGGCCGGTGGGATCACGTGGGGCGGCACCTGGCGCGGCAGGCGGGCCTGGGGCCGGACTCCCGCCTCGGCGTCGGGCTGGGCCGTCTTCTGCAAGGGGTTGCCGCGGTGGTCGCTCCGATCTGTGTCCTGCTGCGGCGCAGTTTGTATCCGCGTCGCTGGGCGTGGGCCGCGATCATCCCCCGCATCCGGGGCAACGCCGCCCTGGCGCGCACCGGGCTGCTCTGCGTTTGGACGGGTCTCGGGGCCCGGCGCGGACGCGTCTGGTCCAGTCAGGCCGGCTCGCTGGCGTTGCCGGACGAGGGCCAGACCCGGTCAATCGATCTGGACCTTCCGTATCGGATCGACAGCGTCGATCGAACCATGCGGGTGACGGTCCGGGTGCGGAGAATGGGAGCCGAGGAGTTGCGGCCGGCTACCACCGCTAACTGATTGGCGATTCGTTAAGGATGATGGATCATGGATGATGGAAGGAGGAGGCCAATTCTTCTTTTCTCAATCATCAATCATCGATCATCAATTATCCATGCCCTATTGAGGAACGTGTGATGCGACTGAGCAACAATCCAATCGTCGTGCGACCCACATTGATCGTGGGCCTGGGTGGCACCGGGGTGCTGGTGTGCCAATGGGCGGAGCATTACCTCCGCGAGCTGTTCGGGTATGTCCCTTCGTTCATTCGGTTCCTGAAGCTGGATACCGACGCCTCGGACGATGGGGGGCCGCCGGAAGGCATCATGTCCGACTTCATCAACCTCTTTCACTACGTCGATATCGGTGAGGTCGTCCGGGACAACGCCCGCTATCCGGAGTTTCACCCGCACCTCGACTGGATGCGGGGCTTCCGCGAGGACGCCACGTTCGCCGACTACGGGTGCCAGGGCATCCCCCGGCTGGGACGCCTGGTGTTCTTCGAGCTGCGCGAGACGATCGTGCACGAGGCGGTGGCGACGCGGTTCAGCAGCCTGCGCACGAGCACGCAGCAGATCGTGGAGGAGCAGCCGGACCAGTTCGTCCTGGCGGCGGATGGAGCGCCGGCGGTGCACATCGCCAGCAGCGTCTGCGGCGGGACCGGGGCGGGCATGCTCATCGACATGGCGTACAACCTGCGCTGGTGGTCCCGCGAGTCGTTCCCCAAGCCCGCCGAGGTCATCGGCCACTTGCTGCTGCCCGACGCGTTCCGCGTCGATCCGATGCTGCGGCCCAAGCTCGAAGCCACCGCCGCCGCGACGCTGGATCAGATCGAGTTCCTCAGCGACGAGCGCCGGCCGGACATCCGCGTCCGGTATCGCACCACCGACGGCGGCGAGGAATGTTTCCGCAAGGACACCGGGCCGTTCAACTTCCTGTACCTGCTCAACGGGCAGGTCGATATGGGCAGCGGCGACCGCCGGCATCTCGTCCGGCTCATCGCCCGCGTGGCCCGGGCCATGATCCTGGAACCGCTGAGCCAGCAGGTCCGGTCCGATGCGAACAACAAGCTCGCGGAGATCCTCCCGCAGCGGGACCCGGTCAACAACCATCGGCAGTGCTTCTCCAGCTACGGGTTCTGGTGCGGAACGCCCGGCCACAAGCGGGCGAACGTCGAATCGCGCATCCTGGCCGAGCTGGAGACGTTGGACGCGGAGCGCAACCATACGCGTGCAGGGTACGGCAAGGAGATTCAAAAGAGGATCGCGACCGTCCTGAGCACGTGCCCGGGCGCCGGGGAGCTCATTCAGCCCACGCTGGCCTTCCACTGGGACCCGCCGGGCCGGGGGACCTCGCAGGAGGTCGTGTCGGGCATCGTCCAGAGCGTCCGGCGGTATCTGGAAACCTCCTTGATCCCGGCGGCACGCAAGGAAGGTGAGAAGGTTCTCAATCCGGCCAAGCCGATGGACAGCATCCTCGAGACCGCCGATGAGATGATCGAGCGCGACTTCTTCAACGCCGAGCAACTGCGGCCGATCAACCAACTGGGCGCGTGCCTGGCGGCTTGGACCGAGAGCCTGGAGTCGCTGCTGACGCAACAGCAGGCGGCGGCGTCGCCCCGGATCAATACCATCGTCACCGACATCCTGGCGGGTGTCAAACAGGCGCTGGAGGCCTTGCAGGGGCGGCTGCCGGCGCTGTCGTGGAACAGCAGCGACATCGGGCCGCTGGTCAGCGAGGTGCTGGACGCCCACTGGAGCCCCCTGGCCGAGGCGCTGCTGCACGAAGGCTCGCTCGGATCGATCAAGACGACGTGGCGGGTGTTCGCCCTGCGCAAGCAGTCGCTGGAAGCCCTCACGGCGCTGGCCTGGCAGCGCCGCACCGTCAGCGAACGGACGCGCCTGGCGGAGGAACAGAGCCAGTCGAACGGCGCGGCCAAGGCGGAGAGCCTCTTCGCGACGCCGCTGTGCCTGTCGCTGGAGTCCGCGAACGCCCTGGACGCGGTGACGGCGCGGGACCTGCGGCAGAGCTTGATCAAGCCCGTGCTGTTGGCCACGGTCCTGTCGGTCCGGGAGGTCAAGCCCGATCTGGCGGACGTCAAGCCCGTGGAGGACCGGCTGGCCGGCAGTCTCGCCCAGTTGTCGGGCGAGATGAAGCGGTTCCTGCGGGACATCGAGACGCACGGCTGGGACCTCTTCCACGAAGGGCTCACGGAACGCCAGACGAGCAACGATCACCCCTACTACCGCAGCATCTGCGAGATCTGGCGCCTGGCGGAGCCGAAGATCGATCTGGCCAAATCCCGCAAGTTCGCCCCGCCCCTCGATGTCACGGTGGTGCAGCAGGTGGCCAATTCCTGCGTGCCGCCGCTACTGACGCACAATTGCGAGATCAGTCTGCGCGAGGCGAACGTGGACGAGAATTACCGGCATCTCACGGGGGAGTGGGTCCAGATCCTGCGCCTGCGCTACGGCTTCTGCCTGGAGGCCCTCACGCGCTACCGGAAATACGTGGCGGCCACGGACGAGTATGTCCGGCACATGGGCTTCGAGTACTCCGATCTGTGGCTGGACAAGAGCTGGTATCTTTCCTATCAAAGCGCCCTGGCGGAATGGCACAGCCAGATCGGCTCGCAGAAGGACACGATGGAGCGCAAGACCTACGAGGCCAACGCCGCCAAGGTGGGCTCGCTGCGCAAGCTGCTCGACGCGACGAGCGACCGGCTGCGCCAGCAGATGCGGCGGCTGACGGACCCCCAGGTGTCCATCCGCATGGCGGAGCTGCACGGCGGCGCGGATTCGCGGATCGAGGTGCTCCTGCACGATCTGCCGCTCGCTGATGCCAACGGGGTCCGTCAGGGACTCGACCGCAGTGTGGCCCTGATGGAAGCGCTGATCCACAATCTGACGGAATGCGGGGCGGGTCTGGTCGACGGCGAACAGCACGGCCTCCAGGACGTGCTCGAGAACTGCCGCGGGGACCTGCAGCGGTTCCGGGCGGATCAGCTTACGGCCGGCGGGGCGAAATCGTGAGAGGACGTTGCGTTCACGAAAGGCGGATAAGGACCCGTGCCAGGAGATGAGGGTCACAAGAAAGTGACGGGGCCGCTGCCGACGTTGTTTGTCGGGGTCGGGCCGTGCGCCCAGGAGACGCTGCGGGAGCTTTCTCATCTGGCGCAGTGTCTGACCGCGCCCATCCAGGGACCTTTTGGTTTGGTGCTGGCGGATGCGCAGGGCGAAGGGCTGTTCGCGTCGGAATGGGCCTGGGCCTCCGATCTCCGGGTGCCGGAAGGCTCGTTGCTTCGGGAGCGATCCGAATTCATCGGTCGTGACGACGAGAGGCTTGTGGTGTTATTGTCTTCTTTGGTGCGCCGGCTCCACTCGATTGAGCCGGCCGCCGATCCTGCTCCCGGCAGTCGCCTGCGGGTGAGCTCCTACATGGCGATCGATTTATCGAATGAAGCGGCCGTCGCTGCCGCCGTCCGGCTGATGCGGGTGCTGCGCCGGGTGGACACGGCCGTGGATATGACGGTCCTCGGTCTGACCGCCCGGACCGCCGCCGGCGGCTGCGGGGATGACGCCCGATGGTTCGAGACCTGGAAACTGCTCCTGGAACAACTGCAAGATGGGCTCCTCGCGCAGCGGGTCTACCTGCTGGACGGATGCAACACGGACAAGGTCTGGTTTGAACGGCCGCAGCAACTGCATCGGCTCGGCGCCGAGTTTCTCCTGTACCACGGAATTACCTGCCGCGGCCTGCTGCGCCAGAACGAGCGGGCCCGGACCGGCGCCCAGGAGGGCCTCCTGAACGTGTGCGGCTCATTCGGCTGTCGCACGATCGAGGCGGACCTGACGGCCGTGGCCGAGCGGATTGCCCAACGGCTGGCGCGGGAGGACCTCCTGGATCTGTACCGGCGGACGGTGCCGCGCGGCTGGTTTGCCAGTATCCAGGAGCAGGCTCGGCTGCTGGTCGATCAGATCGCCACCATCTGTGAGAGGGCCTATCAGGCGAAGGCTTCGTCCCCTGCGGGCGGCACGGGCCGTTCGGACGCCCGCCGGTCCGAGAACGCAGAGATCGCGGACGCGATCCGCAAGACGATCAGGCAAGTCAGCGCGCGGGAACCCTTGCTCAGTCTTTGTCTCTTCCTCCAGGACCTGCGGCCGAGACTCGCACGACTGCTGACCCGCCAGCGGCTCTGGGAACGCGCGCGGACTCGTCTGCTGGTGGCCGAAGCGTTCCAGCGGCAGGAGGAGAACACCTACGAGCCCCTGCGGGCCTGGCTCGCGCGGCCCGAAACGCGTTGGGCCGACCGGTTCACTCCGGTACAGCCGGAGGCTCCCGATGTGGCCGTGAGCCGGCCCGGCAGCCGGAAGACCTATTTTGCCGGCTTGCTCGTTCTCGTGCTCGGTCTGATCGGCGCCGCCGCGGGCATCGCCGCGCACGACAGGCTCCTGGCGACGGGCGGCGGCCTGGTGTCCATCGTCGCTTCCGTGCTCATGGTGTTGCCGATGGGGTGGACCCGGCATCCTCGAAATCAGCTTTGCGACGAGCAGGAGGGGCGCCAGAACGGGGGACGGAGGGCAGCCTTGCGTCCCGGCGCTTCGCACGCGGGCGGGATCCCATCGGTGCTCTATCGAAAAGGGGCGAGCGGATGGATTCGCCGCGCCGCCGTTGGCTTGATCCTGGTGGGGCTGGCGAGCGCCACACAGCCCCTGTGGCCGCACGCCTGGACGCTGGCCACCAGGGCCTGGGCCGTGGTGCTGTTGGCGCTGGCTGGGTTCGGTCTGGCCTGCGTGGCGGGATGCCCCAACCAGAGGCGTCCGGACCAGGTGAGCAAGGACGAGGCCCCCGACCACGCCAGTCCTCCGGTCTGGCGGTGGCCGGCCGTGGGACTGGTGTGTCTGGCCCTGGCCTGGGCCGCCTTATGCCTGGGGACTCCCTCACGGATGGCAGTCGATGCCATCGTTTCGTGGTTGGCCCTCATGGCCGGTCTGGTGCTGATCGCCGGGGGCATCGGTTTGGGTTTGTTTCCCCGCACCGGCCGGCTCGTCCTCATCGATCGCGTGGGCAGGATACCGCAGTCTCTCGCCGGCGGCATCGCCCACCCTGTCAAAGAGAGAGAATTGCCCCGCAGCGTGGCGGCCCTGGCCGCGTGGGTCAACCGCCTGACGCTGGACCCGGATCAATGCCTGGAGCGCTTCGGGGCGATGAACGCGCGGCCGGCGCGCGAAACGCTCCTGGATTTTCTGACGCCGGACTGGGAGGGTCGGTTGGCCCGCGCCTTCCGGCAAGCCATCGAGGAGCGCGCGGGCAAATCGCTGAAGACCCTGGCTCTTCAACCCCCGCTGTGGGCGGAGTGCATCGCCCACCAGTTGCAGAATCCGCAGGAAGGTGGGGGCGAGCTTACCTCCTTGTTTGCCTTGCAGGCCGTCAAGGCCTGGATCGAATCGCATCCTTTAGCGGAGCTGTTGTCCTTCCTGGACGTTGATCTCGCTCGATTCGGCGGCTTGGTGGGACGGCTGGCACCGCCCCATTGGCCCACGCCCCGGGTCGATCCCGATATCAACGTGAGTGTGATCGCCGTGGGCAAGCCCTTGTGGAGCGTGGTGGCCCCGTTGGCGCAGAGAGAGGGCCGAAAGGTGGGAAGTGAACAGGATCAGAACGTCCCCTCATCCGGTCTTCATCCCTTCGTCTCTTCTTCCAGCGCCGTCTCCCTCGCGCTGCTGGACTGGGACGCGCGCGACGACCGGATTGTCGTTCTGCGTGTCGTGCAAGGACTGACCCAGGGCTGGCGCGGATTGCCGGGCATGCCGGGTCTGCTGCAGGAGCCGGGCCGAACCCCGCCGGTGCAGGCGTAAGAGGCCAAGCGATGGCCCGGCGTTCGGTCTTTCCTCTCGACGGCGCCGGCCTCTTCCCGGCCTGCAGATTGCAAGGCACGAAATGCCTGGAAAGAGCAGAGGGCTGGATATTCCTATCCAGCCCCCGGTGCAGAAGTCATCTGCTTGGACATCAGGAACACTCGCGTCAGGACCCATGCGGATCCGGGACGCAGGGCAAGCCTGTAGGACTACGCGCCGGCGAGCCGAGGAGCCACGCTCGGACGGACCTTGATGGTCACATTGCCAACCTGAATCAGGTTTCCCACGGCCTCGGCTCTGAAGCCGGCCAGATCCACGTCCTTGAGCCCTACCGAGACGACCACGTCGCCACCGGTGGGATCCAGGTGCGAGGGAGTGATCTTGGCGAAATCCGTGCTGACCGGCATGCCGGGCAGCTTCGCAAATTCCACGGCCAGATCGATGCTGACGTTGCACTGGACCGTGAGCGTGACCGCGCCGGAGTACTTGCGAATCGCATCCTGATGCAGCCTAATGACGGCATTCTTGCAGTCGACGATCCTGATCCAGAATCCGACGTCCATCTGGACCGGAATCACGCAAACGGGTTGAAACTTGAACTCCGCCGGCCAGCTAAAGGCCTCGCCCTTGATATTGGCGTTGCCGTCCCACTCCTCCACGTCAACGCCGGTGAACGATCCGCTGGGCGGCAGCGCGGCATAAGACGCGCTGGCAAGGAAGAGCACAATACCAACGAATACCAGCTTCTTCAACATGTTTGTTTCCTTTCCATCTTGACCCTCGCTCCGAAGGGGCCGATAGGGCCTTGCGGAGCTGACCCAGTTGCTCTGGCCCGGCACTACAGTAGCGCGGGCCGTACGTCGCAGCGGGCAAAACCACTTGAACGACCGGTCCGGACCGGCCCGCTGAGGGGTCCGATCGATCGTGGCCCTATCCATGCTCGTGTCATCTGTTTACCTCCTTTCCCCCGGCTCCCGGCCGAGGGGGCTGGTTAGGGACCGCACCTTCTTGCACGTCCTGGGCGTGCGATTGACTGGATGATGGCGGCCCTCCCTGACCCAAGTTAGAAAGAAAGTAAACATGTAGTTTGTTGCATGACGTGCGGAAGAGACAACGTGGGAATCCTTCCCCCCTCCCGGCATGGCCGCCAGCGCCTCAGCGCGCGACCCCATTGTTGTCATGTTAACCCTTCTCCTATGAATTTGCTATGATATTCATCCCAGTGCTTACTATACTGACGACGGGGCGACAACGTTCAAACAAAATGAGATTCTCTGCATCGCTGGCCGATTCCATGGGAAAGACGCAACGCGGGGCGCATCAGCCGTAACAGGTGACTTATCCCGCATTATCTGGCAAAATGCTGGGAATTTGTGACAGATGGACGTGGACTTGCCAAGCGACAGTTCTCCAATCCGGAACAATGGGTGGGCTGGGACCACATTGCGTCGCAAGCACGTTCAGTGAGGCACAAGACATGACCCAGATGACGTTCTTCAGGGCGCTGGCGCGGTTCGATACGCTGCTGGACTGGGACTCGCGCGACGACCGGATTGTCGTTCTGCGTGTCGTGCAAGGACTGACTCAGGGCTGGCGCGGATTGCCGGGCGGCAGATTCGGAGACGCGAAATGTCTGGAGAAAGCAGAGGGCTGGATATTTCTATCCAGCCCTCGGTGCAGGATTCTTCTGCTTGAACCTCAGGAACGCCCGCGTCAGGACCCAGGCGGACCCCAGACGCAAGGCAAGCCTGTGTGACTACACGCCGGCGAGCTGAGGAGCCACGCTCGGGCGGACCTTCAGGGTGACGTTACCAACCAGAACCAGGGTTCCAACCTGCTCGGCCTTCCAGCCGGCCATATCCACGTCCTTCAGGCCAACCGAGACCACCACATCGCCGCCGGTGGGATCCAGGTGCGACGGAGTGACCTTGACGAAATCCGTGCTGACCGGCATGCCGGACAGCTTCGCAAACTCCACGGCCAGGTCGATGCTGACGTTGCACTGGATCGTCAGCGTGATCTCGCCGGAGTACTTGCGAATCGCATCCTGATGCAGCCGGATCGAGCAATCTTTGCAGCCTCTGACCCGGACCCAGAATCCCACGTCCATCTTGACCGGAATGACGCAAACCGGTTGGAACTTGTACTCCGCCGGCCAACTCCAGGACTCACCCTTGATGTTGTTGTTGCCGTCCCACTCCTCCACGTCAACGCCAGTGAGCGATCCGCTGGGCGGCAGCGCGGCGTAAGACGCACCGGCAATCAAAAGCACAGCACCAACGAATACTAACTTCTTCAACATGCTTGTTTCCTTTCCATCCTAACCCTCGCTCCGAATGGGCCGATAGGGCCATCAGAGCTAACCCAGTTGCTCTGGCCCCACTATACAGTTGTTGGGGCCGTACGTTGCAGCGGGCAAAACCACTTGAACGACCGGTCCGGACCCGCCCGCTGAAGGTCCGATAGACCGTGGCCCTATCCATGCTTTGACCTGCGATTTTCCTTCCTACATGGCATTGGATGACATGGTCCTATCCTCCCAAGAGAAGGCCAATCTCTTGAGACGCCTCGCCAACCGTCCCCAGTCCGCGAGACCATCATGTCATCTGTCTACCTCCTTTCTCCCCTGCTCCCTGCCGAGGGGGCTGGTTTGGGATCGCACCTTCTTGCACGTCCTGGGCATGCGAATGAATGGATGATAGCGGCCCTCCCTGACCCAAGTTAGAAAGAAAGTAAACATGTAGTTTGTTGCATGACGTGCAGAAGAAACGACGCGGGAATCCCTCCCCACCTCCGACTACCGACATGGCCGCCAGCGCCTCAGCGCGGTCTCATTATTGTCATGTTCACCCTTCTCCTATGAATCTGCCAGGGTATTCACCCCAGTGTTATCTAAACGGACGACGGGGCGACAACGTTCCAAAGAAATCGATTTTTCTGCCCTGTTTGCGGGGTCGAGAGGGAGAATGCGACAGGGGCGGCCCCCGGCCGCATCAGCCGTTACAGGTGACGTATTCCGCATTATCTGGTGAAATGCTGGGAATTTTTGACAGATGGCCATGGAGTTGCTATACTACTAGTTCTCCAATCCAAACAATGGGTGGCCCGGGAACGTATTGCCTCGCAAATACGTTTAGACAGAAAGATGAATACATGCAGAGCCCGGAACGTTTTGAGCAAACTGCGTTACCTCATCTGGACCGCGTGTACCGAGCGGCGGTCGCCCTGTGCCGGCGGTCGGATGAGGCACAAGACCTGACCCAGATGACGTTCCTCAGGGCGCTGGAGCGGTTCGATACGCTGCAGCCCGGAACCAACTGCAAGGCTTGGCTCTTTCAAATCATGCGGAATCTCTGGATCGACCGGCTCCGGCACAAGAAAGTGACGGGTACCGTTGTGCCGATCGATGAAGACACGGTGCCCGGTGGAGCCGCAGACCAAGCCGACCGTGTGGTCGGACGCCGAGGATTTGCTGGAGAATTTCTCGGATGAGCAGGTGATCGAGGCCCTGCGGCGCCTGCCGGAGGACCAGCGCTTGACCCTGTTCCTGACCGACGTGGAACAACTGAATCAGCAGGAGGTGGCCGAGATCACGGGCGTGCCGGTCGGAACGGTCAAGAGCCGCACCAGCCGGGCCCGCAGCGAGCTCAAGAGCTACTTGCTGTCGTACGCGAAAGAAATGGGATTCACGGGGCGAAACCGATGAGTCACTTGACCGAGGAACAACTCGAGGACATCTTGCAGGGCCGGGCCGAGGTGCCCGAGCACGTGGACCAGTGCCCCCAGTGCCGGGAGCGATTGGACGAGAAGCGTGCCCTGGCCCGCCGCGTGAACAAAGCGTTTTCCTCGATCCACGCCGGCGCCGACCTGGCCGACCGGATCCGGGCCGAAATCGCGGCCGCCGGGCAACCCACGGCCGGGACAAAGACTGGACCGCGAATCCTTCCGCTGCGTGCGCGTCGGCACATTTGGTCCGGTCTGGCGATTGCCGCCGCGATCTTGATCGTGGCCATCCCCCGGAGTCTCCATATCGATACGGGTTCGCGCGTCAAGGCCGCCCAGACGGCGCTGGCCGGAATCCATCGCACGAATCTCGATTCTCTGGAACAGCTCATGGAGGAGGAGGGCGCCGCACAAACAGTGCCAGTGCATGGCGGGCCGGATGGAGGGCGGCATGGTCATGCCGTGCTGCAAACGCGGGCTGTGCATGTGCGGGTGCCAAACGCGGGACTTCCAGGGCCGGGTCGTGCTCAGTTGCGTCATCGAAAAACCGAACACACCTCCGATTTCGGTCGTCCTCGTCCCCGAATTGCCCGAAGACTTGGGCATGATTCTCGGCACAAGCAGGACCGGGACCGGGCAGGCCATTTGGCATGCCACGTGTGGGACCTGCAATATGGCCTCGGTCCGCCTGGGCACGGCCTCCTGCTGTGTGATGGGTGATGTCCCAACGGAGAATCTGGTCGCTCTGCTGAACGCTTTCGAGCCGTAGCTCTCCGGGACCTGGTCTCTTGGGTTCCTCCCGTTCCCCTGGGGCGCCTCTGGCCCTTGGTCCCTCCTGGTCCTCCCTGAGGACAAACTCCACTTTTCGTCCACTCATCTTGCCTGCGCGGGAAATCGGGGCCATAATACTGTCCTTGGCGGAGTCTCCAGTGCGGATGGCTCACTTGGCGGAAAGGGCAAGGACGATGCAGGCTGGGCATGGCGGCGATTGAGATCGAATCTCTGACGAAATGGTACGGCCGGACGCGCGGGGTCGAGGATGTCACCTTCGCCATCGAGCGGGGCGAGATCTTCGGATACCTCGGGCCGAACGGCTCCGGCAAGACGACCACGATTCGCTGCCTCATGGGCCTGCTGCGGCCGAGCGGCGGCGAGGTTCGCGTTCTGGGCGAGCGGGTGGCGCCGGGACGGGGGACGCAGCACGCCCGGATCGGCTATCTGCCCGGTGACTTTCGCATCTGGGGCCGGGCGAAAGCGCGACGCTCGCTGGGCCTGCTCGCCGCGTTGGGCAGCGACGGCTCAGCGGCTCGGCGCCGGGAATTGGCGGCTCGGCTCGAGTTGAATCTGGACCGGGCGGTGGGAGACCTCTCCAAGGGCAATCGCCAGAAAGTGGCCTTGATCTGTGCGTTCCAGCATCGGCCGGATGTGCTGGTGCTCGATGAGCCGACGGCCGGCCTGGACCCGCTCATGCGCCAGGCCGCCTGGACTTGATTCGCGAAGCGGCCGCCGGCGGGGCGGCGGTCCTGCTCTCGTCGCACGACCTCAGCGAGGTGTCGGCGGTGTGCAGCCGGGCCGCGATTCTGCGCGAAGGCCGTCTGGTCGAGATGGCCCCGATTGCCCAGATCATCGAGCAGGGCGAGCACCGCCTGAAAATCTGGTTCCGGGACGGCGCCCTCGTCCAGGATGTGCCCATCCCCCAACTGCCGGGTGTGCGCATCGTCGAGCGAGAGCCGGGCATGCTCCACGTCGCCTACCAGGGCGCCGCCGACGCCATCCTGAAATGGGCCGCCCAGTTCCCGGTGGATCGGGTGGCCACGCCGCAAACGTCGCTGGAGGAGGCCTTCATTCAATACTACCGCCGGCCGCAGAACGCCGATGACAAAGCCGCGAAAGGAGCCCGTTCATGAGCCGTGCCGCCCGCCCCCCGTTTCCCTTCGCGCTGCTGCGGTTCTGGCTGGTGCGGATTCTGCCCGTGTGGTGCGGGATTGCCCTGCTGATCTTCCTGATGCAGATCGCCGTCAGCGCCATCGTTCACGACAACGAGAAGGTCAAGACCATGCTGGCGTTCATTGACATGCTCCCGTCGATTGTGAAGTCCGCCCTCGGGGGCGAGATGCTGCGGATGGGCAACACGGCGGGCCTGATCGCCATCGGCTACAACCACCCGTTCGTCCTGTTTCTCTTCATGCTGTTTGCCGTGGGGACGCCCACGGGCCTGCTCGCCGGCGAGGTGCAGCGCGGGACCATGGAGCTGATTCTCAGCCGGTCTGTCACCAAGACCCAGGTCTATCTCTGTGCCGGCATCCTGACGCTGGCCGGCATGTTCGCCCTGGTCCTCGTGATGTTCCTGGGGACGGTCGCGGCCGTGAACATCTTCACGTTCAAGGACCGCGTTCCCCTCGACGTCTTCTTTCGCATCGCGATCAACGGCGGGCTGCTGGCCAGCACCTTCGGGGCCTTTGCCCTCCTGTGCGCCGGCACGTTCGGACGTGTGTACGCCGCCGTCAGCGTGGCCGTGGCCTTTCTCGTCGTCAATTATTTCGTGGCGATCATCTCCAACTGGTGGCCCCGCATGGCCTTTCTCAAGCCGGTGACACTCTTCTACCTGGTCGACAGCTCGAAATTCTGGCTGGGTTGGCCCCTGCGCAACATGGGCATCCTGCTCGCGATTCTCCTCGCCGCGGCCGGCATTGGTGCGTTCATCTGGCACCGCCGCGACCTGCCTTTGTGACAGAATTTTCTTGGCCGAAATTCCCTTGCGTTCGTTCCCTCCCGGCGTGACAATGGGCCCGTGGGCTCGGAGTCCCTGTGGATTGTAGGGGAGATCGCCTGTGCCAAACAACAGAACGCGTTCGGGTCCCCCAGCGTAGTATATTACGTTGGGGGCTCTGACCAGCACCCTCCGGGGAGAAATGTCCGGAGAATGGAGTGATCGGATCAGAGGGTGACCACATGATGAAGCTGCAAGAACGAAAACCATCGGGTCGGGAGAAAGACGAGGCCGCCGTCGCACTGCTGGCGCAGTTGCGGGAGAAGCTGCACTCGGAAGAGATCTCGCTGGCGCGGAAAGCCGCCTACAACCTCTCCTGGATGCAGGAGGACGGCCTGGACATCCTCGTGGAGGCGCTGCTCGGCGGCTTCTCGAGGGACACGAAGAAGGCGGCCGCCTACGGCCTGCGGAGCATGAACGGCCGGATGCGCAAGCTGGCCGAGGCAGGCCCTCACCAAGGGTCTGGCCAGCTCCAATCGCATCACGAAAGACGCCTGCGTCAAGTCGCTGCAACTGATGAGGGAGGGCCCCGCCCCGCAAAAGGGGGGCTTCCAGAAAAAGTTCCAGCGCCCGCGCCGCCCCGGCGTCCAGGAATTCCGAGGCCGCGGCCCCGCGCGGAATCAGTTCCAATCGAGGAATACCCGTCCCAACCGGTACTGAAAGAAGAAGGCCCTCGTAGATCGATGGGATGGGCACCCTGGTAATCACCCCGCGAAATAGGGGCTCAGGCATTCACTTTCACATTTCTGGTGTGGATTTCTGCGGAGGGACGGGACCGGAGGGAACTTTTGCCCGCCTTCAACCGTTTATTTATAGCAGGGATTCTTACGACCAGGGAGCAGGTCCAACTACGGCATGATCAACGGTCTACGTGAGGGGGTCGATGAACTACAAGAGGCCTGGAAGTCAAGGGTGTGTGTCCGGCACCGGCAGTGGCGCGGCGGCGATCGTCTCGTGCCTTCTGCTGCTGGCAGGGTGTGCCAACCCGTCGAAAGTGGGCCCCCGGTCCGGGGAGATCACGTCGCCCGGTACGGCGGCGGCCGTCAAACAGGAAACCGTCGGCGCGGAACCTGTGGCAGCGGCCGAGCGCCAGGAGACCGCCGCGGCAGGGGAAGAGCCCAGGATCACGTTTGAGACGAACGTCCACGACTTCGGTGAAGTGGGTCTGCTCACCAAGCATGTCTATGAGTTCCGTTTCAAGAATACCGGGACGGGTGTCCTGAAGGTCGAGAAGAAGATCGACGCCGTGTGCGGCTGCACGGTGCCGGTCCTGTCCCAGACGGATTACGCTCCCGGCCAGGAGGGCACGGTTCAAGTCACGTACACGGCCAGCGACGCCGCCGGCTCCGCGATCAAGCTTCTGAGGGTGTGGAGCAACGACAAGACCAACGGCGGGATGGTGAGCCTGAAGATCCAAGCCACGGTCGCCGAGCGCGTGGCCTGTGAGCCCAAACAGCTCGAGCTGCGACTCAAAAGGCCGGACGCATGCCCGCCCATTACGCTGCGGAGCCTGGACCACAAGAGCTTCGCCGTAACCGGCATCCTCTCCAACGGCAGCGCGATTACCGCCGACGTTGACCCATCCCGGCAGGCCCCGGAATTCACGTTGCGACCCACGCTGGATCCGGAGCAACTGCAAAAGCACCCCACGGGCAATCTGGTGCTGGCGCTCACGCATCCCGAGTGCCCGGAGGTCCGGATTCCCTATCAAATCGTGCCCGAATTCCAGTTCACACCCGCCACCGTGGTCCTGTTCAACGTGGAGCCGAACCACCCCCTCATGCTGGAGGGCGTCGTGTTGTCGAGCAGCTACGCCGAGGAGTTCGAAGTCGCGTCGTACGCGTCGAAGACCCGCCGAGTGAGGGTCCTGGGGAAGGAGAAGTTCGTCTCCGACGACCAACAGGATCTGGGCTATCGTCTGCGGCTGGGGATCCTGCCGCCGGTAGTGTCGAACTCCCAGGGATTCTTCGAAGATGTGCTCACCGTCCGGTTGACAAACGGCAAGGAGTTGCAGCTTCCCTGCCGTCTCTTCTATCGCCAACCCGGAGGATAGAGGGGGCAGGGATTCACTTTCACATTTCTGGTGTGGAGCGAACGACAGAGGAACGACCAGGGACACTGATCGGAGAGGTTCCGCCTTTCTCATGCTAGTGGCTTCATGGGACGGACACCCCGGTAGCCGGCCGCGATGGCCAGGAGAATCAGAACCGCTGGTATCCGCTTCATCCTTCTGCCCTCACATCGCGCCAAGCAGACCCAATTTGCCCCGCCCACTGAAAGAGACGCTGGGCTTGGAGGGCAACAACCGTACTGGCTGCCGACCGACTGCCGGCCACCGGGAACTGTCCACTGACAACTCTCTCAGATTCTTGTTGCCTGGGCGGCGACAATATTGTAGATTGGGCGGCATGGTCTACAATTTTGTGGGCGGAATCCGGCGGCTCTGTGGAAAGGCACCGCATGAAAGGTAATTTTGCGACGGAAGTGCAGTTGCTCAGCGACGTGGCGAAGGCGTTCGCCGAATCGCTGAATCTGGAAGAGACGCTGATGAGCATTCTGAGGTCGCTCGATACGCACTTGAAGCTCCAGCGCGGGACGATCACGCTGCTGGACCCCGAGACCGAGACGATCAATATCAAAGTCGCCCACGGGCTCAGCGAACGGTCCAAGAGCCAGGGCCGGTACAAGGTCGGCGAGGGGATCACCGGGCGGGTCGTCCAGACCGGCGAGGCCATCATCGTGCCGGACATCGCCAAGGATCCGCGGTTCCTGCACCGGACGAAGTCGCGCGATACGGCGGACGGCAGGAAGATCGCGTTCTTCTGCGTGCCGATCAAGCTGGAGGGCAAGACCGTGGGCGCGTTGAGCGTCGACCGGCAGGCGGGGCGCGCGGACGATTTCGATGCCAGCCTGCGGCTGCTCCATATCATCTCCACGATGGTGGCCCAGGCGATCAAGCTCAACAAGATGGTCGAGTCCGAGCGGGCGCTGCTGCGCGACGAGAACGTCCGGCTGCGCCGCGAGCTCAAGTCGCGGTTCGATATCCACAATATGGTCGGCAAGAGCAACGCGACGCAGGAGGTGTACCGGCTGATCGAGCAGGTCGCCGACAGCAATGCGACCGTGCTGATCCGCGGCGAGACCGGCACCGGCAAGGACCTCGTCGCCCACGCGATCCATTACTACAGTCTGCGCTCCGACAAGCCGTTCGTGAAAGTCAATTGCACCGCGCTGCCCGAAACGCTGCTCGAAAGCGAGCTTTTCGGCCACGAGAAGGGGGCTTTCACCGGCGCCATCGAGCGGAAGCTCGGCCGCTTCGAGCGGGCCCACGGGGGCACGATCTTCCTCGACGAGATCGGCGACTTCCCGCCCAGCCTCCAGGTCAAGCTCCTGCGCGTGATCCAGTTCCGCGAGTTCGAGCGGGTCGGCGGCACCGAGACGATCCAGGCGAACGTCCGGGTCCTCGTCGCCACGCACAAGAACCTGGAAGAGCAGATCAAAACCGAGCATTTCCGGGAGGATCTGTATTACCGCATCAACGTCTTTCCGATCTATCTGCCGCCCCTGCGGGAGCGCAAGGACGACATCATGCTGCTGGCGGACCACTTTCTGGAGAAATACGCCCAGGAAAACGGCAAACGGATCACGCGGATCTCCACGCCCGCCATCGAGATGCTGACGCGCTACCATTGGCCGGGCAACATCCGCGAGCTGGAGAACTGCATCGAGCGGGCGGTGCTGCTGTGCGAGGATGAGGTGATACGGAGCGAGCAGTTGCCGCCGTCCTTGCAGATGATCGACAAGGGCGATATGACCGCCCAGCCGTCGTTCACGGAGATCATCGCCAACAAGGAGCGGGAGCTGATCGTCGACGCCCTCAAGAAATGCGGCGGCCAGCAGCGCAAGGCCGCCCAGGAACTCGGCCTCACCGAGCGCATCCTCGGCTACAAGATTCACAAGTATGGCATCTTGCCGAAGTACATCTGATTTATCGGACGGTGCGGCCGGCTCGGACATGATTACAGGATTGTGGCCGGGTCGGTCTGCCTTTTCGTTTGTCCGACCACAATCCGTCCATCAGGTTCTATCCAAGTTGCGGGATTGTCGGTAACATACGCACGAGGCCCTGGGCGGCAGGGGAGTAGCTTTGGCACGCCGCTTGCAGGGATGCGGAGGCCGGCCCGGCTGTCGCTGGGCCGGCAGGCGGCACCAGCCGAAGCCTGAATGTCGGCGTGAATGACCTGTGAATGGGAGCTGTGCAACATGGCAAAACGGAAGGTTCTGTGGTGGGTAGCGATCATACTGGGTGCCGTGATACCGGCCTGGGCCGAAGAGGAGGATAGTTCGGCCAAGGACGATGGCGTGGAGGTCGGCGTGACCGCCGATTTCTTCAGCAAGTACATGTGGCGCGGGCAGAACGTCGTCGACAACTGGGTTTTCCAGCCCGGTGTGAGCGTCGGTTACAAGGGGCTCACCGGCTCCGTCTGGAACAGCCTGAATGCGAAGGATCAGCGCGTCGGCGATGTGCTCGTCAAGGCAGGGAATCTCACGGAAACCGATCTTTCGCTCGACTACTCCAACCAGGTACCCGGTGTGGAGAAGGTCGGCTTCTCGGTGGGCGCCATCTACTACGACTATCTGAACATCCACTTGCACCCGACGGCCGAGGCGTACGCCGGCTTCAATCTGGACATACCCTCCGCACCGAGCATACGGTGGTATTATGATTTCGATGAGGCCGATGGCAGCTACGTCCAGTTCTCCGTCGGCCACACGATCGAGAAGCTCCGGGAGTGGGGCGAAGACTGTTCCTGCGGCCTGCAAGTCGGGGCCAGCCTGGGGATGGGCACCGCCAATTACGACCGCTTCTATTTCGGCGTGGATGAGACCGCTCTGAACGATTTCACTCTCACGGCCGGCCTGCCCATTTGCTTCGGCAAGTTGACGATCAAGCCGAGCCTCGGCTACTCCACGATGCTGAACAAGGACATCCGCGCCGCCACGGAGAAGAGCGACAACTTCTGGGGCGGAGTCGGCTTGGCCTACGACTTCTGACGCTCCACCTGTCGATTTTCTCGGAGTGAATGGCTCGAAGGGCGGCCTATTCGCGTTACTCGTGAACGACGGCTGAGCCGGCGTCGACGCCGACGCCCACATAGGTCTTGCCTTCGGCGACGGCGCGAATGGCAGCGAGCAACTCATCGAAATCGGCGTCTTTGAGCAGATAGCCGTGCGCCCCGGCTTTGAGCATCTCGGCCACGTAGCGCTTGCCGGCGTACATTGACAGGGCAATGACTTTCACGCCGGGCCACGTGGTGCGAATCCACCGGGTGGCCTCCAGGCCGCTGAGGACCGGTGGCATACTGACGTCCATGATGATCACGTCGGGCTGAAGCTTCATCGTCAGCTCCATGACGGCATCGCCATCCGCCGCCTGCCCGACTACTTCCATATCCTCCTGCTCTTGCAGGAATTTGGTCAATGCTTCGCGAATAAGAGTGTGATCGTCGGCAACAATGATCCGTATAGCCATGCCGATACTCCTTGCAATGCTTCTAAGGCCCCCACCCCAGCGCCGCATCGCGCTGGGTGACCCATCACAGGGCAACCATAGCCTATACCCTCTCCGTACGCGGCCGGTTCGCGCAAGAGTTCGGCAGAGTCGGATTGCGGACGAACACAAGGCCGCCCGCGAATCGTCGGGGGTGGGAAAGAAGCCGGCGACAGCCGCGTGCGATAACACGCGGCTGTCGCCGGTTATGGTGGACCAACATCGTGGTCAGGCGATTCGCTGCCTGCCGTGGCGTTGGCGTTCTACCGTGGTCAGGGTTTCGTTACCCGGATGTCGTCGATGTACAGTTTCCCGGCTCCGCCCGCCGTCGGGGCGTCGCGGTTGCCGACGCCGATGTACAGCGTCTTGACGGCGGTAACCTTCACGCCGGCATCGCTGAAGCTGCTGAGCGGGATCTTCCACGTGAGCCACTTCGTCGAGCGGTAGGCATTGGCGTCGGGATGGGTGACGACCCCCGTCTTGCCGGAGCTATCCTTGAGCGCGACGTAAATCGGGCCGGCCTTGTTCGTGCCCACGCCCTGGATGTTCAGCACCAGGACCGACACGCCGCCGGCGGTCCAGTCCTGCGGCTTGGCCCAGGTCTGCTCGGCCTCCGAGTAGTACGGCGTCTTCACGTTGTTGTAGTCCAGCGGCATGGACTGCTTGCCGCTATGGACGATCGTGCGCTCCGCGAACGGGGCGGTCATGTACCCGACTATCGAGCCCGTGTTGTTGGTCATCCCATCGACCCAGGTCTCGTAGATGCGGCTGCCCTCGTCGTCCGTGTAGCTCTCGAAATCGTCGATGGGCAGATGCGTCGTAAAGCTCCAGACCGGGCCGGTCTTGATGGAGCCGTCGGCCACGGTCTCGTCCACCCGCCAGTAATAGGTGGTCACGCTTTCGAGGGGGCCTGCGGCGAAGGTCGTCTCAGTCAACAGGCCTTTGTCGGCGCCCGCCGCACCCTGCGTGACCGCGTCCTGGCTATCGCTGAAGAACAGGTGGTGCTTGGTGGCGGCCTGGCCCGGCTGCCAGGTGAGCGCCGGGGCCAGCCCGACATCCGCGTCCTGATCCGCCGGGCTGGGCAGGTAGGCGGTCAGCGCCTGCGTCGTGAAGCTCCAGACATTGCCTTTATTGACGGTCGTCCCATCGGCCTCGATCTCATCGACGCGCCAGTAATAGGTGGTCCCCGCCTTGAGGCCGAGTGCATAATACAGCATGGTCATGGGCGTGCGCGCGCCGGCGAGATCGGCCGGGCCGAGGTCCGGCGTCGTGCCGATATAGACCTCGTGGAGGGACGACTTGTAGCCCGCCCCCCAGCGGAACAGCGGCATCTGGACGCCCG
Source organism: uncultured Planctomycetota bacterium (assembly GCA_963699595.1). Lineage (GTDB taxonomy): Bacteria > Planctomycetota > Phycisphaerae > Sedimentisphaerales > Anaerobacaceae > PLanc-01. The sequence goes on from CAVOUO010000031.1 coordinate 200,819, forward strand.
TGGCTCCGTCCGCCGGATTGGGCGCCTTGGCGGCCCGCGACGGTGGGCAGATCGCCTCGACCTCCTCCGCCGTCAGCGCGTGGCTGTAGATCCGGACATCGTCCAGGATGCCATGAAACACCCGGCCGCCATCGAAGTCCACGCCGAGCAGGACCGGCGCCCCGACGTTCGGGCCGATGGTCAGCGCTTTGGGACCTATCTCATCGATCCCGTTGAGATGGACCCTCAGATTGACGCCGTCGAACACGAAGGCCAGGTGGGCCCATTCGTTCTTGGGCATGACGCAGAACTCGACCGAAGCCGGGTCAAAGGAGATACCGACCCGGTCCGTGTACTGGGCGCTCTCGTGGGCGCCCCACAACTCGATCTGGAACATCATCGTGGTCGTGCCCCAGCCGTTCGACTTCGTGAGGAGGTGCTGGTACGTCCCTGTCCCGTCCCAGAAGGCCCAGAGGGCGACGGTGAATTTTCCCGTCCCCTTGGTCGGGTCGTAGACGCCGGTATCCACGCCCGTGCACACGCCGGGAGTGAACAGCAGGGCGCTGCCGGTGTCCCCATGGCCCGCGATCCAGTCCGGCGTACCCAGGATCTTCCCCTGGTGATTGTTGCCGGAGCTGTCGTTGGCGACGGCGCCGGAGCCCTCGTCGAACTTCCACTGGCCTACGAGCTCTCCCAGCGTCACCCCGACCATGCCCAATACCAGCAGGCAGGACAACAGGCGAACCGAGGTCTTGCACATACTCTTCCTCCTTTCCCAAACGGGAATTGAATGGTGCCCCGGCCCAGGGCGACAGTGTGTCGCAGCCGAGGTTCTTGGTGAAAAAGGTCGCACACAAGATGTCAAAGCAAAACCACACGCTCCACTGGATTTGCTTGTACCACATTGAGGGTAGGATTTCAAGGAGAATCTGGCGTTTTCAGGCCAGGGCTTGGGTCAGGGCACGGTGGGCGGAACGCAGGGCTCCTTCCATGAATCCCTGGAAGTCGGAGAAGGCCTCGCCGCAGATGTGCACGTTGGCGGGGCCACGGCCCGTCAGGGAGAAGGCTTCCAGCCTGTCACTGACGTTCCAGGGCTCAAAACCCGGTCGCCACAGATGGCCGGCGCCGCCGTAGGGCCCGCGGCCCCAGTCCCGGATGCCGTAAGCCAGAATCGTGGCGGGGTCGATCTTCATCCGGCGGGCAAAGGCTCGGGGCAACTCCGGATCGCGGTTGATCTGTGCTCGGTCGTGGTATCCCGGCTGGATGTATCGGCCCCAGAAATTGAGGCAGGGCCGGTCGGCGTAGACCATGACATTGCCCCGGTCCCCCTGCCGGTAGTAATGCAGCTCGCGGGCCGGGAAGTCCCCGATGCCGCGATTGGGAGTGTCCTCGTGCCACCAGGGGGCCTTCACCACGAAGAAGCACTTGAGCAACGGCAAGCGCAGGACGGCGTGCAGCAGCGCCCGGATGTCGTCGGGAAGCCCCTGGACCGCCCGGAGGGGGTAGGGGGGAATAGCCAGGATGACATGATCGGCCGTGCACTTGCCGGTGTTGAAGACAAGCGTCACCTTCCTCCCGACTGGGAGTCACAGCCAGCAGCGGGTGATTGAGGTGGACCTCGATCCCCTGGTCCTTGACCCGGGCGAGCATTTGCTCGGTGATTCTCTCCATGCCGCCTTGGACGCCCCGGAGTTGCGGGCTCATTTGCAGCATCGTGACCCAGGTGAGCATCCAGCCGGCGGCGCCGGGGTTTTCATGGATCACATGGAAGAAACTGCCGTCGTTCACGATGTACTTGATCGCATCCGGGCTGAGGACGTCGCTCAGGACATTCCACAGTCCCTGCTCCCACAGGGGCCGGTCTCCATGCCGCCCGTGGCGCCGGAGGTTCTCCAACTCCTCCGGCGTGAGGCTCATCAGCTCCGCCTCCGATCTCCCCAGCACGCGGCCGATCGCCCACGTGAAGAGCTCCAGGGCATTCAAGTCTCTCTCGTCGGCGGCGAGATCGTATTGCGTCCGGCGTTCCCGCACGGGCGGCGAGTTGTACTCGGGAAAAGGCTCGGTCTCCAGGTGCAGATCTCTGAGAAGCTCCCCGACCATCGGCTGGTGAACCGGGTCGAACCGCATGGCCCCATATTCCGCTTGGAATCCCTCCATGGGAACGGTCTCGATCTTCCCCCCGATGCGGTCGGTCGCTTCCAGAGAGGGCGATACGCATCCCCGCCGGAGCGTGCAGACAACAATACAGCCCGGCAATCCCGCCGCCCGACTACGACCAAGTCATAGTGCCCCATGCTATCCATGCTTCGCCTCTTGCAGAAAGAGCAACATCACGGCGAACTTCATTCGCATCATACAACACGAGGTTCGTCGTGTTCTCATCAATAACACGGATAACCACCCAGGTATCGACTTGGAGTAGGAAGAACTCTGTGCCGGCGAGATCATTGCGCCTCCGCCGGCTGCGTCGATTCGGCCGAGGGCTGCGGTGGTCTGCCCTGGAACACCTGCCCCAGGCGATGGGGAAAATAGATGGCGCAAGACAGACCGAGAGCAAACAGGAGCACCCCCAGCGCCATGACGATCCGCCCGCGCCGTTGAGCCCGATCGCCCTCGACCACTCTGGTATTGCGAATGACCCAGGTTCCCGGCGGGGGGATCTGACGCCATTTCGTCGCTCGGTACCCAAACCAGAACAAATAGACGCTCAGCGGCAGGATGCTGAGGAAGATGAAAGCAACCAGAAGCTGCAGGGTCCGCAGCACCGCCTGTGGTTCCTGCTTCGCGGCGTATTGCTCGCCGTACGGAAGCAGCCACTGGATCGCCGCCGCTCCTACCAGGGCGCCGACGATCCAGATGGCAATCGCGACCGCGCGCAGCCTCTTGTTCGCCTGGATCACCGGCTGGGCGGATGGTCCTTTGCCATCGAACTCGTTCTCTTGCATCGGTTGCTCTCCATTTTGATCCTAAGCTAACCGATGCGGGGACTTCGTTCCAGCGCGAATCGCCGAGGGTGGAACGTTGCGTACAAAGATGTAGGCGGTGGTCATATGGATTACAAAAGTGTAGACGGAAGGCCAGAGCCATCCGCGGTGCTGTTCGCTGTAATCCACCGTGCGTGCAGGAGTTAGGAGAATCCCGGCCGCAAAAAGCCGGTCTGGCACGCGAATTGTACTCCTGGGGCAAGCACGCATGCATGCTCTTGGAACGTGAACGGCTCAACGACATCAAGACAATTGACCCAGCAGAAAGGGGTACGGATATGATGGTCATGGGGGATCGGTCTATCCTGCGACGGGGCAGGACGTGGGTGGCAATTGGAGTTGTGGCGGGAGTTGTTGCTCTCCTGGGTGGTGGTAGCCTCGCGCATGCCGGCGAGCAGGGTATTGTTCCTGCGGCCGCGCCCACCCCAGCCAAAGTTGACAGCGGCGACACCGCCTGGGTACTCATCAGTGCGGCACTGGTAATGCTCATGACGCCGGGACTGGCGTTCTTCTACGGGGGGCTGGTCCGCCGCAAGAACATGCTGTCGGTGCTGATGCAGTGCTTGATGATTCTGTGCCTGATCAGCCTGCAGTGGGTGGTATTCGGGTACAGCCTTTCCTTCGGACCGGGCAATAGCCTGATCGGCGGGTTGAAGTGGCTGTTCCTCAGCGGCGTGGGGCTGGCGCCGAATGCGGACTACGCGGCCACCATCCCGCACGAGGTCTTCATGATGTTCCAGATGATGTTCGCGGTGATTACGCCGGCGCTGATCATCGGGGCCTTTGCGGAACGCATGAAGTTCTCTTCCCTGTGCGTCTTCATGCTGCTGTGGGCGACGTTCGTCTACGATCCGGTCGCGCACTGGGTGTGGGGCGTGGGCGGCTTCCTGCGGCAGTGGGGCGCGCTGGACTTCGCCGGGGGCACGGTGGTGCACATCAATGCCGGCATGACGGCCCTGGCGTCCGCCCTCGTGCTCGGTCGCCGGCAGGGGTATCCGGAAGGCATTTCACCGCCGCACAATCTGCCGTTTGCGGTCCTGGGGGCAGCGTTGCTGTGGTTCGGCTGGTTCGGGTTCAATGCGGGCAGTGCCTTGGGCGCCAACGGCCTGGCGGGCAGCGCGTTCACGGTGACGCACATCGCGGCGGCGACCGCCGGCGTGACCTGGGCGTTGCTGGACTGGATGAAACACAAGAGGCCCACCACGCTGGGCATGATTACCGGCGCGGTGGCGGGCCTGGTCGCCATCACCCCGGCCTCCGGGTTTGTGGCACCGACCGGGGCGATCGCCATCGGCCTCGGGGCGGGGCTGATTCCCTGGCTGGTCGTGACGTACATCAAAGGCTCGCTCGGCTACGACGACTCGCTGGATGCCTTCGGCGTGCACGGGATCGGCGGCATGTGGGGCGCGATCGCCACCGGCCTGTTCGCGACCAAGTCGGTCAATCCGGCGGGAGCGGATGGCCTGTTCTACGGCAATCCCGGTGCTGCTGTGGATTCAGATCAAGACCGTGCTGATCACTGTCGTCTTCTCGTTCGTCGTCGGCTACGTGCTGCTCAAGCTGGTGGAAGCGTTCATGGGGCTGCGGGTCAGCGAGCACGAGGAACGCGTGGGCCTCGACCTGACCCTGCATCGTGAGGCCGCGTACACCGTGATTGATTAACCCTGCATCTCGCCAGCCGCGCAACCGTGCGGGCGGAGATTGCTTTGTCGCTTCGCTCCTCGCAATGACATGTCCAGGCGTTACATGTCATTGCGAGCGTAGCGAAGCAATCTATAACCGCACAATTTGGGAAACGGGGATTGGTCCCAAAAGGCAAGGATTAGACAATGAAATACATCATCGCCGTGATTCAACCGGATCGTTTGGACGAAGTGCTCAAGAGACTGACGGAGGAGGAGGTTCACCTCGTGACCGTGTCGAACGTGGTCGGCCGGGGGCGGCAGAAGGGGGTCGCCGAGGTCTATCGCAGCCACAAAGAGCAGGGCAGTCTGCTCAAGAAGACCAAGCTGGAGATCGCCGTCAACGAGGCGTTCGTGGAAAAGACCGTCAAGGCGATCACCGAGGGCGCACGCACCGGTCAGATCGGCGACGGCAAGATCTTCATCCTGGACCTGCCCGAGTGCGTCCGCATTCGCACCGGCGAACGAGGCGGCGAAGCGATCGGCTGATGCCGCACACCCGGCGCGGACGGATACGGTTCGAAGAACGCGAGGGTGGGACAACGTCGCAGTTGCCCATCACGCGAGCCATCATTTTCGTGCCCCTCTGGGCCGGAAAGCGGGCTCTGTCGCACGAACGGCAGGGCCCTTTTTGTGCGCCCGCGATTTCAGTATACCGTGGCACTGCCAAGTCCACAAGAGACCTGGATCTTCCCCAGGGCGCTGCGTGCGACTACGTTTTGTGGGGCCGGGCCATCATTCTTGTCATCCTGAGCGTCAGCGAAGGATCTGGGCCTCGTACGAGAGGGAGCGTAGGTTCCGTTCGTTGGCCAGATGCTTCGCTTCGCTCAGCATGACAAACGCGGGCTGATCCCCCACGAAGATTAGTCGCACACAGGGCGCTGCGTGCGGCCGGCATACGGTGGCGACGTGCGTTGTTTCCCAGGACGGGTACTTGACGCGGGGGCGTGACTCGGGTAGGTTGGTGCCATGGCGCGATTGGCGAGAGTTGTGGTTCCGGGTGTCGCCCACCACGTGGCCCAACGTGGGAACCGGCGACAGCCGAAGTCGAAGGGGAATCAGGTATGGTGTTGCCGGAATTCCCGGCGGTTTCGAAGTGGAACTCTATGACTGTGCCGAATGATCTGATCTCAACGCTGCGTCAGCGAATCCGAATCTCACCGAGCGCGTCGTCAGTGGCGGCGAGCCTTCCGGTCATCTTCTTCGGCGACGCCCTCTCTGCACGCGTGGCGACCGTCGGCTTGAACCCGTCCAAGTTCGAGTATCTTGATCACAACGGGAAAGCTCTCTCGGGGCCTGACCAGCGCTTCGCCAGCACCACGTCGCTTGGTGTTCTTTCCCGCAAAGAACTGTCGGATGTTCAGGCTGATCAGGCGATCAATGTCATGCGTTCCTATTACGACGATGGCAAGCCCGTCTATGGCTCTTACTTCCGGCACCTGAAGAACTTCCTTATCGGCATGGGTCTAAGTAACAGAGGTAACCCCCCGGCTAAGCCGGGGGACTCCCAGAGTTTGACAGATACAGGAGTCGTCTTTGAGCTTGCCAAATAGGGAACCGGGTGAAGCCCCGCGTGATTCCGCATACGCATTCGCCAGCTTATGTACGCGGGTACATCAAAGGCAAGGTGCCCGGAGGGCGGAAAGAGCGAATAGTCCCGGGAGAGGGCCTCTGGATCTCTCGGTGTGTCGTGGCACCAGTGGTGCGCCGCGAGAGGGCGGGCGAGAAAGACACCAAACGGAAGCAAGAGGAAGGCTGGCGGGCTGGACCAGATGCGGGGCGGGGCTGGCCGACTGCCGCCGCAGGCGGCTCCCAAACAACCCGCTTTGAGCGGTTCACGTTACAAGCCTCCACCTCTGGTGGAGGTATTGACTTACGGCGACTGGAGCGCAACTCACCTCGACCTAGTCCAGGAGCCGACAGATCCAGTCTGGAATAGCCTCGACCCCAACGAGCGCTCAACATTGCTGGAACGCGACCTGCCGTTTCTCCTATGGCTACTCGAGAGGTTGCCACACCTCGAATCTGTTATCTGCGCGGGCAAGACCGTTTCCGAGCGACTTTGCACTCATGTTCCCGTTGGCGTGAGGAAAACTGGCACGATGAAACGTATCCGTTGGTGGGTGGGCACTGCGCACCTGGAGCGGGGCGATTTGCCGATTGGAGGCTGGAACTACCCACTCAATCAGCCAACCGGTCTCGGGACAGAAGGTGAGAAGGAGTTGGGGAAGGTATTCAAGGACGTACTCCTATGACGGACTCAGTTCAGAGAGTGCCGCGTGGAGAGTTCTTCGCACTCGTGGACGAGCGGCGCGATGAAGTGCGCGCCTTCATCGATTGGGCGGAGCGTCGGAAAGCCCGCAGCAGGTCGATGTACCTCGCCAACCGGCCGGACATCCCTGACGCCCGCCAAGCAGCCTCGCTGTACCACGAGGCATGGTGGGGCGTTGTCGTTTTCACTTGCTTCGGCTCGATCAACAGCGCACGGGCCCTGCGCGACGTCATTGCGGAGCCCGTCGGTGTTGAGGTTGCCCGGGAGTTGCTTGCGTCCATTCATTTCACACGCCCGACTATAGGTCACCATCGCATCCAGCAAGGGCTGCTGGGTGCGAAGAAGGCACTTATCGCCGCCTGTGGCCACAGCCGTCTTCTGCACGAAGTGCTCCACAGACCACGTAGCTTTGGTGATCGCTACCGGTGTCTACTCAACGAGCATCTTGATCGCTGGGGTCGAACAACCTGCTTCGATCTTCTCCTGCGGACCGGTGCGCTCGGTATCGGCGGACAGCGCGACGAGCCCGAGATTGCATATCTCGCTGGGTCAACAGGTCCCAGGGAGGGCTTCCGTATTGTCTGGGGCAGAGATGTCACCAAGAGATCGGCGCCCTGGTGCGAGGGTGTCCTGCGGGCATGGCATGAGCACTGGCCCGAAGTAGTTGGTTACGCCGGCGCTCGTTGGTCGGGAAGGCCGTATACCCCCGGCGACCTAGAAAACGCTCTCTGTGTCTACCAAGAACACCGGGAATCGGGGGAATCGGGGGACAGGGAATCGGGGGACACCATACTCAATTTGGGGGCGTAAAACGGAGGAAAGGAATATCCAAAGCCTGACCCCATTGTCCCCCCTGCTTCGCCCACCACGTAGTTCCCTCACACTTCAACGCCACGCCCGCAAAGATGCGCACAAGGGCGGTTCAGGGGTGTGGACGCTACGCACGTACCGGCCGCCGGCCCAGCATCCCAACAACGTCGCGTCCACTTGCGACGTTCTCCGGAGGCGGTTCATGGGCCGAACCCCTTTTGCAGACGGCCCATGGGCGGATTCCTACGGAAGGAGTCCGATTCAGGGCTTCGCCTTCTTGATTCCGGCCTCATCCGCTTGTGCCCGGTCTCTTCTCATTCCGGGCACGTGTGATCTTACTCACAGACGGACCGACGCGTCCGACTCCGCGGCTCCCTGTACGTGGAAAGGTCCCAACATTCCCGCACCCTGAACCGCCTCTTCTCTTGGTCGTCTGGGAGGGGACAAAGGGGTCAGGCCTGGCCCCGGGATCTCCCCTTCGGATATTAATGCGCCTCCACACCGGGGACCTCGGTTCCGTAGATATAACGATAGCCAGCAGGAATGATCGTGGGATCGTCTGTCTTGGGATTCTCCGGATCGATAGGGGGCCAAGGTAAATTGCCAAACCAGCCAGGCTTGGAGGTAAGATACAGACTCTTGGGGATCGCCGTTGGCGCCATGGTCCAGTCCTGAGATCCCTCTACCGAAGTCCAGTTTCCTTCGATGATCGTCGTTCCGTTTAGAGTATTATTTCGATCCACATAGAGATCACGCGGACCGCCGTCCGCGTGCGCCAGCGGGGTGGGCGGGTAAGTTCCTGAATAGCCCTGATTACCGACGTTCGGAAATCCTAGACGAAAGATGGTGCTCGTGCTCGCCGACCAACCGCTATTGGTCACGTATTCGTGGGTGGCCGGTCTTCCTACCTCGCCCAAAACATTTCCAATCAGAGTATAAAAGGTATTCCGTCGATCTATCTGGATGGCGGTTCGATAAACAGCGTGAGTCCATCGGTTTCTGCCCGTGGCAACATTTCTCAGCAAGACCGCGTGCGATCCGCTTCCGTGATAACCGTCAGAACCGAACTTGCTCATGTAGTTACCCTCAACCAAATTGTATTGAGAATGCGGACTATGGTTCACACTGATATCGTGAGTCATCATCCAATGGTCCGGTGAGGTCGGTGGATCGGTATAGAAAGAATCCACCGCATAGTTATAGGCAATGACATTGCCAAACCCTCCCGAATAATTGTTTCCCGCTCCCGCATCCCCAATATTGATTTGAGGAAAGCCTCCTGCCACGCAAATGTTATCTGCAATCAAGCTCCAATTGACATCACTTAGAAAATCCAGCCCTTCGGAATTGGGTCCTCCGTTGGATTGGTCATGCATATAGTTTTTTCGCAACTCCACATGCCCTGCCCAACTAACCAGGATCGTTTTCGCGGGCATATTGGAGAACTCACAACCCTTCACCCATACATTCCAAGCACTGTAAATCGCGATGAAGAGCCCGGGAGCCGTGCCCTTGCCGACGAAGTTGATATCTTCCACTCCGGCATTTTGGAGGAGGTCCGGATATCGAGAGAGGCGCGGCGACCGGGTATAATCGATGGGAAGCCCAGGACGAAAGGTGATCGTATTTCCCGACTGCGATTCCACCATGTGCATGGAACCTCGACATCTTCCGACAAACCCGCTCTTCGCCCAAACGAGCGCGGGATCATCCATTTCATCGATCATGATCATTTTGCCAACCGCAAGGAGCGAAGCGTTCGTCACGGTGACCGAGGTGCTCCCCCGTGTGGTGCCCGTTACATCCATGTAATAAGCCGCGTTGTTTTTGGGAGCGGGCCAAGGGCCAAGTCCTCCCATCAGGATCATATCCCCTCCTGATGAATACCCGGGAGCCGGCCATAGAACCGTGTCTTTGCCGGCCCCGCGTAAGGTGATGGATTTTCGAATGCGTATTCGAGTTTCCATCAGATAGGTGCCCGCGGGGATGTAAACGACTTGATTATTGGGGCAAGCATCGATCGCTTTTTGAATCGCTGAAGCACAGGGAGTGATCCCTGTCTTGTCAGCCAAGTAAGGCGGCTGCGTCACATCCGCAAAAATAATGGTACGATGCGGGATTCCCCCTTCCACTCCTGCGCTTTCCCATATCCCCGGAGGAGGAAGCCGATCCGGTGGAATAAGTTGAGCCATCGAAACCGTGGCGGATAAAACCAACAAGACTGGGGACACCATACTTAATTCTCCTGCTGACGGAGTTTCTCGTGCGATTGTCCACTCCCCGTCTGCGCGGGGATGCCAGTTATGTTGACCATTGGCGGTCTGCCTGTCAACATTCGTGCAACAGTTGAAAAGGTAAAACACCCGCGAGCGAGAAATTTTTTATTCCTTCCCGCACAAGGAGTTACGTGATTTCCGGGGTTCGCCCGCGCACAGAATTCCGGCACGATTCGTGCAACACGGCGCGATATAGGGAGGCGCATATAAGTACAGGCCTGTCCGCTTTTGGCGGGACAAGGCAGAAAGGAAAGGTCAGAAGACAAAGGGTAAGAGTCGAAAAGTATGGATCTCAAATCGTAAATCATCAACCATCAATTCAGGAGGCTCACACATGACTACCGAAGCCCAAACACAAGCCAATCGTGCCAATTCCCAGAAGTCCACCGGGCCGCGTACGCCCGAGGGCAAGGCCAAAGTCGCCCAGAACGCCCTCAAGCATGGCCTGTTGGCCAAGCAGGCGGTGGTCGTGGGCGAGGATACCGACGATTTCGACCTCTTGCGGGATCGAGTTCCGCGCGGAATTGGCCCCGGTGGGGCTGACGGAGTCGCGGCTGGTGGAGCGGATCGCGGGCCTGTCCTGGCGGCTGCAACGGGCGGAGCGGTTCCACACGGAGTCCTTTGACGTGATGTGTCAGCAATGCGCCGACGACCCGCAGATCAAGCGGTGGCGGCCGCGCCTCGTGCCGGATGCGGCCGATCCGGTCGTAGGTCTGACGGTGGTGAAGGACTTCTCCGAGACCAAGGTCCTGGACCGGCTGCTGATGTACGAGCGGCGGCTCGAGAACAGCCTGTACCGGACCATGGCGGAGCTACGCAAGCTGCAGGGGCAGCGCCAAGGGGCGGCAGGTGGATCCCTGGGGGACCGCCGTTCCCGGCGGTCGCGCCAAGAGGAGGACCGCGGGGGGCCGTTCCACCGGGTGCCGGAGACGCTCCCGCCGGATTTCACCCTGGAGAACCTGCTGGCGAAGATCGCCGCTCTGGAGGACAAACCTGACGGTGCCACGACGAACACGCCGGCGGACCCATCAAGCGAAACAAAGCCAATTTGCGCCGATACCGAGGAGGAAGTCGGGCGGGGACGCCCAACCTACGAAGATCTGCCTGATGGTGGCAGCACAAACCTGCCGGAGGCCCAGGGGCCATGTGCGAAACAAAGCCAATTTGCGGCTCGCCTTGTGGCACGGGCATCCCTTCGGCTTCGCCCTCAGGGCAGGCTCTGCCCGTGGAGGTCAATCAGGGGCAAATCTGCGAAACAAAGCCAATCGCCGCCGGAGCGAAGAGGGAACAATTCGGCTATAGGCCCATTTTCCGCCGGCGCAGGTGACAGGCGAGCCCCCGGCGGCACAAGGGAAAGTGCTCTTGGAAAAGGAATCTATGACAAATCGAATGCCGTAATGGACGCCAATTCGTTGTGTGGGACGCGCAAGAAACTACAAAACTGTATCTCGATGCGTCGTGGTCTACAAAAATGTTATCATGCCATCAGTGGCTTTTGTCGCATTCCTCTCTGCAAAGGCTGTTGCGGAAAGCACTTATGGAGAGTTTGCTCAGCGTGGCCGGTTTGGCATGCAGTTTGTTCATCTGTATCCGCAAGCCGACATCCGGGTCGGCGTTCGTGCGCGATCCGGATGGTGTCTGACGTGACTGGCCCAAGAACGAACGATGGAGACACGGAAATGATGGCAGTAAGGGATCGGTCTATCCTGCGACCGCGCAGGAGGCGGATGGGGTTTTCGGTCCTGGTGGGTTTGTCGATCCTCGTGGCTCTCGGCGGGACGGCGCTGGCCGGCGAGCCGGGCGGCCCGGCGACCGCTGCGCCGGCGGCGGTCAACGCCGGCGATACGGCGTGGGTGCTGATGAGCGCGGCGCTGGTCATGCTGATGACGCCGGCGCTGGCGTTCTTCTACGGCGGGCTGGTCCGCCGCAAGAACATGCTGTCGGTCCTGATGCAGTGCCTGATGATCCTGTGCCTGATCAGCCTGCAGTGGGTGCCGTTCGGGTACAGCCTGTCGTTCGGGCCGGACCACGGCTCGTTGATCGGCGGCCTGAACTGGGTCGTTCCTGAACGGGCGTGGGCATGACGCCGAACGCCGACTACGCCGCGACGATCCCGCACCAGGCGTTCATGATCTTCCAGATGATGTTCGCCGTGATCACGCCGGCGCTGATCATCGGGGCCTTCGCGGAGCGGATGAAGTTCTCCGCCTTCTGCGTCTTCACGCTGCTGTGGGCGACGCTGGTGTACGACCCGGTGGCCCACTGGGTGTGGGGCGTCGGCGGCTTCCTGCGGCAAGTGGGGCGCCCTGGACTTCGCCGGCGGCACCGTGGTGCACATCAACGCGGGCATGACGGCGCTGGCGGCGGCCCTGGTGCTGGGCCGGCGGCAGGGCTATCCGGACGGGATTTCCCCGCCGCACAATCTGCCGTTCGCGGTCCTGGGGGCCGGGCTGCTGTGGTTCGGCTGGTTCGGCTTCAACGCCGGCAGCGCCCTGGGCTCCGGCGGCTCTGGCGGCCAGCGCCTTCGTGGTCGACGCACATCGCCGCGGCGACGGCCGGCCTGACCTGGGCTCTGCTCGACTGGATCGAAGCACAAGAAGCCCACGACGCTGGGCATGATCACCGGCACGGTCGCCGGCCTGGTGGCGGTCACCCCGGCGTCCGGCTTCGTGACGCCGATCGGCGCGATCTGCATCGGGATCGGGGCCGGCGTCATCCCGTGGTTTGCCGTGACCTTCGTGAAGGCCCGCTGGGCTATGACGACTCGCTGGACGCCTTCGGCGTGCACGGCGTCGGCGGCATCTGGGGCGCGATCGCCACGGGCCTGTTCGCCACCAAGGCCGTCAATCCGGCCGGCGCCGACGGGCTGTTCTACGGCAACCCGGGCCTGCTCTGGATCCAGCTCAAGGCCGTGGCTGTCACGATGGTGTACTCGTTCGTGGTCGGCTTCGTGCTGCTCAAGCTCGTCGATGCCTTCATGAGAGTGCGGGTCGGCGAGCACGAGGAACGGGTCGGCCTCGACCTGACCATGCATCGTGAGGCCGCCTATACGGTGATTGACTGAGGGGATATGGATGGGAACTGTGCCCATCGCCGTTGCCGAGCACGAGGCGGTGGAAGAATCGGACGAAAATCGTGCAACCCAAACCCAATGCAAGAAGAAAGGAATGAGAAATGACACCAAAAGAGTTTTTCGAACTCGCCAAAAAGAACGGGGCCGGGATGGTGGACTTGAAGTTTGTCGACCTGCTCGGCACCTGGCAGCACTGCACCTTCCCGGTGGACTTCCTGGACGAGAAGGACTTCAAGGAAGGGCTCGGCTTCGACGGCTCCTCGATCCGCGGCTGGAAGCCGATCCATCAGTCGGATATGATGGCGGTCCCCGACTTGACGACCGTGGTGATGGATCCGTTCTTTGCGAAGCCCACACTGAGCGTCATTGCCGACGTGGTCGACCCGCTCTCGCGCGAAGAGTACAATCGGGACCCCCGCAACATCGCCAAGAAAGCCGCGGAATTTGCGCAAGAAGACCGGAGTGGCGGATATCGCGTATTACGGGCCGGAGCCGGAGTTCTTCATCTTCGACGAAGTTCGCTACGAGCAGAACCAGCATACCGGGATGTACAGCATCGATTCGGCGGAAGGGTCCTGGAATACGGCCCGTTTCGAGGAGCCCAACCTCGGCTACAAGCCGTCCTATAAAGGCGGGTATTTCCCCGTCAGCCCGACCGACACCCAGCAGGACATCCGCACGGAAATGGTCGAAGAGATGCGGAAGGTCGGGATTGTGGTCGAGAAACACCACCACGAAGTGGCCACGGGCGGACAAGCCGAAATCGATATGCTGTTCGCCCCGCTCGTCGAGCAGGCCGACAAGCTGATGTGGTATAAGTACATCGTCAAGAACGTGGCCAAGCGTCACGGCAAGACGGCGACGTTCATGCCCAAGCCGATCTTCCAGGACAACGGCTCGGGCATGCATACGCACTTCTCTCTCTGGAAGGGCGGCAAGAATCTGTTCGCCGGCAACGGCTATGCGGGCCTGTCCGATCTGGCGCTGCACGCCATCGCCGGGCTGATCCACCACGCCCCGGCCATTCTGGCCTTCGCCGCGCCGACGACCAACTCCTATCGCCGGCTCGTGCCGGGCTTCGAGGCGCCGGTGAACCTGTGCATGTCGGCCCGCAACCGCTCGGCGGCCTGCCGCATCCCGATGTATTCCCCGAGCGAGAAGGCCAAACGCGTGGAGTTCCGCTGCCCGGACCCGAGCTGCAACGGCTACCTGACGTTCTCCGCGATGCTGATGGCCGCCCTCGACGGCATCAAACAGAAGATGGACCCGGGCAAGCCGATGGATGTGGATGTGTATGAGCTGACCAAGGAAGAGCTGGCCTGCACCAAGCAGGCGCCCGGCTCGCTGTCGGAAGCCATTGCGGCCCTCAAGAACGACCACAAGTTTCTCACCGAAGGCGGCGTCTTCTCCGACGACCTGATCGAGACGTGGATTCAGTGGAAGCAGGAAAGGGAAATCGACGAAATGGCTCTGCGGCCGCATCCGCACGAGTTCCATCTCTACTATGACAGTTGATGACTGTGTCTCAACGTGGGAGGCCCCGAGGGCCCGGTTGAGCACATAACGAGTGTTCGCTGCACGCAACGTGCAGTTGGCATTGGGTTGTGGGTGAGGCTTGTGGGGTCCCCAAACGCGAAGAAACGCGTTTGGGAGCCCTTGGCTGCCGGCGGATTCTGCTGGGGATCGCCGAACAGCGCAAGCCTCGCCCCTTTTTTGGGCGGCGCGCAAGCGAGACTACATTTCTGTAAACGCGACGATTCTCCTCTTCTGCCAATCAGGCTTTGATAAGATGCCCCGCAGAGGTTATAAGTAGTGGCCGCCCCGCCGATAGGGAAACCGGCGCCGTGCTGCGGCCGTAGTGCCGTAGAGGATCGGGCGATGGTTGGGATAGGCCGAAAGCCTTGAGAACGTAGAGCCAATGCAAATGCAGTTGAGGAGTCTGGCATGTCGGGTAATGTGACGGGCGTATTCGGTCGCAACGCCTTCAACGAAGCGACCATGCGGGAGTGTCTGCCGAAGAACGTGTTTCAATCTCTCAAGCGGACCCTCGACGGCGAGCAGCCGCTCGATCCGGCGACGGCGGACGTGATTGCCAACGCGATGAAGGACTGGGCCATCGAGAAGGGGGCCACGCACTTCTGCCATTGGTTCCAGCCGATGACCGGCCTGACGGCGGAGAAGCACGATGCCTTCATCTCCCCGACGAAGGACGGCCGGACCATTCTGGAATTCAGCGGCCGGGAGCTGACGCAGGGCGAGCCGGATGCCTCGTCCTTCCCCTCCGGCGGCCTGCGCGCCACGTTCGAGGCCCGCGGCTATACCGCCTGGGATTGCACCTCGCCCGTCTTCGTCAAAGAGGACGGCAAGAACATCACGCTGTATATCCCCAGCGCGTTCTGCTCCTACAACGGCCAGGCGCTGGACAAGAAGACGCCGCTGCTGCGGTCCATGGATGCCCTGAGCCGCCAGGCGGTCCGCGTGCTCAAGGCGTTGGGCAACGGAACTACGACCGTCAAGCGGGTGATCCCGACGATGGGGCCGGAGCAGGAGTACTTCCTGATCGATCAAACGTTCGCCGCGAAGCGTCTGGATCTGATCCTGGCCGGGCGGACGCTCTTCGGGGCCAAGCCGCCCCGCGGCCAGGAATTGGAGGACCATTACTTCGGCTCCCTGCACGAGCGGGTCGCCAGCTTCATGAACGAGGCCAACAACGAGCTGTGGAAGCTGGGGGTCACCGCCAAGACGCAGCACAACGAGGTCGCCCCCGCGCAGTACGAGCTGGCGCCGGTCTTCTCCACGGTCAACGTGGCCGCCGACCACAACCAATTGACGATGGACACCCTGGGGAAGGTGGCCCGGCGGCACGGCTTCGTCTGCCTGCTGCACGAGAAGCCCTTCGCGGGCGTCAACGGCTCGGGCAAGCACAACAACTGGAGCATGGCCACCGACACGGGCATCAATCTCCTGGACCCGGGCGAGACGCCGCACGACAACATGGTGTTCCTCGTCATGCTCTGTGCCGTGGTCCGCGCGGTGGACAAGTACGCGACCCTGCTGCGGGCCAGCGTGGCCAACGCCGGCAACGACCATCGCCTCGGCGCCAACGAGGCCCCGCCGGCGATCGTCTCGATCTTCCTGGGCGAGCAATTGACGGACATCTTCGAGCAATTGGCCAAGGGCAGCGCCAAGAGCAGCCGCCACGGCGGCACGCTGAAACTGGGCGTCTCGACCCTGCCGCAATTGCCGAAGGACAGCACCGACCGCAACCGGACTTCGCCGTTCGCCTTTACCGGCAACAAGTTCGAGTTCCGCATGGTCGGCTCGTCGCAATCCATCTCCGGGCCGAGCTTCACGCTCAACACCATCGTCGCGGATGTCCTCAGCGACATCGCCGATGAGCTGGAGAAAGCCGGCGACGTCGCGGCCACCGCCCAGAAGATCCTCCAGGATATCGTCACCAAGCACGCCCGCGTCGTCTTCAACGGCGACAACTACTCTGCCGAATGGGCCGCGGAAGCTGCCAAACGCGGGCTGCCGAACATCCGCTCGACGGTCGAGGCGCTCCAGACGATCTCTTCGAAGGAGAATTTCGCCCTGTTCACCAAGCACGGCGTGCTCTCGGAAACGGAGCTCAAGGCCCGCGCGGAGATCATGCTCGAGGTCTACAGCCGCCAGATCAACGTCGAGGCCCGGACGATGCTGACCATGGCCCGGCGTCAAATCCTGCCTGCCTGCTGCGAATACTCCGCCCGGCTGGGCGCAGGCCGTCACGGCCGTATCCGGCGCCGGCGTCAAGGCCGACACGCAGAAGGCGCTGCTCCAACGGGTCTGCGATCTGATCGCGACGCTGGAAGCCAATATCGACGCCTTGGACAAAGCTTGCGCCAAGGCCTCGGGCACCAAAGGCCATGAGCATCAGGCGGAAAGCTATCGCAATGACGTGGTCCCCGCGATGCAGGCCCTGCGGACGACAGCCGACGAGCTGGAAACCATCGTCGACGCCAAGCTCTGGCCGCTGCCGACCTACGCCGAGATGCTGTTCATGCGGTGACGTACCGGCGAAGCCTGACGGCGGTCTCATTGCGACAAACTCGGTCTGTTGTCGAGGCCATAGATGTCCATGCTGCGGACGCCCAGGGTCATGATGATCCTCCGCAAATGCGCGTCGAAAACGATGCGGGACTTGAGGCCCTTGAGGAAGATGTTCCGCCGCAGCGGCGTGGTCGCCCTGTGATAACGCGGTTCGACGTTCTCCAGATCTGCGTGCAGGACTTCGGCCAGAATCTGGGCACTGCGGAAGGCGTAGCTGAGTCCCTCTGCCGAGCTGGGACTGATCCAGCCGGCCGCCTCGCCGATCAGGACGATTCCCTTCCGCGCCGGTGGACACCTGTCCGGCCGCCGCAGGTCGGAGCAGGAGCGATCCTTCCCGCCGCACGGTCTTGCCGAATTGAAACCCCAAGTCTCTGAGGTTGCGTTTGAACACCTCGAATCTCTCCGTGGCCCTGTCTCCGGGCACCAGTGCGGCCCCGATGAGCAGGAGGTTATCCTTGGGAATCGTCCAGCAATAGTAGTCGGTGATTTCCGGGTCGAAGATCGAAGAGAAGTAAGGCATGCTGCCGTCGGCCTCGACCCATTCCTGGACCGCGAGATACCTCTTCGGGGACGCGGTTCTCAACCCGAGTCCACGCCGGACTTTGGATGCGGCCCCATCGGCCCCGACCACGATCCTGGCTGTCTCGGTATGCGAGGTGCCGCCCTGGCTGAGCACCAGGCGGAAACCCCCGCCTTCGGATACGCAGGCTCGCAGCCGGCAACCCAGCCTCACCTCGACCCCGGCCGGCACGAGCGACAGAAGCCAGCGGTCGAACTGCCGCCGATCCATGTTGATGTAGTGACGCTGGTAGTATCGTTCGAGTCGATGGGGGATGTCGATGGCTCGAACCACGAATAATTGCGGGTCTTGCAGAACGCTCTTGGGCAACCCCAGACCCAGCGTCGACAGCATTCTCTGGGCGTCCGGCGCCAGCAGCCCGCCACAGCACTTGCCGGGTCCATCCCAGGAGTCTCGTTTCGATCAGCAGGACCCGATACCGCGGCCCGACCAACCGCGCCAGCGTCGCCCCCGCCGGGCCCGCCCCGATGATGGCTATGTCGTACATGTCATCATCTTCCTCGTGCTCCGGCGAGAGAGCAAGTCCCATTCCGACGAGCGACCACAAGAATGCCCGGCCTCCAGGCTGAACTGTTATGATGGATGCACCAGCATGTAGATGCCGATGGTCAGGACGAGGGCGCCAACGATGCGCTTGAAGATGCTTTCGGGAATCCGTCGCAGCAGGCGAGTCCCCACCAGCGTACCGACGACCACTCCGACCAGGGCGATGACAACCTGTGGCCAGCACTGCAGGATGGAGGACCATTGCGTGCCAAGATACACCGGCACGCGTCCCACGTCCACCAGCAGGGCAATGGCTGTGGCGGTCGCCACGAAAGCGTCCCGCGGCACGTGAAAGCCAAGCAGGGCCGCGGAGCGAATGCTGCCCTGGTTGCCAACGAGCCCGCCGAAAATGCCGGACAGTGCGCCGGCGACCCAGGCCGCCCACCGGGGCAGGTGCAGCCGCTCCATCAGCCCGACCAGACTGCTGATTCCCGCCAGCACCAGCAGCCCGCCCAAAACGCGGGATAGAACGATGCTCGTCAGGAAGGCATGGAGCACTGCCCCGATCAGTCCGCAGACGGCACTGGCAATCCCGAAGTTCAGCAGGATGCGTCGGTCCACGTGGCTGCGCAGCATCCACAATCGTAGCGCCGTCCCGCCCACGTGCGGCAGGGCCACCAGAGAGACCGCCAGTTTCGTCCCCACCTGGAACGCCAGCACCGGCGTCAGGAGGCTGCCGATCCCAAACCCCGCCACCGACGCCACCATCCCGGCCAGCACCGCCACTGCTGCCACAATCACGTCGAACGCCATGTCCTTATTCCCGCTGAATGCCGAGACTCATGTTGCTTGGGCTTCCTGCACCAATGAGTACTACATGCCCGCCCCATGCGAGTTCATCGTTTTGAGGTGTGGCGAGGGCGTCGCGCCCTCGCCACACGGTACTTCCTGCCGCCTATTGGTTCTTCTGTTTCGCCTTGTTCTTCTGGGCCTTGTTCTTGGCTTTGTTCTTCTTGCCTTTGCCGGCTTGCGTCGCGGGTAGGATGGGGTGGTCGGCTTCTTCGGTGAGCTTATTCCAGTCTGCCAGCAGCTTGCGATGCCGCTCCACTTCCGTGGCGAGGGCCGGCTGGGCGGCGAGGTTCTTCATCTCGCCGGGATCGGCCTGCATGTCGAAGAACAACTCGTGCTTCTGGCCGTTGGCGGCGGGGAAGACCATGTACTTGTACTGCTTCGTTCGCAGCATGAAACTGCGGGCGGGGCCGTTGGCCATTTCCGATACGACGTACTCGTGGCCCGGCTGCTGGGGCTTTTCGATGATGGGCCGGAGGCTCTTGCCGCGCATGATCGCCGGACCGCGCACGCCCGCGTAGTCGCAGATCGTCGGCAGCATGTCCAGCGCCGAGACCAGGTGCTCGCGGTCGATGCGACCCGCCGGGGTCACGCCTTTGAAACTCACGATCAACGGTACGGCGGCCTCCTCCTGGTAGTACATCATCTTGCCGGTCCAGCGGTGGGAGGCCAGACCCTCGCCGTGATCGCTCGTGAAGATGACCAGCGTGTTGTTCTCCTGGCCGGTCTCGCGCAGGGCCTGCAAAACCTGCCCGATTTGTTTGTCCACGTCCTCCATCATGCGGTAGTACGCATAGGCGAATCTTCGCCACTGGTTCTCGTCCCAGTTGTCATGGCCGGCCTTGCGGCTGAATCCCTGGGGCAGGCCCTCCGTGTCGCCGAAGTTCGCCGGCAGCGGCGGCAACTCAGTTCCGGCCGGCGGCTGATAGCGCTTCCACAATTCGTCCAGCAGCGGGCTGGCCTCGCCCGCGGGCAGGCAGATGTCGTGCGGGTTGATGAACGACACGACCGCCAGGAAGGGCTTGTCGCGCTTGCGTCGAATGAACTCGATGGCCGCGTTCATCGTCGCCTCGTCGACGGCCTGAGCGAGCTTGCCCGGCCGGGTGGTGGTATTGAGCGACCTCGTAGCCGGCAAAGGCCTCGGTGGGATACACGGTGGGGCAGTGCCATTTGCCCGCGTAGCCGGTGTCGTAGCCGGCCTCGCGGAAGATCTGGCCGGAGATGGGGGTCTTCGGGTCGATGGACATATTGTTGTGATCCACGCCGTACTCGTGGGGCATCCGGCTGGTGTGCAGGGCGGAGCGCGAGGGGCTGCACAGCGGATAGGGACAATAGGACTTTGTGAAATACACACCGTTGGCCGCGAGCGAGTCCATGTTGGGCGTCTTGACCCACTTATTGCCCACGGCGCTCATCGCGTCGACGCGTTGCTGGTCGGTCGTGATGATCAGCACGTTCGGCCGCTTCCTGCCTTGGGCCGCCGCGAGCTTGCCCCCGAGCGCCACCGCGCAGAGTCCCGCCGCCCCGGTCTTCATCAGTTGTCGTCTGCTGATCGTATTCGACATCATCGCAGCCTCCTCGGGTCCCGTGGGCCCAAATTCTCAGGTAGGTTCATGGTGGAACTCTGCAAAACTCCACCTCACATACGGACCGATAAGATTATGATGTCTCGCGCTGTCCAGGGCAAAAGGAATTCCGCGACCGTCCGTCCCGGGGAACGGTCGGGGGAAATTGGCTTTGTTTTGCACAATCGGCATCGGACTGGAATGGTGGAATAATAGAATAGTGGAATGCTGGGTATTCCCCTGGCCGGCCGACTCCCCGAAATTGGGTTTGTTTTGCACAATCGCCCCTCGTCCCCGAGGCTCGGTCCCGCCCGGCCCCGCCGGGAATTGGGCTCGTTTTGCATAATCGGCCTCGGATTGGAATACTGGAATGATGGAAGAGTGGAATGGTGGAGTATCCGGCCGGCGGCAAATTGGGTTTGTTTGTTCCACGAGCCCCCCGGCCGGTCCGCTCCCCGAAATTGGGTTCGTTTCGCACGTTCCACTGTCTGGCGAAGCTGGCCTACACACAATGACTGCCTTTGCCCACATACCCCAGCCATCCCAAGTTTGGCTTCGTTTCGCACAAACGGCCCTCGGTCCCAGGCCCCGTCCCAGCCGGGCTGCCCCAAACTGGGTTCGTTTCGCATGTTTGGTCCCACCGGCACCTGCATTCCCAGCCCGAATTGGGTTCGTTTCGCACATTTTCGCTCTCCGGGGCCCCGGCCGACCGGCAAAATTGGGTTCGTTTTGCGCCATCGGGTCGCGCGGGCACGGAGTTGGAGCCAAGCCATCTCCGGCAAGGAACTGGGGATTGTCTCTGCCCTGCAAAGGCCCAATATCCCGTTCTCCTTGGCAAGCTTTGGGACGAGACATGCCGTAAACGCCCCGACCTGAATGAGTCAGAGAGCCGCAGATTACACAGTCTCTGTGATGAGTTCATTTCACCATATTAAGACGACTCTCGATGCCCACATGTTGACGCAAAAACCAAAATCCCGCAGAAATTTTCCTGGCCGGACCAGCCAAACCCGGAGGGTGCAGCGAAGGCTGGAGACTGCAGGCCGTAGGCTGTGGCTCATCCCTCTCTTACCGACTGCCGGCTACTGACCACCGACAACTTCTTTTCATTCAACGACAGAAAGACTTAGAAACAACGAATCACACGTATCGCGCGAATGATACGGATTAATCCTAATCCGTATGAAAGAGCAAGAACAGGCCCACCCCATCGGTGTAATTCGTGTGATCGGCTGTTCAAAAGCACCCTGGCAGACTTCGGACTTGACAGAATCGGTCCGATGATCTATGCTTGGGTCCTATGGTCATTGTTCTGTAAGAGAAGTCACGCATTGCACAGCGGTATCGCGGGTACATGGCTTACATCGTTGCCATGTGCAGCGGTTGCGGTGTGACTTCTCCACTCCCCCAGCAACCCCACAAACGAACAGACTCGCGCGCCCGCCTCCCTGAATGCCGGGCGTGCGGCAAGAACACAGGAGATACAGACCATGGACTCAGGAAAACAGACGGAGTTCTTCTACGAGATTTTCGACGCCTCACTGCCCCGGCTGGGCGCCGGAAACGAGGCGGCGACGATCAAAGCACTGAATATCCTGCGTGCGGCCCAGCCGCGACGCGCGGAACGGGCCGTGCCACGCACGACCAGGATCCTGGACCTCGGCTGCGGCAACGGCGGTCCGACCGTGACGTTGGCCCGGCACACGCAGGGGTCGATTCTGGCGGTGGATAACCATCAACCCTACCTGGACGAGTTGCAGCGCCGCGCCGAAGCCGCGGGTGTTTCCGGGAAGATTCAGGTTTCCCTGAGGGACATGCGCTCCCTGGAGAAAAGCGAGGGTCCCTTTGACCTGATCTGGTCGGAAGGCTCTCTCTTCGTGATGGGCTTTCGCGAAGGGCCTGGCCGCCTGTCATTCTCTCTTGGCGCCGGGCGGGGAACTGGCCGTCAGCGAGCTTTGCTGGTTGCGGCCCGATCCGCCGGCGGACTGCCGGCGGTACTTCGCCACGGTGTACCCGGCCCTCGCCGACATCGAGGGGAGTCTGGCCGTCATCCGGGCCTGCGACTATGAGGTCCTCGGGCATTTCACCCTGCCGGAATCGGCCTGGTGGGAGCCCTACTATCATCCGCTCGAAGAGCGTCTGCGCTCCTTGCGCCGGCGGTATGCCGCGGAGCCGGAGAAGCTGGCGATGGTCGAGTCCATTCAGATGGAGATCGACCTCTACCGCCAGTACTCCGCGTTCTACGGCTACGTGTTCTTTCTGATGCGACGCGCTTGATGCACCGACCTCGGACGTAGGAACCTTGGCCCTTCTTGGATGCAGGACCCCGTAGGTCACTCCCGCGGGGTCCTGCTGTTTCCCCGGAATTCTCCCCTGAATTGAGTATGGTATCCCCAGATTCCCCAGAGTACCCCGGCCAAACGGCCGAACCCGGGCTGGGAAGAGCTGGCGATTGACACCCCGGCCCCCGGTGCCGTAGTATCGCACCATGCTTGGTGAGGCCGGGAACGTGTTCTCCCTCCTCCGCGCAGCGCTGCGTCAGCGCGGGTGCGTAAGAAGCAGGTTCCGGTCAGCTCCGTTCGTTGGAAAGGATCATTTCATGGCGTCACACCCCCTCGGCCGCAATCGTCGTCAGTTGCAGAAGCAATCTTCTCGCCTTGCCTTGTATTTCTTCGGGTTGCTCCTGATCCTTCTCACGACCGGTTGCCGCAGCGGCCCCGCCCACCCGTCCGAGTGGACCGCCCTCTTCAACGGCAAAGACCTGTCCGGCTGGACGATCCAGTGCCAACCCCAGGATCAGGGCAAAGCCTTCTGGACCGTCGCGGACGGCTCCATTCTGTGCGACTCCATGGGGCGCAAAGACCACAATTACGTTTGGCTGCTGACCGAAAGGGAGTTCGCCGACTTCGAACTGAGACTGAAGTTCCAGGCCTACAGGGACTCCCCCGGCAACAGCGGCCTCCAATTCCGCAGTCGCTTTGACGCCGCCGCCAACGGCGGTTGGCTGGACGGCCCGCAGAGTGGACATCCATCCGCCGGAGTCGATGTCCTGGCGCACCGGCCTGATCTATGACGAGACGCGCGAAGAGAAGCGCTGGATTTCGCCCAGTTTGAAGAATGCGACCATGGATCCCCGCTTCCAGCCGGCGTCTTACGTTTTCAAGTATGCCGACGACGGCGACGGCTGGAACGACCTGGTCCTCCTTTGCCGGGGGACTCATGTCAAGACGATCCTCAACGGCGTGGTGCGGACCGATTGGGATGGCGCCGGGGTCTTGGACAACGCCAGCCACGTCCGACACAACGTGGGCCGGGTGGGCCATTTCGCGCTGCAACTCCACGCCGGCGATCAACTGCGGATACGGTTCCGGGACATCCGAATCAGAAGACTCTGATCTGCGGTGGGACTCGGGGGACGATCTACTCCATTCGCCGGGGGGGGGAATTCCGGGGACATCTTCGAATTGAGTATGGTGTCCCCCGATTCCCCCGATTCCCCCCCGATTCCCCGCCCCGATTCCCCGTCCCGTTGGCTTTGTTTCATGGTGTGCCCAGGAAGAACCATGCGAGGTGGCATTCTCTGACAACGCCATTGATCTGCTTGACAGGCCGGGCTAAAATCATTGCGGCAAGTAGGGGAGACGCGGATGGTGCCAATGCCACCCACTTGCTCGAAGGCGGCTATGACATTCGAACGGTCCAGGAGTTTTTGGGGCATAGCGATGTCAAGACGACGATGATCTATACCCATGTCCTCAACCGCGGACCGGCGGGCGTTCGCAGTCCGGTGGATGGGCTTTGAGGCAATCGAGGAGACTATTATGCCGATCCGCATAAGATGCCGTGATAAACTACTGGATAGGATGAGCGAGTACGAAATCATCGACACCAATGCCGACAACATCGGCGGTTGCAGCTTCTGTGGCTACAAAGACGCCAACAACCTGGGGCATCGTCGGAAAACGAATTGGCTGAAGGAGCGCTATGCGGAAGGCCTAAGGTTCAAAGTGCTCCGCTCACGAGAAGTTCGGTGATATTGGGATGATCGAGTACGCCCTTGGCAATCATGCGTGGAGACCTGTGGAGGCGGAGGGTTACCTTGTCATCCATTGCTTGATGGTCAACGGCAAACACAAGGGGAAAGGGCTTGGCTCTCTCCTGTTGGACAGTTGTCTCAGGGACGCAAAGAAGAGCAAGTGCCGAGGGGTCGCCGTGGTGACCAGTTCCGATAGTTTCATGGCAGGAAGTGATTTGTTCATCAAAGCGGGTTTTGTCTCGGTGGACCGCATCCCCGCCCTACGAACTGCTCGTCAAGAAACTCAAGAAGACAGCCCCTGATCCTCGTTTCATCGTCGAAAGGGAGCGACTATTGAAGAGGTACAGGAAGGGCCTTACGATCCTGGCTGCCGATCAGTGCCCGTATGTTCCAAAATGGGTGGAGAGGATTGCGGAGGCGTCCAGGACGTTGGGGCTGGAGCCGAAAGTGGTTCGAGTCAGGAGCGCCAAGGCGTCAAGGGAGCTTCCAACGCCCTATGGCATGTTCAGTATCCTTTACGATGGAAAGCTCATCGCGGACCGTCCGATCAGTGCAACGAGATTCATGAGCATCATGCGTAGGAATGCAGAACAACCGGATCGAACGCGACTCCGGTAAGGCCGCCGCGGCCGGCGTCCTCACCGGAGCGGTTCATCCCTCACGTTCTGCGATAGGAAAAGAAATGAAATGGATTACCCCGCTGTGGAGTGACCCGATCGGTTGGTCAGATTGGGTAGCCAAGACAAAGCTGCGTGTCATCATCTGGACGTTGATCCACATCGCCTTCGTCGTGTGGGGGATCATCATGATTCAGAAGTATGGCATCGTGCAGTGCAGCCCCAATTGTATTCATTGGAGTTGCGTATCCATGCATGTACCTGTGCGCGATGCATCAACTCCTGAGAATTGTCAAACGAAATGAAACCGCAGAACAACACGCTGGACAGGTATGAAATTCCGGGGACAGCTTACTTATCTCGATCCCGAATTGAGTATGGTGTCCCCCAATTCTTC
>CAVOUO010000032.1:0-23697 GCA_963699595.1 uncultured Planctomycetota bacterium
ATGCCAAAGCCGGAGGAGATTGCCAGGGTGGGCCGCACTGGATTCTGCGCAGAAGCCGTCCACCGGTTTGAGTTTGGCCACCTTCTGCCCCATGGTCTTGACGATCCGCCAGCCGCCGAACATGGTCCCCAGGGCAATGGCCGCGTGGCAGAGGAGCACCACGGCCAAAGGAATATGAAACTCCCGCCCAGCAGGCCGGCGCTGAAGAGCAGACTGGCGATGATGCCCATGGTCTTCTGGGCGTCGTTGCCGCCGTGGCCCATGCTGTAGAGCGCGGCGGAGAGGAGCTGTCCCTTTCGAAAAAGATGATCCACCTTCCGGGGAGTGCTATTTCGGCAGATCCAGTAGACGACCGTGCCGAGGATCAGTGCCCAGGAAAAGGCCCACGATCGGCGAGACGAAGATGAAGATCACGGTCTTGGTGATTCCGCTGCCAGACCAGGGCCTCGTGACCCGATCTTGACCAGGCCGCGCCGATCATCCCGCCGATGAGGGCATGCGAGGAACTGGTCGGCAGGCCCAGATACCAGGTGATCACGTCCCAGGCGCAGGCGCCGACCAGGGTGGCGAAGATAACCTCTTGGTCCACAATCGCGATGTCGATGATGCCCTTGCCGATGGTATTGGCGACGTGGAGCCGAAGAAGAGAAAGGCGATGAAATTAAAGAACGCCGCCCAGATCACGGCCTAGCGCGGCGTGAGGACCCGGGTGGAGACGATCGTGGCAATGGAGTTGGCCGAGTCGTGAAAGCCGTTCAGGAAATCAAAGACCAGCGCCAGAAGGATCAGAAAGAGAATGCTCAGCGTCATAGTTAGGCCTGTTTGACCATAATGGAATCAACGACATGGGCCACGTCTTCGCAGACGTCCAGCACGGTTTCTGCGTCCTGATAGATGTCCTTCCACTTGATCACCGCGATCGGGTCCTTCTCGGTGGCAAAGAGCTCCGATCAAGCACCCGGTCGCGCATCGCGTCGCCGACGTTTTCCAGACGGTTGACCTCCACGCAGGCGTCGAAAACGACTTGGACGTTCTTGATGTTCCGCAGCCCCCCGACGGCCCGCGCCACGGCCTGCACCGACTGCTCGATCACCACGGCGAATTCCACCAGGTTCTTGTCCACGCCGGTGATATTGTAGATCCTGAGCCGGCTCACGATGGTGTTGATCATGTCGATGATGTCATCGAGCTCCTTCGTCAAGGCATGGATGTCCTCCCGGTCAAAGGGCGTGATGAACGTCTTGTTCAACTGGTCGATGATCGTGTGCGCCACGTCGTCGCCCTGGTGCTCGATCGCCGCCATCTTGCTCAGCGTATCCTCGGTCACGCTGCCGCCGGACACGACCTCCTTGAAGAAGACACGCCGCCTCCACCGCGTGACTCACCTGCTTCTCGAACAGATCAAAGAAGTTGAAACTCCTGGGGAAAAACCTGAAAACCATGCACTTCTCCTTCGTCCAGCAGCCTCTTGCAGCGACGCCATAAAGCGTTTCCTACAATGCTCTTACGGCCGCATCGTATACATGTCATCCAGCAGGCAACATTATCCTAACATAATCCTCACGAAGAGTTAATAATTTCCTTACACATAACCAGTAGAAGGCCGGTAGTAAGATGAAAATGTAGCCTGTGATGCACCACAAGATGCGTAGGTATATGCCTGTAGGCTGTTTAAGGTTGCTGTTGGCAGGATCGTTCTTACAATCGTTACTGTATGGGCCTCAAGCTCCGAATTCTCCTGCTGATCGTGCTGACGGCCATCACCCTCGGCGGCTGCGGGGAGGCCATCGACCCCAATGAGCCGCAGGGGTTCATCCAGACCAAAGGCTCCGACACCATGGTCAACGCCGTACAGATGGTGGCGGAGGAGTTCATGAAGGAGTATCCGCACGTCTTCGTCGCCGTCACCGGCGGCGGCAGCGGCGTCGGAATCGCCTCGCTGATCAACAAGACCTGCGATGTCGCCACCGCCTCGCGCGAGATGAAGCCCAAGGAAATCGAGATGGCCCTCCAGCGGGGCGTCAATCCGAAGGAATTCGTGGTGGCCCACGACGGCGTCGCGGTCATCGTCAACAAGAGCAACCCCGTCAACGAGCTGACGATCGAGGACCTGCACAAGATCTTCACGGGAAAGGCCACCAACTGGAAGGAGTTCGGCGGGAAGGATCTCCACATCGTGACCCTTTCGCGCGAGGTCAGCTCGGGCACTCACATGTACTTCAAGGAGGAGGTCATCCAGCTCGGCAAGAAGGACAGCAAGGAGGAGTTCTCCAAGGAGACGCTGCTGTTGACATCGTCTCAGGCGATTGTCGAGGAGGTGACCGGCAATGAGGCCGCCATCGGCTATCTGGGGCATGGGTTACCTGTCCGACCGGACGAAGGCGCTGCGCATCGGCCGGGGCAAAGGACTTCTATGCCGCCCGACGTGGAGAACGTCCTCAAGAAGACCTATCCGCTCTCGCGGCCGCTGTTCATGTTTACACAACGGCGAACCGCAGGGAATCAACAAGCTGCTCATTGGTTATACGCTGAGCCCAATGGGACAGAGGCAGTTTAAGGAAGCCGGCTTTGTGCCGATAGGAGCGACCGTTGCCCAACAACAGCAGTGAATCCATCGTGTCGCACGCGGAGCCGCGCAGCTCGGAGGCAGGCATGCTCGTATTCCTGACTCGATGGCGTCGAAAGATCGGCGAGCCGATCATAGAGTCTGTGCATCAAATTGAGCGGCATTTTAGTCGTCATTTTCGTCTTCCTGATCTTCTTATTCCTCCTGAGGGACTCCCTTTCGCTATTTCGCCAATACCCCGTTAGCCAATTCCTGTTTGGCACGGCCTGGCTGCCCATTTCCGACCCGCCCCAGTTCGGCGTCATTCCGCTGCTGCTCGGCTCGATCTACGTGACGTTCTGGGCGATTGTCATCTGCGTGCCGCTGGGGGTGGGCTCGGCCATGTTCATCGCGGAGGTCGCGCCGAAGCATCTGAAAAACGCTCTCAAGTCGCTGGTGGAGATTCTCGCCTCCATTCCCAGCGTCGTCCTGGGATTCCTCGGCATCATCTGGCTGGCGCCGGTCCTGAGGGACACGTTCCACCTGTCGACGGGCATGTGCGGATTGGCGGGCAGTCTCCTGCTGGCCTTCATGGCCCTACCTACGATCATCAGCATCTCCGAGGACGCCCTGACGAGCGTGCCCAGGACGTACCGCGAAGCGGCGTTCGGCCTGGCGCGACCCGCTGGCAGACCCTCTGGCGCATCGTCCTGCCCTCCGCTTCTTCGGGCATTCTGGCCGCCGTGATGCTGGGCATCGGCCGGGTCGTGGGCGAGACGATGGTCGTCCTGATGGTCACGGGCAACGCGCCGGTGGTCCCCCGATCGATCCTCCAGCCGCTGCGAACGCTGACAGCCACGATCGCGGGCGAAATGGGCGAGACGGTCGGCGGCTCCGACCATTATTACGCGCCTGTTCGCCGTCGGGCTCGTCCTGTTCGCGATCACGTTCACCGTCAACTTCGTCGCCGATCTGTTCTTGCGGAGGGCCAGGAAATGAACGGCGCCAAGGTCCGCCAGCAGATTGCCTTCTCCGTCCTGGGCGTGATCACGCTGCTGATCGTCGTGCCCATCATCCTGGTGATCCTCTACATCGTCATCAACGGCGCGGGGTCGATCACGTGGCAGTTCCTCACGCAGGAACCGCGCAGCGGCATGAAGGCCGGCGGCATCTTTCCCGCCATCGTGGGCACGATTCTGCTGGTCCTCGGCACGATGCTGTTCGCGCTGCCGCTGGGCGTCCTGTCGGCCATCTACCTGGTGGAGTACGCCCGCGACGACCTGTTCACGCGCATGATCAAGCTGTCCGTGGTGAACCTCTCCGGGATACCCTCGATCGTTTACGGTCTTTTCGGCTTCACGGCGTTCGTCCTGCTCCTGCACTGCGGCACCTCGATTCTCGCGGGTTCGCTCACGTTGGGGATCATGAGCCTGCCGGTCATCATCACCGCTTCCAAGGAGGCGCTGGAATCCGTGCCTTTCACGTATCGCGAGATCAGCCTGTCGCTCGGCGCTACCAAATGGCAGACGATCCAGTACTGTGTGCTGCCCTACGCGATTCCCGGCATCCTCACCGGTACGGTCCTGAGCCTGAGCCGTGCCGCGGGCGAAACCGCCCCCATCCTCTTTACTGTCGCGGCTTTCTACCTGCCGCGTCTGCCACACTCGGCATTCGACCAGGTGATGGCCCTGCCGTATCACCTTTATGTGATCGCCACCCAGGTGCCCAACATCCCCACCTCCATCAGCTTTGCCACCGCGTTGGTGTTGATCGCACTGGTCTTCCTGATGAATCTCGTCAGCATCATCCTGCGTGCCCATTATCGAAAAAAGAGGTTATGGTAAGCGAACCGGTCATCAAAACCGTCAATCTGGACTGCTTCTTCGGCGCCACCAGGTCTTGCGGAATATTACCCTCGAGATTCCGGCCAACGAGATTCTGGGGATCATCGGACCGGCCAATAGCGGCAAGACCACCTTTTTGCGGGCGTTGAACCGGCTCAACTACCTCCATCGCACCTACTCCCAGACGGGCGCGATTCTCCTGGATGGACGCGACATCCGCCAGATCAGCGACAATCTCCTGCGCAAGAAGATCGGCATCATTTTCGCCCTGCCGCAGGTGCTGCCCATCAGCATCTTCGACAACGTCGCCTACGGTCCCAAGGTCCACGGCGTGACCAACAGACAGACCGTCAGCCGAACCGTGGAAGAGGCCCTGAAAAAGGCTTATCTATGGGAAGAGGTCAAGGACCGCCTGCAGGAGCCGGCGGTACGGCTCTCCGGCGGCCAGCAGCAGCGGCTCTGCATCGCGCGGCACGCTCGCCGTCGGGCCGCAGTTGATCCTGTATGACGAGCCCTGCTCCGGCCTCGACCCGATTTCCACCGCCAAAGTGGAGGACGCCATGCAGCAGTTGAAGGCCGACTACACGCAGATCCTCGTGACGAACAACACCAAGCAGGCGTCCCGCGTCAGCGAGCGCTGTGCCTTCTTTCTGATGGGCGAATTGGTCGAGATCGGCCCGACGCACGACCTGTTCACCTACCCGCAGGACAAGCGGACGGATGATTACATCACCGGTAGATTCGGATAGGAGTTGTGATTTACGATCTGAGATTGTCAATTTGCTATTTATAAATCTCCAATCGTAAATCTGAAATCGTAGATGGAACCGCAATCCAAAATCGAGACGACAGACCTGAACCTCTACTACGGCAGCTTCCAGGCCCTGATCGATGTGAATATCCGGATTCCCGCCCGGAACGTCACGGCGATCATCGGCCCCTCCGGCTGCGGCAAGTCCACCCTGCTGCGCTGCTTCAACCGGATGAACGACCTGGTCGAGCACACGCAGGTGAAGGGCCGGATCGCCATCGACGGGCAGAACATCCTCGAGCCCGAGACCGATCTGATTGCCCTGCGCCGCAAGGTCGGCATGGTTTTCCAGCGGCCCAACGTCTTTTCGCTGTCGATCTACAACAACCTGAAGTTCGGCTTGCGCATCCACAATATGCTCAGCCGCAACGACCAGATCATGCAGAGCATCCGGCAGGGCCTGGAGCAGGTCGGACTCTGGGACGATTTGAAGGACAAGCTGAACGCCAACGCTCACACCCTGACGCTCGAACAGCAGCAGCGGCTGTGCATCGCGCGGGTGCTGATCCTCAGGCCCGATATTATCCTGCTGGATGAGCCCTGTTCGGCCTTGGATCCCATCGCGACCCTCCGGATCGAGGAGTTGCTCCGCGTGCTGTGCCAGGATTACACGCTGGTCATTGTCACCCACAACATGCAGCAGGCGGCCCGCGTCTCGGATTTCACGGGCTTCATGTACCTCGGCCGCCTCATCGAATTCGCCGACACCCAGAAGATTTTCACGAACCCCGGCGAGCGATTGACCGAAGATTATATTAGGGGATCGTTTGGATAATTTACAGTTTACGATTCACCATTGGCGATTTGGCGTGCCGGCTTCAATCGTAAATTGCCTTTGCGAATCTTAAATAGGAAATCTGAAATGCCAAGAGAAGGCTTTCACAGACGCATAAAGGAGTTGGAGGACGAGGTCCTGGAGATGGGCGAGATGGTCTTCGACGCCATCCACCGCTCGGTCGAGGCTCTCAAGAACCTGGATACCGAAAAGGCCAAACAGGTCATCACCAATGACGCCCAGGTCGATAGGAAACGCTGGCAGTTGGAGGACCGGTGCGTCGATTTGATCGCCACGCAGCAGCCGGTGGCCTCGGACCTGCGCGAGATCATCGCGACGTTGAGCATTGTCCGCGACCTGGAGCGCATCGGCGACTATGCCGAGGGCATCGGCAAGATCGTCCTCATGCACGGCGACGAGCCGCTCGTCAAACCCCTGACGTATCTGCTGGTCATGACCGAGAAAGCCGTCGGCATGCTCCGCCGCAGCCTGGAGGCCTTCGTCCAGCGCGACGCCAAAGCCGCCCGGCTGGTCTGTGATGAGGATGATGACGTCGACCGGCTCTACGACCAGGCCTATCACGATCTGATCGGCTACATGATCAAAGACCCCTCCGTCATTACGCGGGCCACCTACCTGATCTGGGCCGCTCACAACATCGAGCGGATCGCCGACCGCGCCACCAACATCGCCGAAAGCGTCGTCTACCTGGTCACCGGCACGCCCACGGAGCTGAATGTCTCCAAGTACTGATCGGTCTCGGCCGCCCTACAACCCCCAACCGAGCTTCTCCCTGCGGCGCCAATAGAACCGGCCGAGCAGGTGGGATCCCATCAAGAGCAGGTACAGGTACGCTACCGTCGCCAGCACGTGCGGCAGGCGGATCTGTCCCATCCACCAACGAAGGACAAGAAAAACGGCGGCCAACAACCCGAGTTTGCCGAGCAGGGCCATATACGCCGGAAGCGTCACAAGAATGGAGCGGGTGATGAGCACCGGATTCAGAGCGTCGATTCCCTGGAAGAGCGTAGCCATCAAAAGGGACATCGGCAGAAAGAACGCCCCCGCCGCTCCCAGGACCCAGAACCATACGTCTATGCGTCCGGCCAAGCCGCGATAGAGCGCCGCCGGCCACAGGCAGATGGCCACACCGGCAACCAGCAACAGAAGCTGCCAGACCAGGTCGCCGATGTCGGGCGTGTGCGCCAGCGAGATCGTGGCGGCCCGCCGCCCGCCTCGAGAGCTGTCATAGATGCAGTAGTTCGCGTAGAAGATGATGTAGCCGGCGATGAGGATTTCGCCGATGAGAACTAACGCGCCGCCATACGGACCCACGAGCCGACCTAACACGGGGCCTAACACCTGGAACACCCCCAGACATAATGCCAGCACGACAATCTGGACGAGACCGTCGGCGTTGGCCGGGTAGACAAGCGTATCCGTGAATCGGGCCGGCACATCGTCCACAGCCTCCTGCGTATCGATCTCGGACGACGCATCTTCTGTTCCGGGGCTTTCCACCTCCGACGGCCTCTGGGGCAGAACCAGAAGGTCTTCATCTCGCGTAGACCGCTCCGGCGGTGACACGGCTGCTTGAGGTGGTTCACTCGACCACACGGGCGGTGCCGCCTCCGCGGGAGGAACATGCACGACCTGACGGCATTGCGGACACCGGCCCTGCCGCCCGGCCAAGGCATCCGCCACTCTGAGCCGCCGCCCACAGTGCTCGCACGTGAACTGGATCATGCTCTCAGCTTACCCACATGGCCCGGAACAGGTCAATGGGGACACAAAAACGCCCCGGCAACCGAGCAGGTTGCCGGGGCCAAGTTGGAAACAACGTTATGGTATCTCAGTCTTTCCACACCTCCTTTCCCGGTGTCACCGACGCCGCGTCACCGGGTCGGCCGGCACCACTCGTCCATGGATTCTACGAGCCCCGGCCCATTTCTGTGCGATGAATTCCGCTACCGCCAGGCAGCCTGTCTTCTTCAGCACGTCCCGGACGTGATCGTCCATCTGGTTCTGGTCGGCGGTGAAGGTGGTGAGACCGGCGAGATTCATCAGGCTGTCGAGCCCGATGGTGCGCTTGGCCAACGGATCGGCCCAGTTGCTGAGCTTGGGAATCTTGCCCTCCGCGGTGCTCGTGGCGATCTCCGCGTCGGTCCAGCGGACGAGAAAGTCGCTGCACCCGCGGTCCTCGAAGAAATCCACCAGGGTCTCGGGGTCGAAGGAATCGAGGTCTTCCCCGCCGAGCGCATCGACGCAGCGAACCACCTCGTCGTTGATGTACCAGAGCGTGTCCAGCCCGATCTCCTCCGGATCGACATCGCCGTTGACGCCGGGGGTGAAATCCTGGCCGAGCTGATTCTCCAGAGGAGGCAACTGGGCTTTTCTTTCGCGCAGCTCCCGTGCCACCTTGGGAGGCGCTGTAATCACGTCCATCCCGGCCAGATTCACATATTGCTCCCAGGAGCGAAAACTGGCGCCGATCTGACGGGTCTCGAACCCTTTTGCCTCGCGGAGCGAGCGTACCGCCTGCTGCGAGGCGAGCGTAGCCCGTTCTCCGACGTAGTCCCCGCTGCCCAGATCGTTCTCCGCGATAAAACTGGTGAGCCGGCCCAGAAAGACATTCACGAAGCTCGGCTGCGACAGCCGGGTAATGACATAGTTTTGGCGTGCGGAGAACCCCAGCGTATGGTTGACCGGGATTCCCTCCTGCCGCACCCGACGCGTCGCCAAAAGTCCCGCGGGCGTGAACGGGATCTTCACGTAGAACCGTTCCGGGCAGATCGCATAGTAGCGCCGCGCGTACTCGACGGCCCGCTCCACATCATACGCCAGGTCGGTGTGCTCCTCGACGGACACGAAACCATCGAACTGCTCGACCAGCCGCAGGCCGTGCGTGGCGTTGAGGATAAAGGCCATCTCCAGGATGAATTCCCGCTCCGTCAGGTCCTCGAAACTCCAGAGGAGGTCGGCCGCCTCCGCGATCAGGTCGTCGTAGGTGCCGGTCTGCACTTCCTTGTTCAGCAGCGTGTTGTTCGTGGTCACGGCCGAGAACTCCCGGGTCCACACGCTGCGCACCTCCTCGAAATTGCCGGAGTCCAGCCAAAGCTCGGTTCCCAGCTCGACGAACCGCCGCCACAGATCCTCCGACGCAAATTCCGTTTTGCGGCGGCCGTAGTGCGGCGTGAAACCCCTTCGGACAAAATCGTGGACCTGCTCGCTCAGCTTGGAACCTGCTCGGATCGTTGCCGTTGTCATGATGATTGACCTCCCAGTCAGGACCGGACGGACCCCACCCGCGCTCGGGCGCGTGTCGGAACCCCGATCAGCTTTTGAAATGCCTTCTCATCGATCGTCTTGACGTTCTTTCTTCTTGCTACGTCCAACTTGCGTCCCGGATCGCGCCCGACCACGACATAATCGACAATGTCACTCACCGTCGAGGCCGTGCGGCCGCCCTGCTGCTCCACCAGTTGCTCCGCCTCCGGGCGTGTGTACCGCTCCAACTCGCCTGTAAATACGAATCGTTTGCCTTCCAGAGGACCCGGGCGCCGGCGCGAGGGCATCGGCTCCACTTCCACACCCGCTTCGTACAACTGATGCAGCGCTTTGCGGGTCTGGTCCTGATGGAAGAAATCGTAAAGGCTCTGTGCCGTCACGGAACCAAGCCCTGCGACGGCCTCGAGGTCCTCCAGTCGGGCATTCTCGAGTGCCTCCATGCTCCCGAAATGCCGGGCCACCGCCTGGACGGCGTGCTGACCCACCCGGTGGATGCCGAGCGCGTAGAGAAAGCGGTCCAGGCGTGCTTTCTTGGCCCGCTGGATCGCCTCATGCAATTGCCGGGCCGATTTCTCCGCAAAACCCTCCACCTGTTTCAAATCCTCCACGGACAGCCGATACAGATCGGCAATGGATTTGACCATTTCCCGGCCGACCAGTTCCTGAACCGTCTTGTGGCCCAATCCT
Source organism: uncultured Planctomycetota bacterium (assembly GCA_963699595.1). Taxonomy (GTDB): domain Bacteria; phylum Planctomycetota; class Phycisphaerae; order Sedimentisphaerales; family Anaerobacaceae; genus PLanc-01. Next base: position 9,951 of record CAVOUO010000032.1, read on the forward strand.
TCGATATCCAGCGCATCCCGCGAAGCATAGTGGACGATGCGGGCGACCAACTGGCCCCGGCAGGACAGGGAGTTCGGGCAGTAATGATAAGCCCCTTCCTCCTGGACCTGGGTTCCGCAGACGGGACAACGCCTGGGCATGGAGAACGGCTTGCCGCGTCTGGAGCCCGGCTGATCGATGCGCTCTACCACCTCCGGGATGACGTCCCCGGCCCGTTCGATCCGGACGGTGTCGCCGATCCGGATGTCCTTACGCCGCACCTCACCGGCATTGTGGAGCGTGGCACGACTAACGGTGACGCCGCCGACGTTGACGGGTTCCAGCAGCGCCACGGGCGTCAAGACCCCGGTCCGGCCCACCTGCACGACGATGTCCTTCAGAGTCGTGACGTCGTGCTTCGGCTCGAATTTCCAGGCCAGGGCCCAGCGGGGACTGCGCTGCCGCATTCCCATCTTCTCCCGCAGGGCATAGTTGTCGAGCTTGATGACGACGCCATCAATTTCATAGTCCAGCTTGTCCCTCTCTTCGGACATGTCGGCGTGGTATTGCTCGATCTGCTCCAGGCTCGAGCATTTGCGATTGTGGGGGTCGGTGCGGAGGCCCCATTTCGGAAACTGTTGGAGCATTTCCCAGTCCGAGGCGAAGGAGCGGTCTCGGATCTCCAGGATATCGTAGAAGACAATGTCGAGTGCGGCGGCGGCCACCTTGCCGGGGTCCAACTGCCGCACCGTCCCGGCGGCGGCATTGCGCGGATTGGCGAATGGCTCCTCGCCCTTCTCGATGCGCGCCTTGTTGAGCTTTTGGAACTCGTCCTTGGGCATGAAGATCTCGCCTCGGACGGCCAGAAACGGCGGGATGTCCTGCTTGCCGTTCCTCAGGTGCAACGGGACGGCGCGTATCACTTTGATGTTCTGCGAGATGTCTTCGCCCGTCTCTCCGTCACCTCGAGTCATCCCCCGTGCAAAGCTCCCCTTCTCATAGACGACCTCGACAGAGAGTCCATCGAACTTCGGCTCGGCGGTGTACTCGACGCGCTGCGATCCCGCCTCCTGCCGGACCATGCGAACGAAATCCTCCACTTCTTTCTCGCTGTAGACCGAGTTCAGGCTCAGCATGGGCGCCGTGTGACGGACTTTTTCGAGCCGTGCGGCGGGCCGGCCGGCCACTCGATTCGTCGGGGAATCCGCCGAGGCAAACTCCGGGAAGGCCTGCTCCAGTTCCTGAAGCCGCCGGAAGAGCTTGTCGTAGGTCTCGTCGGAGATCGCCGGCTGGTCCTTCACGTAGTACAGGTAGTCATGGTATTCGATCCCCTCCCGCAGCGCATCGATTTCCTGTCGCGCCTGCTCCTTGCTGAGCTTCGCGACATCTTTGAAGTTCGTTCTGGGATTCTTCTTGAAATCCATCGTGCAATGATCGTCCCCCGACGCGCAGCGGCGCTGCGGGCAACGTCCCTCGGTTGTGCGGCTCGTTCCGTTTGTAGTGGGGTCCCCAACGCAGAATTCCGCGTTGGGGGCCCCAGTGACGCCGTAAGGCGTGATCTTCTTTATGCTCTTACGAGCACACTACGAACGGGCTTTGCGGCCGCAGCCGGCCCGCGATCCTTTCCTAAAAGCTTCCTGAGTTCCGTCACACTCCTGGTGTTGACAACGTCATCCGCTTCCAGCCAGCCTCTCCGCGCCTGCCCGACGCCGAACCGCATGTAATCGAGATCGCCGAGCCGGTGGGTATCGGTGGATACGGCGACCTTCACGCCCATGTCTTTGGCCATCTTGCAGTGAATATCATGGAGATCGAGACGCTCCGGGTGGGCGTTGACCTCCAGGATACGCCCGTTCCGTTGGGCGGCCTTCACGACTTCCTCCATGTCCACCTGATAGGGCTCCCGCTGGCCGAGCAGCCGGCCCGTGGGGTGGGCCAGAATCGTGAAGTAGGGACTCTCCATGGCCTTACAAATCCGATCGGTCTGCTGCTTGAGAGACAGGTTGAACTTGTAGTGAACGGAGCAAACGGTCAGATCCAGCTCCTGGAGAACCTCATCCGGCAGGTCCAAAGAGCCATCCTCCAGAATGTCCACCTCCGTCGACTTCAGCACGGTGAAGCCCTTGAGCTTCTTGTTGATCTTGTCGATCTCCCGCACCTGGCGCGGACCTGCTCGGGCTTCAGACCATGGGCAACGGTCACGTGCTTCGAATGGTCCGTGATGGCCATATAGTCGTACCCGCGTTTCCGCGCCGCCTCGACCAGTTCCTCGATGGTGTCATGTCCATCGGTGCGTTTGGTGTGCACGTGGAGATCGCCGCGAATGTCGTGCAGCGACAGGAGCTTGGGGAGTCTGCCTTTGCGGGCGGCTTCAATCTCGCCGCGATCCTCGCGCAGCTCCGGCTCGATGTAGGGCAGGCCGACCTTCGCATACATCTCCTCTTCGGTCCGCCCTGCCACCCGCTTTTCCCCCCGGAACGCGCCATACTCATTGATCTTCAGCTTCTTCGCCACGCCGATCTTGCGAATCGCGATGTTGTGCTCCTTGGAGCCGGTGAAGTACATCAGCGCCGCCCCATAGCTGGCTTGCGCCACCAGGCGCAGATCCACCTGGACGCCCGCGCGCAGGATGACCGTGGATCGTGTCCCGCCCTGCGAGACCACCTGCCGGACATCTTCGTAGCCGACAAACCGATCCATGACTTTGCTGTTCTTTCCGCCCGTGGCCAGGATATCCAGATCGGCAACGGTCTCCTTCTGCCGCCGGAAGCTACCGGCGACGATGATGTCCTTGGCCCCCGGCGTCTGCCGGAGATACTCGACCAGCGGCCCGGCCACCTGCTCGGCGACGACCAGGCTGATGCGTTTCGCCTGACTCTGCTGCAACTTGGCCGTTTCTTCGACGATGCGTTGCTCCGTCTTCTGGCCGAATCCCTCCAGGGCCTGGATCCGTCCCTGCGCGGCGGCCTGGGCGAGGTCGGCCAAAGTCGTTATGCCCAATTCCTTGTAGAGTACGGCCACGCGCTTGGGTCCGAGACCCGGCACCTTCATCAGGTCGGTCAGGCCGGCGGGCAGCTCGCCCTGCAGTTCCACCAGGAGCGAGAGCGTCCCCGTCTCTACGATCTCGGCGATCTTGCCCGCCAGGTCCTTGCCCACGCCGGGCAGCTCGGACAAATTCTGACCTCCGTGGACCATCTCCGCGACGCTTTGAGAGAGTCCCTGGATCATCCGGGCCGCGTTACGGTACGCGCGCACGCGAAAGGGGTTCTCGCCCTTGATCTCCAACAGGTTGGCGACCGCGTCGAGAATCTCCTGTATGTCACTATTATGAATGGGCACTGAAGATCCGCCCCCTTTCCGGGTGCTGGATGACGGATGGCTGCGCCGCCGTCAGTTCCCCGGTCTTACCAAGCCGCTCCGGCCTGCGGTCGTTGCTCATGCCCAATACTTGGGGCGGCCATAATAATCATATATTCGCATTTCATACTCCCGGTTCACGGGAGCGGAAGGATCGTACGGGGGGCTGTCCTCAATGGTCTGTTTGGGGACATCGGCCCAAACCTCGTGCTCCTCCCAGCCAATGTCCCGGACCCACTCGGGCGAGATCAGAACGCTTTTCCCCGACAGCCAGTTCCGGGTGTCCACGACGAGGTAGCGGATGGCCCAACTGCGGGCATCGAAGAGAAAGGAATACACCTTGCCCACCTCGCCGTCCTCAGCGTCCAACGAAAAGCCTACCAGATTGTTAACGCTGCGAAGCATGGCTTCATGATTTCCTATCTGCGGTTGGCGATGAAAACGTGTCGGTTCTGTACGTCACGAGAATAGTTAACCGCAAATCGTGGATGGCAGCTTGCCGGTTTTCTCCCGATTCGCCCTTCCGATTTGCTCATTCGGTCCGGGACCGCCAATCTGGGTGCCTAAACCCGATAGGTCGGTTTGGGAGGGGTTCCCGAGCGCGGAATTATGCGTTGGGGGCCCTGAGCCCTATCCCGATCGGCCTTGGGAAGACAGCCGCTCGGGAGAGCGGCGATCCCAGGATAGGCAGATTCCCCATAGGCCGGATCGCACAGAAACGGTAATTCGTGGACTTACAGGGAACACCCGAAGGTCAGTTGCGTATGAATAACGCCATAGAGGTGCGGCCGAACATGGACAATCAGGCCCAGAAAATCAGTTCCAGCGCCATGGTCAGCGAGGCCGCTCACCGGATGAAGGCACTGGAGGTCGATCGTTTGCCTGTGGTGGAGGACAATGAAATCATCGGCGCGATCACGGATCGCGACATCGCCCGGGCGATCTCGGCGGGTCTGAACCTGACGACGACCCCCGTGAAATACGCCATGACCCTCGGCGGGACAGAGGACCGTCCCGAGGAGGCCCTCGCGAACGCGGCCGAAATCGAGAAGGATGGCTGACAAGGAGAGCACTATGAAAGCCCGTGTGACGGAGGACTGCATTTCCTGCGGCCGATGCGTCGAAATCTGCCCGGAGGTCTTCGAGATGGGAGAGGATCTCGCCCACGTCAAAGTGGACGTGATCCCCGAGGAATACCAGGATGCCACTCAGGAAGCGGCGGATGAATGCCCGACCTCCGCGATTATCGTGGAACGGTGATCTCGATGCACAGGTGGGTCAGCCCAGGTAAAGTGTCCGCTCCGCCCGTCCGTGCCGAGGCAGGCATGAGTTGGCTTGCGCCATCGTGGCGTACCCGCCCCAGGTATCCCAGGGCTGCTCGGCGAAGATCGAGTGGCCGCAGATAGCCTTTCGCACCGGTCCGGATGGGGGCACTGGCCGGCAGCAAAGCGAAAGCGTGCGTTTCTTCCAGGCCCGGTCCACCGTGAGAGCCGCTCTCAATGGAGAAGACGCAGGGGGCCCCGCGGCGATCCCATCCCCAGAGCACGAAGTCTCCCGCATCAGGATGCCGGCACAAAGCCATCAAGTCGCCTACCAGGTCCTCCAAGAAAGGATGATCGCGGGGGAACACGAACGCGGCATCGTCCGGCAACACGAACTGCCCATCTTTCGTCCACATCCGGACATGGTCGCGGTCCTCGACGGCGGTAACCGTGGGGATTTCCGCACGTTCGATGAGAGATTGGGCAAACCGGCTCCGTCCATCCTGGTCGAGTTCCTGATCGATATAGACGTGCCCGATCGGTCCCATCGCGGCCACGATGGGCTCCCGGTGCTCGATGAGGGGCTTGTGGCTCTCGCGCGACCGAGTTACGCGCGGCCTGATGCTGGATCGGCCCGCCAGGGACCGGCGTGTCCTGTGGAATGGTGTCCCGACGGTATCGTGCTCCCCGACGAATGTCCGGATGGTTCCCCCAAAAATGTCGGTGATGGCCTCTGGCAGAGTCCGCCCGGTCTTCTGAAGGTAGGAGACCGTCTCCTCGCTGCCATGATCGGAAAAGACCCACACCTCGTAAGGCCGCTGGGAGGACCGCTGGGCCGCTTTCCAGATCCGGGCAATCGCCCCATCGATGCCTTTGAGCGACCAGCGCGCGAAGCGCGAGCTGGGCCCGCGACGGTGAGCCTGCTCATCATAGCCGACCAGGTCCAGGTAGATCACCGGCAGGCCGCGTGTCACGTCGATCTTGGCTCCGATCGTCGCCAATTCCCGCATCAGGATCGACACCCCGACACGGGAGGGAATGAACTTCAGCTCCTTCCACAGATCCTGGCCGGCGATCAGGCCGCGTCCACAGTCGAACAGAGCCAGGAGAAACTCGATGGCCAACAGAACGCCCACGCGCACCAGGCTGTAAACGCTGAACAGCAGGATGATGAACAGCCGCAGCGGATAGCGCCGCCGCAGCAGATCGTCCAGGGCCATCGTGCAGGCGCAGAAATGGGTCTCGGCCGCCCCGCCCGTGTAGATACAGGCATAGGCGCTGCCGCCCGCCAGCAAGGGCGGCCCCTGAGCCCGCAACCGCTGATCGACCTGGCGGGCCGACCGTGCCTCGAACATCCGGAAGATCGTCCGGTTAGGCCGGCTGTAGAAACTGAAGGAAGGGACCGCGCCCTTCACTCCGTACAGAAGCTCCGCCGTCATCGCCGGCGTGCTCGACGGCATGCCGCTGTAGAGTGAGTGCAACTCGTACCCGCGCTCCCGCAGGAGGCGGGCCAGGAAGGGAAGATGCCCCTTTGCCATGGCGTGCTGGAGCTGGTGCCGGGAAAGCCCGTCGATCTGGATGAGCACCAGTCCGGGCTCACCCGCCGATCCCCGCGTCTTGGTCAGTCGCAGCAGCCGGATCAGCCACTCGCTTCGGCTGAACCAGCGCGGAAGCGGGAAGGGAGGGGTGAGAGTCTTGGTTGGTGGATCTGCCATCAAAGATCAGACCCCAAACTTCGCGCCGGTTACTTCCTGATGGCGTGGCCGACCGCCTCGGCCATATTCTTGAGCAATTCCCATTCTGCCTTGATCTCCTCCATGGCGTGATGCCAGGAACTCTCGTCCTTCGGCTCGTGCGGCTGTTGGCTCACCAGGTTGTCATACAGGCGCAGGAGCCCACGTCCGCATCGGTCCATGGAGAATTGCTGCGCCGTCTCCCGCGCCGCCGCTTCGAGTTGCCGGCGCTCCCGGGCAGAGGCCGCCTCAATCCGGCCGAGGGCCGCGGCAAAGTCCTCCGCGCACTCCGAGGTGAGCAGACGGCCGTTGTACCCGTCGATGACGACTTCGCGAACGCCGGGCGCATCCAGCGCCACGACCGGCTTTCCGGCGGCCATTGCCTCCGTCAGCACCATGCCCTGCGTTTCACTGCGCGAGGTGAACACGAAGGCATCCATCGCGTGATAGGCATCGACCAGATCCTGCCCGTCCAGTGAGCCCACCAGGTGCAGGTGTCTCCTCTGGCCGCTTCTCCCAAAGACTTCCCGAATCTCCTTGGCCGAGGGCCCGGACCCCACGACGAGAAAGTGTCCGCAGTGGGTCTGGGCGATCCGGGCACTCACCGCCTCCGCCAGGAAGGCGAGGTTCTTCTCCGGCGCCAGCGCCCGACATAGCCGGCGACAAAGGCCTGCTTGGGGATGCGGTGCAAGCGGCGGAACGCCGGACCATCGCCTTGCTCAAACTGGTGGATGTCCACGCCGGTGGGAAGGATCTCGATCGGCGTTTGGACGCCGCGCTCTCGGAGGATCGACGCGACGCTCTGGCTGGGGGCAATGACGCAATCGCACAGATTGCAGTACCCGGTCACCAGGGCGATCACGAACTCGCGCAGCCGGCTCGCTTCGGTCGGCACGTAATGAAGGTACTGCTCGTACATCGTATGGTGAGTGAAGACCAGCGGGCAACCGAGCCGGCTCGCGATCCGGACGGCCGTGTTGCCCAGCAAGTGCGGATGATGGGAGTGGATGATGTCCGGCCGGCATTTCTCGAGATGGGGCGAGAGGATCCCCGGCGCCGGCAGGGCCAGCGAGAAATCGCTCCCGTTGAAGTTCTGGAGCGCCGGCACGCGAATCACGTCCTCCTCCTGGAGCGGCATTCCCTCGAAGACCGGGGCCACGATCACCACGCGATGACCGGCCCGGCGGCACTCGCGTGCAAACGCCACCACGGACCGCGCCACGCCTCCCACGAACGGCGTGAATGTATTGGTCATCATCCAGATGTTCATCCCCTGTCGATACGTTCTTATCGTCAGGCTGGTTCCTGTTGGGCCCAAGGTGCCTGGATAAGAAAGATGCGTGGTTTTTCGACCACGCATCTCTCTGTTAAGAAGTGCCGCGCCATTTGTCTGATCTTGCCCGGCGCAGGCAAGAATCTGAACCGTATCAAATGCTGATCATCACCTCGTTATTTATATTACGTCTCCGGCATACGGGTTGCAATTAAGGAATATGCTCAATTCTGATGTGTTACCTTGCGCCTTCGTCGGACCGTAGAAAACAATACTACGCGAAAAGATGTCCCTGGGTTTGGCGAGACGTTCCCAGGATTTTCCTGATTGAGGGTGACCTTTGCCGCACGTAGTCTCCCTGAGAAGAGTTTCCGCCGGCAGGAACTGCGAGGTCGCGTCCGGAAACTCGAAGGAAAGGTGCAGAATGAACACGTCGGACGAGCGCAATCGAAGGATCCTGATTCGCCGGCGCCACGGGGTCGTAGAGTGCCGGGGTTTGTATCTCCATCACCACGACATTCATGCGATCTTTGACGAACTCATTCACCGGCCCTGGGGCGCTGTGCGCTGGAACCCCGCCGTTGATGTCCGCGAAGACAAGGATGCCTTCATCATCGAGATGGATTTGCCCGGGGTCAAAGCCGAGGAGGTCCAGGTCCTGGTGGAGGGGCAAATCCTCGCCATCGAGGGCCAGCGGCAATTGGGACAATGCGATGAGACCACGACCCACCTGTGCGAGAGACCCGATGGCCGGTTCATCCGCACCTTCGAATTCACCGGCGCTATCGAGAACCGGAAGATCGAGAGCCGTTGGCACGAGGGCGTACTGACGGTGACCATACCCAAAAACAAAATGATGGAATGATGATCATGGATCATGTGCCACAGAACGGGACACAGGACACGGCAACCCTTGATTTGGAATACCAGCAGCTTCAGGCGGCGGCGCCCGTGACGGAATTGGCCGCCCGGGATACGGATCCCGCCGTCGACTGGGAAGCCCTGAAGTTCCAGACCACGGCGGAACTGGAGCCGGTGCAGGAGATCATCGGCCAGAATCGCGCCATTTCCGCGCTCGAAGTGGGCTTGGGCGTGCCGGAGCGCGGGTATAACATCTACGCCGCCGGACTGACCGGGACCAGCAAGATCGAGACGATCAAGGACATGCTGCAAAAGCGTCTCGAGGGATCCCCCCGCCGGACGACTGGGTGTACGTGCACAACTTCGATGATGCGGACCAACCCTGGGCCATTCGCCTGAAGCCGGGCCAGGGCCGGCAGCTCGAAAAGGAGATGGATCGGCTCGTCTCACGGCTGAAAGAATCGCTGCCCAAGGCGTTTCGCCAGCAGGATTTCCGGGACGAGAAAGACCAGCTCAGCCGCAAATACGAGAAGAAGCTCGAGGAATATACGAACCGGCTGACCGAGATGGCCAAGAATCGCGGGTTCGAAGTCGTGTTCACGCCGAACGGGCAGATCTCCTTCCTGCCCTACATCGGCGGCAAGCTCGCGGAGAACCCGGACCAATTGGAAACGCTGGCGCCGGACGAGCGCGAGCGGATCGGCGAGGGGGAGAAGGAATTGGCCCGGGAAGTCGGCCGGATGATGCAGGACCAGCGTGAGATGCTGCAGAACCTCGGCGAGGAGGTGCGCGGAGTCGAGCGGCAGTTCGCCAGTTATGTCGTCACGCCGCTCATCGACACCATCAAACAATCGTACGGCGGCAACGAGCGTTTGCTGCAATACCTCGACCGCGTGCGGAATTACGCTCTCGACAATCTCTCCGATTTTCGCGACGGCGGCACGGCCCAGGCGGTCCCGCCGCAGTTGCAGGGCATGCTCGCCACGGACGGCGAGTACCAGCTTCTCGAATACCAGGTCAACGTCATCGTGGACAACAGCCAGGCGAAAACGGCGCCGGTTCTCGTGGAAGAGGCGCCCACGTACCGCAACCTCTTCGGCAGTATCGACCGCACGGTCGACCGGCGGGGCCGGCTCGTGACCACCTTCACCCAGATCAAGGCGGGCAGCCTGCTCCGCGCCAGCGGCGGCTATCTCGTGTTCAATATCGAGGACGCCTTGACCGAACCCTTCGTCTACAAAAGCCTCAAGCGCGCGCTCAAGAGCGGCTGCATGGAGATCGAGACCGTCAACCCCTGGATTCCCTTCAGCATCGGGGAGTTGCGTCCCGAGCCGATCCCGATCAATACCAAGGTCGTCGTGGTCGGCAATCCCCTGCTCTATTACATGTTGCGGTTCTACGACGAGGAGTTCGGTCTCGTGTTCAAGGTCAAGGCCGATTTCGGCACCGAAATGCCCCGGGGCGAGCAGGAGCAGATGCAGTACGCCCGCTTTGTCGCCACCACCGTGCGGGACGAGCACTTGCACCCCTTCACGCGGGAAGCCGTCGGGGAGATCATCCGTTTCGGCTCCCGGGAAGTGGGCGACAAGACCAAGCTGCTGACCCATTTCGGGCAAACGGCGGACCTGATCCGCGAGGCGGACTACTTCGCGCGCAACCAGAACTCCGAGCTCGTGGAGGCGCTGCACGTCGAGCAGGCGTTGAAGAACCGTGTCTACCGGTCCGACCGCATTGCGGAGAAAATTCGCGAGCTGATCGAGGAAGGCACACTGCTGGTCGATGTGCAAGGGACCAAGATCGGACAGGTCAACGGCTTGGCGGTGATCGACCTGGGCGATTACGCGTTCGGCCGGCCCACACGCGTGACGGCCTCCGTGGGCCTGGGCTCGGAAGGCCTGATCAACATCGAGCGCGAAGCCAAGCTCTCCGGCCGGACGCATGACAAGGCGGTCCTGATCATCGGCGGCTACCTGCGCAACAAGTACGGGCGCAGCCGCCCGCTCACGCTGTCCGCCAGCATCTGTTTCGAGCAGACCTACAGCGGCGTCGAGGGCGACAGCGCCAGTGCCGCCGAGCTCTACGCGCTGGTGTCCAACCTGGCCCAGATTCCCATCCGCCAGGACATCGCGGTCACGGGCTCCGTCAATCAATGGGGCCAGATCCAGGCCATCGGCGGCGTCAACGAGAAGACGGAAGGCTTCTTCGACGTCTGCCGCCAGGTGGGTCTGACCGGGCGCCAGGGGGTCTGCATCCCCCATAGCAATGTCCGAAACCTGGTTCTCCGCAAGGACGTGCAGCAGGCGATTGCCGACGGCGTGTTCCACATTTACCCGATCCACACGATCGACGAAGGTCTCGAGCTTCTCACGGGCTACAAGGCCGGCGCACCGGAGGAAGAAGACACGATTCACTGGCTCGTCGAACAGCGCCTGAGCCGCATGACGGAGCAGTTGAAGGGCTTCGAAGGAATCCGGGAGACGCGCGTCATCGCCGCCGGTCCCACTGCCCCCGAGCCGCCGGCCCCGCCGAAGCTGCCTGACGATCAGCCGCAGACCTGAGAGCTCATCGCGCCCCGACAGCGGCTGGCCTCCAGGCGGTAGCCGTGCGTGCCCAGGATCTTCGCGCCCGCCGGACTGGCCACGTCCACTTCGATGTTCTCTTCCTTAAAACGATAATAGGGGTAGAATAACTCGCAGTCCTCCACGCCGTCGGCGGTCAGAATCAAGGCTCTCCTGGGATCCTCCCGATCGAAGATGGCTCGGCTGGGGACGAGGGATCCTTCGTCCCTGCCCTTGTTCCTGCCCTGGGTTCCGTTATTCCTGGGATGGGTTCAGCACGACATACAGGCTGACCCGACTATCCGTGATCAGCAGCAGGAGGCGGCGTCCCTCGCTCAGCGCCGTGGAAACCGCCTCTTTGAACTGCTGCTCGCTGCTGATTTGCCGCCGGTTGACTTCCTTGATGACGTAGCCCTCGCGCAGTCCCTTCTGGGCCGCTTCGGAGCCTGGCGACACCTTGGCGATGATCACGCCCGTTTGCTCCTTGATCCCCGTGCGTTCCAGGGTCTCCGGCGTCAGATCCTGCACGGTCAGACCGAGTCGTCGCGGCGGCTCCTCCACCGGGCGCTTCGGCGGCTCCCGGCGTGGGCCGCGGAGCTCTTCGGCGCTCGGACGCTTCTCCAGCGTGATGTCGACCGTCCGGCGCTGCCCATCGCGCAAGACCACCATCGGGACGGTCGCGCCCGGCTTGCGGCTGGCCACCAGATTGCGGAACTGGGCGGCCGAGTCGAGCGCCACCCCGTCGAACTGGGGCACGATGTCACCGTGCACCAGGCCGGCCCGGGCGGCCGGCGAGTCCTGCGTGATCTGGGTGAGGACCGCGCCTTGATTCCTTTGAGCCCGAACGCCTCGGCCAGTTCGGCGGTCAGGTCCTGCGGGATGACGCCCAGGTATCCCCGCTCGACGGCGCCGGTCTTCATGAGCTGGTCGGCGACCTCCCGGGCGATGTTGATCGGAATGGCGAACCCGATCCCGATATTCCCGCCGGCCGGTCCGAGGATGAACGTGTTTATCCCCACGGCCTCGCCGTTGAGATTGACGAGCGGCCCGCCGGAGTTGCCCATGTTGACCGCCGCGTCGGTCTGGATGAAATTCTCGTAGGTCGTGACATTGAAGCCGCTGCGGTGTCTTGGCGCTGACGATGCCGGCCGTACGGTGTGGCTCAGACCCAGGGGATTCCCGACGGCCAGCACCCACTCGCCGACTTCCAGGGCATCGGAATTGCCCAACGCCACCGGCGTCAATCCGTCGACGGAGATCCGGATGACCGCCACATCGGATTCGGGATCGCTGCCCACGACTTGCGCGTCCATCGTGCGGCCGTCGACCAGCTCCACCACGATTCTGTCCGCGTCCGCGACGACGTGATTGTTGGTCAGAACATGTCCATCGGCAGAAATGAGGAAGCCGGATCCCTGCGCTTTCTGGGTGAACTCCCGGGGCGAGGAGTCCTCCTGGGCGCCCGCCGGCGAAAGAAGTAGTCGAAGAAGTCCTCGCTGAAAGGGTCCAGCGGACCCGCGGCGGGCTTCTCCGGCGTCGCCCGCAGGACCCTTCTCTCCGACTGGATTCCCACCACCCCGGAGAGACCCGCTCCATCACGGAGGCGAACGCACTGCCCATGCGTTTGAGAAGCACGACGCTTTCCTTCTCCGCTCCCGAACGCCGGGCGTCACGCTCCGGATTTTCCTGCTGTCCAGCGCCCCACCCTGTTGCCGCCACCAGGAGCGTGCACCAGACACACAGAACGGCACACCACCATCCGATCCGGCTCGGCTTTCTCTCGTACTGCGGCATCATGACTCTCCTCATATTGCGAGATTCTCCAACGTCTGTCGACAGAGGCAGGCATACCACACCTTCCCGCGCCACAGAATCGGGAAATCGATCAATCTCCCGGATGAAACGCCCACCGCGGCGGGACGGAGGAAAAGGCCGAGAACGGGAGACGGAGGACGCGGCGGCATGAACGCAGAACTGTGGACACCACACGCAGAAAATTGACGCGTAGATCACCATGAATGATTGACACCCGGAGCCGCCGAACTTAGTATTGATCTTTCAGGACTGATGGCAACGGTCGCTCCGGGGGGGCGCCGGTCCACGGGAAGGACGGGGATGCTTGACGCCCGCAGGCAGCGTTGAGAAACCCGCGCAGTAGAAGAGGGACGATGTTATGGGTATTCGAATCATACTTGCCGACGACCACGCCATCGTGCGGCATGGTCTGAGCCGGGCCATCCAGCAAGAGGATGACATGGAAGTCGTCGGCCAGGCCAGCGACGGGCACTCCACCGTGGAGTTGGCTCGGGAGTTGCAGCCGGATATCGTGGTGATGGATATCAGCATGCCGGACTTGAACGGCATCGAAGCCACCCGCGAGATCCAGCGGGAAGTTCCCGGCGTGAGAGTGATCGCCTTGTCCATGCACTCGGCGAAACGCTATGTCACGGAGATGTTCCGAGCCGGAGCTTCCGGATACCTGCTCAAGGATTGCGATTTCGACGAGTTGGCGCGGGCCATGCGCACCGTCGCGGACGGAAAGACCTACGTCAGCCCTTCCATCAGCAACGTCGTGGTGGAAGACCTCATGTCGCACGGAGGAGAAGATCGAGCCGACCGCCTTCTCTCTCGCTCACCCAGCGGGATGCGCGAGGTCCTTCAGCTTCTGGCCGAGGGCAGGACCACCAAGCAGATCGCCCTGCGTCTGCATATCAGTCCCAAAAC
>CAVOUO010000033.1:0-46153 GCA_963699595.1 uncultured Planctomycetota bacterium
TAGAATCCATGGACGAGTGGTGCCGGCGCGGAACCCGGCGACGCGGCGTCGGTGACACCGGGGAAGGAGGTGTGGAAAGACTGAGATACCATAACGTTGTTTCCAACTTGGCCCCGGCAACCTGCTCGGTTGCCAGGGGCGTTTTTGTGTCCCCATTGACCTGTTCCGGGCCATGTGGGTAAGCTGAGAGCATGATCCAGTTCACGTGCGAGCACTGTGGGCGGCGGCTTCAGAGTGGCGGATGCCTATGGCCGGGCGGCAGGGCCGGTGTCCGCAATGCCGTCAGGTCGTGCATGTTCCTCCCGCGGAGGCGGCACCGCCCGTGTGGTCGAAGTGAACCACCTCAAGCAGCCGCGTCACCGCCGGAGCGGTCTGCGCGAGATGATGACCTTCCTGGTTCTGCCCCAGGAGGCCGTCGGAGGTGGAAAGCCCCGGAACAGAAGATGCGTGGTCCGAGATCGAATACGCAGGAGGCTGTGGACGATGTGCCGGCCTGATTCACGGATACGCTTGTCTACCCGGCCAACGCCGACGGTTTCGTCCAAATTGTCGTGCTGGCATTATGTTCTGGGGGTGTTCCAGGTGTGCAGGCCCCGTGTTGGGTCGGCTCGTCGGGTCCGTATCGGCGACGCGTTACGTTCTCATCGGCGAAATCCTCATCGCCGGCTACATGATCTTCTACGCGAACTACTGCATCTATGACAGCTCTCGAGGCGGCGGCGCCCGCCACGATCTCGCTGGCGCACACGCCCGACATCGGCGACCTGGTCTGGCAGCTTCTGTTGCTGGTTGCCGGTGTGGCCATCTGCTTGTGGCCGGCGGCGCTCTCTCGCGGCTTGGCCGGACGCGTGGACGTGTGGTTCTGGGTCCTGGGAGCGGCGGGGGCGTTCTTTCTGCCGATGTCTCTTTTGATGGCTACGCTCTTCCAGGGAATCGACGCTCTGAACCCGGTGCTCATCACCCGCTCCATTCTTGTGACGCTTCCGGCGTATATGGCCCTGCTCGGCAAACTCGGGTTGTTGGCCGCCGTTTCTTCTTGTCCTTCGTTGGTGGATGGGACAGATCCGCCTGCCGCACGTGCTGGCGACGGTAGCGTACCTGTACCTGCTTTTGATGGGATCCCATCTGCTCGGCCGGTTCTATTGGCGCCGCAGGGAGAAGCTCGGTTGGGGGTTGTAGGGCGGCCGAGACCGATCAGTACTTGGAGACGTTCAGCTCCGTCGGCGTGCCGGTGACGAGGTAGACGACGCTCTCGGAGATGTTCGTGGCGCGGTCGGCGATTCGCTCGACGTTGTGAGCGGCCCAGATCAGGTACGTGGCCCGCGTGATGACGGAGGGGTTCTCGATCATCCGAGCCGAGCAGGTCGTGATAGGCCTGGTCGTAGAGCTTGTCGACCTCGTCGTCCTCGTCGCAGATCGCGCGGGCGGCTTTGGCGTCGCGTTGGACGAAGGCCTCGAGGCTGCGGCGGAGCATGCCGACGGCTTTCTCCGCCATCGGCGGGCAGGTACGTCAGGGGCTTGACGAGCGGCTCGTCGCCGTGCATGAGGACGATCTTGCCGATGCCCTCGGCGTAGTCGCCGATTCGCTCCAGGTCGCGGACGATGCTCAGGATCGCGATGATCTCCCGCAGGTCGGAGGCCACCGGCTGCTGCGTGGCGATCAGATCGACGCACTGGTCCTCCAGTGCCCAGCGCTTCCTGTTGACCTGGGCGTCGTTGTCGATGACCTGCTTGGCCTGCTTCGGCATCCAGGTTCTTGAGCGCCTCGACCGAGCGGTTGATGGCGTCGATCACCATCTCGCCCATCTGCAGGACGTCGTCGTTCCAGCTCCTTGATCCGTTTGTGAAAACCTTCTCTTGGCATAGCAGACTCCATTGATGATTGGATGATAGGTTATTTACGATTGAACCGGCACGCCAAATCGCAAATCATGAATCATCCAAATCGTAAATTACCCAAAGGATCCTCTAATATAATCTTCGGTCAGTTGCTCGCCGGGGTTCGTGAAAATCTTCTGGGTGTCGGCGAATTCGATCAGCCGGCCGAGGTACATGAAGCCCGTGAAATCCGAGACGCGGGCCGCCTGCTGCATGTTGTGCGTGACGATGACCAGCGTGTAGTCCTGGCGCAGCACGCGGAGCAGCTCCTCGATCCGCAGGGTCGCGATGGGGTCGAGGGCCGAGCAGGGCTCGTCCAGCAGGATAATATCGGGCTTGAGGATCAGGACGCGGGCGATGCACAGCCGCTGCTGCTGTTCGAGCGTCAGGGATGTGGGCGTTGCGTTCGAGCTTGTCCTTGAGATCGTCCCAGAGCCCGACCTGCTCCAGGCCCTGCGCGGATGGTCTGCATGATCTGGTCTTTGCGGCTGAGCATGTTGTGGATGCGCAGGCCGAACTTCAGGTTGTTGTAGATCGACAGGGAAAAGACGTTCGGCCGCTGGAAGACCATGCCGACCTTGCGGCGCAGGGCGATCAGGTCGGTCTCGGGTTCGAGGATGTTCTCCCCGTCGATGACGATCCGGCCCTTCACCTGCGCGTGCTCGACCAGGTCGTTCATCCGGTTGAAGCAGCGCAGCAGGGTGGACTTGCCGCAGCCGGACGGGCCGATGATCGCCGTGACGTTCCGGGCGGGAATCCGGATGTTCACATCGGTCAGGGCCTGGAAGCTGCCGTAGTACAGGTTCAGGTCGTCGGTCTCGATTTTCGATTCAGGTTCCATATTATCCAAACCTGCCGGTGATGTAGTCGTCCGTCCGCTTGTCCTGCGGATCGGTGAACAGGTCGTGCGTCGGGCCGATCTCGACCAGCTCGCCCATCAGGAAGAAGGCGCAGCGCTCGCTGACGCGGGCCGCCTGCTTGGTGTTGTTCGTCACGAGGATCTGCGTGTAGTCCGGCTTTCAACTGCTGCATGGCGTCCTCGACCTTGGCGGTCGAGATGGGGTCGAGGCCGGAGCAGGGCTCGTCGTACAGGATGACCTCCGGCTCGACGGCGAGGGTCCGGGCGATGCAGAGCCGCTGCTGCTGGCCGCCGGAGAGCCGGACCGCCGGCTCCTGCAGGCGGTCCTTGACCTCTTCCCAGAGATAGGCCTTCTTCAGGGCCTCTTCCACGGTTCGGCTGACGGTCTCTCTGTCGGTCACGCCGTGGACCTTGGGACCGTAGGCGACGTTGTCGAAGATGCTGATGGGCAGCACCTGCGGCAGGGCGAAGATGATGCCGATCTTCTTGCGCAGGAGATTGTCGCTGATCTGGCGGATGTCCCGGCCGTCCAGGAGAATCTCGCCGGTCTGCGAGTAGGTGCGATGGAGGTAGTTGAGCCGGTTCAGCGCCCGCAGGAAGGTGGTCTTGCCGCTGTTGGCCGGCCCGATGATCCCCAGGATCTCGTTGGCGCGGAATCTCGAGGTTGATGTTCCGCAAGACCTGCGTGCGCAGCCGAAGAAGCAGTCCAGATTGACGGTTTTGATGACCGGTTCGCTTACCATAACCTCTTCTTTCGGTAATGGGCACGCAGGATGATGCTGACGAGATTCATCAGGAAGACCAGGGCGATCAGCACGAAGGCGGTGGCGAAGCTGATGCG
This sequence comes from uncultured Planctomycetota bacterium, assembly GCA_963699595.1. Classification (GTDB taxonomy): domain Bacteria; phylum Planctomycetota; class Phycisphaerae; order Sedimentisphaerales; family Anaerobacaceae; genus PLanc-01. The sequence continues at coordinate 3,579 of CAVOUO010000033.1, forward strand.
AGGTGGGGATGTTCGGCACCTGGGTCGAGATCACGTACAGGTGGTACGGCAGGGCCATCACCTGGTCGAAGACCGAGTGCGGCAGGCGCGGCAGGTAGAACGCCGCGACGGTGAAGAGGATGGGGGCGGTTTCGCCCGCGGCCCGGCTCAGGCTCAGGACCGTGCCGGTGAGGATGCCGGGAATCGCGTAGGGCAGCACACAGTACCGGATCGTCTGCCATTTGGTGGCGCCGAGCGACAGGCTGATCTCGCGATAGGTGAAGGGCACGGATTCCAGCGCTTCCTTGGAGGCGGTGATGATGACCGGCAGGCTCATGATCCCCAGCGTGAGCGAGCCGGCGAGGATCGAGGTGCCGAAGTGCAGGAGCAGGACGAACACCGTGAAGCCGAAAAGACCGTAGACGATCGAGGGAATCCCGGAGAGGTTCACGACGGACAGCTTGATCATGCGCGTGAACAGGTTGTCGCGGGCGTACTCGACCAGGTAGATGGCCGACAGGACGCCCAGCGGCAGCGCGAACAGCATCGTGCCGAGGACCAGCAGGATCGTGCCGACGATGGCGGGAAAGATGCCGCCGGCCTTCATGCCGCTGCGCGGCGCCTGCGTGAGGAACTGCCAGGTGATGGCCCCCGCGCCGTTGATGACGATGTAGAGGATCACCAGGATGATGGGCACGACGATCAGCAGCGTGATCACGCCCAGGACGGAGAAGGCAATCTGCTGGCGGACCTTGGCGCCGTTCATTTCCTGGCCCTCCGCAGGAACAGATCGGCGACGAAGTTGATGGTGAACGTGATGACGAACAGGACGAGCCCGACGGCGAACAGCGCGTAGTAATGGTCGGAGCCGCCGACCGTCTCGCCCATTTCGCCGGCGATCGTGGCGGTCAGCGTCCGCAGCGGCTGGAGGATCGACGTGGGGATCACCGGGGCGTTGCCCGTGACCATCAGGACGACCATCGTCTCGCCGACGACCCGGCCGATGCCGAGCATGACGGCGGCCAGGATGCCCGACGAAGCGGAGGGCAGGACGATGCGCCAGAGGGTCTGCCAGCGGGTCGCGCCCAGGCCGAAGGCCGCCTCGCGGTACGTCCTGGGCACGCTCGTCAGGGCGTCCTCGGAGATGCTGATGATCGTGGGCAGGGCCATGAAGGCCAGCAGGAGACTGCCCGTCAGTCCGCACATGCCCGTCGACAGGTGGAACGTGTCCCTCAGGACCGGCGCCAGCCAGATGATGCCGAGGAACCCCAGGACGACGCTGGGAATCGAGGCGAGGATCTCCACCAGCGACTTGAGAACGTTCTTCAGATGCTTCGGCGCGACCTCCGCGATGAACATGGCCGAGCCCACGCCCAGCGGCACGCAGATGACAATCGCCCAGAACGTCACGTAGATCGAGCCGAGCAGCAGCGGAATGACGCCGAACTGGGGCGGGTCGGAAATGGGCAGCCAGTCCGTGCCGAACAGGAACTGGCTAACGGGGTATTGGCGAAACAGCGAAAGGGAGTCCCTCAGGAGGAATAGGAAGATCAGGAAGACGAAAATGACGACCACAAAGCCGCTCAATTTGATGCACAGCTCTATGATCGGCTCGCCGATCTTTCGACGCCATCGAGTCAGGAATACGAGCATGCCTGCCTCCGAGCTGCGCGGCTCCGCGTGCGACACGATGGATTCACTGCTGTTGTTGGGCAACGGTCGCTCCTATCGGCACAAAGCCGGCTTCCTTAAACTGCCTCTGTCCCATTGGGCTCAGCGTAAAATCAATGAGCAGCTTGTCGATTCCCTGCGGTTCGCCGTTGGTGAACATGAACAGCGGCCGCGAGAGCGGATAGGTCTTCTTGAGGACGTTCTCCACGTCGGGCGGATAGAATCCTTTGCCCCGGCCGATGCGCAGCGCCTTCGTCCGGTCGGACAGGTAACCCATCCCCAGATAGCCGATGGCGGCCTCATTGCCGGTCACCTCCTCGACAATCGCCTGAGACGACGTCAACAGCAGGGTCTCCTTGGAGAATTCCTCCTTGCTGTCCTTCTTGCCGAGCTGGATGACCTCCTCCTTGAAGTACATGTGGGTGCCCGAGCTGACCTCGCGCGAAAGGGTCACGATGTGGAGGTCCTTCCCGCCGAACTCCTTCCAGTTGGTGGCCTTTCCCGTGAAGATCTTGTGCAGGTCCTCGATCGTCAGCTCGTTGACAGGGTTGCTCTTGTTGACAATGACCGCGACGCCGTCGTGGGCCACCACGAATTCCTTCGGATTGACGCCGCGCTGGAGGGCCATCTCGATTTCTTTGGGCTTCATCTCGCGCGAGGCGGTGGCCACATCGCAGGTCTTGTTGATCAGCGAGGCGATTCCCACGCCGCTGCCGCCGCCGGTGACGGCGACGAAGACGTGCGGGTACTCCTTCATGAACTCCTCCGCCACCATCTGTATGGCGTTGACCATCGTGTCGGAGCCTTTGGTCTGGATGAACCCCTGCGGCTCATTGGGGTCAAGGCTCTCTCCGCACCCGCCGAGGGTGATGGCCGTCAGCACGATCAGCAGGAGAATCGGAGCTTGGAGGCCCATACAGGACGATTGTAAGAACGATCTTGCCAACAGCAACCTTAAACAGCCTACCGGCATATACCTACGCATCTCGTGGTGCATCACAGGCTACATTTCCATCTTACTACCGGCCTTCTACTGGTTATGTGTAAGGAAATTATTAACTCTTCGTGAGGATTATGTTAGGATAAGGTCGCCTGCTGGATGACATGTATACGATGCGGCCGTAAGAGCATTGTAGGAAACGCTTTATGGCGTCGCTGCAAGCAGGCTGCTGGACGAAGGAGAAGTGCATGGTTTTTCGGTTTTTCCCCAGGAGTTTCAACTTTTTTGACCTGTTCGAGAAGCAGGTGAGTCACGCGGTCGAGGCGGCGTGTCTTCTCAAGGAGATCGTGGCCGGCGGCAGCGTCTCGGAGGATGCGTCGAGCCGGATGGCCGCCATCGAGCACCAGGGCGATGACGTTGCGCACAAAATCATCGACCAACTGAACAAGACGTTTATCACTCCCTTCGATCGGGAGGACATCCACGCCCTGGCGAGCCAGCTCGATGACATCACCGACATGGTCAACAACATCCTGAACCGGCTCCGGGTCTACAATATCACCGCGGTGGACAAGAACCTGGTGGAATTCTCGGTGGTTATCGAGCAATCCGTGCGGGCCGTGGCCCGAGCGATCGGGGGGTTGCGGAACCATAAGGACGGCCAAGTCGTTTTCGAGGCCTGCGTGGAGGTCAACCGTTTGGAGAACGTCGGCGACGCCATGCGCGACCATGCCTTGTCTGAGCTGTTCGCCAGCGCACGGGATCCGATCTCGGTGATCAAATGGAAGGACATCTACCAGGAGGCAGAGACCGTGCTGGACGTGTGCGAAGACGTGGCCCACGTTGTTGATTCCATTATGGTCAAGCAGGCCTAACCATGACGCTGAGCATCCTGTTGTTGATCCTCTTGTCGCTGGTCTTTGATTTTCTTAACGGTTTTCACGATTCGGCCAATTCCATTGCCACGGTCGTTTCCACGCGGGTCCTCACACCCCGCTGGGCCGTCGTCTGGGCGGCGTTCTTCAACTTCATCGCCTTCCTGTTCTTCGGCCTGCACGTCGCCAATACGATCGGCAAGGGCATCATCGACATCGCGATTGTGGACAAGGCCGTCATTTTCGCCACCCTGATCGGCGCCTGCTCCTGGGATGTGATCACCTGGTACCTGGGCCTGCCCACCAGCTCCTCTCATGCCCTCATCGGCGGGATGATCGGTGCGGCGCTGGTCAAGGTCGGGTCGCAAGCCCTGGTCTGGAACGGAATCACCAAGACCGTGGTCTTCATCTTCGTTTCTCCGATCCTCGGCCTTGTTCTGGGCACAGTGCTGGGCACCGCCGTCTACTGGGTGTGCCGCAACACCACCCCCCGCAAAGTGGACCATCTTTTCCGCAAGGGTCAGCTTCTTTCGGCCGCCCTGTACAGCATGGGCCACGGCGGCAACGATGCCCAGAAGACCATGGGCATCATCACCAGTCTGCTTTTCAGCGCCGGCGTGCTGACCGGGGAAGTTCAAGGTACCTCTGTACGTGGTGCTCCTGTGCCACGCCGCGATCGCGTTCGGCACCATGTTCGGCGGCTGGCGGATCGTCAAGACGATGGGCCAGAAGGTGGCCAAACTGAAGCCGGTGGACGGCTTTGCCGCCGAATCCAGTGCGGCGCTGACCCTGGCGATCTCTTCCGGCTTCGGCATCCCGGTCAGCACCACGCACACGATCACCGGGGCGATCATGGGCGTGGGGTCGATTCGCCGGCTCAGTGCCGTCCGCTGGGGCGTGGCTCGCAACATCATCTGGGCCTGGATTCTGACGATTCCCGCGGCGGCGCTCATCTCCGCAGCCGCCTATCTCCTGGTGGGCCGCTTCCTCGTGGGCACGGCATAGAGATTCGCTCTTACACCCCGGGGACCGAGCAGGGCAGACCGGCATCATTCTATCGAAGCGTATGCGATGTGTATTCTTCGGTCTTATGGCGGACGATGACGCCCTCAATCATGTAGATGACGTCCTCGGCGATATTGGTCGCATGATCCGCAATTCGTTCAAGGTGCCGGGAGGCCGAGAGCATGTGAATGAGCGACCCGGTCTGGTCCGGGTGGGCGTGAATCGCGTCCTGCACGATCAGGTACATCTGGCGGTTCATCGCGTCGATCTCGTCGTCGCTGACAAGGACTTCGCGGGCCTGTGCGGCGCTGAGGTTCACCAGCGAATCCAGACTTTTCTTGAGCATCGCCTGGGCCTGGCGCGCCATCGCCTGAAAATCGAAGGAGATATCGACCGGAGGCTGAGTGGCCAGGAAGGCGGCTCGCTCGGCGACATTGACCGCCAGATCGCCGACGCGTTCCAGGTCGTTATTGATCTTGAGCACCGCGACGATGAACCGCAGGTCAATGGCAACCGGCTGGTGCAGGGCGAGGGTCTTGAGGCAGTTTTCCTCGATCTGGACCTCCATGTCATCGAGCTTGTCATCGTTTTCGATCACGCTTCTGGCGAGGGATTCATCCCGGTTCTCAATCGCATACGTGGCGTCGCGTACGGCCGTCTCGGCCATAGCCCCGAGCGTGAGGATTTCTTTCTTGAGGTTCTCAATTTCCCTGAACAGATGCACCGGCATTGGCGAATCCCCCTTTACGGTTTGCGTTAGCCGAATCTTCCCGTGACATAATCTTCCGTCTCCTTCTTGGCCGGATTGCTGAAGATTTTGGTGGTTTCGTCATACTCAATCAGCTCGCCCAGGCAGAAGAAGGCCGCTCGCTCACTGACGCGGGCCGCCTGCTGCATGTTGTGCGTGACGACCATGCCATATTGGTTATGCGGCACCATCATCGCCATCCTATCAATAGTTCGTCATCGGCGCGAAATCCTTGGCTTCCATCAGCTCCTGGCCTTTCTTATGCTTGAACCTCCTTTTTGTGATGTATACGCGAATATCATTCGGATTCTGTTAGCGTTTTGTTACTTTTAGGTCACAAGCAGGATCACGCTAAATGCGTGCTAAGCCGGCAGGCAGATGGTAAACGTGCTGCCTTTGCCGGGAGTGCTGGCGACGGCGACACGGCCGCTGTGGGCTTGGGCGATGTGCTTGACGATGGCCAGACCGAGACCGGTGCCGCCCAGCTTGCGGCTGCGGCTCTTGTCGACCACGTAGAACCGCTCGAAGATGCGCGGCAGATGCTCCGGCGGGATGCCGCAGCCTTCGTCCGCGACGACGATCGAAACCTGCATCTGGTCTTGGTGTGCCTCGACGCGGATGCGGCTGCCTTCCGGACTGTATTTGATCGCGTTGTCGATAAGGTTGATGACCGCCTGCTCCAGCAGCGGGGGGTTGATCCGGGCCTCCAGCGCGTCGGCACAGGCAAGGTCGATGGCGATTCGCTTCTCGTCCGCCTTGACGCCGGATAGGCTGATCGCCTCCTCCAGCACCGGCTTGATCGGGCCCACGTCAAACCGCAGCGCACGCCGCTCTCCGGCCTCCTCCAGACGCGAAAGTGTCAACAGATCGTCGATGATGCCGTTGAGCCGGGAGGCATGCTTGGCGATGATACTGAGATACCTCTCGACCTGTGCCGGCTCCTTGACCCCGCCTTCGACGAGCGCTTCGACAAAACCCTGGATCGAGGTCACCGGCGTCTTGAGCTCGTGCGACACATTGGCGACAAAATCACGCCGTATCGTCTCGAGCTGGCGAATGCGCGTCATATCGTTCAGGACGATGACCGCGCCATTTCGCCTGCCGCGGGCGTCCGTCAGAGCCGCCCCATGCAGGCTGAAAGACCGCCCCCCATTGATCGGCAGGGAGATATCCGCCTCGGCCGGCGGCACGCCCGCCAGCGTCTGGCGCACATACTCTTGAAGGTCTATATTGCGGACGACCTCTTCCACGGGGCGCAACTGCGCGCGAGCCGGATCGATGCCCAGCAGTTGGGCCGCCGCCGGGTTCACACTGGCAATGCAACCCTTGCCGTCGACGGCGAAAACTCCCTCGGCCATACTGGCGAGGATGGCGTCGAGCTCGTTTCTCTGTGCCGTGATCGTCGTAATTCTCTCCCCAAGCTGGACCGCCATGCGGTTGAGCGATCCGGCCAAGGCCGCCAGTTCCGCCGAAGCGGGCGTCGGGACACGCAGGTCCAGCTCACCGGCGGCAAACCGTTCGGCCACCCGCTCGATGCCGATGATGGGCTGACTGATCCGGCGGGCGATGAGGAGACTCAGCACGGCGGCGCCGGCGGCGATGGCGAGGCCCGCCCACAGCAGGTGGACATACATGCTGTGGGAAGCCTGGTCGATCTCTGCCAATGGGCTGGCGGCGCGGATCACGGCGACAGGCCCGTCCTGCTCCTGGACGGCGATCGCCACGTACATCATCTGTGTCCCCAGGGTGGGGCTGAACCGAACCGAGGAGCCGGCGCCCTGATGCAGGGCCTCCGCAATCTCGGGCCGGCCTATATGGTTTTCCATCCCGGCGGGGTTTTCGTGTGAATCGCCCAGGACCTGACCCGAGGGGGCCACGACGGTCAGTCGTGTTCCATGAGCGTTGCCGCCGGCGAGCCGTTTGCAGAGACGGTCTACGCCCGGCGGGCCTTCGGTCGCGAGAGTCGTGCGGACCTGTTCGGCGGCAATCCCGGCCAACTGGCTCAGCGTATCGCGAACCTGGCTCTGGTAGACCTCGTGGAAGTAACGCGAGCAGTAGGCGGTCACGGCGATCAAGGCGGCCAGCGTGATGGCCAGATAACTGGGATAGAGCTGCCAGATTAGTTTCTTTTGACTCATTCCTCAGTCCCGGAAACGATACCCGACGCCACGCACGGTCTCGATATACTGACCGCACGGTCCGAGCTTCCGCCGCAACGATACGATCTGGACATCGACTGCTCGGTCCGTCACCGCATACTCGTCGCCGTGAATGGCGTCCACGATTTGATAGCGGCTCAGAACCAGACCCGCGCGCTTGGCCAGGGTGTGGAGAATGTTGAATTCGGTGCGCGTGAGGTCCACTTTCTGGTCTTGGGCCCGGACTTCGTGTCGGCCGGGATCGATCGTCAGATCATGGATCTTGACCACTTCCTGCTCGTCCGCCGGTTGGGCGGCCTTGCGCAAGAGCCGGCGTACCCGGGCCGCCAGGACTTTGCCACTGAAGGGTTTCGCCACGTAATCGTCGGCGCCGACCTCAAGTCCGGTCACGACATCCGACTCCTCGCCCTTGGCCGTAAGAATCACGATGGGGATTTGCGCTGTCTTGGGATCCGCCTTGAGCCTCCGGCACACCTCCAGACCGTCCATTCCCGGCAACATCAGATCGAGCACGATGAGGTTGGGCAACTTCGATCTGGCGATCTCCAGCGCCTTCTCACCCGTCGCGCAACCCAGCACCTGATAGCCCTCGCGCGCGAGATTCAATTCCACGAGTTCTATGATGTCTTCTTCATCGTCCACGACAAGGATCGTTGTTGTTTTCATAGTGTGCCTGCCTGGCGGAGCCGCCCATGCCAAGGGGACCCCAAACCCTTGCTACGGGGATCGGCCGCCTTTCGCCTCCAACACGTGCGGCAATTCTTCGATGAAACACCTGATTTCATCCCTTACGCGGCTATCTGGCTCCGGCACGAGTCGTGGGTGCGCAGAAACAGGATCTTCAGCCGACGCTTTCGTTTGTGATTCCGTAGCACCATATCGACAGTCTACCGATGCGGCGCCGCGAGCGAAAGCACCTCTACAGGAAATTAGCGCAAAGCTAACACGGCCTTAATGGAATCCCGGCCAACTGGCTCAGTGCGCCGTGAACCTGGTTGCGCCGGACCTGAGCCGTGCCTGGATGGGCCGGCGCTTTACTTGGATTTCCGGAAGAGCTTGCCCCAGGCAGTTTTCAGAGTCTCCAGGAAGTCATCGACGCCCCAGGTCAGGGTTCTGAAGATGTCGGAATAGTCGTCGGTCCAGACGCCGATCCGGGCATCCGCGAGGGGGGGCCGCCAGCGGTCATCCGTGGCGAGCGATCCGAGATCGGCCGAGCGGCGGGCCACCGCCACCCAGGTCGAGGACGAGGCGCCCACCGTGGCCTCATCCTCGCTGGTGGGTTCGTACTCCTCGATCAACGCCGCGGCGCCGGCGTCCAGCGCCAGATTGGCCACGACCGGCTCAAGCTGAACATAGCGGTTGGAGATGTGGAACAAGATGATCCCGCCGGGGGCCAGCTTCTGGAGGTAGATGGCCAAGGCCTCCCGCGTCAACAGGTGGACCGGGATGGCGTCGGAACTGAACGCGTCGAGGATCAGCAGATTGAAGGTCCCGTCCGCCGCGCGGCTCAGATTTTGCCGGCCATCCCCGATGATCACTTCCACATCCTGGCCCCGGAGTTCGAGATAGCGGAACAGCTTCGGATCGCGCGCGATCCGCTCGATGGTGGGATCGATCTCGAAGAAGGTCATCCGTTGCCCCGGCTCCTGGTAGCAGGTCGTCGTGCCGGTGCCGAGGCCCATCACGCCGACGCGGTCGAGCTTCCGCACGGCCCGCATGGCCTCGAAGACCTGCGCCAGCGGACCCGCGGCGTCGTAGTAGGTGCGCGGGGTGAGGAGGCTTTCCTCGTCCATGTCCTGGTCGCCGTGGAGAGTGGTCCCGTGGTAGAGCTTATGGATGCTTTCCGATTTGTCCGTGGTGACGGTGTAGACGCCGAAGAAGCTGCGCTGGTGAAAGAGTTGATCGTCCATCGTGTCGAGATAGACCGCGTGGAACAGCAGCACGCCGAAAATCAGCATGAAGCGCAGCGGGCGCTTGCGACAGACGTAGAGAATCAGGCCGATCGCGAGGCAGAACAGGACCGGGCTCGCATGGACCAGGTCCCATACGTTCTGATACTTCTGGGCATAGAAATACAACAGCGCGAATGCTGCGGGCAGGGCGACGTCGAGCCCGTATCGGAGCCGTCCCTTGCCGGAGGAGGGGAGCAGCAGGCACCCGAGGGCCAGGACCAGCGGGTACTCCAGGATCGAGTTGAAGACGACCGGTGCGACCAGCGAGCAAAAGATACCGCCCAGCAGCCCGCCCACGGACATCCAAAGGTAGAACTCGGTCAAGTGCTCCACGACGGGTCGGCGCCGGACCAACTCGCCGTGAAAGATCATGGCGGCGACGAACAAGGTCAGCAGATGCAGGGGCAGGACGAAACACAAGGGGTCTTGTTCCGTGAAGTAGAGAGCCACCAGGGCGTAAACCCAGGGTAGGACCATCAGCATCCATTTGTGCTTCACCAGGGGCCGGCGGGCGAACACCAGGATGAAGCTCAGCGAATACAGCAGCAGGGGAGCCACCCACAGGAAGGGGGCCGCCGCCACGTCCGTGCTGATGTGCATCGTCACCCCCAGCAGCAGGGCGGACGGGACAAAGGCCAGGGCCACCCAGCGCACCCGCGTCATCCAGGTCACGCGTCGAAGACAGGCTCGCCACGGGCATCGTATCCAGACTCGCCACGATCTCGGCGACTTCCCCCTGTCCCCGGCGGCGCTGCGCCGTCCACAGACTGAGTGCGTACAGAGCGATCAGGGCGACCAGCAGGGCGTAGCCCGCCGTCCACAGTTGACCCTGCAGCGTCAGCCCGAACTGGGGCTCCACGAGCACCGGGTAGGCCAGCAACGCCGCCAGGCCCCCGAGGTTGCTGGACACATAGAGAAAGTACGGGTCGGAGGCGTGCGGATGGTCGCTGCGGGAGAACCAGCTTTGCAGTAGCGGGGCGGTGGCGGAGATCGCGAAGAACGGCACACCGATGGACACCGCCAGCAGGGCGATCAGCCAGGGCACCGGGTGGGTGCTGGCCGTCGGGGACCACTGCAGACCGACGTGCACCGGCAGAAAGAGCAGGCCCGCGAGCAGCACAGCGACGTGCACGAGAGCCTGGTTTCGCAGCCGTTTGAGCCGGGACAGCAGGTGCGCGTACACGTAGCCGGCCAGCAGCATCGCCTGAAAGAACATCACCGCCGTGTTCCAGACGGCCGGCGTGCCGCCCAGCAGGGGCAGGACCATCTTCGTGAACATCGGCTCAATGGCAAAGAGGATGGAAGCGCCGAGGAACAGGGCTGCCGAACACAGCGGCAATAACAGGGGCACGGCGATACCGGAGGGAATCGCATGATTGCGAGCAGGTAGATCCATAACGATGTACTTTGACCGATCCTGGTACTGATAGGGTTCCAGATACAGCACGGTACTCTATGTCTGTCCCCCCAGGTGCGTCAAGCACAAAGGCGCCGGCCAGCATGTGCTTCAGCCTTGACGATGCCACCCGTAGAAAGCAACGCCGCTGGTCCCGATCCACTCGGGGCCAGCGGCGGGTCATTCTTCCGAATGCAGTTCTATACGAATTCTTTGTACTCGCGGTCTTTGACGATGCCGGGCTGCGGCAGGGGGTACTTCCCGTCGGCGTCGGCCCGGATCGGGGCCGGCGAATCCATCGTGAACTTGTCCACGTCCGGGGCCATCTCGTGCGGGCAGTTGAGCATCTGCTCGTAGGTGACCGTGTTGCCCGTGTGGGCGGCCATGCGGCCCATCGAGGTCACCAGGCTCGCCTCGGCGCCGCGCTTGACCTCGTTATAGGGCTTGTTGTTGCGGATCGCGTCGATCAGGTCCTCCCATTCGAGCTGGTACGGGCTCGGCTCCGGCTGCGGGAACCGCCAGATCGGCTCGACGTCTTCCATGAGGTGGCCCTTGAAGGTGCGGACCTTGCCGGGGTAATGACTGCTGGTGGTGATGATGGCCGAGCCCTTCGTGCCGTGAGCGTAGCTGGAAAAGGCGTTCGTGCAGCCGTCCATGTTGCGGCCCTGATAGAAGAACTTCGTGCCGTCCGGGTAGGTGTACTCGACGTCGTAGGTGTCGAAGTTCTGGTCGAGCGAGTCGCCGCGGTAGTGCCGGCCGCCGAGGGCGTGGGCCTGGACCGGCCAGGCGCCCTTCATCCAGGAGCACTCGTCGATCTGGTGGATGTAGTAATCGCTGAAGCAGCCGCCGCTGGCCCAGATCCAGCTATGGAAGGTGCTGATCTGCCACATCAGATCGCTGATGTCTGCTCGGGCTTGCGGCTGGCCGTGGCGGACCGGCCGGCCATGCGGTAGCCGCGCAGCAGGATGATGTCGCCGATCTCGCCGTCCTCGATGCGTTTGCGCAGTTCCTGGCGGCCCCGGCAGTGGCGGATCATCAGGCCGACGCCGACCTTGAGGTTCTTCTTGTCGGCCTCCTCGGCCAGCTCGAACATGCGCTTCGTCGTGGGACCATCCACCGTGACGGGCTTCTCCATGAACACATTGAGGCCCTTTTCGATGGCGTACTTGAAGTGGACCCAGCGGAAGGCCGGCGGCGTGGCGAAGATCGCGATGTCGCCCTTGCCCAGGCAGTCCATCGCCTTCTTGTAGCCATCGAAGCCGAGGAAGCGTGCGATCTTCCGGCACGTCCATCTTGTCCGCGTACCCCTCCTTCTGCAGGTTTGCATAGCTGCTCTTGAGCCGATTCGGGAAGACATCGGCCAGGGCCACCAGCTTGACCGGGCCGTTCTTGGCGGACATGGCGTCGCCGGCCGCCCCGGTGCCGCGGCCGCCGCAGCCGATCAGGGCGATCTTGATCGTGTTGTTCTCCGCCGCATACATGCGCGACGTGAGTCCGGCCGCCAGGACCGAGGTCGCGGCCAGCCGGCCGGTATTCTTCAGGAAGTCGCGGCGGGAGGTGCTGTTCTGGATGATTTCGCTCATAGTGGCTCTTCTCCTACTTCGATGGTTGTAACGGATGCTGTCCTGGATTTCCCAGTCACCATCTACTCCTGGCCCGGCGGTCGCACGGGCCCCACGGCCCCATTATCGCCGGGATACGGCGCGGCACAAGCAATTTCTCCAAGAAGGACGCGGGAAGGCGGGGGCCTATTTCACCGATTTGGTTGTGACGCCGCGGAAGGGGCCCTATAATCCCAGGGACATCATGGAGAATGATATGCTCGATCATCTGAAGTCGCTGCTGGTTGCTTGTGTACTGTGTGTCTTCTCCATTGCCACGGCGGAGGCCGGGTTCAGGCCGGTTCCGATAGGTCCCGAATCCAACCTGTTCGTCTGGACCGACACGTGCAATGTCTACGTGCTGCGGGACGGCGACGCGGCCCTGCTCATCGACCTCGGCGACGGCAGCGTGCTCGATCATCTGGGCGAGATCGGCGTTCGGCAGGTCGAGTGGGTGCTGTTCACGCACCACCATCGCGAGCAGTGCCAGGGCGTCGCCAAGCTGGCCGCCTGGAAGCCGCAGATTGCCGCCCCGGAGGTCGAACGGGCTTTGTTCGAGGAGCCGACCCGGTTCCGCAAGGCCAAGCCCACGCTCGGCGACGCCTACACCGTGCATGGCGCCAGCTACGTTCGGCCCTCCGCTGGAGCCGATCCGGCTGAATCGCACGTTCAAGGATTTGGACGTATTCACCTGGCGGGGCCGGGAGTTCCGGTGCCTCGACACGCAAGGGCAACAGCCCCGGCGGGATGTCCTACCTGCTGAAGCTGGACGGCCGCTGGATCGCCTTCAGCGGCGACGTGATGCTCGACGGCGCCAAGATGCACACGTGGTTCGACACGGAATGGGACTACGGCTTCGCCAAGGGACTCTACGAGCTGATCAGCTCCGTCAGCCTGCTCCAGAGCTACGAGCCGGCGTATCTGCTGCCCGTCGCACGGTGAGGTGGTCGCCCGGGCCGCGGAGCAGTTGCAGGAATACCAGGGCAAGCTCCGCAAGCTGGCCAGGCTGTACGTGCGCGGCTACGAGATCAACACGTTCGGCGCCGCCGATCAGGACACCGTCGTCGAAGCCGACGTCGATCCCGGACGTCTGGCAGGTCACGAAGCACCTCTACAAGTTCAAGAAGAAGGACTTCTGGCCGAACTTCGGGATTCTGATCGCCGACAGCGGCCATGCCCTGGTCTTCGACTGCGGCTTGATCGGCCGGGACCTGCTGGCGCGGTCGCTGGCAGCCATGCAGGAGCAGCTTGGCCTGAAGAAGATCGACGCGGTCCTGATTACGCACATGCACGGCGACCACTTCCTCGATGTGCCTTACCTGCGCGAGAAGTGGGGGACGCAGGTCTGGACGCTCAAGGACGTCGCGGGCGTGTGCGAGCATCCCGAGCGCTACGACTATGCGGCGATGATCCCCGCCTACCAGGCGGGCTTCGATTCGCTCCCCATCGACCGCATCTTTCAGCGCGGCGAGCGCTTCGAGTGGGAGGGCTACACGTTCACCGTGGATTGGATGCCGGGCCAGACGGAGTTCGGCTGCTGTATTCACGGACAGATCGACGGCCGGCACATCGCCTTCACGGGCGACAATCTCTTCGGCGATCCCTCGGACCCGCAACAGAACGGTCACGAGGCCGTCGTCGCCCGCAATAGTGCCATTTTCGAGGAGGGCTACATCTACGGCGCCGAGTACCTGCGGAAGCTCCAGCCGGACCTGATCGTGGCGGGACACTCGTGGGTCATGGACCGGCCGCAGCAGATGGTCGAGCGCTTCGCGGCGTGGGCCCACGCGATCCGCGATGCGTACGTGAGCCTCAGCGCCGAGGAGGACTACCGGTACATGTTCGACCCGTACTGGGTCCGCGCCGAGCCGTACCGGGTGTTTATCAAGGCCGGCCAAACGGTGGATGTGACTCTGCATGTCCGCAATTTCCTGTCCCGGCCCCAGAAGCACCGCATCGAGGTGCATGCTCCCCGCGGCGTCAATGTCGAGCCGTCTCTGTTGGAAGGCTCCGTGGGGCCGCAGTCAAGCGGCCGATTCCCTCTGAAGGTAAACATGACATCGGAGGCCAAGCCGGGCGTGTATGTCGTCGCCTTGGACGTGACCCTCGACGGCAAACGCTACGGCGAATGGTTCGACATGATCGTTTGCGTGAGAAAAGTAGCCCCAATCAACGGGCAGATGCCACCGGGCAGTGCCGCCGCGACGGGACCTTGGCGGAAAGCTCCTTCACGTACTCCTGGTAAAGCGCAACGGCTTGTTCATCCGAAAGACCGGGTTCGATGACCAGCCGCGTGCGGGACTTGGCGGTCTGGCCGGTCTTGAGGTCGCGACCGAAGCGAGAAAAGTACAGGGAATAGTGGCTCTCGCCTTCGTAGGGCGTCGCGATGGCGAAACACTCTTCCGGCGGCGCCATCAGGACCGCCACCAGACCGCTGCCGGCGCCACGCCGCAGGGCCAGCGGGGCCGCGAGGCGGGGCATGATCGTCCAGTTCACCGGATTCGGCTGAAGGCCCCAGCGGCCGTCACGAATGAGCGGCAGGACCTGCTCGTCGCGCGGGAACATCTGCCACTCGCCGTAGGTCTTCCGGGCCGGCAGGAGGCCGGGCTTGCCCTGCGCTTCGGGATTCTCCCGGACGTAGACGCAGGGCGTGGGAAAGGCTTCGCTGAAATACGCGGCCAGGAACGACTCGAACCCGCTCACGTCCTTAGCGGGCCGTGACGGTCGTTTCGAGATCGATCGTTTGCGGGTCTTTCCAGCGATAGAGGGCGGTCATCTCGAACGGACGCTCCGCCGCGGCGGGCCACGTGACCTGGACGGCCCCATCCGGCAGCAGCTTCGCGGTGCTGGGCCAGTCCCAGGCCCCTGCGCCGTAGCGTTGGCCCGTCGTGAAGACCCGGTAGAAGCTGAGGATTCCCATGCTCCGATCCAGCCTGGCTCCGGTGGGCACATGGATGAGAGGTGCCAGGCCCAGCGATTTGCCGCCTTGCCGCAGTGTCCCGCGCAGGACGCCCGTGTCGAATGTGTATTCGCCCTTGTCGTTTGCCATGAACGCCAGCCTGGGCGGTTCTCCTGGCCGATCGCCAAACCGGCAACGAGCAACACGATGGTGATCACAAATGCCTTCATCATGTCGTTCCTTCGAAGCCTACGCTCACGGATCCTCAGACAAACAACGTCCGGGTGGCAACGTCAAGGGCATTCGCCCTTGGCGATGGCCGGCCTCTGTGCTGCGTGGGACCATCGTCAAGGCCAAAGGCTTTCGCGATGCCACCCGAATTCGGTCACACCCCCAGCGCTTGCCCTCTGCGGCGCTACCGTCGGCATCGCGAGAGCAAACCGTCCTATTTCTGCTTGTCCGGCTCGATGGTGCACGCGACGCGGATGCCGATGGAGTCGATTTGCGGCAGCCACCAGCGGCTCTTGGGGATCTGGGGGTCGTTCATGCGCCACCAGTCCTCCTCGAAGCCCCGCGCCGCACAGCGCAGCTCACCGGACGGGCTGTCATGGAAGCCGCCCCGGGCCACGTGCACCTTGCCGTCTTTCGGGCCGGTGGGATTGACCGTCTGCTTCTCTTTGACGGCCTCTTCATAGCCGGTCGGACTGTAGAAATCCTGGACCCACTCGCGAACGTTGCCCTGCATGTCGTAGAGGCCCCAGGCGTTCGGCTTCTTCGTGGCGATGGCGTGAGGCTCGACGTTGGCGTTGGCGTTGTACCAGGCGTAGTCCTTCACCTCATCCGCACTGCCACAGACGCCGAAGGCGGTGGTCGCGCCGGCGCGAGCGGCGTACTCCCACTGGGCCTCCGTCGGCAGGCAGTACTTCTTGCCGGTCTTCTGCGAGAGCCATTTGCAGAACGTCGTGGCGTTGTGCCAGGTCATGCCGATGGCCGGGTGCTTCTTGCTGTAGCCCATCGTCATGTCGCCGTAGACAGGGGTCGGGCCGGTGATCGCATTGACGCCCGCCGCGTTCTCCGCCTCGACCTTCTGGGCCTCCTGCTCCTCGGCGAATTCCTTCTTCGCCGTGCCCGTCTCCTGGTAGTAGGCCAGGAACATCTCGAGCGTGATCTCCGTCGTGCAGAGGTAGAAAGGACTGAGCTGCACCTGGTGCTGCGGGCCTTCGCAGTCCACGCGCTCGGCCTCGCCGGCGGGACTGCCCATCGTGAACGTGCCGCCGGGGATCAGGACCATGTCGATGGTCAGCTTGGAGCCGTCCTTCGTGGTCACCGTCTCGGTGTACTTCTTCGGAAGGTTGTCTTTCGAGGCCTGGGCCGTACCGACCATCACAATGCCGGCCGCGCACGCCAGCAGAACGGCACACGTCAAAATGCTGCGTCGATTCACTTGTTGTCTCCTAAAGTAGCACGGGCATCTTGCCCGTGGTCTTCAATTCATGGGCAGGATGCCATGCTACTATATCAATTTTGTCCGGCCCGGCACGAGCGTCGGGTAGCTGCCGTTGGCATCGAGCTTCACTGGCGGCTCCATGCCGTCGTGACAATCCTCCGCCTTGGGCGGGTAGTAGAAATCGGAGGTCTTCATCTGCTCCATCGTGACCTCTTTGCCCGTGTAGCAGGAGATCTGGCCCATGATGCCCATCAGCGTGCTGGGGATCATGTAGTCGCCGTTGTTGATCGGCTTGCCGGAGCGGATCGCCGCGAAGAGCAGGTCGTGCTCGCGCTGATAGGGATCGCACTTGCCGGTCCAACGCCAGGGATTCTCGCCGGTGATGCGGCAGGCCGTGATGTCCGCTTTGCCCTTGCTGCCGGAGATGATGCTGGAGACCTCGTCGTAGCAGCCCGTCGTGGTCCGGCAGAAGGCGTAGATCCGCACGCCGTTGGCGTACTCGTAGACGACCGAATGGTGGTCGAACACGTCGCCGTAGATCGGCTCGATCATCGAGGACCGCCCGCCCAGGCCGTGGCACTTCACGGGGACCTGGTTGTGCATCACCCAACTGGAGCGGTCGAGGTTGTGGACCAGGGATTGCGGGACATCGTCGCCCGAGAGCCAGCGGAAGTGGTACTGCGTGCTGCACTGCCACTGCACCTCGGTCAAGCCGGGCTTGCGGTCGATGACGACGTACGGGGCCCGGAGGAAATTCTCCTCGATGGAGATGATATCGCCGATGGCCCCGTCATGGATCCGCTGCACGGTCTCCGCATAGCCCGTGTGGTAGCGGCTCTGGAGGCCGGAGACGAGGCACAGGCCCTTTTCCTTGGCCAGGTCGGCGGCCCTCTGCATCATCTTCATTCCGGCGGGATCGATGCCGTGCGGCTTCTCGACAAACACGTGCTTGCCCGCCTGGATCGCCGAGAAGGCATGCAGCGGGTGGAACTTGGCCGCGTTGGCGATGACCACCATGTCCGAGGACTCGATGACATGCTTGTAGCCGTCGAAGCCGGCAAAGCAGGTGGTCGTCGTCGGCCACGACCTGGCTACCCCGGTCTTTGCGGAGGAGTTCGCGGACCGCCTTGACGCGATCCAGGAAGATGTCGCACATCGCGGTCAGCCGGGCGCCCTTGTCGGCGGCCAGGGCCTGGGCGGCGGCCCCGCTGTTGCGGCCCCCGCAGCCGATCATGCCCACCCGGATGATGTCGCTGCCGCCGGCGTACGCCCCGACGTTGAGGGCCCCCAGGACCGAGGCCGAAGCCACGCCCGTCGAAGTCTTCAGGAAGTCACGTCTCGTCGTCGGGTTCCCAAACGCGAAAGAATGCGTTTGGGGGCCCGTACCCTGTGGCCCAGCCGCCCCCGGCTGGGATCCGATTGCCTTTACCTGTGCCATGTTACCTCCTATTCGGGGGGCCCCAACCGCGATACGTCGCGTTTGGGAACCCCGGTTAGCCCTGATAAGGTCGGTTGCCTGGGCAACTATGGTATCCGACGCACCCGGCCAGTTCAAGGGGGTTCCCAAACGCAATGGTTCGCGTTTGGGGGCCTCCCGGGAACGCCGATCTCCGGATCGGCATAGTGGCAGGAATTGGGTTTGTTGGTACAACCCCCCCGTCCCTTGTCCCACAGGCCCCGTCCCGCCCGGCGTCGGTGGCAAATTGGCTTTGTTTTGCGCGAGCCCTGTGAGCGTCTGATTCATCATAACCCTTTCTCTACAAAGCACTTGTCCCTCCCGGACCTCCGGGGTGAATTGGCTTTGTTTCGCACGCTGGCACCTTCGCGAAATTGGCTTTGTTTGTACGTTCGCACCACCGGCTCCGGGTGTCTTGGCCGACCACTCCGGGAATTTGGGTTCGTTTCGCGTCTTTCGCCTGTCGGGGGCCTGGCCCCGCCCAAGCCAGACCCGAATTGGGTTCGTTTCGCGCATTTCTGCCTTCGGGGCGCCAGCCGATCCGCCCAATTGGGTTCGTTTCACACGATTGGCCCGCCCAGACCCGAGGCGGCAGGCCGCAGGGCAGGCGTCCCGCCGCAGGGCTGTCCCCAATCCGCAATTCGACAACTCCGCCGTAGGCGGACGCCGGTTGCCCGGTGCCGTTCCGGAAATCCGCAATCCGCAATCGAAGAATTGGGTTCGTTTGTACAACTGGCCCCGGCGGAGGCCCTACGCTGCCCTGTGACTCCTGAGCCCCCGTCTGACCGGGAACTGAGAACTGCCAACCGACCACTGTGATGATATAGTTTCACCATAAAAAGACGCTTCTCGACGCCCTCCTGTTGACGCAAGAACCAAAAATCCCGCAGAAATTCTCCCCCCGGACCGTCACCTCGATGCAAGGGCCTTTGCGTATGCCATCGCGGTCGAACTAGTGCTTACTCCCAACGATCTCGGCTTTCATTATAGTCTCAGATTCGCCAAAGAGCAAGAACCCGATGTGGCCGTTTACTTACGCGGGCGGCCGACTCCTGGACGCTTTACGGGACCGACAGGCCGGGTCTGCTTCTGCGGCAGGGTGTTGATGTGAATGGACTCAATCCCGAGGTGACTCTTCGTCAGCTCGTTCACCGTCTCCTGGCGGATAGCGTTGTCGGTCTCAACGATCAGCGAATTCAGGCATGGAGGCCCTGTCAAAGAGCCCAGGGCGGCATCCGTGATGTCGCCCGCGATTCTCAATTCTCCGAGTTTTGGCAGATGGCTCAGATAGGTCAGGTCCTTGCCCGTGCAATTCGAGAGTCCGAAGACCCAGAGACGGTACAGTTGGGGCAATTCCCGGAGATGCGCAGGGATGCCCCGTCAGCGAGGAACTCGGCTGAATCATGAGAGTCTCAAGCGAGGGCAGATTCTGAGAAACGCCAAGTCGTCACTCGTGCAACGGCAACCGGACAGATAGAACTCCCTCATCCTCGTCAATCCCGACAGGTCCAACAGCAGTTCGTCGGTCGAGGCGGTCGTGACAGCGCCATGCCATGCGTCCACCTTCAGGTACTGCAAATTCGACAGGTTGTTCAGGTAGTTCAAGCCGCTACGGGTCGCCGCGTTCACGTCGAGCCGTTCCAGTTGTCTCAGCTTGCCGATGGACGCCATGCCACGATCGCTGACGACTGGACC
Source organism: uncultured Planctomycetota bacterium (assembly GCA_963699595.1). Classification (GTDB taxonomy): domain Bacteria; phylum Planctomycetota; class Phycisphaerae; order Sedimentisphaerales; family Anaerobacaceae; genus PLanc-01. Next base: position 23,402 of record CAVOUO010000033.1, read on the forward strand.
GAAGATGCTCAAATCCTTGAGACAGGGTCAAAGCCTCCAGGCTGGCAAGATCGGCATCGGGTAAGGGATCGCCGTTTTGGATCAGGAGTTTCTCCAGAGAGTGCAGGCCGGCCAAGTGAGACAGACCGGTGGGGCCAGAGTAGCCCTGCCGGCGGTCTTTCAGCGCTACATGCAGGCACCTGAGATTACGGCAGGTCGCCAAGGGTCTTCATGCCTTCGGCCGACAGATAGCCGATCCCGTCTATGGATTCGAGTTGCGGCATAGTCGCCACCTGCCGCGCGACTCGTCGCCGTACTGTTCACCCGGCCGGCCGGCCCACGTCATCGCAAAGTCCACCTTCTTGAGATCCTTGAGGTTTCTGACTGCGCCAACCCGGCGGGGGTGAATTTCGGCGCGGCCATGATAAAGTACAGTTCCTCAAGGTTCTCGATCTTGCCGATGGAGGCCAAGCTCGCGTCGGTGAGGTCGTCTGTGCCATAGAGGGTCAGACTCTTGATCTGCCTGACGCCTTCCAGATATTGCATGTGGCGGTCGTAGATGGGGCCACCTCCTCTGGCGCCCCAGAAGCAAAGACGCTCCAGCCGGGACAGCTTCGCCAACTCGGCCAGACCAGGGCCCCACATTCTCCCGCCCACGATGCTCAGCCAACGTAGACGGGATACTTGGGCCACCTCCTTGAGGTCGGCATCGGTCAGGCCCGTATTGAGGCTCAGGTACTCCAGGGCGGGCAGGTCTTTCAGGACCGCCAGCCCCCGGCTGGCGACGGGGAACTGCGAGAGCTCCAAGCCCTTGAGCGAACGCAGCGCCCGGAGGTGCTGGAGACCCTCGTCGGTCACACCACTGCCATGGAGGCCCAGCATTTCGAGACCCGTAAGACGGCGGAGCGGGGCGAATACCTCCGGGCTTACCCCTGTTCTTTGGTACATCTCCGAACTGACCTCGAGACAGTGCAGGTCATTCGGCTCGAGTCTCGCCAGCCCGGACAGATCCGCCGGGCGTGGGCGGACACGATCGGCCATCAGTCACCTGGTAGTATTGAGGATTCTCCGCCCGGAATCGTGCCGCCTCCGCCGGGCTGAGTCCCAAATCCAGCCAGAATCTGACATTTCGATTCCCGGGCACACGGACCTCGCCCTGGGCGGCGCTGAAGTACTCCCACTTGCCATCCGGTCTCACGCCTTTCAAGTCCCAGCCCATACCGGACTCGGGCTCAAGGTAAAGGTTGCCGACGCAGGGGCTGGAGGGAAAGGACAGGGTCCTGGGTGCTGCCGACGGCGACTTCGGCGTCGACAAAGTGATTCCTTGGGCGTGCAGACTCCCAACCAGTCCCAGCAGGACGAGATGAAAGACTGCCATGTCAATTCGCCGGCGCATCACGTGATTGGGGACCATCTTCATCTCCCTCGTGCAATTGCTGAAGCTTCCAAAGACCCTCGACCCGGACCAGCCGGGCCGTCAGGGTTATCGTCTCGCCCGGCGACCATTGCCTGCCACGCCAAGAGAACTCCGTGTGCACCGTGGCATCCCAAGTGACCTTGGCGGATTGATCGTCCTCGATCACCTCCTGGAGTCCCACGGGAGGGCCCAAGTAGCGCGGATACAGGCTGCTCACCGGATCTTTCGTCTCAGCGAACAAGCAAGGGGCCAATTTACGTGTGTGGTCGGCCTGATATCGCGGGGGCGAGGCCGACGACTGTATCGTGCTAGGAAAGTCCGTGCGACGCGGATGCAAATGCCGTACAGGAGCAGGCATTGCACAACACGTTGCAGGGCGCCGCAGAGGACCCCGGGCCGGCCAGGGGCCCGGCGGCCGCCGGGGCAGCATCATCCCGGGCCATCTGGATGTTCGCTGATTTCGCCTACTAGCATGGTGTGGCTGCCGGTGCTCGGGCCGCTGATTGGCGGAATTGAGCTGCCATGCGATCGGGACCTATGTTGGTGAGGCTTCTGAAGCTCTCGCTCGCCTGCTTGACCTGCCCGGCCGGACAAACTACCAGCCGTGATATAGTGTCGCTGCAGGCTTGCGAGCAGTAACGGGGCGCATTGATAATTTGGGGACACTATACTCAATTGGGGACCGAAATGAGATAGGATGTCTCCTGAATTCTCTGTCAACCTACTGGAACTGAACTATGGGTGCGAAGACTTGGATGCTCGTATATGCAGACTCGAATGCGCGGGAAGCACTCGGCGCGAAACCTCAACTGGAGCGCGCGGCCACTCAAAGGCTCGCCGGCACCCTTTTCCCAGGAGAGAAGCTCGAGCCGGCGGGAGATGGTGATCTTTCCGACACGTGCCCGCCGGACAACGAGTTGCACATCGGCTGCTTTCCCGGGGTGTCGGTCATTGCCGCCAAGGAATTCGGTATCGACTACCCGTCCAGGCTGCCGCAACGTTTCCTTGCTGCCGGAGGCAGCGGAACAATCACACTTCATGCCATGCATAGCGTGGTTGATTGGTTTGCGTATGCGCAGTGGTCGAACGGAAAGCTGCTGCGTTCCTTGAGCCTGTCGCCGGATAGCGGCATCATGGAGGATATCGGACAACGGTTGCCCTTCGAAGAACCCTACTGGTCCGGCAAGTACCCGGCTGTCGCGGGTGACGAAGAAGACGCTTACCCCTTCCCGTTTCACCCCCTGGATCTGGGGGAGGCAGCCCTGCGTGAGCTATTCGGATATCAGCTGGAGGGTTATATTGATGCCTCGCTGCTGGAACCGGAATCGATTCCTTTGGTTCGATACCAGCGTTCCCGTTCCTCGTGGTGGAAGTTCTGGCGTTGAGGCGGGTCACTACAGGTGGAACGGAATCAGCTATGGATGTTCGCTGGGAGGAGTTGACTTCCGGGCTGCCCGATGCCAGGGAAAACCGAGGACAGGCGCAGTTTATGGACTCCCGCGTACCTTTAACAGGTGCCGTTCCCCAATAGAGTGCCCGAGACGATGTTGCAGCTGTATATCATCGCCTCCGCGGTGATGTACGCAATTGCCTTTCGCCGGATACGGCCTTAGGCTCATCGCAAATAGACCTTTTCCCGATGCCGCGGCGCCCCGGGCACCCGTAGAGTAGAGCCAACAGTACAGAGGCGGTGCGGCTCGCCGGCGTTGCAGCAGAAGACGAGTACGGGGGTGAATCTCATAGGAGGGGGCTGGGCCAGCGGGCGCCTGCGCTCGCAGATCGTGCCGACACACAAGTCTATCAGCAGGAAAGGACACCATCATGAACGCCAAACACATCCGAGCACGACATGGATGGCTCTGCGTAGCCGCGGCGGCATTGGCGGCCGGGCTCATGGCAGGGTGCGAGTGCAAGGGGACCAAGGCGGGGCCGGTCACCGAGCCGCAGCCGGCCACCGGGAAAGCGACCGCTCCCAAGGCCGCACCGGTGGCCACCAGTCCGAACGAGCTGAGACTGCCCCTGGGAGAGGGTGCCGGCATCCTCCGCCTGACCGTCAAAGGCGAACCTACCGTGCCGCTGGGGGAGACCTACCAGTACACCGTGGTGGCAAGCAACGAATCGGACTACGTGCTGCAGGACGTCACGCTCCGACAGACGACCACGCGCGGCCTGGAGACCCTCCAGGCCATGATGGACGGCCGGGAACTGGGCCAGATCGGCGCGGGTCGCGCCGTGGCGGTGGAGGGCATCGCGGCCAGCGCATCCGGTCGGCCGGCGCGCTTCATACAGACGCAGGCCCAGTCGCGGCCCCCGTCGTCGTCGGCCCGGCCGCGCCTGCAACCGACGGGGGCGGCATCCCAGCCGCAGCCAGGCCCAGCCGGACCGCAGGCGGCCGACAGCCTGTCCGCGCATCAGTACGCCTGGAGTGTGGGCACGCTGCAGCCCCGCGAGTCCAAGACGATCGTCATCAGCGGCGTCGCCCAGGAGGCCGGCACCCTTCGTTCCTGCCTGGCCGTGGACTACACGCCCATGCTGTGTGCCGCCGTGCAAGTCGTGAAGCCGCAACTGGAACTCGAGCGCGTCTTCCTGCAGAAGGGCAAGCCCGTCCAGGAGTTCTATAGTTGCGATCAGATCGTGGCGTCGTATCGCCTCACCAACACGGGCACCGGCACAACGCAGGCGGGCGTGATCACCGAGCAACTGCCTCAGGGCCTGGCCACCGCCACGGGAGCCACGAGCGTGGCGATCCCCTTCGAGCCGCTGGCGGCCGGAAAAACGGTCACGAAAGAGGTCGTCCTGGAAGCCGCGCGGCACGTGGAGTACGAGGGGCGGGCCATGGCCAAGACTGAGAAGCTGGAGACGCATTCGGGCGTCGCGCCGCTGGTGGCGATGCACCCGCAGCTCGAGGTGACCATCGACGGCCCGGCGCAGAGTTACATGGGACGGGTCCAGCAATACGACATCGTCGTCAGTAACGTCAGCGACGATCCGGCCGTGAAGACCACGCTGTCGATCGGTGTGCCCCCCGATCGCATTGAGCGCTTCTCCATCTCCACGGGCCAGCCGGCCGCCCCCGGCACCCCGGCGGCACAGACGTACGACCTTGGCCGGCTGGAGCCGGGTGAGGCCCGGCGGGTGACCGTCTCGTTCGAAGCCACCACACCGGGACCGATCCAGGTCGCCGCACGGCTCCAGGCGTACTGCGTGGCTGTCCTTGAAAAGACCGCTCAGACGACGATCACAGGCATTCCGGCCCTTCGGCTCGAGGTGATCGACCGTGTCGACCCGGTGCCCGTAGGGCAGACGACCACCTATGAAATCCAGGTGAAGAATCAGGGCAGCGCCGAGGCGCTGGACATCCAATTGCGCGCCGAGTTGCCGGAGAACATGACGTTCGTTGAGGGAAAGGGCCCGACCGAGGTGAAGCAAGAGGGTCGGACACTCGTCTTCGGCCCCGTGGCCCGGATCCCTCCCGGCGGGGTGGTCTCCTGGACCGTACAGGCCCGGGGAGAGAAGCCCGGGGTGGCGGGCTTCCGGCTGAACCTGTCCAGCCCAGTGATCCGTACGCCGGTTTTTGAGATCGAACCGACCACCGTGTTCTAAGGACGTTTGACGAGCAAGACCGGTAATCCCAGCCCACCTGTTTCTGGGTGCCATGCTTACGCAAGCGTAAGCATGGCACCCAGCTATGGCCGGGGAGTTCAGGGCTCGCACCTATATTTCACATGTTGCCTTGGGCGCATCCTTCTGCCCGTGGTGGCACGCGCGGGGTTGCCGGGCGGTGGGCGGGCGATGCGTCGGCGGCCCAGAGGGGACGGAGCCGCGGTCGCCAAGGAGAGAACCGCCTTGCGGTTTGGGGGCATGGGGGTACTCCGGTGTGCTGATTTGAGCGGCTTGGGGCCCCGCAAGGCAGGAGTGTAAGCGCTGGGCATAGCCGTCGGGTTGGGAAGCCTGGGGGTGGCGTTGCTGAGCACGGTATTTGCCCTGGTAGGATTGGCCTTCGCCGTAAGATTGGAAGAATCTGCAGAGAAGAGGCGGGCGGCGAACGACGGAAAAAGAGACGGATAATGAACGAGGCGGATGAACACGCGAAGTGCAACGCGCCGTGACGCTCGCGAGCCCATCGGTCGTCTGTTCACTTTCGGATATTCTGGGGACGGAGGCTCCAAGGCCCACCGTGTAGGAGCCGGAACCCTTGAAATTGAAAGAAACAGATGATATCGTGGGGATCATGAAACGTCACACAGGAGTACGTGGTGATGCTGGAGACCTGCACATGAGAAGCCGTTCTACGTTCAATCCGTGGGTACAAGGCATTTCTGGCGGTGGTTCTTTGGGCCGGTGCCGCGCAGGCACAGGGCGACGATCCCGACGCTCTGGCCAGGAGAATCCTCGACCAGAGCGGGGTGCAGGGCGGGATCATCGTTCACCTCGGCTGCGGGGATGGCAAGCTGACCGCGGCCCTGCGGGCGGGGGACCAGTATGCCGTCCAGGGTCTTGAGGCCGACCCGACCCAGGTGGCCCAGGCGAGAGATTACCTCAAGGGTAAGGGCCTTTACGGCCCCGCCTGCGTGGAGCAGTTCTCCGGAACGACGCTGCCTTACACGGATAATCTCATCAACCTGATTGTCATCCAGGACCCCGGCAAAGTCACGAAGGATGAAGCGATGCGTGTTCTGGCCCCGGGCGGGGCGGCCTGCGTGCTGCGGGACGGGGAATGGTCCGTGACGCGGAAAGCCTGGCCGGACAATATCGACCAGTGGGGCCATTTCCTGCACGATGCGAGCAACAACGCGGTGGCCAAGGACACTGTCGTCGGGCCGCCGCGAAGTCTCCAGTGGCTCGCGCCGCCGCTGTGGCTGCGCAGCCATGAGACGCCCTCCGGGATCCAGGCGTCCGTGTCTGCCGGCGGCCGGCTCTTCTATATCTTCGATGAGGGACTGGTCGGGATCACCGATGAGCGTCTGCCGGACCGCTGGTCGCTGATCTGCCGGGATGCGTTCAACGGCAAGCTGCTCTGGCGGCGGCCCCTCGACTCCTGGGGTTGGCGGCAGTGGAGCCCGGACCGATACCTGGGCAAGGACTGGACCACGCTGACCGGCAATCGCACCAATGTGCCGGAAGAGAACCAGCGGCGGATCGTGGCCGACGGGGATCGGCTCTATGCGACGCTCAGCTATCAGGCCCCCATGTCGATTCTCGACGGGGCGACGGGCAAGGTCGTCGCGACCGTCGAGGCGACACAGGGCACGCGGGAGATCCTGGTCAGCGAGGGGATCGCCGTGGCCTACGCGCAGGGCGACGGACGAAGGGCCGAAGGCCGGCGCCTGGTCGCGGTGGACGGCCGCAGCGCCAAGGTGCTGTGGCAGAAGCCCTCGGCAGAGGTGGCGCCGAGGGCAGCCCGCCCGCAAAACGCAAACAGAAGGCCGCGGCCACGGCCGTCGGACCCATTCGACCGCTGTCCTGGGCGATCGACAACGGCCGGATCGTCTATCTGGGCGGCAAGAGTCTGGCGGCGCTGGACCTCAAGACCGGCGAAGACCTGTGGACGGTCCCAGGCCGGCACGATCGCGCCGCGAACGCTCGTCGCCGTCGATGATGTCATCGTCATGCAGGACGGCAAGTCCGTGGCCGCGCTACGATGCCAAGAATGGCGAGCTGCTGTGGGACAAGACCGTGCCGCCCATTGCGGGAGGCGAGGGCGAGGACCTGTTCGTGGTCGAGGGGCTGGTGTGGCGCGGGATTCTCTGCGTGAACGAGGACGGCAAGCCCGTGGGCAAGAGCCCCAACGCCCTGGCTATTGGATGGGACCTTCGCACCGGCGAAGAGAAGAAACGGATTCTCGTGAAGAACCTGCGCAGTCCCGAGCATCATCATCGCTGCTATCGCAATAAGGCGACTACACAGTACCTGATCAGCTCCTACGAAGGCGCTGAGTTCCTGGATTTCCAGGGGGACAACCACGGGCAGAACAACTGGGTCCGCGGTGCGTGCAAGTACGGCATGATGCCGTGCAACGGAATGCTGTACGTCCCGCCGGATCAATGCTTCTGCCAGCCCGGAGGCAAGCTGCTGGGCTTTACGGCGTTGAAGGCAGGGTCGGCCCCTCAGCCAATTCCGGATGCCCAGCGCCTCGAGAAAGGACCCGCATACGAAAATCCGCAATCCGCAATCCGCAATCCGCAATTGAATGAGGATGATTGGCCGACCTATCGGCATGATGCGGCCCGCCGCGGCACGACGCGGGCGACTGTCCCCCCAGAGGTCAAGAAGGCGTGGGAGGTCAAGCTGGGCGGTCCTTTGACCGCTCCGGTCGCGGCCGGCGGCAAGGTGTTCGTGGCCAAGTCCGATGCCCATACGTTGTACGCCTTGGATGTATCGAACGGCAGGAAGGTCTGGGAATTCACGACGGAGGGACGGATCGACTCGCCGCCGACGATCTATCAGGGACTCGTTCTGCTGGGGTCGAGAGACGGCCGGGTGTACGCGCTGCGCGCCTCGGACGGCCAACTCGTCTGGCGCTTCCTGGCGGCGCCGACCGACCGGCGCATGGCCTCGTTTGATCAGATCGAATCGGCCTGGCCGGTTCATGGCAGTGTTCTCGTGGACAACGATATTGCGTACTTCACGGCGGGACGCTCCACCTATCTGGATGGCGGCATCCACGTCTACGGACTGGAGCCGGCGACCGGAAAGATTCTCCATAAGACCGTCCTGGAAGGGCCGCATCGGACGGTGCCAAACGATCGCGACCTGGCCTTCTTCGTCGCCGGAGCCAATGCGGATGTGCTGGTCAGCGAGGGCGGATTCCTCTACATGCGGCAGAAGAAGCTGACTCGCGACCTGAAGGAAATCAAGCCGGACGTCCTGTCCCCCAAGGGGGAAGCGGACGTGGGCCTGCACGTCTTCTCGACGAGCGGTCTGCTGGACGGTTCCTGGTACAACCGCACGTTCTGGATGTACTCGAAGCGCTGGCCCGGCTTCCAGTTGGCCAACCAGGCCCCGAAAGCGGGCCAACTGCTGGTGACGGACGAGGAGCAGACGTATGCCGTCGGCGTGTTCTACCGCCGCAACGTGCACAGCCACGATGTTCTTCCCGGGCAAGGAGGGCTACCTGCTCTTCGCCGACCGCAACACGAACGAGCCGCAGATCGTGGGTGAGCCGGGGGCCCGCAAGCCCTTGCGCTGGCTGCCGCAGTCGGATTACGATCGCGGCAGCGGCCGGGGCATCTGGAAACTGGAGCAGGAGGCGTTCGGGCTGGACAAGATGATCGGCTACACGCGGGCCGAGCCGGCGGTCTGGATGGACTGGCTGCCGGTCCGGATTCGCGGCATGGTCAAGGCAGGGGACACGGTGTTCGTCGCCGGCGCCCCGGATGTGCTGGACCCGAAGGACCCGTACGCCGCCTTCGAGGCTCGCAAGGGGGCCAACCTTGTGGCGGTCTCCGCCACGGATGGGAAGAAGTTGTCCGAAGCGACTCTCGATTGTCCCCCGATCTTTGACGGCCTGATCGCCGCCGGCGGCCGGCTGTTCGCGTCCCTGGAGGACGGCACGCTGCTGTGCCTGGCCGGGAAGTAGCATGGGCGTCACGCCCATGAGTAGCACGGGCATCTTGCCCGTGATCTTGAATCCATGGGCAGGATGCCCATGCCACGGCGTCGTGCGGGGTCGCACGACCTACGAAGAGTTGTCCGTCTGTGGAGTGCGACTATGAAATACATGCACGCTGTTGTCCTGAATATGGTGACGAGTCTGTTGCTGGCCGTGCCGGGTGGGTTGTATGCCGCCGGGCCGGACTTGATTGTCTTTGACGGGAAAGTGGTCACGGTCGACGCGGGCTTTTCTGTTCATCAGGCGATGGCGGTGGAGAGCAACCGCATCGTGGCCGTCGGTCGCAACGATGAGATCGTGAAGCTCAAGACCGACAAGACCGAGATGCTCGACCTCAAGGGCAAAATGGTCCTGCCGGGGTTGTTCGATTCTCATACGCACCCGGTCGGGGCGGCGCTGATCGAGTTCGACCACCCAATCCCGGACATGGAGACGATCCAGGACGTGCTCAACTACTTCAAGAACCGGGCGGAAGCCGTGAAGGAAGGCGAGTGGATCGTTTTGCAGCAGGTGTTCATCACGAGACTCCGCGAGCAGCGCTATCCGACACGGGCGGAGTTGGATCAGGTGGCCCCGAAGAATCCCGTGGTCTTTCGCACCGGTCCCGACGCCTCGGTCAATACGCTGGCCCTGAAACTCAGCGGGATCGACAAGGATTTCCGCGTCACCGACGGGGGGACGGGATATGCCGAGAAGGACCCGAAAACGGGCGAGCCGACCGGCATCCTGCGAAACCTTTCCCGGTACCTCAAGATCCGCGAGTCCGGCCGCCAAGCCGACGGACGCGCGAGCGGTATGAGAGAGTGTTGTCGCTATTCAAGGATTATAGCTCCGTGGGCATTACCGGCATCTGTGACGGTGACACGGAGCCGGAGGAACTCGATCTTTACCAGCAGATGCTGGAAAAGGGCGAGCTGCCGCTTCGCATCTGTTCCCAGTACCATGTGGATACGATCGGTCCTATCGAGAAGATCGAGGAGAATATCCGCAAAGTGGCGCAGCTTCCGCTGCGGCAGGGCGGGCCGATGCTGCGCGTTATCGGCGTCAAAGTCTACCTGGACGGCGGAATGCTGACCGGCAGCGCCTATATGAGCAAACCGTGGGGCGTCAGCAAGACCTACGCCATCGACGATCCGAATTACCGGGGCGTGCTGTTCATCCCCAAGGAGCGACTTGTTCCCATGGTGCGCACGGCCACCGAGTGCGGCCTGCAATTCACGGCCCACACCGTCGGCGATGGGGCGGTCGCGACGCTGCTCGACGCCTACGATGAGGTCAACAAGACGACCCCGATCCGCGACGTGCGCCACTGCATCACGCATTCCAACTTCATGAGCCGCGCGAGCGTGGAGAAGATGGCGCGCCTCCAGGTGTTCCCCTTGATCCAGCCGGCTTGGCTCTACCTGGACACGCGGACCCTGGTCGGCCACTTCGGCTACGACCGCCTGCGGTATTTCCAGCCGCTCCAGAGTCTCTTCGAGGCGGGCGTCCTCCCGGCCGGCGGCTCCGACCACATGCAGAAGATCGGCTCGCTCCGCTCGAACAACCCGTACGACCCGTTCCTGGCGCATGTGGACGGCCGTCACACGGCAGGCCCGGTGGTACGAGGGACAACTGCATCCTGAGGAGGCACTGAGCCGCGAGCAGGTGATCCGGTTCTACACGATCAACTGCGCCCGGGCCCTGTTCCAGGATAAGTCCGTCGGCTCGCTCGAAAAAGGCAAGCTCGCCGACTTCATCGTGCTGGACACGGACCTGCTCACGTGTCCGCCGGACGCGATCCGCAGCGCCAAAGTGCTGCGCACCTACATGGACGGCAAGCTCGTCTTCCAGCGGTGAGAACCTGTCTCCTCTTTTTCGTCGTTCTTCCAGGTTCCACGGGTTGACATTCTGCCAGGGCCTCGGTATAATAAGGACTTAGAATTCAGGGGCCGCAAGGAAGCAACGTCGTAAGAAATCCAGCCCGGTTTATTCCATTTGGAAGGCCGATTAGTGATAGTATAAATATAGTGTAAATGTTGGTAGATGGTTGCACGGACCCTTTGGAGCAGGTCCGCGTACGTGGTTGGAGGAGTGGTGGGGTGGGAAATTATTCGCAATTATTCCTGACCCGGCTGCACAAGCATTTTCGCAACAAACGAGCAAGGCTGTTTTGCCGTCATCTTCGGCCCTCGCCGCAAGACAGAATCCTCGATTTGGGAGGCGGGTACGGCGACTATTTCGCCACGGTGGTCCCCTTCCGGGAGAATGTGTGGGTGGCCGAGATCGATGAGCACATCCTGCAACGGGCGCGACAGCATGGTTTTCAGACGGCCCTCATCCCCACCGATGGGGTGCTGCCCTTCCCCGATCAATCGTTCGACATTGTGCACTGCAACTCCGTGATCGAGCATGTTCTGGACCCGGAGCATCGGGCCCGTTTGGCGTCCGAGATCCAGCGCGTGGGACGCAGTTGGTTCATTCAGACCCCGAATCGGAATTTCTTTTTTGAACCCCACACGGGTCTGCCGTTCGCCCAGTTTCTGCCGCGGCCCCTGCTGCGGGTACTGCTGAGGTACATGAGGCGGGTCTGGAGCTGTGGCACCCTGGGGTGGAGACTGCTGGACCAGCGGGAGATCCTGTCCCTCTTCCCCGGCGGCGAACTGATCCGGGAGCGGTTCCTGGGTCTGACGAAGTCCCTGGTCGTCGCAGGCGGAGACAGGATCGGGCACCAAGCGGACACGCGCCCGGTGGCGAGAAGGGCGTTCCCGTTTCCGGCCCCCCGCTGAGGGGCTGTCGCCGGACCGGTCCGGCCGCAAGCGGTGCGGACCCTCAGGTCCATCGCAACCAGACCGCCTCCGCATGCTTCGATTTGCTACAATGACTGGTGGATCGGCGAAAAGCCTGACCTCTGAGGTGTGAAGAAGCCGTCCGGTTTCTGTGGCAAGGGCGGCACCAGGAGCGAATCGGAGACGAGAGGTCTTATGGGAGTGCATCTGCTTACCCTTGCCTGCCTGCTCTGCGGCGCCGGTGCCGCTCCGGAGGGGCCGATCATCAGCGAGTTCATGGCCTCCAACAAGGTGAGCCTCCTGGATGCCGACGGCGATTCCTCCGACTGGATCGAGATCTGCAATCCCACCTCGGAGACGGTGAACCTGGACGGCTGGCATCTCACGGACGACCTGAAGAAGCTCGAGAAGTGGCAGTTCCCCGAGGTGCAACTGGCGCGGGGCGGCTGCCTGGTCGTCTTCGCTTCGGGCAAGGACAAACGCGACCCGGCCGGCGAGTTGCACACGAGCTTCGCATTGCAGGCGAGCGGCGAATCGGTGGCCCTGGTCGAGCCGGACGGGCGGACGATCGCTTCGGCCTATCGCAACTACCCGCCGCAGCTTGTCGATATCTCCTACGGCGCCGAGCGCGAACCTGGTGGGATACCTGGCGCAGCCGACGCCGGGTGCTCAGAACCGGGTGGCTCTGGCCCAGATCGGTCCGGCGATTCTGAGCGTCGCGGACAATCCTCCGGCCCCGGCGCCGGGCCAGGATTTGGTTGTCACAGCCGAAGTCGCCCCGACCCTCGCCCCCATCCGGTCGGTGAAGCTCTTCTGTCGCATCAACTACCTGCCCGATATGCGCGGGCTGCCCTCCGGCGGCATCGCGATGCTCGACGACGGGCAAGGCGCCGATGCGGTGGCCCGCGACGGCATCTATACCGCCGTGATCCCGTCGCAATTCTATGGCCGGGCGGACATGGTCCGCTGGTACGTGAAGGCGGAGGATACCGCAGGCCACGCCTCGCGCGATCCGCTGTTCCCGTATCCCGACAACGCGCCGGAGTACTACGGGACTGTCGTGCAGGATTCGAGGATCGCCAGCGCCTTGCCGATCCTCTACTGGTTCGTCGAGGACCCGGCGGCGGCGAGCACTCGCACCGGGGCCCGCGGCTCGCTATTCTTCGACGGCGAATTCTACGACAACATCTTCATCCGTCGACGCGGTGGAGCGACGGTCGGCGCCGCGTCCAAGAAGTTCGTGTTCAACAACGGCGGAAAGTTCCGTTTCTCCGACGACTACGACCGGGTCAAGGAGTTCAACTTCAATCAGAACGGCTCCGACCCCAGCTATCTGCGCCAGCCGCTGGCCTTTGAGACGATCCGCAAGCGCAGGCTGCCCCTCGTCCGTGTCCTTCCTGATGCTCTCGGTGCTCAATGGGCAGGTCGAGCGCGTGGGGGTCTTCGTCGAGCAGGTCGACGAGGCGTTTCTGGAACGCAACGGCCTGGACCCGCGCGGCGCCCTCTACAAGTTCGTGCAGCGGTCTTCGATCACGCCGGTCTTCAGCGACACTCAATTCCGGCGTCGAGAAGAAGACGCGCGAGGACGAGGATTTCTCCGATATCCGGGCCGTCGTGCAGGGCTTGAACGCCGCGACGGCCGAGCAGCGGCGGATCTTCGTCTTCGACTCCTTCAACCTGCCCGAAATGATGAACTATCTCGCCGCCCGCTGCCTGCTGCAGGACACTGACGACATCCGCAAGAACTTCTACTTCTACCGCGACACCGAGGGCAGCGGGGAATGGTCGATCTTCCCCTGGGACAAGGACTGGACCTTCGGCGTGGTGGGCGACGGCTGGATCTACACGTCGCATCCCTTCCTGGGTGACAAGGCCCACCCGAAGAACGACGGCTTGCAGTGGAGCGTGTACCTGGATGTCATGTACAATCTGCCCCAGACGCGGGAGATGTTCCTCCGCCGCACGCGCACCGTGATGGACGAGTTGCTCCAGCCGCCGAGCACGCCGGCCGCGTCAGCGGCTCTTCGAGAACCGGATCGCCGAACTCCTCGCCCCGGCCCAGCCGCACCTGGGCAACATCGCGGGGGCGGTGAATTCGCTGAAGGCTTACTTCCCCACACGCCGGACCCAGTTGTACGTGGACCATAACGTCAACAACAAGAGGAACCCGCCGGTCGGCGGCAACGCCGACATTCCCGACGCCCAGCCCCAGGACGTGGCCTTGGCCTTCGGGGCTTATGACTACAGTCCGGCCTCCGGCAACCAGGATGAGGAGTACATCGAGCTGATCAATCCCAACGCGTATGCGGTGGACCTCTCCGACTGGGAGTTGACCGGCGGCGTGGAGCATACGTTCCGGCCCGGCACGGTCCTCGGGGCCGGCGGCTCGCTCTATGTCTCGCCCAACGTGCGGGCCTTCCGCCGCCGCGCCGCCAGCCCGACCGGCGGCCAGGGACGATTCGTGCAAGGCAACTACCAGGGCCACCTGTCCAGTGGGGGTGAGACGGTCAGCCTGCTGGACCGTGGGGGCCGGATCGTGGCCACCCTGACGTACGCCGGCAATCCGATCGCTCAACAGTGATCTCTGCGCATCACCGGGATCGGACCAACGGCACGATTCTCGAATGCGGGTACGAAGAGCGCCGATTCAAGATCACCGATACCCGGATTTCACAGGCCGTCATCCCCCTCCGACCAGGCCCGACTGATCCCGAATTTCTTTACTTTCCGGTACAAGGTCGCAGGGCTGAGCCCGAGTTGCCGGGCCGCGTCTGGGACCGATCCCGAGGCCAGTCGCAGGGCTTCGAGAATCAGTTGTCGTTCCATCTCCAGGATGGTAGGAACGGGTTGGGGAGTGGTCGCGGCGCGCTCGGCAGCCGCCGTCGTCCGGGCCGACCGTTCTGCCTGCCGTATCTCCGTCGGCAGCATCGGAACGCCGAGCTCGTCTCCCGAGTTCACGATCACGATCTGGCTGATGACGTGCTCCAATTGGCGAATGTTGCCGGGCCAGGAATGACTCTCCAGCAGGCTCATCGCCTCGGGGGAGATCGAAGATATCGTCCTCCCGTACCGACCGGCGGCCAGGCCGAGGAAATACCGGGCCAGCAAGGCAATATCCCCGGTCCGGCGTCGCAAAGGAGCGAGACGCAACGTGATCACGCTGAGACGATAGTAGAAGTCCTCGCGGAGCCGGCGTTCCTCGATTTGGGTTCTCGGATCACGGTTGGTGGCGGCTACGATGCGCACGTCCACCGCACGCCCCGTCTTGGCCCCGACCGGCTGGACCACGTGGTCCTGGAGGAACCGCAACAGTTTGGCCTGGACGCTATAGTCCATTTCACAGATTTCATCCAGAAACAGCGTGCCCCCATCCGCCTGTTCGCAGTAGCCGATGTGCTTCTCATGGGCTCCCGTGAACGCCCCCTTCTCGTGCCCAAACAGAGCGCTCTCAATCAACTCATGGGGAATCGCCGGCGCGTTGACGGCGAGGAAGGGGCCGTCCGGCGCGGGCTGCACTCATGGATGGCGCGGGCGGCGAGTTCCTTTCCGGTGCCCGTCTCCCCCAGGATCAGGACCGCCGCGTCGGTCGGCGCGACCGTCTCAATGAGCCGATAGACGCTGCGCATTTCCTCGCTGCGTCCGACCATCCCGTGAAAATCGCTCCGGCGGGCGGCATCCTCAAACGCCTTCACCTGCAGCACGAGACGGTTCCGTTCGACGGCCTTATCGATCTCGATGCGCAAGCGCTCGAAGTCCAGCGGCTTGCAGAGGAAATCATACGCACCGTTCTTGAGACTCTCTACGGCCGCCTCAATCGTGCCGTGCGCCGTCATCATAATGACGGGCACCGACGGGAGCCGCCGATGCAATGCGCCGGCCAGATCGATGCCGTCGGCATCCTCCAATACGATGTCCAGGAGAATGACGGCCGGACTGGCCCCGTCGAGTCTTTCCCACATCTGGGCGGCATTGACCGCTCCAGTATGGGCGTATCCCCATTCGGTCACATGATGCCCAATGAGCCGTAACAGGTGCGGGTCGTCGTCCACGCTCAGAACCATCGGCCTGTGTTCAACCATGGGCGTTTCCGTTCTGGCCCCGGCCGGAGGAAGCGACCCCGGGATCCAGCTTCTCGATCTGGACCTGGATGAGCCGCCGGATGGCCCCGAGAAGCCTCGCGATGTGCTCCCGAGGATGGTTCCCCGCCGCCTGCTCGAGCCGGGCAAACTGCTCGGAGATCAAGGCAAGACCATACGTTCCGCTGGTGCCTTTGGCTCGATGGGCGAAGTGCTGGATACCGATAGGATCGTCCGCTTCTAGCAAGGCCGCAGCATCATCCAGTTGTCGCAGGAGGTCCCGCAGATAATCACAGGTGAGCTGTATCCAGGCCTCGGAGCGATCCGGACGGTGTGGCCTCCGTTGCGGCCATGGTTCTTTGGCCTGCTCGTTCCCATCTTCCATTTGTACCCCCCTTGCTTCCTGGCCCCTCTCCGGCCAACGCCCATACTTCATCTCCGACAGTCGATATCAGTTTATCGGTCCGGCGAAAGCCTGTCAAGGAAGCTGCACGGTGTGCGCCTCTACGCCGGAGTACGGAACCAATCATGACAGAATCTCTCATTTTGATTTCGCAGGATGAGAGGCTGCCTTCGTTCCCACGCTTGGCGCCTCCCAAAGTCGCACTCCCTGAGCTGGCACGGACTTTGCATAGACACAGGTGCCCAGTTGCGGGGCTTCGGCAGTGAGGATGACGAGAATCGCTCGGCCGGCCGGAAACGAAAAAGAAGTGTGCGCTGTGATGGCCCTGACGCATGGCGAAAGCCATCGGAAGGAAGATGGGCCCAACCGACGCCGGACACGCTTCGGCGTGCCGCGTGGGTGCGGCCTGGGCCGACAGACCCCTGCCAGCCGGTTGTCTGGCTCTTGGCGTGTGCACGACCATCGTGGTCCGTGCCACGATTGCTGGCAGGGGTCTTTATCAGAAAACCACTTTTCTTGGGAGACAGCGCATATGAGCATTAGAGTCCTTATCGCAGAGAACTACCTACCCTTGAGGCGCGCCCTACGCTACTTCTTGGAGAGAAGCGCGGGCATGGAGGTAGTGGGGGAAGCCGCCGATGGGCAGGAGGCCGTTCGGCAATGTATGCAGTTCAAGCCTGATGTCGTGACTATGGACGTCCAAATGCCCGGCGTGGATGGCATACAGGCGGCAGGGCAGATCAGCCGGCTCATGCCGCAGGTGGCAATCCTTGCCATTTCCGGCGAGGCCGCGTTGTGGAGTGTGGATGAGATGTTCGCGGCGGGAGCCTCGGGATACATCCTGAAGGAATTCCTGGAGGAAGATCTGGAGACCGCCCTCCGTACCGTGGCGTGCGGCCGTGCCTTTCTCGGTCGTATGGTCATCGACAAGGTCCTGGCTCACCGGAACAAGGATCGAAACCCGGTGTCGCAACAAGAGACGGCCGTATTGCGGGGCCTGGCGCAAGGCTGGAGCCGGGAGCAGATCGCCCTGTACCTGCACCTTGCGCCAAGCACTCTCCGGCAGACGCTGCGCTCCCTTTGTCAGAGCGCCAGCACTTGTGCCATTGCACGTCTGGTCAGTCACGAGGAATTCGAATGATGGTCTCGCTTTCAAGGAAACTATGTATGCGATGGGGACGCAACCCATCGTGGTCTATGCCACGACTGCTGGCAGGGGTCTTTATCGGAAAACCAACTATCATGGGAGACAGCGCATATGAGCATCAGAGTTCTGATCGCGGAAGACTACGTGCCCTTGAGGCGCGTCCTACGCGGCTTTCTGGAGAGAAACGCGGGCATGGAAGTGGTAGGAGAGGCCGCCGATGGGCAAGAGGCCGTTCGGCAATGTCTACAGTCCAAACCGGATGTTGTGACCATGGACGTCCGCATGCCCGGCGTGGATGCCATACAGGCGGCAGGGCAGATCAGCCGGCTCATGCCGCAGGTGGCCATCCTTGCCGTTTCCGGCGAAGCCACGTTATGGAGTGTGGATGAGATGTTCGCGGCGGGAGCATCCGGCTACATCCTGAAGGAATTCCTGGACGAGGATCTTGAACCCGCTCTCCGTACCCTGGCGTGCGGTGGTGCCTTTCTTGGCCGCCTGGTCATCGACAAGGTCCTGGCCCACCGGAACAGCGATCGAAACCCGTTGTCGCAACAAGCGACGGCTGTGTTGCGGGGCCTGGCGCAGGGCTGGAGCCAGGAGCAGATCGCCCTGGACCTGCACCTTGCGCCCGGCACTCTCTGGCAGACCCTGCGCTCCCTTCATCAGAGCGCCAGCACTTGTGCCATTGCACGTCTGGTCAATCATAAGGAATTCGAATGATGGTTCCGCTTTCAAGGAAACTGCGTATGCGATGGAGACGCAAGAAATCGAAGACGTTCGCTCTCATCCGAATTCTCAACCGCATCGGTGCGGGCGAGGATCTGAGGCTCGTGGCCAAGGAGGTCGGCCAGATTGCTCCCGAGATTGGCCCGGGCGACCTCGCGGCGGCAGAGGATCATCTGCGCCTGCACGGGTGTTCGGATGCCATGATTGTGCAAATCTCTGCCGCTCTGGCTTTGACGAAAATCTATGAGCAGGGCAAACGCAATGCGACGGGTCAAATCCTGGGGCCTGGCATCCTGCAAACGGTGACCGCCGAGCATGTGATGTTCCGGTCCCTGGCAGCGGAGCTAAGGCGGATTTTCGAAGACATCCGAGGGCTGGAGCACCTGTCGGACACGTCGCTCGAGTTTTGCCGGTTGGCCCACGTGGTGCAGCGTCTGCGGGCCATGAACGAGCACTTCGACCGGGAAGAAGACGTGATTCTCCTGTACCTGTGGCAGCAGGGCTGGGCCGGTCCGTGCCGCACGGCCGCCACCGATCACGTGCAACTGCGGGCCTACATTGACAAGCTCACGGCGCTGATCGTCGCCGTGGGCGATCTCAAGCCGGAGGAATTCCAGGCGCATCTGGCTCCGGCGGTCGCCGGTTTCTGCCCTTGCCTCCTGGAGCATCTGTCGTTTGAGGATGGCCTCCTGTGGCCGTTCGCCCGGGTGGTGATCGACGACCCCGCGACCTGGAAGACCATCACAGCGCGGTGCGATGAAATCGGCTACTGCGGCGTCCGCGGGTAGGAACCCCTCAGGGCCAGCAGAGAAACTTGAAACTTGGTGGAGGAACTGATTCCTGCCGTATCGATGCCCATCTCACGCCCTTGGTGGCGACGGCCTATGCCCGGGCTCGCAGGGCCCAAGCCGGCATCCAGGCGCGCCACGGCCCGAGAATTCCGCATCCATGACGACTACCAGCGCGTCTTCTCATCCCGTATACTGTGTCATCGTCGGCCACACGTGCAGGCAGCGGTGCCCCGTTACGGCGGGTAAAGGGAGCTCGAACATGAAGATCCATACCAAACTGGCCGTGGGATTCTCGCTCGTGGTCTTTCTCGTACTGCTTACGGCCGCGGTGTCGCTGCGCATCTATCAGCGCATCCAACGACAAACCCTGGAGCTGAGAGAGCAGATTCGCCCGGACGTGGGCACGACGCTGGGACTGTATGGGACCCTGGTGGAGTTGGACCGCTCCCTGATTGCGTATACGCTCTACGGCTGGGAGGAGGACAAAACGCAAGCGCAGGCCCTAGCCCAGAGACTGGTCGCGACCGCCACCTGGCATCGCGAGCGCAAGAATCATTTCGGAGCGACGCAGGGCGCCATGGCACAGGACGTCCTGGATGCCGTCGTGCAATATACCGACCTCGTTGCGACCATCGTGGCGCAGCGGGAACAAGGTATGGACATTGTGGCCATATTTCAGAAGAACAAGGGCACTTACGCCTTGACTCTGAATGCCCTGCTGCAACGGTTGCGGGATTGTGGAGATACGCTTCTGATCGACGTGACCGCCGTGCAACAGACCTTGGATCAGCAGCGTATCTGGGGGGCGGCGGTAATCGTGACGGCGGCGCTCCTCATCACGCTGCTGGCCGGCGGGATCGGCTATGCGACCACCCGGTCCATCACCGCCTCGGTGGAGGAGCTCCACCGCGAGATTACGCGGCGGGTCCGGACGGAGCAGGAACTCCAGGGGGCCAAACAGCAAGCAGAGACCGCCAATACGGCGAAGAGCCGCTTCCTCGCCAATGTGAGCCATGAGATCCGGACCCCTCTCAACGCCATTCTCGGCATGTCGGATATCCTGAGCCGGGGGGAGGCCGGCAATCTGAGCGCCACGCAACGCGAAGGCCTGGACATTCTGCACCGCAGCAGCAAGCGGCTGCTGTCGCTCATCAACGATGTTCTGGACCTCTCGAAGATCGAATCGGGCAAGATGGAGGTGAAGCTGGCTCCCTTGTCGGTGGAGGCCCTCATCGCCGGTATGGAGACCATGATGCGCACCCTGATCGGCGCCAAGGGCATCGACCTGTTCCTCCAGAGGAGCCGCGATGTGCCGGCCACCATCGTTTCCGATGGAGAGAAGCTCACGACGATCCTCACCAATATCCTGGGCAATGCCGTCAAGTTCACGGATAAAGGCGAGATCGTTCTGAAGGTGTTCCTCGAGGAGGGCCGCCTGCACTTCAAGGTATCGGACACCGGGATAGGCATCCCCGCGGAGCACCTGACCGATGTTTTCGACGAGTTCACGCAGGTGGACAGCTCCACGACGCGCAAGTACCCCGGCACCGGGCTGGGCCTGGCGATCTCCCGGAGAATGGCCGAGCTTCTGGGCGGACGGATCTGGGCGGAAAGCACCGTGGGACAAGGAACCGTGGTCACCTTCTTTGTGCCCTTGCGCACACCGGCCGCCGGAACCGATCCATCCTCCGAGCCGCGCACCGGTACGGGTCACGCCGTTGCCTCGGGGCGGGCGGACCCGGCGGGTCCGGCCAGGGAGGCTGCCGCCCCTGTCATTCTCATTGCCGAAGATGACGAGTTCGGCAGAGCGGCGCTCCGCCTGATGCTGGAGCATCAGTATCGCCTCGTCTTCGCCAACGATGGGCGAGAGGCTGTCGAGAAATTCGCCTCTGCCACCCCCGACCTCGTCCTGATGGACATCATGATGCCGGAGATGGACGGCTACCAGGCCTTCACGAAGATCGCCGCCGGGGCAGCGCGACCGAAAATACCCATCATCGCCTTGACGGCCAAGGCCCTGGCGAACGAACGCGAGGAATTGCTCGCCTACGGCTTCACGGACTATCTCCCCAAGCCGATCGACTTTGACAGCCTGATCACGATCATCAAGAAGCACCTGCCGGGCCGCTCGTAGCCTGCCGCCTTGCACCATTGACAATGTTCCGCCGATCATCGTAGAATCCCCGGACCGCTCAGGAGGCGGGGCAACGTACTCCTGGAGAGGTGACTGTGAGAAAGGCCGGGTGACCGTATAGTGTGGAAGGACTTCAGTAAGAGGTATGTCGCATTCGTCGATCGCGCCAGGATCTTCGTCCTGCTTCTGTGGCTGGGGTTGGCTCTCGCGGCCATCCCCGGTGTTGTGACCCTCTTCGATCACCTGGGGATGGAGTACAATGCCCCCGAAGGGACCCCGGCCGCCCACGCCCGGCATCTCTTCGAGCAGGAGTTCGCCAAGGAGCCCTACGAGAATGGCGTCATCCTGCTCCAGCGCGACAACGGCCAGAGCGTGCTCACCGACGAGGCCGCCCGGTTCACCAAGGACCTGGTATCATCCCTCACCGACTCGCCCATCCTGAAGGAACGGACGGATCCTGATTCGTTCCTGGGGTATTTCCTGCTGCAGGGTACGCCGATCGATCAGCAGGACCCCAGCGCGAAGATGCACTTCGTCAGCCCGGACCAGGATACCATGTTGGTCACGGTCAAGGTCAATTACGCCCTCCACGGCGATGAGACCGTGGCCGCGCTGCGGGACATCGTGCAGCGCATCACCCCCGCGGGGTACACTTCCTATTTGATCTGCGAGCAGGCCATCACCAGGGATACGAACGACGTCGTGATCCGCGACATCGAGCGCATCAACCTCGTCGCGGTCCCCCTGATCATCCTCGTCCTGTTCCTCCTGTTCCGCAACGCCCGGCTGGTCCCCATTCCTCTGATTGCCATTGGCATCGTGCTGCTGTTCGCGATGGGGATCATCTCTATCATCGCCCGGTACACGGCGGTCCTGGCGTTCGTGCCCACGATCGTATCATGCCTCGGCCTCGGCGTGGGGATCGACTATTCGGTCTTCATGCTGTCCCGTTTCCAGGAGGAGCGCCGGCGGGGGCGTGCGCCGTATGAGGCCACCGAGATCATGGTCAAACGCGCCGGGTTCACGATCCTCGTCTCCGCGCTGACGCTGGGCACCGCGTTCGTGGGGCTGGTGTTCTTCCCGATGGATCTCGTCAGTTGCATCGGTTCGGCCATCGCGTTGATCGTCGGTCTGACCCTGATCAACAACCTGGTGTTTCTGCCGGCTGTGACGCTCCTGGTGGGCGGCTGGTTGTGCCCGGCCCAAACCATCGGCCAAGAGAAGACCGATCCCCGGAGCGCTGCCGAGGCACAGAGGGCCGGTCCATCCTTCTGGCGGAGGGTGGGGGCGTTCTCCACGAGGTATTCCGTCGCCATCGTAGTTGTCACCCTCCTCCTGACAGTACCGGTATCGTGGCAACTGGCCCATCTTGCCGTTTCCGATAACCAGGACGACATGCTTCCCTATGACACCCAATCCGGCCGGGCCTACCAGAAGATGAAGTTGGAATTCGGCTCCGCCATGTTGAGCCCCCTGGCTATCGTGGTCAAGACCAAGAGTCCGGATGGCATCTGGGGCCGTGAGTTCTATGACGCCACGGCCCGGTTCATCGCGGCTCTGCAAGGCGACCCAGAGGTGGAGCCCGACTCCCTCATGTCCGTGGTCTGCATGCAAGGCCGTGCCGTACCGTATGAGGTATCGCGCTTCGCTCGTAGCCTTTTTGGGACTAACGCCACCTTCCGGAATGCGGCATCGTCAT
>CAVOUO010000034.1:0-10673 GCA_963699595.1 uncultured Planctomycetota bacterium
CCGCCTGGAACTCGCCGATCTCGTCCTTCCATTGCTCCAGACCGATGGCCGCCAGCGGGTGCATCCGCAGGGTGTCGCCCTCTGCCGACGGATTGCGCTCCGGCGGAGAGCCATTGCAGTTGCTTGCGCAGTTGCCGGCTCAGGGCGATGTACTGGTCCTTGCCGAGGGCGATGAAGGGGCTGTCGGAGCTCTCGATCTGGTCGAGCAGGGTCCGCATCTTGACCATGAGGTCCTGATCCACCTGCACTTCGCCGTCGACCTCGAACCAGTCCTGGGCCGAGTGGATCGAGAGATGGAACTGCTGCGCCGAGATCGACCGCACGGTGATCGGATCGCCCTTGGGCCACTCGACGGTCAGGACCTCCGGCGGGGACCGCCTGCAACTGCTCCAGCAGTTCCAGGGCCTCCTGCGGATCGTCGAAGACCCAGGTGTAGTCGTGTTCGTGCTGTCGTCGAGCAGGGAGACGGCCTCCAGGACGCGCTCGGCCTGCTCGGCCTCATCCTTGAGATCGCGGTGGGTCTGAAGCGGTCTTGTCCCCAATGGACTCGACCAGGTGCGCGTTGCCTACGCCGGGCGGGAACGCCCGCTGCGACTGCCCGCCCAGCGGCACGACGACCATCTCGGCCTGCAGGCCCTGGTCGAGGCGCTGCAACCGCAGGCGGGGCCGGCAGTCCGGCTCGACGATCTCGGCCTCGGTGCCGGCCAGGGCCACGTCCGACTGGATCGCGACGTGCTTGGAAAGCCCCTGCAGCCGGCGGAGAGCCTCTTGCGAGCGGTCCTTCGGAATCGCCACGCCTTCTGGGCCGAGGATCTCGGCCATCTTCAGGTGGATCGGCTCGAACACCACGACCCGCACGCGGGTCAGCGATTCTTTGATGATGCAGCTTGCAGTGCCGTTCAGGATCGGGCCGGGATAGGGGTCCATGGAGATGCACAGTCGGCCGCCCTTGGGGCACGATGCGGACCTCGGGCGTGCCGCGCACGATCTCGACCGGCAGGTCGGGGTGGTCTTCCCAGAAGACGTTGGGGTGCCCCGCCAGGGCCTGCAGGGCCACGCCCCGGGTCCAACTGGTAGATCATATCGTAGTAGCGCCGCTTCCGTTGGACGGCGGCCAGGACGGCCTTGTCCTGCTCGGTCAGATAGTCCAGTTTCTCGTCCTGGAGGTCGGTCAGGCGATAGAGGGCGACCTCGCGGCCCTTGGTCCACCCGCCCGTCTTCGTCCGCTTCTGCTCGACCGGGACGACCATGATATGGCCTCTCCCGTAGTCGCGGAGCTTCCAGCCCAGACGGATGGAGGCATTCGAGGACCGGCTTTCCGTCCGTTCGGTTTCCTGCCGGAGGAGTTGCTCCAGCGCCCCGACCCGGCTCTCCCAGACCTCCTTGACGGGCCAAAGCTCGGACAGGTCCTTGGCGACGGTCTCCTGAAAGAAGCTCTCGGCCTGCGCACTGAAAGGCGGCAGAGCCAATGCCCAGCTTGCTCATCAGGCGCGCCATCTGCATCACGGGCCACCGGGCACCGTGCTGCTCACACACGTGCAGCAACTCGTCCACCGCCGGGACCACCGTCTGCTTCTGGGTCTTCACGCCTTGCCCTGCGAGGCGTAGAACCAGTACAGCAACTGCATCAGAGAGGTGCTCAGGAGCATCAGGGGCGACTCTCGATGATAGTAGGAAGGGTGCCAGACGATGTCCGGCCCCTCGATCTCACGACCCTCGTGCCAGGCCAGCAAGGCCCCCAGGAGCCGGTAAGCCTCGCGGTACGTGCTCACGTCTCTCCGGTTGGCGGCGAACCGGTCCGCCCAGGTCGCGGGCCTGCTGACGGTCCTGCGGCTCCTCGGATTGGACCAGCAGCAGCGCGTGCAGGACTCCCGGGAAACGTGTCGGCATGGTCCATCTGGGCCGTCTTGCCCTTGCCCACCTTGCGCAGGGCCTGGTCGAACGCCTGCCGGGCCTCCGGCACGCGCCCCTGCAGCAATTCCATCATGCCTCGAACCAGAGACGTGTCCAAGTCCGCGAACGTCGCCAGAAAGGCCTGCGCCCCGGCGAAATCGCCGGCGAGGATGTCCCGCTCGGCCAGGAGCGTGACACATTGCTCCAGGAGGGACTTGTCCAGGCAGTGACGGTCGGCCAGAATCCGGGCCCGCACGTACGCGAAAGACGGGATGATCCAGCATCAGGGAGCACGTGTGCAGGAACGTGGCGGCCGTGAGCACGGTGCCCCAGTACTGGGCGGGCAGACGCTCGATGAGGGCCGGCTGAAACGGGTCGATGCAGATCGAGCAGCAGCACATCGGTCAGAGACCGAGTCTCCATGTCCTTGCTGCACAGCCCCGCCAGACGCTTGAGCTCGTCCTGGTCGTCATTCTCCAGGGCGAGAAATACGTCCCGGCAGGCATGAGAAAGGGACACGAAGCGCCGGCCGCTCCACTTGTACTCCCAGGCATTCGGAGTCATCTGCCCGGGCACGGCCTGCTGCAGGGCCTTGGCAAAGCGGAAGAGCCAGCCTTTGGCGCGGGCCGCATCGATCTGAGCAATGCGTACCTCGGGCGGGCACACCGGCGGCTCATAGTCCCGCGCAGTGAGATAACCTTTCTTCCTGAGGTGCTGGATGCACTCCGCCGCCTTCTGGATCGTAACCGGCGACCCGTCCGGCATGGTCATTCCCACCTGCTTCAAGGCCCGGGCCAGGTCGTTCTTGTTCAGCGGCCCGAAGGACAGCGCACACATCAGCAAAGCCGCCTCATCCAGGCCCGACGGCAGCCCGGCGTCGAACCGGCGTGAACTATCTCTCATTGCCTCCAACTTGGACTTTCCTTCCTGAGACTGATCCATGGCAATATCCATTGCCGAAGCAACCTCCTGCACCAAAGACCTCCCGCAAACCACCCTCGAACCCTGGGCCGTACTCCGAGCACCGGTCCGGCCTCTCGATCCTCTGGAGCCCGAGTGTACCGCCGGCCGCTTTCTCTCGCAAGTTCTCGCTTCCGTCTGCCGCGTGATTCCCATGATTTCCATGCGTCAAGAGAGGCCTTTTTGTTCGTCTCAGGAACATCTTTTTCGCCAGAATACCTGTTGCCGTGAGTGGAGCGCAGCCGAAGGAAAATAGTGGCAATTCGTGAATCATTCACCTGCGGCAATCTGAGAAAATGGCACAGGTCGGGCGAATGGGATTTGGCACTTGTCACCGGGTGTGGTAAGATACGGGGTTATCGTGGACGGTACATCGACGACTTTGCAGGTTCCGAGCATGAAAAAGAGCAGCAACAACGAGCCGTATCGCATCGAGCCGGCACAGCGGATCACCCGCCTGCCGCCGTACCTGTTTGCGCGAATCAACGCCCTGAAGCAAGCCAAGAGGCAAGAAGGGCGCCGACATCATCGACCTGGGCATGGGCAACCCCATCGACGGCGCCCCGCAAATGGTGATCGACAAGCTCTGCGAGGCCGCCCGCGATCCGCGCAACCACCGGTACAGCGCCTCCAAGGGGATCCGGAACCTCCGGGCGGAGATGGCCAAGAAGTACGCCCGCAAATGGGGCGTCGAGCTCGACCCGGATACGGAAGTCCTCGCCTGCATCGGCTCGAAGGAGGGCTTCAGCCACCTGTGCCTGGCGATGCTGGGCCCCGGCGACACGGCGATCGTGCCCGACCCCGCCTTCCCGATCCACAACTACGGCGTCGTCCTGGCCGGGGCGAACGTCATCACCGTCCCGCTCGGCAACGACCAGAAGTTCCTCGACACCATCGCGATGGTCTGCGAGCACCTGTTCCCCAAGCCGAAGCTGCTGATCCTGAACTATCCGCACAATCCGACCGCCATGACGGTCGATCCGGGCTTCTTCGAGCCGGTCGTCGATCTGGCCAAGCACTTCAAGTTCCAGGTCATCCACGACTTCGCCTACGGCGAGACGCTCTTCGACGGCTACAAGGCCCCCAGTTTCCTGGCCACCAAGGGCGCCAAGGACGTCGGCGTCGAGTTCACGACGATGAGCAAGCCCTATAACATGGCCGGCTTCCGCGTTGGCTTCTGGCCGGCAACAAGCAGATGATCGACTATCTGGCGACGATCAAGGGCTACTACGACTACGGCATGTTCCAGGCGATCCAGATCGCCGGCATCATCGCCATGCGGCACTGCGAGGCCGACATCGCCGCCCAGAACCTCAAGTACCAGTCCCGGCGGGACGTCCTGTGCGACGGCCTGCAGCGGATCGGCTGGCAGGTCGAGAAACCCCGCGCCAGCATGTTCGTCTGGGCCCGGGTGCCCGACGAGCACCTCAACGGCAAGGGCACGATCGACTACGCGATGGACCTGATCGAGCACGCCGAGGTCGCCATCGCCCCCGGCCGGGCCTTCGGCGAGAACGGCGAGGGCTACATGCGCATCGCCCTGGTGGAGAACGAGCAGCGTCTGCGCCAGGCCGTCCGGAACATCAGCCGCTACATCCAGCAAAGACCCATCCGCAAGGCCAAAGCCGCGAAGTAGGCGGGCGTCCTATCGGTCCATCGTCTGGTCCATAGGTCCATGCGATAGGCCTATAAGGTCCTCTTGTTCAGCGATTTGGAGCCCCATCGTGTCAAGGCTGCGGACGCTACCCTCACGCAGAGGGCACTCACAAGCTCGGATCTGAGAACGCTCAGGACGGTGAAACGATTCAACGGCAACGCAGGCTCCTGGTCGGCGGGCAGGGCGTGCCCCTGGAGGAGTTCCTGTCCACGCCCGCAGGGCGTTGGCTCGAATGATGCGACAGACCCTGCCGTGCGCATGCCGCCGCGCGTGATCCCCTTCTCTTTTGTTGAATTCTGAGAGACGAAGCGTCATAATCCCTCCGTCAACGGGAATCCTGTCTGCAAACAGTTGAGGGGACATGATATGGATCGGAAACTCATCCTGGCATGGCTCTTCTTCGCGGGCATCATCCTGTCGTCCGGACCGTCCTATGGGGCCTCGTTCTACCCTGAACGTCTGGACGACCCGTGCGGCCGTCTATCTGACGCAGGAGAGCTTCCCCGTGCATGGCGACGGAGTCGCGGATGATTCCGCGGCCCTGCAGCAGGCGATCGACAAGGTCGCGTCGAGCCCCGGCGCGCGGGGTTCTGTTCGTCCCGAAAGGGACCTACCGCCTCACGAAGACCGTCTACGTCTGGCCCGGCGTCCGCCTGATCGGCTATGGCGACCGCCGGCCGGTCTTGACCCTGGGCGAGAACACGCCGGGTTTCCAGGAGGGAACCGGCAAGTACATGCTCTTCTTCTCCGGCGGGCGCGGGTTCGGCAGAAGCGGCGGTAGCGGCCCCCCTCAGGACGGCGGCGCCGGCACGTTCTACAGCGCCATGAGCAACATCGACATCGAGATCGGCCCGGGCAATCCCGCCGCCGTCGGCATCCGCTTCCACGTGGCCCAGCACTGCTACGTCGCCCATGCCGATTTCCGGCTCGGCTCGGCCCGCGCTGGACTGGAGGATATCGGCAACGAGGTCGAAGACCTTCACTTCCACGGCGGTCAGTACGGCATCGTCACGCGAAGATCCGCGCCGGGCTGGCCCATTCTCGTGATCGATTGCACTTTCGAGGGTCAGAGCGTCGCCGCCATCAGCGACCAGCAGGCGGGACTGACGCTCGTGCGGCCGCAGTTCAAGAACGTTCCCACGGCCGTCTCAATCGTCCCCGACAACCCGGAGGAGCTTTGGCTCAGCGACGGACGTCTGGAGAACATCACGGGGCCGGCGCTGGTCATCAGCAACGAACACAGCGCCCGGACCCAGATCAACCTGCAGAACGTCGCCTGCAAGGACGTGCCGGTCCTGGCCAGCTTCCGCGAGAGCGGAAAGACCGTCGCCGGGGCCGGACCGGCCTACATGGTCGAGCGGTTCGCCCACGGGCTGCACATCGCCGGCCTGGGCGCGGATCGGCAGATCAAGACCACCCTGGCGGCCCACGAGGTGACGGCCCTGCCCGCGCCGGTGAAATCGGATATCCCGAGTCTTCCCGACGCCGCCACCTGGGTCAACGTCCGGACGCTGGGCGTCACCGGCGACGGCAAGACTGACGACACGGCGGCCCTCAAAGAGGCGATTGCGAAACACCGGACGCTCTATCTGCCGATGGGATGGTACTGCGTCAGCGACACGCTGACACTCCGGCCGGACACCGTGCTGATCGGCCTCCATCCGTCGGCCACGGTGATCAATCTGCCGGACAAGACCCCCGCGTTTCAGGGACCTGGCGAGCCGAAGCCGGTTATCGAGGCCCCGCAGGGTGGGACCAATATCGTCACGGGCATCGGCGTCTACACGGGTGCGGTCAATGCCCGCGCCGTCGGCGTGAAATGGATGGCCGGCGCAGAGTCCATGCTGAATGATGTCCGCCTGCACGGCGGGCACGGCACCAGGGTTCCGGGCGAACGGGGCGGTTTCGGCCGGCTGGGCAATCGCGACGCCTGGAACACCCAGTACGCCAGCCTCTGGGTCACCAACGGTGGCGGCGGGACCTTCAAAGACATCTGGACCCCCAGTCCCTACGCGCAAGCCGGGATGCACATTTCGGACACCTCGACGAGCGGCCGGGTGTACGCGATGTCCCTCGAACACCACGTCCGCAACGAGATGATCGTCCGAAATGCCTCCCACTGGCGGTTCTACGCGGTGCAATTCGAGGAGGAGCGGGAGGAAGGCCCCAAGGCCCTGCCCCTGGAAATCGACCGCTCGCAGCGACCTCCAGTTCGCCAACACCTTCTTCTACCGCGTGATCAGTTGCTTCGTGCCGTTCCCGCACGCGACCAAGATCAGCAACTCCCGCGACATCCGCTTCCGGAACCTCCACTGCTACAGCAACAGCCGGGTCTCGTTCGACAGCACGATCTTCGAGACGACCGCCGGCGTCGAGGTCCGCGACAGCGAGTTCGCCGTGTTGGATGTCTCCGGCGTGCCGCTGCCCTCCCGCCCCCCTTCCGGCTCGACAGTCCTGGCCGCCGGGGCCAAGGTCGAGAAACTCGCCGACGGGTTCCTGAACATCGCCGGGGCGGCGGTGGACAGCCAGGGCACCGTCTATTTCGCCGATGCCCACGAGGGCCGCATCTACCGCTGGTCGCAGGAGACCCGCCGGGCGGAGCCGGTCCGGGACATCCCGCAGCAGCCCGTGCAGTTGGCCTTCGACAAGGCGGGGAATCTGCTGGTCGTCGCGTACACCGGCAATGGGACAGTACTGGCCTTTCGGCCCGACAAAAGCGACAGCGAGATTGTCCCTCTGAAGGCCGAGGACGCCGCACCACGTCCCGGCCTGACGGCCGTGCTCCCGGTGAACCGGTGGATGGGCGACGCCGAGTTCCTGCGGGACTCGACCACGCCCAAGCCGTTCCACTACGTCTCGCCCGACGGCACCACCTTCATTCCCGCCGGCCGGGACTTCACCACCGGGGCCATGCAATGGGGCACCAAGATGGCGGACGTGCTGCGTAGCCTTCCGGCTGGCCCCCGCCGTCGCGGGACGGCCTTTCTACGTCACCAACGAAGCGGAATTGAAGACCTGGGTCTTCACCGTAGGGCCGGACGGAACCCTCTCCGATCCGAAGCTGTTCGCCAACGAAGGCGGCGAGGCGTCACGGTCGATGACCGGGGCAACGTCTACATCGCCGCCGGCCAGATCCTGGTCTTCGACCCCTCCGGCAAGCGGATCGACACCATTGAAGTCCCGCAGCGTCCGACCTGCCTCGTCTTCGGCGGCCAGGATCGCAAAACGCTGTTCATCACGGCCCGATCGTCGCTCTACAGCGTGCGGATCAAGGCCGATGATTGACCGGCTGCGCCGTTTGTAGTGACGCCGTGAGGCGTTATCTGTGTCGAGGGCAACTACTTCCCAATCAACAAGACTTCCACGGAATCACCGGTTTTCTCCACCCGTCTCGGATTGTCGAACGGCTTGAACGCCGGGTCGTGGGTGCGAAGCGATCCTTTGGGCAGATAATCCCACCGAATTGTTGCCGGATAGGCTATCTTGATGGGCCGAATCTCTTGTCGCTTGGCGAGAGCCTCTTTGGTCTTCTGTGTGACGAGGCGGCGCGATTCTTCCACCGGGACCAGATCGGCACTTTGCGGCCCCGTTCCCTTCTTGGTCTGGCAGGTGACAACCCCGGGAAGCCAGGAGCGGGCCTCCGCACACGCCTTGTCATCTCCCGAAACCATGACCACCGGAACTTTGTATTCTGCGGCAATCGCCGCATCGACACCGATCTCGCCCACTTCCCGGCCGTTCAACCACATCCCCTGGATCGAGGCGGAAGAATAGGAATGGGCCAGTGTGCCGCCCGGCGTCAGGGCCTTGGCGTGATACCCCAGCAAGATCATCGCCGCAGAGCCCTCGATATCCTTGAATCGCTTCCCCGGCGTTGCGCCTTGGATCAGCTTCGCACGCCGGTCAATCGACTTGTGGATTCACGTTGCGACCACCCCCATGATGGTCCCGTACCACGACTTCCGTTGCCCCGGCGGCAAAGCATCCCTCAATGCAAGCGTTCATGTCCCCGGCCATGAGTTGCTTGCCCTCCTCGGCGGCAACCTGCTTACTGGACGTAATCCCGCTGCACCCTTCCATGTCGGTCGATATGTAGACCTTGAACGCCTGGGCGGCGGCGGGATGTCCGAGGAACAGAGCCAACGAAAAACTGACTAGCCAAGAGATGTTCTGGCGAAAACTCATCAGCACCCATCCTTTCACTTCGCACGACAACAAGATCATGGCAGCACTTTTCGGGCCCAATGCCACGTTGCCGGATACCGTGACCGTGTCCGGCAGCGTACCTGCGTCGATTGTGGTTGTCAATCTTGTCCTCCAGGCGGAACTCCTCGCCGATGGATGGGAGGAGGTCGAAGAACAAGCGGACGCCGAATATCGCGAGTCTTGCGGGCCGAGAGCATCGCCTGCTATGGACGTGCGTTGGGCAGGGAGGATCGAAGCTTGCCCGAGTAGGGAGGCATGTGATAAAAGGAGTCAGAGCCATGAGTAAAACAATCCATATCGGAGTGGCAGAAATGAAGAGCCTCAAACAGTTTGAAGTCTGGTTCATCACGGGCAGCCAACACTTGTATGGCCCAGACGTTCTGAGACAGGTTGACGCTGACTCCCAACAGATCGCGGCATTTCTTGATGCAGTCCGAGTCAATTCCCTGCACGGTGGTGTTCAAGCCCGTGGTCAAGACAGCCCAGGAGATCTCCGGGCTATGCACGCAGGCCAACTGCGGCGCCGAATTGTGTCGGCCTGATTGCCTGGATGCATACCTTCAGTCCCGCCAAAATGTGGATCGCGGGACTGGGGCTTCTGAACAAGCCTTTTGCGCACCTGCACACGCAGTTCAACCGGGACATCCCCTGGGATAAGATCGACATGGATTTCATGAATCTGAACCAATCGGCGCATGGCGACCGAGAATTCGGTTTTCATGTGCAGTCGCCTGCGCCAAGACCGCAAAGTCATCGTCGGGCACTGGCAGGACCCGACCGTCCACGAGGAACTGGACGTATGGATGCGGGCGGCCTGTGCCTGGTTCGACTGGCAGGGAATGAAGATCGCACGTTTTGGCGACAACATGCGCGAGGTCGCCGTCACGGAGGGGGACAAAGTCGAGGCACAAAGGCAATTCGGCTACGGCGTCAACGGTTACGGCGTCGGGGATCTGGTGGACGTGATCAATGAAGTCACCAGCGCTCAGATCGACGCCACGGTGGCGGAATATCACAGCCTCTATAACGTGGACGTGCCGAAGAAGCAAAGCGGATCGCTGCGCGAGGCCGCTCGAATCGAAGTGGGCATCCGAAGGTTTCTTACCGACGGTGGCTTCCAGGCGTTCACCACGACCTTTGAAGACCTGCGTGGCCTGGTCCAGTTGCCGGGTTTGGCGGTTCAGCGTCTGATGGCCGAGGGATACGGCTTCGGCGCCGAAGGGGACTGGAAGACGGCGGCCTTGGTTCGAGCCATGAAGGTCATGGCCGCCGGCGCCCACGGCGGAACGTCCTTCATGGAGGACTACACCTACCATCTCGATCCGTCGGGCATGAAAGTGCTGGGTGCGCACATGCTCGAGGTCTGTCCCACGATCGCCGGCGCCAAGCCGTCCTTACAGGTGCATCCCCTGAGCATCGGAGGCAAGGCCGATCCTGCCAGACTGGTCTTTACTGCCCCGCCGGGCGAGGGGATCAACGTGTCGTTAGTGGACATGGGCAACCGATTCCGGATGATTGCGAACCCCTGCAGGGTGGTGGCTCCCGATGCACCGTTGCCCAACCTTCCGGTGGCCAGGGCCCTTTGGCAGCCGAAGCCCAACCTCAAGACGGCGGCGGCCGCCTGGATCATCGCGGGAGGAGCCCATCACACCGGTTTCAGCATGGCCTTGACGAAAGATCATCTGGCCGATTTTGCCCAGATCGCCGGCCTTGAATACCTGCCGATCGATGAGGATACGACGATTGCCACGCTGAACAGGGACATCCGAATTAACGAAGTCTATTTCGCACTCGCCAAGGGATTGAAGTGAGAATCTCCTGACCCCACCCCCAGTCAATCCTGCGTCCGGGTGAACTGATATGCCCCGAGATCGGTGCGGATCGCTGTTGGCCGAGGTTCGTAGCCATGGCCTCTTCTCACGGGGACAAAAGCCGGCGACGGTTTCTCGATTTGTTC
>CAVOUO010000035.1:0-1622497 GCA_963699595.1 uncultured Planctomycetota bacterium
AATGATCCGCATACGCAGACAAGGACACAGTTACTGGCTGACTTACGGCGGCGGGGGCAGACTTGATCCAGAACAGCATGTCCCGTGTGACGAGGAAACCGACGTTCACGATCGGCACCTTGCTCGTCAGCGAACCGGTCCATCGAACATCTACGACCTCCACGAAAGGCCCAGTACCGCTGCCGTGCTGCCCAGGGTCGCGATACGTCCGCCGCGTAGATGACCGCCAAGCACCGGCACACGTGACCGGTTCGCTCGCTATGACCCCGGAGAGCGAAGAATCCAATTCGTTCAACAGTGGGTATTTGCCCGACATACGGATTGCTCGTTGATCGTCACGAGAACAAAGGGGTCGCACCTACACATTTCCCTTTCCTCATAGGTCCTTCCGCCGCTGCCCCGTGGAGCAGCAGGCTGCTCACATCACGTTTACAGAGTACCACCGGTGCCCCCGCGCCGCAAGGGGACTCTCGCTCTCTGCCGAATATCACGTGTACTTTCTGTTGCATCTGTATCGCCGAACCGCCTCCCCGGAGGAGGACGCGGGGCTTCGAGGGGGCTTCGTCAATACCGGGACGGAATGGGGGACACCATACTCAATTCGGGATCGAGATAAGTAAGCTGTCCCCGGACTTTCAGCTCGATAATTCGCGCCTATTTCATAACATCCGGTATCCAGCAGTTTGGAGATTTTGTTCCAGATACAAGGACGGCTGCAAATAGAGAGCGATTTCTTGATCCTGAGGCCATTTGAAACCATGAGCACGATTCTCATAAGTGCCTTTTCGACAGACCATTACAACTACTTTGGGCAGAGGAGTAGCACCTAAGACATTCAAGGTTAAAGCAGAGAGCAGTCTCAAGGTTCTATTCTTATAATGTCTTGTAGACCAATAAATCAGCATTTCTTCCTTTTCCTCATTTACGCCTCTTTCTCTGAATGCTGACCATAAATGTGTAAAGTCGATTTTGTGACAAATGAATCCCGTTATTTTCGCTTTTGTTCTTTTGCATTCTATATTGATTGATGCGTATGGTTCATTAGTCACAGGAGTTATAACTATACCATCTTTAACGGCGCTCCCCAAAATTGGCAGGAAATCTGTAATCAGACAAAGTTCACTGTCAATTAGGCTCCATTCTCTGTCTTTTCGTAATATGAGTTCGGATTTTGTATTAGAGAGATTGGCCATTGTCGTTTGTCCTAACAGTGAGTTCTAATTCCGGGACACCTTACTTATTTCGGTGCAGAATTGAGTATGGCGTCTCCAGATTCCGCCAGATTCCAGTGCTTTGTTAGATTCTTTGCTTCCTCGAGAGATCAATTGTCTTCAGCATAAGTTCGCCACCGATTGCGGAGACCATTGCGATAGTTTGCTGGTGGTGCGTTCTCCAGAGATCTTGCTTCTCTTTTGCCAAGGCACTCAGTTTCTTCTGCAGGAAGGAGTGTTGCCTCTGAAACTCTTCTTCAGAGATTGGATCTATCTGAAGAAGTGAATAGCGACGACCTTCGAGTGTGTTCCTCTCCATTAATATCTGTTCGACATCCTCGTCCGGGATTTTGCCACGATGCACCACGTCATTTCTCTTTCTCTTCAAGTCTTTAATCGCGAGCGAGTTGTCATACGCCTGCACGATTTGAGGGACGCGTGAAGACTGTACATGCCTGTTATGGAGGACAAGGTGTTCCTTCACGTCCCGGTCTGCGATGCCGAGATTGAAGACGACGTTGATTAATGAGGCAAGGAGGTCTCGCAAGGTGGACCAGGAGATCACGTACAGTTTCATCGCTACGGCAAGGTGCTCAATAGTGGGCCACTTTAATGTCATGAACGTTGCGTGCACGTCCCTGCCTGTAAACTCGTTGAGTACAGACTCCATCTCACGGCAGAGGCGGTCTATCTCAGACATGGTTTGGAGAACCGCAAGAGAGTACTCGCTCATCAGTCGCTCAGCAAACAAACACGCGATCTGTGTCGTATCTGTGTCGCTCTGAATCATCTTGTTCAGTTGCGTGAAGTAGGCTCCCGCCATCGGAGCCCTCTGGAGAAGGGCCATTTCTTCACCCGGCACGTTTGAAGAGCTAGTCATGTGGAATGCTCCGGACAGCCACCGGCTTTCTTCTTGGACGAGGAGGGGGATCGTGTGCGACGATGTCGTTGCCAAAGAGGATCCTCCTTCAGCGTCTGCTGGATTTTCTCCTCAATCTGCTCGGCGCTCAGCCCGGCATAAGCACGGGGGAGTTCTTTGCGTTGCTTGCGCATGAGCGCCACGGCGTTAAATGTCTTCTTCTCCTTCATGCAACACCACATCCATACCACCAGCCTCGGGCTCGAACTCCCTCATCACAGGTTGATCCGGGGCGACTTCCTGGGAGTATTATGGCGGGGGCAACGCGGGAAGACAAGAAACAAGTCCCTGGATTGATGATCGACGATTGACTATTGATGGTTTCCTTTGCGACCCCCTGCGTCCTTGTACGTTGGTAGAACCTGTGGATGATGACCGATGTGGTATGATTGTGGCCATCGTGATGAATCGGGAATCGGGGGACACCATACTCAATTCGAAGATGTCCCCGGAATTCCCCCCCCGGCGAATGGAGCAGATCGTCCCCCGAGTCCCACCGCAGATCAGAGTCTTCTGATTCGGATGTCCCGGAACCGGATCCGCAGTTGATCGCCGGCGTGGAGTTGCAGCGCGAAATGGCCCACCCGGCCCACGTTGTGTCGGACGTGGCTGGCGTTGTCCAAGACCCCGGCACATCCCAATCGGTCCGCACCACGCCGTTGAGGATCGTCTTGACATGAGTCCCCCGGCAAAGGAGGACCAGGTCGTTCCAGCCGTCGCCGTCGTCGGCATACTTGAAAACGTAAGACGCCGGCTGGAAGCGGGGATCCATGGTCGCATTCTTCAAACTGGGCGAAATCCAGCGCTTCTCTTCGCGCGTCTCGTCATAGATCAGGCCGGTGCGCCAGGACATCGACTCCGGCGGATGGATGTCCACCTGCGGGCCGTCCAGCCAACCGCCGTTGGCGGCGGCATCAAAGCGACTGCGGAATTGGAGGCCGCTGTTGCCGGGGGAGTCCCGGTAGGCCTGGAACTTCAGTCTCAGTTCGAAGTCGGCGAACTCCCTTTCGGTTAGCAGCCAAACGTAATTGTGGTCTTTGCGCCCATGGAGTCGCACAGAATGGAGCCGTCCGCGACTGTCCAGAAGGCTTTGCCCTGATCCTGGGGTTGGCACTGGATCGTCCAGCCGGACAGGTCTTTGCCGTTGAAGAGGGCGGTCCACTCGGACGGGTGGGCGGGGCCGCTGCGGCAACCGGTCGGGAGAAGGACCAGGAGCAACCCGAAGAAAGACAAGGCAAGGCGAGAAGAGTGCTTCTTCCACTGACGACGATTGCGGCCGACGGGGTATGACGCCATGAAATGATCCTTTCCAACGAACGGAGCTGACAGGAACCTGCTTCTTACGCACCCGCGCTGACGCAGCGCTGCGCGGATGAGGGAGAACACGTTCCCGGCCTCACCAAGCATGGTGCGATACTACGGGACCGGGGTCCGGGGTGTCAATCGCCGGCTCTTCCCAGCCCGGGTTCGGCCGTTTGGGAGACTGGGGTCACGCATCATTTTAAGATTCCGCTGAAAGAACCCTCGAAAACGGCCAAACGACCCGTGTTCTCGGGGCCAAGAATGAGGGTAAAGAGGCCAAAAATGGTACTCTTTCAGCGGAATCTCAATTTAAGGACTGACCCCATAGGTTCCCCAGATTACCTCGTGTCATACCTTCTTGATGTACTTGCGATGGATATCGATGTATCGCGACCGGAACGTGACGGAGGTGATATCCTGATAGCGAATCGCACGTGGTTCTGCCCACCTTCCCCTACAGTCAAAATAGTTGATGGTGACCGATTTCTTGTTCACTCTGCGAATCGGACCGATAAGGAAATCTCCTTCTCCTTCATTCTCAACGATCACGAACTCATCCATCCTCTTCAGATCCTGGAGAACGGTGGACCAGTCCGCGAGGTCAATGTGCGAAGCAACTTCGGTGTCGAAGGTAAGACCCTCTTTCTCCATCAGGCGCGTACAGTACCGCGTCGAGGGAGTCGGCTTGCAGACAACGATATCATCGTTCCGGATGACTTTGTAGCCATCGATACAGAAATCATAGTCGTGCGCTATCAACGTAAGATCGTCGGAGGTCTTGAGCACAAAGCCGTACAGATTGTGGTCGTCGACGCGAGGCCTTGTGATCATATGTGACCATCGCATCTCACTTTTCTTGTGCGGCCTCAACGTTTGATTCTCCTTCACCCCATATTTCGCACTTGCTTTATGCTCGGCTGCATCGCTGACGCCTTCGAGTGCGGTATAAGGCCGCCCCCCGCAAGAATCCAGGGGAATCGGGGGACATCATACTCAATTCGGGGTCGAGCTAAGTAGGCTGTCCTCGGAATTTCAGCCAGTCCGTGGAAACAGCAGGACCCCGCGGGAGTGAACTGCGGGGTCCTGCCTCAAAGAAGGGCCAAGGGTCCTACGTCCGAGGTCGGCGCATCAAGTGCGTCGCATCACAAAGAACACGTAGCCGTAGAACGCGGAGTACCGGCGGTAGAGGTCGATCTCCCTCTGAATGGATTCGATCATCACCAGCTTCTCCGGCTCCGCAGCATACCGCCGGCACGCAGGCGCAGGCGCTCTTCGAGCGGCTGATAGTAGGGCTCCCACCAGGCCGATTCCGGCAGGGTGAAATGCCCGAGGACCTCATAGTCGCAGGCCCGGATCACGGCCAGACTCCCCTCGATGTCGGCGAGGGACGGGTATACCGTGGCGAAGTACCGCCGGCAGTCCGCCGGCGGATCGGGCCGCAACCAGCAAAGCTCGCTGACGGCCAGTTCCCCGCCCGGCGCAAGAGAGAATGACAGGCGGCCAACCCTTCAGAAAAGCCCATCACGAAAAGAGAGCCTTCCGACCAGATCAGGTCAAAGGGCCCCTCGCCTTTCTCCAGGGAGCACATGTCCCTCAGGGAAACCTGAATCTTCCCGGAAACACCC
This sequence comes from uncultured Planctomycetota bacterium, assembly GCA_963699595.1. Taxonomy (GTDB): domain Bacteria; phylum Planctomycetota; class Phycisphaerae; order Sedimentisphaerales; family Anaerobacaceae; genus PLanc-01. The sequence goes on from CAVOUO010000035.1 coordinate 5,058, forward strand.
GCGGCTTCGGCGCGGCGATGCAACTCGTCCAGGTAGGGTTGATGGTTATCTACCGCCAGAATCGACCCCTGTGTGTGCCGGGCCAACGTCACGGTCGGACCGCCATTGCCGCAGCCGAGGTCCAGGATCCGGGTCGTGCACGGCACGGCCCGTTCCGCGGCGGCAGGCTTGGCCGCACGCAAGATGCTCAGTGCTTGGATCGTCGCCGTCTCGTTTCCGGCGCCCAGCCGGGGCAGTGAAGCATCGAAAATCTCGTAGAAGAACTCCGTCTGTTTTCCTGAGTCCATGGTCTGTATCTCCTGTGTTCCTGCCGCACGCCCGGCATTCAGGGATGCGGCTCGCGCGGTCTGTTCGTTTGTGGGGTTGCTGGGGGGAGTGGAGAAGTCACACCGCAACCGCGGCACATGGCAACGATGTGAGCCATGTACCCGCGCTACCGCTGTGCCACGCGTGACTTCTCTTACAGAACAACGACCATATATCCAAGCATAGATCATTGGACCGATTCCGTCAAGTCCGAAGTCTGCCAGGGTGCTTTTGAACAGCCGATCACACGAATTACACCGATGGGATGGGCCTGTTCTTGCTCTTTCATACGGATTAGGATTAATTCCTGCACCCGTTTGTCATCCCTTCGCTACGCTCAGAGGCTGTGACAAATTTCAGATTTCACGCTGTTTTGCTGTTTGGGCACTGGAAGAGTTTCGGGAGGGCGCTATAACAGAAGTTATGGATACGCAAGAGCCAATTCCGCCCTCGTCCGCGCAGGAGAAGCAACCCACCTTGTTTGTCGTGCCCCCGTCTGGGCCGCCGGAACCGGAGCCGCCGGGACGACCGCGGGTGCGGCGGGCCGAACGGCAGCAGGTGGTGATGCAGGTGGCCTCGCTGGACAGCCTGCTGCCGGAGGACCACCGGGCCCGGCTGGTCTGGGAGTATGTGCGAGGGACTGGACCTGGGCGGCGTTGTACGAGCCGATTCGGGCGGTGGAGGGGCGGGCCGGACGGGACGCGATCGACCCGCGGATTCTGCATGGCCCTGTGGCTGTACGCGACGCTGGACGGCGTGGGTTCGGCCCGGCGAGTTGGCGCGGTTGTGCGAGGACCATGTGGCCTATCGGTGGATTTGCGGCGGGGTGTCGGTGAACTACCACACGCTGTCGGACTTCCGGACGGCCCATCCGGCGTTTCTGGACGAGTTGCTGACGCAGAGCGTGGCGACGCTGATGCACGAGGGGTTGGTGACGCTGCAGCGGGTGGCCCAGGATGGGATGCGGGTGCGGGCCAGTGCCGGGGCGGCCTCGTTCCGGCGGCGGGCGACGCTGGAGGAGTGCCAAGCGCGAGGCCCGCGAGCAGGTCGAGACGCTTGCGTCAGGAATTGCAGGCGGATCCGGCGGCCGGCACGCGTCGGCAGCAGGCGGCCCGCGCAGCGGGCGGCCCGGGAACGCTCGGAGCGGATGGCGAAGGCGTTGGGCGAGTTGCCGACGATCGAGGCGAAGCAGTCGGCGCGAAGAAGGACAAGGCCCGGGCCTCGACGACGGACCCGGAGGCGCGGGTGATGAAGATGGCGGACGGCGGCTTTCGTCCGGCCCACAACGTGGAATTGGCGACGGACACGGCCAGCCAGGTGATTACGGCGGTGGACGTGGTCAACACCACCAGTGATCCGGGGCAGATTGCCGCCGATGGTCGAGCAGCACCAGGAGCGATACGGCCGCAAGCCCGAAAGAGGCGTTGGTCGACGGCGGGTTCGCCAAGAAGGAAGTGATTGAAGAGGTGTCCTCGGCGGACGGCGGAACGACGGTGTACGCCCCGGTGCAGAAGCCGCGCAAGGAAGGCCGCGATCCGCACCAGCCGTTGCCCGGCGACAGTGCGGCGATGGCCGAGTGGCGGCAGCGGATGGGTACGCCGGAGGCGAAGGAGATCTATAAGGAACGGGCCTCGACGGCCGAGTGCGTCAATGCGATCAGCCGCAACCGGGGCTTGCAGCAGTTTCTGGTGCGTGGCTTGGAGAAGGTCCGGACGATCGTTTTATGGTTTGCGATAGCTCATAATCTGATGCGGGCAGTGGCCCTGCGCACGAAGGCAGCGCGGGCGGCGGCCGAAGCGTGAAAAAGAGGCCCGCCGCGGGCGTCGGCGGTCCCCGGGGACCGCCCCCGACGCAAAAGCCGCTCGTCCTTGGCGTGGAACTGCACGTGAGGCGATGAGACGCTGGTTTCTCTCGCGACTCGACCTCGCGACAAGCCTTCCATCAGGTTATCGGCTGGAACGTAATTCCTCACAGCTTCTCAGAGGAGCCCGGAAGAAATGGATATGAAGGACATCGAGAAATACTCGTCGGCGTATACGCTCTCCGACATGGAGATCTTCATCTTCCCGGAGCTGATGTACAGCCTGGTGCTGGCCAACATCATGTCGCCCGACATCTGGAAGTGGCGCGAGGATCCGTGGTTCGCGAAGCTCGAGGGCAAGATGACGCCTACCGCCGCTCATGCGGCTGAAGCAGTACATCATGGACCACTACGCCTTCAACCTCGACCTCGACACCTGGGGCCTGACCGACCAAGGAGCGCGAGCTGGAGCGCTTCAAGCCGTTCATGTCGCCGCAGCAGATCGCCGCAGAGCAACGCGCTGTTCGGCTACGAGGGCGACAAGTACTACTTCGACATCGACATCCGCCGGCACTTCGGCCTGGACAAGTACAAGGGCGACGTCATCCCGTACTGGAAGACCGAGACCGTCGAGGCCATGGACGCCTTCCGGCTCAAGCCCGGCTACGGCACGGGCGCGGGCGAGTGCGTCTCGCTGGCGACGCTCTACGCCGCGGCGCTGTTCATCGTGTGCGGCATCCCGCTCGAGGACATCTTCCTGATGGCCACGCCCGCTGCACTCGCAGAACTTCGTCGACGTGGAGGACGGCATCCTCACCAACAACCGCCGGCTGGTGACCAAGACCATGTGGTTCAACGGCACCGAGCTCTCCGCCCAGGCCCAGCGCGCCCTGCGGAACGAGCAGGTCACCGTCGTGGCCCACAAGACCGGCTACATCCACAGCCTCTACCCCGAGGCCACCATCGACCCGAAGGCCTACGAGCATTTCCGAGGCTCGCCTGGCCGATTACCTCACGACCGAGCTGACCTTCACGATCTTCGCCAGTTTCCTGCGCCGCAGCGCCGCGGTACCAGAAGTACTTCCAGGTCTGCCGGGATTGTCACGGCCAGCCGCAGCTTCATCCCGGCCGAGATGCTCTACCACTACGAGCACGGCAGCCCCTACAAGATCGGCGACTCGACGCACGACAAGCTCCTGGCCGAGGTGTCCGAGGAGGATTTCGTGCCGTACGAGCTGCCCGGCCGGATCCGGTGCGACCGGCTCTGCGAGTTTCTGACGCGGCAGAAGACCGATGTCCGGCGAGCCGCGCGGCCGGGAGGCCCTGCGGAAGTTCCTCGGGCGACGATCCCGGACGCGGACAAGTTCGTCGAGGACCTGATGAATTTCGTGCACATCGAGCCCGACCTGCCCGAGCGCGGACAGGAATTTCGCCGACGCCGGCACGATCCAGATCTCCGTCGATCAGAGCCGCGACGAGATCATCGAGTACCTGCGGCAGATCCGCGTGCCAGCAACGCCGACGGCCGATCTGGCGTTCTACGCCTATCCGGGACATGGAAAGCTGCGATTGGCGGCCCTTCGTCAAGGCGGCCGTCGAGCGCAGCCCCGTCTCGCTCGAAAAGACGAAAGCCATGTCTGTCGAGGAGGTCTACGAGTGGCTCGACTCGCATGCCCAGCGACTCCATCTACGACCGGCAACCGCCTGGCCCAGCCCGATGAGCTGGCCAACTACGGCACCGGCGACGGCCTCGAAAAGGCCTTTCTCCTGGCCAACGTGCTGCGGCACAGGCATCCCGAGCAGGAGCTGCGCCTGGATGTGGACCGCGACAAGGTGGTCTTGCACGCCGCACGGGACTACGCGTTTGCTTCGGCCAAGACCCTTCAGGGACAGGTAGATATCGGACCGGACGGCGCGATTGCCGTCGCTTCCTGATCGTCTTTTCGGTGAGATGAGGCTTTCTCCAAAGAATTTTGTCAATTTTTCGCACTTTCGCTGAACAAGTAGGACTATATTCATCCTACATACAGCCAGAGTTGCGTATCGTACTGCGTGTCGAATCGTTTAAGAGTATAGGGCTTCGTTTTGGCTCCACTGCTGGGAGGATCAGGCCATGAACAAAACACGACAGCTTACCGACATTCTCAAACGGCTCAATGCGGGCGAGGACCCGGATCGCGTGAAGGCCCAAGCGAAGGAGCTTCTGGCCCAGATCGACCCGGACGATCTGGCCCTGGCCGAGCAGAACCTGATCGAGGAGGGCCTGAGCGTCGAGGACGTGCAGGGTCTGTGCCCGATTCATCTGGAGGTCCTCGGCGAGCAACTCCAGCAGATGCGGGCCAGATTGCCCAAGGGCCACGTGGTCTCCACGCTGGTTCAGGAACACGATGCCATCCTCGGCTTTCTCGACCTGCTCCAGCAGGTGAACGCCGCCATCCAGCGGATGTCCGAGTATCCCGGCCAGACCCCGGAGTTTCGCCAACTGACGCACATCGCCGAACACCTCGTCGGGGCCGAGCGGCACCACCAGCGGGAGGAGGAGGTCCTCTTCCCCGAACTGGAGAAGCGGGGCATGTACGGGCCGCCGACGGTGATGCGGGAGGAGCACAAGCAGTTGCGGCCGCGCAAGCACGCGCTCAAGGAGCTGGTGGCGGACATTGACCGGCAGGATTTTGCCGATTTCAAGCGCAAGCTGGATACTCTGGCGGGTTTCATCGTCCCGACGCTCCGCGAGCATATCTACAAGGAGAATAACATCCTTTATCCCATGGCCCTGCAGGTGATCGAGGATGAGCAGGTCTGGGAGAGACTCAAGAGCGACTGCGACGCCATCGGCTACTGCTGCTTCACGCCCGAGGCGCAGTCCGCCGGCCTCCCGGCGATTCTCACCGATTGACCGCGGCCATCCCGGCTTCCGCGTAGCGTGCTCCGGCGGCCGCGCCTTTCGGCGCGATCTCATCCAGGCGTTCAAGGTCTTCCAGCGTGATCTCCACGTCGAGGACGCCCACATTCTCCCGGACGTATTGACGCCGCTTCGTGCCGGGAATCGGCACGATATCCTCGCCCTGCGCCAGCACCCAGGCCAGCGCGAGCTGCGCCGGCGTGCAGCCCTTCTCCGCCGCCATCTCCTTGAGGCGCTCGACCAGGTCCAGGTTCTTCTGGAAGTTCTCGCCCTGAAAACGCGGGCTGGTCCGGCGCCAGTCGTCCGGCGCCAGATCGTCGAAGCTCTGGAACCGGCCGGCGAGAAATCCCCGCCCCAGCGGGCTGTAGGCGACGAAGCCGATCCCCAGCTCGCGGCAGGCATCGAGAAGCTCATCTTCCGGATCGCGGCTCCAGAGGGAGTATTCCGTCTGCAGCGCCGTGATCGGGTGGACCGCGTGCGCGCGCCGCAGCGTGTCGATCGCCGCCTCCGACAGGCCGAGGTGCCGGACCTTCCCCTGCTCGACCAGCCGCTCCATCGCGCCAATCGTATCCTCAATCGGTGTGTTCGGATCCACGCGGTGCTGATAGTACAGGTCGATGGTATTCACACGGAGCCGGCGCAGGGAAGCGTCACAGGCGGCCATCACGTACTCGGGCCGGCCGTTGATGCCCAGGAAGCGGCCGGCCGCATCGCGCACATTGCCGAATTTTGTCGCCAGGACAACTTCGTCGCGGTGCCCCTCGATGGCGCGGCCCACGAGTTGCTCGTTCGTGAACGGCCCGTACGCGTCGGCGGTATCAAGAAAATTGATGCCCAGGTCCAGGGCCAGATGGATCGTCGCCATGGCCTCACGCTCATCATGTTCGCCGTAGAACTCGGACATGCCCATGCAGCCCAAGCCCAGAGCGGAAACCGCCAAACCACTCCTGCCCAACTCTCGTGTCTTCATCGTTCTCTTCCCTTTTTGCCGTACCCCAAGGCGAGTCTTTCTGTCGGATGCTTCCATTTCCGCATCGGCGGGCCGCGTGCTCAACCGGCAGAACCCTGCTTTCCCCGGGCAAAAACCTTAAGCCCAGGACAGAAGACGGAGGACGAACAACGGACGACAGAGGACGGATCAACAGCGGACAACTGTCAACCGAGAACCGACAACTGCCGACTGGCTATCGACTACGGCATCGGCGGATCGCCACGACTATTTGTCGCGCCACATGTCGATGGTCATCTCTTCGGCGCCGACGTAGGCGGAGTGCCAGTCGAGGTACAGGACATTGCAGCCGGCCCTGTGCCGCGCCCGCGCGATGCGTTGCCCATCGTTGATGTCGTGGTTCTCCGAAAGCGGCAGATGCGAACTCATGAAGATATCGCAGCGGATGATTTCGCGGCTGGTCGAGCTCTCAATGATGGGACGCCAGGTGCCGGACTCGTTGTCCGCCAGATAGATCGTCTCGGCCGGCCTCCTGAACACGGAAAGCTTGGTGGGCCTTCCCATGCTGGTCCCGGCGTTGTCGCTCCGGCTGGAGAACGTCCAGTCGTTGATCACGTAACAGACCGTCTGCCGGGAATTGGGAACGTCATACAAACCCAGCCCGGTCGTGGGGAAGCTCTTGCAGCGATAGACCTTCACGCTGCGGTAATCGCCTTCGTTGAGCCTTTGACCGACGTAGGGCAGGTACTGCATGAACCAGATGGCGTTACTGCCGGTCGATCCGCGCGGGATGAAATAATCATAGTCCTGGGCGTAGAGGTTCGCTCCCACGCCGATCTGTTTGAGACCGCTCAGACACGTGGTGCCCTGCGCCTGTTTCTTGGCCTTGCTCAAACCCGGCATCAGGATCGCCATCAGCACCGCAATGATCGCGATCACCACCAGCAACTCGATCAGCGTAAACCCTCTTTGGCACCGGCTCATAGGCAATCCTTCCTCACAAGATCTCCTGGCTCTTGCCCATTGTACCCGTGGCGGTCCACGAGTCAACCCCGTTTTTGCCGCGGCTGTCACAACGTTTGTACAATGAGTCCGCCGGCGGCCCGGCGGAAGTGTGAAGTGTAAAGTCTGAAGTAGGAAGGCCCCGAAGACTCGACGCTCGGCTTGGCTGACTTGGCACTTGACACTTTACACTTGGAACTTCCTCCCCAATTGGGTTCGTTTCGCACATTTCCCCTCCGTCCCGCCTGCCGCCAAATTGAGTTTGCTTGGCGCGACAGCCCAACGCCCCGCGCCCCCAGGCCCCGCCGGGTATTGGGTTCGTTTCGCACGATGAGTTCCGCCGACGGCACAGGCCGCCATGCCGGTCCCGGGCCATTGCGGTGGGGGCGGGAATTGGCTTTGTTCTGCCGGGGCCATCCGCGGGTCCAATTTGTCATAACTCTCTTTCCACACAGCATTTGCCCTCCAAATTGCCCCGAGGCAAATTGGCTTTGTTTGTACAACAGGCCCAGGGAAGGCCAGAGGCCACAGGGGCGAGGGAGGAACCCCACTGTCCCCGTCGTTGAGGCCCGCCCCACCCGCCATCGCCGGGATTGGCTTCGTTTTGCACCATCGACCCCGGCAGGGGTCCCATATTTGCCGGCGCGCGCCCATTTCCGGACACCGACGCCCAAATTGGCTTTGCTTTGCACGATTGCCCTCCACGGCCCTCGTCCCCAAGACCTCGTCCCAGCGGGCACGGCTCGGAATTGGCTTCGTTTTGCGCACTCGACCCATCGGCCCCCGTCCCCCGGGCCTCGTCCCACCCGGCGCCACCGGAAATTGGCTTTGTTTCGCACGCTTGACACGCGTCCTCATGTTCTCTCCTTCCGCCTTCAAATCATAAATCATAAATCGTAATTCATAAATCCGAGGGGCGTCCCTCTACCTATGGGCCGTGTTGCACGAATCGTGCCGAAATTCTGCGTCAGACGAAGGCCCCAAACGCGCGGAAACTCTTGCGGCAAAAGGAGTAAAGAATTTCTTGCTCCAGGCCGTTTTGCCTTTTCAACTGTTGCACAAATCGTGCCATTTCCACAGGGCGACGAATCAAGTATGGCGTCCCAGGAATTCCGCTTGTAACGGACCAGTGTTGGCGGAGTGTTGTGACATGGATAAATCTTCGCTAAACCCGCTCATCGCCGGGGCGACATTTCCATCGCCGGCGGTAGGATGGGCTTGGGCCCATGCGGACCAGAACAGTCACGCGCCACGCCGCCAGGACGAAGTATTCACCTCTTCCCTCTGCCTTTCTCTCTTGCCTTCATACCTTACTTTTGGCATAGTCTTCTCCGGCGAAACACCTGTGACGGAACTGCGCGGACGAAGTGGAAGGGACATGCGAGTGGTTCCTTCCCGGCCGCAGTCTATCGTTGGTGGAAAGGATGGACCTATGGTCGATGAGCGAGATGTCGGTGCATCACTTAAAAGGACGTTCCTCGTGTGGAGTTGGATCGGCTTGCTGGCCGCCTACGTCTACACCGCCGTGTCCTTCGCAAGCCTGTTGGTCGCGACCGGCTTTGCCACCCGGCTGCCGCCTTTTGAGGGCAGGGGCGCGAACGTGAATCCTCTGGTCCGGCTGATCAGTGTTGTGGGCGTGATCGCGCCCATCGTGATTCTGGCCCTGGCGTGTTCCGTGTTCCTCCGGTATTCCGTGGCGACCTACCGGATGGCGGTCCTGGATTCTCTTCATGAAGGGGACGGCGAGGATTTGCTTCCCCTGTTTCGCAGTTCGCTCGTCTGGCTGATCACTGTCTGGATCGTGGTGCTGGCTCTCAAAGCTGTACCCATTGTGCTGAGTCCGCCCCCGGGCCGCTGATCCGGGCCGGCATTAACCGGAGACATAATGGCAAGGGAAACTATAGTTGTCGTGATTTCAATCCTGCTCGCCTGTGCGGGATGCAGGGGGAGGCAGGAAGCACTTTCGGAAAAGGAAGCGGCCCTGGCCGCGGCCACGGGGATTCCGGCGGAACTTCTGCTGGAGGTCAAGCACGCCGGAAAGGATCTGCGCCAACTTCAGGGTACGGACCCGAACGGTAATCCGCTGTCGGCGGCAGGTGTTACGATCGATGTCAAACGCACTCAAGCCCCGCGTACGGTGCAGCGCCTTCAGGAGAAGGCCGGCGCCGGATACTTTGCCTTCATCTCGGAGAGGAACTATGGCATCAAGGGGGCTCCTGATAATGTGTCCCTTCTGAAAACCTCCGATCCCTACGATATGCTCCGCACCATGGGACGAACGGCTGGAACTATGATATCAGTCCGGACATGGTGATCGCCCGTCTGAAGAAATGGGACGCCGAGTTCGGCCTTGTCCTTTCCGGCGTGGGTTTCGATTGGATGGAGGCGCAGTTCCAGCGCCAGCCTGCGAACATGTTGGAGTTTGCCAAGGAGGTCTACGCATTCTGTCCCGATGTCGTCGACCAGGGAACCGAAACCGTGGAAGCTCTTGCCAAGGAAATGAAACGCACCAACACCCTGTTTCTCTGGTGGGACTGAGACGAATATGGCAAAGAGCGGGATGACAGTCGCGATTGTGATGAGGCCGGGTCTTTGAGGTCGCAAGTTGCGACCTCAAACGAAGGGCGCGGCGGAAGACGCTACAACCTCTATGCCTCTCCCTCGAAATAAGCGAGACGTCCCCGGAATTACACTACCGCTTTTACGATTCCTCTTTACATTTCTGTCCCCGGGGCTCTATAATAAGCGCGTGAATCCGGAACGAAGGGGCCCTGTGGGACGCAGAAAGAACCTCGATCCGGAGATTGGAAGTGTTGGGAGAAAATGTGAGATGCGTAGGTTTGACCCCCTATTCTTCCTGGCTGATGGAAGCCTTTGCGATTGTCGACGGGTAGCCAGCGAGAGACTTGGACTGCTGATTCAGCGGTATTCGACGGCGAGAAACCCATTGCACCTACAAAGATCGAAGGTTCTTCTGAAGAATCCCAAGGCAGAGATGGGCGATGCGTGGTTTATGGTCGTCCCACCATTCTTTAATCTGGCTTTGGACATCCAATGGGTTCCGCCTGCTCAAGCGGAGGACATACCGGGCGGGGATAATACCGGGGGACAGCGATGCGGAACGTGGGCGCAAGGCTCGCGGTTTGATTTCAAACGGGGGGACAGTCTGTATGACAATCGGATCGCCTACGAGGCCAAGTGGGGCGATGCTCTCGGCAGCCTCGCGTTCTGCCTGCATATCGTTGAGGCATCGCCTGTTGACATAAGCGAGGCGGGACGCTACCCCGGCTCCGTTACTTATATCATCTTTGTCCCAAACTTGGACCGGACTCACTTGGTAGAAAGAACGGTCTGCCAATGCACGCAGGACGAATTCGTATCCCTGCTCATCAACGGGCCACCTTCGGAGGAGAGATCCCGATGGATGATGTAATTCGTGAGATCAAAGACAAGTGGGAAAGGCATTCCGGGGGCCCGACCTTTGGTTTAACTCCCAGCGAGCGAATGAGGCTGGTGAGAGCCAGGAAGGCGACGGATGCTCGCATCCTTGGGCGATCCTGCGAGTCGCTCATCGGAATCTGCGCGGGCGAGTTGGCTGACGGCGTTTTCAATGATGAAGAGATTCGATTTCTGGACCTCTGGCTCGATGACCACTCGCAGATCGCGGAGACTTGGCCCGGGGAAGTCATTTATGCTCGAGTCAAGGAGATCCTGCGAGACGGGGTTATCAGCGAAGAAGAGCGGGCATACCTGAAAGAGACTCTTTCCCAACTCATCGGCGGCACGCTCCAAGAGACCGGAGGGAGCTTCCCCGGCCCTTCGAAGTTGCCAGTGGACAGATCTGCGGTTGTGGAAATCCAGAGCCGGTTATTCTGCTTCACCGGCAACTTCCTTTACGGCACGCGGTCTGCCTGCGTGCGAGCCGTGACGGTGCGCGGCGGGATCGCACAAGAGCGAGTTTCAATGGACTTGGACTATCTGGTTGTCGGCACAATGACCAGCGAGGACTGGATTCACAGCACCTTCGGCCGGAAGATTGAGAAGGCGGTGGAGTTTCGCGATCGAGGGCGAAAAGTGCGAATCGTAGGCGAAAACCAATGGGTGGCGGCGCTGGGGTGACCGCCCGTGGAGAATAATGGAATACTGGGGACAGGCACGATGATCAGAATACTCGACCCGGGAAATCGGTTACTGTCGTTGGTTGTACCATGTGATTATGCCATTATATAGACCCAAGATCGTGGCCCTCGATACGGCGACCCTGGGAAGGGTTTCGCATGACTATTGGGCGCAAGATGCCTCCCTAAGGGACAAGGCACGCACACTCATCAAGAGATTGCAGTGTCTCGGCATGTTCATCACATTTACAGCGACACACGTCGGTGAGTTGCTTCGCCACGGAGATGAGCAGGTTGTCCGAGGCCGGCTGAGGTTCCTGCGCAGTCTGCCGTTGATCGCATGGCTCCGGCCCTACGATCGCAGTTGGCGGCCAGGCTTTGTTCACGATCTACTCTGCCGTGAAATGCATGTCGTGGTGCATGGTTCGGCACGAAGCTGGCGGGAAATCGTGGAGCAGGTGCGCCCGGACCTATGGGAGACTGGTGTGGGATCGGAAATGTTTGTGGAGAACGATGAGTTCTGGTCAACAATAAGTCGAAGGGCCGCGCAGCTGCACGAAAAGGAAAAATACACCGCGTCCATGGCCAGAACGGACGCAGGTGAAGTCAAGGACATGAAGGTCTCTGAAGCCTTGCGTCTGCCGTTACGACCAAAGGAAGATCGAGATGCCTACGCACGTAGGTTTGCGCGAGAGTTGCAGAGGCAGTTGGACTTACATGGCGACAAACGCCTTGGCTATTCCCACGGCGCAGCAACTGACTTTGCGAACGGCGCGCTCCAGACTGTAGAGGCAATTGAGGAGATGGGAGGGAACCTGGTTAAGACGCTGCTTGTGGGTGCGGGGGTTCCTCTGGAACTTGTGTCCCCCGAGATGACGATGGGTGAATTCGGTGAACTTGCCGTATATGCAGAACGTCTGAAGATGATCTCAGAAGACTTGCGTCCGTCGACCGAATTGATGATAGACGATGTTCCGCCGACCACCTTACCATCCTACGTTTTGGAGAGGAGGCTCGTTTCGGCCCAAAGAAAGGCCGAGAGGGTATCCGGGAGTGACCTCGGTGATAGTTACATCGTGCCCCTGGTCTTCTACACGGATGCTGTCGAGGTTGACACGCGAACATTTGAGTTCTTGAATCAGATACGCCGCAGTGAGCCAAAACTTGCGTCTCTGATGGGGCGGGTCTTTCCATCTTCGGATTACAGCCGAATACCAGAATCTTTCGACGATTAGACTAGCGGGACTTCTGGGGGCATTTTGTCCATTTGGATCTTGAGTTGAGTATCGTGGTCCAGACATCCACACTGTGGCCACGCGTGTGAAGGACAGAGTCCTCCGCTATAAATATCGGTCAGCTTCAGTGTCCTCTCCGCCGGTAGCGGTCAAAGTCATGGACGGAAATAGCCGATTCAGTGCCTGGAACAGATTATGTCAGAGCGCATGCAATTGGAGAGCAGAACCGTATGAGCCAGGAGGTACAAACCCCGCGTGTACCATTACACGGACACCGGCGGGTTCAGGGGCATAATCGCGAGCCAGGAGATCTGGGCGACGAATTCAGGGGACATCTTACTTATTTCGGTCTTGAATTGAGTATGGCATCCCCGCTATCCCCGATCTCCGGTCCCCCTAATTGTCAATTCGAGGGCTGACTCCCGGAGTCCCCGGTCAATGTTCCTTCTTCGACGATCCTGATGTGAACTGACTCCATTCTCTGGCGCACGGCTGGTGATATGCGACCGGCCGTTACCAGCACCGTCTCGACATTCGGATGAGAGGCCCGATAGGCGTCAACATAATCGTCCACCTCACGAGTGCTTTGGACGTAATCGTACGGACATATCAGGACATGCGTGCCGTTGCTGAGTACTGCCAGCGGCAACAACCCGACGGACTTCAGCAGTTCGATGGACTGTCGTTCTCGGAGGTTAGCCAGCATCCGGCCCTTGCGGATGGAACAGAGAGCCTCGGCCTCGTTGTGCGCCTCCGCGGCAACCTCGATGAGAGCCGCCCGATTCCGCACGCCCTCCAGGGCTCGGAATTGTTCCATGAGTTGGAGACGCTGCATCGTCGTGAAGGCGGTCGAGTAGCGGAATCGAGATCGGCTGGAGTCTTCGCACCGGGCGCTCTCAAGTTCCCTGTCGATTTGGCTGTTGATCGCGCTCGGCGGACTATTGACGATGAGTTCCTTCATCTGCGCTGTCATGGGCAGCACGCCCAGGCCCGCAACGGGGAGGAAATACATGCCGCTTCCCGTAAGCAGGCTTCCCCCCAGGGTGTAGAGCGACAATTCGTCGAGCAGCTTCTTCAGCACGGGATTGCGTGTCTCCGGGTCACAATCGAGGTCTACGGCCAGCTTCCGGCGGGCGGGAGCGCCCGCCTGCCGGTCTGCCGGGTCGGCATACTGATCGACCATGAGCCCGAGACCCTGGGGAATACGCTCGACCGATTCGAAGGGCTCGTTGATGAGGAGAGCCAGTCCTTTCCCGGTATCTCTCAGCGGCGTGAGGATGCCCTCCACAATCAGTTGGTAATTGCCCAGCCTCTTGGCGGCTTCAATCGATTTCAGCTCGCGCAGACGCAGGCCGAGCATCGGTCGCCCCTGGGCGGTGATCTCGCCGAAGTCGGACTGGATCGTGAACACGTAGTGGTATTCCTGCACCGCAACGCGCTCGGCAAGTCGGTAGTTGTACCCCTGAAGGATTTCTGCGGGTAGCACCTGACCGACGCTAAACACGGGCGCCGTCTCGCCACCAGACCGCCCGACGGGGGCCCCGGGTGTCGTGGCACACCCGCAAAAGCCTGTCAGCAGAATCGAAATGACAAGCCTCAACTCTGTTGTATGCATGTTTTTCTCCGCCAGGCAGGGTGATTGAAGCGAACATATCTCGGCCGGGATCCCCGATTTGTCTCCATAGCCCATGCTCCTACCAAACTCCGGACATTCAGTATACCTGCCCAAGCTCAATTGCAGCGCTTCATTTCCCATTTTTTTATCTGTCGCCTGTCACCTTTCTCTTGTCACCCGGCCCTTGTCTGTTCTCGGGAATTTCGGGGGGAATTTCGAGGGCATCTTACTGATCTCGGCCCTGAATTGAGTATGGTGTCCCCGATCTCCGGCCCGCAGAAACGGCGGCTCTGTCACTGTTTGGCCGTGGCGGCGGTCAGGAGGGTTACGTTACTTTTCGTGAAGAACCCCGCGAAATCGCCGTAGCGGTGGATGTACTCGGTGACCAGGAGGGTGTTGACGGAGGGAAGCGAGAAGATCTGTTTGAGCCCCTCTTCCTCCGAACCCACCAGATCGAGGAGGAACTCCATGCCGGCGTCTTTCAAGGCGGCCACCGTTGCCTCGATGTTCTCCGTGCGAAAGGCGATATGGTGGACCCGCGTGCCATAGTTGTGCACGAACTTCTCCGTAGGTCCGGACGTCTCGTCGTCCACGTACGGATGGATGCCCGAGGTGAAGACCGCCGCGAACTTGCTCCCCGGCAAGCGGGCCACATTGGTGATGGAGTTGAGGGTCTCCACATAGATGGAGAAATCAAAGCGATAATTCGTAAGATGCAGGAATTCAATGATAGCCGGATCGCGATCCCTGGCCTCCACGCGCACCGCCGCATGGTCCAATTCCTTGACATTGCCGAGGTAGGGATAATCAGGTTTTCGCAGGCGCCAATCCAAGGGCGTGCTCTCGGGTGAGGCGTAGTTCCGGGCTGCACCGGACCACTGGATGAATCCGAACGACATCCCGCTGAACGTGGAGGGGACGGTCTGTATAAATGAGTAGGAGTTGCTTTGAACGATGGCGTCGGAAAGGAAATTCACTCCCCGTGCCTTCTGGATCGCGACATATCGGTCCAGGTCGGTGGTCTCAAACACCAGGGTCTCCAGACGCGTATGAGGAAGGCCGGCGGCCTTGGGGAATGCCTTCACGTCTTCGAAAGGAGAAGCCGTTTTGCGCGACCGGACCAGGAAACTGGCAGAGTCGGCGACCTTCAGCACACAGGTCGCACGTCTGCGAATCCTCAAACGCCGCCTCGAAACCAAGTCCGGTGCGGGCGAGCAACTCCTCTACGGCGGCTTTGTGCCGGGGGGCTTCCGTGTTGATGACCACGCAGTCCAGGTCACCTACCAGTCCCTCCAGCCCGAGCGCCTTTCTCTCTTGGACCACGCGCTGCGCCTCGCGTTGCAGCGAGTCGTCACTGTTGTCAAAGCCGCGGCCGCCCGGTCCGCGTGCCCGAGCTCTGGCGTTGTGTACCCGCAGAAAGGCATCCATGCATTTTGAACAAATCCGTTTGGCCATAGGTCCTCGAATATCTCTTTATCTTGCCTGATTTCGCTCATTTGCGTTGGTCCGAACAGGAAGGAGTGTACCGCCAGAGGGCCGCGTGGGCAACTGTCTTTGCGCGGCCGAGTCCTGCGGTGTGCGACTACGTTTTGTGGGGTCCGTGTCGTCCCTCTTGTCATCCCTATAGACGCAGATGGTGAACAGGGGGCGACATGGGAAGAACTGTTGGACAGGGCCGGCGTATATACTCTAACGACATGGGTCGCCCAGAAAGGCAGGCCGAACATGGATGGCAAAGCTCCAGATCTTGAAACCGACTGCAACAGTGAAGTCCACAGTGAACACTTGTGCTATATCATCTCTCAGGGATTCCGCTTGACAGACGAGCCGGGCTATCAGGCTCTGGTCGAAGAGCCGGCGTTCCAGTGCGGCCACTGCGGCCGGACCGCGAAGAGCGGCGAGAACCTTTGTGTGCCGGTCGAACTGTAATGCGAGACGCAGAGAATTCCGGGGACGCTTGATTCATCTCGGTTTTCCCTTGAGTATGGCGTCCCCGGATATTCCTGCACCATCGTTTCCTTCCGCGAGCACCGGTCGGGTCAGGCGGTCAGGGCGTTGACGTTCGTGATTATCTCTTCGATCTGCGGACGCACCGCGTCTCCCACACCCGGCTTGGCCAGAACCGACTGGGCCAGTTGTTTCAGCCTGTCCACCTGCGGTCGCAACGTCTCCTGGGCCGAGGTCCTGGCCGTGGTGGGAAGCTCGTCCCAGAGCGGACGCAGGTTGGCCAGTTTGCCGTTGATGGCGTCGAGCGTCGGCGCCGCGGCCTGCGCCGAGGCGGTGTCGCCAATGCCGTTGAATACATTCGTCGCCTGCGTGATCAGTGCGGAGGCCTGCGAGGCCACGCCGGCACCCGGGCGCCTCTCGTCCCGGGTTCACTCGGGGCGGCAGGAGCGGCGGCGGACGGAGCCACGGGGGCTTCCCGTGCCGGCGCGATGACGATTGGACCAGAGCAGGAGCAAGGCCAGCACGCCCAGGCCCACCAGCAACGGAACGGCCCATCGGATGGCGGAAGATCTCCGCGGCGGCGCATCAGCGCCGGCGGTCCTCCGCCCGGCTTCTTCCGGCACGCGGGCCGCCGGGCGCCCGGTCTCAAATAGCTGAGCTGCACCGGGCAGAACGGACGAAAGCATGGTGCCCAGTCCGGCCGGGAGGGCGGCACGGATATTATCTTTCTGTCCGGCCAGGAGATTGGCCAGGCCGCTCGCGTCCAGGCCCTGACTCCGCTGCTGCCGGCCGAGCACCCCAAGAATCGCCGGCGTCAGGAGGCCCATCAGTTTGCCCGTCGCACCTTCGCCGACCCCGGTGAAGCGGGAGAGAACGCCGCTGAGTTTCGAAATCGTTCCGCCGCCCAGCAGCGAGCCGAGCACGCGGGACCCCTGGTCGGCCAGGCCGGCGCCCTGGCCGGAGATGTGGTCTGACAGGTTATCGAGCAGGCCTGTGTCCTGCTGGGAAACGGCCCCGGACAATTGCTCTGCGCCCTGCGGCGTGGAGGACAGATGCGTCAGGCCGGCCAGCAGCGTGGGCACCGCCGCGATCGTCGCGCGTTTCGTTTGATCCTGGCTCAAGCCCAGGACGGAGGAAATCGCGTTGGTCGTGTTGCCGGTGCCTATCAGCTTGAGGATCATGTCGATGATATTCATATGCGTCTTCCTTTCTCTGCACGTTCGACATTGGTTTGTCTCGTTTGTGCGGCACTGTGCATGAGCTCAAACATGCACCCGTTTTCGCCGCACGCCTCTATCCTGTTTACGGGTCCGCTCAGAGCAAGAGTCTGGCTGCAAAGACCTCATCTTGCATAAGCAAAATCCCGGGTGCCCGCAGCCCTTGGGGAAAGTCGGGGATCCCATCTCCATCTTCAGGGGGTCAGACTGATTCCGCGGAAGAACCTCCTCTCTTTTTGCAGAAAGGTGCGGTCGGGATGCAATAACAGATGTGGGAATCCGGGAGGCAGCCGCCGATTTTGGGTGTGCGTGACTCCTGAGAAGGGGCGCGTTCTCGACCTCGTCTTTTTTCCCTGTTGCGCCGCTCTCTCACCGGGCGGGATTGAAACCTTCGCGCATGAATTCCAGGTCATCCATGCCGTCCGGGGCGGGCCAGCGGATGGCATCGGGATAGGGCACGTCCGTCATTTGCAGGGTGCTCTTTTGCTTCCACTGGTGTTGCAGGGCGTGGCCGTCGGAGTAGGCCAGGACGCTGAGCCGGCCGTGACGCACGACAATCGGGTCCCACCACCGGGCCCCTGACTTCTCCAGGTTCCAGGACCCCCAGTTCCAGCCGCCCACATCGGTCTTCTCCTCCAAGAAGACATACTTGATGCCCGGATTCTTGATCTCCGCGAGCTTCTTGTAGGAGGGATAGCCCCATTGCTGCGTCATCCAACTGCCGGCCCCGGTTCCGACATCGCCGTTCATGCGTGCCGGGGATGCCGTAACTGCGGTGCGTCAGCTCGGTACGGTTCCGGCGGTCGCCGGGGCAGTGGTAGAGATCGGCATTCTTGACGTAGGGGAACAGGGCGCCGCCCTCGCAGCCGCGGATCTCATCTTCCAGCGTGGCGTTGGCCCGCGCGACCACGGTCCCGCTCAGGGTCCGCGGCAGTTGGACCCAGTCATAGTCCTTGCTGGGCGAGGAGGAATATCCATCGTGGCCGCCGACGAGCTTGTCGTCGTTGTCCTGGGCGTACAGGATCCAGGCAAAGACGAGCTGGCGCTGATTCGAGAGGCACGCGCTGCCCGCCGCCTGTTTCTTGATCCGCCCCAACGTGGGAATCATGATCGCCATCAGCACGGCAATGATCGAGATCACGACCAGCAGCTCGATCAGTGTGAAACCGCCTTGTCGATTCATACCGGCATCTCTCCTACGAACATCCTCACCGCTCTTCATCTTTGCAGCCGGTGCATCTTTCCTGCTGACAGTGTACCCAAGACGGGGAAATAGACAAGAAGAGAACCGAAAAGGGCGCGTTCCCCTACGACGGGCCACGGCCCTGCTAGGGGGGCAAATAGGAACGAGTCCGCCCCTCCGGGCGAACCATCGGCAAGAGGGCGCTGCTCGTTTCGAGGGATTTCAAAGACGGCGCGTTCTTTGAGAATAACGATGGGAGAGTTCCAGAATTCATCTTAGTCGTGGAACTCTCCCACCGGCATAGTGTCCCCGGCGATCTTCAGAGGTCGCGCGGCACAGGCATCGTGCCCCAGGCAGGAATCTTCCCTTCTGTGGCTCAGGCGACACCCACCGCTATCTCACTCTCGATCATGCGGCGGATTCGCCGGCGATTGCGCTCCACGAAGGCGAGCTTGTCGGCCAGGCAACTCTCGAGCAGCGAGCCGACGGCGTAGTGGCCCGTCACGTCGGCCATGGCGACCAAGGCCACGTATTCCGCGATGCGGAAATGCATCAGATGGTTGAGTTTGGCCGCGATGAACAGGGTCTTCGCCAGCGGTCCCTCGATCTCGCCGAGCTCCCGCCGGAAGTCCTCGGCGAAAACGTCCTGTATCCGGCCCGTGGATTTCTGGGGCTGCTCGCCGATGAGCTTGAAGCACCGGTCCAGGGTGCTGAGGGTCTGGTTCTTCAGGAAGATCCGGGAGTCGATCGCCTCCTTGATGTCCGGGTCTTCCGCCGCATCCCTGAGTTGCTGAAGGATGTCGGTGCTGCGGTCTTCGTTCTGCCTGACGTTGCTGAGCAACTTCACAAACAATTCCTTGGCATCTTGCATGGCCATAATGCTACCCTTTCTCTTGCATCGTTTCACTTTACGTTAACCCCTCTCGTTTCTACGATATAATAGCCATCCCGGTGTTAGGGCGTGCGACTTAAGCGTTCGGGGGTTCCCTGATTGTCGTCGGGGAGAAACCTTACGGGGTATTCGCAACGGTGTACGCGCATGCCCTCCACGTTTCCTGGCACGGAAATGGCGAACCGGGACCTCGCCTGGCAGTACATAACAGGATGGATTCGTGGGGCACGCGGGGACCCAGACGCGAAGGAGCGCGTTTGGGGACCCGGACCCGGCTGCCGTTTTGCGTTGGACTTGCGGCGGGCGGCGGGAGGCACTACTATTCCCCGGATGAAGATCGTCGATCGAGTCATGCCGATAGTGAGGTTGGCCGGTCTGCCGAGGCCGTTGCAGGTCGGGATCTATGGTCTCGCGGGCGCGGCGCTGGGCATGGCCCTGGTTCTGGTCCGCATTGCCAATGCCACCTCGTACCTGTCGGATGACCCGCAAGCCTGCATCAATTGCCACGTGATGACGGACGCCTACGCGAGCTGGCAGCGGGGCAGTCACGGGCGGGTGGCGGCCTGCATCGACTGTCACGTGCCGCACCGCAGTATTGTCGCCAAATATGCTTATAAAGCCCAGGATGGGCTGAAGCATTCCTATGTATTCACGCGCGAAAGGAGCCGCAGGTACTGGGACTGTCCGCCCGGGCGGTGCCGGTCGTGCAGGCGAACTGCGTGCACTGCCACAGCCATCAGGTCATGATGATCGAGGCGGCGGCGGTGCCACAGCGACACTGCTGGGACTGTCATCAGGGGATCCATGGCAAAGCGCGGAGTTTGTCCGCCTCGCCGACAGCGTTGCGGCCGGGTCTGCCGGAGGCCGGCCTGGAGTGGATCAAGAAAGGAGACAAGGAATGACGGCAGAATCGAGCCGTGAGCCGGAAGGCAGGGGACAGAAGGCGGACGAGGGAAGGCCGCCGGCTACCGCAGGGCGGCTTCCGCTGTGGGCGGGGGTGGCGCTCGCCGGACTATTCGTGGTCATTATCGTGTTACTGGGGTTGCTGGCGGTTTCGATCATGGAGCGACGCTGGGAAACGCAGCGGCCGGCGCTCGTCGTCAAGCCTATCGCGCAGTGGGAGCCCAACAATGCGGCGTGGGGACAGAACTATCCGGTGGAGTACGAGTCCTACCTGCAGACCCGGATCATGGATACCAAGACCAAGTACGGCGGCGCGGATCCGCGTGACTACCTCGCGGCCGATCCCTATTTGGTGATTCTTTTTGCGGGCTACGGATTCAGTGCGGACTATCGGCAGGGACGCGGCCACTACTATGCCATCCAGGATGTGACCGGGACGAAGCGGATCAAAAGGCCGTTCAATCCCGCCACCTGCTGGACCTGCAAGAGCACGGACGTGCCGCGTTTGATGAACCAGATGGGGATCAAGGAGTTCTACGCGGCGAACTTCCACGATCTGATGAAGGAAGTCACGCATCCGATCGGCTGCCAGGATTGCCACGATCCGCAGACGCTCAAGCTGCGGATCACGCGGCCGGCCCTGAAAGAGGCGTTTGCCGCGATGGGCCGGGATATCAACACGGCGACCCACCAGGAGATGCGCTCGCTGGTGTGTGCCCAGTGCCACGTCGAGTACTACTTGCGGACCGAGGAGAAGGCCGGAGCAGAAGAACTACCTGGTCTTCCCCTGGCGCAAGGGCACCATGCTCGAAGATATCCTGACCTACTATGATGAGCTGGATTTCTCCGATTACGTGCACCCGATCTCCGGCACGCCGATCATCAAGGCCCAGCACCCCGATTATGAGTTGTACCTGACGGGCATCCACTCGTTCCGGGATGTCTCCTGTGCGGATTGTCACATGCCGTACCACACCGAGGGCGGCGTGAAGTACACGGACCACCACGTGCAAAGCCCGTTGCTGAATATCGCCAACAGTTGTGCCGTCTGCCACCGCTGGAGCGAAGAGCGAGATTCGCAATCGGGTCGAGAGTATTCAAAGGAAGGTCGAGAACGCCAAGCTGGCGGCCGAAGAGGCCCTGGTGCGTGCCCATTTCGACGTGGCCGCCGCAGTCCAAGCCGGTGCGGCACCTGAGAATCTGGGGGAGATGCGCAAGCTGCTGCGCCGGGCGCAGTTCCGCTGGGATTTCATTGCCTCGAACAACGGCATGGGCTTTCACTCGCCGCAGGAATCGATGCGGCTGCTGGGCGACGCTGCCCGTTTGGCGCAGGAGGTCCGTGTGCAGGCCGCGCGCCTGCTGGCCAAGCGGGGCATCACGGAGCCGCCGAGGTACCCGGATGTCTCCACCCGCCCAAAGGCCTGGGACGTCGCGCAGACCTTTGTCGACGGCCACGGCCTGAAACTTCTGCCGTAACTCCGCCGACTCCGAAGCGGCTTTCTTTTTGCATGTCGGTATCTTCCAGCGGCAGGTCGGGGGTGTTATAATATTGCGCTGTGGTGGCGTTGGGTGGTCCGCACGTCGCGTGGAGTTGTGACAGCTAATGGCTGGGACAGGGGAGAACACGCAGGATCGAGGGAGGCGTAAAAGAACCCTTCTTCTCCGGCGGGGCCGATGAGGTTACGGCTTCCTGATGGCGCGAGGCTATCGGTCCCGGCGTCTCAAATCGGGCCGTTCAAGCTGCTGGGCATCCTGGGCGAAGGCGGCTATGGCATCGTCTATCTGGCCGCCCAGGAGCAGCCGATCCGCCGCCGGGTCGCCCTCAAGGTCATCAAGCCCGGCATGGATTCCCGGCAGGTCATCGCCCGTTTCGAGGCGGAGCGGCAGGCCCTGGCCCTGCTGGACCATCCGAACATCGCCCACGTTTACGACGCCGGGACCACGCCCGAGGGCCGGCCGTACTTTGCCATGGAGTACATCGAGGGCCTGCCGATCACCGAGTACTGCGACCGGGAGAGGCTCAGCATCAGGGAGAGGCTGCAACTGTTCTTGCAGGTCTGCAGTGCCGTCCAGCACGCCCACCAGAAGGGAATCATTCACCGCGACCTGAAGCCGTCCAACATCCTGGTGACCGCGAAGGACGGTGAGGCCCGCATCCGAATTATCGATTTCGGGATCGCGAAAGCCCTCGCCCAATCCCTCACCGAGAAGACACTCTACACAGAGCAGGGCCAATTCATCGGCACGCCGGACTATATGAGTCCGGAGCAGGCCGAAATGGATGCCCACGGCATGGACACCCGCTCCGATGTCTACTCGTTGGGCGTTGTGCTGTACGAACTGCTGACCGGCGTGCTGCCCTTCGATCCAGATGCACTGCGTGCGGGCGGCGTCGACACATCCGCGGACGGTGATCCGGGAGCAGGAGCCGCGCACGCCCAGCACGCGTCTGACGGCCTGGGCGAGGAACTCGACGAGGATCGCCGAACGCCGGCGGACCGACCCCCAGACGCTGGCCAGATCACTTGCGCCGCGGAGCTGGAATGGATTCCCCTCAAGGCGATGCGCAAGGAGATTGCACGTCGCTATCAATCGGCTGCCGAGTTAGCCGTCGACATCGACAACTACCTCCAGGATAAACCCTTGCTCGCTGGCCCGGAATCCGTCACCTACCGGGCCAGAAAGCTCCTTCGTAGACACCGTACATCGGTTGCAGCGGCGGCCGTCGCACTGACCGCGCTGGTGGCCGGTCTTATTGTGAGCACTCTGATGTACTTGACGGCGGAACGCGCGCGTCAAGATGCCGTGCAGGCAGAGACTGCGGAACAAGAGCAGCGTAAACTCGCTGACAGTGCCCGGGTGGAAGCGGAGAAACGGCTGGCCGACCTGTACGAGAATCAGGGGAACGACTACTTGGCCTCCGAGGAGTTTGACAAGGCACTGGTGTTCCTCAGCGAAGCGTACAAGATCGATGGGACGCGTCTGTCGGTACGTTTGTCGCTCCTGGAAGGTCTGCGGAAACACGGAGACCCGAATCTCCGCCAGATCAGCGCTCCGGTGCCCTGGCAAGGGGTCGAGACCGACCAGAACCTGTTCTTTTGCGTCAGTCCCTCCAGGACTCTGGCGGCCTTCGCGGACAACACGGCCCACCTCATCTACGTGCAACGCACCGACACAGGGGCGCAGGTCCGCCGGCTCCCCGCGTCCGACGTTCTGAACCTTGCCTTCACACCCGATGATCGGCACATCGTAGCCAAGATCCGCAAGGATCAGGGACACCATGTGATCAAGGCGTTTGACATAGCAGGGGGCGTGGAAGTCGCGTCCCTAGGCCGCCGGACGGTGGATATCGACAGCGTGCACCGATTGACGGGTGAGCATCCGCCTGACAAGGGACAGCTCGAAGCTACATACAACGGGATTCTCATATCGCCCACCGCCAATTGGTTCGCCTTCGTCGATGTCCAGGGGACGGGAGCCGATCTCAAAGCCCGAGTCCGCCTGTGGGATTTTGCGGCAAACACGCTCCGCACGGCAGAAGAGGAATTCGTCGGGCAATTCATCATCGGAATCGGGTATCGCATACCCAGTGCCTACGGTCACACCGACGGCCTGCTGATCGTGGACCGCGAGCGCGTCGTTCATTCCTTCGCGGTGCCGGACCTGACGTTTGAATGGAAATACCCATTCGGAATAACGTCAGCCGTGCTCAGCGCGGATGGTCTGAGGTTCTTGACATTTGCAGAGCCGTCCATGGTCACTCTGTTCGACCGTAGCGGTAACCGGAGCATACGGCAGTTCCCGGGGACGGACGGGTATGGTTTCAGCCCCGATAGCAGATACGCTGTTACGGAGCGAGCCGGTGCTGCCGGCGATGATCCTGACGCCTCCCGGGTGAGAATCGACGTATGGGATGCCCGCGACGGGCGCTACGTGACCGGTTTGACGAGCACAGGGGTCGAGAATCTGCACTTCACATCTGATTCGAAGCACATGGTGACCGAGCACAAGGACCGGGGGATCAGGGTATGGAGCCTGAGGGGCTTCGTGTCCACCTTTGAGATCCCAGCCGGTGAGAACCGAGTGGTGACCGACCTGAGCGCGGATGGTCGCTGGCTGCTCACCCGCCGCCGGGATGACGCTGGTCCTATCCGGCTGTACGACCTTGAGAGCGGTCGTTCCTTCGCGCCGCATGAATGCCGTACGGCCAGACGGAACCTGAACGACGGATGGGCCGGCGTGACTGCAGGTCGAGTCTTCTCATCCCCCTTTGTAAGCCCGCAACAACTGCCTCTGTTCAACAGGGACGGCTCACGAATCATCACCGCATCGGGACTGTGGGCTTTCCTGGAACACACCCCGGAGTTCCGGATGATCCCTGGCTTGTGGCGGCGTGCGTTCCCTTGCGGCTGGAGCAGGGCAACCTCCGACCTGCGTCCCCCGGCGACCTGTTACAGGCGAAGGCCGACTATGTCAGACTCCGGAAGGGTCCGCACGTGTCCGAGACGGTTAGCATGCAGCTCCAAATCGCGGAGCAGCAGCGGACCTCCGGCCAACTCGACGAGGCCCTGGAGCTGGCGATGGGCCTGCTGCCGCTGAGTCCCGCTGCCGAAGCCGTGTCTCCCGCTTCTTCTCCGGGACTATCTCGGAGACTGTTCGAAGATGTCCTTTCGCGCGGAGACCTCTCGGCACGGCAGGGGCGGCATGAATCGGCCCTGCGGGACTATCGAGCCGCGATCAAGCTCATCGAGAGCGATC
Source organism: uncultured Planctomycetota bacterium (assembly GCA_963699595.1). Taxonomy (GTDB): domain Bacteria; phylum Planctomycetota; class Phycisphaerae; order Sedimentisphaerales; family Anaerobacaceae; genus PLanc-01. Next base: position 29,886 of record CAVOUO010000035.1, read on the forward strand.
CCCGGCCGCTTAACGCACTCGCGTGGCTGTTGGCCACGTGTCCTGACACTGCTTTGCGAAACGGTCGAGAGGCGAGGGAGCTTGCCAGAAGAGCCCGCGCCCTGATGCCAGGCGACGACTGGGAATGGCTGGCGGTTTATGCTGCGGCCTGTGCTGCCGATGGGGATTGGCCCAGTGCCGTGACCTACCAGGAGAAGGCCCTCCGTCTGCTGCCCGAAGGGAGGAAAAGCACGTGGCTGGCCAATTATGAGGAACGGTTACGCCGATATCGGTTGGGTCGCTGCTACGAGAGGCAGGATTTCCTGGACCTTCGCGGCAATGATCTTGTGGCCCGGTGGGATTTCGAGGAGCCCCCGAACGCAGCCACCCTGGCCGCGTGCGTCGACGAAAGGCCGGTTCGCCTCAACTGGAATGTCAGGTCACTTGGCACTCCACATGGGCACGTGCTTGAGTTCTCGGGCGACCACGGTTACGCCGTCTGTGGACCGTTGCCGCTTTCCGGGCCCCGTGGGCGCCATCACGGTCATTGCCTGGGGAAGATGGGACGACGTCCCCAAAGAGGAGATCTACCCGACAGTGGTTTCCTGGGGACATTCCTCGAGGCCATCCCGACATCCTCAGACGGGGACAGTTGCCTTTCAGTGCGGGGGCCTGACTGTGCCCGCCAACGCGCCATACTCCCGTGTCTACGGTCAGACGCCCCTTGCCAACGATGGCAGATGGCGCCATTTCGCAGGTGTCTACAACGGGGCCACCCTGTCTGTTTATGTGGACGGCGTCCTCGATGGAGTCGCCCATGCGACCGGTGCCATTCCGTTCTTTACGGGCAGTGTTTGGGCAGGACTCGGGGAAGGCTCGTGGGGACAATGGAAGGGCATGGTTGATGATGTCCGGGTCTATGCGGTGGCCTTGACTGCGGAGGAAATCGCCGGGTTGTACAACCGGGGCAAGAACCGCTACACTGACCTTTTCTACGTCGATGCGGGAGATGCCCGGACGATCACACTTCCGAACGAGACCGTTCGACTGCGGGCCGGCTTCGCCACAGACAACGGTGAAGTGTCGCCGGACCAATGGCGCGTCTCCTGGACGCTGTCGGCCGGGCCCCGGAGCGTACAATTCGTCCCCCGGAACGATATCTCCGGACCCGTGCGTGATCTTCTCCGGACCGGGCGTGTATGAACTCCGTTGTACCGCTGAGAGAAGACGGACGCGCGGGGCCGCACGATGCGACGACCGTCGCGGTCTTCCCAGAGGGCTTCTGCGGCCTGGTGGCTCACTACACGTTCGATCAGGGCGACGCCAGCGACAGCACAGGTCAGGGAATCGACGGGATACTCAAGAGGCGATGCCTGCATTGTGAGGGATGGGCCCGACCGCGGCGCGTCCTGCAACTGGACGGCGAGGGCGACTATGTGGATTGCGGCACCGACCCGCGTCTTCGATGTGAACGAGGTCGTCACCGTTGCGGCCTGGGTGAAGGTCGCGGCCTTCGACAGGAATCATCAGAGCATCGTGACCAAAGGCGATTCCGCCTGGGGACTGTGTCGCAATCGACAGAGCGACAGACTGCGTTTCGTCTTCGGTGGCAGGGAAAGGGTGGGAAACCTGGCCCGGCCCGATTGGCGTGACGTCCGTGAACGACCAGAAGTGGCATCACGTCGCCGGCGTCTGTGATGGGGTGCAGATGTACCTGTACGTCGACGGCCGTCAGGATTCTTCCGCCAAGGTCGCGGGCAAGATCCGTATCAACGACGAGCCCGTCTATATTGGCGAGAATGCCGAGGAACCCGGACGATACTGGAACGGCTGGATCTGACGATGTGCGGATCTACAACCGGGCGCTGACGGCGGAGGAGATCGCTCGCCTCTACGAAGAGACGAAGTAGGTGCCGGGCCGAGCCTATTCCTGCGGACTGCCGGCGGAGCAGCACATCCGGCAGGCGGTGTTCGGCGGCCTGGGCCAACAGGTCGGCCAGGTCGGCAGGTATCCAGGTGGCCTGGGCGAACGCATGGAGGAATCGTACCAACCTCTCGTCGGCATGTTCCGTAACACGTTCGTTGTGAAATACCCGCGCGGCGGCGATGGCCGCGAAGTAGACAGCCACGAATACGTCTCTCTCGATCCCTGATTTCGCGTTCTTGCCGAGAGCTTTGGCGTACTCCTTGATCCGCTTGAGAACCACCAGGTCGGTGGCGCGATCCCGGAGCAGTTCGTCGAGCGGCGGCCCGGCCACCGTGCGGAGCCCGCCGTAAGAGGGGCCCAAGCCCACGTCCGTGCTTGGCGCCGGTGCCTCCAGAGGCAACGCACAGCGCAGAATGTCCCGCAGCAGGTCGCCCTTTTGCTCGTCCTCATTGGGGGCCGCAGCGGGGTTGTCGCGCTCCAGCGCCAGACTTAGCAGGCGGGTCTTCTGCCCGTCGTTCAAGGCCAAGTTGTCCGTTCCCTCAGCCACGGTATCCCCCAGGCACCCGAGGACAGATTGCGGGTCATGTCTTTCATACCAATACGCAGCGCCCGTCATTTTCTCGCCGGCCTGCCGGAGAACACCTCGATAAATTCGCGGATTTCCGCCTCGATGTCCTGCTCGGAGCCGGCCAGGGCGCCAAGCCGGTTTCGCAGAAGGGCCCGAAATCGGCGTTTGACATTCTCGATCATGTGATAGGCGGTCGAGGCATCCGCCACGCCGTGCTTGAGGCAGACCTCGCTCATCGCCCTGTTCTTCTCAATTTCCGGCTCCAGGATCCACTCCTGGAAGAGCCGCCAGTGCGTCAGCTTGTCGCGCTGCCGGCATTCCTGCTCAAGCTCATTCAGGACCTCATGGAGCAATTGATCGGCCCAGGCCCGGTTGAACTCGGCCTCCGGGGCATCAAACGTGCGCGGGTCCTCCTGATCGGGAAGGAGGGATTGATGGGCCTTATCCCCGCGCTTTATGCTGACCGCGTAATTGTGAACGGATCGAAGCAGGAAGCTGCGGAACCGACCCTTCTCCCGGTCGGCCTTCTGAACCAGGTCCTGCCCGAGCACCTTCTCCGTAAAGAACCCCTGCGTCAGGTCCTTGGCCTGTTCATTGCCCAGCCCCATGCTCCGAAGATAGCAGTAGACGGGTTTCCAGTACTTCTGGCACAACTCTGCCAGCACGGCCTCTCTCTGGGGACAGTGGAGCAGCCGGGTCCACTCTGTAGGAGGAAACGTACGTTCTGCACCACCCAAGGAGGTGGGGTCATTGGGTCTCGCCATATCTGTGCCTCCGAAAACCTGCCATCCCGTCCTGATCTGTAATCCCGGTGTCCCGCCGGACCCCGAACAACCACGATTCTAACGCAAGCCCCGATTCTTGTGAAGCCGTGGAAAAGTGGCTCGAGTTTTTTCTGCGTCCCGGCGAGATTCCCCGTCTCCCTGCGTAATTCGGATAGCAGACGGAGGTCCACTGCCACACGCGGGACCGCCCAGGAGGCATCATAGATGAAACTGGGAACCGACCAACCGTTTACGTAGGACGTGCCCTGGTCCAAGTAGAGCAGCCGCGTCCGACAACTGCTTCGCGCGTGGGAATCACAAGAGTGTCTCGTCAGGAAGGAAAAATTGTTATGACGCTCTGTAGAAACGCGTTCAGATCAGGCCTGATGTTCGTTGCAGTCATGGTGTTGGCCACGACGGCGGCTGCAGCGCCGATCCCGTTTGCGGACTATGGATCCGGGACAACCATCGAATTGGTCAGTGGCAAGGGCACCTGGCAGGTCAATTGGGGGCAGGGGCCTCGGACTTGGTCTGACAATACGGCCCCGCCGCTGCTCGGTGCCAACGTGTCCGGTATCCTGGCCCTGCAAACCACGGCCCCGGCCAAAGTCAGCGCGGATCTGGTCGCCACCCTCCCGATTGCCGGCACGCTGACCCTGTCCGCCCACGACCAGAACAACGGCAACGGCGTCATTGGGACCATGGTCCTCAGCGGCGCCGGGGTCAATATCGTCGATCTCAACGCGTCACGGCTTATCGTGGACCAGGGGACCGGGATGGCGATGTGTCCCTTCCGCCCGCCAGGGCCGGAAGCCACACTGACGCTGAAGGAAGCCACCGGCGTCTTCGCCTATGTCAAACAGGTCGGAGACTGGAAGCTGGAATTGGCCGGCTTGTATGCCGCGCCTCTGATCAAAGGGGTCAAGCTCCAGGACAATATCATGCAAGCCCTCGGGGGCAAACTGGCCCTGATTGGCGGCCTCGGCGATTTCGCGCTCAGTGGCCAGTATGAGGCTGTAAAGAGCCTCAAGCCCAAGGCTTTCTGCGAATACGGCACGGCCATCGCCCCCAGCTTCGGCGCCGCAGGTGCCCTGTGGAACCAGACGTGGGCCGGTGGTCCGTGGCCCTGGCACAACTGTGCCACCACCGTGAACGCCAGATTCCTCGGCGACAATGTTTCCGGCAAACTGGAAACGACTACGACGGGAACACCGAGCGTCGACGAGAAAATGGTGTTGCGAGCGGGGTTTGCTGGACGCCTCACCTTGACCAAACAAGGTGGTGTTGCCCCGGACGGGAGCGCCGATCAGATCCTCGGCGACGTGAAAGGGACCTTCGTGGCCGACGCCAATGCGGTCCATGCCACCTTCGACTCCAAGGGTAATATCGTATGTCCGTTTGGGGTCGCGGTCCACAATGCGCCCGACGCCTTCGTTACCGTGACCAAAGCGACCGGGGTCTACGCCGATATTCGCGCAGCGGGCGATTGGGCGTGGTATGTCAATGGCACCATGACCATAGCCAAGGTGCCGAGCATGTCCCTCCAGCAGAATATCCTGGCTGCTCTGCAGCGGCCGGAACTGCTGCTCGGCGCAAGAGGAATTCGTTCTCACCGGCTGGTACTATCGTCAGTGAGGTCGGGTAGGGGCGAACCATCATTCGCCACTAAGGCTACTCCGGGCGGATCTGCGATCCCCCGGTCTGCAACCAGACGATGAGGTCGGAGTGCTCAAGACCCACTTGGCCAACGCGTACGGGCCGCCGCCCTGCCAAGGGCGGCGGCCCATTCCATTATGCCGCCGGGGGCGGCTGTGCCACCTGATCGGCTTCCTCTGCGTCCCAGTGCGAGCTTCCGAATGCCCAACGTCGCTCTTGGGATCCTGAAGGAATCCCCGATCGTCGGCCGGAGCGATATTTGGCAACTCGGAAAGATTTTTCCAATTTTTCTTGCACACACAGGCGAATAGGACTATATTAGTCCTACAAGTAGCAGGTCATGCCATACTTGGTGCTGGATTCGAGTACGAAGGCAGGAATGGACATACTGCGACGCAATACCGATTACGCCCTGCGGCTGATGGTAGGGTTGGCACGACATCAGGGGAGCAGTAGCTCCGTGTCCACCCGCCTTTTGGCCGCGGAGCAGGAGGTCTCCTATCAACTGGCATGCAAACTGATGCAGCAGTTGCACGACGCCAAGCTGGTGGCGAGTGCCATGGGACCCAAAGGGGGATTTCGCCTGAACCGCCGCCCGGCCGAGATCAGCCTGCTGGAGATTATCGAGGTCGTGCAGGGGCCGCTGAGCCTCAACCGGTGTCTGTTGAAGGCGGGACTGTGCCCACGGGCCAAGGTCTGCCCGGTGCGGGGGAAGATCGACGAGCTTCAGGACCGCATGGGGGAATACCTCGGCGGCATCAGTCTGGAGGAGTTGGCGTCGGATCGAGGTGCGAAGGGGACTATGGGAGAACGAACATGACGGACAAACGTGCCAAAGCGAGTGTTCTGGAGGTCTGCGTGGCCCAGGCGCAGAATCTGGACGGCCTGATCGATTATGCCCAGGATTCCATCGTGAGTAAGACCATCCTGGACAAGCCGGTGGGGACAATTACGCTGTTTGCCTTCGACGAGGGCCAGAAACTCAGCGAGCACACCGCGCCGTATGATGCGGTGGTCCAGGGGATCGACGGCCGGGGTCAGTTGACGATCGGCGGCCGGCAAGTCACCGTCGGAGCGGGAGAGCTGGTCATCATGCCGGGGAATGTGCCGCACTCGGTCAGCGCCGACGAGCGGTTCAAGATGTTGCTAACGATGATTCGTGCCTGAGTTCAAGGAAAAGGAGACTTCCTACATGACCATGTTGTGCTATCAATGCGAACAGACATCGAAGGGGACAGGATGCACGCAGATGGGTGTGTGCGGGAAAGATGCCCAGACCGCGGCGCTGCAGGATTTGCTGGTTTATGCGGCCAAGGACATTTCGCGCTATGCGCACCGGGCCAGCCAATTGGGGGCAAGAGACCGGGACGTGGACGTCTTCACGGTCAAGGCCCTGTTCAGCACGCTGACGAATGTCAATTTCGATCCGCCGCGCTTGGCGGGGTTCCTGGACGAGGCGGCCGAGATGAAGAATCGGGCGCAGAAGCTCTACGAAAAGGCGGCGATCAAGGCCGGCCAGACCCTGGAGCGGCTGGACTGCCCCGTACGCTGGTGGGAGGGGCGCGATGATCTCGATGCACTGGCACACAAGGGCCGCGAGGTCGGCATAGATAAGCGCATCAAGAAGCTCGGCGCGACGACCGCCGGCTTGCAGGAATTGATCATGTACGGGATCAAGGGCGTTGCGGCGTACACCGATCACGCCCAGATCCTGGGCCAGGAGGACCCGCAGCACTACGCCGCGATTCACGAGATGCTCGACTATCTGACGCGCAAGCCGACCGACACGGGCGAGCTGTTGGGCCGGGCCTTGAAGGTGGGCGAGATCAATCTCAAGGCCATGGAGCTGCTGGATGCCGCCAACACGCAGACCTACGGCCATCCGGAGCCGACGCAGGTCCGCATCACGCCGGTCAAGGGCAAGTGCATCGTCGTCTCCGGCCACGACCTCAAGGACCTCGAAGAGCTGCTCAAGCAGACGCAGGGCAAGGGCATCAACGTCTACACGCACGGCGAGATGCTGCCGTGCCATGCCTATCCCGGCCTGAAGAAGTACAAGCACCTTGTCGGCAATTACGGCGGGGCCTGGCAGGACCAGCGGAAGGAATTCGACGAGTTCCCCGGCGCGATCCTGATGACGACCAACTGCCTGCAAAAGCCCAAGGACAGTTACAAGGACCGGATCTTCACCGCGGGCCTCGTGGGCTGGCCCGATGTGACCCACATCACCGACCGGGATTTCACGCCGGTGATCGAGGCGGCGCTGGCCGCGCCGGGATTCGCCGGCAGATGGCCCGGCGCAGTACATCACGGTCGGTTTCGGCCGCAATACCGTTATGAGCGTGGCGGGCAAGGTGATCGACCTGGTCAAGCAGGGCAAGATCCGGCATTTCTACCTCGTCGGCGGCTGCGACGGGGCCAAGCCCGGACGCAACTACTACACGGAGTTCGCCGAGCAGGTGCCGAGTGATTGCGTGATCCTGACCCTGGCCTGCGGCAAGTACCGCTTCAACAAGCTCCAGTTCGGCCAGATCGACGGCATTCCGCGCCTGCTGGACGTGGGCCAGTGCAACGATGCATACTCCGCCGTGCAGATCGCGGTGGCTCTGGCCGAGGCGTTCGGGGTCGGCGTGAACGATCTGCCGCTGTCGCTGATCCTGTCCTGGTTCGAGCAGAAGGCCGTGGCGATTCTGCTGACGCTGCTGCACCTGGGCATCAAGGACATCCGCCTCGGCCCGAGCCTGCCGGCGTTCGTGACGCCGGAGGTGCTGGGCGTACTCGTGGACAAGTTCGCGATCAAACCGATCACTACTGTAAAAGAAGACCTGGCGGCGACGCTGGGTTCCTGAAAACGTTCGCGTTTCGTTCCTGTCGGGTGGCGTCATCAATCGACGCTTGATGGGGCCACCCGACCTCTTATGGTTCAGGTGTCTGGAGGATTGGCGGTCAAGGAGAAAAAGAAGATGGCCGTACGAAATATCGTCAGGATTGATGAAGACAAGTGTACCGGCTGCGGTCTGTGCGCGACGGCGTGTGCCGAGGGCGCGATCCAGATCGTCGACGGCAAAGCCCGTTTGGTGAGCGATTCCTACTGCGACGGTCTCGGAGCGTGCCTCGGGCATTGTCCCGAAGGAGCGATCACCGTCGAGCCGCGCGAGGCGGCCGAGTTTGACGAGAAGGCGGTCCAGACGCACCTGAGCCAGCCGCAGAAGGAGCGCCGTTGTTTGTATGTCCGGGTATGGCCTCACATCAGTTCCAGCAGGCTCAGATGCCGGAAACCGACACCGCTGCCCAGGACATCCCCTCGCAACTGACCCATTGGCCGATTCAACTGGCTCTGGTTTCGCCGACCGCACCTCAGTTTGCCGACGCCGATTTGCTGCTGGCGGCGGACTGTGTGCCTTTCGCGGTGGGGGATTTCCACCGACGCTTTCTCAAAGACCGCAGCCTGATCATCGGTTGCCCCAAGCTGGACGACGCGCAGCTCTACGTCGAAAAACTGACCCAAATCCTGCGGTCCAACAACATTCGCAGCCTCATGGTCGTACACATGGAAGTGCCGTGCTGTTTCGGGCTGACGCACATCGCCCGCGAGGCGATCGCCCGCAACGGCAAAGTGATGAACTTTTTGGATATCACCGTCTCCCTGCGAGGCAGTATGATTCGCAGTGAGGTGGTCAAGGTTGAACCCGTGGCGGAGGCCAAACGATAACCTATGCTCGATTTTCTCCTGCAGTTGGCAGTCGATTTCTGGGCGACCGTGGGTGAGATGGCGCCCTATCTTTTGTTCGGGTTCTTTGTCGCCGGGCTGCTCTCGGTCTTTGTATCGCAAAAGATGGTGGAGCGGCACCTGGGTGGGCGGGGTTTTCTGCCGGTGCTGAAGGCGACGCTCTTCGGCATCCCGCTGCCCTTATGCTCCTGCGGCGTGATTCCGGTCGCCATGTCTCTGCACAAGCACGGGGCGAGCAAAGGATCGACGATCTCCTTCCTGCTCTCCACGCCCCAGACGGGCGTCGACAGTATTCTCGTCACCTACAGTCTCCTGGGCCCGATCTTCGCCATCTTCCGGCCCCTGGCGGCCCTCGTCACCGGCCTCGTGGGCGGCGTCCTGGTCGACCTCTTCGGACACAGTCCGGAGGACCTGAGGATGGTGGACGGCGGACAGAGGACGGAAGACAGAGGACGGATGACTGAGGACAGAGCACCGAGGGCACAAAACGGCGCTGCCTCTAATCCGCAATCCGCAATCCGCAATCCGCAATCAGAAGGTGCCGAGGAACACTGCTGTTGCCACCATGCCGTCTCACCGGGACGCAAGTTTCTCAATGGCATGAAGTACGGCTTCATCTCCCTGCCCCGCGACATTGGCAAGCCGCTCCTGGTCGGCCTGGTGATCGCAGCGCTGATCTCGACGGCGGTGCCGGACGATTTCTTCGCCGCCCGGCTGGGCCACGGTCTGCCCGCCATGCTGGTGATGATGCTCATCGGCATTCCCATGTACGTGTGTGCCTCGGCCTCCGTGCCGGTGGCGGCGGCCATGATCTTGAAAGGTCTCAGTCCGGGGGCCGCCCTGGTCTTCCTCATCACGGGCCCGGGTACCAACGCCGCCGGACTGGCCACGATCTGGAACACCCTCGGCCGCCGCACCGCCATTCTCTACCTCCTGACGGTGGCCGGCTGTGCCCTCGCGGCCGGCGTCGTGTTGGATTCCATCATTCACAGTATCGATATCGGGGTGGCGTCGCACATGCATCACATGGGACCAAACGTCGTTCCGCATCTCTCGGCAGTGGTGTTGTTGGCGGTGCTGGGCTACGCGTTCCTGACCGGCCGGCGCCGCCATTAGACGGAACGTGCGCACTTCGCCTCGGATAGCCGACCTGTATTCCCGGATGGCATCCACAATCAGAAGTCTTCATGTCCATGCCAGACCGGCAGTCTCCAAACGACCGGCGAACGGGCCCTACTTCCTTGTCTTTCTGAGTCTCTCCTGAAGCTTCTGGAGGTCTTCGGTTCCTTTGTCATGGGAATGTTAGGGCCGGAGCCTGTTCAGGTCTTCGGTATCCTGTTTCATTGACGCGGGAATGTCGGCCACGACCCGCTCCTGATCCAGCCTTTCCTGCTCCTGAAATCGATCCCAAAGGGCATCGAGATCTTCGCCACAGGATTCGAAGATCTTCTAGCGTGCGGCTCTTACATCCTCAATAATCGGGTCGGGCATCATGATCTCAATCCCCCGTGCGTTCAGCCGGCGCGGAGTCGCCGCTTGAGGATTTCGCTGGCGAGTTCCTTCATGGGCTTTCGCTCCTTCTTGGCTACCTCCCGCAAGGCCAGGAACGTCTCCTCGTCCACTTCAATCTCGAAATGGCGTCTCTGGATATCCACGTCAACCTCGACAGGCTCCAGGAATTCCTCGTAGTCGGTGATGCTGTGTGTGTCCCAGAACTCAGCCGCCTCTTCAAGAGACTTGAACTCATCGGGGAGAGGATCAATGCGTTTGTCTTCGCTTGGCATAATATCTTCCGCCGGTGATCTGTGCCATCGCAGCATACACATCTTCGTTGCGCACGGGAACAGCCCCTGTTCTATTCCTCGTTTCTTGTTTCTTCCTTCACGCCCTTGGCTCGTAGCACAGCAGGACATTCCCATTGCCGAAGGTCCGCGTCTTGGTCAGCTTCAGGGGCAGCCTCTCCTTGATGCCCTCGAACATCGTCCGGCCCTGGCCGAGAACGATGGGAATCACCACGACCTGGTATTCATCGATCAAACGTTCCTGCGTCAATTGCGAAACGATGGTGCCGCTGCCCATGATCACCATATCCATGCCGGGCTCTTTCTTCATCTTTCGTACTTCCGCCGCCAGGTCGCCCTTTACCAGCCTGGTATTGTTCCACGATGCGTGGTCCAGCGTTCTGGAAAAGACGATCTTCGGCAGATCGTTCATCTGCTCCGCCACGATCGGGTTGCTCTGCATGGCAGCGGGCGTCGGCCAGTAGCCGGCCATCAGCTCATAGGTGATCCGGCCGAACAGAAGCACGCCTCCGACACTGGCATTACCTTCGACAAAGTCCTGCCACTCGGCATCCTGGGCCGTGTTGTGCGCCCAGCTCATGTCGCCGTGGGCGTCCACAAAGTAACCGTCCAGCGATACCTGGTTGAAAACGGTTAATCTCCGCATGGTGGTTCTCCTTCTCCTGCCATCGATCATCTCTCTCTTCCCCGCTTCGCAGGGCGGGATCGTCTGCGAGTCCATAGCTGCACTTTAGAGGCAAGCCGCCCGAATGACAAGGGGAAACTGGTGGACGAAACAGCCGGCAGACGACCACCCGGAGTGCGCCCGGAAACAGCGGTTTCAGTACTGAAAACAGGCATCCACGCCAGCAGGCTGGGCCTTCGCCTGGGCATGCCGATCGATTCCGCTGGCGATCCTGTTGCCATCTTTGCCTTCCGGCGGGCCAAAACTTAAGCGCGTCGGACATAGAGCCGATAAACCGTGAGAATGTACTATCTACGATTTGCTATTTACGGTTTGAGCATTCGCAGGGCGGTCGTACTGCTCACTGTCTGCTGCTTCGGGCCTGGGCCTGGCCGGATGCAGCGCCAAGACCCTGGACCCCGGCCAGATCGGCCGGTTTCGCCCCACGCCGGCGGTCAATGTCATTCTGAATTCGCTCGGCGTGGCTGAAGAGACGCCGGTGGCCTGGGAGAATGCCCAGGACCCGCAGCCGAGCGATATCGTGGCCGTCAAGGCGGATTATGCCCTGCAGCCGGGCGACCTCGTGCGGATTTCCATCTTCGAGCTCTACCAGGAGGGCGTGGCGCTCGTCAACGACTACATCGTGTCCGAGACCGGGAAAATCTCTGTTCCCGATGTCGGCGTGATTCAGGCGGCCGGGCTGACCGAGAGACAACTGGAGGACCAGATCAAGCAAATCCTGTCGCCCGGCGTGCTGCGCAACCCTTCCGTTACGGTGACGTTGCTGGATTCCCAGCAGCGGACGTTCTCGATCCTCGGCAACGCGGTCGCTCGCCCAAGCCGGTACGTGATCCCTCGCTATGAGTATCATCTGACCGACGCGCTGGCCACGGCGGGCGCCCAGATGCAATTCAACGTGAGCAATATCTATGTCTCGCGCCGGGGGGAGGCGGACCGGAGAACCCGCAGGCGCCGGGACGGGCGAGATCAAAAGGCCGACGCCCGAGCTGGACTTGATCGAGCCCGGAAGCGCACCGAGGACCCAGGACACAGGGCAGAGGACGCAAGACAGGGGACAACGGACCGCGGGCGCAGGACGGGCGGCATCGTCATCCGTCTCCGTCCGGAATCCCGGAGCCTTCCGAGCCGGCCCAGAAGGGCGAGTCGGAGCGGGAGATGCTCGATTTGATTGCTCCCCATGCCCAAAGCGCCTGGCCGCAGAGCACGAAAGTGGTCGGCGCTATCACCCCCAACACCAGCCAAGACGAGGTCACGGCGTCGGTCCTGCCGGGAGGTTTTCGCGTGCTGACGCCGCAAGGCGCGGGGACCCCAAGCGCGAGGAGTCGCGGTTGGGAACTCGTGAGGCCCTCGCCGTACGCCGAGTTGCAGGAAGTGTCATCTCTGGTGGAATTCGGCAATGTCAATATGGGCCGAGAGACACCGGAGGTCGCACCTGTGCCGGCCGAGCCCAACCCGCAAGGAGCGAACCGAGTGGATCTTCCGGGACGGCAAATGGGTCCAGGTCACCATTACGGGCCAGGGGTCCCCAACGCCAAATACCGCGTTGAGGAGCCCCCAGGAGAGCCGGCCTGTGGGAGCCCCGGGGACGGGCGACAAATCCGCCGGGACGCAAACCCAGGCGGGCGGAGGGATCGAGTGGACCTTCCGCGACGGCCGCTGGACCCCGGTGCCGCAAGGAGGAGCCTCCGGCCGCCCGACCGCCGGTCCCAGCCAGGCCGCTGGCGATGGCACGGCCCCGGGACCACAAGAAGCTGCCGATGGACCAGGAGTGGGAACAGGCGATCCAGACGCGTCTAATCCGTATTCCCGCCGACAAGCTGCTCGCGGGCGACCCGCGCTACAACATCATCATCAAGCCGGGCGACACGATCCACGTGCCCGTGGATATCATCGGCGAGTTCGCTATCATGGGCAATGTCAACCGCAGCGGGTACATCGACATCACGGGCCGGCCGATGACGCTGAAGATGGCAGTCGCGGCGGCCGGCGGCTTGGGTCCTCTGGCGAGTCCGAAGAACGTCGAAGTCATCCGGCGGATCGGCACCGCACGCGAGGAGATCGTGATGGTCAATCTGGACAAGATCGCCAGCGGCGAGCAGCCCGACTTCTTCATCAAGCCGAACGATCTGATCAACGTGGGGACCGACGTGACGGCCCGCTGGCGGGCGGTCTTGCGGAATGCCTTCCGGGCCGCCTATGGCTTCGGCTTTGTCTACGACCGGAACTTCGCCGACATCGATTACGGCACAGGTGTTCCCTGGTTTCACAACTTCTGATGGGCAGTCGGGGGTATGGCAAAGGCTGGCTCATCACGGGCCGAGGGGCAGGACGCAGGCACACTGGTGGGACATCGGTGGGCCGAGGTCGGGCCACATGGCGTTGTGAAGATCGTCATCCTGGGGGGCCTGTTCGGCTTTCTGTTTCGCGGCGAGATGGCCAGTCTCGTGCACCTGTGGGCGACGGACCCGAACTGGTCGCACGGCTTTCTCATCCCGCTGTTCAGCCTCTATTTCCTCCATCAGAAGCAGCGGCAGCTTCTGGCCTTGGAATACGTGGGCGACCCCCTGGTCGATCTGCTGCAGGGCCGCCGGCCGCCGCCTCTGCAGCCGGGCCAGACCCGGCCTGACTATCTCGGCCTGTTCGTTCTGCTGCTGGTCCTGATGGTCTACGCTTTCAACGTGGTCAGTCCCGCCGGATATGCCTATCTCCGACCGGTATCCATGATCGCCGCCGTGGGGGCGGTGGTTCTATTTCTGGGAGGATGGCGGTTGGTTCGCTATTGCTGGCTGCCGATCGTGTTCTTCCTCTTCGCTATCCCGTTGCCGCGGCGTTACTACGTGGGCCTGACGCTGCCGATGCGGCACCTGTCGGCGGTGGTGGCGACCGCCGTTCTCAATCTGATTCCCAACGTCGATGCGACGACCAGCGGCGCGGTCATCGAGCTTGTATACAAGGGCCAGCGGCTGGAGCCGGCCTTGAATGTCGCCGAGGCGTGCAGCGGCATGCGTCTGCTGATGGCGTTTCTGGCGTTGGGCGTGGCCATGGCCTATCTGCACGACCGGCCCGGATGGCAGCGGGCGGTCCTGCTGCTGAGCACGGTGCCGATCGCCATCTTCTGCAACATGGTGCGCGTGACAGCGACCGGGCTCCTCTACGTCCTGGTGGATCCGAGGTTTACGCAGGGCATCTATCACGATCTGCTCGGACTGGCGATGCTGCCTCTGGCCTTCGGCCTCTACGGGTTGCTCGCGTGGTTCATGGCGAGTCTGTTCGTGGAAGACGGCGAGCAGGCCGGCGCGGATGTGATTGTTCGAAAGCGGTCCCACCATGAGTGAGCAGCGACACAATCTCGCGGCATACCGGCAGCCAGCTTTTCTGATCTGCACGGTGGTGCTGGCCCTGGCCGGGGTGGGGATGTCCCTGGCGACGCAGCGGCTCGGCCTGTACCTGAAGAAAGAGCCGTTGCCTCTGAAGAAACCTCTGGATGCCCTTGAGGAGGGAAGGCTCGCGCCCTACCAAGTCTCGGCGAAGATCGCCATCGAGAATGAGGACATCCTCAAATCGCTCGGGACCTGCGACTACATCCAGTGGGTTCTCGAAGACCCGCGTGAGTCTGTCCGAAGTCCCGTGCGGAAGGTGCTCCTGTTCATCACCTATTACCGGCAGCCGGACCGCGTGCCTCACGTGCCCGAAGAGTGCTACACCGGCGGGGGCTACCAGCGCTTGGCGACCAATGCAGTCTCCTTTCGCATCGGCGCTTCCGGCGACCCCCGCGAGATTCCGGGGCGATACCTGCTCTTCGACAGAGTCTCCCGCGACGTCTCCTTGGCCGTGCCGCAGTTTCCCGTCGTGTATCTGTTTCGCGTCAACGGCGAATATGCCGGCAGCCGGGATGAGGCGCGGATGGCGCTCAACCGAGAATCTTTTCCGCAAGCATGCTTACTTCTGCAAAATCGAGTTGGTCTTCAACCAGTCGCCCGCGTCTCCCACGCAGGAGACGGCGACGGCGGCCGGCGAGAAGCTTCTGACCGTGCTGTTGCCCCTGTTGGAGCAGGAGCATTGGCCCGACCTGGAATGATGAGGAATCCTCATGGCGAGAAGAAGGCGTCTGAACAAGAAGGTCGCATTGGTCGGCACGACGGTGCTGCTGCTGTTGGCGCTGGCGGCGGTCTGTGTCATTCTGCGCCTGAATCGCAATCCTGCCCCGTTGATCGCGGACGGCGACGCGGCCTGGGCGGCTCATGACTGCCAGACCGCGCGCGAAAGCTACACGCGGGCCTACGGCCTGATACGTTCATCCGAAGGCAAGATCGATCTGCTGTTCAAACTGGCCGAGGTGTATCGAGAACTGGATCAATGGGACCGGGTCCTGGGCTGCTGGGGCCAGGTCCTCACGTCCGATCCCCAGAACGTCAAGGCCCGTCTGGGACAGCTTAAGTACGCCTACCTCCTCGCCGACGGCTTGGGCAGTGCGGGGCGGAGCATGAGCGGGTATTGGGAGGAGGTCTTGTCACAGGCGCGGAAAGCGACTGACCTGATCGAGAAGTCCGGCTTGAGCAGCGACGAGAAGACCAAATGGGAGCCATCCTTCGGGACGGTTGATGACCGTGCCTGGCACGGCGGGGCCCGGCAGTTGGGTCCTCATCTGCACTTCGTCAAGGGCCGCGCCGCATTTGAATTGGCGGCGCTGGGAGCGGTCATGTCGCCGGGCGAGCTTCTGCAAGAGGCCCAAAACGATCTGGACGAGGCAAAGAAGCTCGATCCGAACAATGTGCAGGTCTATCGCTACCTGGCCGAGGTCTTTGTCAAGAAGGGCGAGACGGCGGCCTCACGCGGCAACACGGAGCAGAAGAATGCGGCCGAGCAGCAGGCGGATGATATTCTGGCCGAGGCGGTGCGGGCGGCCGGCCAAGTGCCCGAGGCGCACGTCAATGTACTGATGCGCAAGCTGACCGTAGCGCAGCGCGGCAGCATCACGGCGACCAGGGAGCAGATGAAGGCGCTGGAACCGCAATATGCAGACTCTGACGCGGAAGTTTCCCTCCAGTCCAGGGGTCTTGGCCGCCCTGGGACAATTCTATTCCTTCTACGCGGCCTATCTGGATTCCGCCGGTTCGCTGGAGACGCTGAATCGAGCTATCCGGGCCACGGAGCAGGCTCGTATTCTGGACGGTGGCAACGTCGAGTACCTGATGCTGACGGCCAGCTACCACTACCGCAAGTTCTCCGTCTACGGCGACGCGCCGGCCTTGAACAAGGCGATCGAATTGACGGAACGAGCCTCTGGAGCTGCCGGGCGCCCAGGACAAGTCCGGGCCCATGCAGTTCGCCAATCGCGTTCATCGGCTCTCCCTGTGCTCGCTGCTCGGCAAGTGCTGTGTGGAGCGGCTTCTCACGCTGCCCAAGTCGGACCCGGCCCGGGAGGGGCTTCTGGCCCGGCTTCAGAAGGCGGTGCATGAGATCGGCCAGATTCGGGGCAGCGGCGAGGATCTGGAAGTCGTGAAGTGGCAGGGCATGCTGGACCTGGCGAAAGGTCAGACCGGCAAGGCCGTCCGGAGCCTTTACGTCGCCTACGAGCAGATCAAGGCGGCCAACCCGCCGGAGCAGCGCGATCCCTTCCTGTCCTGGACTTTGGCGAAGATCTTCGAGCGCACCGGGGAAACGGGCGCGGTGATCGATTTCCTGGGGACAGCGTTGGGCTGCGGGATCGTCTATGCGAAGCCGGAGGCTCTACTGGACTACGGCGCTGCGCTTCTGCGGGCCGGCTCGTATGAGACGGTGCTCAATATCGCCGGTGTCTTCGAGGAGCGTTTCGGAGGCAACGACCGCAGCCGGGGCCTGCGCCTCAAGGCCCTCATCGCGAAAGGCGCCTTGGCGGAAGCGGAAAAAGAGATCGCCAAACTCAACCCGAGCGACCCGAACACGGCCGTGCTCAGCTCTGGACCTGACCCGCGCCAGGAGCAACCAGGTGTTCGCCGCGGCGGGGCGTACGATAACGGATGAACTGCGCGGCTGCAAGAAACGAGAAGCCGAGCTTGTGCAGCGCCTGCTGCAAGTCAATCCCGAAGCCGTGGGAGAGAGCTACACCGCCGAGCTGTGCTGAGTTGCTCATCGCCCAAGGCGACGTGAGCGCCGCCAAGGCGATTGTCGAGGCTCTTCTGAAGCACTCGCCGGACAACGTCACGGCCTTGTTCTATCGAGGTCTTCTGGCGGAGCCGGACCCGCGGAATTGTCCGTCGGCGCGACGCCGCGAGCTTCAGGAGCAGGCGGCCCGCGCGGTGGCCGATCCCATCCGACGGAGCCTGGAACTGGGGCTGTTCTACGAACAGACCCAGCAGTTGGATAAGGCAATGCCACAGTGGCGCAACGTACTGGATGACCACCGCTTCCCAGGGCGTCCAGGACACGTCCGGCTTATGGGGCCGCCAGGCTGCTGAGCCCGCGTCATGTCGCGGCCGGCCATCTGTTTGATCTGGCCCGCCAGCAGGAGAACTGGGTAGCTGGCGGAGGAGATGGCCGAAGTCGCCAAACGGGACAACCTGGACGATTGTGGCGGCCATCTGTTCGCCGCGCGTCTGGCCTTTGCCAAAAAGGATTATGACGGCGCGCTGAGCCATTTGGACGAGTGCCTCAAGCAGCGGCCCATCTTCTCCTACGGCTACGTGCTTCGCAGCGATGTCAAGGCGGCGCTGGGCAAGGAGCAGGAGTCCATCGAAGACGCCCGCAAGGCCTCGGAGTTGAATCCGATGGATGCCCTGGTGGCCAAGGGGCTGGCCAAGGCCCTGTATGCCCGCGACCGCAAGCTCGGGGCCAGTCAATCCTCCGACCAGAGGCAGGAGACGAAGCAGGCCCTGGATCAGGCCGTCCGGCTCGACCCGCGTGACCCGAGTCTGTTGAACGCGTACGTCGATTTCCTCAGCGACAGCGAGCCCGAAAAGGCGGTGGCCCTGCGTCAGACGATCCAGGCGAATGCTCCGAGCGTGGAGAACGCCGTGGCCTTGGGGAAATTGGCGACGCAAATCGCCCTGAAAGAAAAGGACCAGGCGAAGCAGAATGCCTTCTTCGCGATGGCGCAGACGGCGTTCGAGCAGGCGCGGAAACTCGATCCGGCCAGCCAGCTTGCGCTGGAAAGCCACGCGGAGTATTACCGGGCCCGCGGGCAGAACGACAAGGCCGAGCAGGTGCTGGCCGAGTCGAAGGACAGTCGGCTCCTGTGGCGACATTACTTCCGCGCCGGGAGATATGCCGAAGCTATTGATGGTATCGACCGGTGCATCCGGTCGGCCGGACCCCAGACCGAGGCCGGGCTGCAATACGCGGCCCAGAAGGCGCAACTGCTCACCGCGGCCTATAACGCAACTTCCGATAAAATGTATCTGCAAGACGCCATCGGTGTTTATGAAAGTCTCCGGTTGAAATGGCCGAATAACAGTGGTGTCCTGAACAATCTGGCCTATTTACTGGCCCAGAACGATGAGAAACTCGCCGAGGCGCTGGAGTTCGCCAGGACGGCGGTCGAGCAGAATCCGGATGAGGCCAACTATCTGGATACCTATGGCTATCTCCTGTACCGCAACGGACAGCCTGCTCAAGCCGCTCCGTCGCTGGCGGCAGCGGTTCTAAAATACGAGGCCCGGGGGAAGGCACCGATGGATGTTTACGAGCATCTGGGCCTGGTGAATGAAGCATTGGGGGAACGGGGCAAGGCCCTGGACGCTTACCGTCGTGCGCTGGAAGTGGGAGGGACCGCCATGTCCGAGGCCGCCAGGCAGCGGATCAACGCGGCCGTCGCGCGATTGACGCAGTAGGGTGATGATCGGAGAGCAACATGACCACGCGTAATCCGGCGGCCGCCGGCAGGATGCCGAGATCACCGGGAGCCAAAGGGGCTTCCGAGACGGCCCTGACGCCGAAGGAGGCCCTGGGCATGCTGCGCCGGCATCTCTGGCTCATCCTGTTCGCTACCCTCATTGGCGGTGCGGCGGGAACGGGCGGCTGGTATCTGGTCCGGCGGTACCTGCCCCTCTACCGGGCCGAGACGGCGATCAAGGTCCTGCCTCCGATCGTCACGGACCCGATGGACATCGTGGTCGCCCAGGTGCAGCAGGATGTTCGGTACGGTCACCGCGTCGCGCTCGCCAGCCTGATGAAGAGCCAGAGCACCCTGCAGGGACTTCTGCAGAGGGATGAGATTCGCCGGACGAAATGGTACCGCCGGAAAACCAACGGCGGGGTCGATGTCGCCAAGGCGGTCCAGTGCCTGGACCGGCATCTGACCGCGTTTCCCCACCGGGAGGCGGAACATATCGTGGTCTCGATGACGTGCGGCAGTCCCAGCGAGTCCGCCCTGATCGTCAACCAGATGGTCAACCTGTTCATCAGTCAGCACGGAGAGACCGAGAAGGGGGAGGTCCGGCAAAAGCTCGCCGATGTGACCAAGCGGCAAAGCGACGTGGAGCAGGAGATCCGGCAAAGCGAGGCGGATCTGCAGAACGTGACCCGGCGCACCGGGATCACCGACCTGGATCGGCCCGCGGGACGCTATTTCCAACATACGATCACGCTGCGCCTGAACGAGCTGGATAACCAGGAAAGCAACCTGAGCCTGGCCATCAAGCAGCTTCAGGCGGACATCGGCAACCTGCGGCAGTTGGCCGAAGGCCCGATCACGGCGCAAATCCAGCACGCCATCGAGGGGGACCCGGTGATGGTCGCTCTGGCCCAGCAGTTGGCGGTGCTGGAAGCCCAATTGTCGGGTCGGCTGACGAAATTCGGCGAGACCCACCGCGTGGTTCGCCAGACGAAAGAGCAAATCGATGAGACCCAGAGAAGGCGAGAAGAGCGCCGGCTGGAAATCGCCGAGCAGACCCGGCGGGCCAATCTCCTGAACGCGCGCGACAGCCTCCGGGTCCTGGAGGAGCGGCTCGCGGAATTGCAGAAGCTGCGCACCGTCGCCCTGGAGGAGCAGAAGAAGCTCGATGAGGCACGCGGCGAGTACGAGCGAATTCAGAAGGTGCGGGATGAGCGCATCGAGACTCTCAACCAGATCAAGACGCAAATCGAGAAGTACCGCATCCTGCTGGAGGACCCCGAGACGCCGAAGGTGCAGTCGGTCGGCCTGGCGCCGGAACCCCTGGACATGGTGCTCTCGCGCAGTATCATCCTTTGGACGCCGGGCGGCACGATGCTCGGATTGATCCTGGGGCTGTCCCTGGCGTTGCTCGTCGAGATGCTCAACGACTTCGTGCGGACGCCGCGCGATGTGCAGCGACTCCTTCACGTTCCTCTGCTGGGGGTCATCCCCGATGCCTACGAAGACCGTGCCGTGGACGATATCGATCTGTGCGATGTGGTCCGCGAGGCGCCGTATTCCCTGTTGGGAGAGAGCTATCGCCGGTGCCGGACGAACCTGGAATTGTCGGCCGGCGAGCCTTTCAGGACCCTGTTGGTCGCCAGTGGGCAGGCCGGGGACGGCAAGACCTCGCTGGCATGCAATCTGGCGGCGGCGTTTGCGGCCAAGTACGAGCGCGTGCTGCTGATCGATGCCAATCTGCGGCAGTCGAGCCTGCACATTGTCTTCCCGCCGGACCCATCGAGCAAGGGTCGGTGCCTCGGACTGACGAATCTCCTGATGGAAGAGTGCAACTACCAGGAGGCCATCCGGCCCAGCGCCGTGGCCGGTTTGGACCTCATCGACGCAGGCTCACCGGTGCCGAACCCGGCGGAGTTGCTGGCCAGCCCCCTCATGAAGGATCTGGTCGAGAGCATCATTGGCGAATACGACCGTATTATCATCGACAGCCCGCCCGTTCTGCTGGTCAGCGACGTCAAGATGCTGGCCCGGCTCGCCGACGCGACGCTCCTGGTGTTCAACGCGGCCATGACCCGCTGGGGCGTGGCCGAGCGGACGATTTTCGAATTCGAGGAGGTGGGCGCCAGGGTCGTGGGCTGTGTCCTGTTCGGCGCCGAGGCCATGAAGGGCGGCTACTTCCGCCAGCAGTTCCGGGCCTACCGCCGCTACCTCAAGCCGCAACGAGCGTAGGTTAGGATTTACTATTTACTATCTACGACTTACGATTTAGAATCGCTGCGGCGCCGCGAATCGAAAACGGTCAATCGCAAAGGGTAAATTCCAAGGGCTTTTGAATGGAAAAATTCCTGGTGACGGGGGGAGCCGGCTTCATTGGCTCGAACATCTGCCGGCGACTTGGTACGCGAGGGATGCTTCGTGCGGGTCGTCGATAATCTGCTGACGGGCAAACGCGGCAACCTGGCGGAGGTCTGGGACAAGATCGAGTTCGTCGAAGCCGACATGGGCGTGCCGGAGGTGGCCCGCTCCGTGGTCAAGGATATTGACGTCGTCCTGCACGAGGGCGCGCTGCCATCGGTGCCGCTCAGCGTGGACAATCCCGCCAACACCCATCGACACTGCGTCGACGCCACCTTCACGATGCTGCTGGCGGCCCGTGACGCCCAGTGTGAAGCGCTTCGTCTATGCGGCCAGCTCCTCCGCCTACGGGGACACGCCCACGTTGCCCAAGGTCGAGACGATGGCCCCGAATCCTCTTTCTCCTTACGCGGTCGGAAAGCTCGTCGGCGAGTACTACTGCTCCGTATTCTCCAAGGTCTATGGCCTGGAGACGATCGCCCTGCGTTATTTCAACGTCTTCGGACCGCACCAGGACCCCGCCAGTCAATACGCGGCCGCCATCCCCGCCTTTGTGACGGCTATTCTGCGGGACCAGCCTCCCACCATCTATGGGGATGGCGAGCAGACCCGCGACTTCACCTACGTGGACAACGTCGTGCAGGCCAATCTGCTGGCGGCCCGGGCCCAGGAGACGCACGGCGAGGTCGTCAACATCGCCTGCGGCGAGGCCGTAACGGTCAACGCCATTATCGGCACGATCAATCGGCTGCTGGGCAAGAACGTCAAACCCGTCTACGCGCCCGCCCGTCCCGGCGATGTCAAGCATTCTCTCGCCGACATCACCGCCGCCAAGAAGCTGATCGGCTTCCAGCCCGTCCTGCTCTTCCGCGAGGGCCTGGAAAAATCCATCGACTGGTACCGCCGGAGTCTTGGCTGAGTCGGCTTCTTCCTACATACACTCGCTCAGCCAGGCCAGTGTGTTGATGCGGAGTTGAAAGCATTGACTGATCGCCTGCACGGCGAGTATTCTGTGTGTGAAAGAGGCATCACCGAATAGTCGAGCGTGCGTTGCTCACAAGTACAGAGGTTGAACCATGTTCAAAAGCGTGACAGTTAAGAACTTCCGTGCCATCACAGACCTGCATGTGGATGGCCTGAGCAGAGTGAATCTGTTCGTTGGCCACAATGCGTGTGGCAAGACTACACTGCTGGAAGGCATCTTCTTTCTCATTGGGGCGACAAATCCGAAATTACCTGTGAGCGTGAATGCGTTCAGGGGATTCCCATACATTAATCGGGCAGTATGGCCGACCTACTTCCACGACATGAATGTGACAATCCCGATTGAAATCAGTGCTAAAGAGGCTGATACGGGTGAAGAACATCGTCTACTGATACGGCCCCGTTATGAGCAGCCCAGAATAGACCGGCCGATTTCCCCGTCGATGCCCTCGTCTGACTTGGTGGCTGTCAGTTCTGAGGGCGATGGTGCAGCCAATGGAATCGAACTTGAGTACGCCACTTCGGCGGACCCGAGTCACAAGGAGCAGTCGAGTGTGTTCATGAGAGAAGACAAGCTTGTCGAAGATGGAGCAAAGGTGCGTCTGCCCAGTGGCACGTTTGTTATACCGTTGCCGGCCGACTTGAGAGACAAATTCAGTGAGGTCCAAAGAAAGAAGCGTGTCCACGAAGTTGTGTCCCTTTTGAAGGAAGTGGAGCCAGCGATAGAAGACCTGAGACTGCTGGATCCTCCCGGACTATTGTACGCAGACGTAGGCGCCGCCGAACTGATACCTGTGAACCTCATGGGCGGGGGAATCATGAAACTCCTGAACACTGCCTTGGCGATGCTGAATATGCAGGACGGTTTTGTGCTCATTGATGAAATTGAGAATGGCCTGGATTACTCATCTCAGCGGAAGCTGTGGGGCGCAATCTTCAGTTGGGCGCAACGGTTGAGTGTTCAGGTCTTTGCCAGCACCCACTCGACGGAATGCATTAGGGCCTTCAGCGATTGTGCGGAGGCCGGACTATTCGGCGCCGACGCGAAGCTGTTCCGTATCGAGCGTAAAGATGAAGCGTTTCGAGCCGTTGAGTATGACCGGGAGTTGTTGGCCGAGTCCCTGGCGAGTGATTGGGAGGTAAGATAGTGGTAGATCGTGGGCCGAGGACCATCACGAAGAGGAACGTGCTGGCGGTCGAGGGAGAGGACGAGAGGAAGTTCTTTGCCGCCCTGCTTCGTCACATCAACATCACTGACGTTCAGATTGAGCCAGTGGGAGGTAAGGATCAGTTCAAGGACAAGCTCCCCGCGTTGCTCAGGACACCGGGTTTCTACAAGGCAGATGAGTCTCCATTCGTCACGCATTTGGCCATTATCCGGGACAAGGACGTGGACGATGCTTTTGCGAGCATTGCGAATACTGTGGCGAAAGCAGACCTCATGCCCCCGTTGAGTTCGGGCCAGTTCTCAAGTGGGAGCCCGCGAGTGGGGATCTTCATAATGCCCGGCGAGACAATTGACGGTACGATGCTCGAAGACCTGTGCTTGAAGACGGTGGAAGGTGATCACGCGATGGCGTGTGTGGAGACGTTTGCCTCTTGCATCGCCGCACTACCCGATCCACCAAGGAACATGTCGAAAGCCAAGGTTCAGGCATTCAAGGCACATGTATTTCTGGCTGCCCAGCCGGAAACCATCGACTCGGTGGGACTGGGCGCACAAAAGGGATACTGGAACCTTGACGCGCCGTGCCTCGACGAGTTGAAAGAGTTTCTCCTCTATCTGAAGTAGCCACGCGTGTCCCGCTTGGCTTGTGCGCCTGGCGCAGCCGCATAAGGGACTGTTCGCAGCAAACGAGTCCTACTCCTCGAGCTGGCTTCGGAGGGACTCGCCGTTTTCGATGAGCTGTTCTCGCGTGGGATACTCTTTGGGCGCCAGCGCGAAGGTCCACTCGTAGGCGTCGACGATCTGGCCCGGGTAGAGGACTTCGGCGACGAAGTCGAACGGGAAGTAGTCGTGGAGAGGGGCCTTG
This sequence comes from uncultured Planctomycetota bacterium, assembly GCA_963699595.1. Classification (GTDB taxonomy): domain Bacteria; phylum Planctomycetota; class Phycisphaerae; order Sedimentisphaerales; family Anaerobacaceae; genus PLanc-01. The sequence continues at coordinate 54,182 of CAVOUO010000035.1, forward strand.
AGCTTGCGGTGGGTGTTGAGCATCTCGTAGCCGTTCTTGCTGAGGCGGACCCAGTAGTCGCCGTACCAGTTGAAGGAGACCGTTACGGGAGAAGTGCCGATCTCCTGGTCGTTCAACATGACCATCGCTCCCTGGGGCTCCGTGTTGATGGTCAGTCTCCGCTCCACGCAACCGGCCAAGGCGATGGTCACGAGGCCAATGGTGGCGTAAACAATCCCTGCTTTCCTGGCCATGTTCAAGAATCTCCTTCCCCGATCTGTCAGCAAGCCTCAATCCGCCGGGACGCACCGGCCTTTCGCCCAGCGGCGCAGGGCCGCGACCTTCTCCGCCATTGTTGCCGATAGCGGCGGCGAGCCCTGCAAGGCCGCCACAATCCGTTTCGTGTCGATCTCGCTCTTCTGAGCATACGCCTCATGCAGGGCACAGATCACCGCCTGCTCGATCTCGGAGCCGCTGTAGTCCTCCGACGCCTCGGCCAGCACGTCCAGATCGAACTGCGCGGGGTCGCGGTTGCGCTTCCGCAAGTGGATGGCGAAGATCTGCTCCCGCACTTCCGGCGTGGGCAGGTCCACGAAGAAGATCTCATCGAACCGGCCCTTGCGCAGCAGCTCCGGCGGCAGGGCCTCGATGTCGTTGGCCGTGGCGACGGCAGAACACCGGCGCCTGATGCTCCTGCAGCCAGGTGAGCAGCGTGCCGAACATCCGCTGCGACAGGCCGCCGTCGGCGCTGCGGCTGGCGGCGGAGGCGAACGCCTTCTCGATCTCGTCGATCCACAGAACCACGGGCGACATCATCTCCGTCTGGCGCAGGGCCTCGCGCAGGTTCCGCTCGGACTCGCCGATGAAGCTGGCGTACAGCGTGGCCGGGTCCATCCGCAGCAGCGGCTGCTGCCAGGCGGTGGCAATCGCCTTGGCGCAGAGGCTCTTGCCCGCCCCTTGCACGCCCAGCATCAGGACGCCCTTCGGGGCCGTGATCCCGAAGGCCTTGGCCTCGGCGCTGAACACATCCTTCCGTTGCTTCAGCCAGCGCTTGAGGTTTCGCATCCCGCCGATCTCGTCGAGGTCCAGCGGGGTCTGCATGTATTCGAGCAGGCCGCCTTGCTGGATCATCCGCCTCTTGTTGGCGATCACGACGTTGATGTCATCGTCGTTGAACTGCTGATCGGGTGCCACGACGTCCGTGATGATCCGTACGGCCTGACGGCGCGTCAACCCCCGCAGGTTGCGGACGATCGCGTCAAAGCCCCTCTGTGTCAGATCGACATCGATGGGCTTGGCGCGATTGAGCCGCTGGAGAGTGGCCCGGATGATCTGTCGCAGCTCCTCTTCATCGGGATAGGACAGCTCGAAGCGCTTCGCATACGCCTTGATGACCTCGGGCAGGTTGTCGGTGCTGTCGATCATCACGAGGGCGATGCCGGTCTTGGGGAAGCTGTCGACCATGTCCCGCAGGATGCGGAGGGCCTTGCCGCCGCGCAGATGCTCCCCCAGATCGAGCGTCACGCACAGCGACCCCCGCTTGGCCCGGGCCAGGTTACTCAATCCCGCCGCCGGGGTATCCGTGTCGGCGATGCACGGGCTGCCGTCGATCGCCCCGTCCCGCACGCCCTCCGCGACGGTCCAGATCCACATGTCGCGTTTGAGCTTGGCCGCGGTCTTGCGGACGATCTCCAGGGCGTACCGCTCCTCGTGGGTGACGATGGAGATGCAGTACGTGCCGCTGTCGATGAGCTGACCGAACTGTTCGAAGTCGTTCATCGGTTCGTCCCTCGCGGGTGCCCCTTCGGACTCAACCTATGAGCGTCTGAATCGATGGCAACAGGATAGCAAGATCATTGCTGCGGCCCGATCAGCTCGACGGTATTGCCGTCCGGGTCTTTCACGAGGACCAGGAAGCTGTTGCCGCCGAGTTTGTAGGGCTCTTTGACGGGCGTGACGCCGTTCTGCTTGAGCCGCGCCAGGGTCCGGGTCAGGTCGGCGACGTTGATCGTCAGGTAGCGAAAGCCCAGGCTCGAGCCGATGTACTGGTTGTCCACCTTCTTCAGGCCGGCGCCGGGAATCGTCATGATCTTGAGCCTCGTGGCGGCCGGCTCATCCCCCAGCACGAACACGCGGACCTTGAACGGCCGATTGTCGGTCAGGCCGGTATCGTTGGCCATCTGCGCGGCGACGTCGAAGCCCTTCAGTTCCGTGAAGCCCAGTGCCTCCGTGTAGAACTTCGCCGTCTTCTCGACATCGCTGACGACCATGCCCAGATCGATCGTCGTCCGCGAGAACTCCGCCTTTCCGCCGGTCTGTTTGGCTGCTGCCATGATGATGCAACCTCCTACAATCCCTGCCACGATCAGCATGTGCATTCGATACTTCTTCATGGTTGTCCTCCTTTGACCCATTTACGCTTTTTCAGTGACCTGGCGTTCCGCTTTCGCGAGCCAGTCTCTTGTTGATTGTCACGCCCCAGCCGGGGCCGCTTGGGGATGGGGACTTTCCCGTCCGTCACTTTCAGTGCCGGCTCGAAGAGGTCATCGGTCCAACTGGTGGGCTCGATGGAGAACTCGACGTAGGGTCCGGCATTCTTGATCGCCCCCTGCATGTGCAGCGTGAAGACCGTCACCAGCGAGAGATTGGCCGAGTGCGGCACACTGGGCAGACCCGCCTGGGCCGCCATATCCGCCACGCGCAGCGCCCGGGTCAGGCCTCCGACATAGCAGATGTCCGGCTGAACGATGTCCACCGCGTGCATCGCGATCATGCGCCGCCACTGGGCCAGGTCGTTGTCCTGCTCCCCGCCGGCGACCGGGACCTCGAGGGCCGCCGCCACCTGCGCGGTCCACTCCAACTCCCAGTACGGGCAGGGCTCCTCGAAATGGCAGACCTTGTTCTGCCCCAGCATCTTGCCCACTTCGATGGCCTTGGGGGCCGTATAGCAACTGTTGCCGTCGGCCAGCAGGGCGACCTCGTTGCCGATGGCTTTGCGGACCGTCGGGACCAACTCTTCGGTTCGCCCCGGCCACTGGTCCTCATCGTGGCCGCAGACCTTGCCCACGCGGATCTTGAACGCCCGAAACCCTTTCTCATCGCGCAGACGGGCGAGTCGCGCGGCCTCGTCCACCGGCTTGATGTCGCGGCTCATGCTCGATCCGTAGACCGGCAGGGGCCGGGGTCGTGCCGCCCAGCAACTCGCAGACGCTCTTGCCGGCGGTCTTGCCGTGGAGGTCCCACAGGGCGGTATCCAGTCCGGCCAGGGCCCGGCAGACGAACGACCACGGGAACTTGTAGTTGTCCTCGATGCACCGGTCGGAGATGGCATCGAGCGCTGCCGGGTCTTTGCCCAGGGCCTTCGGGGCGACCATCCGGTGCAGGACCGTCGCCGAGATGTCGGCGTTGAACGGCGCGATCTGGCCGTAGCCTTCCTGGCCGCTGTCGGTGCGGACCCGGACGAGGCTCAGCGAGCCGCTCGTGAACGTCTCGATGCTCTTGATCTTGCTGCCGGTGGACGGGATCGGCAGACGCCCGCCGGCCTGCGTGGCGAGGGCGTCCCGCCCTTGCGTGTCGCGGGCATCTTGCCCGCGCCGAGACGCCCCAGCGCGGGGGCCGCCGAGACCCCGAGGGCCATCTTCAGGAAGTCGCGTCGCGGTTGCATCATAGCATGATCTCCAGAGTAAATCGCCTGACGGCGTCCGCCGCCGGCCGCCGTCGTTCTGCTCTCTCTTGTTCGGGACCTCAGCTTACCGCCGCCGGCCCGCTTGGCAAGCAAGTCGATCCGGGTTGAAGTTAAGTGGGAAGGTGTGAAGCCGCATACGACGGCCTTGCCGGCTTAACATCGGAACTCGAACTTGAAAGTCTTGCCCGAATTGGCTTTGTTTCGCACGATTGCCCCACAGCCCCCGCCCCCAAGCCTCGTCCATCCCGGCATAGCCGGAAATTGGGTTTGTTTTGCCGGGGCCTATCGAATGTGCTATTCACCACAACTCCTTCCCGCAAGGCGCTTGCCCTTTCTGAAGCGCCGGGAATTGGCTTTGTTTCGCACGATAGGCACGTCCCTGGGACGGCCACCCAGGCCCCATCCGGCCCAAATTGGGTTCGTTTTGCACATTGCCCCTCGTCCCGCGTCCCTCTGGCCCCGTCCCACCCGCCCCCGGCGGGACACCGCCTCGGTGCCCCGCTTCGGGCAATTGGCTTTGTTTTGCCGAGGTCTATCGGATGTTCTATTAACCATAACTCCTTTCCCGCCAAGCCTTTACCCCTCCTGACGCCGTGGCGGAAATTGGCTTTGTTTGGCGCAATTGAGCCACGTGTAGGGTGGATCGGGCTCCCAAACGCGATGAACCGCGTTTGGGGTCCCGGCTTGCCCCACCGATTCTTCCCGGCGGGTGCCAATTGGGTTTGTTTGTACAGCCGGCCCTGCAAGCCCTGGCGGTGGGCCGCATGCCTTTCTGAATCCGCAATCCGCAATCCGCAATCGAAGAATTGGCTTCGTCTTGCACAATCGGGCGTCCGCGGGGGGCCCGCCGGACCGGAAATTGGGTTTGTTTTGCATAGTCGGCCCCGGGTTTGGCCGGAGCGCAGGAATTGGCTTTGTTTCGCATAATCGTCCCCGCGGCGTGACATCTCTTGCTTCCGCCTTCGAATCATAAATCATAAATCGTACATCATAAATCACCGCGTCCCTCTATATAGGGGCCGTGTTGCACGAATCGTGCCGGAATTCTGTGCGCGGGCGAGGCCCGAAAATCGCGTAACCCCTTGTGCCCGCAGGAATAAAGAATTTCTCGCACGCAGGGTGCTTTACCTTTTCAACTGTTGCACAAACAGTGCGCAAGGCCAGGAATGGAGGCGGTAGGCTGGAGGCCGGAGGGCAGAAGACAGAGGACGGATGACGGAGGACAGAGGACGGACCGGCTACCGACCACCGACAACTGCTTTTTGAACCGCGAACCACGCGAACGGCCCAGCGCGGCCTTCGGCCGCAACCAAAACCTGTTTTCGCGCAAGACGCAAAGAGCGCGAAGAAGACATCACTGAAATGCCCTTACCTTTGGCGAGCTTGGCGTCTTGGCGCGAGACATAATTCTTTGGGTTTCAATGACTTATGCTATGCCCTGGCGGAGATTTGCGCAAGAAAACAAGATTCTGACAAGTAGCAGTGCGAACGGAACGTGTAGGACAACCATACAGCCTCCCTGCTTCGCACACGACGATAGTTCCCTCACACTTCCAGGCCCCGCCCCGCCCCCCTGTCCACAAGGGCGGTTCAGGGGAGTACACGCTACGCACGTACCCACCGCCAGTCCAGGATCCCATGAACGTCGCGTCCACTGCCGGGGTTCTCCGGAGGCGGTTCATGGGCCGAACCCCTTTTGAAGACGGCCCATAGGCGGATTGGGTTCCCAAACGCGATGCATCGCGTTTGGGGTCCCTTTCCGTACGGAAGCAGTCTCGATCTGCGGCTGGGCCTTCTTGATTCCGGCCTCGTCCGCTTGTGCCCGGTCTGTTCTCATTCCGGGCACGTGTGATCTTACTCACGGACGGACCGACGCGTCCGACTCAGCGGCTCCCTGTGCCGGAAAAGGCCCCAACATTCCCGCACCCTGAACCGCCTCTTCTCTTGGCCGCGTGAAGGATGGCCCCGCCATGTATCGCGTTTGGGAACCCGACCCAAGAGGCATCGAAGTACGCTAAACTCGGATGAGCCGAATTGAACCCGGCCCGTTCGGCTTCGCTCAGAGCCCGCCCTGAGCACCGTCGAAGGGGCAGGCTCTTCGGCCGGAACCAATGCGTTTATCGCTTTGCGGGTACCAGCACGGAGCCAGTGGATCGAGGCCGCGGACCCGCTAAGGATTAAAATAAGGGCACACCCCCTGACCCCCGACCCCCTGTGCGCACATTCAGGCACAAATGCCCTTCTCCCCATGGGATGGGTGAAAGAAGGCGATCCTGCTATGTAGCGTGACAGAATCGTGGGATCATCACACGTAAATACGCGGTTTTTTCAGAAAAAAGTTCGACTGGGGCTTGCGGTATCTCTCGAAGAGAGATAATTATATTATAGCTCAGTGTGACAATAGCCAATAATGGAGGCCACGATGGCATTACCCAAACCGAAACCTCATCAGTTATCGCAATACTTCAGCAATGACGAAATCCTTACTTCATCCGAGTTGATCCGGCGCCTCTGTCAGAGTGGGATTTCTCAAGACAACGCGCGGCAGTCAATCCGCCGACATGCAGAACTCTCGGGTCTTTGGCGTTCCTCAAACCTGAAACTGCCACGAAACGAGCGTCTTTTCGCTCTGGCGTCTTTTCGCAAGCACAAGGCATTTCTGGGCGCAATAGGAAAGAAACTCCAGGCAGCCAATCGGCAAGCCTTGGCGAGGTGCCTGTCTGTACTTGAGCGGAGGCCTGCGCTGAACAAGGTGGATGTTTTGCGGCTTCTCGCTGTCTCGCCGACATCTGCAAACCAGCAACCGCAAACACTCACCCGCATGTACGACGGGGAACTGGCGGCTCTCGGAGGAGCTCGGAGTGGAGGTGATCCATTCCGGCACCGCCCTTGAAGCATTACGGTCCCCTGTTCAACTTACCCCGGATGTTGATGCTGCCGCAACGCTGGCGGCAGAAAATCTACGAAAGGAGGCGATTATAGCGCGCGTTCTGGTTGACCGCATGCGACAACAGAATGTTCTGGCCTGGAATAGGGCCGAGCTTCCCGAGCCTGCCGCTCCCTATGTAGAATTCAACGACCAAGTGTTCACGGCTTCGGGATTCTCGTACCTGTCCCCTCTGGTTCATTGGAAGCAGAATGCGAAGAAGCCGACGCCCTGTCCCGTGCTCATCGATTGCTACTACGATCAATGCACCGTTTCGCAGGTAGCATCGTTTGCGCAACGACTCCAGCGCATGGCGCATCGTGGAAAGTCACGAATGGCAGTTCTCGCCGTAATTGCAGCCCGTGATTTTACGACAGAGGCATGGGACGAAGCCCGCCGCCGTGGATTCATGGCTATCAATTTGCGGCAGGCGTTTGGCTCTGAAGCCCTCGAGGTAATGGCTCAGATTGAGGGGCTCATACACCACGTCAACTATGGTCCCGAATCGGCCAATCAGGGGGAAGGACTTCGATCATCTCACGAGCATGATCGGAGAGCTGAAGGTAAATCCGGTGGTGGTCAGCCTCCGCGCCATCGGTTTTGAGATCTTGACGGGATTTGCGCTGCGAAGTCTGGGCTATGAACAAGTAGAACTGGGTCGATCGGTGCCTTGGCAACAGACAACCCGCGATGTTGATGTATTCGGAATAAAGGGCGACGAGTTGCATATCATCGAATGCAAAGCATATCACCGTAGGAAGTCGATAAGTCCAGCGGATGTTCGCAAGTTCTTCACTGAGACCGTCCCGGCATTGAAAGGCTGGTTAAGAACCAATAACCGACCGTTTGAAAGATGTATCGCTGAGATTTGGACAACAGGTCTCAAAGGGAAAGACGCCGGCGATACTCTCTATGCGTTGAAGGGGCCTAGGACAGACAAGTGGGAAATCGTACGTATGGAGGAAATCAGTGGCCGCCTGCCGCGGTCGATTCGCTCACGTAGTATGGAATTGCTCAACTCCATCGCTACAACAGAAACAGATGATACGAGTAGTGGCACGGCGTAAACGTGGCGATTGCATCGCGGCTAGAATCGCCTTCCCACTGCTCCCTCCTATATTCGTAGCCGTTCACGAGAAGAGTCGCGCGGTCAGGGGCTTGAATCGGGGGCTACCATACTCAATTTGGGGCCGCAAGAAGTCAGAGGTCCCCGGAATTCTCCCCCCACCGGACGTGACAACACGGGGAGAAGAAGGTGCGTGCCTGGCATCGACCGTGAGTTCCCACGGACAGGGGGCGATGCCGCACGCGAAAAGAGAAGAGGCGGTTCAGGGTGCGGGAATGTTGGGGCCTTTCCAGGCACAGGGAGCCGCTGAATCGGACGCGTCGGATGCAATGCGAGTGAGACCTCGGTCGGGAGTCTGGCTCGCAGCGGGAATGGCACTTCACTTCGGGGCGTCGGATTGTCCGTCAGTAAGATCACACGTGCCCGGAATGAGAAGAGACCGGGCACAAGCGGACGAGGCCGGAATCAGGAAGGCGAAGCCTCTGAATCGAGACTCTTTCCGTAGGAATCCGCCTATGGGCCGTCTTCAAAAGGGGTTCGGCCCATGAACCGCCTCCGGAGAACGTCGGCAGTGAACGCGACGTTGCTGGGATGCTGGACCAGCGGCGGGTACGTCGTGGCGTCTACGCCCCTGAACCGCCCTTGCGGGTGCGTTCGCGGGCGGGATGCTGAAGTGTGAGGGAACTATCGGGGTGGGCGAAGCAAGGAGGTGCTATGGCAGCGGGACTGGAAGATCCAGGCGATGGGAATAACGGCGAGGTCTACGGTTTGCGCGGTTTGTCCGGGTCGGCCAGGATAGGAATCGGGGGACCGAATCGGGGGGGCCGAATCGGGGGCCACCATACTCATTTTGGGACCGTAAGAAGTAAGGTGCACCCGTATCGACGCCCCTACTTCGATGGAAACCTCCGTATGTCATTGCGAGCGCGGCGAAGCAATCTCTCACCGTTGTGATCGAGATTGCTTCGTCGCTGCGCTGCCCGCAATGACATCAATGTGATCTGCCAAGTGACCTTGTGTTTGTCCTGATCAATGCCCGTAGCTTTGGCGGTTCTTACGCTCCGCCGGCCTTGGCGCGCGTCACGCTGAACTGGGCCCGGGAGCCGGCCGGGATGGTCAGCGGCTCCTTGAACTGCGTGCTGCCATAGTCCCGCAGGGAGAACTGCGACAAAGTCAACTGGCCGTGCAGGACCGATAGCTCGATGCTCATGCCGCGTCGGGTCCCTCTTCAGGGAGCAGCTTCCCCAGGCGTAGCCGTTGGACCAGAAGTACGTGCCCGCCTTCGGCGCGAAGGTCATGGCCTTGTCCACGCCGGAATACTGGAAGCCGGTCAGCGCCAGCACCGCCGCCCAACTGGCCATCGCCCGGGCGTAGTGGTGGCCGCACTCGGCCTCGTCGAAGGGGCTGCGCTTGCGGCCGTCGTAGCGGTCGCGGACGTTCTCGATGCACTTGAGGCCCTGCTTCGGTCTGGCCCTCGTACAGCATGCCCACCGCGGCGGTGTACTCGAAGCCGGTCATGACCTCGCTGAAGTAGGGGAACGGGTTCTTCGGCCGGTCCTTGGGATAGTCGGCCATCAGCAGCACCGCCTCGTCGCCCAGGGCGAAGCTGCGCATGCAGTTGAAGTGGCCGTAGAGATTGTCCCGGTAGTTGTACTTCATGATGCTGTCGCAGCGTGGTCGCGCACGTGGCCCGGGTCCACGAGATAGCCCAGGCCGCAGACGTGGGCCATGTACTGGCCGACGAGCTGGTCCACCAGGCAGCCGGCGCCGAGCTGGTAGTCCGGGTTGGTCAGGTCCTTGGCGCCCATCCCGACCAGCAGCCTGGCGGCGATCTGGGACTCGTCCTTCGGCGGGCGGATCTGGTGCTCGTAGTACTCGCCGTTGAACAGGTTGGCATCGATCCACTGCTGCCCCGCTCGAACAGGTCGCTGGCAGGTCGCGGCGAAGTCGTTGTCGCCCACGCGGCGGGCCATCTCCTCGGCGGCGCGCAGCGCCCCCAGGTACCAGATGCCCATCTGCGGATTCGGGCCGTAGTACTCCACGTCCATCGTGTTGTGCTGGCAGCCCTCCATGACGCCGTCGTGGTCCGCGTCCCAGCCGCCGGGGATCCAGCAGAACTCGACCGCCTTCTGCACCTGCGGCCACAGGGTCTTGAGCATCTCGTCGTCGCCGGAGAGCTGCCAGTCGCGGTACATCTTCATGATGCAGCCCATCTGGCCGTCGGCGGCGGCCTTGCGGAACTCCTTCGCCCGCTCCAGCGGCAGATTCACGCGGAAGCTCATCAGCCCCTCGTCGTCCGTGGCCTGGGCGAACTCGACCTCGCGCATCATCCGGGCCAGGTCGCCGAACAGGAACGCGGTCGCCTGCTCGTAGTTCCACACGTGCGTGCACGAGCCGTGACAGCAGCCGCCCTTGTCGCCGCAGCCTTCCCAGCCGTAGAACCGCCCATCCTCCGTGCGGAAGCAGGTCTGGGTGCGCAGCGTGCTGAGGTTGAAGAGGGCGGCCTCCTTGACCACCTCGGGCAGATCGCTGCTCGCAGAACGGCGTCGACGAAGCCGACGCGTCTTTCGCTCCAGCTCGCCAAGTTGCGGCGCGACCTTCTCGGCCACGTCCCAGGCGTCCTTGTACACGGTCGTGTAGTAGTTGCCGATCCGGTCCTGGTCGTTGTTCTTGGGCGTCCAGGTGATCCGGTTGGGGAAGTGCCAGGTGAGCAGGAATGTCACCGGCACCGGCCTGCTTCGGCGGCACCTCGATCGTCACCGCCAGCGAGGCCATCGGCATGTCCTCTTTGGCGGGCTCGCGCTCGTCGAGCTTGCCGTCGGCGCTGAAATCATCCCAGAAGTCCAGTCCCGAGCTGCCCCAGCCGCCGGGAATCCAGGCGATGCGGTGCGTGATCCCGGTTGTGGCGGTGGTGGTCAGGGCGATGGTGCCCCATTGCGGCGCCCGCTGCTCGACTCCCTGAGAGGACATGAAGATGCCAGTGACGGCCTTGCCCTGGCGGTACTCGTTGCGATTGGCCTTGCCGCCGGCGGCCACGAGGTTGCCTTTATAGTCCCGGGTCTGGCCTGAGCCGTCGTTGCCGATGAAATTGGGCATGGTGCCGCAGACCGACACCTCCAGGGGCTGGCTGGTCCGGTTCCGGACGACATACCTGCAGAACGGCCACCGGAATCCCGCTCGTCTCGGGATCGCACGGCACCAGCGGATTGAAGGCCTGGAGCGTCACGTCCACCGGCACATCCGAGTCGGAAAGCATGACCTGTCCAAGCGGATACGCCGCCGCGAAGGTGCACCGCCGAAAGCGCGGCAGACCGTGGTTCGTCGCCGCACTGCCGCTGGCGTCCTCATAGAGGGACAGGTCGACAGGCCCCTCCAGCCCGCGCGCCTGCGTTTGTCCCTTCGAGTCTTTCACAAAGACAGCGAAGAACGGCCCGAACGATCCCCGCATCGGCGTGAATCCTTTGGCGGGCCGGTTCATGATCTCCCAGTCCCGCAGGTCGCCCCGGCCGCCCAGCGACACGGTCCCGGTCCCGATCCCGCCCAGCGGCAGGGCGATCTTGGCCAGGTGCTCCTCGTCATACCGCTTGAGCACCGGCCAGTCCGCGGTCTTGCCCGCCGGCTCCTGCACCTGCTGAATAGTCACCTGACCCTCAGCGGATGATTTAGCCCCCAAGCACACGATGCTCAGCCCCAGAACCAGCCCCGCGGATGCCAGGAATGTCTTGCTCATGTCGGTCTCCCTTCAATGTCGCGACGTTACACCACACCTTGCGAGCACCGGCCATCCCATTGGCCCACGCACGTGCGGCCAGCATACCGCATCGCGCGCGTCATGTGAACCCCCATCCGCCCGGCGCCGCCGCAGGGCTGTCTTCGTAGGGCGAGCGTCCCCGCTCGCCACCCTCATCGTGCGTCTTCGCACGGCCTCCCCATTGCGCTTGCATCGCCGCCACCCTGTCCCTACAATGCAGCCATGGATTCGCGGGCTGCCGTGTTCTTTGAGACAGAGAGCCGATCAGGGTCGATGACATCCGGGTGACAATCTGCGGTTTCACGCCAGGTAAGAACCGCTTAGCTCCGCGTTCGGCCGGTGGGCGTATCGGGCGAACTCTTCTTGGGCGATCAGGAAAGGACGGTGCGAGATGAGTACTGGACTGAAACCGACTTCTTCACCCTCTTCCCCCACCTCGCCGACCCCACCTGGGCCGGCGCCGGACCAGGCCCTGAAAACCGGGTTCCGTTGGTTCCTGGTGGGTTTTTCTCTCCTGGGGCTGTGCGTAGGCTATTTCGCAGGGAACAGCAACAGTCCCGTTATCGGGGTGGTGTTGCCGTTACTCTTCGGCCTCGTCGGCAGCGCCGGCGGATTCTACCTGTGGGCGGCTGATCTCTCGGCCCCCGCGACAACGTTGCGGCTGCGGTTCCTCGGCGTCGCCCTGACGGGCTTCATCCTGCTGCTTCTGGCCGGCTCTGTGTACGGCGTGCTTCTGCGAACAGGACTTGGGATTGCGAGCTTCTTTCCCAGGTCCCTGTTCGTGGCCCCGCCGTCCGGCGATCTGCCCGCCCTGGGAGAAAGAAACGCGCGCGAGGCAATTCAACTGGTGTTGATGCGCGGGCGGTTGCGGGCCCTGGGAGCCTCTGATGCCGAACAGCAAATCATCCTCCATCAGATCGTCGCCGACCAGGCGGCGTTCGACACGCTCCGCAACACGCCAGGCACTCTGAACCGTCTGGCGGCGTTGATCGACCGTGCTTTCGGGTCTCTGGAGGACAGGGCGGTCGACAAACGGCCGCGCGAGGTGGAAGAGCTGGCTCTATACTTGGATAGTTATTCCAAGAATCTGAAGCGATTTGCAGGCCAGGCCGAAGCGGGAGAGAAGATGTCTCCGGCGTTGGTGTCCTACGTCGTCGGCACGGTGAAGAGTAACCTCGAACAGAGAATGGATTCCTTTGGCGTGATGTCCTATCTCTCCGAGCACGAGCCATTTCGTCAACGGCTGGTTGATCTGCGCTGGGCTCTTTTTGAGGAGACAGAGCGGCTGAACCAAAATCCTTCTTTGGGGCGACCGCAGGTCATTCAGGAGGTGGATCAATTTCTGAACTTGTTTGCGGGCGGCGCAAAGGGGACCGAAAGCTCATTGGTCTCGAAGCCTAACATCGGTCCCGCAATGGCACATTAGTGAAGGGGTGGCGGAGCCAGGAGGTACACGGTACTTTTCCGGGTTCGCCCATTTAAGCCATGCAGTGCGCCGCACACGAATGATTCGAGGGGCGCTGAATCGCCAATAATCGGCGAAGGTCAGCTCCTTCCGCGTTCATCAGTAGTCTCATGACGCGAACATCATCGCTCACTTGATTCCCAGGACGTCGGCCATGGAGTAGAGGGCGGGGGGCTTGTCTATGAGCCATTCGGCGGCGCGCAGGGCGCCGCGGACCAAAGTGTCGCGGCTGTGGGCGGTGTGGTTCAGGGTGATCGTCTCGCCCAGGGTGCCGTAAAGCACGGAGTGGACGCCGGTTATGTCGCCGGCGCGGACGGCGTGCATGCCGATTTCACCTTTCTTTCGCAGGGCCTCTTTGCCGCTGCGGCCGTGGATGAGGCTGTCTGGATAGGGGCGGTTGGTGGCCTTGCAGATGTTCTGGGCCAGGGTCAGGGCACTGCCGCTGGGGGCGTCTTTCTTGAAGCGGTGGTGCTCCTCGACGATCTCGATGTCGTAGTCCTCGCCGAGCATGGCGGCCACTTTGCCCACGATAGAGAACAGGACGTTCATGCCTACGCTCATGTTGGTGCCGTAGAGGATAGGGATCTTCTTGGCGGCGGTTTTGATCGCTTCGTGTTGGGCAGCGGTCAGGCCGGTGGTTCCCATGACCAGGGCGGCGCCATGGGCGGTGCATTGCTGGAGGGTTCTGTCGGCGGCTTCCGGCAGGGAGAAATCGATGGCGATGTTCGCCTCGGCGGGCCAGGAAGTGCCCAGCGGGATGTTCAGCGGTCCGATCCCGGCCGTGAGACCGGCGTCTTTGCCAATCTCCGGGTGTCCTTCGTTCTCAATCGCACCTACAATATCAAATCGACCCGACTCCGCTGCCAGAGCGACAATCCGCCGGCCCATGCGGCCCGCCGCTCCTATGACCACCAGCTTCGATTTCATCTGCAACTCCTGCATTCCCGAGGGTAATCCATTTGAGTGAAGGAATATACCTGCGATGGTACGGCATGACAAGGGCAAGGCGAACGTATCGTGCCGAGCAATCGTATATAGATTGTAGCCCAAGCAGTTGTGAGGTCCTGTGGCGATACATCAAGGTGTTGTGTATTCTCTGCCAAACAGGGCTCAACGGCTTCTTTCTGCCTCGCCATGTTGCCACTCGTAGCGAGCAGTCGGCCCGAACGTCTTATTATAGGACGGAATCATGCCGGCTGAGCCGACGGGAAGGGGGGCACGGCGATTTGGCTCAAAAAGGGCCAAAATATGCAAAAAAGTTATTGCCACTTGGGCGTTTGACGATTATCATAACGACTTTGGTGAAACAGGTTAACGGCTACCACAGCCATCAGTGCAGGTAGTGAAGGTACAGGAATGAGCTTGGGAATGGACTGTAAACGGTGCGGCGGCGTGAGTGCATAAGCTATGAAGAACGCTGCATTTGCACAAGTGGTGGCTGTGGAATCGATGTTTCTGCTTCAACGTTGTGGCGCCAGTGAGGTTGAAGATGAGGTTTGGCTTTTTGAGCAGGGTGCCAGGGTCAAACCGCTGTCGGAGGCGACTGATGTAGGCGAAGGGCAGATGACAACCTCAGTCGGGCACGGGCGTTATGGAAGTGGAAACTGTAAGGGTTTCCACTTTTTGTTTGGCCCTTGCGAAGCAGGATTTCTATTGACGGGATCGGACGATGAACCAGGAACTGCTGAGAATCGTGGACAACATAGCCCGCGACAAGAATATCGACAAGGAGTCGATCTTTGCCGACTTGGAAGAGGCGATGGTCTCGGCGGTTCGCAAGCACTTCGGGGATACCGAGAGCGCAGATCGCCGTCCAGATCGACCGCAGCTCGGGCAAAGTGACCGCGTTCAAAGACGGCCAGCCCATCGACATCAAGGCGCTGGGGCGAATCCCGGCCCAGACGGCCAAGCAGGTCATGATCCAGAAGATCCGGGCGGATGAGACGAGACAGCATCTTCAGCGAGTTCGTCCAGCGGAAGGGCCAGCTTGTCAGCGGCGCCGTCGTTCGCTATGAAGGCGGGACGCTGATCGTCAATCTGGATCACTCGACGGAAAGCTACATGCCCAAGGGCGAGCAGATCATGGGGCAGACGCATCGCCCGGGCGAGCGGATCCGCTGCCTGATCCTGGACGTGAAGGAATACGCCAGCCAGGTCAAGATCATCCTGTCGCGGACGCATCCGGACTTCATCCGGCGGCTGTTCGAGTCCGAGGTGCCCGAGATTGCCGAGGGCATCATCGAGATCCGGGCCCTGGCCCGCGAGGCCGGCTATCGCAGCAAGGTCGCCGTCACGTCGTATGACGACAAGGTCGATCCCGTGGGGGCCTGCGTCGGCGTCCGCGGCAGCCGGATCAAGAACATCGTCGATGAGCTGGGCGGCGAGAAGATCGACATCGTCCGCTGGAACGATTCGTCGCAGGTCCTGGTGGCGAATGCCCTGATGCCGGCGAAGGTCAGCGAGATCGCCCTGTGCTTCGAGCTGGGGCGGGCCACGGTGGTGGTCGAGGAAGACCAGTTGAGCCTGGCGATCGGCAAGCACGGCCAGAACGTTCGCCTGGCCGCACGGCTGACCGGCTGGGATATCGATATTCTGACGCCGGATGAATACAACCAGGGAATCGAGCGGCTGGCCAACTGTGTCAAGGGCGTCGAGGGGGCGGACGAGGTCCTCGTCGACAAGCTCATCGCGCTCGGCATCATTTCGGTTCTCGACCTGGATGATGTCGGGGCCGAGCCGCTGGTCGGCGAGCTGAAACTGGATCGTGCGTTTGCCGAGCGGCTGGTCGAGGCCGCGGACCGTGAGGCCAAGGCGCTGGTCGCCGAGGCGGATCAGAAGAAGGCGGAGAAGCAATTGGCGCAGCCGGCGCAGGTAGCGGATGCGATGCCGCGCGCTGATGAGGGATAAGGCAGATTGGAAGTGGAGAGTCTGAAGTGGGAAGCGGGTTTCTTCCCGCTGGCGGCTTCAGACTTGACACTGTTTTACGAAGACGTGGAGGTTTTTTGGCTACTACAAGAGTTTACATTTTAGCACGAGAGCTCGGGGTCAAGAGCTCGGCGATTGTGAAGAAGTGCCAGGATGAAGGTCTGGACGTTCAGAACCACATGGCGACGATCTCGGCGGGATTGGCCGCCACCATCCGGGAATGGTTTAGCGAGGGAGAGAACGTCACGACCGTCGAGACGGCGGAGAAGGTGGACCTCGCGGAGGTCCGAGTCAAAAGGAAGCCGAGACACGTCGAGCAAACGCAGGTTGCGGTCGAGCCCGAGATCGAGGAGGAGGAAGCCCCGATGCGAGGAGATCGAGGAAGCTGTCGCCGAACCGGTCGTGCAGGAGCCGGAGGAGTTGCCGTCAGGAGCAGCCGGTGGTGGTCGGACAGGAGACGCCGACGGTGGTCGCCGCTCCGGCAGAGCCGGAGCTTCCGCCGGTCGTAGCCCCGCCGGAGCCGCCGCCGGTGGAAGTGCAGGTCCAGGCGCCGGTCGTGAAGCCGCCGGAGAAGCCGAAGCCGCCGGAGATCATCGTCATGCCTGCCGGTCCGATGCTCGACAAGCCGCGTCCGGCCAAGCTGAGCGGACCCCAGGTCGTTCGCGTCGAGGCGCCGGAGCCGATGGACCGT
Source organism: uncultured Planctomycetota bacterium (assembly GCA_963699595.1). GTDB lineage: Bacteria > Planctomycetota > Phycisphaerae > Sedimentisphaerales > Anaerobacaceae > PLanc-01. The sequence continues at coordinate 70,670 of CAVOUO010000035.1, forward strand.
CCGCGACTCCCGCTTCAAGCCGCGCTACGACGCTCCCGTCACCCAGCCGCTGATCTATGCGGGCAAAGGAGCCAGCGAGTCCAAGGTGGGGGTAATCGACAAGAAGGGAGCGAAGCAGCAGCAGCAGCAGCACAAAGACCGCACGCATGGCCGTCGCAAAGAGGAGACGGACGAGGACGCCCTCAAGAAGGCCAAGCTGCACAAGAACTGGCGGCAGCGGGACATCGAGGAGCGGCAGGCCCGGCTGACGGCGGCCGGCGGCGAAGGTCTGCGTCTGCGGCCGACGCGGCGGATCGCGTCCAAGACCCCGCGCGAGGCCGTCGGCCCCGGTGCGGCCGAAGACGGCGGCCATCAGCGAGCCGATCCTGGTCAAGGATCTGTCTTCCGTGCTGGCGGTGAAGGCCACGGACATCATCGGCAAGCTCGATGCAACAGGGCATCATGGCCACCGCCAACCAGGCCATCAGCAGCGACGTGGCCGAGCTGGTGGCCCTGGAGTTCGAGACCGAGCTGGTGGTGGAACGTAAAGCCTCCCTGGAGGATCAGATTCGCAAGGAGTTCGACGACGCGCGAGCGAACGAATCAAAAGCGGCGGCCGGTGGTCGCGGCCATGCTGGGCCACGTGGACCACGGCAAGACCAGCCTGCTGGACCGCATTCGGTCGACCCAGGTGGCCGCCGGCGAGGCCGGCGGGATCACGCAGCACATCGGCGCTTCGCAGGTCAGTTGGGACACCAAGACGGTGACGTTCCTCGACACGCCCGGCCATGAGGCCTTCACGGCCATGCGGGCCCGCGGGGCGAACATGACCGACATCGTCGTCCTGGTGGTGGCGGCCGACGACGGCGTCATGCCCCAGACGGTCGAGGCCATCGCCCACAGCAAGGCCGCCGGCGTGCCGATCATCGTGGCCCTGAACAAGATCGACCTGCCGGGCTGCGACATCAATCGCATCTATTCCCAATTGTCCGAGCACGGTTTGGCCCCCACCGAGTGGGGCGGTTCGACGGAAGTCGTCAAGACCAGTGCCACCACCGGCCAGGGGATCAGCGACTTACTGGAGGCCCTGGATTACGTGGCGGAGCTGCTGGACTTGAAGGCGGACGATACGATCCCGGCCACCGGGTGGGTCGTGGAGGCCAAGATGTCCTCGCAGGAGGGCCCGGTGGCCACCGTGCTGATCAAGGAAGGCCGCCTGGAAAAGGGCGACGTTCTGCTGGCGGGCAACACGTACGGCCGCGTCCGGACGATGACGAACAGCTACGGCAAGAAGATCAAGGTCGCCACGAGCTCGATGCCCGTCGAGGTGGTCGGCCTCAACGATGTCCCCCAGGCGGGCGACCGGTTCTACTGCCTCGACGACATCAACAAGGCCAAGGCCGCCGCGGAAGAAAACAAGCTGCGGGCCCGCGAGAAGTCGCTGGCCGAGCGGACCCAGGTCACGATGGAGAACCTGTTCAGCCAGATCGAGGCCGGCAACGTCAAGGAGCTGAACCTGATCATCCGCGCCGACGTGCAGGGCTCGGTGGACGTGCTGAAGAAGTACCTGTCCGAGCTGAGCACGAGCGAGGTCCGGCTGCACATCCTGCAGGCCCTGCCCGGCGGGATCACCGAGGGCGACGTCCTGCTGGCGGAGGCCTCCAACGCGATCATCATCGGCTTCGATGTGGTCGCCGACGAGCACGCCAAGGCGGTGGCGGAAGCCGAGGGCGTCGATATCCGGCTGTACAACATCATCTATCGCATCACCGAGGACTTGCGGAAATCGATGGCCGGTCTGCTGGAGCCGGAGGAACAGGAGCGGGCGCTCGGCCGGGCCACCGTCCGCGCCACCTTCAAGGTCTCCCGGGTCGGCACCGTCGCCGGCTGCTATGTCACCAGCGGGGTGGCGGCCAAGAACGCGAAAGTCCGGCTGATCCGCAACAATATCGTCATCCGGGACAACGTGGCCGTCGAGTCGCTGAAACATTTCAAGGACGATGCACGCGAAGTCAAAACCGGGTTGGAGTGCGGCGTCAAGCTGGCGGGCTTTGATGATATCAAGGTGGACGACATCCTGGACTTCTATGACATCGTCAAAGTAGCCAGGACCCTCGGGTCGTGAGATTGGCAGGTTTAGGTCTCTAAGGAACACCCTATGCCTACCCGAAGACAGGAAAAAGTGGCCCGAGTGATTCGAGAGGTGGTCAGCGACGTGATCGCCAATCATCTGAGCGATCCGCGGATCACGGGCTTTGTGAGCGTCACTCGGGTGGAAGTCATGGCGGATTTGCGCAGTGCGGACGTGTATCTGAGCATCTTCGCCTCGGATGAGTCGAATGAGACGCCAAGGACAGGACCTTTGCCGCGATCACGCATGCCAGAACGCGGATTCAGTCGTTTCTGGCGGAGGCCCTCGACAGCAAGTTCTGTCCCGTGCTGCGTTTTCATGAGGACGAGCAGTTTCGCAAGACGCTGGAAGTGATGAAGCTGATCGACCAAGTGGCCAATGAACGTCAGAACAAAGACACTGACCCGCCGGAGTAATACGGTGCGCTCGGTCGATCGCACCGGGTGCATTCGGGGCCGACCTTGCAGCGGCGTCTGGAAGGGCCATGAAGAACAGTAAGGAACATGCTCAGCGACTGCAACGGTTGTACCGTGAGCTCAAGCGGACCTACCCCCAGGTCGAGCGAACCATCTACGAGGACCCGGTCGAGGCCCTGATCTGTGGCATCATCAGCGAGCGGATGAGCGAATCCGCCGCCCAGAAGGCCTTGCGGGAGATCACGCCGGGCCTTCGTGGACTGGAACGATCTGCGGGTCTCGCGCGTGGAGGAGGTGGCGGAGGTGCTGGGCCGCCATGCCGTCTCCAGCCGGGCCACGGCCCTGGCGCTCACGGCCGCGCTGCGGGGCATCTTCGATGAGCATCACAAAATCAGCCTGGCGACCCTCAAGAAGCTGGGCAAGCGGCCCGCCCGGCAGGATCTGGAGAAGATCGAAGGGGTCAGCCGCTTTGTCATCAACTATTGCCTGCTGACGTCGCTGGAGGCCCACGCCATTCCCTTGACGGAGCAGATGACCGAGTACCTCAAGCGCAACGGGATCATCGACGCGAACGCCGATGCGGAGGACCTGGAAGGCTTCCTGACCCGGTGTGTGGCCGCGAAAGACGCGTATGAGTTCTACGTTCTGCTGCGCCGCGAAAGCGAATCTCCGAAGGTGATCAAGAAATTGAAGGGCCGAGCCGGCCCGCCCCAGGGCAAAAGCGGGCGGCGCAAGGCGTAAGACGCCGGACGCACGACCAGGACAGGACCGGTTCGACGCAGTGAATTTGGTGCACAAGGAACAAATGTGGCTTCCGAACGAATTCTGAAATTGGGCCTTCCCGCCGGGAGTTTGCAGAAAGCGACGGTGGAGTTGTTTGACCGGGCCGGCCTGCACGTCGGGGAGTCGAAGCGCAGCTACTGGCCGACGATCGACGACGAGGAGATCCAGGCCGTCTATCTGCGGGCCCAGGAGATGGGCCGCTACGTCGGGGACGGTGTGCTGGATGCGGGCATCACCGGCCTGGACTGGATCAAGGAGAATGGCTGCGACGTGGTGGAAGTGTGCGAGCTTCCCTACAGCAAGGAGACCAGCAATCCGACGAAGTGGGTGCTGGCGGTGCCCAACGAATCGCCGGTGACCCGGCCGGAGGAGCTGGAGGGAGGCATCGTCGCCACCGAGCTCGTCGGCGTCACGAAACGCTACTTCCAGGACAAGAACCTCCACGTGAAGGTCGAGTTCAGTTGGGGCGCCACGGAGGTGAAGGCCCGCCTGGTCAACGCCATCGTCGAGCTGACGGAGACGGGGACCTCGCTGCGCGCGAACAACCTGCGCATCCTCGACACCGTGATCGTCTCCACGACGCGGCTGATCGCCAACCAGGCGGCCTGGCGGGACAGTTTCAAGCGGGAGAAGATCGAGAACATCTCCATTCTGCTCCAGGCGGCGATCGAGGCGCGCGGCAAGGTCGGTCTGAAGATGAACGTGCGCCGGGCCGACCTGGACGCCATCCTCAAGACGCTGCCGGCCGAGAAGAGTCCCGACGATCTCCGGCCTGGCGGACTCCGAGTACGTCGCCATCGAAGTGATCGTCGACGACCACGTGGAAAGGTCCCTGGTCCCTGCACTCAAGCGGGCGGGGGCGTCGGGGATTATCACGTATCCGCTGAATAAAGTGATTCACTGACCGATGAATGCGAAATACCATTTCTTGTTCGTCGCGGCGCTGCCGGCGGTCCTGGTGGCCGGAACGGCCCTCGTCCTTCTTTCCCAACCGCGGGCCCAGGAGCCGCCGAAAGAGTCTGCGGCCGATTCTCCCAACGCGGTCGCCAAGATCGGCGATTTCGTCATTACGCGGGCGGAGCTGGAAGAGCGGCTCGTGCGCGAGATTCGACCGCACGAGGAGGAGTTCCCCACGGAAAGTAAGCCCGTCACCGCGGAGGCGACGCTGCAGGTGATGCTCGCGGAGAAGGCGATGAGCCTGGAGGGCCGCAAGCTGGGCTATCTCAAGGATGACGCGATTCATCAGCGCCTGCAGGAGCTCGAGCAGAGTCGGCTCGCCATGATGATACAGGACAGCCTGTTTCCCGGGCCCCCGGCCGTCGAGGCCTCCGAGGTGGATCGTCTCCTGAAGGAACGTCCGCAGTTGAATCGCGATCAGGCGACCTTGCTCGCCCAGCGGGCGGCCGCCTTGAAGATCTTCACTCAATTCTACAGCAAGCTGACCGAGAAGTTCCATCTGCAGAAGGCCCGGGACAACTTCGCCACGGCGGCCCAGATCCATCAGCGGCTGCTGCTGAAACCCGTGGAGGCACGGGGGCCGGGGGAGTTCTGGATCAAGAACAGCCAGGTCCGAAATGAGCTTTCCGAAAAGGAGAAGAATCTCGTTCTGGCCACGTACGAGGGCGGGCAGTTCACTTTGAAGGACTGGTTCCAGGCGATCTGCAACATGGCGCCGCCGAAGCGGCCGGGCGATCTGGGCACGCCCGCCGGCGTGGATAAGCTGGTGGATTCCGCCCTGCGTTTGCCCATTCTGGTCGCCGAGGCCAAGACCCGCGGGTACGAGAAGGACCCGAAGCTGCGCGCCGAAATCCGGCAGCGCGAGGACCAGGAGCTGCTCTACAAGGTGCAGGAGGAGAAACTGAAGGGCGCCAAGGAGCCGACGGCGGAGCAGATCAAGGCCTGTTTCGAGAAGAATCAGGAGCGATTCGGCCAAGCCGCCAAAGTGAAGATCAGCCAGATCTGGTGCGAGAATCTCCAGGTTGCGCAGGAGGTCAAGGCGGCCCTCGACAAGGGGGAGGACTTCGAGGCCTTGCGGAAAGCCCGTTCCCTGCAGAAGGAAGAGGAGCCTCATAACGTCTCCGCCATCGGCGAGGGGCTTTTCTGGGCCGACTTGTGGAAGGCGGATCCGAATCAGACGATCGGTCCGCTCCGAGGCTTCTACGGCCGCGGCGTGAAATGGCGGATCGTGCGAATTCTCGAGAAGACGCCGGCCCAAGTCCAGCCCTATTCCGAGCAGATCGCCAACGGCGTCAAATGGACCTTGATCAGCGAACAACGACAGCGCCTCCTGGAGGATTATCAGAAGGAATTGCTCGCGCAGTATCCGCACGAGGTCTTCGCGGACCGGATCAAGGATCTCGATCCGCTCGAGATCGCCATGAGCAGGACGGAGAAGTGACCGATCGTGTCGGCCCGGTGAGGCGAGGGACACGATCCCTGTTGCGTACGAGGTGGAGCCGTGAACGGATTCAGAGACAGGCGATCCTGAGATGATTTTCACGCTGCAACGATATATCTTCCGGGATCTGCTGCGGGTCTTCCTCCTGGCCACGGTCGGGCTGACGCTGATCCTGAGCCTGGGCGGGATTCTGCGGCCGGTGCAGGAATACGGCGTGGGGCCGCGGCAGGTCCTGCACATCCTCATCTACTTCATGCCGATCACGCTGACGTTCGTGCTGCCGATGGCGGCCCTGTTTGCCTCGGCCCTGATCTACGGCCGCTTCGCCGTCGATAACGAGCTCGATGCCTGCCGGGCCAGCGGCGTCGGCTTGCTGACGCTCATCTACCCGGGCTTCATGCTGGCGCTGCTGGTGGCGATCGCGAATCTGCTGCTGAGCTTCCACGTCATGCCCTACTTCGTGCATCTGGCCGAGAAGTCCCTGAAGGCGGACGCCAAGCAGATCCTCTTTCGCAACATCCATCGCAAGGGCTACTATGGCCTGCCGCCGGATTTTCGTTATTTCATCTACGCGGACTACGCCGATGCGGCGAATGACACCTTGTACGGCATCGTCGTGGTCCAGCGTGAAAATGACAGCATCAAAAGAATCCACACGGCGGAGGCCGCCAAGGTACAGTTCGACGCGCACGACAAGTTCAATGAGATGCAGCTCACCATCCACCACGCCCGGCAGATCGGCGACGCGGCGAACGACTACTGGGTCGAGATCGGCTCGCTGCTCCTGAGAAAGGAATTCGGCTCGCTCCTGGGCGACAAGATCAAGTTCAAAAAGGTCGAGGAGATGAAGCAGATCCGGGCCGACCTGATGCAGTTCGATCCCATCGCCAAGGCCGCGCGCACGACCTACACGCAATTGGCCGCCGAACTGCTCGCCCGCGACATCGGCGAGACGCTGCGCGCGGGCCGGGGCAGCTTCTACGAGCTCCCGGGCGAGCCGCACTCGATCCGGCTGTCCGCGACGGCGTGCGCCTTGGACAAAGCGATGGTCGTGACGCTCACGCCGCCCGTCCTTGTGGAGGAATACGACAATCGTGCCGGCGTGCGCCTGCGGCGGCTGACGTGCGATAAGGCGGAGATCTACGTGGAGGAAGACCCCGCCAACCCCCGGCTGGGTCTGAATCTGCACGGGGTCCGCGACGAGGACGGGGGCGGTGTGGGGACGCAGTACGTAGTGCCGGACCTGGCTTTGCCCGACAAGATCAGGAAAGGGCTGGAGAGCGGCCCGGTTCTGGACGTTGTCTCTTCGCCGGCGAAGGTCGGATCGCTGCTGGGCGGGCCGCCGAGCTCGATTCTGGCGCGATTCCAGAGTGCGTTGCACCGCGTGATGGGTGTGGTCGGCGCGGCCCTGCGGTCCGAGATGAGCTCCCGGCTGGTGTTCGGGATTGGCTGCATTCCCATGATCCTGATTGGGATTGCCCTGGGCATCATTCAAAAGGGCGGGCATTTGCTCGGCGCGTTCGGCGCCAGTTGTGTTCCCGCTGCGGTGCTCGGCGCCGCGATCATCGCCGGCAAACGCCTGACCGAGAACGTTGATGGAGGGGGCTCCTCCGGCGTTCTCGTCATGTGGGGCGGCGTGGCGTTCCTGGTCCTGCTGACGGTCTTGATTTACCGGAGGTTGCTGCGGCAATGAAGGTCCGCGGAGACACGAGATGAAGATCCTGGATCGGTACATCGCGAAGAGTTTCCTGACCGGGTACGGGATCTCCTTCTCCGTTCTGATCGGACTGCGGGTGATCATCGATCTGTTCGTGAACTTCGATGAGTTCGCCGAACGGGCCCCGTCCGGCGCGTGGTCCGTCGTCCAGAATATCATCACGTACTACGGCCTGAATGTGACGCTCTATTTCCGCGATATTGCGGGGGTGATCATTGTCGTGGCCGCCGCCTTCTCCCTGGGCAAGATGGTGCGCAACAACGAACTGGTGGCGATGATCGCATCGGGCGTCAGTGCCAAGCGGATCGTCATGCCGATTCTGATTCTGGCCGTGCTCTTTACGGGGCTGGCCGTGGCGGACCAGGAGCTCCTCATCCCGTCGATCAGCGACAAGCTCGCACGGAACGCGGATGAAACGGGCACCAAGGGGGCCTACGCCATCTGGTTTATGGCGGACGCCAACGGCTCCCTGATCTGCTCGCTGCGGTATGACGTCGAGTCCCGGTCGCTGTACCGTCCCACGATCATCACGCGCCGCGCCACGCCGGAGCCGAGGGTCTGGGAGGTCACCGGCCGGATTTCGGCGGACCTCGCGACCTACAACGACCAGACCGGCCGGTGGGACCTGATCAACGGCCGGCTCATCAGCACGGACTCGACCGCCGCGCCCGAGCCGATCGCCTCGTACCAGGCCGACGACCTGCTGCCGAAGGAAATCGCGATTCGCCGCAAGTCCGGGTACAACACCCTCCTGAGCTCCCGGCAACTGACGGCGCTCGCGGCCCAGCAGACCAAGATCAAGGACATGGCGCAGCTCCTGAGCCAGAAGCACTTCCGCATTACCGATCCGATCATCAATCTGACGATGCTCATGGTGAGCCTGCCCGTGCTGATTTGCCGCGACCCCCGGACGATGAAGTCCGCCGTGCTGGCCAGCTTCGGCCTGACGGCCGCCTGCTTCGTCGTTACCTTCGTCTGCAAGATGTTTGCCACGGAGATCGTCTTCGAGCGGGTGATGCCGGAACTCTGGGCCTGGCTGCCCGTCTTCATCTTCCTGCCCATCGCCTTCATCGAGCTGGACTCGATGAAGACGTGACCGTCCTCCGCTTTCCGATCGCCTCGCGGACTTCCTTGTTGATCCGCGCGCTGCACCAGTGCTGACCGCACATGGAACAGTAGTCGGCCGAATGAAGCTCCGTCGCCCCTATCTCTTGGCAGGCCTCGCGATGCATGCGGTCGGCGGTTTGCGGGTCGAGCGACGTGGCCAGATGCGTATCCCAGTCCAGGTTCGATCTTGCTACACTTAATTTCCGGTCCCGCGTATCGGCTCCCTGGAGGCCCCGGGCGAGGTCCGCCGCATGGGCGGCGATCCGGGCGGCCACGACTCCGGTCCGAACGTCGTCCGTGTTGGGCAGGCCGAGGTGCTCTCGCGGCGTGACGTAGCAGAGGAAGGAGGCTCCGTAGAACGCGGCGGCACAGCCGCCGATGGCGGAGGTGATGTGATCGTAGCCGGGGGCGATGTCTGTCACCAGCGGACCCAGCACGTAGAAGGGCGCCCCGTGGCAGATCTTCTGTTGGATCTCCATGTTGTGCTGGATCTGATGAAACGGCACGTGGCCGGGACCCTCGACCATGACCTGGCAGCCGCGCTCCTGGGCCCTTTGGGTCAGCTCGCCCAGTGTTCTCAATTCCGCGATTTGTGCCGCATCGGTGGCGTCGGCAATCGCGCCGGGCCGCAGCCCATCGCCCGAGCGAGAAGCACACATCGTACTCGGCCATGATGTCGCAGATTTCGTCGAACATCTCGTACAGCGGATTCTGCCGGTTGTAGTGGAGCATCCATTTGGCGAGCAGGGCCCCGCCCCGGCTGACAATTCCCATGACGCGCTTCTCGACCAGCGGCAGGTGCTCCCGGAGCACGCCGGCGTGGATCGTGAAGAAGTCCACGCCCTGCTTCGCCTGCTTCTCGATCGTGTGCAGGATGATGTCCCGCGTGACGTCCTCCACCTGCCGGCCCTCGATCACCTGGTAGATCGGCACCGTCCCGAAGGGCACGGGACAATGCGCCAGCAACTCGACGCGGATGGCGTCGAGATCGCCGCCGGTGCTGAGGTCCATGATCGCGTCGGCGCCGACCGCCAGGGCCGCCTCCATCTTCTCGATCTCGGCCTGGACCGAGCAGCGGACGCTGCTGGTGCCGATATTCGCATTGACCTTCGTCCGCAGGGCCCGGCCGATGCCGGCGGGCTGGAGATTGCTCTTGAGATGAATCTTGTTGGCCGGGATCACGAGCCGCCCGGCCGCGATCTCGTCGCGGACAAGGTCGGCGCCGAGCCCCTCGCTCTCGGCGACCAGCCGCATCGCTGTGGTGATAGTTCCGGCTTTGGCTTCGGTCAACTGTGTCGTCATGATTCACTACTCCTCGCGGCCAATAAAAAAATCGCTCCTGGCGGGGAAGCGATTCTCTCATGGTCGTCCAAATTCTCTTTCATCGCTTTCCTACGCAGGCCTATCCGCTCGTTAAGGCGTTTGTCCTGATCAGGTTCCGAGGGTTTTCTCTCAGGCCCGCCACGTGCCGGGCCACCCCTAGCGACCTAACCCATTGTACGCACCGCGCCCGCCGCCGTTCAAGGAAATTCGCGGCAGGGCGAGCGACACGCCGGTTCCTGCCAAAACCCATGACCCCGTCCTATCGCCTTGGAAGTGTGGGTCTGCGACTGAAACTCGTCCGGCCGTGGGCTCTTTCTGTCATCCTGAGCGGCAGCGAAGGATCTGGCCAGGGAGGTGTACAAGGACCCGATGCGACAGGGACTTGTCCTGCGGTGCCCAGATGCTTCACTTCGTTCAGCATGACAAAGGCGCCCAGGCTCCCCGGAGAGCATAGCCGCACGTGAATACGGCGATCCCCGCCTTTGGGACTTGACTTGGCCGGCTCGCCGTGCAAAGATTGCGGCTGTGAATATAGGAGAATCGGGATGGTTGGGAGTGCCCAGAGTGATCGGTTGGGATGGCGTCAGGAGCGATGATGATTCTCAGAATGGCAATGCTCACAGGGCAGGCCCTCCTCGTGTGCTTGATGGCCGGGTGCGGGGCCAAGGTGAAAGGACACATGGTACCGGTTTTCGCATTCATAGCACTGAATACGCCTAAGAATAGAAATGTGATCGCCGAAGCGAAGCGTGCGAATGATGATAGCCTCTGTTCTCTGGCGACGGCTGGATACGCCGGGGCATGATGCTTGTCGGCTTGATCGGAGCGATACCGGATGGCGGCTGGAGGGGACGGCCGTCTTCCGGCACAACGGGGTCCCCGCGCGGTTGGCCTACCACGTCGTGTGCGACCTCGCGTGGCACGTGCAGCAAGGACGCGTCCAGGGCTGGCTCGGAGCGGATTCTGTCGAGTTTCGCATCGTGCGAACAAGCGAGGGAGGGTGGACTCTCAATGGTGCGGCCGTGGCGGACCTTGGGCACTGCGTCGATCTCGATTTCGCGTTCACGCCGGCGACGAACCTGCCTCAACTGCGGCGCTTGGCTCTGGAGGTGGGGCAGGCGGCGGATGCACCGGCCGCATGGCTTGACGTGGCGGTGGGTAGCCTGGCCCTTCTGCCCCAGCGTTATGAGCGCCGCACGGAGACGACGTACTGGTACGAGGCCCCAAGTGTGGGATATGCAGGCGCTCCTGGAGGTCGCCCCGACCGGCTTCATCCGCCGGTACCCCGGCCTGTGGGAGGCGGAACCCTGATTACGACGCGAGTCGGCAATTCCTTGGACGACGGCTCCTTCGGGCCATATCATGTCCCTCGGGTAATTTGAAAGGACGTGCTATGAACAGACAGACGCGACGAGAGTTTCTCCGGGGCCTGGGGGTTCTGGCGGGTGTCGGCGGGGGCTTGGGCGGTGCTGCCGCAGGGTATCGGCCGCGGGCAGGGGGCGGGCCAGGGCAAGAAACGGCCCAATATCCTCTTTATCATGTCCGACGATCATGATGCCCATGCCATAGGCTGCTATGGGAGCAAGGTCAACCAGACGCCCAATATCGACCGGCTCGCGAAGGAGGGGATGCGGTTCGAGCATTGCTTCTGCACGAACTCCATCTGCGCGCCGAGCCGGGCGGTGATTCTCACGGGCAAGTACAGCCATCTGAACGGTCACATCGACAACAGCAAGAAGTTCGACGGCACGCCAGCAGACGGGCCCGAAGCTGCTCCAGCAGGCGGGCTACGAGACCGCCATTATCGGCAAGTGGCACCTCGTGACGGACCCGACCGGCTTCGACTACTGGCACATCCTGCCGGGGCAGGGGGTGTACTACAACCCGCCGATGATCGAGATGGGCAAACGAACGAAACATCAAGGATACGTCACCGAGATCCTCACCGATCTGGCCCTGCAATGGCTCAAGGGGCGCAAGGGGGACAAGCCGTTCTACCTGATGTTCCACCACAAGGCCCCGCACCGGGAGTGGGAGCCGGCCCCCAAGTATCTGACGCTCTACGACGACAAGGAGATTCCGGAGCCGGCGACGCTCTTCGACGACTACACCGGCCGGGGACGGGCGGCCCACGAGCAGGATATGACCATTGCCAAGACCATGAACGACCGGGACGTCAAGCTCGTCCCGCCGAATAATCTCACGCCGGAGCAGAAGGCCAAGTGGGATGCAGCTTACGAGCCCAAGATCAAGGCCTTCAAAGAAGCCAATCCGCAGGGCAAGGACCTGGTTCGCTGGAAGTACCGGCGCTACATGGAAGATTACCTGGCCTGCATTGCGTCGGTCGATGAGAGCGTGGGCCGGGTGTTGGATTATCTCAAGGAATCGGGCCTGGCCGACAACACCATCGTCATCTACACCTCGGACCAGGGCTTCTATCTGGGCGAGCACGGCTGGTTCGACAAGCGATTCATGTACGAGGAGTCGTTGCAGATGCCGCTGCTGGTCCGGTATCCGAAGGAGATCAAGGCGGGCTCCGTGAACAAGGACATCGTCATGAACCTGGACTTCGCCGAGACCTTCCTGGATTATGCAGGCGCCCGCGTGCCGGAGGATATGCAGGGGGTCTCGATTCGTCCCTTGCTGCAGGGCCGCACGCCGAGCGACTGGCGGAAGTCCATGTACTACCATTATTACGAATATCCCCGCCGTGCACAGCGTCAAGCGCCACTACGGCGTGCGGACCGAGCGCTACAAGCTCATCCACTTCTACAACGACATCGACGAATGGGAGCTCTACGACCTGAAGAACGACCCGGATGAGATGCGCAACGTCTACAACGATCCCGCCTACGCGGACACGGTCAAGGAATTGACGGCGGAATTGAAGCGGCTGCGCGAGAAGTACAAGGACACTACCGGCGCACCGATCTGAGACGTGGCACGGGCATCTTGCCCGTGGAAGAACAACGACGGCCAGGACCGAGATGGCCCTGCGACTGGGATCCCACCCATGGGCAAGATGCCCATGCCACGAAGAGCAGATCCTTCACTCCGCTACGCGCCGTTCAGAGCCAGCCCTGAGCGCTGCGAAGGGATGACAAACAGAGTGCAGGAATCAATCACGGTCTGTATCAATTACTCTTCTTGAGCACGGCTCCGGTGGCTTTGTCCCAGTCGGGTGGTGCGCACCCTCAAAACACGATGCTTGCTGCCGTGGCAGTCGGTGCAGTATTTCTTGGCGTCCTGGCCCGTGGGCGTCGCCTCCTCGAAGCTGCTCAGGCCCGCCTCCAGGATCGGATCGTGATCCTTGGTATCCTGAATGTCCTGCCGGGGGTGGCACGACATGCACGAGGGATTGATCCTTTCCTTCGGGTACATGATCTCGGGCGGCGTGATGTTCGCCTCGTCCGAGCGGTGGCGGAACGACTCGCCGTGGCAGCGCTCGCAGCCGATCCCCCAGATCTCGTGCTGCAGCGCCAGCTCCTCCTCGTCGAAGTCGAGGTGGCACACCTTGCAGAACGGATTGGCCACGAACGACGTGGCCGGCTTCTGGTTGGGGTCCTGAACGGCCTTCACTGCACGGTCACACTCTGGCGAGTCGTTGCCGTCACAGGCGACGGTCCGAGCCTCCTCCCAAGGGCGGCTTTCCGATACGAAGATCAGCACGCCGCTCATCAGGAATGTCGCTACCACCAGCGACCGTTCTGCTAAATGCATCGCTACACGTACTCCCAGTTCTTCAGCCACTGGTAGTTGGGGGGACAGGTTGGCCCAGGCCCGGTCCATGGCCTGCTCGAGCTCCTGGGCCTCGGCCAGGCTCAACTCGCGGCTTTCCTTGAGGGCCTTGACCATGTTGTCCACCTGCTGCGTATTGATCAGGCCCGGAATGGGGGCGGTGATGACGTTCGTGGCGAGGATGTAGCGGATGGCCAGGCGGGCCATCCGGCTGTCTTCCTCGGCCGTCGGGCTTTCGAGGGAGCCGTCGCCTTTGAAGATGGCGTTTTCCGAGAACGGCTTGATGCCGAAGACGCCGACGCCATGCTGCTTGACGGCGTCGAACAGGCTGTCCGTGGGCCTGACCTTGCTCTTGGCGGTATACGGCGTCACGACGACCTGCACGATGCCGGGGTATTTCTCGATCATCGACTTGATGTGCGGGCGGTCGTGCGACGAGAGGCCGGTGAATCGGCATTTGCCCTGCTGGCGGGCCTTCTCCAGGGCCTTCATCATTTCCTCGACCTCGCCCGGCTTGTGCAGGCCGCTCTGCTCGTGCATCGTGATCCGCCAGAGATCGACGTATTCGAGCTTGGCCTCCTTCATCCCTTTGTCCAGGGTCCCGAGCAAAGCGTCGGCCGTCTGGAAGCCCTTAATGCGCATCTCCTGCTGATACCAGGAGAAGCCCAGATACATACTGTCGCGCCGGCCGCGCAGGGCCTCGGCATAGGTGAGGACCTCCTCTCTCGTGCACGCATCGATGTAGTTGATGCCCGACTCGATGCACCGGGTGATTACGTCACGACGGTTCTTTTTGAACCCTTCATCATTGAGGTTGATGCCGCCGAGCCAATCGTCGCCCTTGAAGGCGCCGGGCGCCATCTTGTTGACTCGTTTCCAATGCCCGCCCATGCAGACGGCGGACACCCACAAGCCGGTCTTGCCGAGCGGACGGTACTCCATGTCAGGGTTGTAACTGCGCGTTTTGGCGGCTTCAGCAGCGTGGGCTTGGCTTCCCCTCGCGTTCAGTCCGACGGCCAAGCCGGCGGCCGCCGTGGCGCCGTCCCGCATGAAGTCACGTCGCGTCAGGTTCTCGGGCTTGTCTGGTTGCTGGCTCTTGCTGCTCATGGTCTTCTCCTTGTGATTGGTGTGGCTCAAATCGAAGCACCTGATGCGTTGGTTGTCTCCCTGGACCTTCACGTAACAGTCCTTGAGATAGTCTCGTGCGGTGGCCAGATTCGCGGCCATGATCTCGGTCCCGGGATGTCCGTGCATGAAAGGATTGACGTAGCCGCGATAACGAACGTCGGCCAGCGCACGGACCCACGGGGCCATATCCGTCGGGCCGACGCCCGGAAGCTGCTTCACGTCGGGCTGCTGTTGCCAGGCATAAAAGAAAAACAACTGCGCGCCGCAAATGTGAATCGCCTCCGGCACGGAGGCTTTGGCTGCCTGGATATGGTAGGGGGCCAGGGCGATCCCCAGTCGCGGCGAGGTATTGGTCTCGACAAACGCCTGGAGCGAATCGAGCGAATCCAGCAGGGCGTTGCCGTGGTTCTCGATCGCCAGATAGGAGTTGTTCTTCTCGGCCAGCTCGATCAGGGGCTTCAGGCCCTCGACGAACTGGCGCATGCGGGCCCTCAGCTCCTCCGGTTTGCACGGGGGAGCGCTCCCCTGAATGGCGACCCCGCCACCGGCCTTGCCGAGCAGTTCGGCGTAACGGGCGTAGCCGCCTTGATATACGGAGAAGGCAAACAGCTTCAGCTTGTGCTTTCCGAGCAAGTTCTGGAGTCCCTCGGGTCCCAGCCGCGCGGCGACATCATCCAGGTGGGGACAACCCTCATGGGCCGACCAGATGTCGATGGCCTCGAAACCCAGGCTCGCGATCTGCTCACAGGCCTTCTCGATGGGCAGTTCGGAGAAATGGATCGATGACGTGGACAGCCGCATCTGCCAGGGGGCCACGTCGGCAGGTTTCGAGGTGCCGGCGCGCCGGGCGGCTTGCACGCTGCGCAAGGCAGCGGCTGTCCCCGCCAACGTCAGGAAACCGCGCCGACCGATCAGGTGGCTCATGAAATACTCTCCTGCCTTCCGGCTCGTACGTCCGTGGCTGCACGACTTCCCCAAGTTAACAGACGGCCTGCGATTCCGCAAGTATTGATTCTTGTCTGGCCGACCTCAGTTCATATAATGCTGACATGAGTCCTGTGGAACCAGAACGACACCCGGCCGAAGTGCCTGCTTTGAGCGAGCTTGCCATCACCATCGTTCACGACAATAACCCCTGCGTCGATTCTTTGAAGACGGCGTGGGGCTTCTCGGCTTTCGTGACGGGGCCGGAAAAGACAATCCTCTTCGACACCGGCAGCGATGGGACGCTCCTGTTGGAGAACATGGCGAAGCTTCAGATCGATCCCGGCAGGGTCGATCTCGTGGTCCTCTCCCATATTCACGGCGATCATACCGGCGGGCTGACCGGCCTGCTGAAGGCGAACCCGCGGGTGCAGGTGTTCCTGCCGGCGTCTTTTCCGGCGAAGTTCAAGACCGCCGTGCAGGGACATGGGGCGGCTGTCGTCGAGGTCAAGGAGCCGCGAGGAAATCTGCCGAAATGTGTATACGACGGGCATCCTGGGCCGGCGCATCAAGGAACAGGCTCTGATCATCCGCACCGAGCGCGGGTTGGTCGTGCTGACCGGCTGTGCCCATCCCGGGATTGCCAGGATCGTCAAGGGAGTCAGGCACCTGCATGAGGAGAATATTCTGCTCGTGATCGGCGGGTTCCACCTCGAATGGGCAACGAGGGGAAGAGTGAAGTCGATCATGGCTGCTTTCCGAAGCTGTGGTATCCGATATGTTGCTCCCACCCACTGCTCCGGCGACAAGGCCCGGCGGTTGATTCAAGAGGGCTACGGCCCAGGCTATGTTGATGCCGGTGTCGGCAAGACGATTACGTTCTCCGAGCTGACCATATAGAGGCCGGGGTCTTCCAGCTTTCGCAGAAGACCCCGGCGGTTCTGTATTCCTGGATCGCGGCCCCGCGCGGGCTACGTCTCTCCCGGTTTCCTGGCCGGCTTGCCCGGCCCCGAGGGTGGCTGTGCTCCCGGCTGGCCGGGCTGCATCTGCTGCTGCATCTTCATGATCGCGCCCATGATTTCCAGGGCGTGCTGCTTCGGAACGGCCACGTTCGTCACCAATTTGCCGTCCCCGACGTCGCCGGAAAAAGCAATGCCGCCGCTCTGGCTGGACGCGTCCATGGCCGGCATGGGCACCGGGGCAAACGCCATCGCGAACTGCATCAAACGCAGGAAGTTGTAGGTTCCGAAGACCTCGACCTTGCGGGCCTCGGGCAGGAGGTTCAAGGCCGCCTGGACTTCGGTGGCCGTCTGCGTCGGCCCGCCGGCTTTGACCTGGTCGATGAGGGCGTGGATCTTCTGCTCTGGATTGGCGCCCATGGTGTACACCAGAAGATTGTTCACGGTCGCCAACCGCAGTTCGAATCCTTCGCCAAACATCATCTTCATCGCCTGCATATCCGGCCGGCTGGCATCCGTCGGCTGCATGGCGAAGTGGAGCGCATCGATCGGGACATCCTTGTAGGTCTCCACGTTCCGTTTGACGTCAAACCGCATCTGGATGCCGAGCTTCTTGTAGAAATCGGCGAGCGCGCCCTCCGTCATCATCTTGGAGCTCTGTTCCAGAACCTGGTAGAACTTCTGCTTGTCCTTGAGGGTGGCGACGTACTTCAACTCCAGAGGCGGCTTGCTCTTGGGGTTGACCGACATGGACATCGCGAGGCTGCCGCCCAGGACGTCGATGCTGTCGGTCATGAGCTGCCGGAACCTGGCGACTTCCTCTTTCGGGGCGTCTCCCAACATGGCGGTCAGCAATTCCATGTACTTGGCCATTCCCGCCTTGAAAAGGGCCGGGCTCAGGTTGAGCACGAGGTTCATGGCGGCGCCGTTGTCGAGATAGCCGAGGAGATTGGGCTGTTGCGGCGGTGCGCTGTCCGTGCTCAGGGTCTTGGCCATCTCCGTGTTGGGCAGGGCGGCCACCACGGACGCCAGCCGGATCGCCGTGGCGCTGGGCTCCAGCGACAAGCTGACAAACTGGGTCTCCTGCAGCAGAGTATTGAGCAGCGAGGTGTACATCGCCATCATCTCTTGCGGCTGGAACGGCATGGGCTGGCCCTGGGTCTGCATCTTCTGGAAGGTGGCCTGGGCCTCCTTGATCTTCTGCTGGAGCGCCGGCCCGTACAGCTTGGCGACGATCTGGATATTGGCATAGGCCCACGCCGGGGAACCCGTGGCCCGTTTGAGCTCATCCGGGCTGAGTCTCTGGGCCAGCGAGGCTGTGCCGGCACCGGAGGTCCAGCTTCTTCGCTTCGACCAGGGCCTGCTGGTCCGCCGGCGCGCGTGAGCAGGAGGTAATTGCCCATCCGGATGCCTGCGACACCGGGCTTTCCTTCGATGTTGAGTTTCAGGATTCCCTGTGCGTCCGGCTTGACCACGTTGGGGTTGGTGAGGAACTGCTGAAAGTCGCTGACCGGGATCAGCACGCCGACCCGCTTCAGGTCCGGTTTCTCGCCGCCGGGCAGAGGCCAGAAGACGACGATGTCCCCGGCCATGTCGACGCCGGCCGGCTCCGGCCCGCCCAGAAACTTGCCCATCTGGGACCGGACCGGCATGGAGACGCCGGCGGGGAAGATGCCCGTCAGGAACTGATCCATCTGGCCCAGCGCGGCGGAGAGCTTGTTGATCCGCACGCAGAACATGGCGTCCGCCGGAATGATCCTCATGGGATCGCCGCCGGCGGGTTGGGCCGCCCCCACAACGCCGGCGCCGGCGGCACCGAGCGCGAACAGAAGTGCCCACACCACGAGTGCTTTGGGGATACGATGAGAATGCGTCATTGCTCTACCTCCTGAGAATCTACTATTTATGATTTACGATTCACTATTCCCTTATTATCGGCCGTCGCACGTCGCGACAATCATAAATAGTAAATGGCCAATCGTCAATTGCTATTGTCTCTTGTACCGGCCCATGAGCTGGCCTTGCCCGAGGATGTGTCCCTCCATGGCTTCGAGCAGCCGGTCCTTGGTCTCGCCCGCCGGGAGGTTCAGCTTCTCGTCGAGGGCGTAGACCTTGAAGAAGTAGCGGTGGGTGCCGCTGGGCGGGCAAGGCCCCGTGTAGCCCGTCTTCTTGGTGCTGTTGATGCCCTCGGTGCCCCCGATGGGGAACCCCTTGTCGGGAGGCAGATTCTCCGGCAGCCCTTCCAGGTCGGCCGGCAGGTCGTAGAGCACCCAGTGCACGAAGGTGCCGCCGGGCGCATCGGGATCGTCGACGATCAGGGCGATGCTCTTGGTTGCCTTCCGGGACCGCCTCCCAGCTCAACGGCGGCGAGATATTGTCGCCGTCGCAGCGTATACCGTTCCGGAATCATCCCGCCCTCCTGAAAGGCGGGGCTGCTGATCTTGATCGTCGCTGATTTCGGTTTGTGTGGCTGGGTCCGCCATAGGATCATCTCCATTCTTGCAGGAACAAGACGTAAGTATCGACAGTGCAACGAGACAGAAGGCTATCGACACGAATCGATTCTTCGACAGGCTGCCCCCGGGTATCCGACTCCTCTCGTTCCGCAGCAGACTTCTGGTCCGCATCTCCGGTTCTCCCAGGTAGTCCGTCATCCATCTCGGCTCTCACTCTACTCGCCTGAGAGTCTTGAGAGCAAGCCGCCTTTATGCCCGGCCATTAGGGATTTTCCCGATGTGCTCTTCCCCTCCCTCTCGTCACCAGGGCAGTCGTGGTACGCGGAAAGGTTTGGGCTATTTCTGGAATCGGTACATGATCGGCGGTCATGTCGTCGGCGGCCAGCCACTCGACGTGCCAATCGAGGTACAGGCCGTTGCAGCCGTTCTTGTGGCGGGCCCGCGCGATCCGCCGGCCGTTGGTGACGTCCTGGCTGTCGGACGTGGGCAGATGGCCGGGATTCCAGACATCGCAGCGGTAGACATCCGGGTCCGTGGCCTTACGGATGATCGCCCGCCACGGGCCGTTTTCGTTGTCGACCAGGTAGAGGGTCTCGGCCCGGCGGGTGCATTTGGTCAGGCGGGTCGGGGTGAGGATCTCCGTGCCGGTCCAGTCGTTGCGGTTCTTGAAGTCCCACCCGTTGACGACGAAGCAGATCGTCTGATCCTTGTCCGGATAGCTGGGGCAGTGGTAGATCTCCACCGTGCGATAGTCGTTGTCGATGGGCTTCTGGGCCAGGAAAGGCATGAACAGCATGTACCAGGCCCGCTGGCCGGCCGAGCCGCGCGGAACGAGCTGGTCCCAATCCTCGGCATAGAGATTCGTGGCGATGCCGATCTGCCGCAGATTGCTCCGGCAGATGACGTCTTTGCCCTGTTCGCGGGCCTTGTGCAGCACCGGAATGAGGATCCCCATGAGCAGGGCGATGATGGCGATGACCACGAGCAGCTCGATGAGTGTGAACGCCTGGTTGCGATGTCGTCATGGTACCCATGCCTCCGAGGGCTTTCTTTGTCGATAGCACCATTATACTCCCGGGTACGCGGACGACGAAGAGAAAAGCCGGGTTCGTAGTGACGCCGTCAGGCGTTTCAGTGGCATGGGCGTCCCGCCCGTGCCACGATGCCCTTACGGGCACACTACGAACCGAAGACTCAGTCGATAATCAACTCTTGGAGGGATCGCTTGGGCACGTGGTGGACGCCGTCGCTGTCGCGCCAGTACTTGATGTCGCCGTTCGGGCCGACCTCGTCGATCACCACCTGCTCCCGCGGCTTGCCGAGGGCGAGGACGAGCAGGATCTCGTACTGCGGCGGGGATGTCGAGCGTCCTGGCGCAGCTCCTCCCGCTGGATCAGGCCGATCATGCAGCCGGCCAGTCCCTTTTCCCGGGCGCCGAGAAGGATGCTCTGGGCCGCGATGCCGTGGTCGCAGCCGAAGGTCTTGCTGATCGCTGTGTCGCCGAGAATGACGATGTAGGCGGCGGGCCGCTCGCCCGGGGCCGGTCCGCCCCAGTCCTTCAGATAGGCCGCCCACGCCAGATGCGGAAAGATCCGGGCATTCTTCTCCGGCGTCGTACGAGAGAATGTACTTGAGCGGCTGCAAATTCGCCGCCGAGGCGGAAAGGCGAGCCAGGTCCACCAGTTCCTCCAGGGTTCGCCGCTCAACGACGAATCCTTCGTCAAACCGTCGGCAGCTTCGATTGCTGAGGATAAGGTCTCGGTCATACCTGTTCACCATTTCACTCACTCACGAGGCTCACAGTGCTCTGAACGTGCAGCGGAGTGAAGGATCTGGCTGCGAAGCGGCACTCCCATTCGGTGGCCAGATCCTTCGGCTTTGCCTCAGGATGACACACCTATGCTGGAATCTCGAGATCATGTCACTGCCCGCTCTTCGGGCGAATCTCGATCTCCAGGGTATCGTCTTCGGACAGAGCTGCAACTCCCGGCTCAAGCTCGATTTCCAGGCGGCCGTCCCGCAACACGGGGGTGCTGTTGACCGGGCTGTCGTCCATCCGGACGGTGGCTTCTACCGCCTTCCAGTCCTGAGGGACGGCGAACGCCAGGCTCTTGAGCTTCAATCGGCCCCAGCGCACGTCGATCTGCTCCCGCTGCACGTCCGCCGTTCGCGTCTGGGCGAAGGAGCCCCAGCCTTCGGCGGCGGTGAAGGCGGCCCGGAAATTCTCCGGCGTGATGCGCGGCGCGAAGCCGAGGTGTCCCTTCGGGCCGTGGTACTCGAAGCCGGCCAGGGCCGTATAGACGCCCCAACTGGCCATGCCGCGGGCGTAGTGGTCGCCGCACTCGATCTCGTTGAACGGATTGTGCTTGGCCGGGCTGGTAGCGCTCGTGGACGCCGCGACAGATGGCCAGGGCCTCGGTGACCATGCCCTCCCAGACCATGTGGCCGGCCACCTGGTACTCGATGCCGGTCCAGACCTCTTCGCGGTAGCGCACGCCTTCTTTCAGATACGGGCTCTTGGGCCAGGTGCAGGTGAACAGTCCCGCCTCGCCCGGCAGGGCGAACCATCGCTCCGGCGGATGGGCCTCGTTGTACGGGCCGACATCCGGCGCCCAGTTGTACTTCCAGATCGGAGCGCAGGGCCTGCTTCACCTGCTCGGGCGGATAGATGTAGCCGAGGGCAAGCTGGTGCGCCCAGCCCTGGCCGAAGAGCTGGTCGGAGAGGCAGCCGTTGTCGTACTGGTTCTTCGGGTGCTTCTGCAGATCGACGATCTGGATGAAGTACTCGCCGTTCCACAGGCGCTCCACCGTGAGATCCAGGCCGCTCTCGAAGATCCGTTCGCAGCGTTCCGCGAAGGGCTCATCGCCCATCTCCCGGGCCATCTCCTCCCCGGCGGCAGGGCGGCCAGATAGAGCGAGCCGACGAACGTGTTGGGCCCGTCGAAGTTGATGTCGTAGGTATTGTGCTGACTGTTCTCGATCAGGCCGTCGTCGTTGCCGTCCTGCTTGATCGAGAATTCCAGGGCCTTCTTGATCCGCGGCCAGTTCCGTTGCAGGAACGAATCGTCCGCCGAGCACAGGTGCTCGCGATAGGCCTTGAGGATCGTGCCGCACTGGCCGTCCGCCGCATAGGTGCGGTTGCTGCGGAAGCCGACGAGGCCGCTGTTCGGATCGAAGCCCTCGCCGAAGTCCTGCATCTCGCGGGCGCTGCGTTCCAATTCGGGGAACAGCCGGGCCGGCGCGTGGGCGTAGTTCCAGACGTGGGTGCAGGTCCCTTCGCAGCAGCCGACGCCCTCCCAGGCCCAGAACCGGCCGCTCCGCCACCACTGGCAGGTCCCCGTCGCCAGCGTGGAGACCGTCGAGTGCAGCCGGAACAGCAGCCAGCGGGGCAGGGTGCTGTCTTCGTAGAACGTCTGATGCCATTTCTTCGTGTCGCCGGCCAGCCGGTCGTGATTGTCGAGAACATACCGGGCGACCTTCGCGGCGTCGGCGAAGCGGGAGTCGTACTCGTGACCTTGCGGATGGTTCGGGAAGAACCACGCCAGGACAAAGGTGAACGTCCGCGTGGACTTCGGGGCCAGTTTCACCATTTTCGTGGCAATTGCCTCGCTGCGCCTTTCCGTGACCGGGTAGGTCACATCCTGCGTGGCGTGAAGCTGCTTGGACCATCCCGAGGTTGGCTCGAAGATATCGCGCGTACTCTTTGCGGAGAGGCCCTCATCCGCGAGGGCGAGCACCAGGGAGCCATAGTCCGGCAGCTTGTCGAACGGGCCCAGATTGCCTTCGGAAGACTCGTCCGCCAACTCGATCTGATCGACGTTGATATGTCCCCACCCGCCGGAGTGGCGGTCCACGATCTCGATCTTGGCGGTCTTGCCCTGCAAGTCTTCGACGTTCCAGAAGTGCCATTCGAGCTTCTCGTTGTCCTTGCCCGTGGCGGTCCGCACGGCCTTGCCGTCGATGAGCAGGTTGATGCAGGTCTGGTTGGCTTGGCTGCCGCCGCCGATGAGGAAGTTGAGGTACTTGCGCGAAATTTCGAAAGCAGGGGAGGTGAGCGTGCCTTGCGGGCGGTCGCCCTTGAAGGAACGTGTTCACCAGGCCTTTGCCGAGAAAGCCGCTGACCCGCTGCTGGCTGGGCAGTGTGCCATGGGCGGGGCCTTTGCCGAAGGCTTCGCCGGTCGCCGTCCAATCGCCGTAGCTGTCGCCCTCGAAATCCGCCAGGACGATCTTCGGCCGGGGCGCCGAGACCTGCTCTTTCGGAGTCTCCTCGGCCGTGTGAACGATCATGGTGCGGCCGTTGTCGCTCACGATCCGGCTGTGTCGGACCGCGTGCACGGCCTTCGCGGAGTCAAAACACACCGCGTTTTCAAGCCAGCCCAGGACGCCGGCGCGTTGCACCTCGTCCGAGGTGTTCTTCAACGTGACGTGAAAGATCGTCGCCGGCAGGGCGGAGTCCTTCGCGTTGAGCGGAATGAAAGGCGAGAACGCTTCCAGCTCCACCTCGATGGGCAAGCCCTCCGCCTGGTACCGGACGAGGCCGATGGGATACTCGCCGGCGAACTCGACCCGGCCGAAATCCTTGTTCAGCGGCCGCACGATCTGTCTTGTCGCCCGCTTCGAGAACGACGGCGAAACCGGAATCGACGGGCGAATCGGGCCGGTAGGTGCGGTAGTTGTCCCGGCCGTAGCCGCTGAAGATCTGCTTGTTGAAGATCTGCCACAGGCCGAGCGTGCCGTCGCCGCGCAGGTACAGTTGCCCGCACGCGATGCCGCCGACCGGCATGCCGATGGTCTCCAGCTCCTCGCCCGCATAGACCGCCCGCTCGCCCCGCTGGAATAGTCGCTGAACGTACTCCGGCGACAGGTTCTTATCGGCGGGGACGAGGTGCTTGTCCTTCGGAGCCTCCTCCGCGACGACGGCGGCCCCCAATAGAATGACGCACGCGAAGATCGAACTCCAGGCTCCATGTCTTGTCATCCCTTCGCAGCGCTCAGGGCAGGCTCTGAACGGAGCGTAGCGGAGTGAAGGATCTGGGCCGCGAGTGAGAGAGACCTCTCGTTCGGTGGCCAGATCCTTCGCCTTCGGCTCAGGATGACAAGAGGCGGTGGCCGGTGCCCCTTGCACGATCCATGTCATTTCTTGTCTGTTCATTATCGGCTCCCTTGTCAATCTGGGTGCATCTGTGATTCGGATCGGGGATTGGTGATTTCGGCGCGAATCCGCAATCATCAATCCGCAATCCGCAATCGAAGCGCGAGCAGGGTCGGCTCGACGATGTGCAGGTTGTTCAGGAACGGCTCGGTGTACTTGATGTCGCCGTACTCGGCTCCGTCGAAGTGGTGCTGCTTGCCCACGTGGTTGTTCCAGTCCACGCCCTCGGTCAGGAAGCCCGTGTCCCGCTGATGGTGCTTGGCGATGGCCCGCAGGATGGTCAGGCCGTCCTGCTTGTACTGGTCGCTTGCCCGTGTCCTGGTAGGCTTCGAAGTAGGCCAAAGCCGCCTCGGCATTCTCCCACAGGTACGCGGTGTCCCAGCTTTTCTCCATGTAGAGCAGGCCCTTGGTCGCCACGCCGTTGCGGTCGTCGGTCATCTTGAACTGGTCCAGGCCGGCGAGACACTTGTCGTAGGCGAACGCACGGACCTTGTCATCGTTCAGGAGCTTGGCCGCCTGCCGCAGCGTGCGGAAGGCCACGGAGTAGGCGACGTTCTCGTGCTCGTCGTAGGTGTCGTGGTTGATGCTGCCGAAGAGTCCGCCGCGATCCACGAAGACTCTCACCCTCTCTTGCACGGCCGACTTGTAGTCGGCCAGTCCGCGTTGCGTGAGAGCGGCATTCAGTTGGATGATGAACAGGCCGTCGGCGCTTTTCTCAAAGAGGATGTCGCTGTCGCCGTAGGCGTTCTGGGGATAGTGCTCGCCGTCGGGCTTGCAGCGGCGCGGGTACCAGCCGTTGGCGGTGGGCCGGATGTTTCTGTGAATCCAGTCGGCCGTCTTGATCGCGACGCCTCTGCATCTTCGTCTTGCGGGGCCCGTCCACGAGATCGCTGAAGATCAGAAGCTGGTAGGCGATCTTGGCCATCGAGCCGGGACAGAACCAATTGTTCTTGTGCTGGTAGTTGAGGCAGAACTGGTTGGTGGTCGTCTCGCGATAGCCGGTGATGAAGCCGGTCTCGTAGTTGATGAAGCCGCCCTCCAGGACGTGGTCCAGCATGGACAGGGCCTTCTCCTGGAGGGCGGGGTCCTTGTTGTACCGGCCGAACGCGTACAACTCGTAGGCCCCGCCGACGGCGTTGGCCGCCCAGCCGGGACCTTCGAGATTGCCGAAGTCGTGCCAGCCCATGATGTTGCCGTCCTTGTCCACGAAGCTGGACTTGCTGGCACAGATGGCCCTTGTACTCGACCAGCGTCCGCTCCACGGTGAAGCGGACGGAGTCTCTTCACCGAGTCCAGGATCGTGTAGTCAGGATTCTCCGGCAGGTAGAAAGGCTCTCGCGGTCCAGTCTTCGTGGCGAGGGCGTCCCGCCCTTGCGTCCCGAGGCCATCTTGGCCTCGTTCTCCTTGGGCGGCTGCCCCCAACAGAAAGACGCACGCCGGAACAGACCACCACGCGCCACGTTCTGTCATCTCCATCATCAACTCCTTTTCCAGCCTGGATGCGTGGGTGATTCCGGATCATGGAGTAGTCGTTCCAGCCTCCAGTTTCACGTAGTCCAGGCCGAACATGTAGCTCTTGACGGCCTTTTCGTTGGCCCCGACGATCTCGACCCGCAGCACGTGCTGGCCCTGGCTCAGCTCGTGCGTGCCCATGTCGAGAACGCCCGTGGCGACCACGCCGTCGGTTGAACAGGTCGATCGGCTCGCCGAGCTTCTTGCCGTCGAGGGAGAGCTGCACGATGCCGTAGTCGATGGCCTTGGTGAGCTGCATCTTGAGCTTGTACGTGCCGGCCTTCTCCACCGGCACGGCCAGATCGAGCGTGTCGCCGGGCTTGGCGTCGGTCCACCACAGGTGCGACTCGTTGCTCCAGGTGCCTTCATAGCCCGACATGTCCTGCGGCGCCGGGTTGCCGCCGGTCTTGCGCAGGATCTTCAGCTCCTCGCCTTCGAGGGCGCCTTTGACCTTGAACGACCTCGATGGGACCCCAGTAGCCCGTGCGCTCTGCCACCGGCACCGGCTCGTAGGGGTCTTTCCGTCCGGCGGCCTGATACCAGTAGACCGTGGCGGCGTAGAGCGTCGGCTTGCGTTCGGGTAGTACTTCTCGATGGCGGCCTCGAACGACTGTCTGGAACGGGATGTTGTCGGTGATGTGCCAGCGGTTGACGGAGACGTGGCCCTTGTTGTTGTTGCTGATCGTCTGGTCGTGGTAGCCGTTCGCAAAGAGCGTCGGGATTGCACCAGGCGTAGCCGAAGTAGTCCTCCGAGCCGGTGCCGATGGTGGAGGGGAACTTCTCGCCGTCGACGAAGAACTTCTCGTCGCCCTCGCCCCACCAGCCGCCGCGCGGGTTCCAGACGTGCAGCATCACGCCGCAGAACCGGCCCGCGGCCCTCGGTCTTGAGCATGGTCCAGTCGATCTTGCGTCGCTCGGGGTCCTCCGGCAGGAACGCGTCGCGGTGCCACTTGGCGTGGAAGCGGCCGAGCTGCTCGATGGGCCGGCGCAGCGGCTCGTAGGTCCCCTCGAGGTCCAGCGTTCGCGGCTTGGTTCCCTCGTTGACGAGCTCGAACTTCGCCGCGTTGGCGAACGGCATGTACCAGTTGCAGTAGCAGCCCTCCTCGGTCATGCCCAGCGGGAAGGACCGGTAGAGGTTCACGCCGGGGGCCGTGCCGAAGAAATCGCCCAGCGGCGACCAGACGGCCGGCTTCGCCTCGCCGTCCCACGTGATCTGCAGCACGATCTCGCGCAAGGCCTCGAATCTCGTCCTCGCGGTTGTCGAACTTCCCGCTCACGCTCAGTCCGGTGATCGCGCGCGGCCCGTCCAGCGTCGCGACGAACCGGTCTCCCGGCTCAATCGTCACCGTGGCCTGCTCCGTGGTCGGCATCGGCCGGTTGTCCCGCCGGGTCGAGGCCGCCTTTGCTGAGGATCTCGTTGGCCGCGTCGAGGGCCGCGTTCTCCTCGGCGGACAACTGCCGCTTGAAGGTCGGCACCTGCGTGCCCTTGGGGTACGTCGTGTAGACGAACTGGAAGTAGGCGCCCCAGTTCTGGTCGGCCACGATCTTGCAGGACTTCTGGTAGGGGATCGGCGTGTAGTTGTTCCAGCCCATGGCGACCGTGTGGACCAGGGCCGAACGGGTGAACGGCTCGTTCTTGCCGTCGAAGTAGCCGTCGAACGGCAGGTCCACCGCCGGCTCGTTCGCGCCGTCGAGGTAGATGCGCACGTGGCCCTGCTCGGGCCGTGGCCGACCAGATGCGCCAGATGCAGCCCGGGCCTTCCATCTCGGCGAAGACGAGCTGGTCGCCTTCCTTGCGGATGATGCCGTCGCCGTCGCCGTTGGCGTCCCAGCCGACGTACTTGCCGGTCGCCTCGTCGTACCGGCTCGCGCGGTCGTAGCTCGACCACTGGGCGCACTTCTCGCCCGGCGCCGGCAGCACTGCCAGACGCTCCAGGTCCGTCAGGCGCTTGACCAGATCGACGTAGGTCAGCTTCTGGGGCTCCGCAGCGCTTGCCGCGCCGGCAGCGAGCAGGCCGGACACAAGGCAACAACCAACCAGGGCACAAACGATTCTCGTGGGGACTCGTGCGGCGTGTTTCATACTCGGCCTCCGAATTGACGATTGGCGATTTCACGGCACCAGGCTCGCGCCCGATGTCCCCCGCAATAGTAAATCACAAATGGCCAATCGTCAATCCAGCGACTTTGTGTTACCAGGGCGGGCGTCAAGTCGCCGGGGAAATCCCACTCATGTCATTGCGAGGAGCGCAGCGACGAAGCAATCTCAATCCGCCGGATGGGAGATTGCTTCGCTTCGCTCGCAATGACATATCGGCCGATGCCACGGAGCAACTCTGTGTTCGCCCTGTTTGCGTTACGGCCGGCCGTATTTGACCGGCGTGCCGTAGGGCGGCGTGTTCGGCAGGCTGACCTTGCGGCCCTGGGTCAGCTCGGAGAGGGCCTGATCCACGTAGTTGAGCTTGCCGGCGCCGGCCTCCTGCTTCCCCAGCGGGGCATTGTCGATCGCGCCGTCGTAGGCAATGCGGCCCTCTTTGTCGATGATGAACACGTGGGGCGTCGTGCGGGCGCCGTACTTGCGAGCCAGGTCACCTGAGCGGTCGTCAAGTATCGGATACGGCAGCTTGTATTTCTCGGCGAACTCCCTGTTGGCCTCCGGCGTGGTCTTGAAGGTGCTGTTGACCGCCAGCCAGACGACCCCCTTGTCCCGGTACTTCTCGGCCGTGTTCACCATCGTTTGGACGGTCTCGTAGTGATACCGGGAGTGCGGACATTCCAGGTTGATCCATTCCAGCACGACGATCTGGTTTTTGTAGTCCGCCAGCTTCACCTGTCGGCCGTCGAAGCTGTCCATCTCGAAATCGGGTGCCCGTCTGGCGCGGGGCTCAACTTGCCCAGTCCTGCCGATGCGGTTGCGGGCCGCTCTCTGCAACTGCTGCTGCTGTTGTTCCAAGCCACGCAACGTCTCCTGAAACGCCGCCTGACGCTGGCTGATAAGCGTCTCAATCTGTTTGACGGTCTTCCCCGCTTTCTCTTTGGTCGCTGTGGCGCGAATGGCATTGAGCTCGTCGATCAAGCTCTGATGGGCTGTCTTCATCTCCTCAATTTGCTGCTGAAGCTTCTGAGCTTGCTGCATTTGCTCCGCTCCCGGCCGCTCCACAGCAGGTTCCGGGGCGGGTCGGGTGGTCCTCTCGGCTCGTTGCCCGAAGGCCACCGAGGACAATGCCAAAACTATCAACACGGTGCCCATCGAGGCGACGGTTCTCTTCATTGCGGCGTTCTCCTTAACGTAATGACACACTTGGCACGAAGTCTACCATCTTGGTCGGCACGTGCAAACCTTGTGATTGAGGGAAATCGCGGGAGCTTTACCGATTCGGGCGGCGGGGGGCCAGCACGGCCTTCACCTGGCCGAGGAACTGGGCGACCTCCTTGCTCGCGGCACGCGGGTCGTTCAGGTGGCTCTCGATCATCGCCACGAGCCTGGATCCGATAATCACGCCATCCGCGCCGGCATCCGCGATGGTCTTGGCGTGTTCGGGCGTGCTGACGCCGAAGCCGACACAGACGGGCACAGCGGTCAGGCCCTTCAACTTGCCGATCAGGCCCTCCACGGTATTGGAGAGTGCCGCGCGACTGCCCGTGACGCCGAGCAGGGAGACCGTGTAGATGAAGCCGGTTGTTTTCGCGACGATCCGCTTCATGCGGTCCGGTTCGGTGTTCGGCGTGACCATGAAGACCGTGTCCAGACCGGCTGCCTGAGCCGGCTCCGTCACTTCGTCCGCATCGTCGATGCTCAGGTCCGCGACGAGCACGCTGTTGACGCCGGCGTCATGGAAATCCGTGAAGAACCTCTCCGTGCCATACTGCTGGATCAGGTTGTAGTACATCAGCAGGCCGATGGGGATGTCCTTGTGCTCCTTGACCCTTCGGACGAATTCGAGGGCCTTGGCGGGGTTCATGCCGCTGCGCATCGCGCGAATGTCGGCCTTCTGGATCGTCGGGCCATCGGCAATCGGGTCGGAGAATGGGATGCCCAGTTCGAGGACATCCGCGCCGGCATCGATCGCGGCCTTCACGAGGGCCAGGCTCATCTCGAAATCGGGGTCGCCGATCACGAAGAAGGGGATCAGGGCGGCCCGGTTCTGCTTCTTCAGTTCTGCAAATGCTTGCTGATAGCTCTTCATTACGTGTGCTCCATGAAGCGAACGTCTGAATTGCGGACTCATGAGTTTCGCGACTCAAATCCGCAATCCGCAATCATCAATTCGCAGTCGAGCCGCTTCTTGCTTTTTCCACGATTCCGACGTCTTTGTCGCCCCGGCCGGAGAGGTTCACTACGGCGATGGTCTCGGGGGGCAGCTTGCCTTTCTGGCCCACGATGTAGGCCAGGGCGTGGGTGCTCTCCAGGGCCGGGAGGATTCCTTCGAGCTTGGTCAGCAGCTCGAAGGTGTCGAGTACATCGTCATCCACGGCGGCGACGTACTCGGCCCGGCCGGTGTCCTTGAGATAGCAGTGCTCCGGTCCGACCGCCGCGTAATCCAGGCCGGCACTGATCGATTCGGTGTCGAGGACCTGGCCGTTTTCGTCCTGGAGCAGGTAGGCCTTGGCCCCGTGCAGGATGCCAGGCTTGCCGGCGGAGAGGCTCGCCGCGTGCTTGCCGGTCTTGAGACCTTTGCCGCCGGCCTCGACGCCGACGAGCCGGACGTTCTTGTCATCGAGAAAGCCCGCGAACATGCCGATGGCGTTGCTGCCGCCGCCGACGCAGGCCACCACCATGTCGGGCAGTCGGCCGCTTGTTCGAGGCATTGCTGGCGGGCTTCTCTGCCGATGCAGCTTTGGAAATGCTTGACGATGGTCGGATAGGGGTGCGGGCCGGCGGCCGAGCCGAACAGGTAGAACGTGTCGGTCACATTGGCCGTCCAGTACCGCAGGGCGTCGTTGATCGCGTCCTTCAGCGTCCCGGTCCCGCCTTCGACCGGCACGACCTCGGCGCCGCAGAGCCGCATCTTGTGGACGTTGACGCTCTGGCGCTCGATGTCCGTGACGCCCATGAAGATCTTCGTCTCCATGCCCAGCAGCGCGCCGACCATCGAGGTGGCCAGGCCGTGCTGGCCCGCCCCGGTCTCCGCGATGAGCTTGGTCTTGCCCATGTACTTGGCGAGCAGTCCCTGGCCGAGGCTGTTGTTGATCTTGTGGGCGCCGCCGTGCAGCAGGTCCTCGCGCTTGAGGTAGACCTGAAAGCCCACGTGCTCGCTGAATCGCTTGGCATGGTAGAGCGGGCTCGGCCGGCCGGCGTAGTTGGCCAGCAATTGCGTCAACTCCGCGACGAACGCCTTGTCCTCGTGGAAGCGGTAAGAAGGCCTCCTCCAATTCCTCCAGCGCCGGAATCAGCACCTCCGGCACGTAGTAGCCGCCGTACTCACCAAATCTGCCATATGTTTCATTTCTGTTCTTGATGGTCCTTTCGGATTGAGGATGCATATACGATCCAATCCGAATCCAATCGCTATGCTCTCAAATGTCTGATGTTGTCGAAAAGGGCCTTGAGTTTCTTGTGGTCTTTCTTGCCGGGCTCGGACTCCACGCCGCTGCACACGTCGATGCCGTAGACGCCCAGCTCGACGGCCTTGGCGGCGTTCTGCGGGTTGATCCCGCCGGCCAGGAAGATCCGCTTGCGGATGTGGCCGATGATGTTCCAGTCGAACGTCAGTCCCGTCCCGCCGTACTTCTTGGGATCGAACGCGTCCAGCAGGATCGCGTCGGTCGAGAAGCTGTCCACCTGCTCGAGGTCGTCGGCGTCCTTGACGCGCAGGGCCTTCATCGTCTTGACGCTGTCGTAGGCCAGCCAGCGGCAGAACTCCGTGTTCTCATCGCCGTGCAACTGCACCCAGTCCAACTGGCACAGGCCGGCGATCTCGCGAATCTCCTCCAGGGAGCTGTTCACGAATACGCCGGACACGTCGATGAAGGCCGGCAGCTTGCGGATGATCGCCGCGGCGGTCTGCGGCTGGACATAGCGCGGGCTCTTCGGATAGAAGTTGAACCCGAGCAGGTCCGCCCCCAGGTCCATCGCCGCCGCCGCATCCTCGTAGTTCGTTATCCCACAGATTTTGACCTTGGTTATCATCATACGATCAGCTCGAAGGAGAATAGAGGTCACGCCCGATTCGAGACCTCGACCAGCTTCTCCAGACAGTGTAACGCCTTTCCTTCCTCAATTGAAGCCTGCGCCAGCGGGAGCGCTTCCGCGAAACTGTCGGCCAACTCCGCCACGACCAGCGCCGCCGCGGCGTTGAGCAGAACGATATCGCGCCGCGGACCTTTCTCCTTGCCCGCCAGAATGTCGCGAATCAACGCCGCGTTGGCGATGGCGTCGCCGCTGCCCAGGACATCGATGGACGCATTCGAGATCCCATAGTCGCCCGGGTCCAGCTCGAAGGACCGGATCTTCCCGTCGCGCAGCTCGACGATCCGGGTCTTGCCCGAGCAGGCTGATCTCGTCCATGCCCTGGCCGTGGACGACGAAGGCCCGTTTGGCCCCGAGCATCTGGAGGCTCTCGGCGATCCGGTCCAGCAGCTCGGCATCGGACACGCCCATGACCTGGGCCTTGACGCCGGCGGGGTTGGCCAGCGGCCCGAGGATATTGAACGCCGTGCGGAAGTCCAGGCTCTTGCGAATCGGCTGGACGAAGCGCATCGCCGGGTGGAACTTCGGGGCGAACATGAAGCCGATGTGGGCCTCCCGGATGCACGCGGCCACGATCTCGGGCCCGGGGTCGATCTTGACGCCCAGCTCACTCAGGACATCGGCCGAGCCGCAGCGGCTGGTGATGCCCCGGTTGCCGTGCTTGGCGACGTACGCGCCGGCGCCCGCCGCCACGAGGGCGGAGGCGGTGGAGATGTTGAACGTCTTGACGAAGGCGCCGCCGGTGCCGCAGGTGTCGATCAGGTTGCGGCAGATCGACCGGCACCCGCACCGCGTGGTCCCGCAGCGACTGCGCCAGACCGGCGATCTCGCCCGAGGTGGCCCGCTTCATGCGCATCATGGCCAGAAAGGCCGCGATCTGGACCTCCGAGACCTGGCCCTCGAAGATCGTGTCCTGCAGGGCCTTGGCCTGGTCGAACGTCAGGTCCTTGCCATCGAGAATGATCTGAAGGTACTGCGTGATGTTTGCCATTTCTCATCTCCCGACCGGTTGTTTTCGACTGGCTGCAATCTGAAGAACGTTCTGGATGATCTTGCCGCCCGCGGGCGTCAGGATGCTCTCGGGATGGAACTGCACGCCGAAGATGGGCAACTGTCTTGTGCTCGACGGCCATGACGATGCCTTCGAATTCGCCCGGTCTTCTCCAGGCAGTCCGGCAGTGTCAGGGCCGTCAGACTGTGATATCGGCCGGCCTGCAGGGGATTCTCCACGCCGCGAAAGATTCCTTTCTCGTTGTGGCTGATCCGGGAGGGCTTGCCGTGCATGGGCTCCGGGGCGTGACCGATCCTGCCGCCGAAGTACTGCACGATGGTCTGGTGTCCCAGGCAGACGCCGAAGATGGGCAGCTTGTCCTTGAAGTAGTCCACGGCGTCGAGCGACACGCCGGCCGTATCCGGATTGCCCGGTCCCGGCGAGATCACCAGCAGGTCGGGGTCGAACTCGGCCGCCACCGTTTTCAAATCCTCGATGCTCGTGTCCGCCCGGTAGACCCTCGTCTGGCACTGCCGCTTGGCGAAATCATCGACGAGGTTGTAGGTGAACGAATCGAAGTTGTCGATGAACAACACTCTTCTTATCACGCTGCTTCCATCGGAATTCCTTTCATGCCATCAGACTCGGCACACTCTGTCATCCTGAGCGAAGCGAAGGATCTGGGCCCCGGAGTACAAGTGCCGCATGCCTGCCGCAGGCTTCTCGCACGCTCGTAGGCCCAGATGCTTCACTGCGCTTCGCTCCGTTCAGCATGACAAGAAAGTCGGTTGGTCTGGGGCTATGGTTCATATAGCTACTTGCCACGGATCGCTCTCAGGCAGGACCTGGCCTTGTGCTCGGTCTCTTCGAATTCGGTCTTGGGAACGCTGTCGTGCACGATGCCGGCGCCGACGCGGATGTAGGCGGTGTGGTCCCGCACCTGGAGGCTGCGGATCGTGATGCAACTGTCGAACTGGCCGTCCACCGTCAGGTACATCACGGCCCCGCCGTAGTAGCCGCGTTTGTTCTTTTCGAGCTGGCGGATGATCTTCATCGCCTCGATCTTCGGGGCCCCGGTCAGCGTGCCCATGTTCATGGTGGCCAGATAGGCGCTCAGGGCGTCGAGGTCGGGCCGGAGCATGCCTTTGACGTTGCTCACCAGGTGCTGGACCGATTCGTATTTCTCGGCGGTCAGCAGCTCGTTGACGACCCGGCTGCCGGCGTTCGCGACGCGGGCGATGTCGTTGCGGGCCAGATCGACGAGCATCATGTGCTCGGCCAGTTCCTTGCGGTCCAGCTTCAGCTCGGCCTCGTAACGGAAATCGGTGTCGGTATCGATCTGGCCGTCGATGCGGCCCCGGGGCTTGGTGCCGGCGATGGGCCGGATCTCGACCTGTCGCGGCCCCGTCCCGCTGACCCGCAGGTTCAGCTCGGGACTGGAACCCATCAGGATCGTGTGCGGCGTGTTCAGATAGAACATGTAGGGCGACGGGTTCAGCTCGCGCAGCCGCTTGTAGACATCCAGCGGCTCATCGGGACACGGCTCCGTCAGCGTCCGGCTCAGGACGACCTGGAAGATGTCGCCGTCGAGGATGTGCTGCTTGGCCCGCTGGACCATCTCCTCGTATTCGTTCTGGAACGTGTCGGTCGAAGCGGCCGGCAGGGCGCCATCGTGTCTTGCGTCCCTTGGGCGGATCGAACCGGGCCATGTTGAAGTAGTAGTCGAAGCTGCTCTGGGCCTCCGCGATCACCGCCTCGCGGTCGCCGTTGGTGATCATGCAGTTGACGACCACGTAGCCCTGGTTGCTCTCGTGGTCCATCAGGAAGATGTTGTCGGCGAAGTACAGCTCGTAGTCGGGATTGCCCAGCAGGTCCTGTTCGCTGGCGGGCAGCTTCTCGAACTGGTCGACGAAGTCGTAGCTGAGGGCCCCGAGCAGGCCGCAGGTGACTCGGAAGGGCTTGCTGGCCAGGCGAAACGCGAAGGCTACCGCCCGCAGCACGTCCATCTGGTTCGTGGTCCGCAGGCGGGTCTGCTCATCGACGGTCTCGTCGCGGCGCTTGATCCGGCCCGTGATCGCCTCCGGCCCGAACTCGACCGATTCGCAGAAGGCGAACCGCTCCTGATGGGCGGCCAGGTAGCTCAACATGCGCTTGCCGGGCTTGCTCAGGGCCTTGATCGTGAACTCGGAGCCTGTCCCGGTCAGATACAGGGCGGGGCGGGCCGTGCCGAAGCTCAGGGCCCGCGTGCCGGCCAGGTACTCGCGGGATTCGAGCAGGCAGCAGTTCTTGGCCCGGCCGTAGTCGCTCAGCTTCGCGAAGAATTCGAGCGGGTCGCCCATGTCGATTCGTTTGACGATCGGGACGATCTGACCCGGCTCGGCGTTCTCGATGATCTGCCGATAATCTTCCATAGTTTGGCTCTCAAATCCAAAGACTCACTCTCCGGGACGCATTGCACCAACAAAAAAAGCAGCCTGCCGATTCCGACAGGCTGCTTCGATTCGAACTTGTTTGTTTCAGCGATTACTTAAGACACGATGATCGCTCGCCTGCCGGAATTATCCTGCAGGCCACCAATACCCAAAAAACCCGAAGTTGGTGCAGCGATCCATGCCTCATAGTCAATATATTAAATCGACTTGATCCTACTTTGTCAATAGGAAAATCCAAAAATATTCTGCGTCACCATTCCGCCTCGGCGAAGGGGTTGATAGAACCGGCGGGCAGGGGCTTAGGTCGCGACTTGAGGATCGCCTCGGCAATGGCGATGTCGCTCGGCCGGGTGATCTTGAGGTTGGAGGAATCCGATTCGACAATAGCGACCTTGTGCCCCAGGGCCTCGACGAGGAACGCATCGTCGGTGACGGCGGCCTTGTCGAGCTTGTCCAGATTCGCGTACGCCTTTCTTCAGCAGCGACGTTTCGAACACCTGCGGCGTCTGGGCTTCGTA
Organism: uncultured Planctomycetota bacterium; assembly: GCA_963699595.1. Taxonomy (GTDB): domain Bacteria; phylum Planctomycetota; class Phycisphaerae; order Sedimentisphaerales; family Anaerobacaceae; genus PLanc-01. Next base: position 106,524 of record CAVOUO010000035.1, read on the forward strand.
GAGGTCGCTGCGGTCCACGGTCCGGATAATCATGCCATCCTTTACCTGCTTGATCGTGGCCGTGACGGGCGCGGCGGGAATGGCCGCCCCGGTCTCGGCGGCCTTGGCGATCGTATCCGTCACGAGCTGCGCGGTGGCACAGCATCGGCACGCATCGTGTACGGCCACCAGTTCGATGTCCTCCTTGAGCAACTCCAGCGCCTTGCGGATCGTGTCGAAGCGTTCCTGGCCGCCGACGAACGTCTTGACGTGGAAGAACGACAGCTTCGCGCCCCAGGTGATCTTGACGGTCTCCTCGTCTTCCTTGGCGATGCCGAGGAGGATCTGCTTGACCTCGTCGCGGTCGGAGAACAGCTCGATGCTTCGCAGGAACACCGGCCGGCCCGCTACCTCCACGAACTGCTTCTTCCTCTTGCCTCCGAACCGGGTCCCCGGCCCCGCCGCACAGATGATCGCCGCCACCTTCTTGGACACCTGTTTCTCCTTTTCCATGTGGCTCCACGTGGCGACGCCGTTGCGTCGCGAGGCATCTGGCCTTGCTCTGCCAGACTGCGTGCGTCCTCTGAGTGCCCTCGCGGCACGATCGCACGAGCTCGTTCAGTACTCGATCCCGCGTCTTGCGCCTACGCCTTTGTCAAATGGATGCTTGATCTTCTTCATCTCGGTCACGAGGTCCGCCAACGCGATCAACTCCGGCGTCGCGCCCCGACCGGTAAGGATCAATTCGACGCCGGCGTCTCTTTGTTCGATGAGCCGCTTGACATCCTCGAACCGGCCCAGACCCAGCGACAGGCAAAAGACGATCTCGTCGAGGATCAGAACGTCATAGGCTCTTCTTCGCCGCCAGTTCCGTCAGCTTGGCCAGCGCCTCCCTGACGGCGGCCCCCGCCGCGGCGATGTCCTGCTCACTGCGAAGGGACCGGAACAGGTGCCACTGTGCCTCCAGCGACTCCACGCGGATGGGCAGGCCCGACCGCTCGACGGCCAGCCGCTCGCCCAACTCCAGCGACGGCGGCTTGAGAAACTGAAAGATCAGCACCCTGTTCCCACACCCGGCCGCCCGCAGAGCCAGTCCGAACGCGGCGGTCGTCTTGCCCTTGCCGTCGCCCGTATAGACTTGGACCAATCCTTTTTCCAGCATGGCTGTATGGATGACTACTCCCCAAGGTTCTCCTGCATCCAGCGCGGCCACGCGTGCCACGGGATGGCCTTGACTTGGTCGGGCAGGGGTGTGGGTTCGCGGACGTTGCAGACCAGCACGAGGGATCCGATCGCGCCGTCTCCCACCAGATTACGGAAGCGGCGTAGTCCACCGATGTGATGCAGCGACGGCGTAGCGGTCTGCTTGATCTCGATGGCGTGCAGACGGCCGCGGGACTCGATAATCAGGTCCACCTCCAGCCCATCGTGAGAACGCCAGAAGTATAAGTCCGGACGCATCGCACGGGCCTTCTGGAACTTGAGGGTCTCTGTCACCACCCAGCCTTCGAAGAATGCTCCTCCCATGGGACCCGTCCACATCGCCTCGGCGGAAGGCTGCCGCGTCAACTCGGCGGCCAAGGCCGAGTCCAGGAAGTAGAGCTTGGGGGACTTGATCGCGCGTTTGCCGAGATTGCTGTGGTAAGGGGGCACCAGGTGGACGATGTAGGAAGCGGTCAATACGCCGAGCCACTGGCGCACGCCGGGCAGACTGATGCCGCACTCGCGGCTCAGGCGGGCCAGATTGAGTTCCTGGCCGTGTGCGGCCGCACAGAGTGTGAGGAAGGATTGAAACTGGCTCAAGTCCCGGATGTTCTGGAGTTGACGCACATCGCGACTCCAGATATGTGGACAGATAGCTACGCAGCCACAGCTCCCGCGTCTCGGGATTCAGGACGACCGGCGGGTATCCCCCGCGCAGATCTGTTCGGCGGCCGTAGACGCGGCTCGGTTCCCCAACTCTTCCAGGGCAAACGGCAACAACTCCAACACGGCCACGCGACCGGCAAGAGAGTCGCTGACGTTCTTCATCATCTGGAACTGCTGCGAGCCGGTCAGGACAAACCGGCCGTGTTCGCGCCGGCGGGCGTCGATGCGCACCTTCAGGTAGGAGAAAAGATCTGGTACGTACTGGACCTCGTCCAGCACCAAGGCCTTGTCCCCATAGCCGTCCAGAAAGCCATTCGGGTCCGTTTGGGCGAATTCCCGGACGACAGGATCGTCGAAGCTGACGAAGGCATAGCCCAGCGGCCCAAGCTCCTCCTGTAGAAGCGTGGTCTTGCCAGATTGGCGCGGCCCGGTAACCAGAACTGCTGGAAACTGGTGGCACGCTTGGAGCAGAACAGGGCTAATCGCACGTTTGACGTACATGTAGCCAATATTAAACTTCAAGTTTAGTTCTGTCAATCACTGCCTGGTCTGTGTAGCGGCAAGGCATTCCTTATTTGCCCTTACGGGCACACTACAAACCCGGCTTGCCCGAGATGGTCAGCCTGCCCAAGCGGTAGCGGTGGTGGCCGTCGTCGTCGGGCAGGGGCAGGGCGATCTTGGGCGTGCCGGTGGCTGTGCCGACGGAGACGAACACGTCGTACTCGCCGGGCTTGAGCAGTCGGGTTCGCTCGTCGGAGGCCAGAGGCAGACCGAAGTCGGCCTTGTGGCTTTCCGTCGGAGCTTGTCCGGGCTCCGCCACGCGCAGGTTTCGCATGTCGAGGCCCTCATCGACGAAGACGCTCACGATTCCGCCTTTGGCGTCCTTGATCGTCAGGGCGGGGTGGCCGCCGGGCAGGCAGGGGGCGACGCCGGCGTTCCGCCAGTCCGTCTTGAACCAGAACGTCGAATCGGCGGCGATCTCGCTCGGCCACGAGGCTTCCACGAGTTGGAGGCGATAGCCCAGTCGCAGGTTGATCTTGCGGACCAGGTCCTCGTTGGCGGCGAGGAACTCGTGCGGCCACCAGTGGATCGAGGCGTAGCTGGCGTGGTACTTCTCGACCGCTTCGAGGTACTGACTGCCGTCCTTCCAATTGCCGCGCTTCTGGGAGGAGCCGTAGTGCTCACTTTCGAGGATGACCGGGACCTTCTGCCAGAAGAGCGGGGCGAAATCGGCACTGAGATAGGCGTTCTTGCCGCCTTGGACGAGGATGCTGTCGTCGCGGAGGCCCAGGCCCTGCTGTGCGGCGTATTCGATGGGCGGGCGGCCTCGGTCGTGCAGGGCGAAGTCATCGTTGGCCACCAGCAGCGTCTTCTTGAAGTGCTTCGTGTGCAGGTCGATGTGCCTGCGGATGGTCTCGGCGGGATAGACTTTGCGCGTGCTCGCAAAGGTGTGCCCCTCGCCCCAGACGCCGAAGGAGCCGACGTCGATGAAGGCCACTTCCGGATTGCCGTCGTACCGCCGGGCCAGGGCGGCCAGGAAATGGTCGAGCTTCTCGAGGAAGACCGGATCGTCGAAGTCGGGCTCCCAGTAGGGTCCGTTGGGATCGATGCCCTTGCCGATCTGAAGTTGTACCCTTTGGCCCCGGCCTTCTGGACCCACTCGGGCGTGGCATAGCGCATGAACGACTCGCTGCAGGAGATGCGCAGGGCGATCTGCTTGCCCTTGTCGAGCCAGCGCTGGGCGGGCGTGTCGAGGACCGACCAGTTGAACCGGCCCTCCTGGGGCTCGAGGTACGACCAGGCGATCCGCAGATAAACCGTCGTCACACCGGGGAAATCATCGACAGTATCGGACGGTTCGAGCTTGCCGCCGTAGTTGAAGGCGATGTTGTCGTAGTGGTGCAGGACCCAGCCCATGCCGGGATTGGCGAGGGCGGCGCCGGTATCCTGCGGGTGAACGACGGTCGTTTTCTCGCCGGCGAGCGAGCCGGCGGCCATCGCCATTGCCACAATCAGTAAATGCAAAACCATCTTGTTGCGGCGTGCATACTCCACTCCTTATGGTCAGTCTGGGTGGCACGCCCAAGCGCAGCTTGAGCGTGTCTTCCTATGCGTACGACTACATCGAAGCCAGCACGGTCAAACAAGTTTGGCCGTGCCACCCGGATGAGCCCAAACATACGCACATTTTAACTGACCCGGAGCCGCTGAACAGCCGATAATCATGTACGCCAGTCTTATTTTCACCGGTGGTTGCACAAGAACGTTTCTGCTGATAGGATAAGGGTTTACGGAAGGCCCGTAACGCATGGATGATATGACCGAGACAACCAAAGGCGACCGTGGCCAGCTGCAATTGTCGGTCGTCGTGCCTCTGCTGGATGAGGAGGATAACCTCCCGGCCTTGTACGAGCAGATCACGCGGGCGTTGGAGGGGCGGTACGAGTACGAGATCGTCTTTGTCGACGATGGCAGCACGGACGGGAGCTTTCAGATTCTGAAGGATCTGCACGCCTCGGACCCGCGCGTCCGGGTCATTCGTTTCCGCCGGAACTTCGGCCAGACCGCCGCCTCGAGCGCCGGCTTTGCGCACGCCCGGGGCGAGGTGATCGTGGCGATGGACGCCGATCTGCAGAACGATCCGGCGGATATCCCGATGCTCGTCGCCAAGCTCGATGAAGGCTACGACGTGGTCAGCGGCTGGCGGAAGAAACGCCAGGACAAGGCCCTGACCCGCCGACTGCCTTCCAGGATCGCCAATTGGCTGATCTCGCGGATCACGGACGTGAAGCTGCACGACTACGGCTGCACGCTCAAGGCCTACCGCCGGGAGGTCCTCGCGGAGACGAGGCTGTACGGCGAGATGCATCGGTTCATCCCGGCCCTGGCCAGTTGGAGCGGGGCGACAGGTCACGGAATGCGTGGTCAATCACCGGCCCCGGACGGCGGGCAAGGCCAAGTACGGCCTGGGACGCACCCTCAAAGTGGTGCTGGACCTGATGACCGTCAAGTTCCTGGGGTCGTTCTCCACCAAGCCGATCTATGTCTTCGGCGGCCTGGGCCTGTTCACCGCTCTGATGGCCGCTTCTCTTCGGCTGGATCGTGATTTACCAGAAGCTGGCTCGGCACACGGATATGAGCGGCAATCCGCTGCTGATCCTGACGGCCGTGCTGATGATCACGACGATCCAGTTCATCCTGATGGGCCTGCTGGCCGAGCTGCTCGTGCGCACCTACCACGAATCGCAGAACCGGCCGACGTATGTAATCAAGGAGGTTCTGGAGGCTCCGATTGCGGATTGCGGATTCGGATTGCGGATCGAAGAAGCGGCTTGACCGACGCACAGTCTGCTCCTGGAGACAAGAATGAGCACAGCCCCGCGAAGAAGAGCCACGAGCGACCGAGACGGAAGACTGGAAGCTCCGCCGAACGGCATCTCGAATCCGCAATGGCCTTCTGGTGGTCTTGTCCCTGGTCGTTTTCGCCGGCATCCCGTTTGCTTTGGGCAAGTACTTCGAGCTCAAGTGCCCGGACCCGTTCGACAGCGGCTCGTACGTCTACTCGGCCCAGCACGTCCTTTCGGGAGCTCGGATCGGCTATGAAGAAAAGCCCAGCGCCCAGGCCGGCACGCTGCTGGTCAACATGCTCGGCGTGAAGCTGACCGGCTTCAACGAGACCGGCTCCAAGCTGCTTCAGGGCCTCTTTCAGGCGGCGGCGCTGACTCTCATGTTCTTCACGCATCAGACGCCTCTACGGGACACTGGCGGCCGTCATCAGTGTGACCGTCGCCTCCATCTATCTCTCCGCGCCGGTCATCGCCAAATTCGGCAACGTCAAAGAGCAGTTCATGATCGCCCTGATGATCATGGGCATCTGCTGTTTCGTCTGGTACCGGCTTACCGGCCGATGGTGGTGGGCCTTGCTGACCGGGCGCTTTGCTGATCGGCGGGCCGCTGTTCAAGCAGACGGGGGTCGCCGCCATCGCGGCCGTCGGGCTCTTCGTCCTGGTGCGGCCGATTCTGTACCATTACGCCTGGAAGAAGGTGGGCAAGGACATCCTGCTGCTCGTCGCCGGAGCGATGATCACCCTGACGCCGATCTGCGTCTGGTACGCGAGCATGGGCACGCCGCTGTACTACTGGCCGTATTCCTTTGCTCTCGGGCCGGTGTTCAAGCTGGCGGGCGCTCGATCTGGAATACGTCGCCGATACCGGGCAGGCTCCCGCAGGAGCCGGCCGCTCCAGGCCCAGGAGGTGCAAGAAAGACGATGACAGCCTCATTCTGCAAGCTTCTGCCGGGCTATGTCAGCGATAGCTGGCGCATGCTCGGCCCGGCCGAGAGGAAGAGAGTCGCTGCATCGCGTCCTGCGCTACTATGGTGTGCTGATCCTGCCGATTGCGTTGGCGCTCGGTGCGATCGTGGCGCGCGTGGTCGTCCTGCTGCGGCGGCGGCGGACCCCGCGAAGACGCCGGTCGAGGAGGACCCGGGCCGATTCGTGCTGCTGTTCGGCCTGTGGTGGTTCTTCGACATGGCCTTTGTCTGGATCAGCCCACATTCCTACGAGCAGTACTACCTGCCGCTGAATGCTTCCAGCGCCGTGCTCGGCGGCTATTTCGTCGGCCTCTACGCCCACCGGTTCCAGACCGATCGCGACCGGACCCGATGGATTGTCCTCGGCTTGGTCGGGGTGCTCGCCATGATCGTCCTGTCGTGGCACATCTTCTTCGGCATCACCAAGAGCCCGCACAGCGGCGGTGTCTACCGGGACCGCGAACGGACAGCCGAACCGCACCCGGGGATACCTGCAGAAATGGCAGGAGGTCGCGAGCGAACGGGCAGTATCCCTGGATCCAGGTGGGCGACTACGTCCGTCAGCATTCGCAGCCGTCCGATTCCATGTACGTCTGGGGCTGGGTCCCGGGCATCTACGTGCAGGCCCAGCGGATGAGCCCGACTCCCAAGGCCTTCGAAGGGACGATGCACACGCTGCCGCCGCAGCAACTGGCGGACCGGGTCCAGGAGATCCTCAAGGCGTTCGAGAAGAACCCGCCCAAGTTCATTGTCGATACGCGGAAGATTCACTTCCCGTGGACGCGACCGCCTCTGGAACTGTGGCCGCTCGGCCACTCTCGGCGTCGGCAAAGACGGCTTCCTGCCCGCCGGACGAAGACAAGCGACGAAGGCAGTTCGACGGAGTTCGTCGATGCGAAGCTCCTGAAGGAGCAGGTCGCTCGCCCGTGGAGGCTCAGCGCGTTATGAGGCAATGCAGCCGCTCCGCTCCTACGTGATGAAGAACTACCGGATCGTCGGCGAATTCGATGCCAATGTTCTCTTTCAGCGTAAGTGAGGCATCGCTGGAAAGGCATGTCGCTCGTGCCCGAGCTCACGGATGAACAACTGAGAGAGCAGCAAAGCTTCTACGACGCCGGCTGGCGCGGCGAGCTCGACCGGGGCAAGGAGCAGCGGGGCAATCTCCAGGCGAACCTGGACTTCCTCGCCCGCACGAATCTGCTCAAGCCGGGCGACCGGATTCTGGAGATCGGCTGCGGCATCGGCACGGTCGTCGCCGAACTCGTCAAGCAAGGTTACGATGCAGTGGGCACCGACATCTCCCAGGTGGCGATCGAGTACGGCCGGGCCAAGTACGGCAGCATCCGCCTGGAGGTGCAGCCGGCGGAAGAGTTGCCGTATGCCGATGGGACGTTCGATGTCGTGCTGAGCTTCGATCTGTTCGAGCACATCGCCCGCATCGACCGGCACGTCGGCGAAGTGCAGCGCGTTCTGAAGCCCGGCGGGCCATTACCTGTTTGAGACGCCGAACAAGCTGAGCAACGTGGTCTCGGAGACGCTGGCCTACAAGTCGCTGAAATGGCGCCGGGTGCATCCCTCGCTGCACACGCCCGGACAGTTGCGGCGTCGTCTGGCCCGGCATGGGTTCGAGACTCGGTTCGTCAAGATGGACCAGATGAACGAGTACACGCGCTCGAAGCTCCGCAAGCTCGGCCCCGTGGGTCGCCTGGTCGAGCGGATCGACTTCACGAGGCTGCCGCTGGCGTTGCAGATCAACCTCTACGTGGTGGCCCGGAAGATCGGCTGAGTATGCCGCTCCGGCGTGGCAGCTGAACAAGCGAAGCACCTGGTCCTCTTCGTAGGTCGTGCCCCCCGGTCAAGCCGGAGCAGGCTCCCCCGCGAGGGCGGGGTCCTCGCACGGCGACGTAGCATGGCGTCCGCAAGACACGGCGTCACGCGTAGAGCGGCCAAGATGGCCTGCGACCCATGGGCAAGATGCCCATGCTACGAAGAGCAGATCCTTCGCTTTGCTCAGGATGACAAGGGGTCAGCCCGAGTGGCTGTTGTGTGATCGACGATGAAGATTCTGATGCTCAATTATGAATTCCCGCCGATGGGCGGCGGGGGCGGTCAGGCGCATCTGGCCCTGTTGCGGCAGTATGCCGACAGACACGACCTGGAGCGTCGAGGTACTGACCTCGGCGCCGAAGCCCGGTGTGTCGACGGAGGAATTCGCCCGCAACATTCGGATTCATAAGGTCGGCATCCATAAGAAGGATCTCCACCTGTGGCGCAGAGGCGAGATCCTCGTCTGGCTCGCCAAGGCCGGCTCGTTCTATCGCCGGCTGATCCGGCAGGAGAAGCACGATCTGGTCCACGCCTTCTTCGGTTTCCCGACGGGCTGGCTGTGCTACCGGACGGCCAGGCGCCTGCCTTACATCATCTCGCTGCGCGGGTCCGATGTACCGGGGGCGAATGCAAGACTCAAGCTGGACTACAAAATCCTCGGGCCGCTGGTCTTCAAGCCGATCTGGCAAAAGGCTTCGGCCCTGGTGGCGTGCAGTGAAGGTTTGAAGGTGCGGGCGCTTGCAGTTCCTGCCCTCGGCTCAAATCCAGGTCATTCCCAACGGCGTCGACCTGGAGCGGTTTCATCCGGCCGAGGTCGCAAAGGATTCCAATGAGCTCCGACTGCTCACGGTGGGACGGCTCTCCGTGACGAAGCGATTGCCCCTCTTATTGGAGATGATTGATTTGCTCCGTCGTCAAGGCGGCAAAGTGCACCTGACCGTCGTCGGCGGCGGGGCGCTGGAATCGGAGCTTCGGCAGCAATTGGGCCGGCGGAACCTGCGCGATGCGGTCACACTGATGGGCCGGCGGGAGGGGAGCGAGATGCCGGAAATCTATCGGCAGCACGATGTCTTTGTCAGTGCGAGCATGCAGGAAGGGATGAGCAATGCCATGCTCGAAGCGATGGCCTCGGGCCTGCCCATCGTAACCACCCGTTGCGAGGGGGTGGACGAGCTGATCGGCGACAACGGCTTGGTCGTGGGGGATTCACGGCCGGAAACGTTGGCGGCCGCGATCCGGAGGTTGGCCGACGACCCGGCCCTTCGGCGAGCCATGTCCGCCGCGGCCAGAAAGAAGGCGGAGAGCTTTGGCTGGGACAAAGTGGCCGAGGCCTATCTGCAACTTTACGCGAAAGTGAAATGAGAATCCGCGTCTTACATGTGATCGATCATTTGGGCTACGGCGGTGCGCCGTTCGTCGTCAAAGGCATCGTCGAGCGGATGCCGGCGGACCGCATTGAGAGCCTCGTCTGTGCCCTGCGCCCGAACCCCAAGCCGCTGCCGATCCGGGCCGAGGTCATCACGCTGAACGGGCAGCAAGTACAGTCCGGCCGCCATCAGGTCCATCGCCAGTATCTGCAAGACGCACCGGATCGACATTGTCCACGCTCATCTGCAAAAGGCGGTCGTCAGCAGCCTTCTTGCCACGTATCTGGGCCTGGGCCGGCTGATCCTGCACGAGCACGGCCCGATCTTCCGGGGCGGCACCGGCTCCATCTATCGCTGGCTTCTGTGGCTGCTGGGACTGCGCGCGGACATGATCATCGCCAACTCCGAGGCCGCCAAATCGGCTTTGGAGAGGACGATGCGCAGCTCCAAGGTCCCCATCGCCGTCGTGCCCAATTTCATCGACGTGGCGCAGTTCGATCCCGACCGGTACGACCGAGACAGTATTCGCGAGTCTCTCGGCTTCGGGCGGGACGAATTCGTCGTCGGCTTCGTCGGCCGGCTCGACCGGGCCAAAGGGCCGGACCTGCTCGTGGAGGCGGCGGCGCTCCTGCGCGACCGGGGAGACCTCCGGCGGTTCCTGGTTGTCGGTGCTGGGCCCCAGCGGGAACGCCTGGAGCGCCGTATTCGTAAGCTGGACTTGGACCGAGTCGTAGTCCTGGCGGGTCTGCACGAGAATCCGGCGATGGTGATGCGGGCCTTCGACGCGGGAGTGGTCCCCAGCCGCCGCGAGGCGTTCGGCATCGCGGCTCTGGAGATGATGCGGATGAGAGTGCCGGTCATTGTGTCGCCCGTCGGCGGACTGCCGGAACTGGTTCAGGACGGCCGGACCGGGATCATCCTGCCGCGGCTTTCTCCCGAGGCGATTGCCGAGGCCGTTCAAAGGCTCGAAGAGGATGCAGCGCTGCGTGAGGCACTCGGCCGCAACGCCTGCGAGCACGCCGCTGCCTTCGACGGCCGCGAGCAGGTCCGGCAAATTGTAGATATCTATGAACGATTAATATCGAGCCAGGGGCGCGTCCGTGGAACGTGAATACTACCAAGGTGCGGATGCCGCGGCGTACGAGTACGCACACGGCGACATTTTCAACTCCATCGAGCAGCAGCGGCTTTACGGCATGCTCCGGGAAGCGGTGCAGTCGGTGCAGACGGGCGCTCAGCCGGTGCAGGCGCTCGATTTTGGCTGCGGCTCGGGTAATCTGACGAGGCACCTGATCAGCTTGGGCGTTCGCACCGTCTCGGCGGACGTCTCCGGATGATTTCCTCGCAGGCATCCGCCGCAAGTTCTCCGCGACCGGCTTGTCGGAGACGCTGCGGCTCAACGGGACCGATCTGGCCAATGTGCCGGACGGCGCACTTCGATCTCGTGGCCACCTATTCGGTCCTGCACCATGTGCCGGACTATCTGGCCATCGTGCGGGAGATGGGCCGGGTGGTGAAGCCGGGCGGCGTTGTCTACATCGACCACGAGGTGACGCCGGACTACTACCAGAGGCCGCCGATCTACGCGGAGTTCCTGAAGAAGGCGCGGCCGCGCGTCGATTGGCGGCGGATGTTGTCGCTGGCCCTGGACGTGCGGGGCTACAAGCACATCCTGCGGCGCCTGGCCAATCCGCGCTACAAACGGGAGGGCGATATCCACGTCTGGCCCGATGATCACATCGAGTGGGACAAGATCGAGCAGGTGTCTGCTGTCGCAGGGCTTCGAGATCGTGCTCAAGCACGATTATCTTCTCTACAAGGCTATCTATGACTTGCAGGTTTACCACGAATATAAGGATCGCTGCGCCGACGAGCGTGTGCTGATCGCGAGGAAGAAGAAATGACGGACGAGCAAAAGACAGCGGAGGCCTTCTTCGATCATCTGCGGAAGGCGGAGCAGCCGACCGGCGTAGGGCTGCGTCTCGTGCGGCGGGCTTTCGAGCGGATGCTGGCCTTTGCCGAGGTGGCGCCGGGCAGCAGCATTCTGGAGATCGGTCCGGGGCGGGGCGAGTTCGCCGAACTGTGCCTCGGCCAGAAGATGGAGTACCACGCCATCGAGCCGAACGCCGGACTGGCCGAGTCGTCTGCGGCAAAAGGGCGCCAACGTCGTCTGTGCAAGAGTGCCGCCGCTGCCCGCCCTCGACCGCAAGTTCGATCTCGTGGTCATGGTCAACGTGATGGAGCACATGAACGGGCTGGAGCAGGCCCTCGATGCGGCGTGCCAGATCCGACAGGTTCTGAATCCGGGCGGCAAGTTCCTGATTCACGCGCCGGACTATCTGAGCTGGCGCGGGCAGTTCTTCAACTGCGACTTCTCGCACAACTACGTCACGACGCGGCGCCGACTCGACCAACTCTTGGTGAATGCGGGCTATGACGATATCAGGAGCGGCTACATGAGCGGCCCATTCCGAGGCGCCGCCGCCGTGATTCTGTCGAGCATTGCGTCGCGCATGCCGTTTGGTGCGTGGGAGGCGCTGTGGCCGTCCTGTCCCGTGTGCAGCCGGCTCTACAAGTTGCAGCTCACCTTTTCCCGTCGCGTCCTGATCCTGGGGCATAATCGGTAATCCCAAGCGGTGGAAATGTCGGACCGTACCAAACAGATCCTCAAACTTGCTGCCAAGATCTCCGTGGCGGCCCTCCTGCTGGCGTGGGTATTCTCGCAAGTGAGCTTCGAGCAATTCCGCGAGACGGTCCGGGCCGCGCGGTGGCATTATCTCGTGGGTGTGTGGCTGGCCACGGCCATGTTTTCCCTCCTGCAGGCTTACGCTCTGCGGATCATCCTGCGAAAGCAGGACTGTGATGTGGGGCTGCACACCCTATTTGCCACGACCTGTGTCACGGCCTATTACAGTCTGTTTCTGCCCGGCATCGTGAGCACGGGCGTCAAATGGTACATTCTCAAACGCTCCACGGGCAAAGGGGCCAATGTCCTGAGCAGCATGCTGTACAACCAGGCGACGCTGGCGGTGGTGATGGTGGTCGCCGGTCTGATCGCGCTGGCTCTGGCCGGTCCGACGCAGGCCGCAGCGCCGGATGCGGGGCGATCGTCGCTTCTGCCGGTTGTTTGTATCGTCCTGGCCGTCTTCGTCATAGTGTCAGCTATCCTTGTTCTGAATGATCGGACGGGCGGGCCCGCGATTCGGCTGCTCATGGCCGCTCTGAGACCGTTGCCGCGCTTGATCCGGGAAAAGGGCCGAGCTCTGCTGGAGCAGATCGCGGTCTTCCAGACCGCCGGCTGGCGGTTTCACGCCCTGGTTGCCTTGATCAATGTCATTGACGGGCTGCTGGTTGGCCTGTTGCTCTATTTCCTGGCCGCTCGGGCCGCCTCTGTCGTGGTGCCGGTCGGGGCCCTGGTTTGGCTGTGCGCGGTCGTTTTTGTCCTGGGCAAGATCCCGATCACGATTGCCAATCTCGGCGTACGCGAAGTGACTCTCGTGGGCCTGTTGGGCCTGTATGGCGTCGCCAAGTCCGCCGCTTTATTGATGTCGATGGTGATGTTCTCGGGCCTCGTCTTTCTCGGCCTGCTGGGCGCAATCTATCAACTGTACTGGAGCGCAAAACGATGAAGCTCTGTCCGATCTGTAACGGACCCGGCGCCAACAAGAGCCGGATCGGGGAATACTGGCTGCTGAAATGCCGGAACTGCCGGTTCGTCTATGCCGACGCCACGGACGAGCAGATCGAACAGGTGAACTTCCACTATGACGAATTCGCCGAACAGCATTACCGCGAGGTCCAGAGCGGGATCGACTACCTGTGGTTCGGTCGGATCGTCGCACGGCTGACGCAGGGCAGAACCGGCCTGAAGGTCCTGGACATCGGCTGCGGCAACGGCGTGCTGCTGCGGCAATTCCAGAAGCAAGGCTGCGTCTGCTTCGGCAGCGACCCTTCGCCCTGGGCTCGCGTGTGCGCCGAACGGTACGGCTATTCGCTGCTGCCTCGGATCGAGGAGGCAAACATCGAGCCCGGCACATTCGACATCATCACGAGCACCTCCGCCCTGGAGCACATCGGCCGGCCCCTGGAGCATGTGCGGCGGATCGTCGAGATCCTCAAGCCCGGCGGCCTCGCCTATTTCACCGTTCCGAACTACGGCTCGCTGCCGATCCGGCTGCATCTGGTCAAGGGTCGACTGGTGAATCCTCCCGGCCACTGCAACTACTTCACGGCAGGGACCCTGAAGAACCTCTTTCGCCAAGGGCCCTTGGCCCAGCAAGTGGCGAACGTGCAAGTCCACAGCTACGGTATTCCCGAAATCCACGGCATCTACCAGTGTTTCACTAAGCGAAACGTCAAACCCGCGCAAGGCGGTGAATCCAAGGCCTCTCCGAAGCTCCGGTTCAAGCAGCTTCTGGTGCATGTCTACTACTGGTCCGGCCGGCCCTTCGGCCTCGGCGACAAGCTCGAAGCGACCATCCAAAAGAGCACTGTCGGCTGAAAGTGAATGCGACCGTGCGACAGACTGTGATCAGGCCTTATCGGCGTTTGCATCCTGAACGCAGCGCAGCGGAGCTGAAGGATCTGGCCACCGGATGAGAGGTTGCTCTCACTCGTAGCCCAGATCCTTCACTCCGTTCAGGATGACAAACATGGCGCAGCGAATGAACCTCCGCCCGCGTCACGCACTCCACGGTGCCCGGCGCGGTCGCCAGCGCATGCGGTTGGCCGCATCGTCGCCGAGGAACTCTTCTTTGACCGGGTCCCACTTCAGCGGGCGCTTGAGCAGCATGGCGATGTTGCCCAGGTGACACAGCGTCGAGGAGCGATGGCCGACCTCGACGTTGGCAATCGGCAACTGGCGGCTCTTGATACAGTCGAGGAAGTTCTGGTGGTGGTTCTTGCTCTCGTACAGGTGAATCTCGTTGGCGCCGATGGTCTGTGTTTGCAGGGACGCCGGCTCGGTCACGAGCTTGCCGCGCTTGACATCCACCCAGCCCTTGGTCCCTTCGAACCGCGTGCCGGAGCCGCCGGTCTTGCAGATGAGCTTGACGCCGCCGGCGTAGGTCATCTCGAAGTAGACCTTCGTGGCGGTCGTGAACAGGCCGGACGCAGGGAACTCGCCCTGGCCGAGGATCTGCACCGGCCCGGTGTCGTCCGTGCCGAGGCCCCACTGGGCGATGTCCAGATGGTGGGCGCCCCAGTTGGTCACCTGGCCGCCGGAATAGTCGAGGAGGAAGCGGAACTCGTAATGACACCGCTGCTTGTGGTAGGGGGCCCACTCGGCGGGTCCCAGCCACATGTCGTAGTCGAAGCCCTCCGGCACCGGCTCGGGTTTCCACGTCGGCTCGCACTTGCGGTTGTTCGTGGGCAGACCCGCGGTCACGGTCTTGACCTCGCCGATGTAGCCGTTGCGGACCAGCTCGCAGGCCTGGCGGAACTCCGCGCTCGAACGCTGCTGCGAGCCCGTCTGCAAGACGCGGCCATAGCGTTTCACCTCGTTGGCCAGCACCCGACCCTCCAGAATCGTCAGCGTCAGCGGCTTCTCGCAGTACACGTCCTTGCCGGCCCGGACCGCCGCGAGGCAGATGGGCACGTGCCAATGGTCCGGCGTGACCACGGTCACCGCGTCGATGTCCCGCCGCGCCAAAAGCTCGCGAAAGTCCCGATAGCAGGACCCCTGGTCGATCCCCGCCATCTTGCGGGCCTCCTGGAGCCGCTGGGCGTCCACTTCGCACACGGCCACCACCTGGGCGTTCGCATTGCCCTTGAACGCCTTCAGGTCGCTGCTGCCCATATTCCCGACGCCGATGCACCCGATGGCGATCCGCTCGGATGGGGCGTTCGCCCCGAACACAGACGATGGAACGATGGTCGGAACGGCAACGCCGCACCCGCCGCAAAGGCGGACGATCGCAGAAAATCCCGCCGGCTGACTGGCACTGCTATTGAGCTTGTTGCGTGAACTCACGACATGACTCCTCACTACTACGATGCCTTGATCCAGGTTGTCACACATGTCCTGTCATCTTAGCAGAATCCCGCCGCATCCGCAACGTCCATCAGTCACGCGGACAAGGCGAACGCAAAGTCGTTCGACAGCATCGCCGTATATGTCATTGCGAGCGGAGCGAAGCAATCTCCCGTGCCGCAAGTTGAGATTGCCGCGTCGCTGCGCTCCTCGCAATGACATGGGCCTGGCCTGCCACACGGCTTTGCGTCTGCCCCGGTCACGCGGGTGGCGATAGGCGGTTTCGTTCGTGTCTTGCCCATTTTTCTTCTTCAGTCCCTTGCTTTTTACCGGTGGTCGTGGGCATATTAGAAGACCAGGAAAACGGTGTTTCAGCGGTTTGATTTGGGGTGGTTGATCTTTGGAAAGGGGATGTCCATGAAGAACACTCAACGGATACTGACCTGCTTCGCCACGATTTGTCTGCTGCTTTCTCTCGCTCCGAGGCTCTGCGCCAAGGAGAACGCCGGCAAGGCCAACGGGGGCAAGCCGGTGGAGCTGATTCCGCGCACGGTGCTCTTCGGTAACCCGACGAGGACCAGCCCGCAGATCTCGCCCGACGGCAAGCGACTGGCCTATCTGGCCCCGGTGAAGAATGTGCTCAATGTCTGGATCAAGACGGTCGGACAGGACGATGACAAGGTCGTCACCAAGGATGCCGACCGTGGCATCCGCATGTACTTCTGGGCCCAGGACAACAAGCACATCCTGTACCTCCAGGACAAAGGCGGCGATGAGAACTGGCGGCTGTATGCCGTCAATCTGGACAGCGGCGACATCCGCGACCTGACGCCCTACGACAAAGTCCAGGTGCAGGTGGTGGCCGTCGATAAGCATTTCCCCAATGAGCTGCTGATCGGCATGAACAAGGAGGACCCGAAGGTCCACGATGTCTATCATCTCGATCTTCCCACGGGCGATCTCAAGCTGACGGCCAAGAACCCCGGCAACATCATCGGCTGGGTGGCGGATGCGCAGCTCAAGGTCCGTGGGGCGATGGTCGCGACGCCGGATGGCGGCTTCGACCTGCTCGTCCGGCCCAAGGAAGAGGCCGAGTGGGACAAGATCGTGACGTGGAGCGCCGACGACAGCCTCACCAGCCGGCCGGTCAGCTTCAACAAGGAAGGCGATGCCCTGTATCTGGTCGACTCGCGCAACGCCAATGCCGGCCGCCTGGTCAAGATGGACCTGGGGACGAAGAAGACCGACGTAATCGCCCAGGACCCGCAGTACGATGTCGGCGAGGTGATGATCCACCCGGACACGTACCAGGTGCAGGCGGTCGCCTTCACGCGAGCGCGGACGGAGTGGACCGTGCTCGATAGCTCCATCAAGGATGACTTCCAGGCCATCGGCAAGCTGGATCGGGGCGACTTCTCGGTCTACGACCGGGACCATGCGGATGCAACCTGGCTGGTCGGCTTCACGAAGGACAACGGCCCCGTGTCGTTCTATGCCTACGAGCCCAAGACGAAGAAAGGGACGTTCCTGTTCGATCACCGGCCCGAGCTGAAGCAGTACACGCTGGCCCGCATGGAGCCAATCTCCTTGAAGGCCCGCGACGGCCTGCCCCTTCAGGGTTACATCACGTTCCCCGCCTGGGGCCAGAGGAAGAATCTGCCGACCGTCCTGTCGGTCCACGGCGGTCCGTGGGGCCGCGACGCCTGGGGCTATGACCCCGAGGCGCAGTGGTTCGCCAATCGCGGCTACGCCTGCCTGCAGGTGAACTTCCGGGGCTCGACCGGCTACGGCAAGGAGTTCGTCAACGCCGGCGACAAACAATGGGCCGCCAAGATGCACGATGACCTGATCGATGCCGTCAACTGGGCGATCCAGCAGGGCTACGCGGACCCGAAGAAGGTCGCCATCTTCGGCGGCTCCTACGGCGGCTACGCGGCCCTGGTCGGCGCAACGTTCACGCCGGATGTCTTCCGCTGCGCCGTCGATATCGTCGGCCCGAGCAATCTGATCACGCTGATCAAGTCGATCCCGCCGTACTGGACGCCGCTGCTGGCGACCTTCTACAAACGCGTGGGCAATCCCGACACGGAGGAGGAGTTCCTCAAGTCCCGCTCGCCGCTGTTCAAGGTCGATCAGATCAAGATCCCGATCCTGATCGGCCAGGGCGCGAACGACCCGCGCGTCAAGCAGGCGGAATCGGAGCAGATCGTCGAAGCCATGAAGGCCAAGGGCCTGCCCTACGAATACATCGTCTTCCCGGACGAAGGCCACGGCTTCGCCAAGCCCGAGAACCGCCTGAAGTTCTACGCCGCGGCGGAGAAGTTCCTGGCCAAGCACCTGGGCGGCCGCTCCGAACCCGACCAACCCGCGTCCAACAATTGATGATGATTGCCCCCGCGAAGGGCCGCAGGCCGGAGGGGCGAGGGACGGGGGGAGAACCCTGCGGTCCCCGTCCCTCGGGCCTCGACCCGCCGGCGCAGCCGGAAATTGGGTTCGTTTTGCATCATTTGTCCCTCGTCCCACGCCCCTGCGGCCCCGTCCCACCCGGCGCCGCCGGGAATTGGCTTTGTTTTGCACAATGGCCCTCCCGGGAACGCCGATCTCCCGATCGGCATAATGGCCGGAAATTGGCTTTGTTTTGCACGACCGGCGAAGGCCCAAAAACTCCTGTAACCATTTGCCGCAACCGCAGTTAACTTCATCTTGCCCCATCCGGAAATTGGGTTTGTTTCGCACGAAAGCTCAGGGGTCAGGGGCCGGGGGTCAGCTGTCAGTCCGCTGATTCCTGATCCCTGAAACCCGATCCCTGGGCAAATTGGCTTCGTTTTGCACCATCGCATCGACTTGGAATGGTGGAATGATAGAATAGTAGAATAGTGGGGTATCCCCGCCGCCGGGAGTTGGCTTTGTTTATTCACAATGGCATCCTCATCGCTGCTGGACCCCCCAAATTGGGTTCGTTTGTACAGCCGCCCACCGGCAACTGACCACCGGCTACCGCCTACTGCCTACTGCCTGATAATATAATTTCACCATAATAAGACGCTTCTCGACGCCCGCCTGTTGATGCAAAAAGTCAGAATTCCGGAGAAATTCTCTTCGCCGGGAACGCCAATCTCCCGATTGGCCACTTGACGAGCAGCCGGAACTGAGAACCGCCTTCCGACCGCGAACCGCGCGAACGACGCGAAAAATGACAGGAGATCGTCCGCCGATTTCGCAGATTACGCAGACCTCCGACTGAGAACTGAGAACCGGCAACTGACAACTGATGTCCAATGGCGGGGGACAAAGGGCCGATCTGATCTCGCGCAGAGACGCCGGGACGCAGGGGTTGGGAGGGTAGAGGACAGAAGACAGAGGACAGCAGGCCGGAGGCGGTAGGCCGCAGGCCGTAGCTGACCCTATCCTACCGGGAACCGGGAACTACCAACTGTGAACTTCCCATCAACTGCCTACCGTTTTCCCATCAACATCCGCCGCGCGGGAATCGTCGTCTATATGAAAAGGGCGGAGTGCATGGGGAGTCTGTGCCCGCCCGGCCGAGAACTGACAACCGTAAACCGTCCACTAAAAAGGTGGTCACGAACCCACTTTTTGTCTTGCCCGTGCCGCCATCTTCCGCCAGAATACCTCTACCATCTATGGATGAGCATTTTTGACGAAGCTGTGACGAATTGGTTTGAGACCCGAGGCGATGAAGTGAATGCGCGGACAACGGTACCGGACAGCTTCAATTTCCTCTAACTGGAGGGACCGACGTGCACCTGCTTTCCTTTCATATCAGCAACTTTCGACGCTTGAAGGATGTGCACGTCGATCTTGACCCGACGACATCGATCTTTGTCGGTTCAAACAATAGCGGAAAGACATCTGCAACGCATATATTCCAGTCGTTTCTCGGATCCTCAAATGAACGGTTCTCGGTGCACGACTTCAGCGCCGACTGTTGGGGACTCTTTGACCAGGTGGGCGATAGCGCGACGCCTGAAGGCAAGTCACTCCCAACTATCGGCCTGGATCTCTGGTTTCAAGTGGAGGCGACCGACTTACTACACCGCATTATGGCCCTTCTGCCGGGTCTGAACTGGAGCACCGTGCCAGTCGGCGTGCGAATGCAATTCGCGCCGAAAGATGAGGCGGAGTTGCTGGTACATTTTCGCGAGGCGAGGAGCAAGGCCGCCAAGTCCGCCATCGCCAAGCAGGATGGCAACTCAAGCTATCACCCATGGCCGCGGACGCTAACGGACTATCTGAGAAAGCGTCTCAACGAGGAGTACAGAGTCCTTTATTATGTCCTTGATCGCAACGAATTCGATGCGGACTTCAAAGAGAAACCTGGGTATATGCCCCAGCAACTGGGAGACGCTACGGAAACCGGCGGCAAAATCATCAAGTCGCTGCTGAAGGTGGATTTCCTGCACGCGCAGCGGCACCTATCCGATGCAGAATCGAAGGATCTATCCAGACGACTCAACCAGTTCTATAAACGCAATCTTGAGAAATATGATGGGGACTTCAAAGCGGTGGCAGCCCTGGCGAGTTCAGAAGCGCAGTTCGATGAACACCTTCGTGTCGTGTTTGGGCCTACTTTGAAGAGGCTGAATGAATTGGGTTACCCAGGTTTCGCTGACCCGCATCTGGTCATCAAGTCTGCGTTCGATGCGGAGACCATTTTGACCGGAAACGCCGGTGTGCACTACGCCTTGCGTGACCCAGGCGAGCCTACTGCGAAAAAGTACCTGACACTCCCAGACAAGTACAACGGGCTTGGCTTTAAGAACCTCATCTACATGGTCGTCGAAGTGCTCGATTTCCATCAGCGGTGGGTTGATGAGGACGAAGACCGCCCCTTGCTTCACTTGGTCATGATCGAGGAGCCTGAGGCGCACTTGCACGCGCAGCTCCAGCAGGTGTTTGTTCGGAAACTCACGGGGATTCTGCCGAAGGATGACCCGTTGTTCTCCAGTCAGTTCATTGTTACGACGCATTCGCCCCATATCATCTACGAAAGCAGTTTCAAGCCGATTCGCTACTTCCGTCGAACACCAATCGGAAGCAGGTCGGAAGTGTTGAATCTGTCGCGATTCTGCGCAACGAAAAACGATGCAAAGCAGGGCGATGCAAAGGAAGAGGACCCGCGAGATTTCCTTTTGCGATACATGAAGCTGACGCACTGCGATCTGTTCTTTGCTGACGCCGCCATTTTGGTTGAAGGGAACGTGGAGCGTCTGCTGCTGCCGTTGATGATCGAGAAGGAAATGCCACAACTGAAGTCCAATTACCTGAGTATTCTTGAACTTGGTGGCGCCTTTGCTCACAAATTCAAGGGGTTGATTCATTTCTTAGGTCTGACGACGCTCGTGATAACCGATTTGGACAGCGTGCTCCCAGCACCAGCGCAACCACCCAAGGCTGAAGACCTCATACCTACGGTCCCTGCGCATAGCGAAGCAGCAGGGGACGAAGGAAAGGAAGAGGAGCCAGTGGATGTCGTCGGCGCTGGCGTGTGCATGGCTGATACGGCGAATGCGCTGACATCAAACCAGACCCTTACCCAATGGCTTCCGAAACTGAACCATGTTTCTGACCTTTTGCAGGCAAATGCAGCGCAGAAGAGAAACACGCCGACAGTGGCGGAGCCCGCCAAAGTCTGCATCGCATATCAGACGCGTCACACCGTGACTTGGAATGGGGAAGCGATGGAACTGGTCGGCCGAACATTTGAGGAGGCCTTTGCTTACGAGAATCTCACATGGTGCCAGAATGTCAAGCGGAAATCGCTTCATCTTCGCGTGACGACGAAGAATACATCGTCGACGCTTGCCGACGTGGCTAAGAAAATCCATGATCGGGTGAAGAACAGCGGGTTCGACAAGACAGAGTTCGCGCTGGCCTTGATGATGGAGAACAATGATGAGTGGGTGGTGCCCAGGTACATCACTGAAGGCTTGCGGTGGCTCAAAGAGCAGTTGATCCCTACTGCGGAGGAGCCGGCAACAGTTGTGGCTGATGCGAAACGGGAGACTACGCCATGACGCGCCGGATCGACAACCCGGATACCGATGCGGACATTGAGCTGAGGCGGCACCTGGACGCCGATGTCCGGCATAGCTTCATCATGGTCGCTGGTGCCGGATCCGGGAAAACGACCTCCCTGATCAAGGCGCTCGATCACATTGGCAGGACTTTTGGGGCTGAAATGCGACGGCGCAATCAACAGGTTGCGTGCATTACGTACACGGAGATCGCCGTGGGGGAAATATGGGGCGATGTCGGTAACAATCTTCTCTTCCACGTTTCAACCATTCATAGTTTTCTCTGGGCATTGGTGAAACCCTTTCAGAAGGATATCGCGACATGGGTTAGACATCGCATGGATGCCAAGCTGGAGGAATTGCGTCAGGAAAGGACCAACTTCAGTCCCCGGGTCCAGCAGAAGACGCGGGACAGGAATGAGCGTAGTATTGCCAAGCTCGAAAGGCAACTGGAAACCATAAACAAGATCAGGCGTTTCACGTACGAGAGTGGCAGCAACTATTCAGAGGGTACCTTAGGCCATGACGACATCATTAAAATGGTGCCGCCACTGATCCAAGAATGGCCACTCCTGGCCTCGATCGTTGCTCAAAAATATCCGTTCTTTTTCGTGGATGAAAGCCAAGACACGTTCCCAGGGGTCGTGGACGCCCTGAGAGCCGTCGCCCGACAAACGCCAGGGAAGTTCTGCTTGGGGTTCTTTGGCGATCCCATGCAGCAGATCTATGTGAGCGGCGTTGGCGAAATCGCGTGCGATGACGATTGGAAGAAGATCACGAAACCGGAGAACTTTCGATGTCCGACTACGGTTCTTTCTGTTATCAACAATATCCGATCACACGGTGACGGACTGGAGCAAGTGCGTGGCCGACTACACGAAATTGATGGCGTGTGGCAATCGGTGCCAGGCAGTGCGAGGCTGTTTATTCTCCCCGCCGATGAACACAGAGATGAGAACCTATACCGCATTCGCACGTGGCTGGCCAGCACTTGCTCGGACGCACACTGGACCAGCAACGCCAAAGAGGCTGACGTGCGAATAATGGTAATCGTCCATCGCATGGCGGCGATGAGGCTCGGCTTTGCCGAGCTATTCGCCGCCTTCAATGATGGCGCACCGGAATCATTCAAGGACGGCTTTCGCGAGGGGAACGCATGGCCACTCAAGCCTTTCCTTGATACACTCTTGCCGTTGTGTTTGGCGTTTGAACAGAATCGCCAGTTTGAAGTCATAGCCCTGTTGCGAACTCACTGCCCCAGGCTCGACAAGGAAGACGTGAGAGCCGTAGCCAATTCTGCTGAACTTCTGAATTCCTTGAAGGAGAACATAAAGGAATTGGCGAGTCTCATGTCCAAGACTGGCAATGCGTCCACCCTGGAGCTGTTACGGTTCGCCAGCCGCGTGCACCTCATAAGACTCGATGATCGTCTCAAAGAATACGTTGATCCGCTTCCGGCCAATAATCGGAGTAGCGCAGCCCAGTCGTTGTCCATCGAGCAAGAAGAAGACCCTGATGATGAAGGCAAGACGGCGCACGCGATGGAGGCGTATCTCAGTTGCCCCGCTAGGCAACTGTGGGGATACTACACCTATATCAATGACGAGTCTCCATACTCAACGCAGCAAGGAATCAAGGGGGCGGAGTTCGAACGGGTGCTTGTGATTCTCGACGATGCGGAAGGCAAGCACAACCAGTTCTCTTATGATAGACTGCTCGGCTTGAAAGAACTCACGAGAACTGATATCGAGAATCAGAACCAGGGCAGAGAGACAATACTGGACCGTACAAGGCGACTTTTTTATGTCTGCTGTTCACGTGCGAGGAAAGACCTGGCTGTGGTTTTATATTCTGCAGATATCGAAACCGCCGCAGCAAAGTTGAAAGCAGCGAGCCTCTTTGAACCGACAGACATCCACACATTGGATGACATTTCCTGAAGAAGTCGGTGGGCGGAGCCCACCCTACCGCTGCCGCCCGGCATGGAATTCCGGGGACGTGTATGAGCAATCCGTTGTCAAGCCTGTTCTGAGCCTGTCGCAGAGACGGTCGCGGGATTTGTTCGCGGGAATCCCACACATCGATTGGGCGTCACCCGGTTGGGGCATCGCAGTTTCTTGGGGGTGAACTTCCTGGCGTTGGAGCCGGTGTGGTCGGCTACGACTTGGCCTTTGCCGAGGAGCTTCCATTTGTAGACTACCAGGCCGTCGAGGCCGACGGGATTGCGGGCGTGGATTTTGTTGGTGCTGATGCCGACTTCGGCGCCCAAGGCGTAACGGTAGCCGTCGCTGAAACGCGTACTGGCGTTCGAGAAGACGTCGGCGGAATCGACGAGGTTCATGAAACGTTCGGCTTTCTCGCGGTCGGCGGATTCCGCAAATTCCTTCCGCTCCGCATCTGCGCACGCGTGCGTAAAGTGCGGAAGATATGTGGCGGCAGACGAGACATCGAGACCTGAAAGAGGAGCATCGCCCGGATCGGATTCGGGAGCGAATCTCGGCCCCGGGGCGGCGAGAGCTGGCTCGGAGATGCGGTTCTGGGCGGCGTCGACGGCATCGTTACGACCTTCGCCGTAGTGGCGGGCAGTGCGGGCGGCCGGCTCTCGACCGAGGTGGTGATCGTTCTCGGCCTGGCCAATCTGATCGCCGATGGGTTCAGCATGGCCGTAAGCAATTACCTCGGCACCCGCAGCCGGCGGGAAGAGGTCGAGGAGGCCAAGAAGGATGAGTCCTGGCAGATCGAGTCCTATCCGGCGGGCGAGCACCGTGAGGTGCGGGAGATCTTCGCCCGCAAGGGCTTTCGCGGCCCCACGCTCGACCGGATTGTCGACGTCATCACCCGCGATAAGGAGGTGTGGATCGACACCATGCTTGAGGAAGAGCTGAACCTGCAAAGAGTCGCCGCGAGCCCCTGGCGCGCCGCCGTAGTCACGTTCATCGCCTTTGTTATCTTCGGCTCCATCCCTCTGATTCCGTTCGTCTTGCCCATCCAGGCCCAACAGCGCCTCTTTCTGATCAGCGGCGGCCTCTCGGCGGTGGCCTTCGCCATTTTGGGCGTGTGGAAGGGTGTGATGCTGCACCGTCCGCCGCTGCGATCGGGACTGCAAACCTTTCTGATCGGGAGCATTGCGGCGATTCTCGCCTACGGCGTGGGCGCCCTGCTCCACACCCTCTTCGGCATCGCCCCCGCGAACGCGGGATAACAAGCCTCGTCCGCCGGCCGCAGTCAGGGTTATCGTCGGCCAACTCCCGGATGAATTGCCAGTGGACGGCTTGACAGCGCGAGAGGTCATCGGACGGCAGACCGGACACTGTCGATGCGAGAGTATTTACGGATTCCGCCGCGCCTGGTATGATCAGTTGGTAGATTTGGAGCCGGATCAAGGCGGGCAGCCGATCATGGTGGCTATATGGCCGTATTGACCCTATATCTCGACAACTCGATTCTCGGCGGTTACTTCGACTCCGAGTTTCAGGAGCCGACGCGCCGTCTGTGGCGCATGGCGGAAGCCGGAGAATGCCGGTTTGTGGCATCGGTGGTTACCCAACAAGAGGCTGCTCTCGCGCCGCCCGATGTGGTCAGGCTGTTTGCCCGGACGTTCCCCGATGACTCGGTCCTGCTGGGATTGACGCCGCGTGCGGAAGAGCTTGCCCAGGCATATCTGGACGCCGGTGTGGTATCCGTTGGCTATGCTGATGATGCGCGGCATGTGGCCATTGCCACGACACATGGGATCGCCGTGCTGGTAACCTGGAACTTCCGGCACTTGGCCAACTACCGGCGCGAAGCAGGGTTCAACCGCGTCAATCTGGAAAACGGCTATCCTGTGATTCGGATCATCAGCCCTCTGGAGATTGTCTATGAGAGCCAAAGCGAAGAAGTTTGATGCCGTGGCGGAGTCACGAAAGTGGAAGGAAGCCGTGGCCAAGGAGACCGAGGGGATGACCCCCGAGGAAACGCTGGCCTACTTCGACCGTGCGGCCGTGCGGCGGCGTTTCGAAGCGGCTTTGCAGCGGGCCAAACAGACAGGGAAGACTCGCAGGCAGAGAAGGACAGGAAGGAAGTAAGGGGAGAGGTGAACATCGCAGTCACGTCGAAGCCGGATGAGGGAGGCTCTTTGGGGGTGTGATGGGGCTCGCATGAGCTGACGCCCATCGGAGAGATCCGCAACAGGAAGCGTTTTGTAGGGGAGGTGCATGTCAATGAGTGCAGGGCAGACGGCGAATCGGTATGCCTCGGAGAAGGTCTATCTGTTACAGAAAGACGGCGACATGGTCTTTCTCGGCGATCTGGTAGACCACGAGTATGCGGAGCAGACCGCCGGCTTGGAGCAGGCCTGTGTCTATGTCGCCATTGTCAACTCGGCGGGCGAGATCTATATACAGCACCGGACGGCAGCCAAGAGACTTTGGCCCAATCGCAAGACGATCTCCGCCTCCGGGCACGTGGACCCGGGTGAGACGTTCGAGCAGGCCGCGGTGCGCGAAGTCAAAGAGGAGCTTGGCATAGAGTTGAGCGTGGGCGATCTGCACCTGATCGGCTGGTTCACGGGCCTCTCGCATGCCGGGCCGGTCTATGAGGCGCGATCCAACGAGACTCCTATCCCCAACCCCGAGGAGTTGGACGCCCAGAAGAGCGGGTTCCTGGGCGTGCCACAGCTCGAACGGCTGTTGGCCGATCCGGGTCTGTTCACTCCCTCCGGGAATCTCGCCCTGGGGGTGTGGTTGAGCGCCACGGCCAGCCGTGCGCATGGAGAAAGAACCGATGAGAGCCCCTGACGAAATGAAGAACGCAACAAGGATTATGTCATTGCGAGCGCAGCGCGGCCTGGGGCCGCAACCAAAAATGCTTGCTAAAAAAACAAGATGTTCGCATTTGCAATGCAGCGAAGCAATCTCCCACTTGGCGGATTGATAGGGCCCTCAGATTGCTTCGTCGCTGCGCTCCTCGCAATGACATACTCATGTTCATTCTGTTAGAGGCTCTGAGTGATCTGCGGCGGATTTCTCTCGGAATTTGTGAACCGGGGTGGTTTTCCCGTGGTAGGAATTAACAGTCCGATACCGATGGTCCTTGGTATCGCCCATTGAGTAACATATGTGGGAAAGGGGCCAAGATGAGGACTGCAACAGTCAGGCATTTCGGTAGTTTCCTCCTTCTTCTTCTGTTTCCAGGCTTGGCGACTGCGCAGGCCCAGTTCTGCAACGACAGTTGCGCGCCACTGTGCAATGGGAACTGGACGTTCGGCGACAACGGTTACGGGGCATATCGGTTGGAGGCCCCGGAGCCGTGCCGCATCCATCTCGGCACGTTCGCCGCCGACAACCCGACGCTGCTGCTGGAAGTGGGCAAGCGGTATCAGGTCCGGGTGGTCCATTACACGGACTATCCGCTCGAAGTGATCGCCAAGGGGGCATCTGACTCCCGGGACAGGGTGCTCCTGTCCATGGGGTCGAACGGGGGCACGTTCGCGGCGGACCCCGCCGTCAACTGGCAGGATGATGGACGGGGCACGGTCCGGTTCACGCTGACGGCCCGCCTGTTCGAAGCGATGGCGGAAGGGGGCCTGACCCCCGGTTACCGCTGCCGGGCCCAGGCGGCCACGATGCGCGGCGATTTCGCCGTGACCTGGATGCCGCCGATCACGGAGCGGATCGCGCACGCGCCCATCATGATGGCTTCCGCGCGAGTGACATCGGGGCTCGCAGCTCCGATCGGTCGCCAACCGGACAGGCTCTATACCGCGGATCTGCGGACGAGACGACTTGAGGACTGATCGCGCCGCAGCCGCCCGGAGAGCTTGGAGTTGTGTGTCAAGGGAGTGGACCGGGACAAGGGGCGTACTCTATGTCCTGGTCCACTCCGCGTTCGGTCCCTGGCACGCCGGCTATGCCAACGTGGTGCGTGGGGAGACGACTTCCCGGAACGATTTCCCAGCGGATCACCCGGAGGTTGCGAACTGCGTCCCTTTCCTCCCGTAGATATTCATGGGCCCAATAGGAGTGATGATTGACGTGAGATGGTGTCGAGGGCGTGAACGTCCTCGAAGCGCGGTCTGAAAGGCCGCGACACAAGGGCCTCGCCACGAGAATAGGAATGGGGGCTGCGATGGGGACTCGTGGAGTCAGGCATTTCGGCTCATTGTTACCTGGTCTTTCTGAAGCTGTTCGTCAAAGGAATGGGCCAGGACAACCAGGGGGAGGTCTACGTCCTGACCACTTCCGACCCTGGGTCCCTATGGGACCACCGGTGTGGTGCTGAAAGTAGCACGGCCCTCCACAGGCCGATAGTAAGCGCTCACCGAGCACAAGCCCGACCTGCCCCCTCGCGGGTTGGGCTTGTGCGAAGGGGTCTCCGAGGACGCCGGCCAGAACGGGGTTCCCTCTCGACAGGTCAGTAGCGCTTCTCCTGGCACAAGCCCGACCTGCTTCCCCTCGCGGGTCGGGCTTGTGCGGAAGGTCCCGGAGCTCCGCCCGCGACGGCGCGTGCAGACGAAGCCTCTTCTCTCCTGCACCCGCTTTCTTTTCCCGTTTACAAGCGCGCGTTGCGCTGGTACAGTGCCCCCGTCGTGGCCCGGCTTCCGACGGGGCAGCCAGCGGGCCCCCGGGTGCGACGAAACGGGCCGGGAATCCGGACAAATAGAGAGGGACGGACAGTGACGGACAATTTCACATGGATTGACGGTGGAATCGTCGGACTCTATCTGCTCGCGACGATGGTGGCCGGTATCGCGGTCCGAAAATATGTGACCCGCGTGGAGGACTTCCTCGTCGCCGGCCGGGAGATGAACGTCTATCTCGGCATCGCGTCGCTGGCCGCCACGGAGTTCGGCATCGTGACGTGCATGTACACGGCCCAGGCCGGCTACACCCGGGGGTTTGCCGGGGCGATCCCCGGCATCTGCAACGCGCTGGCCATGTTCTTCGTCGGGTACACCGGGTTCTGCGTCAAGCCGCTGCGCGATTCCGGCGTGATGACGATCCCGGAGCTCTTCGAGCAGCGCTTCGGCAAGTTCGTGCGCTGGCTGGCGGGCGTGGTGATCGTGCTGGGCGGTCTGCTCAACATGGGGGTGTTTCTGCGGGTCGGCGGGCAGTTCCTGGTCGTCTGCTGCGGCATGAACCTCCGCTATCTCGAGCTGGCGATGACCGTGCTGCTGGTGGGCGTGGCGGTCTACACGATCCTGGGCGGCATGCTCTCGGTGCTGGTCACGGACTTCCTGCAGTTCGTGGTCATGAGCGTGGGCCTGATCGTGGTCACGTTCCTGGTGCTGAGCAAGGTCGGTTGGGGCATCGCTGACCCAGACGGTCAACACGACGCTATCAGCAGGGCGGATTCAATCCGTTCGTGGCCACGGGGCTGGGCTGGCCGTTCGTGCTCTCCAACCTCCTGACCAACACCGCGGCGGTGCTGACCTGGCAGACGTGCATCGCCCGCCTGCTGGCCGCCAAGGACAGCAAGACGGGCCGCAAGGTCTACACCGGCACGGCCTTCTTCTTCGTGTGCCGCTGGGTGATTCCCGGCATCTGGGGCATCGCCGCCCTGGCCCTGCTCACGCCGGAGGTCCTGCGCCCGATCGGCCTTCAGTTCGGCGAGAAGGATGCGTCCCTGTTCGCCATGCCGCTCTTCCTGAGCCAGTTCGTGCCCGCGGGCATGATGGGCATCCTGGTGGCGGCCATGCTGGCGGCGGACATGTCCACGGACTCCTCCTACATGCTCACCTGGGGCAGCGTGATCTACAACGACATCCTGGCCCCGTTCCGCAGGACGCCATGGTCGGAGAAGAAGGGCATCCTCTGGAACCGATTCATCGTGGCGCTGATCGGCGTGTTTCTGCTGTTCTGGGGCCTGTGGTACAAGCTGGAGGGCAACCTGTGGGAGTACCTGCAGACCACCGGCACCATCTACCTGGCCAGCATGTCGGTCCTGCTGATCGCCTGCTGCTACTGGAAGCGGGCCAACAACTGGGGCGCGATCGCCGCGATTGTCGTCGGCGCGGCGTTGCCCGTGCTGGCGCTGAGTCTGAACCTGCTGGTGCAGCTTCCTGTCCTGGATGGCGCCGGCCAAGCGGTTCTGAAGGATGGCCTGCCGGTCACCGAGGGCTGGGCGAAACACTTCATCGGCGACCATTTCGTCAATATCGGCACTTATGCCCTGGTGGCGGTGGCCATGGTGGTAGGGTCGCTTCTCAAGCCGCAGCCGCAAGTCGTGGCGGAAGGAGTACCAGCATGACGACGCTGATCGACGGCATCAAAGCAATGCTCACGGGGCACTGGTTCTGGGGCGCGATCACCCTCGCCTGCCTCACCTGGTATTCCACGATTACGATCTATATCGCGATCAAAGGCGTGGGCGACATCCGCAGCATGCTCCGTCGGCTCTCCGGCCCGAAAGATGCTTCGTAGCGTCAGAGCTTCTGTAGGCACATTTGAGGACTCCGGCGACCGCAGGTCGCTATTTCATACGGATGCGAAAAGGTTCGTGCGCGGCGCCGACTTTGTCATCCTGAGGCGCCGCCGAAGGATCTGGCCACCGAATGGGAGGTTTCTCTCTCTTGGGGCCCAGATCCTTCACTCCGCTGCGCTCCGTTCAGAGCCTGCCCTGAGCACCGCGAAGGGATGACAGACGGGCGCGAGAATGAATCCTAATTCGTGTCAGAGGGTTACCGTCAGGTACTCGGTATCCTGTGTGAACTTGGCGGCTCCCTCGAATGCCGCGGGAATCAGCAGGCAGTCTCCGGCCTGGAACGGGACCGGCTCGGCCTTGCCCGACAGGATCGTGCCGCCACCCGCGAGGAAGATCAGCACACGCAAACGGCCGCGACCGAGGAGAAGTTCGCCCCGGCGTGCTTGATGGCCTTTGTCCACCTTGAAGTACTCGCAATCGACCAGGCGTCCGACCGTCGTGACCGGCAGCTTGTCGGGCGTGACGTCGAAATGGATGCTCTCCAGGGCCTCGGCGACGTGCAGCGGCCGGGGCCGGCCCGACTCGTCCACCCGATTCCAGTCGAACACGCGATAGGTGGTATCGGAGGGTGTCTGGACCTCGGCGATCAGCAGGCCCGCCCCGAGGCTGTGGACGGTGCCGGCGGGGATGAAATGACACTCCCCGGGCCGGACCGTGACAGCGGCGAGCAAATCCGCCGCGGTCCCATCCTCAATCGCCCGGGCAAATCGCTCCCTGGTGACTCCCGGCTGGAAACCCTTGTAGATGACCGCCCCCGGCTCGGCCTGGATGATGTACCAGCACTCGGTCTTGGGGTCGCCCTTGCCCATCCGCCGGCAGGTCTCGGGGTCCGGATGAACCTGCACGCTCAGCACATCCTGGGCATCGAGAAACTTGATGAGGAGGGGAAACTGCTGCGGAAAGTCCCGTGCCCCGGTAATATCCTCGGTGTGCCGGCGGACCACCTCTCCCAGCGTCTGTCCCGCGAACAGCCCATTGGCGATTGTCGACTGTCCTTCGGGCAGATCGGCAATCTCCCAACTCTCGCCAATCTTCTGGTCCGGCGGAAGCTCTTTGCCAAAGACCTCCGCCAGTCTCCGCCCACCCCAAATCCGCTGCTTGAACACCGGCACCGATTTCAAAGGATAAACGTCCATGCGTCGTATTTTACCAGAGGGCGGAGTGCGTATCACGCACCATTCAGATTCGGTCCTGTGAATGACACGCCTGCCGCTTGTTGGTATGTCGGTTGTGGTATATGATTTGCCGAGTTCGGGAAGACCGTGAAGAACCGGACTATCGAGGGAGGTTCGCAATGAAGCCAATTCGTCTGTCTGCCCATGCCTTGAGCTATCTGTCGAGACGTGGATTCACGGTTGCCGAAGTGGAAGAGGCGATTCGTACCGGCCGACGGGAGCAAGCGGAACTAGGCCGGTTGGGCAGCCGTAAAGAGTTCCCTTTCAACAGGGACTGGAACGGGCGTTGGTATGCCATGAAGCAGGTGCGTCCGATCTTCGTAGAGGAGGCGGACGAAATTGTTGTGGTTACCGTCTATGTCTATTATTATTAAGGCAAGGTGCCCTATGAAGATAACCTATGATCCCGAAGTTGATGCTTTGAGTATCACCTTCCGCGATACGACCGTGACGACCAAGCATTTGGCCGAAGGCATCGCTGCCGAGTACGACAGCGAAGACCGCCTAGTCGGCCTCGAGATTCTGGACGCCGTCCGGCGCTTCGGCGGGCAGGACACCCTGCGCCAGGTTGTGCTTGAAGGCGTTGGCCCCTCTGTGCGTATCTGATCCACCCCCATCCACTGTCCGTTCCCTGTGTGCAGTCGCGGGCTATCCTTCAGATGTGCACCACGGCCCAGGTGGTCGAGCGGCACCGCCAACGCCGTCGATGAGACGACCGACGCCGGGGTTTCGAATCTACCGGGCGTAGGTCAGGATGCCGGTGGCGATGGCTTGGGCGAGGCGGTTTTGCCAGCCGGGGTCGCGCAGGCGGGCCGTGTCCTGGATGTTGGAGAGGTGGCCGATTTCGACCAAGACGGCCGGACCGCTCGTGTTGACGAGGACCTTGTAGTCCGCTTCGCGGATGCCATGACTGTCGGAGCCGGTGGCGGCCATGGCCTGGCCGATACAGGTGGCCGCACGGTAAGCCTCGGGTGAGGCGGCGCGCGCGACGAAGACCGTGAAGCCCTGACGGCTGCGATCGGGGTTGGAGTCGGTATGGATGCTGACGAACAGGTCGGCATTGCGGCGATTGGCGATATTGGCCCGCTCTTCAAGTTCGATGAACCGGTCCTGTTGGCGGGTCAGGATGACCCCGATCCCTCTCTGTTCGAGGAGGTCGGCAACCTTCAGGGCCACCGCCAGATTGATGTCCTTTTCGTGAAAGCCGCCGACGCTCCTGGCGCCGGGATCCTGGCCGCCGTGGCCGGCGTCGACGACTACCCAGGCCTTCGGTTTGACGGGGCTGGGGCTGGGCGCCGGTGATGGGACGGCTGCACGAAGGTACTGCCGGATCTGGGGGATCAGAAAATCCGACACGAAGAGGGTATCCCCTTGCCATTTGACCTCACCGACGGTGCCCATGGGCTTGCCGTTAACGAAGAATCGCCCATCGGCATGGGTGAAGATGAGCACCGTATTCGCCGCGTTCTTTGAGGACAACGAACGTCTTGTCCCGCTCTTCGATTCGCAGGCCCAGACGCACGGCCAGATCCTCAAGGGTCGTGGAGTGCTCGCCGACGATGACCTTGGGCGTCTGCTGCTGCGGCTGTTGGCAGCCGGCGATCCCCAGGACCAGCAAGCCCAAGGCAAGGACTGAGGACAGAGGACGCAGCGCGGAGGGCAGCACCTTCGGCATCCAGTCCACAACATCAATTCGCAAGGCCGATAGATTCGTTCTTGTGCTCATATAGCGAGTATTATCGGAAATTGAACGGTCAAGGGTTTAGACTTCTTGGCGGAATTTTTGAGAGTTCGGCCCGGGAAGGTCAAGCACAGGCCGGGCAAAGGCCCTCCAGCCGCACCTGCTGACGGTTGACGATGAAGCCCTTTTGCGAGACCTTGGCCATGGGCAGCAGGATGTCCGTGAGGCAGTGGGTCACGCCGCAGTTCGTGCACGTAAAGTGCGGGTGGCACTGATGTTCCGTGCAGTGGTCGGCCAGCTCGAAGTACCACGCGCGCTGGTACGTGAACGCCCGGTGGACCAGCCCGACCTCGATCAGCGATTCGAGCGTCCGGTACACGGTGACCTTGTTCAGTGCCCGCAGCGTCAATTGTTCGGCGATCTGGTCCTGACGGAGGGGTCTGGCCGCCTGCATCAGGACTTGCAGGATGGCGAGCCGGGGCTCGGTGCAGTAGAGCTCGGCGTCCTTCAGCATCTGTCGCGCTTTGTCCCGCAACGGCGTGGTCATGCTTGGACCTCCTCTTGGGCATGGTGGTGATGGTGGTGTTCCGGATGCAGGTGCGGTGACCGCACGAAGAACATCGGAAACACGATATCGCTGAAGCAGCAGGGCAGCCACACGGCAATGAACAGGACGACAAAAGCACCGAGGAGCAACGTGGGGGAAAGCTCCCGATGTGTGTTCATCAGCATGTGAAACGAGGAAGCCCAGGTGCTGATGAGAATATGGCCGGCGTGGGGGAATTTCGTTCGCGGCCAGAACCAGGCAATGAGAATGCCCAGAAGGGCGGCCGGGTTGACGAAGTACCAGTCCTCAATGAAGCCCACGTGAATTCTGCGGTCCCGGGGCGGAATCGTGCTCATCCGCCTGGTCGGGGGCAGCCTGGTGACCGTGCTCCGCCGCCTCGGTTGGGACGGCTACGCCGAGGATGCTCTCGCCGAAGAAGGGCAGGACGCAATCGCTGAGCGTCGCCGTCCCGATGGCCCCGAGATAACCAACGATCAGGACGATTAGAAACCCCGTCTTCCTCTCGTGCAACCGGAAGAGGGAAGCGGTCACGATGGCGGAAAGGACCACGTGGGTCGGATGGAACACCTGGAAGAGCCGATGGCTCGTCTCGGGCGGAGTCTTGACGAACAGAAGCATCGCGAGAATCCCCGTGACGGCCCCAAAGAGCGTAAACGGGGCGTGCGACCTGAGTTCCGCCAGTATGGCACCGAGTCTTCCACGCATGGCTTGATGTGCTCCCCATGAATCCATGTTCCATTGCTGCACTGTGCAAGACATTATAGACACCTACGCCACAATTTGCAACTGAGTTGCAGATTTTTTGCCATTTTTTTGTCGGACCGATATTTCGTAGACTCTATATGGGCGAGCGACCGCTCCGGCATTTTGAAGGAGTGACAGTATGGTTCCGACTCCGGATTCGCTTCCGACTCAAGCTGGTGAGATGACGCTGGCTATTGCCGCTTGGATGGGCGTATTGGCCGTCGTTCAACGTGTGCGCCGTGGTGCGACTGCCCCTCGTGGCCGCCTATGTGGCGGGTGCAGGAACCTCCAGGAAGCACGCCCTGATTCTGGCGGTGCTTCTCGCCTTGGGCCTTGCCGGCGGCACCTGGCTCCTCGGGCTGACCGCGACACCGGTGGCCGACGGTCTCCACAAGACCCTGCAGGTAAACAAGCACTCGTTCTGGATCTTGGGTTCTTGTCTGATCGTCATAGGGGTGCTCGTCTCCGGGCTGATCAATCTGCCGTTTGTGCCGGAGAAATGGCGCCGCGTCAGCCAGCGGCTGGCGCCGACCACCGTGCCGGGGGCGCTGTTGCTGGGCCTCGTGCTCGGCCTGCTGCAAACGCCCGCGTGCCCGACGTGCCGGGCGCAGCTTCTGACGGTTGTGGAGGCGACGCCGATCCAAGGCTCAGGACCCTTTCTGCTGCTCGGTTTCGTGGCGGGGCTGAGCCTCGTGGTCCTCGGCGTCGGCCTGACGGTCGCTCTGCTGAAACCAAGTGTATTCGCATGGCTGCGGACGCAGATGTGCTCTCTCGAGCAGTGGCTGCAGTTAGTGACCGGCAATATGCTGGTTGTGCTCGGTGTTTACTTCGTCATAGTTGGTTGATGGTGCCCCATGGAAGACCCCCTGAACCTCGCTCGCCAACGCCGGGAACGCCGGCAGGAACGCAAAGAACTGGCCGTCAAGAGCTGCTACAGCATCATCATTGTCATCGTCGCGCTGGTTGCGCTGCGGCCGCTGATGGTGAACCAGATCCTCAGCCGCGCCGACGCTTACTCCGCCGTCGGGATGGTCGAAGAGTCCCAGCGGCAGTGCGACAAGGCCTTGCTGATCGATGACGACAACAGCCAGGCCTGGTGCCGGTTGGCGCGCCTCTACAAGAGCGGGGGCGATCGCGCGATGGCCTACGCCGCGTACGAGAAG
The DNA here is from genome assembly GCA_963699595.1 of uncultured Planctomycetota bacterium. Lineage (GTDB taxonomy): Bacteria > Planctomycetota > Phycisphaerae > Sedimentisphaerales > Anaerobacaceae > PLanc-01. Next base: position 141,681 of record CAVOUO010000035.1, read on the forward strand.
GCCGTGCGGGCCGAGAACACGAATCGCTCGGCCCATTACGAACTGGCGCTGATGTACGTGGAGGATGGCAAGCACCAAATGGCGATTCCCTATCTGGAGCAGGTGCGCCGGCTCGGCCCGGATCGAGCCAAGAACGGCGTCATTCAACGAAGCTCCTATCACCGAGACGCCCTGTGCCTGCTGGTCTTGTGCTATCAGAAGGTCGGCGACTCGGACAAAACCGAATTGAATCTCAAGGAAATGCGGGTTTTCTATCCCGATTGCGGTTATCCCGGAGACCATTTGCAGCCCTTCTCGCAGAACAGTCTCAGCCACTGATCCTCGCCCGAACGCATCCCATCTCCTCGATTTGCCTGCCCGGCCCTCGGGCAAATTGCCCCCAGGTTCTGTCCGCTGGGGCGGGTCCACTGTATACTGTGGCGGTCGTCGCACAAGCGGCCCCCAAGGAGCATAGGATATACAGGGCGCGGCCAAGGACTCTGTGAGATGGTTGGATCATGAAGATTCTGGAGCGATTGGCGGAATTCCGGCAAGTCAAGGAAGGATGCATCCTGACCATCGGCAACTTCGATGGCGTGCATGTGGGGCACCAGGAGATCCTGCGGACGGCCCGCCAGATCGCCGGGGATCGGGGCGTGGAGATGGTCGTGATGACCTTCGAGCCGCATCCGGTCGCCATCCTCCATCCGGAGAAAGCGCCGGGGGTGCTCACGCCTCTGCCGCTGAAACTGCACCTGCTGCAGGAGTATGCCGACAACTGCATTATCGTTCTGGAAGACAACCGCGATCTGCTGAAACTGTCGCCGGCGCAGTTCGTGGATGAGTTCCTGATGACCGCGATCCGGCCGGCGGTCATCGTGGAGGGGGATGATTTCCACTTCGGCGCGGGTCGGGCGGGAGATGTCCGGACTCTGGCCCGGTTCGGATGCGAGAAGGGCTTTGAGGTCATCGTGGTTCCGCCCCGGCAGATCGAGCTGGCGGTGACCGGGCAGACCTTGCGGGTTTCGAGCACGATCATCCGTTACATGATCGAGGGCGGCCACGTGGCGGAAGCCGCGCGGGCGTTATCGCGGCCGTACCGCCTTCTGGGCCCGATTGTATCCGGGTGGGGGCGCGGCCGAAAGCTGGGTTTTCCTACGCTCAACCTGAGTAAGCCCGATCAGATCCTGCCGGCCGAGGGCGTGTATGCCGGTCTTGTCGAGACGGCCCCGACGCGGGAGGAGCTTCTGCACAAGCAGGAGCATATCCCGGCGGTGTTCAGCCTCGGACAGGCCCGCACGTTCGGGGACCAGCATCCGCTCCTGATCGAGGCCCACCTGCTGATCGGGCACGTGGGCGATATGACGGGCCAATGGATGGCAATGGACTTCGTGCAATACCTGCGGAGCCAGCACAAGTTCAACACGCCGGAGGAATTGGTCGCTCAAATCACCAAGGATTGCGACGCGGCGCGGCAGGCGTTACAAATTGATTATTGACGATGGATAATTGATGATTGAGAAGGAGGTCCGGACCTCCTCTTCCGCGAAACAATCATCAATGAAGGGCGTTTGATGTTCCTTTATGAGTTGGCTGTAATCGGTGCGATGCTGGTCTTCAATGCCGTCTTTGCGGCCTACGAGATGGGACTGGCGTCGATCTCGAGGGCCAGACTGGCCATCCTGTTGCACGACCGCAGGAAGGGGGCGGCGGATGCCGTCTTCATGAAGGACCGGATGGAGGCGAGCCTCGCCGTCGTGCAGGTGGGGATCACCGTGGTCGGAGCCGTCGCCGCGGCGACGGGCGGGGCCGGTGTCCAGGAGAAGTTCTCGCCTTACTTGCGGCAGTTGGGCCTCTCTCCGACTCTGGCCGACATTGTGGCGCTGGTGGTGCTGGTTGTGCCCCTGACCTTCGTGACGATCGTCTTCGGCGAGCTGGTTCCCGAAGATGGTCGCTTTGCACCACAACGAGTGGGTGGTGCTTCGTCTGTCGCCCATCATGAGGATTCTGTCCCGGGCGGCCTATCCGGTGATCTGGCTGATCGAGGGGACGGTCAAGGCGGTGGTCAGTCTGCTGCCGCATCAGCCGCGGGCGCAAAGCGGGGCCCGGAGCCAGTGGCTGCATGAGCTGCGGGCCGCCGTGTCGCTGGCCCGGACCTCCAAGCTCCTGGGCGAGCGGGAAGAGAAGATCGTCTTGGCGGCGGCGCAGATGTCGGCCCGGCCCGTGCGCGACATCATTCTCCCGGCACAGGACATGTCGATGATCTACGTGGGCAGCACCCTGATGGAGGCGCTGGTCCAGGCGCACCTGGACATGCATACCCGCTTTCCCGTCTGCACGGTCCCGAACGATCCGCAGAGCGTGGAGACCTACGTCAATTTCAAAGACATCGTCGCGGCGATGCGGGTCAATCCCAAGGACCCGAGCCTCAAGGGGATCTCCCGGCCGATCAAGAAGGTCCAGGAGGATATGGCGCTGTCGAGTCTGCTGGAGATGATGATCCAGCAGAGGACGCACATCGTCCTGGTCGTCTCCAAGGAGGGGACGGTGCTGGGGATGGTGACGCTGGAGGATGTGATCGAAGAGCTGGTGGGCGAGATCGAGGATGAGTTCGATCGTCTGCCGGTGCACATTCATCCCTGCGGCACGGCCTGGATCATGGGCGGCGGGGTGCCGATGACCACCGCGGCCGCCACGGTCGGCCTCGATTGGTCGGGCAAGTTTGGCGGCGGACGCGTGCCCACGCTGGCGGACTGGGCGAGACAGAATGCGCCGGACGGTCTCCAGGGCGGGGAAGCGATCGAGAAAGAAGGTCTGCGGGTCGTGCCCCGCAAGTTCCGCCGCAAGAGGCTGTCGGAGGCGATGGTCAGTGCCGCCGGGCGTGAGGCCCCGGTCGACGACTGTCGGTGAGCAATCTGGACCTTCGCCTTTCGGCACAATTCTGATGCCGGTGGACTCCGTCGAGGAATTCCACTTCGGCATCGCCGGGTATCCGTCACGGCGGCGGTGACACTCCGCCGGTACGATCCACCTCGGTCGCCCCTTACCCATCGTTCACTTTCTGCAAGTGCACGATAAGATGGAGGCAAACCGGATAGCAGATCGATGGGTGGCACGCCCAGAGCGCAGCTTGAGCGTGTCTTCTTGAACCACGAAACGCTGCCATGCGAGCACGGTCAAACAAGTCTGGCCGTGCCGCCTGGCTGAACTGCCATTTTTCCCTCGGGCACCGCCTTTCCGCTGTGGGCGACTAACTTTCGTGGGGGAGCTGCCCGCGTTTGTCATGCTGAGCGAAGCGAAGCATCTGGGCGGCGAATGGAACCAGCGCCTGTTCTCGTGCTCGGGCCAGATCCTTCGCTGTGCGGCTCAGGATGACAGGAGGGGCGACACGCACCCCACAAAACGTAGTCCCACACTTTCCGCTATTTTGCCGATTTTGTCCTGGACGGGACGTGGTTCTGCCGTATAATGGTGTACCGGTAGGGCGGGATAACCCGTCGGTAAAGTCTGCTTTGATGCGACAACGAGACTGACACCGCGGACGAAGCGTATCGGTTGGATCGGCGCTCCGCGACGAAACGCGAAAAGATCCGCGTGATCTTATCCCGCCGCGATAGTGCCCTGCGGATTGAGATACAGGTCTGCGCTCGGTCCGCAGAGGTTCAAGATTGGCGCGAACAGATGAGGAAAGGAGGGACACCCCATGCGCAGCGCATTTCTCACAGCCCTGCTTGTTGTCACTGTCCAGGAATTTGCCGGGACGGCGGAGGTGCAGGTCAATGGTCGAACCAGCGGGGCACAAGCCAACGCGGCCGCGGCCGCCAGCGCCGGCGGCAACTCGGTGATCGTCTGGAGCAGTTACTACACCACGTCCGGGCGGTCCAATGACATCTTCGCTCGCCGGCTTGATGCCACGGGCGGCTTTGCCGGGGATGAGTTCTGCGTGAACGTGACGGCGCAGGGCAACCAGACCGAGCCGGCGGTGGCCATGGACCCCCTGGGCCGTTTCGCCATCGTCTGGCAGGGGCCGGGACTCGATCAGGAGGACGTCTTTCTGCGGTTGTTCCGGCCGAGCGGCAGCGCCGTCACGGAGGAACTGCTGGTCAATCTCGGCACTGCCGGCCGGCAACTCTATCCGAGCGTCGCTGTCGCCGCCACGGGCACCCTGGCCGTGGCTTGGGAGAGCCGAGAGATGGCCGCCGAAGGTGAGAGAGCGGTGGTCCTGGTTCAGCGCTTCGATCCGAACGGTTCCAGTCTGGGCAGTTCGGTCATCGTGGACACGGATGTGTACGACTGTCGCTACCCGGAGGTCGCGATGGACGGGACCGGGCGCTTCGCCGTGACGTGGATGCGGGACCGCACCAATCATCCCATCGTCGCGCGGCTGTTCGATGCCGCCGGCGTGCCTCTCACGGATCCGCTGGAGGTGAATACGGCCAGCATCGCCTCCATCACGCGACCGTCGATCGCGATGAACTCGCTCGGGCGTTTCATCATCGTCTGGGATGGCGACCCCCAGCGGGCCAGCGAGGACGATATTCACGCCCGCCTCTACGACCCGAACGGCGCACCCCGAGGCGAGCCCTTTGTCGTCAATACGATCCGTGCCGGCGCCCAGCAGTGGCCGCAGGCGGCCATCAATGATGCCAATGAACTCATCATTGTCTGGGAGCATGACACGGGTGACCCGAACGCCGCCACGGAGATCGCCGCCCGGTACTTCGACCAAGACGGTGTGCCGGTGGGCGAGCAATTCCAACTGAACACCTATACGCCCGATTCGCAGCGGTACCCGGATGTGGCGATGACCAACGAGGGCTTCTTCCTGGCGGCCTGGGAAAGCGACGGCCAGGACGGCTCCGGCTACGGCATCTTCGGCGGTCTCGAACCCGCGCCGTTGCCAGCCGACCCGAACACGGGGGAAGGACATGGGCTTCGCCATGAATCATCGGCAGGATGCCGATGCCATGACTCCACGGGCTGGATGGGGACCCCACGCGAAGCTGGTTTGTAGTGACGCCGTAAGGCGTTACGATATCTTACGAGCACACTACAGACAGGCCCCGGCCTTGAGGCTGCCGCCCCTCAAATCCCGCACCTGCGGTTGCCTGGCTCCTACGCACCCTGTCAGGCGTGGCAGAGGGCGCACTCGGCGCCCCGGCGGAGGGCCTCGGCATTGATCGGGATGGTTTTGTGGTGGCGCTCGGCCAAGACGTCGGGCAGGGCCTCGGCCGCCTGCTGGGGGGTGAGGTGGCCTCGTTTGCCCAGGTAGGCGCCGAGCATGACCATGTTGGCGCACTTGGGACTGCCGGATTCGATGGCGATTTCTTCCGCCGGCACGCCGATGACCTCCACGCCTTCCGGGGCACAATCCACACTCTGAATGAGGGAGTTGTTGAAGATCAGCAGGCCCCCGCGCTTCAGACGCGGGGCGAACTTGCTCAGCGACGCCTTGTTGCAGATCACCAGCGAGTTCGGCGCACTGACGACCGGGCAGGCAATCGGCTGGCTCGATACGATCACCATGCAGTTGGCGGTCCCGCCGCGAACCTCGGCGCCGTAGGACGGCATGTAAGTCACTTCCAGGCCGGCCCGCATGGCCGTTTGGGCCAGGAGCTTGCCCGCCAGGACGATCCCCTGGCCGCCGAAGCCGGCGATCACGAGTTCTTCATAAACATGGTCTGCTGTCATTGCACTTGGCCCGATTTCTCATCTTCATTGTTGATTTTTGATGTTTGATTTTTGATTTGAAATCCGCGCTGAGCCCGAGATACATCTGCTTCTTCAATCAAAAATCAAACATCAACAATCAGACATCCTTTTCCGCGTCCTTCAGACGGCCGATGGGGAAGACTTTGCTCATGTGGTCCTCGATCCATTGCATGGCCTCGCTGGGCGACATCCGCCAGTAGGTCGGGCAGGGCGAGAGGATCTCGACCAGCGAAAGCCCTTGAGCACCTTGCATCTGCAGCTCGAAGGCGTGCTTGAGGGCGGCCTTGGTCTGGCGGATCCGAGGCACGCTGCTCAGGGCACACCGTTCGACGTATATCGCCCCCGGCAGGATGGCCAGCAATTCGGAGATCTGAAGCGGGTACCCCTGGCCGTTGGACTGGCGGCCCTGGGGCGTGGTCGCGGTGACCTGCCCGAGGATGGTGGTGGGGGCCATCTGGCCGCCCGTCATGCCGAAGACGGCGTTGTTGATGAAAATGACCGTGAGCTGCTCCGCCCGGTGGGCGGCGTGGATGATCTCGGCCGTGCCGATCGCCGCCAGATCGCCGTCGCCCTGGTAGGAGAAGATGATCTTGTCGGGGTTGCAGCGTTTCATCCCGGTGGCGACGGCGGGGGCGCGGCCGTGGGCGACTTCGATCATGTCCACGTCGAGGTAGTTGTACGCGAGCACGGCACAGCCGACCGGGGCGATCCCGATCGTGCGGTCCTGGATGCCCAGCTCCTCGATCACTTCCGCCAGCAGCCGGTGGGCGATCCCGTGGCCGCAGCCCGGACAGTAGTGCGTCGGGCAATCCTTCAAAACCGGCGTTCGCCTGAATACTGTCTTCATAATCACTTCTTGTTCAAAGTCAATTCCCGGATTTTGCCCAGGAGCTCGTCCGCACTCGGGATGCCGCCGCCCATTCGCCCGTAGAAGAGCACGGGCGCTTTGCCGGCCACGGCCAGTTTCACGTCCTCCAGCATCTGCCCGGAACTCATCTCCACGGTCAGGAAGACCGGGAATGCGTCGGCGGCCCGGCTGATCTGTTGCGAGGGGAACGGCCACAAGGTGATCGGCCGGATCAGGCCGACGGGAATGCCCTCGTCCCGGCCCTGATCGACCGCCGCCCGCGCGATGCGGGCGACGATCCCGTACGCGACGACGACGATCTCCGCATCCGTCGAGCCGGTACTCCTCGCAGAGGACCTCTTTCTCCTGGATCTCCCGGTACTTGGCTTGGAGCTTCTCGTTATGCCGCTCCAGCACGCCGTCTCCGAGCCACAGAGACCGAACGATGTTCTGCTGGCCGCCTTTGTGGCCCGTCAACGCCCAGTCTTTCGGCGGCAGCTTGCGGCGCGGCTTGTGCTCCAGCGTCAGCGGCTCCATCATCTGCCCGAGAAGGCCATCCGCCAGGATCTCCACGGTCATACGGTACTGGTCGGCCAGGTCGAACGCCCAGGACATGCAATCGGCCATCTCCTGCACGCTCGCCGGGCCGAATACGATGGTTTTGTAGTCCCCGTGCCCGCCGCCGCGGGTGGCCTGGAAGTAATCCCCCTGCGCGGGGGAGATATTTCCGAGTCCGGGGCCGCCGCGCATGACGTTGATCACGACCGCCGGCAATTCCGCTCCCGCCAGATAGCTCATCCCCTCCTGCATCAGGCTGATGCCGGGACTGGAAGAGCTGGTCATGGCCCGTTTCCCGGTTGCGGAGGCCCCGAAGACCATGTTGATGGCCGCCAGCTCGCTCTCGCTCTGAACGAAGACCCGACCCTCCTCGGGCATCCGCTGGGCCATATAGGCGCTGATTTCGTTCTGCGGCGTGATCGGGTACCCGAAATAGGCGTCGCAGCCGGCCACGATCGCCGCCTCCGCCATCGCCTCATTCCCACACATCAGAATCCGTTCGGTCGCGTTTTTCACTTCTGCTCTGCCCACTTATCCGAGATAGTCCTTCACCTGCCCAACGAAACCCTGAGCCGCCTCCAACAAGTGCTCAGCCTCATCTTGGGCGACGGAAACGCTCACTCCGTAATCCCCGACAATCCTCTTGTCGTATGCATTATTAAGCATCCTTCCCATGTGGCTCTCAAGGATTCCTGTCTTGGCAAAATGCTCGCCGAACAGACTGATCACCCCTCTGTGGGAGGAACTGCTTAGGTTCTTGGTGAGCAGGGCGGCTTGCGCCATCAGGAACATGGCATAGTAACACCGGGACGCACAGGAATTGTAGTCTCCATCGCTCATCGTCCGTTCGGCTGTCCGTAAAAACGTCTGGGCTTTCTCCGACAGAATCTCTAACTCCTTTGAGACATTCTTCACATTGTCACTCCCTCTTTCCGGACGTTCAGCATGAAGGGAAGATTGTAGTTGTCAAAGTGATCCTCCGGAAGCACGATGACGGAGACGAGCTCGTGTTCTTCGAGGATGATGTCGTACAGCAGGTCGCTCAAACTATCGTGGACCTCACGATAATTCAGGGATGGGTCGACCAGCACCAGCACGTCAATATCCGAATCCTCTGTGGCTTCGCCTCGGGCGTGAGAGCCGTAGAGGATGACCCGTTTGATGCTCTCGCCGTACCTCTCGTGCAGGTATGCTTTTACCTGGTCCACCAGTCGTTTGACTTTGGGGTCCATCCGCTCACCGTTTCTCCTCGACCATCTGCGGCGTGTCCTTCTTGGCCGCCGTGGCGACGATGCGCATCCTCGGGGGCTCTTCGAAGAGGATTTCGATGATCCCTTCCGGGCAGATGACGGCACATTGGGTGCACGCGGTGCATCCGACGTTCGTCGCCTGGGCCGGGAAATAGCCGTTTTTGTTCGATTCCCCTGCGACCGCGATGTTCTTCTTGGGGCAAACCGTGATGCACAGGCCGCAGCCCTTGCACCGCTCCATGTCGATGACGATTTTGCCTGCCATTTTCACGTCCTTGGCGTATATTATTCAAGGAAATCGGCTCTGGGATTTCCTTGAATAATCAGCTTTGCCGAAGCTCGTTTTCAAAGTGCCCGGACAACCCAGTGCAACGGGCGACCCTCTCCCCCCGGCCTCGGCATCATGCTACCACCCCCAGTCATCACTGTAAAGGACAAAACCGGGTTCAGGCGCGGGCAGGGGCCATGGGCGAGCTTGGATTTGACCTGCCGGGCTTCATGTGGTAGATTAGGGATCATGTCGGGGAGACACAAGCAATGCACAAGCAACTGATCGTATCCGACCCAAACGTGATGATGGGTAAGCCCGTGATCGCCGGGACACGTGTTACGGTGGAACTCATTCTGGAGAAGTTGTCGGCAGGCGAAACGGTAGAGCAGATTCTCAAGGCTCATCCCCGCCTGACCCGCGAAGCCATTCAAGCGGCCCTGGCCTTTGCCGCCGAGGCGCTGCATGCCGACGTCGTCTATCCGACAGCCGAGACTACGCCATGAACTTCGCAGCCACTGTCATCGCACCCGGGATCTGCCGGACTCGTCGTCTCAATCTATCGGTTGTCGCCTGCTGGGAGACGGTAGGGAGATGCGTTTCCTGCTCTATCCGCACGGCTGGAGCGCAAGTTTGGAGCTTGTGACAACGGGCCTTTTGTGCTTAACTGTGCCGCATGGCGAATGGGCTTTTTGACTTGGCCGGCATGACAGCGTTGGTGACGGGGGCAGGGCGGGGGATTGGTCTGGCTATCGCCAAGGCTCTGGCAGGGCAGGGGGCGGATGTGGCCCTGATCGCGCGGACCGAGAGCCAGCTTGAGGCGGCCAAGGGGCAGATCGAGACCGAGACCGGCCGCAAGGTGTGGGTTTTTCCGTTTGATCTTGGTGACGTGAAGCACATTGAGCGGCTCTTTGGGGAGGTCGTTCGGGCGACCGGAGGTGTCGATATTCTGGTGAATTGTGCCGGGACGACCGTGCGGGAGCCTTCGGAGGAGGCGTCCCTGGAGAGCTTCAACCGGGTGATGGATGTCAATCTGACGGAGGTGCTGCTGCTGTGCCAGGCGATTTTGCAGGCAGCGCAAGCAGGTGGGCAAGCCCGGCCGGATCATCAATATCGGCTCGCTGGCTTGTCACGCGGCCCGGCCCACCATCGCGGCCTATGCGTGCAGCAAGATGGGCGTGCTGGCTCTGACCAGGACGCTGGCGGTCGAGTGGGCCAAGTACGGCATCAACGTCAACGCCATCGGGCCGGGGTATATCGCGACCGATTTGACGGCTCCCTTGCAGGCAGATGCCCAGTTCAGCCAGTGGGTGCTCTCCAAGACGCCCTTGAACCGGTGGGGCCGGCCCGAGGACCTTGTCGGGACCGCAATTCTGCTCGCCTCCAGGGCCGGCGAGTTCATCACGGGACAGATCTTTTACGTCGATGGCGGCTGGACCGCCCTCGTTTAGCAGCACGATGTGTATGGGATAACGATCGGAGACCTACTATGAAGTCCGCGTTTGATTCAATCCGAGGCATGCAGCTTCTGATCGTCGCGTTGATTCTGTGGAGTGGGGGTCGCCAATAGCGGGGCGGGGGACGCGCTGAAGGTGGATCTTCGCAAGCGGGTCGCGTCGGCCGCGACGCCGGACAAGTTCCACATCGTCTGCGAGAAGCAGCAGTGGAACCCTTCGGAAACGGCCATCGTCATTTGCGACATGTGGAACCAGCATTGGTGCAAGGGGGCGACGGACCGCGTGGCGGAGTTGGCGCCCGTGATGAACCAGGTCGTTTCTGCGGCCCGGGACCAGGGCGTGCTCATCGTTCACTCGCCGAGCGGGACCATCAACCACTACAAGGACCATCCCGCCCGCCAGGCGGCGCTCAATGCGCCCAAGGCGGCCAATCTGCCCGAGGGCATCACCTCGTGGTGCCAGTGGAAGGATGAGACGGAGAAGAAGGTCGGCTATCCCATCGACCATTCCGACGGCGGCTGCGATTGCCAGCCCCAGTGCAAGCAGGGCTCGCCCTGGACCAGCCAGATCGCTGCCATCGAGATCAAGGACAAGGACGCGATCAGCGATTCGGGAGCCGAGGTCTGGAACCTGCTGGAGGCGCGGGGCATCAAGAACGTGATCCTGATGGGCGTCCACGCGAACATGTGCGTGCTCGGCCGGCCGTTCGGCCTTCGCAACCTGGCCAAGGCGGGCAAGAACGTCGTCCTCATGCGCGACCTGACCGACACGATGTACAATTCCCGCCAGCCGCCGCGCGTGAATCACTTCACGGGCACCGACCTGATCGTCGAGCACACGGAGAAATACGTCTGCCCCAGCATCGTGTCCACCGTCTTCACCGGCAAGCCGCCGTTTGAGTTCAAAGAGGATAAACGCCCGCTCGTCGTTTTCCTCTCGGCGGAGAATGAGTACAACGCGGCAGAGACGCTTGCCTGCCTTCGCGCATGAGCTCCAGCTCAATCAGGGTCTGCGTTGCGAGATCGTCCAGGGCGCCACGGACGCCAAGAGCAAAGACCTGCACTACATCAGCGGCATGGAGATTCTGACCCAGGCCGATCTCGCCGTGGTCTATGCCCGGCGTCGGGCATTGCCGAGCCGACCAGATGAAGATACCTCCGCGAGTACCTGGATCGCGGCGGGCCGCTGATCGGCCTGCGCACCGCCAGTCACGCCTTCGACTCGCGCGGCAATGCCCCGAAAGAAGGGCATGATGAGTGGCCCAAGTTCGACCCCGAGGTGCTCGGCGGCAACTACCACAATCACTACGCCGCCGGACCGAAGGTGACGGTCACGCCGACACGCCGGTGCGGCAAGCCATCCGATCCTCAAAGGCGTCGAGCTGCCTCTGCTCAGCAACGGCTCGCTTTATCGGGCGAACCCGCTGGCGGCCAGTGCCACGCTGCTGCTGGTCGGGACGATCCCGGATAAGGAGCCCGAGCCCGTCGCCTGGACGAACCGCTACAAGAACTCGCGGGTCTTCTACACCTCGCTCGGCCACCCCGATGACTTCGCGAACCCCCAATTTCGCAAAATGCTCATCAATGCGGTATTCTGGGCAATGGACAAGAACCGATTGCGGATTGATAGAGTCTGCGGATCTGCGGATCCATAGCAGGACGTGCCCCTGCAATGTGGACCAATGCCGCAATCCGAAATCGCGATGGCTCGTTTTGCATGAGATTTGCTTCGCCCGCTGTCAACCCCAGCGCTACGATGCTCGTCTAAGGGAGTAGCCGGGGTTCCCAACGCGGAATGATGCGTTGGGGAGCCCCTTGGAGTCGTAGCCTCGATGGATGGTTTGGATGAGAGCTTAGTCGCCGCTCACCTGCGGGGTGATCCGGCGGCGTTTCGCGAGCTTGTCCGCCGGTACGGGGACGGCGTGCTGGGGTATTTGTTCCGCATGACGGGCAGTCGAGACCAGGCCGAAGACCTCTTCCAGGAGACCTTCAAACGGGTCCACGAGAAGGCCCACACCTACCGGGGCGGGAGCTTCAAAAGCTGGCTGTTTACCATCGCCACGCGCGTAACCATCGACACCGCCCGCCGGCGCAAACGTGTCGCGGTCCTCTCCCTGAACCGGGACGCCGACTGCGAGGACGATCCCGCGCCGCTGGAGACGCTCGTCGATCAAGATGCACCGGACCCGGTGGATGAGGCGGTCCGAGAGGAGCAGAAGGAGCAGGTCCGGCGGGCGATTGAATCGCTCCCGGTCGGGCAGCGGGCCGCCCTCGTCCTCGCCTATTACCAGCAGCTCAGTTACCAGGAAGTCGCCGAGACTCTGGGCTGCTCCGTCGGTTCCGTGAAGACCCAGATGTCCCGGGCCCTGGCGAAGCTGGCCCGGAGACTGCCGGATTCTGTTGACGTGACCCCATGAACCAGCACCTGACAGAACAACAGTTGATCGACTACCAGTTCAAGCTGGCCTCCGAGCCGGGCGCGAGCGCGGCCCAGGCCCACCTGGACGAGTGCGAGGAGTGCCGGCAGAGGCTGCAAAAGCTGGTGCGGAAGTTCGCCACGCTGGATCTGCTGCGCGGTGAGATCGAAGTCTCTGAGGGCCTCTTATCCAAGACAGTCGAAAATGCCGTTCAGAATCGTAGCATGGGCATCTTGCCCATGTGTCGCAGGGCCATCCTGGCCCTGCGAGTCGTTGTTTTCCACGGGCGGGACGCCCGTGGGACTCACGGGCAAGATGCCCGTGCTACGCCACAAACGTCCGTCCAATCTCGTCAGGGTAGGGTGATCTGGCTGTACAGGATTCCCGCGTTGGGTGCGGTCGCGGCGGCGGTCATCGTGGGTGCCGCTGTGCTGCTGGTCTCCAATTCCCAGCAGAACAAACGAATCGCACCGACAATAGCCCCTGGCCCGCCGGCCCAAGACACCGCTCCTGCTGCCTCTACGGAGCAGGAGTATGCTTTCAGAAGGGATCAGCCGATGTCGCCGGCCGCAGAGGCAGTGGGCAAAGCCGAGCCGGCTGCGCCATCCAAACCCTCGTCCCTCCAGAGGTCGCTGGCTGATGCCCAACCTGATGCGGCAGCCCGGGGCAGCTGGTAGGGTGGGGCTTGCCCCACCGGAACTGCGTTCGGAGGGCTCGCATCTGCGGCGCCAACCATCCAAGCGCAATGGAGACCGCCGAGCAGCCGCCCTTTGCTCCGGCCAGTGCCATCGAGTTGGTCGTGCTGCCGCGCCGGGAGAACGTCCAACTGACGATCTACAACGGAGCCGACCTGACGCTGGTCCGCGAGCGCCGCAATCTGACCCTCAAGCGCGGCTGGAACTGGCTCCAGTTCATGTGGGCCAACACGCTGATCGATCCGACCTCGCTGAGCTCTCGAGCCTCTGGAGCACAAGGACGCCGTGCAAGTCCAGCAACTGGTCTTTCCGCCGAGGCTACGGGAACTTGGCCGTTGGCTCATTCATTCCGAGGTCGACGGCCAAGTGCCTTTCGAGCTGACCTACTTCACCAGCGGTCTCGCCTGGCGGGCCTTCTACATGGGCACGCTCTCTCAGGATGAGAAGACCATGCACCTGGAGGGCTACGTCCGAATCAGCAACAACAGCGGCGAGGATTACGAGGACGCCCAAACCCGCCTCATTGTCGGCCGAGTCCACCTGCTCGATCAGATCGTGGACTTGGCGCAACGGCAGTATCCGTATGGCAGTCCGTCACCAGTCCGCGGGCCTATCGGAGTGACGGGTTTCGAGGGAGTGGATCGCGACAAAGACTCCAACTGGCGACGTGGCCACTGCGGTCGGCGGAGTCTTGCAGTCTCTGGAACGCAAGGAAATCCAGAAGGAAGGTCTCAGCGAGTACTTCCTCTACACGATTGAAGGGACGGAGACGATCCCGAACCAGTGGGGCAAGAGACTTCTTTCCTTCGAGGCCGACGATATCCCGGTTACGAGCTTGTACAAGTACGACGAGGAGCGGTGGGGCACGGAGACGATCCGGTTCCTGTCCTTCGCGAACGACGAGAAGCACAAGCTCGGCCAGACGCCTATTCCGGACGGCGCCGTCCGCATCTACGGCCAGGCCGGGGAGCAAGGCCATCTGTCCTACGTCGGCGCGATGAACGTGAAGTACATTCCCGTCAACGAGGAGGTCGAGCTGAACCTCGGGCCGGCCCGCCTCGTCGAAGTCAAGCCCATCCTGATGGACTACAAGGTGGAGAACCACACGTTCGATAACCAACGGCAACGTCTCCGGCTGGGACGAAGTACGGACCTGGAAGATCGAGATCGCCAATACCCGCCCGCTGCCGGTGGATATAGAAGTGACTCGCGGCTTCGAGACGCCGTACTGGACGCTGAAGCCGGCGGATGCAGGCGTATCTTATGAGAAGTATGATGTGACCCACGCTCGGTTCAAACTGACGATTGAGCCGCAGAGCAAGCGGGTCTTTGAATATACGGTGACAACGTATCATGGGACTCGACAGGAGGCGTTCTCGAATGCGAAGTAACTCTGAAGGTGGCGTGCTTTCGGGTGGCAGCGGCAAGCGAGCTTGCCGATGGTTTCGGTATGCGCGTCAACGCCATCGGCAAGCTCCGAAGACTCCGCTTGCCGCTGCCACCCTTATCTTCTCATCGTGACAGCGAAACTGATTTCTTGGGAGATGCAGGTATGAACGCAAAACGTAGTGCAGTAGCTGGTCTTTTGGGTTTGCTTTGTGTCGCGACGGCGACTCAGGCGAGGATCAAGCTTGTCGCGTCTGCCCGAGCGGGCGGCGACGGTGATTCGGCTGGACAATCCGAATGCGACGCTGATCGAAGAGGAGCGGGTCCTGACGCTGCAGAAGGGCCTCAACAAGGTGGACTTCTCGTGGAAGGGCGTGCAGATCGACGAGGATTCCATCCGCCTGCAGATGCTCGAGCATCCGGCCGACGTGACGCTGCTGAGCGTCAGCTATCCGCCGGGCGAGGCGGCGCTGGTCTGGGAGATCAGCAGCGGCGGCGACTTCGCCGAGACGGTCCGCATCAGCTACCTGCTGAGCAACATCGACCGGCTGATCACCTACAAGGCCGTCGCCAACAAGCCCGAGACCCTGGTGGACCTCAAGAGCTACCTGGTCCTGCGCAACTTCTCCGGCGAGGACTTCGCGAAGGCCCGCGTGCTGCTCGACTACGGCGAGGCCTTCGAGCAGGGCATCAACCACGAGGAGACCAAGCAGATGCTCTTCCTGAACGACCCGAACGTCCCGATCCGCAAGGTCTGGAAGTTCGACGCCGCGACGCTTGCCCTGGGACCCGGAGAAGCTCGAAAACCAGAACGTCGGCATCCCCGTCAGCTACGAGATCACCAACAACAAGGCCAGAGCGGCCTGGGCAGGTTCGCCCTCTGGGGCGGCAAGGCCCGCATCTTCCAGCAGGACGGCCACGGCGGCACGATCTTCCTGGGCGAGGACAACGCCGCGCTGGTGCCCGTCGGCGAGAAGATGGAGCTGTACATCGGCGACAGCCGGGACATCGTGGTCACGCAGCGCAAGATGCGGGACGCCCAGATCGACATCCGCAAGAACAATTCCGAGCAAGGTCGTTCTCTTCGACACCGACGAGATCATCACGGCCAAGATCGAGAACTTCAAGGACAGCCCCGCCGTGCTGACGATGATCCAGCACATCCCCGGCCAGTGGGACATGGAAGACGTGCAACATGAAGTACACGAAGAAGGACGCCGGCACGCTCAAGTTCGAGATCGAGCTGCCCGCCCGGACCGAAAAGGGTCCGGCGGTGAAGGAACTGACGATGCACTACCACCGCCGGAACGTCCGGCCGTAAGACGCGATCGGCACGAGGCTCTGCAGTGAAGCCGAGAGGCATCGACATCCTCCGATGCTCCATCGGCGGAAGTCGATGCTCGACGCTGATCCTCGCTGACATGTGCGGCATCTGAAGACATAAGGAGCAGTCCCATGAAACTCGTGACTTCATGCTGATCATACTTGCGGTCGCCGGCGTCGCGCAGGCGAAGGTGGACCTGACCACCTTGCCGTCGCGCGACACGGTGCAGCTTACGATCTACAATTCGGCCGACATGACTCTCGTCCGCGAGAGCCGGGCCCTGACGCTCAAGACAGGGGCCAACGCCCTCCAGTTCTCCTGGGAGAACACCCTGATCGACCCGACGAGCCTGGAGATGCTGCCGAAGGCGCAGCGCCGACCAGATCGACATTGCCGAGCTGGTGTATCCGCCGCGGGTGAAGAACCTCGGCCTTTGGAACGTCCAGAGCAAGGTCAGCGGCAAGGTGCCTGTCGAGATCACGTACCTGACCAGCGGCCTGTCCTGGCGGGCCTTCTACATGGGAACGCTGACGCAGGACGAAAAGACGATGCGGCTGCAGGCCTATGTCCGCGTGACCAACAACAGCGGCGAGGACTACGAGAACGCCCAGGTCCGCCTCATCGTCGGCAAGGTCCACATCCTCGACCAGATCGCCGAGCTGGCCCAGCGGCAGTATCCCTACGGCCGGCCGGGCGAGGTCAGGCCGCTCGCGCTGGCGGCGCCCCACGGTCATGGAGGAGAGGCAGAAGGCCCTCGGCAGAGGTTCGCTGCCCTCGCTGACGAAGCCGCCGCCAAGCCCAAGGAGATCGTGCAAGGAGGGCCTGAGCGAGTACTTCCTCTACACGATCGAAGGCACGGAGACCATTCCCAACGGCTGGTCGAAGCGGCTGCCGAGCTTCGACATCGACGGTGTGCCGGTGGTCAACCTGTACAAGTTCGAAGAGGAGCGGTACGGCACGAGCGTCACGCGGTTCCTGAGCTTCAAGAACGACGAGGCCCACAAGCTCGGCCAGACCCCGATCCCCGACGGCAATCTCACCGTCTATCGCTCCGCCGATGAGCAGAAGCATCTCTCCTATGAAGGCCAGTCCGCGTTCAAGTACATCCCGGTCAATGAGGATGTGGAGCTGAACCTCGGGGCGGTCGCGCGATGTCGTGGTCGAGCCGAACCTGATCGAGACCCGGACGGACAATTACCGGTTCGACAACAACCGCAACATCTCCGGCTGGGACGAGATTCAGGTGTTCAGCGTCCAGGTGCGCAACACGCGGGAGGTGCCGGTCAAGGTCGAGATCACGCGCAACTTCGCCAGCCCGTACTGGGACCTCAAGCGAAGTGACGACGTCGGCAGCTTCGAGAAGGTCGATCTGGACACGGTCAAGTTCACGATCGAGCTGCCGCCGCACTCGAAGCAGGTGTTCGGCTACACCCTGACGACCTACAACGGCGTGCGGGCCCAGGAATGGAGCAAGAAATCCCGATGATACTGATTCGGAGCAAACCTACGTGCACAGTCCTGTCATCCTGAGCGGCAGCGTAAGCGAGTCTGGCCAGCGAATGGCGAGATTCCTCAAATCCGCGGCCCAGATCCTTCACTGCGCTTCGCTCCGTTCAGGATGACAGAGGTGATGGAGATTTCTTTTATGGGAGTGCACATGAAACGGTTTTGCCTTTTGCTTATCGTTGCTGTCCCTTGCCTCTGGGGCCATACGCCAAGGTCGATCTGGTCACCTTGCCGCCGCGGGACACGGTGCAGCTTACGATCTACAACTCCGCCGACATGACCCTCGTGCGGGAGAGCCGGGCGCTGACCTTGAAGCAAGGCGAGAACGCCCTGCAATTCTCCTGGGAGAACACGCTGATCGACCCGACGAGCCTCGAGATGATTCCCAAGAGTGCCGGCCGGCGCGATCGACATCGCCGAGCTGGTCTATCCGCCGCGGGTGAAGAACCTCGGCCTGTGGAACGTCCGCAGCGCCGCCAGCGGCAAGGCCCCCGTCGAGATCTCGTATCTGACCAGCGGCCTCTCCTGGCGGGCGTTCTACATGGGGACACTCTCGCATGATGAGAAGACGATGCGCTTGCAGGCGTACGTCCGCGTGACCAACAACAGCGGCGAGGACTACGAGAACGCCCAGGTCCGGCTGATCGTCGGCAAGGTCCACATCCTCGACCAGATCGCCGAGCTGGCCCGGCGCGAGTATCCCTACGGCCGGCCGGGCGAAGTGACGCCGCTCTCTTCGCTGAAGGCCGGCGTGGCCGGCAGAAGAGAGATGGAGCGGCTCGAGCGAGCCTTCCGATCGTGCCTTTGCGCTCGCTGCTCCCGCCGCACCCAAGCAGATCGTCAAAGAGGGTCTCAGCGAGTACTTCCTCTACACGATCGAGGGGACCGAGACGATTCCGAACGGCTGGTCGAAACGGCTCTTGAGCTTCGACATCGACGAGATGCCGGTCGTCAACCTGTACAAGTACGAAGAAGAGCGATACCGCTCCAGCGTCGTGCGGTTCCTGAGCTTCAAGAACGACAAGGAGCACAAGCTCGGCCGGACCCCGATCCCGGGCGGCGTGCTCAAGGTCTACCGCGCCGCCGACGCCCAGGAGCACCTGTCCTACGCGGGCCAGTCGTCGTTCAAGTACATTCCCGTGGACGAGGACGTGGAACTGAACCTCGGGCGCGGTCTCGGACATCGTGGTCGAGCCGACGCTGATGGAGGTACAGGACCGACAACTACCGCTTCGACCGCAATCGCAACATCGCCGGCTGGGACGAGATTCGGACCTTTGAAGTCACGGTGAAGAACACCCGCGACATTCCGGTCAAGGTGGAGATTCGCCGCAACTTCCCGACGACCTACTGGACGCTCCAGCGCTCCGGCGAGGTCGAGGAATTCGAGAAGGTGGATCAGGATACGGTCAAGTTCAGCCTGCTCCTGCCGCCGCGCTCCGAGCGCAAGTTCCAGTACACCCTGACCACCTACAACGGCATCCGCCAGGAGGACTGGACGCGTTTGTCGAAGTGGCGCAGTTTGTAGTGACGCCGTGAGGCGTTTCTTCGTAGCATGGGCATCTTGCCCATGAGTATCACGGGCGTCCCGCCCGTGGCAGACGCAGGGCCAAGATGGCCCTGCGACTCATGGGCGGGACGCCCATGCGTACTCTAGGCGAGCGGGGACGCTCGCCCTACGAAGAGACCGGCGGCGCGACCGATCCTCACGCCCATTCGATGATCACAGGCCGTGAATCGTGCCGATCGCCCGGGCCACGCGGTCGCGGTGCTGCTCGATGGGAGCCGGGTCCTTGGTGAAGGTCGTCATGTCCTTGGTGATGTCCGCCGGCACCTCCAGCAGGGCCGTGTACTGGGCTTTGCGGCCTGCCTCGAGCTTGTCGCCCTTCGCCGCAAGCATCTGCTTCAGCATCACCATGTATTCGTAATCCTCAATCCCGTCCCGCAGCATCTCCCAGCGGATGCTGTCGACCGGGCCCTCGAGGATCGGCCGGCCCGGGTTCCCATCGGCCGCCTCGACCGGCGGATAGACGAACCGGCCGTCGCCGTTGCCCCAGGCCCGTTTTTGGCCGTCGGGCGTGCTGTAGCCGGAGGTCCAGCCCATCGGGTCCTCGTACGGGTTCTGCGGGTGCGCGCGGTCGGGGTAGGCGGCCCCGCTGGTCCAGTAGTTCGTCTCCCAGACCAGGATGCCCGCAATCTTGTGCTGCCAGGTCTGCCAGAGCCAGATGCGCAGCTCGGTCCCCGGGTGGTCGATGAACAGCGTGCAGTAGGGGGCCTTCGGGCCCGTGCAGACGTACCACCAGAACTTCTCGCCCTGTTGCCGTCGCTGCTCGGCGGGTTCGGGCTTATGCAGGTTGGAGAGGGAGCACCAGATGTTCGGGCCGCCGATCAGCGCCGGCTCGACCTGCTCGGTCAGCATGCGGCTGATGTCCGGCGCTGCGGCCTTGAGCTTGGCGAAGCCGTTGCTCACGAAGGCATAATCCTTGGGGTCGGGCTCGTCGAACCAGTAGACGAAGGCCTCGTCGAGCCAGCCCTTTTGCCGCAGGTGCTCCTGCATCTGCGTGCAGTAGCTGTTGAAGAGCACGCTGTAGTAGGGGGTGTCCTCCCCGAAGCCCAGCAGCTCCGGATCGCGTCGCGAATGGAAGGTCCCGCCGCCCATGCCGGGAATGCTCAGGCGGAACGAGTTGAAGTGATGACCGTCGATGGCGCGTTCCATCGCCTTGTCCCAGGCGGTGAAATCGAGCTTGGCCTGGAGCTTCTCCCGCTCGATCTCGGGCAGTTGCGCGGGCTCGAACGTGCCGCCTTCGATCAACTCCGCACTGGTCGCGGCGTTCGTCAGCGAGACATCATCGAACCAGGCCAATCCGGTGGCCTCGCCGCTTTCGGTCCAGGGGGTGGCCCGCAGTCGAAGTTGCACGCTCTTGGCGCCTGTGGGGAACTTGCGGAGGACGCGGTCGAATTCCTGCCAGTGTCCCTCGCCCTCCAGGCCGATGTCATTATTGCCGCCGGAGATCCACTTGCCCGAGGCGTCATAGTGGTTCAGCGTCACCAGGACAGTCTTGCCGGGGATGGCGGTGCGGTACCAGAACCGCAGACGCAGGCCGCCCTCGGGAATCGGCACGAGCGGCTCGTACACCGCCTCCACATTCGCGTCCTTGCGATCGTCGAACAACAGGAGGCTGCGCGCGCCGCCGTGCACCTCGTTCTTGACTGCCTGCCCGCCTTGCCACTTGGGCTTGGGCGGCTTGATGTCCGGCCAGGTCACTCCCACCCGGTCCAACGGCGCCGGGTCGTAGGGGGAAATATGATGGGCGCCGTAATTGGCCCAGTACTTCTCGATGACCTCGCGCCTCTGCTGCGGATCGGTGATGCCCTGGTAGCGATAGACGTTGCCGGCACTGAAGCCGAACGCCGTGGTGCAGGTCATGCGGTCGGGCAACTCGAAGTCATAGACCTCGACCTTCAGCGGCACTGTGGCCTTGAAGCCGTCGGCTCTCAGGTTGATCGTGCCCTGATACACGCCGGCCCGTGCCCCCTGCGGCACGTTGACACGAATCCAGAACGGCTGGTTCTTGCCCGCCTGCAGGTCGAAAGGCTTCTTCAGCGGCGGCAGGGGATCGGGCCAGTATCCGGTCGTCGTGCTCTTGTCCGTCGCCCGCGTGACGTTGACATACCGCACTTCCAGAATGTCGATGCTCTGCGCCGGCATCGTCGCACCCGCCGGCCCAGTCAAGGCCCCCGACTCCAGGACGAGTCCCTTCAGGGCCGCCGCCGGCCGCACCACTAACTGGGCCGCCTCGGCTTCATTCTTCGCCGCCCGAATAAGGATCGCGTCCCCCCGGGCCTGCGGCAACGCCCGGTCCTGCCCCACCTTCCACCCGGACGAGGCCCACCACAAACCGACCTGTTCGGTCGACCCCGGCAGCCGCTCGCCGTACGTGGTTGTCGCCAAGTAGTCCTGGGCCCAGCCGCAGGAGACGAAACTGCATACGATACCGATCAGACAGACCACTCGTGTCGACATGTTCTAACCCTCTCAATGATGGCACCTGGTTTCGTGACCGGCATTGTCCACCGTGCGTCACTTGCCGTCAAGTGGAGAAGGCGCGCACGGCACACCCTGCGGCGTCCTTGCTTCTTTCAACGGCCCGGGGAAGGCTAAGAAAGAGAGCCACAGAGGGCACAGAGGAACACAGAGAAGAGCGAAAAGGGGAAAGGCGAGAACGCGAGACTCGGCGACCTTCTTTTCTCTGTGAGCTCGGTGTCCTCTGTGGCCAAAACCGCGGTTTAGCTTCTGCGTGGACGATTTTTCTTCCTTTTTTTCTGTTGACGGAGTTTCTACCGGCTGTATACTGTATTACTACAATAATACAGTTCTCGCGGAAAGGCAAGTTGAGATCGGATGCTGCTGCAGATCGACCATCATAGTGGCCAGCCGATCTACCGGCAGGTGATCGACCAGATTCGCCGGCAGGTCGTGGCGGGGCAGTTGCGCGAAGGGGAGCAGCTCCCGTCGGTGCGGGACCTCGCCGGACAACTGCGCGTCAACCCGATGACCATCAGCAAGGCGTACAGCCTGCTGGAGATGGAGGGCCTACTCGAACGGCGGCGGGGAGTAGGCCTTTTTGTCGTCGCGCTCCGCAAGGACAGAGCCGGCCAGACCAAGACCGATATGCTGGAGGAGGCCCTGACCAAGGCCGTGGTCACGGCCATCCAGCTTGAGATACCCGAAGACGAAGCCAGAGACATGCTGGCCCAGCTATATCAAAAGTACAACTCCAAAATGCGGAGGCCATCCCATGAATGACGCCGGTCCTATCGTGGAAGTGAGCAAGATCTCGAAGTGGTTCGGCAGCACCAAGGCCCTCGATGAGGTGAGTCTGGCGATCCCCTGTGGCCGGATCATCGGCCTGCTCGGGGCCAACGGGGCGGGCAAGAGCACGCTGCTGCGCACGATCATCGGCCTGTACCTGCCCGATGAGGGCCGGGTCACGACCTTCGGCACCGTGGCCCGCGACCTGGGCCCGCGCGAGCTGGCCCGGATCGGCTACGTCCACCAGGAGGGCGAGCTGCTCAACTGGATGACGGTCGGCCAGCTCATCCGCTACGTCAGCGCGTACTATCCGAACTGGAACGAGGACCTGGAGCGGCGGTACATCATCGACTTCGAGATCAACACGGGGGCCCGGGTGGGGTCGCTCTCGCCCGGCGAGCGGCAGAAGGTGGCGATCCTGATCGCCATCGGCTTCGAGCCGGAGTTGCTGATCCTCGATGAGCCCGCCTCGGCGCTCGACCCGATCGCCCGCGCCCGCTTTCTCGACCTGCTCCTGGAGCTGATCCAGACGGAGAACCGCACGATCGTCATCTCCTCGCACATCCTCAGCGACGTGGAGAAGGTGATCGACCACGTGGTCATCATGGATCACGGCCGGATCATCTGCGACCGCAATTTCGACGAGCTGCGCGAGCAGTACCACCGCATCCGCCTGACCGCCCTGCACGGCCCCTTGCCCGCGCAGTTGCCCTTCGCCGGCGTCCTCGATTGCCGCCGCAACGAGACCGAAGCCCTTCTCACGGTTCGCGACCAGACGCCCAAGTGTATCGAGGACCAGGCCCGTTCCATCGACTGCGAAGCCGAAATCCAGCCCTTGCCCCTGGAGGACATCTACCGGCTGGTCGTGAAGGGGAAGTGACGGTGTAGCGCGACTCAAAGGTGAACCATGCGGGTTCTGCTTGCCAATCTGAAGCACTTCTACCAGTGCGCGCTTCTTGTGGCTTTGCCTATGCGTCGGTCTTCCTGGTTGCTCAGCTGCGCACACGTCTCCTGCATACTCTGGCACAGAAGGGGTGTCTCTTCACCTGGATGGGCTGGTTTGTGCGCTCAGTCTTCTCGTGGGTGCGATCGTGGCCAGTCTGCAGTGGGAGTCATATCCAACCGTTGCTCCTTTTGTCTGCCGGATCATCGGGCCGTCTTTCGGAAGCTCGTCTTCCTGGTCGGGCTCTGCTCCTCAGTCTGCTCATGATGTCGATTGCGTCGTGCAACAGGTCTCCCGACGAGTCTATCCCCGGTGTATGTCGTCGGCGTCAGCCTCACGTCCTACTTCGTCGGTGTGAGTATCGCTCTGGCGTTCAGGTACGGTGCTGGTTACCGGTCACCCTGTGGTGTCACTCTTCTGCTGCCCATGGGCAGTACTCTCTTGGACTGGGAGACGTCGGGTGGACCCGTGCCATCACGGTTCCGGCCGCAATCATCGTCCTGGGATCGGCAGTGCGGTGGCGCTTGGTAATGGTTGGGGCGGACCGACCTGTTTCGACGCCGGTGCGGCAGGCCTTGGCTGGGTGTTTCAGGATTCTCAGACGCCGCCGCGAAGAGAGAAGTATCGCTGGGTCTCGCCTCGGCAGGCGGGCCGTTTCTCTCCTGCCCCGCGAAGCGATGGGCTCCTCTGAGTCTCACGACGAAACGCGAAGCATGGGAGCATGGCCAAGTATGTCTGGGGTTCGTCTATACACGTGGCTGTTGCCCGGCCGGGGCGGACGATCCGCATCCTTTGGATGGTGCTCTATGGCCTGGTGCTCGGCTGCCTTGACATGGTTCATGCCGGATATGGGCCCGTCTTTTTGTATAGCTGATAGTGCTCCCGGGGGCAAGCCTGCGTCCTACGCCTCTCATCGCCTTTGCTTGTGGCCGGCGGACGCCGCGAGCGGTTCTGGCAACGATGGCATCCATCATGCTCCTCGGGCGCCATCCTAGACACTCAGTGTCACGCTCGCATTCGAGTTCGTGGGGCTTCTGAGCGTGCACACGTTCGCCGAGATTACGGTATGCCAGTGATCCGGAGTTCCTCGCACTGCTTGCGACGGGATGACACCGATGAATCTTAGATCCATGTTTCTCTGTGCTGGCGTTGTTTCCCGTTAGCCGTCTCCTGGAGGTGAGCCTTAGCCGAAAGCTATTCCGGATGACCGCGCACCAATCGCCATGTGCCCTGCGTGACCTGGCTGGGCGTATTCAGGCGAATGTGGCTGCTGGCGCATCCGGTGGGGTACGTTGCTCTTGTCTTTGTTCTGTGCGTGGATCCTGTGTCGCTATGGCGTATATCGAATCGCCGTGCGGAGCGATCTGGTGAAGGAAGTGAGACTGACCGTGAGCATTGTGCTGACCAACTGGAAAGCGGCATTCCTGCGGGAAAGGGGCAGTGGGTTCCTGGCCGTTTATGCCGTGTTCGTGGCTGTCTTTGGATTCGTCGCGTGGGTGCGGGGTTCCTCCGACGCAAGGATTATTCAAGGCCTGCTCGGATTTCTCCTGCTCGTCGGACCTGTCTACGCGGTCCTGCGCATGCAACGCGGCATGGTGGCCAAGCCGATGCTCTTCTGTCTGCCGCGATATCGAGAGTCGTTGCGTGCCTTGACCTTCTCCGCGGCGATACTGGCCGGGCTGGGCTGGGCGACATTTGGACCATTCCCTCCAGATACGACTTCCGCGGAGATCGTATGAATCTGGCCGGAGGTTTTCTGACGGGGATCGTGCTCTACCTGGCCCTGACGACGCCACGGCTGATTCTGTCTCGTCAGGCTTTCACCTGGTTCCGCCGTGGCGGCGATTCCTCTTCGTCCTTGCTCTCGAGGTGGTCTCGATGCCCGTGACGCTCCTTTCGTGATCCGGCCCGTCCTCATGCCTGTGCTTGTCGCGCTCTGCGTCTTCGTCTGGATTCGCTTGGGCGATATGGAGTGCGTCAAACGCGGCCAGCGAATCATCCTGGAGGACGCGATTGCACGCGGACCGGCCCGCTGGGCCTCCCAGAACGACCCTGCCGTGGGTGGAGAAATGGCTCCAGTCCCAAATGGAGCGGCAAAGCTACCTGCACGGGCGGTCGGTATGTGTGGGGCCAACTGTATGCTCACCGTCGGCCGGTTGCTCCACTACTGGAAATGGATATTGGGTGTCGCTTATCGGCGTCACGTGGCTGCTGGGCTATCCGGGGCAGTCTGCGGCCAATGTCGTATTTGCGGCCTCTGGTTCCCTCGTGTGGATGCAGCGTTGGCCCGTCACGTCTCCCCTGTTGCTGCCTGGGGGACGAAGGAGAGATGCCGTGCAACCATCGGCACGGTTGTGGCGATGTCATTGCTTCTGATGGCGGCGGCATTGGCCGTCGTGGTGCTATCGTGGTTGCTGACGCTCTTTCTCGGGGGCCCACCGGCCGAAGGATCGGAGGTGACATATAAGGCATTACAAGCCCGCAGCGTCTTCCTGGCGTGTCTGCTGGTGCCTTGGTTCGCCGCCTTGGGATTGCTGGGCGTCAGAGTGCGGTCCCTCGGAGAGCTGGTGCGTGATCGTCTGTCGTGGTTACGCTCGTGCTGGCCCTCTTCGCCCTCATATGGAGATGCCGATTGGCGCAGGCATCGTGGCTGCGAGCGTCTTTGTGGTTCCCGGCGTGTTTGTGGGCGGGTGGCTGTCTCTCTTGCTGGTTCTGTGGGCCGCTTCCAGAAAATGGGACTTGGTGAGTCAACGATTGATCAGCGACAACTGAGATGGGCAGGGGGAGAAGATGAATTTCATTCGAGGAAATCTGAAGCTGGATCTCTCCCAGCCGTGGATGGTGTGGGTGCTCTTTGCGGGCGCCGTCGCGGTGTATGGGCTCCTGATTCTGCTGGAGGCCTGGGGCGTCTGGAACAGGCGGTCCGGGGCCTTCGGTACGTCCAGTTGGTGGTGGACCCAGGTTCTCATATTCGGTGGAATCTCGATAGGGGGAGGGGGACCGGCACGAAGCTCTGGCGATGCCTTTGTCCTTCACCCTGCCCGGGTATCGGGAGTCGCTGCGCGGCGAGTTTCGTCCGTGCCGTGCGCTGGGGAGTGGTCTTCGCTCTGTTCGCGTTCTCCCATAGCTGGTGGGAACTGCATCTTCCTGGGACTGGCCCGCGGATATGCAGAAGCCCTCGTCTATGATGGGACCGAGTATCGCGGAGATATCCCTGAACCTGGTGGGCGGCTTTCTCGCGCGGGATGGCTACCTGTCTGTTCTGGATCAATAGCCAGATCCTCTGGTCCCGACGAAGATGGCCTGTGATTCTGCTTGCTGTGGGGACGATCGGCATTGCTCTATGTCGCGGTATCGCATGGCGGGCGACATCCCTTTGTCATTCTGGCCTATCTTGATTCCGTTGAGCGTCTTTCTTTGTGGGTTCTTCTGGTGGCGCCTTGGAGATATGGAGTGGGTCAAGAGCGGCCATCGGGATACCCTCGTGCATAAGATCGCGGGTTCCTGGGGGATTGAGGTCAGGACGGCCGTCGTTTCTTGCAGGATAAGGATAGGGGGGCGCCGTGGGACTGATGCCGGGATAGCCGTCTCCTCCTGGTGGAAAGATCTCTTCCTGGGCGGGATGCAGAAGGGTAACGCCCCGGCCGCCGCACGACACGGGTGTGCCTGGTTCTATCGCGTCTTTGGCCCGACCTTCGCGCGGTGGAAATGGATCGCCGTTTCGCTCTTGGTCGGGGTGCTCGTCTTGGGTTATCTGAACCGTCTGCTCGTGGGTATGGCGTTCCTGTTTCTGGGCCTGCCCCTCGCGGGCGAGGTCTGGCAGCTCTCCTCGACCATGCTGTTGCCGGAGGGACGCCGGGAGAAATATTATCTCACCATCGCGTCGGGCGCTGGGGCCACGCTGTTGCTGATCGGAGTCTCCGCCGGCGATCGTGGCCTTGTCGTGGCTTTTCGCGGCGCTCCTGCCGCCGATTCCCCTGGGGACGCATCCTCTGGAGTACACAGGCTTCAGCCTGAGGAACGTTTGGCTGGCGTGCCTGCCTGTCCCGTGGTTTCCTCTCGTATTGCTTGTCCTGGCGATGATCGTGGTCAGTCTTGCGGCTGGTCCGTACCCTTGCCGTTTCTGTTCATTGCCCTATACCTTATGGGGAGAGAACTCCCCGCATCTCCACGTAGACCCGAATCTCTGGCCGACTCTGCTGCCGATTCTGCTGGCGTGCGGCTGGGCGTTCTTCCTGGTGATCGTGTGGATCAAGTACAGGCGATGGGACTTGGCTGATGGATGACCGGTCAGACGTGCTTGAGCGGAGACTGGACATGAGTATGGCTCTGACAGATTGGCGCGATGGCGTTTTGCGGTGGGCACGGCGCACATGCTGACCGTTTTACGGGGTATCGTAAAACGGTCGCGACCAATTTACGATACATCGTATTTTGGTCAGGTGCGAGCCTGGACCTGCACTGCTGACTCGCTACCAGTGAAGACGATTCCCAGGTCTTCTGGTTGCCGGGCTTCAAATCATCCGCTGTACCTGCTTTATGTGTGTCGTGAAGAGGGCGTTTATCGCCTTTCGGGTACCAGCGGGGAGGGCCGGGCTGCTACGACGGTCTCGCTAACACGCGTGCCTGCTGTTCTCAGAATCCATTCTTCACACCATCTTCCTCTCGCGCCATCATGCTTCCATCGACCGGACTTCTACAAGCTTAAGTCTCCTTGCTTGGTAGGGGACGCACTCGAATCCGGTCATCTGTGATGACGGAGAAATGGCCTGCCCAGTCCGTGCGTTGAGCCAAGACATTCAGGATTCTCTGATTGTCCGCATCGGGATTCTCGCCTGATAGTCGAAGCAGGGTCACGCCCGACGTGGCAGGAAGTCCCCAGCGAAAAGCGAGAGCCCCGAAGTCCTTGTCATGGGTAATGACCAGCCGGTTCTCCTCAGTCGCACGCCGCAGGACTCCATCGTCGGGTGCAGATCGCATGGATTCTTTGACGGATACCACGTCATGACCACGGCTCCGCCATCCGTGGATCACCGTTGCGCTGACGTTTTCGTTGGCGATAATGCGCATTTTGATCGTCAGGTAAGAAGGGGGTAGACTTTTTCCTCTTTTACCAGTTCCCCTGCGTAGGCGAGGCAGGCTTGGATATCCTCCGGGGTCAGGTGATCGTATTCCTTGAGAATCTGCTCGGCGGTCCAGCCTCGCGCCAGCAGATCGATCACGAATTCCACCGAGATGCGGGTGCCCTTGATGACGGGCTTGCCCACAAGGATCTTCGGATCAACGACTATACGCTCGCGCCAGTCCATAGTGGCTTCCCAACTCAACCGTATTCTCGGTCCGTCTGACTATTACCACTTTATCGTATCATCTCAATGGCGCCAACGCAAGTGGACCACTCATCCATATGATGCGACCAGCCAAAGGCGAAGGATTGAGCCATCATCAGTCCTCTGTCCTCCGTCCTCTGCTCAGGCGTACTCGACGTCGGTCCGGTGGGGCAGGCGTTCGAGGGGGCAGGGTGGCATTTGGGGTGGGGTTTGCAGTAGTCTTTGCCGGTCATGACGAGCAGGGCGTGGAACTCGTTGAACAGCGCCGCGTCCGGCTCCAGGTTGGACATGAACAGGTCCTGCAACTGCTGGTAGTCGAGGTCGGGGCCGATCAGGCCGTGACGGACCATCACCCGGGCGGTGTAGGTGTCCACGACGAAGACCGGACGGTTCAGGGCGTAGAGCAGGATCGAGTCGGCGGTTTCGGGACCGATGCCGGAGATGCCGAGAAGCTCCTGCCGCAGGCGGGTGGTGTTGATGGATTCGAGGTTCTTCAGGTCGCCGCCGTAGTGGTCGCAGAGCCAGTTGATGAAGTTCTTGAGCCGCTTGGCCTTGACGCGGAAGTAGCCGGCGGGGCGGATCAGCAGCTCAAGCTGCTCGCGTGTCCATCTCGTGCAGCTTGATCGGGTCGAGGCAGCCGGCGGCCTTGAGGTTCGCGATCGCCTTGGCGACGTTGGTCCAGCTTGTGTTCTGGGTCAGGATCGCGCCGACGGCGACCTCGAACGGGGTCTCGCCCGGCCACCAGTGCTGCGGCCCGAAGAAGTCCAGGAGCAGGTGGTAGATCTCAAGTAACAACTCACGTGTGGTTTTCATGGGGTCCTATTCCGAGCCTTTCCGACCGGGCACAACCTTGGCCGCCAGTCATCTCAGTCAGTACTACGCGCATTTTATCGGCGCTGGTTCGAGCGCCGGCCGCAAGCTATTGTAATTTCCGCGCGGCTCCAGTAAACTCCGGAGAATTCCACCGGTGACGGATCCAGGGATGGTTTGGAGTGCAGGACCGCAGAAGGTGTTACTTTGCCAACGACGGGCCGGAACAAGAAGGGGCAACGGGATTACCCGACGGGTCAGTTGCTCAATTTTGCGCGGGACTCGTACCTGGAGCGGACCAGCCGGCCGGTGTACGCCATCCTCTTTCTGCTGCCTTTCATCATTTTCTACGAGATCGGCACCATTCTGATCAACACGGATGAGCTGACCCGGTATCAGGTCCGCGTCGTCGCGTTTGTCTGGGTCCAGGATGCGCTGCTGAACCTGAGCACGAGCAGCCGGTTTGCCTGGGTGGCGCCGCCCCTGGTGGTGGTGGTGATCCTGATCGGCCTGCAAGTCGCCTCCAAGAAGCAGTGGTACTTCTGCCTGAGCGACTATCTCCCGATGGTGCTGGAATGTGTGCTTCTGGCCGTGCCGCTGATCGTCTTGAGCCTGCTCTCCAACAGCCCCAGCGTGCGGCCCGAGAATCTCAACCGGCCTCAGAGCCTGCATCCACCGGCCCAGGTAAGCATGGCGGCCCACACCCGCGTCGTCTCGCCGGAGCAGATCATGGCCACCCTGGAACAGCAGAATACGGCCCATCCGAAGGTCCATTCGCTCATGACGAACATCGTGACCGGCGTCGGGGCGGGAATCTACGAAGAGCTGGTGTTTCGCCTTATCCTGATCTGCGCCCTGATGGTGCTGTTTCAGGATGTGATCGGACTGAGCCACCAGAATGCCATCGCACTGTCGGTTCTGATGTCGGCGGCCTTGTTCAGCGCGCACCATCACATCCTCTGGATCGACGGCCGGCTGGCGCAGGCGCTCCTTTCAACTGGACGGAGTTTGGCTTTCGCACGATCGCCGGCATCTACTTTGCCCTGCTGTTTGCCATCCGGGGCTTTGGCATTACGGCCGGTACCCACGCTTTCTACGACATCATTGCTACGCTCGTAAACGCGATATTCTTCGACCCATGAGGGCCGGGGGACCCGGCGGTTCTTTCCCCGCGCCGCAGCGCGAAAAATTTTTTCTGCTGTTACCCTTTTGCGTGCGGGGGTTTGGAGCATAATCGTCCTATAAGGGGTACAAGCGGCCCTCTCAGTATTGATATTGCACTTGAATCACGAAGGGAATTCGGATATAATACCCGAAAAGGTAGAGTAGAGTCTTTCGGGGTTTTTTCACTATGGAATCGCCGCAGACCAATGTCGGGATCGACCAACTGACGTTCAGTCTCTTCCAGAGACCGTTGCACCCGGAGCTGTTCCAGATCTACGCGAGCCGGCAGCTCAAGACCGAGAAGTACGAGGCTCTGATCTGGGTGACGGGTTGCACGCACGTCGTCAGCGTGTTTGCGGGCGATGTCTGCCTGAGCGAAGTGGTGAGCACGCCGGGACAGTTGCTCCCGCATCGCGGCCTGGTGGAGCGCTTCCAGTTCCGCGGGCCCCGGACCCACAAATGCACGCTCAGCCACGGCGTCAGCTACATGACCGATTTCCAGATCGACAAGATGAGCGCGAACCTCTATCAGCAAAGCTACCTGGACCTGGAGAAACATGCCCGCAATCGCGGCGTGTTCATGAAATTCCCCGAGCTCGAAGTGGATAGTCTCCCGCCGTTCTGCTACATCGATTTCGAAGCCCGGCGGACGGAATTGCATATTTATACGTTCGCCGCATATCCCGACCAGGTGACGATGATCAAGACGCAGTCGCTGTTCGATTTCCAGTGACAGGCGTCGGGCTCGCCTCCTGGCCGATCCCCTGGTGGTAGGAACCCGTCACCCACGGCCCCCGGGTGACGGGTGACCCAAAGCGAGAAGCAGCCGTGCCCCGCTAATTGGTCTGCAGCTCCACGTTCTGTCGGAGCACGTGCAGTTTTTCGCGGATCTCCACGGACATGCGGCTGTTCGGGAAGTCCCGCACGATCTGCTGACCGATCTCCAGGGCGTTGGACCAGTGCTTGTCGGACACGGCCAGAGCGAACTGCACGCCCAGGTTATGGAGTTTCGTCCGGAAGACGTCCTTGGCCGCCTCCTGGAGCGCCAGGGCCTCGTTGGGCGTCAGGTACATGTCCAATTCGCGGAGGATCTCCAGGCTGCGGTCCGTTTCCTGTCGTGTCACGGCATCATCCCAGGCGGCCAGAAGAATGCGCTTACGCTCCTCCTTGCGCTCGACGAGCTTCTGGCGCAGGGCCTTGAGCTTCTCCGAGGTCGGATTGGCCCGAATCAGCGACTCGATCTGCAGACTGGCCTTGACCCACTGGCACGCGTCGAACAGCTTCTCCACCTGGGCGATGGCCTGGTCGATCCTCTCGTCCTGGCTGGCGTTGCGATAATTGTCCACCTGCCGGCGCAGCTCCTCCGCCAGGAGCCGGTACGTCGAGTGGTTCTCGATCTCGTCGACGATCTCGTAAGCGCCGTTGAAGTCGTTCTGCTTGAGCCGCTCGAAGACGGCCTCGCGCAGGGACCGCTTGTCGTCCTCCCGAAAGGCGATGGCCTTGGCCGCCTCGCTGATGCGCGAGGTGTGGTTGATCTGGAGAAGCCCATCGCGGATGCTCTCCATCGCCTTGCTGGCCTCCTCCAGCCGGGCGCTGTTCTCATTGAGCGTGCTGACGATCCGGGAGACGCGGGAGAGCATCATCAGCAGGGCGATCAGAAAGATCAGCCCGCCCATGAGCATCAGGAGTTGCCGCACACTGTCCGACTGTCTCCAAGACCTTCGTGAAGATCGATAAGGCCAGCGCCCCCGCCGACAACGACAATGATGATGGCGATGTGCCATTTGTATTGCCATACCTGGCTGTCTTTCCCGGAGTCCATAGACCTTCTCCTCAAGAGCAGAATATCTCTTTACAGCCGTCTCCATTGTAGGGACCGAGTGCCCCCGTGTCAACCCTGTGGCGTATCCCAGGCGAGCGTCGCGCCGTCCAAACGTCGCGAGATCCGTCAATAGTCCTTGA
The DNA here is from genome assembly GCA_963699595.1 of uncultured Planctomycetota bacterium. Lineage (GTDB taxonomy): Bacteria > Planctomycetota > Phycisphaerae > Sedimentisphaerales > Anaerobacaceae > PLanc-01. The sequence continues at coordinate 174,101 of CAVOUO010000035.1, forward strand.
ACTTCCGCATCCATTCGGGCCAGTTGGCCGGCTGGACGCCGCCGCCGGTGGTCCAGGGGCCGCGCACGTCGAACTCTTTGTGCCACTTGAGCGTCCAGAGCTCCTTGAGGCCCACGGGGCGTACCGACCAATCCAGGAAGAGGTGATTGATGAAGCCGTTGTGCCGGTCGATGCAGAAGTGCTTCATCTCGGCGCCGGCATCGACCCATTGGCCATTGAACAGCGGCGGCTCGCCTTTGGCGCCCTTGTCGTAGGGTCCGCCACCCGCGCCACATCGTGTCGGCGAACACGGGGATCTCGGCCGCCTGCCGGACGTTCATCGTCCGCCAGTGCCAGGCGGCGGGGCGACTCTGGATCGCCGTGACGCCGGCGGGCGGATTGAAGAGCCAGTTGTTCTGCCCGAAGCTGGCCTCCTCGCCGCTGGTATCCCCCATCTTATACGTGTGGAACGGTCCGCCATTGTTGGCGCCGCTGGGCAGCCGTTTCACGGCCATCGGGCAACGGAGAATGTCGGATTTGGTCTCGTAGGAGGACCGCAGGACGATGACCCATTCGCCGCGGGTCCAGCCGATGTCCTTGAGATCGCCGTTGCTGAAGTAGCCGTTGTTGTCGTTGCAGTACATGTACCAGATGTGGCCCCATTGCTTGAGCAGGGCCCGGCAGGCGATGGTTCGCGCCTGGGTCCGGGCCCGCGCCAGGGCGGGCATCAGAATGGCCATCAGCAGGGCGATGATGGAAATGACCACCAGCAGCTCAATGAGTGTGAAAGCCCGGTGTTTCCGCATGATCTGTCTCCTTCAAGCAGACCTGTGGCGTACTCCTATACGACGAACTCCCTCCCGATGAGTCGAAGACCGGTCACACTTGGATAGAATCGTGGTACCCATGGTCGTCATACCTCACGTCTGGCTCTTTGATTGTAACCGCAAGTTTACCGATAGACAAGCGATTTATTGGCCCAGGGCAAACGCAAAGTCGCTGGGCGGATCACGTTCATGTCATTGCGAGGAGCCCCGCGACGAAGCAATCTCAATCCGATGCGTGGTAGATTGCTTCGCTGTGCTCGCAATGATATGGGCGGCGGAACCGCTGAATGACTTTGCGTTTGCCCTGTTTATCGGCCGCTCCGTCCTTGGCGTCGATCGCTGCTCATGAGGGACGCCGCGGCCGGCCGCAGGCAGGCGATGGAAGGGTGCCTGCAAAAAGAGCCGAAGCTTTCGACTTCGGCTCTTGTGAGACAGCTTTCACATTAAGGATATAGAGCAAGCGTATGATCTATACAAGCTGCCTCAAAAACAAGAACCAAGATATAAGAAGAGAAGAGCAATGAACCTGACATATATCCTACCGGCGCCGACGGCTTTTGGCAAGGTTTTTTCGCGAGAACCTGTGCTTTTTCCGCATGTCAGAGACCGTACACCGTAAGTCCCCGCCTGCGGATAACTTACGGTTGCGGCCGGACCGACGTCTCGTGGTCCTCGCTTACTGGCCGGCCGGTGCCACGCAGTACACGTAAACCAGCGGCTCCAGGCCCGTGTTGCTCACATCGTGGAGCGTCTCGGGGGGGATGTAGGCCACCTTCCCCACGCCGACCGGGTGGCGGGCGCCGCCGCCGATCTGGAGTTCTCCCTGTCCGGCCAGGAACACGAGCAGCTCCTCGTGGTTCTTGGTACTGTGCTGGCCGCACGCCTGTCCCGGCGGCAGATGGACCCGCCCGGAGCGCATCCCCAGGGTCTGGGGTTTGCCCTCCAAGAGCCTCTGATACTCGGCTTTGCTGTTCAGATCGACCGTGAACGCTCCTTGCGCCGCCATCGGATCTCCTCAAAAAGTGCTTGCCAAAATTCCTTGCCAGCGTCTTAATACGGGTACGGTGCCTTTCTGTCAACTGTCCGCACCGAACCGTCGCAGGGATGGACGGGTACTATCGAGGAGTTTGATTGGTTCATTCATTCGGAAAGTGGCGCCATCGTGACCCCGGAAATCAAGACACTGTTGATCGCGGCCGGCTCCATCGGTTTCATTCACACGCTGCTGGGCCCGGACCATTACGTGCCGTTCATCGTGATGTCCTGGGCCCGCCGGTGGTCCACGGCCAGGACGACCGTCATTACTCTGCTGTGCGCCCTGGGCCATATCGGCAGCTCGATCGTGCTGGGCTTTGTCGGCGTGTCGCTGGGCCTGGCGGTCGAGAGCCTGACGGGGGTGGAGTCCGTCCGCGGCCGCATTGCGGCGTGGCTGTTCATCGCCTTTGGTCTGGCCTACCTGATCTGGGGACTGCGGCACATCTATCGCAGCCACCCCCATCAGCACGACCATCCGCACGTGACCGGCGACGAGCATGACCATGTCCATCAACACCGCCACTTCGGCGAGCACGTGCACGTGCACGACGTCGAATCGGTGAAGAGCCTCACGCCCTGGATTCTCTTCACGATTTTCATCTTCGGGCCGTGCGAGCCGCTGATCCCGTTTCTGATGTACCCGGCTGCCCGGGGCAGTTTCGGGGGCTTGGCGGCCGTGACTGCGGTCTTTGGCCTGGTCACGATGGCCACCATGCTGGGCACGGTCCTTCTGGGCCGGGCGGGTGTGGACTTTCTGCCGATGCACAGGGTCCAGCGCTACAGCCACGCCCTGGCCGGCGCCACGATCCTCCTCTGCGGCCTGGCCATCGAATTCCTGGGGCTGTAGCGCAACGGGGGCTTCGTTGTGCAAGCGGCCCAGGCGGGTCCGGCCGTCAGAGAGGGCCAAGGACTGGACGAGAGGATTGTCAAAGTCTGTCCGAACGCGAGCCGATCGCGAAATCAGGCTCGATCGAAAGAGGATTGAGTCATGGCGATGAAAGCGAGTCTCAGAGATTCTCTTTGGCTGGCTGCCGGGGCAGCTATCATGCTCGCGATCACGCTCGCAGTGCTCTACCTGCACGAGGAACAAAACCCTGCGGCGCAGCTCGCCCTCAAGGCCAAGAGACTCGAATTGGTGGAGCAAATGCGTCTGGCCTTGGCTTGGGCCTCAGAGGCGGAAAAGAGCGCCGTCATGGCCGCGACCGACCAAGACTCGCAGAGTTTCGCGGGTCAGTCGCGGGCGCAGGTGGCGGCGGTGGAGCGCGGACGCCAGGAGTTGGAAGGACTCTTGCAGACGGGCGGCACCAAGACCGAGCGGGACCTTCTGGCCCAGTTCACCGAAGCCTTTGCCGAGTTCCAGCGCATCAACAGAGACCTGCTGGATATGGCGGTCCAAAACACCAACCTCAAGGCGTTCCGCTTGGCGTTTGGCCCGGCGGCAGAGGTGCTCACAGGAAATGGACGCGGCGTTGTCCCATATCGTGGTCCAGAGCGCCGAATCCACATCCCCGGAGGCCGGGCGCGTGATACAACTCGCGGACGACGCCCGGATCAGGGCCCTGCGGATACAGACCCTGCTGGCGCCGCACATTGCCGAGGAGAGTGACCGGAAGATGGATGAGCTGGAAGCCCAGATGGCCCAGGAAGACCTGGAAATCCGCAAGGACTTGGAGAGCTTGGCCTCGCTGCTGAAACCCGGAGGGGGCCCCGACATCGAGACGGCCACGTCACGCTACGCCAAGTTCAATGAGATCAAGGCCCAGATCATCAAACTCTCCCGCGAAAACACCAATGTCCGGTCCGTGGCCATCTCGCTGAATCAGAAGCGCAAGGCGATGCTGATGTGTCAGGACGCCTTGACCGCTTTGCAGCAGGCGATTCAGCAGGAGCCCATCGCCAAGGCGCCGGTCTCTCCCCGGTAGCAGGGCAGTGGATCACATGGGCGATGACGATGGAATCACTGCTGTCGAGCGAATCGACTATCTGATGTCATCAAACCCATTACGCCCTTCACCAGCGCGCAGACGACCAGCACGACTCCGAACATGGTTACGACGGAAGCCCCGGTGGGGAAATCCCACCTCGCGGAGGCGTACAAGCCCCAGGACGCTTGCGACGAATCCCAGGGCCCAGCCGATCAGCAGCCGCTGAGTCACGCCACGGACAAAGAACATCGCACACACCGCCGGCACGACGAGGTAGCTGAAGACCAACAGCACACCTGCAACACGCACGGAACTGGTCACGATCAACCCGAAGGTGACGTAGAAAACGAAGTCCCAGAAGCGAATCCACAGCCCGTTCTGCCGGGCCTGTTCGGGGTTCATGGAGATCAACAGGAACTTCTTCCTCAAGAGAAAGTGCAGGATGCCGACGGCGAGATACATGGCCGCGATCTTCCCCACCTGAGGCCACGTCGCGAAGAGAATGCTTCCGACCAGCATGGTCTTGATCGCCTCTTCGCCGTGCGGGGCGCGGTCGAGAACCAGAATCGCGAGCGGCAGAGCTGACGGCGTACACGATGCCGATGATCGCCTCTTGCGGGACGGATTTGTCCCGCGTCTGTCCCAAAGCAAAGACGCCGGCCCCCAGAAACGTAAAGCCCAGAGAGATCAGATACGCTTCCGTACTGTTCAGCTCGTAGCCCGGCCAGCAGGGCCACGGTGCTGCCGAGTGCGGCCACCTGCGCCAGCGCCAGGTCCACGAAGATCACGCCGCGAGAGACGATGTGGATGCCCAGATAGCAGTGGATTCCGGTGAGTACCAGGCACGCCGCAAAGGGAACGATCAGAAGATCGAGCATGCCGCTCATTTCGGCACCTCACTCAGCGCACCGCTCAGCCGCGTGACGATATTGTCAAGCATGGCGATGTAGTTGTCTGCTTCCGGCTGGGCGTTCACGGAGCTGGCGACCACCACGACCTTGGCTCCGGTCTTGGCGGCCACGGCGTCGGCATCGGCGCGATTGTAGAAAGTCTCCATCAGGATGACCCCGATCTTCTCGGCTTTCATCGTGTTGATGACTTCCAGAACATGGCCCGGACTCGGCGGAATCCCCGGCTTGGGCTCCAGCTCCGCGACGTCCTCCAGATGGAACCGGCGCATGAAGTAGGGCCAACTGCGATGGTACGTGACGATCTTGGCCTGCTCGAACGGCTTGAGCTTGGCGAGCCATCCATCCAACGAAAGCGTGTGGTCTTTGAGGTAGCCGTCGAGAGTGCCGTCGGATTGCATCTTCCACAGCTTCTCACCGCCCACCGCTTGCACCAGTTTGTCGCCAAACATGGCGCTATCCAGCTTCAAGAGGAACGCTGCCAGATTGCGGTCGTAATCGGCGGAGTGCTCCGGATCGAGCCGCTTGAGACGGCGGGCGATGTTCCGGGCAATGATCCTGCCGTTATACGGGTCCAGCCAATAATGCGGGTTGCCCAGGGGATGGACATCGCCCATCGTGCGGCTAACCTTCCCCGTCGGGACCTCCAACGGTGCAATCCCCTCGGAGGCGTCCAGATGGCCCGGTGAACCCACGTGGATCTTGGCATTGCGCGACCCCTCCAGGATCAGACTCTCGTAGCCGATTTCCAGCTCCAGACCCACGCGAATCCACAGGTCCGCTTTCCTGGCCTTGATCATATTGCTCGGCTTGGCGGCAATGAAATGCGGGTCCTCTTTGCCGGTGGAAATCGCGGCGACGTTGACATGGTCGCCGCCGACCGCCTCGGCAATGGATTGGAGGTTCGTCGTGGTCGTGACGACATCGAGCTTGTCCTTCGCCTGGCACGGCCGCACGGCGCAGACAAGCAGAACGCCCAAGGCAAGGAAGGACCAAGGAGCTTTCCGACCGAACTCGCTTATGAAATTGGCACTCATAATTCGTGTCTCCTTTCAATATTGATGGGCCCGATGCGGCCCGATCCCGAAATCCAACTGCAACCAGAACTCATTGCGGCTGCCCACGGTGGAAGGCCCATCCCCATCGGTGTGGGTGAACTGGGCCCGCCAGAAGGCGAACTCGCTCTGGGCGAACGTCAGACCGCCGCGTATAGGCATTCTCGTGCGAGTCGTTGTCGTCCGGGAATTGGGAATAGTCGTAGCGCCCAAAGACGCTCCAGCGCCGCGTGAACTGATACTCCAGCGAGCTGTACCCCCCAAACGAGTCTACCGTATCCTCGTCTCCCTGCTCTTTCTGACTCAGCAAAAGCTCGTTCATCCAGGTGATCGATCGGTAGAGCCCCTGCTGGGCCGGCCGCCACTTGTAGGTTACGTCCACTCCTTCGAGGGTCGTCCAGTGGTCCTCGGTGGTGGCGGCGTTGGCGCCGGTGGCCACGCTGCCGCCCACTTCCAGGCTCGAATCGCTGTTGAGATCGAAGAAATTCTTCAGGTGCCCGAGGTACATCAAGCCTCGGGATTCCGATCCCGCGAAGCTCGGCGCGTTTCTGTTGCTCTGCACCTGAAAGATCAACTCGATGTACTTCTCCCACGGATTGGGCACCAGCCACGATATCTCCGCCCCCGGCTGGCTGATGCCTTCTTCGCCAAAGTAGTGGCGAATCATCAGGGGCTTGTCCACCCAAGGCATGGCGTGCGTATGGAATTGATTGGCCTTGCCAAAGAAGGCGTAAAACTTGCCGGCGCGGGCCTTGAGGTCATGGGGGAGCGTGTCGAACGTGAAATACCCTTCCTCCAGATCCACGCCGAATTCGCCGTCGGGCTCTTCCTCCATGGCCACGAAGAAATCCGCCCGCCCGTACGGGTCCACCGCACTGCTGAACGCCAGCTCCAGCTCGCGGAAGCTGAACTGGCTCTTATTCTCATCTTCCTCGTTCTTACCGGCATGGAAAAGCATGTCGCCGATCACGGAGATATCTGGATTGAAGCTTTGCCCGATCCGGCTCAGCAGCCCCGGCTGGCTTGGAGCCTGACTCGGCTCCGGCGTCGCCGGTTCGTTGGCTTCCGCCGCCTTTTGCCCGAGAGAATCTACCTGCTCCCGTAGTTTCTTGAGTTCCGCCGTATGTCGGTCATTGGCGTCCTTGATCTCCTGCTGAAGCCGGGCGATCTGCTCCGGCAGAGACTGCGGTTCGCCATTCGCCGCGCTGCCTTGCCCCATCGCAGCGGCACAGGCCCAGAGCAGAACCGCGGCGAAACAGGAGCCGTATCCAACCGCTCGCATCTGCATGTGTCCACCTCCCTGGATTGATTGGAAAAGCGCACGGACAAACGCGTTCATCCGTGCCACCCAATACATTGTCCGTTATGTGCAACACGTGCTGGGCACAAGCCCATCTCGTGTCACGAGACTGGAATCAATCAGCAGAACAGCGGAGGGGCGCGGGCGGGTAGACGACGAGAGCGAAACACTCGGCAGAAGGAAGGTCCGGAAGGAAACCAGTTCCTCGGCCGGGTCGGCGGTCCAGGTGACATGCTCGGCAAAGTGCGGCGGAACCGTCTTGCCGGAGGCAAATTGGATACAGAAAGAACACGTGCTGGGGTCGTGATGACTGCCGGAGTGATCTTTCCCTCCGGGTCGAGAGGTATCAGAGGCGTTGCCGCACGTGCTATGTTGGCGCACGTGCACCGCGTGCAAGACCCCGGCGTTGGCCAAGGCCACGCACAGCACGGTCAAAACTGAGATGATGCGATTGGCTCGGTTCACTACTCGTCCCCGGAATATGGAACCAACTGCAAGCTCACGACACGAAACATAACGGGCCGGCAAACACAACGCAAGTGGAGAATCCAAGGACTCGGATACGTAGACCCCGGTGGCCCAAGGCGGAATTGACGTGCATCGCGTGCCATTTTTGACTTACACAGTTTGCCTGAACGCCATACGATGTGCTGCGTAACACAACAGTGTCGCCGAAATCTATGAGGATCATAGATGCGGGGGACCCGGGTTTTTGGGGCGAATTCCTCACCCAGCAGAGGATAAAGCACCTCCAAGCTTGAGCCCGACAGCTAACCCCGCAGGCATTTGGGAGGGCATTGCCAGGGAAAAAGGTCTCCCATCGCGATAAGCCGCGTTGGGGAACCCCAACACACCACCGCCATGCCGATAGCCTTTTGTTTCCTGCCTGCCCTCCACACGGCTTTCAACACCGCGGTGCGTTTCATCACAAATACGGACTGGCGTTCCTATCGCGGCGAGACCACCATGAGTCACCTGCCCCAGACGCTCGGCATGATGGTGCAAAATCTCCTGTCGGCGGCGACGGCAAGGTCAGTAAGTAGAGAAAGGGTCGTCAGATGAGAAAGCTGGAGTTCCTGCTGGTGGGTTCTGTGTGTTATGTTCTGGGCGTTTCCTCGGTTCACGCCACGCCGTCCAGCACTTATTGGACGCCCTGCACCACGGATGTGCAGCCTTTTGGCAAGTGGCACGTCACCTATGACAGCTACTTCACCGTAGGGAGGGAGGGGACGGAAAAGGGTGATTTCCCGACGGACATAGGCTTGACGGTGGGAGTTCTGCCCTGGGAAAAGCTGAATCTGGAAGTGGGGTTCGATCTTCTGGAGCCCACGGATGATCCGCTCTTCTTCAACGCCAAGCTGGGCACGCCGGAAGGCTCGCTCTTCAAAGGGTCCCCCGCGCTGAATGTCGGGATTTTCAATGTCGGCACGAAATCCGGGGTCACGGACTTTCAGATTGTGGATTTTCTCGTGGGCAAGACTCTGCCACACAACCTGGGAAGGCTGTTCGCCGGGGTCTATGTTGGCTCGGATACTTTGAGGTCGGCCCAGGGAGACGTGGAGGACACCGGCTGGATGGTTGGCTACGATAAAGGGTTCTGGACGGCGAGACAGGGGGACAGGGAATTCAACCGCTTCGTCGTGGCGGCGGATTACGCCAGCGGCAAGAATTTCATCGGGGGCGGGGGCGTGGGGCTCTACGTCTACTTCACGCCCGATATCGATCTTCTGGTGGGACCGGTATGGTTCAATGACGCGCGGTTGAACGGCGATTATAAGTGGACCGTGCAGTTGGATATCAACTTCTGAGCGCCGTCTGACGCCGGGGTGCCCTCTACGATAAACGAGACGCGGGCTCCAAATCCCCATCCGCCGCGCCAGGCGAACTCCGCGTTCACCGCGCGCCATTTTCTGTAACCGGTCAGTTATGGGGTGGGGAACGCCGGTCAGGAGGAATCGAGACCGAAGAGGATTTTCGCCAGGTCGGCATCCGGCTGTTCGGCGAGTTGATCCAAGGCGGATTGGACCGCCGTCGCGACATCGGGGACTCTCTTGCGTAACGTGTGCAGCACCGTCATCAGGGTCTCCCGGGTCTTGGCCCCGGCCTCCGATTGAGAGCCAAAACTGATCTTGCGGGCAATCACCAAAGGACGCAACTCCCGCTCCGCCCGATTATTGTCCGCCGGAATCCGCGGGTCGTCCGCCCAGTGATACATCCGATCCGCCTTCTCCCGGAAGAGATCCTGCATCGTCTGGATGGCGGGGTGGTGGGCGGGATGATTCACGATCGCGAGGATATTGCTTTTGATCTTCGCGGCCTGGCGCAGGAATTGTCGCCGGGGCAGACCCAGACCGCGCAGACTGATGGCACTGGCCAACTGGGGGACCAAAGCTTCCACGAAGGCATGGACCTCCGGGTCCTCGGGAAACGCCTTGTCCAGGTCCTTCACATCCCGCAGCAAGTGGGCATAACAATACTGGAGAGCACACGGCATCCGGTTATATCCCTGGTACCGGTCGACCAGCAGCACTCCCGGTAAAGACCGATTCCCGAAGACTTCCCGAGCGACACGGCCCGAGCGACTGCCGCGGAAGCGATAGAGGCTCGTATCCTCGGTACAGAACAGCCAGGCATAGCCATTGTGCCCTTCCGTCCGCCACGAGGTCTCATCCGCGTGTTTCACGGGGGCTTGCCGGTAAGCGGGAAGGAGAGCCTTCGGCACTTCCTCGAACCGGGCGGACAACTGATGCAACGCGTCCACCAAGCTGCTGTAGCCGAGGCCGGTTTGTCGCTCGATTTGTCCCAAGGTCTGGCCATGGACGTAATGCTGCACCGCCACATAGGTCAGCAGGCGATTGGAATACAGCCCCTTGGGCAGGACGCCCGGCGGCTTGGCGGTGACCAACTTGTGGCATTGGGTGCACCGCTGGCGCGACGAGTTGATACACCACCTTCTGCACCCGAACCGGCTGACAGTCCAGGACGGTGCGTGCGCGGCAGCCGCGGGCTTCCAGAGCACCGCCACAGTCGGGACAAACGTCGACGCCAGGGATGGTTTCGACCCGGTCCGCTTGGTCGGGGTCAATCCGGGAGCGGCCATGTCCGGCATGGCCGACCTTACCACCGCCCCGAGGACGGGGACCCGCCGGACAGTTGGGCTTGACCGGAATCTGCGAGGAGGGGGTCGAGGAACCGAAGAATCCTTCTTGGGCGGTGCGCTCCTGATACCGGAGCTTGGCTTGGAGACTCGCCACTTTCTCCTTCAGTTCGTCGATCTCCCGCTGCTTTTCCAGGCACTGCTTACAATAGACCATCCACGTCCTTGTCCGGGTGGTTTTCCTTGGCTCGCTCCTTGCGGTTCCAACCTACGTTCCGCGAAGGTCCTCTCTCTACGGCCAACACGCCACACGTGTTCTCGCCAACAGACCACCACCACGAAGTGCGGCTTCCCTCCCCACCCCCTCCCATAACTGACCGGTTACCATTTTCTCAGTTTTTTTCTTGCATACGTCATTGAACGTGGGTATAATGGTTCCGTATTATTACAGTGTCGCCGAAATCTATGGAGTACCATAGATACGGGGGACCCAGGTTTTTGGGGCGAATTCCCTCCCCAGCAGGGGATAAAGCACTTCCAAGCTTGAGCCCGACAGCTAACCCCGCAGGCATTTGGGAGGGCATTGGCACCGGGAGAAATGGCCCACCGGTTCGACGGTGAGCCTTTTTCTTACTTCCTGCCAGCCTTCCACACCGCGTACGTAAACGTAGCAAGGAGCAGTCTATGGATGCAGTCTATGTTTTGCTTGGGTTGGCATTCTTCCTTCTGTCGTATGTCCTTGTCCAGTTGATCGGGCGTTTGCAGTAGCATGGGCGAGCGCCCATGAATTCAGGATCACGGGCAAGATGCCCGTGCTACCAGGAGTACTTATGGTCTGGGCCTACATCCTTGGGGGCATTGCGACGGTCGGCTTGCTCATTTACCTGCTGATCGCGTTGCTCAAGCCGGAGAAATTCTGATGGACACTTTTGGGTTGCTGCAAATCCTGCTCTATCTGGCGGTGCTGCTGGCCCTCGCCAAGCCGCTGGGATGGTACATGGCACGGGTGTACGAGGGAAAGCCCATTGGCCTCGACCGCGTGCTGGGGCCGCTCGAACGGCTGATCTACCGCCTCTGCGATGTCGATCCTCAGAAGGAGGTGGGCTGGAAACGCTACGCCCTGGGAGCGCTGGCCTTCAATGCGGCCGGATTCGTCTTTCTCTATGGGCTGCAGCGTCTCCAGCACTATCTGCCCGTTAATCCTGAGCACCTGGCTGCCGTCAAGACCCACACGGCCTTCAACACGGCCGTGAGCTTCGTCACGAACACGAACTGGCAATCCTACGGCGGCGAGACCACGATGAGCTATCTGACGCAGATGCTCGGCATGACCGTGCAGAATTTCGTCTCGGCGGCGACGGCGATGGCGGTGCTGGTCGCGATGATCCGGGGCTTTGCCCGGCGCAACAGCGAGACGATCGGCAATTTCTGGGTGGATATGACGAGATCGGTGCTCTACATCCTGCTGCCGGTGTCGATCCTCTGGGCAGTGCTCCTGATGTCGCAAGGCGTCGTGCAAACGTACAGCTCCTATCCCAAGGCGGCCCTCATCGAGCCCGTCAAGAACGCCGACGGCAAGATGATTACCGAGCAGACCCTGGCGGTAGGTCCGGCGGCGTCACAAATCGCCATCAAGCAGATCGGCACCAATGGCGGCGGCTTCTTCAATGCCAATTCCGCCCATCCCTTTGAGAATTCCACGCCCCTGTCCAATTTCCTGGAGACTCTGGCGCTTCTGCTCATCGCCGCCGCCTTCTGCTACACGTTCGGCGTGATGGTTGGCGATACCCGGCAGGGCTGGGCCGTGCTGGCGGCGATGGTGGTCATCTTCGCCGGCATGCTGGCCTTATGCTGGTACAGCGAGCAGCAGGCGCCGCCCTGGCTGGCGGGACTCGGGGTCGATACGACGGCAGGCAATATGGAGGGCAAGGAGGTACGCTTTGGGACGGCCAATTCCGCCCTGTGGGCCACGGCGACCACCTGTGCCTCCAACGGCTCGGTGAACTCCATGCACGATTCGTACATGCCGCTGGGCGGCCTGGTGCCCATGCTCTTGATCCAGCTTGGGGAAGTCGTCTTTGGCGGCGTCGGGTCGGGACTGTACGGGATGCTGATCTTCGCGATCATCGCTGTCTTCCTCGCGGGCCTGATGGTCGGGCGCACGCCGGAGTACCTCGGCAAGAAGATCGAGGCGTTCGAGGTCAAGATGGCGGCCCTGGCCATCCTGATCCCCGTGCTCATCATCCTGATCGGCACCGGCGTGGCGGTTGTCATCCCCGCCGCGCGGGCCTCGACGGCCAATCCGGGACCGCACGGGTTCAGTGAGATTCTCTACGCCTTCTCGTCCGCCGCGGGCAACAACGGCAGCGCCTTTGCCGGGCTCAGTGCCGACACGCCTTTCTACAATGTGGCCCTCGGCCTGACCATGCTGATCGGACGCTACTGGGTGCTCCTGCCCGCCTTGGCCATTGGCGGGTCCCTCGCCCGCAAGAAGATCGTGCCCGCCAGTGCCGGCACGCTGCCGACGCACGGCGTCCTGTTTGTCGGCCTCCTCGTCTCCGTGGTATTGATTATCGGCGCATTGTCGTTCATTCCGGCCCTGGCGCTGGGGCCGATTGTGGAGCACTTGCTCTTCGCATCGGCATCCTGCCGATGATTCAGGGCTGGAAGGGGACCCCAAGCCCATGCCACGGTATATGGACAGAGGTTGTCGATGGGTATGTTAGCGAAACAGAAACGGGCGGCGGCGATCGATCGCAGTCTCTTGGGCCATGCCGTAGTCGATTCCTTTTGGAAGCTCAACCCCCGGGTCCAGCTCCATAACCCGGTCATGTTCGTCGTCTATGTGGGCAGCATCTTCACGACGATCCTGCTGATTCATTCTCTGGTGGGACGGGGGGAGGCCCCGCCGTGGTTTATCTTCGGCGTGTCGCTGTGGCTCTGGATCACGGTGCTGTTCGCCAATTTCGCCGAGGCCGTCGCGGAATGGCGCGGCAAGGCCCAGGCCGAGGCGCTGCGCAAGACCCGGCAGGAAGTTCATGCCAAGCGTCTCCGCGAGCCGCGGGTCGATGCGCCCTTCGAGATGATGCCCAGCTCCCAGCTTCACAAAGACGACCTCGTCCTCGTCAAGGAAAGAGAGCTGATCCCCGCCGACGGCGAAGTGATTGTGGGCGTGGCGTCCGTGGATGAAAGCTCGATCACCGGCGAAAGCGCCCCCGTCATCCGCGAGAGCGGCGGCGACCGCAGCGCCGTCACGGGCGGCACGAAAGTCCTCTCGGATTGGATCATCGTGCGGGTCACGGCCGAGCCGGGCGAGACGTTCCTCGATCTGATGATCGCCATGGTCGAGGGCGCCAAGCGGCAGAAGACGCCGAACGAGATCGCCCTGAACGTGCTGCTGGCCAGCCTGACGATCATCTTCCTGGCGGTGACCGCCACGCTGCTGCCGTATTCCGCCTATAGCGTGCTACAAGTCAAGCAGGGCGAGGTCGTGACAATCACGACGTTGATTGCGCTGCTGGTCTGCCTGGCGCCGACCACGATCGGGGCGTTGCTTTCCGCCATCGGCATTGCCGGCATGAACCGGCTGAGCCAGGCCAATGTCGTGGCGATGTCCGGTCGGGCGGTGGAAGCGGCCGGCGATATCGACGTGCTTCTGCTCGACAAAACCGGCACCATCACACTCGGCGACCGCCAGGCCACCCAATTCATTCCGGCGGTTGGCGTGACGGCCGAAGAACTGGCGGATGCGGCCCAGCTTTCCTCGCTCGCCGACGAGACGCCGGAGGGCCGGAGCATCGTCGTCCTCGCCAAGCAACTGTACAACCTGCGCGGACGGGACATTCACCAGCTCGGCGCCTCCTTCGTCCCGTTCTCCGCGCGAACGCGCATGAGCGGAGTCGATTTCCCCGAGCATCAGGTCCGTAAGGGGGCGACGGAAGCCATCGAGGCGTTCGTCAAAAGCCACGGCGGAGCCTTGCCCGAAGCGGTGAAGATGACCGTGGCGGAGCTTTCACGCGGTGGAGCAACACCGCTGGTGGTGGCCGACAAATCGAGGGTCCTGGGGGTGATCTGCCTGAAAGACGTGGTCAAGGGCGGCATTCGCGAACGGTTTGCCCAACTGCGCCGCATGGGGATCAAAACCGTCATGATTACCGGCGACAATCCCATGACGGCGGCGGCCATCGCGGCGGAAGCGGGCGTCGATGACTTCCTGGCGGAAGCCACGCCGGAGGCCAAGCTGGCGCTGATCCGGGATTATCAAAAGCAGGGGCATCTGGTCGCGATGACCGGCGACGGCACCAACGATGCCCCCGCCCTGGCCCAGGCGGACGTGGCGCTGGCGATGAATACGGGCACGCAGGCCGCCAAAGAGGCGGGCAACATGGTCGATCTGGACTCCAACCCGACCAAGCTGCTTGAAATCGTCCAGATCGGCAAGCAGACGCTGATCACGCGCGGGGCCCTGACGACGTTCAGCATCGCCAACGATGTGTCCAAATACTTCGCGATCATCCCGGCGGCGTTCGTGTCCACCTATCCGGTGCTGGGAAAGCTCAACGTCATGCGGCTGGCGACGCCCCAGAGCGCGATCCTGTCCGCCGTGATCTTCAATGCGATCATCATCGTGCTCTTGATTCCCCTGGCCCTGCGTGGGGTCAAGTACACGCCCTTGCCCGCCTCGGATCTTCTCAAGCGGCATCTGCTCATCTACGGCCTGGGCGGCATCATTGTGCCTTTCATCGGCATCAAGGCCATCGACATGCTTTTGTCCTTCTTGCACTTGGCGTGATTCAAGGGAGGTTGTATATGCTCTTGGTTCTGAGGCGAGCCGTAGTCAGTTTGCTGCTGATGGTCGTCCTTACGGGCGTCGTCTATCCCATAGTGATGACGGTGATCGGCCGCGTGGTGTTCCCGCACCGGTCGCAGGGCAGCCTGATTCTCCAGGGCGACACCATCGTCGGATCGGAACTGATCGGACAGCCGTTTGACAGTCCGAAGTACTTCTGGCCCAGGCCCTCGGCCACTAGTCCCGTTCCCTACAATGCGGGCGCCTCCGGCGGCTCCAATCTGGGCCCGACCAATCCCGCGCTCCAGCAGGCCGTCCAGGACCGTGTTGCCAGGCTGAAGGCCGCCGACCCCGACAACAGCCTGCCCATCCCGGCGGACCTTGTCACCGCCTCGGGCAGCGGCCTGGAAGCATACATCAGTCCGGCGGCCGCCCAGTACCAGGTTGCGAGGGTTGCACGGGTGCGCGGGCTTGGACCGGATCAGGTCCAGCAGTTGGTCCGCGCGAATACCTGGGGCCGGCAATGGGGATTCCTCGGCCAGCCGCGCACGAATGTCGTGACGTTGAATCTGGCTCTGGATACACTATCGAAATGACCGATTTGGGCCCTCAGGATTCTTCGGACGTGTCGCGGGCTTGGGTTCGGGTCCCCACCGGCTCTGTTCCGCCGGTGGGAGCCCTTCCCGAACGCGATCCATCGCGTTTGGGGTCCCCTTCCAGCCCGGGATTCGAGGGCGAGACGCCTTCGACACCGGCTCCCGATTCCGCGGAATCCCCCGGCGCGTTGCGCCCGGCGCCGCGGAGCAGCCGCGGACGGCTGACGATCTTCTTCGGTTATGCCGCCGGTGTGGGCAAGACGTATGGAATGCTCGAAGCCGCCCAAGCGCTGGCCATCAAGGGCGCCAACGTGCTGATCGGGTACGTTGAGCCGCACGGCCGGCCGGAGACGGAGGCGCTGCTGCTCGGTCTGGACATCCTCCCCGACCGGATCGTCGAGTATCGCGGCATCAAGCTGCACGAGTTCGATCTGGATGCCGCACTCAAGGCCCATCCGACGCTGATCGTCGTGGATGAGCTGGCGCATACCAACGCCCCGGGGTCGAGGCACGTCAAACGCTGGCAGGACGTGGAGGAACTCCTGGAAGCCGGCATCGACGTTTACACGACGGTGAACGTGCAGCACGTGGAGAGCCTCAACGATGTGGTCGCCCAGATCACGGGGATCGCCGTGCAGGAGACCCTGCCCGATACCGTATTCGACATGGCGGACGAGATCCGGATCGTCGATCTGGCCCCCGATCACCTGCTGGAGCGACTGCGCGAGGGCAGGGTGTACGTGCCCGCCCAGGTCGAGCGCGCCGTGCAGAGCTTCTTCCGCAAGCCCAATCTGATCGCGCTGCGGGAACTGGCGATGCGGCGCACGGCGGACCAGATCAATCGTCAGGCGCAGCAGCGGACCGCCCTCGAACCCAAGCCGGTCAAGGCGTGGCCGACGACCGAGCGCCTGCTTGTGGCTGTGGGACCCAGCCCCACCTCGGCGACCGTGATTCGCGCCGCCAAACGGCTCTCCCTATCGCTGCGGGCCGACTGGATCGCCGCGAGCGTGGAGACGCCTCACACGGCCGATATGAGCGAGAAATCCCGCCAGCAATTCCTGCGGAATCTCAAGCTGGCCGAGCAGCTTGGCGCCGAGACGGTGACCCTCAGCGGCGAGCGGGTGGCCGACGAGATTCTCGCCTGCGCCGCCTCCAGACACGTGACGAAAATCGTCCTGGGCAAGACCAATGAGCCCTGGTGGCTGTTTCGCAGCTCCATCATCAACAAGGTGATCCGCCGCAGTGGTGATATCGACGTCTATGTCATTCGCGGCGTGGAAGAACCTTTCGAGGCGCCGGCCCCCGTCGTTCCCAAGCCGCGCGACTGGGCCGGTCCGCTCTACGCGTTGCTCACGGTCGCCGCCGTGACGGCTTTCAACTATGGTCTCTCGTACCTCGGCCTGCGGGAAACGAACCTGGTCGTGGTGTACATGCTGGGCGTCGTGCTCGTGGCGGCCCGGTTCGGGCGAAACCCGGCGATCTGGGCCTCCGTGGCGGCGGTCCTGGCGTTCGATTTCTTCTTCGTCCCGCCGTATCAGTCGTTTGCCGTAAGCGACACCCAATACTTCATCGTCTTTGCCGTGATGCTGGTCATCGCCTTGCTCATCAGCAGTCTGACGGCCCGCTTGCGGCAGCAATCGCAACTCTCCCGGCAGCGGGAGCAGCGGGCCGAAACGCTCTACTATCTCAGCCGCGACCTGGCCGCCACGACCGGCCGGCAACAGCTTCTGGCGGTCGCGCAGAGCCGCCTGATGGACCTCTTCGGGCCGGAGGTGACGATTCTGATGCCCGATGCCTCCGGCAAGCTCCAGCCGCTGGTCGGCGGCGACACGAGCTTTGCCCGCGATCCCAAGGAACTGGCCGTGGCGCAGTGGGTCTTCGACCATCATCAGCTTGCCGGCATAGGGACAGATACTTTGCCCGAGGCCCTGGCTCTCTATCTGCCGTTGGCGACGCCTGGCGGTGCCGTCGGCGTGATCGGGATCCGGGCCGAGCGGATCGATTTGCTGCTCGCGCCGGCCCAGCGACAACTGCTCCTGACCTTCGCCGGCCAGATCGCCTTGGCTCTGGAGCGCGATTCCTTGTCGGAACAGGCCCACAAGATTCTGGCCCGGGCGCAACTATCCCGCCCGTGACGGCGAAGAGAAGCACTTATAGATCAAATCTTATGGTGTAGTACCCGGACTACCGCCGCCTTCTCACGAAGAATCAGGGTGCCACGGCGGAATAGCGATTCCTTATGCGCGAGCCGCTCATCCCGTTTCTGATGTATCCCGCCGCTCCCTGCTTCACCGACTACCGACTCCTGACACCTTGAATTCTTCGGTCAGTCGGGGATCACAGTGAAGTTATCGAAAGCCGTGGCCGCATCAGCCTTGGTCCAGAGGCCAACCCCACCTTTGGTCGGAATGTAGTCGCCGGCATTGACCATAAGTCTCATCTCGCCGTCGAGGAACGCTCTGATCCGGCCGTTTCTATGGCTGATCTTGAGGATGTGCCAGGTATCTTTGAGCTCGACCTTGCCGGAGTAGCCCAGCATAACGCGGCGACCATCCTTGACGTAATAAATGCTGACGTTCTCCTCCAGTGGATTGTAGCGGGCAATGTAGTAGTTGTTGCGATCTTGCACGCGCCAGATTGGACCGCCGCCCTGGTCTATCTTGCCCGAACGCGCCCGCACAAAGACCGCGATTTCCCCTTCGTAGAATGAAACGTTGCTCGTCCAGCAGAGATTGAACACACCGCCTGCGACATGATTGGTCGCCGTGAGTTCCAGCACGCCTGGGCCGAGCGGAGCCGTTACGTCTCTGACGACCTGCCATTTGGCGGTGGCCTGCTCCTGCCCGGTCGCCTCGACTTTCCAGCCAGGGGGCAACGATCCTGCGGCGGAGTCGTCGAAATCCCAGCTCTGAATCTTGGGGGCTTGCGTACCGAGAGACAAAAGACTCATAACCGCCATAACCATGCGCATCGCTGTCTCCTTTCTTCCGTTGTCCAAGGACGCCGGAGGGCCTCGTGTCGGTCCTTATCGCCTCAGACGCCTTCGGCCGCCAGAAGGTTGATGCGGCTGAGCTTGACGCCTTTGAGGCTGATCAGGCTCTCCGCTGTCCTTTTGATCTCTCCCGCCGGCCCGCGCAGCACGATTACCTCCAGGCAGTCGTGCTCGTCCAGGTGAATATGCATGGAGGAAATCGTCTGAAGCAGGTGCGAGTGCTGCAAATCGGCCAGTCTTTCCATCAGCTTCGTCGCATGGTGGCTGTAGACGAGGAAGACCGCCGCGACCGCCGTGGCCTTCGGATCGCCCAAACGCTCCTCGCTGATCCGCTGGCGGATCAGATCGCGGATCGCCTCCGACCGGCTGGGATAGCCCCGTTTGGCGATCACGCCATCGAAGGCGGCGAGCAATTCCTTTTCCAGTGACACCCCGATACGCTCTACTTGACTCATCTTCATCCCTCGTGGCGAACAAGGCGGAATTACAGCCTTCGGCTGACGGACCTGCGCGGCATTCTACTCCAGGGACATTTTTTTTCAAAGGGCAGAGGTTTTCTCATTGACACCGTAGCACGAACTTCATACTGTTATGCGCAGTAGCACGAATTGTATGTGCTTATGCGCAACCTTTTGAAGCTCGGAGGTGTGAGTATGAGAAGTCTCTTGCTATGGGGTGTGGTGCTCGGTCTGATGTGTGGGGGCATATCCCGAGGGGACCCGTCCGTGGCGCAGTGTCAGCCACCGGGAGTTTCAGGCGGTCAACGGCAGCGGAGAGCAGACCTACCAGGCGACGCAAACGGTGATTCTGGAAGGAATCGTGCTGCACAATCCGGCCGATATGCTGGACCCGACGCCGGATGATACGATCACCGAGTTGTTCAATCTCGGCGGGCAGTGGCAACTGTTCTTCCAGGGGGAAGGGGACGACCACGGCGGCACCGCCGTGTTTCTCGCCCAACTCTACGACAACCTGCCATGGATCATGCCCGGAGGCGGCTACTCCAACGCCGCGTTCCTCGCTGAGTTGGCCCGCCTCAACGCGGCCCGATTCTCCGTCGGAGACCGTATCCGCGTCACGGGCTATTTCCTCTCCTACAAGGGCAAAATGAACATCAACGAGCAGCATAACAACCAACCCGATCACGATTTCACGATCGAGGTCCTGGAACGGGGCGTCGGCCTGCCGAAACCCGAAGTCGTGTCTCTCGATGAGCTCAAGGACGACCAAGACCGGTTCGTGTTCGACCCGGCCCGGCGGGTGGGCGGCGAGTACTACCAGGGCCGGCTGATCAAGATCGAGGAGGTCAACGTCGTCGACGCCAATGGCTGGGGACCGGATGGGACTCTGACCGTCATCAAGGGCACGAAGACATTCCCCGTCAAGCTTGGGCGTGGGAATGGGATCTATCCCGGCTCGTTCAACCTCAGCCAGCCGTTCGACGTGATCGGCATTCTCGACCAGGAGGACACCGATCTGCGCAGCGGCTACCGGCTCTACGTAATGAACTACGATGGCAACGGGCGCGTTCTGGCATCCTACGAGCATCGGATGGCCGATCAGCCGCGGCAGGCGCCTGTGAAGGAAGAGTCCCCGTGAGGACCAAGATAGGGAGGGAGCCATGAAACGGGCCTTCACACTGATTGAATTGCTGGTCGTCATCGCGATCATCGCGGTGCTGCTCGGCCTGCTGCTGCCGGCGGCGGGGCGGACCCGGCTCCAGGCCAAGATTCTCACGGTCCATGCCGAGCTGCGGGACATCGGGCTGGCTCTGGAGGCATATTCCTTCGACCACGAGGGCCGGTACCCGCCCGTGCGGGTCGATTGCATGCTGGGGGGGCACTTCTATCAGCTTCCCTGCGAGCTGGCGGACGGCGGCTATCTGCCCGTCCCTTCCCCCGGCTCCTTCATGGCCGCCGGCGTCGAGGATCGGTTCAGCCGGGGCTACACGTACAAGTACCGGACCGCCGGGACCTTGATCTATAACCGGACGACCGTGATGGAGGAGGGGGCCTGTCTCTGGGTGCCCGAGGGATTTCCCGACAACGAGCAGGAGCAGGGACGGACCTACAGCAACGCGAAAGAGTCGCCCGTGAGCTGGGTCCTCTACAGCGAAGGGCCGAACTTCGATCTGGACCGGATGAAGGAACGGCAATATCCCGTGCCGCGCGGCACCTGGTACAACCCGCAGACGAAAGAAGGCGTCATCGTCCGCCTGAGGTTGAGCAATGGACGCCAGATCGGCTCGTTCGAGGGCTCGAAAGGATGAAATCATGAGACATGTGTCCAGCGCGTTCGCGGTCCCGGGACTCGTTATCTCCATGCTGATCGCGGCCGGCTGCGCCACCAATCGCCAGACGGCTCAGACCGATACCTCCCGCGCGCCCTTTGTCCGCACCCTGGAAGACCCGGCGGATTACCACCTCCTGCTGACGGGCAAGCCCCAGACCTGCGGGATGCGCTCCGGGCGGGTCCGGCTCGCGCCGGGCAAATCGATCGGCCTGCACAATACCAAAGGCAACGAGGAACTGCTGGTCTTCCTGGCCGGCCGCGGTGTCGCCCAGATCGGGGAAGGTACCCGTCTGCAGGTCGGTGTGGGCCGGGTGGCCTACATTCCGCCGCAGACCGCCCATGACATCGTGAACACCGGGACCGAGCCCCTCCTGTACGTCTTCTGCGTTGCTCCCGCTGGATTCGACCGCTGAGGTACGACAATTCTCTCAAGCTACCAGCCCGCGCGTGTTCGCCGAATGTGGGAACGCGGCCCGCATTGACAGGACGCGGTCGTCATGGGGCAATACAGCAGCGCACTGGTATTGGAATAACACGGCACGAGCTGGTGCTTCATGACATCACTCCGACGGAGTCCCAGGGGCCGGACCGTACAGTCGGATGTCGTCGATGTACAGGACGCCGGAGCCGCCACCTTCGATGCCGATCGTCAGGGTCGTGACGTTGCCCAACGCGACGCCGGCGGAGGCCAGGTCGATATTCCACTGCTTCCACAGAGGTTGCGTGATGCCGACGGTCCCGCCGTTGTAGATCACCTTCATGTTGTTGATCTTCACGTACAGCGGGCCACCGGTGTTGTCCTCTTTGCCTTGGAAGAACAACACCAGCGTCGCAATCCCATGCCTGGTCCAGTCCTGGGGTGTGTCGAACGTGAGCTCAGCTTCGGAGGACGCAGCGCCCGCGTTGTCATAGAATAGGGGCATGGCCTGCCTGCCGCTGCGAACAACGGCCCGCTCCGTGAACGGGGCCTCGGCGTAGCCGACCGTTGAGCCATTCGTCGGGTCATCCCACCCGTCGATCCACGATTCGTAAATCCGCTTGCCTTCCCCATCCGTGTAGGCCTCAAAGTCATCGACCGTAATATACGCCGCCGTGGAAAAACTCCAGACGTCGCCTACCCACGTCGCGGGCGTCGCGAGGTCATTCACCTCGTCTACCCGCCAGTAGTATGTCGTGCCGAGGTCGAGAGACAGGGGGCCATACGCTGCTGCGGCCACGGTCGTGGTGGGTACGGTCCCATTGGCGACGATCTGCCGATTCGTGTCGAGGTACGCCTCGTGCCGGGCGGCTTTCCGTCCTGCCCTCCAGGCAAGACTCGCGTCCACAGCCACGTCCGTTGCTCCCGAAGCGGGGTCGGGCTTTCTTGCGTACGTAGGCGTGTACAGGAAGCGAACTTCGCTGAGACCGTACTGGGTGAAGATCCCTCCCCAGTTGCTGTGGATCGTGAGCCTGACATACCTCGCGGTTATCCCCCCGAGATCGATGGTCGTATTCGACGCATAGCCGGCCGCTCCGGGCGCCCGGGCAAACTCGTGCGTAGTTCCCCATGTCCGGTAGTTGATGCCGTCATCCGAATACTCAATCGTAACGTTCTTGGCCCCCAGGCCAATCGTCTTTTCATAGGCTCCGTTGTGGTTCCAGACCTGCATCTCGTGAAGCCGGTACGGTTTGTCGAACTCGTATTCGATCCGCGTCGGCTGACTCCCGCTCAGGTCGCTCAACCACATGGCCCCGTCGGCTGTGGAGTGCAGGTCATTCGCATCCAGCCCGGAGCCGTTCACGGTATTCTCCGGGCCTCTGCCGGTTTCACTGCTTGAAGCTGTGGCGGTCACGTTCTCGATAGGATACGCGAGTGGCTCGGTCACGAAACTCCACACGTCACCTTTGTACACGGTGGCCTGTGGCGGCGAGCTGACCTCGTCGATTCTCCAATAGTAGGTCTGTCCGAATTCGAGGAGGCCGGCGGGCTTGTAGGTGTTTGCCCCTTGACCCTGAGCGACCAACATGTTCCGCGGGTTGACTCTGCTGGCGTCGTTCACATCCTCGAAGACCGTGCCAAAATAGACATCATGTGTGGTGCCTGCATCACCGCCGGTCCAGGCAAGGGCGATGTTGCGAGGAACATCTCCCTGCCCATCGCCCGGGATCGGGTCCGAGGCAATGGGGGCGCCGCGGAGGATCCCCAGCAGCGTGAGGATCGCATTTCCAAGCATCTTCTTACCGCTGTCATTCACAAAAGGCAGGAACTCATCGGTGCGCATGCCGAAGAAGACCCGGGGCCCTCCGGCAATCTGCCCGGAGCCTCGATAGTATTCCGTCCCGGCCGCCCAGCGGGCGATCATGACGTTGTCCCTTCCGGCCGGTGTGGCGATCTTCGTGCCGTTGCCGGCGGAACCCTGGTTGGACACATCCAGCCCGGGAAGGGGGGTCGAAGAGACCCCGACCAGACCGTCCGTGACGGTCACGCCGTCGAAAACCAGGTCATCCGCCGCCACGACCGCCACCTGCGTCACGTCCACGTTCTGCGTGCCACCCGGCATCCATCTCCAGCGGTCGTCTCCGATCAGGAAGGAGCTGTGAAGGAGCATCGGGGTTTTCAATCCATTCCAGAACCCGATCTCGGCGTCGAAATTGCCACTGCTCGTCCGGCGCGACACGATAATGAGATCCGCCGCCATCAGGTCGGCTTTGGCGGTGGCGCTCAAAGGGTCAATGTACTTGTCATCCTCTGCCTCGACGATGACGTCATTGCCCAGGAGATTCCTGAGGAATGGCGTATACGCCGCCTCATCGCCGGGGTTATTGGTGACGATGACGACCTTGGTCGTTGCTCCTCCAGGATAAGCCGGTCCCAGGACCAGCGCCAGAAGCATCAGGCAGGCCATTCTCTTACCCATGTGCATCCTCCTTCGCATGTCAATCAGGGGTGTCGCTTGAGACTTGGGGTATCTTGACCGTCAAGAGCGGGACACCAATACAGAACTCGTCACCTCACTCGCATGTCCAACAACAACGGTGTCAATCCTGCCGGCCGGAAAGCTCAGGCCAACAAGTTTAGGATATCATAATAATAGCAACTGGCCCGCCTGCGGGTCAAAGGAAATCGCCGCGGGTTTTCCTGTTGCTTTCGAGAAGGGGGGTGAATACTGTCATGCTATGGGGACAGATCGCTCCAGAATGGTTCATGCAGCACACGAAAGGCAGACAAGAAAAGGGGTCGGTCACGATGAGACAGAGGTTCTTCGGAAGGCGGGCCGTGTTCCTGCTGGTCATCGGCTTGGCAGCCCTGGATGGGGCCCATCTGCAGGCCGAGGGTCTGGACGGCCCGGTGGGCCGTTGGGACTTCGACGATGGAACCGGCAGGGACCTCTCTGGTCATGGGCATACGGCAATTCTGGGCGGGACGCGGATCTATCCCCTCGGTGAGCGTCAGGCCTGCCTCGAGGTCGTGCCCGACGTCGAACCGTTGCGGATTCCCGCATTGCCGGACTCGCCTCTCGCCATTGCACGCGGCACGGTCTGTCTTTGGCTGAACGTGGCCTGGGAGGATAGTCCCAACGTTCTGGAGTACAGCAATGGCGCCGTGGAATTCCGATTCTACCGCCGCCACTTTCAGCCGCGTTTCAAGGGTGAGGATGGTTTCAAGTATTCCAGCGGCATTCTCGATGATGACTGGCCTAAATATGACATGCGGGAATGGGCGTTCTATCCGCATGTACGGGCGGCCGTCGGCGATTCGCAATGGCATCATTTCGCCGTGGCCTACGACGACCAGGCCAGGAAGATCGTCGGGTGGCGCGATGGCGAACGGATCTCCATCGTCGACCTGTCGACGGTTGCTGTGAAGCCGCTGTTGCGGGCGGGCTTGAAGGAAATCGCTACGGGAGACACCTTTGTCGGGTTCATTGACGACATTCGCATCTATGACCGGGCGCTTACCGATGCGGACATACACGAGATATTCGACGCGACGAAGTCCGTGTATGACGGCCGCTCGGATACGATTGCCGCCGACCGAAAAAAGACGGTATACGAGTACCAGACAGAGGACCGCTCTCTCTATCGGGCGTGGTTGCAGTACAGTCCGCCCGCGCAGCAGATAGGAACGAACCTGCTGAACCGCATTGTGGCGGAAGGCTCGAATTCCAGCATTCGGACGGCCGCCGCAGAGTTGGCTCAGGCCGCAAAGTCCATGTTCGATCTGAAGCCGGCCCTTGAAACGACGCCTGGGACCGGATCGAAGATCATTCTTGGAACCCCCGCCACTTCCCCTTGGATTCGAGACAGAGACGACCAGTTGGAGCTGAATCGGGTCAAACACGATGGATTCGTCATCAAGGCGTTGGGGGAGGGCGAGGAGGCGGTACTGGTCATCGCGGCCCATGTCCCGGCAGGGGTGGTATTTGGCACGTTCGATCTGATTCGTCACATCCAGGTGGGGCACGACCTCCGCAGACTTGACGTGTTGGAGAATCCAAAGATTCCCATCCGCATGGTCGATCACTGGTCCTTTTTCCGCGGTTTCAAGTACGACCATTGGCGCAAGGGCAGTAGAGACAACTCGATCTACAGTTGGGAGGAACTGCGCACAGGCAATACGAAGCGGGTCCGGGACTGGGCGCGCTTGATGTCATCGGCCGGTTGGAACGCGATCTGCCCCAGCGAAGTCAACTGGGACTACCGTGACAATTTCCTCGAACATCTCGACGAGGTGGCGATCCTTGCCGGGATACTGCGCGACTATGGCATCAAGCTCTATTGGAGTCCGAGCTACCTTCTTGCGTTGGAGAAGGACACCGCCGACCAACTCTACACCCGAGTCCCCGACTTCGGCGGGTACGTGTTGAAGCTGGGTTCTGAGAAGCAGAACGGCGATCCCCGCCCGCCGATGGTCAATCGAATCGCAGACAACCTCCAGTCGCATGGCGGCTACGCGCTCGTGCGAGGCTTCGTCTATGGCAACAACCGCTACGCTCCCGAGGAATATCGCAATCTCATCCCCTACGATATTTTCGCTCCCGAGGATGGCAGGTTTCGCGACAACGTGGTGATTGTGCCCAAGGCCAGCCCGCTGGACTGGGACTTTTCCGCACCCATTTCGGCCCTGGACGGTGCCATCCGGAAGAACCTCTCCGGGAGCGAGATGGTCATAGACAAAGATTGGCCGGTCTCCTGGATCGAGAAGTGGAAGTGGTGGCTGGAGCAGGACAACTACCGAAAAGGCCCCGGCACCCTGAACAAATTCGACGTGGACTGCATCCTGGGGGTCTCGATGATCAGTCCGTCACCGGCATGGACGGAGTGTCCGCTGAACATGGTGAACTACTACGGGCTGGGACGTCTTTCCTGGAATCCGGACCTGTCCGTGGACAAGATCTACACCGAGTGGATACAACAGACCTTTGGAGGCGATCCGGACGTGCTCCACACGATCAGAACGATTCTACTCATGTCCGACGACGTGACCCGCAAGCTGTGTTTGTACCGGGGGTACAGAGGCGTCTGGATCGACTCAGGGAATACGGATGACCTGACGGCGAACAAGAGCCCTCACACGATTGGCCCGCAGGGCATGGGCCTGGCAAGTCCCGAACTGCGCCGGCGCGTGTTGGACCAATACGCGCCCGAACTGCGGGCGATCTACGACGATCCCATCCGGGGCGAGGAATTCCTGCCTTACTTCAACTTCATCAGCCTGGACTACCGGCTGTCTTGCGGCCGGACCGTGTGTCAGGACTTCTATGCCAACCTGGATGAGGCCGTGGGGATGGCCGGGCAAATGACCGAGCTTTGGAGCCGGCTGAAGGACAAAGTCGACGACCGCCGGTTCCAGTACACGTTGGACTGCCTCACCCGGTTCACGAAAGCCGCGAAGAAACAGCGAGATGAAATGGCCAAATCCTTTGAGGCGGTCACTGGACGCAGATATGGGGAGACCATAGGGACTCGGTCTTCTCGCCACGTCGGCCGGGAGGACGGGTCCAACGCGAGCACTGTCGGAGCCGAGGCCGAAGAGGTGCGCCTGTCAGACGCCCCTCAGACAGTCCGGCACGGGCTGAATTCGCTTGTGAGCTCGAACCGGCAGACCGTAGAATCTCCGCGTGGCCCTGTCTACGGTTCGGAGATGAGAATATGCTGGCGAGATTGCACAGTGTGACCCTGGAAGGCATCGAGGGCATCATCTGTGAGGTCGAGGTGGATGTTGCACGCGGCGGGCTGGAGAAATCCATGATCGTCGGCCTGCCCGATGCGGCGGTCAAAGAGAGCATCGAGCGCGTTCACAGCGCGATCGTCAACTGCGGCTACCGGTACCCGAAGACGCAGTCGCTCATCAACCTTGCCCCGGCGGACGTCAAGAAAGCCGGTCCGGCGTTCGACCTGCCCATCGCGCTGGGCACGCTCATCGGCGAGGGGGTCCTGGCCGGGCCCTCGTTCAAGGAGTACGTCGTTGTCGGCGAACTGGCCCTGGATGGCCGGGTGCGGCCGGTCAACGGTGTGCTGAGCATGGCCATGACCGCGGCGGCCAGCGGCTTCACCCGGATGATCGTGCCGCTGGAGAACGCCAGGGAGGCCGCCGTCGTGCAGGAGATCGAGGTCTTCGGCGTCGGTTCGCTCTCCCAGGCGGTCGGCTTCCTCTCGGGCCAGCTTCCGCTCGAAACCACCGTCACCGACATCGACGAGCTGTTCGGCGTGGCGTCCCACTACGACGTCGATTTCGCCGACGTGAAAGGCCAGGAGAGCGTCAAGCGGGCCCTGACCATCGCGGCGGCGGGGGCGCACAACATCATGATGATCGGACCGCCGGGGGCCGGCAAGACGATGCTCGCCCAGAGGCTGGCGACCATCCTGCCGGCCTTGAGCCTGGAAGAGTCTCTGGAGACCACGCGGATCTACTCGGCCGTCGGGCTGCTGAAGAAGGATCAGGCGCTGCTGGCCACCCGGCCGGTGCGGGCCCCGCACCACTCGGCCAGCGGGCCCGCGCTGATCGGCGGGGGCTCCTCACCGCGGCCCGGCGAGCTGTCCCTGGCCCACTACGGCATTCTCTTCCTCGACGAGTTCGTCGAGTTCCCCCGGCACGTGCTGGAGATGATCCGCCAGCCGCTGGAGGATGGCTTCGTCATCGTCTCGCGGGCCAAGCGGACCATCCAGTTTCCAGCGCAGTTCATGCTCGTGGCCGCCATGAACCCGTGCCCGTGCGGGTATTTCGGCAGTAATCTGAGGTCCTGCAAGTGCGCGCCCGGGCAGATCGCCCGCTACGTGGCCAAGGTCTCCGGCCCGCTCGTGGACCGCATCGACATTCACATCGATGTGCCCGCGGTCGCCTTCAGCAAGCTCCGCTCCCAGGCCCGGCAGATCGACTCCCAATCGCTGCGGGACAGTGTCACGGCTGCTCGTGCCCTCCAGACCCGCCGGTTCGGCAACGGCAAGGTCCTGACCAACGCCCACATGAGCCACCGGCAACTTGAGACCTTCTGTAAGCTCGATGCCGCGGGCGAGCTGATGCTCAAGGAGGCGATGATGGAGCTGGGTCTCAGCGCCCGCGCCCACGACAAGATCTGCAAAGTGGCCCGCACGATCGCCGACTTGGAGGCCAGCGACAACATCCGCGCCGAGCACCTCGCCGAAGCCATCGGCTACCGCAAGCTCGACCGAAAACTCTGAGTTCACGACCTCTGGCGTTGTTCTGGGTACTGTTCTCCGAGGGCGGGTCGGGTCACAAGTCAGTTTGCTTGTGGCCTTCGCCGACACAGGCGGAGATCCTGCCCGCAAGCGGTCGACGCCCGTGGTCGGGGTCGCTGGACCTCTGCTGGACATCCCTTCCCGAGGCTAACTCCTGTCAGTGAGGAAGGTACATGATGTTCCAGAATCATCAGTGGTGCACTGTGCCCGCGATGATAGAGGGCGAGCCCAAAACTCGCGGTGCCGTTTCGTGGGCTGGAGGTGGGCAATCTATTCTACTGAGAACCGGAGATTACCGTGTCCCCTTTGCTGTGTTCCGTGGCTCATACGTGTGGGGGCGATGCAAGCGAATGTATCGCCGGAGATCGGCAGAGCATAAGGATCATGCGAGTGAAATAGGGAGCGTTTGTTACCGGAATTGATAACGTATGGAGGAGGTGCCCACTAAAACAGTACGGATGTAGGGATGCCGCGGCGTCACCCGGCTGCCATTCGGGAACCGTGACGCATTCCTTCATTGAGGCGAGCAGATATCCCTTGGCAATCATGCCCCCGAAATAGGGGATACTGTGCGCTGAGATCGCAGCACGCAATGTGGCTTCTTTCGAAAGGATCGTACGATGGTCAGTAGAGCGAGATCAATGGGGCTGTTGGTTAGCCTGGTTGTCTTTTTAGGGATTGGGCCAATGCGCGTCTCGGCCGTAACCATGGGCACCGCGTTCACCTACCAGGGTCGATTTACCAGTGGCGGCAGCCCGGCCAATGGAAGCTTTGATTTCCAGTTCAGTCTCTTCGATGCCGCCACGGCCGGAAACCAAGTGGGCAGCACCGATCACCAAGACCAGTATAAGTGTCAGCTGATGGCTACTTCACCACAACTCTGGATTTCGGTTCGGGGGCCTTCACCGGCAATGCCCGTTGGCTACAGATTGCTGTACGACCCGCCGGGCAGGGGTCCTACACGATCCTGACACCACGTCACGAGCTGACGCCGACGCCTTACTCACTCTATCCGAGTGTCTTGGGCACAGCCAACTACATCCCCAAGTTCACCAGCAGCGGCTTGGCGAGTTCCGCATTGTATGAGTCCGGCGGCAACATCGGCATCGGAACGACCGCGCCAACGAGGAAGTTCGATGTTTCGACAGCGGGACAAATCACTTTTGGAGATAACGTTACGTATGACAGTACGGCCGGAATCTATTGGCACAGTGGCACCGCCTACGGCATGTACAGAACTGCCGGTTCCTGGACATCGCCCAATTACCAGCAAGTACGCCTGAACTGGGATACTGGAATTATTCTGAACCCTGGCACCGCCTACGGGAAGAGCTACGTCGATATTCAAGGCAAGGGACTGCGGGTAACCTCCGGCAACGTCGGCATCGGCACGACCAGTCCTCAGGCTTCCTTGGATATAAGGGGCAGCCTGAACGTACGTGACGGCAGCGGAGCGGGCGCGATATCGTTTGGTGCCTCGGGGGCTTATCCGAATCTGTACATCAGGTCAGACGACGATCCAAGCACCTATGAACCGCAGAGCGAGCGGGTCTTCATCGGCGGCAACGGCAAGGTCGGCATCGGGACGACCAGTCCGGTGTACAGGCTGCATGTCTCGACCACGGGCAACAATATCGCGTTGTTTGAGACCACGGGCCTGGGAGCCGTCATTCACCTCAAGAACAGCAATACAACCGCGTCAGAGGCCATATGTCGAAGCGGTGATGACTTGGATCTGCGGACGAACTGTACGCCAAGATTGACGGTAAAAGCGGATCCACCGGCTACGTCGGCATCGGGACCGGCGATCCGACCCAGATGCTGGATGTCAGCGGCATCGTTCGCTGCGTCGGTGTGATCCAAACCTCGGACGTACAACTCAAAACCGACGTCCAGCCTCTGGGCGGCGTTCTCGACAAGCTCGATCAGGTCAGGGCCGTGTCCTTTCGATGGAATGAAAAGGCCCAATCGCTGGGCGTCAAGACCGACGCACGACAGATCGGGGTTCTGGCCCAGGAGTTGGAGCAGGTATTTCCGGAACTGGTGGTCACGCCGGAACCAACCACGGTGGACAAGCTGCTCGCGAACTACCCCGAGGAGATGCTGACGGCGGAGTTCCGGCAGCGGCTGCAGGAGGATGCGGACAAGACGCAGTACAAGGCGGTCCGCTACAGCGAGTTGACCGCCGTGCTGCTGGAGGCGGTAAAGGAACTCCGGCGCAGAATCGCGCGCTGGAGCAGCGGATTCAGGCCCTGGAGAGCAAGGTCAAGTAGGCCACAGACAGCCCCTCTCGCTCGACACGCGAATTCGCTGGTCACAGGCCCGCCGATCCCAAGTGGGCTTGTATTTGCGGGGATAAGGAGGAAATCGTGAGACCGATCGCTGCTCATCTCAGCCGAAGGAACAAGCCGTCGCAAACGGTTCTATTGGCCTGTTTTCTGGTATCTCTGGCCCCGATGACCGCACGCGGGCAATACGTGCTGACCTGGAGTGCCCAGACGCCCGGCGGCCGAGCGACGGGCGGGTCCTATGCGATGGTCACCGCCGTGGGCAGCTTTGCCACCGTGGACGGCTCTTCCATGGGACACGCGCCAACGCCAAACCCGATGCAGTGGGCGACGGTCCCCTACGCGACCAGTTCCACAAGCATTACCATGATGGCGACGGAGGCCCAAGACCCCAACGGCGGCGTCCAGTATTATTTCGAGAATGTCGGCAACCCCAGCCACAACAGCGGTTGGCAAACCAGCCGCACTTACACCGATACCGGCCTTGCCCCCGATACCACTTACCAGTACCGGGTCAAGGCCTGTGGGCTTGGGGGCATGGAGACCGCGTGCTCCGTGCAACTGCCGGCCAAGACCGAGAAGGCTCCGCAAGGGTCGATCCCGGAAGGCAGTGCCCAACCTGTATCCGGCGAGCTGGGCAGCGACTTGAGTCTGCAGGTGGACCCCTTCACAGGCTCGGTCAGCTACACCCTACCGATCGCGGTTCCGCCCGGGCGGCAGGGGAGCGAGCCGGCCCTGGCCCTGCGCTATGGCGGCGGGGGCAACGGCTGGTGCGGCCTCGGTTGGTCGCTGGGGATGGGAGCGATCCAGCGCGACACGCGTAAAGGCGTGCCCGTCGCCCGCAGCGGCGGCACGTACTTGAACAAGTATGACGACACTAAGGGCTTCGTCGTCGCGTTCGGCGCGGTCAATTCGCGGCTGGTTGAGGTCAATGCGACTACCCACGAGTACCGTGCGGAGACCGACCAGGCGTTCCTCAAATACGAGTACGACGCCTCTTACGATCCCAACGGCCTGTGGACCGTTACCGACAAAAGCGGCAACAAGTTCTACTTTGGCCGAATGGCCGGCGAGTCCGGCCGGACGGCGGGGGCATCCATGCGCCATCCCCAATTCAACTCCGCCACCAAAGGTGACAATGCGTTCCTGTGGCGCTCGCCAAGATCCAGGACATCAACGGCAATCTGACCTACGTCTACTACAGCCAGAACGCCCAGCAACTCTATCTCGATGAGATCCGCTACAACGGCCACACGCAGGGCCTTCCGACCACCAGTTCGGTGACAGTTCCTTTTGGATCCCGCCGAGCGTTCGGACAAGTCGATCTCCTATGCAACCGGCTACCGTGTAGAAACCAACAAGCGACTGAGCAAGATCGATGTCCTGGTGTACGACTACGCCCAGTCCAAGTGGGTGCGGGTTCGCCAATACCGTCTGGAATACGAGCAATCCCCTTCGACGCTGCGCTCGCTGCTGAATTCCGTGAAGATGTGCGGCACCGGCGACCCGAACCTACCGGCCTCCTATCTGCCGCCGGTAACCTTCGAGTACCAGCAGAAACCCTTCGAGTTCGAAGCTCCCATGGACTGGGGTACCCTTGATAGCCAGTCTCTAGACCCAGCGTGGAACAGCCCAGCCGCCACAAATGCTTCGTATTTCGAACAGTTCTCATGTTCTTGCTGGTTAGGACTACGTATTTTCCAACCTACATGACAAGACGTATGTGCTCTTGTGTGATCTTAATGGCGATGGACTGCCTGACCGAGTGTTGCGAAGATACTCGGGTGCGAATCACCCGAAAACGTCTTCAGGGTCCAATTCAATACACGGATCCGGCGTTCACAGCACTGTGCTGACTGGGGACCTATTGATGCCCAAGGTATCATGACAGGCGATATAGGACAGTTCTGGAATTCACCACGCGCGTTTGCACCGATACTTACGCTCGGCTACGAATGGTTCGACCACTTGGCAGAGGACATATAACCGCGGTGTACAGACTCGACTACTATGGCTGATGACACTTCAGTGATCTTCTGGACATAAACGGCGATGGTTTCCCTGATCGCGTAATGCGTAATGCTGTGTATGACTACAGTTACTCCAAACAACGTTTTCAAAGTGCAGTTGAATACAGGAACGGGATTTGGGTCAGGCAAATTGGGGACCGCTCTGAACGGCATGGCTACACGACGCGAGTGGCTACTACGATGGGACAGCGCTCGCGTGTACAATGCACTCGCTTCCAATTCACCCGGGACCCGAGCGGTACTACACTCACCTCGGCTTGCCTGATGGACATGAACCGTGACGGACTCCTTGATCGGGTCCTTTTCAGGACAGACATGGGGGGACATTTTCTGGTTCAGTTCAACTCGGGAGAGGGCTTTGAGAGTAATGGCGGTTCACCCGTGGCGGTAGAATGGGGTCCCGTCGATGGGCAACAATCCAGCGACTCCATCTGGCTGAGTCCCCGCACGGTAGACTTGAGCCAGGAGACTATGATCGATCTTGTGGACATCAATGGCGACGGCCTTCCCGACCGTGTCATGCGAAAGAGGTCGGCACCGTACAGTTGCTTCGTGGTGCAGTTCAATACCGGCTATGGATTCGAGAGAGATGGGTCAGGCAATCCCGTTCTCGGAATGGGGCCCGTCAGTGGCCAGGGTGAAGAGCGTCCCTGGAACAGTCTCCAGGCAGTGATCAGGAGACACAGGGACTCTCTATGTCGATCTGTCTTGACATTAATGGCGATGGGCTGCCGGATCGTGTCATGCGGGAGAGGACGCGGGAACGCAGGGGGCAATCCAAGCCAGTATGATGTACTTCAAGGTGCAACTGAACACGGGCACCGGCTTCCAGAAGGATGCGGTGGATGCGGCCGTGCTCGCCGACTTGGACAGGGATTGATGACCAAGGAACTGGCACCGCTCCTGACTGGGCCAGTCCCCATGGAGTCATTCATCCAGACCGAGGCGATCAAGACAGTAACACATACGTGACCATGAGCGATATCAATGGCGATGGTCTTCCCGATCGCGTGATGCGAGAGAGGACCACAGGTCAGGGTGGCAGTCCGACCCTCTACGACGTATTCAGGGTCCAACTCAACAAAGGCCCCTTCCCGGATTTGCTGTCAAAGGTTACGGGGAAGCTCGGCGGATCTGTGCACGTGGAATACAAGTCCTCGACTGATCCCGAGAAGCACAAGGATACCAGTGGCGTGAATCGGCTGCCGTTCCCGGTGCAGGTCGCTTCCCTCGTGGACGCGAATGACGGCTTTGGCAATCATGTGCTCACGCAGTACGACTACACGCGAGGCTTCTACAATGCGACCCGCCGGGAATTTGGCGGATTCGGTTTGACTACCGTCAAAGAGGTCAAGAACGAGTCTTCTGGACTGGAAACCATCGGCACCACAACCATGATGTACTTCCATCAGGGCGGCGGGTACGAAGACCCATGTTCCGGCGAATGGCAGGATGCCGACTCTGTGGGCAAGAAAGGCACGCCTTACCGGATCGAGGTCTATGGCAATGACGGAAAGCTGTACAAGATCACCACGAACAAGGTCGAGGAGGTAAATGTCGTACCCGACACCAATTGGCACTTCGCCTACATCGCCCAGACGACCACGGTGGATTACCCGGGGATCCCGTACACGCCGGACCAGCATTTCCTGTGTCTCTATCGGGCCAGGCTCCAAAAGTGGGAGTATAACACGACAACAGGAAACCTTGTTAGGTCGATCGATCTGGGCGAAGTGAATCTCGGCATGATGTCTGAGGATATTGCAGCAAACCTCGCCAACCACACGTATACGTCTGACTATCCGTACGGCGATGAGGTGTACGTCCACAATGAATACGCCACTCTTGCCAATCCCGCGATTCTCAACAGAATCAAGATGACCATGACTACTTCGGACCCGGGCGGCATTGATCGTCTCACGCAGAGGTTCTACACATACGACTCCCAAGGCCGGGTCCTTACTGAGGTGATGTGGCTGGATAGGATCAAGAACTTCGTTGTCGATGTCAACACGGCTCCCATTGAGTACGCCTACGACGGCTATGGGAATGTGACTTGGTCTCGGGACAGAGCCGGCATTGAGACGATGACGACGTATGATCCCAACTATCACACCTTCCCGATCGAGAGGGCAATGGAGAGCTTCGTAACATCGACGGACTATGACATCCGGTCGGGTCTGCCCGTGCGGACCATCGACCCGGCCGGCATGGTGGCCGAAAGTCAGTACGATTCGTTCTTCCGGCTCACCGACATGGTGACGTCCACAGAGCCGAATGGACAACCGACCCTGTGGCAGACCCACATTGACTACAGTCTCGGCGGGATCGCCGCCGGCATCAGCCACAACTATGTCCATCAGGTCCATGAAGGCTACGAAGCCTACACCTACAGCGACGGTCTCGGGCGGATCGTACAGACGCGAATCAAGGCTGAGACCGGAGCAGCGCATGAGTATCGCGTGGCCGCCATCGCCTATAACGAACGCGGCAAGATCAGCTTTCAGACGCTGCCGTTCTTTGGTGATGGCGCCGCCTATACCCCCACTGCCGGACAGGCCGGAACTCTCACCGAATACGACGCGGTCGGGAGGGTGTGGAAAGTCACTCCGCCGGCAGGTGAATCCGGGTCACCCACGGGTTCCTCCATCATAGTCTACGGTCCCGGCGCAGGCGGCAATCCCTGGAAGGAGCTCTTCACGGATGCCGAGGGCAAGACCACCTACAAGCATTTTGATGCCGCGGGCCGGATTGTGGAACTCGATGAGCCAGACGGTACCCACACCTACTACGAATACGATCTGCTGGGCCGATTGGTAAAGACGACGGATCACGTCGGCCACGAGTTCCAGGCGTGGTACGACAGTCTGGGCCGCAAGATGCGTTCTATCGATCCGGACATGGGCTGGTGGACCTACGCCTACGATGATGCGGGCCGGATGACCGAGCAGGTGGATGATCGCGGCAACAAGGTCGAGTTCAGCTACAACGATGAGCTGGGACGCCTCCTGCAGAAAGTCGTGAAGAACTCCGGCCACCAGGTCCGGGAGACGGTCACGTACACCTACGATCAAAGCAACGATCCGGCGTACACGGTCCATAAGGGCCAGGTCTACAAGGTCACCGACGGTCAGGGCTGGACCAAGACCGGCTACGACTCCCGCGGCCGAGCGATCAAATCGACGCGCTATCTGTCGGCCAACGACAAGAGCTACACGACGCAAACGGCTTATGATGCGGCGGACCGGGTGACACAGGTCACGTATCCCGGCACCAAGGCCGTTATCGCCCACAGCTACGACACGGCCGGCCATCTCGTCCGGACCGAGAGCCTTTGGGGCACGGGGACCAATGAGGTCTTCTACCAGGCCGTCCGGCTTCAATGAGGATAGCCAGCCGACCGTGGTCACTTACGGCAACGGGGTCTCCACGCAGACGGAGTTCTATACGGCGCCCCGGCGACTGAAACGCACGCACACCTCCACGGCGACCACCAATCTCCAGGATATCACCTACACGTACGACAAGGTCTCGAACGTCAAGAGCGTCACCGATGCCGTGCATGGGGGCGCCTCATCGTGCAGTCTGTCCAATATCCAATACGATGACCTGCATCGGCTCACGTCGCTCTATTCGACGGCCGAGGGCCGGACCATCACCTACACCTACAACGCCTTGGACAACACTGTGACTAACGGTGAGATGGGCACCGGCGCATACACCTACTCTCCTATCCAGCCCCATGCGGTCGAGGCGGCCAACGGCAGCACGTATAGCTATGACGGTTGCGGCAACATGATTACCCGCAACCGCAGCGGCCAACCCAACCAGACGCTCACCTATGACGAAGAGAACCGGCTCAAACAGGTGGCGATCACCGGCGGCAGCACGATCCAGTTCGGCTACGCGGCCGGGGGTGCGCGGCTGTGGAAGAAGGTCAATGGCCAGATCACGGGTCTGTGGATCGGGAGCCTCTACGAGGAAAAGAACGGCAAAGTCCTTTGCCACGTCTACGCTGGCGGCCAACTCGTGGCGACCTTCGAGCCCGAGAGCGGCTTTGCGTGCCTCATCGAGAACAACCGCTACCTTGCCGCTGTCTGGCACTTCGGCGATGACGTTCTGACGGGGCTGTTCGGTGGTGGGCGCGCTCCGCTCAGCGGCCTGGCGCTGGCGCTCTTGACGGGTCTCTTCGTAGGTCGTGGCCCGCCGAGTCCGAAGCCGAGCGAGGACGGGCTCCCAGACGCGATGCAGCGTTGGGAGCCCTCGCTCGCCCGTAGCGACCGGAGCGTGACTCTGCCTCTCTGGCGTCGGGTGGTGATTACCGGTCTGGTCGGGTCCGTGCTGATCACGAGCGTCCCGACCGAGGCCTACGCCGGCACGCCGGTCTACGATCCGGTGTTCTATTACTACCACGCCGATCATCTCGGTTCCTCCCAGGTCATGACCGACCGCGACGGCGATGTGGTCCAGCAGTACGGCTATTCGCCCTTCGGCCGGGAGAACTATAAGAACAACACGCAAGCCTTCAGCGTCTCGAATCGTTACACCGGCCAGATTCTGGACGAAGAGACGGGCCTGTACTACTACGGTGCCCGCTATTACGATCCCGAACTCGCAAGATTCATTCAGGCGGATTCTGTTGTGCCGGCCCCGGCCTCTTCGCAGGCGTTGAACCGCTACGCGTATTGCTACAACAATCCTCTAAGACTTACCGATCCTACGGGCCATACGCCGACCGACATGTGGAGCCTGCCCGACATGACCCTTGGCGATACGTCCTGGGCAGGGACTTTCAGCATCGATTGGGGGTTTAATTCCAACGGGCTCGGTCTCGTCCTGTCCTCGGGCAGCAGTTCCACCGCCTTGACCTTGCCCCTCACGGGCAATCCCGGCTCCGCCGGAGGCGGCGGTGGATATTCCACCAGAGGCTACGGCCCCAGCGGCGGGTGGTCTGATGAGGGAGATAACAGTCGCAACCAATACAGCGGGTTTGATTACCATGGGGCGACCTGGCTCGACAAGGCCGGGTACGTCATGGGCCAGGCAACAGCCCAGACCCTCGCGAATTACGCGCAGGGCTTCCAAAATATGGCCATCGATGGGGTCAACTTTCTTATCGCGGGGGTGTTTTCGGTCTATAACGAAGAAGACATCATCAAAGGAGACATCATCCCCCCCGCCATTCCTAAGTCCCAATGGGCGAAAAATCGTTGGGTGTCCCAGTCCGATTTCTCCTATAATGTGGAAACGGTCGCCGGGCCTACGGCCATACTTTGGGGAACCGGCGCGGCCCTAGAGGCAGCGACAGCGCCGAGAGGGCTGGCCCTCGCACGACAACTCGGTCAGGCAGGCGAAGATGCCGTTGGGATTACGGGGCCCAAGGTCGGGATACGAGTACCGGGCTCGAATAGGATGGTATTCCCGGATCGGTATAACCAGGCGACAAATGTCTTGGACGAGGTCAAGAATGTTGCATCGCTGAGCAACACACGGCAATTGCGTGGCTATACGGCAATTACCCAACAGAGCGGAGGCACGTTCAACCTTTGGGTCCGCCCGTCAACGCAGATGTCCTGGCCTCTCGAACAGCAGATTAACAACAAACTCATAAACATCAATTATATACCAGGCACGAGATGAAACGAAGAAGGAAGACTGCTAAGGAGATTATGGATCGCCTCCAGAGCGACCCCGAGTGGGTACGCCAGAATGCAGAGCGGGAGGCGAAAGAGAAGGCACGCATCGCACAGAGACTCAAGGACATTGAGCCGGAACACGTTCCGCTGCTGGCCGAACTTGCCGCCGCGGGGGTGCAGAGTGCGCCCGAATATCATCACGCAATGGGAATCGGGCGGCACGGTGGGTCCAGACCCCGGTCCAGTTCGTTCCATCTCCGATTTGGTGAACACAAAGGACAGCTACCCTGAGGCGATCCCGGTCTTGGTGAAACATCTGCGGACTGTGCGTCACCCGATCATGGTCATTAGTATCGCACGTGCATTGACTGTTAAGGAGGCGCGAAAGACCGAGGCCGCGCGTGTCATTCTCGACCGGCTCAAGCAGACCCATCCGAGTGCAACGGATTATGGGGACGACTTTCAGGCCCGTTTTGCGTTGGCGAACGCCCTCACCGTGGTTGCGGATAGGAGCATGAGGGATGAAATCAAGACACTGGTTGAAGACACGCGTTATCAGGACGTTAGAGATCGCCTGGAAGTGGCCCTCAAAAGGCGGTGTGGCGGGTAAGCCCATGTGCGACAGAGGCTCTTCTTGGGCCGTTGGAAGATGCGGATTCGCACGCGAAGCGCAACACGGCGTGACGATCACGAGCCGGTCGGTGAGATAGGGGTCAGGCATTCACATTCAACAAACTCATTGTGTAGAGGTCGTCAACGGAAGCTCGCCGACACAGGACCATGGGGCCACGACCTGCTCTCGGGTAAGTAACAGAGGTAACCCCCCGGCTAAGCCGGGGGACTCCCAGAGTTTGACAGATACAGGAGTCGTCTTTGAGCTTGCCAAATAGGGAACCGGGTGAAGCCCCGCGTGATTCCGCATACGCATTCGCCAGCTTATGTACGCGGGTACATCAAAGGCAAGGTGCCCGGAGGGCGGAAAGAGCGAATAGTCCCGGGAGAGGGCCTCTGGATCTCTCGGTGTGTCGTGGCACCAGTGGTGCGCCGCGAGAGGGCGGGCGAGAAAGACACCAAACGGAAGCAAGAGGAAGGCTGGCGGGCTGGACCAGATGCGGGGCGGGGCTGGCCGACTGCCGCCGCAGGCGGCTCCCAAACAACCCGCTTTGAGCGGTTCACGTTACAAGCCTCCACCTCTGGTGGAGGTATTGACTTCACAAGTGTTGATGCGGCGTGCACGGTCCACGGGGGGGCAGGTGTACAAGGGCACAGACCTCCGAATCGGCAGCACCCATGCGGAGAAGACCAACGCGCAAGGGGATGACCCGGATCCTGTTCCATGTCCGTGCGGGCCATCAGCGCGTCGTGGCCTGCGGGCCCGACGGGACCTTCGCCTGCTCAGTTCTGCAAAAATCCACAAATGAAGAAAAAATGTGATCATGTCTTGTTTTTTTATCAACATCGCGGCCTGGAAAATCGCCTTTATACATGACACTGCCGGCGAGGGCAGTGAGTTTCGTGTGGCGATGAGATGAGGGTGATGACATGTCTGATGATGAGGCGAGGGGACACAAGCCCCAGGGATCCGGGTTGACGGCACGGCAGGAGTATTGGCTGAGACTTTACCAGCAGTACCACGAGGAAGTCCGGCGTTACTTTGCGCGACGGGTGAAATGCTCTCATGATGCGGACGACCTGATGCAAATGGTCTTCCTGAACCTGATCGCGCACGAAGGGGACCTGCAAGACCCGCATGCCTACTTGTACGCCGTGGCGCGGCATCAATTGTTCTTCTACTGGCGCCGCCGGAACAGAAGCGTGCTCATGGAGCAGGCGTTGTTCCGTGGTCCTGAGAACTCTGCCGATGAGGCGGTGTCCTGTGATCTGGGATTCCGACCCGCTGCATCGACTAAGCCATCAGGAGATGTACCGCGCTGTTCACGCAATGATCGATGCTTCTGTCTCCGGCTCTGAGTGAGGCACTGCGACTGCGGTATGTTGACGGTTTGCAGCCCAGTACCGCGGCGACCAGGGCCGGGTGTTCCCGCGCGGCGCTGAAGAAGAGGCTCGCACGCGCAAAACGGTCCCTCCTGGGGTGCCTGCGGATGTGAGGAGGCCCTGTCGGCGGATGATTCGATTGCTGTATGTGCTCAGTGGATTGGCGATCCTCCTGGCGGGAGGCATCTTTATGTTTTGTGCCAGGCAGTGGTCGCAAAGCGATTCGACAGGTGACGCGTTGCTGCAACGGCCCAGTGCGATGGAAGTCGTCCTGGAAGCGCGCACACGAGACTGGCTCCGAGGAAAAGGAGCAACTCTCACCGCTGCTGGCGGAAGCGAATACGTTTGCGGTACACCTGAATCCTCCGGCATTGGCGAAGGTGCAGTCGGCGGTCCAGGAGACGCCGAAGCCTGCACCCGCTGCGCCGGTGGTTCGACCTCCGATGGTATCCCCGAAATTCAAGGTGTGCGGGACGAGCTGTTGTGACGATCAGCCCCAGCGGTCGATGGCATTGATCCTGGAATCCGGAAACAACGAGGCGGCCCGGTGGGTCAAAAGAGGCACGCAGGTGGGGCATCTCACCATTCAGGAGATTCGGCCCGGGTCCATCATATATCTCGATGGCGACCAAGTGCGTGAAATGGCCCTGGAACGAGAAACTGCTGCCACGGCGGTGGCAGCCAACGACACCAGTGCCGTTGGTCCTGGTCTGCCTGTGGCCGCCAAGGCAGAGGCCGCGCGGGTTTCCGCTTCGACCAAGCGGCCGACCCGCGGCAAGAGTCTGACCGTTGGCAGTGCCCGGACGGCCGCTCTGGATTGATGCCTTATAGCCCCTGGGAAAGCGCAAAGCTGAGAGGCGGGATGCTCGAAGGGATAGCACAAAGGGAACCTCGGCGCGAGGCGATCGCGCTGCTGGCCGTTGCGATGTTATCGCTTGCAGGTTGCGAAAGCGTGTCAAAGGACGTCTCCCCGGCAAGCACAAGAGCCTGACTACTACGAACCCGCGGAGGAGGAAATGTCGCCCGAGCAAGCGGCACGCACTCCTTCGGCGTCCGAGCCGAATGCCGCCCTCGCGGTCCCCCGGAGCAATGCCATCGATGTCACCGCATTGAGACATGATACTACGAGTTCTTCCACGCACCGCGGCGATCAGCGCGCGGCCGAACAAGAGTCTGCACGATTAGTCGCGGCGAGCGGACCGAGCCCACAGGATCATCCTGCCAACCATGCCTCGGTGCCCCGGGTCAGAGTCATTCAGCCGATAGTGAGGCCAGCCGATCAGGTGCAAGGAGGTACCAGAACCTCCGGAGACGGCGGCGCTGATTCTTCTTCCGCAAGTGCGGTTGCGGCCCGCAGCCAGGCAGGAGTTGCCCAGGCAATCGCTTCCTCCGACACGCCCAGCGCAGACCGCCCACCCGCGAACTCCGATCCGCCGGCGGATTCCGCCAAATCGTCTGATTGTCGAGGGTACAGGCTGGCCGCTCCGGCGAATGCCGATCAGATTGTCAAGCTGGATCTGCCGCCGCAGTTGGACATGATCCAACTGCTGGACCTGGTCGGCGAGTACCTGCAATTGGACTACCTGTACGATCCTGAGAAGATCAAGGGCCAGGTTGTCACGCTCAAGTTGCACGGCAAATTACAGGGCCAAGTCCGAGTCCGGGATCTGTATCTGCTGCTGGAATCGGTCCTGAAGTTCAAAGGATTCGCGATGACCTGTCACGAGGGCAGTCTGGTGATCATCGTCCCGGCGACCGATGCTCTGAAGGCCAATCCAGACTTCATCGGCGCGGAGGGCACGACCCCGGGTGCCGGAGACATGGTCGTCACCGATGTCTTCGATCTTCACCACATTGGCGTCTCCGCCGCCTCCACTTTGTTACAGAACATGCAGTTGAGTCTTGCCCTTACCCCTGTCGAAGGGTCGCAGACCCTCATTGTCACATGCTATGCCCATCAGATCGAGCGCATCGAGCGGCTCCTGAGCATCGTGGACAGACCTGGCGTGCCGCGCGAGTTCCGCTTCCGCCCGCTCAAGTACACGATGGCCGATTCACTGACGAAGAAGATTCAGGTGCTGGTCTCGAAATTGGGCAGCGTGTCGATCACCGTAGGAACGACCCCAGCAGGGCCCTCGCTCCGGCCGGGCGGCCCGCCTGCTCCCTCCGGCAAGTCCGTGCCTCCCGTGGGCGGCTCGGGAGTATCGGATGACGGTGTCTATCTCGATGCGGATGAGAGGACCAATCGTATCCTCATGATCGGCCGCAGCGACCAATTGGCCGTCGTGGAGAAGCTCGTGGATTCCCTGGACGTCGCTCAGCAGGACCTGCGCACGCTCAAGATCTATGATGTACAGCATGTGGAGGCGCAGGAGATCAAGAAGAAGCTCCAGGAGCTGGAGATTATCGGCGAGGGCGGCCGGTCGAGAACCATCTCGGGCGGAGGGGCAGGGAAGATTGCCACCGCCGAGATCGTGGAAGGCACCCTGGCGGAACAGCCGGTGGTGGTGGTCCTGGAGGCCACCAACTCGCTCGTGATCAACGCCACCGAAGAGCAGCATGGGCGAGTGGAAGCGATCATGGGGTATCTCGACGCCGCGGTGCGCACGGAGACGATCCCTTATGAGATCTACTCTCTCGAAAATCAAAGCCCCGAAAACGTGGCGCAGGTCCTGGAGAAGATTATCCACGAGACCGTTCAGGACAAGGACGGCAAGCTGCAGAAGATCGTCCGCAATGCCGAAGAGCAGATCGTCATCGTTCCCGACAAGAACACCTTCTCTCTGATCGTCTATGCCTCCCGGAAGAACCAGGAATGGATCCGCAAGCTCATCGAGACGCTGGATCGCCGTCGACCGCAGGTGCTGATTGACGTGACGCTCGCGGAGATCCGCAAGGCGGACGAGTTCAACTACGATCTGAACCTCATCACGAGCGTGCCGGACCTGGTGGAAACGGGAGGGC
The DNA here is from genome assembly GCA_963699595.1 of uncultured Planctomycetota bacterium. Lineage (GTDB taxonomy): Bacteria > Planctomycetota > Phycisphaerae > Sedimentisphaerales > Anaerobacaceae > PLanc-01. Next base: position 217,489 of record CAVOUO010000035.1, read on the forward strand.
AGACCAAACAGTTCTACGCCGACCCTGATACGACGGTCGTCGACAAACTGCTGCAAACCGGAAGATCGCACTTCCTGGATTTCGAGGTCGACTCGGGCACCGGGACCGGCTTCTACGCGGACGAGCACATCAATGCCCTGCTGCGGGCGGTCCAGACCAAGAACTACGGCCGCGTCCTGGCCAAGCCCAAGGTCCTGGTCAACGACAACGAGAAAGGCACGATTAAAACGGCCGACACGACCTACGTGGTCACCAAATCTTCGATCCCCGTCACGTCCGGCGCCGCCGGCCCGCAGAACACGCTGATCGAGACGGCGGTCAAATACGAGGCCTATGATGCCGGCATCACCCTGGAGATCACGCCGCACATCAGCGACAAAGTGCTCCGCCTGGAGATCAAGCTGAACCGGTCCGATTTCACGGGTATCACCGTCGAGAAACCGCCGGATGAGACCAGCAGCGATATCTCGACGATCGTGACCGTCCCCGACCGCAGCACGATCATTCTGGGCGGGATGCTCCGGCTGAATCAAACCAAATCCGGCAGCAAGGTGCCGATCCTGGGCGACTTGCCGCTCGTGGGCGGACTCTTCCGCAGCATCTCCAACAGCGACATCCAAAGCAAGCTGTACATCTTTGTGAGGGCCGAGGTGATCCGGCCGACCGAGCCATGCCGACCGGAAGATCGGGATATTGACGTGCTCTCACGGAAGAATCGCGAGGCCTTTGAGAAACACGAACTCGAATTCCAGAACTATCAGGACTGGCCGGGTCTGAAACCCAAGCCGGTCGATCCCAAAAAGGTTCTGGAGACGCGCTGATGTTCATGAAGGGTATTACCCACCGGTAACCAACATGATCCGCGCCGACCTGCGAGCGTTGGGGCCGCGGGCCGGTCGGGCTCCAGATGCCAGAGCCTGCTTGAATGAACACACCCAAACGATGGGCCGTGCCCGGCGAGGGCGGCGGGGCGTCAGGGCTGCGCGGGTTCGGGTTGGGGCGCGGGCTGGTCCTCGGCCAGGATGCGCCAGAGGTTCTTCACGTTGCGCTCCTGGTGGAGCCAGCCATACGTACGGGGGGGTGGCTCGCGGAAGGCGGGGAACTTGGCGCTGAGGGTCAGCAGCTTGGTCGTCTGGTCCAGGGTCAGACCTTGCCGGCGTGCGGCTGCCACTTCTTGGAGCATTCTCTGGTAAAAATCGCGGATCGGGGGCAGGACGGCGCGGGTCAGCGGGAGGCTGTGTCCCGGGATCACGTGATCGATCTTCACCTCGTCGGCGAGGAGACGGTCCAGCACGGCGATGAAACGGTGGACGTCTTCCAGATGCGAGTCTTCGCCGATTTCCGGGACGCGGTACTGCTGGTAGGCGATGGCGCCGCTGACCAGGACCCGCTCCTGGGGAATGTAGATCAGGATGTCGGAGTTGCTGTGGCCTTTGCCGAAGAAGATCAACTCCAGGGTCAGGTCGCCCAAATCCAGCGTGTAATTATCGGAAAAGGTGAGGGACGGCTTGACGACTTCGTAGCCCTGCTGGAGGTCCTGCACGAAAAGGTCGTAGAAGATGAGGTCGCTTTGGATCAGCCAGGTGTACATGGGATTGCCGGCATACCGGGGCAGGGCGGCCCGCAGGTCGCGCAGAATCGCGCTGTAACGGTCGACCTCGCTGCGTTTGCGGTCCGGGTCGGTCCGGCGGCGAATCAGCCACTGCATGTCCGCGGCCAGGTTCTCGTGCCCGACGATCGTCGCGCCCTTGAACAGGACGTTGCCGCTGGCGTGGTTGTCATGGGCGTGCGTATTGATGACGTAGGCCCAATCGGTGCGGCCGAAACGTCTGCTCGATCTTCTTCTTGATCGGGGCCATCAGGCGCGGCGAGGCCTCCGTATCGACGATGACCAGGCCCTTGCGGGACTGGATCACCGTGAGGTTGCACCGGCGGTCGAGGCCCGGCCAGTAGGCCAGGGCGACGCGGGGCGAGAGCCGGTCGATGCGAATGTAGGGACCCGGATCGGACTGCGGACCGGCCGCGAGCCACGACACGAGCAAGCCGAGATGAATCGCCGTAATCATTTGCGCTCTCCATGGACAGCCAACATCAGGCACCACGGTGATTCAGACGATGCCGTGGTTCCATTATACAGTGCGACAACCGGGACGGCTTTACCCCAGGGAAAATCGTCCTTCGCGCCGAAAGACTGCTGGTGGCAGGTCTGGAATGGATCTGGAGTTTGCCACTCTCTGCGTCTGGGCGTACCTGCGCGAGATGATTTTCGATAGGAAGGCGTGCGATGCACACCCGGACAGGACCGGCGGATCCCGCCACCGCAGGCCGGCCGCACCCCAAGGGGCCGACAGAATGGCAATAAGCCTTGACACCGCAAAGCCGATCGGATATGATTCCCTACGAATTGACTTGCTTTTGGTCCCGGCCAGGGGACCTGGAGTTGGGTAGTACGGAGCATGGTGAGGAGAACCTCGGGGTCGTAACACATTTCACCCACGTCGCAATAGAATCTGAGAGCACCAATCGTTATGAATATCACACGTCGAGCTTTTCTCGAGCATTGCGCGGCTTGCACGGAGCGATCGGTCTGGCACCGGCGGGGCTCGAGCGTCTGAAGGCAGCCCTCGCGAGCAAAGCGGCGCCAACCATCATCTGGCTGCATGGAAGTGGCTGCCAGGGGGATTCGGTTTCCTTTCTGAACCGAATCGACCTGACGGCCGACGCCGGCCAGCAGACGGTGGACGATCTCTTGATCCAGTCGATCGGCCTCGCCTATCATACGGTCGTAATGGCCTCCGCCGGTGAAACTGCCGTCGGGATGGTCAAAGAGGCCCAACAGAAAGGGGATTATGTTCTCGCGGTCGAGGGAGGCGTGCCGAGAGCGTTCGGCGGGTATGCCTGCCGGGTCTGGTCCTACGAGGGCCAGAAGGTCACTTACGAGCAGGCCGTCATAGACCTTGCCTCCGACGCCCAAGCCATCTTGTGCGTCGGGACGTGCGCCTCCTTCGGAGGCATTCCGCGCTGGGGCTCGAATCCGACGGACGTGGTCAGCATCCGGGAGGCTACCGGCAAGAGCGTCATCCATCTCCCCGGCTGCCCGGCGCACCCGGACTGGATCACGTGGGCCGTCGTGCAACTGATCCTGGGCAACCCGATCCCACTGGATGTCTACCATCGCCCCATCGCTCTCTACGGCCGCAATGTGCACGAGCATTGTCCCCGCCTCGAGAAAGGCTATGCCACGAGTCTCGGCCAGGACAACCTGTGCGTTCTGAATCTGGGCTGCCGCGGCAAGACGACCTCCAGCGATTGCCCCAGCCGCAAGTGGAACCGGGGCGTGAACTGGTGTGTGGACGGCAACGGCCTGTGCCTCGGCTGTACTGAGCCGGGATTCCCGGGCGGACCTTTCTATTTGTGAGAAAAGGGGACATTCTGTTTTTCCGCGTTGTCCCCTTTTCCAGAGAGATTGAGTTGAGCATGAAGATCGCAGCATCGTTCGACCCTGTGACCCGGATCGAAGGCCATCTCGGTGTCGAGTTGGAGTTCGATACCGTCAACGGCATTCAGCAAGTGGTCAACGTCCGGGCCAGCGGCCTGCTGTTCCGGGGTATCGAGAACATCCTCGTCGGCCGCGACCCGCGGGACGCCCCGCTGATCACCCAGCGGATCTGCGGTGTCTGTCCCGTGGCGCACGGCATGGCCGCGGTCACGGCCCTGGACAAGGCCTGTGGCGTCGTGGTCCCGGCGAACGCCCGGATCCTGCGCAACCTGGTGAACGCCGCCAATTTCATCGAGTCGCACATCCTGCACTTCTACCTGCTGGCCCTGCCCGACTTTCTCGCGGGACCGGCCATGCCGCCTTGGCAGGCCGATTGGAACATCGACCGCCGTCTCGATCCCACGGCCACGGAAGCCCTCATGGGCGGCTATCTCAAGGCCATCGAGATCCGGCGCAAGGCCCATGAGATGGGGGCCCTTTTCGGAGGCAAGCTGCCCCATCCCGCGACCTATGTTGCCGGCGGCTTTACGGCCAGTCCGAGGCCGGAGCGCATCGCCGCGTTCAGAACGTATCTGAACGAGTTGATCGCCTTCCTCCAGGACCGGTACCTGCCGGATGCGGCGTTGCTTGCGGAGCGGTACAACGACTACTTCGCCTTCGGACGCGGCCACGCGAACCTCTTGGCTTACGGAGTGTTTGACCTCGACGACACGGGGACCCGGAGACTATTGGCCGGCGGTTACGTTCCGGGCGGCTCACAAGTCCCCCAGGCGATGGACGCCGCCTCGATCACCGAGCACGTGACGTACTCCTGGTACCAGAACAAGACGACCGGCCTCCATCCGGCAGCCGGCAAGACCGCGGCGGTGGACCCCGCCTCGAAGAGTGCGGCCTACACCTGGCTCAAAGCCCCGCGTTACGGCGGCAAGCCCTGCGAGGTGGGGCCCTTGGCCCGGATGTGGATCAATGGCGAATATACGAACGGCATTTCGGTCATGGACCGCCACCTGGCCCGGTCGAAAGAGGCCCTGAAGATCGCTCAAGCCGCACAGGGCTGGCTCGATGAGCTGGTTCCGGAGGGCCCCGTCTACACGCCGCCTGCGATCCCGGCTGCGGCGACAAGCATGGGCCTGACCGAGGCGCCGCGCGGCGCCCTGGGACACTGGCTCGGGATCTCCGAAGGCGTGATTTCGCAGTATCAGGTCATCACCCCCACGACGTGGAATGCCTCGCCGCGCGACAACAAAGGGATCCTCGGCCCCCTGGAAGAGGCCCTGCTCGGCACGCCGGTTGAAGACCCGGAGAAACCCGTGGAAGTGATGCGGGTCATTCACTCATTCGATCCCTGTCTGGATTGTGCCGTACATTAGGAGGAGTGCGACCGTGAGAAGATGCCGCTCGTTCCGAGATAGGCTCGCTTTGGCGGCCCTGTGCCTGGTTTTGCCGTGCTTTTATGGGACTCAAGCCTACGGCGGCTGGCAGTTGGCGGTGACCTTTACGGCGACCTCGCCGGGCGGCGACCTGCGTTTCGATCCCCAGCACATCCAGGTCGTCTGGGTCGAGAACGCCACGGGCGCTTTCGTCAAGACGATTGGCCGCTGGGGCGTCGAGGAGTATCGCCATCTGACCCAGTGGATGGCCGCCGACGGCACCAATCTTGACGGTTGGACCGGCGCCACGCCCCAGGCCTATCAGCCGCACACCGCCGTCTGGGACTTGAAAGATCGCAGCGGCGTTGAAGTCCCCAACGGCGTGTACTATCTGCGCTTCGAGATGACGAACCACAACGCCGCCCAGAACCAGTTCCGCCGGACCACGGTGGTCTTTGTCAAAGATGGTGTCCCCAAGTCCCAGGTTCTTCCGGCCCAGGATGGGTACCTCAACATGACCCTGGCCTACACCTTCACGCCCACCACGGTCCCGCAAGTGATCGTCAAGCCGGCCACCTACATCACCAGTCACTCCGCCCGGCTCGGCGGCCAGGTCACCAGCACGGGGGGCGAGGATCCCAACGTGTATCTTCATTGGGGCGACAGTGACGGCGGTATGGACGTCAAAAGGTGGAGCCACGCCGTGAGCTTGGGACGAAGAGCCGCCGGCGCTGTCCATGCGGATCTGGCGGACTTGGACGCCGCCACGCCGTACTACTATCGGCTCTATGCGGCAAACTCCGCCGGCGGACAGTGGGCCGCCCAGACGGAAAGTTTCTCGACCTATGGCGAGACCGGTTACTATACCGGATACCGCGTGCAAGCCGGGCGCGCGAAGGCCGAGGGCACGCGTTTCGATGTCGATATCCTGCCCGTCAACGACACCGGCCGGGCCTTTGCCCTGATCAGCTATGGCACCGGCTGGCAGCCGGAGGCGGACAACGCCGACGCCGTCATGGTCCGGGGCCATCTGTTCGACCAGGATACGGTCCGGATCGAACGAAGCTCGCCCGCCAACGCCACCTGGGTCAGTTGGCAGGTCATCGAGTGCCTCGGCCGGGAGTTCCAGGTCTACCGGGGCAGCGGCTCGCTCGGCAACGATCAACTTGCCGTCGACGCCCCTTTGAACGGCGCGCCGCGCGCGTGGGCCAGCGGATCACCGGCCCGGTTGTCCCCGAGGTCAAGGTCGATCCCCTGCGGTGTATCGCCTGCGTGACGGCCGACACCTCGGCGGCCAGTCGCATCTACTACCACGAGGCCCTCCTGACGGCCTACGTCAACGCGACGACCACCGTGCGGGTCGAAAGGGCCGCCGCCGGTCACTCCACGATCCACTACAACTGGGTCGTGGTCGAGTTCGCGCCGGCGGCCGTCGCCAGCGTCCAGCACGGCGGCATCAATTTTGTCGCGCCGACCGATACGGCGCCCGTCTCCCGCAAGATCGCGCCCGTCAACCGTGACTCCTCGATTCTCCTGTGTCAAACGCGCTCAACGGTCAACGGCCTGGCCTACTCGGCCGTCGCCGGACGCCTGGCCTCGAACAGCACCGTGGAATTCTACCAGTACACCGGAAACACCGGGATGCGGTACGTCGAGTACCATGTGATTGACTTCGGCCCGTTCGCCCTGGCCCAGCGCGGCAGGATCGATCTGTCCGGCGATACCGGTTGGTTCCGTGCCGACGCCCATCTGACACGGCCGGTCGACGTCACCCGCGCCATGGTATTCCATAGTCAAACCTGCAACGGAACGGGCGACCTCTACCCGAGGCCCTTCGCCACGGCCGAGCTCACCAGTGAGGCAAATCTCCGCGTCGAGCGGCAGTATCCCGGCCAGCAAAGCCACATCGAATGGCAGGTGCTGGAGCTGCCCCCCGTCATGTTCTTCGCCCAGGAACCCAATATCCAACTCTTTCCCGCTTCTCTCGCGTTCCCGGCCACGGCGGTCGGTGACCACTCTGACCTCACCTTCAACATCCTCAATACCGGCGCCGCCGACCTCCACGTGGACTCTCTGGAATTCGTGGGTCTCAATAAGGCCGCCTACAGTCTGGTGTCGGCGCCCGCGGTTCCCTTCACCGTCGCGGCTCTGACGGGCACGCAAAGCAGTGACCGTGCGCTTCACGCCCCTCGCGCCTCAGAGCTACAATTATGCCCGCCTGGTGATCGGCAGCGACGATCCGGACGAACCGGTGGTCGAGCTTGCCCTCACCGGTGCCGGTCCGGGGGGGAATTGAAGCGGTTCGGTACCTTTTCGAGTAGTCCGTTGGCGGAAGACCTCGGGGGTACGGGGGCAGAGCCCCTGTGGACAGAAGCGGCAGCCGGTAGCCTCGGGATTGATGATTTATGATGGAGGGCGGTTGCCAGGAGGCCCGGCGTATGCCAGACTTTCAGTAGCATCGTATCCACGCGAATTATCGGCTGCGGCGGCGGCGATGGGGGAGCTTATGGAGGCGGCGTCCGGGTGGGCGGGGTTCTTCATTTTTCCTTAATGCCCCCTGTCCATCTGCCGATAATAAGGCTAATGATCCAAGCACGTTCCGACTGAAGAGGAGACAGACATGGGCATTCAGAACTGGTCCGAAGAGATCCTTCTGGTGGATTTGCCGCCCGAGCCCGACATGGGCGAGGAGCTTAAGACGATCACGCAGGTCGGCCGCGACCGCGGCGATTGTGAAGTGGTGGTCGACTTCTCCAAAGTCGACATCATCACCTCTTCGAGCCTGTCCAAGTTGTTGAGACTGAAGAAATTGATGAGCGACTGCGGCCACCGGCTGATTTTCTGCAACGTGGCGCCCGCGACCAAAGGGATTTTTACGGTGACAGGGCTTGACGGCGTCTTCGAAATCGTGGACGATAAGTTCGTGGCTCTGGCCAGCCTGCAGATGGTAGGCTAAAGAGCCGGACTCGTTGATAATGGCGTCGCAGGGGCAACCCCCTTTGGTTGCCCTCCCCCGATGCGCAGCGGCGCTGAGGGAAAGGGCGGGCAGGCACAGGGGCGTGCCCCTGCGGGCCTATACTAACGAGCGGCTCCGGCGGGAGCCGCTGGTCGCCCGTATGGCGGGCGTCAGACAGTTAGCTTGCAGAGCGAATCACGAAGACCGCTTCGCGGAGCGATGTTCGTGATCTGCTCGCAAGGTGTTGATCGAACCGCAGTTGGCACTTGCGCCCTGGCGCAGGGCCGGATGTGTACAAGGTCGAATGGATAAGGACGTTCTGCACCAGATCGAGCAGGCCCTCGGACATGAATTCACCGATCCCGCATTGCTCCTCAAGTCGTTCACGCACTCTTCCTCGGTGGATAATCGCTTGGACAGCAATGAGCGGCTGGAGTTCCTCGGCGACGCCATTCTGTCGCTGGTCATCTGCCAGAAGCTGTTCGAGAAGTTCGAGGCCTATCCGGAGGGCGAGCTGACGAAAATGAAGAGCATGCTGGTCTCGCGGGGGACCTGTGCCCACGTGGCCCGCCGGCTCGGACTGCCCAAGTTCCTCGTGGTGGGCAAAGGCATGGTCTCGCACAAGGCCTTTCCGACCTCCCTGGCGGCGGGGCTGCTGGAGGCGGTGATCGCGGCGATCTACATGGACAGCGGCTTCGAGCCGGCCCGTGATTTCATTCTGCAAAACTTCGCCGGCCTGCTGGAGCAGATCGATGCGGAGCAGGCCCACGGGAACTACAAATCCCTGCTGCAGCAGCATGCCCAGGAGCAATTCAGTGCCGCGCCCGCCTACGTCCTGCTCGATGAGAAGGGGCCCGATCACAACAAGTGCTTCGAATCCGAGGTCGTGATCGATCAGCGGCATTTCCCCAGCGCCTGGGGTGCAAACAAGAAAGAAGCGGAGCAGAAGGCCGCGTACAACGCCCTCGTCGAGTTGGGGGTCATTCAGAAGTCGGCGGTGCACGACCTGATCTGAAGAAGACTGGAATAATGGGATATTGGAATCGTGGAATACTGGGTGCGTGAGGCACCCCCGATTCCCATTATTCCATCATTCCCATATTCCATCTCCTGCCATCAGAAGGTGGACGGGTTCAGGAGTGAGGGCAATTGCTCCGTCACGACCCACGTGATGCCGTAGAGGATGACCGCGGCCACCACGATGAACACGATGATCGACCCGACGAGCACGGCCGACTCCCGGCGAACGGCCACAGGCGGATCTTGTACACCTTCGTGGCTTTGTAGACGACCGAGATGGACACCACCAGGGGCAGCAGCCAGAGCATCGACGCGGGATTCGTGTCGATCCTCATCGGGGTGGTGAAACTGCCCAACATCGTTGCGACGAACGCCATCATCTTATGCGGGTGCCTCTCCGACATGACGCAAATGGGCCATGTAAACGGCGTTGACGATACACAGGAGGTTCAGCAGTCCGGCAATGCTCGTGTAGATCTGCCCGATCTCGTTGGCCCGGCCGAAGACGCGGTAGTTGCCGGTCGCCCCGAGGCGCCCAAGGATCATGACCAGCGGCGAGTTCATCATCTGCGCCGCGTACCACGGTCGGGCATGCACCGGATCGATCACGCCCACCGAACCCACGTACACGCCTACCAGAAACGTCAGGACAATCGACACGAAAATGACCAGGCCCCGGCCCTTCTCGTTCAGGGCGAAATGCCCGGCCCCCGGCACGAGCCAGGCCAGCGCCCCGGTCGAGACCAGGAACAGGGCGTGATTGTCCTTCCATGACGGGGCCATTACGATGCTTCCTTGGACGGCGGCTGGGTTTCGCCTTCGGCCGCCTGATCCGCCGGCTCGGCGAACCGGAAGTTCATCCGCTTGACGATGTTCTCGGGATTGAAGTGCACGGCCATCAGGCTCTCGACCTGGCTGTACTCCTCCCGGCGAACGATCATGCCCTTCATCTTCTGGAATTCCTCCTGAGTCAGCCGCTGCAGCGTCAGACTCTTGAGGACGTAGTACGACTGGCTGGGCTTGAACTCCACGAGCACCGGCATCTGCGCGGGGGCATCGCTCTTGGCCGGGATGAGCGTGCGGAGCCGATCGACAAACAGGCCTTCGCTCGTGGCCTGATTCAGGACGATTTGCGCCGCCGGACTGTTGGACACCTGGGCGGCCAGCACCTGCTGATCCGCCTTGGAGAGCCTTTGCAGACCCACCTGGTTATCCACGCGAAAGACGTTCGGATCGTTCGGATCGGCCTTGGCCTGCTGGCCGTAAAGCTGGTTGAATTGGGCCACGGCCTTGTCCCAGCCGTCCTTGGTCGCCAGAGCCATGAACTCCTCGGCCTTGCTCTTGGTCGTGTTCCACGCGGCCAGGGCCTTGACGTCGTTGACGACCTGCTCCTCGACGGAAAAGCTCTGGCTCTTCTTGTCGGGGACGTCGCCGAACGTGGGGGTCCGGGTGCTGTAGTAGGCGCCCACATTCATCGGCGGGGCATTCTTCTCGACGGCGACGACGCGGGCAATCAGCATGATCTGACCCGTCAAGTCCATGGCCGTGGCGCTCATGGGGTCGCGCGCCGGACCGAAGGTCATGTACATCGTCGCCGGCGGCGTGGACAGCAGGATCGTCGCGTCCGCGCCCAATTCCTTCGCGGAGAAGAGCACCTGGGTCAACGGAACCGGCGTGTACCCGTAGGTGGTCAGGTACAGGCGCCGGAGGTATTTGTCGCTCTGTATGTTGATGGCACTGAGCAGGCCGGTCCGGCCGCTGTAGAGCGGGATCTTGAGCTTGTCGCCGAGGTCTTTGGCGATCTTCATGTAATCGCCGGCCTTCTTCATGCGTTGCTCCACCGTCGGCTCCCGGCCCTCCGCGACGGTCGGCAGGTTGACGTCGGCCAGGTTCCGGGCATCCTGAAAGATCTGCTCCGCCCGCGTGACGACCCTCTGTCGCTGCAACTGGTGGCGGATGGTGTCGGCGACCTCGGCGTAGCTCTTCACCTGTGTGACCTGCGGCGAATTCGGATCGTTCGGGTCCTTCGGCACCTTCTGGGTGAATTGCCGCTCGCGGTTCTGCTGGTAATAGTGCTCGGCTTCCTCGTCCGTGACCGGCTTGGCGATCGCCGCGACGTCCGAGAGCTTCAGCGCGAGGTAGTCGAACTGGACGCGGTCGGGCAGCCGGTAGCCGAAACCGAAGGGGTTGGCCTCGCTGACCGTGCCGGGGAAATTGTCCTTGTACTTGTCGAATTGCGCGGCCACGGTCTGTTCGGGCGGTATCTCGTCCTTGTTGGCGAAGTAGGAGGCTTTGAACTGCACGAGCTCGGTGTTCAGCGACTCCGACTCGCCGCTGGCCATGTGCTTGATCTGCGCGTGGTGACGTTCTCCGCGGAGGAGATGATCTGGGCATATTGCAGTACGGCGAGCAGCTTGCCGAAGGTGGTCAGGATTCGCTCTTCCGGCGCGTTGAAGCGGTTCATGATCGACGGCATCACCTGCGCGTAAGAGCTCTTGAACAGTTGCGGAATGACTCCTTCGAGCATCTTGCCGACGTCTTCATTGGGCACGCGGATCCCGGCGGTCTGGGCCTCCTCGGTCAGGAGGATCCAGAACATGTCGCCCGGAACGCGGTTGCCCTCGAACATCTGGTGGAGCTGCTGGTCGCTGATCCGGAAGCGGTTCCTCTGGATGGTCTGGCGGGCCATGTCCGCCACGGCGGCGTCCCGGTTCTGCCGGAAGATCAGCTCGCTCAGCAGCAGTCCTCCCATGCCCTGGGCCCGCGCGATATTGTCGCCGCCCAAGGCCGTGAGGATCTCGATCTCCTGGTCGGCGGCCATCCGGTCGAGGTGGTTGATCTTGTGCTTTTTGCCATAATAAGCGATCGCCCGCTTGGCGCCGCCGCTGCCGCGAAACAGCATCGAGAACGACGATCCGCCGATGAAGGCGATCATCAGCACAATGACCACGATCGCCATCAGCTTCTTGTTATTCTTTCGCAGCCACTTCATCAAATTCATATTTGCACTCCGGGTCCCCAGACCTATACGTAAAAACGATGAGGGTACAACAACCAGGTTGGCTTTGCAAGAAAAACCCCCGGAATTTACGATTTCCAATTGACTCTTTACGACCGGCCGTCTATAGCTGTTTGCCGCTACGTCCGAAAAGACGTGCCGCGGTTGCGACGCTCGTTGGTAGTGTGCTCGTAAGAGCCTATCGCAAGATAACGCCTTACGGCGTCCCTACAAACGGAAACCAGCCGCGTAACCGCAACCGTTGGACGATGGGGTAAACGACACATGGGCAATCAGAACTCCATTGACGCTTTCTCCGAGGCTTGCCGGTACATGCCGGGCGGGGTCAACTCGCCGGTCCGCGCGTTCGGCGGCGTGGATCGCCCGCCCCTGTGGATCGCCGGGGCCAAAGGCTCGAAGATCTTCGACATCGACGGCAACGAATACATCGACTACGTGGGCTCCTGGGGCCCGATGATCCTCGGCCACGCCCATCCGGCGGTGCTCGCCGCCGTGCACCAGGCGGCGGACAAAGGCACCTCGTTCGGCGCTCCGACACTGGCCGAGACGGAACTGGCGGCCCGTATCATCGGCGCCTTCCCATCCATCGAGAAACTGCGGCTGCTGTGCAGCGGTACCGAGGCGGTAATGACGGCGCTGCGCCTGGCCCGCGCCTATACCGGCCGGGACAAGATCGTCAAAATGGCCGGCTGCTATCACGGCCACAGCGATTCCCTCCTGGTGGTGGCCGGCTCCGGCCTGGCCGAGGGGGGCACGGCGGCCAGCCCCGGCGTGCCCGATGCCCTGGCTAACTTGACCATCGTGGTGCCTTACAACGATATCGAGGCGCTGCGAGTGGCCTTCGCGGAGAATGCCGGCCAGATCGCCGCCGTGCTGGTCGAGCCGGTGGCCGCCAATATGGGAGTAGTGCCACCCGAGCCCGGTTATCTCGAAGCGATTCGCCGCCTCTGCGACGAGCAGGGCACGGTGCTGATCTTCGACGAAGTGATCACGGGCTTTCGCGTGGCTTTCGGCGGCGCCCAGGAACGCTACGGCGTCGCGGCGGACCTCACCTGCCTGGGTAAGATCGTCGGCGGGGGGCTGCCTTTGGCCGTGTGCGGCGGACGGGCCGATATCATGGACCAGCTCGCCCCGCTGGGCCGCGTCTATCAGGCCGGCACTTTGAGCGGCAATCCCATCGCCACAGCCGCCGCCATCGCCACGCTGGACATTCTGGCGGAGGGCCGGGGCTATCGTGAGCTGGAATCCGCCGCGGCGAATCTGGAGATCGGACTGGCCGAGGCGGCGGCCGACGCCGGCGTCCCGGTTACGATCAACCGGGTCGGCTCCCTGATGAGCTGCTTCTTCACGGACCGGCCGGTGCGGAACTTCGACGATGTCCGCGCGACCGACATCGCCGCCTTCAAAAGGTTCTTCGCCCACATGCTCGACCGGGGCATCTACCTGGCCCCCAGCGCGTACGAGGCGATGTTCCTCTCCCTGGCCCACACGAAGCAGGATATCGACAAGACGATCGAAGCCGCCTGCGAGAGTTTCAAGGCGGCAGCAGGGCGATGATACTGTAGGGTGGGCTATGCCCACCAATCTCAGGGGATAAATCGGACGACAAATGGTGGGCACAGCCCACCCTACGGACTCTGCGGGTCCTCCAATGAGGATTTGGTTCCTGCTTGTAACGCTGGCTCTGACCTTCGCCTGTGCCTGCTCCACCCATGGCCAAGTCGCGAAGGACCTGCGCGACGTCGTGGGTGTGACCCACGTGGCGGGGAAATACCATCTGACCGACAAGGACTTCCTCAACGAAGGCGCCGATCAGATTCTGGCCTTGGGCTCGCGGGTGATCAAGGTCTGGTTCTGGGCCGGGGTCAGCGGGCGGGTCCCGGACTCGTACCCGTACAACTCCCAATGGCCGAAAGTCGAATCGCTCGTCGCCGGGGCCAGAACGCCGTACTTCAAAGACCTGTTCAGCAAGCCCTTCACCACGTACATCATGGTGGTCGCCTCCCTGGGCCGGGATGAGCCGTACTGGCGAAAGGGCATCACCGACGAGCAAAAGAAGGACGAGCAGCGGCAGTTCTACGAATTGGCCAAGCACCTGCTGACCCAATACAAAGGTACCGGCAAGACCTTCGTCCTCCAGCATTGGGAAGGCGACTGGCTGGTCCGAGGCAACTACAAGGGCGACGAGGAGCCGACGCCGGCCGGCTCTGGCGAACATGGTCGAGTGGCTCAATGCCCGCCAGGCCGGCGTCAACCAGGCGCGGCAGGAGGTAGGGCAGCAGGGCGTTCACGTCTACCATGCCGCCGAGGTCAACCTCGTGGTCCAGTCGATGCGGACCGGCTTCCCCAACCTGGTCAACAAGGTCCTGCCGCACACGCCTGTCGATCTCGTCTCGTACTCCGCGTGGGACTCGGCCACCGAGCACTATCGCGATCCGAACGTCCTGCGTGACGCCCTGGACTTCATCGCCGGCCAACGCCCCGGACAGTGCCGACTTCGGCAGACTCGCAACGTCTACCTCGGCGAGTTCGGCATGCCTGAGAACGTCTATTCACTCGACAAAATCCAGACGGCCATTCCCAACGCCGTGCGCACCGCTCTCGACTGGGGCTGCCCCTACATCGTCTATTGGCAACTCTACTGCAACGAGTTGAAGGACCCGAACGCCAAGACTGCCGCGTCGAAGAGCAACTGACGTCGTCGCTCGTCCGGGCTTCTGGCTCATCCGCCCCGACGGCACCAAGGCCTGGACCTGGGACTACTTCCACGGCCTGTTCACCGCCGCCACGACCGATCTCACGATCAGCGGTAGGGGCGAATGATGATTCGCCCGTACAGCATGATTCGAAGGAAAGGCTGGCGGATCCGATACCGCCAGCCCTTGCCTGGGTCCTCCGTTTGCCAAGTGGGTCTTGAAACTCGTTACTTGCCGTCTTGGGATTTCGGCGGGTTCTCTTTCTCGTAATAGGTCATGAAGACCTTCAAATCCTCGATGTCCACCTTGCCGTCGCCCCAGGGCATCGGCCCGATGTCGCAGAGCGTCTTGTTCGTACCCCAGTCGTCGATCAGCATCACCAGATCGACAAGGTCCACCTTCCTGTCGCCGTTGAAGTCCACGACCGGGATGATCGGCGCCTGCCAGTTCTCGAAGATGCCATCCTGGCTCTGCGTGCAGAAGTACAGCGTGGAACCATCCGGCGAGATGCGTGGTACGATCTCATGTAGAGAACTGTTGACCGGAGGTATAAGATTCACCGGCGGTTGCCACGGGTCAGAACGGCTCGCCCGTCTTGTCATCCACATGTCTGAACCACCGTGCCCTCCCGGCCGAACCGGACCGAAATAGGTACCCGAGAAGAAAAGCGCAAGGCCATCCGCCGAAAGGGACGCGTCGGACTCGGCGTACGCGCTGTTCACCACTGGTCCGAGGTTCACGGCGGCCGCCCAGGGCTCCTTCTGTGTCGCCCGTCTCGTCACGTAGATGTCAGCATCACCATACCCGCCGGGACGCCACGACTGGAAGTAGAGTTCCAGTCCATCCGGCGATATCCAGGGCACAGGCATCGCTAGCAGAGCTGTTTACCGTAGGTCCGAGATTCACAGGCGGTCCCCACGGGGCGTTCTTGGTCGCACGTGTTGTCATCCAGATGTCATACATTGCCGTATCCCCCGGGCCGAGTCGGAGTCGACAGTAGAGCGTAAGTCCATCAGCCGAGATGGATGCGATTGCTTCGTCCTCTGCACTGTTGACGACAGGCCCGAGATTCTCCGGCGGGCCCCCAATCCTCTTCGATCGAGGCACGCCTTAGCACCCAAATGTCCCAAGCCGCCATGCCCTCCGGGCCGGTCCGATTCGATGTACATTTCCAGCCCATCAGAGGAGAGGCAACTGACTGCATCGTGTGCAGGGTCAACGACGGGGATGACCGACCTAAGGTTTACCGGCTCGCCGAACGTGAAATCTGCATGCGCGGCCGGCGCATCAAGACCCGAGAGCAAGACCAAGCCCAAACAATGACGTTACGAACATCGGAATCTCAAACACTCTCATTTCACACCTTCCCTTCTGCCCAAAGGCAACACATAGTACTTGAATCCCATTGTCCCGCCCTCCAACAGAGAAGGCGAGTTGATATCCGAATGGACCGTTGATAACGCCCCGGAGTCTCCTCGGCGTGGCGATCTGAGAAATCCGAAGACGCTCCCCGGCTCAGGACGGCGGAAAACCGCCTCATGTCGGCATTCGGCCTTGGCCCGGTCGTGCAGGTAGTCGTAGTAGCGGGCACGGCTGGAGTAGGCGTAGGCGTCCTGCGGATCGGCCTCGATCCTGCGGGTGTAGAAGGCAACCATTTGCCGAAAGTGCTCGTCAAGCGTCTGACCCGGACCGAGGGCTCTCGATGGTCGGGACATTCGGGTCGAGATCAGCGGCCCAAATCTCGAAGTACGGCGGGCCCAGACAGAAGGCGAGCTTCGTTCCGTCCGGGAGCCCAGGAACCCACCGTGATCTGACCGTCGAGAGTTCGTGCAGGTTCGTTTCCTGCTGAGGCTGTAGATCCACAGTCCGGTCCTATCGTCGCTGTCGTTGCGCCCGGCCAAACAGAGTTCGTCGACCCGTCGGGGACCAGGCGGCGCCGCCCCAGGTTGCGAAAGGTACCGGCCACTCCGCAACAAGTGTCTGCGAAGCCAAGTCCTTGATCTTCAGCGATGCGCCTTCCAGATACGCCACACGCTGATTGTCAGGCGATACCGATGGGTAGGCATTCGAGCACGCCATGATCTGTTTCGGCTCGGCGCTCTCGGCCCGCGATGGGAACTGAACAGAGCGTGTTGTCCACACGCGACTGATAGTAGACGTGCGTCGAATCCTGGCTCCAGGACGGCCAGCCGCCACGAGCCAGCCGCCTCGGCTCCGTGCCGTCGGATTTCATGATCCAGACTTCTTCGTCTGCCAACGGACGATGCTGGTTCTTGCGTTCGGCGGCAATGAACTTCCGAGACGCGCAGGAACTGGCAGTCTCGAACGAAGGCGATGTACTTGCCATCGGGCGACCACCTCGGGTCCTTGCCGGGGACGATCAGCAGATCGGTTTCCTTCGTGGCGGGATCGAAGATCGCCACGCCACTGTAGCCATGCACCCCCAGACTGAAGGCCAGCTTCTTCCCATCCGGCGACCAGCGAGCGCTGAATCCATCCGTGGTCACACGGCGGCCCTTGGCCGAGAGGCCACGATAGGTCTCCTCGGCCTCCACCATCGGCAGGAAGGCCGCCCCCGCAGGTTCGCGGTCCGGCGGATGCCAGGACCGCCCGGCCTCCAGCGTGTCGAAGACGTATTTCGCGCACCAGTCCTGGAATTGCGGCGGGCTTCATGGCCGGGACTGATGATCTGGCGGAACAAGGCGCGCGGCCTTGTCGTAGTCGCCCAGGGCGGTCAGGGCACAGAACACGTGGTACTGATGTACGGGACGGGCAAGATTCTTGCGTCTCTACCGGGGCTTCGGCAATGACACGCTCATAGTCGCCCATCCGCAGGAGGGTCTCACAACGCTGGGTGCACAGATCGACGTACTCGCGGGCTGTCCTTGGCCGTGAGGGCCAGAGCGTTGTCATAGTCCGCGATCGCCTCTCCATACTTGCCCAACTCGCGGCAGCGCAATCGCACGCAGCGAGTAGCCCAGCGGATCACGCGGCCGCAGGATACCGTCATGACCAGCGCATCATCCTTCATCCGGTCGTATTTCCTGGACGCGTAGTACGTGAAGGCCCGCAGCCGGCGGGACTCATAGTGGCGTGGGATCAAGCTGCAAGGCCCTGTCGAGCGCGGCAAGCTGCTCTTTGACCGTGAGGGCCGTCATGGCCCGCAGGAAATACGCCTCGGCGGTCTCCGGCAGCAGTGCCTCGGCCTGTCGGCGGTGCTCCTCGATCTCCTTGAGCTTCTCGGCATCCGGCGATCCACTCTCCCAGAGGATGCGGGCCAGGAGCGAATGGGCCGCCCCGGCAATTTCCGGCCGCTCATCGAGCAGACTCGTTCAGGATGGTCACGGCCTCGTCGGAACGACGGTTGTCCACGAGGATGCCGGCTTGGAGAAGCTGGGCTTCCGGTCCGACGTGCTTGCTGTGAAGGATGGGTTTGATCGTCTCCAGGGCGGCTTCGCGGTCGGCCTTGGCATACTGCTCGCGGGCCTGGGACAGGATGCCCCGATGCCGGAAGCCTTCGGCCTCGGCCAGTTGGAGCCGGTCCCGATTCCACAGGGAAAGCACGACCACCGCCGCACCAGCGACAGACTACCGTGGCCAGCGCGGCGATGGTCTGGGAGCGGTGCCGGCGGAGGAACTTCCGCAGGCGATACGTCGGTGCTGGGACCTCGGGCCAGGACCGGCTCATGCTCCAGATGCCGCCGCACGTCTTCGGCCAGGCCGTTGGCGGTCTCGTACCGCCGGGCACGGTCCTTCTCCAGGGACTTCATCACGATCCAGTCCAGATCGCCGCGAACGGCTCTTGCGGAGCAGACTCCGGGACGTCGAGTCTGCGGCAGCTTGGCGACTGTCGATCAGAGGCGTCTCGCCGCGAGCGGTGCTCGAACTTCGGTGGAGGGCTTGACCGGCTCCTGCTCCCGGATGACCCGCTGCATCTCGATGTAGCCGGCCTTGCGGAGCTCCTCTTCGCTGAAGGGCGTGGTCCCGGTGAGCAGTTCATAGAGCAGGACGCCCAGCGAGTAGATGTCCGAGCGGGTGTCGATGTCCAGATCGCTCAATTCCGCCTGCTCCGGACTCATGTAGGCGGGGGTGCCGATGATGTGGGCGTAGCGGGTAAAGAGCGTCTTTTCCGTCAGCTTCTGGTTGGTGGCCTTGGCAATGCCGAAGTCGATGACCTTGGGGACGGGCTTGCCGTCATGGTGCGTGACCATGACATTGGAGGGCTTGATATCCCGGTGGATGATGCCCTTTTGGTGGGCGTGCTGCACGGCGTGGCAGACCTGGAGAAACAGGGCCAGTCGGTCCTTGGTGCTCAGGCTGTTCTTGTCGCAGTACTCGGTGATGGAGACGCCCGGTCACCAGCTCCATGACAAAGTAGGGCCGGCCGGTCTCCGTGGCTCCGGCGTCGAGGACCTTGGCGATGCTGGGATGGTCCATCAGGGCCAGGGCCTGCCGCTCGGCCTCGAAGCGGGCGATCACCTGGCGGGTATCCATGCCCAGTTTGATGATCTTGAGGGCCACCTTGCGGCGGATGGGCTCGGTCTGCTCGGCCATGTAGACCACCGCCATGCCGCCTTCGCCGATCTTCTCCAGGAGCTTGTACCGGCCGATGACCGTGCCGGGACCTTCTGTCAGCGAAGGCTGGTCAGGCCCAAGGCCCGCACCGAAAGCAGCCGGATCGAGAAATTCGCCTGCTTTCTCGTGGGCAAGCAGGAGCGATTCGACTTCGCCACGCAGTTCGGCGTCGCTGCCGCAGGCCTCATCCAGATACGATCTTCGCTCTACCCCCGCCTCTCGGTCGAGCGATTCGAGGAAGATCGTTTTGACTTCTTGTGCCCGATTGTCGGCCTGTGAGTTCATGGCAACTGCTCCTGCACGTCTTCCCATGCGAAATCCGCACGGGAAATTGCCAAAGAAAATGGGATTTGTGAAAGAAATCTGTCTCTGGCACGGGCGGAATGCGATTATTCGCCCCTACGGAAACCGGCCGGCGGCGACGTCACTGTTCATGAGTGATGGCCTTGTACAACCAGGCGCGGCGAACGCCCAGTGCCGGTAGGCGCTGCGAGAGGACATGCCCAGCACCTCGGCGGCTTGCTCCAGGCTCAGGCCCCCGAAATAGGCGAGCTTCACCAGCTTGGCGGCCTCCGCATCCTGATCGCCGAGCTTCGTTAAGGCCTCGTCCATGGCGATCAAACCCTCCGGCGAGGCTTCCACGGCCCCGATGGCGTCATGGAGGTCCACCCGCTGGATCGCACCGCCGTGTTTCGCGCACTTCTTGCGGCGGGCTTTGTCCACCAGAATCCGCCGCATGGCTTCCGCCGCGGCCGCAAAGAAATGACCCCGATTCTCCCAACTCTGTGGTGTATCTCCCACCAGGCGGAGATAGGCCTCGTGCACCAGTGCGGTTGCCTGGAGCGTCTGGCCCGGCGGCTCATGGGACAGCTTCTGAGCCGCCAGAACACGGAGTTCCTCATAGACCAAGGGCAAGAGTTCGTCCGTAGCTTTCTCGTCCCCCTGTTCGATGGCATTCAAGATCCGTGTGACATCACTCATGCTGACTCCCCACCGTTTCAGACACCGGATGGATATATTCTGTCACAGACAGGGGGAGATTTCAAGCCTGCGCATCTTGGGAACGCTGCGCTCAAACGAAAAGCCCCCTGACAGGGCAGGGGGCTTGGAGGAGTCGCTGTTTGACGTTCCCGACGATTACGGCAACGGCGAGATGAAATGATAGGTGCCGCTGCCGACTTCGTAGACGGCGGTGGGGCCCCCAAACGCGTCATTTTGCGTTTGGGAACCCTTGCCATCCTGCATGCCGATGAAGCGCACGCCCTGGGCCTGGGAGGCGTGCTTTCGGCCTTCCATCACGCTGTCGGCGTCCTTGGTGGGGACGTAGACTGTCGCCGTCGTGTTGGCCGGGATGGTGACGTAGAGCCGCAGTTCGCCATCCGGACGCGGCTCCGGCATGATGCGCCAGGCGGCGGCAATTGGGCCGTGAATCGAGTCGTACGTGGCCTTGGCCCACGTCACGCGGCCGCCCGGCCGCGGGTGAATGACGATGTGGTCGTACGCGGGGACGTCACAGTCGATGCCGGCGATGGTCTTGAACATCCACTCGCCGACCGCCCCGAAGGAGTAGTGGGCGAAGGAGTTCATGCCGGGGTCCTGGAAGCCCTTCTCCGGCGTCCAGCCGTCCCAGCGCTCCCAGATGCTCGTCGCCCCGTGCTTGATCGAGAAGCCCCAGGACGGGAACGTCTCGTTGTGGAAGAGCTGATAGGCCACGTCCGTCCGGCCGCAACGGGTCAGCGTGCCCATCAGGTCTTTCGTGCCGACGAAGCCGGTGGACAGCTGCCAGTTGCGGTCGCGAATGTTATCCACCAGGTGCTTGACGGCCTGCTCTCTCTTTTCCTGCGGCAGCAGGTCGAAGGCCAAGGCCAGGACGTAGACCGTCTGCGTGTCGCCTTTGATCCGCCCATCCGCCGACGACGTAGGCGTCGTTGAACGCCTGGCGGATCTCCTGGAAAAGCTGCTGCGTACTTCTGGGCATCTTCGTTCTTGCCGAGCACGTCGGCGATCTCGGCGACCAGCTTCGTGCTGCGGGCGAAGTAGGCCGTGGCGAGCACGTCCTTGGGCGTGTCGGCCTTGATGCTCAGCCAGTCGCCGTAGCCTTCCGCCGGCCGCAGCAGGCCCTTGCACGTGCCTTTGCAGTACTCGATCCACTTCTGCATGGCGTCGTAGTGCTCGGCCAGGACGCGGGTGTCGCCGTAGACCTGGTAGATCGTCCACGGGCAGATGACGCCGGCGTCGCCCCAGGCGGCGGTGCCGCCGCCCATCGCCACCCGTCGCGGCGCGACATCGGAGAAGCCGCCGTCGGGCAGCTGGGCGTCCTCGACATCCACCAGCCACTTGGTGAAGAACGCCGCCACGTCGGTGTTGTACGTGGCCGTGCGGACGTAGATCTGGGCGTCGCCCATCCAGCCCAGCCGCTCGTCGCGCTGCGGGCAGTCGGTGGGGATGTCGATGAAGTTGGCCCGCTGCGTCTGGCAGATGTTGCGGTACAGCGTGTTGGCCATGTCGTCCGAGCACTCGAAGCTGCCGGCGACCGGCGTGTCGGAGGTCAGCTCGACGCCGGTGATCGCGTCCAGAGGCGGCCGGCCGGGATAGCCCGTCACCTCCACGTACTGGAAGCCGTGGAACGTGAAGCGGGGCTGCCAGACCTTCCGTTGCCGCTTGCCTTTGCAGATGTAGGTGTCGGTGACCCGGCGCCGCGCAGGTTGGTCGTGTAGATCGTGCCGTCGGGATTGAGCCGCTCGGCGAAGCGCAGGACGATCTTCTGGCCCGGCTGGGCTTTGCGAATCGTCAAGCGGACAAAGCCGGCGAAGTTGGTGCCCATGTCGTACACGTAGGCATCCGTCCTGCGGCTTGGTGATCTTCACCGGCTTGATCTCCTGGAACCGGCGGACCAGGACGCCGGGATACGGCTCGATTTTGATCGGACATCTTCGACGGCATCGACCAGGCGGCCACGGGTCGTCGTCGAAGTCCGGCGTGCTCCAGCCGGCGATCTCCCGGCGGGCGTCGTAGGTCTCGCCCATCAGGAAGTCGCCTTCGAGGATGGGACCCGTCGCGGCCTTCCAGGCCTTGTCGGTGACAATCGTCTCCGTGCTGCCGTCGGCGTACTCGATGTGAAGTTGCGCCGCGAAGCGCGGATTCTTGCCGTAATGGTCGCGGATATGCCCCCAGCCGATGTGGCCGCTGTACCACCCGTCGGCCAGAATGCCGCCGATGGCGTTGAAGCCTTTCTTGACGTGATCCGTGACATCGAACGTGTTGTAGTAGACGCGGGTGTTGTAGTCGGTCCAGCCGGGGGTGAAGTAGGCGTCGCCGACCTGCCGGCCGTTGAGGTACAGCTCGTAGTTGCCCAGGGCCGAGGCATAGACGGTCGCCCGTCTGATGGGCTTCTCCACGACGAACTGCTTGCGGAGGAATTGCGCCGGGGGCAGGAACAGTTCGCCCGAGGTGACGTTGACCTTGCCCCACGGGTTGATGCCGTACGCACCAAGCACTTGGACGGTCTGCCAGCCCTCGGCGTTGAAATCGACGTTCATCCAGTCGGGCGTCGCCGCATTGGAGGTGCGCCACGTCCCATCCGAGACGATCGTGATGGGACTGCCGTCGGCGAACTGGAGCTTGAGGACCGCCAGCACGCCCGCCGGATTCGGCGCGGTGCCCTCGTTCGTCGCCTCGATCGCCAGCACGTTCCTGCCCTGGAGCAGGTGCTCCTTGACATTGATTGCCGACGCTTCCTTGAAATTGTTGCCGTTGTGGATTCTCCGGCCGTTCAGGAACATCTTGAAGCTGTTGTCGGCGGTCACGACGCACATGGCCGAAGCCGGCTCGCGGCCCTCGGGGACCGTGAATTCCTTGCGGAAGTACCGGGTTCCCAGAGGTGCGCTCTTGGTGGCGTTTTCTCCGGGTGACCAGATCCAGGAGGCCTCGGTCAGTTCCGGCGTGGGAGCCATCGCGTCGCGCTTGCGGCAGGCGTCGAAGCCGATCCATTTGGCCTTCCATTCGCTCGCGTTCAGCAGACCCATCGTCCAGGATGCGGGCTTGCTCCACGAGGAGGGCCGATCCTCGCCGTCCCAGACGCGCACCTTCCAGTAGCACCGCATCTGCGAGGTCAGCGGCCGGCCGCCGTAGACGACCTGGATCGACCGATTCGACGTGACCTTGCCGCTGTCCCACAGGTCGCCCCGGCCGTCGCGGAGAAACTCCGGATCGCTGGCCACCAGGATCCGATAGGCGGTCTGCACCTGGGCTCGCTCCTCCGATTGGAGGGTCCAGCTCAGCCGGGGCTGAGCCACGCCGATTCCCAGGGGGTTCACCAGGTATTCACAGCGCAGGTTCGCCGGGCACCAGCTTGTCCCGAGATAGACTCTCGCTCGCCTGGGTCGCCCCGAGCGATCCGAAGCAGACGGCCGCCACTGTGGTTAGGAGAATTGGATTGGACGTTCTCATAGCGTTT
Source organism: uncultured Planctomycetota bacterium (assembly GCA_963699595.1). Taxonomy (GTDB): domain Bacteria; phylum Planctomycetota; class Phycisphaerae; order Sedimentisphaerales; family Anaerobacaceae; genus PLanc-01. The sequence goes on from CAVOUO010000035.1 coordinate 241,080, forward strand.
GACCTCCAAAAGAGAGTTGGAAGTTTGCCGTGTGAAACCCCCAGTCCTCCAACTTCAGACTTCCAACTTCAAACCGCAAACCTACGTCAACTATGTCACCCTGGACCTCGGTTCGGGGTCCGCCATCGGCTCGGTCTTGGCCGTGCCGCCGTAGATGAATCGCAATCTGGCCCACATTGGGCACCCACCGGAGCGTAACCAGTCCGTTGAGCAGTCGCAGCGCCGCGTTTTGACGGTTGCTGCCCAAGAAGGTCTTGAGACTCTGCGGCCAGGGGAACCCAAAGCCGCTCGGCCAATAGACAAACAGGGCCCTGCCCACCAGGTAGTAGCGAGGCACGACGCCCGCCCGGGGCGGCGTCCAGCCTTTGCTGGCGATGTCCGGCTCGCCCCACCAGCGGCCATCCTCGCTGTTCGGGCTGTTGTCGCCCAGCACGAAGAACTCATCCTGGTTCAGCATGAACGGTCTGCCCTCGACGGCCCGGCCGCCACGCGCTGCCCTGACCATCACTCGTGTAGTAGATGTCGCGGAAGAGCGCGACGTGCGAGAGGGTGAGCTTGCCCGGAGCCGAAGATCTCCGCACGAGGAGACGACGCAGAGGCCTGGTCCATCGCCTGGGGCGACCGCCCCAGATCGACGGAGAGTTCCTGACCGTCGAACTCGAACAGCAGTTGATGGTCCACATCGGCGAACTTGACGAGTGTGAACGCCTGGGCCGGCGGGGGAGCGACCTGGCGGGAGGCCAGAATCGTCTCCTGGCCGTCGCTCACCTTGGCCAGGGTCATCCGCCCGGACAGGTCCAGCCGGGCCCGGTAGTCGATGCCGTATTTGCTCAGCGTGATGCCGACCGAGCCCTCTGCACTCGCCGGCTGCACGTAGAAACGAGCCATCAGGTCGCTGCACGTCGGCATGCGGCCGTAGTTATATACTTCGTTATAGGCATACGTGGCCGCAAAGCCATTGGCCGACGGTCCTCCGTACGTGAGCACGCTGGGCTGGTCCGCGGGACTGTCGAGCACCAGCCGCGTCGGGTCTTCGTCGCTGATCTTCCAGGCGGAGCCCTGCAGGTTGAAAGGCACCTGCCAGCGATGGCCGTTGAAACCCGCGCGCTCGTTCGGATTGACCGGCTGGAAGTTGTTGTCGTAGATCGGCATCCAGACCTCTCTCTGGACTTCCGGCGGCTTGCGCGCGATCGAGCCGTTGATATAGACATCGCCGTCGATGATCTCGATGGTGTCGCCGGGCAGTCCGATCAGCCGCTTGATGTAGTTCTCCGTGGGGTTGATCGGGTTCTTGAAGACGATGACATCCCAGCGTTTGGGGTCCACGAACTGGTAGATGCACTTGAGCACGAGGATCCGGTCGCCGTTGGCCACCGGCACTTCCTCATTGGCGGGCGTGTAGAATCCGCAGCTTGGGCAGCGGGTCTGCTGACGGATCGGCACCGGCACGGACGGCACGGTGTCCTCCGGCATGCCGTAAGCCTGCGGCACGAACCCATGGTCGTAGCCGTAGCCGCACTGCGGGCACCGCAGCCGAAAATGCGCCCCTTTGAGGGTGTCCGCCATGCTGCCGGTCGGAATCCGGAAGGCCTCCATGACGAACGCCCGGAATACAAACGCCAGAATGAAGGCGGTAATCAGCCATTCGAACGTGTTGGCAATCTCGGCAGCGCGATCCTTCTTTTTCGCCAAAGGCTTTCTCGGTTCCACTTTGGCGGGTCTGTTCTCGGGCATTGACTCCTGTCCTATCCGCAACTTCTTCTTCAACCGATCTCGGCCGGGGGCGTACGCGTCGCACCCATCGTGCCGTGGCAGCCGAGCATTGCGGCACCATCCGGCGACGCGTGCACAGGCAGGTCATTATGCCGCCGGCAGCCTGCCGGTCAACCGCGTTGCGGTCGAGCCATCCGATTGGCGTTCAGGCCGCCGTCGGGCGCCGGGGAAAATTTTTGGCCAAATGGACTTGCCGCATCGAAGTCTTTGTTGTATAGTGGTTTGCGGACGTTTGTGGTTCTTTTCCGGTGGCATTGTGTCCGGCTGTTACGGGATTGCACTGCGGGCAAATCGCCGAGAAGGGCGTTCAGAGTTGCCCAATGCGATCCGTCGCGTTGGAGGACTCGCGTCGGTTTCGCTCTTTTCTTCAAATGAGGTAACCTATGTCAACAGTCACGAAGAAAGAACTTATTGATCGCATTGCAGAACTCACCCAGGCCAAGCGGGTGTCCGTCAAGCGGATCGTACAGACCTTTCTCGATGAGATTGTGACAGAGTTGTGTCAGGATAACCGTCTGGAATTCCGGGATTTCGGTGTTTTTGAGACGCGCACGCGGGCTTCCAGGACCGCCCAGAACCCCAAAACGCTGGCGCGCGTGGACGTCCCGATGAAACGGACGGTGAAGTTCAAGATGGGCCGGCTCATGAGGGAAAACCTGATGGCTTCTGCACGCGCCGCGGCACAAGCGAAGCCGAGCATGTAAGGGCGAGGATCGTTTCGGCCGCACCAGCTTGCCGGCAGAGAGGCGGGTGGTCCCGCAGGTCTTCCAAAAGGAGCCTCGTATGGTGGAAGGAAAGGTCAAGTGGTTCAACCCCAGGAAGGGGTATGGGTTCATCGGGACCGACGACGGCCGCGATGTCTTCGTGCACTATTCCAGTATTGACGGGGACGGGTTCAAGACGCTGGATGAGGGAGATACGGTTCAGTTCGATATCGTCGAGGGTGAGAAGGGGCTTCGGGCCACCAACGTCGTCTGCAAGTCCCCCTCGGAGAAACAACCCTCGCCATGAACGGGCAAGTCAGGAGGAGGAGATCGAAAGGCATTCAGTTCACCTGCATACCCGATCCATGCAAGACGGCCTTCCAGGGCGAATGATCCGATTCGCCGCTCCTGCCCCGAGGTAAGATTACGGCAGGAGAAATTGTCGTAACCTCTTGCAGCCGGCACCGTGTGGGCATATAATTCAGGCTGCAAGAGAAGAATATGGTCGACGGTGAGTATCAATCTGGTCTTGACTGTAGTGTCCTGGTGCTCAACAAGCACTACATGGCCATTCGTATTGTCGGTGCGAGACGTGCCTTCTCCCTGTTGTGCCGCAACCTGGCGGAAGTGGTCTCGTTCGAGAAGGATACCTACGCCAATTACGACTTCAAGAGCTGGTGCGAGGTCAGCCGGTTCCGGCATGAGTTCGAGCCGAACGCCTACGACTGGGTCTCGACGGTGAACTTCTACGTCGCCGTGCCGAGGATCATCCGGCTGCTGTGCTACGACCGCCTGCCGCGCACCGAGGTCAAGTTCAACCGCCGCAACATCTTCGCCCGCGACAAGAATCATTGCCAGTACTGTGGCAAGCGCTTCCCTACGACCGAGCTATCCCTGGACCACATCATCCCCCGCACCATGGGCGGCAAAGCGACCTGGGACAACATCGTCTGCGCCTGCACCACCTGCAACGTGAAGAAGGGCGGCCGGACCCCCAAGCAGGCCGGCATGACCCTCATCCAGAAGCCCCTCAAGCCCAAGCACAACCCCATGCTCCACATCCACCTGGGCACACCAGCGTTACCGCTCCTGGAAGCAATTCCTCGACCACGCCTACTGGTCCGTGGAATTGAAGTAGCGACATGATGTAGACTTTTTCCCCTTGACTATTCTGCCGATATAAGGCTGTATGGTGGTTTGCGTTGCTTCCTGCGGGGTGGGCCGCCGCCGGACCTCGCCGGGCGCGACAGATGGACCCAGGGTGTCTGGTTAGGATGGTCGCCCCTATGACGGTTATGGCAACGGAGAAGGACAGTATCCCGTTTTCCTCGTTTTTCAATCCCGCCGAAGTGATCTGTCAAACTCAGGAAACCGACCGCGATAAAGCCCTTTTGGACCTGCTCCGCCTGCTGGCGCAACAGCACGAGATCGGCAATGTCGATGAAGCCCATGCGGCGGTCCTGGAAAGAGAGAATGACTTTCCGACGGTGGTGGCGCCGGGCCTGGCGATGCCGCACGCGCGACTCGACACCATCGACGAGATCGCGGTGGCGGTGGCCACGTCCCGGACGGGCATCGTATACGACCCGGCAAAGCCCGATAATCGTGTCAAGCTCATCGTTTTGACCTTGGCGCCAAAAGCGGCGCCAGGGGCCTATCTACAGGCACTCGGTTGCCTGGCCAGAATCTGCCAGGACCCCTCTACGGCGGATGTCGTGGCCGGCCTCGCGACGCCGGACGAAGTGTGGGCCTTCTTCGATCAAGGCGGCTTGGTGCATCCGGACCGCCTGTATGGCCACAACGTTATGGACCCGGCCCAGGTGAAGAAGCTCCTGCAGCAGTAACTACATCACCGGGGCATAGATGTCGGTTAGCAACTCCTCGGGGGCGACTTTGCGCGGGTCGTTGAGATAGACCTCGCGTGTCGGCCCGGCGACCTTCTTGTGATTCTCCGCGATCCAGGCGAACAGCGTCTTATAGGCCGTGGCCGATCTCTCGTACGGTCCTTTGTGGGTAATCTTGGCCATCGGCCCGCCGGGCAGCTCGTAGCAGTCGATCTCCTGGTTGCCTTCGATCGCGCCGGAGACGGGGATCACCACCTCCACGTCGGCGTTGTGCTGCAGGTTGACCTTTACGACTTCCTTGGGCGTCTCATGGCAGACGAACATCGGCGGTCCGGCGATCTCGGCCCCGCTGGACTCGATGTATTTGTGGATCTTCGCGATCATCGGGCGGATCTCGGCGTAGGTGCCCCGTTTTCGCATCCCCAGCACCAACTGGGACTCGACGTTGCTGATGCTGACCTCGCTCATCACACGATCTCCAAAACGGATCGGTTGACGTCCGACGGCTGCAACGCTCGTTTTGTGGGAAGTCACACGTCAGACATAACGAGCCGCGCAACCGCAGGACGGTCCTTTTCTGCCGGCCCAACGTCATTGTAGCAGAGATTCGCGACGGCGAACAACCCATTTTTGCCCATTTCGGGTGGTGGGCGTGCGGCCGGAATCCGATGGCGGATTCCGCCGGCCCCTATCCGGGTGGCAGTTCCTCTTCCTAACGGTCCGGTGCTTGTGTCTTTCGACGGGTCGCTGCCACCGTCTTCCGGCCGCACCCGGCGCAGGTATAGGGGCAACCCCCCGTGGTTGCCCTCCAGAGATGGGCAGGCACGGGGGCCTGCCCCCTACGGGAATCTGCAAATTATTCTGATTGGCAGGGGCTTGACGGCCATCCGCAGGCACGTGATAATAGGACAGATTTCGCGGATGTGGCGGAACTGGCAGACGCGCAGGCTTCAGGTGCCTGTGGGCTTACGCCCGTGTAGGTTCGATTCCTATCATCCGCATTGGAGCCCAACATGCGAGATTCGCGGAGTCATCTTCCGCGCTGTCCCGATCATCGAGCGACCGCCGAAGAACCGCTGAAAGACCATCCCGCCCTGATGTGGGTGCCGAAGGCATCTTTTGGGGTCCCTTCCTGCTGACGGACCATGTCTGCTAACGAAAACAGCCCGCATGGGCCGATAAATGAACAGATGGTGCATCCGAAGCCCGCAGCGCGGGCTGCGCGTCGAGGTGTGCGCGTGCGGGGTTCGACGCGTTTGCCGACACTTTATGATTGAGATCCTCAAGAGCTTCGAGCAAGTAGCGAGCCGGTTCAGTCCGCCGGTGCTGATGGTGCCGGGGCTGGCGCTGGTCGTGCTGGGCCTGGTGGCATGGCTGGGCGGGATGTGCGTGCGCCGGCTGGTGCTGGCGTCGGTTGGTGCGGCGGCCGGAGCGATTGCCGTGCTGCTCCAGGGGCGGAACCCTATGGTTGCCGGCTTGGTGGCCGCAGGCGGGGCGCTGTTCGGCGTGCTTCTGCCGCGGCTCTGCGCCGCCATTCTCCTGGCCTTCTTCGGGGTGGCGGTGGCTCTGGCCGTCATGACCAGAGCGCCTGCTGTCGCAGCGCCCGGAGCTGTGTCCAGGCCGCCGGAGGCGGGACAAGAGCAGGAAAGATACACTGTGCGTGAGAGCCTCGATGGCGTTCATGCCTATGCCCTCAATATCGTGGATGGCATCAGATCCGCCTTCTGCGAGCTGGAGCGGCCCAACCAGGCCCTCCTCGCCGCCGTGGGGCTGGTGCTGCTGGTACTGGGCTTGTCCCTCGTACGATTGGCGGGAGCCTTGACGTGCTCCGCCTTGGGGGCGGCGCTGGTCTTTGCGGGTCTGACCGCCTTGCTGATCCTCAAAGGTTCGGACCCGATTACCCTTATGGAGCGGCAGGGAAGGTTCTATGGCCTGGTCCTGCTGGGCATGACCGCGTTTGGCACGCTGGAGCAACTGGTGCTGTGCCCATCGCCCCGGCGACGGCACAAGGACGGGGCTGGGAAGACCGGTTCTAAGGAGGAATCAGGACATCATTGGCGGACCCATTAGAAACAGATAGCGGTATGTCGGTTGCGTGGCACGCAACCTGGTTTTCGAGGAGGATTCCCCGGCACGGGGACAGATAGGAGGATCCGATGAGTAGTCTCGCAGGCATTTTGCACACCGTACTGGTCCTGCGCAGCAAACGGCCCAGCAAGCGGCCCAGCCGCCGGCCACCCAGCAGCAAGTCGCCCCGCTGGCCACCATGTGGCAGCATATCAGCACCCTCGACGTGGTCGAGGCGCTGACGTTCATCTCCTTCGGCGTCGTCTGCCTCTTCTACGGCTGGCGCATTTTCAAGATTCTGGTGACGATTTGCTTTGGCCTGCTCGGACTGCTCGTGTCGATCTGGGCCAACGACCAGTTGATCGGCGGCAACGTGATCTGGCTGGCGATGATCTGCATTCTGTTCTTTTCCATTCTGTCCATCCCGCTGATGCGCTGGGGGGTCAGTCTGCTCGGGGCCCTCTCCGGCGGCATTCTGACGGCCGGAGTGACTTTGGCCTTCGGCCTTGGCGACCAGCGGCTGCTGCTGGCCGGCGGTCTCATCGGGCTCGTTGCCGGCGGCATGATCTCCTTTATCGTCTTCAAGGCCGCCGTGATCCTTTTTACCTGTCTCGGCGGCAGCACCCTGATCGTCACCGGCCTGCTGGGCGTGCTCCATCAGAATACCGATCCCAAGAAGCTGGAGATGTTCGCTTCCGATTACCGCTGGTTCCTGCCGGTCCTGATCCTCGCTCCCATGGCGATCGGCGTCGTCCTGCAGCATCGCTTCATCAAAACCGCGCAGGATTGGAGCGTCTGAAAGGATCGTAAGTGGTCTGTCGGTTACGCGGCTCGTATCCGTTCGTCGTGACGCCGTAAGGTGTTATCTTCTATTATATGCTCTTACGAGCACACTACAAACGAGCGTGGCAACCGCGACCGCTTGACGATCCGCGCTGCAAATTCAGCAATCCGCGTGCGGCGATTAGGCAGAAAGCCAATCCGCCGCGGCGCGGACCACGTCTAACATCCAAAGAACGTTCGGTCGTTCCATCTGGCGGATGCCTTGTCTGTCGTGCGGATAAGGCGTGTCCCCGAGAAGAGAGGAATCGTCATGGCCTTCCATCCGCTCCAGGAAAAGGGAATCCCATTCGAGCGGCAAGTCAGGAATTGGGACGAGCTGAACGTCGAGCCCTATGACAAGGACGAGGTCCATCCCTACACGCGGGCGCGGATCATCCTGATGAACGGCATCGAGGTGGAAGCGGCGCTGTTCGGGCACCAGATGGCACGCCAGGCGGACGCTTACGACCTCAAGCAGAAGCTCGCCCAGGTTCGCCGGATCGAGCAGCAGCAACAGAAGACAATCAACTGGCTCATCCCGGCGGACGAATCCACGCTGGAGGTTACACTCGGCTACGAGCAGGTGGCGGTGGACCTCACGGCGTGGCTGGCGCGGACCGAGCCGGAGGAAAACGTCCGGAACGCCCTCGATTTCGCCCTGATCGAAGATTTCGATCATCTTTATCGCTACTCGAATCTGATGAGCCTGATGGACGGCAAGGACCCGGCCCGGGTGGTCGGCGAGCTGACGGAGATCTTCCCCGGCCGGCCCACCGTCGCCGAGCATCGGCATCCTTTCGACTCCATCCGCAATCACTACGACAAGGACCGGGCCAAGATCCTGACGAAGCTGCACGTCCTGACCATCGTCGCCGGCGAGCAGCAGACCATGAACTTCTACATGAACGTCGGCAACCGCCCCCAGATGCCCATCGGCCGGGGCCTGTACCAGGAAATCGCCCAGATCGAGGAGCAGCACGTCTCGCATTACGAGTCGCTGGCCGATCCGCGCGAGACCTGGTTCGAGCGGCTCCTCCTGCACGAGTACAACGAGTGCTGGCTCTACTATTCGTTCCTCCAGGAGGAGACGGACGAGCGCATCCGGGACCTCTGGCAGAACCATCTGGATGGTGAGATCGAGCACCTGCACCTGGCGGCGGAGTTGCTCGACCAGTACGAAGGCCGGGATGCGGAAAGCCTGTTGCCGTCGGAACTCCCGGAGTTGGTCCGGTTCCAGTCGAACAAGCAGTACATTCGGAACATCCTCGCGTCGCAGATCGATTTGACGGCCGACGGCAACATGTACACGCCGGTCGAGGCGCTGTCCGATTCGGCCCGGTACTTCACGTGGCAGCGCCTGGTCAACGTGGACGGCTCAGCGCCCAGCCAAAGAGTGATCGAGGAGCACATCGACCGGCACGGGACAGATTACCGGCTCGAAACCGAAGGGCCGCATCCGATCGAGGAGTTGCGCGACCGCGCGAGGGTGCCCGCCGGCAACCTTTCGCCGGCAGCGCCACAGGCGGTTCGGACATAATCGCGGCGAGCCCTTCCCTGACCGTGCCAGGGAAGTCCCGTCGCGTGGGACACATTTTGGCCACACACCAGAGCAACCTCGGGCCTCCGTCGCCGGGACGGGGGCCCGAGGTTTATTCATTCCGGACAGACACACGACACAACCGCAACAAAACCCCTGCAAATAGGCTGTTTGACGCAGTCCGGCGACGGTGACGCGACAACAGAACGCGAACACTGTCGGAACACCAAAAAGGCACTTCCGAGCGCCCGAAAAGTGGTACTGAGTGTACAGGACAAGCCGGGCGGCATGCAAACAGAAGGTGATGCGCCTTTCTGACTGTTGCTGGAATCGGGTAAGACGTGGGCGGACAGGGCGTATGGTCTGCGACTTATGCCCGGGCGAACCGCCCCGCTTCCGCATCTGTCTCCAAGTATAGCACCGAGACGACGTGGGGTGGGATGGTGGCGAGTCTCTGCTTTGAATCGCTTCGTCTCGTCCTCTGTGAGCCGCCTACCCGTCGTGCGGACCTTCGATTTCTTGTATTCTCTCTAGCAGTGGGCGGGCGATGCGGTCCTCGCCACGCTACAGCAGAGATGACTGCCCACTGACGAGAGCAAGTGTGACTCGGAGATCACCAATGTGGCGCTAGGCGTATAGGTTCCACACATGGCAAGCCGAACGCAGCAATGCCGCGTACTCCAAGATCTGCCCACGATGGTCGGCGAGCACTCGGATGAACGTCAGTGAGTGCGGCGTCGTCTCCTCATAGTGCTGCTCAACGCCTCATCGGCATCCTGTGTGCGGGTTTCTCATTCGGATTGACAATACGCCTCTTGGAGGCAAGACCGATTGTGCACGAGACCAGAGCTGGAGGGACAAGGGAGAACTCACGTTGAAAGTCGCCGTCTGAGGTGACCAATCGACTGCGTCTCCTTTTCCATTTCACCGCTGCGAAGACGCCCTACCGCTTGGCGCCTATGCTTCTCTCAGTAACAAACCACCATTACCAACGCTCTCCTGGTTCTCTCTATCAAGCTGGAGCGCTCTGTGACCGCCCGTTCTTGGGTCTCGTGCTGTGCAGAACAGGCCCTCCACGCCTTCCAGGAATGGCAGGATGAATGAACTTTTCACGGCATAGTTGACGTTCTGAGGGACGCATCCCGGACTGGGCCAAGGTCAGGAGGTCATCGAGGCGGGCGTTCACCATGCCGATCACTCGCCCTTTCCCATCGAGAAGGAGACCGCTGCTGTTGCCGGCTGTACCAGCTCACTGATTTGGAAGAGCGCGAACCGCCCGACGAGCAGGACAGGGACTGATCGAGCCTTCGGTGTACTTCGGCTCCGCGCCGTGCATCGATACCTGTGGAAAGCCCACCGTAAAGATAGATCGCCAGTTTGACCGATGCGCTGGAGACGACTGGCAGGCAAGGAAAGGATGGCTCCCGTCGATTTTCAGAACTGCTACATCGATGACCTCGTCAGCGACAACTACTTTGGCGGGATAGGCCCTCTGCTCGTACAGGACCTCAATCCTGTTGGTCTTGTCTATGGCGTGTTGGGCAGTGAGGAAATAGCCGTCCGGCAGTAATCAGAGAGCCAATTGCTGTGGCCGTGACCTTCTCTGGGCCTTGGCTGCTTCTCCGGTCGGCTGTGTGCTCTCGTTTGTCCTGAAAAGCTTTTCCCCGTTATTGTGCCTCCTCGATCTGGCTGAGGTGGCGTTTTCCTGCGAAGCGCGTCTTTGAGACTCTGCGCGTGTCAACTCCATTCATGCCTGCCAGGACAGCCCATTTGTATGCCTCAACATAGTCCTCCAGTACCCCTTGGCCACCGTGGCACTTGAACGCGATGCCAAGACAGTGCTGGGCGTCCGCCCATCTCCCTGCTCAGCAGCCTTCGTGCACCACTTCACGGCTTCTGCATAGTCCTTGCGGAATCACTTCGCCCAATCATCAGTACTGCACGACCTAATCCCTACACTGGCCTGCATCGCATATGCCCTTGCTCAGCCGCTTTCCATATCCATCTCCCGACTCCGCATGGTCTCGCTGGACTCCATGGCAATTCTGGTACAATCGTGGCAAGAATGTCCTTCGCGACCGAGTTTCACAGATCTGCAGTATGGTAATTTCACGGTCTCTGCATACTCGGTCACATCCTGCTTCGTAACACACTGCAAGGAGGGCTAAATTGCTTTTGATAAGGTTTCTTGTTGATTCATTCCCTGCTCTAGTGTGGTCCTCCTGTGGCAAAGTGTTAAGAAGGGATTCCGCCACATATCTGCCTGCTCAATGAACTTCGTGAACCATTCGGTGGATTCCTTGTAGTTCGAGTGGTACGCATTGACCATTGTAGCACATTGAACCAAGCTTGTACTGGACGCGTATCCACCTGTTCGATCGCCATCACGCATCATTTTGCTGTTCTCTGTAAGACTGTTGCGCCACCTCTAGAATCACTCATACCTGACTGCCAAGCTGTCCTGTGCGACTTGCGTTGCCGCTGTCGGCGCCCATGGTGTAACATCTGACCGCTTGCCTGTGGTCCTGCCGTGTCATCCTGCCCGTCTCTGGTACAACATGCACAAATCAGCTGCGACATGCGCGTCCCTAACCTCGGCTCCATTTGCGGTGTCACAATCACCTCGTTTACATAGGCGCTTCGAGATTCTTCAACAACGCTGTACAACTGGTAAGGTTGTTGCTGATGCGTCAGTGCGTCCTGCTCGGTGGCAAGCATGCACCAATGCGAACGCCTCTGCATAATGCATCCTGAACGCCATACCCAGCATCGTACACGCGATCAAGATAGTACTGAGCGTCTGGGATGGTCGCAGTCCGCCGCGCGGGCCATTCCTGCCAACGCGCCTCACTTGTGTATTTGAACACGCCGACTCCATAACGGCATGAGTGGCGATGTGCAGCCTAAGCCGTCGGGAGTTCTCTGTATGCGTCTTCGCGTAGCTATGCAACCATGCTACACAGAATCCTTCCAACTACGGTATTGGTAAACCACCAAGCGGTACTGAGCGTTGAAACAAAGGCTCGTGCCAGACACAGCGCAGATGCGAGTATTGGTAGCTGGTCACGACTTGGCATCAGCGAACTACGTAACTGCGAGCAATGTCGGGGCCTGATGTCATCGATTCATGCGTGGCCGCGGACAGACAATTCGGACAGTCGCAGTTTGGTCTGCCACCTGACGAACCTTTGTCCGAGTGTGCCTACCTCAAGAAAAACCCGACGTTCGATGGCCTTCTTTACAGCCACGGGGCTACTCGCATGGAAGACAGAGGAAGCCATCGGATTTCCGACGATACGGTTCTCCACGCGTTCAAGGTGATCCTCCGCGCCGCCCACTCCAGAGCCATGTCCCTTGGCGGGTCCCATCGGTACGGCTTCGGTGTATTCGGACACGAACTGCACAAGTGTAGGACGCTCTTCGCACACCTGCAATGCGCCGTATAGCCACGTTTCGTCGGGCGGCAATAACCCTCCCCTTCGCCTATAAAATAACTCGGCGAATAACTGTACGCGTGTGGTTCTGGGTACAAAACAGAAGAATCCGGACATGTCTTTCCTCCTGCACTCTCATAGTCGTATTGATTATAGGACAAGCCGGCGGCAGCGCAAGGTGAAAGTGACGGCTCGCCTTTCCGGCCGTTGCTGGAATCGGGTAAGACGTGGGCGGGCAGGGCGGATGGTGGATGACTATCCGCAATTGGGCCTTGCAGATGGGGGGCGGGGAGTCTATAATGAAACCCCCGTGGGTGCGCCGTCGTATAGGCTACGGCGGACTCACCCGATTTTCGTTGAAAAGGCAGAGAGGATTCCTGTGTTCGAGTCTCTGACGGAAAAATTCAATTCGGTGTTTCGGTCGCTGTCCGGGCGGGGGCGGATCACCGAGGCCAACATCTCCGACGCCATGCACGATGTCCGCAAGGCCCTGCTGGAAGCCGACGTGAACTACAACGTCGTCAAGCAGTTCTGCAAGGACGTGCGGGATAAGGCGATCGGGGCCGAGGTGATCCAGAGCCTCCATCCGGGCCAGATGATGGTCAAGATCGTCAACGACGAGCTGACCCGGCTCATGGGGCCGGTGGATACGCGGATCTACTTCGTCTCGCCCGGCCCGACGATCATCATGCTGGCCGGCCTCCAGGGTGGCGGCAAGACGACGACCGCCGCCAAGCTGGGCAAGTACCTCGTGTCGAACGGCCGGCATCCGCTGATGGTCGCGGACGACCTGCAGCGGCCTGCCGCTATCGACCAGTTGAAAATCCTCGGCGAGCAGACCGGGATTCCCGTCTACACCGATGAGACCACCAAAGACGCCGTCAAGGTCGCCAAAGACGGCGTCCGCTATGCCAAAGAGCACGGCCAGGACGTGGTCGTGATCGATACCGCCGGCCGGCTGCACGTCGATGAGGAGATGATGGCGCAGGTGGCCGAGGTCGCCAAGGCGGTCTCGCCGCACCAGATCTACCTGGTCTGCGACGCGATGACCGGCCAGGACGCCGTCAACTCCGCCAAGGAGTTCAACGAGCGGCTGGAGCTCGACGGCGTCATTCTGACCAAGCTCGACGGCGATGCCCGCGGCGGCGCGGCCCTGAGCGTCAAGGCCGTCACGGGCAAGCCCATCAAGTTCATCGGCGTCGGCGAGAAGCTGGACAAGCTCGAGGAATTCCACCCCGACCGCATGGCCTCGCGCATCCTCGGCATGGGCGACGTCGTCACCCTGGTCGAGAAGGCCCAGGAGCAGTTCAACCAGGAAGAGGCCCTCAAGCTCCAGCAGAAGATGGCCAAGGGCAGCTTCGGCTTCGACGACTTCCTCAAGCAGATGCAGGCGGTCAAGAAGATGGGCGGCATCAAGGACATGCTCAAGCTCCTGCCGGGCATCGGCAGCCAGATGGCCGATCTCGACCTCGACGGCCAGGAGCTCGAGCCAGATGGAGGCCATCGTCTACTCCATGACGTCGCAGGAGCGCCGGGACCCCGACCTGATCGACGGCTCCCGGCGGCGCCGGATTGCGGCGGGTTGCGGCGCGGACCCGAACGAGGTCTCCAGCCTGGTCAAGACCTTCAAGCGCAGCCGCGACATGATGAAAGCTCTCAGCGGCGGCAGTTTCGGCGGGCTCAAGAGCCTGTTCTCGCGCGGTTTCAACATGGAGGCGATGAACGCCGCCATGACCCACGGCCGCAAGATCAAGCAACGCTCCAAGCGCAAACGCGTCATCAAGCGCCACGGCAAGATCAAGAGAATCGAATAACAAGACATGAATCTAACCTGTTTATGTCATTGCGAGGAACGCAGCGAGCCTGCCGCGAGCGGGGGAAGCAATCTCAACGCGCATGATGGGAGATTGCTTCGCTTCGCTCGCAATGACATGATGAGGGGAAAGAGGGGTTTGAATCGTCGGAGGTTCCTGGAGCAGGCGGGGCCGGTTCGGGCGGGCGCCAAGCGGTCGGGACATGCTTCCCGCGCGAACAAAGACCGGCCATTTTGGGTATAATTGTCGCATACCGGATGGGGCATCTGTGTTTTTTCGCGATCAGGAAGGATCACAAGTTGGACGCCAAAGTAAAAATATCTATCAATGAGTACCTCGAAGAGGTTGCCGAATTCTGCGACGATCGGTATGGTAATCGGGTCCGCGGGCAGTTCCAGGACGTGCAGGGGACCAGCGAACTGGCCATGCTGGTGGCTCCGACCAGTGAGGAGCTGGCCCAGCTTCGCCGGGCGGTCGCGATCATGACGCCCAGCGAGAAGCAGTACGCGGACCGGCTCTCGGACGAGCAGGTCGAGAGGATCGCTGCCGATGCCCACGTGGATCAGGCGAACTTCGCGATCTTTATCAACGGTTATGCCTTGGTCTGTAAACGTGTTTCGTGATCGGTATGTAGTGTGCCCGTAAGGGCATAGATGGGAACCCAAAGAGAACGCCTGACGGCGTCACTACCAACGGATCGCGGAAATTCATTATACGGGTTCGGGTCCCCAGGGGCGCGAGGTCGCACCGGGGAGCCCCTCTCACGAAAGGAACGACATGGCAGTGAAACTGAGAATGGCCCGGATGGGCCGGCGGCACCGTCCCTTCTTCCGGATCAACGCGGTCGAGTCCCACACGCCGCGCGACGGCCGAGTCCTCGAAAAGCTCGGCCACTATGACCCCCTGGAGAAGGACGCCACCAAGCAGATCGTCCTGAACCGCGACCGCGTGGAATTCTGGCTCGGCCAGGGGGCCGTCCCCAGCGACACGGTTTCGGAGATCCTGCTGCGCCAGGGCATCAAGCACAAGTACGCCGAGGAGAAGGCGGCCCGCATGGCCCAGGCCCGGAAACTCGCCCACGCCAAAGGCAAGCTCTTCACTGCCACCGAGAGAGTCCGCGCCGAGAAGGCGAAAGCCGCCGCCGAAGCCGCCGCGGCCGCCGCGGCCAAACCGGCCGAGGCCAAACCGGAAACCCCGCCGGCTTCTGAGCCGGCGAGTTTGAAGTGTGAAGCTGTAGGGGCAGCCCTGCGCGGTTGCCCCCCGAGATGGGCAGGCACTGGGGCCTGTCCACTGCTGAATCTTCAGAACTTTTCCTATATGCGGATCGACATTCTCACGCTTTTTCCGGAGATGTTCGAGTCTCCGCTGAGCTACTCGATTCTCAAGCGAGCGCCAGGAGCAGGGGATCGTCGCGGTCGCCGTCACGAACATCCGCGACTTCACGACCGATAAGTATCACAAAGTCGATGACAAGCCTTACGGCGGCGGGCCGGGCATGGTCATGATGCCCGGCCCCCTTTTTGACTGCTTCGAGCACGTCGAGAAACTGGCCCCGCACCGGGGCCGCGTGATCCTCTTGACCCCCCAAGGGCCAGCGTTTCGACCAGGCCAAAGCCCGCGAGCTGGCGGGCGAGGACCGGCTGATCCTGATCGCCGGCCGCTACGAGGGGTTCGACGAGCGCATCCGGATCGGCTCTGGACGCCGAGCAGATCTCCATCGGCGACTACGTCCTCAATGGCGGCGAATTGGCCGCGATGGTGATTATCGACGCGGTGGTCCGCCTGCTGCCGGGGGCCCTCGGCGACGAGGACTCCGCCAAGGACGATTCGTTCTCGGTAGGGGCGAATGATCATTCGCCCCTGCTGGAGTATCCCCAATACACGCGTCCGGAGGTCTTTCGCGGCATGAAAGTCCCGGACATCCTCCTCTCCGGCGACCACGCCAAAATCGCCCAATGGCGCCGCCAGCAAGCCCTCGAACGCACCAGGCAATGGCGCCCCGATCTGCTCAATCACTCACGAGAGCAGTCCGTAAGGCAGTTAACGGCTCCATGATCCGGTCTTCTCCACTGAGGGGGCACTGCTCATGCAAAGACGTGCTGACAGCGTGGATCGGGCTATCATCGGGCATGGCGATCGCGATTCGTTCGAAAGGGCTCATAGGTGAGCGCGACAATATCGGCTCGTGCGGATTCATACGTGTTGTCGCTTGGCATCACGGGACCCTGATCATCTGGGACTGTTGGATCCTCGCATGGCCCTGCGGCACGAATCACGTCCGGGCAATCGGCAAGGCCGATGCTGGCAATCTATCCTCGAATGGAAAAGCCATGATGAGTATGCCGAGGACCAGATGGCCGCGGGCCGGGAGCAGATAGCGAGTGGGACCGGATGTCTGACGAATTGGCAGTGCCAGGGACCGAAGATGCTGCTTACGGACTTGACCCGAACGGCAGCCGGCGGAGAGGCGACGATCAGTTCGAGCCTCTATCCTGCTGGTCGATACGTATATGGATGTTACGCCTCGAATCCTTTCTGTGCAAAGCCGACAAGGAGGTCGAAGAATTCAAGCTGGAAGACCTATGGCCTACACGAGACAGAGGACTGACGGATCTGTGGGACTTCGGCCCGAACCCGTCGAAGCATTGCAGCTACGCATACCAGATGGTCTACAGCCGGCACAAGCTGACCGTGCGGCTGACCCCAAGAGGGGCATGGCGATTGCCGCCGACCGCAATCCCTGGATGGACGAGAAGAAGGCCAGGAATTTCTCGCGGTTTAAGCCGGATGTTGAGCCGTTCCAAGGAACGTCGAGCAGGCCCGCCTGGGGAATGCCATCGCCCATGACGGCGAGGGGCAGAATGTGATGTTTCTGGAACTCTTGAGTCAGAACGGTCATGTGAGCTTCGAGAAGCGGTCCTACTGCGGTCTTGGTGACTGGACATGCATGCAGGACTCGAAAAGCGATCCTATTGCGGCTACCTGGATGACAATATCTACACCTCCTGGGATGGCGACAGGTTCGCGGCCAGCCGCCGAAGCTCGGTAGCCAGCCCGCCGGTGAGAGAGACTCCCTCCTCGTCAACGATCCGCCCGCGCCGCAAAAGCGGTAGGGTGCGCATCACGCACCATTCCACTGCGCCGTGCACCTGTCATCCTGAGCGTCAGCGAAGGATCTGGGCTGAGCATGGCGACAGGCGTTGGTTCCATTCGTTGGCCAGATGCTTCACTGCGTTCAGCACGACAAATCGAGGGTTGAGTCCCCACAAAGGAAGCCCCGGGGAAGATTTACGATTGAAGATTCTCTATCGAGGATTTAGCATGGAGCGTCGCTGTGGATGTCGGATCTTAAATCATAAATCGAAAATCATAAATCATAAATCGGAAAGTCCTATGGATGTACTGCTGATAGGCGGCGGGGGGCGGGAGCATGCGATTGCGTGGAAGCTGCGGCAGTCCAAGCAGCTCGGCAAGCTCTACATCGCGCCCGGCAACGCCGGCACGGCCCAGTGCGGCGAGAATGTCGCGATCAAAGACAGCGATATTCCCGCCCTGGTGAAGTTCGCCAAGGAAAAGAGAGTGGGCCTGGTCATCGTGGGGCCGGAGGAGCCGCTGGCCAACGGCGCCGTCGATGCGATGGAGGCCGCCGGCATCAAGGCCTTCGGGCCCAACGCCGCCGCGGCCCAATTGGAGGCCGACAAGGCCTTCTCCAAGCAATTGATGCGGTCCGGGGCGATCTCGACCGCCGAAGGGCGGGTCTTCGACCGGTACGTCGACGCCAAGGCCTACATCGCCAGCCGGGATGAGCCGGTCGTGATCAAGGCGGCCGGACTGGCCAAGGGCAAGGGCGTGATCGTCTGCGACGACCCGGCCCAGGGCATTCTGGCGGCCGAGAGGATCATGGTCGACAGGATCTTCGGGGCCGCCGGCGCCAGGGTGGTCGTCGAGGACAAGCTGCTGGGCGAGGAGGCCTCGATTCTGGCGTTTGTCGACGGCCACAGCATCTACGTGATGGAGTCCGCCCAGGACCACAAGCCCATCGGCGACGGCGACACGGGCCCCAACACGGGCGGCATGGGCGCCTACAGTCCGGCCCCGATCATCACGGAGGACATGGAGATCCGCATCACCCGCGAGATCTTCGTGCCCACCGTGGACGCGATGAACCGCAACGGCACGCCGTTCAAAGGCGTTCTGTACGCGGGCCTGATGATCACCAGCGGCGGGCCGCGCGTGCTCGAATTCAACGTCCGCTTCGGCGACCCGGAGACGCAGCCGATCCTGATGCGGCTCCAGAGCGACCTGTTGGAGGTCTTCCTGGCGGTCTGCGACGCGCGGCTGGAGGATGTCTTCCTCAGGTGGGACCCGCGGCCGGCGGTCTGCGTCGTGATGGCGTCCGGCGGATACCCCGACGATTACCAGAAGGGCAAGGTAATCACCGGCTTGAAAGAAGCCGAAGAAGTGGGCGACGTGGTCGTCTTCCACGCCGGCACGCAGCAGCGCAACGGCGACGTGGTGACCAGCGGCGGCCGCGTGCTGGGCGTGACGGCCCTGGGGGCGAACATCGCGGCGGCGAAGGCCCGGGCCTACGAGGCGGTCGGTCGCATTCACTTCGAAGGCGCCTACTACCGCCACGATATCGCGGACAAGGCGATTCAGCGAAAACGGTGAAGGAAAGTGTGATTTTTGATTTGTGATTTGCAGATTTGGAAGATGACTTCCTGTCCCTACAATCAAAAATCATAAATCATAAATCTTCTATGGCTCGCTCTACGAATCTGGACATGACAGCAGATGCAGGCAGGCTGCGGCGGCGGCGCCGGTTTCGGGTCCGCGTGCTGATCGTGGTGGCTGTCCTCGGCGTGGCGGTCGCCGGGGCGGCGCTCTGGCTGCGCCAGGCTCTGCCGCGGATCGCGGCGGCGGAGATCGGCCGCCTGATGAATGCCCGCGTCGAGACGGGGGCCTTCGATCTTCGCCGCGATGGGTCGGTCTCCGTGGCGGGTCTGGTGATTCGGCCGAACGAGCGCGAAGGCCGCCTATGACAACACGATTCTGCGCGCGGAGAATGTCTATGCCCATTTCAGCCGGCGCAGTCTGCTGTTCCTGGCGCCGCGCGTGACGGACATCCGCATCGAAAACTTCCTGCTGGATGTGCAATTGGACCTCCAGACGGGGCGGTGGAACGTGGGGAGTCTGCGGTTCCAGCGGTCCGCGCGGCACGGCCGGCGAGATGCCCACGATCAGTCTGCAACGCGGCAAGCTGCGTTACTGCAAGGTGGGCTCCCACGTGCCAAGTACCGCCGGTGGGGTCCCGGGGGCCGGCACGCCCAGGAGGTCGTGATGTCCGTTCCCATCGAGGCGCGCTTCGGGCGCACTGCGGAAGCGTATCCCGTCTATGGCTTTGAGATCAAGACGTCGAAGCTCTCGGGCGGCTACGGCGACAGCAACCTCGTGGGCGAATGGACCATGCCCCGCGCGGGACAGCCCGGAAAGCTCACCGTGGCCGGGGGCGTGTCCTCCACGGATATTCCTTCCCTCGAACGGGCGTGGGCGGTCGATGTCCTGGCGGCGGAGCTCACCTACGCCCGCGACGGCGCCTACACGCTGAAGCTCCAGATGAAGGACGTGCACGGCAAGCAGTCGCCGGAGGTGGACATGCTGCGGTTCATCACGCCCACCATGGTGGGCGAGTCGGGGCCGCTGCGAAATCTGCAGGAGTTCTTCGCCGATTACCAGCCGACCGGCACCGTCGGATCGATCGACGATCCAGGCGAAGGGCAATACCAAAAACTGGCAGGAAAGCGAGATCGAAGGCAGTCTGGTCTGTAAAGACATCTCGATCTGCGACAGCGACTTTCCCTACCGGATCGATCATCTGAGCGGGGAGCTGGAATTCACGCAGTCCAGCATGCGTACGAATCGGCTCGTGGGCAAGCACGGGAACGTGGACGTGTGCCTCGACGGCTGGGTACGGGAGATCCGGCGGCAGCCGGCAGTACCAATATCGGCTCGTCAGCCGCAACATGGTCCTGGACAAGGCCCTTTATGCCGCCCTCGATCCGGATGCAGAAGGAACTGTGGGATGCCTTCCAGCCGACAGGGCGTGATCTCGGTGGATTACCGGCTCACACGAACCTCTCCCACGAACCAGCGCCTGTACCTTTCCGTGGACCTGAGCGATGTGAACGCCGACTTCCGCGGTTTCCCCTACCCGCTCCCGGAGTTGACCGGAAATCTGTTCTTCGATCGCGAAGGCGTCACGATCACGGATGTCGTCTCCCAGGCGGGCGACCGGCAGATCCGCCTGAACGGCAAGGTCACGGATTGGTCCGGCGGCAATCCCGGCTACTACCTCTCCATCGACGCCCAAGGCATTCCCCTGGATGCCACGCTGCGGGACGCCTTGCCGGCGCGGCACCGGGAGTTGTTCCGCCGCTGCGGTCTGGGCGGGCTGGCGGACATGCAGGCGCGGGTGTTCAGCACGTCGGCCGCCGGCGCCCTGGACGGCCCGGCAGGGGCGAATGATCATTCGCCCGTACGGCCGCGCGCCGGGGGCGATGCCCAGGGGGCCGGGGGGGACCCCAATGCCGCCAGGGACGTCAGTTTTCTGGCCGAAGTCGTTTGCCGGGAGGGTTCTCTGCGGCTGCCGTCGGCCTCTGCCGATCTGACGGGCCCAACGGTGGGCACCGGCACACCGCCGCCGTCCACCGGGAGCGAGCCGGCGGACGGGCGGTTTCTGGCCGTCTCGAATATCACCGCGGAGGCGACGATCACGCCGGAGTCATTGCGGATTCGGAAACTCCACGGACAGCACGGCCGCAGCCCCGTGGCCCTGACCGGCAGTGTTCAGTTTGGCAAGAATGACACGCTCCAGCAGTGCCACATGAAGGTCACCGCCGAGCAGGTGCCTTTGGATGAGACCACGATGGGGCTGTTGCCGCCCTCTCTGGCGCAGCAGGTCGCCGCCTTCCGCCCGGAAGGGGACGTGAACGTGACGGTGGACCTGGACCAGGCCGAGGGCAACAAACCCCCGGAATACGCGGTGGTCGTGGATTGCCTCGGCGACCGGATCCACCACGAGCACGTCGACTATCCCCTGCAAGATATCCGGGGAACGATTTCGTTCCGGAAGAACGGCATCGTCTTGAAGAACGTCACGGCCAAGCCGCAGGACCTACCCGTTTTGGATTTCGGATTTCGGATTGCGGATTTCGGATTACAGGAAACGACCGATACCAATCCGCAATCCGCAATCCGCAATCCGCAATCGGCACAGCCCGGCGTCATCCGGATCGACGGATCCGCGACCCTGGCGCGAGGCGGATTCGAGAAGGGCTCCTTCACGCTCCAGGCGACGGACATGCGCTTCACCGACGAGCTCGGTCGGGCACTGCCGAAGATGCTGGCCGGTCCGTATCGGGAGCTATCGCCCCGCGGACTGTTCGACCTGGACCTGACCACGTTGAAGGTGTCCCAGGCGGCCCAGGACGAGACTGTCGTGGAGTTCGGCGGCCAGATGAATCTGAGCCCGGGCTCGGGGAATCCCTCCGCGGAAGGTAGGGTGCGTACAACGCACCGCTTTGATGCGAGGGGCGAAATGGTGCGTGATACGCACCCTACGGCTACGGCTACGCCTGTGCCACGATCCGTCGGGACCGAGATCTCTCCGGACGTCTGTGCTCTGAAGGTCTCCGGCACTACTGTGGAGTTGTCCGGGGCCTTGGAGGCGGAAGGCTCGTACAGCATGAAGCGTGGGCTTACCAAAGGCCGGGTCCGCCTGGCTGCCGAGCGGCTCGCGGTCGAGGGCAAAGCGGCCACCCACACCCTTGTCGAGGCGATCTACGATCCCAATGCGCAGAAATGGGCCGCGAAGGATTTCGTGGGCGACTGCTACGGCGGCAGACTGTGGGGGAGCCTGGAGATCGGGCCGGTGGCTCCGCCCGCCGGGGAGCAGCATGAGGAAGCGCGCGATCTGCCTGGGTCGTTCGGCCTCGAGTACGTGCTCCAGGTAGCCTTCAACGACGTGGACCTGCGGCAATTCCTCCTGGCCGGCCAGCCGGAGGACACGGGACAGAGGACGGAGGACGGAGGACTCAAGACAGAGGACCCAGGACAGGGAGCGGGGGGCGGTATCCTCCAAAATCTGGCCTCGGTCGTCCATCCTCCGCCCTCGGGTTCATCCTCCACTTCCAGCGGCACGATGGATGTCTGGCTGAGTCTCAAGGCCCCGATCGGCAACGACACGCGCCCGCCGACTCCCGGCGCAGGCGGCCCCGGTGCGCGGCCCCGGTGTGCCGCGGCGCGGCGTCTGTCATGTCGATATCGCCAACATGCAGGTGGGGAAGGTCTCACCCTTGCGTAATGTGCTGTCGGTGCTGCGCCTCAGCGAGCCGACGGACTACACGTTTGAGCGCATGTCGATCGACTCCTATATCCGGGCGGACAAGCTGCTGATTCCGAAGCTCGATCTGTCCGGCCGCAGCGCCGCGTTCACGGGCTCCGGCACGATGGACCTGTCCACGGAAGAGATCAACCTGATGTTGACCGCCCGCGGCGCCCGCGTCGCCGCGGCGGAGCCTTCCGTGCTCCAATCGCTCACGGAAGGTCTCGGCGGCGCCGTGGTGCGCATGGAGGTCACCGGCAAGGCCGGCAGTCCGCGCGTGCAGACCAAGGCCCTGCCCGTCATCGAGGACTCGCTCCGCATCCTCGGTACGCCGGAAGAGGGGAAGAAGGGGAAGAAGTGAGAAGAGAGCGAAGGGGGAGAAAGGTCAGAAGGGCAATGACAATGAGTTCCGAACGGCAGATTGAACCGCAGGACGTTTTTGCAGGCGGCATCGCGGGTCGGCGGCGCTTCTGATCGCAGACGCGGGTCGCGGCGCTAATCCGCAATCCGAAATCCGCAATCCGAAATCGACAGTCCCCAATTTCCTCTGGATCAGCACGGAGGACATCAATCCCGATCTGGGCTGCTACGGCGACCCGTACGCCGTGACGCCGAACATCGACCGGCTGGCCGCGCAGGGCGTGCGGTACAACAACGTCTTTTCCCATTCGGGCGTCTGTGCGCCGACGCGGTCGGGGATCATCACCGGGATGTACCCGACGACGCTCGGCACGCACCACATGCGGTGCCAGGGCGTCCCGCCGCACTACGTCAAGTGCTTCCCGGAGTACCTGCGGGCCGCCGGCTACTACTGCACGAACAATGCCAAGACCGACTACCAGTTCGAGCCGCCCTTTACGGCGTGGGACGAGTGCGGCAACAAGGCCCACTGGCGCAATCGGCCGAAGGACAGGCCCTTCTTCGCGGTCTTCAATTTCACCCTGACGCACGAGAGCCAGATCCGCAATCGCACCCCCCAGATGCTCAAGCGGCTGGGCAGCCTCGGTCCGGGAGAGCGGCACGACCCCGCCAAAGCGCAATTGCCGCCTTACTATCCGGATACGCCCGAGGTCCGGCGCGATTGGGCCCAGTACTATGACCTGATTACGCTCATGGATAAGCAGGTCCAGGACATGTTGAACCAGCTTGAGGCCGACGGCCTGGCCGAGGACACGATCGTCTGGTTCTGGGGCGACAACGGCCGGGGCCTGCCCCGCGGCAAACGCTGGCTCTATGATTCCGGCACCCGGATTCCGCTGATCATCCGCGTCCCCGAGAAGTGGCGCAAGCTCGCGCTGCCGAACAAGCCCGACGCGGTCCAGCCGGGGACCGTGAACGACGACCTCATTGCCTTCCTCGACTTCGCGCCCACGATGCTGTCGCTGGCGGGGATCGACATTCCCAAGCACATCCAGGGCCGGGCGTTCCTGGGCCGCCAGAAGGCGCCGCCGCGCGAGTACGTGTTCGGGGCCCGCGACCGGATGGATGAGGCGTACGACCTCATCCGGTATGTCCGCGACAAGCGGTTCAAGTACCTTCGCAACTACCTGTGGCACCTCACGCGCGGGCAGGACATCAATTACATGAACCAGATGCCGACGATGCAGGAGATGCGGCGTCTGAACGCCGAAGGCAAGCTCGCGGGACCGCAGAAGCAGTACTTCGAGCCGACGAAGCCCGTGGAGGAGCTTTACGATCTCGTGGCCGATCCGCACGAGGTGAACAACCTGGCGGGCGATCCCAAGCACAAGGATGTGCTGGAGCGGATGCGAAAAGTCCACGGCGAGTGGTATCGCGACACGATGGATATCGGCCTGCTCCCGGAGCCGATGTTCGACGAGGTGAAGCGGCCGGGCGGCACGTACGAGAAGACCGCCGAGCCGGTCTTCATCCGGGCAGTGGAGGACCGAGGGCAGAAGACCGAGGGCGGCGGGACCGTGACCATGGCCTGCGCCACGCAGGGGGCGTCGATCGCCTGGCGGATCGGCGGCGACGCCAAGAGCGCCACCGGCTGGGAGCTCTACGTTCGACCCGTACGGATTCGACCGCAGGAGGTCCTGTACGCCAAGGCCTGCCGGATCGGTTTTCGGGACAGCAATGTCGTGACCTTCAAGTGGGGCGGTCCCGTCCAGGACAAACCGGCGACGATGCAGACGAGGCCCTGGCGCGAAGAAATCGAGGAAGCGGGTCTGCGCCAGCGGCTGGCGAAGATCAAGGAAGCCGATTACCAGGGGCCGAATGCGACCCCGGCCTGGCTGGCGTGTCTGAGAGACGGCAAGCCGGCCGTTCGCTACTGGGGGGCGGTCGGTCTGCACGCTTGCGCGAAGTATCCCGCCGATCTGGCGCTGGCCAAGCCGGCGCTGACAACGCTGCTGCAGGACCCGTCCGTTGTTGTTCGGATTGCCGCCGCCCACGCGCTGTGCGACTGGGGCGATGAGAAGACGGCCCTGCCGGTTCTGGTCGAGGCTCTGAAGCATCCGACGGATAAGACGCGCCTGTTCGCGGTCATCGCCCTGGACAAGATCGGCGAAAAAGCCCGTCCGGCGCTGGCCCAGATCCAGGCCCTCACGAAAGATCGGGATGAGTACGTGAAACGGGTGGCCACAACGGCCTCGGAGCGCCTGCAAGCCAAAGGAGGGAAAAAGCCATGAAGTACGCGCGGAATGGAGTGGGATGGTTGTGTCTTGGCGTGATGCTGGCTGACGCACGCCTGAACCCGGAGGACAGCAGGCGAAAGACAGACCGGTAGTACTGCGCCCACCTCAAACTGGCGGGTGGCAGCGGCAAGCGGAGTCTTCGGAGCTTGCCGATGGCGTGCAAACATGTACACGAGCCATCGGCAAGCTGCGCTTGCCGCTGCCACCCGTCCGATATATGAAGCCATCCCCAATCCTTCACAAGGCTCAGGAGAGGCGCTGCGCTTGAGGCTGCCACCCGGACTACGAAATTCTCGGGCGGAGTCGGTATTACACGGCACACGATTCTTCAAGGTATCGGGCGGTTGCTGGTGTGCGGTGCTCACCCTGCCAGTCGCTATGCCCGTTTTCGAAAGGCGATGGTGTAGATCGGGCGGCTCTGCTTGACGTATTTCCGCTCGTAATTGGTGCCGGTTCGCTCTCCTTCGCGGGCACCCGCCGGACGCTCGAACTCGATTTCCTCCAGCTTGCCGCCATAAGCCGAGGTCACCTGGCGGATCTGCTCGAAATAGTCGGCGTGATCCGTGGCCATCCGGATCTCCCCGCCCGGCTTGAGACACCGGATCAGGACCTCCAGATTGGCGCTTTGCAGGAACCGCCTCTTGTGGTGACGCTTCTTCGGCCAGGGGTCGGGGAAGTAGATGTGAAAGCAGTCCACCGACTCCGGGGGCACCAGGTCCCGCAGGAAGGTGGCGGCGTCGGCGCGCACGATGCGGACGTTGCGCAGGCCCCAGCGTCCGATGCGGTCCACGGCGTGGCGATAAAATTTGCGGGCCCATTCGATGCCGAGGAAGTTCACCTCGGTCTGCGCTTGAGCCTGGGCCACCAGGAACGTTCCTTTGCCCGACCCGATCTCGATATGGACCGGGCCGGCACGTCCGAAAATCCGGGCAAAGTCGAGCTGGCCGCCCAAGTCTTCCACGGACAGCGCGACATCCGCGTACTCTTTCAACTCTCGTCTCATGGTCCCAATATCCTGAGAATCGCAGGCCCATCGGCGAATGGCCCGCATCTCCGGGCCCCATTGTACGAAATGATTTGAACCGGAGGAAGTTTCCACAAAAATTTCCCGCGGGACTGTTGCTAAAGTCTCTTTATATGGCACACGATTTAAGAGGAGGGTGTGCTCGGCTTCCCAGGGCGGTGCATCGCCTTGGGGAAGGGTCCCAGCGCGAAGCGTCGCGATGGAGAGGGACTCCCACGTGCGGGATTCCGCCCGTGGGGACCCGAGCCCGAGCCGAACCTGTGAGATGGGTCACGCGTATCCTCTAATGGTGGGGTCGCTGGCGCCCGGAAAGGTAGGCGTGGGATGATGATGCAGATGGTCAGGGCGAAGCGGCGACAAGTTCTCGTCGATATCAACACGCAGCGGGATTTCTTCCTGGCGGACGGCGCGGTCTGCATCCGCAACCACCGGCGGGTGCTGGCGCACATTCGGCGTCTGATGGCCTGGGCCCGGACGCGGGACATTCCCATCATTTCCACCTGTGAGGTTTATCCCGATCATAACGGTCATGACGTCGAGACCCGGTACTGTGTCGATGGCACGCCGGGACAGATGAAGATCAGCTACACGTTGATGAACAACCGGATCAGCTTCGCCGCCGACGGCAACACCGATCTGCCGCGCGATCTGCTCCGCCGCTACCAGCAGGTGATCCTCCACAAGCGGTGTACGGACCCGTTCGACGAGCCGCGGATCGACCGCGTCCTGAGCGAGGTCTGTGCGGCGGAGTTCCTGCTGATCGGGGCCTGTGCCGAAGGAGCGGTCAAGGCCGCCGCCCTCGGACTGCTCCAGCGGGACAAGAAGGTCAGTGTCATCATCGACGCCGTCGGCTACCACGACAACCACGAGGCCAAGATGGCTTTCCGCAAGATGGAGGCCAAGGGGGCCAAGCTGATCGAGACCCGCCGGCTCGCGGGCATCTCCCATCTGCGCACCGTCGGCATCTGCGATTGCGAAACCTGCCAGCGGCTGTACCAGAAGGCCACCGTCGGCGCTCCGGACGAAGACTGATCCGGCCCATCCCTTCTTACCGCGCGGCGGCTGCGCGAATGTCGTGGGCCGACGTGCGAGGGATTTCTTCGTAGGTCGTGCGTCCGCGCACAACGTCTTTTAGGCGAGCGGGGACGCTCGCCCCACGAAGAGACGCCGCACGCAACCACCGAACGATCAATGCGTGTGCGAAACCCACCCGATCAGCGTACGGAGCGTGGCAGGGTACCTCCTCCGCTCTTGATTGACGCCCGCGTCCCGGACGGGTATAGTCCCTCCTCGTGTACACCAAGTCATGCAACCCAGGGATTCCCATCTGTCCATTGGAGGGACATGAAATGGACTACTCACTCCCGTCCCGCGTTCCGGAGGCATCCGGCGTCGCTCGCAGGGTGCGTACTACGCACCGCCTCGCTGTGAAATGGTGCGTGATACGCACCCTACGTACTCTGGTCCTCGGAATATTGATACTGTTTGGCCTGGGCGTTGGTGCGGCCGGCGCCGCCGTGGGGCCGATTGTCGATGCCAACTACCCCGGCGGCAATGTCGTGGTCGAACGGAGCGAGGGCGACACGATCTACCTTCGGCCGGACCTGCGGGATACGCGAAGGGTGGTGGTTCTACTGGAGTTTTCGCGTGCGTTGTGGCATGGGCTTCCAGCCCATGGATCATCGGCAGGATGCCGATGCCACGAAGACGCGCGGGCAGGATGCCCGCGACACGCGTCGGACGCTGACCTTCCGCTTCACCGGCCCCAACCCTATCGGCGTGCGCGGGCCTGCCGTCAGCACCGACCGGGGGCGGACCTGGTCCTGGCTCGGAGCGGAAGCGGTGCAGGATGCCTCGTTCAAGTATAGCTTTCCTGCCGGCGCGGAAGAGGTGCGGTTCAGCTTCGGGATTCCTTACCAGGAGCAGAACCTCAAGGAATTCCTGGCCAAGTACAAAGGCAGTCCGCACGTGGCTGTGCAGGAACTGAGCAAGAGCGAGCACGGCCGGAGCGTCGAGCGTCTGCACGTGGGCCGGCTGGATGGCGATGTGCAGTACCGGGTCCTCGTGACGGCCCGGCACCATGCCTGCGAGGCGATGGCGGACTACGTGATGGAGGGACTGCTGGAGAGTGTGCTGGCGGATAACGAGGATGGATACTGGTTCCGGCGTAACGTCGAGGTCCTGGCGATCCCGTTCATGGACAAGGACGGCGTGGAGGAGGGCGACCAGGGCAAGAATCGCAAGCCCCGCGACCATAACCGGGACTACGGCGGCAAGAGCGTCCACCCCTCGGTGGCCGCCCTGCGGACGTTCGCGCCGAACTGGTCGAACGGCAAGCTGAAGGCGGCCTTCGACCTGCACTGTCCGCATATTCGCGGCCCGCACAACGAGGTGATCTACATCGTGGGCAGCGAGGACGAGCGGATGTGGCAACAGCAGCGCGAGTTCGGCCGGCTCCTGGAAACGGTCCAGAGCGGCCCGCTCGTCTACCGGGCCTCCGACAATCTGCCGTTCGGACAGGCGTGGAACACGGGCGGCAACACCGGCGGCAACCTGAGCTTCGGCCAGTGGGCGGCTCATCTGGAGGGAATCCGGCTGGAAGCCTCGTTCGAGTTCCCCTATGCGAACGCGGGCGGGCGAGTCGTGACGGTGGACGGCGCCCGCGCGTTCGGGCGCAGTCTGGCCAAGGCCCTTCGGGCTTATCTGGAACGAACGGGAAGAGAGGAAGACGCCAAGGAGACAGCCTCGGCGCCGGTGCCTGTCAACGGTGTGTTCCCGAAGCTGACGGTCATGGCGAAGGGCGTCGGCAGCATCTCCGAGGCGGGGATCGGGGCCTTGATTCCCTGGGCACAGAAGCTGTGGGCGGTCGGCTACGTGGCGCACATCAGCGGCCAGGGCTTGGGCCTGTACGAGATCAGCGACGACATGACGATGCGGCGGCATCCGGCCTCGGTGACCGGGACCTTCGCCAATCGGTATCCCCACTGGCCGAGCGGCCAGGCCTTCATCGGGCCGTATGCCATCGACGCCGACGGCAACGTTCGGGTCATCGAGGATCTCAAAGGCGTTCGCCTGGCCGCCACCTGCGAGCATTTGACTCGATCCGGCGAACAAGGTCTACTTCCTCGGCATGGAAGGGCGGTTCTGGGAAGTGGATGTCCACACGCTGAAAGCGAAGGAGCTTTTCAATCTGGTCAAGGAGCTGGAGATCGCCGGGACGCCGCATTTCAAGAGTGCCTTCACTGCCCAGGGCCGCGTGGTCGTTGCGAACAACACCTATGACGAGACGGGAATTCCTCGGAAAGCGGGACGGGGGCCGCTTGGCCGAATGGGATGGCAAGAGCACGAAGTGGACGATCGTGGAGCGCAATCCCTTCGTCGAGGTCCACGCGTCCGGGGGCGACGGCTCCTACGGCGGCAACACGCTCTACGCGGTCGGCTGGACGAAATCCAGCGTGGTTCTGCGCGCCTTGGTCAAGGGCCAATGGCAGCGGTATCTGCTGCCGGAGGCGAGCCACACCTGGGACCACGCCTGGAACACGGAATGGACGCGGATTCGCCACGCCGTCACCGAGCGGCTGCTGATGGATGCGCACGGCATGTTCTACGAGCTGCCGGCGTTCGCCTACGGCGGCCACATCTGGGGCATTCGGCCGATCTGCTCGCACCTGCGCGTCATGCCGGACTTCTGCTATTGGCGCGGGATGTTCGTCCTGGCCTCGGACCAGATCGACCACGACCAGGGCCAGCCGCAATCGGGCCTCTGGTTCGGCAATATCGACGACCTGTGGCGGATGGGCAAGCCCGCCGGCTGGGGCGGGCCGTGGTGGAACACGCCGGTCAAAGCCGGCGCGGTCTCGGACCCGTTCCTGATGACCGGCTTCGACAAGAAGGTGGTGCACCTGACGCATGACGGCAAGCAGCCGGTGCCGTTTCGATATCGAAGTCGATTTCCTGGGCGATGGCAGTTGGCGGTTGTACCAATCCTTCGCGGTTACCCCCGAGCAGAACTACGTCCATCACGAGTTTCCGGACGGATTTTCCGCGCATTGGGTCCGCGTGAGGGTGGACAAGGATTGCCTCGCCACAGTATATTTCACCTACAATTGACCGGCCGGGATAACAGAGAACTCCAAACGATGAAGGAGTTGTGCTATGGAACACGCGGTCGTGAGGCGTAAGGGGGCGGCGGTGCTCGCGCTGGCCTTGCTGGTCATCGCACCTGCCGCACTGAGCCAGGACTTGGCCGAATTCGAGAAGCGTCTGACGAAGTTCACGCTGGACAACGGCCTGACGTTCCTCGTGCTGGAGCGGCATGAGGCGCCGGTGGTCTCCTTCCACACCTACGCCGACGTGGGCGCGGTCGATGAGGTCAAGGGCATCACCGGGATGGCGCATATCTTCGAGCACATGGCCTTCAAGGGCACGCAGACCATCGGCACGAAGGATTACCAGGCCGAGGCCGCCGTGATGGCGCGGCTGGACGATCTGTTCGCGGCGATCAAGCAGGAGAAACGCAAGGGCGACCGGGCGGACCCGGAGACGCTCAAGAAGCTCCAGGAGCAGTTCGACCAGGCGGGCCAGGAAGCCCAGAAGTACATCGTCCATGATGAATACGAAGAGGCGCTCACCCAGCAGGGCGCGCGAGGTTTCAACGCTTACACCAGCGAGGATGCGACCCAGTACATCGTCGGCCTGCCTTCGAACAAGCTGGAGCTATGGATGATGCTGGAAGGCGGACCGGTTCGCCCATCCCGTGCTGCGGGAGTTCTACAAGGAGAAGGACGTGATCATGGAGGAGCGGCGGATGATGGAGAACCAGCCCACCGGCCGCCTCTACGAGGAATTCCAGGGCATTGCGTACCTGGCGCATCCGTACGGCGAGGGCGTGATCGGCCACATGAGCGACATACAGACCATCACCCGGCCCGAGGCCGAAGCCTTCTTCAAGGCCCACTACGGCCCGAGCAATCTGACGATCGCGATCGTCGGCGATGTCGATCCGGCCGAGGTCAAGCGTCTGGCCGAGAAGTACTTCGCGGGCATTCCCAGCGCCCCGAAGCCCGAGCCGGTGGAGACGGAGGAGCCGCCCCAACGCGGCGAACGACGCGTGACAATTGAGGACGCCGCCCAGCCGGTCGTCCTGATCGGCTATCATCAGCCGAACGTGAACCACGCCGATTACGCTGCGCTCGAGGTCATCTCCCAGATCGTGGGCGTCGGGCGAACGTCGCGGCTGTACAAGGACCTGGTGAAAGACAAGAAGATCGCCGTTTCCGCCAACGCGCGAGCGGATTCGAGCAAGTATCCGAGCTTGTTCATGTTCTTCGTGGTGCCGGCCAAGGGCCACACGAACTCAGGAATGCGAGCAAGCGGTCTATGCTCAAGTCGAGAAGCTCAAGACCGAGCCGGTCTCGCCGGAAGAGCTGACCAAGGCGAAGACCCGCAGCCGGGCCGGCCTGATCCGGCAGCTCGATTCCAATTCCGGCCTCGCCCGCGAGCTGACGTTCTATGAGGTGGTCACCGGCGATTGGCGCAACCTCTTCAAGGAGTTGGACAAGATCGAAAAGGTGAACGCCGAAGACGTTCAGCGCGTGGCCCAGACCTATTTCACGACAAAGAACCGCACGGTTGGTCGTCATCGAGACCGCCGCCGGCGCGAGCCGATAACAGGAGCCCGGATATGAAAAATATGATGATGATGCGAATCGCACTGGTGCTGATGTGTGTCGCTGTTCTGGCCGGATCGCTGTCAGAGTGGCCCAGCCGCCCTCGGCTGGGAAGATCACCGCCGCGGCGGTGGCGCGCAGGCCGCGCGGCCCAGGAGCGCGCGGGCCTACAAGCAACTGAAGTACCCGAAGCTGGCGCGACATCCAGGTTCCCGATGTGCAGCGTCTGACCCTGCCGAACGGGATGCAGTTGTTCGTGCTGGAAGATCACGAGCTGCCGCTGATCCATGTCTCGGCGATGATTCGGACGGGCTCGGTTTATGAACCGGCCGACAAGATCGGTCTGGCCGATCTCACGGGTACCGTGATGCGCACGGGCGGCACGACCACCAAGACCGGCGACCAGATCGACGAGCAATTGGAGCAGATCGCCGCCTCCGTCGAGACCTATATCGGCGACAGCTCCGGCGGCGCCTCGATGTCGGTGCTGAAAGAGGACGTCGATACGGGTCTGGCCATTCTGGCCGATGTGCTGATGCATCCGGCGTTCCGCCAGGACAAGATCGACCTGGAGAAGATCTCGGCCCGCAGCGACATCGCCCGCCGGAACGACAATCCCGGCCGCATCGCCATGCGGGAGTATGCCAAGCTGATCTACGGCCCCGACAGCGTTTACGCCCGCCAGACGGAGTACGCCACCATCGACAAGATCACGCGGGATGACCTGGTGGCCTTCCATCGCAAGTACTTCCATCCGAACAACACGATGCTGGCCGTCTGGGGCGACTTCGAGGCCCAGCAGATGATCGCGAAGATCAAGGACGGCCTTCAAGGATTGGCCCAAGGCCGAGGTCAAGCTGCCGCCGGTGCCGGAGGTGAAGTACGAATTCCGCCCGACGGTCAATGCCGTCCGCAAGGACGACATGAACCAGGGCATCATCCGTCTGGGCCACCTCGGCGGCCTGATGAGCGATCCCGACTACCACGCCCTGATGGTGATGAACCAGATTCTGGGCGGCGGCTTCACCAGCCGGCTGTTCAAGAACGTCCGCTCCCGGCAGGGCCTCGCGTACTCGGTGGGCGGGGCCTACGGAGCCGATTACGACCATCCGGGCATGTTCTCCCTGAGCTGCCAGACGAAGCTCAAGAGCACCGTCCACGCCACGGAGGCCATCCTCGCCGAGGTGAAGAAGATGACGCAGGAGGAGGTGACGGACGAAGAGCTGGCCCTGGCCAAGGACAGTTACCTGAACTCCTTCGTCTTCAACTTCGCCAGCAAGGGCCAGATCATCAATCGCCTGATGACCTACGCCTACTACGGCTACCCGGCCGACTTCCTGCAAAAGACGAAGGAGAACGTCGAGAAAGTGACAAAGGCGGATGTCCTCCGGGTCGCCAAAGCGCATCTGCGTCCCGACCAGATGCAGATCCTCGTCGTAGGCCGCCCGGACGACCTCGACAAACCCTTGTCCACGCTGGGCGAGGTGAAGACGATCGACATCACGATCCCGGCCCCGAAAGCAGTGAACCTTGGGGGCTCTGCCCCCAAACCCCTGGCATTTTTCGCTTTGGGCCAATAGCATGGTAGGAGAACCAGAGGAGCGCGCGTTCGTAGTGACGCCGTCAGGCGTTGCCGGGTTCCCAAACATGTGGCACCCCCGCCCACGGGGGTGGTCCTCTGGATTCCACAGCCGAGGGCGGCTGTGCCACAGGGGGCCCTCTTCTAGGTCGGTGCGTCCTCGCACGACGATGTAGCGGGCGGCTTGGGGTTTTACAGATGTTTTACATCGCCGAGCGCCTGGTCTTTGGTACCATTGGTTCGATAGGAATCAGGAAAGGAGACCGCTGTGAGGCATATCTTTCTTGTGGGTCTGTGCTCCATGTTGCTGGTCGTCTGTGGCTGGCCTTCGAGATCGTTATCATCGCTCCGTGCGGCCACTGCAGGAGCACCTGTCCTGGGCTCGCCCGAGAGTCCCGCCGACAGGGTGTCCGCCGAAATCCCGGCCGACGTGAAGATAGCCATGGAAATGCTGCAATCACGCAAGCGGGATGAGCAGGCGGACGCCATGATGAAGCTGCGGTACATGAAAGGCAGCGCAGAGCCGGCGATCCCCCTTCTGATCCGGATGTTAGGCAGCGACGCCAAATTCCCGGTGGTGAAACTAATAGCTTCGTCCCTTGGTGCGAAAACCCAGCCGTGCTCTTCGGAGTGTACCTTTGGCGGCGAGGCGGCGGAGACGCTCGCCTGCATAGGCAAGGCCTCGGATGAATTGCTCGGCCTGCTGAAAGACCGCCAGTGGCAGGTCAGGGCAAATGCGGCAAGGGCGGTAGGAGGGATCAAGGATACGCGTGCCATTGGCCCGCTGAGGTCTTTCTTGTCGGACAAGGACGAGCATCCGGTGGTGAAAGGGAACGCCGCCCTGGCACTGGCGATCATGGGCGACGCGTTGGCGGTTGACCCCCTTATCCCTCTGTTGAAGGACAAGGATTCGAGAGTCCGTGCGGCGGCGGCATCCGCCCTGGGAAGGCTGCACGATCCTCGCGCGGTACAGCCGCTGATTGCCGCACTGGGCGATGAGAACGCCCGCGTTCGCAGGGCGGTGGTTGGTGGATTGGGACACATAGGAGGTCCCGTGGTTCTCGATCCGCTTGTTCGGGCGCTCAAGGACCCGGACCGGCAAGTGCGGGAGGTTACGGCGGCGGCGTTGGGACGCGTGCGGAATGCTCGCGCCGTCGAACCACTGCTTGCCGCACTGAGCGATCCGTACGTCAATGTCCAGATCAACGCGGCAAAATCGCTCGGAGAGTTCAAAGACCCCAGAGCCCTGGAGCCGTTGATCCGTATGTTGAAGGACGCCAATGAAGCTGTGCGAGGTGCGGCCGCAGAGGCGTTGGGACAAATGAACGATTCTCGCGCCGTGCAGCCGCTGACCGTCATGGCATATCGGGAGGAACGTGAAATACCCCTGGTACGAGCGCTCCGGCGCTGACAGCGCTCGGCCACACGGGCGGGAAGGAAGCCTACAGCCAGTATCGTGTTCACCGCCCGGACTGGAAGGAATGGTGGGCTCGGCACAGGGACGAACTTCTCCAGTACAGATGACCAGCATTTCCAGGGCGAACCAGCGACACACGTTTGCAGTGACGCCATCAGGCATTTTCCGGGTTCCCAAACGGCATCTTTCGCGTTTGGGGGCCCTCTTCGTGCATCATGAGCACGACGTGGTGGCGTACACGCGAACACGCGTGGATTCTGGATCATGAGGAAGGAATACGACTTCGCGAAGATGGGGGGCCGCAGGAATCCCTACGCCAAGGGACTGAAGAAGCAGGTCACTCTGCGTCTGGGCGTGGATGTGATCGATTACTTCAAGGCCCTGGCCGGGGAGACCGGCATTTCGTACCAGAATCTGATCGATCTTTATCTGCGGGAATGCGCCCACGCCGGCAAGAAGCCCGCCCTCTCGTGGGCCTCCTGATCGGATCGAGATATGTATGGCGTCCGCGAAATTCCGACGCGCTGACAGACCGTCAATCGGTCTATCGGCCTCACTCCGAACAAGGGAAACGGGATGATGTCAGGTGCTCTTGCCTGTGAAAATGGGCCAAAAACGAAGGTTCCCCTCAAAACGTAGTCACACAGCCGCCGAGAAGCATTGCGTCCCGGGGTGGGCCGTGAGAGAATGGGGTCACGCCGATGACCCTTTTGATGGAGGTTCGCGAATGGATGACGGAGATTTGAAGAACACGCTGCTGAAGGTGCTGGAGCGCGGACCGCAAGCGATCCTGCGCGAACGGGAAAACGGAGCGCGAGCAAAGCAGTGGATCGGGGGACAAGGGCGCCCGGCGTTCGACAGATTGGCGCTCCTATTGAAGGAGCTGGGTGCCGAGGTGGGGACGAACCGGTGGGAAGACTATACGGGAATGGTGTCCTTCGCCCGTGCGGGCCATGAGTTCACGTACTTGATTGACCTGACCGTCTCACCGAAAGGGATCACCGGGACTACTCATATCAGGGCGCCGGGCCAAGAGGAGCGCACCCACGGCCCCGTGGAGAATATCGTCAGGTGGAGCCAGGATCAGATCGTCGATGACTTCGTGAAAGGACTCGATAGTTGGCATCCGGAGAGGAAATAGTTGGTAGCATCCCAAGACCTGCCCTAAAGCAGTGACTTCTTGGGGCCTCCGTCCCCAGACCCCTGGCATTTTTCGCTCCTAGGGCCAATTGCGGGCCGTACACGCGGTAGGGCGCTGCGGACAACAGAACCAGGAGGACGTGTTCGTAGTGACGCCGTCAGGCGTTTCCGTGGTCGTGCCCAGGAACGCAACCTCTCTCGCGTCGTTGCGGGGCTCTCCGCTACGTGGGTCATGGCAACGGTTTGGACGGCCCATGATGTCGGTTTCGCTGCGAGAAAGGGCGTGCTCGACAGCGGCGAGCGCATGAAGCAGGAAGTAGCGGCATGCGGCGTGTACCCGAGTCCTCGACGGTCCGGACATGATATGACTCCCTGATCGAGCCCGATCTGACTCTATGCTGCGGCACGCACTGCGTGGAGAAGAGAAGACGGTTCAGCGCTCGTGAACATGGGGGCCTGTCCCCGGAGTGAACCCGGTGATCGGGAACCGGGGACTCTAGAGAAGCCATGTCACGGTCGCGGGCTTGGTTCGGGCGGGGATGCGCACATCACTTCGAGGCGTCGGATCGGTTTGGGCGTCAGGTCATACGTGCCCGGAAGCAGACGAGCCGGGCACAAGCGGAGGCGGAGAGAATCCGTAAGGCGAGGTCGTCCGTGGGACTCGTACCCGAAAGCGGAGATCCGGCCAGGGCGTATTCCCGGGTTCGGCCCATGAACCGTCGTCTTTAGCCTGCGAATCGCATGGCGAGAGGCTCCGAAGCGCACCGGTTGTCAAGATCCTGGGCTCTCGGTGGGTAGAAACACGATCCCCCGCCGGGACTGCGGATCGCTTCTTTCGGTGGTTCATGCTCGCCCTGCGAACGACCACGTTTGTGCAACAGTTGAAAAGGTAAAACACCCCGCGAGCCAGAAATTCTTTATTCCTTCAGGCACAAGGAGTTACGCAATTCCGGGGCGTCACGCGCCACAGAATTTCGGCACGGTTCGTGCAACACGGCCGGATATAGGGAGGTGACATATAAGTACAGGTCTGTCCGCTTTTGGCAGGACAAGGCAGAAGGCAAAGGTAAGAAGGCAAAGGGCAAGAGTCGAAGAGCATGGAAATCATCAATCATCAATTCTGGAGGCTCACACATGACGACGGAAGCACAAACAGAAGCCAATCGTGCCAATGCCCAGAAATCCACCGGGCCCCGTACGCCCGAGGGCAAGGCCAAAGTCGCCCAGAATGCCCTCAAGCATGGCCTGCTGGCCAAGCAGGCGGTGGTCGTGGGCGAGGATACCGATGACTTCGACCTCTTGCGGGATCAATTCCGTGCGGAACTGGCCCCGGTGGGGCTGACGGAATCGCGGCTGGTGGAGCGGATCGCGGGCCTGTCCTGGCGGCTGCAACGGGCGGAGCGGTTCCACACGGAGTCCTTTGACGTGATGTGTCAGCAATGCGCCGACGACCCGCAGATCAAGCGGTGGCGGCCGCGCCTCGTGCCGGAGGCGGCCGATCCGGTTGTAGGTCTGACGGTGGTGAAGGACTTCTCCGAGACCAAGGTCCTGGACCGGCTGCTTATTTACGAGCGGCGGATCGAGAACAGCCTGTACCGGACCATGGGGGAATTGCACAAGGTGCAGGGGCAGCGCCAGGGGGCGGTGGGTGGACCAGCCACCAGCCCAAGAGGAGCGGTGCGTGATACGCACCCTACGGACCTTTCGATGAGAGCCGGACCGCCGGGGGCCGGTCCGCGGACGTGCGGGAGACGCTCCCGCCGGACTTCACTCTGGACAACCTGCTGGCCAAGATCGCCGCCTTGGAGGAGGGACCCCAAACGCGAAAAGACGCGTTTGGGAACCCGGAACCGCCTGCCGGGGCCACGACGAACACGCCGGCCGCCGAGGGGCAATCGTGCGAAACGAAGCCAATTTCCGAGCCTGCGAGGGCCGCGGCGCCGGCGGAGCCGGTTCGTAGTGTGCCCGTCAGGGCATATTCTGGCTCGGGTAGCCCTTCGGCCTCACTCTTAGGGCAGGCTCTGCCCGTGGACCAGAATCATGGGCAAGATGGGGACCCCAAACGCGATGTATCGCGTTTGGGAACCCTGCCCATGCCACTATAACGTCTGACGGCGTCACTACGAACCTGGCCCAGACCCAGGGGCAATCGTGCGAAACAAACCCAATTTGCGTTGGTCCTGGCGAAGGGCAAGGTCTTTGCGGTACAGGGGTTAGGAGCGGTCAGGCTCCCAGCGGATCTGGCGAAACAAAGCCAATCTCCACCGGAGCGAATCAAGGCCAAGTTGGTTACCGACCCATTTTCCGCCGGCGCAGATGAAGGCCAGTCGTGCGAAACAAAGCCAATTTCTCGATTGCGGATTGCGGATTTCCCGAACGACACGGGGCAACGGGCGTCCGCCTTCGGCGGAGTTGTCGGATTGCGGCCCCCGGTCGCAGCCGGGGGTGACAACATTGGGGATTGGGGACAGAGCCGTGGCCGGATGTCCCCTGGAGCCTGCGCGGGCCGGTTGTACAAACAAACCCAATTCCCGGCCAAGCGCGGCAACTCAATGCCGTATGCGGGTCATAGACCAGTTTGACCTCGTCGGGTCACGGCGGTATAAACGGCTGTGCGGTGGCGTTTGCGCAGCCACATTCTTTTGATCGTGTGTGAAGTTCGTTGGAGACAGCATGATGGAGACGCGACGAGGATTCCTGAAGGCGGCGGGTCTGACGGCAGCGGGGGCGGTCTCTGCGTTCGTGCCGGGATGCCGGAGTGCGGGGCAGACGCAAAAAGCGGGGGCGTCGGCACAGAAGCCCAATATCATCTTCATTCTGGCCGACGATCTGGGGTATGGGGACCTGGGCTGCTATGGGCAGCAGGCGATTCAGACGCCGAATCTGGACCGCATGGCGGCCGAGGGGATGATCTTCACGAATCACTACGCCGGCAGCACGGTCTGTGCGCCGTCGCGGTGCTGCCTGATGACCGGGCTGCACACGGGACATGCCTGGATTCGCGGCAACGACCGGATTCCGCTGCGGCCGGCGGATGTCACCGTGGCCCAGTTGCTCAAGGGGGCCGGCTACACGACCGGCATCATCGGCAAGTGGGGCCTCGGCGAGCCGGAGACGACGGGCATTCCGAACAAGAAGGGCTTCGATTACTGGTTCGGCTACCTGAATCAGGCCCACGCCCACAACTACTATCCCGACTACCTCTGGCGCAACGAGGAGAAGGTACTGCTGGCCAACGAGGTCAAGCCGGTCAACCCGCCCAGCGGCGTCGCGACGAAGCGCGTCCAGTACTCGCACGATCTGTTCGCGGCGGAGGCCCTGGAGTTCGTCGAGCGGAACAAGGATAAGCCGTTCTTCCTCTACCTGGCCTTCACGATCCCCCACGCGAACAACGAGGCGGGCAAGCAGGGCATGGAAGTGCCGTCCTACGGTCCCTACGCGAACGAGGACTGGCCCGACCCGCAGAAGGGGCATGCCGCCATGATTACGCGCATGGATGGCGACATCGGCAGGTTGTTCGCCCGTTTGAAGGGGCTGGGCCTTGACAACAAGACGCTGGTGCTGTTCTCCAGCGACAACGGGCCGCACAAGGAGGGCGGCGCGGATCCCAATTTCAACGACAGCAACGGGCCGCTGCGCGGCAACAAGCGCGATATGTACGAGGGCGGCATCCGGGTGCCGCTGATCGCCCGCTGGCCCGGGCAGGATCAAGGCCGGCTCGGGGACGGACCACGTCTGTGCGTTCTGGGATTTCCTGCCGACCTGCTGCGAGCTGGCCGGTGTGACGCCGCCGACGGGGATCGATGGGATCTCGTACCTGCCCACGCTGCTGGGCAAGCCGCGCGAGCAGGGGAAGCATCCGTATCTCTACTGGGAGTTCCACGAGCAAGGGAAGAAGCAGGCCGTGCGCCTGGGCAGTTGGAAGGGCATTCGGCTGAACGTCGCGAAGGACCCGAAGGGGCCGATCGAGCTGTACGACCTGGCGACCGATCCCGGCGAAGAACGCAATGTCGCGGCGGAACATCCGGAGATGGTGGCGAAAGATCGCCGAGATTATGGGCACGGCCCGGACGCAGTCCGAACGATGGCCTTTGTAGCCTCCGACAGAATGAGGTTCGTTCTGTTGAACGCTCGTATGTGAGAAGGAGAATCGATGATAACGCGGTGGATGAAGGTGTTGGTTGGGATGGGAGTGGCTCTGGTCGCCACGGCGATCCTGGGAGTTGGTCCGGCACAAGCGGAGTCGTCGGGGATGCCCCTGCCCCTGAAGGTCGTCGGGACGCAGATTCTCAACAGCAAGGACGAGCCGGTGACCCTGCGCGGCGTCAACTGCGCCAGCATGGAATGGACCAGCGACGGCCAGGGGCATATCCTCCAGTCGGTGAAGGTGGCCATCGACGACTGGCACGTCAACCATATCCGCCTGCCGCTGGCCCAGGACCGCTGGTTCGGCAAGGCGCCCGAGCAGAAGGATGAGGGCAAGGCATATCGCGCCCTCGTCAAGGAGGTCGTGGACCTGTGCGCCTCGAAAGGCTGCTACATCATTCTCGATCTGCACTGGTCGGACGTGGGCGAGTGGGGGCAGAATATCGGCCAGCATTCGATGCCCGACGAGAACAGCCTGGCGTTCTGGAAGGATATCGCCCCGGTCTACGCGAATCATCCGGCGGTCATCTACGACCTGTACAACGAGCCGCACGATGTCACCTGGGACATCTGGCTCAACGGCGGCACGGTCACGGACCGGCCCAACCGCAGGGGGGCTACGCCGAAGACCTACCAGGCGGTCGGGATGCAGAAGCTGCTGGACGCCGTGCGGGCCACGGGCGCCAAGAACGTCATCATCGCGGGCGGCCTCAATTGGGCCTACGACTTCGACGGCATCCTCGACGGCCGGCAGCTCAAAGACCCCAACGGCAACGGCGTGATCTACGCCAATCACGCCTACAACAACAAGGGCCACCCGGTCGAGGTCTGGATCGCCCGGATGGAGAAGGCGACGGCCAAGCTCCCGGTGATCGTCAGCGAGTTCGGCGGCTCCGGCGGGCCCAACCGCCGGATGGGCCGGTCCGGCGGACGCCGCCAATCCGTCGGGCGACGACTGGCTCCTGCACGTCCTGCAGGCCATCCAGGACCACAACTGGTCCTGGACCGCCTGGGACTTCCATCCGCAGGCCGGTCCCGACCCTGATCTCCGACTGGAACTATACGCCCACGCCGGACTTCGGCGTCTTCGTCAAGCAGATGCTCGCCGGCACTCTCCCGCGTTACACGCCGCCGGCTCCCGCGAGGAAGTGCGCACGGTTCTGCGACGCAAAGCGAATGGCCCCCTCGACAGCGGAGCGCGTTGTTGGGACACGATGTCTCATGTCACCAGATGTCCAATATGGCGATAACAGTAGTGAGATTTGCGTTTTTTGTGTTGCAGTGCCGAGGGACAGCATTGGTAGAATACTGGTTTTTAGTATCTACCGGCCGCTCGATGCTTGATGTCGCGACTGTTTGGTGAGGATTGGGAGAAAGACGGATGAAGAAGGTGTTGGTCGCGTTGTTGGTCTTATCGTTTCTGGCCGGCTGCAGTACGGGGAATCGTCAAGGGCTGCTGGCGGCCGGCTACAGCACGCAGTATGTGGACGGGTACATGGACGGCTACTCCGCCGGGTGCCGCATGGCGGGGCACCCGTTCTACCGGTTCACGCGCAACGTCTCCCGTTACGAGCAGGACCGCCAGTACATGAAGGGCTGGAACGACGGCTACACGATCGCCCGGTGCGATTACGCCGCCGTGTGGTAGCACACCACACCATTGGGTACGGGGACTCCGGGCGGTCTTCCTCTTGGAGCGAGTCGATCATGCCGCCGAAGCTCAGGGTGCCGCGGCAACTGACAGCGGCCATCGGGTTGCCGATCCGCCTCCCAGGGATGATTCAAGTGGCGTGCGTCCTGTAATCCGAGAGAGGATTTTGGGCAAGGCGCATCCGACGATCGGGGAGTGCGGCGTGGGTGGTGGACCGGCCCGGCACGAGAGAAGGCGGTGGCGGACCCGCGCGACAGCGCGGCCCGGACCACCGCCTGGGTGGTTACCGTGGTAACGGAGATCACCCCTGCCGAAGGAAAAGGGCAGGGATTATCGGCGGTTACAGGACGATCGGGGATTCCTCTTCCTGGTGGATCTCCTGCTCCTTGCGGCGCGGCTTGGCCGGGGGCTCGACCTCCGGTGCGGCGTCGCGTATGGCCTGCGGGGTCTCAAACGGCGCCCAGCGCGCCTTGGCCTTGTTCACGATCTCGATCAGCCGGCCGATAACGAGCTCCGGCGTATCGTCGAAGGGATCGACGATGAAAGTCTTCAACTGTTCGTACATCTGGTCGGACACCCGGAACGTCCTCATAGTTCTTCTCCGTACAGGCAATGGCTCAATGTCCCTCTCCGCCCCCGTGGCATGACTCATGCCATAATAAAATGTATGAATAAAATGCTCCCTCGCCAAGATTTGTCTGGGAGCCTTTCCATTGGCATGCTTTAGGCAGAGGAATAGATGCGGTCGAAACCGGATGCACGTGAGATACGGCCTCAGTGGCCGATCGATTCGAACAGGTTTTCTTGATAGGTGAGGGGAATGTTTAATTCGAATTCCAAGAAGCCGGCGACCCGGAGTCGCGTGCTGGTCCTGCTCGCCTGGGTCTTCATCGGTGGCCAGGCGTTGTTCGCGGCGGGGAGCATGTACAACTACTGAGCGCGGAGAAGCAGGTCGACAAACAAGACCGGAAACAAGACCAAAAAGCGACGGTACCCTGGCCGCTCATCGGCGAGGGGGCGCTGAGGATGCGGCTGCTGGCCATGCAGGCCCGGCCCGACACGATCGGGAATATCGCCGTCTTCCTGGCGGTGGCCAACACGCTGGGGCTCGCCGCGTTGATGTGCGGCTTGCTCGCCTGGGCGCGCTCCAAGCACACCAGCGGCAAGCTGGCGATCGCCGCCGCGGTCACCGTGGTCCTGCTGAATTCGATCCTGAACCTGCCCTACGCGTAGGGGCGACCCCCCGTGGTCGCCCTGGGCAGGCACGGGCGAAGGTTCCCAAACGCGTAATTCCGCGTTTGGGGTCCCGGCCTGCCCCTGCGGAGCGGGTACGCAGTGCGACGGTCACAGGAAGGAGATGGGGGCGGAAACCAGGGAGTCGGCCGCCGGTGGCGTGGCATGGGCCGTCGCGTCGCCTGGGGCGGATGAGCCGGGAAGATCCTGGAGGACGCCCCGCATCTTCTGCATGTCCAGGATGACGCGTTGCACCACATCGGACAGCTCTGCCTCCATGGCGCGGCGCTGGGATTCCACCGCGTCAAAGGCGCTGCGAATCGCGCGCATGATGTCGGTTTGCGTGATGATCCCGCAGACGGTCTTGTCATCCATGACGAGCAAACGATGGAAGTGCAGGGTCTCCATCTTCTTGCTGGCGCTGAGAATGGACCAACTGGAGGGGACCGACACGACGGGGCAGGACATCACATCCGCCACGCGGGTCTGCGTCGGATCCTTGTGCAGAGCGACGACACGCTTGAGCAGGTCTTTCTCCGTGATGATGCCCGCCACTTCCTGCCGGTGCAGGACCACCAGGCACGAGATGTTGGAGGTGGACATGAGGCGCGCCGCTTCCACGACGGTCGCGTCGCTGGACACCGAGGCGATGTGCCGCGACATGATGTCGGAGACGTAACGCAGGGCGTTGAGGGAAATCAGCCCGCGGGTGATGTCCGTCTGGGTCACGATGCCGACGAGCCGCCCGTTCTCGAGCACGGGCAGCCGGCGGATGCACAGGGTGTCCATCAGGCGGTCGGCCTCAAACACGGACACATCGGCCCGGATCGTGTCCACCGGACTGGTCATTCGCTCCGCCGCTTTGAGCCGGCGAAACTCGACATCCCGCAGGGCCACGCTATTGAGCATGTCCTTCTCCGTGAGGATGCCGACCACCTGTTCTTCGTGCGTGACGACAACACAGGAAACGCGCAGGGCCGACATCTTCTGGGCCACCGAGAAGATCGTGTCATCCAACGTGGCCGTGACCACGTCTTTGCTCATGATATCGGCCACGCGGAGGATGTCCCGGTGCGGACCCAGGGAGGTGTCGGCGGCGCGGGGGGATTGGCCGACCTCGGTGTCGTGAATATCAATTCTCGGTTCCATGGATTCTGCCTCCACAATCGAATCCGGCTCTTATCAGACGTCCCCGCCGTTCGGACTCCCACATCTCCGGCCGGGAGACGACTGTTGCCCTTATCGGCAAAGCAGGGGGGCGACATTGGGATGACGCCGCCGTCGGTCCGGATTCCTCGACAAAATACGTAGATGTAGGTACGTTGCGTTCCGGCTGTGGCGGCGTGGGGGTGATCCGCCTCCCTCGTCCGCCGGCGCCATCGTCCCATAAGACCATCGCGCAGGGTTTGGAGACACCCGGTTCGGGAAATGTCCCGGTGTTCCTGCGTCGGTTGGGGTCATCCGGTTCTCTTGATGGAC
Organism: uncultured Planctomycetota bacterium; assembly: GCA_963699595.1. Taxonomy (GTDB): domain Bacteria; phylum Planctomycetota; class Phycisphaerae; order Sedimentisphaerales; family Anaerobacaceae; genus PLanc-01. The sequence continues at coordinate 285,453 of CAVOUO010000035.1, forward strand.
CATGGTTCTCTTGCAACTTGCCCGCGACATGTATTAGAATGGAGTCGCAGGACGGACAAGGTCTGACGGTTTCGTAGCCGTTGGGCCGCTGCACCTGGGGGATCTGACGGGAAGTCTCCGGTGGCCTCGGGGCCGAGAGCCGGTTGAACCAGAGGTTTCGATGCGCAAGAAAACCGTGGGTGTGGCTCTGGTGGCCGCCGCACTGATCGCCGCGGCGCTTCTGTACGAGGCTTGGCCGCCTGAGGCACGCCGCATCGAGAACATACTCGCCGCGTATGAGGAGCGCGCGACCTACGCCGACATCGCGCTCGAGTATCCGCTTGATGGGACGCTGTTTCCGCCGGAGATGGTGCCGCCGGCGTTTCGCTGGAGGGATGGGACACGCGGGTCCCGCCGGTGGCTGATCCGGGTCACACTTGCCGATGGCCAGCCGGATATGCACTTCCTGGTGCGGCGGCCTCGGTGGACGGCCCGGCTGCAGGACTGGGAGATCCTCAAACGCCGATCGCTCGAACACGAGGCCCAAGTCGTCATTCTCGGCGTCGGTCGGGGCAGGTCGCCAAGAATCCTGTCGCGGGCCAGGATGTCCTTTCGAACGTCGCAGGACCCGGTGGGGGCGCCGCTGTTCTATCGGGAGGTGGTTCTGCCGTTCTCGGAGGCGGACAAGGACCCGTCTCGCATCCGGTGGCGCTTCGGGTCGATTGCCTCGCCTCAACCGCCGCCGATTGTTCTGGAGCATCTGCCGGTCTGCGCCAATTGCCATTCGTTCAATCGGGACGGCACGATCCTGGCGATGGATGCCGACTACGCCCACAACAAAGGCGCGTACCTCATCACCCCGGTCCAGCCCCAGATGGTGCTGACCCCCCGCGATATCATCACGTGGAACGACTACGAGCATAGCGGCGGGACCTTCGGCCTGCTGTCCCAGATCTCGCCCGACGGCCGGTACGTCGTCAGCACCGTCAAGGACCTGGCCGTCTTCGTGGCCCGGCCGCCGTTGGCCTTCTCGCAACTGTTCTTCCCCGTCAAGGGGATTCTGTGCGTGTACGACCGGCAGTGGCCGCCAGTTCCGGGCGCTGCCCGGGGCGGACGACCCCAACCTCGTGCAGAGCAATCCCATGTGGAGTCCGGATGGAAAGTACATCGTCTTTGCCCGAGCGCCGGCCGCCGATCTGCGCGAGACGCACGGCCAGGGCCTGACGCCCCTGACCCCGGACGACTGCGAAATGCTGATCCAGAACGGCAAACCGTTCCAGTTCGACCTGTACCGGATTCCGTTCAACGAGGGCCGGGGCGGCACGCCGGAGCCTCTGGCAGGGGCCTCCCACAACGGCATGAGCAACTACTTCGCCCGCTATTCGCCGGACGGCCGCTGGATCGTCTTCTGCCAGGCCAGAAGCTACATGCTGCTTCAGCCCGACAGCGAGCTGTACATCATTCCCGCCGACGGGGGCGAGGCCCGCCGGCTCCGCTGCAACACCCGCCGGATGAACTCCTGGCATAGCTGGTCCCCGAACGGCAAATGGCTGGTCTTTTCGTCCAAAGCCTGGTCCGATTACACGCAGCTTTGCCTGACCCATATCGACGAGAACGGCGACAGCAGTCCCCCGGTTCTCCTGTCGCACCTCACCGCCCCCGATCGGGCGGCCAACATCCCGGAATTCGTCAATATCGATCCCCATGCCATCGTCACGATCCGCGAGGAGTTTGTGAAAGAGCGACCATGAAAGCACAAAACCGCCATTCGCCACGTAGCACGGGCGTCCCGCCCGTGTCTTCATGGGCAAGATGCCCATGCTACTGTCTGGCCTTCTTTGTGACCAGCCTGCCGCTGGGTGCCATGTCCACGCTTGCGTGGACATGCTTCATCCCTACAGCACATGCCTACGCAAGCGCAGGCATGGCAGGGTCCCCAATCGCGACGTATCGCGATTGGGAGCCCGCACCCGCGCCGGGCGATTCCACGTTTCTGGGAGTGCCGGATGACACGGCCCCATCCGGGGCTGACCCGGTCGAGAGCACTTGGGAGCGAAAGCTCGTGCATGCCGATGCTATCCTGGGCGAGTTTGAGAAGGGCAACCAGCGGGTCCAGGTCATCGTCAATCTCATTGAGCCGGCGACCAGTCTGGAGGAAGGGACCCCAATCGCGGCACATCGCGATTGGGAGCCCGAGCCGGCGTCGGCCCACCTTGTCCGCGCTGAGGCGATCCGCCGGTACCGGGACCGCGTGACGCCGGCGGCATGCCGAGGTCGAGGTGATCCAAGTCGCCCGTGCTGGCGGCGCTGCCGGAGAAGGAGTTCGGCCTGCGGCATCGTTACGACAACTGGGCCTCCTTGGCGGGAGAAGTGACGCTCGACGGGTTGGCGAGGCTGGCCGCCGACCCGCTGGTGGAATCCATCGAGTTCGACTACCCGATGAAACGCCTGACCAGGCAGGGAATTCCGCTGATGCACGCCTCCGAGGTGCGCACCACGTACAACGGCCAGGGGGTCGCCATCGCCATTGTCGATGACGGCATCGACTACCGGCACCCGAAGCTCGGCGGGGGCGGATTCCCCAACCGCAAGGTCATCGGGGGATACGACATCGCCGACCATGATTCCGATCCGGGTCCCGATCTGAGCCTGGCCGAGTCCACGCACGGGACGAATTGTGCGGGGATTGCCGCGGGGGATCTGGTGACAGCGGGTGACTACATCGGCGGCGTCGCCTGCGGCGCCAAGCTCTACTCGGTAAAGGTGTTCAGCCGCCGCAGCGGCGGTATCTACGACAGCGACGTGATCGCCGCCTGGGACTGGTGCATCAATCACAAGTCGGACGATCCGGCCCATCCGATCCTGGTCATCAGTGTCAGTCTCGGGCAGGATGCCGCGACGGTGGCCTCCGGGGACTATACCGCCTCCGTTCGCAAAGCGGCCGATGTGACCCGCGCGGGGATCACCCTGGTGGCAGCGGCGGGCAACAGCGGCTGGTGCAATACCCTGGACTGGCCGGCGTGCCTCCGCGATGTCATCTCTGTCGGGGCGGTGTACGATGCGGCCCTGGGAACGATCAGTTGGCAGGTGGACGCCAGGTCCTGTGCCCCCAAGACCGGGAGCAGCCGGGAAGGGTGGTATGCCGATGACGTGACCGCCCCGGACAAGGTGGCGGTGTATTCCAACGTGGCCCCGGCGCTCGATCTGTTCGCGCCCGGCAACGAGACGGCGACAACGGACCTGGTCGGCCCGGCGGGCGTCCCCGGTGACTACGAGCCGGGATTCGGCGGCACCTCTGCTTCCGCCCCCTATGCGGCCGGCGCCGTGGCCTGCCTGCAATCCGCCGCCTACGCGTATGCCGGCCGGTACCTTTCCCCCTCCCAGGTGCGGGACCTTCTGGCGCGCACCGGCGATCCCGTGACCGACACGAAGGCGCCGATCACCAAGCCCCGCATCAACCTGAGCCGGGCCGTCGAGGAGGTGCTCTCCGGCCGCGGCTTCAACGTGGTTCCGGTCTATCGCTTCTGGTCCCCCGTTTCTTCCCGCCACTTCTACACGACCGATGAAGCCGAGCGGAATAAGCTCCTGGACAGCTACTCGCGCACCTGGACGTACGAGCGGGTCGTCTATCACGTGTTGAGCGACGCCAGTGAGCCGGGTGCGGCGCCCGTGTATCGGTTCTGGTCGGCCGCTCTGAGCGCGCATTTCTACACGATCGACGCCGCCGAGCGGGACAGCCTGCTGGCCAACTACCCCAAGGTGTGGACCTACGAAGGCCCCGTCTTCTACGCCTATCCCGCGGGTTCCCAGCCGGCCGGCACTCTCCCGGTCCACCGCTTCTGGTCCGCCACGCTGAGGTGCCATTTCTACACGATCAGCGAGGGGGAGAAGAACAAGCTGATCAGCCGGTACTCCGGTATCTGGACCTACGAAGGCATCGCCTGGTACGCCTACAAATAGGGTCCCGGACGCCCCAGATGTCCCATCCTGCCCAAGTTTGGCTTTGTTTTGCATAATTGCCCCTCGTCCCCCGCCCCTGCGGCCGCGTCCCGTCCGGCGCAGCCGGGAATTGGCTTTGTTTTGCCGAGGCCTATCGAATGTCTTATGCACCATAACTCCTTTCTCGCCAAGCACTTGTCTCGTCCCGTGGCTCTCGGGAATTGGGTTTGTTTGTACAACTGCCTACCGGTTACTGGCTACCGACAACCGCCTTTTGGCTTTGTTTTGCGCAATTGCCCCTCGTCCCGCGCCCCTCTGGCCCCGTCCCACCCGCCCCCGGTGGGACACCGTCCCGGTGCCCCGCTTCGGGCAATTGGGTTTGTTTCGCCGAGGTCTATCGAATGTGCTATTCACCATAACTCCTTTCCTGCCAAGCCTTTGCCCCTCCTGACGCCGTGGCTGAAATTGGGTTTGTTTGGCGCAGATTGAGCCTCGTCCCCGGACCCCTGGGCCTCGTCCCACCCGGCCCCGGTGGGACACTGCCTCGGTGCCCCACTTCGGGCAATTGGCTTTGTTTGGCGCAATTGAGCCACGTGTAGGGCGGGGCTTGCCCCGCCGATTCTTCCCGGCGGGTGCAAATTGGCTTTGTTTTGCAGAACTGGCCCCCACGCCCCCCGTCCCTCGGGCCACGTCCCGCCCGGCGTAGCCGGGATTGGCTTTGTTCTGCATAATCGACTCCGGCCGATTGGGTTTGTTTCGCACAATCCGCAACTCAACTCGTCCGTGTCCTCATGTCTCTTCTCTCCGCCTCCAAATCATAAACATGTCATTCCCGCGAAGGCGGGAATCATAAATCACCGCCTCCCTCCATATAGGGGCCGTGTTGCACGAATCATGCCGGAATTCTGTGCGCACGCGAGGCCCGAAAATCGCGTAACCCCTTGTGTGGGAGGGAATAACGAATTCTTCGCACGCGGGGTGTTTTGCCTTTTCAACTGTTGCACAAACGGTACGCGGAACGCAAGGAATGGAGGCGGCAGGCTGGAGGCCGGAGGATCGCGTAGGGCGAGCGTCCTCGCTCGCCAAAGAACTTCATTCAACCGCGGGGGACGCTGAGGGACGCAGAGGACGGAAGGCGGGGGACGGCGTTTAACGCTTTGCGGGTACCAGCGCGGAGATTGGCTTGCGAGACACCGGAGAAGTGATCGGGACACCCTCGTGACCGCTCGACTCCGTAGCCGCCAATTCTACCCGAAAATGTACCGGACACGAATGGCATGAAGATAAGCCATAGCGATTTTACCGTAACAGGGCTTTCTGCATCTCCTTTCTCGGTCGGGTGAGCAGGTCGTACGGTTTGGGTCTTCGCTTGAGAGCACGCGGTTCCACGCGGTTGGGACGCTCCGGCACGCGGTCCCGCGCAATCCACGATAGCAGCAGTTGGTATAGTTGGACGGCGTGAGGCGTGCCGGCGAAGAGACACAAGTAAGGAGCCACGGCCTGAAAGCGTTGCAGCGTCCCCGCAAAGCTGAGCCGATGCAACGGCTGCCCCTGCGTCTGGGCCGCCTGCCACATCAGGGCCCGCATCAGGTTGTAAGCGAGGAAATGCAGATAGATTTCCTTGCGCACAACGTCCTCACTCTGGCCTCGTAGAATCTCCATTTTCAAGGTGGTCTTCACTTCGCGAATTCGCAGTTCCACGGTCCAGCGGTCGCGGTACAGAGCCGCGATCTTCTCCAGCGGGAATGCTTTCGGGTCCAGCAGCGTCGTGACCACCAGAATTCGCCGGCTGCGAAAACCCTTGATCCGCGTGTCGAAACGCAGCACCCGTACCGTCAACGTCGCCGGCAGTTGCGCGAATTCTTCCGGCGTGAGCGTGCGGGGACCTTGCGGCGGCCGCGACCAGGTGAAGAGCCGATCGTTCTGGCCGAGCCGCTGGCCTTGACGAAAACTGATCGTGCGGGCCCGCGAACCCCGCAAGCGGAATACGCCGTCACAGCCCCGTGCCTGCAGTTGGGCCAGGTCGGCATAGGCACCGTAGAACCGGTCTCCCAGGACCACATCGCCGACTTCCAACTGGTCCCAAAGCTGCCGCCACAAGGCCAACTCATTGCTGCGATAGGCCGCGATCGCCACATCGAGAACGGCCCCGCTGGCCCAGCAGAACATCGCCACCAGCTTGGCCACGGGAAAGCCACAGCCCGGCTTTTGCCGACCCGGCTGCCCGAAGGCTTCCTGCAATTCGGGGGTATCCGGCATCGAGCAACTGAACCCATCCACCACCCAGACCCGCCGACCGCACCAGCGGTAGCCGTCGCCGACCTTCGCCTGCAGGGTCTCGCCTACTTTCCGCAGGCCGTATTGAAAAAGCGACAAGGGCAAGCGTTTTCGTCCCTGACTGTACGCCGACGGGTCCGCCGAGGCTTTCAACGGAGTACCTGCCGCTTCACGCTGTGCCAGAATGTGGGCCACCGCCTCCCGACAGACCCAACCGGGATGCAACACTTGCAGCAGAAACGTCCAGAACGTCTGGGCCGGCGTCCAAACACGTTCGCGCCACCGATACTTCGCCGCCGTGGCGGCCTCGGTCAAATCTTCCTTCGACAGATACCCGCGAACAAATTCGCTCTGGTCCAACGGTTCGCTCTTGAGAGCATCCCGACAACGTGCGATACTGGCCATCCGTGGCCTCCTTGTGTTCGAGTTGATCTTATAGCCAATTGACCAACTCAATCACAGGAGGCCTTTTTGTCAACCCCTTATTCTATAAAGACTTATGGCTTATCTTCATGCCATTCGTACCGGACACCTTTAATTCGTCCCCTTTAATTCGTCCCGGGGAGCCGCAACCGTTATACGATGAGGTCTACTGCCAGCGCGGCGACGCGGAGAACCGGATCAAGGAACAGCAGTTGGGCCTGTTCGCCGACCGGACCAGTTGCCATGACTTCGTGGCCAACCAGTTCCGGGTGCTGCTATCGGCGGCGGCGTACATTCTCATGGATCATCTGCGCCGTCAAGCGCTGACCGATACGGAATTGGCCCAGGCGCAAGTGGACACGATCCGCTTGAAGCTGCTGAAGATCGGGGCTCGCGTGGTTTGTTCGGTGCGGCGGGTGGTGATCCATCTGGCTGAGGGCTATCCGCTGAAAGACCTGTTTGCCCGCGTCCTGGGTCGCCTGCGGGTGGTGCCGGCGTTCTCCCCGGCTTCGGGCTGAGGCAGAGAAAATCCCGGTGGCCAGCAAGGGGGAAAGGGGGTGGTGCGCACCGATGACGGCGGATCGGCCATATCAAGCTATCTTATGTCCTCAATTCTCTCGCCACCAGAGTTTGCCAACCCCGATGAAATATGCGGGTTAAAGTCAGCCTCCGAGAATGCCGATAATCCCGGTACGGTAGTGGGCACCGTTAATCCGCAATAGGGAAAGGAAAACGTCATGAGCGACGACACAGCCAGGCGGATGCGGGTGTTGATGGTCGGCTATGAATATCCCCCTCTCGGCGGCGGAGCGGGTCGATCCATGGCTCATCTCCTCCGGGAGGGCCGCCCCTGCGGCGTGGACTACGACTGCGTCACCGTCCACCCATACGAGGGCCTCCTCGCGGAGCCCATGACCGGGTACGATGATCCGCGAATCCTCTACAAGATCGGAATCCAGAAGGCAAGCCAATCCCTGTGGACCAAACGAGAGGTGCTGTCCTGGGCGGTCCGCGCGCGGTGGATCGTCTGGCAGTTGCTGCGGCAGAAACACTACGATCTCGTCCACATCTGGTCAGGTCTGCCCAGCGGATTGGCAGTGGGAGCGTCTCCGCCCCGCGTGATCTCGCTGCGCGGCTCGGATGTGCCGGGCTTCTCAGGGCGTCTTTCGCTGGACTACCGGTTGATGGCCCCTTACCTCCGCCGCCTGTGGCGGAGCGGACGGGTCGTGGCCAACAGCATGGGCCTGCGGGACCTGGCGCTGCGGTTCGAGAAAATCCCGATCGACGTGATCCCCAATGGCGTCGATGCCGAGTTGTTCTCGTACCGGGTCCATCGGTTGCACAGCCCGATCCGCCTGTTGTTCTGCGGCCGGCTGATTCCGCGCAAACGGGTTCCCCTGCTCGCCGAGGCGGTCAGGGCCCTCCAACAGGCGGGACATCCGGTGGTCCTCCGCGTCGTGGGCGACGGCCCCTCCCGAGAGGAGTATCAAGCACGCTATCCCGAGGTCGAATGGCTCCAGACGACACACGAGGCCATGCCGCAGCACTATCACTGGGCGGATTTCTACGTCTCAGCGTCGGAGCATGAGGGGATGAGTCTGTCGGTCCTGGAGGCCCTGGCCTGCGGCTGCCCCGTCGTCGCCGTCCGCCACGAAGGCCTGGAGTCCCTGCCGGCGGCCTGGAAAACGGACGACTCCCCGGCCGACATCGCCGCCGCGATTATCGCCTTGGCGCAGCACTATGACCGGCAGAATCCCGTCGTCCACGCCCTGGCCCCGATCTCCTGGCGCGGTGTGATGACGCAATACAGAGCCGTCTATGAAGAGGTGACCGGCATCAGGGCCGACGAGCCTTCGCTGCGGGCCCGTTTCAATCTGGAGATCCCCGCACCGCGGAGCCCCCTTGACGGCGTCCCGGAGCCATCGTGCGCCGAGCGATGAAGGCCCGCCACGACCCCTCGTTGGCGGAAAATTGGGTCCGGGAAAATTGGCTCACACCTGAACATTTCACGTTCTTCGCAGGGCCTTGAGCTTCTGTTCGATTCGCCGCCAGGCCCGCAAGAGGGTCTTATCATCCTGCAAGCTCCTGGCGACGCGGTCGCGGGCCATCGTCAGGCCGCTGAGCGAAATACCGAAGCGCCGGGCCAACGCGGTTAGGCTCTCTCCACCGCGGCAATAGTGACAGACGCCATAGACCAGAAGGCTGGGAATAGGGGGACATCCTACTCAATTTGGGACCGTAAAAAGGAGGAAAGGAATATCCAAAGCCTGACCCCTTTGTCCCCCTTGCTTCGCACAGAACGATAGTTCCCTCACACTTCAACGCCACGCCTGCAAAGATGCGCACAAGGGCGGTTCAGGGGTGTGGACGCTACGCGCGTGCCCACCGCCAGTCCAGCATCCCAACCACGTCGCGTTCACTTGCGACGTTCTCCGGAGGCGGTTCATGGGCCGAACCCCTTTGGAAGACGGCCCATAGGCGGATTCCTACGGAAGCAGTCTCGATCTGCGGCTGGGCCTTCTTGATTCCGGCCTCGTCCGCTTGTGCCCGGTCTGTTCTTATTCCGGGCACGTGTGATCTTACTCCCAGACGGACCGACGCGTCCGACTCCGCGGCTCCCTGTACGTGGAAAGGTCCCCACATTCCCGCACCCTGAACCGCCTCTTCTCTTGGTGCTCTCGGGAGGAGGCTTAGCGGGGTCAGGCACTACGTTAGCTTTAGCGACGGTTGCCGGATTCCGCGGTGAGGGGGCGGGGTGGAATCGGGGGGACACCATAGTCAATTTGGGGCCGTAGAAAGTGAGATGTCCCCATAATTCTGACGTTGACAGAGTCACCACAGGGTGGGATAATGAGGTTTGTGCATGGAGGTGGCTCCGAGGGTTCAATATTCTGCTCAAAGCCGCGCTGCATGCGCAGAGGACCGGACCAAGAACGCGTAGCACAGATAGGAGGGCACCAATGGAGATACGCCGGAGTGCAGCGAGCGTCTTACGAAGGCTACTTGCAGGCGCAGTTGTGCTGATCGTCTTGGCCCCGGCCCAGGGGACAACCTCGGATGGCGGCGGCGCGACCAATCCCCCAGCCACCCGCCCGGGTGACTCTGTCGGGCCTGTCACGATCCATGCGAGTGCCCCCTGCGTGTCTCCGTGTGAGCCGAATGGGCCGAGCCCGGCGGATGGCGCCACGGACGTGCCTGTCGATGCGCTCCTGTCCTGGACCGTGCCGGTGCCGATAGGCTGTGAAGGGTTTCGCCTTCTGGCGAGCACCGGGATAGACCCGGCCCTGAATCCGTTCAGCTTGGTCGAGCTGGCGACCGACCCTGAGAGCGAGATTGCGATCGACCCCGCGCGCTCGATCGGTTTTGTCTCCAGTCTGGATTTCTCCCCGGACGGTCTGCTCTATGGGGCCGATGGAGAGATCTGCCTGATCGACCCGAGTAATGGGTCGGCTCAGACGATCTGCCAGACGCTCTCGACTCCGGATGGAACACCGGTGTCGCTCAATGGGATTGCCTTTCATCCCAACGGCACGCTGTACGGAATCGATTGGGATATGGAGACCGACCAGAACGTGTTCTACCTCATTGACATGGCCAAGTGCCTCGCCACCGAAGTCTGCCGCACCGCGTCCATTCGAGGGAGTGCCTGGGGAATCGATTTCTCGCCGGACGGGGTGCTCTATGGAGCGTTCTCCGAGCTGGTGAGGTTCGACCTTACGAAGCGTACGGCTACGATTGTCGGACGGCGGTTCTCTCTGCCTTTCGTCAACGACATCGACTACGCGCCGGACGGCTTCATCTATGCGGTCGACAATATGGAATCCAGACTCTACAAGATCAGCCCTTCAACCGGGTCGGTAGTCGACCAGTACGGGCCCTACGATTCGGAGTTGTGGGGTGTCGTCTCCGAGTGCACTGCGCCGTTCTGTGCCGGCCAACCCGGCGAGGCTCTCCTTTTGTACCAGAGTGCGGCGGCGAGGGCCGGATGGAGCACGCGGCGGGAACCTGGCTGGCTGTGGTATGACGCCGAGGAGGAGCTGACGGCCATGGGCAAGCGAGGACTTATGCTGGAGCGCCTGGCCTCAGGCAGCGCGAAAATCGCCGTGGAGGATGGAGCAGGTGTCGCCCCGGCGGACGAGGCGTCGCCCTCTCTCCAGGCGGCTGCGGCGGCCATTGGCAGTGATATCACTTGCGATGTCTATATGGATACGGTCCGTCCGCCGGCCCGGCTGATTCACCAGGATGTGCCGCCGGTGGCGGGGCGTGCGTGGACCTGCGAGCACCGGGTTCTCCGCCCCGGCACGACCTACTATTGGAGGGTGGTGGCCAAAAGGCCCTGCGGCGCGCTCACCCTCGGCCCCGTCTGGTCCCTCACAACGAAAAGCCCCTCTGCAACGATCCCGTCCCCTTGACCAAGATCGATGGGACAAGATAGCTGGTCGGCAGAGATGCCGCTGTTGGTGGTTAGGACACGCTGCTATGGCGCGAGCGGTGAATTGTAGAGGTCCTGAATCTCCGCGGCGGTGAGGGGGCGGCTGTAGAGACGGAGGTCGTCGAGCAGGCCGTTGAGGAAGGTCACCGAACCGAGGGCGCCGCGGACGCCGATGGTGAAGGGGTAATCCGTGTCGTCTTGCGGCGTGCCGGCGCCGACGTCCTGGGAGGTGTAGTTGACCTCTTTGCCATTGTGGTAGAGCCGCAGCGTGTTGGTGATGCGGCTCCAGGTCAGGGCGATGTGCTGCCATTCGTTCAACAGCATCGTGTTGTTGGCGCTGTGAGAATAGGCGTGTGTGCCACTGTAGCGAATCCGGCCGTCCAGGGTTCGGTTAATGCCTTCGGCGTAGAGGCGCTTGTCGCCGTCGCCTTTGTCGAGGACGTGCCAGTGCGAGTCCAAGCGGGGATAGATCCAGGCGGCGATGGTGACAGCCGGCAGGTTGTCGAGGGTCGCGTCCGGCGGAATCTGCACGTAGTCGTTGACGCCGTCGAAGTCCAGGGCCTGGCCGATCTTTCCCGGGCGTCCACCGGGCGCCGAAGATTCTGCCGTCATGGCTGTAGGGGGAGGAATCGGCCGCTACGGTCCCCTGGCCCTCATCGAATTTCCAGTGGCCCAGCAGGTCGGTGCCAGGGGGCGGTGGGGAGACCGCAACGACGACCGACGTCGATCGCGGCGACTCATTCCCTGCCGCATCATAGGCGGAAACCTCGTATATGTAACTCGCGCCGGCTTGGACACTCGCATCGTCAAACGCCGGCGTCGAGGAAAAGCCGATGCGGACCCCATCCCGGTAGATTTTGTATCCGGCCACGCCCACATCATCGGTGGAAGCGTCCCAAGTCAGCGCGATATGACCGGGCGTCGCTTCCTGCGCGGTCAGCTTCGCGGGGGCGGAAGGCGGCCGGCCGTCGCCAAGCGTCGGCTTGCCGTAGACCGTCAGGACGCCGGCTTGCGGGATGGCGGCGGTGACGGCCTGGCCTGCGTAGATCGCCTGGTCCGGCAAGTCCACGTCGAAAGCGCCGGCGGTGGTGTACTTGAGGCCGTACGTCCCGGCGGGCAGGCCGCCGATCGAGAACGGGCCGCCGGAAGTGCACTTGACCACGACGACATAATCGCCGTCGGTGTTGATGAAGGCCACAGGGTCGAAGGGAGCCAGTTGCGACGTGGCCTCGATGCGCACGGCCCCGGGTCGAACGAACTTGTAGTACTGCCGCAGGAATTTCGTCGCGCCGCCGATCAGGACGCGTGGCTGGCGCGGGATTCGACGTGTCGATCTGGTAGAGCGACATGTCCGAGTTGAGGGCGCCGCCCAGGACCCCTTGCTGCCAGGCGGAGTTGTTGCCGATCTTGAGGTCCTCGTGCAGCGTGGCGTAGCCATTGCTGCTGCTCCACCATTCGAGCATGGCGGTGTCGAGATGGTACTGCTTCGCCCGGGCGGCGATCGCCTGCAGGTTCGCGAGCGAGACGCCGCCGTAACGATGGTAGGAGAACTCCCGCAACACCGGCAGAACGCCCGGCACGGCGATCATCTGGTCGAACCAGGTGACGGCGTTGCCCATGTTCGTGTTGGAAGGAGCGACGAACGCCGGCTCGAATCCGGCCTGCTTCAAGCCGGGCCGCGGCCGCCACGATCGCCTGGCCGAGCAGCTTGCCGTTCCACTGCGAGACGTTGTCCGGCTCCAGCAGGACCTCCCAGAGATCGGGCGTCCAGCCGTACTTCTCCTGGAGGTGCAGATAGGTCGCGAGCACGAACTCCGCGTATTCCGCCGGATTGTTGTGAATGTAGACGCCCGTGGTGATCTGGCTGGTGAAGGCGACGTAGTTGAGGTTGACGATCAGCTTCTCGCCCTTGGCCGCCAGGGCTTTCTGCAGCGGCGTGACGATGCGATCTATGGTGTTATCCAGTTCGGAGAACTGGAATCCGGACCAGTTGATGCTGCAGGGGTCCGCATTATCGTTGACCGTCGCATACCGGCGGCTGCGCCAGGTCTGGTAGTCGATCGTGCCCGGTCTGGTAGTCGGACCAGTTGTCGTCGCTGTTCTCGATGCCGCTGCGAATCTCCAGTCGGACGCGGTTGACGCCGAGGTCGTTGACCACCTGGTCGAACAGGGTGTCCTTGAAATTGGGAAAGGCCGGATCGGTCGGTTCCAGGGCAAACGCGACGGCCTCCCAGCCGCGGATCGTCTGGTAGGTCTTGCTCGGATCGAGGGTGATGGTGCCGGCCGGCGCGAGCTTGGCCAGGATGTTGTCGCCGGCGCCGTAGTCTCCGGGCCCACCGGCAAACGTGCTCTGATACGCATTCTTGAGGGGCCAGCCGGGGCCGTCGCTGGAGCCCGTGACGTAGAGACTGCCATCGCTGCCCAGGAAGCCCGAGCGGCCGTTGTCGTTGGCAGGGCCGCCGAGATAGGTCGAATAGAGCAGCCGGCTGAAGTCGGCCGACAGGAGGACGACGAAGGCTTCCCCGCCGCCGCGATTCTGGGCCTGGAAGGCGTTGGCGGTCACCGGGAAGTTCGTCGATTGCGTATCGCCCGTGACGAACACGTTGCCTCGCGAGTCCACGTAGACCCCATCGGCGTTCTCGGTGCCGCTGCCGCCCAGATAGGTGCTCAGCAGCAGGGCACCCGTGGGTGACAGCTTCGAGACGGCGCAGTCGGTGTTGGCGCCGCCGTGCGTTCTCTGGAGGATCCCGCGCGTGATGGGATAGTCCGTCGAGCTGGTCTGGAGGGCGATGCAGGCGTTGCCCTGGTCGTCGAGGGCGAGATTGTGCGTGCTGAGGAATTCCCCGCCGGAGCCGCCCAGGAACGTGGCATAGACGAGGTCGGACCCATCCGGCGTCAGACAGGCGACGAAGTAGTCGGTCCCGCCGTTGTAGGTCCTGTCGTGCGCGCCCGGCGTCGTGGGGAAGTCCGCGGAAGACGTGGAGCTGGCGACATATACCTTGCCATCCCGGCCGACGCGAACGGAGGCCGCATTATTCTCGTCCCCGGAGCCTCCCAGCCAGGTGGCCCACAGGACCTTGGTCCCGTCGTTGGAGACTTTGATTACGCCGCACTCCATCCCGCCCTTCGGTGTCTTCTGGAAGGCGTTGGCAAACCAGTTGTCGGGGGGCAGAGCGCCCTTGTTGGGATGACCTAAAGGCAGATAGATGTCACCCTTGTCGTCGAGGGCGATGTCCCGGCAAAGCTGCGCGACGCCGACGTGGCTGGCCCAAAGGAGCTTCGAGCCGTCCGGGGACAGCTTGGCCACGAAGGCGTTCTGGTAGCCGCCGTAGCCGCCGCCGTTGTAGCCCTGAAAGGTCGGCTGGAAAGCGCCGGGCGTCGTTGGGAAGCCCCGCCCGGAGCGGCCGGCCACGTACACATAGCCCTGGGCGTCCACCTCGATGCCGTAGGCCCGGTCATAGCCGGGGCTGCCCAGGTAAGTAGCCCAGATCAGTCGGCCGTCCGGCCCGAACTTGCAGACGAAGGCATCACACTCCTGTCCGGAGGTGTCCCCGAAGTTGAACGTCCGGTCATAGGCCGCCGGCGTGGTGGGGAAATCACGGGAGGCGGTCCCGCCGCAGACGTACACGTTGCCTTGGGCATCGGCGCACACGTCGCGAGCGTGTTCCCATTGGCTGCCCCCGAAATAGGTGGAAAACGCCAAGTCATACGAATCCTCTGCAAAGGCCGGAGATATCCAGGCCAGCAGCAGACATAACGCAAGCCACCGAAGGTGAGCTTCGGACGATGGACGATAGATGATGGACGACGGTGCCGTCTTCTGTCCTCTGTCTTCCGTCCTCCGTTCTCCGTACCCTGTCCCCGCCTTCGTACGCATGCGGTACGTTCGTGATTGTGCCATGCAAGACAACCTCCAAGATTAGGATTGATGATATCAAAATCGCCTCACCTGTTCCCTCAAATCATCCGCCCCTACAGGCAATTTCCTTATTGACACGGCCTGCGAACAGGATAAAGTCACGTCCGTATCAGGATCACGGATGAGCCGGAGGCATGGCTTGGGGTCCCCATCGCCCCTGTTTCGGCGATGGGAGCCCTTGCCAGGATCGGCACCTGAGGTCCGGGTGGGGCCCCGGACGAGGACGTTGCCTTCCGGCTCCCGGAGGAGAGAAGTTCCGCGTAGTTGTTCCAAGGGCGGTGCGCGCCTGTGGGCGTGACCCGCTCGGGAGAAAAGCTATCGGTGCGCCTTTCACCGGTTGTCTTGGGATGACCGGCGTGGGCCCCAAACGCGGTACGTCGCGTTTGGGAACCCTTCGGAAGGCGTTCAAACGGAAAGGGCCCCCACCGGCGATACATCGCCGGTGGGAACCCAAATCAGGGAGGTGCAAGGATGAAGAGGCAGCGTCGTCAACGGAATGGGGGTAGGAGGTTTCACCAGCAGTTCGTTTGGATGCTTCCAGTCTTGGTGGGTTTGCTGGCCTGGCCGACCGCGACGCGAGGTGACAGCGGTTGGGAGGATTGGAGCGGTGGAGGAGGGGCGAACCAAAACTGGTCCTTTGGACCCAATTGGGGCGACGAGGGCGGTCTTCCCAATGCGCCGAGCACCGGGGATATGGTCCGGTTTGGCCAGAAGGCCACGAACAGCACGAGCCTCGTGGACCAGGACTTCACGATCGGCCTGCTGCGCTACCAGGGCGGGGGCGTCCATACGATGAACGTCCCCGGCGGCCGCGAGTTGACCGTCACCCCCAATCCGCTCCAGGTGGGGCGGGAAGGGGCGAACAACGGCGCCACGGTGACTTGGACCGGCGACGGTCTCGTGACCATTACGCAGGCCATGAGCCTCGGATTCAACAACACGGCGAGTGCGGCCGCGGCCGGCTCGTTGACCCTCACGGGGCTCACCGTCGACGTGGGCGTCAATAATCCGACCAGCGGCGGCCTGGCCCTCGGAGCGAACTACGGCACGGGCGGCGCGAAGGGCGCGTTGACCCTGGGTCCCGGCGCGCATTTGAATGTGGGTAGCCCCGCCATGCCCCTGGGGTCCAGCTCGGCGGCCGGCTTGACGATTGGATACAATGACGGTCTGGCGGGCTCGGGCACCGGCGCGATGGACACTTCGGGCGGGACGGCCACGATGCACGTGGAGAATTTCTACGTTGGCAACAACAAGAACGGTGATGCTGCGGCGGCTGGAAGCGCATCAGGAGCATTCACCATGGGTCAGAACACGACGGTCACGGCCAACAGAGCTTATGTCGCCCGGGGCAACAACACTACCGGTGTTGTGAACATGAACGGCGGTCTGTTTGCGGCGCAGTACGTATACCTGAGCACCGACGGCGCTACATTCAATTACAATAACGGCCGGCTGGCGGTGTACTCCTTCAATACGAACAACGGCGCGGGCACCCTGGCACAGCACGGCGGTACCCTGGCCCCGGGCTTTAACTTGGCGGACCGATCCGCGACCTCCCTGGCCGGAACCTCGCTCATCGACGGCAACTACCTGCTCGACACCGCCGGCGCGCTGGAAATCGAGTTATTCGGCCCCGCCGAATACGATCAACTGCGCGTCAACGGCGCCGTCAACCTCGACGCCGACTCGAAGGGCGGCGGCAGCCTGGACGTCGAATTGGGCTTCGAGTCGCAGATCGGCGATCAATTCACCATCCTCGACAATGACCTGACAGACGCGATCGCCGGACGGTTCGCCGGCCTCGCGACGTTGGGAACATTCGACGAGTCGTATCTGGATTACATATACAGGTTCGAGATCAACTACGCAGGCGGCACGGGCAACGACGTCACGCTCAAGGTGGTGGACAAGACCGGCTCGAACAACCCGCCGCAGCCTCCCGGCCCTCCGGTCGTGATTCCCGCTCCCGGCGCCCTATTGCTGGGCGCCTTCGGCGTGGGCCTGCTGCCTGGGCTGCGCCGACGTTCGGTTGCTTTAGAAGTCTGACTCGATTGCGACAGAACAGGCCGTGGACCGAGAACGTCTGCGGCCTTTTTCTATGCGCTCCCCTGCACGGGTCCCGCGTCCCATAACCCCTTGTACACGCGGAGGAGGACCCCTGTTCTCAGAGTGCCGGCCTCCAGCTCGGACAAAGGTCTTAACCGGAGTGCTGCGACTGTCGATAAGACACCGAGGCCGCGGAGTTCGCGGTGACGGCCGACACGCAACGAGCGGATACGGATAACCTGTGCTGGTAGGAGGGTGAACATGAGCCGAGTGCTGATCACCGGAAACCTGGGCTACAACGGCGTGTGGGTCACCAGTATCCTCAAACGCGCGGGGCACTGGGCCGTCGGCCTCGACTGCGATTACTACGAGCACCGTCTCTTTGACAGCGACGATTTCGCGCCGGACGATCAGATTCTCAAGGACTTGCGTCAGATCGAGGCGACCGATCTGGAGGAGATCGACGCCATAGTGCACCTGGCGGCGCTGTCCAATGATGCCACAGGCGAGTTGAACCCCGATCTGACTGTTCAGATCAACCACAAGGCCTCCGTCCGGCTGGCCCGGCTGGCGAAAAGGGCGGGTGTCCGCAAGTTCGTGTATGCCTCCTCGTGCAGCATCTATGGCATTTCCGATTCGGACACCCTCGTGACGGAGGAATCCCCACTCGTGCCCCTGACCGCTTACGCCCGGGCCAAGGTGGAGGCGGAGGCCGAACTGCTCCGGCTGCACGAGGATGCCTTCCAGGTGGTCGTTATGCGCAATGCCACCATGCACGGTGTGTCTCCGAAGCTGCGGCTGGACCTGGTGCTGAACAATCTCGCGGCGGGTGCCTACCTGGACCACTGCGTGCCAATCCTCAGCGACGGCAGTCCCTGGCGGCCGCTGCTCAGCGTCCTGGATTTCGCCCGCGCTGTACTGCTCTTCCTCGACTACCGGGTCGCCCATACCGTCTACAATGTCGGATTCAGCGAAGAGAACTATCAGGTCAAGTCCCTGGGCGAGATGATCAGTCGGCTGACCGGCGCCGAGCTGGAAATCACTCCGGCCAGGACGCCGGACGAGCGGAGCTACCGCGTCGATTTCACACGGTTCCAGGATGAGTTCCCCGAGTTCAGCATTCGGATGCCGGCCGAGGAGAGCGTCATGAATCTCCTGGACGCGTATGAGAGGTATGGTCTGACCCACGAGGACTTCCGCGGGCCGAAATACTTCCGCATCCGGGCCTTGAAAGACCTGATGGCGCGCGCGATGCTGGATGATAATCTGGAAAAGGTGAGGTGCTGCTGTGAACTGCGGGGCTGAGCAGATCGAACGGGAAATCCTCGCTCTGGTGGAGCGCTAATACCATTGCACGCGGCAGGACCAATCTTGGCGGTGGTTGATGGAGATGGCGATCCCGTGCCATGGCACGCCGATCCACCAAGCGACCTGCGCAGTTATCACAGAGTAGAGGTGGAGTCAGTGTGCGAGAACTACCGCTACGTGGACAAGCTGATGCCATCGGCTACAACGGTTGAAATACGCCTGGACCCCAATCATCCCGCATCATCTTCAATATCGTTGATCGAAGGGTATCTCTATGCCCTGTACGTGGACAGGATCATTGAGGCCGATGTCCCACACGATCCCGATGCCGAATGGGTTGAGCCCAAAGCGGACTCCGACCTAATGATTCTCGTCGAGCCAACGACGCCGCGCTCCGCCCGGGCCAATCCAGTATGAAACCATTACGACCGCCGTCCGCGTCCCGAGAAGGTGGTTTGTACAGGCCGAAGGCGGTGGCATCTGTATTGCTATATGACGTGGGTCAAGTCGAAGACGGCCAAGCCCGTCATGGCCCTGGAAGATGTGTGGTATGCACCCCACGTCGCAACCTTGGCGAAAATATATCGTCACGCCGCTGGCAATGCTCTGGATCAACCTGGCCGTCGTCCAAGACCTCGGTCGAGACATCGCCTTCAGGTTGATCCGGCGATAGATCGCTATGTCCCTTTAGCCAGAAAGCTGTAGAGGAGCACCGCCAGGACGACGACGGTGACGGCTACGTAGAGGAGGTCCCGCTCCAGGGCGAAGGCGATGACGGAGAGGATGACGCGGACGATGGGCGTGGCGACCAGGACCAGCAGACCAAGCTGGATGATGCCGAGGCTGTTGAGGGCGAGGGCGTTTTGCACGATCGCGGAGAGGTCGAGGGAGTGCTTCGCCGCCGGATGAAAGGTGTGGTAGTCGACCGCTGTGTTGGCATTCTCGATGAGATAGTACACGCCGCCGGCGAATACGAGCACGGCCGCCGCTATCACACCGATGCGAAGGGTGTAGCTAATGACCGTTTCCAGTGTCGTGTCCAGCGTGTTCCGGGCCATTCAAAACCTCCCTGTCGCACCGTTGTAGATCATCTCGAGCCCCAGGGCGAGAATGGTGATGGTAAAGACAATCCGCAGGGGCCGCACCTCCCATTTCCTCAAGACCCGGCTGCCCAAGATCGAGCCGGGCAAGACCCCGAGCATCACCGGCATGACCAGGGCCGGCTGGACGTAGCCGTTGCCCAGGTAGATGCCCGCGCTGGCGGCGGCGGTGACACCGATCATGAAGTTACTGGTCGTCGTCGAGACCTTGAACGGCAGGCGCATGATCTGGTCCATGGCCAGCACCTTGAACGCGCCGGAGCCGATGCCCAGAAGCCCGGACAGGCCCCCGGCGACGAGCATCAGACTGAAGCCGCCGAGAACGTTGCAGGCGTTGTATGCTTTCTGCCCCTCGGAAGTGGGATACGTGCCATTCATGCGGAGTCTTGCCGTCAGCCGGTCGGGAACGCAATCGGTGCCATCTTCCCGGCGGCGGGTGGTCAGGTACGACGAGAGGATCAGGACGCCGCCGAAAACCACCGCAATGATCGCCGGCGGGAGCCGGGTCGTCAGAGAAGCGCCCACAATGGCGCCGATAGTCGTCGCGACTTCCAGAAACATGGCGATGCGGATATTGCTGTAGCCCTCGCGCACGTACGCCGAGGCCGCGCCGGAGGAGGTGGCGATCACGGAGATCAGCGAGGCGCCCAGAGCGTAGTGAATGTCCACCCCGAAGACGAGCGTCAGGAGCGGGATAATGACGACCCCGCCGCCCAGCCCGGTCAAGGCCCCGAGCAGCCCCGCGGCGACTCCTCCCCCCCATATGAGAATCGTAAACACAAGCGTGTTCATACCATACTCCTATGCGGCCCCTTGGCGCACAGTTCGATCCATCAGGCCGCGGGCGGCGCAGTCGCTGTGCGGTGGGCGACGGGCGGAAGCCGTCTGAGCAATTTCCCTACCCACTTGCCTGCTTATCCTGTCTGCTGGCACACCGGCGGACATCGTATCGTTATTGGAGAAGTAAACGGTAGCACGATCTTCCTTGCGGTAGAGAAAAATCATGGATGGAAGAGGCAATCCTGACCAGCGCGGGCCGGGTCCGGGAGAGAATCCCCAGGGCCCCACGTCTCACTGGACGCTGATTCTCTGGCTTTTCATCCTCTTCATCCTCCTGGGGCCGTGGATCGCCAACCTGTTCAGCCCCAAAGGCACCGCGATCAGCTACAGTACCTTCCGCCGTCATTTGGAAGCCGGCAACGTGCAGAAGGTCATCGTGCAGGGCGAGCAGATCTCCGGAGAGCTCAAGACGCCCGCCGAGGACAAGACCGCGGCCGGCAAGACTGTTTCGTACAGGCAGTTCCTCACCTACGTACCGTCCTTCGGAGACGACAATCTCCTTCCTTTGCTGGAGGCGCAGAAGGTGGATGTCGTCACGCGGCCCAGAAAGGACATGTCCTGGTGGGGAGAGATTCTGGCGGGCATGCTGCCGTTTCTCATCCTCATCGGCCTCGGCGCCTTTCTGCTGCGGCGGGGAGGACTGGGAGGCTCGCAGGGGATCTTCTCGTTTGTGGGCAGTCGGGCCCATCTGTATGAACGCGGGAAGGAACGGACGACGTTTCAGGACGTGGCCGGGGCCCACGGCGCCAAGATCGAGCTGCAGGAGATCATCGAGTACCTCCGCGATCCGGCCCGCATTCAGCGGCTGGGCGGGAAGGCCCCCAAGGGTGTTCTCCTGATAGGGCCGCCGGGGACCGGCAAGACCCTGTTGGCGCGGGCCGTGGCGGGAGAGGCGGATGTGCCTTTCATGAGCATCACGGGCTCCGATTTCGTCGAACTGTTTGTCGGCGTGGGCGCCTCGCGGGTGCGCAGTCTGTTTGCGGATGCGAAGAAGATGGCTCCGGCCATCGTCTTCATCGACGAGCTCGACTCCGTAGGGCACAAGCGGGGCATGAGCATCGCCGGGGGCCAGGACGAGCGGGAGCACACCTTGAACCAGTTGCTCTCCGAGCTGGACGGTTTCGAGCCCAACCAGCACGTGGTCGTGATGGCGGCGACCAATCGCCCGGATGTTCTGGATCCCGCTCTGCTGCGGCCCGGCCGCTTCGACCGTCGCATCACCGTCGAGTTGCCCACCCTGAAGGATCGGCTGGAGATCCTCAAGATTCACGCCCGCGACAAACCCCTCTCCAACGATGTGGATCTGGAGGAGGTGGCCCGCGGCACGCCCGGCTTCAGCGGGGCGGACCTGGAGAACCTGCTCAATGAGGCCGCCATCCTCGCGGCCCGCCGGAACCAGGACCGGATCGAGCCGCAAGGACGTGGACGACGCGATCGACAAGATCCTGATGGGCCTCGAACGGGAGAATATTGCGATCACCCCTCAGGAGAGGAGGCTGGTGGCCTACCACGAGGGAGGCCATGCCGTGGTCGCCGCGGTCTTGCCCAACACCGACCCTATCCACAAGGTCACGATCGTGCCGCGCGGACAGGCGATGGGGGTCACGCAGCAGGTCCCGGAACGAGAGAAGTACATCTATCCGAAGGAGTACATGCTCAATCGCCTGGCCGTCATGATGGGGGGACGTGCGGCCGAGCAAGTCGTCGCGGGGATCGTGACCAGCGGCGCCGCGGACGATCTCAAGCAGGCCACGACGCTGGCCCGGCGGATGGTTCTGGAATGGGGCATGGGCGAGAGCCTCGGGCAGATGGCCATTGCGGAGAGCCACGATAACGGCATGGGCTACGGATTGCTCCAGCGGCCGGAATACAGCGAGGAGACGGCCCGGCAGGTGGACGAGGAGATCAAGAAGATCCTCAAGGAAGCCTATGACCGTGCCGTCGACGTCCTGCGCGAGCACCGCGATGGGCTCGACCGCGTCGCGAACGACCTTCTGGAGAAGGAGGAAGTCCCGGGCAAGGAAGTGCTCGCGCTGGTCGGAGTGGCGAAACCGCAAGTCCCGCTGGAGGAGGTCATTTCAGGGTCCGGCTCGGCTTGAGGCGGGGGCCGCAGGACCGGCCAGAGCCCAGCGGAATTTCGCCGAGGCGCTGCGGGGATTGGCGCGGATTTCCTGGACGGTCGGCGTAATGACCTCTTCGGCCGCCGACGCGTACACGCCGCTGCGGACGCCGTCGCGGAACGACTGCTTGACGAGGCGGTCTTCGCCGCTGTGGAAGCTGATGATCCCGATGCGGCCGCCGGGGTGCAGGCAGTAGGGGGCGATCCGCAGCAACTCGCGCAGAGAACCCAGCTCATCGTTGACCAGGATGCGCAAGGCCTGGAACGTGCGGGCGGCCGGGTGCAGGGAGCCGGCCTTTGCGCTCGCGGCGTTGCCGTCGCCAGAGTCTTCGGGTCCAGGCCCTTGGCGTCGAACACCACTTGAACAAGCTGCGAGGTTCGCGTGATCGGCTCGACGGCACGCCGGGCCACGATCTGGCGGGCGATCTTCTGATGGTCCGGCTCATCGGCCAATTCCCACAGCGCCTTGCTCAATTCTTCTTCGGACAGGCGCTTGAGCAGATCGGCCCCGGTCTGCTGGAGCCGGTCGTCCATCCGCATGTCCAGCGGCCCTTCGTGTTTGTAGCTCATCCCGCGCTCGGGATCGTCGATCTGCATGCTCGAAACGCCGAGGTCGGCGAAGATGATGTCAAAGCCGTCGAGCTTCTCCTGGCCCAGCACCTTGGCCAAGCCGGCGAAGTTGCTGTGATAGAAGCTCACAGGCACCTCGGTCCGGCCCAGCCGCCGGCGGGTGCGCTCCAACTCGGCGGCATCGACGTCCAGACCGATCAGCTTGCCGCCGGGTGCGATCCGCTGGAGAAACTCCCGGGCATGGCCGCCATAGCCGACCGTGCAGTCCACGACGACCTCGCCCGGCGCAGGCCGCAGGCACGCCATGACCTCCTCCACCAGCACCGGAACGTGACTGCCGGCCGGCGTACTTCCCTTGGCTGCGCAAATGGGCCTCGATCTCCGGGTACGCCGCGAGATTGTGCTCCTTGTACTTCTGCGCATAGCTCTTCGGGTGGGTCCCGCTGTAGCGGGGCCGTCGCCGAGACCTCTGGGGCGGGTGCCCGCTATCGCCTGACCGATCCAATTCGCTCATCGAAGCTCCACACCGAGCAGCAACAGCTCCACGGTTCATCGTCCGCCGCATTCGTTCGCCACGCCCTCTCACGCCGCATTGGCCGAGTCCATTCTGGCGGCGGAACCGGCAAAATGCAAGACAAGCTCGCAAGCCCGGGCCTGTGGCGCAGGCGGCCACCGCGGCCTGTCATCGAAACAGTGGACAGCGACACGCGGATCGCGTAGGATGGCCGCTGTCGGGCGGCAACGTTTTCCAGGGCCCGGCGATCGGGTGACGACGTTTAAGGAGATCGTATCATGTCACACGTGAAGGTGCTGTGTCTGGCGTTGGTGGTCGTTTTGGCGTCTGTCGTGCTCCGTCGTCGGGGCGAAGAGCGGAGCGGTCCTACGTATCAGGGAACTACTTCCTGACTATCGATGGGGCCAAGGCTGGCTTCCTCAAGAGTGTCGATGGCGGCGGGGTCACGGCCGAAGTGATCAACGAGCCCGCCGGAAAGTCCTATTTCGTCAAGAAGCACATCGGCCAGCCCAAGTACGAGGACTTCACGATCCAGGTGGGCTTCAGCATGAGCAAGGTCTTCTACAGTTGGATCCAGCAGTCCTGGTCCATGAGCTATCAGCGCATGGACGGCAGCATCATCGCGTTGGACTATCAGTTGAATCCGGTTTCGGAGCGGGAGTTCAAACAGGCGCATCATCACGGAGACGACGATCCCGGCGGCGGATGGCTCGAGCAAGGAGCCGGCCTATATCACCCTGAAGTTCGCCCCGGAGTACATCCGCACGGTCAAAGCCCAGCGGCAGCAAGGCCGATTTTGGCCAGTACGGCAAGAACGAGCAGAAGGTGTGGTTGCCCAGCAACTTCAAGCTGGAGATCGCCGGCCTGGATTGCACGAAAGTGAGCAAGATCGACTCGTTCACGGTGAAGCAGACGGTCGGTCACCGACGATATCGGCGACGCCCGGGACTACAACAAGGAGCCGGGCAAGCTGGAGTTCCCGAACCTCAAGATCACGCTCGCCGAGACCACCGCCCAGTCGTGGCTCGCCTGGCACGAGGACTTCGTCATCAAGGGCAACAATGACGAGTCGCGTGAGAAGAGCGGCCTGCTCTCCCTCCTCTCGCCCAACCGACAGGAGCGCGATGGCCCAGATCAAGTTCTACAACATGGGCATTATCCGCGCCCAGCCCGAGAAGGGCGAGGCCAACGCCGATCAGATCAGGCGGGTCCAGGTCGAGCTGTACGTGGAGAGAATGGAGTTCCTGCCCGGGCTGAAGACAATTGCCTCCGGCTCGACGGAGACTTCCACCAGCGGGACGACCTCGACCCCCGCGACAACGTCCCCCGCACCGAAGCTGACCCCGCTGCCGTTGGCGCCCAAGACCCTGAAACGCGCGGGCTAAGGTCGCGAAGCCCGCCCGCACCTGTTCGAAATGGAAGACACCGGCGTAACTCTTAAAGTTGTCAAAGAGCTTACCGCCGCACAGCCTTAGCCGAACGGCGCTTTGGAGTGTGCTCGTAAGAGCAATGGAGGCTTACGCGAAGTCTACGCCGTCGTGACATGGCTCCCGCGCAGTGCCTGCCCCCGACCTGATCGGGGCGGGAATCCACTGACGCCGCGGCTTGTCGAGGACGCACGCACTGCGCGGGGGTGACAACAGAGGGACGCACACTCATTCTGTTGGAATCCTTTAGGTGCCCAGTTCCTTCTTGAGTTGTTTGACCCAGGCCTCGATGCGGCCCGGTGTGCGGCGGGGCTCGTTGTCTACATCGAGGGCCAGGCCGACGAGACGGCCGTCCACCTCCGCGGCGGACGCCTCGTAGTCGTACCCGACCTTGGGCCAGGTCCCCACGACCGTCGCGCCCGACGGCTTGACCTTGTTGTACAGCAGGCCCATGCCGTCGACGAAGTGATCGGGATAGCGCTTCTGGTCGCCCACGCCGAAGAAGGCGACTTTCTTGCCCGCCAAGACCTCCGGCGTGAGCTGGTCCTCGAAGATCGCCCACTCATCCTGCAGGCCGCCCCAGTGCCAGGTGGACGTGCCGAGGATCAGGACATCGTACTTCTTGAGGTCCTCGGGCGACGCCCGCCGGACATCGACAAGCTGCACCTGCCCGGGGCCGAACGCCTTCTGAATCAGCTCCGCCGCCTTCAGGGTGTTGCCGGTCGTGCTCCCATAGAACAAGCCGATCTTCGCCATGCTCTTCTCCTTCCCAGATACCAACGACGCCTACCGCCGCGACGGCGCGCCGACTGCAGCTTAGCGTCTGGCCCTGTACGCAGCCCAGTCAGCCCCAGTTCAAGCCGCCCCAACCGCCGACCGCCCGACGGCCCGTCCTCTGCGTAGGGTGGGGCTTGCCCCACCCTCCGAAATCGCCATAAGTCCTGTCCTGACGGCAATAAAGAAAATCTTCGTGCCGGCCCGTTTTGGGTTCTGGACTGTTGCACGAACAAGGACATCATGGGGATTACTGCGGGGCAGGGATTGTCAGCCCCAGGGAAGCTCTGGCTTGCCTCGGCACAGGGGGCCGGGGAAAGAGGTTTCCCCCGCTGGGGACATGGCGGACGATAGAATCGTGGAACGTCAGGCGGTTGCGCGGCTCGTCACGGTTCGCGTCCCAGGAATTCCATCTATGGCGTGGCGTCTGTCCGTAGTATCTATGAGGCTGGGCACTAGCCTGCCATCAATCGTGAGGACACGGCCCCGGTCACTCCTCCGGCTCGATCCCGCTCGGCGACCTGTATCGCCGGGCCGCAGAACCCGGACCTCGATTTCGCACGTGCCTGGGTCATCCTTCGCTCCGGGCTCCAAACATCAAACTTCACACTTCAAACTTCTGCCGTTCTATATGCGACTCCGCGCTAATACCCGCCGTGTTGCAGGACATCGTGTCGGAAAAAATGGGCTTGCGACCACCCTCCGAAACCGCCGAAAGTCCTTGTCCTGAAGCCAATAGAAGAAAATCTTCGTGCCGGCCCGTTTCAGGTTTTGGACTGTTGCACGAACAGGAACATCATAGGCGTCTCTGCCGCAGAGGTCACCGAGGACACAGAGCAGAGAGGACGGAGGACAGCAGGGCGGAGGCAGCAGGCCACAGGCCGTAGCTGACCGTGGCTAGAAAGCACCGGGAAGGATCTGATGACCCGGCCCTTTCACCTGTACTGGGCTCTGCGCTGGGGGTGAAGATAGCGCTCGATCCCGGCCTTGCGATACCTCCGTTGGGTACTGGCGGATCTCATCCAGCCAGTCCATGAGGATTCGCATGAATTCGGCGCGGCCGCCCGGACCGTCCCAGGCAGAGCCGGCCACGTACTCCTCGACCAGACCGTTCACCTTGCACTCCACGAGGAACTCGTCGTCCTGCTCCAGCAGCTCCCCGAAGAGCTTCAGGATGATCCGGCCCCAGAAGTGCCCGTTCGGCGTGCGGCCAAACCGCTGGCCGATCGCCCTGGCCGTTCGGTAGGCCAATTCGTACGTCCTATTCTGGCTGTCCATATTCAAACCCTACCCTTCACATAATGGCACAGTGCACAGCAGTCATTTCGGCTCTCTAATTTCTTATGGCGCACATTATTCTGTAGTCAATTCTGAATCACCTAAAAAAAATAGGGAATTTTCCTGGAAGCGATGAACGGCACGAAGAGACCCGCGTATTGAACCACTAAGGTATGCAGGTCCCATGAACTCGCAGTTGGGAGGACTTGACACAAGGCCCGGCGATCAAGTGTGAATGTCGTCACGGATGGAGGCGGCTGGTTTCGGGGCCTGCCGGCAGTCCGGTTGGTGCAAGGATCCCCAATGAGCCCGGAGGCTCTGTCAATGTGACAGGGGTATGAACACTTCAAACGTTTTGGAAGGAGAACGGAAATGAAAAAAGCAACGATGGTCGCGGCGTGCATTCTGTTGGCGGCCGGCAGCATCTACCTTGTTCTTGGCGCCTCCGCGGCCCAGCCAGGGGCGGCTGCGGCGAAGGATGTCACGATCACGGGCACGCTGTCCTGCACGTTCTGTGCGCTCGCGAACCCGGACAAGCCCTGCACCCCCGGCTGCTGCGCGACTGTGTCAAAATGGGCGATCCGCCTTCGCTGACCGACGCCCTGGGCAATATGTACATCCTCCTGACCGGCGAGAAGGGGATGACGTTGATGACGCCCGAACGGATTCAAATGATGGGCGGCCAAGTGACTGTCAAAGGGTTGCTGGTGAGCCGAAACGGGATCCAGGCGATCTACGTGGACAGCATGAACCCCGTCCAGACGAAGGAGGTCACCGTCACGGGCAAGCTCTCCTGCACGTTCTGCACGCTGGCGAACCCGGACAAGGCCTGCACGCCCGGCTGCTGCGCCGACTGTGTCAAAATGGGCGATCCGCCTTCGTTGACCGACGCCCAGGGCAGCCTGTACATCCTCCTGACCGGTGAGAAGGGCATGACGTTGATGACGCCCGAACGGATTCAAATGATGGGCGGCCAGGTGACGGTCAAGGGGTTGCTGGTTACGCGCAATGGCGTCCAGGCGATCTACGTCGACAGCATGCAGAAGTAATGCCAAGGATTTGCAGGAAGAACAGAAACCAGATCGGAGTACCGCTTGTGGCGGAGCGCTGACGAGGCTTCTGACTTCGCGATGTCGGCTTCCTGGAGTTCGCTGCCTCCCCCAGCCGGGGGCAGTTTCCGGAGGGGACGGCCGAATCGCCGGTCGGAGGCCTCGTCGCGCCGGCCACCTAGGCGGAGAGGTCCCAGCCAGGGGGATACGGTTATGAAGGATCTGCCAATCATCTTAACACGCGGCGTCGCCGGCCGTGCCTTGTTCGTGGCGCTGTTCCTGGGCGGATTCGCCGCCTGGAGCGGCTACGCCACGCCACAGCCCGCCCAGAGCGTGAAAGCGGCTTCCTCCCCATCTCCACTCGACGAGATTCCGGTAGGGGTGCGCATCTTCTTCCGACCCTTGCCGGAGAAGATGCCGGGCAGCGAGAACGATACGCCGGAGATGGTCTCGCTGGGCCAGCAGCTCTATTTCGAACGAGGAATGTCTCTGACCAAATCCCAGTCCTGCAACGACTGCCACTTCGTCGACCACCAGCGGCCCGGTGTGGACGGTCTGCCGACCTCGCCGGGCGCCAAAGGCATTTCCGGCACACGCAACTCCCCGACCGTGCTCAACGCCGGGTTCCAGACGGTGCAATTCTGGGATGGACGCGCCGCCGACCTCGTGGAGCAGGCGAAAGGCCCGCTGCTCAATCCCATCGAGATGGCCATGGCCACGGAGCAGGACGTGATCAACCGAGTGAAGAATCGGCCGGACCTGGTGGCCGCCTTCCAACTCGCTTTTCCGGATCAGCCGGAGCCGGTGACGTTCGACAACGTGGCGCGTGCCATCGCGGCTTTCGAAAGAACGCTCGTCACCCCGTCCCGGTTTGACCGGTATCTCCAGGGCCAGACGGACGCCCTGACCCTCGCGGAGAAACGCGGCCTGAACACCTTCATGGATATGCACTGCATCGAATGCCACAGCAGTGTCCCGGTCGGCGGCCGCTTGCTCAGAAAGCTCGGGGTTTATCACCCGTACGAGAACCAGTCGGACCTGGGCCGGTTCGATGTCACTCATGAGGAGCAGGACAAGTTCGTCTTCAAAGTCGGCATGCTGCGCAATGTCACGCTCACGGCGCCGTATTTCCATGATGGCCGTGTGACCACGCTGTCGGAGGCGATCCGGCTGATGGCCTGGATGCAGTTGAACATGGAGATCAGTCCGGCCGAGATCGACGAGATCGCCGGCTTTTTCCGCTGCCTGGAGGCGGAAAAGCTGGCCTGGTTCGAGGTGCCCGCGCCGCCCGTCGCGGCATCCGGCGCTTCGGCGGACCGTGGGCACTAAGCCGGCTCGCCGCGCGCCTTGGGTAGTAAGCAGAATACTCTGCAATTGAATTGCTCTTTGTCAGAATCGCGCCCTGCGGGTGAGATGGCGCCGAAGCCCCGGCGCGCGTTGCCGAGCAGTGGTACTGATACGAGTATTCTCCTGATTCTGCGCAAGATTCTTGCCGCTTTCTGTGAACTTTCCGGGGCTGGATTGGTACGTGTATCGTATGACGAAGACGATGTTCCGGCTACGATGTCCCCTGTTCCCACGAAGTGGAGATGCAAGTGTACGTAAGGAGACTGGTCCCATGCGCCGTGCTTTCACTCTCATCGAATTGTTGGTCGTAATCAGCGTGGTGGCTCTACTACTGAGCATCATGATGCCGGCCCTGGGCCGAGCCCGACAGAAGGCCCGGTCCACGAGCTGCCTGTCGCGGATGCGTCAAATCGGCCTGGCCTCCGCGATGTACGTGCAGGACAACAACGGCCAGTTCGCCACGGAGCTCCCACTCGGCCGCAGCAGGTCGGCTGCCTGCGCTGGGGCCCGGCCTTCATGCCCTTCCTCGGATTCGGCCCCTACCAGGGCTCCACGACGCCCGCCTGGAACACGGCCTTCCAAGAAGTTCTATCGTTGCCCCGCGGACAGGACGAGACAATCTCACCTACAGCTACGGCAAGAACGTGTGGTTCGAATTGGAGTCCTACGAAACCGGCGAAGCCCTCGGCACGGACAAGGGACCAACGTATCACAACGTGACTGCAGGTCCGCCGCCCGACCATGACGATCGAGTTCGGCGAGCTGCTCAGTCCCAGCGGCGAGGACCACTTCATGGCGCATTTCTGGCTGATGGATACGCCCGTCGACCCAGGGATGAAAACGACGTTGGAAATAGACGAGAAAAGGCACGGCCGCCTGGCCAACTTTCTGTATCTGGACGGCCACGTTCAGACCCAGGCCTTCGAGGACACGTTCGATCTGCAAAAGCATGTCGACCACTGGAACCCGGGCAAAACCCACTGACAACCCACTGGTGATTTCTTGAGGAAGGAGAAGAAGATGAGCAGAAGTAGAGCAGGTAACCTTTGTGTCCTTACCGCCTTCGCGCTGGTGCTGGCCGTGGCCGCGCAGACGCGCGCCGCCTATGTTACCCCCAAGATCGGTGGCAGCCAGTTGGGCCATACGGTGGCCCCGATGATCATGCCGGAGATCTCCTTCGATGGCAAAGGCATGCACGTGCTGGATGCGAATGGCAAGCCCTGGTCCGCGGCCCCCTGGAGCCAGGTTCCCGTGCTCCGGCCCCTGGTCCCCCCCGATGAATTCGATCCCACGAAACCCTGGGCCGTTCTCATTGGCAAGCCCTACAATTTTCAGTATGGGT
Source organism: uncultured Planctomycetota bacterium (assembly GCA_963699595.1). GTDB lineage: Bacteria > Planctomycetota > Phycisphaerae > Sedimentisphaerales > Anaerobacaceae > PLanc-01. The sequence goes on from CAVOUO010000035.1 coordinate 316,136, forward strand.
GGGATGCCGCTCTGCTCGACACGGTGACGTATCCTTTCCCGCCGGGAAGCGCGATCTGGGTAAAGGTGCTCCGCCAGACGCCGGGGCTCGAAGTCTATTTCAAGGACGGCAACTACGCACCCCTGTTTGGCACTTTGGGTGCTGATGGCAAGCCCAGCCCGGATATCTGGACGTGGGACAAGCGTATGCGGCACAACACGTACGCCGTGCCGGAGTCTTTCTATGGCAGGCTCTCGGCCGACTACAGGGTCTATTTGGGAGATGCGGTTAGCGGCGCAGAGTTCGTCGACCCCAACGGACGGCCTTTATACGAAGGCGCTACGGTGACGCTGCGCTGGCTGCGGCCTTGCCCCACTCTCCTGCCGGGCGACATCAACTCCGACTGCGTGGTGGACTCGAATGACTTGCTGTTGCTGGCCGACAAATGGCTGACCCCGTCGTGCTCCGCCCCGGATTGGTGCGACGACTGCGATATCAACCGGGACGGCACCCTGGATATGGTCGATATGACGCTCCTGATGGACAACTGGCACGTCGATGCCAGGCCATCGGCGCTCGACCCCAACCGTCCGCAGTGACCAGGCTTGTGATGTCCCCTTGACGTACGAGGTCCCGAGCACGGGGGCAGGGGGCCGGCGCCCATTGGGTGCGCTTGGCCACGGGAAAAGAGCCCGGAACGGGCAAGTGCAGGGCTCATGTCTGGGATCCGTCGTGGTCTCTCTCTCAGGGGAGTGACCGCGATAGACGCCGTCGCACTCGCGGCCGGTGGTTGCGCTCCCGTTTGTCCCTCTCATTTGCGACATTCCACCTGTCTGCTCCGCACGCAGACGCCACCATACTCTCCAGTGAAACACCGCGTACGACCTGCCCGGAGTGGTCGGGCGCTTCAGCCTTTCGCCGGTGAAAAATAGGATTCTGCCCATTGAGGATTCGGACTGCCGGTGGGGAAATAAGATCATCCGACCGAGAAACCACAAATGGCGCAAGGAGATTGCCCATGAAGCTTGTATCAAGGGAGATGGTGGAGAAGGCAGGCGTCAACGTCGACGAGCTTCTCAAGCTGCTGGTCAGCAATGCGGCGGCCGAGCTGACCACCTTCTATTACTATACCATCCTGCGGATCAACCTGATCGGCACGGAAGGCGAGGGGCTCAAGGAGATCGCCGAAGATGCCCGGATCGAGGACCGGAACCACTTCGAGGCCCTCGTGCCGAGGATCTATGAGCTCGGGGGCAAGCTGCCCGACGACATGAACGAGTTCCACGATCTGTCGGCCTGTCCGCCGGCCCGACTGCCGAAGAATCCCAAGGACATCAAGGCGATGATGGAGGTCCTGCTCAAGGCCGAGCAGTGCGCGGTCCGGGGCTACACGAATATCTGCAATGTGACGGCCGGCAAGGACCACCGGACCTACGATCTGGCCCTGGCCATTCTGAACGAGGAAATCGAGCACGAGGCCTGGTTTGCCGAGTTCCTGGGTCAGGGCCCCTCCGGGCACTTCCGGCGCCGGCAGGTGGGCGAGTCGCCGTTCGTCTCGAAGTTCCTCCACCCGTAAGCCGCGGAGGCCGCGGGGGATAACGCGGATAGCCACCTATTATGCGCCCAAACCATCAGTAACCGTCACCAGCGGATGCTCGCCCCTGTTCTTTCACCCCTCCGGGACTGGGCCGGGCGCGAGTTCTCTTGGAACGGCGGCCTGCATCTGGTAGAATAAAGTGTTAAGTCTTGCGCGCAGGGAGAGGGTCATGGTATGCGTCGATGGCCGTCTCGCGGCCCGGGGCGGTCCGGTCAAGAAGGAAAGGGCGATGGTGTGGGCAGGCGAAGGGGGTTCACGCTGATCGAGCTGCTGGTCGTAATCGCGATCATCGCCCTCCTGATGGCCATTCTTATGCCGTCGCTGCAGCGGGCCCGGAAGCAGGCCAGAGCCGTGGCTTGTCTGTCCAACCTGAAGCAATGGGGCCCCATCTGGTCGATGTATTGCGAGGACAACAACGGCTATTTCCACAATCGGATCTCCATCTGGCACAACCTGGTGCGGCCGTACTACAGCGATCCCAAGATCTGTTTCTGTCCCATGGCCACCCAACTCTACAGCCGAGGGAGGCCGGTGGGGCTACGGCGCCTGGGAGTTAGGCACCGCGACCGGCAGCTTTGGGCTGAATCAGTGGGTATTGAATGTGCCCAAAACAAGCGTGGAAGGCCGGCGCGTGCCGGAGAATATGTGGCGGACCCCCAACGTACCGAATGCCAACAGCATCCCGCTGTTTCTGGATTGTGCCACCATCGGAGCGACGGTGTGGCCCGAGGATAAGCCCCCGGACTATGATGGCCAGTTCTGGCCCTACACGGGCAACAATGCCGATGAGATGAGACGGGTCTGCGTGAATCGGCACGATGGCGGCATCAACCTCCTGTTCCTGGATTACAGCGTCCGCAAGGTCGGCCTGAAAGAGCTGTGGACGCTCAAGTGGCAGCGCAACTACAACACGGCCGGCTTCTGGACCAAGGCCGGCGGCGCCGAGCCGGAAGACTGGCCCGAGTGGATGAGAACCTTCAAAGACTACTGAGTTCGGGAGGCAGAGCGCATGAAGAAATCCGGTGTGCGGCTCTTGGGATTCGATGAAAATCTGACATCTGGAGGAAGGAGAACGATCATGTGCAACAAAGCGGCTGGTTTGATTTCCTTGGTGTTCGTTCTGGTTCTGACGAGCCGTCGCGGCGGCGCAGCCCGCTCCGGCCGGCTGGTGGCGGCTCGACGGCAACGCCGAGGACAGCTCCCGCAACAATAATCATGGCACGGCGATGGGCAATCCCGCGTGGGTGGCCGGGAAGTTCGGCGGGGCGCTGAAGTTCGACGGCGTCGACGACTATGTCGATTGCGGCAACGGGCCGAGCCTGAACATCACGGGGGATTTGACGGTCTCGGCCTGGGTCTATCCGACCGCCGGCGGCCACAACACGGCACGAATCCTCGACAAATCCAGCGGTGTGAACCTGGCCGACCCCGGCTACAAGTTCTATCTCCGCGTGGCGGATAACTACATCATGAGCCTCAGTGTCGGCGGGACCAGCCAGAATACCACCGCCCGCCTGACGTTGAACTCGTGGAATTACTTCGCCTTCGTGGCGACGGGGACCCAGTGGAAGGTCCTCATCAACGACACCTGGCAGATCCTGGAACAACACGCAGACGCCCCAATTCCGTCACCAATCGTCTGTTCATCGGCAGCGGCTCGGCAGCCGCCCGGCCCTTCGCGGGCATGATCGACGACGTGCGCGTGTACAATGCGGCGCTGACGGAGGCCGAAATCGAGGATGTCAAGAAGGGTCCGCTTCCTGCCGGCCTGGCCTCGAAGCCGCTGCCGGGAGATGGGGTGGCCGATGTGCCGCGGGATGTGACCCTGAGCTGGACGGTGGGCAAGGATATCGTCACCCACGATGTCTATCTCGGGACGTCGCTGGCGGATGTCAACAACGCCGGCCGGACTGGTCCGGCCGGCCTGCTGGTGAGTCAGGGCCAAGCCGCCAATACGTTTGGCACGACCTCCCTGGCGTTCGGCCAGACGTACTACTGGCGGGTCGACGGCCTCAGCGCCGTCCCCGGGTCCGCGCCACTTAAGGGGGCGGTCTGGTCGTTCACCGTCGAGCCGTATGCCTATCCGATCGCGGGCGTGAAGGTGACTGCCTCCGGCGCCCAGGTGGGCATGGAGGCGGAGAACACGGTCAATGGCTCGGGACTCGGCGCCGATGACCTGCACTCCACCGAGCCCGGGCAGATGTGGCTCAGCACGGGCGTGCCGAGTTGGATTCAGTACGAATTCGACCAGGTGTATAAGCTGCAGGAGCTATGGGTCTGGAACTCCAACCAGTTGCTCGAGACCGGCATGGGCTTCGGCGCCAGGAACGTCACCATCGAGTACTCGCTCGACGGCAGCTACCTGGACGGCATTGGCCGGGGTGCCCGAGTTCGCCCGCGCGACGGCCGCTGACGGCTATGCGCACAATACGACCGTGCCCTTCGGCGGCGTCCAAGCCAAATATGTGAAGCTGACCGTCAACAGCGCCTGGGGCACGACGGGGCTGTCCGGTCTGAGCGAAGTGCGGTTCTTCTCCATTCCCGTCCAAGCCCGCGAGCCCGGGCCGGCCGATGCCGCCACGGGCGTGGGCCGCGACGCCGTGCTGAGCTGGCGTCCCGGGCGCGAAGCCGGCGTCCCACAAGGTCTATTTCGGCAAGGACCAGGATGCCGTGGCCCAGGGCACGGCCGCGGCGGCCACTGTCGCCGAGCATAGCTTCACGCCGCCGGACCTGGACTTCGGCGCGACCTACTACTGGCGCGTCGATGAGGTCAATGATGCCCGCACGCCCAGCGTGCACCCCGGTCCTGTCTGGAGCTTCACCACGCAGGCGTACACCGTGGTCGAGGATTTCGAGAGCTACACCGACGACGAGGGCAACCGCATCTATGAGGCCTGGGTCGATGGCTTCGGCACCACGACCAACGGCTCGCAGGTCGGCTATACCCAGGCGCCTTTTGCCGAGGGGACGGTCGTCCATGGGGACAAGCAGTCGATGCCCCTGACGTACAGCAACACGGCCGCCGCGGCCTCCTCCGAGGCGGAGCTGACGCTCAGTCCGGCGCAGGATTGGACCGCCGGAGGCGTGAAGACTCTCTCGTTGTGGCTCTATGGCGATCCCAACAACACCGGCGCCCAGGTGTACGTGAAGGTCAACGGCACCAAGGTCCCCTACGATGGGGATGCCGGTGACCTGACAGTCGCCGGCTGGCGGCCCTGGAATATCCCCCTGGCCGCGTTCGGCACCAACCTGCAGAAGGTCACGAAGCTGGTGATCGGGGTAGACGGCAAGGGGGCCGCCGGCAAGTTCTTCTTCGACGATATCCGGTTGTATCCCCGCGACCGGCAGCTCATCACGCCGACGGAACCCAACACGACGGGCCTCGTGGCCTACTACAAGTTCGAGAAGGACGCCACGGACAGCTCCGGCAACAATAACCACGGCACCGTCTATGGCAACCCGCCGTGGGTGGCCGGGAAGATCGGCAACGCGGTCAAGCTGGACGGTGGACATGATTACATCGATTGCGGGAATAGTCCGAGCCTGAATATCACGGGTCCGATCACGATCGCCGCGTGGATGCATCCGACCGGCCCCGGCGGCGGGAACTTCGGGCGACTGCTCGACAAATCGAGCGGTACGAACGCGAACGATCCCGGCTACAAGTTCTATCACCGCGCGGCGAACAATTACGTCATGACCCTCGGAATGACCGGGGCGACCCGCAATACCAGTTCCTCGGTCGTCTTGAACACCTGGAATTTCTTCGGGTTCGTCGCGACGGGAACCCAATGGAAGGCTTGCGTGAACGGGGCCTGGCAGGAATGGGCGGAAACGGCACTCCCAACGGTGGTCGCCAATCCTCTCTTTGTTGGCAACGCCTCCTATATCGAGCGGCACTTCCAGGGCATGCTCGACGAGGTCCGGATCTACAACCGGGCGTTGACAGCCGCGGAGATGGCCTGGCTGAGCGGCCGGACCGCGCCGTTCGACCTGCCGTTCTGACCCCGAGCGCGGCGGCGCGGCCAATACGGTATGGATGGATGAAACGACAGATACGGATCCTGGCAGTCGGCATTCTTGCTGGAATCTGGACGGCCGGCAGTGCGTACCCTGCTCCAACCCTGCGCCTGGTGCGGATCGAGACCACTGAGCCGGATGTCCTGGCGCAGCGGTTGACCGCCGTTGGTTTCGATGTGCTGCCGGTCGAGACCGCGAATGCATGCGAGGTCATTGTCTCGGATGCCGAGATGGAGGCCCTGCGACTTCGCGGTCTTGCGCCCGAGGTCATCGCGGCCGGACAGCCCTTCCGGGACATCCAGGCCAGGCAGTTGTCCATCCAGGCCGTGCCTTCGGGCTACCCGGACCTCGAGCAGATCCTCGCCCAGCTTCGAGCCGCAGAACACGATTTTCCGGCGCTCTGCAAAGTCGTGGACCTGACCGCGACCTACGGGACGGCCCCGACCTTCGAAGGCCGCCATCTCTTCGCCGTGAAGATCTCCGACCAGGTCGCGGAGGATGAGGATGAGCCGGCCTTCCTGCTCGTCGGCGCACACCACGCCCGCGAGATCGTGACACCGGTGATCGCGCTGCACATCGTCGAGCAGTTGACGCAGCAGTACGGCATCGATCCCAACCTCACCGCCCTGGTCGATGAATACGAGATCTGGGTAGCGCCGGTCTGGAACCCCGACGGCTACGAGCACGTGTTCCGCACGGACAACTTCTGGCGCAAGAATCGCCGGGTGTTTTCGCCCGAGGACGGCGTGGGCGTGGATCTGAACCGCAACTACCCGGTGGGCTGGGACGCCGTCTGCGGCGGCGGCACGGCCACGATGGCCGAGACGTACCGCGGCCCCGAGCCCGCATCGGAAGCCGAGACGCAGACCATGATCGCGTTCGGGCGCGACCGCCGCTTCGCCAAGGTCGCCGATCTCCATTCCGCGGCCCGGGAAGTGCGCTATGCCACCGGCTGCTTGTTCCATCCCTTCCTGGCATTCTTGTCCGAGGAAGCGGCTCACCTGGCCGCCTTGGCGGACTACAGGACGAGCCTCTCGTGCTGCACCGGCGGAGATATCCACTTTCACATGGCGAGTTACGGCAGCCATGCTTTTGTGTGGGAGACCCATAGCAGCTTCCAGCCCGGCTACGCCAGTGCCCGGCAGGAAGCCGCCCGTGTGCTCCCCAGTGTCCTGGCACTGCTGCAACGCCCGGTTCCCCTGAGCGGGCATGTCACCGACGCCCTCACCGGCAAGCCCCTGGCTGCCACGCTCACTCATGTAGGCGTCCCCTTCGCAAACGGCGAAACCAACGGCAGCGACGAGCGCTGGGGACGATACCATGCCTTCCTGCCCGACGGGGTCCACCTCCTGAAGTTCACCGCCGCGGGCTACTACCCGCGGTACTACAGGATCAAAGTGGGCCCCGGCGGCAGCCAAGTCCTCGATGTCCCCATGATTCCCGTGAGTGGAATCATGAACCCTGGTGACACCATGCTCAATTCGAAATCCAGATAAGTAGGGTGTCGCTTTTCCCCTGTCAGTTATCGCTTTCCACTTGTCTGCTCCTGATACACTCGCCATAATACCCTCCCGAGATATACCCTTGGCAGAGCTGTGCCGAAGTGGTCCGGAGAGATTCAGAAAAAGGAGGTGTACCATGGCGAGAATCGCGCGTACCTGTCTCTTGTCGGCGGCACTGGTGTTCGGGTGGGTGGGGCTGACGTTGGCACAGCAGGATGTCGCCGATATCCCCAGTCAGCAGTTGTCGGTGGCGGGGGACCCGAACCTGAGCTACTTCCTCATTGGGCCCGTGGCGAAGGAGATGCCGCAGGAGGGGTATGGTCTGGCCGTGGTCCTGCCGGGCGGGGACGGCAAGGCGGATTCGCTGGCCTTTGTGAAGAGAGTCTATAAGTACTCGCTCAGCGGCAAGTACATCGTGGCCCAGCCCATCGCCGTGAAATGGTCGCCGCGGCAGGGGATCGTGTGGCCCACCCAAAGCGACAATCTCCCCTACGTCAAACGCACCACGGAACAGTTCGTCGATGAGATCATCAAAATCGTGCGCGGGCAATACAAGATCGATCCGCGGCGCATCTTCGCGATGAGCTGGTCGTCGAGCGGGCCGGCGGGGTATGCGCTTTCGTTGCAGAAAGACAGCCCCATCGTCGGCTCCTACATCGCCATGAGCGTCTTCAAGGCGGAGAAACTCGGTCCGCTCACCCAGGCGCGCGGACACGCCTATTTCATCGAGCACAGCCCGCAGGACAAAGTGTGCCCCTTCGCGATGGCCGAGGAGGCGGTCCGCGTGCTCACCGCGGAGGGCGCCAAAGCGAAGTTCAATCAATATGCCGGCGGCCACGGGTGGCGCGGCAATATCTACCCGCGCATCACCGCCGCGATCCAGTGGCTGGAAGAGAATACGCAGGCGAAACCGCCCGCGGGCGAGAAGTGAGGAAGCGGTCGAATACAACAATTGGTACTGAAGGCCAGCTGTATTGCTCTCGCCGGTTAGGCAATTTGCTTAGGCCGCTGTGGCAAAAATCTATCTCCACATCATCCGTGTGCCGCGTAGTCAATTCCGAGGGGGAGGGAATGGTTAACAAGTTTTCGGGGTGGTTTACGCCGCACAGAAGCGGCGGTTTTGGGGTGCCATATGAGAGAGCAAAAAATTGCCGAGATGGTGGAAAAGAGCGAAGCGAAGAACTTCGAGCATCCGGACGAAGTCCGCGAGTTCCCGCGCGGCCGCCTCGAACTGGTGCATATCGGCGGGGTGACCGTGGGCCGGGCCAGGCTCGAACCCGGCTGGCGCTGGTCGGAATCGGTCAAGCCCATCGCCAACACCGACAGTTGTGAGGCCGCCCATTTCCAGTACCATCTGTCAGGCGTGCTCCACGTCCGCATGGATGATGGAACGGACTTCGAGTGCCGTGCCGGCGATGTCTGCCTGCTCCCGCCGGGCCATGATGCCTGGGTCGTCGGGGACGAGCCGGTCGAGGTCGTGGATTTTCAGGGGATGAGCACGTACGCCCAGCCCGAGTGACGTAGTTCCAGGTGAAGTTCTGAAAAGTGCCATGCGATCTGCCTCGTTGCCCTCCGGGGCGCGGTCGGGCATAATACCGGGCATGAAACGAAAACGCCTGATCCTCGGTTTGGGGGCTGTCGTCGTGGTGGGGGCGGCGCTCTTGGCGGCCTGGCTGGGCTGGCGGGCGGTGCATGGCGCCGAGCGTCTGGTCGGTTCCAGGCAGGCCATTCCCCAGGCGATGCCGACGCTCCCGCCTGTCGTGGAAGGGCAAACCGATTGGCCCTGCTGGCGCGGACCTGCCGCCGATGGAAAGAGTGCCGTCACAGGGATTCGCAAAGACTGGTCCGGCGGCCTGATGAAGCGATGGGAGGTGAGTTTCCTGTGCCAGGGGACGCACACGGCGACTTGGTCTGCGCCGGTAGTCCGCGGCAACCGGCTCGTGGTTCTGGGGAGAGATACGAAGAATGACTTGGTCTTCTGCTTAGACGCGGGCACAGGCGACCTGATCTGGTGCAAATCGTATCCGGCGAAGACCGGCAGCAGCCGCGGACCCGGCCCCCGCGCGACGCCTTTTATCGATCAAGACCGTGTGTACACCTTCGGGCGAGGAGGCGACTTGGCGTGCTGGCGGCTGTTCGACGGAGAACTCGTGTGGAAACAGGATGTCGATGATGCGGGCGGCAAAGAGCCCACGTGGGGACATTCGGCTACACCCCTTGTTTACGAGGACCGAGTCTTTGTGCAGGGCGGGGGGCGGGCCCTCGTGCTGGCCTATGACAAGATGACCGGCCGGCTGCTTTGGAAGTCGATGGAAGGGCCGGCCGGTTACGCCGCACTTGCACTTCTGAAAGAGGAGTCGGCTGTGAGCCTGCTGGCGTTCCACGGCACGGGTCTGGCCTGTCTGAACGCCGCAGATGGGGCGGTGCGTTGGACGGTGCCTTGGAAGACTGCCTACAACGTCAATGCCACCACACCGATTGTCGCCGGAACCACCATTTTCATTACCTCCGGCTACAACACCGGCTGCCAGGCGCTGCGGGTCCACAACGGTCAGGCCCAGCCGCTCTGGCGCAGCAAAGTCATTGCCTCTCACCACTCCGACCCCATCCTCCTGGACAGTTTTCTCTATGGTTACTCCGGCCAGAGCCAGCAAAACGAGGGCCAGTTCAAGTGCGTGGAGCTGGAAACCGGCCGCCAGAGATGGAGCACCAATGCCATTGGCTGGGGTACAGCCGTCTCTGTCGATGGCCACCTGCTGTGCCTGGACATCAAAGGGAATCTGTTCCTCATCAAGCCTGATCCGGACAAGTTCGAGAAAGTCGCCGAGCTCAAGTCGGCTCTGGGACAAGTGACCGATCCGGCGTGGACACTCCCGGTGGTCGCCAACGGCAAGCTCTACCTGCGCTACATGCAGCGCCTGGTCTGCTATGACCTGATGCCCTGAGACTTGGGAAAAGGGGACATTCTACTTTTCCGCCGGAAGGCCTGTTGACGCGCCCCGTCGGGCGAGTAAGGAAAAAGTAGAATGTCCCCTTTTGCTATTTTACGCGCAGGCGGGCGAAGCGGCGTTTGCCGACTTGGACGACCATGCCGTCCCGCGGCGTGATCTCGGCGTTGGCGTCGGCGGCTTTCTGACCGTCGATGCTGACGCCGCCTTGTTGGACCATGCGTTTCGCTTCGCCGCTGGTCTCGACCAGCTTGCAGGCGGTCAGGAGGTTCTTCAGCAGCATGGGCGCGGCGGCCAGCGCGCACTCCGGCATGTCCTCGGGCAGTTGGCCCTGGGCGAAGATCTTGTCGAACTCGGCGGCGGCGGCCTCGCCGGCGGCTGGGCCGTAGAATTGGGCGACGATCGTTTTGCCCAGCAGGACCTTGGCCTGCTTTGGGATGCGTTTTGTTCGGATCGGTCAGCTCGGCGATCTGCTCGACGGGCAGGGTCGGTCAGGAGCGTGAAGTAGTTCTCCATCATCGCGTCGGAGATGGACATGATCTTGCCGAACATGTCGGCGGGGGCATCGGTGACGCCGACGTAGTTGCCCTTGGACTTGCTCATCTTCTCCTTGCCGTCGAGGCCGACGAGGATGGGCGTCGTGATGACGATCTGCGGCGGCTGGTTGCTGGCCCGCTGGAGGTCCCGGCCGACGAGGTTGTTGAACGTCTGGTCGGTGCCGCCGAGCTCGACGTCGCTGCGGACCATGACGGAGTCGTAGCCCTGCATGAGCGGGTAGAGGAATTCGTGCACGCCGATGGGGTCGCCGCGTTTGTAGCGGATCTCGAAGGTGTCGCGCTCGAGCATGCGGGCGACGGTCATCGTGGCGGCCAGGCGGATCGTGTCGGCCAGGCGCAGGTCCGCGAGCCATTCGCTGTTGTGGCGGACTTCGAGCTTGGCAGGGTCGGTGTCGAGGATCTTGCCGGCCTGCTCGAAGTAGGTCTTGGCGTTGCGCTCGATCTGCTCGGGCGAGAGCATGGGGCGGGTGGTGTTCTGGCCGGTCGGGTCGCCGATGCGGGCGGTGTAGTCGCCGATGATGAGCACGGCTTTGTGGCCGAGGTCCTGGAATTGCCGCATTTTGCGCAGGACGACCGTGTGGCCGAGATGGATGTCCGGGCTGGTCGGGTCCAGGCCGAGCTTGATCCGCATCTGGCGGCCGGCCTTGGCGGTTTCGGTCAGCCGCTGGCCCAACTCCGCCTGCGTGAAGATCTCCACCGTCCCGCGGCTCAATAGCTTCAGTTGTTCCATGATCTCTGTGCTCATCGACACCCCGTCGCAAAATCAATGGTCAAGCGTTACAGAACGGCAGGCCAAACGGCCGAGCCGCGAAGCGGAGCATTATACGGGCCGCCAGCAGGGCGGGCAAGCGCCGGAATCGGCGCGGGCAGGACGAACGAAAATCGTGTGGCGGGCCGCACCCATGTCGTTGCGAGGAGCGCAGCGACGCGGCAACCTCAACTCGCATCGCAGGAGATTGCTTCGCTCCGCTCGCAATGACATGCATTGCTCACAGGGCAGGAAGGACCCTCGGCCAGAAAGGATGCGGGCGGCAGACTTGGACGCTGCTAATGCGGCGGGAACGAGTTGGTGAGGCTTAGCAAAGAGCCATGTACGTGGCGATGGCCAAGAGCAGGATGGGACGTTTGCTCGCCACAAACGGCAGCCAGACCTCGTTGTAGAATCGTTTCATGATCATCTTTTTCAGCCCCCCAGGACCACTACTTCTACAAATCTCTCAGATAGCGGTATTGTAGCATTGCAGGGTCGGCGATGCAAGAAAAAAATCGTCACCCTGGCCGTAAGTCGTTATGGGGACGACATTTACGTCGGTGTGCGTGACAGGCCAAACGTGACGGGGTGGACCAGCTTTGGGACGCTTGTGCCGATTGTGCCGGGCAGGGACCGAGGCTATAATAAGAGAGGCTCTTTGCTCGTGTCCCATCCATAGGAGGTATTGTCATGCGACCGAGGTTGTCATTCCTTCGCCTCTCTCTTGTCATCCTGGCAGCGACGTTCTCCACAGGCGTAGCGGCAGATCAGCCGCTTACCGCCCAGCGGCAGGCGACCCAAATCCTCCAAGACACGGGCGTCACGGGAGGGCTGATCGTCCATCTCGGCTGCGGCGACGGCAACCTGACGGCCGCTCTGTATGTGGGGCCGGGCTGCCTGGTTCTGGGCCTGGATCGGGATGCGGAGCACGTGGCGAAAGCCCGCGCCTTTATTCAGCCGCTGGGGCTGTATGGCCGTGTCTCGGTGGACCGGCTGGTCGGCGACGGCCTGCCCTACATCGACAACTTCGCCAATCTGGTCGTGGCCGAGCAGCTTGGCGATGTCCCGATGGCGGAGGTGCTGCGCATCCTGGCGCCCAACGGCGTGGCCTACGTCAAGAACGGCGCTGCGTGGACGAAGACGGTCAAGCCCTGGCCGGGCGAGATCGACCAATGGACGCACTTCTTCCACGATGCCACGGGCAACCCCGTGGCGCACGACACGGTGGTCGGCCCGCCGCGGCAATAGCAGTGGCTGGGCGGTCCGCGCTGGTCCCGCCACCACGACCACATGGCCAGCATGAGCGCTCTGGTGTCGGCCGAGCGGCCGGGTGTTCTACATCATGGACGAAGGCTCGCGGGCCTCGATCCAGTTGCCGGCCCATTGGTTTCTCATCGCCCGCGACGCCTTCAACGGCACGATCCTGTGGAAGCGGGCGATCCCGGCGTGGAATACGCACCAATGGCCGCTCAAGAGCGGCCCCGCCCAGGTGACCCGGCGCCTGGTGGCGGTGGGGGACAAGGTCTTCGTGACGCTCGGACTGGATGCGCCGCTGACGATCCTGGATGCGGCCACGGGCCGGACCGTCCGCACCTGCGACGGCACGGCGAACACGGAAGAGATCATCGTCTCCAACGGCGTGGCGTTCCTGCTGGTCAACGACTGCTCCGTCCAAGTGGCCCGAGTACCGGCAGGAGTTCTCCTACGTCTGGGACAACACCAATCACGCCAACAAGGACTGGGCGTGGGATGGGCAGAAGCGGCACGTGGTGGCCGTGGACGTCGAGACCGGCAAGATCCTCTGGAAACGGGAAACCGCGGTAGCGCCGCTGACGCTGGCGGCCGACGCCGAGCGCGTGTACCTGCATGACGGCGAAAAGCTCGTGTCTCTCGACCGCAGCAGCGGGGAACTGCGCTGGAGCTCGGAGCCGGTGGCACGACGCCAGCCGCTTCCCGTCTGCTTTGGTCCGCGTTTGCTCGTCTGGCGGGACATCGTGGTCTTCGCGGGCGGCAGCGCCTCGATGACGGCCGTAGCCGCCGACACCGGCAAGACGCTCTGGACGGGCGAACACCCGCGCTCGGGGCACCAGTCGCCCGAGGACCTGTATGTCGTCAACGGCCTGGTGTGGTCCGGCGATATCGCCCAGACGGCCAGCTCGGGGGTCTTCAACGGGCTGGACCCGCACACCGGGGCCGTGGTCAAGCAGTTCCCGCCGGACGTGAAGACGTACTGGTTCCACCACCGCTGCTATCCGAGCAAGGCCACCGACAACTACATCCTGACCTCGCGCACCGGTATCGAGTTCATCGACTACGAGAAGGAGACCTGGCTGCCCAACCACTGGGTCCGCGGCGGCTGCATCTACGGAATCATGCCCTGCAACGGCATGATCTATGCGCCGCCTCAATCTTGCGGCTGCTACCTGGAGTCAAAGCTCTGCGGTTTAAGTGCCCTGGCGCCGCAAGCGCCGGCAAGGAGTCGATTACGACAGGGTGACGAACGGTCCCGACTGGAGCGCGGTCCGGCCTACGAGGCAGGCATTCCGGACCACGAGCCGTCAGCGAACGGCGGCGACTGGCCGACCTATCGGCACGACACGCAGCGAAGCGGCTGTACCGCCACGTCCGTCGAGACCGATCTGACGCGGCTCTGGCAGACGAATCTGGGCGGCCGGCTCAGCAGCGTGGTCGTGGCGGAGGGCCGGCTGTTCGTGGCCTCGATCGATACGCACACGGTGCACGCTCTGGACGCGGATTCCGGAACTCGGCTTTGGAGCTACACGGCGGGGGGACGCGTGGACAGTCCGCCGACGGTGTGGAAAGGGCGGGTGCTGTTCGGCTCGGCCGACGGCTGGGTGTATTGCCTGCGGGCCTCCGACGGGGCCTTGGTCTGGCGGTTCCGCGCTGCGCCGGCCGACCGGCGGATGATGGCCTATGAGCAGATCGAGTCGGTCTGGCCGGTGCACGGCAGCGTCCTGGTGCGGGAGGGCGTCCTGTACTGCGTGGCCGGGCGGTCGATGTTCCTCGACGGCGGCCTGCGCCTGCTGCGGCTCGATCCGGCGACCGGACGCAAGCTCTCGGAGACGATCCTCGACGACCGCGATCCCCGGACCGGCAAGAACCTGCAAACCCTGGTGGAGCAGCTCCGAATGCCGGTTGCCCTGCCGGACATTCTTTCCAGTGACGAACGCTACGTCTACATGCGCTCCCAGCGGTTCGATCCCAACGGCCAGCGGCAGCAGATCGCTCTCTTGCCCCTGACGGAACAGGCGGGGGATGCGGCGCACCTGTTCTGCCAGATCGGATTCCTGGATGACTCGTATTTCTTCCGGTCTTTTTGGATGTATGGCCAGGCAATGGGGGGCGGTTACGGCGGCTGGTTCCGCGCGGGACGGCTGGCCCCTTCGGGCCGGATGATGGTCTTTGACGATAAGGCGGTCTACGGGTACGCGCGCAAGCCGGAATACATGACCAATGCATCGGTCTTGGAATATGAGTTGTACGCCGCCGACAAGCAGGTCAAGCCCGCCGCGATTCAACGGGTCACCAAGGCCGAGAAGCAGATCAACTCGGCCTCCAAGAAGAACGCCGCCAATGCCTCTGACTGGGAGCTGCGCCACAGCTTTCCGCGCGAGCTGCTGTCGGCGGCCGACATCCGCTGGTCCCAGGATAAGCCGCCGCTGCTGGCCCGTGCGATGGTCCTGGCGAACCGGACGCTGTTTGTCGCCGGGCCGCCCGATGTGGCGGATGAAGAGCTTGCCTTCCGCAAGCCCGATGATCCGGCGGTCCAGAAAGCGCGCTGGCAGCAGGAAGCGGCCCTGGAGAATCGCAGCGGCGCTCTCCTGGAAGTTGTGTCGGCCTCCGACGGCAAGAAACTGGCGGAATACAAGCTCGACAGTGCTCCCACATGGGATGGCATGGCCGCCGCCTCCGGACGGTTGTACCTGTCCACGATGGACGGCAAAGTGCTCTGCATGGGCGGCCGTCCGTGAGATGGCAGTTGTAGGGTGGGGCTTGCCCCACCAAAACTCATGCGGCAAGAGGATCGGTGGGGCAAGCCCCACCCTACAGCAGGCTCAGCGGCGGTCCTTCACGTCGTAGCACCAGAGTGTGTCGTGATAGCGGAGATAGAGGCGGGCGTTGTGCAGGACCGGGTGGGCCCAGGCGTCGCGACCGGGAGCGGCCGTCAGGCGGAATCGGCTGACGACGTCGAGGCTGTTGGGCCCCGGCTTCAGCAGGGCGGCGGTGCCTTCTTCATCGAGCACGTAGAGCCTCCCGTCCGCGTAGATCGCGGCGCCGGTGGTCAGGTCCTTGAGTTCGCACTTTGTCTGGCCTGTCTGCCAGTCGATGCCGAGCCAGGACTTCACCTCGCGATAGCCCGAGGCGAAAAGCGTGCCATCGATCAGAATGCCGCAGCCGGTCACCGTGTCGATGGGCGAGGTCCACGCGTGCTCGGCGCTGATGCCCTGCGAATCTGAGCGAAGCCGGTAGAGTCTGCCACGCTCTGCGTAAGGCGTCACGAAAAACAGGCAGCCGGCGCCGTAGATCGGTGTGGCGACGTTCACGCCGTGAGGATTCGTCAACGGCACGGTCCAGAGCAGCTTGCCCGTGTCGGCGTCGACGCCGAAGCCGTGCGCGGAGGAACAATTCGCGATCAGCCGCCGGCCGGCGTAGCGGAACAGGATCGGCGAGGAGTGCGAGGTGCGGTCCGTCCCGAGCGGCTCGGTTGTCCAGATCGTTGCGCCGGTGCGCTTGTCGAGGGCGGCCATGAGGGCCTTGGTCCCGCCGGGCGTGACGATCACCCGGGGACCATCCACGAGCAGACATTCGCTGACGGCCCAGGTGATGTTCCTGCCGCTGAATTCTCTCAGGATATCCACGGCCCAGAGCTCCTGGCCCGACGCCGCATCGAGACACGCCAGCCGTCCGTGCGCGTTCAGATGGTAGAGGCGGCCCTGCGACCAGGCGCAGCAGGCCCGCGCTCCCGGGTAAGGGGTCTTCCAGGCTCGCCCGTTCTTCGCCCGCCACTGGACTTTGCCGTTGAGATCGAGGGCGAAGATCACCAGGTCGTCGCCCACGTCGCCCGTGATGTACAGGCGGTCCCCAACGACGATCGGCGAGGACCATCCCAGACCCAGCCCCTCGGTCTTCCACAGCAGGGCGGGGCCGGCGGCCGGCCAACTCGGCAGCAGACCTTTCTCCTGCGATATCCCGTCCCGGCGCGGCCCGCGCCACTGCGGCCAGTCCGGCTCGGGCGAAGCGATCAGGCCATCAGGAATACTCTGTGCGGCCCCACCGATGGATACAAGCACGAAACACAAGATTGCACAGAGCCTTGCCGGTCGTGTCAGAGGGTGTGTGAAAAGTCCGTTGCACGTGGCATGGGCTTCCAGCCCATGGATCATCGGCAGGATGCCGATGCCACAGAGCCTCACGCGCAGGGTACGCATGCTACTTTTCAAACACCCTCTCATATCAGCTTCCATCGACGATCTGGACTTTGCATTTCGGAATCGCGGCGAGAAACCGGCGGCCGTAGGGCTTGCGGACGATCCGGTTGTCGAGGACGACCACGATGCCGGTGTCGCTCTTGCTGCGGACCAGGCGGCCGAAGCCCTGCTTGAATTTGATGATGGCGGAGGGGAGCTGGTAGTCGTGGAACGGGTTGCCCCCTTGGCGCGAATCTGTTCGAGCCGGCCCGCCAGCAGCGGCTGGTCCGGGACGGCAAACGGCAGGCGGACGATGATGACGTTCGACAGCGCCTCGCCCGGGACATCGACGCCCTGCCAGAAGCTGTCGGTGCCGAAGAGCACGCTGTTGTCCCGGCTCTTGAACTGGGCGATCATAGCGCTGCGGTCGAGTTGGGCCCCCTGTTGGAGCAGACCGAAGCGATTCTCGGCCAGCCAGTCCCGTCAGCCGGGTGGCCATGTCCTCCAGCATCTGGTAGCTCGTGAACAAGACGAAGGCCCGGCCCGCGGTCTGGCGCAGGTATTTCTTGATCGCCTCGGCGGCGTCGGCGAGAAAGTCGGGCTCGTTCGGCTCCGGCAGGCTCTTCTCGATGTAGAGCGTGACCTGCTTTTCGTAGTCGAAGGGCGAATCGAGGTGCAGGGCATCGAAGTCGCTCAGGCCGATGCGGCCGGCGAAGAACTCGAAACCATCCTTCTCGCCCGTGCTCAACGTGGCGCTGGTGAGGATCACGGACTTGTACTTCTCGAAGAGGCAGTGCCGGACATCGGGTCCGACGTTCAGCGGGGCGGCCCGCAGGCGGATCGTCTGTCCCCGGTTGCCTTCCGTCTCCACCCAGTAGACGCGGTCCGTCCGCTCCTGGGCCAGGAAATCGGCCAGATCCAGGATCAGGGCGCTGCAACGGTCCGCCGAGCGGGCGAACTCGAATTTCTGATCTTCATCCTCTCCTTCCTCGCTCAGCCTGTCCAACCTCTTCTTCAATTCCGCCAGGGCCGGGGAGACCGTGTCGTCGATGAAGTGGGGCCGGCAGCGGCCGTTGCCGGTGTCCCGTTCGGCCTCGTACCAGGTCTGGACCCGTTGGAAGAACGCGCTGGCGGCGCCGTCGGCCTCGCGCACCAGGGCCATGGCCTTGTCGTCGGCGGCATGGGCGAGCAGGCCCCGGTGGGTGCGCGGGTTGTAGAGGCCGTCCAGGAGAAAGCGGGTCCGGTGATTGCTGATGTCCACGCCGAAGTGGTCCTCCGCCACGCGCTCGATGTTGTGGGCCTCGTCGATCACGATGGTCTGGTACTTGGGCAGAAAGCCGACCTCCTCCTCCTGGAGCGCCAGATCGGTGAACAGCAGCGCGTGATTGGCGACGATCAGATTGGCCTCTTTCCAACGTCGCCTGGCCTGGGAGTAGAAGCAGCCGCGATAATGGCGGCATTCGCGTCCGCGGCAGTTGCCGTGCTCGCTGCAGACTTTGTCCCAGATCCCCGGACTCGGCAGGAACGGCAGATCGCTGCGCGAGCCGTCCTGGGTGGTCTCGGCCCATGCGCCGATCCGGTCGAGGTCGTGCCCGCCGGGCCCGAAGAGCGACCGCTGACTGCGGAAGGCGAAATCGAGCCGGCGCTGGCAGAGGTAGTTGCTCCGGCCCTTGGCCAGGACCCACGTGAACGACTGGGGCAGGCAGCGGGCCAGGAACGGGAGGTCCTTGTTGGCAAGCTGCTCTTGCAGCGTGATCGTGAACGTGCTGATGACGGCGCTCGTTGCCCGCTCTCGGCGATTCGTTGAATCACCGGGACGAGATAGGCGAAGCTCTTGCCGACGCCGGTGCCCGCCTCGACGGCCAGGTGGCGGCCCTGCGCGAAGGCGCGTTGAATCGCCGCGGCCATCTGGACCTGCTGCGGGCGTGCCTCGAAGCCCGGCAGCGCCGCCGCGATCGGCCCGTGCTCGCCCCACAACTTTTGCATATCTGCGGTAAATGTATCTTGCATCATAATCGGAGATCCAAACCTCGCGACCGCAATCCTAACGGAAGGCCACGGATTCTGCAAGCCGTGAGGACTGGGGCCAGGGCATGCACTGTGGGCGTTACGCACACCTGTGGCACGGGATCCTGCCCGTGAGAGTCTGCGGCATCGGCATCCTGCCATGATTCGTGCTGGAAGCCCATGCCACCTCGGCAAATGCCAACATGCAATTGCCCGGGACATGGGGCGGACTCAACCGCACCACGTTGCCGGTACCACGCCAGGGCTTGGCTAACGGCTGCGGTAGGCCGATGGGCTCGGTCTGGTGCTTCTCGGTACGATGGCTGGCGGATTGGAGGGACTGACACTGCCGGTGCCGTAGGAGTTGCCGGCGTAGCCGCCGAAGGGGGCTGTCAAACCGCCGTATCCCATGCCGAAACCCATGGACGACAGGGAATACCGCGCGGGTGAGGCCACCAGGTCGCTGATGTCGTAGATGCGCGTGACCGGCTTCGGGGTCGGCAGGGCGTCCGTCGTGGAGATGGTGATGACTCCTTTGTCCACGACGTAGCCAAGCCTGGCGGATGCCCCCGCCGAAAGGGAGAGTCATCAGCAGGTCGAGGCACTGGCCGGCACGGAGCCCGGACAGGCCGTCGAGGCCGATGGGTGTTTCCCGGTAGACTCCCGCGCCGTCGGCGAGCTGCCTCCAGAGTACGATGATCGTCAGCGGCGGGGTGGTCGAGTTGCGCAGAATGTCAATCGCCTCGCTGAAAGGCGTCTGAGGCGTGAAGGCAGCCCGACTGCGAGTAGTGGCTGGCTTGGGTAGGCTCGGTGGGAGGGGCGCCGGCGTCTTTGCTCTCTCCTTCTTCGCGGGTGTGCCGGCTTGGGAGCGGGCCTTCGGATCGGCGGCCCGCACTACGGGCGACAGCAGGGCAGTCAAGCCCAGCGCGAGCATCACATTGCGGACGATGACAAATCGAATTCTGCTGCTCATCCTCTACCTCCCGGTTCGCTGACGAACAGAAGCTGTCTCCGCGGCCGGCCGAGACAATCCAAGCCTCAACATACCATGATTAGACCTTGCGGCTGCCTGTGGCGTCAAGGGAAAACGAGGGTCAGGAAAAGGATAGGTTCAGGGGCCCACGGGGCCGGGTGCCATGCTTACGCTTGCGTAAGCATGTCTTACTCATCGGTCGAACATGTCTACGCAGGCGTAGACATGGCACCCAGCAAAAAGGGAAATTAGGTGACCGGTTTTGTTCGTCAGAACCTGTCGGGTACGCCCATGGCCGGTGCGGCACACCGTGAAACGACTATTTTTCCAGGGGCGGCAGGGGCAGCATCTGTTCGGATTTCAGGAGGGCGTCCGCCTTGGCGGCAATGGCGTGGGGAGCCCGTCGGATGTCGTCGAGGGTCCGCGTCGCCGCCGTCAGCACTTTCTCGTTCTGCTCCTGGGCAATGATCCGCTCCAGCAGCGTCACCGTCTTTTCATCCGGGAAGTTCTTGAGGGCGTAGATGGCGGCGGTCCGGCCGTGCTCGGCGGAGACCTCCTTGTTGCCCGCAGCGGCATAGAGGAGCGACGACTGCGCTTCCGGGCTGTCGATCTGGGTGATCGCATTGAAAATCGGTGTGCTTTCCCCCGGCGGGCTGGCCTCCAGACGCCGGAGCAGATAGCTGACCGACGGGGCGTCGCCGATCTTGGCCAGGGCCTCGATGGCTGCTTCCTGGAGCGTATCCTGCGGCGGGGCGGAGGCGTGCCCCGCCAGCGACAAGAGCGGCTCCGTCGCTTTGGGCGAGTGGATATTGCGAACCAGTTGGGTGAGGCGCTCGACCTCGGCGTCGGTGGACGCCGCATCGTACCGGGCGATCACCTCATCGATGACCGGGGCATCGGCCATCATGGACAGCGAGGTGGCGGCGGCCCGCACGACCGTCGTATCGCCCGCCTGCATCATCGTGTCGAGCAGAACCGGCCAGCTATCGTGGTTGCTGATGCTCGCGACGCGTCTGCTCAATTCTTCCTTGTACGGTCCTTCC
This sequence comes from uncultured Planctomycetota bacterium, assembly GCA_963699595.1. Taxonomy (GTDB): domain Bacteria; phylum Planctomycetota; class Phycisphaerae; order Sedimentisphaerales; family Anaerobacaceae; genus PLanc-01. The sequence goes on from CAVOUO010000035.1 coordinate 336,942, forward strand.
TTGGTCTCCGCGAGCCGGTCCAGCAGGGCGCTGGTCGCCGTCGGAGTGCCGATGCGCGCCAGGGCCGTGGCGGCCCACAGCGCCGTATCTCCTTCTTCGTTCGCGAGCAGATCATTGAGGGGAACCACGGCCTCATCGCCCAGGGCGACCAGCTCGGCGAGGCATTGTTTGATCCGGGCGTGGTCCTTCTCCTCGACGGCGATCTGCAGCATCGCGGCGGTTCGGGCGGAGCCCTGCAATTGGCTCAGATCGACGGCCTGCGGCATCTTGCCGGCAATCGAAGAGGCCCGGCCGGGCTTGCCTGTGACTCTGCCGCCGCGCGGCGACGAGCTCGAAGAAGCATAACCGGTAGCCGCTTCGGTTGAGGTCTGCGACCGCCGTGTCAGTCTCGAAGCCAACCTCCCGGGGCGGCCTGTCGCGGTGCCCGCCGCAACATCGGGCTGGCCGGCGCCCTCGGGCGCAGCCGCCGGTTGCTCTGCCGTCGGGTGCGGCCCGGCGGGGGTGGGAAGCTCCTTCTGAATCGAGCGGTTTACAAGGCAGAGAATTCCCAGCGTAACCAGGAACAGCATCGGGTAGATCAACAGCGGCCATTCGAACGAACGGCGGCGGCCCGGATGGTCCGTCAGGGTCGTCCTCGATTTCTTCGTGCGGCCTTGGGCAGGAATCTCTCTCATACTCATCTCAAAAACTCTCTTCCGGTGGGCCCGGCCGGAACCGGGCCCACCGGAAGATTATAACTCCATCGCGAACAGCCGACTACTTGGATTTGCCGTACGTCCCGGCGCGGATGTTGGCCAGGTCGGTCGCCGTAAGGATATCCTTGAACACGACCACCTCATCCAGCAGCCCCGGCAGGGACTTGTACCACATCCCCTCGAAGCCCCCGATCATGAAGGTATCGGTGTTCACGTTCAGGGCCGGGAAATTGGTCTTCGTGGCGACCGGCCCCAGAAGGGTGCCGGCGGTGTCATCCCAGACGGTGAGGGTGCCCGTGTGCGAAGCATTGTCGAAAGTCGCCGCGACATGGTACCACTGCCCGGGCACGAGGGGCGTACCGGAGTCCATCCGGTCGCCGATGGTGCCGTCCCCGGTACCGATGTAGAGGCCGATCTTGCCGCCACCCGCACAGGTGACGGCGTAACAGGTCGTCCCGGCGCCCCAGTTCGCCTTGGTCACCAGCGGCCACTCATTCTGGCTATTCGGGATCTCATCGAGCTTCACCCAGAAGCAAAGGGAGAACCGCTTGTTCGCCGTGCCGCTCTTGCCGGGGAATTGGGGCGTGAGATTGGCGTCGGCGATCGAGAGATAGTTCCGCTCCTCGTAGCTGGGGGCCGCTTGGAACTGAGCCGAGGCGGCGCCCTCTTTGTAATTGACCGTGTCCGCGGTCACGCTCTGGTTGATGAGGTTGTTGGTCCCGATGCCGTCGAGCGTCAGCTTGCCGGACTCGAAGCGCCACAGGGCGACGCAGTCCGGGTCGCTGGCGAAGTTGTTGCCGGTCGGCGACGGCGGAGTCTTGCCGCCGTAGGTGGCCGTCAAGGTCACTCCCGTATAGGCCTGATAGCCCCGCAGCATGATGTACCAGGTGGCGACGGCGGGCTTCTCGATCTCCACCTTCTCGTTGTTGCCGATCAGGTAGGGACGGTAATCCCAGCTCAGTGAGGGTCGGCTTGGAGCCTTTCTTGACATACAGATCGACGTCGCCGGTGCCGCCGGAGGTCTCGATCGTCAGGAAGTCCTGGCCGGTGGGGACATCGATCTTGTAGAACTTCTCGCTGCCGGAACTGCCCGACAGACCGGTGACCGACACGCCGTTCGTCAGCGCCGTGACCTGCTCCGGCACCGCCGCGTAGGTGGCCTTGAGCGTCACGCCGTCGAAGGCGGAATATCCCCGGACCATGATGAAGTAAGTAGCGGCCGCCGGATGCATTGATCGTGACCGACTCATTGTTTCCGATCAGGTACGGCCGGTAATCCCATTCCGTCGTCGTGGCCTTGGAGCCCTTGCGGACATAAAGGTCGGCATCCCCGGTCCCGCCGGACATCACGATTTCGAGCTTGGCCTGGCCGGACGGCACCGTGATCTTGAAGTGCTTCTCGCCGTCGGCGGTGCCGGAGATCCCGGTGACGGGCACGCCGTTTTGCAGCGTGACGACCGTATCGGGGGTGGTGCCGCCGTAGGTAGCCAGCAGCGTCACGCCGGCGAAGGCCTGGTGGGCCCGGATCATGATGTACCAGGTGCCCGGCGAACGGGTTGTCGATCGTGACCGACTCATTGTTGCCCAGGAGGTTCGGCCGGTAATCATAGTCGGTGGTGGTCGGCAGGGAATCCCGCTTGACATACAGGTCGGCGTCGCCGGTGCCGCCCGAGATCCGGATTTCGAACTTCTGCTGATTGCTCGGGACGTCGATCCGGTAATATCTCTCGCCGCCGGTGGGCGCCGAGATGTTGCTTACCGGAACGCCGTTGCTGAGCGTTACGATGGTTTTGTTCGCCGAGTAGTCGGCCACGAGCGTCACGCCGTCATAGGCTTTCGCGGCCTTGAGCATGACGTACCAGGTCCCTTCGAGGGAGTTGCTGCTGATCTTGATGCTCTCCGTGTTGCCGTTGTCCACGGGCCGGTCATCATAGTCCGAGGTCGTCGGCTTGGAGCCTTTCTTGATGTACATGTCGGCGTTGCCGCTGCCGCCGGACATCTTGAATTCGAGGTACTCCTGCCCGTCGGGCACGTCGAACTGGAAGAACTTCTCGCTGCCCAGGCTGCCGGACAGGTTGTTGACCGGCACCTCGTCCTGCAGGATCGTCACGGTCCCGTCGCCCCACGAGGCCTTGAGGGTCACGCCGGCGTAGTCGCTGTAGCCGCGCACCATGACGAACCAGGTGCCGGCGGTGGGAGCGTCTACGGCCACCGTCTCGTTATTGCCGGCCTGGAAGGGACGGTAATCATACTCCGTCGTGGTCGGCGGGGACTTGAGCTGCACATAGAGGTCGGCGTCGCCGGTGCCGCCGGACATCTGGATCTGGAGGTTCTTCTGGCCGGCCGGCAAGTCAAAGCGGAACTGCTTCTCGCTGGCGGCCGAGCCCGAGAGATTCGTGACGGGAACACCGTTCTCCAGCACGGCGCCGCCGCCGCCCCCGCCATAGCTGGCCAGCAGGGTGATGCCCGAGAAGGCGCTGTAGCCGCGGATCATGATGTACCAGGTGGCGGCCTGCGGGTTCTCGACGTTCACCGTCTCGTTGTTGCCGAACAGGAAGGGACGGTAGTCATAGTTGGTGGTGGTCGGCAGTGAGCCCTTTTTGACGTAGAGGTCGGCATCGCCGGTGCCGCCCGACATGGCGATCTCCAGCTTGCTCTGGCCGGCGGGCACATCGAGGCTGTAATAGAGCTCCATGCTCGCGGCGCCGGAGATGCCGGTCGCCGCGACGCCGTTGGTCAGCGCTTTGACCGACATCGCCGCTGAATAGGTGGCCTTGAGCGTCACGCCGGAATAATTGGTGTAGCCCCGGAGCATGATATACCAGGTTCCGGAGGCGGGATTGTTCACATCCACGGTCTCGTTGTTGCCGACCTTATAGGGCCGGTAATCGTAGCTGGTGGTCGTTGGCAGTGAGCCTCTCTTGACGTACAGGTCGACATCGCCGGTGCCGCCCGAGGTGCTGATCTCCAGCGTATCTTGGCCGGCCGGCACATCGATCTTGAAGTATTGTCCCACTCCGGCCGAGCCGGACAGTCCGGTGACGGCCACGCCGTTGCTCAACGGCGTCTCCGCCGCGGCCGCAGCGCCCGCGAGGACGCCGAGCGCCGCCACGAGGACCGCGAAGCTTCGCGTGCTTGTTCTGATTGCACTGTTCATGTTAGATCTCCTTGTCTACAAGGTCTTGTACGGACGGATCGTTTTCATCTAAACATCGGATCGATAACACTCTTGCATAAGCACTATACGTACCCCCATTCAAATTGTGTTTTTCGTGGACGCCCTCCTTCCCGAGTGGGTGACGGCCCCTGCCGAGGTTCGGCACGCGCAGTCACAGGGCCAGAGGCGCCTCTGGTCCAAGAAAATACGCGCGGAGAAACCTCCCACGGGCGAGAACAATGACTGGCTGGATGTCTCCTCACACAACGCATCGTAGAATCCGCGCACATACTGCGCTTACGGGCCAGGCTGCAAGTCTGGGGACTCACAGCCTGTTTTTGCCCGAAAAATTCAACGCTGGTTGTCTAGCGGTAATTGTAATTATAGCGCATTAGCCTACGCGTGTCAAGTATTCCCGAGCAGATTCTTTCCATTTTTTCAATTTTTCCCCGCGGCACGCCCCGGCCGGCCCGGGCCCGATAATCCGACCACTCTCCGCTCGCCCCTCGCTTGCGGCAGTGTGGGTCCCACGGTGAGGTTGACACTGTCGAGTGCCAGGGTGGCCGTCCATCGTGCGTCTGCGATCGGCCCAGAAAGGTAAGTCTCGGTACCTGTGGAAGTTACGATCACGCGGGCCTTGGTCTGGCACACATTCCCGCAGGCTTCGGGGGTTTCGGATGGACGGCAACCGGCGCTGTGGATAGAATCACCGGCTGCGCGGGCCACGATCATCCCGGTGCGCTCAAGGGAAGCTCGATGCGAATCATTGCCGGCACAAAACGGGGAATGAAACTTTTCAGTCCCGAGACCAACGTCACCCGGCCCATCACCGACCGGGTCAAGGAGTCTCTGTTCAATGTTCTTCAGAATTATGATTTGCTCGCCGGGGCACGGGTGGCCGACCTGTTTTGCGGCGTCGGCTCGCTGGGCCTGGAGGCGCTGAGCCGGGGGGCGGCGTTTGTGACGTTCGTGGAGAAGAGACGCCGAGGTGATCGCGACCCTGGAAAAGAATATTGCCAAGGGGGGCTTCGGCGCGCAGTCCCGCATCGTACGGGCCAGCGCCTTTCGCGTGGGGGCGCCGGTCGGCCCGGACGGCCAGCGGTACGACCTGGTGTTTGTCGATCCGCCCTACGCCACCACGCAGGAAGTCGACGAGCACTCCTCTCTGGCGGAACTGCTCCGCGTGCTCCAGGACCAGGTGGTTCCGCGGGGCGTGGTGGTGGTGCGGACGCACCGCAGCACCCCGGTGCTCGAAGACTACGGCCCATTTCATGCGGTGGACAGGCGGCAGTGGGGGACGATGTCTCTCGTGCTGTTGCAGGCGAAGGCGGATGAGCAACAAGCAAGCGGCCATTGAGATCATACGCCAGTTGCAGCAGCACGGCTTCCAGGCGTTGCTGGCGGGGGGCTGCGTTCGCGACATGCTGCTGGGACGGCCGGCCAAGGACTACGATGTGGCCACGAATGCCCTCCCGGCGGACGTGATTCGCCTGTTTCGGCGGACCCTGAAGGTCGGGGCCAAGTTCGGCGTCGTCATCGTTCTGACGCACAGCGAGCAGGTGGAGGTGGCGACGTTTCGCTCGGAGGCCGGCTACGAGGACGGCCGCCATCCCACGGAGGTCCGGTTCACCAGTCCGGCGGAGGATGCCAGCCGGCGGGATTTCACGATCAACGGCATGTTCTACGACCCGCTGCAGGAGCAGGTCATCGACTACGTCGAGGGTCAGGCCGATCTGGCCCGGCGCATCATCCGCACCATCGGCGACCCCCAGGAGCGGTTCGGCGAGGACTATCTGCGGATGCTGCGGGCCATCCGGTTCTCGACCCAGCTCGGCTTTGCGATCGAGCCGGCGACCTATGAGGCGATCCGTCGCAATGCCGCGAACATCGTTCACATCAGCGGCGAGCGAATCGCCGTCGAGCTGGAGGGAATTCTCGCTTCGCCCGAATCGAGCCGCAGGCGCTGCGATGCTGAGGGAGACAGGATTGGCCGAGGCAGTCTTCCCCGGCTTCGCCGGGCGACTGGCCGAGCGGGGCATCACGCGTGCTGCGCCAGCCTGCGCAAGAGGGTGGACTTCCCGCTGGCCCTGGCGGCGTTCTTCGTAGGTTGCCCGACGGATTTCGCCATGGAGAGGTATGAGATCCTGAAACTCAGCAACAAGCAAACGAAGCATATCGAATTCCTGCTCGCGTATCGTGGCCGCCTGCTCGATTTCGAGATGTCCCTGGCGCAACTGAAGAAGCTGTTGGCCGGACCGTACTTTTGGGACCTGTATGAGTTGGAGCGGGCGATCCAGAAGGCCTCCGCCGCGAAGGAGGGTCTGGCCGCGCTGGGCCGGTTGCGCCGGAGGATCAGGGACCTTGGTGGTATCGATGTCAAACCTAAGCCGCTGCTGAATGGGCATGACTTGATGCATCTGGGTGCTGTTCCGGGACCGGCCCTGGGACAATTGGCCGAAGAGCTTTACATCGCCCAGTTGGAGGGCGAGGTGCAAACGAAGGATCAGGCCGAGCAATGGGCCCGGGCCTGGCTCCAGCGACACCGCTGCGACGAGCAATGAGCGCCGGTCCGCTACTTGAAGGACTTGCACGCAAAACCCTTGGCCATGAAGTCGATATCCGTCTGCGCATCGGACGGCGGCGTCAGGCCGAAGGTGAACGGCTCCCCGTACATGGCCTTGAGATTCCAGTCGATGAAGTACTGATCTTTCCACTCGTGCATTTCCGCGTGGCCGTCGGCAAAGCCCAGCGTGGTTCGCTTGTTGTGCCACATGGAGACCGGGTCGGTCCAAGTTCTGCTCTTGGGCTGCATCTGCCAGGAGCCCATGTTGTACCCGCGGGTGTCGGCTTCCTCGACCAAGACATATTTCATGGCGGGTTCTTTGATCTCCGTGTAGATTTTGGCCATGTTGTAGTCGCTCCAAGATTCTCCGTTGACGCCGCCGACAAGGGAGAAGGTCCGAAAGGCCGCCGGTCGAGCCGACGTAGGTCTGCGGGTATCGGCCGGGCAGTGGAAGATCTCCACCGACTTGCCGACGTAGGGGAAAATCAAGCCTCGTCGGAGGGAGTCCTTCTTCAGGGCCCACGTGCCGTTGGCCGGCTCCGCCCCGACCCACTGGATCGGGTTATCCTGCGTGTGGGCCGGGACGAGTCTGCCGCCGAACTCGTCCTGGTACATGTACCAGCCCAGGGCGAGCGTCTTGGTATTGGCGACGCAGTGGATCCGCTTGGCGTGGTCCCGGGCCATGTGGAGCGAAGGCATCAAGACGGCCATCAGAATCGCGATAATCGCGATCACGACGAGCAATTCAATGAGCGTAAAAGCTCTCGATCTCATTTTCTCCATCCTTTCACTTTTGATGCCGACATCATTATCCTGAATGATTCCGCTCCGGCGTGCCTGCCTATCACAAAACGGACATCATCCGTTAAAGGATTCCATATTTCTGACATCTGTTCCCCGTCACTTTGGCGACCGGCGGCCTGGCCGTCTCCAGAACGTCCGCGCCGGCGGCCTCAGGGTATCCGGCCGGCCGACGATTCTGCGGTCTTCTGCGGAAAGCCCGCGAGCATGAAGCGCAGGTCCTCCCCCTCGTTCCGCGGCACGGGATAGACGAATTCCTGCTTGCGGGACATCTCGACCGTGCTGCCGTCGATCCAGCGATGGATTTCCGCATGCCCATCGGCGTAGCCGAGGGTGCTCCGGGCGTTGCTGTGCCAGATGGCCAGCGGGTCCACCCAGGTCTTGCCCAGCGGATTGATCAGCCAGGAGCCTCGATTCCAGCCCCTCGGATCGACCTCCTCCACGAACACGTACTTGGCCGCCGGCTGCGCGATCTCGGAGTACTTCTCGGCCGGGACGTAGGAATTCTGCCAGACTTCGCCGTTGGCGCCTCCGGCGATGGAATAGCTGCAAAAGGCCAGTTGGGCGGAGATCAGCCGTCTCTGATCGGCGGGGCACCGGTAGAGGTCCACGTTGCTGCCGGCGGCGTGGTACAAGGCCCCTTGCCGGACGCCCTCCTTCTGCCGCTCGAGGATCGTGCCGGCTCCCGTAGGCCGCTGGACCCAGTCGTGGGGGTATTTCCCCACCTGGCCGCCGACGAGCCGGTCATCGTTCTCATCCTTGTACAGGATCCAGGCCAAGGACAGGGTTTTGAGGTTCTGGAGGCAGACGGTGCCTTGGGCTTGGTTTCTCACCCGCAGCAGCGCTGGGAAAGACAGGGCGGCCAACAGGGAAATGGCGCCTATGACGACCAACAACTCCACCAGCGTCAGCCCTCTCCTTGCCATCAAATCCTCCTATACGGGCACTACAGGCTGGCAAATCCACTCACAGATGATGCTCACCGAATTCTATTAGTATACCGGAAATCGGGCGTTTTTGTCAATCAGTTTTAGGACGAAATCTCCCCAGGGCATGACCGGCACCGGGGGATTGGAGTGCTGGAATGATGGAATATTGGAATAATGAGGCTCCCGACGGCCGCAACGCCCGAAATTGGGTTCGTTTTGCGCATTCGCCCCTCGCCCCACGCCCCCGGGCCCCCCGTCCCACCCGGCGTCGCCGGAAATTGGGTTTGTTTGTACACGCAGGCGTCGCCGCAAATTGGCTTCGTTTCGCACGATTGCCCCGTGTCCCACGCGCCTGGGACCTCGCCCCACCCGGCGTCCGCCGGGAATTGGGTTTGTTTGGCGCATTTGCCCCACGTCCCCCGTCCCGCAGGCCTCGCCCCACTCGGCCTTGCCGGGAAATTGGCTTTGTTTTTTCGCATGATCTTGCGGGTCGAATTCGCCATAACCATTTTCTCATAAAACACTTACCATCGCTCGCCCCGCTCCGGAAATTGGGTTTGTTTCGCACGATTCGCCCTGGTGGTAGAGCACGTCCGGCCCTGCCGGCCACCGGCCGCAACCCAAAAGGACTCGCGCAGAGGCGCAGAGCGCGGAGGGCAGAGAGGAGCAAGAGGGAATGCATTGCCCGAAGCGGGGCACGAGGCGTGTCCAACTCTGCGTCCCTGCGTCTCCGCGCGAGATATAATTCCTGCTGTCTTCTGTCGAATCATAAATCATAATTCATCAATCATCAATCAGAGGGCTTCCCTCTATATAGGGGCCGTGTTGCACGAATCGTGCCGGAATTCTGTGCCGGCACGAGGCCCGAAAATCGCGTAACTCCTTGTGCCGGAAGGAATAAAGAATTTCTCGCTCGCGGGGTGTTTTACCTTTTCAATTGTTGCACAAACGCGATCGTTCGTAGCGGGTCGGAACCAGCCTCGCGCAAGGCGCAGAGATCGCCAGGGAGAACCAAATCACAGAGGGAACGCCGTTAAACCGCAGAGGACGGAGGCGTTACCGGCTACCGAGTACCGACTACCGGTTCTATGCCACAGAGGACACCGGGGACACAGAGGAAAGAGGACAGAGGACGGAGGACAGACCGGCTACTGCTCTTCATCCGCCGATTTCGCAGATTACGCAGATTTCGTGCTGCCAACCGAAAACTGGGAACGGTTCTCAGTTCCAGTCCCGGCGGGCGGGCCGGGCCAGGTAGTCCAGCGCGCCACCCGCCACCTCCTGGATCCAGCCGGTATCCAGGCCCGCCGCGAACCGGGCCAGCAGGGCCCGCACGTCCGCCATCCCCAGACGCCGGGCCAGGGCGCGCTCGCCCCGGCCGATCCGCGCCGCCACCTGGGCCGCCGGCTCCTCCAGCAGCCGCGCCAGTGGTTCCGGCTCCACTCCGCCGACATGGTGCAGCACCAAGACCGCCCGCAGGGGCCGGCGCAGGCGGTTCAACGCCCGGACCAGCCGCCGCATCCTCTCGTCCACGAGCAACAGTTCCCGGCTCTCGGCCCACCAGGAGGCGCCTTGCCCGCGCGACACGATGTCCGGCCCGATCACGTCCACCACCATATCGAGGAGCAGACTGAGCTGTCCCATCCACGGCAGCTCGCTTGCCAGCAGGCACGCGGTCACCAGGGTATACACCCCGATCTGCTGCGCCTGCCTCCGCCGGTTCGTATACCTCGCGCAGCGAATCAGCACATAGGGGGCATACAACTCGATGATCCCTTCGTAGACCGCGAGCCGGGCCGGGTCTACCCACTGCCGCACACGCCGCATACTCCGCCCTTTCGCCCCCCGGTTCCCTCATATCCGGCGGCGGCCCAACGAAAAAGAGCACCGCCGCAATCACGCTCAATCCAGGCCGGTCAGGGCCCTTAGGGAACGTGAAAGGTCAGCGGTGCTCTCTGCAGACAGACTCTAAGCAGGAGCCCGAGCTTCATGTCGGATGACGATCGAGGATGCCTATCTCAGGAGACATAAAGCATCGGTGCTCCTTGCGTAGAAACAAAGAGCACCGAGCCTTCCAAACGCTTCCCTGCAATACAAACCTGACCGTTTGGATTGAAGCGTCTGAAATCTCAGTGTATCAGTTGTCTCACGCGGCGGATTTCTCCCGCCGCACCGTTATTCTACCCCCACCCCACCCGCAAAGGCAACAATAAATCCGCCGATCCACGACAGAGAATCACCAAATCCTGTATGGGCTCCTCGGCACTTTGAATCAAGCATCGCGTTCGCAGAATCCCAAGGTCCTGTAAGCGTGGAAGTGTCATCTGGTCAGTCGCTCGTTCTGCGCAGCGTTTTTTCGCTTGCCTGCTCCGTAGGTGCCCGCCATAATACGCCGCAGTGGAACCCTGGTCACGGTCTAACAGACTGTTTGGGGCGCCATCCGGGCCCGACAGGTGCGGTGAGGTTACAATGCGTAGAACGCGCGTGGGATTCCGAAGGTCGGGAGAAAGGCGGGACCACTTGTATCGGAAGTAGGTTGCACCCGGGCATTCTCGATGGGATCTTCTCTACAATGGTCCGTTAAGAACCCGATTTGTGAGCAAGTCTTTGGGAAGAGTTCGTCGGAATGGCCATATGATTCGTCTCCTCCACCAATGGGATCCTACACTTGGTGCCTCGTGGGCCACGCTGCTTGGTATGGTTCATGTGCCGATGTTCGACGCACGCAAGACACCGAAGGACGCCGACGAGGCTGCTATCCTGCTCGACGGCTCCAGAGGCAGCTTTGCGTTCCTACGTACGGAGAACACAGACCTTGCTGAGACGATGAATCCTCTGTCTTGGTCGTGGTCTTCCTGCGTCAGGCATGTGGTGACAGTCCTGCCCGATAGGAACCGCATGTATGTCAGGCGGTGGGACGAACCCCACACCACCTCCACCTTCGAAATGCCGTCACAGAGTATCGGAGCGTTTTCCCTGCTCGAACTAATAGAGACGGCTGGTGAGGCGAGACGCCCAAACGTTGTCCGCCATGTTCTCGAACCTTTCCGCCAGATTCGGTTGCGCATCGGCGCCAAGAACTCCCTCTTGGCAGTGCAGCTCCTTAATGGTCTTTTGCTGGTGGCGAAGGTGGCGAGAGAAACCCACTCGGCAGAGAGCATCGATGCCATCAAAACGTTTTGAGGATGCGTTCAAGTTGCTGCCTGACAAACAGCGAAAACTCTGTGGGCTGGTGGACATTTCGCGCAGGGTGGCTGCCCTTGATGCCAGGGACTTGGTCCCACACTATGGTGGACCCTGATCTCTATACCGGGTGCAGACTCCACCCGACCCTCTTGTTCAGACATGCGGCCAGCCGTCTATATCAGGAAGCTCATTTGGAGATTGAGAGGAATCCACAGGCATATTTCCCTGGTTTTGAACCAACCGACACCCTGTCGGTGCGTATCACCGCACGACGTTCGGTTCACGCCACCGAATCTGGCGAGGGCTCTGGTTCAGAAGGCCCTTGAAGCAATGGATAGCCAGGGAGGAAGTTTGACAGTCCTTGATCCTGCGTGTGGCTCAGGTGTGTTTTTGGTCGAAGCGATTCGGGAACTCAGCATCGAAGGTGAACGCAGCCAGAAGGTGAAGGCGATCGGGTACGATATCAGCGACATCTCTGCATATACGACACAGTTCTGTCTGGAGTACGCCACGCATAACGCTATCGCGTCCCGCGATGTACAAACAGAGGTGATAAGGTGTGACTCGCTTGACCGTCCTTGGGTGAACGCTAACGTCATCCTTATGAATCCGCCGTTCATCCATGGGAACGTCTGTCCGCTGAACAGCAACGAAAGGTCATGGATGAACTCGGTGATACCGCCCGGCAGCGTCCTGATATGGCAATGGCCTTCATAGGTAAGGCTGTGCGTTCCCTGAAACCCGGTGGTGTCCTTGGCTGCGTCTTGCCGGCATCGCTCTTGACCAGCCGAACTGGGCTTCTATGGCGTGAGCAGCTTAGCAAGCAAGGCACCCTTCAGCTCCTCGGCTGCTTTGAAGGCTACAGGTACTTCCCCACGTCTTTGGTTGAGACAGCATTCCTGATCTACAAAAAACATGAGGGACAAGGAGATAGGTCCAAGACTGTGGAGGTGCTGATCTCCGATGAGGGCTTAGAAGACGCCGCACTTCGGACGTTACGTCGGCAGCCAGAGGTGGCAGCACCGATCAAGGGCGTGGAATGGTTCAGACGCTCATTGCAGGCCTTCTCCCCCAGAGTTGGAGACCATTGCGTCAAAGTGCATACGAGGAGAGAGACCGCCTCGCTGCCCTCGCATTGCCTCGGGTCGATGATCTATTTGAGATTAGGCAGGGTGTGCGACACTGGCAGTAAGCGTGTATTTGTTCTCAAGGCCAGCCAGTATGAGGAACTGGGTCGGAAAGAGAGGAAATTCTTTCGTCCCGCAGCCGGTGGTGGATCGATAAGAGGCGGTCAACTGCGCCCGTGGAATACGTATTTTATCCATATGATGCGGATGGACGTTTGCTCTGAACATCCGAAGAAAGCTCAAAGACAACCTGCCAACGTATTACGCTAAGCATCTGGCCGATGCCAAGCCGTCACTCATCGGGAGAGCAAGTTTCTACGATTCTAGATGGTGGGGGCTCTCAGAGAAGCGTGCATGGCAGGCGACACTTGCCCCTCGCCTTGTCTCTACCTACTTCGGCGGGAGCGGTAGCTTTGCTTTTGATGAGGCCGGAGAGTACGTTACCGTCAATGGTCATGCGTGGCTTTGGAGAAAGGGCAACGTCGCCTTGTCCCCCACTACTAAGGCTCCTTTCGAACAAACACCGGCTGTTTGGGCATATCTGGCGATCCTGAACAGCAAGGCATTTGAGCAGATCATGTCATTGTTCTCTCTGCGACTGCAAGGCGGCCAGATGCGGCTGGAAGCCCGCTACTTGGCTCAGGTTCCACTCCCAGATGTGACTGACGACACGGGTTGTCCTGTAAGCGAGGTGAAGGATCTTGTAGATCTTGGTAAGGCAATTCACGCTGGAGATCTCGCGGCGGTTGCGTCTGATCTGCACAGGCATGTCTCGCTGCTGTACGGCCTGAAGCAAGGGTAGGTACGCGGTATGTTTGGACGGGGAGAGATAGATGCCTATCACAATGATGTCATTTCCGATGTATGGGAAGTCCTTGGCAAACGCGTGATCTTCTTCCCCCCAGACGAGAGGAAGTGGCACAGGGTCCCTGTTGAGAGCCAAGTGGGATTTGAACTCATCCCTGAAGACTCTCTAGAGCGGGAAACCGCCCAAAGGGGGCGAGGTGAAGATACCACCAATCAGAAGGTCTTTGTTCTTCCGTTGTGTGCCCGCTCGAGCGCCTGTGGAGGCGGATTCTGGGTTAGCTGGCACGAGACTGGCGAAAGAAAGGCTCGGAACACTTCATCCTTTTGAACAGCGGGTGGACGTTATTCGAGGGGCAGCCAGGCGACTCCCGCAAGTATCAAGTTCTTCGTGCGGACTGGGACCAGTTGCCACACAGGGGAAGTCTGCAGGCAGGACATCCTCACTGGCATTTTGACGATGACTTGTTCGTTTCTGCCGGACCAGCTACCGTTGAGGTTGCACCGGGCTTGTTTCAGACAACCACGGGCACTGCCCCCGAGGTGCCCAGGAAGGCTTCGATGGGGTTTATCCACCTTGCCATGGGGGCCTGGAACAGGGGTATGAACCATCCCGGCTGTTGGCAACGCACCTATGAGGATGATTGCCAACAACTGCGTGACTGGTGCAAGAAGACGCTGAAGTATCTCAAAGAGCAGGTCGGGGGTAGTTGATACTACGAATTGACGGATGAACAATGGCAGTTAGTCGAACCCGTACTTCCCAAACGCACCGCCACCCGGTCGCAAGCCCAAGGACCCGCGGCAGATGCTCAACGGCATTCTGTGGGATCTCCGGAGCTGTTGGCGGGATATGCCGGAACGGTTTGGGCCTTGGCAGACGGTCTATGACTACTACCGAAACTGGCGGAACAACGGCACCTTTGATCGCCTCGTCGGAACCTTGCAGATCCATCTGGATCGACAAGGCCAGATCGATTGGAAAAAAAAGTCTCACCCAGCACCCGCAAGACCGGAAGATCACGCTTTAGGCCGTTCCCGCGGCGGACACAGCAGCAAAACTGGCGGTGGAAGTGACCCCGGGACAGCGACATGAATCGACGCAGGTCGAGGCCGTGATGAATGAGATTGCGATTCCGCAGCCCCTCGGCCGGCCCGCGTAAGCGTCCTCAACGCTTGGCCGGAGACAAGGGCTATAGTTACCGATTCGTCGGTGGCTGCGCACACGGGATTAGGGCGGTGATCGACGAAAGTCCAACCAGAGGAAAGGAAGTCGTCCCTTTGACAAACAGAGCTATCGCAGACGTTGTGTCATCGAGCAGTGTGTCGGTTGGCTGAAAGAGTGCCGCCGGATCGGGACGCGGTTTGAGAAACTGGCGATCAGCTTTCTGGCGATGTTCAAACTGGCCATGATTCGCCGATATCTCAAACTGGCGTTCTCAGACGGAGCCTAGGCAATTAAGTGTCCGGTACCTTCTCCGGTGCACAGCCTGCGGCGGCGGATTAACACGCAAAGCGCAACACAGCGTGACGGTCGCGAGCCCATCGGTCGTCTCTTCACTTGTGTACCTCTGGGGACGCTGTCCCCGGACCCCTGGGATTCTTCGCTTTGGGCCAGAGGCAGGATAAGAGGAGAAGGCGACGTGGTATAGCTACAACGTCACCTCCTGTCCCTGGGCCGGCGGCGCTCGGTTTGCTTCCCAGCAGTGCCCTATCCTCCGCGCCGGCACAGGGAACAGGACGGTGTCAGGTACTTTTTTCGGATAAGGACCGCCTGAGACTGATGCTGTCCGATCCCGAATTGAATCTGCGAAAATCGGCGCAAATCTGTGGATGGAGAGTAGTTGCCGGTTGACAGTTCCCGGTTCTCGGCAAGGCAGGGTCCGCTGCGGCCTGCGGCCTCGTTGTTCTACACATCTCCGGGCTCGTGTCTGAATTCCGGGGACGCCTTACTTATCTCGGTCTCGAATTGAGTATGGCATCGCCAAATCACCCCCACCGGCCCGCCGACACCGCTATACGGGCCAGTGCCACTCACCACACCTGTACTGTAGCATTGGGTCACAGCACCCGAGTTGCTCCCGACCAGCCCGCCGACATCCCATCCGGTAAGCACAGACGCCAGTCACAGTCACAATGATGACCACAATCAAAGCCCAGGGGGAAACAATGGCTAACATAATGCACCGTTCTCTATGTGAAGCGGAGGACCCCATTACGAATGGCGGTCCATGAGTGGTATAGGTCCGTCCTCAGCAAGTCAGTCCGGCGTTCAACACGCACTCGGCACGCTTGGCGTCACAGAGGCCGCGTTTGGCCTTGTCAAGGGCCTCCGTGACGGCCTGCCGGTGTATCTGAGTGCCGATCACGAGTCGGCCGAGAACCGCTCGAACCTCGGGGCATGCGTCGTCGGCGACCTTGAAGAATTGCTTCTCGAGCAACGCGCTTTCCAGACCCTTCGCAATCGAGAGAGCCGCCAACAGCGTGACCTCACTCTGCCTGGGCCCGGACGATCTGCCGCGGATGTACTTGAGGGACGACTCGATAGCGGCAGGCCGGGGCCAGCCGCAGGGATTGGAGAAACTGCCCGCCTCGACCTTGGACACCAGCGAACCTAACCAATCGGAGTGACATTGCTCGTCCTCGGCCAGTTTCAGCCACAAGTCCTGGAGCGACGGAATCCTCACCGCGTACGTCTGATAGAGTTCCTTGAGCGCCAACTCATGGTCAGACAACATCTTCACAATCGTTCCGGTGTCTTCGGTCAACGTGGTCGCTCCTTTCAATGTCGGGCCACTCAGGAATCGCTCCTGATGCGTTGCCTGTCCTCTCTCATGGCCAAAGCATCCGGCAGCAAAACGTGGGGACCATAGTAGCACACTAGTCGCCCAAGCACACTATCGTCTCGGATCAGCAGCGTTCTGCATCCCCGACTCGTGGGCCACTCTCTTTCCCGGATGACTCGTCACATGGTGCAGCAGGTCATCGTCATCCTACGCGATGTCCGACGCCAACCACCAGCATCGAGCACAAACACACAATCCTCCAGTACCCGATCTATCACCCTATCCAACCGACCCGCCACTTCGTAGCTGCCCTCTGTAATCTGACGACGGATGGTCAGCACTTTGCCTCGCCGGATGTCGGGCGAGGATGCGATCCTCTGCAACACCTCCTCGGGAGGCGTGGTATTCAAGTCCTCAAGGATCTGCTCCATCAATCCATCGCCATCCGGCGAAGTAGGACGCCCTTGGTCGTTCCTTGCCTCCTGGGATTTACGGCGATCGGTGGGTTGAAGCTCCAGAACTGCGGCTATCCTTGCCATAATTGCCTCTTAGCTTATCATCCAAATGTCTATTTCGCGGCCTGATCCCACCATAACCTTGGAGCCCATCCGCATCCCCCCTGGGCCCAAAATCAACACAACAGCGCGAGTGCAAAGGACAGAGCACAACCATTCTGTATCCTATCCTTGCCTTGTTTGGTTTTCTATGGGGTGTAACCCTACCTGGGACTGTTTTATTGGACATATCCTGCCGCCAGCATGGGCGCAGAGGAATAGCCACCTTTTGGGATATCGGGGACTGGTGAAAAGCGTTGAAAAGGGGGCCAGGGGGTCAGCTACGGCCTTCCGCGTCCGGCCTTCCGTCCTTCGTTGTCTGCCCTCTGCGTTTCCCCTCCGTGGCCTCTGTGTCTCCGTGGTGAGAGATCAGTTGCCGGTTCCCGGTTCTCAGTTCCCAGCAAGAAATCTGCGTAAATCGGCGTAATCTGTGGATCAATGGTGGTAGCTGGTCCGTCCTCTGTCCCCGCCTTTCCCTCACGTGCCTCTGCGCTCTCTGCGGTGAAGAATCGGTTGTCGGTAGCCGGTGGTCGGTCGAAAATCGGCGTTCATCGGCAGATTGCCGCGCTTCGCTCGCAATGACATGTCTGCGGCCCTAAGAGTGGTGATCTTCTGCGTGTCCTCCCCCCGCCTGCGCGGGGGCAGGCTATGTGCTCTGTGGTTCAAGGGGTTCCTTCTTCGATTTGGCTCTCCTTGGCGGTCTCTGCGTCCCGTTCGGCTTTGCTCAGAGCCTGCCGAGCCAAGGGGCAGGGCTTGCGCGAGGCTGTCCCGATCCGCATGGGCTAAAGGGGACCCCAAACGCCGAAGATCGCGTTTGGGAACCCAAGCCCATCCTACAACTCGCGCCGGGATGTGCGGTTCGCCCTTGCAGCGCAGGTCCAGCGGCGCGACCTGGAACCCCTGTTGCTCAAGCACTCTCGACCGATGCGCCTTTGACCACGTCCAGGGGCTAAACGGTCCGCCCCCACTCTGCTCGTCAGGTACTTGCCCATGTTGCTGGCCGCCTGACGGTAGGAGCCAAAAGACTCGTCCTGGCTCAGGCCGTCCAGTTCTTGGCAGAGCGTCGTGATGAACTGCTCCGACACGAGTCCTTGCTTCCACGCCTGAAAGAACATCTCTGCCTCTTCCACGTACTTCACTTCGACCGCCATCGCTCTTACTTTCAAAGAAGGTTTTTGTCTGGCCCCAGTGATTATCGGTGCTTTTGACGCGAGACTTAAACGCCGTACAGCCCCTCTGAATTGATGATTTATGATTGATGATCTTCTCCGTATTACTACTTGTTCAAATCTTGTTTTCCTGCGCAGATTTTCTCGGCAAGATGACACAAGACCTGGAAGGACAGAGGATTACGCCTCGCGCAAAGACGCCAAGATCGCCAAGGGTAAGATCGATGTCGCCCTGTCTTCTTAGCGCCCTTTGCGTCTTGGCGCGAGGATCGGTTTTGGTTGCGGCCGAAGGCCGCGCTGGGGTCTCTGTGTCTCCGTGGTGAGAGATCAGTTGCCGGTTCCCGGTTCTCAGTTCCCAGCAAGCAATCTGCGTAAATCGGCGTAATCTGTGGATCAATGGTGGTAGCTGGTCCGTCCTCTGTCCCCGCCTTTCCCTCGCGTCCCTCGGGGCGGCCTCTGCGGTGAAGAATCGGTTGTCGGTGGTCGACAGACGGTTCGAGGAAGCGAGTTCGCCGTCGGCAGGGTAGACCCGGTCCTTCGGGACTGCGGCGTACTCGTGCTTCCACCGTCACACGGAGATACAATGTCTTTCGTCGGCCCAATTTGACCTGTTTTTGTCTTGACAGGAAGGGGGAGAATATTGTACATGAAGGCAGTGACGCTGGTGCCTGTGCCGTCGGGCGTTGGCAGTCCATAGTCATCCCGGCGGGTGCAATTCTTTGAGTTTCTCGGTCGGGGAGGAATCAGGGTATGTGATGCGAGGCACAGAGTCTTGAGCGGCGACTTCTTGCTTTGCAGTTCAGCTACAGGCATTTCAGCCAAGGGCTCACAGGGCTTTCGGGAAGGAAGGAGGTATGGTCGAGTCGCACACAGTGACTCGGGACAGAGACGGTGAAGCACGCGGGAAGTTTCTGATCGGTGGCTTTGGTGTGTGGCCAGAGCACAACTCTCCATGGAAGCAACTTTCGGCTAGGAGGACTGTCATGGGTAAGAAAGCGGTTTATTTCACTTTGTTCCTTTTGGTGCTCAGCCTGGCGTGGGCCGGCGGAGCCAAGAGCGGCGGATCCCAATCTCGTGGGCTGGTGGCCCTTGAATGACGGGGCCGGGATTACGGCGCTTGACCTGTCCGGCAAGGGCACGAACGGCACGATCAACAACCCCAATGGAGGTCTGGGAGTGAACGGCTCGGTCTGGCTCCAAGACGCCGAACGGGGCATGGTCCTGAGCTTCAACGGCGTCAACGGCACCGGGGCCTGCGTCATCGCGGGCACCATCCCGGCCATGGACCTGAAGAATGACTTCACGTGGATGTTCTGGTGCAAGCAGGACGTGAGCCAGGGGTTCACTTCGTCGACGGGGGGTAATGACGTCATCCTGGGCAACCGGTATGGCGGGACGACCGCGCCGCTGCAGTTCATCAAGTTCACCCCCACGAACTTCGAGTGGTATAACGCCGACAACACCAACTTTGTCAACTACCCGGATATCCCGAGTGGGGTATGGGTCCACAACGCGACGGTGAAGCGGGGGACAAAGCTCACCTACTATCGCGACGGCGTCGAGGTGCTCTCGATCACGCTCACCAAGACCGTGACCGCCAACCCCTTGTACATGGGCGCCGATGGCTACAGCGGCGTCCAAGAGGCCTGGTGCGGCAGCCTGAGCGACGTGCGGCTCTACAATAAGGCCCTCACGCGACTCGAGGTTCTGGCGGCCATGAAAGGTGTCGCCCGGGTCGACATGGAAGTCGCCTATGCCGTAGTGCCCCCGGTGCTGGACGGCGAGGTCGATTCCGTCTGGGCGCTCGCCTCGACGAGTTCTTTCGTCCCTCTGGCCGATCCGGCCGATGGCTCCGGCACCTGGAAGGTGTTGTATGATGCGAACAACCTCTATGTTCTCGTGGAGGTCACCGACGACAGCCTGAAAAACGATTCGGCCGGTGCCTGGCAGGACGACAGTGTGGAGGTGTATTTCGACGGCGGCAACACGAAGTTGAGCACCGCGCTGTCCGGCGACGACCACCAGTACACGTTCGGGTGGACCGCGACCGACATCCAGGGAACCAACATTACCGGCTATACCGCAGGCATCGAACAGGCCCAGGCAACCACCGCCACCGGCTGGCGCATCGAGATCAAGATGCCCTGGCTGGCGATCCAGGGCAAGGCACCCCAGGCGCGTGGCTTGATCGGCATTGACTGTTACTACAATGACGACGACGATGGCGGTGACACTCGGGAAGGCAAGATGCTCTCGTATTCCGCCGTGGAAGGCTGGAATAATGCCTCCGTGTGGGCCACGGCCGTTCTGGCCGCCGTGCCGGTGCCGGTGGATCCGGGCACCACGGGGCTGGCGGCGCGCTACGCCTTTGAGAACGATGTGAAAGACAGTTCCAGCAACCACAATGACGGACTGATCATGGGCAAGCCCACGTGGATCGACGGCGCCCAGGGGAAAGCCCTGGAGTTTCATGGCCTGGGTGTTTCCGGAGGCGGCGGGGACTATATCATGTGCGCCCTAGCACGAGCCTGGACATCGCCGGTCCGATCGCCCTGTCTCTCTGGATCAGGCCCGACGCCGATGACCCGGAGGGAAAGGCCACCAATACGGCACCCATGGCCAAGGCGCTGAGCACGGCCAGTCCCAGTTGGAGCTACCAGGTTCGCTACGGCTGGGGTAGCCCGAAGCCCTACATGGCGTTCACGTTCAATACCTCGCCCCGGGCCTGGGTCTATGTCGGCCAGAAGCTGACCAAAGGCGAGTGGAGCCACATCGCCTGCTCGCATGACGGGACCACGCTGAAGTGCTATCTCGATGGCATCGAGAGGGATTCAACTCCGATGGGCAAGATCACCAGCAGCCCTGCTCCTATTCTCATCGGCTCGGATGGGTGGGGGTCCGATTGGATCGGCGGCATCGACGAGGTGGCCGTATACAACCGGGCCTTGTCCGCGGAGGAGATTCTCTACCTGGCCGGTTTTCGTGCCGACACCGGCAAGTAAGGCCCGTCTCCGGCCCTCTACTATTGCTTTGACGAGATCGCGGACATGATGGCAGGAATGTAGTTCCTCGTTTGTCCTTCTCGGGCCTATACGGAGCCTCTCCGTATAGGCCCTTTTTCTGTGTGCCGAGTATTTGCGACAGCCTGTACCTGCCGAGCGCCGGCGGGACCCCCGCGGGAACTGAAGGTATGCGGCCTTTTTCCGTCGCGGGGAGCAGATCGTCAATTGCGCAGGGCCAGGATGGGCGACGGGAAACGGCCGCGGCGCTCGATGAACTTGGCGGAGGAGAACTTCGTCGCCACCTTCATGACGGGGGCCGAGCCGAGCAGGCCGCCGAAGTGCACGATGCCGCCCGGCTTGGCGCCGGGGACCGGGATCACGCGGACGCCGGTGGTCTTGTTGTTCACGACCCCGATCGACAGCTCATCGGCGATGATCGCGGAGATGACCTCGGGCGGCGTGTCGCCCGGCACGGCGAACATGTCCAGTCCCACCGAGCAGACGCTGGTGAGGGCTTCGAGCTTGTCCAGGCTCAGGGTGCCCGACCGGACGGCCCGGATCATGCCGGCGTCCTCGCTGACCGGGATGAAGGTGCCCGACAGGCCGCCGACGTTGCCGGAGGCCATCGCGCCGCCTTTCTTCACCGCGTCGATCAGCAGGGCCAGGGCCGCGGTCGAGCCGGGGACGCCGATCCGGCCGACGCCCATCGCCTCGACGATCTCGGCGACGGAGTCGCCGCTGGAGGTGGTGGGGGCCAGGGAGATATCGACGATGCCGAAGTCGATCTTCATCAGGCCGGCCAGCTCCCGGCCGATCAGCTCGCCCGCCCGCGTGATCTTGAAGACGGTGCGCTTGATGACCTCGGAAAGCTGCGTCAGGTCGCAGTCGGGATTCTGGGCGACGACGCTGCGCACGACGCCGGGGCCGGAGATGCCGATGTTGAGGGAGAAATCCGGCTCGCCGATGCCGTGATGGGCGCCGGCCATGAAGGGGTTGTCCTCGGGGACATTGGCGAAGACGGCCAGCTTGGCGCAGCCGATGCCCTGGTCGGATTTGTGGGCGAGGTCCTGAATGACGTGGCCGACCTTGACCACGGCGTTCATGTTGATGCCGGCGGCGGTCGAGGCGAGATTCAGGAAGCCGCAGACCCGCTCGGTCTCGGACAGGGCCTCGGGAATGGCGTCGATGAGGTTCTCATCGGCGGCGGTCATGCCCTTCTGGACCATCGCGCCGAAGCCGCCCAGGAAATCGATGTTCGCCTTGCGGGCGGCGGCGTCGAGCGCCTTGGCGAAGCGGACGGCGGTGATGGGCTTACGCGGCAGGGGCTCCAGCAGCAGGGCGACCGGCGTGACGGCGATCCGCCGATTCGTGATCGGGATGCCGTACTTCTGCTCCAGCACGTCCGCACAGTGGTTCAGCAGCTGGCCTTTCTCGACGATGCGGGCCTGCGGCCTGGCGTGTGAGCCAGTCCAGGTCGCGATCGATGCAGTCCTTCAGATTGATGCCGAGCGTGACGGTGCGGATATCGAAGTGATGATCCAGCGTCATCTTGACGGTTTCGAAGACTTCTTCGGGGGAGATCGGCATGAGTCACACCCTGTGCATCGCCTTGAAGATATTCTCGTCCTGGATCGTGATTTTGAGGGCCATCTGTTTGCCGACCTGGTCGAGCCTTTTCCGGATCTGGCCCATATCGACCGAGGCCCGGCCGATATCGACGGCCATCGTCATGACGAAGTAGTCTTCCATGATCTTCTGGTTGATGTCCACGATGTTGACGTTGGCCTTGGCCATCACGGTCGCCAGGCGGGCGACGATGCCCACCCGATCCGCGCCGGTGACCGTGACGATGCAGATTTGGCTTGGCTTTCTGATCCGCCATAGCAGTTCTCCTGATGGGTCGCATATCAGCAATCGCACTTCGCCGTCTGAATCGCGCGCGCAGGGCGGCGGTCTTTTCGTGATCGGTCATGTCGGGCCGCAGGGCGGTCACCGTGATGAAGCCGTCGGCCAGCGCCGTGGTATCGGCGGGGGCCTTTTCTTCCCGGTGCATGCCGCCGGCGAGCTGAAAGACCAGCTCCTCGGAGCCGTTCGTGTGCGGGATATAGTACTCGTGGAATCCGGAGGTGGCCTGCGGGACGATGCGAACGCCCTTGGGCCGGCCCCGAGACAGAAGCGGGATGTTGATGTTCATGACGTCGCCGGCGTGCAGGGGCAGGAGCCTGCGGAGCACGGCGAGGCCGTGTTCCGCGGCCGCGTCGAAGTCCATCGCGTCCTCGGCGGCCACGCTGATGGCGGCGGAGGGGATTCCCAGAAAGGCGGCTTCCATCGCCGCCGCCACCGTGCCGGAGTAGTAGACGTTGATGCCGACGTTGGCCCCGCCGTTGATGCCGGACACGACCAGGTCGATCGGACCTTCGTGGAGCTGCATGCAGGCCAGCTTCACGCAGTCGGCGGGCGAGCCCTGCACGCCGAAGCCGGTGAACAAACCGCCGATCTCGACCTTCGTGCAGGCCAGCGGCTCGTGAAACGTGATGCTGTGGCTGGCGCCGGACCAGCACTCCGTGGGCGCTACAACCATCACGTCGCCGAGATCGACCAGCCGTTTGTAGAGGGCAGCCAAACCGGGAGCAAAGATCCCATCATCATTCGTCAGACAGTATTCGCATTGCCGGAAAACCAAACCGCCATGAAACCGTTTTCCACAGGGAGTATCGTCCCGTGATGTGCGGAAACATCGTCGGGCAAGACGCCACCTGCATCGTCATGCCAACCTGACGCATTGTAGCAGGGTCGGCAACGTCCGTCAATTTGCCGAGCTTGACCGTGATACGCCGTAGCGGGTATAAAACGGGCTATGGAGAAGTACACGCCGGAGAAAGAATTTCGGGTCATGAGCCGAGACGAGGTCCGCCGGGTCGATGCCTGGGCCATCGACGAGGTCGGCGTGCCCGGCGTGGTGCTCATGGAGAACGCCGGCCGCAGTTGCGCCGAATTGGTGCAGCAGAAGCTGGCGGGTGTTGACCAGCCGAAGGTGTGCCTCTTCTGCGGGACGGGCAATAACGGCGGGGATGGTTACGTGATCGCCCGGCACCTGCTCAATGCCGGCTTTTCGGTGAGGATCGTCCTCTGTGGCGAGCGGGACAAGGTTCGCGGCGATGCCCGGATCAATCTCGATATCCTGGAACGGCTGGGCCACGCCATTGAATCGTTGGACCCCGGGTCGGAAGATCTCTCGGTCTATGTCAGGGCGTTTGCGGGCGACGCGGACATGATCGTCGATGCCCTGTTCGGCACGGGATTGCGCGGCGAGTTGAGCAGTGAGTTCCGGTCCCTCATCGAGACGATCAACGGTCTTGGTCGGCCCATCCTGGCCGTGGATATTCCCTCCGGCCTGGACTGCGACACGGGCGAGCCGCTCGGAGCCGCCATTCGGGCTGCTTACACCGTGACCTTCGTGGCGGTGAAGAAGGGTTTTCTCGCCTCGGCCGAGGCACGCCGCTACGTCGGCGAGCTCTACATCGCCTCCATCGGGGTCGAGCCCCCGGCGTGATTCAGATGGCTCCCTGGCTGTGGCACCCAGTCCGATGGCTTCTCAGGCTGGGTGCGTTCAACGGTTCTCTTACAGCGCCCCCGGCCGGTTGGCCTGGTTGGCATAGCCGGTGAAGTAGAGGAACCGGTTGTAGTTGAATATGGGGACGCAGAGCGACTCCGCCCGCTGGCGGATCTGATTGTACTGGTCGTTCTTCGCCTTGGCGGCGTTGTATTTCTCCATCGCCGTCGGATCGGCGGTCTGGGCCTCGGGTGTCGGCTGCGGTCGGCAACTGGCGGCTCGGTGCCGAGGATCACGTAATCGGTCAGGGCCGTCACTTCCTTGGAGACCGCGCCGCCCCATCTCTGGATCAGGCCCTCGATCCGGGTCACGCCGTCGAAATCCGGCTTGCCGTCGCCGTCGAGGTCGAAGTCACCCACGACGATGAACTGGTTCTGTTTGGCCGGATCCCAGATCAGATTCGCGATCAGATCGCCGGTGGTGATGGGGTTCTTGGGGTCGGAGGACAGCACGCGTGCCGCCGCGCATTTCTTGTCGATGGTGAAGATCTCGACCTGGGCCTTGGGCTTGCCGTCCCGGGGGATGCCGGCGCTGCGGTCGTAGACGGAGAACGTCAGACCCTGATAGACGCGGTCGTCGGAACCCAGATTGACGTGAATGACGCCTGCCGCCTCATTCACGAGAACCACGCTGCCGTCGGGCTTGAACGCGGGAGCCTCTTTGTCCGGGGCGGGCCGGATCTCGCTGACTTGGGTCAAAGCGCCCTGGAGCCGGCCTTGGGCGACATTGAGTTCCGCCTGGTTCTTGAGCAGATTGTCGTTCAGTTGTTTTGCCTGGGCCGTGGCCTTTTCGAGGTCCGCCTGAAAGACGCCAATCTGCTCCTTGGACGTTTGGTCCACGGAGGCCTTCAGCTTATCGTAGGTATTCTTGATATCGTTGACTTGCTGCTCGCAGGCGACGACTCTCTCGCCGAGCTTCTGCTCGGTTTCCTTCATGATTTTCACGGCATCGTCGAACCGCTGCTTGAGCGTGTTCAACTGCTGTTCCGTGGCCGTCTTTTCGCTCGTGGTCTGTATCAGTTTCGTCAACAGATCGTTGATGACGCTCGCCAAGGCCACTTGGGCGGGGGCGGCGGCATTCGGGTCCGCCGGCTTGTTCGGGTCCGCCTTCTTCGCCGCACTTGGGTCCGGTGCCGCGGCGACACCCGGCAGCGTGATGTAGGCTCGCGCCTTTTCGAGCAGGGGCTGGATCGCCTGCCGGACCTCTGCCACCTTGACCTCGGCGCTCGTCGTGCGGACCGGCGCCCCCTTGACGAGCAGGACCATCTGATCGAGGTGCGCGACCACCGTCCCGAGGTTGCTCTGACCGGGCAGGCGGTTGCCGACGATGGTCCCGATATTGCGGAGTTCCTCCTGGCTGACGAGCCTGTTGGTCTCGTCCTGGCGCTCCTTGTCGCGGGTGCTGAGTTCCTCGGCTTTGACGTAGTAGATCACCGCTGCCGTTGTCGCGACGACAAAGAGTCCGACAAAGGTGATCAGAGTATAGAGCATCGCATTGCTCTGGCGTCGTTTACCTGCCGGCATAAAAGACTCCTTGGTTGATGAGAATGTCTCCCATAACTGCCAATTTAGCCATATTATCACCTATGGCGGGACCATAGTCAAGAAAAAAGAACCCATCCTCGATTTGGGGCGACATGTGTGGCCGTGACGCCGTAAGGCGTTTGGCTCTCTGTCCTTACGGACATTCCGCGAACCGGGCGAGGACCCCGGCCAATTCGCCGATTGCAGCGATTTTGACCCTCGGTGCGGCATCCGCCAGTGGCGACGGCTGCCGGTACAGACCGCTGGGACGCAGCAGTTGGATTGTCAGCAGACCGAGCCGGTTAGGGGCGATAAAATCCTTCGTCTCGTTGTCCGCCACGTACACCGTCTCCTCGGGACGGGCGCTGAGCCGTTCCAGGAGCTTCTCAAAGCCGCGGGGGGACGGCTTCCAGAACTCCCGGCCCAGCTCCTCGGTGTACATGATTGCCTGAAAATAATGCTCGATGCCGAGCGCCTGGACTTTGAGCTTCTGGGTGGGCAGGAAACCGTCGGTCAGAAGGCCCAGCGTGTACCTGTCCTTGAGGTCTTCCAGGACGGCTCGGCTCTCCGGCGGCAGGGTCAGTGTCGGTATGTGCGTGCGGTAGACCTCCACCAGCTTGTGGATCAGCGGCCCGTCACAGGGGATGCCAAGCTCCGCCAGGGCGAGGTTGAAGGTCGAGCCGCGATCACCGGTGATGAAGCACTTCCAGAGGGTCGCAAAGACAGTCGTCGGCCGAATAAGCGTCCGATAACGCGGCAATGTGCACAGCCGCCGCCCGGAATCCGCTGCGACAGAAGTCGATCTCGTCGTACAGCGTGTCGTCGAGGTCGAAGATCACGGTTGTTATCATGCCGGCCCACTGAATTGATGATCGATCATTGATGATTGATGATTGTAGGAGGAGTCCGGACCGGTTTCAAGATGACACTCGCCGGGCATTCCTGTAAGATCCTATCGTTCAAATTGCTGATGGATGATAGCGTCCATCAGCAATTGAAAGGTATCGCTGATGGAACTATTGCGAATTCTGCGGCCCATCCACTGGGTCAAGAATGTCTTTGTCTTCGCGGCGCTGGTTTTCAGCCGGCGGCTCGGCGGACCGCTGGCCGAATCGCTGCCGGCGGCTCGGCCTGACCCTGGGGGCGTTCTTCTGTTTCTGCTTTGCTTCGTCGGCTGTGTATATCCTCAACGATGTCCTGGATCGCCGGACCGACAGCGTCCACCCCCAGCGGCGTAGCCGGCCCGATCGCCGCGGGCCGGGTGACCGTCTCTACGGCACTGGCCCTCGGCGCCGGCTGTGCTGTGCTTGCCCTCCTCGGCAGCCTTCTCCTCTCAAAAGCTCTGGCGGCGATCGTTCTGACCTATATCCTCTTGATGGTCCTTTACTCCATCGGTTTGAAGCACGTGATGATCCTGGATTGTGCGATCATCGCGCTGGGCTTTTGCCTGCGGGCCGTGGCGGGGGCGGTGGCTATCGAGGTCTACATCTCCCCCTGGCTGGTGATCTGCACGTTTGCCCTGACGCTGTTTTTGGCCTTCAGCAAGCGTCGCGGCGAGATCGCCCAGCTTCAGGAGAACAGCGAGGCGTTTCGCAAGACCCTGGGCGAGTACACGCCGGAGCTGCTGGCCCACATGCTGGATGTCAGCAGCATGCTGGCCGTGGTCTGTTTTCTCCTGTACGCCATGGATTCCGAGACCGCCAGGCGGGTCGGCACGAACCACCTGGTGTACACAACGCCCGTCGTGCTGTATTGTATATTCCGGTTCAGCGCGTTGACGCAGAAGGGCCTGTACTCCGACCCGGTGAAGCTGATCTTTGAGGATCGGCCGTTCCAGATCGGCCTGGCGTTATGGACCGTGCTCTGCGTCGGGATAATCTACCTGACATTGATTATCAATGAAAGAGCGTCTTCAAAAAGTGATGGCGTCGGCGGGCGTGGCTTCCCGCCGGCAATGTGAGGAGCTGATCCTCCAGGGCGTCGTCCGTGTCAACGGGCGGGTCGTCGATGAGCTGCCGGCCTTCGCGGACCCGGAGGTGGATGAGATCACGGTCCACGGCAGGCGGCTGCAGGAGCGGCGGCGGGTGTACTACCTGCTGAACAAGCCCAAGGGCGTCATCTGCACCAGCAACGATCCGCAACAGCCGGCCGCGGGCGGTCGATCTGGTTCCGGGCGGGGAACGGGTCTTTTGCGTGGGCCGGCTCGACGCCGATACGATCGGACTGATCATCCTGACCAACGATGCGGAGTTGACCAATCTCCTGACGCACCCGAAGTACAAGGTCTCGAAGACCTACGTGGCCAAGGTCGTGGGGCATGTGGATAGCCAGACGGTCGAGAAACTGAGAAAGGGCATCTGGCTGGCGGAGGGGCGAACGGCCCGCGCCGGCGTCAAGGTGCTCAAGAGCGGCCACCATGACTCCCTCCTGGAGATCACGATTTCGCAGGGTCTCAATCGCCAGGTCCGCCGCATGCTCGCCAAGGTCGGACTGCCCGTCCAATCGCTCAAGAGAACGCGTATCGGCGGCCTGACCATCAAGGGCCTCGGTGTGGGTCGATACCGGCCTTTGTCGAAGGCCGAGGTAGCCTCGTTGAAGCGAGCGGCAACCGCGTGAGTCGAAGACCAGATGACAGAGGACAGAAGACCGATGGCGGGAAGCGGCGCCGTCCTCCGTCCTCTGTCGTCCGTCCTCGAACTGCGGGATGGCGCTTGTGGCTTTTTCGCTTCGCCGCTCTGGTCCTGGCTCCTCTCGGTTTTGTCCTCCTGGTGGAGGTGGGTTTGCGGGCAGGGGGGTACGGGTTCCCCTCTGCGGCCACCATTTCCTGTGAGGTCAAGGGCGTCGCCTGTCGCGGGGACAATGTGAAGTTCGGCTGGCGCTTCTTTCCCCGGAACATCGCTCAGGAGTTCGATCCCTTCATCTTTCCGACGGTCAAGCCGCCCGACACGTGCCGGATCTTCGTCCTGGGTGAATCGGCGGCCCAGGGCACGCCGGACTGTGCGTACGGCTTCGGCCGCATCCTCAAGGCGCTGCTGGACCACGCGCACCCGGGCACGAATTTCGAAGTCATCACGGCCGCCATGCCGGCGATCAATTCGCACGTCGTGGTCGAAGTCGCGCGGGACCTGGTGCGGTATCAGCCGGACCTTTTCGTGGTCTACATGGGCAACAACGAGGTCATAGGACCGTATGGGCCGGGCACGGTCTTTGCGCCGCTCTCGTCGAGCCTGCCGCTGATTCGTGCCGGCATCCGCCTGCGGGCGACACGAACGGGCCAGTTGCTCGCCGATATCGCCTCCGGACTTGGTGCGAATGGACGCTCTCCCAAGGTCTGGCGGGGGATGGAGATGTTCCTGGGCCGGCGCGTAGCAGCCGATGACCCGCGCCTGGAGACGGTCTGCCGGCATTTTCGCCGCAACCTCGAGGACATCCGGCATCTCGCGACCGACAGCGGGGCAGGGGTTCTGTTCTGCACCTTGGGCTGCAACCTGCGGGATTGTCCGCCGTTTGCCTCGCTGCACCGAGCGGACCTTGGCAAGGATGACTTGGCCAGGTGGACCGCTCTGTACGAGAAGGGCACGCGGCATGAGACTCAAGGGGATTGTTCCCTCGCCATTGAAAGCTATCTCGCCGCGGCCCAACTCGACGACCGGTATGCCGATCTCCAGTTCCGCTTGGGACACTGTTATTGGGAGGCGGGCGACCTCGAGAAGGCACGGGACCGATTCCTGCTGGCACGCGACCTCGATGCCCTGCGTTTCCGGCCGGACCGGCACATGAATGAGATCATCCGGGACGTGGCGTCGACGGCGGGGGACCAGCGCGTGCGGACTCGTCGATGTGGAGGAGGTCTTTCGGGCCGATAGCCCTTGCGGCGTGCCCGGCCGCGAGCTGTTTCACGAGCACGTGCACATGACCTTTCATGGTGACTACCTGCTGGCCAGATCCGTGTGCGAAAAGGTGACCCGGATGACCGGGATGGCGGAGGGACAGCCCCTGCTGGATGAAGCGGGGGCCGCCCAGTGCGTGGGATACAACGCCTGGGCCCACTACAATACTCTCTTCAAGGTCCTCAACTACTACATCCGCAAGCCGCCCTTCACGGGCCAACTCTATCACGAGGAGCAGGTGCAGCGGCTGGAAGGGGAGGTGAAGCAGGCCGAGGCAGCGCTGACCGCCGGCGTGCGGAAGCAAATCGCGGCTCAATACCGCGATCTCATCCAGCAATCGCCGTCCGACATCTGGCTGCGCCTGCGGTTTGCCGAGTTTGCCTCCGTGTTCCTGAAGGACGAGCAGACGGCCGTCGAGCAGTGCCGGCGGGTGCAGGAACTGGTGCCTCACTCCTATAAACCCCATGTGGTGCTGGCGTTGTCGCTGGGAGGGCTCCAGCGCTTCGATGAGGCGATCGAGCACCTGAACCAGGCGGTGCGGATCAAGCCGACCTGTGCGAAGGGATACCATCTGCTGGGGCTTGCCTACCAGACCCAGGGCCGCCTTGATGAGGCGATGACGTGTTTCACCAGGGCCGTCCGGCTCAGTCCCGACGATGCGGAAGCCTGCCAAGAGGATGTCCGATATCCTGCTGTCGCGCGGCAAAGTCCAGGAAGCCCGCGACATGCAGCGCAAGGCCGCGTTGGCGGGCTCGGCCGACAGCGGATCGAGATGATGAATCTGGGACACTTCCCGTGGCTCTCAGGTCATTGCGAGCGAAGCGAAGCAATCTCCCATCCCGCGGGGAGATTGCTTCGTCGCCGTTGTCGCGAGCGCGTCTCGTCGGGCCCGAATGATATGTTGTGATCCACCAGGCGTCTTTGTGTTGGCCCCGTCAATTTCGGCAGCCTATTGTGTCAAACGAGCATTCGTGCTAAAATAAATGGTCTTTTGCTGTGGAGTGCAGAGCTGGAGGTTTCAATCTGCTTGAGACTGCCGGCTTCGAAACGAGGAGCAGACAGGAGCTTCGGCGTTGACGAGCATTCAAAAACGAGTATCCGCCGGCTTGAGTATCACGTCCCTGAGCCGGGATTCGGTCCGAGAGCACTTCGTCACGATCGTGCCCAAGGGGGATGAAAGTCCCGAGTCTCTTTTCCGGAGGGTGGGTGAGACGGTCCGGCGGCTGGATGGCCGCCTGGTCTCGGTGGAGGCCGTGGGCATGGCTCCCGCCGACCGCAAGAGCATGAATATCCTGATCGCGGCCCTCGGCGGGCCGAACGCACCCCTGGCCTGGATCGAGAACGCACGGACCGATAATCTCTGCGGCGTACACGTGTGGGCGGTCTCGGGCACCGTGGCGGAGGCGTTGTCCTTCGAGGGTCGCCGTGCCGGCACCTTGTTCGACGATGGTTACGCTCAATACTGCCGGTTGGTGGGTCTTCTGCCGATGGATGCGACGATCGGCCGGCCGGAGCAGACGCAGTCGATCTTCCGGCAGATGGAGGCGGTTCTGGACAGCGGCGGCATGGCCTTCAGCGATGTCCTGCGCACGTGGTTCTATAACGACAACATTCTCGGCTGGTACCGGGAGTTCAACGGCGTCCGCACCAGGTTCTTCCAGGAGAAGAAGGTCTTTGACGGCCTGCTGCCGGCCAGCACCGGGGTCGCCGGACGCAATGCCCTCGGGGCGGCCCTGCTCTCCGGATTGATCGCGGTCAAGAGCGACGACGAGGGCGTGCGGGCCTTCGAAGTCCCCTCGCCGCTCCAGTCGTCCGCGATCGCAGTATGGCAGCTCGTTCAGCCGGGCGGTGGAGTTGGAACTGCCCGATCTGCGGCGCCTGTATATCTCCGGGACGGCCAGCATCGACGCGCAGGGCAAGACCGTCTTCCTCGGCGATTGCGCGGCCCAGGTCCGCCAGACGATGGAGATCGTCCAGGCCATCCTGCAGTCCCGGGAGATGGATTGGGGCGATGTCACCCGCTCGCTGGTCTACTTCAAACGGGGGGCGGATGCACCCCTGTTCGAGAAATACCGGCAGGAAAACGGCGTCCCGGCGTTTCCGGCGATTGTCGTCGAGAATGACATCTGCCGGGAGGATCTGCTGTTCGAGATCGAGGTGGACGCCGTCGCGGCGAAGTAACCCTGCACGAGGCTCCGGCGATGTCACGCAAACCGCGCAAGCCAGGAGGAGGGAGGTCTGAGGACAGAGGACGCAAGACTGAGGACAGCACCGCCCTCCATCGTCGTGTCCTCCGGCCCGCGGGTTTGGCTGTTTCGTCTGGCGGCGATTGTCCTCGCGCCGGTCGTCTTTCTGGGGCTCCTGGAGCTGGGGCTGCGGGCGGTCGGCTACGGCTACAATCCGCACGTGGCAGTGAAATGTGAGATCGACCGCCAGCCGTACCTGGGCGAGAATGTCAAGTTCGCCTGGCGGTTCTTCCCGCCGATCCTGGCGCGGGAGTTCGAGCCGTTTGCCTTCCCGGCGCAGAAACCGGCCGATACGTACCGGGTTTTTGTGCTCGGGTCCTCCGCCGCTCAGGGGATACCGAACCACGCCTTCTGCTTCGGCCGCTTCCTCCAATTCATGCTCCAGGAGCGGTTTCCCGGCGTGCATTTCGAAGTCATCACGACCGCGATGGCGGCGATCAACTCGCACGTCGTCGTGGAAATCGCCAAGGACTGCGCCCGGTACGAGCCGGACCTTTTCGTCGTCTACATGGGCAACAACGAGGTCGTCGGTCCCTACGGGCCGGGCACCGTGCTGACGCCGGCCCTGTCGAATCTGCACCTGATTCGCCTGGGGATCGCCCTCCGCGCCACGAAGATCGGCCAACTGGTGTTCGGCGTGTTCGGCTCGCGCGGATGGGGCCAGGGAGGCCCGCAATACTGGCGCGGCATGGAGATGTTCCTCGGTCAGCAGGTGCGGGCGGACGACCCCCGGCTGGCCGTCACGTACAGCCACCTGCGCCGCAACCTCCAGGACATCTGCCGGATCGGCGCCGCGGCGGGCGCGGAGACCGTCCTGTGCACCGTCGGCGCCAATCTGAGGGACTGTCCTCCCTTCGCGTCCCTGCATCGGCCGGGATTGACGCGGGAACAGCAGAAGGCGCTGGGAGGCGATCTGTAAACAGGCCGTCGAGGCCCAGTCGCAGGACCAACAGGCCGAAGCCGTTGCGGGTTACCTGCAGGCGGCCGAGATCGATGATTCCTACGCGGAGCTGCAATTCCGGCTCGGCCGGTGCTATCAGCTTGCGGGCGACTTTGAGAACGCACGCGACCGATACGTCCGGGCCCGCGATCTCGACACGCTTCGCTTCCGCGCCGACACGCGAATCAACGAGGTCATCCGCACCGTGGCGGAGCAAACGAAGCTTTCGAGGGTCCATCTGGCGACCGTCGCCGAAGCCCTGGATGCCAATAGTCCCCACGGCCTGTCCGGCGAGGAGTTCTTTCACGAGCACGTGCATCTGACCTTCGAGGGCAACTATGTCGTGGCGAAGGCGGTTCTGGAACAGATCGAGCCGATCCTGACCGAGCGGCTGGGGGACAAGGCCCCATCTCGCGGCGCGTTGCCCACGCTCCAGCAGTGTGCCCAGCGCCTGGCGTACAACGATTGGAGCCGGCAGGAGACGTTGGACATGGTCCTGCACGGGTTCCTTGCCAAGGCGCCCTTTACGAATCAACTCTACCATAAGGAGCAGGTCGCGGCGTGTGAGCCAACGGCTCAAGGCGCTGCAGACCGCCCTCACGCCGCAGGCACTGAAGGATCTTGGCGAGCAGTACCACGCGACGATCGAGAAGGCTCCTGATGACTGGCGGCTGCGGTGGGACTACGGCAAGCTGCTGGCGGAAGACCTGAAACAATACGATGCGGCGGCCGCCCAGTACCGGATCGTGCAGCAGAGTGTGCCGCACTCGTACATAGGCCACGATGCCCTGGCCTCGGTGCTGCAGGCCAAAGGTGACTTCGAGGGCGCGGTCGCCGAGTACAAGAAGGAGTTGGCGATCAAGCCGACCGCGGGCGCCGCCTACTACCGCCTCGGCTCGTGCTATCGCAAGCAGGGCAAGATGGACCTTGCTGCGGATTGCTTCCGCAAGGCGATCCGGTTCGAGCCGGACCGTGTTCCCGCGTACGTGGACTTGGCCGAGCTGCTCATGAACGCAGGCAAGCTCGAAGAAGCCGCCCAGAGTTTGCCGGCAGGGTCTGGCGGTGGTGCCGGATAGCGCCTGGCTCCACCGAAATCTCGCCGCACTGCTGCTCAAAATGGGCAAGCGCCAGGAAGCGGCGGACGAAATCCGCAGCGCGCTGAGGCTGGACCCCAACTCGCCGCAGATTCGAGCGATTGCCGAGAGAATCCTCGGCCCCGGCGCGGCTCGCTGACACACTGAGAGACTATCTCAAAACGCTAAATGTCATTGCGAGGAGTCGCAGCGACGAAGCAATCTGCAATCTCGCGAGTGGTAGATTGCTTCGCTACGCTCGCAATGACAAGCTAAAGCGTAGGCTCTGAGATAGCTTCTAAAAGACGGTATAAAGGAACGGCGCCAGGCTCGGAGCTGCCGACCAGCACCAGCAGGCACAGGAGCAGAAGCGTCACGAGGATCGGCAGCAGCCACCACTTCTTGTTGTACTTGAGGAAGTACCAGAACTCCACGGCCAGCGAGGGACGTTTCTGCCGGGCCAGGTCGTCGAATTTGGCTGCGCTATCCTTTTGAGGTTTCATAGGATTCGCTCCCGCCGCATCAGAATTGGTGGAAGTACCGTTCCATGTCTTCGCTGGGCTTGTGGGGCACCCAGTAGCTCGTGGCGAGGGCATCCTGGCCTTGCGTGGGCGAGCCTTGCCGCGATGCAGCAAGGGCAGGACGCCCTCGCCACGAGCGGCAGAGTGCATCGCGGCCGATGAGTCGGAAGACGAGAGCCACCGGCGTCAGCAACAGGAAATAGAAGACGGCCAGCAGGACGAAGCTGACCACAAAGCCGATGGGCATCGCCACGAGAGTCAGGCCGAGGTAGAGAATTCGTGCGACCGCCGGCGAGATCAGGCTGCACAGACAGATAGCCGCCCCGGCGGCGAGGACAACGATCGGCCCAGAGAACCGCCGCACCCCAGACGAAGTGCAGCACCAGCGCCGCTACGATCGACGCCAGCAGACCGCCGACGCCGAATACGCGCAACTGCCTGGCTGTCGGATGCCATTGAATTTCGATCAGCATCAGTCCAACTCGAAACGGGCCTTATACTCGTCGATCTCGTGCTGTTTTGCCTGTGGCTGCTCCTGTTTATACAGGATTTGGTTCTCCAACACCAGCACGTCCATGTTGGTCGCCATGAAGCAGCGGTACGCATCCTGCGGCGAGCAGACGATGGGCTCGCCCCGGATGTTGAAGCTCGTGTTGATGATGACCGGGCAGCCGGTCCTCTGCTTGAAGGCGGTGATGAGCCGGTGCAACCTCGGATGACGCTGCGGGTCCACGGTCTGAATCCGCGCGGAGTAATCCACGTGCGTGATCGCCGGGACGACGCTGCGCTTGACCTTGAGCTTGTCGAGCCCCTTCAGAGAGGCGGGATTGGCCTGCGAGTTGAGCCGCTTCTCTTCGCGAACGGCCGCCACGAGCAGCATGTAGGGACTGTCTTCCTGCGGGCGGGTCTCGAAGTACTCGGCCACGTCCTCCCGCAGCACGCAGGGCGCGAAGGGCCGGAAGGACTCGCGGAACTTGATCTTGAGGTTCATGACCGACTGCATTTCCTGGCTCCGCGCATCGCCCAGAATGCTGCGGCTGCCCAGGGCCCTCGGCCCGAACTCCATCCGTCCCTGGAGCCAGCCGATGACCTTGCCGGCGTCGATCAGCTCGGCGACCCTGGCGATCAGGGCCGGCTCATCGCCGTACGTGTGGTACTTGGCGCCGGCGGAGTCGAGAAACGCGGCGAATCTGCTCATCGGAATACGCCGGTCCCAGGAGCGAAGCCTGCTGCTGGTCGCGGCCCTCCACGCGGCGCTCGTTGTCCAGGAGTTGGTACCACACGAACAGGGCCGCACCGAGCGCGCCGCCGGCGTCTCCGGCGGCCGGCTGAATCCAGATATTCTCGAACGGCGCCTCCCGCAGGATTCGGCCATTGGCGACGCAGTTGAGCGCCACGCCGCCGGCCAGGGCGAGGTTCTTCATGCCGGTCTGACGATGGACGTGCCGGGCCGCCCGCAGCATGGCTTCTTCGGTGACGGCCTGGATCGAGGCGGCAATATCCATCTCGCGCTGGGTCAGCGGGGCCTCGGGCCTTCGCGGCGGGCCGCCGAAAAGCTGCTCGAACTTGCGGCTCGTCATGACCATCGTGTGGCAGTAGCCGAAATAGGCCATATTCAGCCGCAGGGAGCCGTCGGGCTTGAGATCGACCAGCTTCTCGCAGGATCAGATCGCGGTACTTCGGCTCGCCGTAGGGGGCCAGGCCCATCAGCTTGTACTCGCCGGAGTTGACCTTGAACCCGGTGAAGTAGGTGAAGGCCGAGTAGAGCAGGCCCAGCGAATGCGGGAAGTGCAATTCGTGGCTCAGTTGCACCTTGTTGCCCCGGCCGACGCCGAAGCTGGCGGTCGCCCACTCGCCGACGCCGTCCATCGTGAGGATCGCCGCCTCGTCGAAGGGCGACGGGAAAAACGCACTGGCGGCATGGGACTCATGGTGCTCGGTGAAGATGTAGCGGCCCTTGTAGCCCGCGCGCCAGGGCCTTGTCCATCTCGCGGGGCAGGTGCAGTTTCTGCCGCAGCCACAGGGGCATACTCGCCAGAAACTGGCGGAACCCCCGCGGTGCATAGGCCAGATAGGTCTCCAGCAGCCGCTCGAATTTGAGCAAGGGCTTCTCGTAGAACACGACGTAGTCGAGCTTCTCCGGCGTCAGCCCGGCCGCCTCAAGGCAGTAACTCACGGCGTGCGACGGAAAGCGGCTGTCGTGCTTGATGCGCGTGAATCTCTCCTCCTGCGCCGCCGCGACGATCTCTCCATCGCGCACCAGTGCAGCGGCACTATCATGATAGAAAGCCGAGATTCCCAGGATGTTCATGCCATCCTTCCAACCATGCAAGACTACGGGGCTTCTTGGATTGATCTACTCCAAGACACGTCCATTATAGGGCATATCGGCCAATCGACAATGCCCCATTAGCCCAGGGAATGCCTGAACCTGCCTGTTTTCACATACGGTGCGTCGTTTACGGCCCGCACAGGTTTCCGGGACGGCAATTCGGCCGGGGCACGGGGGTTTCATTTTTTTCCGCCTGACGCCAGGTAGTTGTTGCAAAAGGGCGGGGAATCAGTAGAATACTGGGTCCGCGTCTGTCAGGACCGGCGGACGCGGTGGCAGTGCGACAGAAGGCGACGATTCATTGCATGGCTGATGCAGGAGCAGTTTATGTCGAGAGTATGTCAGTTTACGGGCAAGAAGACGGTTTTTGGCAACGCCATCACCCGGCGCGGCAAGGCCAAGCGGCTGGGCGGCGTCGGTAAGAAGGTGACCGGCGTCACCCGCCGGAAGTTCAAGCCGAACATCCAGAAGGTGCACGCGGTCATCGACGGCAAGGTCCGCCGGGTCCGGGTTTCGGCCAAGGCCATTCGCATGGGCCTGATCCAGAAGCCCCTGAAACGCAGCTACAAGCCGGGCCAGCCGCAACAGCAGGCGCAGGCCAGCGAGTAATCGAGCGAATTCCAACGTCGTCCTTTCCCAGCGGGGCGCGGTCTGAGCCTCGCTTTTTCTTTGGGTTGGGCGTATGCCGCAGAAGATCGATGCAGCAGCAGGTTCGCAAGGTCGCCAAGCTGGCCCGACTCGACCTGACCGAGGCGGAGATCGAGGAATTCACCGGCCAGCTCGGGGCGATCCTCGAATACGTCGAGAAGATGAACGAGCTGGATACCGCCGACAGTCGAGCCCCTGGCGCACTGCCTGCCGATCCACAACGTCTTTCGGGCGGACGAAGTGCGCGAGTCGCTGGGGACCGAGAAGACCCTGGCCAACGCACCCGCAGCGGGATGGGCCTTTCTTCAAGGTTCCCAAGATCCTTGAAGACAGTTCCGCGTAGTTTTGAACAGATTGATCGGATGTCGGGAGATTGCAGCGATGAGAAGCGTCAGATTGGTGTGTTTGGCGGCGATGGTCGTGGGGGTGTTGTTGTCTGTCGGGCGGGAGCATGGCGGCGAAGAGAAAAGTCCGGAAACGGGGGGCAAAGCGAGCAGATGTTCCAGAAGGAGATCACCAAGAAGGTGAGTCTGGGATACCTGCTGTATCTGCCCAAGGGCTACGGCGAGAAGAAGGAGCAGAAATGGCCGCTGATCCTCTTTCTGCACGGGGCCGGGCGAGCGGGGCAACGACCTCAACCTGGTCAAGAAGCATGGTCCGCCGAAGCTGATCGACCAGGGCAAGGAGTTCCCGTTCATCGTCGTTTCGCCGCAGTGCCCGATCGAGTAGCTGGTGGCCGGAGCAGGTCGATGCGCTCGTCGCCTTGCTCGACGAGGTCCAGTCGAAGTACGCGGTGGACGCCGACCGCGTGTACCTGACGGGCCTGAGCATGGGCGGGTTCGGCACGTGGACGCTGGCCACGCCGCTATCCGGAGCGCTTCGCGGCGCTTGCGCCGATCTGCGGCGGCGGCGACAGGTACCTGGCGAGCCGGCTCAAGAACGTGCCGGTCTGGGTGTTCCACGGCGCCAAAGACCCGGTGGTCCCGCTCCAGGCGTCCACGGAGATGGTCGAGGCCCTCAAGCGGGCCGGCGGCAACGTTCAACTCACCGTCTATCCCGAAGCCCAGCACGACTCCTGGACCGAGACCTACAACAATCCCAAGCTCTACGAGTGGTTCCTGAGCCATCGCAGGAACGAGGAAAAGAAGTAGCGCGGCCTATGCCGGTACACGATCTGACAGCCATTGAATTGCGGGACCGGATTGCCGCCGGGCAAATCAGCAGCGTGGAGGCCACCCGGGCGGTCCTGGAGCGAATCGACCGCCTGAACCCAGCCATCGGGGCGTATCTGTCGGTCTTCCGCGACCGGGCGTTGGAGGCGGCCCAGGAGGTGGATCGCAAGATTGCCGCCGGCGCAGCCGGTGGGGCCGTTGGCCGGCGTGCCCATCGCCATCAAGGACGTCCTGTGCACCAGCTTCGGCGCGACCACCTGCGGCTCGCGGATTCTCCAGAACTTCCATTCGCCCTATGATGCGACGGTGGTCCGCAAGCTGCTCGCTGCCGACGCCGTCATCGTCGGCAAGACCAACATGGACGAGTTCGCGATGGGTTCGAGCACGGAGAACTCGGGCCTGCAGTAAGACCGTCAATCCGTGGGACCCGTCGCGCGTGCCGGGCGGCAGCAGCGGCGGCTCGGCGGCGGCGATGGCGGCCCGGATGTGCTTGGCCGCCCTGGGCTCGGACACCGGCGGCTCGATCCGCCAGCCGGCGAGCTTCTGCGGCGTCGTCGGCCTCAAACCGACGTACGGCCGGGTCTCCCGTTACGGCCTGGTCGCCTACGGCTCCAGCCTCGACCAGATCGGACCGGTCACGCAGCACGGTGGCCGATGCGGCGCTGCTGCTGAACGTGATCGCCGGCCACGACCCGGCCGACAGCACCAGCGTCGATGAGCAGACGGCCCCGGTGAGCGACTACCTGGCAGAGGCTGGATGAGCCGGTCGAGGGACTCAAGATCGGCATCGCCTCCAACTTCAACGCGGGGGCCGAGCCGGCGGTTCAGAAGGCGGTCAGCGAAGCGGTGGACGGCTACCGACGAGCCGGGGCGCGAGATCGTCGAAGTGGATATGCCGCACCTCGACTATGCCATCGCGGCCTACTACGTCATCGCGACGGCCGAGGCGTCGAGCAACCTGGCCCGCTACGACGGCGTCCACTACGGCTATCGCAGCGCCAGAACGCGAACGACTACATCGAGGTCTACACCAAGTCGCGGGAAGAGGCCTTCGGCAAGGAGGTCAAGCGGCGCATCATGCTCGGGACCTACGCTCTTTCGAGCGGCTACTACGACGCCTATTACCTCAAGGCCCTCAAGGTGCGGAACCTCATCCGCGGCGATTTCGTCCGGGCGTTCGAGCGGTGCGATTGCATCATGATGCCGGTGGCGCCGACGACGGCGTTCAAGATCGGCGAGAAGGTGGACGATCCGCTGAAGATGTACCTGTCGGACATCTACACGATCGCGGTCAATCTCGCGGGCATTCCCGGCATCAGCGTCCCGTGCGGCTTCGACGACGGCGGGCCTGCCGATCGGCCTGCAGATCCTGACGCCCGCCTTCAGCGAGGCCAAGCTGCTGCGGATCGCCCGGATGCACGAGGCCCGAACGGACTGGCATACGAAAAGACCCGCCGTCGCGGAGTGATCAAGATTCGGATCTCGAGATATGTCATTGCGAGGAGCGCAGCTGACGAAGCAACCTCGATCCTGCGGATGGTAGAATGGTAGATTGCTTCGCTTCGCTCGCAATGACATGAGCTTGCGTGGGATGGACATGGATCGCAATATGAGCGATATGTCGTACAACGTGATTGTCGGCCTGGAGATTCACGTCCAGCTCAAGCACGCGAACGAAGATGTTCTGCGGCTGTGCGCTGAGCTTCGGCGAGGAGGCGAACAGCCGGGTCTGTCCCGTGTGTCTCGGCCTGCCCGGCGCGCTGCCGGTGATGAACGGGCAGGCCGTCGAGTACGCGATGC
The DNA here is from genome assembly GCA_963699595.1 of uncultured Planctomycetota bacterium. Classification (GTDB taxonomy): domain Bacteria; phylum Planctomycetota; class Phycisphaerae; order Sedimentisphaerales; family Anaerobacaceae; genus PLanc-01. The sequence goes on from CAVOUO010000035.1 coordinate 377,473, forward strand.
TGGCGGCGCTGGCCCTGAACTGCCAGATGGCCGAGTTCACCAAGTGGGACCGCAAGAGCTACTACTACCCGGACCTGCCGAAGAACTACCAGATCAGCCAGTACGACCTGCCCCTCGGCGGCACCGGCGTACATCGAAATCCCGCTGGAGGACGGCCAGACGAAGAGACATCCGCATCCGCCGGGCGCACCTGGAGGAGGACGCCGGCAAGAATCTGCACACGGCCGGCGGCTTCTCGCAGGTGGACCTGAACCGCGCGGGCACGCCGCTGCTGGAGATCGTCACCGAGCCGGACCTGAACAGTCCCGAGCAGGTGCGGGCCCTGGCCGTCGAGCTGCAGCGGATCGTGCGGTACCTCGGCATCTCCGAGGCCGACATGCAGAAGGGCCACATGCGGTTCGAGCCCAACATCAACCTCGTCATCGAGAGGGCGGGCCAGCAGTTCAAGACGCCGATCGCCGAGGTCAAGAATCTCAACAGCTTCCGGGCCCTGGAGCGGAGCGTCGCCTACGAGATCCAGCAGACAGCTCGACGACTTCCTGGAAACCGGCCGCACGATGCAGATGGGCAACAAGTCCACCCGCGGCTGGGACGATGTGCATGAGGCCACGGTGCTGCAGCGGGAGAAGGAGGAGGCCCACGACTACCGGTACTTCCCCGATCCCGACCTGGTCCCCGTGGTCACCACGCCGCCATGGCTGGACGAGATCCGGTCGCGGCTCTGCGAGTTGCCGGTGCAGCGGCAGGTTCGCTACGTTCGGGAGTACGGCCTGAGCGACTACGATGCCGGCGTCCTGACGGCGGACCGCGCGACCGCCGATTTCTTCGAGCAGGCAGTGGGGGCGGGCGGCGATCCGAAGCGGATCTGCAATCTGCTCACACAGGTCGGCCTGAAGCTGGCCAACGAGCGGGGCCGCGATCTGCCGGGCCTGGGACTGGAGCCGAGCGCCGTCGCGCCTTGGCCGGCATGATCGACCGGGGCGACATCAGTGCCTCGGCGGGCAATACGATTCTCCCGGCGATGGTCGAGACAGGCAAAACGCCCGAGACCCTCGCCCAGGAGCTGAACCTGCTGCAAAAGAGCGATGCCGGGGAGTTGGAGGGCATTGTGGATCAGGTCCTGGCTCAGAACGCGGCGGCGGCGGCCGACGTCAAGGCCGGCGGCAAGAAGAGCCAGAAGGCCCGCGGATTCCTCCTGGGCCAGGTCATGCAGAAAACCAAGGGACAGGCCAATCCGAAAGTCGTCGCCGAGATTCTCGATAGGAGGCTAAGCTGATGGCGATGAAAGCCGAGAAGAGTGCGAATGTCGCGCAGAAGCCCGTGAACGTCGAGGGAGCCAAAGGAGTGGCGATCCGGGTGCTGATCTCGAAGGATGACGGAGCGCCGACCTTCGCCATGCGGATGTTCGAGGTCCAGCCCGGCGGGCATACCCCTTTGCACCGCCATCCGCACGAGCATGAGGTCTTTGTCCTCCAGGGCACGGGCGTCGTCGTTCACGAAGGCAAGGACCACCCGCTCGCCCCGGAAGTCGTCGTCTTCGTCCCGGGCGGCGACGAGCACTGCTTCAAGAACACGGGCAACTCCACCCTGCGTTTCCTGTGCCTCGTCCCGCTCTCCGGCGCGTGAAGGGGCGTCTTTCCGTCATTTGCCGGAGTCGCCCTTAGCGGTCTCGGCGGGCGGGATGCGCCGAAAGGACAGGCGGTAGGCCGCGTAGACGCCGAGTCCCCAGAACAGCGGGTCCAGGAAGTGGAAGGCCCCGATCATCGCGCCCGGAATCATGGCCGGTTTTCTGCTGATGTACGTCAGCACGCTGAGCGGCGCGAGGCTCTCTTGGCTGGCCACCAGGGCGCAGACGCTCAGGAGGTTGCCCAGCAGGAAGCCGAAGACCGACACGGCCGCGCCCAGATAGCCGAAGGATTTATCCTTCCCTCGACCCATCGTTCGCACCGCGCCGCCAACGAGAAAACCCACTCCAATCGCCATCCAACCGGCATGGTAGCTCGTTGCCATCGTGATCAGGGCCCAGACCAAGGCACCGGCCAAGGCCGCCGCAACGGCGCCAACCGGGGCCACGGAGAGGCCCTCCTTCACCTGCCGTTTCGGGATCGTTAGCACGATGTCGCTCTGTCCCGCGGCCAGCACAGCGCTGAGCGAGCGCGGCGGATCGATGATGCTCTGCAGTCCCGACGGATCCTCGGCGGACTGCGTGATCGTCACGCGCGCGCGTCCCACTTTGGGTCGCGGCTCCTGTCCTTCGAGCGTCGCTTCTTCGGGCCCCGTTGCTGTGGCCACCGCTTCTTTGGTCGTCGCTGCTTCGGGCGTCGCTGCTTCGGGCGCCGCCACAATGTTCACCAGGCGGGGACGCCGGGGCTCCGACGCAGATTCCAACTCAGACGGCGGCTCCGCAGAGCCGGCTTCGCTGGGGGCCAACAACCGACGACGTTGCCGGCCGGTCTGTGGCTGCGGTGGTGCTTCGTTGGCTTCCGGCTCCTTATCCGACAATCGCTTCCGCCGCAGATTGGATTCTGCGGACGGCGCGCCGGGTTGCGGCGGCTTCCCATTGAGGTCGACCAGCGCCTCGCTCGTGGGCTCTTTCTGCGGTGGTGCTTCGTTGCCTTCGGACTCCATATCCGACAATCGCTTCCGCCGCGGATTGGATCCTGAGGATGGCGCGCCGGGTTGCGGCGGCTTCACATTGACGTCCACCAGCGCCTCTCGCGTGGGCTCTCCCTGCGGCTCGCGCTTATCGTATTTGGGTCCCATAACGGTCTCCTCCCGAGCGAAGATCTCCAGAGGTGGCGCCAACGCACCGGCCGCATGCAGCAATGGCGTCGCGTGGCCGGTGGAATCTGCCGCCTCGGACAGAGATTATCGGTCCGCGGCACTGTCGGACGCCCGGCAGCGCAGAAGACCTCTTCCTAATTTATACGAAACGGTGGGGCCCAAGCAAATCCTCCCACGCTTGACGATGCCACGGCGAACGCGTACAATTCGTCTGATTGTGTACTGATTGGGAGATGCTTATGAATCTCAGGGGTGTCGTGCTGGCCGGGGGGACCGGCTCGCGGCTGCGGCCGCTCACGAAGGTGACCAACAAGCACTTGCTGCCGGTTGGGCACAAGCCCATGATCTATTACCCGATCGAGAAGCTCATCGGCATTGGCATTGAGGAAATCCTGATCGTCACCGGTGTGGAGCACATGGGGGATGTGGTGGGCCTGCTGGGCTCCGGCCGCGAGTTCGGCTGCCGGTTCACCTACAAGGTCCAGGACGAGGCGGGGGGCATCGCCCAGGCCCTGGGCCTGGCGGAGAACTTTGCCAACCAGCAACCCCTGGCCGTGATTCTCGGGGACAATATCTTCCAGGCCAATCTTCAAGTGCACGCCCAGCGCTTCCTGGACCAGGGTAGCGGCGCGCGGCTGCTGCTCAAGCAGGTGTCCGATCCGCACCGGTTCGGGGTGGCCGAGATTCGCGACGGCAAAGTCCTCGGGATCGAGGAGAAACCCGCGCATCCCAAGAGCGACTACGCCATCATCGGCGTCTACTTCTACGATGCCGGCGTCTTCGACATCATTCGGATGCTGAAGCCGTCCGGCCGGGGGGAGCTGGAAATCACCGACGTCAACAATGCTTACATCACCCAAGGGCAGTTGGCGTGCGACGTGCTCGAGGGCTGGTGGACGGATGCCGGGACGTTCGACTCGCTCGTGCGGGCCAGTGATTGTGTGATCAGGGAGCCGCCCCAATGACAAAGCAGGTGTCGCCGTTGAAAGTGGTCCTGGCGGAGGAAGGGCTGCTCGTGCGCAGCTCGGGCGGACTCATCGCGGGCTTCGGCGCGCGTCGCGGCAAGGTGATCCCCGATGAGCGCGGCCGGCTGGGCGAGATCCTGCGGGCGGACGATCCGTGGTTTGAGAAGTTCGGTCAGGTCTACTTCACCACGACCTTTCCGGGGGTCGTGAAGGCCTGGCATTACCATCGCAGGCAGACCGATCATTTCTATGTCGTGCGCGGGACGGTGAAGGTGGCTCTCTACGATGCACGGCCGGATTCGCCCGACCGCGGGCACGGTGAACGAGCTGTACCTGGGGGAGCATTGCCCGGGCCTGGTGCGCATTCCGCCGGGGGTGCAGCACGGATGGATGTGCGTCGGCGAGACCGAGGCCTACATCATCAATGTGGTCTCGGAGCCGTACGATCCGAAGGATCCGGATGAGTTCCGCACTCATCCCCACGACAACGATATCCCCTATGACTGGACGCGGCGGGATGGGTAGCCAGGTGGTAGCACTGCTCGGAGGCAGGGGCATGCTGGGAATGGATGTGGCGGCGGCCTGCGCGCGGCGGGGCTACGAGGTGCGCCTCTACGATCTGCCGGAGTTCGATGTCACGAATCCGGACCATCTGCGGCGGGCGGTCGAGGCCGCGGATGTCATCATCAATTGTGCCGCCTACACGAACGTGGATGGGGCCCAGAGCCAGTCGGAGCTGGCCCACCGGGTCAACGGCGAAGCGGTGGGCCGGTTAGGACAACTCGCCCGAGCAGGGGGCAAGTGGGTGCTGCATGTCAGCACGGATTTCGTCTTTGACGGCGGCCTGGACCGGCCGTATGTCGAGAACCGATCCTCCCCATCCGATCAACGAGTACGGCAAGAGCAAGCTCGCCGGCGAGGTGCTTCTGCGGGAGAGCGGCTGCTCTCATTGTCTCGTCCGCCTGGAGTGGACCTATGGCCGGCACGGCCGGAATTTCATTACCAAGCTGCTGGAGCGAGCCCGGACCACCAAGGTCGCTCAACGTGGTCAGCGATCAGGTCGGCTCGCCCACGGCGACGACGGAGGTGGCCCAGGCGTTCTGCGACCTCGCGGAGCAAAGAGTGGAGGGCCTTTTCCACTTTGCCAGCGCCGGGTATGTCAGCCGCTACGACGTGGCCGCGTTCGTTTTCGACCATCTGGGCTTGAAGATGGAACTGCGGCCCTGCCGCACCAGCGATTATCCGGCTCCGGCGGCTCGTCCGCTGAACAGCCGCTTCGATTGCCGCAAGATCGAGCCGCTCCTGCGCGAGCCGAGTGCCCCCTGGCAACGGCCGCTGGAGCATTTCCTGAGGGAGCTATGAAGAGTATTCTGGTCACGGGCGGCGCCGGCTTTATCGGGAGCAACTTCATCCGGATGGTGCTGACGGAGCATCCGGATTGCTTCGTCGTGAATCTCGACAAGCTGACCTATGCCGGCAATCTGGAGAATCTCGCCGAGTTTCGCAGCCACGGTCCGTACCGGTTCGTGCACGGCGACATTTGCGATAGTGCCGCTCGTCGGCAGACTGATCGACGAGCACCACATCGACGCCCTCGTCAACTTCGCGGCGGAGACCCACGTGGATCGCTCGATCACCGGCCCGAAGATCTTCATCGACACGAACGTCACGGGCACGCTGTGCCTGCTGGAAGCCGCGCGGGACAAGAACCTCGGTCGCTTCCTGCAGGTTTCCACCGATGAGGTCTACGGCTCGCTCGGCGCGGAAGGCAAGTTCACGGAAGCAGACGCCGCTGAGCCCGAACTCGCCCTACTCCGCGAGCAAGGCGGCGGCGGACCACCTGGTCCAGGCGTTCGGCCACACCTGGGGCCTGCGGTACAACATCACCCGCTGCTCCAACAACTACGGGCCGTATCAGTTCCCGGAGAAGCTCATTCCGCTGATGATCCACAACGCCCTGCACGACAAGGAGCTGCCCGTCTACGGCGACGGTTTGCAGGTCCGGGACTGGCTCTACGTGCACGACCACTGCACGGCGATCTGGCGCGTGCTGGAGCGGGCCGCCCCCGGCGAGATCTACAACGTGGGCGGCTGCAACGAAAAGACGAACCTGGAAATCGTCCATCTGATCCTGTCCCGCCTGGGCAAGCCGCAGACCCTGATTCGGCACGTGAAGGACCGGCCGGGACACGACCGCCGGTACGCCATCGACGCCGGCAAGATCATGCGCCAGTTGGGCTGGCAGCCCTCCGTCACGTTCGAGCAGGGCATCGCCCGGACCATCGACTGGTACCTGCGCAGCGACAAGTGGCTGGCGAGCGTCGTCTCGGGCGAGTATCAGCGGTACTACGAGAAGATGTACGCCAATCGGTAACGCGCCGTTTGTGGAGTCGTGCGGTTGAGATTGCTTCGCTTCGCTCGCAATGTCTACAACGCCTATATGCGGATTCGGATTGATTCGAGCGATCCGCTGTCATCCCTGCGGCTACGCTCAGGGCAGCTCGAGCGCAGTGAGGATGGGCTGCGGGCGAGAGAAACCTCACATTCGGTGGCCAGACTCGCTTGCGGCTGCCGCCGTCAGGAGACAGGTCTATGCGACAGATTCCTCGAATCCGCAATGTCATTGGCGATGCCAGCGACGAAGCAATCTCGGCTCGCTCGTTGTGGGACTTACGGCATGTACTCCTATCCCGCGGCTTGAACTCCCACGACGGCGATGCCCAATTGGTTCGCCAGGTCCAGCGTCTGCGGCTTGTCGATGATGATCGTTTTCTGCGCCTCGACCACCAGGCACCGGCCCCCGTGGGCGGCCAGGTCCTGGATCGTCTCCGGCCCGACGCACGGGACGTCGAAGCGCATGTCCTGCTTGGGCTTGGAGGTCTTGATCAGCGTCCAGCCCCCGGCCCGGCAGAATCGTCCGGCCCGCTTGATCATCTCCGCCGTCCCCTCGATGGCCTCCACGGCGATCACTTCCCGCTCCTTGACCGCGATGGCCTGGCCGATGTCGAGCTCGCCCAGCTTCTTGGCCAGCGGCCAGCCAAACTCGATGTCATGCTCCACGTGGGAACCCGGTTGCCGGCTGGTCATGACGCCGGCCTCGGCAAGATGCTCCTGGCAGTACATTGTCGTATTCTCCAAGTGGATGCCGCCGCCGGCCAATTCCTCGGCCAGCGCCGACAACAGCGTATCCGTCCGTTTGTCTTTGCCCCACAGCCGCCAATAGTAGACCCGGGCCGCCCGCCAGTCGGGCAGATACTGCACGATGCGCCAGGGCGTGAACAGGTGCGATTTCGTCACGCGTCCGACCATGATGGCCCGCGTCACGTGGTGCCGGCGGAGCCGGCGAATCCAACGGCCCGGCCGGGCGACGCCGGCATGATAGAAAGCGTCCACCTCGTTCGCCAGCGGCTCGTCCACGTAGCCGGTCAGGCCGACACAGACGACCTTCAAGCCCTGTTTCCTGGCTCCGGCGGCCACCAGGAAGGGGAGCCTGCCCCCGCCCGCGATCAAGCCGACCGCATCAGGATTGTCTGGCGCAACGGTCACTTCGTGTCCTGTCGGTTGGCGGCATCCTCTGCCTGTTTCTTGAGGGCGGCCGCGATCTTGTCGAGCTGGCTTTGCAGGGCCCGGATGTCCTGACGCATCTGGGGCAGATAGGGCAGCATGGTGTACGCCCGCCGGGCCTGGCCCGCGTCGATGGCCGGGGCGCCCAGCACCGTCTCGCCGTCGGGAATGCTGTTGATGACGCCCGCCTGCGCCCCGATGGTGACGTTGTTGCCGATCGTGATGTGGCCGACCACGCCGACCTGGCCGCCGATGGTGCAGTGATGCCCAATCGTGGTCGAGCCCGCGATGCCGACCTGCGCCACGAGCAGGCAATGGGGGCCGATCCGCGTGCCGTGTCCGATGGTGACGAGATCGCCCAGCTTGCTGCCTTGCCCGATGACCGTGTCGTCCAGCGTGCCGCGTTGGATGCTGCACGAGCTGCCGATCTCGACATCATCCTCCACGATCACGCCGCCGACCTGGGGGATCTTGTAGTGCACACCTTCATGGGTGGCGTAGCCGAACCCATCGACGCCGATGGTGGAATTCGCGTTGATGATGACGCGGCTGCCGATCCGGCATCCATCATAAATGACGACATTGGGGTAAAGGATGCTGCCGGTCGCCGATTCGCACGCCCGGCCCGACGTAGACGCACGGATAGAGAATGCACCCGTCGCCGATCTGGGCGTCCTCGGATATGGTCGCGAAATCGTGAATATGGCAATCCTTCCCGATGCTGGCGCCGGGAGCGACAGCAGCCCGTGGGCTGATCCCGACCTCTTTATGTTGGCGGTAGCCGTACAGCAATACGAGAGCCCGGGTAAAGGCAAAGTAGGGGTCTTCGGTCACGAGCAGGGCCACGCCCGCCCCCGGCATCTCCTGACCGACGATGACCGCACTGGCCTTGGTGCTCTCCAACTGCTTCTCGTATTTGCGGTTGGCCAGGAAGCTGATGTCGCCCGGTCCGGCGTGGCTCAGCGTCGCGGCCGCGCGGATCCGGATGTTCGGGTCTCCGCAGACCCGCCCGCCCACGTACGCCGCGATCTCGCCGAGGGTTCGCTCTTGCATCAAGCCGCTCATGGAATCCACTTCTGATCGTCTATGCCGAAAAACTGCATTGTACTCGCGCGCCGCCACACGTCAACGCCGCCACGCCGCCGGGCCATCGGAGGGTGTGGCCGGCATACCGACGTGGCATGGGCTTGGGGTCCCCAACGCAAAATTCCGCGTTGGGGGTCCCCTTCCAGCCCATGAGTCATCGGCAGAGCCTGCCCTGAGCTTGCCGAAGGGATGCCGATGCCACAAAGCCTCACGGGCAGAGCCTGCCCTGAGCCTGTCGAAGGGATGCCCGTGCCACGCAAGGGCGGGACGCCCTCGCCACGGGCCTGCGCGGCGCCATCTGACCCGCGCGGATCGCAAGAACGGCCATGCACCCGACTCCGGGGACTCGCCGCCTGGCTTGCCGCACTTGACACTTGACACTTCACACTTGAAACTTCGCCCGAAATTGGCTTCGTTTTGCGCATTTGGTCCCTCCTGCCACGCGCCGTCCCCCAAATGCCCCAGCTCGCCCAAGTTGGCTTTGTTTCGCACATCCCGCCTTCGGCATCCCCGGCGGACCGGCGGAATTGGCTTTGTTCCGCAGTACTGCCAAATTGGCTTTGTTTTTTCACGGCCTCTCCCGTGTCCAATTCGTCGCAACTCCTTATCCACACGGCACTTATCCTTCTTTCGGTCCGTCCGCAAATTGGGTTTGTTTGGCGCAGAAGCCTTGTTCGCGCTGGGCGCACGGCGTTCCGTAGCATGGGCCGCCTGAGTCCACGGCCGTCCCGTCCGTGACGCGGAAATTGGGTTTGTTTTTTCACGGCCTCTCCCGTGTCCCATTCGCCACAACTCCTTATCCACACGGCACTTATCCTTCTTTCGGCCCGTCCGAAAATTGGGTTTGTTTGGCGCGGAATGGTGGAATGATAGAATACTGGAATAGTGGGGTATCCCGCGCAGTTGGCCTTCGGCCGAGTGTGAAGTGTGTAGGGGCGGCCCCCCGTGGCCGCCCTCTGGATGGGCAGGCACGGAGGCCTGCCCCTAGCATAGCCTTCAAACTTGAAACTCCTCTTCGAATTGGCTTTGTTTCGCACGATCCTGTCGCTCTCCGCAGGCCGGAGCGCAGGCCGCAGGCCGGCGTCCTCGCCGCAGATCTGTCCACAATGCCGCATCGATTCGCATTGCCCGTGATCCTATGTCTCTTCACTCCGCCGAAATCAGAAATCATGTAATTCCGCGGAGGCGGCAATCATACACTCCGGGGCCGACTGTCCCTCTATCTAGGGGCCGTGTTGCACGAATCGTGCCGGAATTCTGTGCACGGGCGAGGCCGAAAATGGCGTAACTCCTTGCGTCGCAAAGGAATAAAGAATTTCTCACTCGCGGGGTGTTTTACCTTTTGAACTGTTGCACAAACGTGGTCGTTTCCTACTCCCCTCACACTTCAGCGTCCAGCCCGCGAACATGTGCACAAGGGCGGTTCAGGGGCGTAGACGCTACGCACGTGCTCGCCGCCGGTCCAGGATCCCAACAACGTCGCGTTCACTTGCCGACGTTCTCCGGAGGCGGTTCATGGGCCGAACCCCTTTGGAAGACGGCCCATAGGCGGATTCCTTCGGTTGGAATGATGGAATGGTGGAATGATGGGGAGAGGGGATGCCTCTCGCCGCCCAATACTCCATTGTTCCAGTATTCCACTATTCCCTTGTTCCATCCGGCTTCGCCTTCCTGATTCCGGCCTCGTCCGCTGGTGCCCGGTCTCTTCTGGTTCCGGGCACGTGTGATTTTACTCGCAGACGGACCGACGCGTCCGATTCCGCGGCTCCCTGTGCGTGGAACAGATCCCAACATTCCCGCACCCTGAACCGCCTCTTCTCTTTTTCGCGTCGGGCCAGACCCCTCTGCTTAGGTCCCCGATTCCGGCATGTCCCCCGATTCCCGCAACCATCGCTAAAGCTTAACGTAGTGCTTGACCCCGCTTAGCCCGCCTGCCCGGGCACCCTGAACGCCGATTTTGTGTTCCTTCTCCGTTGGTTGCGGTGCGACAGGGCATCTTACGATTGAATTCCCGGTGGGACTGGCAGTATATTTGTGTGTTAGGAGATATGAAAGAAATTTTGAAAACCTGCGCCACTGCGATGACCAAGATTCGAGGTTCTTGGGAAAGGAACAACCGATGGATCGCCGCGGCGTCCTTCCTCTGCCTCGCCTTCGGTCTGCGCTCTCCCATCGGATTGAGTCTGGCGTCTGCGTCCAAAAAGTGACGCTCGCCGAGGACACGCCTGCGCTGAAGTTTATTCCTGCCGGGCCGGGACCGCATCCGGTGGCACTGCTCGCCCATGGATTCGGGGGCTCCAAGGAAACGCTTTTTCGTTACGCAGAAGCACTCGCGGCGGCCGGATTTGTTTGCTACGACGTTGACCATCCTGGCCATGGAGCGTCGCCGCGGACATATACTTATATGGAAGCCGTGCATACGCTGGAGGCGGTCGCACGCGAGATCGGCCCGGTAGATGTTTTCGTGGGCCACTCGCTGGGCGGCTTTAACCGGAGGCGAGGCAGTGCGGGAAGGGGGGATGAAACCGGGGCTTTTCATTGCCATTGGTTCCGTCATGCCGGTTCTGGGTGATCATGCCCCGCCGTTGCTTCTTCTGGCAGGCCGGTTCGAGGAATTCCTTTCACCGGCCCTCCTCAAGACCCGAACGGATGCGCGTTTGGTGATTTCTCCCTGGTCTGATCATTTGCTTGAGGGGTTTGATCCTGTGCTGGTGAATGCCGCCGTCGAGGCCGCGTGCGCTGCGGTCAACAAGACACCGCCGCCGCCGTCCACTGCCTGGCGCTGGCGACTCCTCGGCGCAGTGCTGGCAATGCTGGCAGCGGGCAAGCTGGCCAGTTGTTTGACGGATTTGTTTCCGCAATTGGCTCGATTCCGCGGACTGTTTATCGGTGTCTTCATTGCTGTCGCCTTCCTGCTCACCCTCGGCGGCAGGTGGCTCGATGCCACGCCACACTTACGGTTACAGGGCATCGCCATGCCCGTTATCTTCCTTCTGGCAATGATTGCCGGCAGGCTCCGCATCCCGCGATGGAGCTTCGCCGCGCTGGGTATCCTGGTGGTGGTAATTGCCGTATGCTGGCTGAAGGTGAGCCCAAGTGTGACCGTGTGGGTATTCGTGGCTTGTGCTGTGGTCCTCACGCCCGCCCTGATCGCAGGAGTTGTCATCGGCTGGGTTGCCGCCCGCCGCGGGTCCCGACTGCAAGGCGACATCGCCATGGCCATCTTCGTCGGTTTCGCCCCCTTCCAATGCCTGGAACCGCCACGAACGGCTCCTGAAGTGCCTCAACCGCATGACATCATCAAACTGGACGCAAAACTTCTCGATGCCTGTATCGGCGAATATGAAATTGCGTCAGATAATGTATTTTTCACTGGAACGAAGGTGACTATTCGGCGAAATGGAGATCATTTAGTCTGGCAAGCTTTTGGAATAACCGCATTACCAGGTGCTTTGGATCTTTATCCCGAATCGGAAACAAATTTCTTCCTCAAAATCAATGGCGCGCAAGTGACATTCATTAAGAATGACAAAGGCGAAGTGACGGCGATAAGCCACCATATGGCGGGGCTGCCGGATAGCGAGGGAAAGAAACTTGAAAGGGGGGATTAGAGGGTAATGGGGGACGCACCCTATTTTGCGACAAGGCGATATAAGAAATGCACAATGAGGAGATAGGTCTGTCCCCAGGAAAGCCCAAATAGTGGTTCCCTCACACTTCAACGTCCAGTCCGCGAAGCATGCGCACAAGGGCGGTTCAGGGGCGTAGACGCTACGCACGTACCCGCCGCCGGTCCAGGATCCCAACAACGTCGCGTGCGTTTGCGACGTTCTCCGGAGGCGGTTCATGGGCTGAACCCCTTTGGAAGACGGCCCATAGGCGGATTCCTGCGGAAAGGGTCCGATTCAGAGCTTCGCTTTCCTCATTCCGGCCTCATCCGCCTGTGCCCGGTCTCTTCTGGTTCCGGGCACGTGTGATCTTACTCACGGACGATCTCACGTTGCGAAGTGAAGTACTCTGCCCGCTACGATCCAGACTCCCGCCCGAGACCTCACTCGCGTTGCAGCCGACGCGCCCGAAGCAGCGGCTCCCGATGCCTGAACGAGACGATTCGATCACGCACCCTGAACCGCCTCTTCTCTTCGTCTTCTACTGATTAAAAGGCGATACAACGCCTGCACAATAGCCGGGTGGCTCAGGAGGGGCGCTGCGCTTGGGGCTGCCACGCGGAGGCTGCCGGATTCTCCCATACTTTTCAGAACGGCAGACTGTCGAGGACGGCTTTCTGAAGGGTGGGGGAGGGCTTGCGGGCGAAATCGTCGGTGGGATCCCGAAACACGGCGACCGTCCGGCCGAGCGGCCGGTAGACGGCGGGATCGGTCGGGCCGAACAGGGCGACCGTGCGCACTCCCATCCCGGCGGCCAGATGGGTCACGCCGCTGTCGTTGCCGAGAAAAGCGTCGGCGCAGCTCAACAGCCCGATCACCTGGGTCAGAGCCAGATGCGTCACGCACTTGGCCGCCGCGTGAATCTGCACCTTCTCCGAAGGCCGAAACCGCTCCACCTCGGCCGGCCCCAGCAGAAAGAGAACCTCTGCCTCGCGCTCGCCCAACTGGCGCGCCAGACTGAGAAAGTTGTCCAGGTGCCAGCACTTCTTCGGCCCGCCGCTGCCGGGATGGATCACGATGAGCCGGCGGGACAGATCGACGCCCGCCTGCTCCAGCACCTCCACGCCCCGATCGCGGTCCGCCTCGCGCACCCGGATCGGAACATATCTCTCCGGGATCCGGATCTGGTCCAGGGCCAGGCCGCTCTGCTCGGCAAACTGCCTCATGTAGAACTCGGCGATGTGCTGCTGGGCGCCGTCCGGCGGCTTGAGCGGCAGGGTAATCACCTCGGCGCTATGGCTGCAGTTGGCGGTGAAGATCAGGTTCTGCTCGAAGTCGCTGCCCGGATCGCCCAGGAAGGTGACGATCCAGGAGTAATCGGCGAACATGTGGATGAGCGGGTCACGGTCGGCCAGATCGAAGCCGGCCGGGGCGGCGAAGAGCCGGTGCAGTTCGGCGGTGTCGATCGAGCGAATGCTATCGACGCAGGTCCGCTCGGGGAGAATGCCGATGTATTCGGTGTGGCCGACGAGATCGACCCCGCCCAGCTCCAGCGTTTCCTTCATGAGCCCCACCAGCGGCAGCGTCAGCAGGCAGTCGCCCAGGGCGCCGGGCTGCAGAATCACCGCGCGTTGGGCTTCCTTCGCCAGTTGGGCGCTCGTTGCTTCCAGCAAGCTCAGAATATCATCGTCCGCCGGCATCAGGCACCATTATAGCGTGCCCCTGTTCCCGCCTCAAGAGCTATTGTCGCATCGTCTACCGCGAGGGGCGAAGCCGCAGAGCGATGTCATCAGCATAGTGGGGCACCGGAAGCGTGCGCGATCCGCCGTCATGCTGGAATGAATCGGTTTTTTCCATCTGGCCGGTTTTGGTGTTTATCCATTCGGCTTTGTACTCGCCCGCCGGCAGTTCGAGGGCCAGCTCGGCGAGATCGTTGCCGTTGACATAGACGGCGTAGGCCCGGCCGGGCTCACCCAGCACACGGGCTGTGACACCCTTCGGCAGCTTAGCCTTGACGGCGCCCTCATCCGGCTTCATCCGAAGGAAATCAAAACCCTGCATGAATTCCTTGAGAATCTGCAACTGCTGGCGCAGCTCCGGCCCGCCCCCGCCGGGCGCGTTGATCCGGGCGTCGCCTTGCTCATGGCCTACCGTGAAGGAGAAATCCAGATTGCTGTAGACGGCGCCCCCGGCCACGAGGAAGTCCCAGGCCTCCAGCCGATAGGGCTTGACACGATCCTCGCCGGCAAACCCGGTCTCGTCGTCGCCGATCACCTTGTTGAGGTGGTAGTTCTGCGTCACGGCCACCGGCGGCTTGGCATAATGGAAGTTGAAGATGGAAACGTTCGGATTCGGGTTCTCGATCTTCTTCGACTTATTGGCGATGTTCTGGGCGATCAGGTGCTTCTTCGGGAATCCGGCCTCGGCCTGGACGATGGTCTGGGCGATGTGGCTCTGCCATTCCTCCGTCACGCCGCCGAAGTAGGGCTCATTGCAGATCTCGTAGTAGACGTTGTCGAAGTCCTTCAGGGCGTCGACGATCCGCCGCACCATGGCGTCCTGCACGGCCAGCAGACCGCCATTCTTGAGCGTGTACACCTCCGTGCGTGGCAGTTCGCCGACACCGTTGACGTTGTTGCGGGCGTTCATCGGGCTGAGCTGCCACATCGACTCCTCGTAGAAGGGGCAGAACAGGACCAGCTCGACGACGATGCCTCGTTTCCCCGCCTCCGTGACGAAGTCGGTCAGCCGCTGAAAGTATGCGTCGTCCCACCGGGTCAGGTCGAACTTGTTGCCGCCGTTGGGGTAGCCGGGCGTGTCACTGCGGGCCCAGGGGCACAGCAGATTGTCCGCGGGCCGGGGCGAGGGTGTTGTTCTCGATCTTGAAGGCGCCGGCCGGCTCGCAGTAGGCGCCGCTGAAGGTCCGCGTGAGATTGAAGCCGTGCGCCTTGCAGCGTGGCCAGGTAGGTCCCGAAGTCGAACGCCCGATTCAGCACAGCGCCGTAGTGCTCGCCGGAGGTGATCAGGATCGTGGGCTGGTCCCGCCAGAGGAAATAGTGCGGATTCTGCGGGTGCAGGGCAATCGGGTCGGACGGAGCCGCAGGCAAACTCGTCACCGCGAGCAGCACGGGAACGATCAACGTGGGGGACAAGTGTCGCATCATAGACAACCTCATCAGCTATGGGACTATTGACAGTGACCTTCTCGCCCGACAGGGCGGTCAATTTCTGGTTCGCCATTATACCCCGGGATCGGGGGCCCGCCAGCACAAGACGCGGAATCCGCCGGGTAAACGCCCAGTGGCTTGGTGTCGGCCACGAATCCAAGGCGGAGTTGTCTGACAGACGGCTGGCCATCATGTTGGGCGACGCACAGGAATCGGCTTGAATGGGCGGGCGATTTGAGACAGAATGCCGGGACGCTCGACGCTGGCCCCCGGATAGGCCGCGCCGGCTGCGAAAGGAGAGATCGATGTTGAAACGCCCGTTGTTGCTCAGTCTGTCGGCCGTTGTCGTGGCGCTCCTGCCGGCTTGTGTTCGGGGACAGGTCAATCCGTATGATGCGAAGACGATCAGTGCGGACCCGACCACCCACCGGCTGATCCCTGTTTATTCGCAGGACAATGCGCCCTCGGCACCCAAGCTCGAGGACCTGCCGCTGCGGGAGAGCGTCTCGCAGTACGGCATCACCTGGACCTTCGAGAAGCCGGCCCGCGTCGGGCAGTTCGTCAACGGCGACTGGTACGTCGTCGGCCCGGTGACGATCAAGGCGATCGACCCCCAGCCGCTCTACGGCAGCGAGATCCCGACCGACCAGTTGGACCACATGGACAAGGAGCGTCCCGGAAGCCCAGCGGGTCCGCAACGGCTTCATGCTCAATCCGCCGGCCGCAGATGAAGGTCGCCTACGACAGCGGCGTGCGGAACTGGTTCGATCCCGTCGCTGATCCAGAAGCTGCCCGTGGCGATGAAGCCCGGCGATTCGCTCGTCTCGACGATCAGCATGCCCAAGGGCCTGGTCCTCCACGCCCAGTTGCGGAACAAGATCGAGCGCGGCGTGGACGACAGCAGCCCGATCCGCACCGCCGCCGTGCTGACCTGCGTGGGCGAGCCGCAGCCGCCGGACGCCTTCCGGCCGGCCTTCTGCGACCGCCAGCAGAAGATCTACCTGGCCCGCAACCTCAAGCGCGAGCTGCTGCCCACGGCCGCCGCCACGCAAGAGCATGCCCCGAGATCGAGCAGTACATCCGCTTCACGCAGCGGCCCTGGGTGGGGACCGGCTTCTTCGGCTTCGAGGAGCCGGTGGAGAACATGCCGCAGTACGGGCTGGAGTACGGCCGGGTCTCCGGCATCGCCGCCCTGCTCCTCTGCACCGACCTGAAGCCCGAGCAGAAGGAGCCGCTGCTGGTGAACTACGTCCAGGTCGGCATCGACCTGGGCGGCATGGTCCGCGCGGGCCATCCCGGCTGGACCGGCTGGGGCGGGCACGGCAGCGGACGCAAGCTGCCCATCGTCTTCGCCGGGCTTCTGCTGGGCGACGACGAACTGGCCAGCATCAACAGGTCCTTCCCGAAGGTGAGCTTCGGCGAGGACGAGCAGACCGCCTACGGCGACTGCTGGACCGGGGCCAAGGTGGTCTTCGCCGGCCACTCGGGGATCGACGCGGCCACCGGCGAAGGCCGCTCGCGCGGCAACGGCTGGGGACCCTACGAGCACACGCCGCCCTCGCAGTGGAAGGACGGCCAGAACACCAGCGAGAGCTATCGCCGCTGCTGCACGAGCGTCGGCTGGGTGGCGCAGGCCCTGGCCCTGCGGCTGCATGCACGCCGAGAAGGCCTGGGACCACGACGCCTTCTTCGACTACGTGGACCGCTGGATGTACGAGGACGACGCCGCCTTCGTCAAGACCATCAAGGAGGCGACCGGCCAGGACCACGACAAGGACTGGGCGCGGCAGGGCCAGGCCTGGGACGCCTTCGTCAACGAGATGTGGGCGAAGCACCGCCCGACGCTCCCGGCCCCGACCGACGGCTGGAAGCAGCAGCACGACGACACCTACTACCGCACGGCCCTCGCCAAATTGGGGAAATAGGCGTGGATGCGGTGCAGGATGTGCTTTAGCCAGCCCTACGAAAGGAGGCTTCGCATGAGACGAATCTTGTTTATGTTGAGCATGGTGATGATGAGTGGCGTGGCTTGGGCGCAGGCGGCAGACGACTCCAAGCCGGCGACCTCGAACCTGCCGGGGGCCGAGTATCCACGGGTCCACTCTGACTTGCGGGTCACGTTTCGCGTCAGTGCTCCCAATGCGCAGAAGGTCCAAGTGATTCCCGGCGGCAATGACAACGGCCTTGGGAAAGGGCCTTTCGACATGCAGCGGGATGACAAGGGCGTCTGGACCGTGACCATTGGGCCGGTGGTGCCGGGATTCCACTATTACTGGCTGCAGGTGGACGGTTTCGCCTGCAACGATCCGGCCACGCAGACCTTCTTCGGCTGGAACAAGGAGTGCAGCGGCATCGAGGTGCCGGACAAGACGCTCGACTTCTACGACGTCAAGGATGTGCCGCACGGGGAGGTTCGGGCCCACTGGTATTACTCCAAGGTCACGGCTATGTGGCGACGGGCGATGGTCTACACGCCGCCGGATTACGATAAGGATGCCAAGGAACGTTACCCCGTCCTCTATCTGCAGCACGGTGCGGGCGAGAGCGAGCGCGGCTGGACCTCGCAGGGCCGGGCCAACTTCATCCTCGATAACCTGCTCGCCGAGAAGAAGGCTCAGCCGATGATCGTCGTCATGGAGAACGGCATGGTGGCGCCGCGGGCCGGTGGGAGTCCGGCACCGACCAAGCCGGGGGCAGGCTCGCGGCGGAACGAGGCGTTTGGCGAGTTGGTGATCCAGGATCTGATCCCGATGGTGGACGCGACGTACCGGACGATTCCGGACCGGACCCACCGGGCCATCGCCGGACTGTCGATGGGGGCCGGCCAGGCCATGCAGATCGGCCTGGGCAACCTGGACAAGTTCGCCTATATCGGCTCGTTCAGCGGTGGGGGACCGGCTCGGTCGGATCCCGGCAAATTCGAGCCCCAGCCGCTATTGGTCTGGATGGGCGCGGGCAGCGCCGAATCCAGCCGGATGACTTCGGGGAAGGCGACGGTCGAGGCGATGACCAAGGCCGGCATCCCGGCCGTCTGGTTCGAAGCGCCGGGCACGTCGCACGAGTGGCAAACGTGGCGCAAGTGCCTGTATGACTTCGCCCCGCGGCTGTTCCAGAAATGACCAGGAAAGGACACAGATGAAAACCGAAGCAACACGCCGAAGTCTGTTCAAGAATATCGCCGGCGCCGGACTCTTGTGGACGGCGGGCCAATCCGCCTGGGGACAGGATCGAACGTCGTCGGCTGCTTCTCCCGTTCAGCGAGAGCGAAGAGTCCCGCGCATGAAGATCACCAAGGTCGAGCCGATCCTGACCGGCGGCGATGTCTTCGTCCGAGTCGAGACCGACGCCGGCATCGTGGGCTACGGTGACGCGACGAACTCCTTTCTTCCTTATTCCGTCGAGGGGATGCTCAAGGACGTTATTCCGTACCTGATCGGTGAAGACCCCGAGCGGATCGAGTATCTCTGGCAGTCCTGTTTCCGGCGGCGGTTCTATCGCGGCGGCCCCTCGACCGGGACAGCGCTGGCGGGCATCGACCAGGCCCTGTGGGACATCAAGGGCAAGGCTTACGGCGTCCCCGTCTACCAGTTGCTGGGCGGCTTGGCCCGGACCAAGGTCCGCGTCTACGGGCACGTCACGGGCAACACCGCCGCCGAAGCCGCCCGCCAGGCGAAGCAACGCGTCGCCAAGGGCATCACGGCCATCCGTTTCCGCGCCTTCCACAGTTACGACGCCCAGGACCTGCACGACCACAAGCTGGCCGTGCGACAGCAGATCGAGTATCTGGCCGCGATTCGCGAGGCGGTCGGCGACGATGTGGACCTGATTCTGGAATGTCACGGCCGTTACGATCCCGAGTGGGCAATCAAGCTGGCCGAGCAGGCCAAGCCCTTCCGGCCTTTCCTGATCGAGGACCCGATTCGGGCCGAGAATCCGGAAGCCTTGGCGCAGGTCCGGGCGCATACGGACCTTCCTCTGGCCACCGGCGAGCGCTACCACAACAAGTGGGATTTCCGCGAGATCATCGTGCACCAGTACGTCAACTACGTTCGCCCGGACGTCAGCCACTGCGGCGGGATCAGCGAAATGAAGAAGATCGCCGCACTGGCCGAGACCTACTACATCGATCTGATTCCTCACAACAACGCGGGCCCGCTCGGCTCGGCGGCGACCGTGCACGCGGCCCTGGCGATCCCGAATGTCACGATGATCGAGGCCCCGTGGGTCAACGGCGACAGTGAAGGCGACGTGGTCAAGCCGTACCCGAAGGTGGAAAAGGGATTTGCCTTGCCCCTGGAAGGACCGGGTCTGGGCGTTACTTTTGATGAAGAACGGGCCAAGGCAAGACCCTTCCGCACGCCGGGTCTCCAGCCTCGTTTGAACGCACCCGATGGCTCTGTGCGGGATTTCTAACTCCATGCCACGCATGTCCGGAAGCACCAAGATCGATTGGAATACCGGCGGCGGCCTGGCCGCCATCCTCCTATGGAGCATGACCTTTGGCGTGGCCCGGAGCTTGTCGGAGCGGATCGGTCCCCTGACGGCGGGGGCCTCCGTTTACTTGCTGGGCGGCGTGCTTTACCTGCTGTGGCTCGCGTGGCGGGGGACACCGGTGTGGCAAGTCCTGAGTCTCTCGCGGCGCTACGTCTGGGGCTGCGGGTTTCTGTTCGTCTTCTACACCGTTGTCATGTACCTGGCGATCGGGTCGGCCGCAGACCGCCGGCAGGTGCTTGAGATCGGCCTGATCAACTACCTCTGGCCGACGGCCACTATTCTGCTTTCGCTGGTGGTTCTAAACAAACGGGCCAGTCTGCTGCTGGTGCCGGGGACCGTGCTGGCCTTGGCGGGCGAATTCCTGGCGCTCACCCAGGGCGAGCCGGTGTCGTGGTCCTCCTTCTGGGGACACTTGCAGTCGAACCCAATGGCCTACGCCTGCGCCTTGGCGGGCGCCCTTTCGTGGCGCTGTATTCGACTCTCACCCGCCGCTGGGCGCAACCGGGGAGCGGTGGGGCGGTGGCTCTGTTCCTTCCCGCGACCGGCCTGGCGCTATTGATCCTGCGTCTGTTTTTCACGGAATCCTCTATGTGGAGCGGGCGTGCGATCGGAGAAGCGGTAGTGCTGGCCGTCGGCACCGTGCTGGGGTACGGCCTCTGGGACATGGCGATGAGGAGGGGGAACCTGCTGTTCGTGGCCGCCTGTTCCTATTTTACCCCTCTGTTGTCGACTTTTGTCAGTTGTCTGTATTTGCAGGTGACGCCGGGCTGGAGGCTGTGGATCGGATGTCTGGTGCTCGTCGGAGGCTCTCTTTTGACCTGGCTTTCTCTCTCCGACCGACCCTCAGGGGCTCAAACAGAATGAGCGCCCCTCTTTGTCACCTCCGCGCAGGCGGGGGTCCAGGAAAGCCACGCGCGAATGGATTCCCGCCTGCGCGGGAATGACAGAGGGCAGCCGCCTTCCGCCTGTACACTACTGCGTTAAAGGCTCCCAGAGGAATGAGAATACTGTGTAGTCCGGGGTCGCGGGATCAGACCCTCACGAAGATTTTCCGACGGTACATCCACAGCAGGACCAGCCAGAAGACGAGCAGCACCAGGACACGCTCCAGGATCGGAGCATAGATCGTGCCGAGGCTCTCGAAGACCTGCGGGTCGATGTGCCGTTTGAGGTTGTCCCGCACGAATGGGTTCATGAGCTGCCACATGCAGTAGAGCGTGATCGGATTGAGCCCGACCACCACGAAGGGAAAGGCCCAGCGCTTCCAGCCCGCCCACTCGATGACCGCGACGAAGCCTGCCAGCAGCAGAGTGACCCAGCCGGCGCTGTAGATCGCCCACGAGGGTGTCCAGATACGCTTGACGATGGGACACAAACCCGCCCAGGCAAGCGCCTGGCCAACGACGATCCCCGCCACGCCGAACAGGACAAGATGCTTGAGCTTGCCGGGGATCGGCCGGTCGCTTCGCAGCAATCCGCCCGCCAGCAGGCCGAAGACCATCGTCGCGATGGCGGGCACGAAATTCAGCGTCTGGTAGCCGCCGGCATTGAAGACATAGGGCTTCTCGTGCGGAAACAGGTTCAGCAGCCACTTGTCCACCGTGGCGGCGAAGTTGACGTTCTTGTCCCAATGGGCGGCCAAGCCGGTCAGGTGCGGCCAGTTCGCAGGTACGCCGACGGTCTGCCAGTCGAAGCCTGCCGGGGGCAGCGGGTGCAGGGCGAACACCAGCCAATAGACGAACAGAATCCCGAAGGCAGCGAGCCATTGCGTTCGGGGTCTCGTGAACGCCAGCAGGAAAAGCACCGGATAGCCCAAGCCGATCTGCGCCAGGACATTCGAGAAGCTCCACACCGTCTGGCGGCTCCAGGCGGACGTGAGAAACACCGCCAGGAGCACAAGGATCAGCGCCCGCCAGAGCGCGTGGCCGAAGATCCGGCCGAAGCTCTGACCGCGCGTGCGGCGATTGGCGACCGACCATGGCAGGGCGACGCCCACCATGAACATGAAGGCCGGCTGAATGATGTCCCACAGCCGCATCCCGGCCCAGGGGGCATGATCCGTCTGATGGGCCAGGAATTGCCAGAGACTGCTGTCGGGAAACTGCCGTGCCACCTGGGCCAGTCCCAGCCCGCTCGAAGCCATCAGCAGCATGATGGCGCCGCGGTAGGCATCGAGCGACACCAAACGCTGCGACGTGCCTCTGTCGGCAAGCTCGACGGCCAAGCCGGGCGGCGCTCCGGGCGGCTCACGAGACTCACCGCGATGGTTGTCCTGCGTTGTCATGGGAATACACTACAGATCGTCGGGCGCAAAGCACAGCAATCCCACGCATACCGTCTCGGAAATGCGATACCCCGCCCCGGAGGACACCACCCTCGAACGAATGCCGGTCGTGCCACGACCTCTGGCATTCGGCCCCATCCGCCGGAAGGCCTTATTTCCCGCCCCCGTGCTCACCCGCGGCGTGAAGGAATGACCGCCGGCCGGTTCGGACGTTGGTAGGAGAGACGGGCCCACCGTCTGGAGAACAGCGCGGGGGCCCGTCCAGTTCGGCTACGGTCTGAACCGTCAGACCATATCTTTGAGGTTCTTCAAGGCGCGAATCTTCACCACGTTCCGGGCCGGCTTGGCCTTGAACATGGTCTCTTCCTTCGTGAAGGGATTGATGCCCTTGTGGGCCTTGGTGGCGGGCTTGCGGACGACGATCAGCTTCATCAGGCCGGGGACCGTGTAGGCACCGGGGCCGCTGCGGCCGAGGCTCTTCTGGATCTGACCGGCCATCGCCTCCAGCACCGAGCTCACCTGCTTCTTGGCCAATCCCGTCGTCTCGGCAATGCCGGCGACGATCTCACTCTTCGACATCGGTTTTGCAGACTTCTGCGCCATATGTGGCCTCCTTGCTCTGCTACCCAAAAACTGTTAGAACACAACGAATGCCGCTGAGTCAACGCGGACATTGTGAACATCTATATGCGCCTTCCCGGCTTCTGTCAACGGGAAAACACGGGAAAATACGGGTTTTTTTGCCGAGATCGAAAGGGACGGGCCAAACGGTTGCCGTGACCCGACCGGCAGAATCCGAGGCGTGGCAGATGTCCGGCGGCATGATAGAAGGAAATACATGAGTCCCTCAGGCACCATGAACCACGTCGAACGCTTCCGCGCCGTGATGAATTTCCAGCCGGTGGACCGCCTGCCGCGCTGGGAATGGGCCATGTGGTGGGACGCACACCATCGCCCGCTGGCACGAGGAAGGCTTGCCCCGGACGCTGCAATTCAGCCAGGTTTTCGACATCGCGCAGTACTTCGGCCTCGATCCGTATCAGCAGTTCTGGTTCAGCACGACCGAGGCCACGATCGAAGCGACGCAGCATCACGTCGAAGGCATCGTCGCGAACATGGACGATTACCGGCGGATTCGGCCGCAACTCTTTCCCGACCACGCGCGCGCCATCGACGCGATGCGGCCCTGGGCCGCGCGGCAGGCGCGGGGCGAGGCCGTCGTCTGGGCGACGCTGGAAGGCTTCTTCTGGTTTCCGCGCACGCTGATGAATATCGAGAAGCTCAGCTACGCGTTCTACGATCAGCCGGAGCTGGTCCACGCGATCAACCGGGACCTCCTGGAGTTCAACCTGCGGCTCCTGGACCAGATGGCCCGCGTCTGCGTGCCGACCTTCATGACGCTCGCCGAGGACATGAGCTACAACCACGGGCCCGATGATCTCCCGGCAGATCTTCGAGGAGTTTCTCGCGCCGTACTATCGCCAATTCGTCGCCGCGCTCGACGAGCTGGACATCCTGCTGATCGTGGACACCGACGGCGACGTGACGCTGCTGGTGCCGTGGCTGCAAGGCGTCGGCGTCGCCGGCGTGCTGCCGCTGGAACGCCAGGCGGGCGTCGACGGGCTGAAGCTGCGCCGCCAGTTCCCGAGGCTGCGCATGATCGGCCATTTCGACAAGATGACGATGAACCAGGGCGAAGCGGCGCATGCGCGCGGAATTCGAGCGACTCGTGCCCGCTGATGAAAACGGGCGGCTTCATTCCCAGCGTCGACCACCAGACCCCGCCGGGCGTGTCGCTCGAACAATACCGTCTTTATCTGCGTCTGCTGGAGGAATACACGAGATGACGAAAGGCAACCAAACTCGGCCTTCGTGCTTCGGACTGCTTGTCGCGGCATTTCTCTTTTGTGGTGCAGCACGGGCGATGTCCGCCGACAGTCTGGAACGGGGCTTTGTGAGGCCGCCGAACGAGGCCCGGCTGCGGGCTTACTGGTGGTGGCTCAACGGCGATGTCACCAAGGCCTCGATCACGCGGGATCTGGAGGAGATGAAGGCCAAGGGCTTCGGCGGCGCCCTGATCTGCGATGCCGACGGGTCCAGCCAGGATGGGAATGAGCGGGCCCCGCACGGACCTACCTTTCTGTCCGACCAGTGGCGCGAGTTGTTCCAGCACACGCTGCGCGAGGCTCATCGTCTGGGCCTCGAAATGAGCCTCAACATCCAGAGCGGCTGGAATCTGGGCGGGCCCATGGTCAAGCCGGAAGATGCTCCGAAGAAACTGGTCTGGACCGAGACCCGCGTCGCCGGCCCGAATGCCGTCGAGACGAGGCTGCCCACGCCCAAGGGACGGGATGGTTTCTACCGGGATTTGTACGTGATCGCCTTTCGAGTCAAGCCGGATGGCCCCAAGCATCGCCCGTTGCAGAACTGGGAGCAGAAGGCCCTGCTCAAACCGCTGGTGCCGTTCTCGGCGCCGGACAGCCACGCCGCTGTTCGCAGGAGTTTCCCGCCGAGCCGGGGGAGGAAGACACGCACGCCGCGGAGGTCCTGGACCTGACGGGCAAGTTCGGACAAGACGGCACGCTGCGTTGGGATGCGCCGGCCGGGACCTGGGACATCCTGCGTTTCGGCTACACGCTCAACGATCATTGCCGCGTCTCGACGTGCAGCGAGGGCTGGGATGGGTACGCCCTGGACCCGTTCGACGCCGAAGCCTTCCGGACCTACTGGGATGCGGTGGTCGAGCCGCTGATCGCCGATGCCGGACCGCTGGCGGGCAAGACGCTCAAGTATCTGCACACGGATAGTTGGGAGGTCGAGGTCGCCAACTGGACGCCCACGCTGCGCGAGGAATTCCGCCAGCGCCGCGGCTACGACCTGCTGCCGTACCTGCCGGTCATCGCCGGCCGGATCGTGGACAGCCGCGTCGTGAGCAACCGCTTCCTGAACGACTTTCGCCGGACGATGGGCGACCTGGCCATCGACAATCACTACCGGCTCTTCCGCGACGGCGCCCACCGGCACGGGCTGCAGATTCATCCGGAGTCCGGCGGGCCGCACGCGGTGCCGATCGACGCCCAGCAGTGCCTCGGCTTCAACGACGCGCCCATGAGCGAGTTCTGGGCCTGGTCGTGGCGGCATCGCGTCGGCGACACCAACCGCTTCTTCGTCAAGCAGCCCGCCTCCGCCGCGCACACCTACGGCCGCAAGCTCGTTCTGGCCGAGGGCTTCACCACCATCGGCCCGCACTGGCAGGAGACGCTCTGGGACAACCTCAAGCCCTCGTTCGACCACGCGCTGTGCGAGGGGCTGAATCTGCTGGTCTGGCACGCCTTCGTCTGCTCGCCGCAGGAGGCCGGGCATGCCGGGCCTCCAGTATTTCGCCGGCACGCACCTGAACCCGAACTCGACGTGGTGGAGCCGCTCCGGCCCGTTCTTCGCCTACATCAACCGCTGCCAGTGGATGCTTCAGCAAGGGCTGTTCGTGGCCGACGCCGCCTACTACTACGGCGATCACGTGCCCAACTTCACCCAGCTCAAGCGCAGCGACCCGGCGCAGGTGCTGCCCGGCTACGATTACGACGTCGTCACCGAGGAGGTCGTTCTCACGCGCATGACCGTTCGGGACGGTCGCCTCGTGCTGCCCGATGGGATGAGCTACCGCGTGCTGGTGCTGCCGGACCGGCCGACGATCTCGCTGCCGGTGCTGCGGAAGCTGCGCGAGCTGGTCCTGGCCGGCGCGACAATCATCGGACCCAAGCCGACCCAAGCCAGCACATTGCGCGATTATCCGCAGTGTGACGCCGAGGTGGCCCAGCTCGCCGGAGAGCTGTGGACTGGTGGCGAGGGCTTCCAGCCCTTGCGTCGCGAGGCCATCCCTTCGGCTTCGCTCAGGGCAGGCTTGGCCTCGTCTTCCGAGGGCGGGACGCCCTCGCCACGTGTCGCGCGGGCGGGACGCCCGCGACACGACGACCCCGGCCAAGGGACGGGTGATCCAGGGCAAGACCGCCCGCGAGGTGCTCCTGGCCGACGGCGTGTTGCCCGATTTCGAGTTCACGCTCACTCCAGGAGACAAGGTACCGGCCGCACTCGGCCGGCACGGAAAAACAGGCCCAGTCGATCCTGCTGAAAGATGTCCCCGTGCTCAACTATCTTCACCGTGCGCGGGCGATACGGATATCTACTTCGTCTGCAACAGCTCGAACGGCTACGCCAAGGCGTCCTGCACGTTCCGCGTGGCCGGCAAGCAGCCTGAGTTCTGGGACCCAGCCGGCGGCAGTATCCGCCCAGCCGCGGCGTGGTCGCAAGCGGACGGCCGGACGGTGGTGCCGCTGGAGTTCACGCCCTACGGCTCGATGTTCGTGGTGTTTCGCCAGTCGGTCTCGACTCGTGCGGCGGGCCAAGGGAAAGGAAATTTCCCGACCTTTACGCCTCTCAGCGAGCTCGACGGTCCGTGGACCGTGCAGTTCGATCCAGCCTGGGGCGGTCCGGCGTCGTGCGAGTTTGACTCGCTCGTCAGTTGGACGCAGCGTCCGGAGGATGGGCATCAAGTTCTATGCCGGCACGGCCACGTATCGCAAGAGCTTCGACCTGCCGCCATCCGCCCGGAAGAAAGGCGACCGGGTGTGGCTCGATCTCGGCAACGTCAAGGAACTGGCCGAAGTCCGGCTGAACGGAAAGAGTCTCGGCGTCCTTTGGGCGTTTCCGTTCCGCGTGGACGTGACCGACGCCCTCAAGTCCAGGGACAACAAGCTGGAGGTGGACGTCGTCAACTTCTGGCCCAACCGGATTATCGGCGACCAGTCTCTCCCGCCGGAGAAGCGTTTCACCAGGACGAACATTCGCAAGCTGACCCGCGAGACCCCACTGATGGAGTCCGGCCTCCTCGGCCCGGTGACGCTCCAGGCGGCGCGACCGTGAGCGATCACGACGGGCAGCGGATCGCCAGAGCCGGCATGAAGGGAAGTGGATGCAGATTTGGAGGAACTCTCGTGGTAGCGACTCTGTCATCCTGAGGCGAAGCCGAAGGACCTGGGCATCGAATTGGGGTTTCTCTAAATCGCAGCCCAGATCCTTCACTCCGCTGCGCTTCGTTCAGGATGACATACACCGCGCATGAGCTAACCAGGATTGGCATGATACTCGGGGCGTGGACGAATCCTCAATTGCCCAGCTCGAGCCGGACTTCGGCTTGGCCGGTGAAGGGCTCGATGCGCACCGATTCCGTCGATTTCTGGTAGCGGCCGCCGATCACGCGGGCCGGGATCCGATGGTCGGGGTGCGGCAGGCGAATCTCGACCGCCGCGGGCCGGCGGGGGCCGTCACACTGGACCTTCGCCACGATAGTTCCATCTGTCCTTCCGCGAGTCTACTCGCAGGGAGAACGGCCCGAA
Source organism: uncultured Planctomycetota bacterium (assembly GCA_963699595.1). Lineage (GTDB taxonomy): Bacteria > Planctomycetota > Phycisphaerae > Sedimentisphaerales > Anaerobacaceae > PLanc-01. Next base: position 404,818 of record CAVOUO010000035.1, read on the forward strand.
GTAGGAGGCGGCACGGTCGATCTCGATGGATTTGCCGGGCGCCAGCCACGCCCGGGGTATGCCCGACAGCAGCTTGAGCGTCTGGCCCTCCTCCATCCAGAGCATCCAGCGGGTCTCCATGAGGAACCAGGCCTCTTCGTGGGTCTTGTGCGGACTGGCGTAGAAGTAGTGCTCGTTGAACGTATAGGTCTGGCGGTCCGCCAGGGAGGCAAAGGTATTGTAGTAGGTCTTGAGAAATGGCTTGACCAGGCCGAGCTTGAGCTGCACCCAGTCATGGCGGCAGTAGTAGGGCTGGCTGTATCCGGCGTTGTTCAGCAGCGTCAGCTCGGCCATACTGTCGAGCAGGAATCCGGCCGCGTCCTCCTCGGGAGAAATTACCTCCTGAAATACGAGATAGAGCGGTCCCAGCATGGCGTCACGGGCGGCGAACGTGCCGTGCGTGTAGCAGGTGTCGTCCTTGACGAAAAGCATGCTCGGCCCGGTCGCCTCCGCCCAGGGGGCCGCGGTCGGGCACCAGGAACCGTCTCCCAGCGGGACCAGCGGCGACCGTGCCAGCGATTCCTGCAGGCTCGTGCGGATGCTCGCCTTCAGGGCCTCGGCTTCCTTCGCGATTCGCTGGGCATTCGCCGGGTCGGCGTCTGTCAGCATTTCCGCCGCACGGGCCAGACCCAGGTACGCGTACCCGTTGAGCATGTACACGTGATACGGGTCGGGCGGGTCGGCCACGCGGCCCTCGATCATGCCCCAGCCCTTGCCGCGCAGATCCTCCCGCTTGTTCCGCTCGCGCCATCGGATCAGGAAATCGCAGGCTTTGAGAATGTTAGGTTTGACACGCTGCACCCAAGCCTCATCCCGCGTCAGGCGGAAGTGCTCGCCCATCGACCACAAGGCGGCCCCCGTCTCCAGCATGTAGCCGCCGAAATTCTGGATCATGCCGTCGTCGTGCTGCTTGTCGAGGAAATACTGCAAGGCCCGCTCGGCCTGGGCGTGGCAGCCCATCGAGTCCAGGAACTGGATGATTGGAGAACTCTCCGACCCGATCGGCGCATAGACCCCGATCATCGGTGCGAGCGTCCCGCGTGGCTCCAGCCCGAAGCAGATCAGGTCCAGGTGCGCCAGTCCGGCCTGAATCATCTCTTCGATGCGTTTTTCCGGCAGTCGGATCCGGGCGGCGGCGTCCAGTTTGCCTCTCCAGAACTGCCGGCACTCTTGGAGACGCTGCTGGAAATCCTGTTGCGCCAGGGCGGCCGCACGCGACTGGGAAATCGGGCGGTGGGGCAGCAGGAATTCAAAGACGGCCTTCCCGCCCGGCTGGACCAGCACAGCGATCTCCTCCTGGGGACAGGGCTTGCCGTTGATCCGGGAAAGGCAGTAGATACGATCGGCGGACAGCAGCGAGAATCCGCTCTGACGGTCGAACGAATGTTCACGTCCCACAGCCGGGGCCTTGAACCATGCGTACCGGGGCACAGCGCTCGCATTGGCCGCCTCGATACGGCCGTAGAGGACTGTTTCTTCGTCGCGCTCCACCTCGGCCGCGCGGAGGGCCTCGAACTGCTTCTGCTGCGCGGGTGTGAACATGTGCCCCGCGGCGTAGCCGTCGGCGACGAGATAGGAAGTGCCCCGCAGACTGCCCGGCCGCAACGCCGAATTTTCGAGCGTGACGAACGTCGTGAAGCGATACTGAACGTCGTCTTCATCGACATTGCCCTCCAGGATGGGCAGGACGCCCTCTGCCAGTCCCCGCGTGACCGAGGCCCGACTGCCGCGTCCACGGCCGATCGTGAAGAAATACTGCACGGGAGTGTTGCCGAGCTCCGGAATGTGAACGGCGGACCCCGAGAACTTCGGCACGATCAGGTCGTCCCGCTGGTAGGGCTCGCCGATCCGGACCTCGAAGATCCGGGCATCCCGGCTGGTCCCCAGCCACGTGGGGACGTACATGCTCCGCGTGTGGGCCACGGCGTTCTCGTAGCTTTCCTCCGGCTCCTCCTCAATCTGCGCCCGCCACGTCCGCCCTCCCTTGCCGCGCACCGAAGCGGCGATCTCGGCGCCGGTCCTGGGGTCCTCGGCCTGTGTCACGACCACCTGATACGCGGGGACGACCATCGGCGTCTGGACATTGACATCGCGGAGGAAGAAGCTGAAAGGGTGGTGTTCCGTCTGCACGTGAACCAAGGTGGCGTCGGAGCCTTCCTGCACGCGCACGTCCTCGATGACGATCTCCAGGCGACAATCCGCCTGGGATGAGAACGAGAAGGCGTCTTGCTCGATGCGTCCCTGCTCCCCTGACGATCTTCAAAGCCCCGAGCCGCCCGTTTTCCACGACCAGCTTGCCGGAGGGACTCTCACCCATCCATTCGAGGGCAATCGACCGGGAATCCGCCAAGCTGGTCCCCGCCGTCAGCAGGACAACGAGGGCGGGGACCAGAGGTGAACGACGCCGTGACTGAGCAGGTGCAGCCATTTCAGGAGTCCTTCCATCTGCAAAAGAATTTGCTCAAATGACGCTTTGAGACCCGCAATTCCGGGTGCCGTGCTCCATCATGTCATTGCGAGCGAAGCGAAGCAATCTACCACGCGTCGGATTGAGATTGCTTCGTCGCCGCGCTCCTCGCAATGACATTCACTGTTTGAAATAGTCCCTGAGCACAGACGAGGACCTCGACTTACCGTCCGGCAGGGGCCTCGGCGGCTTTCTTTTCCCACTCCGCGGGCGTGTAGAGGTCCCAGTACACGCCGTAGGTGCGCCGGTGCAGACGATAGAAGGGCACGAAGTCCACGTCGCGCTCACGCCCCACGCCGTCGGTGCGGAACTGGCCGCTCTTTTCAGGCACGGGCTTGAGCCATTCCGTCACGGGTCGCTCGGCCGCGACGAAGACGGGCACCTTCGGCGGCTCAGCGCGGGCGCTGCGTCCGCGTCCTCGCTCGGCCTCCGGCCCCAAGTCACCTGCCAGCACCAGTGGACCCCATAGGATGGCGACACGGCGCGGGTTGTCGGGCAGCGGCTCCAGCCGCAGCGTCTTGGGCAAGGTCAACTCGATGGTGTCGCCGCTTTTCCAGGTACGCTTGAGCTCAACATAGGAGCCGCATTTTGGGGGCTGGTATGTTGCGCGACCCCGCGCGTTTGTAGTGACGCCGTCAGGCGTTTCTTGGGATGCCCTTACGGGCACACTACGAACAGGTTGGTCCTCCGGCATGGCTTCGCCGTTGACTTTGACGCTGAATCCGTCGCCAACCCAGTAAGGACGGCGCAGAGCCAGCGTGAATTCCTTCGGCGCATCCAGCGTCAGCGTCAGCTTCGCCGATTCGCCCTCGGGGAAATCGGTGTCCACCGTCAGCTTCGCGCCCATCGCGGTCCACTCGGCCGTGGAGGGGACGTACAGGTTCACCCAGAGCTTGTCGCTCGGCTTCATAGTAGATTCCGTCGCCGTGCAGGGCGTGGCTCTCCATGCCCGATCCGACGCAGCAGGTGAAGCTGCGGAGCATGTTCTGGTACTCGTGCTGCACGCCCCGGCCGACCGGCACCATGTAGCAGGTCCGGCCGTCGTTCGGATCGATCGAGGCCAGGATGTGGTTGAAGAGGGCCCGCTCGTGGAAGTCGGCGTAGTGGGCGTCGGGCCGCAGCGCGAAGAGCCGGCGGGTCAGCTTGAGCATGTTGTAGACGTTGCACGTCTCGGCCGTGCGGCCGTCCACGCGGTCGCTGAGCTTGTCGGGCTCGCCGAAGTATTCGTCCTTGCCGTGACCGCCGGTGGCGAAGCTGTGATGCTGCACGACGCGGTCCCAGAAGAAGCCGGCCGCGAGGATGTCCGCCGCCGTCGCCCGTGTAGGCGAAGCGGTCCGCCGAGCCGAGGAGCTTGGGCACCTGCGTGTTGCCGTGCTTGCCGTGCGAGGTTGTCCTGGTGGCGCTGGAGCGGCTCGATGAAGGAGCGGTGCTCGAACTGGTGGGACAGGGCCAGCCAGCGCTGGTCGCCCGTGTCGGCGTAGAGATCGGCGAAGATCTCGTTCATGCCGCCGAACTCGGTGTTCAGCATGCGCTGGACCTGGGCGTCGGTGAGCTTCGAGACAATTCCCTCGGCCCAGGCGGCGAACTTGATCTCGACCTCCAGCGCCGTCCTATTGCCGGTGTAGCGATAGGCGTCGCGCAGGCCGGCGTAGGTCTTGTGCAGCGTGTACCACGGCGACCACATGCCGTTGAGGTCGAAGCCGCCCGAGCGGATGTCGCCCTGCGCCACCTGCTGAAAGAGCGTCGCGCCGTCCGTGCCCTCTTTGTCCGTCAGCGCGCCGAGATAGCCGTTGCCGCGCTTGTCCTGCACCTCCTTCAGCTCCCGGACGAGGTAGTCGGCCCGCTCCTTGAAGCGCGCATCGCCGGTGGCGGCGTACATCAGGCTGACGGCCGAGAGGTAGTGTCCCGCGATGTGGCCGGTGAGTTGCTTGCCGGTCACGGAGTCCCAGCCGCCGTAAGCCTCGGCCTTCGGCGCCAGTCCCGCCCGCAGGCGGTAGCCGGCCATCATCCGATCCGGTTCGAGCTCCAGCAGGTACTTGGCATCCAGATCCTGGGCCCGCTTGAGCGGCCCGCCGAGGAGCCGCACGTGACTTAGGTCCAGCGGCCGGGCCGCAAGACGCTGCTCCTCAGCGATCCGTACGGCCGGATCGGTCGCCTCCGCACGGACCTGGCCGCCAACCATCAAGACCATCAAGAGCAAGCACGGGATGATTCTCATCATCAATTCCTTTCATTGTGCGACCAAACTTCGTGGCACGCATGCACTCATTCTGTCATCCCTTCGGCTGCGCTCAGGGCAAGCTCCGAGCATCAGCGAAGGATCTGGCCAGGGACACGTACGTGGACTCGATGCGACGGGAGTCTCTCCTGCTGTGCCCAGATGCTTCGCTTCGCTCAGCATGACAAATTGGGGTTGGTCTGCCACACAAGGTAGTCGCGCACCTTTCGTTTATCTGCCACCCTTGTCCTTGCCTTTGTCCTCCATGGGGGCTATAATATCGTGACAGATATAGTGCTGCCACTATTTCCTGGAAGGAGGACAACATGTACAAGAGGCTGCGGTATTCCATTGGTATCCTCTCCATCTTGGCGCTGACCGGCGTGGCTCAAGCGGGGGTATTCACCGACACCTTCGACACGGCCCACGACTACCTCACGGACGGCGTGGACGGCACCGGCTGGGATGGTTTCATCGGTAAACCTCCCGACACGGTCGACGCTCTCAACGCCTCGAAGGACCGCGCCGGCCAACTGTTCCTCCGCTCGACGAACTCGTGGTGGGAGGGGGCGTTCTCGCCGCGCGGGCCGTTCCTGTACAAGCTGGTCCAGGGCGACTTCGTGGCCACCGTCCGCGTGACGGACTTCGCGGGCGCCGCCGGAGCGACGGTCCTGCACAATGACTCGTTCCTCATGGCCCGGGTCGCGAATCTCGATGAGGCCGGCGCCGGGGAGGATTTCGTGTGCATCCATTATTTTCCGACCTGGGTGGGCAATATGCGCCGCCAGGTGAATAACGGCACGGAGACCGAAGGACCCAATACCGGCGACGGGTTCAACAGCGCGCGGTTTCTCCAGCTCGAGCGGGCGGGCAACGTCTTCACGTTCCGCCGGAGCTTCGATGGCGTGACGTGGACCGCGGTGGGGGGGACCATCACGCGGGACGACATGGCCGGGCTGACCCTCCAGGTGGGGCTGGCGCACTCCACATACAACACGACGACCGGCTACGTCGCCTTCGACGATTTCAGCGTCAGCGGTCCGATGGTGGTGCCTCCGAACCGGGCATACAATCCGGTGCCGGCCGCCGGTGCGACTGACGTGCTGCGGAACGTGGACCTGAGCTGGAAGCCCGCCGATACGGCCGTCAAGCACGATCTGTACTTCGCAACCGCCGGCGCCGATGTGACGAACGCCGGCCGCGGCAACCCGCTGGGCGCGGCCGTCGGCGTGGGCCAGGATGCCAACACCTACGATCCCGGCCGGCTCGAACTCGGCCGGACGTACTACTGGCGCGTCGACGAGGTGCGGGCCGACGGCGTGACCATCGATCGCGGCGACGTCTGGTCCTTCACGGTCGAGCCGGTTTCCTACCCGATCCAGAATGTCACCGCCACCGCCTCCAGCTCGAATGGCGCTACCATGGGTCCGGAAAAGACCGTCGACGGCTCGGGTCTCAATGCCGTCGATCAGCACTCGACCGTGGTGACCGACATGTGGCTCAGCAAGAAAGGCGGGCCGCAGCCGACCTGGATCCAATTCGCTTTCGACAAGGTCTACAAGCTCGACAAGGCCCTGATCTGGAACTCGAACCAGGCGTTGGAGTCCATTCTCGGCTTTGGGGCCAAGGGAGTCACCGTCGAGTGCTCCACGGACGGCACGACGTGGAAGACGCTGGGCGAGGTGGAATTGGCGCAGGCTCCCGGCGACCCCACCTGCGGGCCGGCCGCCGTCGGTCTGGATGGAGCCGTGGCGAAGTATGTCAAGCTGACGATGAGCAGCAACTGGGGCGGCCTGCTGCCGCAGTATGGTTTGAGCGAGGTCCGCTTCTTCGCGATTCCGGTCTGGGCCCGCGAGCCGAATCCCGCCTCGGGCAAGACCGCCGTGGATCCGCAGGCAGCCCTGAGCTGGCGCGCCGGACGCGAGGCAGCCTCGCACCAGGTCTACGTCAGCACCGACAAACAGCAGGTGCTCGACGGCACCGCTCCCGTGAGCACGGTCTCCGAGCACCTCGTTTGCGCCGCCGGTCGGCCTGGGCCAGACCTACTATTGGAAGGTGGTCGAGGTCAACGACGCCATGACGCCCAAGTCCTGGGACGGAGACGTGTGGAGCTTCACCACCAGCGCCGCGTTGGTCGTCGATGACTTCGAGGGCTATACCGATGAGAAGGACCACGAGATATTCACGGCCTGGATCGATGGTTATACCAGCGGCTCATCAGGCTCGCAGGTGGGCTATCTCCAGGCTCCCTTCGCCGAGCGAACGGTCATCCACGGCGGCCGCCAGTCCATGCCACTGGCCTACGACAACAACAAGGCGCCGCGCATCTCCGAGGCGGAGCGGGCGTTCAAGGTGCCGCAGGATTGGAGCAAGTACGGCATCACGACGCTGGTGATCTGGTTCCGGGGCGATCCGAACAATACCGCCGCTCCCTTGTATGCCAAGATCAATGGCACCAAGGTCGCATTCAACAATAGCGCTCCCAGCACGGCCTTTGGGCTGTGGAAGCAGTGGAATATCGATCTGGCTTCCCTGGGCATCAATCTCAAGAGCGTCAAGACCCTGACCATCGGGGTCGGCGACGGCGCCGCCGGCGGGACGGGAACGCTCTTTGTCGATGATATCCTCCTGTACGCGACCGCGCCACAGGTGGTTGCTCCCGACCGATCCGGGGAACAACGGCCTGGTGCTGCTGTACGCGATGGAGGGCAACGTGCAGGACACCTCCGGCAAGGGCAACAACGGCACGGTCTCGGGCGCACCGCTGTACGGGCCCGGACCGAAGGGCTATGGCCAGGCCCTGACGTTCGATGGGCTCAATGATTACGTCAATGTGCCCATTGGCACGCTCCTGAGCACTTTGAGCAATATCACCGTCGCCAGTTGGATCAACTACTCCGGCACGGGCGGCGGCTGGCAGCGGGTCTGGGACTTCGGCACGGGCACCACGAATTACATGTTCGTGACGCCGGCCCAGGGCACCACCGGTCCGATGACGTTCGCCATCCGCACGACCACGGTGGCCGAGCGGCGTGTCGCCGGGACCGGCCCACTGCCCACCGGCTGGCACCACGTGGCCGTCGTGATCGACGGCGGGGCGATGACCGCCACGGTCTACCTGGATGGCGCCGTCGTTGCCGGCAACTCGGTGACGGTCCTGCCGAAGGACCTGGGCGTGACGAATCAGAACTGGATCGGCCGCTCGCAGTTCACGGCGGACGCCTTCTTCACCGGCGCGGTGGATGACTTCCGTATCTACAACCGGGCCATGTCCGCGGCGGAAATTCGTTATCTCGCCGGCGACCGCTGAGACCGATTACGCTTGCGAATCTCACAATCTGGGTGGGGGCCTCAAGGCCGAAGGCCTTGGTTTGTAGTGTGCTCGTAAGAGCATAAGAAGATAACGCCTTACGGCGTCACTACAAACCAGCTTCGCTTGAGGCTCCCACCCGGTCACTGCCTTGGGATGCGAGAATCCCCGTCGCGGTTGGCATGAGACCGGCCGTGACGCCGGAAAATAATCAATTTTTTGTCACCACCCGGGAAATCCCGCCACTAATTGGTAGAGACGGCGCCAACGCAAGCAACAGCCGCCTTTTCAACAGCCTGGCACGGGATCGAACTCGCAGGTTCAAATCACTTCGCCAGGCTGTCTTTTTTGGTTCCCCATCGCCCATCCCATCCGATCCTCGATTGCCAACCGACTACCGACTACGGATACGGATTCGGAGAAATTCGTGCCTGGTACGGACTTCGTCATCCTTCCCGGCGGTCAGTCGCGCAGTACACCGGCTGCGCTGATTTGGTGGACGGTGTACACGTGTGATCGCCCAAGGGTCGCGTCGCGTGCAGCATGGGCAGGGGGGCAGGTCAGAGCCGGCGACCTTCTTGCGTTCTGCCTTTCTCACCTTCTTGCCCTCCGTCCGGCACGATGATCAAGAAGGCGCTGCCCTGGTCTTTAGCGGTCTTGATCTTCATCCGGCCGCCGAGCAGCTCCACACGCTCGCGGATGCTCAACAAGCCGAACCCGGCCGTCTTGCGAAGCTCCTGCGGGTCGAACCCGCGTCCCCGGTCGGAGACGCACAGGCATACGTAGCGCCCTGGCGCCGCACGCGAAGGGCGGCTTCCTTGACCCCCGCGTGCTGGATCGCATTGTCCAACAACTCCTCGGCCGCCCGAAACAAGAAGATCGTCAGGGCCTCCGATTTGAGCGTCATCTCGCCGGCCGTATCGACGCGAACGGTCAGACCCTGCTGTGCCTTCATCCGGCGCGCCAACCAACGTAAGGCTTCTGCGAGATCGTTCTGACGCAACACGCCGGGACTGAGATCGTACGACAAGCTGCAGGACTTCTCCATGGCAGCCTTCAACATCTCATCGACCGCGGCAATAATTGCTTGTTGGGCCGGGTCATTCCTGGTCCGGTGGCTCAGGAGACTCAGTTGGAATTTGGCGCCGGCGATGTGCTGCGGCAGATCCTCGTGCAGGAGTGCCGCCATGCGTTTGCGCTCCCGATCCTCCGCCTGTGTCAGTGCCAGCGTCAGCTTCTGGAGTTGCCTCGCCCGATGCTGTAGTTCCGCCGTCCGCGCCGCGACACGACGCTCGAGTCCGGCGTTGAGTTGATGCAGGTCCTCTTCGGCCTGTTCCCGGGCCAGAATCTCTTTTCCCAGACGGCGCCTGGCCACGGCGATGCCGGCCAGGCCGACCCCCCACAGACCGAGGTGGGCCAGGGTCAGGTCGGCCGTCATCGGCCTCTCGATGGCCCGCAGCGGCGCCACCGGCACGGACACACTGATGCCGCCGCGGATGTCGCCCTCCCGGTAGCCTTGGGCCGCATGGCAGGCGAGGCAGCCCGTCTCCACCACAAACGGACGCATGAGGCGCACGTATTGCCCGTCGCCGATCCTCTCCAACGAGACGACCTCCGGTAAGACCCTGCTCGAAAGACCGCAAGGCGGCGGCCTCCCAGGCATCCGGTGCATTTTCGGGACGAATGGGCCTCAGGCTGGTGATATGCGCGCGGCAGCCGGCGGTCGTGCCCGCCATTTCGTTGATCTGACGGGCCATATAGGCGGGGTTGACCAACGTCAGAGACAAGCCGGACGTTGTGGTCACATCCCGCTCGGGGACATTCAGGTAGGGATTGGCGGGGGTGTGCTCCGAGATCCGAACATAGACGCCACCTTGCTGGGTGCACCAGCGCCGACAGAGGATATCGTTGTCAAACGTGACTTGGGCCACGCTCCGGGCCATTTCGAGACTGTGTTGCGCGCGTTGGCGGAGATTCCAAACCAGCGAACCCGCGACGCAGCCGGTCCACACGGCCACCAGGAGCCAAAAATAGGACCGAAAATACGCGCGAAGACTCTCTTCTTTGCTTCTCATGCGACGAGTCTCAACCCCCCATCGTGTTCAACATCCGATAAGGGGCACCATGACAACAGGCAGCACACTCTGATTCCTCCTGGGACTCGGGTCCTTATCCACCTTTTGTCCCCCGTGGGGGCTTCCGCCAACGCAGGAGCATCCTGGCACTCTCGCCACACTCGGGCCGAAAGCGCCACCAAAAGTATACTCCGGTTTTCCGTTAGAGTTCGGTTAGAGCCATTTTTCTGCGGCCCCGGAGAGGGCAAAAATACCATCTGGAATCAGCGCCGAACTCTGAGCTGCGCCCACCAGCGTCGGGCAAAGAGCCGCGATCCTACTCATGACCGCCGCGACAGTCCTCCTACGGGCCTGACTTCTGGCCTCGCAGCGCCGCGAGCAGCTCTTCGGACGAAGCGGTCTTGAGCACGTAGCTCTCGGCCCCGGCCTGGTACATCTTCTCTATCGTCTCGGGTTCGTTGTATGTCGAAAGCGCGATGACGCGCGTCTTGGGCAGATGTTCCTTGATCTGCCGGGTGGCGTCATCGCCGTCGATCAGGGGCATGGCAACATCCATAATGACCACGTCCGGCTCCAGCCGCAGGGCCAAATCCACCGCCTCGCGGCCGTGGGCGGCCTCGCCGACGATTTCGACATCGCGCTCCTCGCTCAGCAGCGAGCGCAGGCCCTCCCGCACGATCCTGTGATCGTCCGCCAGCAGCACCCGTAGGGGCGGCCCCCCGTGGCCGCCCGGCGTTGCCGGACGTTGGGTAGGCACGGGGGCCTACCCCTACAGTGTCCTCCGGTTTCTCACCGTCCGGCACCACGATAAAGAACGTGCTGCCCTTGCCCTTGGCGCTCTTGATCTTCATGCGACCGCCGAGCAGCTCGATCCGCTCGCGGATACTCAGCAAGCCGAACCCCGCCGTCTCCCGGAGTCCCTGCGGATCGAAGCCGCGACCGCGATCCGAGACCGACAGGCAGACGCAGGGGCCGCACCGCCGGACCCGAATTCTGGCCTCCTGCACCCGCGCGTGCTTGACCACATTGAACAGCAACTCCTGGGCCGTCTTGTACAGGAAGGCCTTGATCGCCTCGGATTGCAGGCGCGCTGGACCGTTCGCGTGTACGTGAACCACCAGACCATGCTTGGCCTGCATTTGGCCGGCCAGCCAGCCGAGCGTCTCGGTGAAATCACCGTGGTGCAGGATGACCGGGCTGAGTTCATGAGACAGACCACGGGATTTCTCAATCGCGTCTTTGAGCATCTGGTCGATTTGCGCGGCAATGGCCTGCAAGGACGCATCGTACTTGACCCGGTTTCGCAGCAGGCTGACCTGGAATTTCGCCCCCGCAATGATCTGCTGCAAGTCATCGTGGAGGATTTCCGCCATGCGTTTGCGCTCGCGGTCCTCCGTCTGGGACACCTCCAAGGTCAGCTTCTGAAGCTGCCGGGCCCGCCACTGCAACTGGTCCGTCCGCTGGGCGACCTTGCTCTCCAGAGTCGCGTTCAGCTCCCGCAGGGCCTCCTCGGCCTGCTTGCGTTCCGTGATGTCCTGCCCCTGGGCAATTGTGGCAATCACCGTCTCGTTATCGGAGGCCAGAACATTGGCCGAATTCCAGAGAACCGTCCTCACGCTGCCGTTCCTGTGCAGGATAGGGATTTCGATCACCTCCCAGTGCCGCTTCTCCGCCGTGGTACGGCGGATGTGAGCCAACGATTCCTCACGACTACCCTGCGGAAACAGAACGTCGATTTCCTGGCCCAGCACTTCCCGCGCGGTGCGTCCGGTCAAACGCTCGAAGGCAGGATTGAAACGGGTAATTTTGAACTCTGGATTCCAGACAATGATGGGCGCGTTCGCGTAGGTGAACAGGTTATCGAGGTAGTCCCGCGTCTCCCGTAAGGCTTCCTCGGCCTGCTTGCGCTCGGTGATGTCGACCAGGATGTGGACCGCGCCGCTCGGCCGGCCGTTCTCGTCCCGCAGGGGCGTGCCGTAGCCCAGCAGGTGGCGAGTCGTGCCATCGTCGAAGACCAGGCTGAACTCGAAGTCCCGGACCTCCTCGCCCCGAGCCGCCCGTTGGGCGGGCAGTTCGTCGAGGCGCAATTCCCGCCCACCCTTGACCGCCTTGAAATGGCGCGGCCTGGTTTCGGGCGGGGCGCTCAGCGAGGCTTCTCCGCCAGGGGGATTTCGCAGGAGTGCGTCCGCCGCCCGGTTGCCCGTCATGTGAACGCCGCTCGGGTCACGGACGATAATGACCGGTGTTGGTGCTGCCTCCAGGAATGTCGCCAGTTCCTCCGCACGCCGGCGCTCGCGTTTCTCACTCTCGTGCAGGGCCGCATTCGCGTGGGCCAATTCCCCCGTCTGCGTTTGCAGTTCCTCCGTCTGCGTTTGCAGTTCTTCCGTTTGGGTCTGCAGTTCCTCGGCTTGTTGCTGGAGTTGCTCGTTGGCCTGCTGGATCGCCTCTTGGGCCCGCTTGCGTTCGGTGGTTTCATGCAGAGAGAAGACCAAACCCTCGACCTGGCCGGCCGGGTCCTTGATCGGGGTAAGTATCCAGTCCCAGTAGGTCACGCCGCGCTGGGGCTGATCGGGGAACTCGAACGGCTTGTCGTGAACTTCGTACGGCTCGCCCGTGTCCCGGACGCGGGCGAAGATCGCCTCATTCTCGGCGTGCGGGTAGAGGGCGAAGTGGTTCTTGCCGATCATCTGCTCCGCCCGGTAGCCGCAGCTCTGCGCGTAGGTCGCGTTGACCTGGACAAAATTGAAGTCGCGGTCGAGATACACCAAGTGCGAGTTCTTGGCCCCATCCATGACGGCCTGGAGAATGTCACGCTCCCATTCCAACGCGTGCTTGGCGGAGGCGAGCTCACGGGCCTGTTCGACGCTCATAGATTCGTCCGCGTCGCATCCTCTCGGCCACGAGACTGACGGTCAGTCCACCCGCCATGAGGACCAGGAACCGGCCCAATTCGTGCGCGTCGCTGAAAATGGTCTCGCCGAGGGTGAAATCGAACAACACTTCCAGGCATACCCAGGATGCCGCGGTAGCGAGCAACCCCGGTCCCAACCCGCCAAAGGCGGCCGCGCCCACCCACGCCAGGTAGAACACCAGAAACGGCGTGGGACCCCAGCACCTCCGGCAGGGCCCACCGCAAGGCGGCAGCGGCGGCCACGAACAGCAAAGCCAATCCGTAGTATCCCAGCCGGCGCATCCAACTCGGAGAGACACCGTTTCAAGTCGCATCATCTCTTTGAAGCTCGGGCTCGAACCGCGAGTGAACACGTTACTCATCCGCTCTCCTTGCTCCAACCAATCTCAGGAAGAAACGCCGGTGCGCTCAGGCGATGGAAAGCACGCCGATCCGTGGGAGGATTCTAACTGCCCTGCACCCAATTGTCGATGCACCCACATCTTCACTGGGCCCGAAGCCGCCGCTTCGAAAAACACGCGCCTCACTTCCCCATGCTTTAACACGACTTACAGGCGGTCTTTGTTCATGGGAACTGGACTTCCGCCAAATGGAGATTGGACCTTCTTATCCGTCGTCATCGGATTTCGCGGACACGGGATTCTTCTTCGAGTCGGACTCTTCGCCCCGAATGGCCGCGAGCAGCTCTTCGGACGAAGCGGTCTTGAGCACGTAGCTCTCGGCCCCGGCCCGGTACATGGTCTCCATCTTGTCGGGTTCATCGTACATCGAAATCGCGATGACGCGCATCTCGGGCAGATGCGCCTTGATCTGCCGGGTGGCCTCATCGCCTTCGATCAAGGGCATGGACACATCCATAATCACCACATCCGGCTCCAGCCGACTCGCCAGATCGATCGCCTCGCGGCCATTGGCCGCTTCGCCGACAACCTCGACCGTCTGCTCCTCCCTCAGCAGCGAGATCAGGCCCTCGCGGACGATCTCATGATCGTCCGCCAGCAGCACCCGCGGGCGGCCCCCCGGGCCGCCCAGCAGCCTCCGGGGCCGGGTCGTCTTCACCCCCGAGGGCGGGGGTGCGTACCACCGGCTCACCCTCCGGCACCACGATGCGGAGCGTGCTGCCTTGGCCTTGGGCGCTCTTGATCGTCATCCGGCCGCCGAGCAGCTCGATGCGCTCGCGGATGCTCAGGAGCCCGTAGCCGGCCGTCTCTCCCAGCGCTTGCGGGTCAAAGCCGCGACCGCGGTCGGAGACGGACAGGCAGAGGCATCGGCCGAGCCGCCGCACCCGGATTCTGGCCTCATGGACCCGCGCGTGCTTGACCACGTTGAACAGCAACTCCTGGACCGCCCGGAACAGGAACGCTTTGAGGGCCTCCGACTGCGATCGGACTGGGCCGTGCGCGTGCACGTGAACCACCAGGCCGTGCTTGGCCTGTCGTTCGCGAGCCAGCGGAGAGTCGCGGCGAAATCGGCGTGGTGCATCACGGCGGGGCTCAGCTCGTGGGACAGGCTGCGGGATTTGTCGATCGCTTCCTTGAGCATGTGGTCCACCTCCGCAGCGAGCTGCGGCTTGTCGATCGCCTCTTTGAGCATGTGGTCCACCTGCGTGGCGGTCGCCTGCAACGACACATCGTGCCGGGCCCGGTTTCTCATCAGTCCCACGTGGAATTTTGCCGCCGCCAGCACTTGCTGCAAATCGTCGTGGAGGATCTCCGCCATGCGCTCGCGTTCGCGCTCCTCCGCCACGGACATATCGAGCGTCAGCTTCTGCAGTTGCCTGGCTCTGTGCCTCAGTTCCGCCGTGCGCTGGGACACTTTGCCCTCCAGCGTCGTCGTCAATTCGCGCAGCGCCTCTTCCGCCGTTGCGCTGGTGATGTCGAAGTTCACGTCGACGACCTTCCGGCGGCCGCCTGAGATACGTCAGCGGCACGGCCGAACCCTGGAGCCACCCCACGCTGCCGTCGCGACGAAGTACGCGGAATCCGGGTCGAAGGGTCCAGATCAGCATCTGCCGTCCCCGCGGGCCTGTCGCGGGGTGAATTCTCGGAAGATCACGCTCGCCGGCACGCGCACTCCGCCTCGTCGAGGTCCCGCAGGCGGCGGTGCATCTCGTATCCACCGTGTCGGTCGCGAGGTCCCAGACCCACGTCCCCATCGGCCGGCATGCGGTGATCTACTCACAGCGGTCTTGCCTCGGCATCTCCTCTGGGGCATAACCGGCGATGTCGCGAGACGCCGGCTGTTGAAAGGCTCGCAGGATGTGTCCATCCAGGGCCACGTCGGCCAGCCAATGAACGCTTCTCGAGCGAGCTCTTGACATTGCCGCTCACTCGGCCGCAGCGCTCTTCGGCGTGCTTGCTCTCGGCGCATGTCGTCCGCCCGTCTTGGATGTAGGGCTGCCCCCGTCTGCTCGTCCCGGCAAACCCACCGGGCCGCAGACGCATACAGGACGGACCCGTCCTTGCGTCGCAGGACGCCTCCCGGGCCGGGACATGCCGTCTGAATGTGCCACAGCGGGCGAGAGTTCATCCCGGAACTCGGGATCGGCGTAGAACTCGGCAGCGCCCATGCTGATATCGTTCCGTTCCTCGAGAAGATACCCCATCATCCGCACATCGCTCGTTGAAATCGAAATCGTCCACGAGGTTCCGACGTGGTGGATGCTCACCGTCGGCGGGTTGCCGCCGAAGAGCCTGCGGTAGCGTTGCTCGATCTTGCGCTTCCTCCTCGGCCGCTGAGGCCGCTCCAGCCTCGCGGTGAGGTCCGCCACGACACCGTTGACCAGGTTCTGCTCGGCTCGGGAAACCAAAATGGTCAAAGGCCTCTCCTGTGCGATAATAGACCCTGCAGGTGCCCGAGGACCTTGCCCGTCCACTCGGATTGGGCCTGGAGACCGTGCGAATAGCTCCTCCTCGTAGTTGCCGGAGGTGAATCGTTTACCATTCAGTTCCATCCAGCCACGGTAAGCTCCGGGAACTGTTGGCAGGAACAGGTGCTCGGGAACCGCGACACGGCAAAGTTCATCCAGGGACAACTCGCAGTCCCAGCACCTGCCCCGGCTCACTGCGTAGAGGCAGGCCAGCTCCTTCATCCTTTCTCGCAGGTGATCGCCTGCTTGCGGTGCGGTATGTCCATAAACGCACGGACTGCAGGGAGGCGCCACGCGTCCGTCGGCGTCGTGTAGCGGGCTGGCCAACCCCAATATGTTCCGCCATTTCCCGCTCGGGAGGCAGCCACGTCCTACCTCGCTGTCGCGCAGATCGATGTCTTGGGCTGCCGCGACCTGCATGGGCAGTTCCTCCGGCTTGAGCTCCTGGCCTTCGCGGAAGAACCGGCCGACCCCGGTGAGACATTGGCCGAGCACGTTTTCCTGTTCTGGGCCTCGTAAAACCGGTTGGCCGTTTGGTTGCCCGTGATATGATTGCACTGCGGGTCGTGCGCCACCCAGATGGCCGCCGGGACCAGGTCCATCAGGGTTTCCACTGTTCATACGCCTCAAAGAACCTGTTGGCCGCCTGGTTGCGCGTGATATGGTTACACTGCGGGTCAGCGCCTGACCCAGATGACCGCCGGGATCAGGTCCATCAGGGTCTTCCACTCCTCCGCCCGCTGCCGCAGCCGCGTCCTGGCTACACGGTTCGCGCTGGCCAACTCCCGCCCCTGGCGCTCGTTGATTCGGGTCCGCACATCTTCTCGCCCACGAGGCTGACGACCAGGCCGCCGGCCAGGAGGACCCACAGCCTGCTGATGGACGTGGGATCGCTGAAGCCGATCTGCCCAGGAGTGGAATCGAAAAGCTCGATGCACAGCCAGGAGGCCACCGTCGCCAGCAGCCCCGGTCCCAGTCCGCCAAACGCCGCGGCCCCGACCCAGGCCAGGTAGAATACCAGAGTCGGCGTGGGGCTCAGCACCTCCCGTAACGCCAAGCGCAGCAGGGCCGCCACCGCCACAAAAAGCAGCGCCAACCCGTAATACTCCAACCGGGGCATCCAATCTGGAGAGACCGTCACAAGTCGCCTTATCTCTTCGAGCTTTGCTCTCAAACGACGATTGGACGCGTTATTCATCTAATTCACCAACTCAGTAAGAAAAATCGAAACTGCCTCACGCTCGAATGTCGATGCACCCGCACCCTGACCGTACCCGATACTGCCACTTCGAAGAGTAGTACGTGCCTCACTTCCTCATCTACACGACCTATCTGATTCACGACCTGCAGGCGGGCTTTGTTCGTGGTGAATCGTGTCGACGGAGTCTTGCCGCTTAGCCCGCAAGACAGGCTCCAACGGCTGATGATAAGCCTGCCAAAGCTGCGATGCAGCCGCCCTGACAGCTAACAATCTGCCGGGGCATAGCCCCCGAGTGGCGGGGTCGGTCCCCGTCAAGCCGTTGCAGTCAGAGGGTCGATTCGATGCACGCGGGGATTCTGCTACGAGGGTGACTCTTTGCCCCGGATCGCCGCCAGCAACTCGTCGGCGGAAACCGTCTTCCGTCCTCTGTCCTCCGTCTTCTCCCCGTCCGGCACGACGTTCGAGAACGTGCCGCCGTTTCGTCGCCCAAAACCGTCCTGGTCAGGCCCAAAGGGGCCCGGAGGGTGCGAAAAGCGGCCCGAAGAAGAACCCCAGCGGCCCGATGGTCGTATAATATGATATCGGAGAGGGCGGCTATTGACGTGCTGCTTTCCGCTCTTTATCATTTAAGCATGGTCGTCTCGCCGGCGATCCCGGTCGGTTGGGGCCGGACCTTTTGCATGCCGGCGCGGGTAGTGAAAAAAATTTCCATTTTTTCCTTTTCCCCGCTTGACGATACCTGAATATCGTCTACAATACAGAACTCACGGTGAACGGGTAACGTATCGCATGAGCCTGTTCGCCGGTTTTGTTGGTGAGCGTAACAGAGCTCTTTGACAAGTTAACAGTTAAGCCATATGAGCAGCGAAAGTGCGGCCGCCGCGGTGGGATACGCCCCCCGCAGTGGCGATCCAATGTATAAGTACATTCAGCACTTTCGGTGCGCTATACTAAAAGTGTTGAGCCTACGACGGTCCGCCGAAAGGTGGAATCGCCAAGTCAAACTGAAGGGTTTGATCCTGGCTCAGAACGAACGCTGGCGGCGTGGCTAAGACATGCAAGTCGAACGGACCAGTTAATTTATTAGTGGTCAGTGGCGAAAGGGTGAGTAATGCATAGGTAACGTACCCCGAGCTCTGGGATAGCCATCCGAAAGGCTGGGTAATACCGGATAACATCACGGGTCGATGGGCTCGTGATCAAAGATTTATCGGCGCGGGAGCGGCCTATGTCCTATCAGCTAGTTGGTGAGGTAACGGCCCACCAAGGCGACGACGGGTAGCGGGACTGAGAGGTTGGCCCGCCACATCGGGACTGAGACACTGCCCGGACCCCTACGGGGGGCTGCAGTAACGAATCTTGGGCAATGGGCGAAAGCCTGACCCAGCGACGCCGCGTGCGGGAGGAAGTCCTTCGGGATGTAAACCGCTGTCAGGGACGTGAAAGTCCACTTCGGTGGATTGATCTACCCCAGAGGAAGTCACGGCTAACTCTGTGCCAGCAGCCGCGGTAAGACAGAGGTGGCAAGCGTTGTTCGGAATCACTGGGCTTAAAGCGTGTGTAGGCGGGAACGTAAGCATTTTGTGAAATCCCCCGGCTCAACCGGGGAATTGCTTGGCGTACTGCGTGTCTTGAGGCAGGTAGGGGTGCGTGGAACTCTTGGTGGAGCGGTGAAATGCGTAGATATCAAGAGGAACGCCGATGGTGAAGACAGTCGCACTGGGCCTGTCCTGACGCTGAGACACGAAAGCGTGGGGAGCAAACGGGATTAGATACCCCGGTAGTCCACGCCGTAAACGATGCCTACTAGGTTGTGGCGGTTCTGACGCCGGCACAGTCGAAGCAAAAGTGTTAAGTAGGCCGCCTGGGGAGTACGGTCGCAAGGCTAAAACTCAAAGGAATTGACGGGGGCTCACACAAGCGGTGGAGCATGTGGATTAATTCGAAGCAACGCGAAGAACCTTACCTGGGTTTGACATGCTTGGATGCCTTTCTGGAAACAGAGTAGGCTGCCCTTCGGGGTGAAACTTGCACAGGTGCTGCATGGCTGTCGTCAGCTCGTGTCGTGAGATGTCGGGTTAAGTCCCTTAACGAGCGAAACCCTTGTCGTTAGTTGCCAGCGGGTCATGCCGGGGACTCTAGCGAGACTGCCGGTGTTAAACCGGAGGAAGGTGGGGATGACGTCAAGTCATCATGGCCTTTATGCCCAGGGCCTCACACGTGCTACAATGGCCGGTACAAAGCGACGCAAGACCGCAAGGTGGAGCAAATCGCAAAAAACCGGCCCCAGTTCGGATTGGAGGCTGCAACTCGCCTCCATGAAGTTGGAATCGCTAGTAATCGCGGATCAGCTATGCCGCGGTGAATGTGTTCCTGAGCCTTGTACACACCGCCCGTCAAGTCATGGGAGCTGGAAGTACCCGAAGTCGGTTGCTAACCCGCAAGGGAGGCGTCTGCCGACGGTAAGTCCGGTGACTGGGACTAAGTCGTAACAAGGTAGCCGTAGGGGAACCTGCGGCTGGATCACCTCCTTTCTAAGGATAACTTAGAACGTGTCCTTGTCATCCCCGCGAAAGCGGGGAACTAACAACAGGGATGCGTAAAGTCAGGCACTTCGTTGCTCGGCTTAACTGTTTCTTGAATACGAAGCCCCGTTGGGAAACCGACGGGGCTTTCTTTTTGCGCTCACCGTTCGCTGGCGGCGGCGGGGCGGATGCGGGCTCTGACGTTAGTACGCCCCGTCCACCTTGTCCACGGCGTCCATGTCGTCCACATCATTCACTTTGTCCGAAGGGCGTCCGCCGGGTGGGACCGAGGCCGGTTTGCGAGCAACCGGCGTGGATTGTCATTCCGAGGTGAACCTCGGCCGTTTTCCCAGCGTGTATACTATGGGACAATCGGGAGCGCCGGGTTTTCTTCGTTCACGTGCAGGGAGCGGCGCATCATGGCGAAGAAAAGAGAGCGGCAGAAGAAATACCGAATTCTTGCCAAGACCCTGCCGGAAGGGGTCTTGATCACAGACAAGCAGGGAACGCTGACCTACGTGAATCCTGCGTTGGAGGAGATGTTCGGTATTCCTTCCGCGGCATCACTTGGCACTCATTTCCGCAAGTACATCACCTCGGAGTCCATTCGCATCGCCGAGGAGGCGTTTCTCGCGCTGCGCCCAAGGAAAGACCATTCGGGAGATCGAATTGCAGGCGATTCATCAGGATCACCACGTCTTTCCCATCGAGATCATGGCTTCTCCGATCTTCAAGGCCGGCGAGTTTCAGGGCGTGGAATCGGTCGTACGCGATATCACCGCCCGCAAGCGCGCGGAAGAGGCGCTACGCCGCAGCGAGCAGCAATTCCGGAGCACGTTCGAAAATGCGGCGATTGGCATTGCCTACGTCGCGCTGGACGGAGGAATCGTGCAGGTCAACAGCCGCTTCTGCGAGATTACCGGCTTTTCTCTGCAGGAGGTCCTCGGCAAGACGTGCGAGGAGATCACGCTGACCGAGGACTGGGAGGCAGAGAGAGAGTCGCTGCGGCGTCTCTTGGAGGGCGAGGTGGCCCATTACTCGATCGAGAAGCGTTATCTGCGCCTGGATGGCAGTCCCGTCTGGGTTCATCTGACGCGCTCGATCCAACGCGATGAGGCGGGCCACCCGGACTATTTTATCGTTCTCGTGGAGGACATCTCCGACCGCAAGCGCGCAGAAGAGGCGCTCCGCGAGAGCGAGCACCGCTACCGAAAACTCTTCGAGGCGAACCTCGCGGGCGTGTATCTCACCAAGCCGGACGGCACGATTCTCGATTTCAACGACGCGATGATGCGGATGCTGGGCTACGACACGCGGGAGGAGGTCTTCCAGCATCGCTCCTCGGATTTCTACGCCGACCCGGAGTTCCGTAAGGAGCTCATCTACCTGCTGCACCGAGACGGTATTGTTCCCGCCCGGGAGGCGGTGCTGCGACGTAAGGACGGGTCCGTCCTGCATGCGCTCGGGCATGCAGTTCTGCTGAGGAACGAGCAGACCGGTGAGCCCTACATCCAGGGTGTGGCGATTGATATTACCGAGCGCAAGCAGGCCGAAGAGGCGCTGCGCGAGTTGACCCGGACGCTGGAGAGCAAGGTGGCTCAGCGGACCGCGGAACTGCAGCACCGGGCCCGGCAGTTAGAGAAGATGACGCTGGAGTTGTCGGAAACGGAGGATCGCGAGCGCCGGCGTCTGGCGGTGATTCTGCATGATGACTTGCAGCAGGAGCTGGCCGCGGCGAAATTCCAGGTGGAGCGGATGAGAAACCAGGCCCGGTACGACGCCTCTTTGCAGGCAACCGCCGCCCAAGCCGACCACCTGCTCAAAGACGCGATCGCCAAATCCCGCAGTCTGTCGCACGAACTGAGCCCTGCCGTGATGCGACACGGCGATTTTGCCGAGACGCTCCGTTGGCTCGCGAACGAGGTGCAGGCCAAGCACGGCCTGGTGGTGCACGTGGAGGCGGACGGCGAAGTGCGCTCCGAGTCGGAGGCGATCAAATCACTCCTGCTTCGGGCGGCCCAGGAGTTGCTGTTCAATGTGGTCAAGCACGCCCAAGTCCGGGAAGCCTACCTTCGCGTCCGCCAGTGGGACCAGTGTATCTGCCTGTCGGTCTCGGATTGCGGTCGCGGCTTCGATCCGCAAATGCTGGGGGAGACCGCCGGGTTCGGTTTATTGAGCATTCGCGAGCGCGTCGAGCTGCTCAAGGGCCGCATGAAGATCCGAAGCAGCCCGGGCCAGGGCAGCACGTTCTTCATCGCCGTGCCGCGGAGTGAGCAGGCGGTAACACCTCTGCCTGCGGAAATGGAGGTCGCCCGGCCGGAGGCGGCTGAGCCACGCGCCGAGGAGCACACCCGGCTGCGGGTCTTGCTGGCGGACGATCACGAGATCACGCGGGAGGGCCTGCTCGCGCTGCTCCGGGACGAGCACTCGGTCGAAGTGGTCGGTGAGGCGGCCAATGGCCGCGAGGCGGTGGCTTTGGCCGAGGAGCTGGAGCCGGACGTGGTCGTGATGGACGTGTCCATGCCCCTCATGGGGGGCGACGAGGCCACCCGCCGGATCAAGGCGCAGCGGCCCCAGACGCGGGTGATTGCACTTTCGATGTACGACGAACCGGGGATGATGGAGCAGATGCACCGGGCTGGAGCCGAGAGTTACGTAGTCAAGACCGCCCCAATCGAAGAACTCCTCGCCGCCGTCCGGGGCGAAAAGCCGGAAGGAGCCGCCGTGGGCGGTCAGTAGTCGGTGGGGAAGTGGACGGCATGGACTCCATGGACCACGTGGACGCTGCGCTGGCGCCGGCTCGTCGGCTAAGTCCATGTCGTCCACGCAGTCCACTATGTTGTGGGCCGCAGACCCGCGTTCTGGTAGGCGAGTCGGGCGCTGATCGGATCGAGCATGGCAAAGTCATGAAGCGCTCTCCATCGGACAGTTCCTCGGAATGCCCGTGCAAGAACCTGCTTCCGAGGTCCCCGGCGGCTGTCTCTGCGTGTTTTCCCACTGTACGGTGAGAACTATTCCCGTGGGCCACCGGAGCAAACCGCCCGTATCGTTCTATATAGGGATGTTCATGGAAAGTGAGGTGTTACATGGATAGGACAATTGCAGATATTACGAATCCCGCGTCCGTGCTGCTGGGTGCGGTCGCACGCAACTGGTGGCTGATCCTGATCCGAGGGCTGGCCGCCGTCGCGTTCGGCATTCTGTGCTTCGTCTGGCCGGCGATCAGTCTGCTGGCCCTGGTGCTGGTCTATGGCGTTTACGCGATCGTCGATGGCATCGCCGCCGTGGTCTGGGGGTCGCGGTCGCGCTGGCCGCTGATGGTGGTGGTCGGCGTCGTGAGCGTGTTGAGCGGCCTGGTTGCGTTCTTCTGGCCCGGCATCACGGCCTTGGCGCTGCTGTATGTGATTGCGGCCTGGGCCGTCGTCCGGGGCGTCGCCGAGGTCGCCGCCGCCATCCGCCTGCGCCGGCAGATCAGCAACGAATGGCTTCTGGCTCTCAGCGGCATCGCGTCCATCGTGTTTGGCGTGCTGATCGCACTTTTTCCGAGCGCCGGGGCGCTATCGGTGGTCTGGTTGATCGGCTCGTTCGCGGTCGTCTTCGGCATCCTGGCGGTGTCGCTGGCGCTGCGTCTGCGCTCGCTGAAAGAACAGATGCGCCTGCGACAGAAAGAAGAGGAGACACCCGTCGGCGCTGTCAGCAGCGATCGTATGCGGGACGAGCACATACGATGAGACGGACGAGGATCGGCCCGGAATGGACCTCGACGTCGAAGGGCCGGGCGGCCAGACAATCGTGAATTGTCAAGGGACGCTTTGCTGCGTCTTTAGCGGCCTGCCAATCAGGGTTCCCCCGGTTCCGACGGATCGGCGGTTGTGATAAGGGGTAAGGCAGAAAGGAGACGACTATGGCCAGAAAGTATATCGACTGCAGAGAGACTCCTGAGACGGCCGAGACCTGTAGCGTGGCGATCTCGGCGGATACGGAGGACGAGGTGATCGAGGCGGCCGCCCGGCATGCCGAGGATGTGCACGGCTTCGAGGATACGCCGGACCTCCGAGACCAGCTACGAGCGGCGGTCAAGGAAGGCTCCCCACGCCCCTGAGCGGCCGTCGTGCCTCTCCATCGATACGGTCCGCGCCTGCAACGAGCGATCGCACGCCCACGGGATGGGTTGTGCCTGCGTGTTGTGGTTTGTTCCGGTTCATCGCTCCTGGCCCTCACGTTCGTAGACTGGCACACCCTGGTGCTTGCACCATTGGCCGTACTGGTCGATCAGGTCGTTGACAAGGTCAGATCCGGTCATCTCTCCTGACACTTTGGGACAACCCTCCAGCGCAGGCGAGAAGGGCTTGCAGCTCTCACTTTCGGGAGTTTTGAACAGGAGTTGTCCGGTGACGGGGTCTGACTCCGGCTGAAGGCAAATGGTGTAGACAATCTCTCGGACGCCGAACTGGACGCGAACGGTCCGGGCGAAATCCTGTTTTTCCCATTGTACCTGCGTCCCGCTGCCGGCGATCTTCTGGACCAAAGGTCCGAACGCCGGGTCCACTTGCTGGTTCAGCCATTCCGTGATCTTGTCCGTGTTCGCCGCCGCATCCATACGCCCTCATCTTTCCTCAGGTGGCTTCTCGCCTGTCGGTTTGAGTCCTGAGCCGTGCGAGAACTCCTTACAGTGACAGGCGAAGGTGGAAGGCAGCGGTCGCGGCAGCGGCGAGCAAGGCCGGCATCCCCGTGTGATGGAGAATTTGTGCGGATGCTCAGATAGATTGTCCCCCGGGCTACGTCATTATTATTAGGAAATAACGGATGTGCCCCTCGAAAGCCGCTTTTCACGGGCGCGAGGGCATGGGTTTCCGGATGTTTGGAGTCTATCTCAAAGGCGTTGTCGCATCGCCGGCGCAGGGTGACAGGCGAGCTTGTGTCTTGCCTGGTGGCTCGTATTGCTCCTTTCGGCGGGGTGCAGCCCCGAGCAGTATCGCAAGTCCGCCGACAAGGAGACGGCCCGCATCATCGCGGAAAAGACGCCCCAAGTCCCCAACATGGACCCAAATTTCACCATCGAGCAGATACACCTGCCGTCGCTGGAAGGCTTGCCCACGTCCCCCCAACCCCCTGATTTCCTGGGAGCGGAGGGACAGGTGGAGAAGGACGCCCCTATCCTCACGCTGGAAAAGACGCTGGACCTCGCGGTCCGGAACGGCCGCATCTACCAAAGCCGCAAGGAACAGGTCTACCTGCAGGCGCTTTCCCTGACGCTGGCGCGCCATCAGTTCGCGCCGCTTTTCTCGGCCCGGGGCAGTGCGGAGTATGTGGTGACCACCGCCGAGGTGCAAGGGTTCGAAGTGGACCCCAGCACGGGCGAACCCCGGCCGGTGACGAGCGACCAGCTTGTGGAGCGCAGCAGCTTCGAGGGCACCGGCTCCGTCAACGCCAGTTGGCTCATTCGCGACGTAGGCCGGATCTCGGCGGCCTTCACCAACGATTTCTTCCGGTTCCTTGCCGGCGATCCTTCCACGATCAGCCGCTCCCGGCTCGGCGCGACGTTCACGCGACCGCTCCTGCAGAACGCCGGCTTCAAGGCCGAAATGGAGAATCTGACGTTGGCCGAGCGCGAGACGCTGTATTCTCTCCGGGACTTCGTGCGGTTTCGCAAGCAATTCTCCGTCGATGTCGCGGCGGCCTACTACCGTGTCCTGCAAAACCGCGACACCGCGCGGAATACCTACCTGGCCCTGCAAAGCTTCCGCAAGAGCGCCGCCCGGACCCAGGCGCTGGTGGACGAGGGACGGGTCAAGCTCGCCGAGCTGGGCCGTCTCCAGCAGCAGGAGTTGTCGCAGGAAACCGCGTGGATCGCGGCCATTCGCAGCTACAAGCTGGCCCTCGACACTCTGAAGATTCTGCTCGGATTGTCCACGGACGCCAATCTGGTCCTCGACGAGGCGGAGTTGCGGGAGTTGAAGATCATTCATCCCGACATTTCGGTCCAGGACGCGATCCGGGTGGCGCTGGCCTGCCGCCTGGACCTGCAGAACCTGGGAAATGAGGTGGAAGATGCGCAGCGGGCCGTGGCCCTGGCCGCCAATGGGCTCCTGCCGCAGGTGGATCTCCGCGCCGAGGCCAGCATCAGCAGCCCGGAGGATAAGACCGCGGGCCTGGTCCTGCCGGATCTGGAACGCTATCGCTGGAGTGCCGGCCTGGATTTCGATCTGCCGCTGGACCGGAAGCTCCGAGCGCAATACCTATCGCGCTGCGCTGATCCGCCAGGAGCAGGCGACCCGCGCCCGGACGGAGGCCGAGGACACGATCAAGCTCCAGATCCGGGAGGATTGGCGCGCCCTGGAGCAGGCCAAGCGCAACTATGAGAACAGCGAGCTCGGTGTGAAACTGGCCCAGTGGCGCGTGGAGGAGCAGAACCTGCTGGCGGAGGTGGGCCGGGGCCGGGCGCAGGACCAGGTGGACGCCCAGAACGACCTGACGGCGGCCCAGAACCAGCGCACGCAGACCCTCGTGGACCATACCGTGGCACGCCTGCGGTTCTGGGAGCACATGGGAATTCTGTTCATCAAGGAACGCGGACAGTGGGAGGACATATCCGATGTCCAGCAACTCGAAACTCCGTAGTCTGCTCTCGAAGAAGCCGCTGTGGCTGGCGCTCGTCGCGGCCGGCGTGCTCGTTCCCGGCGCCTATTTCCTCAAGGGCGGGGCCAAAGCCGTGGACGTCGGCACGACGTTCGTTGCCCGACGCGGCCCGCTCGACATCACGGTGCTTCAGGGCGGAACCATCGAGTCGGAGGAGAAGGGGGACATCAAGTGCGAGGTGAAAGGGGGACAGGGGGTCAAGATCCTCAAGATCGTGGAGGAAGGGTACCAGATCACCGAGGACGATGTGAAGGCGAAGAAAGTCCTGGTCGAGCTGGATGCGGCTGACCTGCGCAACAAGATCACGCCCGCAGGAGATCACATTCGGCTCCACCGCGGCCTCGCTGACCGATGCCCAGCAGGCCTACGACATCCAGGTGAACCAGAACCTCAGCGATGTGATGGCCGCCGCACAGAAGGCCCGGTTCGCGCGCATGGACTTCACCAAGTACATGGGCGACCAGGCGGCGGGGGCGATCGTCACCCGATTGGGCATCAAGGCCGAGTTGGCGGAAGCGATCCCGTCGCCCGCGGAGCTGCTGGCCGCGTCGGTGGTCAAGCTGCCCCAAATGGCCCAGGGGCAGACTGCCGCCTCGGCACAACCGGCGGCGCCGGTCCCGGCCGCAAGCGGCACAGCCCAGAGTGCGAAGGCGGCCGATGCGACGCCGGCCAGTCCGCCGACGGCTCCCGCACAGGAGACCAACCCGTCGGCCGCGACGACAAGTCCGGCGACTGCGCCGGTGGCCGCGGCGCCCGCCCCATCCGTCGCCATCGACTTCTCCAAGTACGCGGATATCGACGCTCTGGGCGACGGCGAGGCCAAGCAGAAGCTCCGCGAGCTGCGGGACGCCGTCCAGACGGCGCAAAAGGAGCTGCAGCAGGCCCAGTCCACCCTGGAGGGCACCACGCGGCTCTTCAAGAAGGACTTCGTGACCAAGATCGAGATGGACCAGGCCCAGCTTACCTATGACAACTGCGTGCTCAAGGTGAAGAAGGCGGAGACGGCCTTGAACCTGTTTGAGAAGTACGAGTTCCCCAAGGCCGCCGAGGAGTCCCTTTCGAAGTACACCGAGGCGTTGCGCGAGCTGGACCGCACGAAGAAAGGCGCGATCTCGAAGCTGGCCCAGGCGGACGCCAAGCTGAAGTCGGCGCAGGCCAAGTACAGTCTGGAGGAAAAGCAACTGAAAGAGTTGTACGAGCAGCTCGACAAGTGCCTGATCCGGGCGCCCCGGCCCGGCCTGGTGGTCTATGGCGGGGGCGGCGAGATCATGTACTGGCGCGGCGAAGAGCAGATCCGCGAGGGGGCCACCGTGCGCGAAAGGCAAACGGTCATCACGGTCCCGGACATGAAGAAGATGTGCGTCAAGGTGAAGATCCACGAGTCCTACATCAAGACGATTCGAAAAGGCCAGAAAGCACGTATCACGGCGGATGCGTTTCCCGATCGGAAACTGGAGGGCGAGGTGAGCCAGGTCGGCATGCTGCCCGATTCGGAGAATACGTGGCTGAATCCGGACATGAAGGTGTACCGCACGACCATCAAGATCATCGGGGAGCACGATTGGATCCGGCCCGGCATGACCGTCAAGGTGGAGATCCTGGTGAACCACCTGGACGATGTCGTCTACGTGCCGATTCAGGCAGTGAACCCCCTGGAGGACAAGAAGGTCTGCTACGTGGTGAACGGGAGCAAGCCGGAGCAGCGGGAGGTCGAGGTCGGGGAGTTCAATGACGAGTTTATCGAGATCAAGAATGGGCTCCAGGAAGGGGAGCGGGTTTGCCTGCGCACGCCGGTCGGCCTGGAGGAGGATGGAGCCGGCAAGGGCAAGAAGAAGGCCTCACCCGGCAAAGAAGAGCCCAAGCCACCAGACAAGGGAGCGTCCACGGCAACCAAGAGCGGCGCCTGACGCACGCACAACGCTCGGTCGGGGAATCCGATGTCCGACGCCTCCATCGTTCGACTTGAGAATATCCGCAAGACCTACCAGATGGGCCTGGTGGTGGTAGACGCCTTGCAGGGTCTGTCCCTGGCCATCGGCGCGGGGGAATACGTCAGCATCATGGGACCCTCCGGCTGCGGAAAGTCGACGCTTCTCAATGTCCTGGGCTGCCTGGACCGTCCCACCTCGGGCCGGTATTTCCTGGGCGAGGAGGACGTGTCGCAATGGATGACGACACCCTCTCCGCGATACGCGGAGCCAGGCTGGGCTTTGTCTTCCAGTCGTACAATCTGATTCAACAACTGACCGTGGTGGAGAACATCGAGATCCCGCTCTACTACCAGGGCTGCCCGGAGCGGGAGAGTCACGCTTTGGCCCTGGAGATGGCGGATCGCGTGGGACTCGGAGACTCGGCTGCGATCACAAGCCCGCCGAGCTCTCCGGCGGCCAGCAGCAGCGCGTGGCCATCGCCCGCGCTCTGGTGAATGACCCGCTGATCCTCCTGGCGGACGAGCCGACCGGGAATCTGGATTCCGCCTCCGGCGCCGAGATCCTGAAGCTCTTTGACGATCTCAATGAACAGGGCAAGACCCTGATCATCGTGACCCATGATCCCGATGTCTCCCGCCACGCCCGACGCGTGATCTGCCTGCGCGACGGCCAAATCGAGAGCGATGTCCAACAACCGAGGCCCACCGTGGTCTCCTCTGCCGCGCACGCGCCGGCCGGGACCAGGCCGCGTCAGCCGCCTGGGCAGGCTGGGGCTCGTCGCGTCTGGGCCGGACGGTGCGCCTGGGAATCAAGAGTCTCTGGCTGCACCGCCTCCGCTCCCTGCTGACGGTCCTGGGCATCGTGTTCGGCGTCTGCTCGGTCATCGCCATGCTCGCGATCGGCGAGGGCGCCAGCTACGAGGCCCAGGAGCAGATCAAGAATCTCGGCAGCCAGAACATCATCCTGCGCAGCGTCAAGCCGCCGGAGGAGCAGAAAGCTCAGCCAACAGAGCGGCCAGTACCTGCTCGTTTATGGACTGACCTACGCCGACATTCGCGCGATCCAGCAAACGATCCCGGGGGTCGTCGTCGTGGTGCCGGGCCGCATCATTCGGGAGTATGTCTGGAACATCAGCCGCCGGGTGGATAGCGAGATTGTCGGGACCGTTCCCTGGTATCCCCAGATGCGCAATCATCGCGTGGCGCAGGGGCGGTTCTTCTCCGACGCGGAGATGGAGAGCAAATCGAACGTCTGCGTCCTCGGCGCGGAAGCGGCCGGGAACGCTCTTCCCCTGGACGTGCCTCTCGGGAGGGACCGTGCGCGTCGGCAACAGTTATTATCACGTCATTGGCGTGATGGAGCACCGGTCCAAAGCGACGGAGGAGAATGAGCTTGCCGAGAGCACCTCGGTGGCGGTGGGCAGCCGCATCTACGTACCCTCTGGAGACGATCAAGACCCACTACGGCGACATCATCGTCAAGGAGCGAACGGGCAGCGTCGAATTCGAGCAGGTGGTCCTGCACGAGGTCACGGTCAAGGTCGATGCGGCGCGACCAGGTCGTCAACGTCTCCCAGGCGATCAAGTGCCTGCTGGACCGCAAGCACAAGAAGGCGGACTACCGGATGATCGTGCCGCTGGAGCTGCTCAAACGGGCCGAGGAGACCAAGCGGATCTTCAACATCGTGCTGGGCTCGATCGCCGCGATCTCGCTGCTGGTGGGCGGCATCGGCATCATGAACATCATGCTCGCCAGCGTGACCGAGCGCACGCGCGAGATCGGCATCCGCCGCGCCCTCGGCGCCAAGCGCCGCGACATCGTCGTGCAGTTCCTCGTCGAGACCGTCATGCTGTCCGGCGTCGGCGGCATCATCGGCGTGATCGTCGGCGTGACCATCCCGCACTTCGTGACCGTGTTTGCCCACATGAAGACCATCGTGACGTTCTGGTCCCCGCTGGTCGCCTTCACCATTTCCGCGGTCGTCGGAGTCGTCTTCGGCCTTTACCCCGCCCTGCGTGCGGCCAGCATGAACCCGGTGGAGGCCCTGCGGCATGAATGATACCGATGCGGAAGGATGCGTGCGCGGCAGGGACTCTGTCATCCTGAGGCGCAGCCGAAGGATCCTATGAATTGGAGCCCCGGGCCTTGTCGGATCACACGCCAGGCACTTTCGACCACCATCTGGCGGACCACCGCCGGTGTCTCCTTGCTGATAGTGCAAGACCCTGTCCGTGGAGGCTCCAATTTCACAGCTTATCTGGCTGCCGAATGAGAGATTCCTCTCGTTCGCCGCCCAGATCGTTGGGTTCCCAAACGCGCTCCATCGCTTTTGGGGGGCCCTCCACTCCGCTGCGCTCTGTTCAGGATGACAAACAGGGCGCAGGAATTAGTCCTAATCCGTATCAGACAGAAAAAACGGCCCCATTTCGATGGAGCAGCGGGGCCGTTTGTGAAGTGGTTCCTCTTACATCGGCTATCCGCCGGCTTTCCCATCACTCGGATTGGGGCAATTCCGCGCTATTTGGCCAACACGAGCGGGCTGAAGATCACGTACAGGACCAGCGTCAGAATCACGACGACAATGCCGGCCACCAGGGCACCTCGGGAGGAGGCCAGATTCAGATTCGATTGCGGCTTGAACTCAATCGGCGCCGGCAGCGGCTTGAGGAGCGTGAGAGCCGTCATCACGCCGACGCACAGGGCCAGGCAAATCGCCATGCGATTGAGGAACTGGACGCCGGGCACGTATTTCATGAAGATGCCGTAGGCGACGATGTTGGTGATCAGTCTGACCACGCCGGTGATCCGCGGCGCCCTTCGCACGATCAGTCCGAAGACGAAAGCCCGCCAGGATGCCCGGCGAGATGAAGCCCTGGCTTTCCTGAATGATGGTGAAAATGCTGTTCCGCAGCTTCGGGTTGCCGAGTTGCGGGCGCGACGCCCACCGCGATCACCGCCAGCACGATCACGAGGACCCGGCCGACGAGCACAACGGTCTTCTGCGACGGCCTGCGGTGCGAACAGCTTCTTGTAGATGTCCATCGCGAAGATCGTCGAGCCGGCGTTGAGCATCGCCGCCAGCGAGCTGACGACCGCCCCCAGCAGGGCCGCCAGCACGAAACCGACCAGTCCCACGCGTTGCGGCAGGACGTTGCCCAGCAGTTGGCCCAGCGCGGTGTCGTACTTGTAGGCGATCGAGTTTCTCCGTCGCCACGGGCTTTCCGGCGGCCGTCGCGGCAGCTTCGGTCTTGGCGTTATACGCCGCGATCTCATCCGCCAGTTGGGTGTTGACGCTCTTCCAGCAGCGGTCGTCGGACTTGAACACGCTGAACTCGGCCACCTGGAGGGCGTCCACATCCTTACGCGTAATCGGCAGGACAAACGGATTGTGTCGTCTTGATCTTCTTGACAGCCTCCTCTGATTCATAGACCGCCAGCACGTATTTGCCCGGCTGCCAGTTGGCGGTGGCCTGCTCGTCCAGGCGCTCGCCCATTTGGACGAACTGCGTCTGCGGATTGGCCTTGAGATACTTGGCCATGACTGGGGCCGTTGTCGGACACGGAGGCCTTCTGCATGTCGCCGGCAAAGAGGTTGAAGGCGATGATGCCGGGGATCACGATCACGAAGGGGATCAGCAGCTTCATGAAGGCGGCGAACACGATGCCCTTCTGGCCCTGGGCCAGCGAGTCGGAGCCCAGCGTCCGCTGCGTGATGTACTGGTTCAGGCCCCAGTAGTAGAAGTTGGGAATCCACAGGCCCAGCGATCAGCGCCGTCCACGGCAGGACCGAGTCGTTGCTCGGCAGGAACATGTGTCATGCGCGGCGCGGTTGAGCTCCAGGAACCGCTCCACGGCGCCCGAGCCCGGCGTCAAGGATGTGACCGTCACGGCTCCCGTGGCCACGTCGACGACCCGCGGTGCCTGCGTTGCGCCGCCCAGCTTGTCGAAGGCGAACCACATGATGACGCCGCCGCCGAGGATCAGGGCGCTGCCCTGGATCAGGTCGGCCCAGGCGCAGGCCTTCAGGCCGCCGGTCGACGACATAGACCATCGCGATCATGCCGATCACGAACGAGCCCTCGAAACAGCGTGACGTTGTACGCCCATCTTCTCGGCCAGCGTGCTGATCGTCAGGGCCCCGGAGTACGTCACCGATCCCAGCAGCAGCATGTAGATGCAGATGGTCGCCAGCGCCATGATCGTCCGGGCCAGACCGTTGAAGCGGTACTCCAGGAACTCCGGCATCGTGTAGATGCCCGCCCGCAGGAAGTACGGCAGGAAGACAAAGGCCACGACCACCAGCGTGATGGCCGCCATCCATTCGTAGCTGGCGATGGCCAGGCCGACGTGGCTGGCCGCCTTGCCGCTCATGCCGACGAACTGCTCGGTCGAGATGTTGGCGGCGATCAGCGAGAAGCCGATCAGCCACCAGGTCAGCCCGCGACCGGCCAGGAAGTAGTCTTCGCTGGTTGCTTCGCGGCGGCTCTTGAGCATACCTGTGGTGACGACCGCCGCCACAAAGGCGACAAACACCAAGATATCAAGGAAGCTGAAAACCATGGCCGATCCTTTCCTTGCACTTTGCCTCTAACCCCGACGCGCAGGAGCGGCCGCACAGCGGCCCTCCGGGCTTGGGGCGGACCTTACCCGAGACACAAACGCTCGCATTATAGTCACGGCGGGGCGACTCGCAATAAAATCCCGCGCGGGCACGGACATTCAGTCGGGGGTCGGCTTCTCAGGAGGACTGACCGGTCTTGAGGAAGGCTTCCGGCAGGGCGTCGATGATGTCGGTCGCGATGAGGCTGACCTGGCCGAGTCGGGCGGCGGCGATGTCTCCGGCCAGGCCGTGAACGTAGACGCCCAGGATGGTCGCGTCGAGGTTGCTCAGGCCCTGGCCCATGAGGGCCGAGATGACGCCGGTCAGGACGTCTCCCGCGCCCGCAGTGCCCATGCCCGGATTGCCGGTCGTGTTGACGTAGACGCGCTGGCCGTCGGTGACGACGGTGCCGGCGCCCTTGAGGGCTACGACAGCTTGGGTAATCTGGGCCACCTGCGCGGCTGTCTGCTGACGGTCCTTGGGCATCTCCTCGCGAAAGAGGCCCGACCACAGCCGCTTCATCTCGCCGGGGTGCGGCGTCAGGACCAGGTCCGCCTTGCGCTTCTTCGGCCAGCCGGTGAGCGTGCTGAGGTTGTTCAGACCATCGCCGTCGATGAGCAGACGCAGACCCTCTTGCTGAATCAGGGTCTCGACGACGGTACGAAGGCCGGTGCTCTGGCCCATGCCCGGGACCGATGGCCACAATGTCGTTTTCCTCTGCCGCGTTCAGGATGGCGTTGATGGCCTTCGAGGAGATCCGCCCGGCGGTGTCTTCAGGCAGAGGGAGGGTCGTGTAGGAAGGTTCGATGGACGCGACGATGGGCAGGGCGCTCTTGGCGGTCGCGACCCGCACCAGTCCCGCTCCGGCCCGCAGCGCCGCCCGGCCGACCAGTGCCGCCGCTCCCGTCATCCCGATACTGCCGGCGACCACCAGGACCCGCCCAAACGTCCCTTTGTGTCCTTCCACCGGTCTCGGCGGGAGCTTCGGCACCTCGCGCACGATCTCCATCTCTCACTCCATTCTATCGATCTTCCTGTTGATCATCGTGGCGGTGACCGCCGCCGAGAAGCCGTTGTCGATGTTGACCACGGTGATGCCGGAGGCGCAGCTATTGAGCATGGTCAGCAGGGCGGACAGGCCCTGGAAACTGGTCCCATACCCGACGCTGGTCGGCACGGCGATCACCGGGCAACTCACCAGTCCGCCCAGGACGCTCGCCAGGGCCCCCTCCATGCCGGCCACGACGATGATGATGTTCGCCTGCTGCAGCTTGGGCAGGCAGCCGAAGAGCCGGTGCAGCCCGGCCACGCCGACGTCGCACGTCAGTTCCGTCCGCTGGCCCATGATCTCGGCCGTGACCTTGGCCTCCATCGCCACGGGCATATCCGCCGTTCCTGCCGTCACGATCGGCAGGACGCTCTTCGATTGCGGCAGTTCCTGCTGCTCCAGAACGATGGCGCGAGCCATCTCTTCGTACCGGGCGTTCGGGAACTTGCCGGTCTTGGCGAGGGCCTCGAAGACTTCCGGCTGGGCCCGCGTCGCCAGGACGTTGTTGCCCTTGGACGCCAGCGACTCGAAGATGCGGATGATCTGGTCGGTGGACTTGCCGGGGCAGAAGATGACCTCGGGAAAGCCCCGGCGAAGCTGGCGATGATGGTCCACACGGGCAAATCCCAGGTCCTCGAACGGCAGATGGCGCAGCTTCTCCATCGCCTGGTCGATCTCGAGTTGCCCGTTCTTGACCTGCTCCAGTAGTTGTCTCAGGTGTTCCGGCTGAATATCGAATCTCCTTCTGCCAATTATGTGGCACCCCCGCCCTTGGGGGTGATCTTCCCAGCCGCGGGGCGGCTGGGCTACATGAATCATCCGTTCGCGCTCGGCTCCAACGTCAATGGCGCGAACAGTCCGGCTTTGTACTTGTGATACGCCAACGAGGCTACCATTACGGCGTTGTCCGTGCAATAGGCTTTCGGGGCGACCAGCAGCCGTCGCGGCGGCCGGCTCTTGTCGCACATCCGCTGCATCGCCTCGCGCAGGGTGCCGTTGGCCGCCACGCCGCCGCCCAAGAGGACGGTGTGCGCGCCGATCTTGTCGGCCGCCCGCTTGGTCTTCTTGACCAGCACGTCGATCACCGCGGCCTGGAACGAGGCGGCGATGTCCGCGATTTCCTGCTCGCTCATCGAATCGACCCGGTCCTGGCCCTGCATATCCTGGCCCCGGCAGTAGTAGAGCACGGCGGTCTTGAGGCCGCTGAAGGAGAAATCCAGCGAGTCCCGGCCCAGCATCGAACGCGGAAAGTCGATCGCCTTCGGATTGCCTTTCTTGCCGATCCGCTCGATGTTCGGCCCACCGGGATAGGGCAGTTTCAGGATCGTCGCCACCTTGTCGAACGCCTCGCCGGCGGCATCGTCGATGGTCGAGCCCAGCAGTCGCAACTCCAGCGGCGAATCTGCCTCATAAAGGCAGGTGTGCCCGCCGGAGACGATCAGCGCCACCGCCGGCAGTTCCAGCTTCTCTTCGCTGAGCAGCGCCGACTGCAAATGGGCGTGCAGGTGATTGACGGCGATCAGCGGCTTACCCCACATGAAGCTCAGCGTCTTGGCGGCGGTCACCCCCACGACCAGCGCGATGGTCAGCCCCGGCTGATTCGCCACGGCGATGGCATCGATCTGGTCCTTGCCGACGCCGGCCCGGTCCATCGCTTCGACGAGGACCGGATAGATCTTCTCGATATGGGCCCGCGAGGCGATCTCCGGCACGACGCCGCCATACTTCTCGTGCAGCTTGGTCTGCGACGCCACGATGGACGACCGGACCTCGCGTCCGTCGGCCACCACCGCCGCCGCCGTCTCATCGCAGCTCGTCTCAATGCCCAGAATATTGATTTGTTTCTGCTCCATTATCACGATTTTAGCCCCGCGCACGCGTTCTGTCAATCCGGGCTACCGTGGCATGGGCATCTTGCCCATGAGTATCACGGGCGTCTCGCCCGCGGGCAGGGCCAAGATGGCCCTGCGACTCAGGGGCGGGACGCCCATGCTACTATGCCCTTACGGGCACACTACAAACGCCCTTGAAGGCGAATCCCTGGACAGGTACGATGCCGCCTATGTTAACTCTCATAAACACGAATCGCATGGTGCCGGCCATTGGGCCGATTGGACTGGAGTATGTGGCGGAAACGGCGGCTCACGCCGGGATCGAAGTGGACGTTCTCGACCTTGCCCTCAGCGAGGACCCGGAAAAGGCGCTGCGCGAGCATTTGCTCCAGCGCAGCTCCACCCTGATCGGCCTGACGTTTCGCAACGTGGACGACTGCTTCTGGCCCAGCGCCCAGTGGTTCGTGCCGGAGTTGGCCGAACTGGTGCAGAGAATTCGCAGGCTCAGCGAAGCCCCCATCGTCCTCGGCGGCGTCGGGTTCTCGGTTTTCGCCGAGCAGATCGTGGAATACACGGGTGCGGATTTCGGCATCCACGGCGATGGCGAGCAGGCGACGGTTTCTCTGTACCGGCAGTTGGAGCAGCATCGGCAGCAATTCGAGAAGGTTCCGGGCCTGGTCTGGCGCGACGAGCAAGGGAATGCGGAGCAACCAGCCCGCCTGGCCGGCGGAGATTTCCTTGCCGGCACAGCGAACGATGGTCGACAATCGTGCCTACTTCGCGCGCGGCGGTCAGTGCGGCTTCGAGACCAAACGCGGCTGCAATCGCCAGTGCCTGTATTGTGCCGATCCGCTCGCGAAGGGGCCGATCCCGCGGTCCCGAAAGCCGGCGGAGATCGTGGACGAGATCGAGTCGCTGCTGGCCCAGGGAATCGATGTGCTGCATACCTGCGATGCGGAGTTCAACGTGCCCCGCAGCCACGCGCTGGCCGTCTGCGAGGAGATGATCCGCCGCTCTCTGGGGGAGAAAGTCCGCTGGTACGCGTACCTGGCGGTAACGCCGTTCGACGCGGAATTGGCGGCCGCCATGCGAAAGGCCGGCTGCGTCGGCATCAACTTCACGGGCGACTCCGCCAGCGAAGCGATGCTCAGCACCTATCGCCAGCCGCACCGCAGCGGCGACCTGGCCACCGCCGTCCGGCTGTGCCGCGAGAACGGCATGAAGGTGATGATCGATCTGCTGCTGGGCGGTCCCGGCGAGACCCCGCAAACCGCCGCCGAAACGATCGACTTCATCAAGCAGATCTCGCCCGACTGTGCGGGAGCCTCGCTCGGCATCCGCGTCTATCCCGGCACCGGCATGGTCGATGCCCTCAAGCGGGAAGGCCCGCTCAACCGCAATCCGGGCCTCCGCCGCAAGTACACCGGCCCGATCGACCTGTTCCTGCCAACCTTTTACATCTCGCCCGCCCTCGGTCCCGAGCCCGCCCGGCTCATCAAGGACCTCATCGCCGGCGACAAGCGGTTCTTCGAGCCGATGGCCGAGCAGCCCGACGCCGCAGCGACCGACCACAACTACAACGACAACACCGAGCTCGTGGAAGCTATTCGCCAGGGCGCCCGAGGCGCCTACTGGGATATCCTCCGCCAACTCCGCAGCGGCCGGACACGGATGAATGGCGTGCACCTGGTCTGAAAGCATTCGGCACGGAACACCTGGGACGGATTCGGCGTCTTTACGGTTGTGGCTTGCCGGCGTCGAATTCCTGGCTTGGCCGGATTTTGGTTTGCCCGGCGGCTTGGTCTGGGTACAATAGTAGTGCATACCCCGTGCCGGTGCGGGGGAATCGGACCCATAAGGAAACATCGAGGGTGTCAATTTCCGGGAGTGGGTTGCCATGCGAACGAAAAGAGCCTTCACACTGATCGAGCTTCTCGTCGTCATCTCCATTATCGCCCTGTTGATGGCCGTCCTGATGCCGGCCCTGCTGCGGGCCAAGGAGTTGGGCAAGCGGATGACCTGCATCAGTCACGTCCGCAGCCTGGGGATGGCCAGCGTCCTGTACGCCGACAGCGCGGACGGCTGGTACGTGCCCATCATCTACCGCCCGGCGGGCGCCGGCAGCACCAGCCAGGTCACCTGGCCCTCGAACCAACTCTTCCGGAAACTGCTGGGCTACAAGGACAAGGAAGGTGCGGGCGACAGCGGCTGGCACTCTCCAAAGGAGTTCCGCTGCCCGAGCGATCTGGTGGGGATCCAGGAACGCCCGGACCGGCTCTACACCAACTTCATCAGCTACGGCGCCAACCTCACGGACTGGTACTATTCGGACTGGTACGCCTACGGCTATGCCGGCCATAAGAACACGACCGTCAAGACGCCCGCCTCCGAGCTCTTTTTCAGCGGAGAGCAACGACTGGTGGCTCTGGTGGAAGGGGGCCAACTACGTCAAAGGCTGGGACGTCCTCGGCCACGACACGATCATGCCCTACAAGGACGTCGGCTGCGACGGCCCCACCCTGTACCGCCACAGCGAGGGCGCCAACCTCGCGTTCTACGACGGCCACGTCGAGTACATGAAGAAGGACAAGGTCTGGAACGAGGACGACTACGGCGCCGGCCGGGCCGGCATGTGGTCCACCTTCACCCACTGGCCCCCATCCGCCTCCGAGCAAAGAACCCTGCCGCATCCGTAAGCGGCTGGCCCTCACTCCGCGAGGCGTTCCAGCCGAATCTGGCAGCAGGTGTCGGACTTGTCATCGAATTGGCACACGGCCTTATACGGTGCTTCTGTTGACGTCCCCTTTTCCTTGAATGTGATGTGAGCCGTGCCCTCTACTGGTATGTGACGTGCCCGTGGATCGAGCCCGCACATGAATTTGAGTCTATCGAGCACCTCCTCAAGGGGCGGGGCCGTGATTGTCTCCGAGCCGATGGTCAAGGTAGGCAGGGCCTCCGAGCGCCTCAGGACGCGGGCTTTGGGGCCCGTTGCGAACATCTGGTAAAGCATGACGTTCACGTAGCGACTGACCGGCGTGGGAATCTGGGGGCTTGTGAAATCCACGCTCTTCCATGTCCCCGTGCCAAAGAGGCGGCGGAACGGTCCCGTCTTTTCCGGCGGCGGCTCTTCCGGTCGGGACTGGGAGAAGAACTCGTCGGCGTACGCATAGTGCGCTGACGGTGGCAGCAAACGGTTGATGTCGGGGACGTTAACTTGGTCAATTAGTTCCCTAACCTGTTCCCGGCTCAGCCTGCCGAACGGCCGCCAGGATCGGCGCCATTTAACCGTTTCTGGAGCACGCTCGAAGATCGCCCGGACAAGGATGGCCGGGTCCTTGAGTACTTTGCAGAAATGCCTGAAGTCCTTTCGACGATGGTTGCACCGACAATGCGGCTGCTTACTATATCGAGGTTGACGCGCCGGACGTTCTTGAACTTCATGAGTTCCGAGACCCGTGCAACGGCGGGGCGGAGAGGAAATCCTCCCCCATCATGATCTCTATCCGGGTTGTACGTACACATCGCGCCACAACGAGACAAGCAATTCCAATAGGGAGCACGACCATCACGAGAAACACCCACAGAATGGCTGAGAACGCGGACAGAGGACCATTCACTATGCGAACGAGTGCGCCAGCGCGGTGGTGCCGAGTACTACAGTGATCAAGAGCAGGCCGAGGGTCTGCCGTCGGCGGGCCGCCTGTGCCACGGCTGTTGGGTCGGTTTCCAAGCGGTAAACGTAGTTGTCTCTTTTTTCGGCCATGATCGGTCTTTGCTCTCATCGCGCAACTTGCCCCGAAACGAGGCGAAATCTCCCACGCGATCATATCACGGCGGGTCCATTCGACAATGCTGCGTTTAACGCTTTGCGGATACCGGCGGGGAGATAATTCAATCAGGCGGCATCAGAAGACTGTCCATCCCCGAGCGACCAGGTGCGGCAGGTTGGCTCTTCCCGCTGATACCTCGGGGGCAATAAACGCGATCTCCGCCGCCGACATAGAGGAAAGCGGTGGGGCAGAAGCTGTCCCACCGCTCGTTACTCATTGCCAAGATCGCATACGTGATCAGTCTACCCGTTCAGGGTCCAGCCTTCGCGGTATTTCTTGCTCAGCAGGGCGTTGCGGCCTCGTCGTTGGTGACTTTGCCGGTGGCGCCGTCGTATTCGAGCTTCTTGCCGACGCGGTAGGCCACCAGACCCAGCAGCATCTTCTCGATCATCTTGCCGCTGTAGTCGAAGTCGCCGGAGGTCTTGAGGTTGCCCTTGCAGGCGTTGATCCACTGCTTCTGGAAGTGGCCCAGCGGCGGGAGCATCTTCTCCGCGGCGGCTTGTAGTAGGTCAGGTCGGCGTCGTCGCCGAAGGGCAGGACGAGGCGGGAGCCGAAATCGGCGACGAGGTAGCCCTTGGAGCCCTTGAACATCGCGCCGTGGTCGATCTTGTTCAGGTCGACCCAGTTCCGCGGCGACCGCGGCATCGCGCCGCCCTGGTACCAGCTCACGCGGATGGGGCCGCGCCAGTCGTTGGCCGGATGCTCGAAGTGGGTCTCGAACTTGACCGGCGTGACTTCGGGGTTGAACGGCTCGCCCTTGGCTTCGGCCGAGGTCGGCAGACCGGCGTCGATGGCGTTCCAGACCAGGTCCATCGTGTGGCTGCCCATGTCGCCGATCTGGCCGCTGCCGAAGTCCCAGTACATGTTCCACTACAGGCAGTTCACGCCCGGGCCGCCGGCGAAGTAGCTCCGGGTTGTAGGGATGGACGGGCGACGGCCCGAGCCACAGATCGTAGTGGAGGGTCTTCGGCGGCTCGCCCTCGGCGGGCAGGTAGCCCGGCTTGGGGATCTGGCGGTTGCCCCAGGCGTACGTGTCCGCAGACCTTGCCGATCGCGCCGTCGCGGATCAGCTCCCGCACGCGGTTGAAGTTCGGGTTCGCGTGGCGCTGCGTGCCGACCTGCGTGGCCAGCTTGTTCTTTCTCTTGAGCCAGTTCGCGCGGACGACGCGGGCCTCCTCGACGCTGTTGGCCAGCGGCTTCTCGCAGTAGACGTGCATGTCGCGGTTCAGCGCCCAGTTGGCGACGAAGGCGTGCGTGTGGTCCGTCGTGCAGCAGACCACGGCGTCGATGCCCTTTCTGGTCGAGGCACTTGCGCCAGTCCACGTAGGTCTTGGCGTTCGGGAATCTCTTCGCGGCGGCGGCCAGGTGCTTCTCGTTGACGTCGCACAGGGCGACGACGTTCTCGCTCGGCACGGCGTCGAAGTGCGCCTCGCCCCGGCCCCAGGTGCCGATCAGGGCGATGTTGAGCTTGTTGCTCGGGGCGTTGGCGCCGAGAAGCATGGTCTTGGGCAGAATGAGCAGACCGGTCCCGGCGGCGGCGGTTTTGAGGAAGTCACGTCGTTTCATGATCTCTTCTCCTTTCGGCTGTGAGTTTTGGTTGCACACAAAGACCTTGACGGACCATAGTAAGGGAGAACGCCCGCCAGGTCAAGGTCTCCCGTCGCGAGCTTGCACGTGGCAGATGCGGTTGTCTTTTTCGTCAGTCTCTCGACGCCACGGCTTTCCTCACGTTCGCCTTCTTCCGTTTCTTTCGGCTAATGCGGTTTTGGCTGCGGCCGAAGGCCGTCGCGCCCGCAGCCCGCGGTTTGGGGACCCTTTTTCGCTCTTGCGGCCTTCGGCCATCTCGTTTAGGATGCCGGTGTGGTGGTTCACTGATCGTGGTCGCGTTCGAAGGATGGGAACATGGGGTCGGACAAGCTGCGAGTGTATGGGAAAGCGGAACTTCGGGATTCTCGGCTGCTGATGGGTCTCTCGGGTTGGATGGACGGCGCGGAGGTCTCGACCGGCACGATCAAGGTCCTGATCGATAAGCTCCACGCCCAGCGGATCGCCGAAATCGATCATCAGGGCTTCTACATGTATAATTTCCCCGGGGCGATGGAGGTGGCGTCGCTGTTCCGGCCGCACTGCAAGATTCGCAAAGGCATCATTCGCGAGTTCGAGTTCCCGGATAACTCGTTCTTCGCCGCCGAGAATGAGAATCTGGTCCTGTTCGCGGGCAAAGAGCCGAACATGAACTGGAGCGATTACGGCGACTGCCTCTTCGCTCTGTGCGACCAATTGCACGTCAAGTCGGTGTACTTCATCGGCAGCGTAGCGGGCCTGGTGCCGCACACCCGCGACCCCATGCTGTTCTGCTCGGTCTCCGACGCCCAGATGAAGCCCCGCTTCGAGAGCTACGGCATGAAGTTCAGCGACTACGAAGGCCCGGCCAGTATCATAACTTATTTGACCACCATCGCTAAGGAGCACGGTGTCGAGATGGTGAGCATCGTGGCGACCATCCCGGCGTACGTGCAGGGCGCCAATCCGAAGTGCATCGTGGCCGCGACCCGCCGGATGGCCGGCATGCTCGGCATCCACGTCGATCTGGATGACCTGCAGGCCAGTGCCGATGAGTTCGAGAAGAAGCTGACCGAGATCGTCCAGGAGCAGCCGGAGCTGGCGGAAAACGTCGTAAAGCTGGAGCAGGACTACGACAACGAGATCTTCAGCGAGATGGGCGACCTGAAACATTGGCTCCACCAGAAAGGCATCCGCCTCGATTGACCGGTGGGGACATCCTGCTTTCTTCCCGCCTCGGGAAAAAGCAGAATGTCCCCTTTTCCGGCCCACGGCAGTTTTGCACGATTGCTCCGCGTCCCACGCCCCTGTGGCCTCGTCCCACCCGGCCTCGCCGGGAATTGGCTTTGTTTCGCACATTTGGCCCCCCTGGGACCGCCGATCTCCGGATCGGCCTGCTGCCGGTAATTGGCTTTGTTTTTCTGCATGCCTCATGACCTCGGAATCCTCGTAACTCTTTGTACGTCCGATTCTTACCACTCGAAACGGCCCCGGTGAAATTGGGTTTGTTTGTACAGGACGCCCCCGTTGTCACCCCTGCGAAGGCAGGGGTCCAGGCAACCCACCGCATGGTACTGGCCTTCCTCGATTGGCTTTGTTTGTACAACTTCCCACGGCCCTCGTCTCCCGGGCCGCGTCCGGCCCAGTGCCGCGCCATCTCCCCCGCGACACTGGGAATTCGCGCTGCGACCAGAATGTCTCTATGATAAGGTCATTCTACTATATAAAGACGCTTCTCGACGCCCCCATGTTGACGCAAAAACACAGGATTCCGCAGAAATTCTTCTGGCAGA
Source organism: uncultured Planctomycetota bacterium (assembly GCA_963699595.1). Taxonomy (GTDB): domain Bacteria; phylum Planctomycetota; class Phycisphaerae; order Sedimentisphaerales; family Anaerobacaceae; genus PLanc-01. The sequence goes on from CAVOUO010000035.1 coordinate 447,669, forward strand.
GCCTGCCCCCGACCGGATCGGGGCGGGAACCCCTATTCCCTCGGCTGTCGAAATAGCCGCCTACCGGCTACTGACTACCGACTACCGATTCCTAACCGCAGGGGACGCTGGGGGACCCAGCGCGGCCTCCGGCCGCAACCAAGACGACTCAGCCACAGATCATGTCATTGCGAGCGGGGCGCGGCAATCTCCGATTAGCACAGATTTCTAAAGCAAGGCGGCAGAGCAAAGGAAGAGAATCGACAACAGCAAGCCTCTTTCCTCCTTCTTGAATCTGCGACAACGCCTCGTTGCCCGGTGCCGTTCCGGCTATTCTGCGTAATCTGTGGCTTTTCTAACTCATCTACGTCTTGAGGCCCAGAACTGGTCGCTGACAACTGCTCTTGGGCCACGGATTCAGGCCGGGTGGACACGGATTCCTTCTGGAAAGAAGTACCTGACACCGTCCCGTTCCCCCGATCTTTCCTCGTACCGAGCGGACATGGGAATAAGGTGGTGGGGCAGTTCGCGACTTGACAATGATCGCTCATGCCCTATCATGGCCCTCTATGTATGCGGATTCTCTCGTTGGAGGTTCACCCAATATCTATGGCAAGAATTGAAGATCTGATCGCGAGGATAGCTCGCTCTTTGTCGCATCCAGTCTAAAGTGAGGTTTCGGGGACAACAGACACATGGGCCTTCCGTTCGGATACTCACAAGGCAACCGTTCCGAATACCTTGCTATCCCCGCGCTAACGAAGTTGGGGTTCACCGTGCCTGTCCCGCGTCAAGAGGACGATTTTGGGTTGGATTTCATAGTCCATTTGGCAGAGGTGGAGAACAACGTTCTGATTCCCACTGGGAAGCCATTCGGAATCCAGATCAAGTCCAACAAGGAGCCAATCGTTTTCGAAGAGCAGCCTGAGCGAGATTGCCTTTCTTGCTCTTCGCTGCCGCTGTTCTTGGGAGTGGTCTCAAGGAAAGAGTTGACCTTGCAGGTTTACAATACGATCCGACGGGTCCAAGCGTACTGGCACTACGGCGATGGCCGAAAGACGCGGCTCGTCTTTGATGAGGGGCAACGGGGTATGATCCCGGACATACAGCACGATGAGCAGGACACAGTCACAATTCCTACCGGTCCGCCCATACTGAAGATACATATGGGTGAGCCCGCCGATCCGAACGAGAGGCTTGCGGAACGTCAGTTGCTCCAACGTGTGATGCGCAGTTGGCTCGATCTGGAGAATGAGAATATGTCTCTGAGAAGCCAAGAGGTTCCCGTGTTCTTCTGGCCCACGCACTACACAACTGATAATCCGTTGACGGAGAACACACCAAGAGGCCACTCCTTGTTTGCCAGCGAGGGCAGCCTGCCCAATGCCCTCAAGGCCACTCGGAAGGTCTTGGAGTCTCTCTCATTCTATCTGACGCGTTTGTCAGGAAGGACACCTACAAAGAAGGCGGTCTGCACGACCGTATGATATCAACACTTGGAGCTTTGCGGAGCTTGGACGGCCATTGCAGTGGTCTGCTTGAAGATGGCTGCACACCTGTGTGAGGGCCGAGCCAACTGCCGTTCGCTGAGACAGACCTGACGTTTCCGTAGACCGCCGGGAGAGACCAAACATGACCTTGGACAAACCCATCAGCAGCATAACGAAGGCCGACCTCGATAGCCTCATCCGCAATCAGACTGTGGAGGGCACGGTTCTCGAATACAAGAAGGTGCTTTCACTTGAGAAGCCTGAAGAAGAAGAAGGAGTTTTTGCGTGACATAACCGCCTTCGCGAACACTCATGGCGGACACCTTGTTTGTGGCATCAGGAGGAATAGAGATAAGGGCATCCGGAAGAGTTGTGCGGCATGCCTTTGGTGAATCCAGACCAATGGAAGCAGTGTCTTGAGAACATCGTTCGTGACGGAACCTCCCCAAGAGTCTACGGCATGCAGATAGGAGAACGCATCCCCATAGGGAACGACAGATTCGCTGTCGTTATCAGAATCCCGCGTAGCTTCAACGCACCACACATGGTACTGTGCGGGGATCACAGGTTCTATTACCGCACGAACGCTGGCCGCGCGAGATGCTGGATGTGACTGGCCTGCGCCACATTGTTCGGAATGGCTGACACAGTTGCCACACGAACGGAGGCATTTCGAGCTGAGCGACTGAGTAAGATACAGTCTGGAGACACCCGTACCGCTTCTCCACGGGCCAAAGTGCGTGCTGCATTTGGTGCCTTTTGATGCGTTCGCCGTTCGCGCACGTTACGATCTATCCAGGTTCGCTGCCAACCCCAAAAGACTGGCGGACGCTCGCAGGTGGTGGGCATCCAGTGGTTACGGCCACCCGCTATAATTTCGATGGGTTTGTCGCATATCATCCGCACCGTATTGAGACTGAGCCTCGCGATTGGTACACGCAGTATTTCCGCAATGGGATTATTGAAGCAGTGAACATGGAGCACAGTTCCAGAAACCAAGGCGAAGATAAGGACCTCGTGGGGCTTGAGTACGAAGTCAACGTGTCCAGAGCAGCCAGTGGGTACTTGAAGATCCAATGCGATATGGGCGTTGGTTTCCGCCCGTTTTCGTGCTCTTGACACTATTGGAAATGAAAGGGCGGAGACTATCAACCAGAAATAGGGATGGACTGAACGTTCGAGAACACCTGCCAATAGCAGACCCCTTTCGGGAAGAACACCTAATCCTACCGGAGATCGTATTCGAGGACTTTGAGTCCGATGTTGCGGAACAGATGGAACCAATCTTTGAGATCGTCTGGAACGCCGTCGGTGTGTCGAGAAAGAAATAGAGACTGCCCTTACCGGCTCTGGCGTGCGGAGGGGGATCGCCCCGAGAGGCGTGAAACAGCTATAAGCAATAAGCAGCGGCACAATGCTCGCGGGGCCAGTGACACGGACGTGGTGCCTCTGAAGTGTAGACGAGCATCGTCATACTGTTAGGAAGAGGACGGAAAGATGGTAACAAGGCGTAGCACAGTCCCGGATATACTTTACCACTATACCTCCATCGAAGCCTTCAAGAGCATAATTGAGACAAAGAAGATGAGGGCTACCCGCTATGATCAGATGAACGACACTGGCGAACTACAGCTTGGGGTACGGAATCTCTTAGAGGCCGTCAACGGACACCGAGGCGGTGGTTCACCCGCTGTCTTTGAGGATTGGCTGGTTTCGGAAATCCAGGAGTTCGGAAGAGGTACATTGGACGTATATGTATTGTCACTCAGTGCTGTTGCCGATTCGCTCGACCAGTGGCGAGCATACTCACGCAACGGGGGCGTGGCAATTGGCTTCGATTCCGCGAAGGTGCAGAAAGGGTTTTTGATCGACATTACGCGCAAGGCGGGTGGACTGCGAGTCCCAAATCCAATCAGGCCGGATGGCCTCTCGAAACGAACTGATGCCGTGCCAATACACGGACAAGGACGGGCATTTGGACCCAAGCACGTTGACCACCATTGCAGATTCCTTCTTCAGCGGTCCGTATCCTGCGGGCTGTACGAACCGGCGGCACTTCGTTCGAGATATTCTCTGTCTGTCACTCTCGGCCAAGATATATCGGACGATCTCTTCAATCAAGCACGGCGCATATTCGTCTGAGGAAGAGTGGCGATGCGTGAATCGCAATCCAGATCGAATGGATTACCCGGTGCCCGTGAGCGGAACTAATCGACTCTACATTGAACTGGCCTTTGAGCCAAAGGACTATATCAAAGAGGTGTGGATTTCGCCTCATGGAGAGAGGGCTGCCTATGAGGCGGTCGTTACCTATTATTACCAAGAGTATGATCTTCGGTTCAAAATCAAGAAGAGCAAGATCCCTTTCCGATTGTAGGCGGCGGGGATGCTGTCCGGTCTGGGTTAGTGTAATGTCGGGCATTGGGTAAGAAATGGTGAGGGGGAACTAAAGGGGTATGGTACTTTTTCCGGAACTAAAGGGGTACGGTACTTTTTCCGGCAGAGGCCGGGCGGAAGAGTGGCGGCCGGTAGCCTTGGGATTGATGATTCCCGCCTTCGCGGGGATGACATGTTTATGATTTCGGATTGCCGCTTCCCGCCTGCGCGGGAATGACAATACTGCGCTCGCAATGACATGTTGACGATTTGGGTCGGACGCCTGCGGCGGGGTATTCTCATCGCCGTGCATCGGCGGATACTCCCGCTTTTCGTTTTCTTTCTTCTTTGGGGCTCGCCCGTCCTGTCTTCCATGATTCCATTTGTGTGGGGGTGCATGACCGTCTTTGCGACCCTCGTTGGCGAGATTCGTCCGCCCGTGGCACGGATCGGGACAAGTTCGGAGTTCCGCCTTCAGGCGGGTAAGACTACTTCGACCCGCGTAAACGCGGAACTCCCAACGTCTACGGATGCCCGTCCAAGGACGGTCATGCACCCCTTGTGCGGTGGCGGGTTGCGGGCCGGGGACTTCGAGGATAGACTGGCGGGCGAGTTGTCAACAGAAGATGGTGGGCACAGCCCACCCTACGCGGGAGGTTCTCAGATGCAACGTTCGCGGTTTTCGCAGGTGCGGCGGGCGGCGGTTCTCGCGGCCGCCGTGATGGTAAGTCTTGGCAGTGTCGGGGTTGGCCAGGAGGTGGTCGGCCAGCCCGGCGAGACGCCGGAGCAGCGGGACGCGCGCATGAAGTGGTGGCGCGAGGCCCGCTTCGGCATGTTCATCCACTGGGGCGTCTATTCGGTGCCCGCCGGGACCTACAACGGCAAGCAGATTCCGGCATCGGCGAGTGGATCATGAACACGGGCAAGATCCCGGTCGCCGAGTACAAGCAGTTCGCCAAGCAGTTCAACCCGGTCAAGTACGATGCCGACGAGTGGGTGCGGCTGGCCAAGGAGGCCGGCATGAAGTACATCGTCATCACCTCCAAGCACCACGACGGCTTCGCCCTGTTCGACTCGAAGGCCACCGACTGGAACATCGTCGACGCCACGCCCTATGGCAAGGACCTGCTCAAGCCCCTGGCCGCGGCCTGCGAGAAGCACGGCATCAAGCTCGGCTTCTACTACTCGCAGGCCCAGGACTGGAACCATCCCGGCGGCGCGGCGGCCGGCGGGCACTGGGACAAGGCCCAGGACGGCGACATGGACGAGTACATCCGCAAGATCGCCGTGCCGCAGGTGCGGGAAATCCTCACCAACTACGGCCCGCTCGCGCGTCCTCTGGTGGGACACGCCCGTCGACATGACCAAGGCGCGGGCCGACATGCTGCTGCCGCTGCTCAAGCTCCAGCCCGGGCATCATCACCAACAACCGCCTCGGCGGCGGCTACGGCGGCGACCTCAGCACGCCCGAGCAGCACATCCCGGCCACCGGCATTCCCGGCCGCGACTGGGAAACCTGCATGACGATGAACGACACCTGGGGCTACAAGAGCTACGACCACAACTGGAAGTCCACCGAGACGCTGATCCGCAACCTGGTCGACATCGCCAGCAAGGGCGGCAACTACCTGCTGAACGTCGGCCCGACCTGCCAGGGCGTGATTCCCGCAGCCGAGCGTCGAGCGGCTCCAGGAGATCGGCAAGTGGATGAAGGTCAACGGCGAGGCGATCTACGCCACGACCGCCAGCCCGTTCAGCCGCCTGCCCTGGGGCCGCTGCACGAAGAAGCTGAACGACGACGGGGCCACGCTCTACCTGCACGTCTTCGACTGGCCGACGGACGGCAAGCTGGTCGTGCCGGGCCTGCGCAACGAGGTCCGCAGCGCCTGGCTGCTGGCGACGGACAAGACTCTCCGGGTGGCCAGCGGGGAAGGGGGCCTGGTCGTCGAGGTCCCGGCCGAGCCGCTGGACCCCATCGACACGGTGGTCGTGCTGGAGGTCAAAGGCAAGCTCGATATCGAGAAGGTGCTGCCGGGCCAGGAGGCGGATGGGACCATGGTGCTACCCGCGCCGCTGGCGGAAATCCACGGCGAGTACGGCCCAGGTCGAGTCCAAGGGCGGCCGGCCGAACATTGGCTACTGGACCAACGCACGCGACTGGGTGAGCTGGCAGTTCAAGATCGACAAGGGCGGCCGGTTCGATGTCATGGCCACCGTCGCCACGCCGGCCCAGAGCAGCAGGTTCGAGGTCGCCGTCGGCGAGCAGAAGCTCGCCGCCCAGGTCGAGAAGACCGGTGACTACGAGACCTTCAAGACCGTCAAGCTCGGCCAGGTGCAGCTTGAGAAGGGCACCCACGAGCTGAGCATCAAGCCGATCGCGCGGCCAGTGGCAGGCGATCAACCTCCGCTCGGTTGTCCTGAAGCCGGCGAACTGACTCACGGCTTGGACGGCGTCACGGCCAGAAGACGGACGAGGACCTGTCGGTTCGCGGACGACGGTCCCCGCCTTGATCGGTGGCTCATCGGCATCGTTCGGATAGGCGACGATCCCATCGCGCGGGGCGTAGATTTTGGCTTTCACGATCTGGTCGTCCAGTTTCGCCAGCCGGTCCTGCTCCCTATGGTACTGCATCTCGGCCAGAGACAGGGTTGCTCCACCCCGCGACTTGGCGGCGGTCAGCGCATCCTGGGCCCGGGCCAGGTCGTACTCTCTCTGCGCCACGGCCAGTTCCAGCTCGGCGACCTTGTTGTCATGCACGAAGCTCTTGAGCATCGAGAGCGAATTCTCCGCCGCCTGCGACTGCAGGCTCGCCTCCTGCAGGGCAAGCTGTGCCTCCTGGACAGGCGTTTTCATCGTCTCATCCTGCTGAGCCTTGAAGGCGGCCGATCAGCCGTTCCGCTCGTTCCCGGGCCATCATCTGCCTCTCTTTGGCAATATTGGCCGCACCCTCGGCCAGGGCCAATTGGCGGGGATACTCGCCCTCGGTGAACGCCTTCAGTTGGCTCTGGGCCAGCCGCAGGGCCTTCTCGGCAACGACGATTTGTCCCTCGGCGGCTCGTGCCTCCCATGACTGGTTCTCCCTGGCCGGATCCATCTCCGTCTCCGCCTTGCGCACCTGGATGACCTGCTGTATCCTCTTGTCGGTGAGAGCGGAGGCATCCAGCTCGACGAGGAGGTCGCCCTTCTTGACGGTCTGGCCGGACGGGACCACGTACAGAATGGCCGTGGGCTGTTCCACCTGGCTGCGAATCTCCTCGGCTTCCCCGGACGGCAAGACCTCCGCCCGCGCGAACACGCGGTTGCCCCCGGCGGCCGGATGGTCACGCGGCGCTCCGGCCTGACGCTCGCCCACCGACGGGGCCTGAGGACTCTGATCTGACAAAGTCCCACCCACAGCAGTACTCCCACCAGCAACATTCCGACTCGCTTTGAGTTTGCCATAAGAATTCTCCTTTCCTACCGGTTTCGCAATTTCCGCACGTGCCTTTCCTTTGACGGCCAAGGACATGGTATAATAGGAACGTGGATGTGTCATCGACAAACCCGGGAAAACACAGAGTCCTTCGGGAGGTTCCTGTGCGGGATTGCCCGGAATGTGGCAGCCTGGGAAGGGCCTGGACATGGGTTCTGGCCTGTGGTGCCGTCTTGATGCTGGCGGCCCTGGCCTGGGGCCAGGCCGGGCAGGGTTCCCCATCGCGACGCAGTGCGATTGGGGGCCCTTACGAGGTGGAGGGACTGGAGCAGATCGACCGCGGGGGGCCGGGCCCGATTGAGCAGATTCAGCAGTTCTGGCAGCAGTACGGCAAGTTCTTTATTTGGGGGGCCGCGTGCTTGCTGCTCGTCGCCGCCGTGTGGATCATCAAACCGTTTCGCTTTTTCGATGCGGCCAGCGACCGGCTGCTGAAGAGATCGTTGCGGGGCGTCGAGGAATTGCTCAAGAGAATTCAGGAGGAAGCGGAGGCCGCCAGCGAGAACTCGAAGAAAGAGGAATCGACCGTGGTCGAGGAGGGACTTCTGGCGGGGCTGGCCGAGGTGGCCGAGTTCTCCAACGCGGAGCAGGTGCCTTCCTACGTCCTCACCGTGAACGACCTGATGCTGGACAACATCCGGCGTGACCCTCAAGCGGCTGCGGCGTTTCACGGAGGGCAATGCCCAACGGTACCGCGAGTACATGTTCTCCGTCCTCCAGGGCATGAAGACTCTGACGGAGCAGAGCGCGGAGGCCGGCGTCTCCTCCGGCCTGGCGGTCGATATCCGGGACTATTTCGCGGACGACAAGCGCTACCAGGCCTGGCGGAAGCTGCTGAGTCGTGCCGCCAAGAGAGGGCGACATCAGGAAGTCGCGCATGGCTTTCTGCTGTTCATGAGGGAAATCAGGGAAGGAAGACCCGTGGGGGCCCGTGTCCCCGCGGGGGGCGTCTCGTCTGTGGGAGCCGTCCCCAAGCAGGCAGCCGCTTCCGTGCCGGAAGCGGCAGTCGCCGCGGTGGAAGAGATGCCGGCCATCCCCAATATCGTCAACGAAGAGACGTTGCCGGCGATTCAGCAAGCGGCGGCTCAGGAGGCTCAGGACTTCTGTTCCTTCGTGCAAACCGGGAAATCTCCCGACGGCGCCCCCGCGTGGCAATTCGAGCTCGTGCGCCGGCAGCAACAGGTGCATCTCAGAGATGAGGCGCGGCGGATGCTGGCGGTCTTCTTGAGTCACGAGAGAAAGACCGTGTGCGAGATCGCGAAGGTTCGGATGCTGCCCTGCCGGACGTGGGAGCATGTTTTGCGGCTGCTGGGGGTCGAAAGCGGGACGCAACTGGACAAGAGAGTCCAAGACAGGCTGCTCACGACACAAGAGATCCTCATCCTGGAGAAGGCATTCCTCCAGACCTTTGCCAAGAGAGAGTCGCTCGGGCGCATCTATGGGCGTGACAAGGACGCGGGCTTGATGATGGACCTGCACGTGCCCCAGATCCGGCGGGAAGCTCTGGCCCTGCTGCGCAAGCTGCGGCAGACCGAGCCGGAGCCGCTGGACGATGCCACGCAAGCGCTGAACGAGGAAGAGACGCCGCAAAACAGCCAGGTGAAACGGCTGATCGAGCACTACGTGCATCACCGACATGACCCTCCGCGTTGACAAAAGGCGAGAAACCAATAAGATAAGAACGTTGGAATGATGGAGCACTCCGTTTCGTCGTTCTATTTTTCCCGGACCGGCTGGAAGGAGAAGGCATGAAGCGGAGACAATGGGCATGTTTCTTGTGGCTGTCGGTGGTTGCGAGCGGACTCATCCTGGGGGCGGGTTCGAAGGCCTGGGGCGCGGACGCTGAGACGCGCAAGGTGGTCATCGTCACGGGCATTGACTACCCGGGGCATAAGTGGAAGGAGACGGCGCCGGCGCTGGCAGGGGAGCTGCGCAAGGACCCGCGGCTGCAGGTCGATGTGGTGGAGAAGCCCGAGTTTCTCGCCTCGGAGAAGCTGCGGGACTACAGCGTCGTCGTGCTGCACTTCATGAATTGGGAGACGCCCGATCCCGGGGAGCAGGCCCGGCAGAATCTGGCCCGATTCGTGCGGGAGGGCGGCGGCGTGGTGGCCGTGCACTTTTCCTGCGGGGCCTTCCAGGGTTGGCCCGAGTTCGAGAAGATCGTCGGGCGGGTCTATGATCCCAAGCTCAGAGGGCACGATCCTTACGGCTCCTTCCAGGTGACAATGACGGAAGTGGACCATCCAATCACACGGGGGCTGAAGCCTTTCGGGATCACGGATGAGCTGTACACGTGCCTGGCGGGTCAGCTTCCGATCCAGGTCCTGGCCGAGTCCAAGTCGAAGGTGGATGGCAAGAACTATGCGATGGCTTTCATCCTGAGCTACGGCAAAGGCCGCGTGTTTCACAGTCCGCTCGGCCACGACGTGGGGGCTTTCACGAATCCGGGGGCGGCGGAGCTGTTCCGGCGCGGCTGCGCCTGGGCGGCGGGCCTGGCGCCGGCGGCTGGGACGAAGGCCAAGAAGATCGCCTTCCTGGCCGGCAAACCGAGTCACGGCCCAGGCACTCACGAGTGGGATCAGGTCGCCCGGTTTGTGAAAGATTGCCTGCAACAAGCGACGAACATCGAGCCGCTGCAGATCGATGTCTATGATAATGGCTGGCCTGCGAATCCCGCGGCGTTGGATGATGTCGATGCGATCGTGTTCTTTGCGGACGGACGCGAGATGCACCCGCTGGTCGAGCCGGGCCGACTGGCAAAAGTCCGGGAGCTGGCGAAACGCGGGACCGGAATCATGTTTCTTCACTACTCCATCGATCCGCCCGCCGGAGCGCAGCCGGACCTCACGGCGTGGATGGGCGGCTGCTATGAGGCGGGCTACTCCCAGAATCCCGTCAACGTGGTGAAGGTGACGCCGTCGAGCAATGGCCACCCGATCACACGGGGTTGCCGCGGTTACGTGGCGGAGGACGAATGGTACTTCGATATCCGATTCCGACCGAATGACGAGAATGTGGTCCCCATTATGACCGGCAAGCTGCCGCCCCGGAATCCGCAGGACAAGGTGCTGGCCTGGGCCTATACGCGTCCCGATGGCGGCCGAGGCTTCGGATTTGCGGGCGGTCACTACACGAGCAACTGGCACATGGAGCCGTTCCGCAAGCTGGTCCTGAACGCGATTCTGTGGGTTGCCAAGGCGGAGGTCCCGCAGGACGGCGTTTCCGCCGCGCCCGCGTGGCGGTTCGTCAGTATCCCCAACTTCATCGGCGCCGATCTTGCCTATCCGCAGCCCGGCTGGGAAGAAACACTGGACTATGTCCTCAAGGCGATCAAGGCCGAGAATCCGGAATTCGTCCTCGTCCCGGGCGACTTGGTCGGGGGCCGCTGGCCGGACAAGGCGGCCGTGGAGAAGCTCGCGGCGGTCCAGTATCCCGCGTGGATCAAGCGGATGGAGGATCACGGCCTGCGCTTCTACGCCGCCGTCGGCGATCAGGAGATCGGCGGCCGCCCCTGGCCCGACGACAAGGCCGCCCTGGTGCCCCTTTTCAAGCGGCAGTTCCAGAGGTACCTGAATATGCCGCGCAACGGGCCGCTGCGCCTGAAAGGCACCGCCTACTCGTTCGTGCACGAGAACACGCTTGTTCGTCGGCCCTGGACGTGTTCGAAAGAGGCAGCGGTCCACCGGCCGGCATCATCCCGCAGGTCACGGGCGAACAATTGCAGTGGCTCGAACAGACCCTCGCTGACAATCCCGGCGTCGCGCACGTCGTGGTGATGGGCCACACGCCGGTTCTCGGCCCGGCCGGGTCAGACGGCTCCGGCAGCCTGATGCTGGCGGGCGGTCGCCAGTCCCCGTTGTGGCAGGCTCTCACGAAACACGGAGCCGACTTGTACCTGTGCGGCGAGACTCGTGCGCTCGCATGCACGCAGGCCGACGGCATCCTTCAGGTTGCGCACGGCAGCGAGTTCGGCCGCGATGCGAACGTGAACTACCTGGTCGCCATGGTCTACCCCGACCGCATCGACCTGGAGCTCAAGCAGATTGCCATCCTCAAAGAGGGCGGCCTTCCGTCTCAGGCGGGGGGCAGCGGCCCCAGTGAAAAGATACGAATCGCCGACGACGTCAAGCAAAAGGGCTTTGCGACCGTAGGCACGGCCGTGCTCCATCGGGACCGAACGGGTCTGGTGCTGTCCAGCGCCACCGGGGTCCTCGAAAAGGCGAGTCTTCCTTGATCGTTTCCGGGATCCGCGTGTGAATCCGCCAGTCGCCCTTGCTCCGTACGGACGGGCCTACGGCCTGGCTTCGGCGTAGCGGGCGAAGGGAAAGGCGGCGAAGGTGGCTTGGGAGCCCAGGCGCCGCTCGATCCGCATCAGTTGGTTGTACTCGGCCACCCGCTCGGAGCGGGACATGGAGCCGGTCTTGACCTGGCCGACGCCGGTACCGACCGAGAAGCAGGCCTCAAAGGGCAGCTCGGCCTCGCCGGAACGGTGGGAAACGATCGCGGTCATGCCGCACTCGTGGGCGAGTTGGATCGTGCCCAGGGTCTCCGTGATCGTGCCGATCTGGTTGGCCTTGACCAGGACCGAGTTGGCCGCGTCCTTCGCAGCCCCGATCCGCACCCGGGCCGGATTCGTCGCAAACAGATCATCGCCGACAATCTGAACCCGGTTATCCGTTTTATGTTTGAGCCGGGCGAACCCGTCCCAGTCGTCCTGGGCCAGGCCATCCTCGATGGAGACGATCGGGTAGCGCTCGGTCCAGTCCACCAGCAGGTCCACGAACTGCTCCGAGGTGAGCACCAGGCCGTCCTTCGGCAGGTGGTACCGGCCGCTCCTCGTAGAGCTCGGACGCCGCCACGTCCAGGCCCAAAGCCACCTCGTCCCCCGGCGCATAGCCGGCTTCCGCGATCGCGGCCATGAGCAGTTGCAGCGGCTCTTCGTTCGAGATCACGGGCGGGGCATAACCACCCTCGTCACCCACGGTGGTGGGCCAGCCCCGGTTCTCGATCACGGTCTTGAGATGGTGGAAGATCTCGGCCGACCAACGGACTGCTTCGACGAGCGTCGGGGCTCCCAGGGGCACGATCATGTATTCCTGGAAGTCGGACGATCCGCGGGCGTGCCGGCCGCCGTTGATCAGATTGACCAGCGGCACCGGCATGGTGTAGGGTCCCTCCGGCGGTCGGTCGCACAGGGCGGCCACGTGCTGATAGACCGGCATCTGCTGGGTACTGGCGCCGCCCCGCAGGCATGCGATCGAGACGGCCAGCACGGCGTTGGCCCCCAGATAGGATTTATTGTCGGTGCCATCGAGCTCGATCAGGATGTGGTCGATGGCGCGTTGGTCGGTCACATCCTGCCCCACGAGCGCCGGCGAGATAATGGCATTGACATTCTGGACCGCGTGCAGTACGCCCCGGCCGAGATACCGCTGCGGGTCGTTGTCCCGCAGTTCCAGGGCTTCGAACCGGCCGGTGGAGGCGCCCGAGGGCGCCATGCCGGAAGCCCTCAGGTGGTTATCCAAGTGCACCGTCGCTTCCACGGTAGGATTGCCCCGGGAGTCCAACAGCTCTTGTGCCGTCACTTGGAGGATCTTCATCGGAGCACCTCGGCCTTTGCTTCTCAGTTGTTGGGCACACCCTGCAGCATAGAGATCGCCGCCGCGCGCTCAATAGGGAAAAGCCGCTGAACAGCAGAAGAATCGAAGATGCCGTGGCCGGGACATCACCGCCGCGGCAAGGGAGAGACAAAAAGAGCGGCGTTAGGCGGCCGAAACCACCTAACGCCTATGAGCAAGTTTGTGTTGTCTATTCGAATCGTGGATCACGACTCGGCTTACAACACCCTCACTCACCGCTTGCACAGTACGACTCACGCGCGAGCAGGACTATAGGCGAATCGCGCATTTTGCTCCTTCCAGAAGCTGATCCTCGTCGGGGTGGCGCCGCCACCATAAAAAAGCGGCGTTAGGTGGCCGAAACCACCTAACGCCTATGAGCAAGTTTGTGCTGTTTGTTAGAGCCGTGAATCACAGCCTAACTTGCAACACCCTCACTCAACTCATGCAGCATAGGATTCTCGCGAAAACCAGGCAATAGGCGAATCGCTCGTTTCGCCCCCTCCGAAAGCTGATCTGTTCATCGGCCGGCGGTGGGCGCGGCGGGCGGGCTCCCATCCTCGTACGCCTTGTAGTCAAAGGCCGGACCATACAGGGTTGTCGCCGCCTGGCGCATGCAGTCCATGATGATCGGAAAGTGCTGTTCGGGGCAGATTCGTTTCCCGGGTTTTATCCCCGTAGACGATGCGGAGGATCTTGCCGCTCTCCCATTCGTGCGGCTCGATCTCGAGCTTCATGGCGAACCCGTGCTGGGCCAGGACATCGAGCTTGGGGGCGGGATAGGAGAGCGGTTCGGCTTCGGGACACGTGGGGACGTTGCGGGACCAGGGTCGGTGTGACCATGCCGTCGCCCAGCCCGATATCGAAATTCCTTTTCATGATGGTCACGAGCATCGTGACATCGCCGGTAGACCAGTGGCCTTTGACGGCCTCGGCGGCCTGCTTGGAGACACCGGCCGGCAGGATGCCGAGCCTGGCCATTTCCTGGTCCAGCGCGCATCTGTACCGCCTCGTTGTAGGAATGCTGCGAGTCCTGGAGGGCGTTCACGGCGATGAGCGTGCCCAGCAGGTTGGAGAACGAGTCTTCCCAGGAGAACGCGGACGGAAACTCCGTGGGCAGCCCGATGCACTTGAAGCCGAACCACGTGAGCATCTCGTGCCAGGAGGTCATCGTATACGTCATATACGGTGCGACGGCCAGCGCGATCTCCCTGGCGATCCGGCGGCGCTGCGGCTCGGGGAGGCTGTCCCAGCCGGGCGGATAGGTGAACTGCACATACTCGCGCGACCGATCCACCGCCAGCTTGTAGGAAAAGCCGGACTTGTGTTTCATCAGGTGCCGGTACGTCGTGGCGGTCAGGTAGGCGGTCCAATCCGCGCCGATCCGCAAGTGGGCGATATCGACGTGGCCGGCCCGGCATGTGTACACAATGCCATCCTTCTCCGAAGGGCGATAGTAGTACCCGTGCGTGCCCAGGTTTTGACCCAGCCACGGTGTGCCCAGGATGGCAATCGGATAAGCACCGCCCCGCATCCGCGGCGCCCTATTGAACCCCTGATAGATCACCTGGTCCGCCGGGCAGGACAGGCCCTTGTCCGGTAATACCTGACACCCGGACGCCGCCCCCAGCGACAGGAAGAGACCGACCCAATAGAATTTCGAACGTCCATGCCCTTTGCCCATGACAAGACTCCCAGGCCGTCCGCCGTCCCTGCCGACAACCCTAGCATCAGAGAACGGGACCATCGAAGGAGTTCACGCTGTCCGAGCGCGTGATCGCTTCGTAGCCCCCAACCATAAGGGCGTTGTCGCCCCGCAAACCCGTGTCCAGCCGACCACTCTATCTGCCTGCGGTGTCCCCGGTGACCAGCGGCGCAGGTACCCTAAAGACCCGTCATTATAGCGAGTGTCTGGCGGCCTTCCACCAAATTGCCGTCCGCCGGCCGGGAAAAAATGCCGGGCGCATGTCGAGCCGCACCCGGACCAGCAAGTCTGACCGTGCTCCCGGTGACGCGGCGCGTTCGTGTCACCGGGCCCGGCGGGCCGTGGCCTGGGTGATGTCGCGCGCGGGAGCCGGTTCGTACTCGGGGCCGTACATGGCCACTGCTTCCCGGCGGATGTCGTTCATGATGGCGCAAAATGCTCTTCGGGGTTGATCCGCTTCTGGGGCTGATCTCCGTAGACGAGGCGCAGGATCTTGCCGCTTTCCCACTCGTGGGGCTCGATCTCCACCTTCGCCGCGAAGCCGTACTGGGCCAGAACGTCGAGCTTGGGCACCGGATAGGACATCGGCTCGGCATCCGGACATTCCGAGACCTGCGGAATCAGCGTGGGCGTGATGTATCCGTCGTTCAGTCCGATATCGAAGTTCCGCTTCTTCATATTGACACTGAAGATGACGTTTCCGGTCCACCACTGGCCCCGCATGGTGTTCGTGATCCGTTTGGCCGCGCCGGCCGGCACAATCCCCAGCGTCCGCATCTCCCGGTCGAGGACGATCTTCACGGCCTCATTGAACTTATGCTCCGCATCCTGCAGGGCGCGAACCGCGACGATCGTGCCGAGGAGATTGGAGTAGGAGTCCTCCCAGGAGAAGGCGGAGGGGAACTCGGGGAACGGCCCCATGCACTTGAAACCATACCACGTGATCATCTCGTGCCAACTGGTCATCATGAATGTCAGATACGGTCCTACCACCAGGGCCACCTCTCGGGCAATCTTCATCTGCTCGAGTTTGGGCAGACTGCCCCAGTTTTCCGGATACGTAAACGTGATGTAACTGCGGGACCGGTCCACGGCCAGCCCGCACGAGAAGCCGTCGTCGTGGTTCATCAGATGCCGGTACGTAACCGAGGCGAGGTAGGCCGTCCAGTCGGCCGCAATTCGAACGTGAATGATGTCGATGGTGCCGCCGCGACAGGTGTACGCCACCCCATCCTTCTCCGCGAGAGTGAAGCAGTACCCGTGCGATCCCAGGTTCGGGCCCTTGAAGAACGTGCCGATGTTGGAGCTCGGATAGGTCCCGAACCGGATGCGCGGCGGCCCGTCGAAGCCGCGATAGATCACCTGATTGGCCGGACAGGCGAGGGCACTATCGGGCATGACCCGGCATCCAGCCGCGGCCGGCACGAGAAACAGAAGACCCATCAGGCATAGTCTCCCGAGCACACGAGTCATCATGACTACTCTCCAAGGCTGCATCCGGCCCTCCCTGCGATCCGTCGCATTTCGAGACCGTGCCACGTTGATCGTCTATTCCAATGATCTGATCGTACAGGCAATTACGTCGTTGGTCGAAGAAACTGACGAAGGGTTTCCCGCAATCGCACTGCGTAATCGGCTCAAAGCCGACCCCGAACGCGCCCTGTCGCGCTGCGGCAGGGCTCGGGGTCCCCAACGCGGAATTATGCGTTGGGGGGCCCCTCCCCTCGGCGAAGCAGAGCCGGTGGGGACCCGAACCCAATGCCGCGGGATTGCAGGGAGAAAGCGCCTCCACCCCAAGGACCATGCGCGGTCCGTTGCTCTAATCACCCGACTCCGACACGACATCACTGCACAGGTTCGCTGATACCCTGAGAAACTGCCATTCTACTACCAACGATACACCTATTTTACCAGATTGCGGTGGTCAGGCCAAGACCAAAAACCACGCAAAAGTGCGCTGTGTCGCCAAACGTCGGCAGGGAGTACCGGAGCCATTGGGTGGCCTCGGATGAACTCTCAAGAGCATCGCAGCGGCGGCTGGTTGATTCTCTCGCTGCGGATTCTCCTGCGTGTTTCCGGACCTTGGCGCCCTCCAGAGCGATCACTTCTTTCTTTCGTTGACCTTCTCGGCCTCGGCCTTCTCGGCGGCGATCCTCTTCTCCAAGCTCGCCTTCCATTCGTCGCCGAGTTCCTGCACGGTGTGGCCGGTGGCCGTCTTCCATAGTTCCTCGCTATACTTTCCCTGGCGGGCGGCCGCGTTCAAACGCTGGACGATGTCCTTGCAGTACGTCTCGGTCACCCAGTTCAGGAAGTTGCCGCTGATGCGGTAGTTGCCGTCGTACTTGGCGCGGGCGATGTTCCTGCTGGTGATCTCGGCGCCGCGCGTCTGCGGCTCATAGAGGAACCAGCGGATGTAGTCGCAGATCCCCTCGACGATCCATCCGGGGGTGCGGGTGGTATTGGGATTGGTCCGGCGGGCTATGCCATAGTTCTGCACGACATGCGCCAGCTCGTGCACGACGGCCCCCTTGGCCTCACCCTGCAGATTCTGCCGGAACCAACCGGCGGCACAGCGTACCCGGGTCCCACCGGTCGCGGCCACGCCCTTCATGCTTGCGCTGAAGATGATGGTGGCCTGTTTCGGGGCTTCATACCCGTCGCTGGGCAGCAGTTTGACCAGCCGGGGATACCATTCCTGCACGACCGGCGCCAGGTCTTGGTGCACCCAGTCGGTCAGATCGGGCGTCTCGGAGGTATCGATGGTGATTTTGTAGGTTCCGCCTTCTGCCTCGACCGTCTCCCGGCGCACCTCACCGGTCGTCTGAACAGCCGGCACCGCCGCGATCGGCGGCGTCTCGGGATCAACCACGTCGATCTCACTGTAGAATGTATTGCCGAACGGATCGGTCTCTTCCGTGCGCCGGATGTCGAGGAGAAGATAGCGATACTTGCCGATGGCGCCGCTCGAATCGCTGATACTGACGCCGTATTGGCCGCCGTTGGCACTGTCCTTCGACCGGGTATCGACCTGGGCGATCTGTTTCCAGCCGCACTTCTGGGGGTCGGTCCCTCGCTTCGGCTGAGTGTCGAAGCCATCGGCGTTGCCCGCGCTGGCATACAAAACGTAGACCTGCGGCCGCGCGGGCCGGGATGCCACGAATAGGTGTTGACCTGTTTGAGGTCGATGACGTTGCCCAGATCCACCAGGAGCCGGCCGCCGTCCGTACCGGCATTGAAGAAGAAGTTCTCGGCGGGCTGATCGTCCTCCGTGGGGAGTCGGCCGTCGTGAAGCTTGGTGAGAGCGCCGCCATTCGAGTCGCTTCTGCCGTCCAGGAGGGCGAACCGGGCTTTCGTCGCCGCATCGTTTTGCGACGGCGACGGTACATTCTTGAACTTGAAGGGGGCCGCCGCGGATTCGGGGCCGCCGCGCTCGACAACGATCCGGATCTCGGCTTGCGCGGACAGGGCCAACGGCAGAACCATCCACAATCCGACGAGAGAGACGGTGCCAGGTTTCATAGGGTCCTCCTTCTTGTTTTCTATGTACCGCCGGACCTACGGCTTCGAGACGAAGGGGCTGCCTTTGATATAGAACCGCAGGAGCCTCTTGGCCCAGGGGCCGGCGTAGTCTACGCCAATGCGAGGCCGTTTGACAATGGCAAAGTCCGCCGGCCGGCCGGGATCGGCGATGTAGAAATCGTCGCTGAGCAGATCATGGCCGTTGAGACGCCGGTCGATGTGCAGCGCGCGGCACAGCAGACCGGGGCCCTGCGTTCGGCCGTCGATGTTCTTTACGGGCTGGACCGCCCGCAGCAGGACCGCCGCCGCCACACCCTCGGGCTGTGTCACGACGTTCATGCAGTAGTACAGGCCATAGATCAGGTAGACGTAGGCGTGCCCGGGCGGACCGAACATGATTTTCGTCCGCTCCGTCAATCCGCGTGCGGAATGGGCGGCGCGGTCGTGCGGCCCAAGATAAGCCTCGACTTCCACGATTCGGCCGACCCGCTCCACGCCGCCGGACACATGGACCAGGTGTTTTCCCAGCAGTTCCCGGGCGACCGCGATCGTATCTCGGTCATAGAATGGGCGCGGCAGCTTGTGCATGGCAGTCGTCCCTGGACGGGGTTCCCCGATGCGACGGCGCGCGTGGGGAGGTCCCGTCGACGCATTCATGAAGGCGAAAATGTAGGCGGCGCCAGCCTTTTTGTCAAGAACGGCGCGGCGAGTTGCCGAGACAATCAATCTGTCGGTCACGGCCTCGGCGGCAATTCGCGCCTGTGCCGAACATGCCGGCCGTGCTGGGCGTAGCAGCAGGAATTTCAGGTTTTTGATGAACACAAGTATACAATCTCTGGCGGTGCGGCGGCTGCCGCTTCGATTGACGCGGGACCCCGCGCATACGATCACCCGTTTCTTTTGGCTGGGCTCGGCCCGCGCCAGGAAGATCATCGACCGCGTCATGGAGCTCGACGAGGAGCAGGTGTTGCAGCTTCTGGCGACGACGGTCCAGGACTTCAACCACCTGCAGATCGAGCTGGATGAGATCTTCCTGAGCCATTACGAGGAGGCGGCCCGGCGCGTGATCATGCCGTCGTCTCTGACGGTTTCGAGAAGACAGTTGATCGGGGCCTACTTCACCCTCGAGTACGCGTTCGCCTCCGCGGCCCTGTTCAATCCGTGTATCGCTCCGGCCATCGATCAGGACGGGGTGCCGCCCGGGGCACTGCGATTTGCCATGAGCCTGCGGTGCGTCGGCGAGGGACACATCAGCAGCATTGTGTTCCGGCGGGGCATCGTCGATGCGGCCGGCGAGATCACGCTGGAGCCTGCGGGTCCCTACCGGGAGCCGAGACGGAAAGTGGAGAAGCGTCTGTTCAGCCGGGCGGAGTCGCGCGCCAAGCTGGCCGCCCAGGGCATGCGCGACGTGATTCTGGACGAGGTGTTCGCCCGCCTGGACGATCCGTTCACCATGCAGGAGTTGCAGACCCTTCTCTATCGCCTGCAGTCCGACCCGCACGGCCCCCGGATCTACGAGGAGGAGATGCACCAGGCCCAGTGGCTGGCTTCCTGCGACTACAACGTCGAGATGCCTCCCAATGTCAACCTCAACCAGGTGATCCTGTTTCCCATCTGTGAGCCGGAGTGCCGGGGCATGGAGGATATGCGGCTCGTGCGTTTCACCCATGATGACGGCACGATGTGCTATTATGGGACCTACACGGCGTTCAACGGCTGGCAGACTCGTCCGCAGATCATGGAGATGCCCGTCCCCGGGACCGGGGCCCCGACGCAGGATTCCGCCTGGGGGGCCCCGTGGCGTACATTCGCTCTCTGCAGGGCCGCTGCGCCAAGGACAAGGGCCTGGCCCTGTTTCCCCGCAAGGTGCAGGGCCGCTATATGATGATCGGCCGCATCGATGGAGAGAACTTGTACGTTCTGGAATCCGACAACATCCGCGTGTGGGACCAGGCCACCCCGGTGCAGCAACCGCGGTTCACGTGGGAGTTCGTGCAGGTCGGCAACTGCGGCTCGCCTATCGAGACGGAGGCGGGCTGGCTGCTCCTGACCCACGGCGTCGGCCCCATGCGCCGCTACTGCATCGGCGCGACTCTGCTCGACCGCGACGATCCGACCAAGCTGATCGGCCGGCTTGATGAGCCGCTGCTGACGCCCGGGCCGGACGAGCGCATGGGCTATGTTCCCAACGTGGTCTACTCCTGCGGCAGTCTCGTCCACAACGGCATCCTGGTCATCCCCTACGGAATCAGTGATGCCGCCACCGGGTTCGCGACCGTGCCCCTCGAGAGTCTGCTCGCCCGGCTGTGCTGAGCGGAAGACGGCGCGGCCTCGCGGGGGGCTCCATCACAGGGTGCCGGTCCGGACTCTATCCCTTGGGGAAATACGGTTGAAGTAGAGCACACGGCTGATCTGCTCGTGCCGCGCGTACGCGGCCACCTCGGAAGGAATCTGGCAGGGCTCCCGCTTCAGATGCCCGTACAGGTATCCTGCCAGACGCAGAATTCCTCCCACGAGCAGCGGCGGCTCCAGCAGGCAGCGGCGCAAGGATTTGGCAATCATGAAAAGCGGGTGGGTGGAGAGGTCGTACTCGCACAGTCCCTGCAGGAACCGCGTTCGCAGGAGACCCTGCGCATTGCGCACGCCCGCCGGACGTTGGTGCACTGCTTTCAGCTCCGGAAAGGACCAGGTCGTCCAGCCGTGCATCCGGGCCATGACGCAGGCGCAGGTGTCCTCGCCGCCATGGATCAGCGGCACGTATCCCCCGATCTGCTCAAAGCATCTCCGTCGGAAGACCTGAAGGGCCTTGGGAGTTGACCGACGATCGTTCAGGACTCTCTGCAAGCGGCCATTCACCAGATTCTCGTAGATTCCCGAGGCCACTCCCAGGTTGGGATCGGCTCGGAATTGCCGAAGGATTCGCTCGTAGTAATCGGGAGGCAGGATGATGTCCGCGTCGAGCACGGCCAGGAATTCACAGCCCAGATTCCCGAGGTGCCGCACCCCTTCCCTGATGGCGTGGACGTTGCTGGCGAAGTAGGCATCGTCTTTCGCCCGCGGGCGCCGCACGTACCGGATGAAGCTGTGTGTTCGCGCATAGGCGTCAATCGTGGCGGCCGTCCCATCCGTGGAACCATCGTCGACAATGACCCATCGGGCGGGTAGAGTGGTTTGCCGGATCACGCTCTCCAGCGTGTGTGCGATGTAGCCGGCCTCGTTGTAGGCCGGGGTGACAATGACGTACTGCTCACCCATGTTGACTCTCGCCCCGAGGTGACCACCGCACGCTTGTGCTACCCTTCGACAGAGCGGGTGTCTGTCTGCAGCCGCGCGGTCCCGGCGCATCCGCGTCAGGCATGATTGCCGGCGGAGTATTCCGGGACGAGTTCCTTGATCTTGGCGGCCAGGGCGACGGGGTCCTGCCGGCCGGCGAGCTCGATCAGCTCGGAGATGCCGGCCCGCAGCCGCGCGCGATCCATGACGATGTTCTTCCAGATGCGAATCTTGGGATGACCGGTCTGCTGCATGTCTTCGCCCTCGATCCGCAGCTCTTCGAAGAGCTTCTCGCCGGGGCGGGGGCCGGTAAACACGATCTCGATATCCTCGCCGGGACGCAGGCCGCTGAGCTGGATGAGCATGCTGGCGAGATCGACAATCTTGACCGGCTCGCCCATGTCCAGGACGAAGATCTCGCCTCCTTTGCCCATCGTGGCGGCCTGCAGGACGAGTTGGCTGGCCTCCGGAATGGTCATGAAGTAACGCTGCATCTCCGGGTGCGTCACCGTGACGGGGCCGCCCGCGTCGATCTGCTTCTGGAAGATCGGGACGACGGAGCCCTCGGAGCCGAGGACGTTGCCGAACCGCACGGTGACGAACTGAGTGTTGCTGGTCCGGCTGAGGTCCTGGATGTACATCTCCGCGATCCGCTTGGAGGAGCCCATGATGCTGGTCGGGTTCACCGCCTTGTCGGTGCTGATCATGACGAAATTCGTGGCGCCGTACCGGTCGGCGGCATCGGCGACCACCTGGGTGCCCAGGACGTTGTTCTTGATGGCCTCGCCGGGATTGAGCTCCATCAGCGGGACATGCTTGTGGGCGGCGGCGTGAATGACGACCTGGGGCCGGTGCTGCTCGAAGATCGCCTGCACCCGCGCGTGGTCGGTGATGTCGCAGATCACCGGCAGCAGGGGAAGGCTGGGGAACTGCCGGCGCAGATCCCGCTCGATGTAGAACAGGGGATTTTCCGCCTGCTCGACGAGCAACAGGAGCTTCGGCTCGAACCGGCCGATCTGCCGGCACATCTCCGAGCCGATGGACCCGCCCGCGCCCGTGACCAGGATGGTCTTATCCCTGGCGAAAGCCCGAATCAGGTCGAGGTCAAGCTGAACGACCTCGCGCCCGAGCAGATCGTTGATATCAACGTCGCGAATCTGCGAGACGCGCAGCTTGCCGGAGGCGATATCGGTGATGGAAGGGACGGTGCGGAACCGGACTTTCGCGCCCTCGCAGACCTGAATGACCCGGCGCAACTGCGGCCGGGTCGCCGAGGGCATGGCGATGGCAATCTCTTCGATATTGCGATCTTCGCAAATCCGCGGCAACTGCTCGACGGTTCCCAGCACGGGGATGCCGTGGATCTGGATACCCTGCTTGACGGGATCGTCATCGATAAAGCCGACGACGTCATATTGGACGATCGGCATGCGGAGGGTCTCCCGGAGCAGTGCCTCTCCGGCGTTGCCGGCCCCGACGATCAGAAAGCGCTTGAGCCGGCCGCCCTCGGTCGTGCGGAATTCCTCGTGGTACAGACGAATGATCATGCGCAGACCCGCCGGCAGCAGGATCGTGCCGAACAGGTCTGCCATGAAGACGCCTTGGCTGATGGCCGGGATGCCGGGCGGCAGGGCACGGCGGACGGCCGGGATTTGCAGGATCACGGCGAACCAGATCGCGACGATGATCAGCGTGCTGACGAGGGAGGCCCGCAGGATGCCCAGAAGGTCGGAGATGCTGACGTACTGCCACCAGCCGCGATACTGTTTGAACAGTCCGAACACCGGCAGCTTGATGGCCAGGGATAACAGCAGCAGGAAGGGGTACTGCTCGACGAGCCATTCACGCCGGAACTGCATGTTGTTGGCGACGAGAAAAGAGAACATCAGGGATGCGGCGAAGGCGGCGATGTGGGCCAGAACGATCAGCGGCTTGCGGAAGGTCAGCAGAAGGCCCTCGCCCGGCGTGGAAGAACGCGACGGCCGGCTGCCGTGGCCCCGCGCATCGGTCTGGGTGTGTCGGTCGGACATTTTCCTTGGCATTGTGCAAAACGAGTTCACGCATAGAGGCAGACCCGGCAGCCAGTCACGCCACTGGCCCTATCATCGGCACAAGGCACAAAGCGGTTAACGGGTTCCCAAACACAATCCCTCGCGCTGGGAGTTCCTCCATCCCCGCGCAGTTCACCGGAAAAGGAATACCCTGAGCCGGGACCGGCCCCAACCGGTTTATCCGGACGTTTGCGGCGGTTCCTCAACACGGCGTGCGGGGTTCGGGCGGCTGTTCCGATGCCCCGTTCATCGCTGTCGTCGGCGCGGGGGCGGCTGCTCCGGACTCGGTCTCAGACGACGAGGGCTCGATGACCGCCTCATCGGAACTGGTGGAGATTTCCTCCCAAGCGATGCCATCCGCGCGCTGGCGCAAAAGAGCGTAGATGATCGTGCTCGCCGAGAAGTAGAAGCTGAGGACGAAGGACGCCGTGATTCCTATGACGACCAGGACCCAAAGGCGAATGAGCAGGGCGGCCAGCCACAGATACCAGGCGTCCGGCAGGGCGGCGCCCGGTCCGAGGAAACTGGCGAAGGTCGGTTCCGGCCAGATCGCATGGAGGCTCGCGTTCTGTTTCAGAAAGCCGATTTCCAGGAAACGGTAGGTCGTCCACAACAGGAGAAAGCTGAAAAGACGCACGAAGAGGTAGCAGACAGCTCCATAGAGAGCGGCCGCGATCGTGTAGAAGCCCATTCGCCAAGGCTCACTGAAGATCAGGAAGGAGCGGACGACGGCATCGAAGCCATCCGCGTCTTCGTAGGCGATCGCCGGGGGCATCAGGCTCGCGCCGCCGATCATGCCGATGAGGACAATGGCGACCGCACAAGCGACCAGTAACGACAAGGGCAGGAATAAGCCCGTCAGCACCGGTCCTGCCATCGGGACGTTGCCGAGCAAACCCAGAAGGATCGTAGGCAAACCGAACGCGGCAATGAGAGCCGCCGGAGCGAGCTCGGCGCCGAGCAGGCTGAGCAGTCTTCGCCGGCCGAAACGTACGGTTTGCGTCAGGCGTGGTTTCTCGGCCCGCGCGAATTGCAGCGCCGCACTGCGGCAGATGGCAAGTCCGGCCAGCGACAGAACGACGAAAGCAATCGTGAAAAAGACGATGCTGTAGAGGGTGTGCCATCGGAAAGCCCAGAGCAGAGCTTTGGCGCCGTTGGTGACGCTGCGCACGAGGCCCGGAACGTTCCATGACAAGAGCGCGTACAGGGCGTTGTGGAATTCCCTGTCGCCGAAGCGCCAGAGGGTGGTAAAGACTCCGGTGCGCGCCGCATCCTTCGATTCGATGAATCCTTTTCGCGATTCGATGAAGTTCTTCGTCAGCGTTGCATCCGGGAGCAGGTAGAGGTCAAGCTCGGTGACACCGCGCGGCGGGCGGATTTCGGGTGATGTTCCAGGGGTCGCCGTGGTGGCGGTCCCCGGACGCACCGTGTCGCGTGAGGCCGCCCCTGCAAAGCCCGGGTCTACCACGACCGTCCGGCTCAAATCCATGATCCGGCCCGTCAGGCACAGGATCGTCAGAGCGGCAAAAGCGATTCCGAGGTTGGAGGGCCGGATCGCGATATGAAAGGCCTGAAAGATCCGGGGGAACAGAAAATTGCCCAGGGGCAGTATAGGCTCTTTTTCGTGGACCATACCGGCTCCTTTCCCATGCACAATTCCGCGTCATTTTGACCTTGAATGACCGCGTAACCCCCGGCATGGTACTGTGCCGGTGCGGTCTGGTCCACAGGATTTTGTGCCGCGGGACTCCTGGTTACGGGCGTGAGTCTGCGTCGCGGCGGGAGGAATCTTCCGGAGCGGAGTCTTCGGACTCCTCCTCCGGCTGGCTGGGAATCCGGTAGCCTGCATCGAGCCAGGCCCCCAGATCGATCCATTTGCAGCGCGCGGAACAAAAGGGGAAGAACCTCGGCAGCTTCGAGGGGTCCTCCCGCAACACGCGGACGCGACGTTTGCAGGTCGGGCAGGTAAACTCCAGGTGCGGCCGGGGCTGGTCGGGATTGGCTTGGTCTCGATCCTCCATTCGATGATCTCGCTACCACGTCCTGTTCATCGCGAGGCCGAGGCATACGGCACGAAAGAGTCAGGGCCTGATACTCGTGGGGTCCCGTAGCATCTCGTTTGTCGAGGCTCCCATCCGCCTGGCACCGCCGGCCGCGAGGCCCTCAGGTGCGCGGCGGCTGAGGCCGAACGCCGGCTATTGACCTTCCTTCACGCGTCCCTGTTCAACCATCTTGGCATATTCGACGGAGTAACGCGCCCACGGCTGAGCCTCAAGCCTCGCTTTGGTGATCGGCTTGCCTGTGCCTTCGCAGATCCCGTAGGTTCCGGCTGTGATTCGATTCAGTGCATCGTCGATCTCGACCAAGAGCCTGCGCTCGCTATCCATCAATTCCAGCGAGAACTCCTGTTCGAAATTGTCCGTGCCGAGATCGGCCATGTGAATGGGCATGCTCGACAGATCGCCGCTGGCGTCCAGCCTGGACTTTCGCAGCGCCTCACCCTCGATCTCCGATACATTGCCGAGAATCTCTCTTCGCTTTTGCAGCAACAACACCCTGAAGTGTTGCAGATCCGCAGAACTGAGGCGGGTCTTCGGAGTCTGCTCCTCGACATTCGTTTTGGATGTTTTCTTTCGTTTCTCTGCCACTTATACGCACCTCTTGATACAGAAAGAACCCTTATATTTGTAGAGCACTGTATTATACCACAAAGTCCCGTCCTCTGGTAGTCCAATTGACGCCGGAAAAAGCCCAGGGAAGCCAAGAAACATGCCCCCATCGTTGTGACTATCCGCCGGACTCCTTAGTTCGATCTAAATCCTTGACACTATGGGACTTACGGTTGCCGGCGCGAAGAATCTGGTGACGCCTGCCCCGGGAGATTCGACCGCCTGGCCCGCGTACCCAAGGGGATGAGAAATCTCTCGTCGCCCACTATTGCTGAAAATACGTGGACATCGAAAGCGCGTTCGATCTCCTCCGGCGTGAGAATGTCAGAGGTCTTCCCGATGCGGCAGCAGGGGTGTTCGGCAGGCCGACTGCCGAGAGGATACAGGAGCAGCGCCTGGTCGCAGTATTGGGCCGCCAGGTTGAGGTCGTGGGTGATGGCGACGATCGTCGTGCCCTTCTCAAGCTGGACGGATTTCAGCAGGTCGTAGATTTTGACCTGGTGCTTCAAGTCCAGGAAGGAGGTCGGCTCATCGAGCAGCAGGATCGGAGTATTCTGGGCAAGGCCCCGCGCGATAAAGACCCGCTGACGCTCACCGGCGCTGAGGCTGTTCAGGGATCGCGCGGCAAACTCGACCGTTTCCGTGAGTTCCAGAGCTTGCAGGGCCAGCTCTCGATCGGCCTTGCTCTCGAAACCCAGTCGCCCGTAGTGGAGGGTCCGGGCCATCAGGACCGTCTCCGTCACGGAAAACCCGAAGACAGGGATGAACTCTTGTCGCACCACGAGCGACTTTTCGGGCGATGTCCTGCACCCGGGAGAACCGCAGGTTCGCCCCCTCCAATAGGACGTCGCCGGACTGAGGTTGGAGCAGACCGGCGAGGATGTTGATCAAGGTGCTCTTGCCGGCGCCGTTGGGTCCAACGACAGCCAGAAACGTTCCGGCCTGGACCTCAAAACTGACGTCCCGCAGGACCGGCCGGCCCCGGCCGTAGCCGAACGTAACGTGTTCTGCTTGAATCGCCGCCGTCATGCCAGCCAGTACACCTTTCTGCTGTACCTGATCAGCAGGACCAGGAAGAAGGGGCCGCCCAGGATGGCGGTGATGACCCCGACCGGCAATTGAGCCGGGGCTACCATCGTACGGGCGATCGTATCCGCCACGACCAGGAACATGGCGCCCGCCAAGCCGCTCAAGGGCAGCAGTTGGCGGTGGTCGGGCCCGAACACCAGCCGCACCGCGTGCGGGATGATGAGGCCGACAAAGCCGATCAGGCCGCTCAGACTGACGGCAACCGCGGTGATAAACGCCGCGATCGCGAAGGCAGCCAGCTCGATCCTTTCGACCGGCACGCCCACACTCCGGGCATCGTGATAGCCGACACTGATGATGTTCAGTTGCGGGCTGAGGAAGAAAAGACCGATGACGCCGGCCACGATGCAGCCGCCACCCACCCAGAGCACGAAAAGATCCTCCTCCGTGAGGTTGCCCATAAGCCAAAAGATCGTCGCATAGAGTTGCTGGCCCTTCGCGATGGAGGTCAGGAACATGATCAGCGCCGAGAAAAAGGCGTTGACGACGACCCCGGCCAGCAGCAGGCCGGTAACGTGGTACTTGCCCGTGATCCGGCCGATGCCCCAAACCAGCCACACCGTGGCGAGGGCTCCCACGAAGGCGCATACCGCGACCGGCGAGCGTCCCCACAGCGTCCAGCCAAGCCCGCCGATGATGGCCAGGATCACGCCCAGACCGGCGCCGCTGGAGATGCCCAGGATATAGGGGTCCGCCAGCGGATTGCGCAGCAGCGCCTGAAAGACCACGCCGGCGCTGGCCAAGGCGACTCCGACGAGAGCCGCCAGGAGGATCCGTGGGACGCGGATGCGCACGAAGATTTCGTAGTCGGGGTTCGGCGCCGCCGGAGTTGCCGGGGCGGTGACGGCCGCCTTCAGCGAGATGGTCTGGGGGCCGACCAGCGAGCAAACGAGCATCACCAGAACCAGCAGCACAGCGGCCACGCCGGTCCGGATCAGCAGTGTTCGAGGCGCGAGGGTCCCAGGCACGTTCTTACTCTCCCGATAGTTCCGGTCGCAGGCACTTGGCGATGTCTTCGATCCCCACGGACAAGCGGGGGCCGAGCCGCGAGACGGTATCGCCGTCGATTACGCAGATCCGTCTGTTGGCAACGGCCGGAAGGTTCGCATACCTGCTCCAATACGAGACTGCCTGCCGGCGCTGCTCGTCCAGTGCGCCCGGCACCATGGCAGGTTCGATAATGACCTCGGGCTTGGCCGCGATCACCTCCTCCGCCCCGATGGGCGGGTACTTGTGCAGCGTCGGGCCGATGGCATTCTCGCCGCCGGCCAGCTCGATCATCTCATTGACGAAGGTATCCCGGCCGGCGACACGAAGCGGTTCTCTCTGGACGACCCAAAGGACCTTCACCTTCGGCCGTCCGGCCGTCGCCCTCTGAAGGCGATGGATCGCGGCCCTCATGCTGTCCGACAATTCCTGCGCCTGTTCCTGGGCACCGGCGGCCTCGCCAATGACCGCGATGGCGCCAAAGAGGTCGTCGATCTTCTCGATCTCGACTGCCAGACAATCGTAACCGATCCGCTTCAGCCGGCGGGCGAGGTCCCGCTGCTGCTCGAAGGCCAGCGCCACGACGAGGTCAGGCTTGGTGGCGATGACCGCCTCGATGTTGGGTTGCCAGAACGTGCCGACCTTCGGCTTGGCCCGGGCGGCGGGGGGGTAGTCGCTGTCCCGCGTCACTCCGACGATTCTCTCACCCAGTCCGAGGGCAAAGAGGATCTCCGTGAGATTCGGCGCCATGGAGACGATCCGCGCCGGCGGCCTCGGCCTCCGCGCGCCGGTGTCCGCGTCCGCTGTCCGCGGCTCCAGCATCAGGTATCCGCCGACAAGCCACAGCGCCAGGGCCGCCAATAAGAGCCACCATTTGCCCATCACGTCCTCTTGAATTGCTTCTCCAGATCGCTGATCGAGAATCGAATCGTCGTAGGCCGTCCGTGCGGGCAGCGGCTGGTGGATTCAAACTGCTGGCGGTTGGCGAGAAGCTCCTGGATCTCGCTGTCGGTCAGCCTCTGGCCGGCCTTGATCGCCGCCTTGCAGGCCGCCATGCTCAGGATGTCGTTGAAGAGGTCCTGCTTCGCCACCGCGTCGCCCCGCTCGACGAGCAGGTCGATCAGATCCTGGACGAACTCGGTGGGCGAGACATTGGCCAGCAGGGTCGGAAAGGTCTGTACGGCGTAGACCCGCGGGCCGAACGGGGTCAACTCGATCCCCAACTGGGCCAGCAGATCGGCATGACTCTCGATCGGCGCCCGCCTGAGCGTCCGTCACCTCGAAGCTCTCGGGCAGCAGGAGCCGCTGGGATTCGAGGCTGTCCCGCTGCAACCGCCGCTGCAAGGTCTCGTAGAGCATGCGCTCGTGCAGGGCATGCTGGTCGATGATGACGAAGCCGTCCTGGGTCTGCTCGACGATATAGCTGTCGTGGATCTGGATATATCGATGGTCCTGTAACGAGGGCACGACGGCGGGCCTGGGCCTATCGGCTGCCGGTCTCTTGTGGTCAGGTCCGCGGTGCTCGCCGGTGCTTTCCGGTCGCAGATCGAATTGCTGTTGCTGCGCAGGCCGGTGCTTCTTGAAGAATTCCGCCATGGCCTCGGCGATCTGCTGTCTCCGGACGTGCTGGCCGGCCGTCTCGCTGCTCACGCCGGATAATACTTCCGCCGGCAACTGGGCCGGCGTGTTGAGGTCCGTGCCGAGCAACTGCTCGCGCAGGACCCCCAGGACCTGCGAGTGGACCAGGTTGGCGTTGTAGAACCGCACCTCGATCTTCGTCGGATGGACGTTCACGTCGTAGTCGTCGCAGGGCATCTCGATGAAGAGGAACACCACGGGGAACCGGTTCGGCTCCAGCATGCCCCGGTAGGCTTCCTTGATGGCATGGGAGATGAACTTGTCGCGGATGAAGCGGCCGTTCAGGAAGGTGTACTGGAATTGGTTGCTCGTGCGCGAAACACTCGGCCGGCCGAGCAGCGCCCGGATGCGGATGCCTTTTTCGTCGCTCTGGGTCTCGATCAGGTCGCCGGGTTCGCACGCCAGCATCGGGAAGAGCTGCCCGACCCGCTCCTTGAGGCTGGCGGTTTTCGGCAGCCGGTACAGTTCCTTGCCGTTGTGGGTCAGCGTCAGGTCCAGATGCCCCTGCGGCAGGGCCACGCGCGCGAACTGCTCGCTGATGTGGCCGATCTCCGTATTGGCGGTCCGCAGGAACTTGCGCCGGGCGGGCGTCTTGTAGAAGAGGTCCCGCACCTGGATCGTCGTGCCGAAATCGCCGCTGCATGGGCTGACGGGGCCTTTGTCGCCGCAGTCGATCTCGAGGCAATGCGCCTGGTCGGAGTCGCGCGTCCGGCTGACGGCCCGGACCCGTGCGACGGAGGCGATACTGGCCAGGGCCTCGCCGCGAAAGCCGAGCGTGGAGATCTTGTGCAGGTCCTCGATCTCCTTGATTTTGCTCGTCGCATGGGATTCGAAGGCGTTGGCCAAGTCCTCGGTCATCCATGCCGGCGCCATCGTCGACGACGGAGATGAGCTTGCGGCCGCCGTCTTCGATGGCAATGGCGATCTTCGCGGCTCCGGCGTCAATGCTGTTTTCCACCAACTCCTTGACCACGCTGGCCGGGCGCTCGATCACCTCGCCGGCGGCGATCAGGTTTACCATATTCCGATCAAGCTGAATGATTTGACCCATAAGCGTGATACAGTCCTGATCGCAAAATGGTGCGTGGCCCAGTTCGTAGGGTGGGCC
This sequence comes from uncultured Planctomycetota bacterium, assembly GCA_963699595.1. Classification (GTDB taxonomy): domain Bacteria; phylum Planctomycetota; class Phycisphaerae; order Sedimentisphaerales; family Anaerobacaceae; genus PLanc-01. The sequence goes on from CAVOUO010000035.1 coordinate 478,641, forward strand.
TTGCCCGCCCCGTCAACGTGGAGAACAATGGGTGGCAGCGGCAAGCGGAGTCTTCGAGCTTGCCGATGGTGTTGACACACATCTCACGAGCCATCGGCAAGCTGCGCTTGCCGCTGCCACCCGCCCTAATGTCTGAATGCAAGACGACTTACGTCCCGCCTTGACAGAGGTGGTGGAGCAGGCCCCACCCTACAACTGCCAGCCGAGATCTCACGTCTGGAGCAGGCTGCGGCCGGTCATCTCCGGAGGCTGCGGCAGGCCCATGACCTCCAGAAGCGTCGGCCCGATGTCGGCCAGCGTGCCTCCTTCCCGCAGCTTGCGGCCCTTGAAGCGGTCGTCGAAGATGACCAGCGGCACGTCGCCCACCGTGTGGGCGGTGTGCGGATTCTCGGGCGCGCCGTCGATCATCTTTTCGAAGTTGCCGTGGTCGGCGGTGACGATGGCGGCGCCGCCCAGGTCTCTTGACCTTGTCTGAGAATCTTGCCCACGCACTCATCGACCGTCTCGGCGGCCTTGATCGCCGCGGTGAGATCCCCGGTATGACCCACCATGTCGGGGTTGGCGAAGTTGATGACCATCGCGTCGTACTTGTTCGAGTCCAGCCGCTCGAGCACGACGCTCGCCACTTCGTAGGCGCTCATCTCGGGCTTCAGATCATACGTCCGAACCTTCGGCGAGGGGACGATCTGGCGGTCCTCGCCCTTGAAGGGCTTCTCGGTGTAGTCGTTGAAGAAGAACGTCACGTGGGCGTATTTCTCCGTCTCGGCACAGCGGAACTCCTTGAGGCCCAGCGACGCTCCAGTACGCCGCGAGGATATTCTTCATCTTGGGCGGTTTGGTGAAGGCCACCGGCGCGGGAATGGACGCATCGTACTCGGTCATGCAGACGAAATAGACATCGGGTTTGGTTGTCCTCGGGAACTCCTTGAAGGCCGGGTCCACGAAGACACGGGTCAACTCGCGCGGCCGGTCGCCCCGGAAGTTGAAGAACACGACGCCGTCGCCGTCGGAGATGGTGGCGATGGGCTCGTTGTTTTCGTTCACCATCGCCGTCGGCTCGATGAACTCATCCGTGACCTTCTTGCCGTAGCTCTCCCGGACCGCCTCGGTGGCGCTGCGGGCCTTGAGACCTTTGCCGAACCGCAGACACTCGTACGCCTTCTGCACGCGGTCCCAGCGGCTGTCCCGGTCCATCGCGTAGAAGCGGCCCATCACCGTCGCGATCTTGCCGACGCCGATTTCGGCGGCCTTCTTCTCGACCTCGGTCGACGTATCCCAGTCCGCTGTCGGGCGGCGAATCGCGTCCATCTGTGAAGGCATGGATGAAGACGTCCTTCAAGTCGTTGCGTTTGGCCAGCTCCAGCAGGCCGTAGAGGTGGCCCAGCAGTGAATGTACGCCGATGTCGCTGCACAGGCCCATGAGGTGGACTTTGCCCTGGTGCTTCTTGACGAAATCGACGAGCTTCAGGAATTGCTCGTTCTGGAAGAAGGAGCCGTCGCGGATGGCGTGCGTGAGCCGGACCGACTCCTGGGGCACGATGCGTCCGGCCCCGATGTTCTGGTGGCCGACCTCGCTGTTGCCCATCGTGCCGTCCGGCAGGCCGACGTATTCGCCGTAGGTGTGGATCAGGCAGTGCGGATATTCCGCCATCAGCATGGTGTCCACCGGGACGTGGGCCCGCTTGATGGAGTTGTAGGGGTCCTCCTTCGGGTCCGGATTATAACCCCAGCCGTCGCGGATGATGAGAACGCACGGCCTTTTCTTCAGCGCGATCTTCTCTTTTGCCATGTAGAACGTGCCTTTCCAATGGTCGCATTTCGGGCGAGGCGCAGGACGGGTCCCGCCAGGTACTCCAAGGGCTTCGTATCATATAGGCGGGGGCTGATCGTGTCAAATGCCTGTCCCGCTCGCGAGGCTTTGACGGTGTGGCGGGGTCCGGTATAATGCAGACAGTAGGTAAAAATGACGAGGTCGGACGGAAACGTGTCCGAACCTTGCCTCTGGTCTGAAAGGCGGCCTGTCGGTGTCCGAGGGAAACAACAGGGTCATTCCGGCGGGGTGGAGTATCTTGGTGCTGGGGTTCTGCCTGCTCTTGGGCTGTACGCCGCGGCGGCCGGCAACCGATTTGTACGTGGACGCTGTAGCCCTCCGCGAGCTGGGGCAGAATGAGCTGGCTGTCAGCAAGCTCAACGCCGTGATTGCGGCCGATCCCGATTTCGCCCTGGCCTATGCAGAACTGGGCAAAGCCTACCAGGCCCTGGGGGATCAGGCAAAAGCTCTCACGGCCTTTGAGCAGGCGGCGAAACTGGCCCCCTGGTCGGCGCCGGACCATCTGAATCTGGCCCGGATTCGTGAAGCGCTGGGCAACTACGCGCCGGCCGCCCAGGCGTATGCCCGGGCCGCCGAGTTGGACCCGAAGAGCTTCGAGGCCCTCATGGGCGCTGCCAAGTGTTACCTCCAGGCGGGCCAGTACACAAAATCACAGATGTATTGTGAATTGGCGGAGAAAGCGGGGGCCAAACCGGAGGAAACGCTGTTCTTGCTGGCTCAAGCCTATGAGGCTCAAAAAGACTATGAGCAGGCTATCGAGGTTTATCGGCGTCTGCTGGCGCTCGACGGCAATGATCCGAACGTGCGGCGGTCCTTGGGCGTAGCTTACCTGAAAGCCGGGCAGTACGACCGAGCCAGGGAGATTTTGGTTCTGGTCGTCGCAGAGGCGGCCCGAGGATGGGACCGCCTTTCGCGATCTGGGCTACTGCTTCGTCAAGCTTGGGGATAACGATCAGGCCATACAGATGTACCAGAAATCGGTCGATCTCGACGGCAAGGATTGGGAGGCTTATCGCGGTCTGGGCGTCGCGGTGATGCTGAAGGCCCGCCAGACGCAGGATGTCCGCCTGGAGACGGAGGCCGTCCGCCACTGGCGGCGCTCTTTGCTCCTCAGGCCGGATCAGCCCAAGCGCGAGGTCCTCGAAAAACTGATTCGCGAGCATTCCAGGTTGCAGAATTCCTTAGAAGGGCTAAACTATTAAACCCATGGATTCAGGCAATCAAGACAGGACCGTTCCGGCTACCCCGTGCACCCGGTCGGAGGACCGCTATAGAGTGGAGCTTCCGGACGCGACGGGGCACTTGATCTTCTGGCCCATTTTGCTGTTCGGTCTGCTGGCGGATCTCTGGACGAAACAAGCCGTTTTCGCCTGGCTGGAACCCAAGCCGGGCCAGAGCGTCGAGATTCTCGGCGGTTTTCTCTCGTTCCGCATGGCCTTGAATACGGGGGCGGCCTTCGGCATCGCCTCCGGCCACCTGCCGTTCCTGGTCGGCGTCTCGGTGGTCGCGCTGCTCGTCATCTTGGGCGTTTTCTTCTTCACCTCGGCACGCCAGCGCATCGTTCAAGTGTCGCTGGGGCTCTTTGCGGCCGGTGTCAGCGGCAATCTGTGGGACCGCCTCTTCAACGGCGGGCAAGTCCGGGACTTCATCGACGTCGTCTATTGGCCGGGCCGGCACTGGCACACCTTCAACGTGGCGGACACCATGCTGTGCGTCGCGGTCGGCCTGCTCGTCGTCGCGACCTTCCTCACTGGTTCGTCAGATCGAACACGTGGTCCGCAACAAAGATAGGGGCGTCGATGGCGGCGCACAGCGCGATGGCGTCGGAAGGACGCGAATCCACCTGGACGCGGCGACCGTCGATACTGAGATGAATCTTGGCGTAGAAGGTATGGTTGCGGAGGTCGTCGATCACGATCCGCTCGACTTTGGCGCCGAGGCCCTCGATGATGTCGGCGAGCAGGTCGTGCGTCATGGGCCGGGGCGGCTTGATCCCCTTTAGCCGGCGGTCGATGGCAAAAATCTCCACGATGCCGATGACGATCGGAAACCCGCGCGTGCCGTGCCGCTCCTTCAGAACGATCACCTGCTGATCGGAAGTCTCATTGATGATGATGCGCGACAGTTCTACTTCCACTTCCATCGTGGTTCCCTCAATAGATCAGCTTTCAAGCTCGCTCAAGTGCCGTTCGATCGCCCGCAGTTGCTCCTGAAGCTGCTGCAGCTTCTCGCGGGCCTGGGCGACGACTTCCGGCTTGGCCTTGGCCACGAAGTTCGCGTTGGCCAGCTTGCTCTCCACGGCCTTCTTGGCCTGCTCGATCTCCTGCTTCTGCTTCTGGAGGCGGGCGCGTTCCGCCTGGGGATCGATCACGTTATGGACGTAAACTTGCGTCCCTTCTACTATCGCCGTAGCGGCATTGTTCGGTTTGGGCAGATTCTCCCCGATCTGAAGGCTCTCCAGTCCGGCCAATTGGCAGATCAGGCCACTGTTGGCGCTCATCGCGCCGCCCATGCCCTGAGGAGCATTGATGGAGGCGGTGAGCTTTCCGCTCGGCGGGAGGTTGTACTGGCTGCGGATGTCGCGAATGGCCCGGACCACATCTTGGACCCGGCGGATCTGTTCCTCAATTTCGGGGACCTTCAGCGCTGCCAGAGGGGCCGGCCAATTGGCTATCGTGATCGCCGCGGCACGGTCGGCGTTGGTGATTCCTTTCAGCTCGCGCACGGGGGCCATTTCGTTGAGCTTCTGGTAGATGCCCTCCGTGATGAAGGGGATGAACGGGTGCAGCAAGCGCAGCGTGGCATCGAGGACGAAGGCCAGGACGTTCTGGGCGATCGGTCTGCTTTGATCGTCCCGCATCCGGGGTTTGATCCATTCGAGATACCAGTCGCAGAAGTCGTTCCAGAAGAAGTGATACAGTTGCCCGAGCGGCTCGCTGAATTTGAAGGCATTGAGGGAATCGGTGACCTCATCCCGCGTGGCCGCCAGGCGCGAGAGAATCCAGCGGTCCGTGATATCCATCTGCGCCGCATCGAAGCCGGCCGGATCGAGGCCCTCGATGTTCATCATGGCGAACCGCGAGGCATTCCACAGCTTGTTGCAGAAGTTGCGGCCGATGTCGAACTTGGGCGAGGTGTTGACCTTGCGGCCGTCCGGCAGCGTCATCGGCACCACCGGCATGCGGATGTCCTGCGTGTCCGTCGTCATGCTCGCCAGCGTGAACCGCATCGCGTCGGCGCCGTGGCTGTCGATGGCGATCCAGCGGGTCGATGCCGTTGCCCAGGCTCTTGGACATCTTGCGGCCCTCGCCGTCCTGGATCATGGCGTGGATGTAGACATCGTGGAAGGGGATATCGCCCGCGCAGTACTGCCCCATCATCACCATGCGGGAGACCCACAGCGTGATGATCTCGCGGGCCGTGCACAGGACATCGCCCGGATAGAACGTCTTGAGCTCCGGCGTCTCCTCCGGCCACCCCAGCGTGCTGAACGGCCACAGAGCGGACGAGAACCACGTGTCGAGCACATCATTGTCCCGCTTCCATCCTCGCGCCTCGAGGCTCTCTTCCACGTCTGTCCTTACCCGGTGCCACACAGACGAACGCGACTGGGCCTTCGTCCGTTTCCACGACGACCGAGTGAATCCACTCCGATAGGTCCGACAGTTCCTTGACGGGGTCGGCATCTTGCGCGGCTTTCGACCAGACGGGAATGCGATGTCCCCACCAGAGCTGGCGGCGAGATCGGCCAGTCGCGCAGGTTCTCCAGCCAGGTCTGGTAGGTCTTGGCGTAGCGCTCGGGGATGAATCGCAGCCGGCCGTCGAGCAGGGGCTTGAGCGCCAGGCCGGCGAGCGAGTTCACCGGCACATCCGTTCCTTCGATCAGCCCTTGGCCGACCTTCTGAGCCAAATGAGCGATAGGCTGCTTGACCGCGATGTACCACTGGTCGGACAGGTACGGCTCGATGGGGACATGGCTGCGGTAGCTGTGGCCCACCTCGTGGGCATAGTCGCGGACTTCCTCCAGCAGGTTCTCCTGGCGGAACCAGTCGACGATGGCCTCGCGGGCCTCGAAGCGGTCCATGCCGAGCAGGTTGCGGGCCTCGGGCGTGGTCGCATCCTGCCAGCCGTGCTTGTCGCTGATCGAGCCGTCGGGCGCCATGATGTTGATGACGGGCAGATTGTGCCGCTTGCCGATCTCCCAGTCGTCCGGGTCGTGGGCGGGCGTGACCTTCAGGAAGCCGGTGGAGAAGCGGGCCTTCTCATCTTCGCTTTGAGGATTCGGCAGCACCACGTGCTCATCGGCGATGATCGGGATGATTCGCCCGACGATGGGCAGCCGCACCATCTTGCCGACCAGGTACTTGGCCCGCGGGTCGGCCGGGTTCATGGCCACGGCCGTATCGCCCAGCATGGTCTCGGGCCGCGTGGTGGCGACGGTCACATGTTCCATTCGCTGGCCGTCGATTTCAACTGGCTCGACGAGCGGGTACTTCAGGTACCAGAAGAAGCCCTGGATCGTCTCGTGCTCGACTTCGTCGTCGGCAAGGACGGTCTGCGTGGCCGGGTCCCAGTTGACGAGGCGTTTGCCGCGATAGATCAGGCCGTCCTTGAAGAGCTTGAAGAAGTTCGCGCGGACCGCCCTGGCGCAGACCTCGTCCATCGTGAACCGGGTGCGCTGCCAATCGCACGAGCAGCCCATCGCCTTGAGCTGGCCGAGGATCGTCGCTTCGTATTCGTCCTTCCAGGCCTGGATGCGCTTGACGAACTCCTCCCGCTGGAAGTCCGTGCGCCGCTTGCCTTCCTCCGCGAGGATGCGTTTCTCGACCACCGTCTGCGTGGCGATGCCGGCGTGGTCCGTGCCGGGCATCCAGAGCGTCTCATACTGCTCCATCCGGCGAAAGCGGATCAGGATATCCTGAAGCGTGTTGTTCAGCGCGTGGCCCAGGTGCAGCGCCGCCGTCACGTTCGGCGGGGGGATGACGATGGTAAAGGCCTTGCGCTTCTGGCCGTGGCGGGAGGGCTCGGCATGGAAATAGGACTTCGACAGCCAGAGTTCATTGACCTGCCTCTCCACTGTCTTGGGATCGTAGACCTTGGACAACTGCTCTGTCATCGCGCATCCAGCTCAAGTACGGCCAAAAAAAATCCGGCAGACACGTGTCTGCCGGAGGTCATGTTAATCGGGTAGAGGTCCCCTGTAAAGAGCGCGGTGAACCATCGCTCCTGGCAGGCCGTGGACCGATTAGTCCAGGTTCATGGTCATGAGGAACTCGGCGTTCGTCCGTGTCTTGGCCAGTCGGTTCTTGAGCAGCTCGACCGCCTCGACGGGGTTCAGGTCGCTCAGGACCCGGCGGAGCCGATAGACGAGCTCCAGCTCCTTCGGATCGAGCAGCAATTCCTCGCGTCGGGTTCCGCTGCGGCGTGATCTCGATGGCCGGCCAGACGCGCCGATCGACCAGCCGCCGGTCCAGGTGCAGTTCCATGTTGCCGGTGGCCTTGAACTCTTCGAAAATCACTTCGTCCATCTTGGAGCCGGTGTCGATCAGGGCGGTGGCGAAGATGCTCAGGGAGCCGCCTTCCTCGATCTTGCGGGCGGCGCCGAAGAATTTCTTGGGCATCTGCATGGCGCCGGCATCGACACCACCGGTCAGGATGCGGCCGGAGTGCGGCGTCTCGTTGTTGTACGCCCGGGCCAGACGGGTGATCGAGTCGAGCAGGATCACGACATCCGTGCCGTACTCGACCATGCGCTTGGCCTTCTCGATGACGATCTCGGCCACCTGGCAGTGCCGGGCGGCGGGCTCGTCGAACGTCGAGCTGATGACCTCGACGTTCGTCGGCGGTCTTACGCTCCATTTCCGTCACTTCCTCGGGCCGCTCGTCGATCAGCAGCACGATCAGCTTTACCTCGGGATGGTTCGTGCTGATCGCGTTGGCCATCTTCTGCAGCAGGATCGTCTTACCGGTTCGCGGCGGGGCGACGATCAGGCCGCGCTGGCCCTTGCCCACCGGGGTCACCAGGTCGATGATCCGCATGTTCAGCTCATCGGAGGCTGTCTCGAGGATCAGACGCTGCTCCGGGTGCAGGGGGGTCAGATCGCTGAAGACGATCTTGTCCGCCAGCAGGTCGGGGTTCTCGAAGTTGATCGCCTCGACGCGCAGCAGGGCGAAGTACTTTTCCGAATCCTTCGGCGGCCGGATTTGTCCGGAAACGATGTTGCCGGTCCGCAATCCGAAGCGTCGAATCTGCGACGGCGAGACGTAGATGTCATCCGAGGAGGACAGGTAGTTATAATTCGGGTTGCGCAGGAAGCCGTAGCCGTCCGGCAGGACCTCCAGAACGCCTTCGCCGTACATCAGGCCATTCTGGCGGATGCGCTCCTTGAGGATACGGAAGATCAGGTCCTGCTTCTTCAGGGCACTGTATTCCGTGATCCCTTCCTTCTTCGCCATCTCGTGCAGCTCGGCCACGGTCAGCCGCTGCAGGTCCGTCAGGTACAGGTTGCCCTTCTTGATTCGTTCGTACTTGGCGTGGGTGGACTCCTCGTCCGTCAACTCCACCCCTTCTTCCGAGAATTCCACCGTCTCGGCGGATTCGTCGAAAGTCTCGGCGGCTCGCCTCCGCCTCTGTCTCGGGCTGCACCTCGACCGGCGGATCGTCTTCCAGCGCTGTGACGTTATCGCTATCCGGCATCTCCTCCGACGGCTCGACTTGCTCGACCTGCTCTTCCATCAGTTCGTCGTCTGCCGGCTTCCTCTTGGTTCCTTTCCGCTTGGTTGTTCTGGCCTTAGCCATAACTACTCCTTTTCCTGTTACGTGAATCTTCTGTCACCCTTGCCCCTGTTTGTGCAGGTAGGTACCTGCCCCCACAGATGCGGGCAACACGCCTGTCGCCGGCGTGCAGCGTTCTTCTCTTGATGCTTCGGCGGGATTGGAGCCTCGAGCTACACCACTAAGGAGTATGGCTCATGAAAGCGGGTTCCGCCGCACAACTTCCAAATGAGCCAGACTACCTGCTTCTAGCTATATCAGAGAAGATATCTTGGATTTGCCTGACCAACGTCAAGAAGTCAGAGTTGTTGTCCACCGTATTATCGGCCAACCGGGACTTCTTGTCCAACGAAATCTGAAATTTTTCGCGAATTTTGATTCCTTGCTCATCCAGGAGGCCTGCCTGCCTCGCGCGACGGGCCCGTTGCGCGGCATCGCACTTCACAAAGATCAGCCTGATCGCAACGGTTCGCCCATCCAACTTCTACCAGCAGGGGCATATCGAGTACAATCGCTTGGACGTGTGTACATTGATTATACTCGGCAATGAGCTCCTCGGTTCGCTGCAGTACGCGTGGGTGAATCACTTTGTTCAGCGCGCACAACTTCTCGGCGTCGGCAAAAACAATCTGCCCCAGTCCTGGCGCGGTCGATCCGGCCGGACGAGTCCAGAATCTCCCCGCCCAACTGCCGCACAAGCTCGTCGCGAATCGACTCCTGCTCCAGCAGATCATGGGCGATCGCGTCGGCACTGATGACCGCGCAGCCCAGCTTTCCGAACTCCGCCGCGACGGTGCTCTTGCCGGATCCAATACCACCAATAATCCCGATAATTGGCTTTTTTCTGGGATTGCTCACCATGAAGCAGTCAGACTGCTTACTCCCATGTAGTGCACGTTATTGTACCGGGAGTCTCGGCGGGTGTCAAGAGGCTCCGGCATCATTTCTTTACCTGGAGTCCTTCAATCGGCTCCCGATGGTCTGGAGCAGGTCCTCCGACACCTTGGCCCCCAGCTTCTTGGCCGCGGTGGCATGGTTCCAAGCGAGGTCGTACTTGCCGAGCCGGTAGAACCCATACGCCAGCGCGTGATGCGCATCCCCGTTTTTGGGGTCCACTTTGATCGCCTGGAGATGCATCTTGACGGCCTGGTCGAAGTCGCCTTTATTGAGGTAGGCCGACGCCGAGGTTGATGAGAATTCCCGCGTTGTCCGGCTGGACCACGGCCGCGCGCTTGTAGTACTGAATCGCCAGGTCGTAGTTGCCCTGGTCGAAGTAGATCGCCGCCCAGGTCCGCCAGGGCCAACAGCAGGCCGGGCTTGAGCACCAGGGCCTGGGTCAATGCCTGGATGGCCTCATGGATACGTCCGAGCTTGTGGATGGCAAATCCCCATGCCGTGATACGCCTCGGCCGAGTCCGGCTTGAGGCTCTGGGCCTTGCGGAAGTGCTGGAGACCCTTGTCATACTGCCCCATCCGGTAGTACAGGTCGCCGAGCTGGAGATACACCGGGACGTTGCGGCCGTCGAGAGCGAGGGCTCGATTCAGTTCCGAGAGGGCCCCGCCGTATTGCTCCTGCCGGGTAAAGAGGACCGCCATGCTGCGGTGCGCGTCCACGAAGTTGGGATCGAACTGAATGGCCTGCCGGTAGGAGGAGGCGGCGGCATTCAACTCGTCGAGCACCAGGTAGGCGTTACCGAGGTTGTAGTGGGCTTTGGGATCGCTGGGATTCAATTGCAGGGCCGCCCGGTATTGCTGGACGGCGTCGTTCACGCGGCCTTCTCTGCAGGTAGATGTTGCCCAGGTTCGTCCGAGATTCCGAGAGCGTGGGATTGATGGCGACGGCCCTCTCCAGGGCCACCAGCGCGGTGTCCGTGTCCCCGATTTCGATGTACACGTTCCCCAGATTATTGAAGAAGCAGCCGATGGTCTGACGCTTGGTCAGGTTCTTCATGTACGCGGAGTCGCCGCCATCCTCAGGAACATGGAACGTCTTGACGTAGTGCGCGTCCGGCGGACTGGCGCCGCGGCTGGTCGTCTCGATGTTGAAACGGATGCGACCCTTTTCATAGCGGACGAAGAAGTGGCCGGGGACGACGACGCCATAAAGGTCCAGGCCCAAGCGCTCCCCGAGGGCCAAGTACAGGATCGAGAGACTCAGGCAATATCCCTCCCGCCGATCCATCACGGAATGAAGAAACAAATCGTTCGGGTCGTTGGGGTGCACGATCGGCTTGAAGCCCAGCTCGTCGAAGAGGTATTCGTTGATCACCGGGATAGCCCGATGGTCCAGCGGCAGCCGCTGTTGCCGCAGCCGCGTCTGAATCACCATCGCCATCGTGTCCAGCCGCTCGAGATAGCGGCGGCCCTGGACGAAGTCGCTCCAGTACTCCGAGGAGATCAGGGTGGCGGTGGCCAGGTCGATCTGCTCTTCCGGTAGCCGCAGGACCTCTTCGAGCGAGGTGACGTTCAATCCCATCTTGCCGGCGTTGGCCAGCTCCGTTCGCTGTCCGAAAGCTGCCGGGCCTGCGAGGCCCAGGAGAACGGCGATGCTCCAGAGGACGCTCTTCATGGATTCCTTTCTACGATTCCCTCTTGCACAATTGTAGCCGCACCCGTAGTCTATTCAAACAAAATCTCGATTGTCAGGAGGACACTATGAGAGTGACCAGTGTCGTCGCCATCATCGTAGCCGGCTTGCTGTGGGGCGGATGCCACCAGGCCGCGAAGCCGCCCGAGAGCGGTGGGCAGAGTCAGGCCCAGGTGGAGCCCCAGCCCGTACCCGTCCAAGCTGCGCCGTTCAGGCCGCGCCGGCCGTGACCGGCGAGAAGACCGAGGCGAAAACCGCACCAGCTCCGGAAACCGGCCGGGAGATCAGTCTCTTCGACGGCAAGACCCTGGGGCAGTGGAAGGCGACGGACTTCGGCGGCCAAGGGGAAGTCTCGGTCAAGGACGGTGCCATCCACATGGCGATGGGCAGCTACATGACCGGCATCACCTGGACCGGCCCGGTCGTTCGCATGAACTACGAGATTACGCTGGAGGCGATGCGGGTCGAGGGGAGCGATTTCTTCTGCGGCCTGACGTTCCCGGTCGGCGAAAAGCCCTGTACCCTGGTCCTCGGCGGCTGGGGCGGCAGTCTCTGCGGCCTGTCGAGCATCGACCACTTCGACGCCTCCGAGAACTCGACGACGCGAATGATCGGTTTCGAGAACGGCAAGTGGTACCGTGTCCGGCTGCGGGTCGTTCCGGACCGGATTCAGGCGTGGTTGAACGATGAAGACCTCGTCGACGCGGACATCACCGACAAGAATATCGACATCCGGATCGAAGTCGAGGAGTCGAAGCCGCTGGGCATCGCCACGTGGAACACCGCCGGCGCAGTCCGAAACATCAAACTGAAGAAGCTGCCGGACGAGACGCAGTAGCCGCTGGGCTCGTTCTGTAGTGACGCCGTGAGGCGTTTCTTTCGATGTCCGTGACGGGCATCGCTCAAACGCTGCGCTTGGCCGCCGCATTCAGTCCGCCAATCTACGAGTGGTTCTGTTCGGCTCAGTCCAAGTCTCTCCAGCAGCCTGGCTGCCGATATCCCGGCGACCCTCACCTGCTTGACCGGATTGGTGTGGCCGGAGAGGATTTCGATGGCGTTCTTCTTCACGCCCAGTTGCTTGGCCAGATAGGCAATCAGGCACTCATTGGCTTTGCCCTTTTCGGGGGCCGCCGCCACGCGAATCTTGATCATGTCCCCGAGGATGCCTGCCACCACCGTGCGGCTGCTGCCCGGAACGATCTTGGCCGTGAAGATCACGCCCCCCGCATTTTCAAGGATCGCGGGACCAGACGCGGCAGAGGTCATTCGACGTTCTCACGCAAATTCGAGCCGATGGCCTGCTGGACGTATTTCTCGATCTGCTCGGCCAGCTCCCCGAGCGTGGGCAGTTGGAAATCTTCGTAGAAGCCCGGAATGAACTCGCCGCTGAGGGCCCGCTTGAAGATCCGCACACGAAGGATCGAGGGCTGGGAGGCGCCTTTGCTGAAGTCGCCGTCCTTGTGCTCGGTCAATTCGACCCGCCATTCCTCGCTGATGAACACGAGGCATTTGCCCGTGTAGATCGCCGTCGGGAAAGTAATCACGCAGGAGTTTCAGTGTTTCCATGCCGGTCCTGTTTGTCCTATCCGTTCGCTGTGTCCACCAGGTCCATTAGGACCTATGGGAGCCATCTATTTTACTGTGCCTTCCGTGGCTCTCCGAAGGGCTTCACATCGCCACGCAGGACTTGGGAGTGTTTCTCCCAGGCCGCCATCGTGCGTTTGAGATTGTCGTACGCATCGCCGCCGATGGCGTACCCCTGGAACCCGATGGGGCCGGTGTAGCCGGCGTCCCGCAGGGTCTCCAGGAAGCCCTTCATGTCAAAAGTACCGCGATCGAGCGTCTGAATCAAGGTCTTCCAGTCTTTGCCGTCGGAATCGGCCCCGTTGATGGACACCACGGACAGGTGCGGCATGGCCTTTTCGAGGACGGCCTTGGCATCCCGGCTCTGGCTGACTCGGAGCCAGTGGCACAGGTTGAAGGTGACGCCCACGTTCGGGCGAGCCACCCGCTCGGCGATTCGCACCGCATCGTCCATCGTCTCGATCCAGAAGCCCGTGTGAGGATACAGGGAAATCCGCACCTGGTGCTTGGCCGCTTCATCGGCAAGCTCGCCAAGAATCTCGACCGCACGGTCATCGCCCCCCGTGGCCGAAGGCTTATACTGCTTGCTCTGGGCAAACATCCACAGGATCGCGTTGCGCCCGGCGAGGACCTTCATTCCCTCCTTGAGGGAAGGATCGTAGGGCTGCCCACCTGAATCGACATTGATGCCGGTGTAGACGGCAAACATCTCGAGGTTGTTTTCATCGAGTTCCTTCAGCATCTCCGCCATCGGACCGGGCCCCGCGTAGTGAGGACCGATGCCGGCGTAGCCCAGTTCCTTGAGCATCTTTGCCTGCTCTTGAATCGTCTTGTGCTTGGCGTCCTCGGCGGCGTTGTCAAACGCGAAGAACGGATTCGGTCCGGCGGGGGCAACCCAGATGTTGCAGTACCCGACGGGCCCGTGGTCGCCCTGGAGCATCAGCGGCCCGACGGGCTTCTCGTCGTTGTACGCGCTGGCTCGCGTCGGTCCGGTCAGCTCGACATCCCGGTGGACGAGGACGCCGTTGTGTACGACCTTCTCGAAGCGGGCGTTGGCGATCTTGCGGCCGGTCTTGTCGAAGCGCGGCGCCCGAAAGACCACGTCGAGGGTCTGCCACTTGCCGGGCGGTCGCGCGGCGTTCACTCGGGGTGAATGTCCTTCGTAGCCCTGCGGGTTTCGCTTGTCGTCCCACCGCTGGTAGATCCCGGCACATTCGATCCCTGGATACTCCGGGGGCTTCTGCCAGCTATCGTAGACCTGAATCTCGTAGCGGCCCTGGAAGTACACGCCGGAATTCGAGTCCTTCGCCACGACGAATTCGACGTGAGCGCGGAGGTCGCCGAATTCCTGCTTGCTGAAGAGATTGACGGTCCGGCCGGTGGGCCCGTTGACGAACGCGCCGCTGCCGGAGCGGGTCATCAGCAGCTTCTCATTCTCCGGGTTCAATTGCGCATCGCCGGCATTCTGCCAGTCGCCCGTATTGCTCTGCCAGGCCGAGAAATCCCCGCCGGTGAGATGCCGCTTATGACATTCACTGCAATCGCGACCCGCCGCAAAACCGCTGCCAAGCAGGACAAAGGCAGCAACTATTCGGATAACCCAGATTCGTCTTGCCATCGTATCTACCCTCTCATGCCGATCGCGACTGAATTCTTCGTACTCCAGGCCATGGTCCGGGTGGCAGCTTGCCGCTGCCACCCACATTACGAAATTCCCAAGCGTACTCAGTATCACAACAGATGCCACGGGCTTCGCATCGCCCGGCCCAACATGCGGTTGGCTTCGTCGTCGTTGGTGAATCGTTCCGCCTGCGGGTCCCATTTGAGTTTCTTGCCGAGCAGCATCGCGATGTTGCCGATGTGGGCAATCGTGAAGCAGCGGTGCCCGATCTCCGGCGGGAAATAGCATTCCTGCCGCGACTTGACGCAATCGAGGAAGTTCCGCTGCTCGCCTCCCGGGCAGGTGTACAGGTGCGTCTCCTGGGGCCCGATGACGGAACTCAGAATGGACGCGGGCTGGGCCTGGAGCGGGGCGCGCCAGCCGCGATTGCCGATCCAGCCGTCGGAGCCTTCGAAGCGCAGGCTGGGCGTGCCGGAATCGACAATCAGCTTCACGCCGTTGGCATACGTGTACTCGATGTGGTACTCCTTGGCCGTGTTGTACAGGCCTTCTTGCCAGAAGACGCCTTTGCCCTCGACCTCGACGGGACCGGTGTGCTCGGTGTCGTTGCCCCACTGGGCGCCGTCGAGCAGATGGGCCCCCCAGTCCGTCAACTCGCCGCCGGAGTAGTCGAGAATCCAGCGGAATTCGTAGTGGCAGCGATCTTTCGTGTAGGGCGCCCAGGGCGCAGGTCCCAGCCACATATCGTAATCGAAACCCTCCGGCACCGGCATCGGCGCAGGGTTCCCGGGCCCGGCCGGGCCGCTCGGCAGCTCCACTTTGATCGTGTGGACCTTGCCGATCCTGCCGTTGCGGACCAGCTCGCACATGCGGTGATAGACATCGACGCTGCGGTCCTCGGTGGACCACTGGAAGACGCGGTTGTACCGCTTCATCGTCTCGACGAGCTGCCGGCCCTGCTCGATCGTGAGGGTGGGCTTCTCGCATTCGATGTCTTTGCCCGCCTTGGCCGCCGCGATGGCAATCGGCACGTGCCAATGATCCGGCGTGGAGATCATCACGGCGTCGATGTCGGGCCGGGCCAGCACCTCGCGAAAATCGCCATAGACCGCACAATCCTTGTGGCCGTACCGCTTGCTGACCATCTCGAACGCGATCTGGCTGTGGCTTCGGTCCACGTCGCAGACCGCCACGACTTGAGCATCGTTGAGGGTCAGGAAGGTCTTGAGGTTCATGTCGCGCCCGTGGCTGCCCGTGCCGATCATGCCGAGCGTGATGCGTTCGCTCGCCGCGACGCTGCCCGCCTTGCCCAAGGCCGAGGAGCGAACCAGGTAGGGCAGGCCGATGCCCGCCCCGGCGGCGACCGTGCCTGCTTCAGGAATGCCCGCCGGCCGATCCTGTGATTCATGTGTCCCCTCTCCGAAACGGATTAGAACCCGAGTGTCTGTTTGACATAGGCCCGGCTCATTTTGAGGCTCTCGCGCAGCGGCCGGGTCGGTTTGAAGTTCCCCTCATGGGCCAGCTCGATGACCGCGTCCCCGGAGAACTTGACGTCTCGCAGGGCTTTGCCGATGGCGGCGTAGTCCATGTTCCCTTCGCCCATGGCCTCGGACCACTTGCCGTCGGCCTTCTGGTCCCGCAGGTGCAGGAACACGATTTGACTGCCGTAGGTCTTGATGAAGCTCACCGGATCGACGCCGCCGCGCACGAGCCAGTTGAGGTCCGGGCCGAGCTTGACGTCCGGAATCCGCGCGAGCGTTCCCTTGAGGTCGTGCAGGCCGTTCTCGACTTCGTAGGTGTGGTTGTGCAGGTTGAGCACGACGCCGCGGCTCTGGCACAGGGCGATGATGCCCCGCAGCAGTTCCGCCTGGGCATCGAACTGGGCCGGCGTCTTGGGCTGCGGGGCCTTGCCGACGGAGACGCCGAACGTCCAGCCGCCCAGCTCCGCCAGATGGCCCACGACGGTGTGGGCGTCCTGGGAAATGGCCTCATGTTGCGACCGGTCCCACATGTCGCCGCCGAACGAGGTGCCGATGACGGGCAGGGAGTACTTCTTCGACAACGCGCGGATGGTCTCCACGGAATCCGCGGGCCGCAGGGCCGTGTGCATCAGCTCGATCCCGTCCAGACCGGCATAGCTCATGTCGGCGAAGATCCGGTCGAGAATCGGATAGATGTCATTCTTGGGCTGCGTGGCCGCATAGACCCACGGATGAGCCCCGACGATGATCTTCTTTTTGCCCGCGGAGTCGGCCTTCTCTCCGCCGGAACAGACTTGGCCGAAGCTCGCTCCCGCAGCCGCCATCAACAATCCCTTCGCCGTTGAGCCCAGGAAATCACGTCGGTCAAGAACCATGTTTGCCTCCACGCACTATGGAACGATTCGTTGCGACTGTCCGGGTGGCAGCCTCAAGGCCAAAGGCCTTGGGGATGGCTCACTCGAAGGGTGACAAGACCATCGCCAAGCTTCGCTTGACAATGCCACCCGGAGCCCAATGGCCTGTCGAGAGCACCGCTTAGAACGATAGCAGCATCTGCCAGATGTACATGTTGCCCAGGGCATCGATGTTCTCCCAGACGTTCTGGATCATCGCCTTGTCGCCGGTGATCTGGGGGAGGTCTTTCGCTCGCTCCTCCCACGGGAAGCAGACGCCCGGCTTCACTCGCGGCATCGCGCGGCCTGCCATGCCGTTGACCTTCTTGCGGGATTCCACGGACGAGGGCAGATCGCACGGCGGCGTGTCGGTGGGCGTCTTGTAGCTGCCGGACGGAGTAGACGCCGTGCTCGCGGCAGACCTGCGTCATCATCTTCATGTTCTCGATGCTGGTGTCGTCCTGCATGATCGCGCCGGCGTCCATGATGTAGCCGCCGTCGCGGGCCACCTCCTCGATGACCCGCCGGCAGAAGTCGCGCACCTCCTCGGGCTTGCCGTAGCTCAGCAGCACATTCGGGATGCCGCCGCTGAGGGCGAACTTGTCGTGCAGCTTGCGGTGGACCTCGAAGATGTCGTCCTGGTCGCAGTGGAAGACGATGCTGCGGTCGGGCAGTTCGCGGAAGGCTGTCGAGGTGATGCTTCCACTTGCCCTCGGCGTAGAAGAGCGTCTGGTGGCCGTTCTTCCAGAACTCCTCGATGATGGGCTTGAGCGTCGGCCAGTAGTGCGACTCGAACTGCTTGCGGATTGACGAACGGCACGCAGCCGCGGTGCATCCAGAAGCCGATGGGCACCTGCTTGCTCGGGTCGGCGGTGGTCAGGCCCACGTTGCACCAGGTGCGGCATGAGGGCCTCGCAGGCCTTGAGCACCTTCTCCGGCTGCGTGTGCATGTCCATCGTCAGGCCCAGGTAGCCGCGCAGCTTGTCGGCGAGGATGTCGAACGGGGCCTTGAAGATGCCCGCGATGGCGGAGACCGTGCCGCACTCGGACCGCAGCCGCCCGACCTGCGGGCCGAAGGCGTAGAAGTATGCGAGCATCGCCATCGCGCCCTTGACGAAGGCGAGGTTGTTGCGGTAGGTCGAGCGCTTCGGCCGATCTTGCTGACCTCGGTCGAGACGCGCGGCAGCCAGACGTTGTAGAGGAAGCCGGTCGGGTCGTCGATCAAGCGCGTCGTATTCGTCGGCGCTGCATGAAGGCCTGGTCCTCCGGCGGCTCGATGTAGTTGAAGCCGCTGGTGTGCGGGATGCCGATGCCCGGGATGCCGTAGTAGCGCAGCCCGACCGCCTGGGCCAGGCCCGTCCAGACATAGACCATGTTCGGCACGACGGCGTCCCAGTCGAAGTCCTTGGCGGTCTTGACGGCGGCCTCGAACGCCTTGTTGTAGTCGTGGGCCACCTCCTGGCAGGTGTAGCCGGCGTACTTGGCCGTGAACTCGGCCACGAACGGCCGGATCGGGATCATGTCCGGCTTCTCGTTGCGCATCGCCGTGACGTAGCGCTTCAGACGCTCCTGGTAGAGCTGCTCCATGTCTTTCGCCATCGCGCTAACCCCTTGAGATTTGCCATTTTCGATTTACCATTTACAGTTGAGCCCTGCGTGTCGGGGAAAACGAATCGTAAATCGTGAATATTGAATCGTCAACAGTAAATCGTAAATCCCCAGGGTTGACAGGTGGGTGGGCTGGTGGTAGAAGTGCCTAGTAGTAGGTTTCGATTGTTCGTCCCCGTAGCGCAATTGGATAGAGCGGCAGCCTCCGGAGCTGCAGGTTGCGTGTTCGAGCCACGCCGGGGACAGTGATGAGCACCGGGGAGAACCGCAGATGCGAAATCGCAGCAGGAAGGACGTATTGCTACGAACCACGACCGCGCCGGCGACCATTTTCCTGCTCTTGATCCTTGCCTGGCCCGCGCTCGCCGAGCCGCTCACCTTGCCCTTGAGCCAACGCCCCGACTGGCTGCGGCGGGATGGCATCGTGATGGCGGGGAGTTGGGAGCCGCTGTCGTTCCGGGTCCGCCGCGATGGCAGCAGTGGCTTCACCCCCACCGAGGAGCAGCATGCCGCATATCTGCGGGAGCACAGCCCGGAGATGATCGCCCGCTTGAAAGACCTCGGGGTCAATTTCGTCATGATGCACTGCTACAAGGGGGCCGGGCTCCTGGCCGAGCGGGAAAGCATGGCGGACGCGGCCAAGTTTGCGAAGCGTTGTCACGACGCAGGCTTACGCGTGGGCGTCTACAATTACAGCGGCGCGTTCCTTTGGGAACCGCTGTTCAGTGAGGTGCCGCAGGCGAAAGACTGGGTGCTGCTCGATGAGAAAGGCAGGCCTCGGACCTACGGCGCGGCGACCTACCGTTACTTCTGGAATCGGAACCACCCCGAGGCCCAGGCGTTCTACCGCAAGATTGTCTCTTTCGCTGTCCAGGAGATCGGGGCCGACCTGCTTCACTTCGACAATTACGAGGTCGGTCCGGGATACGATGAGAATTCCGTCCAGCGCTTCCGGCAGTATCTGCGGACTCGGTTCACAGCGGAGCGGCTCGAACAGATGGGAGCCGCCGACGTGGGCACGGTGCAGCCGCCATTGGCAGGGCCGTCGGACAGCCTGCTGCGCCGGGCCTGGCTGGACTTCTGCTGCCAATCGCTGGCCGAGTCCTATCGCGGCATGAGTCTGTACGCCAGGGGGCTGCGCAAGGACATCCTCATCGAGTGCAACCCCGGCGGGCCCGGCGATCGAATCCAGCCGCCGGTGGACCACGGCCGTCTGCTGCCGGCGGGAGAGGCCTTCTGGGACGAGGGCCGGCGGCCGGGTTATCGCAACGGGCAGCTCGCCACGCGCATCCGCACGTACAAGGTCGCTCGGCGCATGGACAACATGGCGTTCGCCTATGCGATCTCGCCCCTCGAAATGGCGGAATCCATGGCCTTCAACCTGGACTGCCTGGGATGCATTTGCTGGTTTGAATACGCCCAGGTCGTTGCTCAGCCCGGCTCCAAAGACCCCATGTCTGGTGCTCTTGCCCCATTCATCAAGTTCTTTCACGCCCGCCGCGATCTGTTGCGAGAGACCGAGGTCGTGGCGGACGTGGCGGTGCTGCGGAGCTTTCCCTCGCAAGTGTTCGCGGATCGCAGGAATGCCGCGTTGACTTACCGCGCCGAGCAGAACCTCATCGACAATCATATTCCTTTCCAGATCATCTACGATCAGCACTTGGCCGACTTGCAGCGTTACCGCGTTTTGGTCCTGGCGGGTTGCGAGGCGATGTCCGATGAGCAGATCAAGCACGTAGAGCGATACGCACAGTCGGGCGGCAAGATCTGCATCGTCGGGCCGGCGGGCACACACGATGAATGGATGCTGCCCCGGAAACAGCAGGTCTTTGAGAGCTTGTCGGGACCGGGCGTTGACCGCATCGGTGAGACTGATGATGTCGCGGCGGTTGTGCGCCGGCTTGGCGGCGCGGACTTGAGCCTCTCTGTCCGTGCACCATCAGGAGTCTGTGTGGAACTGACGCAACAGCCCGGCCGACGTCTGCTCCATCTGGTCAACTACCGGACCGACGAACCGGCACGCGACATCGGCGTCTCCACCCGTCTGCCTGTCTCGCGGGGCGTCAAGAGCGTCGTGTTCGTAAGTCCCCTGCAAGCGGACGACGTTCGGCTGCCGTTCGAGGTCCGGGACGGTCGCGTCGAATTCACTGTGCCGAGCGTCGATGTCTACGGAATCGTGGTCGTCACTTCTGAATGAGAGCGGAGCCAGGGACCCCGTCGTCCATCTTGATCGCGGAAGGAGCCTGGCCAAACTCATTGGCCTGTAGGACGATGTCTCCGCTGCTCTTGCCCTGTAAGCGGAGGAATATTCCCGGCGTTGTCCGGCAGCCATGGATGTAGGCGCCCGAGACATCTTTCAGATCGACCACGGCTGCATCCTTGTGCGGGGCGAGCGTTTGGATGCCGTCGATCTCCAGGACCGCGACTTTCTCACAAATCAGGGCGGGACCTTTCTGCGTATTGATCCGGACATCGTGGAACGCGAGATTCTTCGCATTGCTGCAGGAGAAGCCCTTCTCCGCGTCGATGGCGATATTGCTGAAGGTCACGTTCTCGACGGGCATCTCATCGCAGGCCCAGGATGTACCCGGCGGCAGGGGCGCCCCGGACCGTGATGTCGCTGAAGTGCAGGTTGCGCAACACCGGCGTCCGCTCGGAGACCGGCTCGGCGGGCACCTTCTCATAGAACATATTCAGATCGAACGGGGTCCGCGTGATCCTGCTCATGACGATGTTGCTGACGCGGACATCCTCGATGACGCCGCCCCGGCCGCGCGTGGTCTTGATGCGGATGCCGCGCTCGGTGCCGTCGAAGATGCAGTTGCGTGATGGCGACCTTGCGGACGCCGCCGGACATCTCGCTGCCGATCACGACGCCGCCGTGGCCGTCGAGCATGGTGCAGTTCGTCACGGTGATATTCTCGCAGGGCCGGCCGACCCGGCGGCCGTCCGCATCCCGGCCGGACTTGATCGTGATGCAGTCGTCGCCGACGCTGATGTGGCAGTCGGAGATGTGCACGTTCCGGCAGGAGTCGGGATTGATGCCGTCCGTGTTGGGCGAGTCGTCCGGGTTCTTGATCGTGATGCCGGTGACCGTCACGTTGTCGCAGTAGACCGGGTTGATCGTCCAGAGGGGCGGGTCCTTGAGCGAGATGCCCTCGATGCGGACGTTGCGGCACTCGAACGGCTGGATCATCGGCGGGCGCAGGAAGTTGCCCATCTGCTCCCACCGGCCCCGGCTCGGGACGTTCTGATTCTTCTCGGCGAACATCTGCGACCACTTCGAGGAGGACTCGACTTTGCCCTTCTTCGCGAACTCGTCCCGGATCTTGCGGATGAAATCCCACCAGGCCTTGCCCTGTCCGTCGATCAGGCCCCGGCCGACGATCGCGATGTTCTCGGCCCGGTAGGCATAGATCGGCGGCGAGAAGTTCGTGCACTCGATCCCCTCCCAGCGGGACTTGACCATCGGCAGGTAGTCGTCGAAGTCCTGGCTGAACTTCAGCACGGCCCCCGCGTCGAGGTGGAGCGTGATATTGCTCTGAAGATGAATCGACCCGGTCAGATACTGGCCCGGCAGGAAAGTAGACGGTGCCGCCTCCGGCGCCGGCCGCCGCCGCGATCGCCTTGCGGATCGCCTCCGTGTCCTTGGTGGCGCCGTCGCCCGCAGCGCCATAGTCCTTCACGTTGTAGAACGGAATCGTCGGAGCCGCCCAGCCGGGCAGAGCGGCTGCCGTGAGCACAATGACAAGGATAAACGCCCGGAACGCGTCTGATTGAGCCATTTTCATGCTGCTTCTCCTTTTCCATCTGCCGGAACGCTGTCTTCTGGCATTCACCAGAATGTCACTGCATCAATATAGCGTCCACGCGGTTGGTGTCCATGACTTGAAAGGCGTTGGGGCGTCGAGCGCAGTCTGTCATCCTGAGCGACAGCGAAGGATCTGAGCCGAGCAGGGCAACAAGCGCCGTCCCATTCGCCGGCCAGATGCTTCACTTCGTTCAGCATGACAAGAGAGGGCCGTTCCAGTGTAAGGTGTAATTGCACACCGTCAGAGCTTGATCACCCGGATGTCGTCGAGGTAGATTCGGCCGGCACCGCCTGCGACCGGCTTGCTCCGGTTGCCCACGCCGATGTACAGCTTCTTGACGGCAGCGACGTTGACCCCGGCACTGGTGAAGTCGGCCAGCGGGATCTTCCATTGGGTCCATTGCATAGCGGTGACGAGGGCCGGGTCGGGGTAGGAGACGATGCCGACGTGGCCCGCCTTGTCCTCGATCGCGACGTAGAGCGGCGCCGGCGTGTTGCCCGCGGCGCCGCGAACGTACAGGACCAGCGTGTTGGCGTCCTTGAGTGTCCAATCCTGGGCAGTCTGCCACTGACGCTCGGCTTCCGAGTACCACGGCGACCTGATGTTGTTGTAGTCCATCGGCAGGGACTGGCGGCCGCCGTGGACGATGGTCTGCTCGGCAAACGGAGCCTTTGGATACCCGACCGTCGAGCCGGTGTTGTTGGTCCAGCCATCGATCCAGGCCTCGTAAATGCGACTACCTTCGTCATCCGTGTAGCTCTCGAAGTCATCCAGCGGCAGGCACGTCATGAAAGTCCAGACCTGGCCCGTTCGGACCGAGCCGTCGGGCACGGTCTCGTCCACCCGCCAGTAGTAGGTCGTCAGACTCTCCAAGGGGCCTGGGGTGAAGGTGGTTGCCGCGAACTCGCCCCGATCCACGCCCGGGGCGCCCTGGGTGACGGCCTCGACGTTGTCACCGAAAAACAGATGGTGCTTGGTGGCTACCTGGCCCGGCTGCCAGAGGAGCGTGGGGGTGATCGACGCATCCCTGGCGCCGTCCGCCGGCTCCGGCAGGTAGGCGGTCAGGGCCTGGGCGGTGAAACTCCAGAGGTCGCCCGGGTAGATCGTCTTGCCGTCAGCGCCGATCTCATCGACCCGCCAGTAGTACGTGGCTCCGGGCGTCAGGCCGGGCGCGTGGAAGTACAGTGGCACGGCCGCCGGCAGTTGCCCCTGGTAGTCGGCCGAACCCAGCTCGGCGGTGGCGCCGAGGTAGACATCGTGTGCCGTGGCCGTGGCCCCCGGCGTCCAGCGCAGCACCGGCGCCAGCGCATCCTTGGCCCCGTTGGCCGGCTGTGGCTCGGTGGCCGTCACCGGTCCATTGTCGAATACGGCGGTGAGCAGCTTGCCGGCAACCTCCGACGAGACGGCGTAGCCGATATAGATGGTCTGAGGCATCCCGGGTGCACTCGTACTGTAGCGCCTCCGTCCAATCCTTACCGTTGGTGGAGGAGTAGCCGGCAAAGGTGTCCCCCGTCCGCTTGACCTTGACCCAATAAGGAGGGGTGACGTTGTCGGTGCTTTCATCGCCCGCGGCGCCGTTCATGGCCTCCCGGCCCCACATCGTGATCGCGTGGCCCTTGGCGTCCGTGTTGGCGCTGATTCCCATGAAGATGGACGGCGAGCCGGGGATCAGCAGCACCCGAATCATCACGCCGGCCATGGACCAGTCGGCCAGCGGCGGGGCCAGGCTGACGACTCTCGTAGCCAGTTCACCATCGCCGGTAAGTGTTTTGTATACGTAGTGGAACTGGTCGGCCGTTCCGCGAATCCCGGTTCCGTCCCCCCGGATGGTCCACGTGTCGGTAGCCTTGTCGTACTGGGCGCTGCCGGCGACCGCGGGATTGCCGATCCCAGCGCTCGTCCAGCCGGCCGGCAACTGGGCGGACAGGGGGGTAATCGTGCACGTCACCAGGAGCAGACAAACCGGAATCATCAGCTCTTTACGCATGGCAGGCCTCCTCAATCAGAGCGGAATAGCGCTACACACACCTATGAAAAAGCTGGAAAACCTCGACAAAATGCCAACGCAGCATCCACAGACTTGATCCGCCTCCTTTATACCACATCGGTCAGGCGGTTTCAAGCAGAATGTCGATACCATGACACCGCAACCGTGCTCCGGATCTCTCCTTTCAGGAGACTATCCTAAGAAGGTGAATGTCATTGCGAGGAGCGCAGCGACGAAGCAATCTCAGTCCCACGATGGGAGGCTGGAGATTGCTTCGCTTCGCTCGCAATGACATGGTGGATTGCGGTTCTGAAAGCATCTCCTATTGGCCCGACTTCAAGCCGAAGGCGCGGATGGGGTTCGTTTCCGTGATGATCCGGATGGCGGCCTCGTCCACGCCGGCGGCCCGGAGTTTCGGGATGAAGCTGTCGATCAGGTAGACGAACCCCTTCTGGGAGCCGCCGTTGGGCTGGCCGGGCTGGTACCAGCCTGCATCGTGAGAAAGCAGGATGCGGTCGCCGTAACCGGCGGCGAGCAACTCCTGCATGGCCGCGATGATCGTGCCCTCTTGGCCGGGACTCCATCCCACGTTGTCAAACTCGATATAGACACCTCTGGCGGCCAACTGGCGCTGTACCTGACGATTGTTCTCCGATTGGGCATGCACCCAGATGAACCGGACGGCCGGATCGATGGACTCGAGGATGGCGACCTGTCGGGATGCGTTGCCGCTCACCGGCGTGTGACTGGCGATCGCGGCACCCGTCTGACTGGCGGCGCGTCCGGCGGCCCGCAGGAACTTCTCCTCCAGAGCGGTCATGGCGGCGCTGCCCGTGGCGATCTTGATGAAGCCCGCCTTGATACCGGTGCCCTCGATCCCTTCGCGCAGCTCCTTGACGAAGAGCGTTGTCAATTCGTCTTCGGTCATCTTCTGGTGCTCCGGCGGGGCGAAGTTGTCGCGGCCATAGACGCCCGTCGGAACCACCACGGGCAACCCTGATTCCTGGGATACCCTGGCGATGACAGGTACATTTCGCCCCACGCCGATACCACTGCACTCGAACAGGACGCCGACTCCCTTCTGACGCGCCTCGACGAGGAAGGGCTTCATGATGCGCACAACGTCCGCCGGGTTGGCCTGACCATACCCCGATACGGTTGGACCCCGTAGATCAGTGAAGATATGTTCGTGAGGCAGAATGACCCCGAGTCCCTCGGCTGGAAGGGGACCCTGAGTTGTGATGAATTGCCACGTGTAGTCGGATTTGCCCGCCTCCGCCGTGCCGCCATAGACGCCCAGGTTGACCCGGCTGCCGTTGGGCGCGGGCTCCTGGTCGAAAGGCGTCATGGGGTTGCCGGCATCAATGCCGGGACTGCTGCCATCGTCCTTGACCCAGGTCCGCCCGGACGGGTCCCACCGGCCCGCGCAGGAGCGCAGATGATAATCGCCCGGCACAAAGACGTCGTCGTTAGGATCCGCCGGCGTGCCGTTGGCATCCCAGTGCCCCGGATCGGCAAAACACGGATCGCCGGTGACGTTGCCCGGACCCCAGACCAGTGCCCGCTGGGGATCGCGAATCGCGGACAGGCCGCCCGCCACGTCAGTATACTGGATCGTGAGCGCCGCATAACCGTTCGAGACTTCATTGCCGTCGTTCGCGAGGATGCAACTCTCCACACGAATCGACGGCGGCTGCCTGCCCCGGGCCGGCTTGGCCGTATTGTCCGACAAGAATCGGCTCTCGGGCGCCCGGTTGCCTGCGGCCGTGCAGTTCACCAGCCTCACCTGGCTATTTTCGGTGTGCAGCACCGCGCCGGCCTTAGCCGCCGTATTCCCAACCATCAGGCAGTTGATCAGTTCCACGGAGCGTGAGGCGGAGCAGGAGACCGCTCCACCCCGTCCCGCCGCAGAGTTGGCCCTGAGAACGCAATGGCGCAGGACGAGATCCTGACCGACGATCAGCAAGCCGCCGCCCGCTGCATTCAGATCGTTTGCATCGCCAGCCAGTCCGGAGGCACGGCCCGCCGTGACGGTGACTCGCTCCAGGACCGCCGGCCCGGTGACAACAGCCACATGATAACAGTTGTCGGTGTCCGTCGGTCCGGCAGGCAGCATGTCATCGTTCTCCGCCAGGTCGCCGGACAGGATCGTCTGGTATGTGGCAGGTTCCCGACTGTCCGGGTCCGTCGCCCCAAGTCCGGCATAGCCGCCCATCAGGCTCAGACCGCCGGACAACTCGAATGCTGCCATTCGATCGCGACTGCCTTCAGGGTGAATCCCGGTCCGATCCGGTCGGTAGATGCCCTGCGCCACGCGGATCTCCATGGGTCGGGCTGAGCCCGGCGCGTTGGCAGCGGCGAGGCCATCCTGCAGGTACCTATACGCGCTTGTCCAGGATCGCCCGTCGCCGCCGATGGGAGCGTCGTCATCCACATAGACAATGTCGCCTCGTACCAGGGCAGGGACGATCCCGACCGCGGCAATCGCCAACCACAGTATCGCCGGATTGCTCCGCTTTTGCCTCATCCCAATACCTCCCACTCCCAACGTCTCCGAACGTGCTTGGGAATCGTGCTGCTTATCGACCAAAACCGCAGGCTCAGTACTTCCGGCGGAACTTGGCGGTGGGGATGTTCATCAGCTTGCGGTACTTCGCCACCGTCCGCCGGGCAAGCCTGGGAATCCCCGCCTCGGCCAGCTTCTTCTTGATCTGGTCGTCGTTGAGCGGCTGGGCCTTATCCTCCTCGTCGATGATCTGCTGGAGCTTGACGCGAATCGCCTCCCAGCTATGGGCCTGGCCCGTGGCATCTTCTGTCCCGCCGCTGAAGAACTTGCGCAGAGGGAGGATGCCCCACTCGCACTGCATGTACTTGCCGGAGACGGCCCGTGAGACGGTGGCCAGGTGCACGCCCACCTCCTGGGCGACCGTCGCCATCGGCAGTGGCCGCAGATACAGCGGACCCTGCTCGAAGAAATCCCGCTGATGCCGGACGATGGTCTGGGCGACCTTCAGCAGGGTGTGTTTACGCTGCTCGATCGCCTCGATGATCCAGTGCGCCGAGCGGATGTTGTTCTGGAGGAATTTGCGCGTATTCTCGGAAGTGTGGTGATCGTCGGCCATGCGGGTGTAGAAGGGGTTCAGCCGCAGGCTGGGCAGACTGTTGTCGGCCAGACGGACCGAGAGATCGCTCGATCCATCCCGTGACTCGACCAGCACATCCGGGGTAATGGGAATGCTGTCGTTGCGCCCGATCTGCAGGCCCGGGGAGATATCCAGCTTGCTCAGCCGCCGGATGGCCTGATTGAGCCGCTCGAGGCTGCAATCCATCTTCTTGGCGATGTCGGGCAACCGGTTCTCGAGCAGGGCGTCCATGTGGTCGGAGATCAGGCGATACTCGAAGCTCAGGTCGGGGACCCCCGAGGCCGTGGAGCCCGCTTGGGGGCCCTCATCGCCGCGCTGAGTCATTTGGATCAACAGGCATTCCCTCAGGTTCCTGGCCCCAACGCCGGGCGGGTCCAACTGCTGGACGAGCGGCAGAGCCTTTTCCAGATCCTCGGGCGTGAAGTCCTTCTGGTCCTTATTACACAATTGCTCGAGCGGGACGCTCAGATAGCCGCGGTCGTCGATGTAGTCGATGATCGCACTGCCGGCTTTCTTCACCGGATCGTCGGCGTCGACCATCAGCCACTGTTCGGCCAGGTAGTCGTGCAGGGATTGCGGCGGGGCCGCGGTGTTCTTAATGGCTTCGAGCTTGGGGTCTTTCTCGTCGTCGGATGGGCGCGTGCGATAGGGGCCGGACTGGTCGATGAAGTCTTTGAAATCGTCCTCGATGCTCGCCAGCCGTTCGAAGTCGCCGGCCTTGTTGTTATCCGTGTCTACGACCAGAGTCTTCTCGCCCGTGTTGTCGTCCGGGGCCGACTCCGGCGGTGCGGCGGCTTCCTCGGGATTGTCGGTGTCTTCCAGCTCGAGGACCGGATTGCTGTTGAGCTCCTGCTCGATCCGCTCCTGAAGGGCGAGGATGGGAAGCTGGAGAATTTCCATCGACTGGATCATATGCGGAGCCAGCTTCATGCGCTGCTCCATCCGCATCTGTCCTGTCATTTCCAGCTTCATATCACTACCCGTGTGCTCCAGGGCCCGTGCCGGTTTCCACCTGAGCCTATGATAGCCTCGCCATAGATTTCGTCAAGAACGGCGAGTCGCTTCAACGATTTCCGGTCGGACGAGGCTGGCGATGAGAGAGGGCCACCTGTCATCCTGAGCGAAGCGAAGGATCTGGCCATCGAAGCCGAAACGAACCTAAACCGTGCCACGTACGTCCCACCCGCAGGCCAGATGCTTCGCGTTGCTCAGCATGACACACGCGGGCAGTGGCAGGTCCGCTGCAAACGCCTATTCGAGCGTCTGTCGGCCGAGGATGGCGTCGGTCAGAATCCGGCCGCTGGCGTACTCGATCGTGCTGCCGGTCGGCAGTCCCCGAGCCAGACGCGTGATCTTGACGCCGAACGGTTTGAGGACCGAGCTGATATAGAGCGACGTGCCGTCGCCCTCCAGGTTGGGATTCGTGGCCATGACGATCTCTTTGACCTCGCCGGTGCGGACACGCTCCAGGAGCTTGTCGATCGTCAGGTCGCTGGCGTCCACCCCCTCCAGCGGGGCGATGTGTCCGCCGAGTACGTGGTAGAGCCACTTGCAGGCCCCGGTCTTTTCCAGGCTCACGACGTCCTTGGGCTGCTCGACAACACAGATCAAGCTCCGGTCCCGGCGGGTGTCGGTGCAGACCTGGCAAAGGTCCCCCTCGGACAGGTTACTGCAGACCCGGCAGCGCCGGATCTTCGTCTTGACGTCCCGTATCGCGTCGGCCAGGGCCAGCGCCGACGGGCCATCGGCCTTGAGGATGTAGAATGCCAGCCGCTCGGCTGTCTTGGGCCCGATGCCGGGCAGTTTCCCAAATTCGTCCACCAGTCTATTCAATGTCGCGGTATAAGCAGTAGTCATAGCAACCAGTTTCAAGCGTGTCATTGCGAGGAGCGTAGCGAAGCCTGCCCCCGCGCAGGCGGGGGAAGCAATCTCACCCACGCGCGGGAGATTGCTTCGCTTCGTTCGTAATGACATTCTTCACAACACTTCTTCTATTCCCGTGATCGTTGCATCGAGGCCGAGGAGGACGGTTTTGACCGCCGGATCGTTGAGGATTTCGCGTCGGTTCTGGCCATTCGGCTTCTCGCGGCCATTGGTGCCCTCGCTTTGCGGCTCGGCAATCATCTCGAACTTTATACGAATGGGCCGGCCCAAATGCTCGCTCAGAACCGACTCAATCTGCTCCGCCCGCCCGTTGCTCTCGCACATCTGTTTCTGGATCCGGTTGCCGGTCGGGAAGTCGATGGTCAGCAGGTTGTCCTTCATCTCCCGCGGCGTGGAGCCGGTCATCAGCCCGGCCGTACCGTTGCCCAGTTTGGCGCCGATGGCCGCCAGAATCTCCGGCCAGGCTTCAACCAACTCGGTTGGGGCGGCGGGGGCCTTTCGCTCGCTGGGCTCGGCCGTCAACTGCCAAGGCTCCTGCGGCTCAGGCTCTTCCTGCGCCGGCGCCGCGGGGACCGACGGTAACGGACGCGCCGGGGATACGGAGGTCCGCGCGGCCGGTTCAGTCTCTATAGGGGCTTTTTTTTTAACGGTGGCCGGCGCACTGCCTTGGATGCGGGAGATCAGCTCGTCCACGTTTATGAAGTGCTCGCTGAGGGCAAACCGCAGCAGGGAGGCATCGAGCAGAGCACGCGGTGTGTCGCTGTTGCGAATCGTCCAACGCAGCTTCTCCAGAGCGGTGATATTGTAGATCAGGGCCGCCGCATCGAACTTCTGGGCCAGGGCTCCGGCCTTCTCCTTCTGCTCGGCCGTCAAGATCACCAGGTCCGTATCCTTGCCCGCCGACCGCAGGACCAACAGGTCCCGCATGGACTCGATCAGGGCGTCGACGATCTGGACCTCGCCCAATCCGGTGCAGATGAGGTCTTCGGCGGCTGTGAGCGTTCCGGCGGCATCGCCGTCGGCGATCCGCTCGATCAGCCGGTGAACCTTCTCCGCGTTCGGCTGGCCGAGGTACTCCTCCAGGAGCTTGGCGGAGAGGAGCTTCTCGCCGGTGCTGATGAGCCGGTCCAGCAGGCTCAGGGCATCCCGCATCGAGCCGTTCGCCATGCGGGCGACGGGCAGGATCAGGTCCTCCTCGTACTTGATCTTCTCCTGCTTGAGAATGGACTTGAGCTGCCCGGCGATGGTCTTGGGACTGATGTTGCTGAAGTCGAACCGCTGGCACCGCGACTGGATCGTCGCGAGGACCTTGTTCGGCTCGGTCGTGGCGAAGATGAACTTCACATGCTCCGGCGGCTCCTCCAGCGTCTTGAGCAGGGCGTTGAAGGCCTGCGTCGTCAGCATGTGGACTTCGTCGATGATGTAGATCTTGTAGCGGGCCCGCGCTGGGCGATAGATGGCGTTCTCGCGCAGCTCGCGGATCTCGTCGACCCGGTTGTTCGAGGCCCCGTCGATCTCGATCACGTCGATGTCTTCGCCGCGTGTTGATGGCGACGCAACTGCCGCACTTGCAGCAGGGGGTGGTCGTCGGCTGGTCGAACTCCAGGCAGTTCAGCGCCTTGGCCAGAATCCGCGCCATCGTGGTCTTGCCGACGCCGCGTGTGCCGGTGAACAGGTAGGCATGGGCGACCCGGCCCGTCTCGATGGCATTCTTGAGCGTCTTGGCAATCGGGTCCTGCCCGACCACGTCGTCAAACGTCTGCGACCGATATTTTCTTGCAAGAACGGTGTAGGCCATCGGATTTATGATTATGATTTGAATTATGATTTACGAGTCTTGGTCGTGTGCCTTGCCGAATGAAGATCCGTCAATTCCTCACCTCGGTGAGCAGCGGAGCGGCGTTCTTGTCAGCAGGCCTCGTCTACATGAACTCCATCCAGAAAGACTCTCAACTTCCTCGATCACGATGCTGAGTTTGGCGCAAGGCGGATTGTGCCACGCAGGCGGCTCGATAGTTGGCGCTGCTCCCGTCGAGCAGCGGATCACTGCAAGATTCCCCGAGCACTCGGCAAAGCCAGGCCAGCTTGACACACCGATGGGCAAGCGACTTCGTCGATCTCCTCCCCTCCATCAACTCAATCGAATTCATGAAATCATAAATCAAAAAAGATCGGCCGGGTGACCCCACACACGGCTAAGCGTCCGCTTATGGCTGCTCGGTTCCCCGCCTGACCAGGTTCACGGGCTCGGCCTGCATGGGACCCGGCCGGTTAATCACGTCCCCTATCGCCTATTTCCGAGTCAAAGAGCCTGCCAACCAATTGTGCTTCTACCTACCTCGAATCAGAGGTGCCACTATAGCACACCCGCCGCCGTCTTTCCACCAAAAGATTTCGATTTTCATCCGCAGTGCGTTCCGCCTTTCAATCTACGACCAGGCTGCCAGCGCGGTTCGCCTCGCGCAGCCATCCAACCCACGGTTTCGCGGACCGTGCGGCAGTCCGACAGGCGTATAAGAAGGTTGACAACGGCGGGACAATGCCGTATTGACTCTGGCGGAGTACGCCGAATCGGGCGGCGCTGAGGCCCGGTCTTTATGGGAAAGGAGCCTGCCATGAGAGCGAGCATCAAGGATATGTGCACGGCCTGCGGACTCTGCTGCGACACCTGCCCCGAGGTGTTCGAGATGGGCGACGACATGGCCACCGTGATTGTCGACGAGGTGCCCCAGCAATACGAGGAGGCCGTCCAGCAGGCCGCCGACGAGTGTCCCGTCGAAGCGATCGTGATCGAGCGCCCGTAGCTCACGCCGACAGCTCCCGGCTCCGGTCGCGGGCGGCGGTCACGGCGTCGGCGACCAGCTTCGGAAAGCCGTGGGCGGCGAAGACCTTCAGGGCCGCCTCGGTCGTGCCGTGCGGGGATGTCACTTTGCGCCGCAGGACCGCCGGGCTTTCACCGCTCTGGTCCGCTTCGACCGCGAGCAGGCCCGCGCCTTTGGCCGTTTGCAGGACCAGGTCCTTGGCCACCTCCGGCGGCAGCCCCAGCGCGACGGCGGCCTCGATCATCGCCTCCATGAGCAGGAAGAAGTAGGCCGGCCCGCTGCCGCTGACGGCGGTCACGGCGTCGATCAGGCCTTCCTCCTGCACGACCACCGCCTTACCCACCGCCGCGAAGATCGACAGAGCCTTATCGAGCAGCGGCTCGGCCCGCTCGTTGGCAAACAGGCGCACTGGCCCCCGCGCCGACCAGGGCGGGCGTGTTCGGCATCACGCGGATGATGGGGACATCGCCCAAAACTCCGGCGATCTTGGCCACCTTCACGCCCGCCGCGATGGAGATGAACAGCCGCCCGGTCGTGGGCACCCCTTGGATGCTCTGCAGGGCCTCGTTCATCACCTGCGGCTTGACGCTCAGGACCACCGTCTCGGCCCGCTCCACGACCTGCACGTTGCTGTCGCGCGGCACCACGCCATATTTCCCGGCCAGTTCCCGGAGACGCTCCGGGCGAATATCGCTGATCGAGACATCCTGCGGCTGGTAGACGCCCGCCGCGGTGATGCCCCGGATCAGGGCCTCGGCCATGTTGCCGCTGCCGATAAAGCCGATGGTGCTCATGCTGTTCTCCTCGCCCCATGCCTACGCAAGCGCAGGCATGGCAACCACCTTTGGCGTTGTTCGGTTGCATTCCCGGTTCGATGCCGTACAATAAACGGCGCTGACATCGTCGCGAACCAATATAGGAGCCATCGGGGAGCAAAACAATGCAAAAGCAGGTGGAATACGCCGAAGCCGTCAAGACCAAGTATCCCGAGCAGATCGTCATCGCCATCGCCAAAGATAAGCGCGGCATGGCCAACCCGATCACTCTGGGCTGGACGATGTTCGCCTCCGGCGATCCGCTGATGATGGCGATTGCCGTGGCGGCGGGCCACTATTCCGTCAATGCCATCGAGCACTCCAAGTGTTTCACCATCGCCTACCCCTCGGCGGAGATGGCCCAAGCGACGCTCTACTTCGGCTCGCACTCCGGCCGGGACACGGACAAACTCGCCGAAACCGGCTGCCGGACCGAGCCGGCCCGGCAGATCGACTCGGTCCTGCTCAGCGACGCCGTCGCCAATTTCGAGTGCGTCGAGGAGTCGCGGGTGCAGGCGGGCGATCACATCATCTACATCGGCAGGGTGGTCGCCGCCCACGTCAACGCCGAGCCCAAGAGGCGGCTGTACACGGTGGCCCCCGGCCACAAGCTGGGTCCGGCTCTCTGACTGCGCTCGGAAGATCACTATATGTCATTGCGAGCGAAGCGAAGCAATCTCCTCGCCCTATTCGTGGAACTTGCGACATATTCTTCTATCCTGTCAGCAACTCGAACTGCTCGCTGCTGAGGCACTGCCGGAGCTTCTGCAGGGCCGTCAGCTCGATCTGGCGGATCCGTTCTTTCGTCAGTCCGAGTTCATCGCCGATCTGCTTGAGGGTCTTGGTGTTCTTGCGGATGGAGGAGCCGAGCAGGCCGAAATGGTGCAGGATGACGTACTGCTCGCGCTCATCGAGCTCCTCGCGGATGACTTCGGCCAGGCTCTGGCGGGTTCGCTCGATGGCCGAGACGTCGGCCGTAGTCCCGCGCAGGTCCCGCTGGATCGTGGCCAGGGACGCCGCCCGCTTGGGCGTCAGCTCGGTGCTGCGGCCGGAGACCTTGGCGTATTCCTTGGCGATGTCCAGCGACGCCCGCCGGCTGAACCGGAACCCCTTGGTGTAGTCGAACTCCTCCACGGCCTGGATCAGGGCGAAGTTGCCCTTGCTGACCAGCTCCAGGAAGCTCGCATCGTTGCTCGTGTGCTTGCCGGCGATGCTGACCACGAGGCGCAGGTTCGCTTCGACCAGCGTCTTGCGGATCTCCTCGGCCTCATCGAGGTGGGCCTCGAGCTGCGACAACAGCTTCGCATCGATCTTCGACAGTTTGAGCTGGTGCCGCCCCTGGGCCACGATGTGCTTGAGGTAGTTGTACCGCCGGAACAGCTCGATCTCCTGCTCGTGGTTCAGCACCGGGGTGATCTTGAGGACCTGGAGATACTCCGGCAGCAGATTCTCGCCGACCAGCTCGAACGGTTCGAGCTTCCGTTCCGGTTCCAGCCGCTGGGGCGTGAACGGCCGGCCCAGGATCTGCCCTGCGGCCCCGGCCTGCAGGAACTCGTCGCTCGGGACA
This sequence comes from uncultured Planctomycetota bacterium, assembly GCA_963699595.1. GTDB lineage: Bacteria > Planctomycetota > Phycisphaerae > Sedimentisphaerales > Anaerobacaceae > PLanc-01. The sequence goes on from CAVOUO010000035.1 coordinate 513,051, forward strand.
TAGTCGATCTTCCGCGCCAGCAGGGCCAGCGCCCGGCGCTGGTTGATGATTCGATGCACCGTGGCCCGGCTGCGGTCGAACCGCGCCATGAGCTGCCGGACACTGGTGCCTTGCTGGTGGAGGCGGTACAGCTCCACGGCGTCGGAGGGGCGGATGCGGCCCGAGGGCCGGCGAAAGACCGGCTTGTCCGGGTTCTTCTTCTCATGCTGCTGCAGGAGCGTCCGCAGGGTCTCCTGGGCGACGCCGAGCTTCGCCGCCACCTGCTTGGTGATCTGGTGTCGCGACAACGACGACTTGGAGGCGAGGCCGCGAACCTGCCGGATCGCCTGCTGCCGCTCGCTGTCCGTCAGCCGGCGAAACGTGCCGGCGCTGGCCACCAAGGACGGATTCGCCTGCGCGAACCGCTCGACCGCCGAGTCCAGGAAGCCGAGCCGGCAGCCCGCGCCGTCGAAAAGGAATTTCCGCGCCAGCAGACCCCGCTTTCGCCAGCGGTCGATGGTCTTGGTGGAGACATGGAACCGGGCGGCCAGTTCCTCGATCGTGTGCACCTTCTCGCTCGCCTGGGCGGCCGGCAGGGCCAACCGGCCGCTGAGCTTGGAGATGAAGATCTGCAAATCGTCGAGCAGGTCGCGACCGGCGATGACCTCCGGCTCCGGATTGCTCTTCGGTTGAAACCCGGTGATATGGAAGCAGACGAAGTCATAGGGGTACTGCTTCTGCGGGATCGACGAGACAGTAGAGCCTCTCGGCCGCCTCAAGCTGCGCCCGCCGCTTGACCTCCGGCGTGAACCGAAGCTGCATCAGCAACTGCGCCAGATTGGGACTCTTGATCTTTCTCATATCACCAGGTGTCCATTCTACCACCAGGGACCGGGAAAGGGAACCCTGGAATAATGGAATGCTGGAATGATGGGGACGTGACGCCGATCCTCAACCTGCGCGACGCCGCGCCATGGCCGGGGACGCCTGGGCACCGGCCGTGGCCGTTGAACGCCGGGAATTGGGTTCGTTTTGCACATTTGTCCCTCTGGGGCCCCGGCCAACCAGCCGAATTGGGTTCGTTTCGCACACTCAGTTCCCAGTTCCCGGTTCTCAGTCAACTGGGAACTGCCAACTGGCAACTGTCAACCTGTCTTCTTGGCCTTCATCTGCGCCGGCGGAAAATGGGTCTGTAACCAGCTTGGCCTCTATTGGCACCCGTGGAAATTGGCTTTGTTTCGCCAGACCCACTGGGAGCCGGGTCGTTCCTAACCCCTGTGCCGCAAAGACCTTGTCCTTCAACGGGACCAACACAAATTGGGTTTGTTTCGCACGATTGCCCCTGGGCCTCCGCCAAGTTCGCAGTGGGCGCCGTCATGGCGGTTCGTGGCAGGGCCTGCCCATGATTGAGATCCACGGGCACGGCCTGCCCTGAGAGCGCGAGCCAAAGGGATGCCTATGCCAGGATATGCCCTGACGGGCACACTACGAACCGGCTCCGCCGCCGCTTCGACCGTCGGCGCCCGCTCGGAAATTGGGTTCGTTTCGCACGAAAGGTCCGGCGGCGTGTTCGTCGTGGCGCCGGCAGGCGCTTCCTCCAGGGCGGCGATCTTTGCCAGCAGGTTGTCCAGGGTGAAGTCCGCCGGGAGCGTCTCCCGCACCGGTGGAACGGCCCGCGGCGGTCCTCCTCTTGCCTCGACAGGTCCGTGGGGTGCGTATCACGCACTACGTGGGACCGCCGCCCCCGGCGGTCATCCTCTGCCATCGGTACCCCTCCCGCCCCCTGGCGCTGCCCCTGCACCTTGTGCAACTCCGCCATGGTCCGGTACAGGCTGCCCTCGAGCCGCCGCTCGTACCCCAATAGCCGCTCCAGGATCCTGGTCTGGGAAAAGTCCTTCATCACCGTGAGGCCGAAGAGCGGATCGGCCCCATCCGGCCCCGGGATCGGCTGCCAGCGCTTGTTCTGCGGGTCGCTGCGGCACTGCAGGTACACCATGTCAAAGGCCGCCGTGTGGAACCGCTCCGCGCGTTGCAGCCGCCAGAACAGCCCCACGATCCGCTCGACCAGCAGCGACTCGGCCAGCCCGACCGGGGCCAGTTCCGCGCGGAGCTGCTCGCGGTAGAGGTCGAAATCGTCGAGATCCTCGCCCACCACGACCGCCTCCTTGGCCAAGAGGCCGTGCTTGAGGGCATTCTGGGCGCCTTTTCCTTGCCCTCCGGCGTGCGCGGACCGGTGGATTTCTGGGCATTGGCACGATTGGCTTCTGTTTGTGCTTCCGTCGTCATGTGTGAGCCTCCAGAATTGATGATTGATGATTTACGATTTGTGATCCATGCTTTTCGACTCTTGCCCTTTGCCTTCTTACCTTTACCTTTTGCCTTGTCCCGCCAAAAGCGGACAGACCTGTACTTATATGCCCCTCCCTATATCCGGGCGTGTTGCACGAATCGTGCCGAAATTCTGTGCGCGCGTGAACCCCGAAAGTCGCGCAACTCCTTGTGGTCAAAGGAATAAAAAAATTCTCGCACGCGGGGTGTTTTACCTTTTGGACTGTTGCACAAACGTGGTCGTTCGCAGGGTGAGCATGAACCACCGAAAGAAGCGGTTCAAGGGGGTGGGGGATCGTGTTTCTACCCACCGAGAGCCCAGGATCTTGACAACCGGCGAGCGTCGGAGCCTCTCGCCATGCCATTCGCAGGCTAAAGGCGACGGTTCATGGGCCGAACCCCTTGGGAAGACGGCCCATAGGCGGATTCCTTCGGAAGGAGTCTCACTGACGGCTTCTCCTTCCTCGCAGATGCGCCACGCAAGGCATTAAAGCTTAAAATAAGGGCTGGCCCCACCGACCTTCGGCCGTCAAGTACCAGTCCTCGAATTAAGTATGGTGTTCCCGGAATTCACGCCCGGAATTCACGCCCTTGGCCGATTCCGTAATGCTGGGGTCAGCTGCCTGTGTTGATGGGAAGAAGGCCAGTGGATCCAATTGTGGCTACTTAGATCGGCTGGGTGGCATTCAAGAAATGTTGACTTTTTTGGATTGTGCTTACTAGAATATGACACGAGCAGCACGTCGCGGATGCGTTATTCCCATGTTCGGTTGGGGAGTGGACAGAATGTCGAAGACCAAATGGTACTGGTTTTTCTCGCCTGAACCCCTGCTGGGGGTGGCGGGAGGAATGATCGATGTGCGCGAATTCACGTTGAGCGAGTGCCGTTGGATTTGGCCGGTGATCGGGGTCGGAGTCGGCCTCGGTTCCATACTCTGGAGCTTGTTCGTTCTCCGGCCCTTAGGACCTGAGAAGGCCAGCCCGCCAGTCTGGTTTCGGGTATTCTGGCTTGCGGTGGTAGTCGTGGAATTTTCGGTGTTAATGGTGTTCTAAAGCTCGATAAAACCCACTGGCCGACGGGTGTCTTGTCCGCCTTGCGCTGCAGTGCGGCGATCAGTTCCTCGAAGTTCCGAATCTTCTCGGGCCGGCAATCAACGTCGGTCCAGGGGGAATCTTCGGGGTAGTGGGGCTTCGGGTGAAGGTGAGCGTCAATAAACCCGGGCACAATGGTCTTGCCGGAAAAATCCAGCACCTTGGTCGTGGGACCAATGAGCGCCGCCACCTCGCGCTCGCTGCCGACGGCCACGAACCGTCCCCCGGCGCACCGCAAAAGCTTCGGCGGCCGGTTGGCGTGCATCTTCCGTGAGCACCTGGCGCGCGACACCACCAACTCGGCGGGTTCGGCGCCGAAGAGAGGACGTGGGGCCGCCGAAACCAAGAGCACACTCAGCACGCAACCGAGCCGGCAGGGCGGGAAGATGGCTTTGACTATTTTCACAGACGATGCCTTTCTACGGCCAGACTATGGAACTGTCAAGTCAATCAACAGAGGATACGTGGGCGCGGAAAGTATCCTGGCGGCCTTACGCCGCCGCCCGCCCTAGCCGACCATTTGCGGACTCGCCAGGGCGGTGAACATGTCTTCGGCAAACTCGAACAGATGATCCAGGCGCGCGATGGTGAAGATGCCCCTGGTCGCGGGGGCGAGATTGCAGAGTGTCAGCTTGTGCCCGCCTTCCTTGGCCAGCCTCTGGATCTTCTGGAGTTGGGCCAGCCACGCACCGCCTACCACGTGCACATGAGAGAAATCCACGACGACATCACAGGCGCCCTCATCGCGCAGCATGGCTATGACCTTCTGGAGCTCGTGGTGTTTGTCCACCGCCTCCGGCAGATTCACCAGGATCACATCTTCCGACCAACGCTGAATGCTCATTCCATGTCCCCTTGTTCGGCACCGCCCCTGGTTCTTGTGATTCGGATGGTCGCCCGCCCATGGGGTTCCGTCCTCCCATACCGCGGTACTGTACCGTGATCTTCTATCGAGAAAACCTGCGTTACCCTTATGAACGTACTACGTGACGCAAGCTCGGGAGTGCGAAATGTGTCGCCCTGGACTCCGTTGCGGGAGCCAGCCTTCAATTCGCGGTCTCGCACATCGTGACCGCATTCCAGTCTTCCGCGAATCGGTTTACCGCGATGTGCAGCCGGCTCTTGACCGTGCCGACGGGAATCCCCAGAATCCCGGCGATCTCCGCGTAGGGGAACTTGTTGAAATAGGCCAGGATCAGAATTTCGCGCAGCTTGACCGGCATCCGCGCGATGACCCGCTTGACCGCCGCCGCCGTCTCCTCCCGGATCAGGTCGTCATAGGGCATGCGGTCATCATGATCCAACGTGTTCAGCACGTCATCGATGGAATGCTCCTCGCTGTCGAACATGCTTCCCAGGTTGGTGGAGTCCACGCGCTGCCTGCGCCGCAGGGCGTCCTTGGCCTTGTTCGCCGCGATCGTGAACAGCCACGGACGCAACGGCTTGGACAGGTCGAAGGTGTCGCGACTGACGTACAGTTGCAGTGAAGGTTTCCTGGAACACATCGTCCACGAGGTCCCGGTCGTTCAGGAACCTGCGGAGAAACGCATACACGCCGTCCTTGTACTGGTTGACGAGTTCCTGGAACGCTCCTTCGTCGCCGGCCGCATAACGCTTTAACAGTTGCACGTCGTTCATGGTGATCCCTTTCAACCAACCATAAATCTATTTCGCCCTAGGGTATCGGCGGCGTGATTCGGCAAATCGGGCGATGTCTGGTTCTTCCATCCGGCAGGATGCTCATTTCCGTATCGGGGAATCTACTACCCGTCGGATTGAGATTGCTTCCCCCGCCTGCGCGGGGGCAGGCTCGCGGGGCTCCTCGCAATGACATAAATGTGATCCGCCCAGCGACTTTGCGATTGCCCTAAAGAAACTGGCTCTTCCCATTGACTTGTCCTACCGAGGAGGTGTAGAATGGAACTTGAGAGATGGCAGTACCGAAGATGACGTCATCCTCGCGCCTGTGGATGATGCAGAAGGTTGACTGGAGGAGAGCAAGATGAAATGGGCAGCGGTTCTGGTATGCGGCTTGGCCGCCTTGTGTGTACCCGGGTATGCCAGCGTGACGGTGTTCTCCACGCAAACGGCTTACGATGCGGCGACGGGACCGGAAATCTTCTTCCTGGATTTTAACGGCAACCCCGCCGGTGGTGCTTTCGTGGCAGGCAACACATTCAGCCCTGCCGTCAGTTTCGGGTCACCGGAAGCGGCAGATCCCACACAGGTGCTCTGGAACAGCGATGCAATCACCGATGCCGGGTCCACCTCGGCCGATGTTGGGCCCATGAGCGGACTGTTCACGGACCCGATCTCCGCCTTCGCCTTCGAATTCTCCAGTGCGAGCTCCGCCGAGACGATCTCATTGTACGATGTGGGCGACAATTTGTTGGCCGCCGTGGTCGCACCCAATCCATCGGGATTCTTCGGGGTGGCTTCTGATGGGGCGGTCAAGAGATTCGTCATCACCAATGGGCTGTTCCCCACCGGTGGTCGGGACCGGTTCTTCGTGGACTCTTTCCGCGCGAACGATGTAGTACCTGTTCCGTCGGCTGTGCTGCTCGGCACGCTCGGTGCCGGACTGGTCGGCTGGCTCCGCAGACGCAGAGCACTGTAGCTTCTTCTTCGCTGATGCCTGGTATCGACTACAGCTTCCTGTAATATTCGGCGACACCATCCTCATTGCGTGACCGAGACAGGTAAGGCGTGCCCAAAATCCTCGGTAGAAGAGGCGGGTCATGCGGAACCGGCGAGTCACCCGGCGGGGCAGTTCGAGGGCCATCTTTGAAAGAAACTGGCTCAATCTGCGCAAAATCTTTTATCTATTAGCTTGACATCCTGCCCTGTGGTCGGTAAACTGGTGGAGACTCAGGGTATCGCATGAAGCAGGCCAACCGCAGTGTGGAGCGGTGGTGGCCCAAGGGACGTGAGGAAAAGCGTTGGCTCGTGACGGGGCCAGCGGGATGTGATCCGGGTTGTGGTGTAGATTCTTGTGAGCCTGGGTCGCCGGACGGGAGTGGCCGGTAGTGGGCATCAGGAGTTGGATAGGAAAAATGGGAGAGGCACGAGGGGGGACACAGCATGTCCGTGCGCCCGTCCTCGAGCAACTCGAACCCAGACTTCTTTTGAGCGCAGACTCCCTCGGGGGACAGTACCCGCTGTCTCTCCAGACCCCTTCCTATGAGCAGGCCCTCGTTGTCGACCTCAACCAGGAGGGTGCGGGGTCGCAGGCGAGCGACTCCGAGGTAATCGCGACGTTGCCGGTGTCCGCCGGCCAGGCAAGCCTGATGGGGCAGCCGGATACCAGTTCTCAAGCTGAGGTTTCAGACCTCGGGCCGGTTGGCCAGGATGAGGCGCCGGACAGCGAAGCCGGCCCCACGACTGACCTGAATTTGCAGACCCCGAGCGATTCTGTCGTTGTACTCGATGGGACCGTTCATCAGGTTTTGTCCGATACGCCGGAGGCATATCCGGACTATCGGAATACTATGGATGAGCCTGTGACGGTGCAGGCGCCGGCAGACGCCGCGCCGCGCGGTCCGCCCGCCGCCGGCGAAGGCACCGTTAGTCAGATCATCTTCATGGACTCCGCAGTTGATGCGAGTTTTCCGCTCAAAAACGCCGATTTGCCCGGCGTTGCGGTGGTCGTTTTGGATACTGCGCGGGACGGTATCCAGCAGATCACCGATATTCTCTCGGGCTACAGTAATCTCTCGGCCATTCATATCATATCTCATGGTGCACCCGGTCAGGTGACCTTGGGTGCCGCTACGCTTTCTCTGTCCTTGATGAACGGCTACGCGGATGATCTAACCGCCTGGGGCGCATCCCTGACCCAGGAGGGGGACATCCTGCTGTACGGGTGCGCGCGTGGGTGCCGGACAGGAGGGTGAGGTGCTGATCCAGGGATTAGCCGGTTTGACGGGGGCGGATGTCGCGGTCTCGAACGACCCCACCGGCCCTGCCGAACTGGGCGGCGATTGGGTCCTGGAGACGGCTACCGGTCAGGTTGGGGCATCCTTGGTCAACGCAGAGACCATAGTTGGCATCCATGGCCTTCTGGCGGCGGGGGATCTGGATACGACTTTTGGCTCGGCGGGGAAAGTCGTTACGCCCGTCGGCCCGTATGATGATTATGCTCATGGTGTGGCTATTCAGTCCGATGGTAAGATCGTTGTGGTTGGGTACACCAACGATGACTGGGCCCTGGCTCGCTACAACACCAATGGCTCCCTGGATACGTCGTTCGGCGGGACCGGCAAGATCATAACTTCCATCGTGGGCTCCGGTGAGCACGCCAATAGCGTAGCCATCCAATCCAATGGCTGCATTGTCGTGGCCGGGGCTGCGGGGGACTTTGCCGTGGTGCGCTACTACTCGGATGGGACTTTGGACGAGTCCTTCTCAGGCGATGGGATAGTGACCACATCCACCAGCTCGTCAAGTGAAACAGTCAACAGCGTGGCCATCCAGCCGGATGGCAAGATCGTGGTGGCCGGGAACAGCGGTTCGCACATCGCCTTGGTGCGCTACAATTCGATTGGCGGGTTGGACACGTCCTTCTCGGGGGATGGGATAGCAACGATGTCCTTTGGCATCACTGACCGGGCCTGGGGTATGGCCCTCCAGCCGGACGGCAAAATCGTGGCGGTGGGGGATTGTTGGAACGGCGTGCAGTGGGATTTCCTGGTGGTGCGCTTCAACGCGGACGGGACTTTGGACACGTCCTTCTCGGACGACGGGCGCTTGACTACGGCTGTGGGGACCTCGCACGACAACGGCAGGGGCGTGGCGATCCAGAATGGCAAGATCGTGGTGGCTGGCTATAGCTATAGTACTGAGGGCGCCGGCAACGCGGACTTCGCGGTGGTACGCTACAACACGGATGGAGCTCTGGATACGACATTCTCGGGGGATGGAAAACAGACCATGCCCGTTGGCCCATCAGACGATTGGGCCTATGGCGTGGCCCTCCAGCCCGATGGCAAAATCGTTGTGGCGGGAGCCAGCGCCGATACGGGCTACAACTTCGACTTCTCCATAGTGCGCTACAACCCGGATGGGACTTTGGACATGTCCTTCTCGGGAGATGGGAAACTGACCACCGCCATGAGCACGGCAGAAGACTATATCAACAGCGTGGCGATTCAGCCGGATGGGAAGGTCGTGGTAGCCGGATACAGTTACAGCGAAGTCAGCCACGAGGACTTTGCGGTGGCCCGCTATGAAGGAGACCCGGTCGTCATCCCGCCGGCGATTACGGTCCAGGGCAATGGGGTGTCGATTGCCAACGGGGACATGACACCCAGCTCGACCGACGGCACGGACTTCGGCTCCGTCTTCGTGAGCACCAGCCCCATCAGTCGTACGTTCACGGTCCGTAATGACGGCACAGCTACATTAACGCTGGGGGCCGTCACGGTGCCGACGAGCTATACGTTGACGGAGACTCTGTCCAGTAGTCTGGCACCGGGGGCCTCGGACACGTTCACCGTCCGACTGGACACCGGCACCGCGGGAACCAAGAGCGGGGATGTCTCGTTCACGACAGGTGGCTTGACGGAGTACCCCTTCAACTTCCGTATCACGGGAGTGGTGCTTCTTTGGCCGGATATCCAAGTGCGTGGCAATTGGATCTCGATTAGCGACGGCGACACGACTCCCAGCGCATCGGACTTCACGGACTTCGGTACCGTGATCCAGGGAACCTCGGGCGTGACGCGGGTGTTCCTGCTGGACAACCTCGGCGGCTCGACTCTGACGCTCGGGCCGGTCAGTGTGCCGACAGGGTATACCTTGACTCAGGGTCCCCCGGCGAGCTTGGGACCGGGTGGGACGGATTCCTTCGTGGTTCGCCTGGATACGACAATCGTCGGCACCAAGACCGGAGACATTTCGATTGCGACGAATGACCCGGATGAGAATCCGTTCAACTTCCGCATCACGGGAACAGTGCAGGGGCCGGCACCGGAAGTGACCGTTCTGGGCAATGGAATCTCGATCGCTGACGGCGACACGACTCCCTACCTGATGGACCACACGGAGTACGTGCCTTTGCTCGTGGGTGATACCCCCGTCAGTCATATATTTACGGTCCGCAACGATGGTAGCCTGGACCTGACGTTGGGGTCGGTGTCGGTGCCGACGGGCTTTACGCTGGCCGAAGGTTTATCCACGAGCTTGGCACCGGGAGCGTCGGATACGTTCACGGTTCGGCTGGACACCGTGACGGCAGGAGTCAAGACGGGTGACGTTTCCTTTGCCACCAATGACCCCGATGAGAACCCGTTCAACTTCCGCATCACGGGAACGATCAGTGCGCCTGGGCTTCCGGAGGTCGCTGTATCCCACGAGGGAGTGGCGATTACCGATGGTGACACCACCCCGGCCACGGTCGACGGTACAGATTTCGGAACGGTCCTGGCGGGTGCGTTCCCGATCAGTCACACCTTTGTAGTGGCAAATGTTGGGGACTCAAATTCAGTCCTCACCGCGGGACACGTTACCGTGCCGGCAGGATTTACGCTCGTGCAGGATCTTTCCAGCACGGTGAGGTACCTCGACCCGGCGGTCTTTGTGGTTCGCCTGGACACGTCCACGCCCGGGACTTTCAGCGGGGAGGTGTCCTTCTCGAACAGCGACAGCGACGAGAATCCCTTCCACTTCACCATCACGGGAACCGTGACCTCCTCCGGGCGCATCGTCGTCGACGACATGGAGAGCTATAACGATACCGACCATCGAATTTTCGACACCTGGATCGACGGCTGGATCAACGGTACGGGGTCCCTGGTGGGCTATCTGGTCGGGCCGTTCGCGGAGCGGACCATCGTGCACGGCGGACTCCAGTCTATGCCCCTCCAATACGACAATACGGAAACGCCTTTCTACTCCGAGGCCTATCGCACCTTCACGACAGCGCAGGACTGGACGACGGGCGGCGCCGGCGTTCTGAGCCTGTGGGTCCGGGGCCAGTCGTCGAACACCGCGAACAGCCTGTACGTGGCGGTTCAGGATACCGCCGGGCATATGGCGGTTGTAACTCACCCCAGCACAACGCTTGTGCAGACGGCGACCTGGACCGAATGGACGATGCCGCTAAGCAGCTTCAGCGGTGTGAATATGACCCAGGCCCATCGGATGTACCTCGGCATAGGCAACCGCTCGAGTCCGAGTGCGGATGGCGGCGGCCGGATCTTTGTCGACGATATCACCCTGGTCCAGGTCGGGCCGGAAATTGCGGTGCTGGGTAATGACATCTCGATCACGGTTGGAGATGTGACGCCGAGTGCCGCCGACGGCACGGACTTCGGATCGGTGGCTCAGGGCGATCCCGCGGTCAGCCGGACCTTCACGGTCCGCAACGATGGGGGCTCGATACTCATGCTGGGTCCGGTGTCGGTTCCGGCGGGCTTTACGGTGACGGAGGGCCTCGCAACGACTCTGGTTCCGGGGGAGTCGGATACGTTCACGGTCCGGCTCGATACGGCCGTCGCAGGTCCGAAGACAGGTGACGTGTCGTTCTCCACGAATGATTTTGATGAGAACCCGTTCAACTTCCGGATCACCGGAACGGTTGTTGGTGTGGCGAACCTGGCGTTGGGCCGGCCGGCGGTCGCTTCGACGACCCAGAGCGGTTACCCTGCTTCGAACGCGACGGACGGCAATCCGAGCAGCCGCTGGGCGAGCCAGTACTCGAACAATGAGTGGCTCTATGTGGATCTGGGTTCGGTCTATCCGATCAATCGCGTGGTGCTGCGCTGGGAGGCAGCGTACGGGCGGGGCTACAAACTCCAGGTCTCCAGCAATGCTTCCACTTGGTCAGATATGTACAGTACGACTACGGGCGATGGGGGCGTGGATGACATCACGCTGGCCGCCCCGGCTTCGGGCCGCTACGTGCGGATGCTGGGCACCCAGCGGGCGACCATGTACGGGTATTCGCTGTGGGAGTTCGAGGTCTATGGCGGCGGGGCGGGAGCACCAGAAGCTGTGGTGCTGGGCAACGGCGTTTCGATCAGCGATGGTGATACGAGTCCCGGCACGGCCGACGGGACGGACTTTGGCAGTGTGGCGCATGGCGGCGCGGCCGTGAGCCGAGTTTTTATGGTTCGCAACAACGGCAGCTCGACGCTGACGTTGGGAGCAGTAGCGGTTCCGGCTGGCTTTACGTTGACCGAGGGTCTGTCGAACAGTCTGGCGGCCGGGGCCTCGGACACGTTCACGGTCCAGTTGGAGAACGCTGCGCCGGGAACCTACAGCGGCGAAATCTCATTTGCCACCAATGACTCGGATGAGAATCCGTTCCACTTTGCGATCACGGGAACAGTCGGTTCGTCCGCCGTGCCGGAGGTGACGGTGACCATAGCGCCGTCGGCAGTGGTCGAGGATGGACCGACGAGCCTGGTGTACACCTTCACGCGGAGCGTGGCCGACAACAACCCGCTGACCGTGAGCTTCAGCGTCGGCGGAACGGCGACCTTCGAGGCGGACTACACCCCAACGGGGGCCGCCGGCTTTGATGCAACCTCAGGGACGGTTGTCCTCGGTGCCAACCAGACGACCGCGACCGTGACGGTGGACCCGGCGGTGGATACGTGGTGGAGGCGGATGAGACGGTGATCCTGACGGTTACGGCCGGGACGGGATACACGGTCGGGACGCCCGCGGCGAGCAGCGGGACGATCCAGAATGACGATGCGTCGGGGAACCTGGCGCTGGGCCGGCCGGCGGTCGCTTCGACGACCCAGAGCGGGTACCCCGCTGCGAACGCGACGGACGGCAATCCGAGCAGCCGCTGGGCGAGCCAGTTCTCGAACAATGAATGGATCTATGTGGACCTGGGCTCCGCCTATACGATCAATCGCGTCGTGCTGCGGTGGGAGGCAGCCTATGGGCGGGGCTACAAGCTCCAGGTCTCCAGCAATGCCTCCAGTTGGTCGGAGGTCTACAGTACGACCACGGGCAATGGGGGCGTGGACGACCTGACGCTGGCGGCCCCGGCTTCCGGGCGGTACGTGCGGCTGCTGGGCACGCAACGGGCCACCCTGTACGGGTATTCGCTGTGGGAGTTCGAGGTCTATGGCGGGACGCCCACCAACCATGCTCCGGCGGTCAGCAGTTTCAGTAAGAGCCTGATGCAGGATACCCCGCTGCCGTTGGCCGCGGCTGACTTTACGGGGGCATTCACGGACCCGGATGCGGGCGATAGTCTGCAAAAGATCAAGATCGCCTCTTTGCCGACTCATGGTGTGCTGAGTCTCAACGGCACGACAGTAACGCTGGACCAGGAGATTACGACCGCCCAGATCGGCACGCTGACCTATACCCCCAACAGCGGCTACACGGGCTCCGACAGCTTCCAGTGGAATGGCTCCGATGGGAGCTTGTACGCCGCCGCCGCCGCGGCGGTGAATCTGTCGATCAATGCGGCGGTACCGAATCTGGCGTGGGGCAAGACGGCGGTCGCTTCGACGACCCAGAGCGGGTACCCCGCTGCGAACGTGACGGACGGCAATGCCGTCAGCCGCTGGTCGAGCCAGTTCTCCCATAATGAGTGGCTCTATGTGGACCTGGGCTCGGTCCATACGATCGACCGGGTGGTCCTGCGGTGGGAGGCGGCGTACGGGCGGGGCTACAAGCTCCAGGTCTCGAATGATGCCTCCACGTGGTCGGACGCGTACAGTACGACCACCGGCGATGGCGGTGTGGACGACATCACCCTGAGTGCCCCGGCGGCAGGCCGCTACGTGCGGATGCTGGGCACGCAGCGGGCCACGACGTACGGCTATTCGCTCTATGAGTTGGAGGTCTATGGCGGCGGTGGTAGCGAAGCTCCGGAGATCACCGTGCTGAGCAACGGGTTCTCGATTGCAGATGGGGACACGACACCGAGCACGGGCGATGGGACGGATTTTGGCTCGGTAACGCAGGGCGACACTGCGATCATTCGGACATTTACGGTGTCGAACGACGGCACAGCACTGCTGACGCTCGGCACCGTGAATGTACCGACGGGCTTTACGCGGGTTGAGGGATTATCCCCCAGCCTGGCGCCGGGGGCCACGGACACGTTCACCGTCCGGCTGGACACGGCGACAGCGGGCACCAAGGGCGGCGATATCTCCTTTGCGAACAACGATGGCGATGAGAACCCGTTCAACTTTGCGATCACGGGCGTGGTGACGGTCGAGACGGCCCCCGAGATCACGGTGCTGGGCAATGGCATCACAATCACGAATGGAGATACGACGCCCGCCGTGAGTGATGGAACGAATTTCGGGAGCGTGGCACCCGGCGGGGCGGGGATCAGCCGGGTCTTTACCGTTCGCAACGACGGTACGGTGGCCCTGAACCTGGGGGCGGTGACGGTTCCGACCGGCTACACCTTGACGGAGGCTCTCTCCGCCAGCCTGGCCCCAGGGACCTCGGATACGTTCACCGTCCAGCTTGATACGACGACCATGGGAATCAAGACGGGCGACATCTCCTTTACCACGAACGATGCGGATGAGAATCCCTTCCGCTTCCGGATCACCGGGATGGTGGTGGTACCGGGGGATTTGGACCTGACCTTTGGGGCAGGCGGCATCGTGACCACGATGATCGGGCGTTCGAACGATTGGGGCACCAGTATGGTCGTCCAGCCCGATGGGAAGATCGTGGTGGCCGGGTTCCGGTACATTGAGGCTACCTACGACGATTTTACCGTGGCCCGCTACAACACCGATGGATCGTTGGATAGCTCGTTCGGCACGGGCGGCATAGCGATTACGGCGCTCACACTGGGGTACGATCAGGCGCACAGCGTGACCCTCCAGCCGGACGGCAGGATCGTGGTGGCCGGCAGCGCCAACGATGATTTTGCGGTAGTGCGATACAACACCGATGGGTCGCTGGATACCTCGTTCGGCACCGGCGGCCAGGTCATCACCGCCCTTGGACCCGGCGAGGATTATGGCGCCAGCGTCGCCCTCCAGCCGGACGGCAAGATCCTGGTGGCCGGCTACAGCTACAACATCGTGAGTAATGACGATTTGGCCCTCGTGCGGTACAACGCCAATGGGTCGCTGGACACTTCGTTCGGCGTGGGCGGCAAGGTGATCATGCCCATCTACGACACGCGGGACCGAGCCTATAGCGTGGCCTTCCAGCCGGATGGCAAGATCGTGGTGTCCGGCTACACCGTGTTCCACAGCCAGGAGGACTTTGCCCTGCTCCGGTTTAACGCCAATGGGACGCTCGATCCGTCCTTCGGTGTGGGTGGCAAGGTCACGACGGACCTCAACGGATCCTCCAATGACGTCGCCACCAGTATGGCCCTCCAACCCGATGGCAGGATCGTGGTGATTGGCGTGAGCTATTACGACGTTGCCCTGGCCCGGTACAACACCGATGGGTCACTGGATGCTTCGTTCGGTGTGGACGGCAAGGTGATCACGAACGTCGGAGGTGCCAGCGATTACGCTAACAGCCTGGTTATCCAGCCCAATGGCCAGATCCTGGTGGCCGGCGGCTGCAATAATGACTTTGCCCTGCTGCGGTTCAATGCCAATGGGTCACTGGACACCTCGTTCGGTGTGAACGGCAAGGTCTTTACCCCTATCGGATCCTGGCTTGCCGAGGGGACCAGCGTGGCCCTCCAGTCCGACGGAAGAATCGTGGTGGCCGGCTACATGCTCGGCCCCGGTAACGAGCTGGGTCCCAATTTCGATTTTGCCCTGGTACGATATCTCAACGATGTGTCCTTGAACGCGGAAATTAGCGTTCTGGGCAACGCGATTTCGATCTCGGACGAGGATACGACTCCGAGCGCGAGCGACTGGACGGACTTCGGGTCTGCGACGCAGGGCGGTGCCGCCGTCAGCCGGACCTTCACGGTTCGCAACGATGGCGGTTCGGCGCTGACGCTGGGAGTGGTGACCGTGCCGGCGGGCTTCACGTTGACGGAGGGCTTGCCCGGCAGCTTGGCTCCGGGAGCCTCGGATACCTTCACGGTGCAGTTGGAGACGGCGACCGTCGGGACCAAGAGCGGCGAGGTTTCGTTCGCCACGGATGACAGCGATGAGAACCCCTTCACCTTCCAGATCGCCGGTGTAGTCACTTTGCCCGGCGAAGCGGAGGTGACGGTAACCGTTTCTCCGTCGGCCGTGGCGGAAGATGGCTCGACGAACCTACTGTACACGTTCACGCGGAGCGTGGCCGACAGCAGCGCGCTGACCGTGAGCTTTAGTGTCGGCGGGACGGCAACCTACTACTACGGACTACACGCCCAGCGGAGCGGCGAGCTTCGAGGCCGCCTCCGGGACAGTAACGATCGCGGCGAACCAGACGACCGCGACCGTGACGGTGGACCCGACGGCAGACACAGAGGTCGAGCCGGATGAGACGGTGATCCTGACGGTTACGGCCGGGACGGGATACACGGTCGGGGCGCCCGCGGCGAGCACCGGGACGATCCAGAATGACGATGGGTCGGGGAACCTGGCGCTGGGCCGGCCGGCGGTCGCTTCGACGACCCAGAGCGGGTACCCCGCTGCGAACGTGACGGACGGAAATCTCGAGTAGCCGCTGGGCGAGCCAGTACTCGAACAATGAGTGGATCTATGTGGACTTGGGCTCGGTCTATACGATCGACCGGGTGGTCCTGCGGTGGGAGGCGGCGTACGGGCGAGGCTACACGATCCAGGTGTCGAGCGACGCCTCCAGTTGGTCGGACGTATACAGTACGACCACAGGCAATGGAGGCGTGGACGACCTCACGCTGGCGGCCCCGGCTTCCGGCCGGTACGTGCGGATGCTGGGCACCCAGCGGGCGACCGTGTACGGGTACTCCCTCTGGGAGTTCGAGGTGTACGCATAGGGCACGGTGTTGCATCCCGAGAAGGCGATCGTATCCGGCTCCCACGCTCACAGTGAGGCGGATCGAGATAGTGTGCTGTCGCTATCCGAGTTTCTCGGGCACTTCCTTCATGGGGCCCATCCATTTGAGCTCGCGTTCGATGTCGGCGTGGAGGCGGTATTTCTTCGCCACGTCGGCGAGCTTGGCGCCGCGGATGTCAATCTTGGACAAATCATCCTGTCCCAGGCCGCACTGGGCGCAGAAGCCCAGGATACCCCACCCACGCGGGATTCAGGCCCATGGCCTCGATGCCGACGCGGTCCGCGGCGACATAATCGGTTGAGGCGATGGCGATCCGTGAGGGCACGAGCGTGCCATTGTTCGGTCCATCCCCCTCCATGCCTTCGTAGCCGTCGATCACCGCAGTGCCCCAGCACGGCTGCAATCTCTGCGCGGTGAGCATGATGTCGACATGGGTCTGGCGCACGCCGCCGTGATAGAGGCGCTTGTCGTTCCAGCGGGGCGACTCCTTGCGGGCGCTGTGCAGGGGGGCGCCCAGCGTCATGTTCTTGATCGACAACGTCGCGACGACGGTGTTGTGCGTCTTGAGCATGCAGGAGCTTGCTGGTTGCGATCACTCCCGCCGCAGCCCCGAGGAAGCTCCGGCGTGAAAATAGCGATGGGGAATGCCTCACG
This sequence comes from uncultured Planctomycetota bacterium, assembly GCA_963699595.1. Classification (GTDB taxonomy): domain Bacteria; phylum Planctomycetota; class Phycisphaerae; order Sedimentisphaerales; family Anaerobacaceae; genus PLanc-01. The sequence goes on from CAVOUO010000035.1 coordinate 529,987, forward strand.
GTATGACCCTCTGAATTCTCCGGGCGACAAACGGAAGCAGGTTTCGAGTGTGAAGTGTCAAGTTTTAGGTTCCTTGAGCTTCACCCTTGAAACTTTCCACTTCACACTGTCCTGGCTCAGGCGACGAGGCTTCTTGGCCGTGTCGACCGCCGAGGCGGCGTCGGGGGCGTAGCCGTTGGCGCCGATCTTGTCGGCGAAGCTTTGCGTCACCGGGGCGCCGCCGACCATGACCTTGGCCTGGACGCCGGCCTGCTTGAGGGCCTTGATCGTCTTTTCCATGCCCGGCATCGTCGTGGTCAGCAGGGCACTCATGCCGATCAGATTCGCGCCCTTGGCCTTGGCCTCCGCGGCGAACTTGTCCGGCGAGACATCGACGCCCAGGTCGATCACCTCGAACCCGGCGCCCTTCATCATCATGGCGACGAGGTTCTTGCCGATGTCGTGCAGGTCGCCCTGGACGGTGCCGATCATGAACTTGCCGATGGGCTTGACGCCGGCCTTCGCCAGTTCCGGCTCGAGCACTTCCATCGCCATCTTCATCGCCCGGGCGGCGATCAGGACCTCCGGAATGTAGATCTCGTTGTTCTTGAAGCGAGCGCCCACCACGTCCATGCCGGCGATCAGGCCCTCGTCGAGAATCTTCTTCGGGGCCGTCTTCTCCTGCAGGGCCGCCTTCGTGACCTTCACCGCCGTCGCCTGATCCCCACGGATCACCGCCTCCGCCAATGCCTTCAGATCTGCCATGTCTGCACACCTCAAATCAGTAGCCGTTTTATCCTTCGTGTACCTCCAGGGCCGTTATTTAACCGCATCCGGCCGGTGGCGACAAGCAAAAACCCGCGGCCTCGATTAAGGATTATTGATGAAGGAGGATGGGGCCGGCGGGGGCCGCCGTTGACCGCAGCGCGTGCGTCGCTTAGACTGGCTGGGACATTGACTCAGCAAGGGAATGACCGATGGGCGGCAACGGCGGCAACGACAACCATCACAGGCACGAAAACCACGACCACGAGACCAGTCTGCGCGAGGTCTCGCGCCGGCGGCTCTGGTGGGCGATGGCCATTATCCTGCTTTTCCTCATCGTGGAGGTGATCGGCGGTCTGATCACCGGCAGTCTGGCCCTGCTGGCCGACGCGGGCCACATGCTCACGGATCTGCTGGCCCTGGCGATGGCGATCTTCGTCGGGTACCTGGCCCAGCGGCCGGCGACGCCGGAGCGGACCTTCGGCTTCCTGCGGGCGGAGGTCATCGGGGCATTCATCAACGGGGCTACCTTGATTCTGGTTGTGGGCCTGGTCTTCCGCGAGGCGATCGGCCGCTTCCTGCATCCGGCCGAGGTCGCCGGTGCGGGCATGCTGGGGGTCGCCCTCGCGGGTCTGCTGGCCAACCTCGCCAGTGCGTGGGTGCTGTCGGGCAGCCGCAAAGAGAACATCAACATCGAGGGAGCGTTCGTGCACATGCTGGCCGATACACTCGGCTCGCTGGGGGCGGTGGTGGCCGGCATCGTGATCCTGGCGACCGGTTGGCTGCTCGCCGACCCGCTGGCGAGCGTCCTGATCGGGTTGCTGATTCTGTGGAGCAGCATCGGCCTGTTGCGGCGAACGCTTGCCATTCTGATCCAGGCCACGCCGGCACATCTGGATTTTCATGAGATCCAGGCAGCCCTGGAAGCGAATCCGCATGTGGCCGCCGTCCACGACCTGCACATCTGGTCGGTGACCTCGGGCTTTGCCGTCCTGACGGCCAACATCTGGCTCAAGCCGATGTGCAGCGATCCGGCCTGTTGGCAGGAGTGCCTCCGGGACCTGCAGAACACCCTCACGGAGCGGTTCGGCATCGACCACGCCACGCTCCAGCTCGAGCCGGCGGGAACCTTTTCGAATGGATGATTGATGCCAATCCAGAAGGGCCCTGTGGGATCAGCCGAGTGGAAACAGGATGAAGATCACGATGTCCCAGACGGTGTGGCTGACGGCGTTGAGGAACATGGATCGGTAGCGCAGGTAGAGCCAGCCCCAGAAGGCCCCGCACACGCCGGCGGCCAGGACAAGGATCGGATTGCCGGTGGCCACGTGAATAGCTGCGTAAATGCCGGTCGCCACAAGCCAGCCGGACCACCGACCCAGCGTATCTTCGAGGCGTCTCTGCAGGAAACCCCGCCAGAACAGTTCCTCGCCGGGGCCGATGACGAACAGCATCAGCAGGACGATCCGCAGGGCGGTGGCCTGTCCCTTGAAGGAGTAAATGCCCGAAATATCGTGGGCCGCACCGGCCAACAGGCAGCGGCTGGCCTGATTCCCCACCCAGAAGATCCCGTAGAGAACCGCCGCGGACAGGAGCCCCAACACGATCTTGCGAACGGGATGGTCGCGCAGATCGCCGACGAGGGCGTGCCGCCATGGGGTGTCCCCGAGGCCCACGAGCCCCAGGAGGACCAGCAGATTGGCGGTCATCCACCACCAGAAGTCGAAGGGGCCGATGCCCTGCGTGAGGAACAGGGGCACGAAGAGAGCCAGCGCCAGCAGCAGTACGGCGCATAGGCCGATCGAGGATTTCCGGTTAATGAACTCTGACTTGCAGGTCACCGATCGCACTACTCACTTTTTACTTCATCAGGGCGTGCAGGCCCAGGGCCAGGAGGCACAGCAGTCCGAACAGAAGATTCAATTGGGCCGTGGCTCCGTCCAGCGCCGCAAAAGCCTGGCTTTTTTGCGGGTCATGCCGCCGCGCGCCCGTTCGGGCCAGCCGAATCGCCAGAGGCAGGGCGAGCAAAGTGACGAGGAAGGTCACAGGCATCCGGGGCGAGAGGGCCGTCACGTGCGTCAAGAGCACCAGCAGGGCGATGATGGTGAACGGCGCGAACAGAAGCACTCTCTGATAGGTTTGCGAGCCCGCGTCCCCGAGGCAACTGGCGACGGTGCGAATCTTCCCATCGGTGTCGTAGCAAATGTCGCGCCAATTGTTCGAGTGGAGAATCGCGATGACCAGAAGCGACATGGGAACGGCCCAGACCGCCGGCACCCAGGACAAATGGCCTGTCTGTACCGTCCATGCGCCAAGAGAGCCGAGGACGCCGAAATTCAGGAACACGGCGAGATCGCCGAGCGCATGGTACTTCAGGGGCCAGGGTCCCCACGTATAAAGGACGGCGCAGAGAACTCCGACGGCGCCCAGGCAGAGGATCGGAAGGCCGATCCGGATGACGATATAGAAGCCGAATGCCGAGCCGATGAGAAGGCACAGCGCGGCCGCGACCAGCGCCTGCCGCGGGGTGATCCATCCCCGGACCACGGCGCCGCTCGCCGGGTTGACCTGCTTGTCGATGCCGTTGCGGTAATCGTAAACGTCATTGAGCATGTTGGCCCCGACTTGCAGCAGGGCCATGCCCACGAAAGACAGGAGGAACAGGACGACGTCAAAGGCCGCGTCGCCGATGGTGATCGCCAGAAGGGTCCCGAAGGCCACGGACATGGTGGACGCCGGCAGGGCCCAGACCCGACCCGCCGTCAGCCACATTTTCATCCAGGGCACAGGTTCTCTCTCCCGCGTTTCCATGCCGGGAGCCACGCATGATTCTGTCATACCTACCTCAAATGGCGCTTGACCACGGAACGCTTCGCGGCGTTGCCGTAGATGGTCATATACCGAATCTCGTTTGTGATGTCAAGCACTTACGGAGGATCGCCGGCAGAGCCACTGGTCTACGAAGCGGGGCACCTGCCTATCGCTATGGCACGGCAGCAGGCTGAACATCTTGGTCCTCCGCCTGGTCCTGACTTTGCCAGGGAGACGGGTCGTATTTGTCGCTCTTCTCACCCATCCAGAGGCAGAAATCGTCGCGCGTCCGACCATCGTAGCCGCCGGCGACATAGAGAATGCCGTTCCAGGAGCAAACGCCCTGGCCCCGGGCGCTGTACGGGAGGGGTACCGGCTCTCTCCACGTTTGGGTGGGCAGATCCAGGAGGAGCATGGTATCGGCGTAGTCCGTCGTGGACGTGCGGCAACCGCCGACGATAAACAACGAGTCGCCGATCGCCTCCAACTCCGCGTAGCAGCGCGGGTCCGGGACGGGAAGGTATGCCATGTCGGTTGCTGTGGCGAGGAACCCCAGGGCCGCGGGCTGCAGGAAAGGGTAGTTCTCCGTCGTCTCCGTACCTGCCAGGCACCAGAGGGTGTCGCCGGCGGCACAGGCAAAATCGCCCAGCGCCCGACCAAGCCAGTCTTCCTCGTGCGGCTTGATCGTCAAAGACTGCACCCAGGCGTCGAGCTCGGGATCATACACGTCGATCTGGGTCACGAGCTGATGGCCGGGGTTCGTCAGACCCCCGACGATCCAGACCTGGTCGTTGATGACCGCCGATCCGGCGTCCTCCCGGGCCACGGGCATGGGGCAGCGGGGCAGCCAGGCATCCGCATCCGGATCGTAGAGCCAGACGTTGGGGTGCTTGATGGCCCAGCGGTGGTGATAGCCGCCGAAACAGAAAAGCCGCCCCTTGACGGCCCGCAGGCAGAGGCTCTGGACATCTTTGGGAAGCGGCGCGATCGACGCCCATCGTCCCTCGTTCGTGTCGTAGACGAAGCAGGAGGCGGTCTCCTCGTCGCTGCAAATGCCCGCGACGGCGTAGATCTTGCCCGCACACGCTTCCAGGCCGAACTGCTCCTTGCTTTCCGGCAAACGCGGCAGGCGCAGCCAGGAGCCCGCGAGCGGAGAGCTCACATCGGGGTTGTCCTCCGAGGCCGCCGCCGTCTTCTGTCTTGTCGGGGGCTTGGGAAGCGCCGCGGTGTTGGGATCGCCCGCCAAAGCCGCCGGGGCGAGACTCATGAGGCCGGCCAGACATGCTACCTGCGCCAGCAACGGGGTCATTCTCATGGAGATGCTCCCTACTCTGGACTTGTGAGGTTCAGCGTGTAAACGGGCACATGCCTCCCGGGGTGCGCCAACCAGAACGCCCAGATCTCCGTCGCCCTTGGGAAGCGGTCTATCTGAGGATCCTTCCTCGCAGGTTGGCTTTTTTATACCATATCGGGAAAGGAATGTCAAGGGACATCGTAGGCATTTCGTGTCCGCGGCCCAATGGCGCCCATTTCCCCCATTCGGTGGCCGCCGCCTCTGCGGCCGAGGTCCAATTCTAAAGATAGTGAGTCCAGTATTGATATATTTGCCCTGGTGCGCTCGTGCGCGGCAAGCGTGGCCTGCCCCATCTTCGCAGGCACGCCCGGTCGGCTCCTTGGCCGCGCGACGCCCTCAGGAGAGGGAATCGCCGTGCAGGCCTGCGCTTTGTCTGGTGCGAAGCAGGACGGAACGGCAATTTGTTGTGAAGAGGACCTGTAAATGAGCGCGGTTGTGGCACTGCTTTTCATCGAAATCGGTTGACACGATTGTAACGCCGACCTATCATGCGCAACCTTACTGCCGAGGTAGAAGTCGGGTGGTCTTGCAGCCTTGGACGAACATCACAGACATGTAGAGTGTAGGGTATGTAGAGCGGGGCGGTGGAGGCCACCGGTCTTATCCACGCATGGAGATTCCCGGCGCGAGCGGTCTTTCTATTGAGGAATATTTGCCTATGAGTGACTACATCGTTCTGGTCAAGCAGGTTCCAGATGTGTCGCAAATCACGGACAATGCGTTCGATCCGGAGACGGGCACGCTGGTCCGCTCGCGACTGGCCAGCGTGATCAACGAGCTGGACGCCCAGGCCCTGGCGTTCGCCCGGTACATGAAGACGATCAGCGGCGACGCCAAGGCCCGCCTGGTCGCGCTGACGATGGGGCCGCCGATGGCGGATGAAGTGCTGCGGTACAGTCTGGCCCGGGCCGCCGATCAGGTCGTGCTGCTGACCGACCGGGCGCTGGGCGGCGCGGACACCGTCGCGACGGCCAATCCGCTGGCCTATGCCATCCGCAGGATCACCGCGGAGCTGCTCAAGTGCGGCGATGACTACCTCGTGATTTCCGGCATGCAGTCCGTCGATGGCGATACCGCCCAGGTGCCGGCGCAGATCGCCGAGGAGCTCAAGCTGCCCTGCATCGCCTACGTGACCGGGGCCGAGTACAAGAACGATCGATTCGAGTTCACCCGCATCATCAGCGGCGGCAGTCAGACGGTCGCCGCCAAGAAGCTGCCGGCCGTCGTTACCGTGGCCAAGTACGAATATCCGCTGTTCGCGACGTTCGCCGGCACGCGCTGGGCGACGAAGGCCCCGGTGATCAAGTGGGGCGCCGACGACATCAAGGCGCCGCTGATCGGGGCCAAGGGCTCCAAGACGGCCGTGATCCGCGTCTTCCCGCCCGGCAAGAGCACCCGCAAGTGCAAGCAGGTCAGCGACGCCGGCGGAATTGGCCCGGATCATCGTCGAGAGCTTCAAGAAGGGCGATAGCCACGCGGCGGCCTCGGCCAAGAAGGAGGACGGCAAGTACCTTCTGCCCAAGCGGCGGACGAGCCTGTTCGAGCGCAGGTGGGAGGGCACGGCCAAGGAGCAGGAGGACTACAATCTGCTCGCCAAGGTTCTCAAGGACCTCAATATCAGCGACCTCGACCAGATCGATGAGGCCGTCCAGGAGAAGATCCTGGCGGCGGCCGGCCCGAGCTTCCAGAAGAAGGCCCTCGAAGACATGCTGGCCGGCCTCAAGGCGACCGAGCCCGCCTTCCAGGGCGAGGTCTGGGTCGTCGCGGAGCACAGCGACGGCGTCGTGCACCCCGCCACGTTCGAGCTGACGGGCAAGGCCCGCGAGCTGGCCGACTCGCTCGAAACCAAGGTCGGCGTGTGCATCGCGGGCCAGAACGTCTCGCACATGGCCGAAGAGCTGATCGCCGCCGGCGCCGACAACGTCTACGCCATCGAGCACGAGCTGCTGAAGGAGTTCGACCCGACGGCCTATCGCAAGGCCATCGCCGACGCGATCGACAAATACGTGCCGCAGATCGTGCTGTACGCCGCGACGCCGCAGGGCCGTATGCTGGCCCCGATGGTCTCGTACCGGACCGGCTGCGGCCTGACCGCCGACTGCACCGGGCTCGACATCCGCGACAGCTCGCGCAAAGGGCGAGGTCGGCCTGCTGCTCCAGACCCGTCCGGCCCTGGGCGGCAACGTCATGGCGACGATTCGCACGAAGGGCTCCACGATCGCAGATGGCGACGGCCCGGCCCGGCGTGATGAAACGCCTGCCCGCCGACCCGTCCCGCAAGGGCAAGATCGTCAAGCACAAGGTCGAGCTGACCGAGGACGATGTCAGTCTCGAAATCATCAAGACCGAGCTGGGCCACGGGCAGGTCAATCTGCACGCCGATGCCATCGTCTCCGGCGGCAAGGGCATGCAGAGCCGCGACAACTATGAGAAGCTCGTCGGCGACCTCACGAGCGCCTTGAGCCAAGAAGCTCGATACGCAGGTCGAGCGCGGCGCCTCGCGGGCCGCCGTCGAGCAGGGCTTCATCGGGCGAATTCACCAGGTCGGCCAGACGGGGACGTCCGTCGGACCGAAGCTCTACGTCGCCCTGGGCATCTCCGGCGCGATCCAGCACATGATCGGCGTGGCCAACACCGAGACGATCGTGGCGATCAACAGCGATCCGAACGCCCCGATCTTCAAGCAGTGCGATTACTACGTCGTCGGGGCCGTCGAGGAGGTTGTCCCGAAGCTGGTCGAGGCATTGGAAGGATGATTTTTGATGTTTGATTTCTGAAGTGCGAAGCTGAATCAACAATCAAAAATCAACAGTCGAACTTAAGGAACTCAACGTGGCGAATTATAGCGAATACAGCAAGAGCGTCGGTCCTGGTCGTGGGCGCCGGTCCCGCCGGCCTGTCCACGGCGATTCAACTGAAGGTCCTCAAGCCCGAGATCGACGTCTGCGTGATCGACAAGGCCCTCGACCTGGGCAATCACAACCTCTCCGGCGCGGTGCTGGAGAAGGAGCCGCTGGCGACGCTGCTCGACGCCGCCAAGCCGCGGCTGGCGGGACACCGATGAGGCCAAGCAGGTCCTCGCCAACGTGATCGACAAGGACGACATCATGTTCCTGCTCGGCCGGAAGCATGGCTTTCGGGATCTTCCCCATGATCAAGATGGCCCGAGGCATGGGCTTGGGCTTCGGCCAGATGATTCATCACGGCGACTACTCCGTCTCCATCAGCCGGCTGACGAAGTGGCTGGGTGGCATCGCCACGGGGCATGGGCATTGAGGTCCTGACCGGCTTCGCCGCCGACCACGTGGTCTTCGACGGCGACGGCGCCGCCGCGGGCGTCAAGCTCGTGGACCAGGGCGTCAATAAGGAAGGCCACCAGCAGCCGAACTACGTCGAAGGCGAGACGATCCAGGCGAAATTCATCGTGCTGGCCGAAGGCTGCGACGGCCTCGTCACCGAGCGGTTCGTCGAGAAGGCGGGCCTCAAACGCGAATCGCCCCAGCTTTTCTCGCTGGGCGTCAAGGAGCTGATCAAGGTCACGCCGGAGCAGTACAACAAATTCACGCGCGGCCGGGTCGTCCACGCGATGGGCTACCCGATCTGGACGCCGGTCCTCGGTCCCGGCATGTTCGGCGGCGGCATCGTCTACGCCGGCGAGCAGGACCACCTGTCCGTCGGCATGATCGTCGGCCTCGACTGGAAATACCACGACTTCAACACGCAGGATGCGCTGGTGCGGTTCAAGGAGCACAAGTTCGTCAAGCAGTTCATCGAGGGCGGCACGGTCGTCGAGGCCGGCGCCAAGATGATCCCGGAGGGCGGCTGGTACGCCGTCCCGCGCGACCCCCAGACCAGCAGCATCGGCAAAGGCAACGTGATGATCCTCGGCGACAGCGCCGGCTTCGTCAACATGCTCAAGATCAAGGGCCTGCACAACGCCATCGATTCCGGCATCCAGGCGGCCAAGGCCATCGTCGCGTCGCTGCGATAACCCCGACGCCGCCGCCGCGAAGTACACCGCCAACTGTCGAGCAGTCCAACATCGCCCGCGAGATGAAGATGGCGCAAGAACTTCCGCCAGACCGTCGCGAAGTTCGGGCCCTTGCAGGGGATGCCGCTGTCGGTCCTGGGCCGTTGGCTGCCGAAGTTCCACGTCGAAAAAGACTACGAGATGATGACGGCCGCCTCCGTACCGGCTCAAGCCGGACATGACCTTCGACAAGGACACCTTCACGGCGGTCGCCGCCACGGCGCATCGCGAGGAGCAGCCGTCGCACCTGCAGATCGTCGATCCGACGATCTGCACGACGAAGTGCCTGCCGGTCTTCAAGGCCCCGTGCATCACGTTCTGTCCCGCGGGCGTCTACGAGGCGATTCACGGCCAGCCCAAGCCGGCCAACCCGTCCAACTGCCTGCACTGCAAGACCTGCCAGCGCAAGTGTCCCTTCGACAACATCCGCTGGACCGCCCCCGAGGGCGGCGGCGGTCCCCGCTACAAACGGATGTAGTCGCGCCGGAACCGGCCCGGGACAAGATGGTCAGAAAAGGCGAGGCGCAAAACCGCCTCGCCTTTTCGTTGGCATCATACGGATTACAGTGATGTCGTATGCTCCGCTTGTCATCCTGAGCGCAGCGGAGGATCTGGCCGCCGCATGGGACGTTTCTCTCTTTCGTGGCCCAGATCCTTCACTCCGCTGCGCTCCGTTCAGGATGACAAATGGGGCGCAAGAATCAATTCGAATCCACATCATTTGGCCGTCTGGACCTGGCGGATGAAGCTCTCCGGATCGATGATGCGGTGTCCGTTGGACACTTCGCGTGCGGACGCCAGGAGCAAGGCCTTCATCTTTTCGGCAGGCAAATCGGGACGGACTTGCCATCCCATGGCCAGGACTCCCGCCGCGTAGGGAATCCCCCAGCTCAAGCCGCCCCGGCCGGTGTACTGATAGGTGGACCAGCCCTCGGCCGTGGTCCGGGGACAGGTCGGCGTCAGAATCTCATTGGGGGAACCTCGTCCCACGGAGGACCTGCCGGGGAATCCCGGCTGACATTTGGCCACATTCTCCACGTCGTTGGCGTCGATCCAGCAGGGGCCGATGAAGCCGTGATGGCTCGTGCAATCGAGCACCAGAATCCCTTCCGCCTCGGCGCGTTTGCAGGCTTCGTCCCACATTTCATTGTTCTTCTTGAACGGGGAGCCTTGCCCGGACGGTGCGGCGGAAACGGAGATGACGCGGATCTTCTGGCCTGCGGGGAGACTCTTGTTTTGTTCGACGAGCCAATCCAGGGCCTTAGCCTGATAAGCGGTGTCCCCGGTCCAGGAGGGGGCCGCGACATGGTACAGCCTGGCGCCGGGGGCCGTGCCGCACTGCGTGCCTACGAGCAGACTGGCGACCGCCGGGCCATGCATACTCATTTCCGAATTGCAGCCAACGTCGTGGTAAGCCGCGATCTTGCCGGCGAACTCCGGATGATCCTGGGACAAGGGCTGATCGATGATCCCCACGTTGACGCCTTTGCCGGTGATCCCGCGGGCGTGGAGTTGGCGGACCCCGAGGCCGGGATTCATGGCGCTCTGGAAGAGATCGTCCGGACGGAAGTCCGCCGGCATTTTCTCCTTGTCAGGCCACTTCACCTCCTGGTTGAGCCATAACGTGGTCAGTACACCCTTCTTGTCCGAGAGGTCGAGTTGGCTCAGGTCCGTCCCGCGGCAGTCGTCGAAGGCCGCGAGGGTCTTTTTGACCTGGCCGCGTGGCGGCATCCCGCCGCCGCCTTCGGCTGAGGTCAGATAGAGTGCCATCACCTTGTAGTCTTTGAAGAACATGCGCACATGGTCTTGAGCACTGAGGTAGTAGCAGTAACCTTTTTCGCCCTCGCCGTCTTTGTACAAGACGCCGTCCTTCCATCCGAAGGGCTCACCTACCACCGTCTCCCGCGGCTTAGCCAGGACCGCGAGCACGTCGTCGAGCGACGATCCGATGCGGATCTTGCCCCGGAATGCGTAGCCGAAGTCCTGCTCCTCAAATCGGATTTCATCGATGACATCGCCCCCGAACACGATGTACGGAGCGTTCGGGAAAACGGCCACATAGGTCGACGGGAGATTGTCCTCCTGGAACGTCTTGTCTTTCCAGAGGTACTGGGTGGGTTTGCCGAAAATCCGAATGGCGTCCTGTCTCGTGGAGACGCCGAGCTGCAGTTGGGCGATTTTGGCATTCATGTCGCCTTCCTGATTTCCGGCCGCCGGACGATTGGTCAGGGCCAGGGTCGTTGGAACGGCAATGAGAGCGAGCGTCACCGCTACGATCGTGGCCGGCAGACTGGGACGTCGGTAGAAGCGTTTTCCTGGTCGCAACATAGTCTTGATCCTTTCCTCGATGTGTCGTGCCGGGCCGGCGATCGCCAGGGACGGCACGAACCGGTGGGATTGGTTTTGGAGGGACAGGGCCTCGACGAGGGCCCGGCTGTAGTCCTTGGGTTCCGCTTGCAGATGGGCAATGGCCATCTCGTCGCAGCATTTCTCCCGCTCTTGGCGGATCCTTCGGTTGGCCCACCAGAGCAGGGGGTGAAACCAGAACAGGACCTGGGCGAAGACCTGGAGCGAATTGACGATGGGATCGAAACGAAGAACATGGCTCAACTCGTGGGCGAGGACGTCCCGCCGGTGCGCGCGACTTTCGAGCCTCAGGAAGCCGGCCGGGACATAGATGCTCCCGCGCCACAGACCCCACACGAACGGCTGGTGGATGCCCCGCATCGTCCAGATCTTGGGCAGGCGTGTCACGCCGTAGGACGCCAGGAGGTCGGCCGTGTCGCAGGCCACGTCGGCGGGCAGAGCTTTTCGGTTTCTCCGCACCCAGCGCTGGCCGCGCCAGGCCCGCAGCAGATTCATCGACGCGCAGACGCCGGCGCCGCCGAGCCAGAGAACCCCCAGCCATCCGCGCCACGACAGCCGGCGTTCCTCGATCTGCAGGTCCCCAAGGAACGGGACGGACTCCGTGGCAGGCGGAAGGGACACGGCGCGCGGGATCGACGGCGCAAGGTCCGATGGTATCCCAAGCTCTTCCATCGCCTGCGACGGCATCGGCAGCGCACGCGGCACGGTCTGAGGCAGAACCGGCAGGGGCACGACATACAGCGGCGGCACCAGACACTTGGCCAGAACGATCAGCCACAGCAGGTAGCGGACGTGCGCACTGTGACGTCGCAGCGCGAAGTTGGCCGCCGCCACGGCTACGGTCAGTACCGCGATCTGCCAACTTTGGGCGGTCAGATAGCGCACGACCTCGTTCAGATAGGTATCCATTTTCACACCTCCGCAATGGACCATCGCTTATGATTTGTCGATGAGCTTCTTCAACTCCTCAATATCCTGGGCATCGACGTGACCTTCCCGGGCCAGGAACTGCATCAGGGGCCGGGGGTCGCCGCCGAAGAGCCGGTCCAGAAAATCCAGCACGGTTCGCTTGACGACCGCCTCCCGCTTGACGGCCGGACAGAACACGTGGGCCTTGCCTTCCACTTTGTGGGTCAGGTAGCCCTTGTCCTCCAAACGCCGCAACAGCGTCTGGACCGTTTTGTAGGCCACCTTTCGATGGGCCGGCAGTGCCTCCTGGATCTGCTGCACCGTCGCTGTGCCAAGCTGCCAGACGAGCCGCAGGATTTCCGTCTCCGCCGGGCTCATCGCTCTCAGTTTTCCCTTGCCCATGCCTTACTCCTCTTACAGATGTCAGACCTATTATCCTACATCTGTAAGACATGTCAACAGAGAAAAAGGAGATTTTGGAAAAATATTTTCGACCTGCCGGCCCGTGCCAGCGAAGAGAGTTCAGCCGCTGCGTTACCATACTGGAGGAGGCAGCCGCGAGCAATCCGCGGAACGCTTCCGTGTGGCAGCCAATGGCGGCCTGTCGCATGCAAACGCAGGGGCCGGCCGCCGCGCTGGAGCCGCTCGCGCGGGCCGTGGAGCTAGCCGGCGGAGAGGTTGGCCGCCGCCCAAAGAAAAACCCTCCCCGGCCGGGAGGGTTGTCGATGGTCTATGGAAAACGGAGAGGGAAGCGGACGTGTCGGACCACGCTTATTTCTGGGAAGCCTTCTCCGGTTTATCGGTTTTCTGGTGGGCGGCGTCCTCCGGCTTGTCGGCCGGTCCGCTGTCACCGGCGTGCAGCTCGCTCTCCTTCTGGGCCTTCTCCCGCTGAATGGCGTCGTAGATCTCCCGCCGATGGACGGGGATGCTCTTGGGCGCGGTGATGCCCAAGCGCACCTTGTCGCCACGAACATCGACGATCGTGATCTCCACCTCGTCGCCGATCATGATGGATTCGTCTTTTTGTCTGCTGAGAACCAACATCGTCAACTCCTTTTATCGGCTGGTTGTACCCTGTTCTTACGAATAGTGGTGTTTCCCTGTTCGTTTAGCCGATTCATTCACAATCCTAATCTGCGGCGGCCTCCGAAATCGTGTCCCTGGCCCCGCAGTCCGGGTCCCCCAACGCGACTCCCCGCACTTGGGAACCCCTGTGACCAACCCCGCCGCAGCGCTATGCGTCGGACGAGGTTTACAGGACATCTTTATTTCGGCTAATTCAGGGGGGTGAAGCAGACAATTTCCGTTTTCTTTTAACACGGGGAGTCGGCTATGGGACGTTATGTATGTAAGTCCCTGTACCGCCATGACTTACGAATAAAGAAGGCCGCGAAAAAATCGGGAGGGGCGGGGAGTTATCCGGCCGTTTCGTGCTTGCGCCACCAGTCATACCGGACCGCCAGCCAGTAACCGAGGACCGAGCCGAGTGTCCCCAAGGCGACCAGTTGGACCGGCAGGATCGCCAGGGTACTGTGCGGGAACGAGGTGGCGGGGCGGGTCTCGGCGAATTGACGAAGCACCTGTGCGCCATCGTAGAACGCCTGCGCAAAGCCTATCACGAGCGTGGAGGCGAGGGCCGGCCACAGGTAACTGAGGTTGGTGAGTTTCTTGACGAGAAAGGCCGCGGCCGCAAACGCCGCCACGACGGCGAAGAGGATTTGACCGACCGGGGGCTGGGTGGGAACCATGTTACGGGACGTTGCGACGTCCTGTGCGAAGACACCCAGAAGGAAGTTGCAGATCAGGACCGTGCCGGCCAGGGCGAGCGCGACGGTCACGTAGGTACTGGTGCCGGGACCGCTCCCGCTCGCCGGCTCGTCCTCCGGCCGGGCGGAAGGCGCCCGCAGGTATTGAGCCAGCAATACGCCGGCAAAACCTGCTGCCACGATCAGCAGCCAGTACACCGGCTCGAAGCGGAGCGAGGACGCCAGTGCCTGTCGTTCGGCAGGCTGTGTGCAGGCCTGCGTCAGGACACGCATGGGACCGCTGCGCCCGGCCCAGATGGTCAAGCCGAAGGGCACCGCCAGGATGCCGATCTCGCGGCCGTGGGGCCAGGCAATGAAGTAACCGACGAATCCAAGTCCAAACGCCAGAATCAGCAAAGCGAACGTCCCGGAGGGCCTTATACTCCAGGCCCGCACCGGGGACAGGGGATCGGCCGGTGCGGCCAGGGGCCAGGCCAGAAAGCCCAGCACCACGATGCCCAAGGCGGCCACTGCGGCGATCCGCAATTTGTTAATCGATGTCAATTCCATACTTACATCTCCAAAGGATGCCACAGGCTACCGCCGAATGTCAGTCGCTGTCAATCGTCCTGCCGCCTCCGCGGCCGGGAGAGGCTCACGGATAGATGATTCTCGTGCCGTTGACCTTGGCGAACTTCGTCAGGGTGTGCTCCCGGACGGAGGTCCTGCTGGAGATGTGCAGGACGCGCATCTTCCTCACGGTCAAGGCGTCCGCCACGAGCGAGCGGTGGCATCGGAACGGATTGCCCTCGGCGCACATGATGGCCACGTGGCTCTGTTTCGCAACCTGCATAAGCTTGCGAATGGCAGAGACAAATTCTCTCGTCTGCATATAGTCCGCAAATCCCCGAAAGCTCGCATTCTTCCAGCCGGTGTTGATCGAATCCTTCTTCGCCTTCCGCAAGCCGCCCAGTTCCCGGAGGTGCATGTAGGTGATGCCCTTGCCTTCGATGCTCCTCTTGAGCTCATCTTCATTGAACTGTGGATTGTGTCGGGATTTGGGGATGGTTCGGATGTCCACGAGTATCGAGATCGAGTGCGCCTGGAGGATCTCTATGAAGTCGTCGATGGCTCTGGTAGAATGGCCGATGGCATAAACGATGGTTGGCATGGTCTTCCCCCTTTCAAGGCAACAGGATTGTATATGGGCCGGCCGGCCGCCGGCAAGCGTCTTGTAGGGGAAGTGTCGGAGATCGCGATGGCGAAGATCCTGGCGGTGGTTGGCAGTCCGCGTAAGGGCGGGAACACGGATCTGCTGGTTTCCCGAATTGCCGAAGGAGGCCGGGCGGCAGATGCCCAGGTGGAAGTGGTCCGCCTGGGCGAATTGCAGATTCGCGAGTGCGACGGCTGTCATGCGTGTTGGAAGGGCCGGCCGTGCAGCAAGAAGGACGATATGCTCGGTATCTATCCGAAGATCGCCGCCAGCGACGTGATTGTCTTCGGAACGCCGGTGTACTGGTATGGCCCGACGGCGTTGTTGAAGGCGTTCATCGACCGCTTCGTCTATTTCAACTGCGACACGAACCGGCCGATGATCCGAGGCAAGCGGGCGGCGGTGGCCATCGTGCTGGAGGAGACCCACGAGCAGACGTGGCGGCCGGTCGTTGAGTTCTTCGAGAAGAGCCTGGCGTACCTGGAGATGAAGCCGGCCGGAACGATCATCGTGCCCGGCGTCGGCAAGAAAGGGGAGATCCTGAAGCAGCCCCAGCGGCTGGAGGAGGCATACCGCCTGGGAGCCAAGATCGCGGGGTGCGACTGATTTCCCCGGCGACTGTGCGCCCTTTGTCATCCTGAGCGTCAGCGAAGGATCTGGCCTGCGACGTGTACGTGGACGTGCTGCAACGATGGCTCCTCCTGCAAGGGCCAGATGCTTCGCTGCGCTCAGCATGACAAAAGCAGGTTGGCCGGTACAAAATATAGTCGCAGGCTTGCGGGCGAGGCACTGACTATTTACTGCCCACGCTTTTCGGCTTATGATGACAATGGTCGTCGTGATGGCTGAGTCCAGATTGGAGGGTTGTATGGACAGGCGAAAGGCGTTTACGCTCATTGAGCTGCTGGTCGTGATCGCGATCATTGCCATTCTCATGGCGATCCTGATGCCGGCGTTGAAGCGGGCGCGGGAGCAGGGCCAACGGGCGGCGTGTCTGAGCAATCTCAAGCAACTGGCGCTGGCGTGGATTCTGTACGCCGATGAGAATGACGACCGGGTCGTCAGCAGCGAGGCGGGCGGGTCGTGGCGGAGCCAGTACGGCGAGCCGTGGGTCGGCGTCACCTGGGCCGGCACGTGGGCCACCGGCGGGCAGTTGCCGACCGTCGATCAGATCCGGGGCATCCAGACCGGGGCGTTGTGGCCCTACGTGAAAGAACTGGGTCTGTATGAGTGCCCGACGGGGTACCGGGGCGAATTGCTGACCTACGGGATGATGATCGCCAGCAACGGCCGCTCGGTCGATGGCAGCCCCGTTTGGAAGAAAAGAATCCTGGTGCCGCAGCCGGCCCAGAGGCAGTTGTACATCGATGAGGGCCTGGCGAGTCCTGACGCCTATTCCGTGCGGTACACCACCAAACAATGGTGGGATCAGCCCACGACACGCCACGGCGACGGGACGACCTTCGCCTATGCGGACGGACATTCGGACTACCACAAGTGGGTGGGCTCCGAGACGGTGAAAAAGGGTCGACTCAGTGTCCGCTCCCATCCGGGGATCTGGGGCCCGGTCACGGAAGAGGGCATTGAAGATGTCCAATGGATGCAAATAGGCATCTGGGGCAAGTTCGGCTACCTGCAGTAGCACCGCTCCTTCCTGCGTGGAAGCACGCGTAAAGCCTCCTGGCGGAGGAAAACTGAGGCCCAGCCCTTGATCCACAGGCCGGTCGGAGTGTATCATCATCCTATCTTGTCCCTCTGGCACACTGGAATTCCCCGGATCGCTCAGTCGGAAAGAAAGATACGTTCTGCGCACTTGCGTTGGAGATGGCATTGCATCCATGTATGCACTGGCGATGATTTTCGTGGCGCTGGCCGTGCTGGTCGTTCTGCTGCGGTTGGGGGTCCGCATCGGGCTGGCGATGACGATCTCGGCGATTTCTGCTGGCGGTGCTGCTGAGGGTGACGCCCGGCGCGATGGGGGGCCAGTTGGCCGCCGAGTGGAAAGACAAACCCCTGACCGAGACGACGCCGTATCTGTTCGTGTCGCTGACGGCGCTGCTGCTGTTGGTCAACGTGGTGGGCGAGGCGATGGGGCAGATCGGCCTCTCGGCCCGGCTGGTGCCGGCGCATGCACGGGCTCTTCCGCAGCCGGCGCGTGGCCCTGGCGACGATCCCGCTGCTGATGGGCATGCTGCCGACGCCGGGCGGGATCATGCTGTCGGCCCCGATGGTGCGCGAGGCGGGCGACAGGATCGGCGTCGAGCGGAGCCGCCTGGCCGCGATCAACTTCTTCTTCCGGCACCAGTGGGAGCCGGTCTGGCCGCTCTTCCCGGCGCTGCCGCTGATCGTGGACATGCTGGGTGTGCCCGCGGGCCGGGTGATCGGCTATCACGCGGCGCTGAGCGTCGCGGGCATTGCGGGCGGCATCGTGGCCCTGTTGCTGGTCGGCATCCCGCCGCGGCGCGCGGAGCACATGGAGATCAAGGGGAGCCTCGGCTCCCATGCGAAGGACTTTCTGCACGCGCTCTGGCCGATCCTGTTCACGGGAGTGCTGTACGTCGAAGTGGCACGTGCCGCCGGCGCTGGGAGTGCTCGTCGCGATCATCGGATTGCTCCTGCTGCATCGCGTGGACGTGCGGCGGTGGGGCGGCATCTTCAAAGCCGCCCGCGAGCCGGACATGGTGCTGCTGTTGTTCGGGGCCCTGTGGTTCAAGCTGAACCTGGAGGCCAGCGGGGCGGTCGGCAACGTCGTGACGTTCTTCCATCAGATGCACATGCCGCCGCTGCTGGTGTTGTTCGTGCTGCCTTTTCTCGTGAGCTTCAGCACGGGCGTGACCACGCCGACGGTGGCCATCACGTATCCCTTCCTGATGCCTTTCATCCGGACGCAGGGCGGACTGTCGCTGGGCGTGGAGACCCTGGCCTTTGCCGGTGTGGTCTTCGGACTGGCGATCAGTCCGATTCACTTGTGTCTGGCCTTATCGGCGAGCTACTTCGACACGCCTCTGCTGCGGATCGTGATGAAGGTGCTGCCGCCGGCGCTGTGCGTGGCCGGGGCGGGATTCGCGGTCGCTCTCCTGGCCCGGTAACAGATCACCGGATTCGGATCGAACCGACATTGGTGTCGAGGTTCACCCGGCCTTCGCCCTGGCCGAGCGAGGCCCGCACGGAGTGCTTGTTGAGCGACCCCCTGACGGTGATGCGGGCGATCCGTGTTGATATCGCCGACGTTGGCCTTGGCGGTCAAATCGGCCGAGATCTCCGGCGGACCGGTGAATTCGATGGAGCCGACGTTGGTTTCCATCGTTGCGTGCAGAGCGGCGGGGGCATCGGAAGCGTAGGTGGCCCGGAGATCGCCCACGTTGGCATGCAGATCGATCTCATCGCGCAGACCGGTGCAGATGATGGTCCCGACATCAGCGGAGGCCCGCACCCGCTTGGTGAAACCGTCGATGCGGATGTCGCCAACGTTCGTGGTGCAATGGAGGCGCGAGAGCGGCAGGGGCCTTGATGGTGAGATCGACGCTCAACTGGTTGCGGCCGAAATCCGCCGGCTTGACCGCCTTGACCGTGAGGGTCCCGCCCGACGGCTCGGCGACGATGCGGACCTGCTCGGCGAGCTCCTGCGCCTTTTCCTCCGTATGGGCCTTGACCTTGATCTTGGCCGCGATGCGCACCTCGGCTGCGTCCGCCGTCTCCAGTTGGATCTTGCCGACGTTCGTGGTCACATCGAGGGCGGTGATGTCCGTCGCCGGAACGGTCAAGTCCTCGCTCCGGCTGAACTCGGCCTTGAACATGCCGGTGTGAATGACGCAGCCGCCCAGCAGCAGTGCGACCAGACCCGCAACGACGCCCATTCTAACCCGCGCACCGGTTCTCATGCTCGAATCTCCTAAAGCTCTCAGAGCAGGGCTTGCCCCACCCTACACGCTCTTAGTCGCTCCTTGGGCCTCAATATTGCTGAAGGTCAGTTGCAGAATTTCTGCTTTGTGCCTGCTTCCGCTTTGCCGCCTGCGACGGGCGCCGGATGCACTTGCTTGAGCAAGCCCTTCATCTGTGCCACCACATCGGCATATTTCGCGTCATGGGCCAGATTGTGCAGCTCCTGGCGGTCGTTCTCGTGGTCATAGAGTTCCTGGCCCTTTTTCCCGAAGGCCCACTCGGTGTACCGCCAACGCTCGGTCCGGACGCTGTGGCCCGGATCGGCGCCGCGCTGGACCTGGGTATACGCCGGGTGGTCCCAGGGGGCCTGCGGATTGTCGATCAGCGGGCGCACGCTGAAGCCCTGCACGTGCTTTGGCGGCGTCAGACCCGCCAAGTCGGCCAGCGTGGGATACAGATCGACAAGTTCCACCGGCCGCGTGCTCGCCTGGCCCGCCGTCTTCTGTCCCGGCACGGAGATGATCAGCGGCACGCGGGCCGACTCCTCGAAGCAGCTTTGCTTGAACCACAGCCCGTGCTCGCCGAGGTGATAGCCGTGATCGCTCCAGAACACGATGATGGTGTTGTCGCGCAGGCCCAGCCGGTCCACGGCATCGAGCAGCCGGCCGATCTGGGCATCGACGAAGGAAATCGCCGCGTAGTACGCCCGCTTGCACTCGCGGGCCTGCTGGGGCGTGATGCCGAAATAGGGCCACGGCCGGGTCGAAGCGAGGGCGAGCGACCGGATAATCGTCCGGAGTCTGCGGGCTAATCTTCGGCAGCGCGATCGGGTCCATCGGATAGAGGTCAAAGTACTGCTTCGGCGTGATCCAGGGAGTGTGCGGCTTGTAGAACCCGGCCGCGATAAAGAAGGGCTTATCCTTGTGCGCCTCGAGCAGTTGGATCGCCTGATCGGCCACCTTGCCGTCCGTGTGCTGCGGGTCCGTCCCGGTCGGGTCCGCCAGAAACGCCATGGCGGAGCCCAGACCGCGCTTGGGCGTGTAGTTGATGATGTCGATCTCGAGGGTGGTCTTGTCGCGTCCCGCCGGATTGAACCGCTCCAGCCACGACACCCGGTCATCCAGGCCGTTGGTGCCGATGTCCCCCGGATTGCCGTAGTGGTACATCTTTCCGACGCGGGCCACGTAGTAACCGTTGCGCAGGAACATCTGCGGCAGCGTCAGCAGATCAGGCCAGTCCTGGCGGAAGTGATATTGCAGGTCGAACACCCGCGTGCTGTCCGGCCGCAGACCCGTCAACAGCGAAGAGCGGCTCGGACTGCACAGCGGAAACTGGCAATAGGCCCGGTCGAACCGCACGCCGCGGGCCGCGAGCCGGTCGATGCTCGGCGACTTGACCAGCGGGTGACCGAAGCACCCGAGGTCATTGTTCATGTCATCCACGGCGATGAACAGGACATTGAGCTTGGCAGGGGCCGCCCATGCCGTCCCGCCCGCCACGAGCGCCACGAGGGCAACCAGACTGATCCACATCTTCATGCGACTATCCTCCTTTTGATTTGCCCTTTCTGCACGGTTGCTTGTCACACAGGTCCATTCTACGGACCGCCTCGACGCCGGTCAATCTTGCCGCCGGCTCTTCGTAGAGCCTGCCCTGAGCGACAGCGAATGGGTCGGGCGTCACCGCCCGACATCTTCCGCTGGTGACGACAGTTGGGTTCGTTTTGCACGATAAGCATCCCCCGCGAGCCGGCCCCCAGATACCCCAGCCCGCCCAAGTTTGGCTTTGTTTCGCACGATTTGCCCTCCCGGGAACGCCGATCTCCGGATCGGCATAATGGCAGGAATTGGGTTTGTTTGTACAAAACCCCACGCCTCGCGTCCCCCAGGCCGCGTCCCATCCGGTCCCGGCGGGGAATTGGCTTTGTTTTTCCGAACCGATGAGGCGGGTACATACGACATAACTCTTTTCCTGCAAACGGCTTAGCTTCAATTTCGCTCCCGCCGAAATTGGGCTTTGTTTCGCACGAAAGTACAGGGTCAGGGATCGGGGATCGGTGTCGGACTGCTGACCCCTGCCCGAAGCCGATCCCTTCGAGGATTGGCTTTGTTTTGCGCGATCGCTCTCGTCGCCTGCCGCTGAGGCCCGATCCGCGGCATCGCCGCGAATTGGCTTTGTTTCGCCGAAGTCCTGTGCATGTACCAATTCACCATAACTCTTTGCCTATAAAGGACTTGCCCCTCACATGGCCCCCGGCCGAATTGGGTTTGTTTCGCACAACCGGTTGGGCGGGGGGCAGGCCGAGGGTCGAGGGGCGGGGGAGGGTCGCCCGGTCCCGGCGGCCAATTGGGTTTGTTTGTACAAACCTCGTCCCACGTCCCCCAGGCCCCGTCCCGCCCGTCCCGCCGGGAATTGGGTTTGTTTCGCACGAACGGCCTTCGGCCGAGTTTGAAGTGTAAAGTGTGAAGTGTGAAGTCCTGAGCACGGCCTTTCCCCTTCTTAACACTTGAGACTTAAAACTTGAAACTCCTCTCCATGTTGACATCTCATTATTGTGACAAGAAGCACAAAAAGAACAGAGAGCTACGTCTCTTGCCAGCAAGACAACATGTTGCCGCTATGGTGATTCCAATGGCAGCCACTGCCGCGGGCGGCCACGCTTCTGTCGTATATAGACGCGCTTCGGCACCCGTATGTTTCATAAAGATCAACATTTCGCCAGGAATTTTCCCTTGCCGGACCAGCCCAGCCCGGAACGATCAGAGGACGGACGACGGAGGACCGTAGGGGCGAATAACCATTCGCCCATCGAGATACCTGGGAATCCCCGGGAGGAAGCTGCTGCAATCCAGCCTTCCGCCGGACCGCTGCGTTGGACGCTTTACGGGTACCGGTACTCGTCCCTAAGCCGAGTTCGCAAGAATTGGATGAACCGCGATTCCCGCCGCCTTTGCCCTCGTGAAGTCTCGCTAAAGATTAAAATAAGGGCAGACCCCCGGAAGTCCCCCCGGAAGTCCCTCGCCCAAAAGGCCAGCCGGCATTCGCTCCAACATCGGCGTCATGCCGCCTCCTTGCTTCGCCCGAACAGTGCTCCACTTACACTTCCCGGTTTACTCCACGAACGCCCGCACAAGGGCGGTTCAGGGGAGTAGACGCTACGCCTGCCTTCGCCCGGGTCCAGGACCCCAACAACTTCGCGTTCACGTCCGACGTTCTCCGGAGGCGGTTCATGGGCCGAACTCCTTTGGAAGACGGCCCATAGGCGGATTCCTACGGAAGGAGTCCGATGCAGGGCTTCGCCTTCTTGATTCCGGCCTCCTCCGCCTGTGCCCGGTCTCTTCTGGTTCCGGGCACGTGTGATCTTACTCACAGACGATCGGACCCGGCATCGTGAAGGTCCGTCCCCGCTGCGAGGCAAACTCCCGACCGAGAACTCGCTCGGATTGCAGCCGACGCGTCCGATTCAGCGGCTCCCTGTGCCTGGAACGGTCCGCCCATTCCCGCACCCTGAACCGCCTCTTCTCTTCGTCTTGTTCGCAGTGGCCCCTCTCCGTGGGAACGAACGTCCAACGTCACGCACGCACCTTCTTCTCCCGGTATTGTTTCCCTTCACTAAAGCATTTTAGATTGGGAGAGGCGGGCTTGCCAAGCGGGACGACACTGCGACTCCTATGCCTTCTTTCTGTGCACCTATCATGCTATTGGTGAAAAGCGATAAACCTCGGCGGTTCGGGGGCAGAGCCCCTGACAGCATCGCCTGTCCCCAAGCCGAGTTCGCAAGAATAGGATGAACCGCAATTGTCGCCGCCTTTGCCCTCGTTAAGTCTCGCTAAAGATTGAAATAGGGGTTGACCTCCCCTGTCCCCCTCTGCACGCGGGCAATCTTTACGGAATCAGCAAGGCGACCGCCCAGCGGCGTAAGAGCCATCGCCAGGCCAAGCTCTGGCAGATCCTTGAAACACCTACTTCCTAAGCCTGGCCCCTTCTTCTTGCTTGGCTACTTCAGTTCGCTGGCTCGGGCACGGCCACAATCAACCCAATCGATGCGCCGAGTGGCGTTCCAGAGCTGGCCCGTTTAGTGTTCAAGACGTACACATCATCCGCGTCACAACCCACTTGGTACGTCCCTACAGGACTCGGTGAGCCAGACCTTGCGGCCCCGATCACCAGCATAAGGCAGACGCCCAAGAGAAAACCGATGACTAACTTGTCGAGACTGTGACTTCTCATTATCAATCGTCCTTAAGTCAGATGTGAACGGGATTTCTCATTTGGCTTCACAACCTGCGTCCTACACCCTACGCGTCCCATGATACCGGGGCACTGATTCCGATTTCAAGGATTCTGGCCGTGCCTTTCGGCCTATTTAATGCTTTGAGCAGCCACAGCAAGCCGTTTCTTCATCTACATCTGTCACTGGCGATCGCCTCAGGAAGCGGTGCTGCCGAGATAGCCGCGACGTGGAGCGTGGGGTGGCCGAAGGCAGCACTCTTTCAACGGAAAGGCCAGCGATGTATCGCGCCACGTTCAAGAAAGACCGAGTTACGTACTTTCCGGATTGCCTACTAACGGTGGACCGATGCTCCACGGCCCGGAACAACCGGGGCGGATGGTAGCCGAAATGCTGCGATTGGCCGGGGTCTTCATTTCCGCCATTGCAGCACACGGCCCCAGTGTGTCGCTGGCGGCGGCCCAACTGGGACCGTGGCAGAATGAATACCCAGAGCAAAAGGAAACCGAAATCGAAACCTTGATGCACGATCTTCACGACATCATGGAATTCATTGCGGAACTGACCCAGCCTGCCTATGATAGTGACTACGACGAGAAGTATGAGCCCCTTGTGCGGTGTGGCGTCCAGGCCGTGGATACCCACATAGAGGCACCGGTGGTGCGGGTTGAAGGCTTCAAGA
This sequence comes from uncultured Planctomycetota bacterium, assembly GCA_963699595.1. Classification (GTDB taxonomy): domain Bacteria; phylum Planctomycetota; class Phycisphaerae; order Sedimentisphaerales; family Anaerobacaceae; genus PLanc-01. The sequence continues at coordinate 553,955 of CAVOUO010000035.1, forward strand.
ACCCAATGGATAGGGCCGAAGTCAAGCGGATTCCTGTTTTCCCAATCGAAGTCCGCGAAGGTCTTTCGGAAGGTGACGGGGGCAGCGTCTTGCGGCTGTACCTAACGGAGCTATACCGGCTTATCCAGCGGCTAATGGACGCGGCCGTTGCGGCCCGCGATCGAGAGCTAAAGGTACTGCTGGCCGCTTTGGAATATGGGGCCCGGTAGGTGCAGCAACGACCAGACCCAGACGAAACAGCCATTATTCACGGAGAAGGAGATGGCCGGCGAATTCAAGACCTATGCTGACTTCCCCAAATTCAGGAAGGCAGTTGCATCGAAGATCCGGTATGTCCACGGTGCCGAGGTACAGGAATTCCTTGATGCGGTCTATCAGACAAGCAGAAAGGACGAACACGTTCGCACCGTTGCCACAGGAACCCACCTGTGGCGAGCAGTGCTTGACTGCAATCCCAAGAAGAAATTGGTGCGCATTATTGGCATTGGGATATTGCCTGATTTTCGGCCACACAATAAGGGTCGGATGAAACCGCAGCCTAAGCGCAAGAGAAGGCCGAACCCAAAAGGCATACCGGTCCTGTACCTATCCACCGATCCCCAGACTGCGATTGGTGAAGTCCGCCCGTGGATTGGAGCGTACGTTTCGGTGGGCTGTTCGAAGTACGCCGACAGTTGAAGCTTGCAGACTGTACAGTAGAAAAACCATACCCACCGAATCAGGACTTTCAGCGACCGCCAACTCCCGGGGAGGCTGAGGACAACGCTTGGCGATTCATCAATAACGCTTTTTCACGGCCTGTCACCCCAGATGATGATATTGCAGACTACGTGCCTACCCAGATCATCGCCGAAATCTTCAAGAAGGCTGGGTTTGATGGCATTGCCTATCGCAGTTCGCTCGGCGGCGGTGGGCAGAATATAGCGCTATTCGATCTTCATGCTGCTGACTTGGCTGAATGCCAGCTGTACCGAGTGTCAGGCGTCACGGTCACGTCGCAAAAGGATGGGGATCCAGTTGGCTACTGAGCGAGAGCGATGCGCAGCGATGTGCCTGATCGACGTCAGCAGTGGGAAACCAGGGACGCACCCGAATGGCACGAAGATAAGCGATAAGTCATTGTAGGGGGTTCCGGGGTCGGCCCTTATTTACGCTTTAGTGCCTTGCGTCACGCTCGATCTTGGAACACGTGGAATTCTTCTTGACGGGCTATTCCAGAATTCCGAACGGGCGGCCCTACTTTGGGCGATGGAAAAGCTGGAATTCCGTGATGGTCGGGCCGTCGGTGGCGTCGAGAACGTTCAGCCGGACACGCTGGGCGGTGACGGGGTCGAACTTGGCGGAGAACTGCTCGCCGAGCGTTGTGCCTCGATAGAACGTCTTCCACTGCTCGCCCATCCTGGTACTGCAGCTCGAAGGACCGCACGCGGGCGTACGCTTCGTCGATCTCGACCGAGTCGAAGGTCACCGGCTGTCCGAGGTCCACCTCCAGCCACGCCTGTTTCGTGCCGCCGTCCGTCGCCCAGCGGGTCTCGTCGTCGCCGTCGATGGCCTGCGCGGGGCCGTACGCCGAATCACGCCGATAGATATTCGAGGCGGTGGCTTTCATGTTCGGCTTGATCACGCCGGGACGCGTCACGTCCAGAGCCGGGATGTCCTGGGCCGAACCGTCCAGCGTCAGCTTGACGACCGTGTCGGCGTTCTGCGAATCCGGCTGGGGGACAGTCAACGTGATGCCGGAATCGGTCTGCACCACGGGCACCGCGGCGCCCGTGAGCAACTGGCTTTTGACGATCTTCTTCGGCAAAGGCGGCAGGGTGACCGTCTCATCGCTCCGCTTTCAGGATGTGGACGTAGATGACGTTTCCCTTGCGGGTGCTGACCAGGGCGGAGGTGGGTTTGAACGGTCCGCCGCGTGTGCCGTAGATGCTTTCGCCGTTTGCCTGCAGCCAGGCCCCGACTTGCCGGAGCACTTCGACCTGTCGCGGCTCGATGCGTCCATCCGGCATCGGACCCACGTTGAGCAGCAGGTTCCCGTCGCCGCCGACGACGCGGGCGAGAATGTGGATGACTTCCCTCGTGGATTTGATCGTGTCGTTCGGCTTCCAGGACCACTGCGTGCCGAGCGTCATGCAGGTTTCCCACGGACGCTGGTCATCGTACTTGCCGATCTGCTGTTCCGGCGTGTAATAGTCGGCGTTCGGATTGCGGATCTCGGTGTTCTTGTTGCCGACGCCGAGGTCGAGGCGATTGTTGATGACGATGTCCGGCTGCATCTTCCGCACGAGCGCGTACGTGTTCGCCTGGTCATACAGCGGCTCCCGGCCGTCCCAGTCGAACCAGAGCAGATCGATGCGCCCGTAGTTGCCCAGCAGTTCCTGCACTTCCTTCTGCATCCGGCCGAGAAACGCCGCATTGCGCTCGGTGCGGAAATCGGGATCGCGCCAGTCCATCGGCGAGAAGTACCAGCCCAGTCTCATCCGCTCGCTCATGTGCGGCCTGTCGCCAATTCCCCGCAGACATCCCGCTGGAACGGCGTGTTCGCGATGTTGTAGCTGTCGGCCTGCGAGTGCCAGAGCAGAAAGCCGTCGCAGTGCTTGGCGGTGAGCACCATGTACTTCATGCCGGCGGCCCGGGCCGTGGCCACCCACTCGCGTGCGTCAAACTGGACCGGATTGAACTTCTGATACAGATGGTCATAGACGTCGACCGGCGTCGGGCCTTTGTTGGGACATTTCGGATTCGAGTTGGCCCGCGACCAACTGATCTCCAGCCCGGTCAGGCTGACCGGCCCCCAGTGAATGAACATCCCGAACCGCCCCTCGCGCCACCATCCGATCCGCGCCTCGCGGCGACTCGCGGCATCCTCGGCCCACCGGCCGGCCCGCCCTGCGCCGCCGCAACCGACAAAGGCATCAGAAACCCCAGCGTAAGGATGGCTGACTTCATCATGGCTTTCTCCTCTCACAAGGTGACTTTTGAAAGTGCCAGACTCTCACTCATTCATCTTTCTCCCGTCACGGAACAGCCACGGGCATGGCGTCCCGACGCGGCTGTTCTTCACCGGCCATAGGATACCGCGCCCATCGCCAACGTGCCTCCCTTTATGTCCCGCCTGTGACGAGTTTGACCTGACGTTCTCCCATTCTCTGGAACCCCCTGATTCGCGCCGAAGCGGGGCCGCTGATATGGGACGATCCGGCGGCGATTTGGCCTTTTCAGCCGGACTTGTTAAGTTCTATTTGGACGTTACCAGACCGGAGACCGGGGTCGACATGCGTATTCTCAACAAAATTTTGGGCCGACGCCTCCAAGGCACGGGCGAACTCGGATACTTCGGTCTCATGGGGTGGTGGACATCTTCCTTCTCGGCCACCGAGCGCAACTACATGGAAACGGTGTTTTGCGCCTCCGGACTGCCTGCCCGCGCGAAACCTCTGACCAGAGACCGAGGATTGGTGAACTACCCGACGGCGGCGTCGCTGCTGACCGTTCTGGCGGATCGACTTGGTGAAAAGCTGGAGGACCGGGGCCTGGCCGTCAAAGTCCTTGCCAAAGCCGAGGAACGGGCGTTGGCGGAGGGCGACGTTCTTGGACGGTACTTCGTATACCATCAGATGATCCGCCTGTACTGCAAGTGGAAGAGCGAGTTCGCCAACACGGTGGACCTGATCTTCGCCGCCTGTCACAAGCAGATCCAGGTGGCTCCAGATGCCGCCAAGGTACTGCGGAAGCTACGACCGGACAAGCCGCTCCCGACCCACCTCGGCTATCAGCAGGCAAGCGCCCTGCTGGAACAGGAGGGAAGGTACGAGCCGGCGATCGAGCTGTGCAAGCAGGCGCAAGCGGAAGGCTGGAGCGGCAACTGGCCCTGGCGCATCCAGCGCATGGCCCGAAAAGTGTATGAGAGAGGCAATCCGGTGAAGGCCGTCTCCTCCTCGGGAATCACCCCGGTGTAGTAGCGGCGCTGCTCCTGCGTCCCGCGGGCAATCTCCTTCATCATCTCAGCCGCTTTACTCACATATCCCGAGCGCAGAGAAAGCTCCGTTTGCTTTCCGGTTCATTCTGTCATCCTGAGCGTCAGCGAAGGATCTGGCCAGGGAATGTACGTGCACCTGATGCGACGCAGTTTCTCCTGCGGTGCCCAGATGCTTCGCTGCGCTCAGCAGGACAAATCCAGGGTCATTTACCACGAAGCGCAGTTGCAGCGACCGGCGGCGGGTTCGGCTTTTGTTTTGACCGGCTGGAGCCGATGGAGTATGGTTGGACCGCCGTGGCGGCTGGTCAGCATGGTTGGGAACTGAATCAGATCATCGGGAGGTCTCAATGCCGGACTTGGTTTTGAACGGGGACTACAGGCCCATCCTGGGATTGCGCGAGACGGAACGGGCCATCAAGTTCATCAAGGACTACTTTCAGGAGCACTTGGCGGCGGTCCTGAATCTGCAGCGGGTCTCGGCGCCGCTGTTCCTGAAGAAGGGTTCGGGCATCAACGATGACCTCAACGGCGTGGAGGCCAAGGCGGCGTTTCGCGTCAAGGACGATGGATACGCGGAGGCCGAGTGCCTGTTCTCGCTGGCGAAGTGGAAGCGGATGGTGCTGGCGGACTACGGTTTCGGGCCCGGGGAGGGCCTGTACACCGATATGAACGCGATCCGGCCGGACGAGGAATGCCTTGACAACCTGCACTCGGTTTACGTGGATCAGTGGGACTGGGAGCAGGTCATCACCGAGCGCGAGCGAAATCTCGACTTCCTCAAGGGCATTGTCCGCAAGATCTACGCGGTGCTGCAGGACACGGAGGCGGCGGTACATGCCAGGTACCCGCAGATCGTGCCGATTCTGGCCAAGCAGATCACCTTCGTGCACGCCGAAGAGCTGCTGGAACGGTGGCCGGAGATTGGACCGAGGGAACGAGAGAACAGGATCACGGAGGAGCTTGGTCCCGTCTTTGTGATCGGCATCGGCGGCGCGCTCGCGGACGGCACGTTGCACGACGGTCGGGCTCCCGATTATGACGATTGGATCACCCCTACCGGCCAGGGCCGCCAAGGGCTTAATGGCGACATCATTCTGCGCTACCCGCTGCTGGGCCGGGCGTTCGAGATCAGCTCGATGGGGATCCGGGTCGAACAGAGACACGCTGGTCGCAGCAGTTGGAGATTCGCGGCCTGTCGCAGCGACGGGAGTTCCCGTGGCACAAGCGGCTGCTGGCGGGCGAATTGCCGCTGAGCATCGGCGGGGGGATCGGCCAGTCGCGCCTGTGCATGTTCTTCCTCCGCAAGCTGCACGTGGGCGAAGTCCAGGCCAGCGTCTGGCCGGCGTCGATGATCGAGCGCTGCAAAGCGGCCGGAGTTCCCTTGTTGTAGCCGCTTTGGTCCCGCAAATGGATCGCGCAAAGAAGAAGGGGATGGCTCGAGGCCATCCCCTTGTTTGTAGCCATCCGTGGCTTGTCCGGACCGATCCACGTTCGACCGGATTCCTACTCTGCGGCTTGCGGCACTCCCGGGGCCGGGGGGACCTCCGCCGCATTGCTGATCTTGACCTCGGCGGGAGCCGGCTCGGATTGGGAGGCTCCCACGTTGTCCTCCACGTCCGGAACCTCGTCCCGGACGCGGTCATTCGCATTGGGCGATGTCTTCATCTGCTCGATGACCGACCGGAGGCTGTCGGCCTGGCCCTGGGTGCTCTTTTGCACCTGCGTGATCTGTTCCTGGAGCGAGGTCTGCGTCTGGCGGACCAGGGCGAGCGAGTCGATCACCGCCTGCATGTCCTGGCTGACCTTCGTCTCAAACTGCAGCCGCTGCTGGCTGGTGGTGCCCAGGAGGGCGGTCGTGCCCTGAATGCTCGTCTGGAGGAGATCCTGTAGCCTGGCAATCCGCTGCTCCAGCGCGGCGACGCTGTCGCCGATGGTCATGACTTTTGCCTGGGCACCGTCGAGGCGCTCGGACCACTTCTGCTGGCCCTGCGCCATGTCGGCCAGTTTCTCGGCCATCTCCTGGCGGCCGGCTTGGACGGCCTGCCCCAGCCGACCCTGATGGTTGCTCAGGGTGATGGCATCGAGAGAGGCCTGGCCCGTCGTCGCCGTGACGGTGTCCAGACTGCTCTGCATCTGCTGCTGGTTGTCTGCGAGCTGGGCCATCCGGGCGCCCAACGTTTCATTGTTGCTCTGGAGGGCCGCGTGGATCGCGTCTTGCCGTGTCGTCACGCCGAGGATGTCGAGGGATGCCTGGCCTGTCGTCGCCGTGACGGTGTCCAGACTGCTTTGCATCTGCTGCTGGTTGTCTGCGATCTCCGTCATCCGGGCGCCCAAGGTCTCATTGTGACTCTGGAGGGCCGCCTGGATCGCATCCTGTCGGGTCGTCATGGCGATGATGTCGAGGGCCGTCTGACCCGCTGTGGCGGTCAGGGTGTCCAGGTTCGTCCGCACTTCTTCCTGAACACTTGCCAGGCTTGCTGCCTGTTGATCCGTCTTGTCGCTGTGCGCCTTAAGGCCCTGGTGGAGGGCATCCTGGCCCGCCGTCATCTTGGCGACATCGGAGGCGACTTGCTGCGTCGCCTGGCGGAGGTTGTCGATCTTGTTTTGGAGAGCCTGCTGGCTTTCCGCGAGCTCGGTCGCACGGGCCGTGAGAGTGGTGTTGCCCGATTGGATGCTCTGTCGCAGTGCGGCCTGCCAGTTGTTCAGCGTTGTCACATCCCGGGCCGTTTGCTCGGTAGTCGCGGCCACCTCTGCGAGCTTGGGAACGATGCTGTCCTGATTGGTCTTGACGGCTTCACAGAGGGACTGCTGTTGCGCGGTCAGGGACGCGATGTCCCCGGCAGCACGGTCGGCCTTGCCGTCCAGTTTCTCGAGGCCGCTGCGGAAGGTCTCCTGACGATCTGCGAGGCCGGCCATCGCGGCGACGACCGTGTCGTGATTGGTTCGCACCGTCGCGTGCAATGCCGTCTGTTCGCTGGAGACATCGCCGATATTGGTGGTCAGTTGATCTGCTTTATCACTGAGGTCGCGAACGTCGCTTTGCAGGGCCTGCTGGTTCTGCAGGCCCGCGGCGATCTGGCCGGTCAGGACCTCCCGGTTGACCCGGAGCGCGTCCTGCAAGGACGATCTCGTATCCACGAGGTCGGCCGCCGTCTGATCCGCCTTCGTGCCAAGAGTGCCCACTGAAGCTTGAAGCTGCTGCTGGCTCGCGGACAGTCCGGCGATCTGGCCGGTCAGAGTCTCCTGGCTGACCCGGAGCGTGTCGTGCAGTGAGGATCTCGTATCCGTGAGGTCGGCTCTTGTCTGATCTGCCTTGCCGCCGAGCGTGTCCACGGAAGTCTGAAGGTTCTGCTGACCGGCGGACAGTCCGGCGATCTGGCCGGTCAGGGCCTCCCGGCTGACTCGGAGTGTTTCCTGTAGCGACGATCTCGTGTCTGCGAGGTCGGCCGTCGTCCGATCCGCCTTTGTGCCGAGCGTGTCCACGGACATCTGAAGCTGCTGCTGACTCGAGGATAGTCCGGCGATCTGGCCGGTCAGGGTCTCCTGGTTGACCCGGAGCGTGCCCTGCAGCGAGGATCTCGTATCCGTGAGATCGGCTCTTGTTTGATCCGCCTTGCCGCCGAGGGTGTCGACGGAGGTCTGAAGGCTCTGCTGATTCGCAGACAGTCCGGCGATCTGGCCGGTCAGGGCCTCCTGGCTGACTCCGAGGGTTTGCTGCAACGAGGAGCGCGTATCCACGAGATCGGCCGCCATCCCATCGGCCTTTGCCCCGAGGGTGTCCACCGAAGTCTGAAGTTGCTGCTGACGCGCGGATAGTCCGGCGATCTGCGTCGTGAGGTTCTGCTGCCCGGTGGCGACCTGCTCCTTCAGCGACGAGTGGCCGGCGGCCAGATCTTCCGTCATCGTGTTGAGCTGCGTGTGTACATTGGCGACATCGGCAAAGAGCCGGCCCTGGCCGGACGTCAAGGCACTGTAGCGTTCCGCCAATTGCCTGTCCCTATCCTGGAGGGCCGCATAGAGCGTGTCGTGCTTGGCGGCGATGTCGCCGGCCAGTTCCTTGCTGGCTTGTTGCAGTTCGCCAATGCTGGTGATGGTCCGTTGCTGATTGTCGTCGACGTGCCCGATCCGGCGATTGAGTCCCTCGTGGCCCGCCGCCACGGCGTCACGGAACTGGCGCTGTTCGGCCCGGACCGAGGCGACATTATCGGCGACCTGCTGCGTGTCCCCATCGAGGGTCTGAATACTCTCGTTGATTTTGCCCTGGCCGGTGTCAAGCTGGGAGGAAATCGTCGCAAGGTCCCGGGCGTTGGCCGCCACCATCGCCTGCAGCTTGATCTGATTCTCTTCCATCCGGGCGAATTGCTTGTCGCAGCCGGCCACGGTCAAGAGCGGGATCGCCAACCCGCAGAAAAAGATGACAATTACGACGAGTCGTTTGGTGTCCAATCCCCTGCGTCTCTCCATCGCGATTCCTTTCTGAGTCATGGGTGACAAGAACCTTTGTCCTATATCTACTTGGCCGTCCCATCCTTTGGGCCGGTGGAGGGCTCAGCTTGCCCAGTTTGCGTTTGTCCCAGTACTGAAAAGAGCCAACAACCCACATCTTTCATCGACTGACCGATTTCAAAACCTTCACTCCTTATGGGACGCGTTCGGAAGTTGGGCGGGATAAAGGAGATACAGCAATCCTCAAAATGCGATTTCCCGGCGGATGGCCAGTCCCGGCGGTCCAAAGCGGACGAGGAGCCTGGGGTAATAAGGGGAGCGGCGCGGGTAGTCACGGGCCTCCTTTTCGCTTGTCACCCCGAGGGCGAGCCGCTATAGTCACCCCCATGAAGAAGCCAATGACAGCTCTGTTCATCGTCGTCGCGTCCCTGGTTGCGTCGTTGGGGGCGCAACAACTGGAGACGCTGCCTTCCGATCCGTATTTTGCGACCTATAAACCACTCAAAGCACCCGCGACCGAGGGGGTGCTGCTCAAGATGGGCGACCGCGTGGCCATCTGCGGCGATTCGATCACCGAGCAGAAGATGTACTCGCGGATCATGGAGACATATCTGACCGTATGCGTGCCGCAGTTGCAGGTCACGGTGCGCCAGTTCGGCTGGAGCGGCGAGAAGGCCCCCGGCTTTCTGGCGCGGATGGAGAACGATGTCCTGCGCTTCGCCCCGACGGTCGCGACCACCTGCTATGGCATGAACGACCACAACTACCAGCCCTATCAGGAGCAGTATGGTCGTGTATACCTCGATACCTCGCGCGCGGTGGTCCGGCTGTTCAAACAGCACGGTGTGCGGGTGATCCAGGGCTCGCCCGGGACCGTGGGCAAGATGCCGGCCTGGGTCAAGCAGGCCCAGGGCACGGTCGAGGACCTCAACCACAGCCTCGCGGAGTTCCGCAACCTCGGTCTGCGGCTTGCTTCCGAAGAGCAGGTGGGGTTTGCCGATGTCTTTTGTCCGATGTTGGTCGGCGGTTTCGAGGCGAAACGGCTGTGGGGCCAGGACTACATGATCTCGGGAAAGGACGGCGTTCATCCGGGCTGGGCCGGCCACCTCGTGATGGCCTATGCCTTTCTCACGGCCCTGGGGCTGGACGGCCAGATCGCCACGATCACCCTGGACATGGCCGACGGCAAGGCGACCGCCTCGGAGGGTCATCGCGTCCTCGCGGCGGAGCCGGACCGGATGGAGGTTGAGAGCAGCCGGTATCCGTTCTGCGCCGCCGGTCCCTCGAGCAACGATTCCAGCATCCGCTCCGGCATGGCCCTCGTCCCGTTCCACCGCGACCTGAACCGGTTTGTGCTCGTGGTCCGCAACGCGCCGGCCGGTCGCTACACGATCACCTGGGGCAGCGAGTCGGTGACTTCCTTCACGGCCGAGCAGTTGGCCGGCGGCGTCAACCTGGCACAGTACTTCGGAACGAATCCCTTCAGCGACGCCTTCCAACGCGTGGACGAGGCGGTGGCGAAGAAGCAGGCCTACGAGACGCGACAGATCAAGGACCTCTTCCACGGCCCGGAAGGGCAGGCGGACATTGCCATGACAGCCGCCTTGACGGAGAAAGCCCGCGCCCCGCTGGCCGACGCCATCCGCGCCGCCTTCGTCCCGGTCCGCCACACGATCGCTGTCAAGGCCGAACGGTAAATCGCCGAATTGAAGGCAGCCCCCGCGGGAGATGGTGTCCCAAGGTTCAGGCCCTTCGGCTGGATACACGCCTTTTTGGGTCCGCCACAGCCGCACCAGTCGCTATTTCCATCGTATTCATCACTGAAGGACAGGCCCACACGGCTCCAAAATATTTTTGCGGCCGCGCGTTACAGAAACGAATCGGTGTGGCACAGTAGGGTAGGGCCGGTCAGGTGGGCTCTTCCGCTACTCGCCGGACCAGGTCTTATGGGGGGGCACGGAGGCCCGCGTTTTGTCGTATAAGGCAAGGGGCGGGATGCTGCCTGCCTGATCGGAGGAGTTCTATGCGGCGAGGCAACAAACGCTGGATAACGTGCTTGGCGTGTATCCTCTTGGCTCTCGGGGTGACGGAACGCGGGTGGGCCCAAGCCCGATGGTCGACGCCGGCAATCGTTCGGGGCCGGGTCGTGGATACCGCGGGAGCGGCCCTCGAAGGCGTGCGGGTTCGACTGTACCGGGGGACCTACGACGACAACCTCTATTTCTCGACATTGGTCTCGGTCGGAGAGACTGTGACCAAGGCGGATGGATCGTGTGCCTTCAGCGTGCCCGGCGGCCAATACACGCTCCAGCTTGTAACGCCCAGGGACCAGTTGGCCCGGTGGGTGGCCGAGCCCGTGCCCCTGCGACTGGGTCCGGGGCAAGATGTCGAGGCCAGAATCGAGGCCCGTAGCGGGGGGCTTTGCGAAATCGTCATCTCGGAGGAGGCGGGCAATAGGCCGGTGGCACGGGTCCGCGTGAGTATCCGAGAGCGGGCCGGCCTCTCGAATGAGATGAGTATCCTCTCCGATGCCGGCGGCGTGGCCCGCATTCGTTTGCTGCCGGGTGAATACGAGATCGAGAGCGTCTTGTGTGAGGGCTACGCGTACGATGGGCCCAGCCAGGCCGTCACGATGGAGGAAGGCGAGACCCGGCGTGTCACCCTGATCCTCACACCCACGGTGCGGGGCGTGGTGCGCGATCCGGAAGGACGCCCGGTCGCCGGGGCCCGGGTCAGGATCGTGGGTGCCGGACGCGAAGAGGCCACGTCGGACGCACAGGGCCGATTTGAGATTGCCTGGGATCGGCAGTATCAGTTCCGCAACGCCCTCAGCTTCTTCCTGATGGCCCAGCACGAGTCGCGGAATCTCGCCACGACGATGGCCATCGGCAGGAATGCGACCTGGCTTGACGTGAAGCTCCAGGCCTGCCCGCCGCTGGCCGGCCGGCTCACGGACTCCAGCGGCCAAGGCATCGCCGGCGCGGGGGCCTACGTCACAGTGCGCGTGCCCAACTGGGGCGACACGCCCTTGTCGGAGGAGATTGCGGTGACCGGCGCCGACGGGCGTTTCCGGATTCGGGCCGTCCCGCCTGTCGGCCAGTGCATCCTCCACAGCAATGCCCAGGCGTATGGCAGCAAGGACACGGACGTTCCGGTCAAGACCGCCAATGGTCTGTCGTTCGACGTCGGAACGTTGACGCTCCCGCCGGCGAATCTCTCCGTTACCGGCTGGGTCCTGGACGCCATGGGGAATGCGGTCGCTTATGCCACGGTCTATGGCTGGGGCGAAGGCCAGCCGCTCAAACTCAGTGCTCAAACGGACGCGCAGGGCCGCTTCACGCTCGCGCGCGTCTGCCCGGGCAAGGTGAATCTCCGCGTCGATGCCGATGTGGGCGACGGACGACGTGTTCGGGGGCAAGTGCTCGCGGACGCCGGCGCCACGGGTGTGGTGATCATCTCGCGCGACCTATCCGGCGGATACAGCCGAGCGCCGTGAGCCTACGGATGACCGGGCCGGCAAGGGAGAACGACGGCAGACACCTGATCCGCCTCAGCAGTACCTCGTGGAACCTGCGGGATGCGGTACCAGGGTATCGCACGCCAATCATCAATAATCAATCATCCTTCATCAGTCAAATGCTTCGCCCCTCGCGGTAGCTCGGCTTGATGAACTTGTTGGCGTCGGAGACATTCGTGATGGTCATCTTCTTCCAGTCGAAGTCCAGCTTCTTGCCGGCGCGCAGCGCCACGTTGCCCATCAAGACGAATTCCGTCAGCGGGCCGGCGTAGTCGAAGTGCGTGCTGGAACGGCCCTTGCCCTTGCAGGCGTCGAGCCAGTTGCGATGGTGACCCGCGACACGCGGCAGGGTCTTGGCCGGCCGGCGGTAGGCCTGCATCTTCGTTTCGGGGATGATGCGCGGCGAGCGGCCCCAGCCTTCGCCGAGGATGGTGCCCTTAGTGCCGACAAAGAGGATGCCATTCTCGCCGAGGCTCCTGCCGGCTTCCAACTCGGCGGGACGCGGCGGCATCAGGCCGCCTTCGTACCAGGTGATGCGCACCGGGGCCATGCCGGCGCGGGCGGAGAAGTCGAAGTAGATCAGCGAGGCGGCGGGGCAGACCTCCTCGGTCGTGCCGTAGGAACTCGCCTCGACTTGGAAGTGCTCGGCTTGGTCCAGCTTCAGGGCCCAGAAGGCCGGGTCCAGGTGATGGCAGGCGAAGTCGCCGATCGTGCCGGAGCCAAACTGCCACCAGGAGCGCCAGCGGACCGGTGCATAGTCAGGATGATAGGGGCGCGGCGGCACCGGCTCCAGCCACCGCGGCCAATCGAAGCCCGCCGGGACCGGCGGCGTCTCTTTCGGCCGCGCCGTGAGATCGGTCCAGCGGCGCGCTCCCGTGCTGGTCCAGGCGTGCACCTCGCGTACCTCCCCAATCGCGCCGTCCCAGATCCATTCACAGGTCAGGCGGATGTCCTCGCTGGAATGGCCGAAGTTGCCAAGCTGGGTGGCGACGCCGGCCTTACGGGCGGCCTCCGTGACGACACGGGTCTCGTAGACCGTGCGGCACAGGGGCTTCTCGCAGTAGAGGTGCTTACGCTTGGCAAGGACGGCCAGCGAGATCATCGCATGCGAGTGGTCCGGCGTGGCCAGGAGCACCGCGTCGATGTCCTCCTTGTCGAGCATCTCGTTGTAGTCGCGGTAGGTGGGGCAGGCCTGGCCGTACTTCTGGCGGACCAACTCGGTCGCGGGTTTCAGGCCGGCGGTGCCGCCATAATAGAAGGCGCTGTAGTCGCTCTCCTCATTCAGATCGCACAACGCGGCGATGCGGACATCGGGCTCGTTGAAGAGCTGCTTCATATTCACAATCCCTTGGCCGCCCGTCCCGATGATCGCGACGTTGACCTTCTCACTGGGCGAAGGCCTGCCCTGCCCGCCCAGCACGTGACGCGGCACGACGCGGAAGGCCGCGGCCGCCGCCGCGCTGCCCAGCAGTCCCCTCCGCGTGATCGTGGTTTCCCGATGCCTGGAATCGCTTTTCTGTTCGCTCATGGCCGCTCTCCTATCTGTCTCGAAGTCCAATGCTCAAATCACAAATCGTAAATCGTAAATCAGTCCAGGATCGCTTCCTCCTGATAGTCGGGGACGACCACGTCCCAGCCGGTCTTCTCGTGCACGTACCGGCCGAAGCTCCGGGCGCTTTCAGCCTCGCCGTGAATCACGAAGAGCTTCCGCGGCGGCTTCGGGAGCGTGCTGAGCCAGTGGAGCAGCTCATCGCGGTCGGCGTGAGCCGAGAAGCCCTGGATCTGGACGATGCGGGCCTTGACCGCGTAGTCCTCGCCGAGGATGCGAACTTCCGGGTCGCCGTCGACGATGCGCCGGCCGAGCGTGCCGATGGCCTGGTAGCCGACGAACATGATCGTGCTCTGGGGCCGGGTGATATTGTTCACCAGGTGGTGCTTGATGCGCCCGGCGGTGCACATGCCGGAGCCGGCGATGACGATGACCGTCCCTTGAATCGCGTTGATCGCCTTCGATTCTTTGGTTGTCTCGGTGTACTTGACGCCGGGGAAGTCGAACGGTGATTCGCGATTCTGGAGAGTGCGGCGCATCTCGGGGTCGTACAACTCCGGGTGACGCTTGAAGACCTTCGTGATGGCGCTGGCCATCGGGCTGTCGAGAAAGACCATCAGGTGCGGGATCGCGCCTTCCCGCAGGAGTTCGCTGATGAAGTAGAGAAGCTCCTGGGACCGTTCGAGGGCGAAGCTGGGCACGATGATATTGCCGCCGGCCTCTTTGGCGGTGTTGATGACATGGGCAATCGCAGCCTTGATATCCGTCCGGTCTTCGTGCAGGCGGTCGCCGTAGGTGGACTCGACCAGGACATAGTCCCCGTCCTTCACCAGGTCGGGGTCGCGAATGATGGGCCGGTGCGTGCGGCCGACATCCCCGGAGAACAGCACATCCCGCGTCTCGCCGTTCTGCTGGACGTTGACGTTGATAAACGAGGAACCCAGGACGTGCCCCGCCTCGCTGAACGTGGCGTGCACGCCCGGCGCGACCTGGACCTGCTGTGCATAAGGCACCGGTGCGAACAGCGGTGAGCAGGCCTCGGCATCCGCCACCGTATAGAGCGGGACGTCGTCGTACGGGCCTGCGCGGCCTTCCTTCTTGTGCCTCTTTTTCTTGTAGGCCGCGTCTTCTTCCTGGATCTTGGCGGCGTCGAGCAGGATGATCCGGGCGATCTCCGCCGTGGCCGCGGTGCAGTAGATTCGCCCCTTGAAGCCCTCTTTGACGAGCTTGGGGAGCAGGCCGCAGTGGTCCAGGTGCGCGTGGGTCAGCAGCACGGCGTGAATCTTCGCGGGTGGCACATCGAAGGGGTCCCAGTTGCGCGACGCGAATTGCCGCTCCTGATAAAGACCACAATCGACCAGAATTTGCGTGTCCTCCACCTCCAGCAGATGTCGGGAACCGGTTACGTTACGGGCGGCCCCCAGGAATCGCAGTCTTGCCTGCATGCCGTGCTCCTGCATGGTCTGTCATTTGCGCCAAACGTGTCATTCTATGGGCATTTCCTGCCCTCGTCAAGGATTTGCCTATGTCCGGACTCACCCGCCCACCCGGGTGCGGCCGGCATCCGGTGGCGGATTCCGCCAGCCCTTGTCTGGGTGGCAGCGGCAAGCGGAGTCTGGGCCCCCAATCGCGATACATCGCGATTGGGAACCCTCTTCGCAGCTTGCCGATGGTCTATCGCATTCGCAGAACCATCGGCAATCCTCCGAGGCTCAGGAGGGCCGCCGGCGCTTGCCGCTGCCACCCAGACAATAGTGCTTTGGTTTGGCGTCCCCGGAGGATATAATGGAGCCAGAGAGATTCCGGGAACAGCTCTGTCGCCAAACCGACGTGGAGGATGGCACACGCGATGAAACGACCGTCGATTCTGCTGGCCCTTCTGTGGCCTTGGGCTCTGGGAACGGCCTTGGGGGCCGGCGACCCGGCGACGCCAATCATCAGCGAGTTTATGGCCAGCAACGGCAGCCAGCCGCCCCTCGGAGTGGGGGAGATCCTCGATGCCGACGGCGACTCCTCGGACTGGATCGAGCTGTATAACCCGGCTGCCGAGCCCTTCGATCTGGGCGGATGGTATCTGACGGACGATCCAAACACGTTGTCGAAATGGCGGTTTCCCGGTCCGACGATTCTCCCTGCCGGAGGCTATCTCCTGGTCTTCGCCTCCGGCAAGGATCGCACCAGGGGCCAACTGCACACGAACTTCAAATTGGACGCCGAGGGAGGATATCTGGCCCTCGTGCTGTCTGACGGCCGGACCGTGATCCACGAGTACGCGCCGAGCTATCCGCCGCAGTTGACCGATGTCTCGTACGGGGTGGTTCAGTACCCCGCCCAGCTCGCAGGGCCGCCGGAGTACCTCGCGGTCCCCACGCCGGGGTATGCCAATGTCTCCGGACCCATGCCCGTGGTCGCCGGCCCGCGCTTCAGTCATGAGCACGGGCTTTACGATGGACCGTTCACGCTGACATTGTCCTGTGACACGCCCGGCGCCGTCATCCGCTACACAACGGACGGCCGGCCTCCTGTGGATACCAGCCGGCAGGTGTATACCGCCCCTATCGCCATTCAGAAGACCACCTGTGTCCGGGCCGCGGCTTTCAAGCCCGGCTGCAGGCCGAGCCGCGTGGAGACGCGGACCTTCATCTTCATCGAACGACGTCCAGCGTCAGCCGGGCAGCCCATCCGGTTTCCCGGCCACCTGGGGCGCGACGCCGGCGGATTACGAGATGGACCCCGAAATCGTGAACAGCCTGGTTCGCCAGCAGCTTGCGCAGGCCCTCCAGTCCCTGCCCACGATGTCCATTGTGATGGATGTGGAGGACCTGTTCGGCGCCAAGGGCATTTACACGAACTGGGGCAGCAGCGGCGACGCCTGGGAGCGGCCCGGCTCGGTCGAGCTGATCCAGCCGGACGGGAGCGAGGGGTTCCAGGTGAATTGCGGCGTCCGGATCTACGGCGGCGTCGGCCGGCGCGAAGCGAAGAAATCCCTCCGGCTCCAGTTCACGCGCACCTACGGACCCACCGAGCTGCACTACCCGCTCTTCGGCGCAGGGGCGGCGGACCGTTTCGACCAGCTTGTCCTGCGGGCCAGCTTCAACGATGCCTATACCTGGGGCGGCAATCGCTCCCAGTACATCCGCGATGAGTTCGTTCGGCAGCTCCAGTTGGCCCTCGGGCAGCCCTCTCCGCATGGGACCTTCGTGCACTTGTATCTCAACGGGCTCTACTGGGGTCTCTACAACCCCACGGAGCGACCGGAGTCATCGTTCGCCGCGACGTACTTCGGGGGCAACAAGGAGGATTGGGACGCCCTGAACTCCGGCCGGCCGCTGGGCACCAGCACGGCGACGAACTACAACGCCATGCTGAGTCTGGCACGCCAGGGTATGGAGTCCAACATCAACTATCAGAAGATTCAGGGCAACAATCCCGACGGCACGCGGAATCCGCAGTATGTAGATTACCTCGATCTCGACAACTACATCGACTACATGCTCCTGAACTTCTTCGTCGGCAACAAGGACTGGCCGGTCCACAATTGGTACGCGGCCATGAATCGTGTCGAGTCCTCCGGCTGGAAGTGGTTCACCTGGGACGCCGAATGGGTCATGGGCATGAACTCCGCCGTGACCGACAACATCACGAACGTCAATACCTACCTGTGCGAGCCCTACTCCCGGCTGCGAGCCAATCCGGAGTTCTGTCTGCGTTTCGCCGACCGGGCTTACAACGCCTTTTTCAACGGCGGTCCTCTCTATGTGGACCCGGCGAATTCGCGTCCGGATCCCGCGCATCCCGAGCGCAACCGCCCGGCGGCCCTGTACGCGGAGTTGGCCGGCCTGATCGAGAAGGCCATGGCCGCCGAGTCCGCGCGGTGGGGCGACGCCCAGAGCGCGGCGCCGTATCGGATCGATCAGTGGCGCAGCCAGCGGGACTGGGTCCTGAACACATACCTGATGCAGCGCTCCGCGATTGTGCTGGACCAACTGCGCAGCGCCGGTCTGTATCCGACGGTGGATGCCCCGGTCTTCCAGATCAACGGCGTGCCGCAGCAGGGGGGCGTCGTCCCCCCGAACGGCCAATTGACGATGGCAGCGCCGGTCCGGGCAACGGTCTACTACACCACCGACGGCAGCGACCCGCGGCAGCCCGGGTTTTTGTCGGGGGATAACAAGATTGTCACGCTGGTTCCGGAGGATGCGCCGAAGCGCGTGCTGGTTCCGAGTGTCGCCAACGGGGGGAACTTGCTGGCCAATGTCTCCGCCGGTTTTGACGTCACCTTCTACAAAGCCAAGGGCACGGTCGACACCCTGGCCGCGGCGGAAGCCGTCATTGCCAATACGAGCCTGCAGACGCGCACGGCAACCGAGAAAGCCCGCGTCATCAACTACTTCAACACGGCCAGTCTCGGCAACTTCGACGCTGACCGAGCGTTTCCCGGCACGACGATCAACGTTGACGTGGAGGATTTCGTGGTCCTGGTCACCGGCAAGGTCATGATCCCCCAGGCGGGCAACTGGACCTTCGGCGTCAGCAGCGACGATGGTTTCGGCTTGACGCTGTCCAGGCGGGGCAAGACCTACACGACCTCCTATCCCAGCCCACGGTCGCCAAGTGACACGCTCGCCGTCTTCAATATCGCCGAGTCGGGCCTGCACGACCTGCGCCTGGTGTTCTACGAGCGGGGCGGCGGCTCGGAGTTGGAATTGTTCGCGGCCCGCGGCAGCTTCGCGGCGTTCTCGGCGGCCAGTTTCCGTCTCGTCGGCGATGTCGCCAAAGGCGGCTTGCAGGTCGGCGAGGGCAGCATCTGGTTCACGAACTCCTTCGACGACTCCTCCTGGCCGCTCGGCGCCGGCGGCGTCGGCTACGAGCGAAGCACCGGCTACGAGTCGCTGTTCAAGATCGACGTCGGCGCGGAAATGTACAAGATCACCGGAACCTGCTACATCCGGATTCCCTTCACCATGCCGGACACGGCCTACTCGAACTTGATGCTGAAAGTGCGGTACGATGACGGCTTCATCGCCTATCTCAACGGAGCAGAAGTGGCCCGCCGCAACTTCACGGGCGATCCCCAGTGGAACTCGGTGGGCAGCGCCGACAATCCGGACGCGGCCGCCGTCGGGCAGATGACCATCGATATCTCCGATTATGTGGGTCTCCTGGGACCCGGCGCCAATCTGCTGGCCATTCACGGGCTCAATGGGACGATCGACAGCTCCGACTTCCTGATCTCGGTCGAACTGGTCGGAGGCGAGCTCAGCCAGGGATCGGTCGCCCCGACGGCGATCCCTTATGCCGGGCCCCTATCGTTGAATCAGGGCACCCAGCATCAAAGCCCGGGCGTTCAATGGCAAGTGGAGTGCCCTGAACGAAGCGGTCTTTACCACGGCGTCGGTGGCCCAGAGCCTGCGAGTCAGCGAGATCATGTACCATCCGCTCGATACCGGCAGTCCCAATGATCCCAATACCGAGTACATCGAACTGACCAACATCGCCAATCAGAGCATCAATCTCAATCTGGTCCGGTTCACCGATGGAATCGACTATTCCTTCCCCAGCTTTGAGCTTGCCGGCCGGCGGCTATTGCCTGGTGGTCAAAGACCTCGCGGCCTTCCAAGCCAAGTACGGCTTGAAGCTCTCTGTCGTCGGGGAGTACGCCGGTAGTTTGGACAATGGCGGGGAACGCATTGATCTGGTCGACGCGGTCGGACAGGTGATCCAGAGCTTCGCGTATGACGACTGCTGGTTCAAGAGCACCGATGGTTCGGGCTATTCCCTGGTGATCCGGGACCCCAAGGCTTCCGATCCCAATAGCCTGAACGATGAGGAGGCCTGGCGGCCCAGCACGGCTGTGGGCGGCTCCCCCGGTCGGAACGATTGATCGCGCTGGGTGTGCGACTACACTTCGTGGCGGCTCCATCTGCATTTGTCATGCTGAGCGAAGCGAAGCATCTGGCCAACGAATGTAACCAACCCTTGTTGCTTTGATCGGCCCAGATCCTTCGCTGTCGCTCAGGATGACAGAACGGGCACACCGCCGCGGCGCCATTCGCTGTGACGGCCTTGATTCCGAGCGATTCGGTAGGTACAATCCACAATGATTGGTTTGAGGCCACGGGATCGCCTTCGATTGACGAAAGGTCAACGTGAACGCGATAGCACAGCCGAGAGTGTCGGTTATCCGCAAAGCGGTCATTCTGCTGTTCCTGGTGTCCGGCGCGACCGGCCTGATCTATGAGGTCGTCTGGATGCGGTCTTTGGGCACCGTTTTCGGCAACACGGTGCTCGCCGCCAGCACGGTTCTCACCGCGTTTATGTTGGGGCTGGCCCTGGGAAGTTGGTTGCTGGGACGGGTGGCCGATCGCCTTCGCCGACCCCTGCGGCTGTATTCGTATCTGGAGCTGGGCCTCGGGGTTTACGCCTTCGCGTTTCCAACCATTCTGCTGCACGTGGACCGCTTCTATCTGTGGTTCTACCAGGCGTGTGAGCCGGGCTTCTATGTCCTGAACCTGGTGCGTTTCCTCGTCTCGATGGGCATCCTGCTGCTGCCGACCCTGCTGATGGGCGGGACGCTGCCGGTGCTCAGTGCGTTATGGACGATTCCGGTCGAGCAGCACGACCGCGGGCGGCGGACCGGCCAGAGCGTCGGCCTGCTGTACGCCGTCAATACGTTTGGCGCGGTGGCCGGCAGCTTCCTGGCGGGCTATTTCCTCATCCGGATTCTCGGTGTAAGCCGGTCCATTTATTTCACCGCCGCGGCCAACGTGCTGATCGGGGCCCTCGCGCTGCTGCTGTCGCTCGGCGTCAAGCCGCGAGGCGCGCCGGGTAGCACGGCCAATAGGCAACCATCGTCAAGGCCGAAGGCCTTGGCGATGCCACCCATCCCCTTGGATTCACCAGCGGACCACGGCAAGCGGACGGCTGTTCTGGCGAGTATCTTCGTCGCGGGATTCTGCGCGTTGGCATTGGAAGTGCTGTGGACACGATTGCTGGTCTTTGTTCTGGAGACCTCCGCGTATGCCTTTGCCTGCATGCTCACGTGCTTCATCTTCGGCCTGGCCGTGGGCAGCCTGATTTCCAGCCGGCTCTTGGTGCCGCGACTGAAGAATCCGATTTTCGGCCTTGGGGTGGTCGAGTTCCTGCTGGCGCTGTCGGTCGCCGGCTCGATCCCCTTGCTCGGTCTGCTGTGGCATATCGATCTGTTCGTGATCGAGCATTGGATCGGCCCGCGGGTCTCCTTTTTTGCGGACATGACAACCCATTTCCTCGATGCCCTGGCGGTGACCTTCGTGCCGACGCTGCTGATGGGCATGGTCTTTCCGATCGCGGTGCAGGTTTGTGCCCCCGCGTGGGACACGGTCAGCCGGCGTGTCGGCCAGGTCTACGCCTGGAACACGATGGGCTGCGTCAGCGGCTCATTCGTGGCGGGTTTCCTCATGATTCCGCTGCTGGGTCTGCGCTACAGCTTCTTCGTTGTCACCGGTGTCCTCTTTGTTCTCGCGGCGTCCTTGATCCTGTGGTCGAGCCGACGCCGGGCCGTCTGGGGCCTGTCCCTGTCGGCGACCGCCGTGGCCATGATCGTCGCCGGCCTGGTATACGTCAATGCCGATGTCTTCCTGCGCACGATGAACACGTACCATTACCCGAGCAAAATCGTCTTCATTGACGATGGCGTCACGGGGACCGTGACGGTTCACGATCTTCCGGATGGCGACCGCCTGATCGCCGTGGACGGCGTCGATGTCGCGGGTGTGGACCTGATGCTGCGGACCACCCAGAAGCTGCAAGCCTATGCGCCGCTGCTGGCGCACCAGAATCCGCAGGATGTGGTGCAGATCGGCTACGGCAGCGGCGAAACGTGCGGCATCGGGCTGGCGTTCGGGGCCGCTCACTACAGTATCGTCGATATCTGCCCCGGCGTCTTTACGGCGGGGACGTTCTTCCAGGACATCAACCGCCGCTCGTATGATAATCCCAAGCTCCGCAAGATCCTCATGGACGGCAAGAACTTCATCAAGCTCACGAAAGAGAAGTTCGACATCATCATGAACGATTCAACCTACCCGGGAACGACCGGCAGCTCGGCATTGTACACCTACGATCACTTCCAGGCCTGCCGCGACCATCTCAAGCCCGGCGGTGTGCTCTCGTGCTGGGTGCCCATCGACCTGCGGCCGGAGGATATTCAGATCATCGTCCGCAGTTTCCAGGCCGCCATGCCGCATTGCTCGCTGTGGATGGTCAACAACTGCCTGAACAAGCATGCGGTTCTGCTCGGGACGCTCGAACCCATGCAGCTCGATTTGAAGCGTATCGGGGAATTGATGAGTCGCAGCGACATCGCGGAGGACCTGCGCGGGATCAGTATCTATTCCCCCTACGACTTCGTGGATTGTTCCGTGGTCACGGAGGAGGGTCTCCGGAAGCTTGCCGGCGAGGGCCCGCTGCATACGGACGACCGGCCGCACCTGGAGTTCGGGGTCACGATCAAACGGGATTCGGAAGCCTGCTGGCTGGCCGTGCTCGATGCCATGCGCATGCACCACACGTCTGTCGCGCCGTATGTGACAAACGCTGTCGCTATGCCGGGGCAGACTGAGCCGCCGCAGACCATCCTGCAACAATACTGCGAAGGGACGGAGCATACGCTCCGGGGGATGGTCGGGATGCTTCAAGGGGCCCCGGACATCGTGGGCCCGGAGTTCGAGATGGCCCGGAAGGCGAATCCGCGCGACCGGGACGTGGAGAGTATCCTGGCGGAGCTGAGCGGCGAGATCAAGGCGCTGGAAGCCGCCGTGCAGGACAGGCCCGACGCCGAGGACCTGCGGTCGCGCCTGGCCCAGAAGTATCTGATTCTGCAGCAGTATGCCCCGGCGGCCCAGCAGTACGAGTACTTTCTCAAGCTGCACCCCAGGGAAGCGGCGGTTTGGAACAATCTCGCCGTGTGTTACCGGGGGGTGGGCCAGTTGGACAAGGCTGTGGCCGCCTTCGAGCGCGCGGTCCAGGAGGACCCCCGGCTGTCTCGGGCCTATGAGAATCTGGCGGACGTATACCTGGCGCAACATAACTACAGCGGCGCCGCGAGAGCGATTGAACGTCTCTTGCCCTTCCTGTCGAAGGCCGCTCAGGGCGGCGCCTACGATGATTTGGCACGTCTTTGTGTCCTGGAGGGCCGGTATGATCTTGCCCTGAAGCACCTCGACACGGCCCTCGATCTCGCCAAGGACAATCCGAAATTGCGCCAGGACCTATCGGCCAAGAGGCAGCACGTGACCCAGAAGATCGCCGCCATGAAGCGATAGCAGAGTCAGGAACTCGTGCGAAAGTCCACTCGAAACCTCCTGTTGGGGGCGGGCACGACGGTCGGAATCGTCGCCGTGTGTCTGGTGGTTCTTTTGCTTCAGAGAACGGGACCGGACCCGCAGAAGGTGCTGAAATCTCTGGCCCAAGAGGCAACGCCGGGCCGGCTGGTGATCGAGTACCCGCTGGAGGGGACCCTGTTCCCGCCCGAGATCAGCGCTCCGGCCTTTCGCTGGAATGAGGAGAATGCTCGCTCGGACCTGTGGCTGGTTACAATCGAATTTGCCGACGGTCAAGGGCGGATCAACTGTTTTGTCCCACAATCCGAATGGCGGCCGGAACCGGCTGTTTGGGAGAAGATCAAGAGCCGGTCGCGCCAGACGCCGGCGGTCGTGACCGTGATCGGGCTCCAGCGCCAGGGGCCCACCGAGGCTCTGTCCGCCGGGCACGTCACGATCAGGACCTCCTCGGACCAGGTGGGAGCGCCGCTCTTCTACCGCGAAGTGAACCTGCCCTTTGCGGATGCCGTCAAGGACCCCTCCACCATTCGCTGGCGCTTCGGGGTGGTCTCGGCCGTGGAGCCTCCACTGGTGGTGCTGGAGAAGCTGCCGGTGTGCGGCAATTGCCACTCGTTCTCCGCCGATGGCGCGGTATTGGGGATGGATATCGATTACGCGAACGACAAGGGCTCCTATGCTATCGCGGCGGTCCAGCCAGTCCATGACTCTCGACAGGAGCACCATCATCACCTGGAGCGACTACCAGAAGGACGAAAAGGAGCCAACCTTCGGACTGCTCTCGCAGGTCTCTCCCGACGGGAGATTCGTCGTGAGCACCGTCAAGGATGAATCCGTCTTTGTCCCCAAGCCCGGCCTGGATTTCTCGCAGTTGTTCTTCCCGGTCAAGGGGATTCTGTGCGTGTATGATCGAGAGACCCGCACCTTCCAGTCGCTGCCGGGGGCCGATGACCCCAAGCTGGTCCAGAGCAATCCCACCTGGAGCCCGGACGGGAAATACATCGTGTTTGCCGCGACGGAGGCGCACAAGATCAGGCAGCCTGGCGAGCGGCGCAAGATACTCCTGAGTCCGGAGGACTGCCGCGAGTTCCTGGTGGACGGAAAGCCTTTCAAGTTCAATCTCTATCGCCTCCCCTTCAACGAGGGCAAAGGCGGTAAGCCCGAGCCGCTCGCTGGGGCCTCCTTCAACGGCAAGAGCAACTTCTTCCCCAGATACTCGCCGGATGGCAAGTGGATCGTGTTCTGCCAGGCCCAGAACTACATGCTGCTGCAGCCCGATAGCGAGCTGTACATCATTCCGGCCGAGGGTGGCGAGGCCCGGCGGCTGCGCGCCAACACCAAGCGGATGAACTCGTGGCACAGCTTCTCGCCGAACGGCAAATGGCTCGTGTTTTCCGGAAAACCGGATTCTCCTTACACACGACTCTATCTGACTCACATTGACGAGCAGGGCGAGAGCACGCCGGCGGTCGTTCTGGATCGTCTGACCGCCCCGGATCGCGCGGCCAACATCCCGGAGTTCGTCAATGCCGCTCCTACTGCCATGCGGCAGATCCGCGAACAGTTTGTCGATGATGTCTCCTATGCCCGGGCGGCCCGGGAGTACTACAAGTTGGGCGATTTTGAAGGCGCCCAGCGCCAGGCCAGAAAGGCGCTGGAACTGAATCCGAAGAATGGTGATGCGCTCCAGTACGTCGGGCTGGCCCTGGTTGGGCGCGAGCAATACGAGGAAGCGATCCGGTATCTGACGGAGTCCGCTCGGGTGAAGCCGACCGATGGCAGAGTCCAGGTCGATCTGGGGGCTGTCCTCATCGCCGCGAACCGATTGGAGGAGGGTATCCGCCATCTGCACCGCGCCCTGGAACTGGCCCCGGATATGCCCGAGGCGTACTTCAACCTCGGCGTGGCGGAATTCCGCCGGGACAACAAGCCGGAGGCCCTGAAATGCTGGTTGCGAACGGCGGAGCTCCAGCCCCGGAACTACGAAGCCCACTACAACGCCGCTCTATTACTGGACGAACTGGGCCGGCGGGACCAGGCCCTCGAGCACTATCGCCAAGCCGCACAACTCAAGCCCCAGGACGCCCTGATCCAGGCCCAGTTGGGCGTGGCCTTGTGTGCCCAAGGGGCGGCCCAGGAGGGTCTGGAGCAGTTGTCCCAGGCGGTGAATCGTGACCCCGCCAACAAAACCGTCCGCCACCAGTTGGCCACGACTCTGGCTCGGCTCAAACGGCACGACCAGGCCATCGCCCATTTCCAGCGAATCCTGCGGCTGGAACCGCGCGACACGGATGCACTGGTAGGTCTGGCGGGCAGCTACGCGGCGACACGTCAAATGGACAAGGCCCTCGGTTGTCTGGAGGAGGCGCTGCGGATCGCCCAGTCCGCCGGCAACCCCCGGTTGGCCGAGGAGATCGCCAGGCGGATCGACTACTGCCGGCAACGCATGCCGGCCGGCAACAAACCATAGTGGACCCCTTGGAGTACCGCGTTTACGCGGTCTTGGGCCGCTAAAGGCGGTACTCCAAACGCGTCTATGAAGCCCACCCCGTCCGCTATAGCCGCACGAAACTCCCACCGACCACTGGCACGCGGCGGCGCGGATGCTACAATCAAAGACTTTGGAGCACCAGCAGGATGTCTGAACAGAGCAAGGAGTTGCGGCACGATCCCCATGGTCGGGCCTGGCCGCTCTACGGGGCGGCGTTCATGATGGCGATCAGCCTGAGCGTGGCTTGGACGGCCATGCCTTTTGTCTTGACCTGGATGGGGGGGGTGGAACGCCATGTCGGCTACGCCCCGGCCGTCAACACCCTCGCCTATCTGATTGCGCTGCTGGTTGCCGGCTCGCGGTTCGGTCACCTGCGGGTCCGGCGGACGACCCTGTCGGCCGCGACGGTGGCTCTGCTGGCTACCGCGGCAATGAGCTTCTGCGTTCTGTGGGCCGAGTTCCATGCGGGTGCCGGCGGTCTGCTCTGGATCTGGATGCTGACCGTCGCGGGGGGCGTCGGCGGGGCCGCCATGGCCCTTTACTGGCCGTTCCTGATGAGCTGGGTCTCGGCCGACTACGAGGGGGTGCGCTCGAATCGGCGCTTCGGGCGGTACAACGGCGCGTGGTCCGGCGGCGCGACCATCGGCCCGCTGATCGGCGGTGGGTTGTTCGAAGTCAATGCCGTGCTGCCGCTGTTGGCGTCCGTGGTCTTCGTGCTGCTGTCCTTGGTGCTCCTGAGCTTCGGTCGGGACGGCTCGGACCGGGAGGCCGCAGGCCTCGGGGGCGCGGGGCGAGTGCCCTCATCCGACGTGCCCCCGGCCTCGTTTGACCTGCGTCTGCTCGCCGACTGCCGCTGGATGTCCCGCGTGGCCTTGTTCAGCGTGTGCGCGTCGTATGCCATTCTTCGCTCGCAGTTCGCCTTGGTCTTCCGGGACCTGGGGTACGCGGAATCCCAATTCGGCATGTACCTGACGATCTATGCCTTGTGCAACTGCGCCGCCCTGGTCGCGGCGGGGCGTTGGGCCTCGTGGCATTTCAAACCCGCTCTCCTGCTGGGGAGCCAGGCTCTGTTGCTCGTGACGCTGCTGATGACCATCTATAGCAGGACTCTGAGCGTCTTTTTTGTCTCCTCGGTCCTCCTGGGGGCGGCTTACGGATTTGCCTATTGCTCCCACCTGTACTACGGCGCCTCGGCGAGCCGCCAGCGCTCCGCCCGCATGGCCATCCATGAGATTGTGATCTCGGTGGGGCTGACGATCGGCTCCTTCGCCGGGGGCTATCTGGCCGAGCACGTGGGGCTGTATGCCCCGTACTGGTTCGCCGTAGGGCTCGTGGGCCTGGGCGCAGGGGGTCCAGATGGTCCTCCACGTCGCGGCGCGTGCCAGGGTCGGCCGGGCCGCGTCTGCTCCGGCGGCCCCCGATGCGGAAATTGTCGAGCCGTGACCAGCCGCCGGGAGATCGCAAAAAATCTTGTCGCCGCCGCATTTTGTTCTTGACACGACGACACTTGAATTGGTAATTTCAAGAAAAATGAGATATGAAGGCGGGCAAAAAGCAACTCTATCATAACTTGTTTCGCTATCATACTTCATCATTCGCATCACTTCATACCCGCCCACCTTCGATCGTGGAAACGCTCTGTACAACCTGATCATGCTGCGCTGGCGGCGTAGCGACCGGTGAGGGTGCGGGCTGCGCGGATGATCGCCTCCTCACCGTCGCCCTTGTCGCCTGACGGCGCCGCCAGCGCATGCTTTGCGCACCGTGCGGCGGGGTGCGTGGCCCGACTGGCGGCGCATTCATAGCAACCACAGCGAAAGGAGCGGAAAATGGAAACGAGAGGAAGATTTAGAATTGTGGTAACCGTCTGCGTTCTCATGGCGTGCCCGTCTGCCGTCGCAACGGCGAAGGTCATCTATGTTGATGATGACGTCACCGGTGCGAAGCGATGGCTCGTCTTGGGTCAGATGCCTTCGTCCATCTGCAGAACGCGTTGGCTGTAGCGCCAGATCGGGGGACGAAATCCGGGTGGCACAAGGACGCTACCGGCCCGACCAGGGATTACCGCCGAGGCCGGGACGGCGACAGCCGCGGGGCGGAAGCAGTGGCCCTGTAATTGAGGTGGCCGCCGTGGGCTCGCCGTTGGAGGTGTTCCCGCTGAAGAGCGGGGTGGCGATCCTAGGCGGCTTCGCCGGCCTGGGCGCGATCGACCCGAATGCGCGCGACACCGAGCGGCATGAGACCATCCTGAGCGGCGACCTGCGCGGCAATGACGTGGATTTCTGGGGGCCGGAGAATGCCGACGTCTATGGCGAATTCTTCCGAGCCGGACAACAGCCTCCACGTGGTTGGGTGCCTCAAGCACGGACACGGCGGCCGTGCTGGATGGGGTGACCATCGAGTCGGTCGGTCGACGTCGCGGCGGCGGTCTGCGAACCGAGGGGGCAATCCGACCCTGACGGAACTGCGTCTTCACGGAGAAACTGGGGCCGAGTGGGGGGCAGCTTCCTTGCGGGGAAGGGGGACATCCCGAGCAACGTGACGCTCCAACTGTGCAGTTGACGAGAACATCGTCGACGACAGTACGGTGAGAGCGGCCTGATGTACCGAAGATAACGCTGCGCGCTCAGCGGTGAGGACTACGGCACGGCTGACGCTGACGGAGCTGCGAGCTTCGTGGGCAACGCGTCGCTGCCAGAGGCGGGGCTGTCTCCAGCGCCGTTCGTAGCGAGTCTCGTTGCTCACCGGGTGTACTTTCGCGCTGAACGCCGTGCCAACGGGGCGGCGGCTATCCATCAAGCCCACGGCACCCTTACGCTGACCGGACTGTACGTTCGAAGGGAACGCGGCAGAAACCGGCGTCGCGGCGTACGTTGACGGCGAGGGGGGAGGCCGTGATTGCGGACATCCACTTGCGTCTTCAAGTCGGAATCTGCGGGCGACTGCATGGGGTGGGGCCGTGGAAAACGAAGGAGCCTTCCTGACTCTGGACCGGTGCACGTTCACCGGCAATGCGACGGGCACTGGCGAGGCTGCCGCTTCACGGGCAACGTCGCCTGACAATCGCTCCGGCGTCTTTGCCGGGCGGATCGGACGCTGACGCCGAGGACTGTCTCTTCGACCGGCAACCGTGCGTTGAAGAGCATCATCGTAGCGGCGATGCCACGTGGAGCTGACGAGTCCACGAACTGCACCTTCGACGGGCAACCGGTGGTCGGACGGCCAGTACGCTCGGCTGACCGGACATAAGAGCGGGCGGACACGGCGACGTACCGCCGTCAGCTTGGACGAACTGCATTGTGTGGGATGGCCAAGGATCGATCAGGTCCGTATCCGACCCTGTGCACGGTGGAACGTCAACAGTGAAGCAGGATGATGCGATCGTGTCGCTACAGCGATGTTGAGGGGGGCTACGGAGGGAGAGGGCGAACATCGATCTTGACCCGTGCTTCGGCCGCGTTCGGGTATCGGGTGGAGACGGTCAACCCAGGGATCATCGTACGACGCCGGGCTATGCGGATGCGATTTGGATCGACGGGGACTACCACGTCAGGTCGCAAGGGTGGACGGTGGGATCCCGATGCGCCAGGATTGGGTGCTTGGATGAGGTGACGAGCCCGTGCATTGATGCGGGCGATCCGAACAGTCCCGTCGCCGACGAGCCGGAATTCAACGGCGGCCGTATCAATATGGGTGCCTACGGCGGTACAGCCGAAGCCAGCAAGTCCCATCAAACGCCGCCCGTACCAGCGCCACGAGTCAGGCGGTGACGATCTGGATGTCTCTCATGGTCCCGAGGCGGCCTTCGGCCAGGGTCAGGTAGTGGACCCAGCCGGGCTCGTGGCCGAGCAGTTGGCTGCCCACCGCGTCCACGGCGACCGGATCGAAGCCGGCCAGGATCAGGTTGATCGCCTTCTTCTTGCCCGCCAGGTGACCGCCCGTCAAGGCCACGCTGGCGTCCACGACCGACAGATCGGGCCGCTTGTACAGGCAAACGTCCACGACCGAGTCGTCGGTCGAGGGCAGGTGGAGCTTGGCCTTGTTCCACGCGCCGGCGTAGTGTCGGGCTGAGGCCAGGCCGAACATGTTCTTCATCGCGATCGTCGTCTTCGTGAAGCTGTGGTCCTTGAGAACCGGGATCGAGATCAGGAACGCCTCCAGGGCGATCCTGGGCAGGTGGAAGCTCTTCCACTGCAGGGCATCAGGATTCTGAAGCTCCACGGTCTCGGCCTCGTTGAAGTCAACCAGCCGGAGGCCCTCCCGTTGGGCGAAATCGGTGTACCCCAGAGCGGCG
This sequence comes from uncultured Planctomycetota bacterium, assembly GCA_963699595.1. Lineage (GTDB taxonomy): Bacteria > Planctomycetota > Phycisphaerae > Sedimentisphaerales > Anaerobacaceae > PLanc-01. Next base: position 583,551 of record CAVOUO010000035.1, read on the forward strand.
AAGACATCGCAGGTGCGCCCGCTGCCGGCGCCTTCGCCGATGAGGATCTCGGCACTCGTGTGGGCGCGACAGTATCGATACACAGCTTCCACGGCCTGCACGCTTGTCGTCACCGGCGGCGGCGCGGAGTTTGTCAAGTTGGGTTTGAGAATTATCAGACCATCCCTGGGGAGCTTCCCGCCGGCCCCGATCAGATCGAGGGCCTTCGAGATGCTCTGCTCGTAGCTGGTGAACGGCACCTTGGCGACTTGGCTCATGTCTTTTCGCGTAATTGAAGGGCTCCCAAGTGCGAAAGATCGCACTTGGGGACCCGAACCGGCGATCCTGGGAACAAATTCGGCTCCTGTTTCGTATACGCGCCTTAACGCTCCGGGACTGTCCCTTGGGCACGGCCCTGAGGTGGCGAGGGCGCGAACGCCCTGGCGTGGCCAGGCCACGCAAAAGAAAAATAATCGGGGCAGAGGTCTTGACTGTCAAACGGTTTTTCGTGAATGTATACCGTTTATCCCAGAGGGGAACCCGTTGGATTGATTAAGGATGATGGATGATGGATGATTGAGACGGAAGGCAGGAGGTAGCCCTTCTCAACATCAACCATCATAGTCCATCATCAATCATCAATGACTTGGTTTGGAGCTAGATATGATTGAGGTCAAGGAACTGCGGCGGCGGTTCGGGCCGGTCGTGGCGGTGGACGGCATCTCTTTCAGCGTGGGCAAGGGGCAGGTCCTGGGGTTGCTGGGTCCCAACGGTGCGGGCAAGACCACCGCCATGCGGATGCTCGCGTGCTACATCCGCCCCGACAGCGGGACCGCGAGCGTCTGCGGGTACGATATCCTGAAGAATCCCCTCGATGTCCGGCGGTCGCTCGGCTACCTGGCGGAGAACTCTCCGGCCTATCCCGAAATGACGGTAGGCGGGTTCCTCAACTTCATCTGCGATGTCCGGCAGATCAAGGGCAAGGACCGCCGCAAGAGGCTCGACCGCATCGTGCCGATGTGCTCCATCGATTCGGTCTATCACCAGACGATCGAGACGCTGTCGAAAGGCTACAAACGCCGCGTCGGCCTGGCGCAGGCCCTGATCCACGATCCGGCGGTGCTGATCCTGGATGAGCCCACGGACGGCCTGGACCCCAACCAGAAGCACGATGTGCGCAAGCTCATCACCGAGATGGGCAAGGACAAGTGCATCATCGTCTCCACGCACATCCTGGAAGAGGTGGAGGCGATCTGCACGCGGACGATCATCATTGCCCGCGGCAGGGTGCTGGTGGACTCGACGCCGAAGGAGCTGAAAGAGAAGCACCACGCCAGCCTCGACGAGATCTTCCGCACGATCACCAAGATGAAGAAAAGTGCTTGAATTTATGATTTATGATTTTTGATTTATGAAGTTGAAGCTGCGAAGCTCAAATCACAAATCATGACGTCAAAAGTCAATTTCTTAGGGAGTGCCCCATGAATAGCTTTTGGGCCGTATTCAAGAGGGAATTGAAGAGCTACTTCACGACGCCTCTGGCCTATGTTTTCCTCGTCATTTTCCTGTTCTTCGCCGGCTACCTGACGTTCTTCCACGAGAAGTTCTTCGAGATGCGGCAGGCGGACATGCAGCCGTTCTTCGCGAATCTGCCGCTGCTGTTCATCTTCATGGTGCCGGCCACGGCGATGCGGCTGTGGGCCGAGGAGCGCAAGGTCGGCTCCATCGAGCTGCTGTTCACGCTGCCGATCACGATCACGCAGGCGGTCCTCGGCAAGTTCCTGGCCGCGTGGGCGTTCCTCGGAATCGCCTTGGCCCTGACATTCCCCATGGTGATTACGGTGGCTTACCTCGGCGATCCCGACGGCGGCTTGATCGCGACGGGCTACCTGGGCAGCTTCCTGATGGCCGGGGGCTTTCTGGCCATCGGCAGCTTCTTCTCGGCGGTGAGCAAGAACCAGGTGATTGCCTTCGTGCTGTCGGTGGTGGCCTGTGCCGTGCTCGTCTTTGCCGGTATGCCGACCGTGCTGAATTATCTCTCGTCGTTCCTGCCGGCCGGCTTTGTTTCCGCCATGAAGGGGATGAGCTTCCAGGAGCATTTCGAGTCCCTCCAGCGGGGCGTCGTGCAATTCAAAGATCTGGCGTACTTTGCCTTGTTGATCGCGGGTTGGGTTGCCGCGTGCACGGTCATTTTGGATGAAAGGAAGGCCAGCTAATGAACCGGACTATTCGAGCCATTCTCGGCGCTGCCCTGATCCTCGTTATCGTCTTCAGCGGTATCAGCATCTGTCAGAATCTGGGGTCGCGGATCAAAGTGGACATCACGGACCAGGGCATTTACACGCTCTCCGACGGGACCCAGGCGATTCTCGGCAAGCTCAATCAGCCGATCAAGGCGAAGCTGTACTACACGAAGACGGCGGCGATGAAGGCGCCGGACCAGATTCGCTATTTCAACAACTACTACGAATTCGTGAAGGCGCTCCTGCGAGGAGTACGTCGCCGTCTCGAAGGGCATGGTGCAACTGGAGGTCATCGATCCGCGTCCCTTCTCGCAGGAAGAGGAGCAGGCGATGCGGTATGGCCTCCAGCGGTTCCCCATCACGCAGGAAGAGAACTTTTTCTTCGGCCTGGTGATGCAGACGCAGTTCGGCGTCGAGAAGACGATCCCGTTCTTCTCCCCCGACCGGCACAATTTTATCGAGTACGACATCAGCTACCTGATCGATACGGCGATCACCAAGCAGAAGAAGAAGATCGGGATCATGAGCTCGCTGCCGGTTATGGGGCAGGAGATGAGCGATTACATGGCCCGGATGATGCAGATGCAGGGTCAGCAGCCGGAGCCGCCCTGGACGATCGTCGAGCAGCTCAAGAACAAGTATGAAGTCAAGAGCGTCCCCACCGACGTGAACGACATCAACGACGTGGACATTCTCCTGGTCGTTCACCCGAAGAATCTGTCCGAGAAGACGCAGTTCGCGATCGACCAGTTTGTCCTCAAGGGCGGGCGCACGATGGTCTGCGTGGACCCGTTCTGCTGGATGGACCGGCCGCAGCGCAACCCGATGCAGATGACCCAGCAGGACCAGAGCTCCAACCTGGACCGGCTGCTGCGGAGCTGGGGCCTGCAGATGTCCGCGAATACGTTTGCGGGCGACCGGGCTCTGGCGATCGAGGCGCCGCTGAGCCGCAATCAGAGAGCCGAGAAGGTCATCGGCTTCCTGGGATTGACGGCGGACTGCTTCAACAAGGGCAGCGTGATCTCGACAAATCTCAACCAGCTTCGCCTTCTGTTTGCGGGTGTTCTGAATGAAGTCGATCCCGCGCCGACGGCGGCCGGCAAGCCGGCGGACCCCAACCAGCCCCAGGGGCAGAAGAAGCCCGAGGAGTCGCCCCAGATCACGCGGATGCCGCTGCTGATGACGACCGGCCACGGGAATGCCTGGCGGGTGAGCAGCCCGTTCGAGCTCATGTATCCCCGATCCGGCCAAGTTGATGAGCAGCTTCAGCGACGGTGCCAAGCCGGTCAACATGGGATATCTGGTCACCGGGCGGTTCAAGAGCAGCTTCCCTCAGGGAATCGAGGTCGAAGTGGCGGCCAAAGACCCGAATACGAAGGACAAGGCCGCCGATCCCAATAAGCCCGCGATGGTCAAGAAGCACATCACCGGCCTCACGGAGGCGAAGGACGAGGGTGCCGTCGTCGTGTTCTCCGATGTGGATTTTCTCACGGATCAGTTGGCCTATTCCCAGTCCATTTTTCGGCAAGATCGTCGTGGGCGACAACAGTGCGTTAGTCCTCAATGCCGTGGAGGATCTCGGCGGTTCCGGCGACCTGATCTCGATCCGCTCGCGCGGCAACTTCAAGCGGCCCTTCGTGGTCGTGGACAAGATCGAGCAGCAGGCCGAGAAGGAGACGGCCGACGAGGTCGCGGTCATCAACGCCCAGATCGAAGGCTTCAACGCGGAATTGCAGAAGCTGGTCTCGGGCTCCCAGGAGCAGGACAAGCAGGAAGTGCTGGGCAGCGCGATCGTGCAGAAGAAACGCGATGTGGAGCTGAGGATTCGCGAGGCCCAGCGGCAGTTGCGTGAGATCAAGGCCAAACAGCGGGAGCGGACCGACCGGCTGGCCCAAACGCTGGAAGTGGTCAACATGGCGGCGGTGCCGGGCGTGGTCATGCTGGTCGCCGTCGGCTTGGGGTTGTGGCGCAGTGTTCGCCGGCGGCATTACATCAGCCACGCGAGCGACGCGTAGGGATTTATGATTTTTGATTTATGATTGGGACGGCGAAGCCAAACCTCACATCGCAAGTCATAAATCGTCAATGTATTAGGGAGCTTTCTGATGGATAACCGGAAACTTGGCATTCTGGCCGCGGTGGCGGCGGTGATGGTTCTCTGGGCGGTGCTCCAGGCGCGACTGTCGGGCGGCAGGCGCGCCGTGCCCTCGGGGCCGACCTACCTGATTCAGGGACTGGACCCGGCAGACATTGAGAGCATCACCATCGGCAAAGGCAAGGACCCGATCAAGATCCAACGCCAGGAAGGCCGATTCGTCGTTACGAACAAGGCCAACTACCCGGCGGACGCCAAGCAGATCAACGACCTGATCACGAAGGCGCTCGATATCAAGACGTCCGACCTGTGCACCAGCGATCCCAAGAACCATGAGGATTTGCAGGTTACCGAGGACAAGGCGCGCAGCATCGTCAAGTTCTTCAAAGCCGATGGCTCGCTGCTGACGGGTGTGGTCGTCGGCCAGTCACGGGAGTCCGGGCAGGGCACGTATGTCCGGCTGGCGTCGAGCGACGACGTCTATCTCACGGAGGAGGCCCCCTGGTTCCGGGATCGGGCCGTGGATTTTGTCAGCCAGGAGATCGTGGCGGCCAAGCGCGAGGATGTCAACGCCGTGACCGTGACGACCCCGGAAGGCACCTATACGCTCCACTCGGAGAAGGGGGACAACGTTCGCCTGGTGAACATGCCGGCGGACAGAAAGCTCAAGGACAGCGACGCCAAAAGCGTCCTGACGGCCTTGACGAGCCTTCGCTTCGAGGATGTCAACACGCCGCAGCAGGTGCAAGGATTGGTTTTCGACCAGGAGTACATCTGCCGGTTGAATGACTCCACCGAGTACCGCCTCAAGCTCGCCAAGAAGGGCGAGAAGACCTATCTTCTGTGCGAGGCCGACTACCTGGACAAAACGCCGGTGACGATCAAGCCGAACCAGCAGGATTCCCAGGCGGAGCTCAAAAAGAAGGAAGCCAAGCTGCTGGGTCAGGAGAACGCACAGAAATTCACCTTGCGGCACAAAGGCTGGATCTACGAGATCGCGGACTGGAAGGCGAAGTACCTGACGATGAAACAATCGGCCCTGCTGGAAGACAAGGAGAAGCCGGCCGAGAAGAAGGCCGAGGCGCCGGCCCCGGGGGCTGCCGTAGTCCCGGTGGTGACCCCGACGCCCGGGCCGAACCAGCCGCAGGAGACTCCGGCGGTGATTCCGGCGCCCGGGCCGAACCAGCCGAAGGAGGCTCCGCAGCCGGTGAAAGCGGTTTCGCCCAAGACCGAGCCGAATCAGCCGCCGGCCGTCGCTCCGGCATCCGCCGAGCCTAATGCGGCCCGGCCGAAGTAGATGATCGTTAGGCGGCTTCGCGTGGCGAGGGCGTCCCGCCCTTGCGTCTCGCCGGCATCTTGCCGGCGAAAGAGCGGTAATGATACAAGGGCAAGATGCCCTCGCCACAAGCCGCGCAACGCCTGACGAGTAGTAGAGGGGAGCTGTTTGAAGATCGATCGTCTGATCCTCGGTGCCTTCGAGACCAACTGCTACGTGGTCCGCAGGGACGAATCCGCTCCGGAGTGCCTGGTCATCGACACGGGACTGGACGGCAGCGATCTCGTCGCGTTCCTGGAGGAGCATCAGCTTACACCCGTCGCCGTGGTCCTCACGCACGGCCACGCCGACCACATTGTGGGCTTGGCGGCGTTGCGGCAACGGTATCCCGGGATCAGGGTATTCATTCATCAACTGGACGCGCCGTTACTCACGGACCCGGACGCGAATCTCTCCGGTCTCGCCGGCCTGACATTCGCCACGGAGCCTGCCGACGTTCTTCTGCGGGATGGGGATGTGATCGAGGAGGCCGGCGTCCGGCTGCAGGTTCTTCACACGCCCGGCCACACACTGGGCGGAATTTGCCTGTACGCCGAGCCGGAAGCCATTGTCTTTGGGGGCGACACCTTGTTTGTCGACTCGGTAGGGCGGACCGACTTCGCCGGCGGCGACATGGACCAACTGATCGAGAGCATTCAAACCAAGCTCTTCACCCTGCCCGACAAGACCGCCGTCTACCCCGGCCACGGCATGCGAACCACCATCGGCCGGGAGAAACGCGCCAACCCCTACGTCCAGGGTCTGTAATGTGCCCGTAGGAGGCAGGCCCCCGTGCCTGCCCACTTCGTTCGCAGGCGCCCTCAGCGCGTCGGGCGAGGGCAACCACAGAGGGTTGCCCCTACGGGATCACGGCGAGCAATTCAGAACGCGTTGAAGTACTCCGGGCGGCCGTCGTCGCTGTCGTAGCCGGCAGCGTCTTCCGCTGTCCGCATCCACGCGGATCCGCTCGATCCGCTCGGCCTGCTTCGTCAGGGTGTTGACGGTCACCAGGGCGGCGTTCATCCGAACATCGCCGGTGGCGATCTCGAAGGGGATGGGCATCTGGGTCCGGAAGGCCTTCAGAACGCTCTGGGTCTTGCGGCCGAGGACCGAATCGTGGGCGCCCGTCATGCCGACATCGGTGATGTAGGCGGTGCCCTTGGGCAGGATTCGCTCGTCGGCGGTGGGGATATGCGTGTGCGTGCCGAAGCAGCAACTGGCCCGGCCGTCGACGTGATACCCCATGGCCACCTTCTCGCTGGTCGCCTCGGCGTGCATCTCGACGACGATGATGTCCGCCTGCTGCTGGAGCCTCGGAATCCATTTGTCGGCGGCGGCATAGGGGCAGTCCGCCGGCTTCATGAAGAGCCGACCGATCAGCGTCAGTATCCCGACCGTCGGCCCTTTGCTGGTCTTGTACGTGGCGACGCCCTTGCCGGCGGCGTATTCCGAGAGGTTGGCCGGCCGCACGATGTTGTCGGCCCGCTCCAGCGTCTCGATGATGTCTCTTTTGCGGAAGGCGTGGTCGCCGAGCGTGATCAGGTGCACGCCGTAGCGGAGCAGCTTGTCGTAGATCTGTGGCGTCAGTCCGGACCCGCCGGCGGCGTTCTCCGCGTTGGCGATCACGCAGTCGATCGAGTGCTCCTCGACGACACTCCGGAGCTTCTCCGACAGGATCCGCCGGCCCGGCCGGCCGACGATGTCGCCGATGCATAACAGGTTCAGTCTCATGGTTCGGCCTCGTAATCGAAATAGCCTTGTAGGGTGGGGCTTGCCCCACCGATTCTTCCGGCAGCACAGGTTCCTGATGGGGCAAGCCCCACCCTACAAGGAACTACGTAGTACGGCTTCCGGGGTCTACTTGGCGTACTCGATGCACCGGACTTCCCGCAGCAGGGTCACCTGGATCTCGCCCGGGTAGGTCATTTCCTGCTCGACCTTGTTGGCGATGTCGCGGGCGACCTTCATGGCGGACTCATCGTCGATCTGGTTGGCATCGACGATCACGCGGATCTCGCGTCCGGCCTGGATCGCGTAGGCGCTCTCGACGCCCTTGAAGCTGGTGGCGATCTCCTCCAGCTTCTCCAGCCGCTTGATGTAGCGTTCGAGGGTCTCGCGACGGGCCCCGGGCCGCGAGGCGCTGATCGCGTCCGCCGCGGCAATCAGGGGCGTGTACGGATTGTCCGGCGGCGACGTCGCCGTGATGGCCGGCCACCGCGTTGAGCACGACGGAGGACTCGTTGAATCGCTTGAGGAAGTTGGCGCCGATGGCCGGGTGGCTGCCCTCGACCTCGTGGTCGATGGCCTTGCCGATGTCGTGCAGCAGGCCCGCCCGCCGGGCGACCGAGCCGTCAAGGCCCAGTTCGTCGGCCATGACCTGGCCGAGGAAGGCCACCTCGACGCTGTGCCGCAGGACGTTCTGGCCGTAGCTGGTGCGGAAGCTCAGGGCGCCGAGCAGGCTCAGCAGCTTGTTGGGCAGGCCGCGGACGTTCGTTTCCACCGCGGCGTCCTTGCCCAACCTGGAGGATCTTGTGGTTGACCTCGTTTCTCGTCTGGGCCACCAGTTCCTCGATCCGCGAGGGATGGATGCGCCCATCCTGGATCAGCCGTTCCATGGACAGACGCGCCACTTCCCGCCGGACGGGGTTGAAGCCGCTGACCACGACCATGCCGGGCGTGTCGTCCACGATGACATCCACGCCGGTGGCCTTCTCGAAGGCCCGGATGTTCCGCCCCTCGCGGCCGATGATCCGGCCCTTCATGTCGTCGTTCGGGATATCCACCGTGGAGACGGTCACCTCGCAGGTCTGCTCGGCCGCGTACCGCTGAATGGCCGCACTGATGATCTCCCGGCACTTGTCGTCGGCGATCTCTTTGGCTTCCTCAACCTTGCGCTGGATGAGGGCGGACATATCATGCTCACATTCATCCTCCAGGCGTTTGAGGAGCAACTGCCGGGCTTCCTCCATGTCCATCCCGGTAATCTTGAGCAACTGGTTCTTCTGCTGGGCGATCAGGACGGTAAGTTGTTTGTCTTTGAGTTCCGCGTTGCGGAGCCGCCGATCCAGCTCCTGTTCCTGCTGCTTGACGGCCTTCTCCTGTTGCTGGAGCAACTCGGTCTGCCGCTCCAGGACATCCTCCCGCTTGGAGAGCCTGGTCTCATTTTCGCGGAGTTCGCCGCGGGTTCGGTTCGCCTCGACGGTAAACTCCTCCCTCTTCTTCATGGCCTCCGCGGCGGCCTCGATCTGGGCGGTTTTGATGATATTCTCTGCTTCCCTCTTGGCTCCATCGATCTGCCTGCGCAGGTCCTCATCGCGGGTCTTGGCCCGGGCCCGGGCGACCATCTGGTGGACAATGAGCACGAGGCAGACACCGAGGATGAAGCAGATGAGGCCGGTTACCCAGGCCTGGAGAGTGATCTGCATCAATACGGCGTCCATGTTCCTACCTTTCCACACGTCGGAATTGAGAAATAACTATACGTGGGACGAACCTGGAGCCGGGCCGGTAGGAAAGCCCAAAGAAATGCGCGTGAAACGCGAGCGTGTTCCCAAACAAGGCAAAATCAGTCTGGCAAGGCCCAAGAGCCGTGCGGACCCTGCTTCTTCTCAGGGTACCGATCCACCATAAACCGAAGTTTTGCTGGTCTTATCCTCAACAACACCCCTCCGGCGTTGGGAAACAATGATTCATTGAAGCTCAATCTGGTTCCACGCAAAACCCACTTTTGCGGCCGCCAAAGTAACGTGACTCCTTCGTGACTGGAATTCGGACGCGGCAACCTCAAAGTGTCTCTGCAACTCGACTACCGTTTGAGACAAGCTCAAAAAGCCCCATCTCCGTGTACCATCTCGCAGGTACATTACATTCTCCCGCAAGATACGGAACGGTTTTCAGCCGTGTTCGTCCACGACTGCCAATGTACTCGTCCATGTTAGAAGCCTGCTAAACCACCGTCAAGAAAAAAAGCGGCAAAATCACTATACAAAATCACTATAATTGATACCTACGCAGGATGGGTCCCACTCGAACTGTGGAACGGTCCCGCATTATCGGACACGCTTCTGAGGGACGAAAGCTTCGGCCAAGCGGCGCCAGGACGTGCTGATTCGGCGAGAAGCGCTGAAACGGGCGTGCAAATTTGCTGAAAATTCGCTATGTACAGGCGAAAAGCGGATTATAATACATGGTCTTGAAGTGTGTCTTTGTGGATTGGCTGGTCTATAGATAGCTAAGGAGACGGCATGTCTGGGCATTCACATTGGGCGACGATAAAGCACAAGAAGGGAGCCGCCGACGCCAAGAGGGGCAGGCTTTGGAGCAAGATCGCGAGAATGATCATCGTGGCGGCCAAGAACGGCGGGGGCGATCCATCCGGGAATCTGGTGCTCCGTTATGCCATCGACAAGGCCCGAGCGGCCAATATGCCCAAGGACACTATCGACAAGGCGATCAAACGCGGTACCGGCGAAGCCGGGGGGGCGGCCTTCGAGTCGATGCAGTATGAGGGCTATGGGACCAACGGCGTGGCGATCGTTGTGGAAGTGCTGACGGACAACCGCAACCGTACCGGCCCGGAGATCAAGCGGATCTTCGAAAAGCACGGTGGCTCACTGGGGACGCCCGGCTGCGTGAGCTGGATGTTCCACAAAAAGGGTTTGATCACGGTTTCCACGGCCAGCATCGGGGAGGATGACCTGATGGAGCTGGCGCTGGGGCGGGCGCCGAGGACATGCAGAACACCGGCGAGGTCTACGAGATCACCTGCGATCCGAGTGGGTACGAGCAGCTCAAGAAGGCGCTGGAGGAAAAGGGAATTCCCATTCATTCGGCGGAGATTTCTATGGTGCCGACCACGATGGTGCCGATCACGACTCCGGAGGCCGCTCGCAAGGTCATCAACCTGATGGAAGCCTTCGATGACCACGACGATGTGCAGAACGCCTACGCCAATTTCGATATTCCGGAGGAGGTCATGGCCAAGGTCGATTGACGGCCCTGCGCGGAGTCGTCATTTTGACAGCTCTTCGATACGCTTTTGGGCGTATTGATACTCTTTGTCGCCGAGCCGACTGACGATCTTCTCCCGGTCGGGGTACATCTGCCGGAACTGCTCCCGGTAGCTGTTTTCGATCTCGACGGCCTTCGCGTAATGGCATAGAGCGAGACCCGGTCGGCCGAGTTGCTCGGCGGTTTGGGCCAGTTCAAACCAGAGCCGTTCGCACCCCGGATACAGCCCTGCGGACCTCAGATACCAGTCGTACGCCTTCTGCGGTTGCCCCAGCCGGCCGTAAATCGTTGCCAGCTTCTCGTAGTTCTTGTAGTCCGCCGGATTCCTCACGATGGCCTCGTTGAAGCACTGCGCCGCGTCCTCGAGCAAGGCGGGCCGCTTTTCCCGCGTCTGTTCGTATTGCTGCAAGTAAAGCCGTCCATTGAAGTTAGCAGCAACAGGGGACAGCGGATCGGCCGCTGCGGCGGCGTCGAGGCGATGGTGCGCCGCATCGTAGTCGCCGGCGGAAGCCACGCGCTGAGCCTGTTGGATAGCCGCGGCCGTGATGCAGGCCGGCCTCCACACGCAAAAGCAATAGGAGCCCAGGAGCACGGCAGCCCCCCCCAATATCAGCGGCTTTCCCGATCCAGCCCGCGAGGTGCGGCAACGCGGAACCCGTCCGGCTGCTGAACACGCATGGCGGCCAGACACGCGATCACGACCCAGAACGCCATCCACACGCCCGGTTCGAAAAGGGCGAAGTCGATGAGGTTATGCAGAAGGACCGCCAAGATAGCGCAGCCGAGGACGGTGATCGTGATCGGGTCATCGAAATCGGCCCTTGGACCAGATCCGTCGGCGAGGGGTGAGGCAACCAGCAGGAATCCGATAAGGAAGGCAGCCACCGGGGCGACGTGGGCCGTAATGATCTCGTAAAGCAGGACATCCGGGCTATCGGCCATCATAGGGAGCATGAGCAACCGGATGAGCAGAAGGCACGCACATACGCAGAACAGCACGGTAAGAGCGAGCGTTCGGGACGAGGGTAGGGAATTGGCATCGGCGCTGGCCGATTCCGGCGGAGGGAGTTGGGTCAATCGCCGCAAAGGCAGAGAAATCATCGCCAGAAAGGCGATCAGGCCGAGCGGGCCGTATTGAGTCAGCAGACTCAGGAGGAAGTTGTGCGGATCGGCCACGGATTCGAGGGCGGCCGCAGGTTTGTAATGGGTATAGTAGTCTGAGAAGTTGCCCGGCCCGATGCCTGTCAGAGGATGGTCAGCGACCATCTTCGCTGAGGCCACCCAATACTGCCAGCGGACCAGCATGGAATTGCCGCCGGGGAGGCGACCGTGGGTCATGCCATAGCGAATCATCGCATAGCCGGCCCCGGCCGCCAGCAGCACCGCCAGGGGCAGGAGCACGGGCCAAAGGCGTCGTTTCAGCACGGGCAGCCACCGGTCAAGGCCTGTCAGCAATCCGCAGAGGGCCAGACCGGCGAAGAAGGCCAGGATGCCGCCTTTGCTTTGCGTCAGAAACAGCCCCGCAACGACCAGGATCATTGCCAGCGCGGCGAACAGTCCGTAGTGAGACGCGACTTGGCGGGCTTTGATGTCCCGGAACCTGCGGAGGAGCAATAGGGCCGCGGCGGCGCACGACAGGATGGCGAACGAGGCGGCGGAATTGCTCGTCGTGAAGAAGCCGCGGACGCCGCGCGAGTACAGCCGGTGCTCGAACAGGAAATGCTGGAACGTGCCGGTCTCGATCCCGAGCGGTTCGAGCAGCATCTGGGGGGTCTTCTCGTACTGCTCGATGGTGACGGCGTTGCTGATGAAGAATTGCTCGGCGCACTGATACGCGGAGACAATGCCCAGCCCCACCAGAACCATCAGCACCACTCGCACCTTGGCAGGGTGGTCCAGGATTTGAACCAGCAGCAGGGCGGCGAAGAGGGGACCAAGCAGGGTCACGATCTGCGTGATCGCCTCGCGCTTGTCCGATGCCCCCCACGCGGAGACCACCGAGGCCAGCCCGAACACCGCCAGGCCGATCTCGATTCCCGTAACGCGGTAGACGAGCCGGCCTCTGAAGAGGCCCCAGAGCAGCCAGAAGACAAAGGCGAAGATCAGCAGGCCTGACAGGGTCAGACTGTAGACCGTATCGCCGAGGCTGCCCGGCGTCGTCAGCACCTGGGCCGTCGGGGACTCCGTGTAGGTCACGCGCAGCGCCAGAATGGACAGACACAACGCCAAGAGGCCGTAGGCGGTAGGCCGGAGGCTGCAGGTGCGCCTCCCGCCTGCGGCCTGCGGCCTCCGGCCTGTCTTCGGTCGTCTGTCCTCTGTCATCTGTCCTCCGCCTTGCCCGTGCTCTCGAAGACTCCGATGATGCCGACGATCAGAACCGTCTGGCCGACGATGAGGATCGCGCCGATGAGGTTCACCTGGTAGAGAAACGTTGCCCCGAGACCTGTGCACAGGGTGGCGAGATAGAGGGTCAGGGCGGTCTGCGTGTCCGTCAGTCCCCGGCGTCGGAGCCGATGGGAGAAGTGCTGGGTGTCGCCCACGAAGGGGCTCTTGCCCTGGCGGATGCGCAGCAGGGTGACGCTGGTGAAGTCGTAGAGCGGCACGGCCATCGCAATCAACGGCAGCAGGACCGGATACCAGGAGCCGCTCTGAGCCTGGTGATAGTAATCGGTGCGCAGCGTCAGCAGGGCGACGAAGAAACCGACCACCAAAGACCCGGCATCGCCCATGAAGATGCTGGCGGGCGGAAAATTGAAGACCAGAAAGCCCAGGAGAGCGCCGATGAAGGCGATGGCCAGGCCGCTGACGAAGACTTGGCCGTTGAAGGCGGCGGCGGTCAGCAGGACGGAGCTGGCGATGGCCGCCATGCCCGCCGAGGCGCCATCCATGTTGTCGAGGAAATTGAACGCATTGACAATCAGGACGATCCAGAAGGCCGACAGGATCGCGGTGACGATCCGGCTCTGAATGAAGAACTCGACCCGGACATCGGCGAACACGGTGGCCAGGATGGCCACGAGGAACTGAAAGACCAGTTTGACGAAAGGCCCCAAGGCGTGCTTGTCGTCCCTCAGACCGACCAAGAAGAGAATCGTGGCACACAGCAGGATGGCCAGCAACTCGCCCGCGTGGCGTTGGAAGTCCGCCGGGTTGAGGCCGGCGCGTTCGGCCAGCCCGCCGAAGTGGCCGGGAGCGATCAGGAACCGCATGGCCGCCGCACCGGCGATCAGAAAGAGGGCCAGCGTCAGAAAGATGGCGATGCCGCCGCCGAGCGGGATGAGGGAGCGATGATACCGGTCCGCTCTCGGATGGGCCACCAGCCCCAGGCGGGGAGCGACTCTCTTGGCCATCGCCGTCAGTACGGCGGAGGATGCGAAGCAGACGACAAACAGGACGATTGCCAGCGATACGAGCATGATCTTCCTTAGAGGCTGGAGGCCGGAGGCTGTAGGCTGTAGGGGGCTTCTCCGGCCTCCGGCCTACGGTCTCCAGCCTCTCGTAACTGCTGCACAAGCCGGGTCCTCACCTGACTGAAGAAGTCGAAATACTCCTGCCGATGATAGTCCGGATAGGTATACGGCAGGGGATGCCACTGGCCCTTGTCAAAGACGAGCGTCACTTCGGCATACATCCGGTCGCCTATGTATATACGATGAGCGTAATTTTTCGTTGTCGCCAGGACCAGCTTGGACGGCTCGATGATTCCCGGGTCCAGGTTCACCGGCCTGGGAAAGGGCGTGCCAAGGGTCGCCGCGAGTTGCTGCTCGAGCGCGTTGGTCCGGTGCTTGATCTGGGCAAGCTGGCCGGGGTCGATGAGCTGTTCGATGCTGGCAAACTGCCGCCGGATGTGCGGACCGATCTGCCCGGCGTAGTAGTCCGTCTGGTCGAAGGTCCAGATGTCGCTGGCCAGGTCCATCGTGCCGAGTGCGGATCCCAGACTCTCTCTGGCGGCGGCCAGGCACCGCTCATCCGCGGCCAGAATTCCGACGATCAGCTTAACGGGCTTGGGCTCCTTGAGTTCCCACATGCAACGCGTCAGTATATGCGGCTCTGCGTGCGGGATGCAAGCGGATGTGCCGCGCCGGCGGGCTTCATGACGTTTCATCCCGAAGCCAACGGGCGGCCAAGGCGGACAAATCCAGCGCACTGGATGATAGCGGTTTCGCCATCCTCGCGCCTGGATTGCCCACGTTCGGCCCGTAGCGTGCGGCCGCCTGGGCCTTGATATTGTCCAGAATCGGACCGAAATGCCGGGCCGGCTCGATGCGTCCCTTTCCGCCGGGGCCGTAGATGATGGCGAGCATTTCTTTTCTCTCCCACTCTCTGGGCTCGATCTCGTAAGTGACCGTGAACCCCTGCTGTTGCAGAAAAGCCAGTGTAGGGATCGGATAATCCTCGGGCCGGGGTCCGTCGCAGGCGGGCAGGCCCGGAACCGGCCACGGCGTGATGAAACCGTCGTCCATCCCAATGTCGAAGTTCCGCTTGACGATCTGGAACCACAAGTAATTGCCGGTGAACCATCGGCCGCGGACGGCCCTGCCCGCCACCCAGGCGGCGGGTCGCGGCTGCACCTCCAGCCGCTCCAACTCGCGGTTGAGCAACAGGGTCACCGCCCGGTCGAATTCCTGGTTGGGATCGCGCAGGGCGGCTTCTGCGATCCGGCAGCCGATCGCGTTCGAATAGCAGTCCTCCCAGGAGAAGGCGGAGTTGAACTCCGGGTAGAAGCCGATGGCTTTATACCCGAACCAGGTGAGCATTTCATGCCAGGTGCACGCCGTATAAGCCAGGTATGACGCCAGCTCAATCGAGATCTCGGTGGCCAGCGCGTCTCTGGCACCCGCGGGCAGTTGGCCCCAGTTCTCGGGATACTCGATCCGCACGTAGGATCGTGACGGCTCCAGCATCTTGAACGAGAAATCCCTCTGGTTCGCCCGGATTGCCGCGCGAAGACCATAGGCCAGGTAAGCAGTCCAGTCGATGAGCTTTCTGATGTGCGTGACGTCGATGAATCCGCCCCGGCAGGTGTACACGATGCCGTTACGCTCAGGCGGGTTGAAGAGGCTGTAGAAGAAACCGTAGTTGTAGGCATGCCTGCCCAGGGCGAAGGGGTCCGGGTAGCACGTGCCGGCCGTGGCGCTGGCCACACAGGCAATGCGGCGCACGAGGCTTCCTCCTGGCCTGCTCTTCGCTGAGAAACCTCGCTTGTGAGCTCTGGGCCGCGAAGGCCAACAGGCAAAGGCTGCACAGAAGGCTTTTGCAGAACTTCCTGTCCATCCGACCGGACGACATCGGATTGCTCCGTCCTCCTGGAAACAGGCTCAGACGTCGCAGATACGGGCGGCGTAGGTCAGCGATTCGAGCGGATCGCGCTTCGGGATGAACTCGTGCGCCACGTACCCTTTGAAGCCCGTCTCGGCGATGGCCCGCATGATGGCCGGGTAGTTCAACTCCTGCGTGTCGTCGATCTCGTTGCGGCCGGGGTTGCCTCCCGTGTGGTAGTGGCCCATGTAGTCCTTGTACTGCTTGATCGTCCGGATGATGTCGCCTTCCATGATCTGGGCGTGATAGATGTCGTACAGGATCTTCACGCGGTCCGACCCGACCCGTTTGCAGACCTCGACGCCCCAGGCGATGTGGTCCAGCATGTAGTCCTTGTGGTTGACCTTGCTGTTGAGGTACTCCAGGCAGATCGTGACCTTCTTCTGCTCCGCGTAGCCGGCGATCTTCTTGAGGCCCTCGACCGCGTTCTCGATCCCCACGTCGTCCGGGATGCCCCGGCGATTGCCCGAGAACGAGATCACGTTCGGAAAACCTGCCTCGGACGTGGCGTCGATGGCTCTCCCGCAGCTTGGCGATGCAGGTCTCGTGGAACTTCTTGTCGGCGAAGCCATCCGTCAGCGAGGTGCTATTGACCATCGAGACGACCAGGCCGTACTTCTTGACGGTGGCAAAGTCCTTCGGCCCGAGCAGGTCGATGGCCTTGAGTCCCAGTTTCTTGGAGACCTGGCACAATTCATCCAGCGACCACTTGCCGAAGCACCACTGGCTCACGGACTGGTTGATCCGGCCCTTCGTGCAGACGGTCTCGACCTTGTCGAGATCGATGGCCCCGGCGGCGGTGCCGGTCAGCCGCGTCGCGATTGCTCCGGCGGCCAGCAGAGACGTGTTGCGGATCAGGCTTCTTCGCGTCAATCGGTTGCTATCCATTCGTTTTCTCCTTTGTAGTATCAGGATCACTCCCACGTGGCGAGGGCGTCCCGCCCTTGCGTCGCGAGGCCATCTTGGCCTTGCTCGCCAAGCCACGATACACTCATCGCGTCCAAAGAACAAGGGCAAGATGCCCTCGCCACGCTGGGGGCCACATCCTCAGACTCTCAATCGCTCCTTCAGTCGGTTGATTAGTTCGACGACCTTCCGCGGCGCCTCGCCGATCGGGACCTTTTCGCTTTGAGGCTCGGCCCGCAGCTTGACTTCGACGTTGCCTTCGACCACGGACTTCTTGCCGACCGTGACCCGAATCGGAATCCCGATCAGGTCGGCGTCCTTGAACTTGATCCCGCCCCGCAGATCGCGGTCGTCCAGCAGGACTTCGACGCCGGCCTCCTGGAGCTTGCCGTAGATCTCCTCGGAGACCCGGACCACATCGGGATCGTCCTGGTTCACCGGCGTCACAATCACCTCGAACGGCGCAATTGAAATCGGCCAGATGATGCCGTTCTCGTCGTTGTACAGCTCGATGGCGGAGGCCATGATGCGGTTGATGCCGATGCCGTAGCAGCCCATGAGACAGGGCTTCTCGGCCCCGGCTTCGTCCTTGAACATCGCGCCGAGCTTCTTGCTGTACTTGGTGCCGAGCTTGAAGACCTGCCCGACTTCGATGCCCTTCTTGAACAGCACCGGGGCACCGTTGTGCGTATCGCCCGGCTGGGCCAAGCGGATATCGGCCACGATGACGTTGTCTCCTTCGAGCGGAAAGTCCCGGCCGGGGACGACGTTTCTCGTGTGATGATCGGTCTTGTTGGCCCCGGTGACCCCCACGGCCATCGCCGCGACGGCATGGTCGATGCACCATCTTGGACACGCGGCCCGCCAGCCCCATCGGTCCCGCGAATCCCACCTTCGCCCCGGTCACACGTTCGATCACTTCCGGTGTGGCCAGTTCGGTATGGACCCCGCCCACGGCCTGCGTGAGCTTCTCGGGGTTGAGCTCATGGTCGCCCCGCACCAGGGCCGCCACCGGCTCGCCACCCGCATCGAAAATGAGCGTCTTGATCATGTCCTGGGGCCGGGTCTTGAGGAAGCCACAGACAGCCTCGATCGTGCCGACATTCGGTGTGAACACGTTCTCGGCAGGGGGGATCGCGCCGCGAGCCGGCTCCTTCGGCAGGGGATCGACCTCGGCCTTTTCCAGGTTCGCCGCGTAGGAGCCGTCGGCGGTGTAGACAATCGTGTCCTCGCCGGACTCGCAGGGGATGGTGAACTGGTGCGAGCCGGAGCCGCCCATCTCGCCGGACTCGGCCTCGACGATGACGTACGTCCACGCCGCAACGTTTGAAGACGCGGCAGTAGGCGTCGTACATCGCCATGTACGATCTTGTGCAGGCTCTCGGGGGTCGCATCGAAGCTGTAGGCGTCCTTCATGATGAACTCGCGCGACCGCAGGACGCCGAACCGCGGCCGGAACTCGTCCCGGAACTTGGGCGTGATCTGGTAGAGGTTGACGGGCAACTGCTTGTACGAGTTGAGCTCCGCGGCGGCGTGGAACGTGAACACCTCTTCGGCGGTCGGCCCGAGGACGTTCCCGCGACCATGCCGGTCCATGAGCCGGAACATGGTCTCGCCGTAATCGACGTCCCGGCCGGTCTGCTGCCAGAGCTCCAGCGGCTGCAGGCACGGCACGATGATCTCCTGGGCCCCGGCGCGGTCCATCTCCTCGCGGACGATATTGATGATCTTCTTGAGCGTCCGCCACCCGAGCGGCAGATAGGTATAGGTCCCGCTGGCGACCTTGCGGATCAGACCCGCCCGGATCATCAGCTTATGACTGGTGATTTCCGCCTCCGCCGGCACCTCCTTCACCGTCGGAATCAGCATCTGGCTATATCTCATGTCATCCTCGTAATGCGATCATCATCAGGGCCACCGAAACTCCGAAAGACCCCATTCTTATAGCCGAAACAACCGCCCGCTGCAAGCCACAGCCCCTGCAAATCTGCCTTGTCGACTCGGTCCCTTTTTCATTGCCTTGGACTGCGTGAGCCCCTACGATAGCACTATGCGCACTGTGGATGCTGCAGTAGAAAGCCGGGCACTGGCGGCGGTGAGGGTCCTGTCTGACTTGGGCGTGGTGCGGGCGGCCTATCTCTTCGGCTCTCACGTGGAGGGCACGCCGGACCAGTGGAGCGACATTGACGTCGCCGTGTTCATGGAGGCGGTGGAGCACTGGGATATCCACCAACGTGCGGAAGCGATGGCTCTGGTTATGGAGAAGGTGGGCCCGGAAATGGAAGCTCATTTGTTTCTGGCCTCTTCCCTGGACAATCCGCCCCGAGGCGGCTTCGCGGAGTACATACTACGGCACGGTATCTGTATCTTCAGAGAGCAATGATACCCTAATTGGAGGCCGTCTCGAGTAAGCCTATGTTTCGGTTCCTCGTTGATACCTGCGTTTGGCTCGACATTGCCAAAGACCCCGAACTCCAGCCGCTGCTGGGTGTGATGGAACAGTTGATGCAGATGCAGGCAGTTTCACTCATTCTCCCGCGGACGGTCGTGGAGGAATTTCAGCGCAACAAGAAGCGGGTGGCGGAGGAAAGCTGCCGCAGCCTCTCCAGCGTCTTCAAAAGGGTGAAGGAAGCGGTCAACAAGTTCGGTGACCCGAAGAAGAAAGGGCCCGTCTTGCAGCAATTGAATGACCTTGATCATCAGATCCCGCTTTTGGGTGAATCGGCAGTCGAGGCTATCGCCAGAATTGAGCATCTAATGGACGGGGCGACGGTTATCGAGTTGACCGACTCTGTCAAGTTGCGAGCCGCTCAGCGGGCCCTCGAAGAGAAGGCCCCGTTCCACATGGGCAAGAATCAGATCGGGGACGCCATCATCCTTGAGACCTATGCTGACTGCGTGCGGGAGAAAAGCGCTAAAGGTACCCGGTTTGCCTTCGTGACCCACAATAAGAACGATTTCAGCGAACCGCACGGCGACAAGCGGAGGCCGCACCCTGACATCGCCCCGCTATTCTCGAGAATCAAGTCACAGTACTTCATCTTGCTCAAAGAAGCACTGAGCCACGTCAATCCGGGGCTTCTCCGCGATATCACGGCAGAAGAGGAGTGGACTGAAGAACCGAGGAAGTTGAGCGAAATAGCGAACGCCTCAAATGAGTTCTACGACAAGGTGTGGTACGGCCGGCACGGTCTGCTCGTTCAGGAAGTCAAGACCGGCGAAACACGGGTGATAGAGAAAGACGATTACCGAGGTGGCAAGTATGACCCAAAGCTGATCACGCGTGACATTTGGGAAAGAGCGAGAAAAGCCGCAAGACGTGTGGAGAAAAAGTACGGGATTGACAACCTTGGACCGTGGGACGATTTCGAGTGGGGCATGCTAAACGGTAAGCTGTCGGCACTTCGATGGGTGTTGGGCGACGAATGGGACATGCTCGATACGTAGACCGGGCGTGCCCAACAAGCAGCAGTCCGTAGGCTGCGTACCACGCACCATCTTCGCCTGCGACACGGACCCACATCTTCGGATAGTAGTGACAGTCCTGGCAAGGGAATTGACTTCCCTGGGCCTGGCGTGCTATCCTCCCTCACGTCGGCGAAGGAGGATCGGGTGTTGGGAGTGCCTGGGCCATAAGGACGTTAGAACGACGAGGAAACCATATAACTATTGTTCGCCGGAGCAAAAACACCCGCACAAGTGAGAAGGAGCAAGCATGTTCGGAATACGATTCGTCAAGGTCGAGCCAACCGATTTCGTGCTGGAGTACAAGCGGGGCGCGGTTGTGCGGGAAGGGGCAGGGCTGTCCTTCTTCTGCTTCGCCCCGACGACATCGTTAGTGCTCGTGCCGGTTGGCAGCGTGGACGTCCCCTTCATCTTCGAGGAAGTGACGGCCGACTTCCAGCAAGTCACCGTCCAAGGACAAATCACGTATCGCGTCGCGGACCCCAAGAAGTTGTCGCAACTTATGAACTTCACTCTTGCTCCCAGCGGCAAGGGCTATGCGTCCGAGGACCCCGCGAAACTCCCGCACCGGCTCATCAACCACGCCCACGTGTTGACCCGTGCCTCTCTCAAATCTCTCGCTCTGCGCGAGGCCCTGGGACAATCGGAGAATCTCGTATCTTCTTTGCGCCAAGGGCTGCAGGCCGCCGAGGCGATCACCTCGCTGGGGGTCGAGGTTCTGGGCTTGTCCATCCTGGCGATCCGGCCCACGCCGGAGACCTCGCGCGCCCTGGAGGCCGAGGCCCGCGAGCAGATTCTGCGCGAGGCAGACGAGGCCATCTATGCACGCCGGAATGCCGCCGTCGAGCAGGAGCGGGCCATCAAGGAGAACGAGCTCAATACGGAAATCGCCGTGGAGAACAAGAAACGCCAGATCAAAGAAACCCAGATGGAGGCGGAGAAATCCGTTCAGCAGAAGAGGCACGAGCTCCGGGAGGCCGAAATGGCCGCCAAGATCGCCCTGGAGAGGAAGAACAAGGACTTCGTGGCGCTTTCCACCGCCAACGCGCGCGAGGAGGCCGACGCGAAAGCATACGCCCTGGCCGCAGTCATGAAGGCAGTGTCGCAGACGGATCCGAAGAGCCTGCAGGCCTTGGTCAGCGTCGGGATGCAGCCGGGACAACTCGTGGCTCTGGCGTTCAGGGAACTGGCCCAAAGCGCCGAAAAGATCGGTCAACTGAACGTGTCCCCGGAACTGCTGCGTGAATTGCTCGCGCGGGACAATCCGAAGTAATGGAACCTCTGACCGAAAACAAGATCGTCTTGATTGTCCGACGCACCCGTCTGGACGATCTGGTCGCACGTTTCAACACGGAAGACCAGGCCCGTTTCTATGTCGAGCACTTGGGCGCCGATTTCTCCGATTACCAGGCAGAGGACCGCACCTACAAACGCGCCGTGCGCGAAGCCCAGCGCCTTCTGTCACGACACGGCCGCCTGCAAGTCGTCCCGCGCACGTTCGTGCCGAATTTCATCTTTGGCCCAAAAGACACCGTTGTTGCCCTCGGCCAGGATGGCCTCGTGGCCAATGTTCTGAAGTACCTGGAGGGCCAACTGCTCCTCGGCGTCAATCCAGATCCGGCTCGCTGGGAGGGAGTGCTCCTGCCGTTCCGAGTGGCGGACCTTGATGACGTGATGCCCGAGGTATTTGGCGAGAAACGGCCGATCCGCGCGGTAACGATGGCCGAAGCCAAACTCAACACTGGCCAGGCCCTGCTGGGCGTGAACGACCTGTTCATTGGTCCGCGCAGTCACACCTCCGCCCGGTACACGATCCGCACGGGCGATCGCTCCGAGAGCCATTCCTCCAGCGGCATCATTGTGTCGACCGGACTGGGATCGACCGGCTGGTTCCGCAGCATCCTGGCGGGCGCGACGGGGATCGCGTCCGCCTTGTCGGCACGCCCGATCAAGATCGACGAGAAGAAAGCCTTCGCCTGGGATGCCGATTATCTGTACTTCTCCGTTCGTGAGCCCTGGCCCAGCAATACATCATCCGCCGAGATCACCTTTGGCAAGGTCACGCCCAGGACGCCCCTGGTTCTTGTATCTCAGATGCCCGAAGACGGCGTCATCTTCAGTGACGGGATCGAATCCGACTTCCTGCAATTCAACTCCGGCACCGAGGCCACGATCCATCTGGCCGAGAAGAAAGGGCATTTGGTCACGTGAGAACGCGGCCACGCAGCACCCGGCGCGGTATTCCTATCCGCTCCAACCGATCTTTTCCGGAATCATTGCTTGCCATGACGGCGCTGGGCCACTAAGATAGCCGCCGGTTTCAAGAGGTTACTATGAGTACGGGAGTCGATGATGGCACAGCCGCCGGCACATAAGTTCATCAATACCATCGGACCGGGCGAGACGATCAATGCGATCTACGTCGTGCGCGAGCCGATTCTGCGCAGTACCACCCGCGGGGACTTGTACATCGCGATGTTCCTGTGCGACCGCACGGGCCAGTTGAACGGACGGATGTGGCAGGCGTCGGAGGTGGTCTACAAGTCCCTGCCCAAGCCCGGGTTCGTCCACGTCCAGGGACGCAGCGAGCTCTATCAGAACAACCTGCAGATCGTGGTCAACAACATCGCCGCCATCGACCCGAGCAAGGTCAAGGTCGAGGACTATCTGGCCCGCACCTCCAAGGACTGCGGCGTGATGTTCAAAGAGGTGAAGGAGATCGTCGGCTCGATCAAGCACCCGCAACTGGCGGCCCTGACCGCCGCATTCCTGGCGGATGAGGCGCTCATGAAGAGCTTCTGCACCGCCCCGGGCGGCATGAAGATGCACCACGACTGCATCGGCGGGCTGCTGGAACATACCCACAGCATGCTCCAGGTTGCCAAGACCATCCTGCCGCTGTACCCGCAGGTGCAGGCGGACCTGGTCCTGGCCGGCATCTTCCTGCACGACATGGGCAAGACCGAGGAGCTTGCCTACGACATGGCCTTCTCCTACACGGACTCCGGCCAGTTGATCGGGCACATCAGCAAGAGCCTGCTGATGATCCACCGCAAGGCCGACGCCCTCCGCGCCAGCGGCAAGCCCATCAGTCCGGAAGTGCTCGACGCCATCAGTCATATCATTCTCTCGCACCACGGGGCCTACGAGTTCGGCTCGCCGAAGCTGCCCGCGACCGCTGAGGCCTTCATGGTCTACTACCTCGACGACCTCGACGCCAAGATGGACCAGGTGACCTCGGCGATCAACGAGGAAGTGAGCGAATCCAACTGGACCGCCTGGCAGAACACCCTGCAAACGCGGCTCTACCGCAAACGGATCGAATAACACGACGGTGGCCCTAATCTGGTGAGGGTCGTCCACGTATGGTCGTCCGACGGTTGCGCGACTCGTCTCCTCGTAGGGCGAGCGTCCCCGCTCGCCTGAGGCCGTCGTGCGAGGACCCCCGCCTTCGCGGGGGGAGCCTGGCCCCGCGCAGGCGGGGCCACGACCTACGAAGAAGCGTTTTCCGAGTCTGCTCACCATATCCAGGTAGTCAGTGCACGACAGCGGGGCCAAACCTTGCACCTTCCTTGTCATCCCGAGCGAAGCGAGAGATCTCCAATCTGCGGGAACCTGTCCCTAGCCGAATTCTTTAGCTCGGCACCCAGATCTTTTTGGCGTTGATCAGCTCGGTTTTCCGCGGCAAGTCCAGCGGCAGGGGGGTCCTGGTGTAGAAGATCAGCCCTCTGTAGGCGGTCAGGTAGTGGTACTTCGTTTTGAAGACGCCGCCTTGGGCAATGACGACCAGCGGCGCTTCGGTTCTTTCGAGAATCGCTTCGAAATCGCCGGGCTCGACCCTGACAATCGCGCCGGAAGCCTTGATCGCGTCGGCCACGGGGTTTTCCGCCCCGGCGGCGCCTGCCTCTGCTCCGTACACCATGGGATTGTCCTTTCCTTTTCCCGCGTCACTGGGCCTTCCATACCTCCGGCTCATGAACGCCGGGCGACGTGTATTCAATGTAGTACGGCTTGATTTCGAGAACGGCATAGTTCGGGTCATCCGGGCCGCTGAAAATGGGCGCCAGCATGTCGCTCCAGAAGGCGTGACGCGCCTCCTTGCTCGTGTTGAGGGCCGCCCGGCCCTGAATCTGGAGGTAGGGGGCCATGTGTTGCAGGTCCGGCACGCCGCAGGTCAGGTGCACCTCGGGATTCTTCTGGATCTGCTTGACCTTGCGGGCGCTGACGAACGTGGCGCAGCGGATCGTCAGATCCTGCGAGGCGACCGCCATGACGTAGCGGACCCAGGGCTTGCCGTCCTGCGTGATCGTGGCCAGGCCGGCCAGTTGCGGCTGCCGCAGGATTTTGAGAATGCGCTCTTTCACGTCGGACATCGTTCGACTCCTTTGCCGTCATTGTACTCGCATCATTTCGCCCATCTCTTGAGGATTTCGATACATTCGATCATCGAGCGACCGTTGTGGTAGCCGGCTTTCCAGACGCTGCCCTTGCTGCCCTGCGGCCGCCCCTGGGCCGAGATGGTTTCGTACCATTCGCCGTTCTTCCAGTCCACCATTTTGGTGTTGATGAAGTCGAACGTCTTCTCGAAGACCGCCAGGTACTTCGGGTCCTTCGTGTGCTCGTACATGCGGAGGGAACTGACGATCGTCTCAGCCTGCACCCACCAGGACTTGCTGCGGTCGTCGGCGGGCCCGTTGAACGGCCCGGTGTAGTAGAAGCCGCCGTTGGCCTCATCGTAGCCGTACTTGAGCGAGTACTCGAACAGGG
The DNA here is from genome assembly GCA_963699595.1 of uncultured Planctomycetota bacterium. Taxonomy (GTDB): domain Bacteria; phylum Planctomycetota; class Phycisphaerae; order Sedimentisphaerales; family Anaerobacaceae; genus PLanc-01. Next base: position 608,650 of record CAVOUO010000035.1, read on the forward strand.
TCTTGTATAGGTCAAGGAACGGCCCGTTCGCCACGCCGGCGGCATCGCACGCGTCGATCAGCAGCCAGATATTTTCGATATCGTGGCCGTAGGAAACACGGTTATAGTTGTTGTCGAGTCGCACCGTCCAGTTCCGGTCGTACTTGTCCGTGCAGGCGCCAAGGTTCTTCCGCACGACGGCGTTGCTCTCGATATTGATAAGCTCCAACAGCCGCGCCCTGGCCAGCGGCATCTTGCTCGCCCGATAAAAGGTCGTCACGGCTTCGAGCAGGTGCAGGTGCGTGTTCATCAGCTTCAGATCGGCGGGCGCTCCCATGTACGATTGCTCGCCGGCGGGCAGGGGAGTCCAGTCGGGTGTGAAGGACTCGTTGTACCCGCCGTAGGTTGCGTCGTGGGCCTTGGCTTCGAGCAGGTTGAAGAACTTCGTGGTGAACGTCAGGACATCCTTGCGGCCGCTGGCCAGGGCGTACTCGGACAGGGCATACAGTGCAAAGGACTGGCCGTAGAGGTGCTTGTTGGGCTTGAGCTTCTGGTTGCCGGTGGCGTCCACCTCCCAGTAGAAGCCCGCCGTTCTGGTGGTCCCACATCTTGTCGATGAGGAAGCGGTAGCCGACTTCGGCGGCCTCCAGGTTCTTCTTGGGCTCGTAGCCCGCCCGGGCCAGTCGGGAGAACAGCCACACCTGCCGGGCCTGCGTCACGATCATCTTCGTCACCGGCTCGCGCAGCTTGCCCTCGATGTCGAAGCTGATCGTATACCCGCCGTTGGTGCGGTCCAGCCCCTTGTCATACCAGAACGGCACGATGTTCTCCGTCAGAATCTTCTGCAGCATCGGCGTGTACTTCTGGCTCACCTGCTGCATCTCGCCGGGCGCCGCCTGGACCAGGGAAACGCCCCAGAGAACGACCGCCGCGACGAGCCACAGTCTGTGAACTAACGATCTGTTCCTCATAACCAACCTTTCGAATCGTCTGTCGTCGAAGGGTTGCGCGACTCGTCTCCGTTTGTAGTGACGCCGTAAGGCGTGTCTTCCCATCTATATGCCCTTACGGGCACACTACAAACGAGCATCGCAACCGTTTGTCCATTTCGCGACAAGAACCTGGGAACTCGCGAAAAGCCGTAATTGGGCTACTTGCTCTTGAAGTGCTTGTCCGCGAAGTCCATGTAGCGGTCCCAGTCGTAGCTGGTGACGGCGTGCTCGCCGGGGCGGATGTGGTAGCCGATAGTGCCCATCGCCGGCTGGCTGACCGGCGGCATGTCATCGACCGGCAGGGGCTCTTTGCCGAGCAGCTTGTAGACCGGCCCGGCATTCTTGGCCGAGAGGAACTCGCCGCGCGGATCGGCCCATTTGTCCTGCTCGGCGCTGGCGACGTAGACCGGCCGCGGGGCCATCAGGGCAATCAGCATGTGCTGATCGACCGGCAGGTCGTTCGCTTTGCCGTTGTACTTGTTGAAGTTGTCGCAGAACCAGTGGGGGAAGGACTTGTTGATGATCGCCACGGTTTCGCCGAAATTTCGGCGGGCGAGAGCGGCCCCGCCCTCGCCGGAGTCGTTGGAGATCACGAGCGCGAACCGCTCATCCGTCGCCCCGGCCCACAGGGCGGTCTTGCCCAGCCGGGAGTGTCCCATCACCGCCACTTTCTTCGAGTCGATGTCGGAATCCGTCTGGAAGTAGTCCAGCGCGCGGCTCAGGCCCCAGGCCCAGGCGCCGATCGAGCCCCACTCGTTCGGAGCGGGCTTGGTCTGGCCGTTCTTGTAGAACAGCGGGTGGACGCCGTTCTTGAAGCCGTCGTCGAAGTCGGGGTCGATATCGCCGTAGTAGATCGTGGCCACGCCGTAGCCGCGTTCGAGAATCCGCTCGACCGGCCAGGCGCCGGCGCCGGTGCCTCTGGACTTCTCCGCTGCGCGGTTGCCCGGTTCCTTGCTCCCGCGCATCCAGCTTTTGCAGATCGTGATGCCGGGGTCGGAGTGGACCGACTGGTTGCCGCCGAAGTTCAGGCCGACGAACAGCGGCACGGGCTTGGTCGCCTTGTTGGGCAGGTAGATCAGGATGTTCATGTTGGGGTCCTGCTGGCGGCCGGTGAAGTAGACCGTCACTTCCTTGCGCGTCGCCATTCCGTTCAGAGCCCCCTTGTTGACGGAGGTGGTCGTGAAGGTCATGGACTCGGGTTTGCCCGGCGCCTTGCCGTAGACGTATTCCTCGAAGAGCTTGAGGATCTCGGGCCGGCGTTTCTGCCGCCACGTCTGGGCGTCCTTGACCGGCGTGCCGTCGGAGCAGACGAGCGGGTCGGGCAACGTGTATTGGCCGACCTTCGACTCATCGTAATTGGCCTCCTGGCGCGAAGGCCACCGGTGTGAGCAGGCTCATCCCGAGGACAACAAGGGCGAATTGGATACTGTGCCGGACGGGTGACATGATGTGTCCTCCTATCTACAGGGCAATTTGGCTGGCGCGGCAGTATTTCATGGTAAGTTCGGTTGCCAAGCCGCGTTCGGAACCAATGGTAACTCTCGGGCGTGCCGCGATCAAGAGAAAATCGGCGGTGCCGCCGCCGAGGGGCATGTCCGCCATACGGCGGCGACCCATCAAAGACACAAGTGGCTGACAGGTAGAGCGAGGGACCGCCGCGATTGGACTCCGGGTGGCAGCGGTCAGCTTGCCGATGGTTTTGCGAATGCGATGGACCATCGGCAAGCTCCGAGGACTCCGCTTGCCGCTGCCACCCGGATAAGAGCGGGCGGTTTCCAGGTCCATCGCATCGGCCCGGGGCGGAAATTGGCTTTGTTTCGCACGATGGGTCCACGGCTGTCTCCTCTAAGGACTCGGAGAAATCTCTACGGGACTCTGTCATCCTGAGGCGAAGCCGAAGAGCTGTCCTGACCTCGAAGACGGGCACCGAATGGAGTTCTTTCTTCGAATCCGTATGAGAGGATGACCCCCGAGGGCGGGGGTCCTACATGTCTGGGTCATTATTGTGACAAGGATCGGGTGGCATGGACAAACTCGTTTGTCCATGGGGGCTCGGATGGGTAGACTGGCCGGAACGAGGACCGACAAAACGATCCCTTCGCTTCGCTCAGGACATGGTTTGTCGGTCCCAACGGGCCATAGGGCCATCTGTGGAGGTGACTTCAATGAGTCTGTGCAAACCTGTTCTTCTGGCGTCCTTGTTGTTCTTGTCCCTCGCGGCAGAGGGAGCCGATTGGTATGTCGCCCCGGAGGGTGCGAGCGCGAATCCGGGGACGAAGGAGTCGCCCTGGGACATTGCTTCGGCCCTTAATGGCCGTAAGGAGGTCCGGCCGGGGGACACGATCTATCTTCTGGAGGGCACGTACCGCCGGCGGCCCAATGAGCTTTTCGACGTCCGGCTGGCAGGCTCGGCGGATCAAGCCCATCTGGTACGGTCGGCTCCGAGCCGGCGGGCACGCATCGATGGTGGTCTCGCGGTGCAGAGCCCGTCCGCGCACGTTTGGATTCGGGACCTGGAGATCTTCGTTTCGGAGCCGGTGCCGGAGAAGCCGGTCAGTGCCGGTTCCAGCCCCTCCGACCTCAAGCGGCCCAGCGGCGGTCTGCACATGCACGGCGGCAAGGACTGCAAGTACATCAACCTTGTCATCCATCACTGCAACCAGGCCATAAGCTGCTGGCTCGGCGAGATCAATCCCGAGATCTACGGTTGCATCATGTACGGCAACGGCTGGCTTGGCGTGGATCGCGGCCACGGACACTGTATCTACACCCAGAACGATGAGGGAGTGAAAACCATCTCCAACTGTATTATGACCTGCCGCTACAACGGCAGCTACACGTTGCATGCCTACGGCTCCGAGCGGGCCTACGTAAACAACTATCTCGCGACGGAGAACATCTGTTACGCCCCCGGTCCTTTCCTGATCGGCGGCGGCCGGCCCAGCCACGGCATCCGCGTATATCGCAACTATCTCTACGGGATTGACATGCGGATCGGTTACGGCGCACCTTCGAATGAGGACTGTGACATCCGCAACAACGTCATCGTCAACGGCCGGCTGGAAATCGACCGCTACCGCAGCGCCGTCCAGGAAGACAACGTCGTCGTGGCAAAGAATGACGCGCGCCCGCGCAAACCAAGTCCGTTCTGCTTCCCAACAAGTACGACTCGGACCGTGCCCATCTGGTCATCTACAATTGGGACAAGGCGGAGACTGTCGCGGTGGACGCCGGCAGGTTTGCCAAGGACGGTGATGTCATTGAACTCTTCGATCCCAAGGACCCATTCGACAATCCGATCGCGACGTCCACGCGCCGCAGCGGTATCATCCGGGTCCCCCTTCATGATGAATTCACGGTCTTTCTCGTCAAAGTCCGCCGGGACTGATCCAGCAGCTCCCCTAATGAGTTTTGACGAGCAACTTCGGTAATTCCCGGGTGCCACGGCCAAACTTGTTTGACCGTGCTCCGTCGCACACGGAGAACACGGTCAATCCTTCGCGGCTCAGGAGGGTCGCTGCGCTTGGGCGTGGCACCCGGCTCTCCACAGACCTTGATTACCGACTTTGTCTGTCAAAACTCATTCGTGTGGCGGGCAGGCTCGCAAAGCGCTTCTTCGTAGGTCGTGCGTCCTCGCACGACGTTTTTTCCCTTAGGCGAGCGGGGACGCTCGCCCTACGAAGAGACGCGCGGTGCCACCGATGGACCGGGGGTTTTCCCGCATGCAGAATAGGCAATTCCCTCGCTTGCGAGGGTGCCCTCTCCCACGGAGAATGTACCCGTGCAATCGACGAAGGAAGAATCGCTGTGGATCAGGCTGATCGCCGGTGAACGGAAAGGAGTCCTCGCCGAGGCCATTTACTGCATCAGTCAACGGTTTGGGTTCCCCAAGGAAACGGAGGAGCTTGGGGTTCCCTCGACGGTCCACAGGATGGTGTCGCAACAGGGGATGATCTGATGAACTGGGGGGCCGCGCCGGGTGCGTCGGAGCACCGGCGCGGCAAGATCGCGGACGGATTCGTATTAAGGGTCGTGAGCAGGGAGGCTTGCGGCCCTTTTGCTTGGGACGATCTCCATGAGAAAGACGCTCGCGTCCGCGGGCCCGCCGGCCTTGCGTTCGACGACGCGAATCGGTGTGCCCGGCTCCGCCGCCACGAGGACCTCGATATCGTCGCCCTCAAAGACCTCGGCCGTGTAGGTGACCTGCACTGAGCGTACGGGCGGGGTATGGCCGAGGCAGCGGTGCACACCGTCGAAGGCCCAGCGGACGTATTCCGTGTTGTTCACGTGCCCGTTGAAATCCAGGGCGCTGAAAGGCACCGGGATCGTGGCCGCTTTCGTGTAGGACGCCGGTGCCCTCTGCAGCCGCTGGAGCTCCGTGCTCAGAACCTTCAGACCGGCCGGCGGCAGATGCAGGTCCAGGCGGCCCAGGTTTCGCGGGCGGCTGCCGTGCTTGTCGAGGATCATCCACTCACTGCCGGCGCGAAACAGCTCGCGGCCGTCCGCACCTTCGCCCACGAATTCCCGTGCGGCGAGCAGACGTGTGCAGCCGCTGGGCCACGTCCGGAGGGTCAGGCCGTCCCGCCAGCGCGGCGTGTCGGTCATCTCGAGGCGGAGATTCACCAGGACCCAGAAGCAGTCCCATTGTTCCAGATCGGCAAAGCCCACGCCGAGCTGCTCCGCGTGCCGGGCGGCGGCTTCCTGCAGGTACTGCATGAGAGCGTTCGGCTTGATGAAGCCATCCGGCCGGCAGTCGAACGCTTCCACGATGAACCGGTCTTCTCTGGGGTCCACGGCTGCTCGTCCTTCCGGTGCTCACGCCTGCCGCAGTCGGTAGCTGAGGTGTTGCACATCATGGCTCACGCCCTGCAGCCGGCGGGTCAGGTGGGTGAGTTTCTTCTCGTTGAACGTCGTCTCGGTCAGTTCCTGCCACTGGCCGTCTTCGTACTTCATCTTGAAGTCCCGGACCCGGACCGGACAGGTGGTGCTGGCCTCATCGATCTGCCAGTTGCCGTGGATGAGCAGATTTCTCAGGTCGCGCGTGGCTTCGATGCGTTTGAGCGTCCCTTCGAGTTGCTCCAGGAGAGAGCCGTCGCCCTGCAGCTTGTACCGGGCGATGTGCTTGATCTTCCGCAGCAGCACCGAGAGGTTCAGCTCGTGGATCAGAAAAGGACCGATCATCTTGCTGTTCTCCGCGAGCAGCAGCTCCAGCAACGACTGAAGCTGGTGTTCCAGCGTGGCGAATTGGACGGTGAGTTCACCGATCTTGGCGAAGAGCTTGTCTTTTTGCATATCATTCTCCCAACAGGGCATCGCATTGGCTGTCAGAGTTATCGACAAATCCGGCAGAAGGTTAAATCGCCTCTTTACATTTAGCAAGATAATCTGCCTAATAGGGGACGATTTACGGAGGCTTGGTGGATTGAGAGCGCTGGTCCCTTTCGGCGCTGGGCGCCGTCGCGTGCCGGGGCAGCGTATCGAGCATGGAAGTGTAGAAAGGTCAGCTATGAGGCAGGTGGTAGCGCTCGGACTGTGGTTGTCGGCGGCCCTTCTGTGGGCCGGTTGCCAGACGAAACCTCCTCAGGTAAAGGAGTACGATCGGCCGTTGCCGGCGGGGCAATTGGCCCTGCGCAAGATCACCGATCCGAACCAGATTCCCGATTTCGCCCCGGGCTGGCGCGACCTGGACGGCCTCAAGGCGGCGCTGCGCGGCAGCCTGAACTACCTGAGCAAGCCCTCCAGCGCCCAATACTTCCCCTACGGGGAGATCAAGCGGGACCTGGCGGTCAAGACCCTGGAGGCCTTCCTGGCGCTGGCCGATTCGAGCGCCCGGACGGATGAGATCAACGGCCTGATCCGCTCCACGTTCGATGTGTACGAGTCGGTCGGCTGTGATGATAAGGGGACGGTCCTGTTCACCGGGTACTATACGCCGATCTTCGACGGCTCTCTCACGCGGACGCTGCGCTTCCGCTATCCCCTGTACCAGACGCCGGAGAATCTGGTGAAAGGGCCGGACGGCCAGACGCGCGGTCGCCGCGATGCCGATGGTGGAATCACCCCGTATCCGCCCCGGGCCGTGATCGAGGACTCGGGCATGCTCAAGGGACACGAGCTGGTCTGGCTGGATGATCCCTTCAAGGCCTACATCGCCCACGTGCAGGGCTCGGCCAAGATCCAGTTGCTGCCCGGCCAGATCATCACGGTCGGGTACGCCGCCAACAATGGCCACGAATACCAAAGCATCGCCAAAATGCTGATCGATGAAGGCCGGATCCCGCACGACCGCATGAGTCTGGGCGCCCTGATCGACTACTTCAGCAAGCATCCCAACGAAGTGGACAAATACGTGCGGCGAAATCCCCGGTTTGTGTTCTTCCAGTTGGGAGTAGGCACGCCGCACGGCAGTCTGAACGAGCCGGTGCTGCCGTGGCGGACGATTGCCACGGACAAGTCCATCTTTCCGAGGGCCTGCCTGGCCTATCTCGCCACGACGCTGCCCCAAATGGGACGCGAACGCATCGTCATGCAACCCTACAGCGGCTTCGCGCTGGACCAGGATACCGGAGGCGCCATCCGTGCCGCCGGCCGGTGCGACATCTACATGGGCGAAGGCGACCCGGCCGGCCGCTTAGCCGGTCAGACCTATCAGGAAGGCCGCCTTTATTATCTCTTCCTCAAGGAATAGGGTCACGAGAATGCTGGGCGTCAGCACCATGCGGCATCGCAAAATCCTTCTCGTGTTTACCGCTGTCGGCGGACTGCTCATTGTGGGTGCAGGTGTGTACTGGCACCGTGCTATGGTCCCATTGCATTTGCTTGAATCGCCTGTCGAACGACGCCGGCGCTGAACTGCTGCCCGCCCTATTTCTTTCCATCCTCGACCAGCATGTTGCGCAGGTAGAAGTGCAGGTTGCCGTTCCAGGGCTTGGTGCAGATGTCGATGTCGCCGTCGCCGTCCACGTCGGCGGCTTTGGCCTCATGACACTCCTTGCCTTCGAGGATCGTGTGCTCCTGCCATTTCCCGCCCTTGCCGTCGGTGTTCTCCCAGATGAAGCACTTGAAGGGAGCCTGCGAGAGGGGGCCGCCGCCCGAGTAGGCATCCAGGTCGCCGTCGTTGTCGAAGTCCGCCACCGCCAGCGAATGGAAGTCCAGCTTTGTGTGGTCCGCCGAAATCAGATGGCACTGCCAGGTCTTGGCCTTGTCCCGGTTCTCGAACCAGAGGACCCGGGCATCGACCGCATCCGCCTCGGCCTCGACGATGTCGAGATCGCCGTCTTTGTCCATGTCGCAGACCCAGACCTTGATCGCCAGACCGTAGCGTTCGGGCCGGTTGCCGCCCGGCGGGGTCAGGCCGGTCCGCTCTTTCCACTGCATCCCCTTGCCGTCGAGGTTCTCGAACCACACATCGCCGCGCACGACATCATTGTCGCCGTCGCCGTCCAGGTCGCCGACCCCGCGCGGGCCGGCGCCGCCGTGAATGCCGCCGCCGATCTGGTGCACCGTCCATTTGTCGCGTGGATTGGCCGGGATCTCCTGCCAGACGGTGAGGACCTGGTTCTTCTGATCGCTGACCGCGACGACATCGAGCTTGCCGTCGCCATTGATATCGACGGCCACCTCATCATGGCAACTGATCGAGCCCACGTCGAAGCGCTCGAACGGCTCGGTGCGCGGCTTGCCTGTGTTGCGGTACCAGGCGGTGCCGGTGGCCTGGTCGATCCAGCCGTCGCCGTCGATATCGAAGGCGGTGCCGCCAACGTCGGTCTCGCGCCCCTGGCCCAGGTCGTGCTGAATCCATTGGTCGGGGCTGACGTACTCGAACCACCACGTCCTCGTCCGCTCGCCGACGACCCAGTCGAGGTCGCCGTCCTTGTCGATATCGACGAGCGAGGTCTGGCCCATCTGATTTCCCACCTGGGCGATCTTGTGATACTCAAATCGCGGCATCGCGGCCTGTGACAGAGAGCCGACCATCATACTGATGACGATGAATACGAATGTGGTACGCATGTTTTTTCTCCTTCCTGTGTCTTGGTTAATGCGTGCTGATACAATAGAGACTTTTCTTTCCCTTGAGGAAAATTTCCTTGCCGCTCAGGACGGCCAGCAGGAGCGCCGCGACCATCTTTGCCATCATCCTATCGATCATATTGCCTCCGGCGGGCGGCCTTTCATCAAGGGGTGAGGTGGATGCCCGCTTGGGCGTTGGAGACGCCGACGCGGTAAAGACGCACATCTGTAGCTTCGGGAGGGACGGCGTCCAAAGGCCTCGGTCTCGCGAAACGCGTTTGCGCGAGCATCTGGCGGATGAAATCCACGTCCGCCGTGCCCACATCCGGCACGGGTGTTCCTCCGCCACCCTGCGTGTACTGCATCGATTGCAGCAGCTTGATATGGGCACCCGGCGAGGAGTTGGTCAAGTAGTCGCTTCCGATGCCCATTTGCACGCCGAGCAGCAGAACGTTCATATCCGCTCCCGGGCCTTTGATTATAGTAGGTACACTCTGCGAGCCGCTGTGAAGGATGCTGGTCAGAAACGTCAGGTCGCCTTTGAAGTCGTCGAATTCCAGCGCAGGCATCCCATCCTTCTGAGCCGTGGCGATCATCGCCCCATTGAGCGTGAACGATCCGGCGCCGCGGCACCGCATGAAGCGGGGGAATTGGCTGCTCTCGTACCAGATGTCCCGCACCAACAGACGGCCGCCGTTCTCCACGTCATAGCTGAGCTCGTTGTTGCTGGAAGAGCCGCTGAAGATGACGACCCGCCCGGTGGGCGCCTTGCCGGCCTTGGCCGCCGGACCGCCAACGACCTTCACACCCAGCTTGCTGCTGCCGTGATTGATGTTGTACAGGTCCACATCCGGCATTTTCCAGCCCGTCCACCAGCAGGCCCACCTGCTGGGCGGACGAGATGTTGGCCTGATCCATGTAGATGCGGCCGCCGGCCCGGCCGCACTGCTCGATGACCAGCCCATCCCCGGTCTTGGCCGCGTCGATAGAGAACTCCCGCAGCGTGGCCCGCGATGGACCTGCCAGTCGCAGAACGGGCGCCTTTTCCCGTGCCGCCCAGCGCAGGATCGTGTCGCAACCATCGCCGATGATCTGTACGTCACATCCCGCGGGAATGACAAGAGTCTCGCGAATCGAATACGTGCCGGCCGGCAGATGGATGATCGGCCGTTGTCCTTTCATCGTGCCTGCCTTTTCGATGGCTTGCCGGAGGTCGGCGTCGGTGCTTGTTCGCGCCAACTCGATCACAGGACGCTCCCTTTTCGGCAGAAAACCGGGCGGTTCCCGGATCGAGACTCGCAGGGCCTCATAGTCCACGACGCGGTCGTCGAAGCGGATACCCGACTCCTTTGCCTGGATGGCATTCGCGGCAGTAAATGTATTCCCGATCGACACAAAGCCGGCTTTGGGATTGACCTGTACGGCAGGGTTCTTGCGTCCGGCGAAGGTATTGTCGAAGAGCAGCAGGGGCCCCAGATCCTGCATGCGAATGGCGACATCCTGGCAGTCGATGATCGTATTGCCCTGAATCGTCAGATTGCTGCACGCGCTCATCGGACTGGCGGTGAAGAATGCCTGCGAGCCCACCGAGGTGTTGTCCCGCAGGGAGAAATAGCAGGTGTTGCCGATGCTCATGTCCGCCTGGGTGGACCGGCGAAACAGGCTCTGGTAAACATGGAAGTTGCCTGCGCCGAACGTGTTGGTCACGCCGAGTGTGCAGTCCTCGAAGCGGCAGTCCCAGATGAACCAGTCGAGCGAGTTGAAGTTCTGAATGCTGATGCCCGCCTTCGCACAGCGGAGGAACTGGCATCTCCAGACCGTGGTCTCGGCGATTCCATCCTTTACACCCGCCTCGATCCCGAATCCGACATCGCGGAAGATCATGTCGGAGAATTCGTTGTACGTGGCAAACGGGGGCCCATGCCGCAGTGCCGTCAGAGCCTTGCCCCTGCCGTCGAACGTGAGCCGGCCGACGCGGGAATACCACGCGCTATACAAGAACATGACCCCGTTTTCCTGGCCGTCCCAGACAATCACGGTGCCCAGGGGGTCCTCGCCGATGAGAGTGACATCCTTGGATTCCTCGTGAGCCGTCCGGGCCAGTTCCAGCGTCTTGGTAATCCGGTATCGGCCCGCCGGCAGGTAGAGGACGTGATAGTGCCGCTTCTCCGATCGCAGATCGTCGAGCGCCTTCTGCAACGCGGCGGTATCGTCCGCCACCCCGTCGCCGACCGCCCCGAAGTTCGTCTTCACATTCCCCCACCCCGCCAGCGGCCCGATGAACTCATCGGCTCGCCCGGTCGGTGGCACGAGAGACATGACGCTTGCGAAAACCAACGCCATCACCTGCCGGCTCGACATCTTTCACTCCCGTCCTGGTCGGATGCACCGTTGAGGTGTTTCCACAGCAGTGCCATATTAACGTCTGTTGGCCCTGCATGAAAGGGGGTATCGACTCTCCGGCGGAACTGTGGACTGGCCCGGCATGTGCTGCTATGATCACTCCACATGAGGCTGGAATGGGTAAGTCACTGAATACAACGACGCTCTTGCCGAGAGCGCGACATCTGGGGCTCGGCATTTGCCGTGTGTCTCGGCGTGGCCGACCAAGAGCAGGCCAAGGCCATCGCGACCGTTTTCCAGCGGGACTATTCCGGCCTTGTGCAAAACGGCCAGATTCGGCATCTGCCGCCCGGTGTCTATTGGGAGAAAGGCTGCCCGCGCGATACGTATCAGAACGGTGGCTATTGGGCTACGCCGACGGGGTGGTTTGTCTACACTCTCGATCTCGTGGACCCCGCCCTGGCGGATCGAACGGTCATCGACCTGGTGAAAGACTTTCAGAGTGGCGGCGCCTGCGAATGGGTTCTCAAGGACGTGCGCCGACTCCCCAACTATTTGGCCAGTGCCGCACTGCCCTTGGCCGGCATCCGTGCCGTGATCGAACGTCGCCAATCGCTCGGCAACTCGGACGCAGCCCGCCGGACCCAGCCCTGACCTGGGGCAATTGCCTGTCAGCTTGGACAGCCTGCTGAGTCACGTGCGCTTCGATCGAGGGCACGCGTGGATTACGAACCTTCCTTACAGGCTGCTGGCCATAGTTCTTTGCCCCAGGTGGCTTCATTTATTATACTTTGGGGGGATCGAGTTCAAACCTTACTTTGATGATAGAAAGGAAGAGCTATGGTCAGCGAGGTCAGGAGAGTCGGTGTTCTGCGCGCGGGCAAAGTGGGTGCGGTTCTGTATGGGCTTTTCGGCCTGGTTCTGTTCCCCTTTGCCATGATTGCAGCGATGGCGGGTTCAAAGGAGGGCCTTGGCCTGATCCTGATGGTAGCGCTCTACCCCATTATCGGCCTCATAGGGGCTATTATTTTCGCGGCCCTTTATAACGTGACGGCGATGCTGGCGGGCGGAATCCAGTTCGCCTCTACGCAGGTCAACGACGGACGCGGATACGTGTCTCCCCAAAACGCAGTTCCTCAGCAGCCCTGAATCCGGGAGCGGACCGGAAGCCAAGAGCGGAGGAGACAACCTTGCACGAGCAGTACGGGCCTAAGCTCTGAAGGTCTATCCATCGTACGGTCCAAGGATCATGGTTTTGGCTGCGTCGGCGCAGCCTGCGGCGGGGCGGGAGGCACCGGGGGCAGGCCGGAAGCCTGCCGCAGCGGCGCGATCGCCTTGAGGTAGTCCGGATCGCTCAGGCTCCAGGAACGCGGATCGTTGACCAGGGCCTGGATCGGATTGGGTCCTTCTCCTCCTGTTCTCCCGCCGCCCATGCCGGCCCAGACCATCCACCAGGTCCAGCCGGGTTGCTTGGCGAGAACCTCGATGGCCGGCGGTCGGCCCACCTCGGCCAAGGCGAGCGGCTTGCCCGCTGCGACCTTGAGCAGGTCGTCATAGTAGGACTGCTTGAACTCCCCGTAAACGTCGAGCGAAGCGACATCGAAATACTCCGCGCCGGGATAGTAGTCCGCGAACTTACGGTCCTCGCGCTCGGGCCGGTCCACGCTCCAGACCCAGACCAGGTTGGTGAGCTTATGGTGGTTCACATAGCGGTCGAAGATCTGGCGGTAGAGCCGCGCGGTGCTGTACTCGCCGCGGCGGCCGCCCCACCAGAACCAGTCGCCGTTCATCTCGTGATAAGGCCGCCACAGGACGGGGACCCTGGCTTCCTGGAGTTGCTTGAGAAATCCCGCCACGGCATCGACCTGAGCGCACCAGCGCTGGTACAGCTCGGTGCCCGGGGTCAACACGCTCTTGAACTGCTCGTCCGTCAACTTGCCCTGCACGCTCGCCAGCTTCTCCGGGGCCGGCGTGCCACCTCTCGGCCGGAACGTGACCGGCTCATCCGCCGTCGGCGGTACTGCGTGCCAGCAGATCGTGACGATCGAACCCAGGCCGTACTGCCGCTTGCACTCGGCGACGATGTCCGGCCGGGCGAGGTACGAATCCTGGTCGCCCTCCTTGGCAAACCCCATGTCCTGACCATAGACGGCGGGGACCTTGCCCCAGCTCTGGGCCGCCCGTTGCGTGTACTTGTCTTTCGTATTTGGGTAGTTGTGCTGGCCGGTCAGCGTGTGCTTGCCGGAGATGCTGTAGATGAGCTTCAGCAGTTCCACGGCCTCCGGCGCGGCATTCGGCGTCACCGGCCGGGCGGCACCCTCAGAACCAAAGGAAATCCCTGCACCATATGCTGCGGCGAGCAGCCAAACCACCATGTCCCTGCGTCTCATAGCGCACGCTCCTGTTCTCCGAGTTGACTTGCTGATCGTTCACCGATGACGTACAGACTACGGATAACCGCCGGCCTGTCAAGGAAGCGATCGCGATTGGCCTCAATCAGACGCGGCGCGAGGGCGCCAAGGTGCCGTCGAAGAAGTCCTCCTCGAAACGGAAATAGCGAGCCTGATGAGTTTTGACAGACAAGATCGGTAATCAACGTCTATGGATGGCCGGGTGCCACGCCCAAGTGCAGCTTGAGCGTGTTCTCTGTGTGCGAGGGAGCACGGTCAAACAAGTTTGGCCGTGGCACCCAGAGATCACCGAAGTTGTTCGTCAAAACTCATTAGGGGCGGCCCCCTGTGGCCGCCCTAAGCCGGGCAGGCACGGGGTCCTGCCCCTCCTACGGCCGTTTTTCGTCAGGGGTGCGCGAAGTCGTTCGGCCCTGCCCTGTATGTCATTGCGAGCGCAGCGAAGCAATCTCCCATCCCACGGATCGAGATTGCTTCGTCGCTGCGCTCCTCGCAATGACATGAACATGATCCGCGGGCTGCTCGGCGTTTGCCCTGCGTTTTTCGTCCCTCGTGCTTGCACAGACCCTCCGGGGATGGTACAACCGCCCGGATGAACGGGTTTCAAGACCAGGCATTGGAGGCCGAGTTATGCGCGTACCCTGGGATCGTGGTGGACTTCGCTGGTACTTGATCGTCCTGGGCTTGGTGGCCGGGCGACCGAGTGCGGCAACGATTCTCGCGGGAGTGCCGTTGCTTCTGCTGGGGATTGCCATGCACCTGTGGGCGAAGGGCTGCCTGCACCAGGAGCGCGAAGTCACCACCTCGGGGCCGTACCGCTATGTGCGGCATCCGTTCTATCTCGGCAACCTGCTGCTTGACGCCGGCACGGTGCTCATGTCCGGATCGGCGCTGCTCATGGGCATCTTTCCGTTCTGGTGGGCCGCCGTGTATATCCCGGTCATGCAACGGGAGGAAGCGACGATGGCAGGCCTTTTCGGTGACCAGTACCAGGCGTACGCACGCCGCGTGCCCTTGCTGTTTCCCATCGCCCGGCCCATCCCGGCCGGCTCCGGCTTCTCCTGGCGGAACCCCAATATCCTCGCGGTGGAGGTGCCGCGCGTCCTGCGGTTCCTCTCCTATCCTTTCTTCTTTGCGCTGGCCTATGAATGGCGCAAAAGTGGTTGGGCCTTTCCCCCGCCTGTCACACCTTTGATGGTCTGCTCCGTGCTGGCGGTCGTGCTGTCCAATGTGGCGGCCTGGCAGGTCAAACGGATCGCCCGGCGGCGCCTGCCCCGCGACGGCGCCAATACGAACTGCGCCACCGCCGAGGGCTGATCTATGGAGGTCGCTGGCCGGATTCGCATGACCGGCGTCTTGTGTTGAGCGGTCCGTGGTACGCACCCTACACGCTGTTGGAATCAAGGAGAGATGATGGGAATCTTCCGCAAGTTGTTCGGGAAAAGCGACAACGATCGTTCCGAGCCGGAGCCGGACGTGAACATCGTCCTGCCGTATGAGACCTTGACTGTGGCCGGCACCGAGGCGGTCTCCACCTGTCTTCGTCTCAGAGAGGAGGGGGCCGGTCAGATCACGCCTGTCATCCTGGGCGACCCGAAGAACCTGGGCAGTGTTCTCGAGGGGCTGAACGCCAATGACAGCTCTCCCCAAGCCATCATCGAGCGGTCCGAGGGAATCACCATGCAGTCGTTCCTTGACAAACGGTTGGCGGAAGAGGGGGAGTACTATCGAAGCGTGGAAAGGGGCGAGTGGCCCCAGGACGCGACTCCCTCGCAGAATCTCCTTGGCCACACGGACATTATGATGAAGCCGCGCCCTCTGAAGCGCGTGGCGATCTGCAGAGTCCCAACGCCGAGGTCGTGGGAGGTGCCGGCCTACCTCTGCTTCGGACCGTGGAACGAGTCTCCGACGGCCGAAGAGCATGTGGCCCTCTGGCGCTACTGGCATGCGAACTACGGGGCAGACATCATCACGCTCCTGGGCGACGTCATCGAATGCACGGTCAGTCGCCCTCCCACCGAGAGGGAGCAGGCACTCGCCTTGGCTTGGGAGCAATTGTGTCTATTGCCCCGACATCGTGGCCCAAGGCACGGACACCCTGTCCGCCTTGGCGGCAGCCTTGTGCGGCGGGAACACCTGGTTCTTCTGGTGGGACTGAAGGGCGAGTCCGTAGGGTGGGTTCTCAACCCACGCGTGTCCCCGACCGATACGCCTCCGACGCGTGGGTTGAGAACCCACCCTACCAAGTCAGGCAGCCATCGAAGAACAACCAACCGCCGGACTGGCGCGGCCGGCGTGGGCGTCATTCTCATCCGGCGGACAGATCGATCACGGTGGTGGCAGGCAGTCTGCGGGTGATGATCTCGGCGGCGAGGTTGGTCCATTTCCGGCAGGCGTCCAGAATGACGCTGTCCGTGCTGACGACGATGGTGTCCATCCGGCTTAACTCGGCGTCGGGGCTGATCGTCAGGCGGATTTCCCAGGGCCAGTTACTCGCGCGGGCGAGTTGGCCGATCAGGGTCTTCAAGCGGCCGCTGTTGGAAACCGGGCTGTCCAACAGCCAAAGGGCGGAGGCGACACGGGTCTCTGTCAGGAATTCCCCGATGAGCTTCACGGCGGGAACTGTCTCTTCCACTTTGCGGTAGGTGCCATGGATACTGGCCAGATCGCGAAAGCAGCCGTCCCGGCCCTGGAAGATCAGGCCGCCGCTGAGAGCCGCTTCGATCGTGATCAGCAGGTTGTAGCCATCGACGGCGATGGGCTGCCCGGCCAGGGCCTCGACGGGCACGCAACGGGCCAGCCGGGATTGCCGTTGCTGGTCGGAGCAGGAGCTGCGCATCACGGCCAGCCGCTGCCTCTGTGTCAGGGAGAAGCGGTCGCCGACCAGCTTCAACGCGCTCTTCTCGGCGTAGCCCTTAGTCAGCAGCAGGGAAAAATCCGCCACCGCCTCCCGCAGGCGGGGCAGCACCGCCGGGGCGAACAACTCCGCATCGGCGGGATGCGGGCCACGATGTTCTCTCGTATCAGGCACGCTTTTTGATTTACGATTTATGATTTACGATTTATGATTCGGGAATCTGGCACATGCATTATGTACTGTGCTCCATACATAGAGAGATCATAATTCATAAATCATAATTCATAAATCGAAATGCCCAGTCATAATCTGGCCCACGTTCAGATCGACGACCTCGACCTCCTTGGCTATTCGATCGCCGGGGAGGAAACGGTGGTGGGTATGCCTCAGCTCGATGTCTGCTTTGATATCGGCAAGGCGCCCGACCAGCTCATGTCCATCAATCACGTCCTGCTCACGCACGGGCACATGGACCACTCCGCCGGCTTCGCCTACTACCTTTCGCAACGGAATTTCAGCGGCATGGCCCCCGGCACGATTCTGGCACCGGCCAACCTCATTCCGGCAATGCGCGAGATCCTCGCCGCCTGGGGACACCTCGACGGCAACAAGATCCCGGCCAACCTGGTCGGGGTGAGGCCGGGCGATGAGGTCCAGATCAAGCCGAATCTCTATGCCCGGGTGTTCCCGGTCAAGCACAGCCCGGGCGCGGTCGGTTACTGCGTCCTGGAGAAGCGCAAGAAGCTCAAGCCCGAATACCTGGAGCTGACCGGCCCGCAGATTGTCGAGTTGAAGAAACAGGGGATCGAGATCGACTACCCGCTGGAGTTTCCCATCGTCAGTTACCTGGGCGACACGCAGTATGTGGACTTCTGCCAGCTCGAGTACATCGCCAACAGCAAGATCCTGATCGCCGAGTGCACCTTCTACGAGGTCGATCACGCCGGCCGCGCGGAAGCAGGCCGGCACATGCACGTCAAAGAACTCGCCCACCTGCTGTCGTGCATGAAGAACGAGCACATCATCATCACGCACACGACCCAGCGCACCCCCATGCCGGAGGTCCGCCGGGTCCTGGAAGAGGCCCTGCCGCCCGAGGTCTTCGCCAAGACGACCGTCCTGATGGACCGACGCTCGCACAAACCGACGCTGAGCATACTCGAGGTGGACCGCCAACGGCTTGGCGGTCTGATGCGGGCCGCAGTACGGCACGCCGGCCGTCTCGGGAGCCCAAGCGGCAGCAGGGGCCGCCCCACCCCTGTGCCGAACGACCTCCAAGTCGTTGTGGATTCTGGCTACTTACGACTGTTCCGGCCGCGGTGCCCGGGCCCCCGGCGAGGTCCGAAGGCCCTGCCCCGTCGCCGCCGGCCGCGGTTGCCTCAGCCATCAGCACCGCCAAAGTATGTGTGTGGCGGTCTGATGATCGGTGGCGGTCTGAGGCGTGGCCAGCCGCCAGTACCACACCATCTCGTGCCCGCGGTCCTGTCCTGTCTCGGCAGCAGACCCCCAACTGGGCCTTGGCACGTTCCAACGTACGTCTGGCGATGCCCACCTGGGCCGCCCCGCGCAACGCCTCGCGGGCGGGGACGCGTCCCTCGCCCAGGAACTCGCCGAGCCAGGCAATGGCGTCCCGCAGGCACCGGCGTCCGCCCGGCGCATCAGGTCGTTGGCGGTCAGGGCCACGTGCGCGGGGTCCCAGTGGACGTGCGGCGGGTGTGCCGCCGATGCGAAAGGCCAGACCCGAGACCTGCGGCCGCCAGGTTGTTCTTGCCGGGCAGCAGGAGCCGCCGCGGCGGGTCCCGCGGATCGCGGATCAGGTGCCAGACGACGCGGGCCACGCCCGTGAAGGCCCGGCTCCCCAGGGCCAGGTCGTCGGCGTGGCGGCTGCCGGCGTTCTTGCACTGATGGGCGATGACCAGGACGGCCGGACCGTAGGCCTCCGCGAGCCGCGCCACGGGGTCCAGCAGCGCCCGCACATCGCTCTCGCGGTAGCGCGTCCGTCCGGCGGCCGAGGAACGAGCCGATGGGGTCCACGATCACCAGCCGGCAGTCGGGACAGGCCCGCAGGCTCTCCTCCAGGCTCCCGACATCGGCCAGGGTGAAGGCCGTTTCGTACGGCCGGCCGTCGGACCCGATCCGTCGGACCCGGGACAGCAGCATGGACCTGCTGCACCGCGGCCCCGTGGGCGTCCAGCCGGGGCCGCAGCGTGTCCGCCGGATCGTCCTCGGCGCAGATGAACAGCACCGACCCGCCGGCACAGGCGGTCCCGTCCGGCCAGGGCCGGCCCGTGGACACCCGCGCGGCCAGGTCGGCCGCGAGAAAGGATTTCCCCTCGCCGGCCGGCCGACCAGCAGCGTCAGCCGGCCCAGCGGCACGCGCCCGGCCACAGCCAGCGCACGGGGCTCGGCGCGACCTGGGCCAGGCAGCGCAGGATCGGGCCATCGCCCGCCGGAGCGGGCGGCGGGGCGGGGGCGGCCGCGACCAGGCTCTCCATCCGCTCGCGCACGGCGGCGGCCGTGGCGTCCGGGCCCTGGGCCGCGAGCCAGTCGCCCAGGCCGCCGTGGGGCGGCAGATCCGGCAACCGGACGGTCCGCACGCGCGCTGGAGGCCGCAGGGCCGACAGCACGCCCGCCACCATCTGGGCGTACCAGCGCCCCGCCGGATCGTTGTCGGGCAGGAGCACTACCTCCCGTCCGGCCAGGGGCTGCCAATCGGTCTTGCCGACCCCCGCGCTGCCGTCCGCGCTGGTGGTGCCGAGCAGCCCCTGCCGCAGGGCGGCGTCCGCCGCCTCCTCGCTGCCGGTGACATACACCGTCCGGCCCGGGTTCTCCAGCACCTCCGGCAGGCCGTAGAGGGGCCACGGCCGGGGCATGCCCCCCAGCGCCCAGCCGCCCCCGGGGCACCGGCGGATCGTACGCCGCACCGGCCCCGGTCCGTGTCCCACCGTACGACCATCGCCGTGACGTTCCGGCGGCGTCCTCGTAGACCCAATGCTTCGCGCCGGGACCGTGGATTCGTTCGAGACGCCGCAGCGCCTCGCCGCTGGTGGCGAACGGGCCCGCCCCTGTCCGGCCCGTGCGGGGACGACCTGTACCTGACTCATGCACGCACCTCCCGACCTTGCACCCGCGGGAGGAGCGCCCGGCTCCCGCCCGCCCGCGTCCGCCGCCCGCGCACTCCCCCGGCGACGGGACATAGTCAAATATCCATGTCACGCCGCTATTTTATCCGTCCTCCGCGCCTTGTCCAGTATTTGGTTATATATTTTTGCAACTTCTTTGTCCCGGCATCCTAACGCCTTGCAAACACCAGATTTACGGCGCCGCTTCTCCCCCGGCCTCCCGGGAACGCCGATCTGGGGATCGGCGCCATGGCACGAATTGGGTTTGTTTGTACCAGCGACGGACGGAGGCCAGAGGCCGGAGGGGCGCGGGGCGGGGCAGGAGCCCCACGGCGGCTGTCGCCTCTGCCGGCAAATTGGCTTTTTGCGCCTTCTTCCCTAAACACATCCTTGCAAATTGTGCAGGCTTCGCTCAAAACGCAAGGATGGCGATGACGGTCAGCACCTTGGTTTCGAATTCAAGTACGCCGATGCCCCCACGGTCACTCGATCACGCCAAGTGGCCCGAGAGGACCTGCAACTGAACCAGGCGTTCATTATTCATCCGGGACAAAAGTCTTATCCGCTGAATGAATGGGTGGAGGCCCTGAGTCTTCCAGAGGCCCGGACACGCGTGCAGGCAATGACCACAAGGGCGAATTGCGTATGAGTGTCCCCGGAATTACGCCCTCCCCGGAATTCCGCCCACGGAGGCCACGGAGATAAGCAAACCGCAGATGAACGCTGATGAACACGGCCCCCTGCTTCGCACACAACGATGGTTCCCTCACACTCCAACGCCACACCTGCAAACCTGCGCACAAGGGCGGTTCAGGGGCGTAGACGCTCCGCACGTACCCGCCGCCGGTCCAGCATCCCAACCACGTCGCGTGCACTTGCGACGTTCTCCGGAGGCGGCTCATGGGCCGAACCCCTTTGGCAGACGGCCCATAGGCGGATTCCTGCGGCAGTAGTCCGATTCAGGGCTTCGCCTTCTTGATTCCGGCCTCCTCCGCTGGTGCCCGGTCTCTTCTGGTTCCGGGCACGTGTGATCTTACTCCCAGACGGACCGACACGTCCGATTCCGCGGCTCCCTGTGCGTGGACAAACCCCACCATTCCCGCACCCTGAACCGCCTCTTCTCTTGGTCCTCTTGGGAGTGGCCCCATCTCCGGGGGGAAGGGGGCGCACCTGCACAGCTCACATTTGCGACTGGGCGGTGCCTTTCCGGCGATAGCGATCCGCGGGCAGGCCGCCGGAACGATATGTCGGTCGCAGAAAGGGGACGTGACCAAAGACCCGACCCGGTGTGCGAATGTCCTTGTGGCTCAAGGGCAATGGTGGTACTCTGGGGTCGTGGTGCGGCTGGCCTCGGCCTTGGCCGCGCGGAGATGTGAGGGCCTATGAGAAAAGTGAAATGTGGATTCCGCTGAAAGACCCCTCCTCTTTGTTTCAGATGTTTCTTGTCTTTTATAGCGGGGTCGGGTAGACTGCGGGGGTCAGGCAATGGATTGTCCTGGAGGACCCCATGACCCTTTCCGCCCGTGACCCGCAGCGCAGCTTCTTCGATGTGTCGTTTCTGGCCGAGAACCTCTTTGACGAGCGCAACCCATACGAGCTGTTCCGGCGGGAGATTCTGCCGGCCGTCGAGGCCCAGCGGGACCAATTGGGGGCGATGTATTGTGTCGACAACGGCCGACCGCCCCTGGATCCGGTGCTGGTGGCGGGCGTGACGCTGCTGCAATTCATGGAGAAGGCCCCGGACCGTCAGGCCCTCGAGCGGGTGCGCTTGCATCTGGGGTGGAAGCTGGCGTTGGGCTTGCCCGTGGACTACGCCGGGTTTCATCCGACGAGCCTGGTGTATTTTCGCCAGCGGCTGTTGGAGCACCAGCAGAACCGGATCGTGTTCGACGCGTTGCTCCAGGGGCTGGAACGCCGCGGGGGAATCGGGGGACACCATACTCAATTGGGGGCCGAAATGAGTAAGATGTCCCCGCAATGAAGACGAAGAGAAGAGGCGGTTCAGGGTGCGGGAATGGTCGGGCCTTTTCAGGCACAGGGAGCCGCTGAATCGGACGCGTCGGTCCGTCTGCGCGTAAGATCACACGTGCCCGGAACCAGAAGAGACCGGGCACAGGCGGATGAGGCCGGAAGTAAGAAAGCGGAGCTCTCCATCAGACTCTTTCCGTAGGAATCCGCCTATGGGCCGTCTTCAAAAGCGGTTCGGCCCATGAACCGCCTCCGGAGAACGTCGCAAGTGGACGCGTCGTTGTTGGGACGCTGGACCGGCGGTGGGCACGTGCGTAGCGTCTACGCCGCTGAACCGCCCTTGTGCGGGCATTGATGGGCTGGACCGTGAAGTGTGAGTGGAGTATCGTGGTCGGCGAAGCAAGGAGGTACCATGGCAACGAGGCTGGAGAATCCGGGGGACGGCAACGAAGGCGAAGTCGACGATCTTGGCGATTTGTCCGCGTCGGCCAGGGAGGCGGCGGTGGCTCGTAATTCCGGGGAATTTCGGGGACATCTTACTTATTTCGGCCGCCAATAAAATAGGATGTCCTCAGATTTCGAGAGTTCAAGAGAAGGTGAGCAGGTGTAAGAGTGGGCTGTGCCCACCATCTGTCGTCCACTCTATCCGGCGGGGATACGGGGTCTGCGCCGCTGCGACTCATCGCCGCTCCGAACGGCACGCCGGCTTACGCCGTCAAGAGTCGAGTGACATCGCGGGTCGGCCGCGGTCGGCACGGGTCCGCAGGACGATCACGAGGGTCCCGGCCAGGACGGGGGCCAGCACAACCCAGCCGAGGCCGGCATAACTGGAGACCAGTGCCATCTGGCCGTATTCCTCGGCGTTGAGACAGCGCGCCGCGGCCATGCGGAAAAGCAACTCGAAGCCGGACGCGAGGCACGCCGCCACGGCCGGTCCGGCCAGCAGTCCCACCAGAGCGGGCAGGGACAACGTCCGCAGTCTGCCGATCAGCCGGCTCCAGGACGAGCGCCGGACGCAGGTCCATACGATCGCCAGGAGTGCGGCTCCCGCCACGACCTTCGTCGCGACGCCTACCAGAGCGAGCGCGGTGACTCCCACACCTCCCACGCCCAGGAGAACGGCTGCCAGCACCCCGCCATGAGAGACGGCGAGCGCGACGTAGCCGGCCAGGATGTATACGAGCACGCCCGCCGCCATCCAGGACAGCCGCAGCAGGGCCCGACGGTCGGTGTTGACCTTCGCATACTCTGCTTCCAGCGCTTCGGTTGCCCCAAGACGGTGCCGCGCAACGAGGAACGCTTCTGTCTGGGACAGCCCCAGCGGCGTCAATCGTTCCATTTCCTCGCGCAGATGGCTCTCCAATTCGTCGAGATCGGATGTACCGAACGCGTCGGAGGTCCCCAACGCCTTCCGCCACTGCTCGATTTGCTGCTCTACGTCAGACATGGTCTTGCCTCCCACAACTGCTGAAGGGTATTGTGCACGAGCATCCACTGGCTCCGATGCTCGGCCAGGGCCCGGGTGCCTTCCTTCTTCAGTCGATAATATTTCCGCTGACGCCCGGTCTCACTGGCACCTACGTACGACTCGACGAGCCCCTGCTTTTCCAGCCGGTGCAGGACGGGATAGAGCATCCCATCGGTCCACGCCATTTTGCCCGCGGACAGGTCCCGCACGCGTTTGATGATGGCATAGCCGTAACTATCCCCCTGGGCAAGGATAGAAAGGATCAGCGGCGTCGCCGAAGCCGCAATCAGATCTTTGGAAACCGGCATAGTTCGTACTCCATTCCATCGTTACCTAACACTTATATACATAGTACCTCTATGTATTCGAGCGGGCAACAGAATCTCCGGAAATATTTTCGACTTTTTCACAGTAGACCGTGGCGGCGTATGAAACGTTGTGGGTGCCGCCCAAGGGAGGGCGATTTGCGGTTTTCTGATTCCCAGGTATAATGCTGGCCATAGTGATGTTGACCCCGACCACTCCACGGGTGAGCAACGGTATGTCGATATCGGCAGTTCGGAAAGGGATCGCGTGCTGATCGTGGTTTACACCGAACGCGGCGCGAGCATACGCATTATCAGTTGCCGCAAGGCGACTCCAGTGGAGCGCAGAGCTTATGAAGAAGGCCACCGGTAAGGCAGGACGAGCCAAGAATAGCCGAATGCGTGCGGAATATGACTTCTCACGGGGCGTGCGCGGCAAACACTGTAAGGCCATGCAGGGGGGCTATACGATTACCATCCATAGGGCAGACGGCACGACGGTCGTTAAGGAGGTGGCGCCCAAAGGGAACGTCGTCCTTTTGGAGCCGGATGTCCACGCCCATTTTCCCGATTCCCGGTCGGTGAATAAGGCCCTGCGTTGCCTGATTCCACTGCTGCCCAAGAAACGCAGGGCCTTGTGATCGAGGTTGCAATCCGAATCCACAATTGCATTCCTACAGCGCCGGGCGGGACCAGGTCAGACAGGCGTCCACGAGTTCGTCGATGACGGCGGTGCCGGCGCACATGACTTTGTCGGCGCCGCCCCAGTAGAGCTTGAGCGTGCCGTCGTCCTCGGGGACGGCGCCGCAGGTGAAGACGACGTTGTGAACGTAGCCGACGACCTCCCAGGGGTCCTCCGGCTGCAGGATCCAGCGGTCGCAGACGCCGAGCATGCGGGCGGGGTCGGCGAGGTCGTGCAGGGCGACGCCGAGACGGTAGACGGCGCCGTCCATCGTGGGAAAGACGCCGTGATAGATGCTCAGCCACCCTTTGGGCGTCTTGATCGGCGGGGCGCCGGGGCCGATCTTCATCTCGTCCCAGTGGTACGGCACCGGCTTCATCACCACCCGCGAGTCGCCCCAGTGGACGAGGTCCGGCGAATAGGTGATCCAGATCGACCACGGGCTGATCTCCGAGTGCGGCCGGTCGAAGCGGACATAGCGGCCGCCGATCTTCTCCGGGAACAGGACCGTGTTGCGGTAGTCGGCCTGCGTGATGAGGGAGACGCGCTCGACGGACTCGAAGTCGGTGGTCTTCGCCAGGGCGATCCGGACGCCGTAGCGGGAGTAGGCGCTGTAGGTGATGTAGTAGACGCCTTCGAGGAGCGTGATGCGCGGGTCCTCGACGCCGAATTCCTCATATTCGCGGAAGGGCGGCTCTTTGCCGGGCGTCAGGAACGGCTCCGGACGCGGGGCGAAATGGAACCCGTCCGTACTCTCGGCCAGGCCGATGATGGACCGGCCCGTGTCCAAGTGGGAGCGAAAGAGCATGAGGTAGCGGCCGCGGTACTTCGTGACGCCGGCGTTGTGGACCGTCTCGACCGCGTAAGGAATGTCGTCCGGCGTCAGGATCGGATTGCCCGGGAATCGGGTGACGAAGTGCGTCTTCATGCCAGTGCCCTCCTGGTGCGGTTCGGAGTTCCGCGTTCACGCGGGTCGGACCAGTCTTACCCGCCTGAAGGCGGAACTCCAAACGACCGCCGTCCTTTGGTCGCCTCGCGGCGAAAAATCTCCTCGTAGACCTGCTCGTAGCGCTCGGCCATGCGGGCGATGGAGAAATTCTCTTCCACCCGTCGGCGGCAGTCCCGGCGGTCTATCCTCTCTACTTGGCCGACGGCCGCCACGGCTTCATCAATGTTGCGGACGAGATAGCCCGTCACCTTGTCCTGCACGACCTCGCGGCAGGAGCCCAGGTCCATCGCGATCACCGGCACACCGGCGGCCATCGACTCGGCCATGACCAGGCCGAACCGCTCCGGAATCGTGTTCAGATGCAGCGTGGCGTACGCCTGCCGGAATAGCTCGTCTCGTTGCACCGGGTCGGCGGGGCCGATGAACTGGATGGAGGAGTCGTTCAGGTGGGGCTTGATGAAGGCGTCGAAATACTGCTGGTCCTGGATGATGCCGGCGATGATCAGGTCCCGGCCGCAGCGCCGGGCGACCTCGATGGCCAGATGGGGTCCTTTGTCCAGGTGAATCCGCCCGAGGAACAGGAGCTTGTCGCCGGGCTGCTCGCGAAACGTCAGGTTCGACAGGTCGATCCCGTTGTAGACGGTCGCGACGTAGGGCAGCTCCGGGTCCCGGTCGGAATCGCTGATCGAGACGTAGTAGGTGTCCTTGTAGTTGCGGTAGACGCGGAGAATGTCGGGGTGGGAGAAGCCGTGAATGGTCGTGAGCATCGGCGTCTTGATGAACGGCAGGTACGTCAGGGGCAGGTAGTCGAAATGGCTGTGGATCAGGTCGAACTCGCCGGCGTGTTCGAGGGTCTTCGAGATGTGCAGGCACGTCGAGACCAGGCCGATCTGGGTCCGGTCCTCCTCGTAGCCCCGGTCGATGAAACCGATGAGGCGGGCCTTGGTCACGGAGTCCTTCGTGGCAAACAGGGTGATATTCTTCCAGCCCCGTGCGACGAGGCCCTCTGCGATATTGCCGGCGACGGTCTCCCACGCCCCGTAAGCACGCGGCGGCGTCCGCCACGCGACGGGTGAAAGAATGGCGATGCGCTTATCCCGGAGATCCATGCTCCATATCTACCACCGGGGCAGTTCCCCTGGCAATCTCCGCGCCATCGTCAATTCTTATGTGTGATCCCGGCCTTCTTTCACTTCTTTTTTGATTCGCTGGATATGGCCGCGGCCGAGGGCCTTGACCTCGCAGCCGAGCTCGAAGTAGCGGCGGATCTTGTCGTCGGGCAGAATGCCGAAGCAATCGATCACCGCCAGCGGGGCGCCGGCCCACTTGACGATCTGGTCGGGGTCGAGCTTCAGATACGGCTCGTGCGGGACGGCGAGAATGACGGCCTCCGCGCCCTGGATCGCCGTGGCCAGGTCCTTCTCCACCACGGAATTGACCAGCCCCTCCTGGTTGCGGAAGAAGCGCGACCACGAGTGGCCGGGGGCGGGATACGAATCCTGTTGCTCCAACTCGTACCAGTGATCCACGTAGGGGTCGTGAATCCGCATCTCGGCGCCCATCTCCGTGAGCTTGCGGACGACCATTTCGCTGCCGCTGTAGCGGGTGTCGCCGACATCCTGGCGGTAGCTGGCGCCGCAGACGAGCACCTCGGCGCCGGCGATGTACCGGCCCATGTTGCGCAGGGCGTCGCGGGTCAGCTCGGCCACGTGCAGGCCGCGGGTGTCGTTGATGTCGATGGCGGTCGGCGTGATCTTGAAGACTTCATCACCATCCTCGAAGCCGAGGATGTGCTTGTAGGCCCAGTAGCCCAGGCCGCCGTCTTTGGGCAGGCAGTAGCCGCCGACGCCGGGGCCCGGAAAGATCATGTTGCTGTGGGTGGGCCGCATCTTGATGGCCTTGATGACCTTGATCAGGTCCACGCCGTTGCGCTCCGCGAAGATGCTCCACTCGTTCAGGAACGCCAGGATGGTCGCCCGGTACGAGTTCTCCACGATCTTGGTCGTCTCCGATTCGATCGGGCGGTCCATGACGGTCAGCGGGAACTTCTCGGTGTTGAGCACTTCCTTGAGGAACTTGACGACGCGGTCGCGGGCTTCGGGGGTGCAGCCGGAGCAGACCCGCCAGAAGTCGCGGATGCTCGAGACGTACTCCCGGCCGGGCATCACCCGCTCGAAGCTGTGGGCTCAGCAGCGGGGCGGAGTCGATGCCGCGCTTGGCGAACGCCTTCTTCATGATCGGCCAGGCGACGAACTCGGTCGTGCCCGGGCGCCACGGTCGTTTCGATCAGCACGAGGCAATTCGGGCTGATCCGCTCGCCGATGGTCCGCATGGTGGCTTCCAGAGCGGTCATTTCCGCCTCGCCGGTGCACATATTGCCCAACTCGTGCTTGGTGTAGTCGCACTGGACATCGACGACCACGCAGTCGGCCAGCTTGAGGCAGTCGCTGTTGTAGGTGGCCACGAGCGTCTTTTTCTGGTTGACGCAACGGACGATCATAGGATCGACTTCGGGGTCTTCCGCCTTGACGGGGGACTGGCCGCGATTGAGCAGGGGGATCTTCCAGTAGCTGCGAGGGCTCGGCCGCTGGCAGCCGATGACGAATTTGCTGGGCTTGCCCGTCTTCTTGTCGACGGTATCGGCGATGATCGCGGCCATGACGGCCCCGACGAAACCAACGCCCATGACCACCACAATTTCCTTGCCTTCAGCCCGGGCGGCCCTGGTCAGAGCCTCCAGCCGCTGGAGCTCTCCGGCGTAGTCGCTGGATTTCGGCAACTCGAACTTCTCACCGGTAGGACTGACTGAATACTCGCTCATGCACACTCACCTCAAAATCATCCATATTATGGGGCTGTGCCTTCCCGCCTCGTGCGACAACGGGCGCACCCGACAACGAATCCGACAAGTTTAGCAGTAAAAGGGCGCACAAACAAGGCATTCTATCGACCACGGACAGACCGGACATAAGGAATCTGCGGAGCTGACTCACCCCCGGTTTTGACGGATTGAAGAAAGCGGTCGACCCGCTCACGATGCGAGTGGGTAAAGGAACAAGTGCTAACTCTCTCGAACTGTATGCGGCGGACCCCGGGAGAGCCGGCCCGTGGTGCGCCACGCGTCGAGCGGGACAATGCCGTCTTTTTGCTATCGGCAAGGCGGCCAAGCAGGAAAAGGCGAAATAAGGAATAAGGAAAGGACGGCGCCGATCGCACGTCCTTGGCGCACGTGTTTCGCGAATCCTCTTGAGAATGAAGGGCTGAACGATGCTATCGAATAGACTCGTAAGATGGATCGTAGTGATGGTCTGTGTATTGAGCGTCTATGGGTGCTCAAAGAAGGTGACGCCACCCGCCGCCCAGCAGGAGCCGACCAAGACCGCCGCCCAATACAAGGCCGAGGCGGATAAACAGATCAACGAGCAGAATGCGTCCCAGGAGTTGGCCAAGCTCGAACAGGAAGTCGCTGCCGAGGAGGCCAATCAACCCTGACGGCGCCTCGTTCCGCAACAACCACTTTCTTTTGCCGTGCACTGCAGGCGACCGGCTTTCGCTGGACGCCTGCGCTGCCTTTGTCATCCTGAGCGTCAGCGAAGGATCTGGCCCAGGATAGGGACCTGGACTCGATGCGATGGGACTTTTCCTGCGGTGCCCAGATGCTTCGCTTCGCTCAGCATGACAAATCCCGGCAGGTCTGTCACAAAACAGGGTCGCACTCCGTGTGCCGGTTTGCGGCTTGACAGGCCGGTGGGGGAGGGCTACCCTTGTGCGTCCCTGTGGGCGAATGTCCGGACCGACGACTGAATAGGGTGCACACTGTATGGCCTCGCGTTTCCTCACGAAGATGGGCTCGCTCCTCCTCATGAAGATGGCCCCGCTCTTGGCCACGAAGCCCGTGGAGCGGCTGATCGCGGAGACGCACGAGGGTGAACGCTCGCTGCGGCGTGTGCTCGGTCCCATCGACCTCATCGCCCTGGGCATCGGCGCGACGATCGGCGCCGGCATCTTCGCGACCATCGGCACGGCGGCGGCGGGGGATGCCTCCCGGCCGGGCGCCGGGCCGGCCCTGATCCTGTCCTTCGTGGTGACGGCGGTCGTGTGCGCCTTCACGGGCCTGTGCTACGCCGAACTGGCCTCGCTGGTGCCCGTCTCCGGCTCGGCCTACACGTTCACGTACGTCACCCTCGGCGAAGTCGTGGCCTGGATCATTGGCTGGGACCTGATCATCGAATACGCCATCGGCAACGTCGCGGTCGCGATCTCCTGGGCCAATTACTGCAACACGCTCCTGGCCGGCTTGGGGATCCATCTGCCGGGATGGCTGACGGTGGACTACCGCACGGCGGTCCAGAAAGAGATGCTGGACGTCCTGGCGGCCGCCCCCCACCTTTTCGGGGTACCCATCGTCTTCAACCTCTTGGCGGTCGGCGTTGTGGCCGTGCTATCGGTGGTTTTGGTCTGGGGCGTGCGAGAGTCCTCCCGGGCCACCACCGTGATGGTCGTGATCAAGCTGCTCGTGTTGGGGTTCTTCGTGTTGGCCGGTCTCCGCTTCGTCAAGCCGGAGAATTGGCAGCCCTTCGCCCCGAATGGTTTTGCGGGGATCGCCGCCGGAGCGGCCATCGTGTTTTTTGCCTACATCGGGTTCGACGCGGTCTCAACCTGCGCCGAAGAGACGCGGCGGCCCGGACGGGACCTGCCCATCGGGATTCTGGGGTCGCTGGCGGCCTCCACGCTGATTTACGTGATCGTCGCCGTGGTCTTCACGGGGCTGATGCCGTTCCCGGCGTTGCAGAAGATGACCGTGTCCGATCAGGCGGAGCCCTTGACGGTGGCCCTGCAGTATGTGGGCCGGTCCGATATGACCATCGGCATCGTGGCCTTCGGCTCGGTCGTCGCGCATACGGCGGTGCTGCTGGTCTTCCAGCTTGGCCAGGCGCGGATCTTCATGGCCATGGCCCGCGATGGCTTATTGCCGGCGTCACTGGCCCGCATCCACCCGAGGTTCCGTACGCCGCACGTCGCGACGATTCTGACGGGCGTCGGGGTCGGCGTCCTGGCGGCCGTCTCGAATATCGACGAGATGGTCGATCTCACGAACATCGGGACGCTCTTCGCGTTCTTGCTGGTGTCCATCGGCGTCTCGATCCTGCGCTTCAAGGCCCCGGATCGCCCGCGTCCCTTCCGTGTGCCGTTCGGTCCTATTCTGATTCCTGCCTTGGGGGCGTTCTGCTGCCTGGGGATGATCGCCCACCTGCCCAGGACTTCCTGGATTCGCTTCGGCGTCTGGCTGGCCGTCGGCCTGGTGGTCTACACCCTCTACGGATACCGCCACTCGCACCTCCGCGCCAACTGTTTGCCCAAGGCCGCTCAAATGCGGTACAATGACCAAGCCGAGTAGCGCCGGTCCGGGAGCAGCGTGCCACGGAAGGATTCCGGCCCTGCGGCGCTGAAGGGATGCAGATGGGGATTTGGGACTGGTTGAAACAGGCGATCCAGCGGGATCCGTGCGGCGCCGGGAAGGTTGTGCGAACTCACCTCGAACCGTTGGAGCCGAGGGTGCTCCTGAGCGCCGACTCGGGCACGACTGTTCCGATATTGCCGGCGGATGATTCTGTTGAACCTGCTCTCCTCGTCAATGTACCTCGTGCGCCGGCGCTGCCCGGCTTGGAACTGGTGGACACGGATCTCGAGCACCTGCGCGGTCAGATTATCTATTTGGACGCGGATGGCGCGAGGGACATCACCTATCATGGCCCGGCCATGGTCGGGCCGTTCGATGTTCCTGTGTTCCAGGCGCCGGGGCGGTTCGCCGCCGTGGAGCGGATGATCCTCGCCCAAGTGCGGGAGAGTCTTCGGCGGATCTTTGCGGAGGCCGGCGTGATCTTCACGCTCGAACGTCCGGCCGGGGATCAACCTTATTCTACGGTCTACCTTGGGGGCGATGATTTGGCCTTTGCCGCGTATGGTTCTTTCGAGGGACTGGCCGAAGCGGTGGATGTCGGAAATCGCAATGCCGGCGATGAGGCCCTGGTCTTTTCGCAGAAGCTGGGTGCAGGTGCGCCGGATGTGACGACCTATGTGTCGAGACTGGTCTACGTCATCGCGCATGAGGCGGGGCACTTGCTGGGCTATGTCCACCAGGAGCGGGTGACACGCGCTGGCGCGGGCCGCAACGGCGCCGGACTTCTCGATCCGGTGGCCCACGCGACCGGTCCCGACGATGACCAGACGGCGGTGGCCAATGGCCCGGTGCACCAATGGCTGACGTACAACGCCTTTCTGCTCTACAACTCCCAGTTCTCCGGCTCGGAATTGGCGCAGTTCATCGGCGATTGGCAGGACTACGGCCGTAAGCACCACCGGACGAACGGGGACAACAACGATGTCATTGAAGGCGCCTTCGACGAGGATGTCAGTGCGCCGATCGTCTACCCCTTCGACAACGGCTTCCATTGGGATATCGTGCCCCAGAACCCTCTCGGCCAGAGTATTCCCTACGAGCAGCATTTCGTCGCCGGAGGCGATGGCAACGAGATCTACGACGGCTGGAGCATGTTTGCCTCCGCCGTGACACAGGCCCTGAGCTATTGGGAGCCGTACGTCCTAGCGACCTACTCGGCGAATGCGGCGTTGGCCTATTACTATCTCGGGCACGTGGCCCATCTGTTGGAGGACATGACGGTGCCCGCGCATGTCCACAACGATGCCCACCCGATCCGGGACGCCTACGAGTACACCATGGGCGAGTACGGCAATTACCTTTTGTGGGGATATGGGGCGGGAGCGCGTGTCTCGCCGGCAAACCCGATCCCAGTACCGTCGGACCTGGTGTCCCTGTTCCGGGAGACGATCGACTACACGGAAGAGTACCCGAGCAACGGTCAGGACGGCGAGAACGTGCCGGAGATTCCGGACGCCGGGCTGCATCGGCCCGATCTGGTCTCGCGGGACGGCGGCTTCACCGGCGACGGCACGATCCTGAATGTCTCCAGCTCCAACGAAATCACCACTCTCGCGGACGATCTGATGCCCTGGGCGATGGAGAAGGTGGCGGCGCTGTTTCGCCTGTTCTACAGCCTCGTGGATACGACGGCCCCGGTCGTCAGTCTCGTGACCTCGTTCGGTGCGGATGAGGCCAGTGCCGTTCTGAAGCCCGGCCGGTTCCACATCGCAGCCTCGGCTCAGGACGACAGCAGCGGCTATGAGGCGGATGGATTCCTGTTCCGGATCGAGAGGCAAAACGGGAGCGTCTGGGAACCTGTGCCCGTCGGTCCGAGCGCGGCCCGATTCGAATTCACCGCTCCCGGCGATGGCCTCTACCGCATTTCGGTCGAAGTCAGCGATGCGGCCCGCAACGTCGGCCGTAGCGGCACCGGGTACTTTCGCGTGGATCAGACCAGCGGATTGACGCCGGTCTACCGGTTCTGGGCGTCTACGCTGTCCCGGCATTTCTTTACGATCCGTGAGGCAGAGCGGGACAAGCTCATCAACAACTACGCGAGCGTCTGGTCTTTCGAGGGCGTCGCGTACTATGTTTTCGCAAATGATGCGCAGCCCGGCGTCGTCCCGGTCTACCGCTTCTGGTCCGGCACGGCCAGTGCCCATTTCTACACGAGCAGCGAGACGGAGAAGGCCAAGCTAATCGACCTTCATTCCGCCACCTGGACGTTTGAGGGGGTGGCCTTCTATGCCTACCCCGGCGGCTCCGAGCCGGCCGGCACGAGTGCGGTCTTTCGCTTCTGGTCGCACACCCTGGCCGGCCACTTCTTCACGATCAGCCAGCCCGAGCGCGACAAGCTCATCCGCCTCTACTCCCTCATTTGGACCTACGAGCGGACCGCCTGGTACGCCTACGAGGCGTGATCCCGGGCTCGTATGGGCTTCTGGTCCGGGTGGCAGCCTCAAGGCCGAAGGCCTTGGTTTGTAGTGTGCTCGTAAGAGCATATCCGATAACGCCTCACGGCGTCACTACAAACGAGCCGCGCTTGAGGCTGCCACCCAGCCGACTCTGTCATCCTGAGGCGAAGCCGAAGGATCTGGCCACCGAATGGAAGGCCTCTCCCGCTCGCAGCCCAGATCCTTCGCTTCGCTCAGGATGACAAACTGGGCGCACGGACTACTCGTGAGCCGCATGAGAAAGAGAAAGGGCTGCGAGGGAATCGCAGCCCTTGTTGGAAATCGAGTTGCCACCGGTTTGGAACGCTACTTCGCGGCGGATGGGACGACTTTGATCGTGTCGATGTAGATCAGACCGGTGCCGGCAGCGGTGGGCTTGTCCCGGTTGCCGACGCCGATGATCATCTTCTTGACCGCCGCGGCGTTGACGCCAAACTGGTCCAGCGGGATGCGCCATTCGGTCCAGGTCGTCGCGGTCAGGAGCGCCGCATCGGCGCTGGCGACGAAACCGCTCTTGCCGGACTTGTCGGTCAGCCCGACACAGAGCGGTTGACTCGCGTCGTTCTTGCTCTTGCCCCGGACGAACAGCACCAGCGTGTCGCCGCCGTTGACTGTCCAGTTCTGCGCGGCGGACCACTCGCGCTCGGTCTCGCTGTAGAAGGGCGATTTTACGTTGTTGTAGTCCAGGGGCATCGACTGGCGGCCGCCCTGGACGACCACCTGCTCCGCGAAGGGGGCCTCGGTGTATCCGACGCGCGAGCCGGTGTTGTTGGTCCAGCCGTCGATCCAGGTGTCGAAGATGGGGTCGTTTTCGTCGTCCGTGTAGCCCTCGAAGTCATCGACCACGACGAAGTTGGCCGTGGTGAAGCTCCAGACGTTGCCTTTCCACGGGCTGTCGGATACGGCGTCGTTGACCTCGTCCACGCGCCAGTAATACACCTTGTTCCATTCGAGGCCGCCGGGATCGAAGGAGGTCTGGTCACGTGCCTGGCTTGTGACGGCGGCGGTACCGTTTGCCACGGCCTCCCGGCTGTCGCCGAAGCAGATCTCGTGCTTGGCCGCCTTGTCGCCGCCGGTCCAGTGGAGCACGACGCTCTGCGGCACATCGACCGCTCCGTTGCCGGGGTATGGCGTGGCCGCGCGATAGGGCAACTGGAGCGGGCCGGCGGGGATGATCTGGCGGACGATCGTCGGGCTTTCCCACGAGAGCTGCGCAACGGCGCCGCCGGTATTTTCATACCATTCCATCACGAGCCGGTACATCTGGCCGGCGACGAGATCGACCCGGGCCCGGTTGTCGGTCGTGCCGTGGTCGGTCCAGTTGTTGATGATCTGCCGGTCGTCGAGGAACAGGCGCACGCCGTCATCGCTGGTCGTGATGAACGTGAAGGTCTCCGTCAACGGCGCTTCCAGCACGGCCGTCCAACGGGCGGAGACGTTGTCACTCACTTTCGCCGCAACCTCGGCGCTGGCCCAGTTGTGATCGATCGAGTTCTCCGTCTGTGTCAGGATCGGGAAACCGGAGACGCCCATGCCGTTGAAGTACTGGGCGATGACGCCGCCGCCCGCTCCCGACGTGGTGAAGCTCCAAACCTGGCCGGTCTCCTTGGCCCCGCCGGCCAGGACTTCATCGATGCGCCAATAATACGTGGTGTTCGGCTGCAGTGTGCCGGGCTGGTAGTCCGGCGTGAGCTGGTTGCCTTTGGACGTGCCGCCGGTGCCTGCGGCGACCTCGTCCTTGTTCACGCCGAAGTAGATATCGTGAGATTGGGCCCCAGTTCCCACCGACCAGCTCAGTTGCGGCTTGGGATCGACCCACTTGGCCCCGTCCCACGGACGGGGCTTGAAGGCGGTCTTCGGCGTGGCCGTGAAGGACCAGACATCGCCGGCGTACGTGGTGCCGGTGGGCTCGATCTCATCGACGCGCCAGTAGTACGTGGCGCCGGGCTCCAGCCCCGGAAGATGGTAGTACATGGGGAACGCCAGGCGGGAGGCGACCTTATCCGCCTCGGTCAACTCGGAGGTCTTGCCGAGATAGACATCGTGGAACAGCGCCGTGTCGCCGATGGCCCACTGGAAGACGGGCATACCGACGCCGACGGCGCCGTTGGCCGGGTTGGGGCTATCGGCCTTGTAGACCTTGTAGGCGTCGATCTTGATGTCGTCGTAGTAGACGTTGGAGGCCCCGTTGCCAAACAGGTCGATCGCTTGCAGCGTGGCGTGGGTGTTGTCGTCCCACGTCTCAGAGGCGATCAGGGTGCCCCCGTAGTACTCTTCGAACGTGTTCTTGTCGAGATTGATCAGGAGCTTGATCTCGACCCACTGGTCGAAGACGATCTCGGTGGCCCCGGCGAGGCCGCCGTGCCAGCAGGTGATGGCCCCGGTGGCCAGGTTGTACTGTGTCTGGATGGACCAGTCGTTGGTGCCGCCGTCGGCATAGGTGTTCAGCAGGATGAAGTAGCTGATGCCGGTGCCGCCGGAGGGGATGTACTGCATGATCGAGAAGGTGTACTTGCCGCCGGCCAGCTTGAATTCGTGCACGAAGTCGGACGAACTGACGATCTCGACCGCTTTCGTGCCGCTGTTGGCAAATTTCGGGGACACCTTCGCGCCGGCGCCGGCGGCATTGTCCCAGCCCTTCCATCCGTTCTTGCCGTGCAGGTCGCCGACCGGATAAGACTCAAAGTCCTCGGTGAAGACACTGGCTGATGCGACGCCGGAAATGCCCACGATCGCAAGAGCCGCCAGAAGCCATCTCAGCCTGTTCATATTTCACCCCTTCCACAAAGAACTATGGGTTATCTGGCACGAGCCGCGGCGACGCCGTCACGGCCTCCAACTCTTCGCGAGCTGCATTCGCATCGCCCCCTGCCCCGACTGTTCCCGCGGGCTGGTTGCCGTTACGGACTTCGGGCACCGGATCGACGGCTCCGTCTGCCGGCATCTCCTGCGGCGGTCCGGCCTTGAGATCGGCGGGCGGGAGGAGCACCGCTCGCAGGGCCAGCGTGGCAACCGTGGCCTTCACGACGTTCACCGCGAAGTCGTAGTCGTACGTGACGCCGCTGGGACTCAGGGCGTTGTTGGCCAAGGCATTACTGACGTCTTGCGCCGAATGGTAGTAGATGTTGCTGCTGCCGGACCAGATTTCGTAGGTCGTATTCTCGATGGCGCAGAAGGCAGCGTATCCGGCGGTAATGAAAGGCCCCTGGTCGCCGGCCCCCCAAACCACCGGGTAATGGCTGTTCGGGTCGATGAGCAGAGACGGGACGTAGGTCTTTGCCGCCGCGACGAAGGCCTGGACCCAGGCGGCACAGAAGGGGACCTCCAGCGTTTCGACTTCCAGGTCCTGTGGCTCGTTGGCATCGCTGTCCCAGGCGGGCCGCAGGATCATGTCGAGGTTGATCACGCCCACGATGTTCGCGTCCTTGGGCAGGGTGTTGACGTACTCCTGGCTACCCCTCATCCACTCTTCTTCGGCATTGAAGGCGATGAAACGCAGGGTGGACCGGAATCGGTATTGCGTCAGCACCCGGGCCGCTTCCAGCACGCCGGCCGTGCCGGAGGCATTGTCATCCCCGCCGGGCCGCTCGCCGCCGCCGGTGGTATCGTAATGGGCGCAGACGATGCAGATCTCCTGCGGCCTCTGGGTGCCGGGCCATTCGGCCACGACATTCTTGTAGACGCCCTGTATCGAGACGGCCAAGCCCATGGCCGAGAACTGGTCGGTCAGATAGAGCCGGGCCTCCTGGTTGCCCAGCGTTCCGTCGCCGGCCCAGCCGTCGCGATTGCGCAGCCCCTGGTCGTAAAGCGGCCCACCGTAGGCCCCCAGGCCCATGTTCTCCAGGGTGACTTCGTAGGCCCGGTACCGCTCGACCGAGACCTTGTCGACAACGTCCTGGATCGCGTCGGCGTGCACCGCCGGCGCAACCAGGGCTGGGATCAGGCACACGACGAAAATACGGACGCCGCCCCCGTGGAAGTTTCTCGCACTATACGCGGACACCCTGCTCACTCCGTCCCCTTTCCGTGGCCCGGCAAAGCGCCCCCAGACGCCGGCCTCCCAAGCTGCCGCCATTGTAGCACGACTCGGTGGGGTATGGCAAGGACCGTTTCAAAACCGGCGGCCGCTGTGTGCGACTACGTTTTGTGGGGTCCGTGTCGTCCCTCCTGTCATCCTGAGCGTCAGCGAAGGATCTGGCGACCGAGCACGATGAACAGACGTTGGTTCCATCCGCCGCCCGGGGATCATTGGCGCGACACCGGCTGTCCGAGGCGCAGGCGTTCGAGGTCGATTCGGGCGTTCAGGGTCGCGACCCTGCCCTCATCCACCTGGGTTTCGCGGACCCGACCACTGGCGGCTTGCAGTTCGAGCGACTTCTCCTGCGCGGCCAACGCGTCGACGAGCTTCTCGTAAACCGCCGCGCGGTCGGCGTCTATCGTGCACAGGTCCGCCTGGGCCCGGTACAGGGCGAGGGTGAGATTCCGCAGGTCCGCGAAGTCGACCCGGCCGCTCTCCAGCAGGAGCTGTGAGGTCTTCATCGCCCGCTGGAGAATCTCGTACCGCTGGGTCATGAGCTCGCGCAGCCGCTCGTTCGGTCCGGACGATTTCGATGCGCCCGCCCCGGCGGCCCGCGCCAGACCATAGGTACATGACCCGGCCAGAACCAGCACACCAACGCAAAACACACCGCGCGAGACAAAATGCTGGATTCGTGTTCTGTACAAGACCATAGATATCTCCTTTCCTGAACATCGCGAAGAGTTCTGTTTCCGCCGCATGCCATTATCCCTCTGGCCCAGTGGACGGCCGCCTTGTAGGGGCGACCCCCTGTGGTCGCCCTCGTGGACTGGGCAGGCACGGGTAGGGACCCCAAACGCAGATACATCGCGTTCGGGCACCCGGCCTGCCCCTACGTGACTGTGTCGGCCGCGAACCCCGCTCAGCGGGGACTGGCGTCGGCGGCTTTGAGCAATTCCGCCGCGTCCCTGTAACCCACGCGGGTGGCGGCCTCCAGGGCGGTCTCGTGACGCCGGGTGTTGCGCGCGTACACCGCGGCGCCGTGGGCGAGCAGCAGCTCGATGAGCTCCTTGTGGCCCTTCTCGGCCGCGTAATAGAGCGGCCGGGCGTCCAGGCGATCCTTGGCGTTGACGTTGGCCCCTTGTGCCAGGAGAGAGCGGGCCTGCTTGAGGTCGCCCATGGCGGCGGCCTGGTGCAGGGGCGTCGCGCCGATCCTCAGGAGGCTCTCCACCGTGGCGTCCGACACAGCGCCCTTGGCTTCGAGGGCCGCGACGACCGCGCTGTGGCCCCGCCGGGCCGCATAGTGAATGGGCCGATCGCTGTCGTTGTCCGGCGCGTTGACGTCGGCCCCGGCGGCCACCAGCAGCTCGATCACGTCCGCGCGGCCTTCGAAAGCCGCCAGGTGCAGCGGCGTGACGCCGTCGCCGGTCTTCGCGTTGACGCTGCGGCCCTGGGCGATGAGCAGGGCCACCGTCGCCGTGGGACCATCCGCGATCGCGGCGTGCAGCGGCGTCCGTCCGGCCTCATCCGCGACGCCGGTCTGGGCGCCCTTGGCGACCAGAAGCTCCGCCACGTCCTGGAAACGCCCCGGCGGCTCCGCGCGACCCCCGCGTCCGGCCGCCTCGTGCAGCGGGGTCGTGCCGTAGGCGTCCCGGGCGTTGACGTCCGCCCCGTGGGCGAGGAGCATGTCGACTACATCGTAGTATCCGCCGGCCGCCGCAATCTGCAGCGGCGTCTGGCCCTGCCATTCGCTGTCGGGCCGGCCTTTGGGACCGGTCTTGATCCGCCCGTTGACATCGGCGCCGCGGGCCAGGAGCGGCTCCACGAGGCTGCGATTGCCCAGCCGGGCGGCACGGTGGAGCGGCGTCGAGCCGGAGGCCGTCTGGCCCACGGCCTTGGCGCCGGCCGCGAGCAATAGTCCCGCGATCTCTTCCTGGTAGTTCGCGAGCGCCTCCATGAGCGGTGTCACGCCGGAGTCGTCCGTGGCGTCGATCTCGGCCCCGCGGGCGATCAGCAGTTTCACGATCTCCGTGCCGGTCCGTGCGGCAGCCAGGTGCAAAGCCGTTCGGCCGTCGCCGGTCTTCGTGCGGAGATCGGCCCCGGCGGCCAGGAGCAGCTCGATCGTGTCCTTGTCGCCCGCCGTGACAATGTCGCGGGGCTGTCCTCCGACCACGGCCTCGTGCAGGGGGGTCCAGCCCTCGGCGGTGCGCACGTTGACTTCGGCCCCGTGTTCGAGCAGGAGCCGGACGGCTTCTTGGCCGCCCCGTGCCGCAATCGCCTCATAGAGCGGCGTGGCGCCCTGCCCATCCCGCGTGTTGACCGCGGCGTGTCGCTCCACCAGCAGTCGCACGGCCTCGACGTTGCCGGCCCGCGCGGCCACGTGCAGCGGCAGCCGGCCCAGGCTGTCCCTCGCGTTGGGATCGGCCCCGTGCGCCAGGAGCAGGCCGGTCACCCGCGCATAGCCCTGGTCGATCGTGTAGCACAGCATGTTCTGCACGGCGGCCTTGTCCATCGCGCCGAGATCGGCGCCCTTGCTCACCAGCAGCTCGACGACGACGCTGTGCCCCTGGGCGATCGCGTAGGACAGCGGCGTCTGGCCGTTCTTGTCCTTGGCATTCACGTCGGCCCCTTTGGCCAGGAGCGCTTCGACCACGTCCGGGTCCCCGCGGGCGGCAAAGTGCAGCGGCGTGTTGCCGTCCTTATCCTTGGCGTTGACCTCCGCGCCGCTGGCGATCAGCAGCTTGGCGATGCTCTTTTGCCGCCGGAAGGTCGCGTGGTGCAGCGGCGTCGCGTTCGCCTGGTTGCGGCCACTGACATTGGCGCCCTTGGCGATCAGCAGCTCGACGATCTCCAGCCGGCCCTGCGAGGCCGCCATGTGCAGCACCGTCTCGGTATTCGTCGCCTTGGCGTTGACATCGGCCCCGGCGGCCACGAGCATCGTCGCCACCTCCGTGCGGCCCCGCAGCGTCGCCCAGTGCAGCGGCGTCCGCCCGGCGCTATCCCGCGCATTGACATCGGTCCCGCGTGCCAGCAGCGACTGAATCCGTCCGGCATCCCCATCCTTGGCCGCCTGATGCATCGGCGGTCCGCCCCTCCCCGGCCGCTTGTCGCACCCGACTCCGACCATCGCGACCGCCAGGATCAGACACGCATATCGACTGAATCTCACCACTCGTTTCCCACCCAAGAACATCATTTCTCACGTGATTCTCATCACGTCCGCCAGCGAACGCACACCTTAGATTACCATCTATCGCGCGTGTTGTCTCTATGTTCCCGGACGTCCCGTCCTTACGGGTGCGCATCAATTCGTCCCCTCGTCTTGCCACCGGCCGTCTTCGGGAGTCTGACTATGTCCTTTCGCTCGTAGCTGTATGCGATGTCCAGTGGCGTAGTGTAGTGCGGTCCAGCCACCTCCTTATAATAGGCACGCCGAATGGGGGGAGCAACAGGTGGATGCCTTCGGGCGGGCGGAATCCGGGCGAGGGTCCTGGGATGTCTTTCGTTCCGGGAACAGCCGGGAGGGACGATGACAGTCGATGGCGAGGTTCAACGGGTCGGCCGGTCCGTGCTTCGCTTCGGGCGCGCGAGCCTTCCCGCGATGCTGGAACATTGGGGAAGGCCGGCGTGCCCAGGGGCTCCGATTCCCCACGCGCGATTCTCACCTGCGTGAGAGTTGCCCCCTGCGCAAGCAAGGGTCGCACTGAGGAGCCCACCCAAACGCGTGTCACCGCGTTGGGCGACCCCACATCACCGCTCCGCATCACCCTTCCCCGTCCCCTCCATCTCCCCTCCGGTGGGGCACCCAAACGCAAAAGACCCCGTCTGGCGTCCCTTCATCCCTCCTCCCCGGGACCGGCCTGCGCCATCGCGCATCTCACGGCTCCCGTTAGAGCAGATGCCGCACTCCCTTGGCACGTACGGACACGGCCCATCATGCTCAGCCCTCCGTTGTAAACCGCTGGCCGCAACGAGAACGATGGCACTGACTCCGTGCTGCTAATCCTTTACTCTCACAATCCTGCCCGGCCTCGCGCCACCAAGATGGCGACTGTACGTGGTTCAGGCTGACCCTTAAAGTGTACGCGCAGGTCACTGGATTCTGTATAGGGGAAATACTCAATTCCCGCTAAGCATTTCCCTGTACCGCATGAAGCCGTGGTGTCAAGGCGGGGTTCTGCCTGATTTAGGCGAAAAGAAACCGGGGTCACCGCGGCGCTATGGGCCCGACGGAACGGGCTTGCGGAACCTGCCGCATTCGGTTAATCTGCCGGCTTTCCAACGCTTGCGAGCAGGCGGGAAATAGCGGCATTATGGTCAAAACAGAGCAGATACAGGTGAAGACCCGTGGCGACTGTCACGTGCTCGATATCACGAATGAGGTTGCCGCGGCCGTGGCCCGATCGGGCCTGAAGGCCGGTGTGGTCACCGTGTTCAACGTCGGCTCCACGGCGGGCGTCACGACAACGGAGTATGAGCCGGGTCTGGCGAACCACGATCTCAAGGCGGCGTTCGAGCGGATCGCCCCGGAGGCCGGCCGCTACGAGCATGAGAACACCTGGCAGGATGATAACGGCCACTCCCACGTGCGGGCCTCGCTCCTGGGGCCTTCTCTGGGCGTGCCGTTCGTCGAGGGCCGGCTGACGCTGGGCACCTGGCAACAGATCATTCTCGTGGATTTCGACACGCGCGCCCGCACCCGGACGGTCATCTGCCAGATGATCGGCGAATAGGGCCCGCCCGGTTTCGCAAGTGCCAATTTGGTGGCCTGGTTCAAAGACCGACGGTTGGGAGTAAGAAGCGACGGGTGGCACGCCCAAGCGCAGCTTGAGCGTGGTGGACTCGCCCCCTTCCCATGCGTGAAAGGCACGCTCAAACGAGTTTGGGCGTGGCACCCCTCCACCGCCAGGGCTGTTACCCAGCATTGAACCAGGCCAGATTGGTCAGATGGTCAGGAAGGGGAAAGTGTTGTTTGGGAAAGTTGACGTGCGTCCTATAATGCATTATCATGGCGGCGGGTTTGACTCATCCAGATCCTGCGGATATGGCGATAACCGGTAATGTGTGAGATCACAGGCCAGGATACCCTCGTCATTGGTGCGGAGAATGGAAAAAATGGAACGAAAGGTTGGAATGTTGGAATACTGGAACACCGGAATATTGAGCAGTGCGCACACCATTCGCCCATCATTCCATCATTCCACGATTCCAGTCTTCCAGGGTCTGATGCTGTGTCTGGCGGGTCTGCTGTTGGCGGCCGCAGCGGGCGGCTGTCAGAAGGAGCAGACGGTGAAGACCGGCTCCGATGCGCTGACGCCCCCGGCCGAGTTGGGCGTTGCGATCGCCGCGCTGGCGGAAGTCGTAAAGCCCGAGCCCGTCGCGGTCCAGGGTTTTGGGGTGGTCGGGGGGCTTCCCGGCACGGGTTCGGCATACTGCCCGCCGGAGATTCGCGCGTATTTGCGGCAGTACATCGCGACCCAACTGCCCGACAACCGCATCAACGCCGATGAGCTGATCGACAGCAAGAACACAGCGGTGGTGATGCTGGAGGCCATGATTCCGGCGACGCCCTCGAGGGGAGACTATTTCGATGTCCGCGTGGCCCTGTTGCCGGGCTCGGATGCGACGTCGATCCAGGGCGGCTGGCTGTACAAGGCGGATCTGGTGGTCCGGGGCACTTTCGGAGCCCAGACCAGACCTTTGGCGACGGTCGACGGGCCTGTCTTCATCAACCCGATTGGCACCGCCGATCTGGACCCCAGGAGCGGCTACATCCTGGGCGGCGGCCGGACGCTCTACGAATATACGGCCATGTTGAGGCTGCGGAAGCCCAACTATCGTGCGGCCAGCTTGATCCGCAATCGCCTGAGCGAGCGCTATGGACCGGGCATCGCCCAGGCCGTCTCGCCCGGCGATATCGAGGTGCGCATCCCGGCCGACTACGGCCGGCGGAAGTTGCGGTTTATCTCGATGCTTCCGGCCACATTTCTGCAGGCAAGCAACGAATTAACCGCCGCCAGGATCAATACGTACGTGGACCGGTTGGCCGGCTCCGACGAAAAGGAGAACAGCGAGATTGTTCTGGAGGCGATTGGCCGGGAGAGTGTCACCAGGCTCGATACTCTTCTCAATTCCTCCGAGGCCCAGGTCCGTTTGCGGGCGGCTCGATGCATGCTGGGCTTGGGCGATGAGCGCGGCCTGGCGCCGCTGCGAGACATAGCCTTTGACGCCAACTCGCCGTACCGGCTGGAGGCCCTCGAGGCCATCATGACCTCTCCCCGGCGGCGGGAAGTGGCGGCCGCCGTGGGGCGGCGGCTGTTGCGGGATGAGGATGTGCAGGTCGTCCTGGCCGCGTACGATCAGCTTCGCGAGATGGGCGATGCCGCGGTGACGCGGGACCGCATCGGACGCAGTTTCCTGCTCGAACAGGTCGTCCAGAGCAGTCACAAGGCGATCTTCGTCTCGCGCCGTGGGGAGCCGCGGGTCGTTCTGTTTGGGGCGCCGCTGCGATGTCGCGACAACCTGTTTGTGGAGACGCCGGATCGGACGGTCGTGCTCGATGCCCGGGCCGGGCAAGGATATGTCTCGGTCATTCGCCAACACCCCAAACGTCCCGGTGTGATCGGGCCGATTCGAAGCTCGCCCGACGTCGGCGACGTGGTCCGGACCCTTGGCGGTGAGGCGGTGGCCGGACCGTCCGGACAGCTCCTCAGCGCCGGCGTCCCTTATGCGCAGATCATTGCTCTGTTGGAGCAACTGACCGTGAAAGACGCCGTGGCGGCGGCGTTCTGGGCCGGTCCCCTCCCGAAGATCGACCTTCCTGTCAAGAAATGAGACATCTTAGGCCGATAAAAGAGAAGGACACTGTCCCGGAGCCGCCAGAGGATGGGTGCCTCAACGAGCGGCGCGACCAGTTGAGGCGGCAAAATCAGGATGATGATTAGGTAGGCCATGCGACTTGAAAAGATCATACTCGACGGATTCAAGAGTTTCGCGGATAGAACGGAATTCGTTTTTGATAGTGACATCACGGGAATTGTCGGACCCAACGGCTGCGGCAAGAGCAACGTGGTCGATGCGGTCAAGTGGGTGCTGGGCGAGCAGAAGGTCAAGAACCTGCGCAGCACCGAGATGGCCGACGTGATCTTCGGCGGCAGCGGCAGCCGCAAGCCGCTGGGCTCGGCCGAAGTGACGCTGGTGCTCTCCAACCCGCAGGGCGCCGCCAGCGGCCGCCTGCCCATCGACACCGAAGAGGTCGCAGGTCTCCCGGCGCATCTACCGCAGCGGCGACTGCGAGTACCGCATCAACGGCAAGATCTGCCGCCTGAAGGACCTGCGCGAGCTGTTCATGGATACCGGCGTCGCGACCCGCGCCTACTCGATCATCGAGCAGGGGCAGGTCGATCAGTTGGTCAGCGCGTCGAAGGTGGACCGGCGTCTCGTCTTCGAGGAGGCGGCCGGCATCAGCAAGTACAAGGCCCACAAGAAGGAGGCCCTCCGCAAGCTGGAACACACGGAGCAGAACCTGCTGCGGTTGGCCGACATCCTGGAGGAAGTCGCGCAAACGGCTGCGGAGCGTCAAGCTGCAGGCCGGCAAGGCCCGCAATTATCTGGAGTACACGCAGCGGCTCAAAGAGCTGCAGGTGAACTTCTCGCTCGTCGAGTACGGCAAGAACAAGGAACAGTTCGATGAGAAATCGGCGGTCCTGCGGCAGGCTCTGGAGCAGTTCTCCGCCGTGTCGGCCGAAGAGGCGGGCGCGGAGGCGGAAGCGAGCCGGCTGGGGAACGACATCATCGACCGGGAACACAGGCTCAGCGAGGCCGGCAATTCGCTGGTGGCCGCGCAGAGCAAGATCGATCAAAAGCTGCAGCGGATCGAGTTTCTGCGCTCCCGGACCGTCGAGCTCGAACAACGCCGCAATGCCGCCGCGCAGGAGATCGAGAGGCTGCGAGCGCAGGGCGAAGCCCTCAAGGCCGATTTGGCGAACCATCG
The DNA here is from genome assembly GCA_963699595.1 of uncultured Planctomycetota bacterium. GTDB lineage: Bacteria > Planctomycetota > Phycisphaerae > Sedimentisphaerales > Anaerobacaceae > PLanc-01. The sequence goes on from CAVOUO010000035.1 coordinate 653,643, forward strand.
CGATGAGCTGGACGGCTGCGATCGCACGGTCGCCGAGCGAAACGAGGCGATCGCGGAAATCCAGAAGGTGGCCCGCGAGGTCGATCTCCAGATCGGATCGCTGCAGGCGGAGCTGGAGGACGAGAAGTCCGGCATCATCGACATCGTGCGGCGAACGGCCCAGCTCCATAATGAGATCCAGAGCCTCTCCAGCTACCGCGACAATCTGTCGAACCAGAAGCAACGCCTGGCGGGCCGGGTCCAGACGGTCCGGGCCGAGCTCGAACGCTGGTTGACGGAAAAGGCCCAGCACAACGCCCGGCTCGGGGACATCGAGCGGGTGATGGTGGAGCTGGACCAGAATCTGGAGTCCAAGCGGCAGGAAATGGAGAAGGCGGAGGCCCAGATCGCGGAGGCCGGCAAGCACCTGGCCGCCAGCAAGGAGGCGCGCAGCGCGCTGAGCAGCGAACTGGCCGTGCTGACTGACATGGAGCGGCGGTATGAGGGGCTCGGCAACGCCGTCAAGAGCATCCTCAAGGCCCAAACGGATGAAAGCCGCAAGCTCGACTACCTCGACGGGATTCTGGCCCAGAAGATCGGCACGGATGTCGAGTACGCCGGGGCGGTGGAAGCGGCCCTGGAGGGACTTACGGATGTGCTGCTGGTCAGTGACACAGGCAAGCTCCTGCAGGACCAGGAGATGCTGTCGAGCCTGGAGGGCCGGGTTCACTTTCGCCGCCTGGACCGGGTCGAGCCGTTCGTGGACGACCTGGACCTCTCGAAATATCCGTTTGTCAAAGGGCGGCTGGTCGAGTTCATCCGGTGCGAGAGCCGGTACGCGCCGCTGGCTTGGAGTCTGCTGGGCAAGACCCTCGTGGTGGATTCGCTCGACGCCGCCGAGGGCTTGGCGGGTTGCCGGCAAACCGGATATTCATTCGTCACGCTGGGCGGCGAGTGCCTCAGTGCGGACGGGCTGCTGCGCCTCGGGCCGCTGGGCAAGGCGACGGGATTGATCTCCCGCCGCAGCCGCATCAGCCAATTGGAAGAGACGATCGGGAGTATCAACGCCGAAATTGGCGAGTTGGACGACCCAGATTCAACGGAGCACCCAGACGAAGGCGCACTTGGACAAGCTGTGCAAGGACCTGCGCACGGCGATCTACGAAGCCAGCACGGAGAAGATGCAGATCAATTCGAAGCTGGCGGTCTACGAGCGGGACATCAAGCGGCTCAAGGACGAGGAGCCGCTGATCGCCAGTGAGCTGGGCACGCTCGAAGCCCAGATCGCTCAGTCGGTGCAGAGGGAATACGACTCGAAGCAGCGGCTCAGCGAGCTGGAGGCGGTCAACAACGAGCGGGCGGCCCATATCAAGGAGTTGGAGGGCCGTTACGACGAGCTCAAGGGCCAGCAGCAGGACCGGATGCAGGAACTGACGGACTTGAAGGTCCGGCTCGGGCAGGTCCTGGAGCAGCAGAAGGGCCTGCGGCAGATCATCGAGCGGCTCCAGGGCCAGATGCAGGCGAGCCTGCGCACGCTGGCCGCCGCCGAGGAGGAGATCCGGGTCGGCGCGGGGCAGTTGGCCGAAGCCCAGCGGGACATCCTGGACTGTGAAACGCGGGTCTCGGACCTGTTCGTGGAAAAGGAGAGTGCCCAGCGCGACAATCGGCTTTTGCAGGAAGAGCTCGTCGGACTGGTCGCCGAGCAGCGGCAGAAAGAGGAGACGGTGCGCACCAAGCGGGCCCAGAAGGCCGAGGTCGAGCAGAAGATCGGCGCCGTCCGCGTGGAGGTCGGCCAATTGGAGGTTCGCCAGCAGGACCTGGTCGCGCGCGTGAAAGACGAGCTGCAGCTCGACCTGGCCGAGGCGTATGCCACCCGCACCGCCGGGGATGTCGACTGGGAGCAGGTGAAGAACGAGATCACCGAGCTGCGCGGCAAGATCGAGCGGCTCGGCAACGTGAATATCGACGCCATCGCCGAGCAGGAGACTCTCGAAGAGCGGCACAACTTCCTGGCCAACCAGGTCAAAGACCTGAGCGAGAGCAAGAAGCAGCTCGAACAACTGATCGACAAGCTCAACAAGCAGAGCCGCGAGAGGTTCGTCGAGACGTTCGAGCAGATTCGCGTGAACTTCCAGCAGATCTTCCGCAAGCTCTTCGGCGGCGGCAAGGCCGACATCGTCCTCGAAGAGTCCGACGACGTGCTCGAAGCGGGCATCGAGGTCATCGCCAAGCCGCCGGGCAAAGAGACGCGGAGCATCTCGCTCCTGAGCGGCGGCGAGAAGTCCATGACCGCCCTGGCGCTGCTGTTCTCCGTCTTCCGGACGAAGCCCTCGCCGTTCTGCTTCCTCGACGAGGTGGACGCGGCCCTGGACGAGGCGAACAACGAGCGCTTCAACCTGCTCCTGCGGGACTTCGAGATCGACAGCCAGTTCATCGTGATCACGCACTCGAAGCGCACGATGAGCATGGCCCAGATGCTGTTCGGCATCACGATGCAGCAGCAGGGTGTCAGCAAGCGGATCGCCGTCCGCTTCGACGACTACGACCACGAGACCGCCGCGGCATAGGTGATAGGGCATCGTCAGCTTTGCATCACGCTGGTCCTGGGCGATCTACGTCACGACTGACGACACCTGTGTGACGCCGCCATTCAGGTCGAAGTCATCGCGAAGACCTCGCCTTTCTGGCCGCTGACTTCTTCTTACCGTGCACCAATGGATTCCTCGGGTCTCGCTTGACCTTGCGAAGCTCCTCCATCATACACCCGAGATCGTAATTGCACCGCTTAGCAAACGCATCCCGGTTGTGCCAGACCTCTTCCAGGATCTCATTCTTCATATCAACGAAGCTCCATGATTTCAAAGGGGGTGCAGATTTCCGGACAACGGTAACCTTCTAAGCCACAAATCTCGCGAACACGTGGCTTGATCGCCGGGTTATCGATGTGGCGAAGGTTCCACGTCAGCAGATAGTCGATGGTGTGCACGGCTGCAACGGCAATGTGCAATGCGTCGGCTTGAGCTCTCCTCGGCAACGCACCCTTGCCAGTCAGAGTCTCGGCTAGCCGGCGCGCTTGCTCCGTCAGTTCAACGGCGGGGATGCCTTTCAGAAAGTCAAGTCGCCTTTGTGCCGTGTGCGGGTCTCCCTCGCGTGATTCCAGAACCACGAGATCGGAAGTGACGATCTCGTAGGATTCACGGGAAGTTTCCCACCACTCCGCGGTGATCTGCTGACTCGCGGCAATCACCAAATCCCGACTGGGTCGAGCTGTCAGATAACTGATGATCAACGTCTCGATGTAGATGCTTGCCTTCTTCATGGCCGATAGTATACCCATCCAGACCTAGGCAGTAAAGGCTTACGCGCATGGCGACGTGCAGGCGCTCCGCCGTGTTCCTTCGGGGAATTCCTGGTTGAAGGGTGGCGGGCGGGGTGTTAGAATCCGGTGCCTCATGTGGATCGTCGCAGGTTCACGGAGTAGCCATAGAGACAGCTTTGGCGGGTCGTGCGTGGAACAGCGGATTGACAAGTGCGTTTTGCCGAACGGCATGGTGGTGCTGGGCGAGCCGATGCCGGGGGTGGAGTCAGTGGCGTTCGACTTCATGCTGCCGGCCGGAGCGGCGTGGATACCGCCGGGCTACTGCGGGGCCGCCAATGTCATTTCCGAGTGGGTCTTTCGCGGGGCCGGGAAGTGGGACAGCCGGCAGTTGGGCGACGCCCTCGACGGTCTCGGCGTGCAACGCTCGACCTCCATCGGCAGTTCGCACCTCTATCTCGGGGCGGCCCTGGAGTCGAGCAACCTGGCGCCGGCGCTGGCTCTGTATGCGGATGTCATCCTCCATCCCCATTTGACTGATGAGCAGTTCGATCCGGCCCGGCAGCTTATCATCGAGGAGCTGCAGTCGCTGGACGATGAGCCGCGCCAGCGGGTCTCGATCGAGTTGAAGAAACGCTTCTATCCCGACCCGCTCGGCCGCAGCAACATGGGTGAACTCGAGGAGCTGCAGGTCCTGACGGCGGCCAAGACGAGGGAGATCGCCGACGCGTACCTGGATGTCCAGCAGATCATCCTGGCCGTCGCGGGCAAGTACGATTTCGACGCCGTCTGCCGGCAGATCGAGAGTGTGTTCGGACCGTACAAGGCCAAGCCGATCAGCGCGATTGAAATAGGCGAGAGAGGGCCGAAGTACACGCATTTTCCCCACGACGGCGCCCAAGTTCATATCGGTCTGATGACCCCGACGGCACGGTTTGCCGATGAGGCGTACTATGATGCTCGCCTGGCGGTGTCGGTCCTCTCCGGCGGCATGAGCGCGCGGCTCTTCACGGAGGTGCGGGAGAAACGCGGCCTGTGCTACGCCATCGGGGCCAGGTACCACTCGCTGCGGGAGGCGGCGGGGATCGCCTGCTACGCGGGCACCTCGCCGGACAAGGCCCAGGAGACCTACGACGTGGTTCTCCGGGAATTTCAGCGGCTGGCCGAGGGAATCAGCGAGGAGGAGATGGACCGGGCCAAGATCGGTCTCAAGTCCAGCGTGATCCTGCAGAGTGAATCGTCGAGCAGCCGGGCCGGCGCAATTGGCAGCGATTATTACATGCTCGGCCGCGTCCGGACGCTGGATGAGATCAAGCAGAAGATCGAGGAGACTTCGGTCGATTCCGTCCTCGGATTTCTGCGGAGTCACCCGTTCCAGGATTTCACCGTGGTCACCATCGGACCGAAAGAGGTCCGTACGTAGGGGCAAGCCCCGTGCTTGCCCTTTGCCCCGGAGTAGAACGATGGAGTTCAGGCACAAGACACTATCGAACGGCTTGGAGCTGATCGGCGAGGTCAACCCGCCTGCCAAATCGGCGGCGGTCGGGTACTTCGTCCGGACCGGGGCGCGGGACGAGACCCTGGACATCAATGGCGTGTCGCACTTCCTGGAGCACATGCTGTTCAAGGGCACCGAGCGGCTCAACTCGTTCGAGGTCAATGAGGCGTTCGACCGCCGGGGGGCGCAGTTCAATGCCTTCACCAGCGAAGAACAGACGGTCTTCTATGCCTCCGTGCTGCCGGAGTACCTGACCGACATCACGGGTCTGTGGGCCGAGCTGATGCGGCCGGCCCTGCGCGAGGACGACTTCACCATCGAGAAGAACGTCATCAAGGAAGAGATCGCGATGTACCAGGACACGCCGACGTTCGACGTGATCGACCGCTGCCGGAGCCTGCACTTCGGGACGCATCCGTGCGGCTACAGTGTCCTGGGGACGGTCGAGAGCATCGACGCTCTGACCGCCGAGCAGATGCGCGCGTACTTCGCCCGCCGCTACGCGCCGAACAACATGATCGTCGCCTGCGCGGGCAACTTCGATTGGGACGGATTCTGCGGCGTGGTCGAGGCCGCCTCAGGGCGGTGGCCGAGCCAGGAGGTGGGACGGCCGCTGTGCCACTTCGAAGGCACCCGGCAGAAGGTGCGGGCCGAGAAGCCGAATCTCAAACGCGAGCACATCTGCCTGATGCACACGGGCGTCTCCGCCCAGGACCCGCGCCGGTTCGCCGCGTCGCTGCTGAGCATGATCGTGGGCGACGATTACGGCTCGCGGTTCTACTGGGAACTGGTGGACAAGGCCCTGGCGGAAGAAGCCGCGATGCACTTCGGCCCGATGGATGGGACCGGCCTGTTCTACTGCTATCTGCGCTGCGGCACCCCGAATGCAACCAAGGTCCTGCAGATCGCGGACGGCATCTTTCGGGACCTCGTCAGGGACGGAATCACCGGGGAGGAACTGGTCAAGGCCAAGAACAAGGTCCTCAGTGCGCTGGTTCTCAAGAACGAGCTGCCGATGGGCCGATTGGGGGACCTGGGCTCCAATTGGATGTACCTCGGCGAGTATCGCTCCATCGAGCAGGATGTCGCGGCGGTCAAGGCCGTGACGGTGGACGAAGTCAACCGCCTGGTCCATGAGATCGGCTTGGACCGCTACACACAATACTCTCTCGGCCCGGCGGTGTCCGTCTAACGGCCTGGACTTCATTGGGATGGGGGACGGCGAAAGGGACGTTGTGCAAACCAGAAGGCAGTTCCTGGGGGCGCTGGGTGCGGCCGCGTGTTGGTGGGGCAAGCTTCACCCTGCAAGGGCGTCCGCGGATGCGCAAAGGACGCCGAATGTGGTCCTGGTGCTCACCGACGATCAGGGTTACGGCGATTTGGGGTGTCTCGGCAATCCTATCATTCAGACGCCGAACATCGATTCCCTGTATCGGCAGAGTGTTCGCCTGACAGACTTCCACGTGGGACCGACGTGCGCGCCGACGCGGGCGGCGCTGATGACCGGGCGCTACTGCAATCGCACCGGCGTCTGGCACACGGTGATGGGGCGGTCCTTGCTCCGCCGGGATGAAGTGACGATGGGCGATGTTTTCGCGGCGGGGGGCTACCGCACGGGCGTCTTCGGCAAATGGCACCTGGGCGACAATTATCCCTATCGGCCGCAGGAGCGCGGGTTCCAGGAGGTTCTTGTCCATGGCGGCGGGGGCGTTGGCCAGACGCCGGACTACTGGGGCAATCGCTACTTCGACGACACCTACCGGCACAATGGTGTGCCCGAGAAGCAGAAGGGCTACTGCACGGATGTCTGGTTCGACGCGGCCCTGCGCTTCATCGAGGCCAATCGCGACCGGCCCTTCTTCGCGTACATCGCCACCAATGCCCCGCACGGCCCGTACAACGTTGCCGCGAAGTACCGCAGCCTGTACACCGGCAAGGACGTCCCGAACGCCAACTTCTACGGCATGATCACGAACATCGACGAGAACGTGGGCCGGCTGCGGAGCAGACTCAAGGCCCTCGGTCTCGAAGAGAACACGATTCTCATCTTCATGACGGATAACGGCACCGCCGCCGGCTTCCAAGGCAAGAGAGGCTTCAACGCCGGCATGCGCGGAACCAAAGGCAGCGAGTACGAGGGCGGCCACCGCGTGCCATGCTTCCTCCGCTGGCCGGCAGGGGGGCTGGGGGGCGGCAAAGACATCGGCCGCTTGACCGCGCATATCGACCTGCTGCCGACCTTGATCGCCCTGTGCGGCCTGCCCAAGCCGAAGGACGTGAAGTTCGACGGCACCAGCCTGGCGCCGCTGTTGAGAGGCGCCGATGCCGATTGGCCGGACCGCATCCTGGTTACGGACTCGCAGCGCATCGAGCATCCGGAGAAGTGGCGCAAGTGTGCGGCGATGACCGACCGCTGGCGACTGATCAACGGCAAGGAACTGTACGACATCCAGGCCGATCCCGGCCAGAAGAACGATGTTGCCGGCGAACACCCCGATCTGGTTCAGAAGCTGCGCCGTGCCTATGAGGATTGGTGGGCCAACGTCTCGCAGCGGTTCAATGAATACTGCGAGATCGTCATCGGCTCGGACCAAGAGAATCCCGCCAGGCTTACCTGCCACGACTGGCATGGCGGCGATCTCCCCCCGTGGGACCAGACGCACATTCTCAAGGGCGAGCCGTCCAACGGCTTCTGGGCCGTGGAAGTGGCGCAGGCCGGCGAGTACGAGTTCTCGTTGCGCCGCTGGCCGAGAGAGTTGGATCAGCCGATCAACGCAGCTATCCCCGGCAGCCAAGCGATTCAGGCGAGCACAGCGCGACTGACGATCGGCGACATCGACCTCACCGGACCCGTTGCCGCGGGGGCCAAGGAAGTCGTCTTTCGGACTTCGCTGAAACCAGGCAAGGTGAGACTCCAGACGTGGCTGACCGCTGAAGACGGCACGTCGCGCGGGGCCTACTTCGTCTACATTAGACGCATTCCGGCTCACGCGTAAGGGCGAAAATTTATTCGCCCCTGCGGAGCGGTCCGGCCGATAAGATGAAAAGAAATGATGATGTAGGGGCAGGTCCCCGTGCCTGCCCTTGGGAGGGCGACCCCAGGGGGTTGCCCCTACCAGCGGTTTTCGCCGGGAGGTTCGCTCGACCGTGGAAGAAATGAATCACAAGAGTAGGCCGGAACCGGGCTCCCAAACCCGACAAATCGGGTTTGGGGACGCTCCCCAATCGCATAAGTTCCCGATTGGGAACCCTACCAAACGCGGAAAGGTGCTCCGAGCGACGGATGTGATTCCGCCTTTCGACAAGAGTGCCCAGCCCCCGGAGGATGGGGCCGGGATACCCTCGTACGATCTGGCAGAGAACATTTTGGCCGAGCAGCGGCAGGCGGCTGGTCAACGACGGCGCGGGCCGAGCCGGGTAGGGGCAGGCCGGGTTCCCAAACGCGATCCATCGCGTTTGGGGTCCCCACCCTGTGCCTGCCCTGGCGCCGTGGACCAGCCACGGGGGATAGCTCCCAAGGAGTTGGCATCACAGGATCTTCTGGAGCTTCAGCGCGTGGTCGCCGAGATCGTGGCCCGGGATATCGAGCGGCTCTGCCGCAGGCCGAACCGCTTGTCGGCCGGGCATTGTGCGGCTCGTCTTGCCTGACATGTGGCACCGCCGCCCTCGGCGGTGATCGATCCCAGCCGGGGGCGGCTGGGCCACACGAGCCTCACAACCGCAACCGTCCGACGATCCTCGTGCCCCATGGCACATGGCAGAACCTTCCCCGAATTTTGTTGTATGGCCGGCCGGTTCGAGGTAGACTAACAGTATGTTGGCCTTTGCGGGCCGGCGTGGACTTGGGCCGGATGGCGGATCTTGCCGGAGCAAACAAGAGGTCCGGAATCGGCGTAAGTCCTTGGCAATTGACAAGTTGGAGAGGTGGCCGAGTGGCTTAAGGCAACGGTTTGCTAAACCGTCGTAGGGGGTTAACCCCTACCCCGGGTTCGAATCCCGGCCTCTCCGATCTCCTGTTCCCTGCGCCATTCGTCCCCGCTTGTCTGCTTCTGCCAGCGGGCCAGGTCCAACCACTCCAACTCGGCCTTCCCGTTCAGTGGAAGATGTGGGCAGGTCATCGTGCGTGCGAAGTCCGAGGCACAGACCGAGGGATGGCCCGATGTTCTTCTTTGAATATCGTGGACAGTTCATGTGAAATACCCGGCAGGCCAATCCGACTGGTGGGATGAAATGAATCCTCAACCTGCAGACCGGGAGGCTTGGTCATGAACGGCAAACAGAAGTGTATCATCGGGATCGCTTTGCTCGGCATCGGGGTGATGTTCCTGTTCCCGCGCTGGGCGAGGCTGGAATATCGCGATGCGGGTCAGGGGCAAGTACTTCTGACCGTGCTGGAGAGACGTCTTTTCAATAACCCGCCGGAAACGAGCGTGGTCAAGGCTCCCTACGTCGCCTGGCGCTATTCGTTGCAAGACGGCGTCGCCGTGGCCGTGGTGGCCTCGGCGCTATGCTTTTTCATGCGGACGAAGAAGAGACGAGAGGGCGTCGTGCCTAATGACAACCCATCTCCCGCGGCGGCATTTTGACAAGGGGCTTGCGGTATGGACACAGAGCCGACCAAACTCACCGATAAGGTCACGCTTGAGGCACTTTCTCTGAAGTACCCTTCCGGGCGCAGGCCCTGCGCGCGGTGGACCTGGAAATCGAGACAGGTCTTTTCGGCTTGCTGGGCCCCAACGGAGCCGGAAAGACCACGCTGATGCGAATCCTTACCACCCTCCTGAGACCGACCGGCGGCAGGGCACGGGTCTTCGGGCATGATGTCGTGGAGGAAGCCGCCCGGATTCGTTCCATGTTGGGTTATCTGCCCCAGGATTTCCAGACCTACGGACAACTGAAGGCGTGGGAGGTCCTGGACTACTATGCGATTCTCAACGGCCTGACGCAGCGCAAACAGCGACGGGCCCGGATCGAGGAGGTGCTCAGCCTGGTCGGCCTGGCGGAACAGCGGAATCGACGGGCGGGCCAGCTCTCCGGCGGGATGTTCCGGCGGCTCGGCGTGGCCCAGGCTCTCCTGACGGACGCCCGGCTGCTCATCTTTGACGAGCCGACGGCGGGGCTCGATCCGGCCCAGCGGGTCCGCTTTCGGAATTTCCTGCGGGAATTGAGTCGCGACCGCATCGTGATCCTGTCCACCCACATCGTGGCCGACATCGGCTCCGTCTGTGACAAGCTGGCCGTGCTCAACCACGGCTGCCTCGAGTTCGTGGGCCGGTGCCGCCAGTTGATCGGTCAGGCCCAAGGCAAAGTCTGGGAGGCCCGGCTCGATGATGCCCGGTACGAGAGCCTTCGGGATGAGTACGCCATCACCAGCATGGTCGATACCGATCAGGGGATGCAGGTGAGACTCCTGTCGAATACGCAGAACCAGCCCGATTGGCAACGCGCGGAGCCGACGCTGGAAGACGCCTACCTCTGGCTCATCAATTCCTCGAGGACGTATGAACAGGCCGCTTGATGCATTGAGGGAGATGGCCCGATTTGAATGGCGGGTGCAGCGGCGCAATCCGGTCTGGATGATCGGTCTGGCCGCCGCAGCGCTGCTGGGCTTCTCGGAAGCGTTTTCGCCGGGGGTTCTCGGCTGGCCGACGACCACCCAGGCCGTACGCGCCTATCAGTTGGGTTGCACCATGTTCCTGGGCATCATGACGTTTCTCCTGGTCGCAGGGACACTGTCGCGCGATCTGGCCGCCGACCGGAGAGATCTGCTCCTGTGCCGGCCGATCCCGGCGTGGGCGTATCTCGGGGGAGCTTACCTCGGCAATGTCCTGTTTGCCCTGGGCGTCAGTGTCTTGTACCTGGCGGCCTTCCTGGCGATTCCGCTGTTCTACGGGCAATCCGCGCCCTATCCGATGAGGGAGTTCGCCTGCGTTTGGACGTGTTCCATCCTGCCGACGATCCTCTTCTGTGGAGCCCTGGCGGTACTGCTCATGTGCCTGTCGAGAAGGGTGATCGTCGCCTTGCCGGTCTTTCTCGTGTACTTCCTGGCGGTGGCATTGTTCCGCATTCCGAACACCTTGAGGACCCACCCCCCCGACGTCGACCTGTGGGATCTCAGCATGCGTCTCTACGCGCGGGATCTGTCCGCCCACCTTGGGCCGTGCCGGCTGTGGGACATGTCCTATTCCTATCTGCTGCACCCGCTGGCGCCGGAGTTGTACCTGCGGGCGATTCTGTACATCGCCTTCTCCGTGGTCCTGGTGGGCCTTTCCGTGCTGCTGCTGGAGCGAATGAGGAGCCGTTGAGATGAAGCTTGGGCACGTCGGCAATGTTCTGCGCAACGAGATGACTCTCTTTGGGTACTCCCTCCGGATGCTGGTGGGTCGAAGTCTCCTGGCCCTCGGGATCATATCGGTCGTCCTGCTGGTGATCATCTTCACGTATCCGGTCTCGGTTCAGGATACCAGGCTGGCGGCTCTCCTGAGGCAACTGGAGATGTTCGCCCCTCTGTTGGGCATCGTCATTTTCAGCGATCTGATCGCGTCGGACATCCAGGCCGGGCGCGCGACACTGCTGATGTCCTCGCACCACGGCCTGGGTCCCGTGCTCCTCCGCAAGCTGGCGCACGGCCTGCTGATCACCGCGGCAACCTATGGCGCGATTCTGCTGGTGCTGCGGGTGTTCTATACTCCGTTCAATCTCTTTTCGGCCTTCCTGGTGGTCCTTCCCGGGGCCTTGTACTTCGGCATGATCGGCCTGCTGGGGGCCACGGTGGCCGCGCAGGCCCTGGCGGGGTACGCCGTCGGGACCGCCGGCTTGATCGCCTCCCTCGTCATGAAGCAGGTCATGCCGCTGGTGCCCAACGCGTTCCAGCTCCAGAGCCAACTGGCCAACGGCACTCTGTTTGACGAGTACAACTGGCTGTTCGCCAAGACGGCTTTCGTCGTGCTCGCGGGCGTGCTGGCGGGACTGGTCTTGGTCATGGTCCGCCAACGGGCGTCGCGGCTTCGCACAGCGCTCGCGGCCGCCTTCCTGCTGACGGGGGTGCACGCGGGCTTGCACCTGCTCTGGTCCCGCGAAGTTCCCTCGGATCTGCATTTCCTCAGTGCCGGCCGGCAACTCGATGTCATCCAGAAAGGAGACGAGTTGGTCGTGCGCGCCGTGGCGGTGCAGACGTGGGGCGGCGGTCGGGACAAGAGCAATGAAGAGGCCGTGGTCACGGATACGATCTACGGGTCCGAGGACGGGCGCTGGGTCCAACGGCAAGCGGCGGAATACGATTCCACCACGGAGTACGACCTGCTTCATGTCGATCTCGACGCCCAGGTAGCTCCCCGTACCGGCGGCCTCCAGGCGACGGCCACGGCCCGTGTCCGTGTTCTCACCGACCGTCTCACGAAGATCTATCTGCGCCTCGCCTGGGAGTTCGGCGTTACGCAGGTCAGCGTCGCGGGCCAGCGGGTACCGTTCTCCCGCCACGGCGACCTGGTGGAAATCCCGCTGGCGGAGCCGGCCTCGAAAGGACAGACGGTCGAGTTGGCCCTGACGTACGGCGGAAACCTCCGCTTGCCTTCCTTCCGGCAGCGGCTGGAGCGATACGACAAGAACACCCTATTCGTGAACTCCCGCTGGTACCCCTTCACCAAGAGCTGGTACCACCAGGGGGCCAGGGACATGTGCACCTTCGAGGCGCGCCTCCGCGTGCCGCCGGGCTGGCAGGTGGGGGCGGCCGACCTGGAAGCTTCCGGCGACGCCAACCCCGTGTGGCGCTATGGGACCCGGACTCCCTGCGATCGCATCGGCCTGCTGGTGACGCGGCTGTCGAAATACGAGACCAAGGCCGGGGACATCACGGTCGCGGTCTTCAGTCATTCGATGAGCCGCACCGATGTGGAGCAGATCGCGGCGCGGGCCTGCGATGCGCTGCGGCGGTTCGAGGAGGCCTTCGGTCCCTACCCGCATCGGAACCTGGCGATCGTCGAGTACGACCATCTCAGTGCCGGGGCCGTGGCGGTTCCGTCGATTATCCTGATGAACACCGACCGTTGCCGAAATGAACATAAACGAGAAATGCTCAACACCTACATTCCTCATGAGGTCTCACACCAGTGGCACTCCGGTGCGCTGCCCCTGTGGATTGCGGAAGCCTCGGCCATTTACTCGAACTATCTCTATCTGCGTCACGCCGCCGACAGCGAAACGACCCTCCCCGAATTCCATCGCGGTCTCGATCGGCTCTTCGAATACGTCAAAGAGCAACGGGAGCCTTTGCGGGGCGCTTCGGGTCTGGCGGTGTACACGAGGGGCGGGTATCTCCCCATCATGCTCACCTCGTTGAACGAACAGCGCGTGATCGACTCCCTGAGATCGTTTGTGCGGGGACAACTGGGAGAACAAATCGTCGCGGAGCAGGTCGCGACGGAGAGGTTCATTGAGGCCATGAGCCGAGCCGCCGGAAGCGAATGGTCTTCCTTCGTATCCGCCTGGATTCAGCGGGTGGACCGATTCGACCCGGCGGTGACGGAATTGACGCAGTCCGAAGCCCCGGACGGATTCACCGTCCGAGCCTCGTTGGCACAGCGGGAGCCGATCCGCTTTCCCGTGCCCGTGCGAATCCTCTTCGAAGACGGCACGCATCAGGAAACGACGTGGACAGGCTCGAACAGCCGCGAGACCGTAGCGTGGACGTTTAACCGGCCGGTCCGCTCGATCGTGCTCGATCCCCAGCACGTTCTGCTGGACTGGAACCGAGCGAATAACTCATGCCGGGTCCGCACATACGTCGCCGGCCGGGAAGAATCGGTCCTGTCGTCCGTGCCGGCGAAAGCAGCGGCTTCGGGCTGGACCACCTGCACCGTGGCGGATGGTCTCCTGGGGAACAACATACGTTGCCTCGATCTCAATTCCACCGGGAGACTGGTGGCGGGTTTCGACGTGTTTTCGCAGAATCCCGGCACCCTGGTGCAGTGCTTCCAGGGCACGTGGATTCAGCCGGACAGCCGGTCCGAAGCCTCGGGCCCCATCCATGCCGTGGCCGTTCAATCCAATGGTACGATATGGACGGGCGGCTACGGTCGACTGCGCCGCATTGACGAAACCGGAACCAGCGTGTTCGTCACAAGTCAGACGCGTCACTATCGATCCTTCGCGCTTGGGAAGGGAGTCTTCACCTCGAGTCCGGCCGCGAATTCCAATATCGCCGGTTACGCGATCTACGACCTCGAGACGGACAGCGCCGGCCATGTCTGGATTGCGACGGACAACGGCGTGTCGCTGGTCGATGGCAGCGCCCACGTGCTGAGGCATTTCACTACGGCGGACGGCCTGCCGGGCAATGAAGTCCTCTGCATGGCCTGGCAGGGTCAGGACACGTTGTGGGTCGGCACCGACAAGGGGTGCGCCTCCTATCGGGAGGGAACGTGGCGCAGTTATCCGGAATTGACCCGTGGGATCGTCATGTCGATTGCGACGGATTCCAAAGGACACGTCTACCTGGGGACGTACCGCACCGGTGTGATTGTCTATGACGGGCAGGGCGCCCGACGGCTCAACACCTACAACAGCCATCTCCCCCACAATATGGTCACGGCTGTCTTATGCGACGGTCAGGACCGGCTCTGGGCGGGAACGGCAGAAGGACTGCTGTGCGTCGACGGACCAAGCCAATATCTATATACGAAGCAGAACTCCGGTTTGCTCTCCAATCACATCACCGCTCTGGCCACGGATGGTCGGTGCCTCTATGTCGGCACCGACACGGGCCTATCCCGATTTGATAGCTCGGCCGCTTGTGCCCGTCAGACGGCCGGACCGCGCCTCGCAGCGGCTGAATCCACCGCAAACACTCCCTAAGATGAGCCCCGAGAGGAATCGCGTTCAGGCATTCACTTTCACATTTCTGGCGTGGAGGGAGTTACAGAGGAATAGACGTGGACGTTGGCGGGAGGCGTTCTGCCTTTGTCATGCCATTGGCTCAGGAGAAGATTGCCGCGCTTCGCTCGCAATGACATGAGCGATAAATGCTCAGCGGTTTGGGATAAGGCAGTAGCCGGTAGCCCGTAATCGGGAGCCGGTTGTTTTGACAGCCGAGGGCGGCTGTCCTACATGATTCGTTCGCGTCCTTCGCGATTCCCAACGCGGTAACCCGTAGCCGGTAGGCGGTCCGTCCTCCGTCCTCTGTCGTCCGTTGTCCGTGCCCCTGCGTCCCCCGCGTCCTCTGCGGTGAAACATCGGTTGTCGGTCGCCTCTCACTTCGTCTCGAGCACCAGCACAGAGTCCATCTTGTCCGGGGCGGCGGCTGGCAGGGAGATCGACCACTTCTGGCCGGTCTGCTTGACCGCCAGGGCCTGCTTCTGCGGGTCGGCGAGCAGGTACGCCTTCGTCACCTTGCCCTTTGATCGGCGGCAGCTCGAACGAGCCGGTCGGCCACTTGAACAGGTGGATGTAGAGCTTGCCGGGCTTGGTCGTGCAACGCCAATCGGTCTTGGCGGTGAAGGCCGGGTTGCCCTTCTTGTCTTTCTTCCCCGAGGGGTCCGGCGCGCCCAGCTCTTCGCCGAAGGGGGTCGTGCCGGCGCCGTAGATGGACTCGCCGTTGACCTTCAGCCAGCGGCCCACGGCCCGCAGGTTGTCCTGGCTGGGCTGCGGAATCAGGCCCTCGGCGGTCGGGCCGACGTTCAGCAGGTAGTTGCCGCCTTTGCTGACGATGTCCACGAGCTTGAACGTCAGGTCTTCCGGCGTCTTCCAGTCGTTGTCGTAGCTCTTGTAGCCCCAGGTGTCTGTTCAGCGTGGCGGGCACCTCCCAATCTTCATTGACTACCTGATTGGGAATCGCGTTGTCGCCCATCGAGCGGTAATCGCCTTTGGCGCCGAGCCGGCCGTCGATCAGGCACGCCGGCTGGAGCGTGTGGACAGATGTCGAGGAACCGCTCGGCGCGGTTGTTGGTTCCCATCATGCGCGGCGTGTCGAACCAGATCAGGCAGACCGGGCCGTAGCCGGTGAGCAACTCCTTCACCTGCGGCTCGGCTTTCTCACGCAGGTACTGGTCATAGGCGCCGCTTTTATCCTTCTCCGCATCGGACGGGAAGTCCCACGTGTTGCCGGCCCCGCCGGGCTCGTGCCAGTCCTGTGACTGCGAGTAGTAGAAGCCGAAGCGGATGTTGTGCCTGGCGCAGGCGGCCGCCAGCTCCTTCAGCGGGTCGCGCTTGAACGGCGTGGCGTCCACGATGTTGTACTTGCTGACCTTCGAGCCGTACATCGCGAAGCCGTCGTGGTGCTTGCTCGTGATGACGATGTACTTCATGCCGGCGTCCTCGGCCATCTGCACCCACTGCTCGGCGTTGAACTTCACCGGATTGAACTGGCCGGCCAGTTGCTCGTACTCCTTGACCGGGATCTTCGCCCGGTTCATGATCCACTCGCCGATGCCCTGAATCTGCTGGCCCTTCCACGTCCCGGCGGGCACGGCGTAGAGCCCCCAGTGAATGAACAGGCCGAATTTCGCCTCCCGGAACCACTTCATCTTCTCGTCCTGCGACAGCGGTTTGGAGGCTGCCGATTGCGCGAACAGCGGCTGGAAGGAAGTCACGAGGCACAGGCAGGCGGCCGCAATCATCAGTCGAGTCGTTCGTGTGACCTGGTGGGTCGGATAGTGCTTTCATCTCAGAGTCTCCTTTCGGGAAGTCCTGTGGTTTCGCTTAGGCCAGGCTCCAGGGGCTGCGCATCGGGCGGCCGAGCAGGCGGTTGGCGGCCTCATCATTGGTGAACCGCTCCGCCTGCGGGTCCCAGGCAAGCTTGTGGCCGACTTGGATGGCGATGTGCCCGAGCTGGCACAGGGAGGTGGTACGCTGGGCCACCTCCGCGTCCGCCAGGGTCTGGCCGCGCATCTTGACGGCGTCGATGAAGTCGCGTTTCTCATCCTTGAGCGGCAGGTGGATCTCGTCCGCCTTCAAAGGCGAATCGAGAACGGAGTGGGGCTGGGCCGTCACGGTTCGCTTACTGTAGTCGGCCTCGATCCATCCTTCGCTGCCTTCGAAGCGCACGTAGGGCCGGCTCGTGTGGTAGAAGAGTTGCACGCCATTGGCGTACTTATACCGCACCTCGAAGCTCAGCAGCACTTCCCAGAGCCCGTCCCGCGGGTACTTGCCGGTGCCTTCCACCTCGACGGGGCCCGTGCGTTCCGTGCCGTTGCCCCACTGGGCGATGTCGTTCAGGTGCGCGCACCCAGTTGGTGATCATGCCCTCGCAGTAGTCGCGGACGCGCATCCAACCGGGGCGATCGTACTTGTGGGGATCGTGTACGCGGTTGACGGTGTACGGGGCGACAGGAGCCGGGCCCAGCCACATCTCGTAATCGAGTTCTTCCGGCACGGGCATAGTCGGCTCCACGGGGCCGGCGACATCGCCGACGGGCACGCCGGTGCGGATCGTGTGGACCTTGCCGATCCGGCCGTTGAGCACCAGCTCGCACGTGCGCTGGAAGCAGGCGAGCGAGCGAAATTCGCTGTCCATGCGGAAGACCCGATGGTACCGCCGGACCGTATCGCTGAGGAGGCGGCCTTCCTCGATGCACAAGGTCACGGGCTTCTCACAGGAGATATCCTTGCCTGCTTTGGCGGCGGCGATCGAGATGGGGACGTGCCAATGGTCCGGCGTGGAGACCATCACCGCGTCGATGTCCGCGCGGGCCAGCAGATCGCGGAAGTCGCGGAACACCGCGCAGCCTTTGAACGTCCCCGCGGAGCGGTCCTTGGCATAGTGGTCTTCCACCGCTTTGCGGCCGCTCTCCAGCCGCCAGGCGTCCACGTCGCAGACTGCCGCCACCTGCACATCGGGAAAGCTGAGAAAGGATTTGACGTTGGAGTAGTACGCCTGCCGGCCCATGCCGATCATGCCGACCGTGACGCGGTTGCTCGGGGCATTGGCCCCGAAAACCGAAGACGGGACAATCGTCGGCGACAGCAATGTCGCGCCGGCGACGGCGCCGGCCGAGTTCCTCAGGAATGTTCGTCGGGTCAGGCTACGGGCGTTCTCAAGCATATCGTCACCCTTCATTTCGAGACAATATGTAGTCCTTCGTCTTCAGCACCATCTGTGGGTCGGCCTCAAAGGGCAGGCAGCCGGTGCCGATGCAGAGGTCGGTGCTGCCGGGGGCCAGGGCAATCACCCGATCCACTTCCTTCTTGATCGCCTCGAAGTCGTTCGCCGTGATCGGGCCCGGGTCCATGTTGATGCGGACCTTCACCTCGGGGTGGGACTTCATCTTTTTCATGAATCCGTGCTGGTCGGTCTCGGCCGGGCAGCAGATGTAACCGGTTCCGGTCGCGAGCAGATGGTCCAAAATGGGCAGGGTGTCACCGCCCATGATGCAGGGGACAGGATGGCTGACCAGAACCGAGGTTTGGGCCATGATCGCGCGGAGGGCGGGCAATTCCAGGTCCCGGAAGTTCGCGGGCGAGAGCAGGGGCGGGGCCGCCGCGGATTCGAAGAAGGCAATGCCTAAGCCGTGACGGGCGATCTCTTGGCAGAATTTGACTTGCCCCGCCACCAAGGACATCAGGGCCTCTGCGACAAGATCCGGCGCGGTCTGGACTTCGCCCAGGAGGTTCTCGAAGCCCACGAGATTCGTCGCCAGAGAGAATGGTCCGCTCAGAGGCACGCGCACATCGGCGCCGGGACACGCCGCGAGGACGCGCTCGGCGGCCTCGATCGCCATCGGAATCCGGCCGGCCGACTTCGGGTCGAACGGCTCCAGGTCGATCAACTCCTGGGCGGTCGAAAGAGGATGCTCATGAATGGCCGGGATGCCATTGCCGGAGGCTCGGCGGACGACGGCTCCGTAGGCCTCGGCCTCCAGGTTGTAGATGTCGATGCCCACGACGATGGGGCGGTGCTGATAAAGGCGGTACGCTTCGGTGTGGCCTTTCGCCAGCAGGCGGACGTCGCGCGACACGTCCCAGGGACTCTCGGCAATGACTCGGGCCGCATGCTCATATACCGACGGTGCGAACTGCATGCTCGTCACTATACACCCACCCCAGCCCCGTGTAAACTTGGAAAGCCGGATCGTGACGAGGCGCGTCCGATCTCCGTAGGTCGTGCCCCCGGTCAAGCCGGGGGCAGGCTCGGGTTCCCAAAAGCGACATGTCGCGTTTGGGGTCCCCTCCCCCCGCGAAGGCGGGGGTCCCTGCACGACGCCGTAGCATGGCGCGAGCGCCCATGAATTCGAGATCACGGGCAAGCCTGCCCTGAGCCCCGCGAACGGGATGCCCGTGCCACTTCAGGCGAGCGGGGACGCTCGCCCTACGAAGACTGCCCTTGTGAGCACCGGGCCATCTGCTACAATAAGGCCGTTTCTGGTATGGGTGTAGTTCAGGAGTAAGCATGGGAACACAGATGGCAGTGGATCTCACGCCGCGAAAAGTTGCGCGTGTACAGACGAAGTATCGTCGTATTGTCACGGACATCCCCGTCCCCGAGTCGATCCCGATCCTCGAACGACTGCGGCAGTTCGAGCCGCGCTCGATGAGCGGCCAGCCGCCGGTCGTCTGGGACCGGGCCGAGGGCATCCAGGTCTACGACCGCTGGGGCAACATGTGGCTCGACTGGTCCTCCGGCGTGCTGGTGACCAACGCCGGCCACGGCCATCCGGCGATCCGCCAGGCCATCATCGACCAGGTCGAACACGGGCTGATGCACAACTACTGCTTCCCGTCGGAAATCCGGGCCGAACTGGCGGCGAAGCTGGCTCAGGTGGCCCCGGAAGGGCTGAAGAAGGTCTTCCTGCTGACCACCGGGGCGGAGGCCTGCGAGTGCGCCATCAAGCTGGCCCGGACCCACGGCAAGGCGCATCGGCGCCAAGAAGATCGCGATCGTCACCTTCCAGAACGCCTTCCACGGCCGCACGCTGGGCTCGCAGATGGCCGGCGGCATCCCGGCCCTGAAGGACTGGATCGTCAACCTCGACCCGGACATGGTCCAGGTGCCGTTCCCCGACGGCTTCCGCGGCCCGGACACGAGCTTCGAGGGCTTCCTCAAGGCCCTGGACCGGGCCGGGCGTCAAGCCCGACTCAGGTCGCCGGCGTGATGAGCGAGACCTACCAGGGCGGCAACGCCAGCTTCGCCCCGCCCGAGTACGTCCAGAAGCTCCGCGCCTGGTGCGACAAGCACCAGGTGCTGCTGATCTTCGACGAGGTGCAGGCCGGCTTCGGCCGCACCGGCACGTACTGGGGCTTCGAGCACTACGGCGTCGTGCCCGACCTGATCTGCTGCGGCAAGGGCATCTCCAGCGGCCTGCCGCTCTCGGCGGTGATCGGCCGCAGCGACGATCATGGACCTCTATCCGCCCGGCTCGATGACCTCGACCCACACGGGCAATCCCGGTCTGTGCGGCCGCGGCCCTGGCCAACCTCAAGGTGATCGAGGAGGAGAACCTGGTCGAGAACTCCCGGCGCATGGGCGAGATCCTGCAGCCCGAGCTGCGCGGACCTCGGCCAGCGGTTCCCGAAGCACGTCGGGGCGGTGCACGGCAAGGGCCTGGTCGCGGCCGCTGCACATGGTCAAGCCGGGCGGCATCGAGCCGGACTCCGCGCTGGCCGCCGACATCGTGCGCCGGTGCGTGGAGAAAGGGCTGCTGATGTTCGCGCCGGTCGGCTACGGCGGGGCGTCGGTCAAGATCGCCCCGCCGCTGGTGACGCCGGAGGACGCATCCGCGAAGGCATCGCCGTGCTGGAAGAGGCGATGCGCGAAGCGATTCAGTAGCATGGGCGTCGCCCATGAGTCACGGGCGTCCGCCCGTGCTACGGCGAAAGGGACCCAAGGACCGAAGGGCATCCAGTGAAAGGCAAGACGGAAACTCGAGGTCGTCATCGTCGGCGGCGGGATGATCACCCACGACCAGATCCTGCCGTCGCTGTACCACTTGCAGCGGCAGGGCGTCATCGGGCCGATCAAGATCTGCGCCCTGAACTCGCCCCGCTGCGGGTCTTGGCCGAGTATCCCCGGTTCGCCGAGGCGTTTCCCGGGCAGCGGTTCGAGGCGTTCCCGGCGCTCGACACGCCGCCCGAGCAGATGCATCCGGACCTGTTCAAGGAGGTGATCGCCAAGCTGCCGCCGGGCAACCTCGTGGTGGTGGCCGTGCCGGACCATCTGCACGACGCGGTCATCCGCGTGGCCCTGGAGCACGACCAGCACGTGCTGACGGTCAAGCCGCTGGTGCTCACGTACGCCCAGGCGGTCGAGATCGAGAAGCTGGCTCAGGCCAAGGGGCTTTTCGTCGGCGTCGAGTACCACAAGCGGTTCGACCGCCGGGCGCTGGATGCCCGCGGCCACTACCGCGCGCGGCCGTTTCGGCCGATTCCGCTGCGGCGAGGCCAAGCTGATCGAGCCGTACTACTACCGCCACTCCAATTTCCAGAACTGGTTCACCAAGGAAAACAGCGACCCGTTCACCTACGTCGGCTGCCACTACGTGGACCTGGTGTACTTCATCACCGGTCTGCGCCCGGTCGAGGTCTCCGTCCGCGGCGTCGAAGGCAAATTCCCGAACGGCAACATCGGCTATCTGTGGGCCCAGGGCCAGGTCGTCTGGGAGAACGGGGCCTTGCTCAGCGTGACGGACGGCCTGGGCTATCCGGACGAGGCCGCCGGCACGAACGACCAGGGCCTGGTGATGTACTGCGAGAGCGACAATTGCTCGGCCATTATCAAGCACGACGACCAGTATCGCGGCGTCAGCCACGGCTACATCGACCGCCTGGCGGGCACGATGTTCCGCTTCGTCAGCCCGGACTACTTCCGCCTGGTCCCCTGGGACGGCGAGGGCCTCAGGCCGGTCGGCTACGGCTTCGACTCCATCGAGGCCCTCGTCCTGGCGGCCCAGCGGGTCAACGCGGCGGCCGCCGGCCTGAAAGGCAAACAGGCCCTGACGGCCGCGCCAACGCGTGCTCGCGGAGATCGATCGAGCGCGGCATCCTCGCCACGCCGGGCGATAGCTGGATCAACGAGCTGGTGACCGAAGCCGCCCGCCTCTCCATCGCTCAAAACGGTCGCTCCGCCCTGATCGAATACGAACCTACACCCAAAGTGCGCCTGAGGAAATGAGAAGACATTTGGGTGTAGGGTGCGTATCACGCACCGCCTCGTATCGGATCTTGAACGGTGCGTGATACGCACCCTACCTTCTGCATCGCGCCCGCCTCATGATTGCTACCAACACAGGGCCGGGGTCCAGCGTCTAAGATTGCTTCCCTTTGCTCGCAACGACATACGTGGGCTCGCTGTTCCTGTCAAAATCCCTTTGAAGGGGACGGGAGCGGAGGGTAGCATAGTCACGGATTGGTCGGGAGTGCCAAAGAAATTGATGGAGGTACATCTCATGACTGGGAATGTGTCACGCAGGAGAATCATGCAGGCGGCGGGGGCGTTGGCGGTGACGCCTTCCGTGGGGACGGAAGCAGGGGCGGCGTCGGCCGCCAAGCCGTGGCCGATTGTGGAAGGGCCGGATACGCCGAAGCTGTGCCTCGGTGTGGGAGACGGCGGGCGGGGCCCGGAGGGACAGCAAGACGCCGGCACGCAGCGCATCAAGCAATTGAACGTGGACTATGTGCTCAGCGGGGGAGGCCGCATTCCGTGGACGGAGGCCGATCTGCGGGCCCGGATCGAGCGGCTCAAGGCCGCCGGGTTGACTCTGTACAACCTGATGATCGGCGGGTTCCCGAACACCATCTATGGAAGACCCGGTCGGGATGAGGAGATTGAGAAAGTCATTCAGTCTATCCGGGCCGCCGGCAAAGCGGGTTTGCCGGTGATCGAGTACAACTTCTATGCCCACCGCGCGATGGAAGGGTACTACGAGCAGACGGGCCGGGCGGGGGCGGGATATACCGCGTTCGACTATGACCGGATGAAGGACCTGCCGCCACTGCCGCAGGAGGGTGCCCAGGATATCGAGAAGATGTGGGCCAATGTTACCTATTTTCTCAAGGCGATTGTGCCGGTGGCCCAAGAGGCTGGCGTCCGGCTGGCTCTGCACCCCAACGATCCTCCGGCGCCGCTCAGTCGCGGGTCGGGACAGATCATGGGAACCCTGGCCGGTTGGAAGCGGCTGATCGAGATCGTCCCCAGTCCGGCCAACGGCATTACGTTCGATTGCGGCGTGACGAAGGAGATGGGGGAGGACCCGGTGGAGGTCTGCCGTTACTTCGCCGGCCGCCAGCGGATCAACCATGCTCATTTCCGCAACGTGCTGGTGCAAAAGCCCTATGAGAAATACGCGGAAGTCTTCCCGGATAATGGCGAAGTGGACATGTTCGGGGTCATGAAGGAGTTGGTACGCAATAAATACACCGGGACGATCTACCCCGAACACCCACGGGCCTTGGACTACGACCGGCAACAACCGGGCTTTCGCGGCGGCTACCCCGGCGGCGGCGGCTATGCCGGCATCGTATTCAATGTCGCCTACGCCAGGGCCATGTTGCAGGCTGCGCTGGCATCTGCGAAATAACTGACCGGGCTTAGGCGTCTTTCATCGCATAGAGCAAACGGGGTCCCCACGGGGGTTCCCTGAGCCTGTGAGCTGGGTCTTAGCCGCTTAGCAAAAGCACGTCGTGCTAAGTCTTTATGAAGAAACTACTTATGCATGAGCAGCAACGGAAGTGGGTCCTGCCGGTCCTCGTGGGGGTAGTCGTATGCCTGGTCGTCTGGCGCGTCGGATTCATACACCTCGGAGCCAAAATCGCCTGCGAAGAAGCCGGTTGTTCCCAAGAGCACTCCCAGCGTCCACACGGTCGCGGCCGCTGAGCCCCCGAAAACGCCGACTGACAGCCCGACTCCACCGGCTGCAGCATCAGTGGCGGAAGCAGCCAAGACGCCGGTTTCAGCAGATGCCAATCAGAAGCCTGCGCCCTGCCGCGACAGCCTCTCAGCCGCAGACGGCGAAGAAGGACGAGCCGAAGCCGGCCCAGAAGCCCGCTAAGGTTATTACTGAGCCTAACGCCCTCAATGTGGCTTCCGAGGCGGGGGAGGCGCTCAACCTCAAAGACGTGGAGATGAAGCTCATCATCCAGAAGATCGCCGACTGGACGGGCAAAGTGGTCATCCCCACGGACGACATCATGAAGGAGAAGATCACGATCTATGCGCCCGGGCGGCTGCCGAGAAACGAGGCCCTGGAGCAGGTTTATGGGGCGTTGCGGCTGAAGGGCTATGCGGCCGAGTACGTGGATAAGACGATCTATCTGAAACGCATGCGGGACGCCAGGGTCGGGACCGTGCCGGTGATCGCGCCGGATCAGCCTCTGGCCGCCATTGAGAACAAGGATCAGATCGTCCAGAGGTCCTTCAAGCTGACCAACGCCACCCCCGCCCAGATAGTGCAGGTCATTCAACCGCTGATCGGTGACTCCGGCCACATCAGTACCGACGAGCCGACGTCGAGCCTCTTCGTCATCGACACCGTGCGCAATCTGATGCGGATCGAGACGATGATCGGCCAATTCGACGTCGCGGGTGCCCAGCAACTCGCGACCGAGGTCTTCGAGGTCCGCAACCGCACGCCTGCCGAGATCGTGCAACTGCTGCAACTGCTGCTCAGCGGGACAGGTCGCGGCCCGGGCGGAGGCGGCAACTTCCGGACCGTGCTCTCGGTGCCTGATTCTTCCTCCGGGGAGTACGGCGGGAGGGGCCGCGGCCGGTTCGCTTCGTCCACCGTCGTCAGCAGCCCGCGCGGCTCGATCATCCTGATCGCGGAGCCCAAGTTCAATTGGATCATCGCCAAGGCCTCGGCCGAGGACATGCAGGACATCCGCCAGTGGATCGAGAAACTGGATCAGGCGGTGCCGACGGTCGTCGGCGAGGATTCGCTCGACAAGATGGAGAACAAGAATCAGGTGGTGCAGCGTTTCCTCAAGCTGAAGAACACCAGCCCGGATCGCATGAGCTCGATCCTCGCGCCGATGCTGGGGCCCACCGGACGCATGCTGCCGGAGTCGAACACCAATACGCTGATGGTCATCGACACGGTGGAGAACCTGCTGCGGATCGAGAAGGTCGTCGCCCAATTCGATGTCCCGCCGCGCGAGGACATTGTCACCCAGGTCTTCGAATTGCAGCACCGCGAGCCGGAGGAGATCACCACGCTGCTCAGCGCCGTCCTGGGAGAAGGCGTCGGCTCTTCCATGAACACGCTTCGGGCAGGGAGGCTATCGGGGGCCGAGCTGGGCGACGCGCATCATCCGTGTCGATCGGGCCCGCTTCAAGAGCAGCCGGCCCTCGACCGGCCCCGCCGGCGACCAGCCCGTCGTCTTCATCCCGGAGCCGCGCCGCAAGTGGATCATCGTCAAGGCGCGTCCGGAAGACATGGAGTCGATCAGCACCTGGATCAAGAAGCTGGATCAGCCGATGCCCACGATTGCCGCCGGGGACTCGCTCGACAAGATCGAGAACAAGACCCAGATCGTGCAGCGGTTCTTCAAATTGCAGCACTGCAGCGCGGATCGCATGAGCGAGATCCTGATGCCGATGCTGGGGACGTCCGGACGCATGCTGCCGGAGCAGAACACGAATACGCTGTTGATGATCGACACGGTGGAGAATTTGCTGCGGGCCGAAGAGATCATCGGCCAGTTCGATGTTGCGCCGCAGGAGAACGTGGTCACGCAGGTGTTCGAGCTGCAGTACCGCGAGCCGGACGAGATCGCCAGCCTGCTCAGCGCCGTGCTCGGGGACAGTGGCGCCGGTGCTTCCACGAGCACCTATGGGCGCGACCGGAGCAGTTCGAACTGGTCGGTGCGTGCCATCCGTGTGGATCGTTCGAAATTCCGCAACAACAACCGCCCCTGGACCCCCAATGCGGTCAACGAGCAATCCGCGCTCTTTATCCCGGAACCGCATCGCAAGTGGATCATCGTCAAGGCGCGTCCGGAAGACCTCCCGTCGATCACGGACTGGATCAAGAAGCTGGACAGGCCCATGTTGACGGTCACGGCGGAGGACACGCTCGACAAGATCGAGAACAAGAAAGATGTCGTCCAGCGGTTCATCAAGCTCAAGCACGCCAGTGTGGATCGCATGACGGCAATCATCACGCCGATGTTGGGCGATATGGCACGCGTCACGCCGGAACCGACGACGGGCACGCTGATGGTCGTCGACAGCGTGGAGAATCTGCTGCGGATTGAGAAGATTGTCGCCCAGTTCGACGTGCCGCAGCGGGACGACACGATCACCCAGGTCTTCGAGCTGCAATTCCGCGAGCCGGAGGAGATCGCCAATCTGCTGGGAGCGGTCGTCGGGGACAACTCCCTCTCCACCGCGTCCACGAGCCAGACCGGGCAATACCGGCAGAACTGGGATTGGGCCGGCCGCGCCATGCGCCTGAGCCGATTCCGGTCCGGAGCGGCCAATCGCCAGCCGAGCAACCCGGTCGTCGCGGGCAGCAGCGAGCAGCCCATGCTCTTTATCCCGGAGCCGCATCGCAAGTGGATCATCGTCAAGGCCCGCCAGGAGGACATGGAGCTGATCGAAGGCTGGATCAAGCGGCTGGATAAGCCCATGCCGACGATCACCGCCGAACAGTCGCTGGCGGAGATCCAGAGCAAGAACCAGGTCGTCCAGCGTTTCATCAAGCTGGAGCATTACGATCCGGTCAAGATGAGCGACGTTGTCACGCCGCTGCTGACCGAGTCCGGGCACGTGACGGCGGAAGAGGGCACCGCGACGCTGCTGATCATCGACACGGTGGAAAACCTCATGCGGATCGAGGCGGTCATCGCGCAGTTCGATGTGGCCGAGGCCGACACCGCGACGGAGATCTTTGAGGTTCGCCAGCGCAGTCCGGAGGAGGTCATCGAGCTGCTGGAGACGGTCCTGACGGATACGGAGAGCGGCGGCGGCAACACGCCCTATGGCAATCGCTCTGGGCAGTCGTCGCGGCAGCGCCGGCCCGGCGGTCAACGGACTCGTTTCACGGGGGCGAACAACGGCGGGACTTCGACCACGATTCTGGCCCCCGGCGGCCGGACCATCATCCTGCTGCCCGAGGCCAAGCAGGGGTGGATCATCGCCAAGGCCGCGCCCGCCGACATGGCGACGATTCGCTCGTGGGTGGAGCGGCTCGACCGCGCGGTCGCGACGATCACCAGCGACACGCCGCTGAGCACGATCGAGAACAAGAACCAGGTCATTCAGCGCTGCATCAAGCTGCGCAGCTACAGCGCCAGCCAGATGGGCGAGATCGTGCTGCCGCTGCTGAGCGAGTCGGGCTACGTCAGCGCCGACGAGAGCACGGGCAATCTGCTGGTGATCGATACGGTCGAGAACCTGATGAAGATCGAGGCGATCATCGCCCAGTTCGATGTGCCCGGGGCGGAGAAGACGACGACCCAGGTCTTCGAGATGGGGCACGCGGACCCGGCGGAAGTGGTCCAGTTGCTGCGCATGCTGCTCAGTGACACGCCCGGCCGGCCCGGGGGCGGTTACGGCGGCGGGTATGGCGGCTACGGCGGGCGGTCCTATCCCGGTTCGCGCGGCTATTCCGGCAGCGGCAACCGGCTCTACCGGGGCGGTTTGTCCGGCAGCGCCGCGACCTCGGTCATCATGGGACCCAGCCAGCTTCCCGTCGTGCTGATCCCGGAGCCGAAACGCAAGTGGATCATCGCGCGGGCCTCGGCGGAGGACATGAAGCTCATCACCGAGTGGATCACCAAGCTGGACAAAGGCGAGCCCGTACGGGCAAGGAATACGAGACGGTTCCCGATCACCTACGGCGATGTGCGGGAGGTGGCGACCCGGATCAACGAGGCCCTCCAGCAGATGCCGGGCACGGAACTGCAGGCCAGCGTGCTGGTGCAGGCCCTGGAGCAGGCGCGGCAGGTGATGGTCTTCGGCCGCGCGGACCTGCGCGAGATGGTCAAGAAGATGATCGAGGAGATCGACGTCCCGCCCGGGCAGTTCGAGACCCGGCACTTCGAGCTCAAGCACGCCGACCCGGACCAGATCAAGCGGAATATCGACGAGCTCTTCGGCGAGGGGGCGATGGCGAGCCGCACTTCCTCTTACCGTTCTTATGGGGGGGCCGGCGGTCGCAGCGGCGCGGGGCTGTCCCCCGACACCGTCAAGACGATCTCGCACGTGACGCTCAAGCAGGTGACGGTGACCGCGTCGCCGGAGAACATGAAGAGGATCGCCGAGCAGATCGAGCAGTGGGATATCGCCGTCGATGTCAACACGGTCCGGCCGCGGATCATCGAGCTGCGCAACTCGGACCCGACCCAGATGGCGACCCTGCTCAAGACGCTTTTCAGCCAGGAGATGAGCAGCCGGTACTCGTTCTTCGATTACCTGTTTGGGAGCAGCAGCCAGGACAAACAGAGGATCATCGGGCCGCTCTACGGTCAATTGACGTTCGAGCAGGTGCCCGGCGCGAAGAAGCTCGTCGTGATCAGCAACATTCCCCAGGCCTACGACGTGGTGGAGAGCCTGGTCAAAGAGCTGGATGGCCGGGAGGCGGCCGAGGTCCCGAAGGTCGTGCGGCTGAACTACGCCGATCCGGAGATCCTGGCCCAGCGGCTCAACGCCATGTTCAACGAGACGGGCACCTCCGCGGCCATTTCCCTGACGGAGCGCGGGCTCAGCCAGTACTCGATGGACGAGGGCTCCGGTTCGAGCAGTGGAAACAACAACGCCAGGAACACCGCTCACCAGCAGCGGCATCAACAACCAGGGGCCCGCCGCCGAATACCGTCCCTGGTGGACCACCGGCGGCCGCACCGGCGCCAATCAGGTGCCGATCAGCAACATCATTGGGCGGGCGCGGTTCATCCCCGACACGCACAGCAAGTCCGTCCTGGTGCTCTCGCCGCCGGAGTTCATGGAGAGTCTCCAGACGATGATCACGGAGCTCGACGTCCCGGGCAAGCAGCTCATGCTCAAGGCGGTCATCATGCTGGTGAATCACCAGAACATGACCTCGCTGGGCCTGCAGTACAGCTCCGACCCGTCCCGGTGGAACCCGCCGGATAATGAGAATGCGCTGGTCGCTCGCAATACCCTCTCGGCGCTGCAGCAGCATGGCACCCTCGTGGTCGACCCGAGGACGGGCGCCGCGACCGGGGAGGGCGTGGTGGTGCAGGAGGGTCTCAACCTCTCCGTCCTGATCGATTTCCTGATGCGGGATCTCCACGCCAAGATCCTCAATCAGCAGACCTTGTGGACGAAGGACAATGAGGAAGCTCAGTTCTTCAAAGGCCAGCGGGTGGGATTCCAGACGCAGATCTCGATCTCGGACACCGGCGGCCGCGCGACCTCGAACTTCACGTATGAGAAGGTCGGCATGACCCTGCGGGCCCGGCCGAGCATCACGCCCGAGAAGAACGTCGACATGATCATCAACGTCATTCTCTCGCAACTGGAGTCGGAGCTCATCAACACCCAGCCGGTCCGGACCGAGTTGGATACGACGACCAACCTGGTCGTGAAGGACGGCCAGACGATCATGCTCGGCGGCATGCTCTTCCAGGAGGACAGCCGGACCAATAGGAAAGTGCCCTTCCTCGGAGATTTGCCGCTCATCGGCGGACTGTTCCGTCACAAGCAGGAGATACAGGCCAACAGCGAGCTGCTCATCTTCATCACTCCCTATGTGGTCGAGACGTCCGAGCAGATGCTGCCCGAGGCCCGCCAGGAACAGGAAAAGGCGCGACAGAAGTTGCACAATCTGCGGGAGGAGCTTCGGCCGCTGGCCCAGCAGGATGAACTGCCCGCCGCGGATGGCGATTCGCCCGATTCCGCTGCCGAGGCGCCGGCCCCGGACGCCCAGCCGGCGGCCGGCGACCGGACGAAGGAAACGAAGTGACGAGGCCGCGGGCCGGCCGCGCTACTTCTTCTTGTGCTTCTTGCGTGAGGGCGGAGCATCCAGGGCGGACGCGCTGGTGAAGGGCCGGTAGGGCCAGAGCGGACAGCACACGATGGGACATTCCGCGATCCGGCTGCGCTGCCAGTACATGCAATCGAGGCACTTGGCCGCAATCGCGGCCTGGGGATCGCGGCCGGACATCGCCCGGTCGTATTTCTTCTGGTACGAGGCTTTACCCTCGCCCGGGATCGACGCCCGGTACTGACGCCTTCGTTCCTGAACTCTGACTGCCATTTTCCAATACCGCCCTCAATGCGATTCCTGCGTCCGAGATTCAAATCATGTGTCATTAAACCATATTTCTGTGGCATCGGCAAGATTATCGGTCCTCGGGGCGGAATGCGGAAATGAAAATCGGGAGAAAAGCCCCGGCGGCAGACCTTCGGTCGGTGCGGAGACTCCGCTCCCGAACTACATTTTGAGACCTGCGCGCGATTTCGTATGCTTTACAGAGAGTAAGGAACGGCATCGGATTGCGCGAGCGCGCCAACCCGGTGGGGGGTGCGAGCGCTCGACACGACGCCGTCACGGCAGCAATGCAGGGAGGCCCGAAAGGCTGTAGTTGGGGGTTCGCCTATGATCCGGGAAGAGTTCTCCATGCCGCAACCAGCGGTGCAAGGGGCTCCCAAACGTGAACTTCCGCGTTCGGGGACCCAAAACAAGCAAGGCAGTTCCTCGCCCCGGGGTCGCGCTTTGGCCAGCCGATACCGCGCGTGGCTGCTGCCGTCGCTTCTTCTGGTGCTTCTGGTCATGGCCGGCCTGTTCTGCGTCAAGATGATCGACGCCAGCGGCTTGAAAGCCAAAGCCCTGGCGGACATCGCCGGCGTCCGGTCCCGGGAGGGCGGCACGTATTCGCTCCTGAAAGAGCCTCGCGGAGACTCCGTCGCGTCGCGCAGCTCCGTGACCGTCTGTCAGAAGCTGGTCAAGCTCAAGCCCACGGATGCCAGTGCTCACGTGATGCTGGGCAACGCGTATGCCCAGATGGAGCGGACGCAGGAGGCCATGGCCTCCTATCAGGAGGCGCTGGCCTTGGATCCGAACAGTTTCGATGCGCACCTCGGCATGGGCAAAGCGTACTTCGGCCAAGGTTCTTACGCCGAGGCGATCGGCGCGTACCGCAAAGCGCTGAAGATCCGGCCCCGTGCCGCGGACGCTCATCTGTCTCTGGGGCTGGCCTTGTCGAATGCCGGCAAGTACGACGAAGCGATGCAAGCGTTCCAGAAGGCCAAGGAACTGGACCCCGGCGTCGTGGAGACCCAGGTCATAACGGGCCAAGCCTACCTTCAGGCGGGGATGTACTCCCAGGCCATCGAGTCTTTTAAGGACGCCGTCACCACAGATCAGGAGCACGCCCAAGCCTACTTCAATCTCGGCCGTGCGTACCTGAGCGTCGGCGACAAAGGGCTGGCGCGGGAACAGCAGCGCGCCCTGCAGAACCTCGATCCCCGGCTGGCCAACCAGTTGCTGAACATGATCAACCAGTGATCCGCGGGGCATGGAGGACTGGAATATTGGAATGATGGAATGGTGGGTAGATGGTTCGCCCGCCCCAATATTCCAGTCCTCCATCATTCCGGCATTCCACTCTTCGGCTAACACCGGCACTCCAGAGCTGTGCCAAACCGGTACACAATTCTTGGGACGGTGCCTTCCATGCTATAATAGGGACGTGCAGGCCCAGCAGGGCTTGTCGCGGGTTCCCCAAATGCGCACGTTGTCGCGCGCGGGGTGAGCTCTCGATCTCCGGAGGATGTCTATGAAAAACGCGCATGTCAGGCACTGGTTGGTCGGCCTCATGGGGGTCATGGCGATTTGCGGCGCGGCCGACTCCATGACGATCCAGTTCGGCTCCGCGGGCGCGGATCTGGTCCCGGCGGGGGCCACCTGGAGCTTCTTTCGCGGCAAGGGTCCGGCCGGCACGCCGGGCGATGCCTGGAGACAGATCGATTTCGACGAGAGCCGCTGGGAGACGGGGCCGGCCGGCTTCGGCTTTGGCGACAACGACGACGCCACCATCCTCGACGACATGCTCGACCGCTATGCCACGGTCTACATCCGCCAGGAATTCCCGATCGCCTCCATCACGCCTAACGCCGCCGTGGAACTGACGATCGACTACGACGATGGTTTCATCGCGTACCTCAATGGCAAGGAAGTGGCCCGGCGCGGCATGCCCGCCGGGACCGCCACGTACCAGACGCTCGCCTCGATCTCGCACGAGGCCGGTACGCCGGAGACGATCAACCTCGGCAGCGCGGGCGACCTCCTCCGCGTGGGGAAGAACGTCCTGGCCATCGAGGGGCACAACCAGTCGCTGACCAGCAGCGACTTCTCGCTGATTCCGACCCTGCGGACCGGCTCGGACACGCTGCGCAACGGCAGCACGTACATCGTGATGACCGATACGGTGGCCCTCACCGGACGCACGGATGCTGCCACTGCCCGCGCACGACGGGTGCACCGTGGTGCGACGGTCCAGAAGGCGATGGCGGCGATTTCAATCCGGCGGACGGGACGTGGCATGCGAGCGTCCCGCTCTCTCCCGGCTTGAACACCATCACGGCACAGGTCTTCGAGGGCGATGCCGGGCACCAAGTGGTGGATTCCGGCGTCGATCGAGATCCTCTATGTGCCGCCGGCCAATCACATCGCGGGCGAGCAGAAGGCAGACGTCACGCTTTCCGGCGCCTGTATCGTCGATCAGACCGTGACGGTCCCGGCGGGCAAGGTGCTGAAGATCGAGCCGGGCACGGTCGTGCTGCTGAAGAAGGGCGTCTCGATCATCGTCGCAGGGCCAGCTTCTGGCCGAGGGCACCGAGGCCCAGCCGATCCGCTTCACGCATCTCGGCGACGGCACGACCTGGAAGCAGCTCCTGTTCGTCGAGGCGGCCGACAGCCGGTTCGAGCACTGCATCTTCGAGTATGCCGACAGCGTGGGCGACCACCAGGATTACTACGAGCCCGGGCCCCGGAACTACCACGAGGCCATCGTGGCCCTGGCCTGCCATCTCGACTTCAACGACTGCACGTTCCAGAAGCTGCCCAAAGACGGCCCGAACGCCGAGGGCGATGCCCTGGCCATCATCGCCGACGACGCCAATCATCCCGGCGACGCCTCGGCCCGGATCACTCACTGCCAGTTCCTCGGGATCGGCCAGGGCGTTCACACGCGCTACGCCCACGTTCTGGTGGAGGACTGTTACTTCCAGGGCAAGAGCGGCGACAACGACGACGTGGACCTGTGGGGCGAGAGCACGCCGCCGTGCGTCATCCGCAACAATATCTTCGACCTGCCTGTGCACGATGACCGGATCAATCCGACGCGTTGCTCGGCCATCATTGAGGGAAACATCATCATGGGCAGCGACGACCACGGCCTGGTCCTGCGCGACAAGGGCTCGCCTCTCGTGATCAACAATGTCATCATCGGCTGCGCGAATGGCGGGATCGCGGTCGAGAACTCCTGCACGGCGACCCTGATCAACAACACGATCGTTCGCTGCGGCCGCGGCGTGCGCTTGTTCGACCTCGGCCGCTGGGACCCGCCGTATCGCCTCAATCCCGGCGGCGGCACCGCCACCCTGGTCAATTGCATCATCTGGGATTGCCCCCAGACGATCACTCTCGCCGACACCTCGAACACGCAGATCGCCGACCGCGGCTCGCACGTCACGGTCCGCTATTGCGACATCCAGCGGGGCCGCCAGGGAGTCTCCGTTTCCGGCTCGCAGTCGACCGTCGTCTGGGGCGAGGGCAATATCAACGCCGACCCGCTCTTTGTGGACTCAGCCAAGAGCGACCTGCACCTGCGGGCCGGCTCGCCGGCCATCGACGCCGCCAGCACGAAAGAGGCCCCGGAGACCGACATGGACGGCACGCCGCGTCCCGGCGGTCGCGCCGCTGATATGGGCGCCTACGAGTATATGCCGCCGAAGCCGTAGAAGAGGGCGGGCTAACTGCCGCACGCCGTTTGTCTTTCGTAGGCTCCCATGTCCAAGCCGGGGCCGAAAATACGCGGACTGCCATCCAGGTCGAAGGGCAGGGGCTCCTTGACATTTCCGTCGCCGTCCAGGTCCACCGTATCGGCCGGCAACAGGACACTATAGCCCTGATCGACACAAGGCGAGCCCGATCCGAGCCGCAGATCGTCGTCTTCCGTACCGGCAACGCCATCCAGACCATCAGGCAGGACAAACAGGGGATCGACCGCCAGGTTACCCGCCCCGGGCCAGCCGCCCTGAATGTCGGTGCGGCCGACCGCGATCACCGAATTGCCTTGGTTCAGGATTTCGCTGCCGCCATCCCACAAGATGCTGTTGTTGATGGTCAATTCGCTGTTGATGCTCTGACTGAGCGAGGGTCCGCAGTTTATGGCCGCCCGAGCGCCGTCCCGGAGGTTGCCCTTGAGGGTGCAGCCCGATAGAGTAGCTTTGCCGCCGAAGAAGTTGTCGAGAGCCCCGGCCTGCACTGGGGCGACGTTGGCGTTCAGGCAGCAGTTGGTGGCATACAGCGTGCCGTTCCAGCCGTTGGCAATGGCCCCGCCGCTGTAGTCGGACCGGTTGCCGGTGAAGAGGCAGTTGAAGGCACTGACCTGGCCCTCACTGTTCCAGAGGGCTCCGCCGCCGGCATTGCCCGCGTGGTTGTGAAAGAACCGGCACCGGATCAGCGTCACGCTGCCTTTGTCGTTGTCGATGGCGCCGCCCTGACTGCCGGCAAAGTTGTTCTCGAACACACAGCCGGAGAGGAACAGTTGTCCCGTGCCGTCGCGGCGAATGGCCCCGCCCGTTCCGCGTGCCTGGCCGGGGCCCCAACGCGATACTCTGCGTTGGCGAGCCCCCAATGCTGGTGCCGGCACCGTTGCCACGGAACGTGCTGTCGGTCAACTCCAGGCGGGTGCTGTTACTGGCGTAGACGGCCCCGCCGTCGCCGGAGGCCCAGTTATCCGAGAGCGTGCAATGGCGCAGCGTGACGCCTGCGCCCGACACGAGCAGTCCCGCTCCGCGCAAGTCATCGGCATTGGCCGCGGCCGGCGACGAGTCAAACGCATAACCGCCGCGCACCTGCAGGCCATCCAGAACCGCGGTGGCGGTGAGACCGGTGGCCGTCACCACGTGCCGGCTGTTGTCCGTGCGCGAAGGTTCCTTCCAGAGATTGGCGGGGTCCGCGAGCGGCAAATCGTTGGCTTGGAGGTCACCGCTGAGGATGGTCACGTAGGCTTCGGCATCGCGGGCGTCCGGATTGGGCGCATCACTGCCGGCGTAGCCGCCCCGGAGGGCCAGACCACTGGTAAGCCGGAAGGTCGCTTCGCGATCGCCGCGCGCGACTCCGAGTCCCCGGTCCGGCGTGTAGACTCCCTGCGCCACCCGGATCTCCGCACCCAATCCGGCCACGGCAAGCGCATCTTGGAGGCTCAGCAGGGCATTGACCCAACTGGAGCCGTCGTTGGCGCCGCGGGCATGGGCATCCACGTAGAGGATGCCCTCCGAGGGATTGCCCACTCGGAGCAACTGCGAGCTCTTATAGGCCGTGTTGTTCTTCTCATTGTCTTCCGCCATCTGATTGCGGGGATCGATGATCCAACCGATGTAGTATGTGCCTCGGGGGATGTTCGTGGGAAACGTGGTGCGCAGCGTCAGCGTGCTGAAAGCACCGAAGGTTCCCCCGACGCCGGTCTGTCCCAGATAGTAGTCCGACGGCGTAATGACGGGATCGGCCGAGGCGTAGAAGGACACGAAGGCCGTTCCCTCCTCTGTCTGCCCGGGAGAAAGCAGTCGCATCTGCACCGTCAGCGTTTGGTTGGGCTTGCCGACAAGAACCATGGTCGGCTCGATACTGCTGAATTCGTCGCCTCCGTCACGGAGGTCAAATGGTTCCACGATGAGGCCCGTGTCACCGGTATTGGGGCCTCAGCCCCCCAAGGCCCAAATGCGGCCGGGTGCAGGTGCCGGCGGACAGTTGGTCGTTGCCGGTTGAGAGAGAACCGGGAGTTCAGAACTGGGAACCCCGGGCGAGACGGCCCCGCCCGCGACCGCCCAGCCGGCGCAGAGGGCCAGCACCAAAGTGGCTCGTGAGATCATGCCTTGTCCTTTCATCATGCCTACTCCAGCCTTCCTGGCCATGCACACCCATCCACAGACAATTATTATACCCATGACAGCCGTTTTGTCAACGTCCGCGTTCGGAGTCACCCGACAAGGGGCGAGGCCGGAGGGTCGAGGGGCGGGGGAGGGCCGACTGGCCCCGCCGGGCAAATTGGGTTTGTTTGTACAACACCCACGTCCCCCGTCCCCCAAGCCTCGTCCCACCGGGCTCTGCCCGGAAATTGGCTTTGTTTTGCCGAGGCCCGTTGCAGGTCCTATTCATCATAACTCCTTTCCTCATCCGCAGTTATCCTTCCTTTGGCCCGTCCTGAAATTGGGTTTGTTTGGCGCAATTGAGTTGCGTGCAGGGTGGGGCTTGCCTCGATCCCCAATCCGCAATCCGAAATCCGCAATCCGCAATCGAGACACCGCCTCGGTGTCCCGCTTCGGGAAATTGGCTTTGTTTTCCGAGGCCCGTTCCAGGTCCCATTCGTCATAACTCTTTTCCCCAGCCGCTGTTAGCCTTCGTTCGGGCCGTCCCGAAATTGGGTTTGTTTGGCGCAGAAGACATCGGACTAAGATGGTGGAATAATAGTATACGGGAAATCTGGGAATAGTAGGATATCTTGCCCGCCGCTTGGCTTTGTTCCGCACCATCCGTCCCCGGCCGCCCCGGGGCTGTTTTGAACCACGAATGGAGACCAAAGACGCACAAGGCAGATTCGCATCATAAGCGTGACTCGCGCTTGAAGACCAGTGTCTCGTAGCGGCCACCGCCGCCGGGGCCGTGCTTCTGTTATATAGACGCTGCGGGACGCCCGTATGTTTCATAGAAATCGAAACTGAAGCAGAAATTCTGTTCCCGCCGTCAAAAGAAAGAGGCGGTTCAGTGGGGTGGGGGTACTGGCTCACGCCAGGCTGGACGGCCGTGGGAAGATCCGGATATAATCCGAGAATGAGAATCGAATGTATGAAGAAGGCTAAGGCGACAGACAAGGATGAATTGCGTCCCGAGTACAAACGCTCGGATTTTCCCAAAGGACTCGTGCGCGGCAAATATGCCAAACGTCTCCGCGAATCGTCAAACATCGTCGTGCTTGACGCGGAAGTCGCACGAGCTTTCCCAAACCGAGAAGCGGTGAATAGTGCCTTGCGTTCGCTCATCCGAATTGCCGAACGCCATTCGGGTAAGCATACGAAGAAGCGGCGGGCCGGTTAGCAACATCGACCTTCTGGATGTCTTCCGAGGAATCAGAGATCCTGGCGGTCGTTGCCGAACGATGTTCCCACGTCCACCGAGAACCCTGAAGAGGGCGGTTCAGTGGGGTGGGGGATCGCGTTTGTACCCACCGAGAGCCCAGGATCTTGACAACCTGCGAGCGGCGGAGCCTCGCGCCATGCCATTCGCAGGCTAACGGCGACGGTTCATGGGCCGAACCCCTGGGGAAGAAGGAAGGAATGATGGAATGTTGGAATACTGGAATGTTGGGGATGGGGCACCCCGATTCCCTCATTATTCCACCATTCCACGATTCCACTATTCCAGTCTTCCCTTTCCGGCCCATGGACGGATTCCTTCGGAAGGAGTCTCGCTTCAGGCTTCGCCTTCCGGATTCTCCGGCCATCCGCTTGTGCCCGGTCTCTTCTGGTTCCGGGCACGTGTGATCTTGCTGGACTTCTGCAAAATGGACGTTGGGCCTATATTCTTCAAGGAAATCTTATTCTTCGATTTCCTTGAAGAATCGACGCAGATCCTCATCTGGGCGGTAGTCAAGATTCAGGAAGGAAAAATCGAGGAACAAGATTTTTCCTTCCCAAAGCAGGCCCAATGTCCATTTTGCAGAAGTCCACATCCCACTCCCAGACGGACCGACGCGTCCGATTCAGCGGCTCCCTGTGCCTGGAAAGGTCCCGACCATTCCCGCACCCTGAACCGCCTCTTCTCTTCGTCTTCTTCGGAGTGGCCCCATCTCCGCGGGGACTATCATCCAACGTCACGCACGCACCTTCTGGGTTGCGGGGACATCTTATTTATTTCGGCCCCAATTGAGTATGGTGTCCCCCGATTCCCTCCCCCCGATTCCCTCCCCGATTCCCTGATTCCGCCCCCCGATTCCGCAGAGGTTTGGACATGTTGTTGGGTACCCACATGAAGCTTGCTACGAGTGGCTTGGGAGGGTATGATAAGCTTTGGCCCCAAGGGCTGGATTCATCCCGGCTTGCCACGCGGAAATGGCTGCTCCGGCGGAGACGATGAGATAGGAGTAAAAGAGAAAAGGGCGATTGAAATGAGCCATACTTACAGCGATTTGACCTACAGCCTGCGGCGGTTGGGAAAGTCCCCTGGATTCACGGTGGTTGCCTTAGTCACTCTGGCCCTCGGCGTCGGGGCCAACACGATCATGTTCAGTGTCTCCGATCTGTTGCTGCTGCAGCCGCCGCGGAAGGTAAAAGCGCGCGAACAGTTGGCGGTGTTATCGATCAACAACGACCGATATGAACATTGGTGCTATTCTGAGTATCTCACCCTCCGTGATAGTGGTTTGGCCTTTCGTGACCTCGTGGCCGAGGATATTGGCGCTACGGGCTTATTTTCCAACCTGGTTCATGGGGATTGGGCCCGGGAGGTTAGGACCCGATACGTGTCGGCGAACTACTTCACCGGTCTGGGGGACAATCTGGTCCGGGGACGGGGCTTTCTGCCCGAGGAGGAGCGGCGGGGCAGCGCTCCGGTCGTAGTTCTGGGCCATAGTCTTTGGCAGCGCCTGGGGAGCGATCCGAAGCTCATCGGTGAGCACATAACCCTCAATAGCACGCCCTGCCAGGTGGTGGGTGTGGCCGCAGAGGGCTTTGGTGGTGTCACGTTCGGCAGTACTGAACTATGGCTGCCGCTGGGAAGCTACTGGACCGTGGTGCGGTTTGACCCCGCCTGGAACGACCGAGTAAAAGACCTACGGCTCAACCTTGTCGGACGACTTAAGCCGGGGGTGACCCTCTCGGTGGCCCGGACGCAGTTGAACGCGCTGATCCCGCAATTCAAACGGGAATATCCGCAGCGCTGGAGGCAGTTGTCCACGATCCACCTGCGCCCGCCGGGGCGGACCCAGCTCTATGGTGACTTTGAAGCACAGCTTCAGGAGTGGACGGTCGCCAGTGGGGTGTTGCTGGCGGTGTCTGCGACCATCCTGGCGATCGCCTGCCTGAACCTAGCGAACCTGCTGATCGTGCAAGGGGCCGCGCAACAGCGCGAGATCGCCACCCGCCTGGCGCTCGGGGGAAGCCGTTGGTGTATCATCCGGCAGTTGCTCATGGAGTCTCTGC
Organism: uncultured Planctomycetota bacterium; assembly: GCA_963699595.1. GTDB lineage: Bacteria > Planctomycetota > Phycisphaerae > Sedimentisphaerales > Anaerobacaceae > PLanc-01. The sequence continues at coordinate 692,748 of CAVOUO010000035.1, forward strand.
TGCTGGCCTTGGGGGGAGGCGTTCTCGGCGTTCTGCTCGCTTTCTGGGGTACGCGCCTTATGAATATCTGGGTCGTTCCTTATTTTACGGGTGCGATAACCTTTCGCTGCGGTTTGAATCTTCGTGTCCTGGCGGGCACCCTGGGCTTGTGCGGCACCACCACACTGCTGTTTGGTCTGAAACCCGCTCTGCGCTTGTCCCAGAGTGATATTGTCGGCCAGATGAAGGCCTCCGGCAGCCGGGTGCTGGGATCCCCTCAGAGAAAGCGCGGCGCTGTCTCCGTGACAGGTCAGATCGCCCTGACGGTTGCTCTGGTGCTCCTCGCGCTGCTGCTGACGCACAGTGCCCTGCAGATCGCGAAACCGGAAGCGCGTGTTTCCTTAGAGGACAAGCTGGTCGTCCAGATCGATCCGGATTCCGCCGGCTATGACCCGGTAACGCCGCGCCAGATCGGCGCGGCCCTGGCGGATCATCTGGCGTCCCTGCCGGGGGTCAAGGCGTTGGGCACATCGGACAGAGTGTTCTACGGAGGGAGTGGACCGGCGGTGGTTGGCGAATACCTGTCAGAGTCCGAAAAGCCTCTGGCACGGAAAGCCGCCATCGCCTGGGTCGGTCGAGATTACTTCACGGCCATGGAGATCCCGCTGTTGCAGGGGCGGCTCTTCAACCAGTTGGACTATGCCCCGGACGCCGAAGCGGTCGTGATCATCGACGAGAGCCTGGCGCGTAAGCTTCGCCCGGACGGGAGCGCTCTGGGGTGTTTCGTCCAGTCGGGCCTGTACAACAAGGAAGAGAGCGGTCCCTACCGAGTCGTCGGGATCGTCGCCCACCTGCCCAACCTGGAGGATGGGGAGGTCCATGCCCAGGTGTATGAACCCCACAAATCGGATAGGTTGCCCCCACACCTTTATCTGCATGTGGCGAACAAGGGATTGGTGGAGGGTCTGCGTCAGCGCCTTATTGCGGAGATTCATGCAGTCGATGCTCGGATTTCGGTCAAATGGGTGAAAACCCTGGCCGAGATACATGATAGCCAGTACTCGGTGGAGAAGGCGAGAAAAGAGGCTCGTTTAGGGCTGACGGCCGGGGCAACGGCTTTGTTCTTGGCGGCGCTGGGCATCTACGCAATCAATGGCCACATGGTTGTCACACGTACCTCGGAGATCGGTATGCGCATGGCCCTGGGGGCGACGCAGGGGAATATCATAGGCATGGTCCTGCGCGAGGGACTCGTGCTGATGATGGTGGGATTGACAGCGGGATTAACCGCGGGATTGATGGCGGCCAAGGCTTTGGCCAGCTTGTTCTACGGTGTCCGTCCCATGGATCCGGTCAGCATCGTCGTCACTGTGATCCTGATCGGGGCCGTCTCGTTGCTGGCCGGCTACGTGCCCGCCCGCCGTGCCGCCAAGGTCGATCCGATGGAGGCCCTGAGATCAGAATAACAGGCTCTCTTGAATGATTTGTGGGTAAGGTTGAGGGGGTGAAGACCTCGGCCTGCCTCCGAATTCCCCAGGAATTGAGTATGGCGTCCCCGGAATTGTCCCGGAATTGTCCGGAATTGTCCCGGAATTATGGCCGGAATTCCACCCACCGGGCGTGACGACTCGGGGAGAACACATCGCGTGCGTGACACCGAAACGGGGCCTTGCCTTCCTGAACGGGCCGGAAAGAGAAGAGGCGGTTCAGGGTGCGGGAATGTCGGGACCGGTCCGTCTATAACGAGCCGCTGAGTCGGACACGTCGGTCCGTCTGCAAGTAAGATCACACGTGCCCGGAACCAGAAGAGACCGAGCACAAGCGGACGAGGCCGGAATCAAGAAGGCGAAGCCCTACATGGGACTCCTGCCATAGGAATCCGCCTATGAGCCGTCTGCCAAAGGGGGACTCACGGACTCACGGGGTCACGTCTTGAATTACAAATTATTCTCTCCCCAGATTCCCGGCAACTGTTGCGCGCGACAGGCGGCGGGTTGATGGTTTCCGCCGAGGTAGGGCGGTAGTGTGCCGAGGCGGCTGAGAGGTGCGGCAGCGAAGCAGCCTACCGGCTCGGGTTCAGTGCGTGCTTTGTCTGCTCGTAGATGCTTTGAGCACAGGCGTAGAACTCCTGGGCATCGGCACGCGTCGGCTTGCCGTCGGGCAGCAGGCCGAGTTCGCCGGGATAGCGGGCGTCGATGTACAACTTGTCCATCTTCTCAATCAATACTACATCGGCCTCCAACGGCACCTTGGGCCCGACAATCTCGAACAGTCGACCGAGGTTGTGAATACGGATATGGCCCAATTCGTATTCCTCAATGACTGCCTTGCAGCATTTCTCGATACACTGCTGGGAATGGAAAGCGACCATGTGGGTCAGGTAGTCGTCGGAGGCGATGCGTGCCACAACCCGCAGATCGTCTTGTGCCGCCGTCAGCCACTGCTCAGTCGTCTTTTTCATACAGGACCTCTCCGCGCGTCATTATCTCGCGGGCGAACATGCTGCCCAGCCGGACAAAAGCCTGATGCATCGGCTTGGTGTGGACAATCAGGTCGATGGGGATGCTCTTGTTAATTTCCCGCAGCAGAGCCGACACCTTCAGATGCGTCTGCATCCTCTCTTCATAGTTGGCCGGCACAAAGTCGTCCTGCGTTACGACGTACAGATCGATATCGCTGTCTTCCGTCGGCTCGCCCCAGGCGCGGGAGCCGAAGAGGATCACTTTCTCCGGGCACAGCGGCGCCAGGGCGTCGCGGATGCGCGTCTCCAACTCCTTCGGAAGTTTCATCGAGTCGGTTATCATAATCCCATCTTATCGCGAGCGGACACACTGCGCCAAGGGCGTTCCAGTTGATCACAGGACACGGCGGGGGCCGAGACTGCGGGGAATTCCGGAGACGCCATACTTAATTCGCCCTTGCGGTCATTGCCTGCACGCGGGTCCGGGCCTCTGGCAGACTCAGGGCCTCCACCCATTCATTGAGCGGATAAGACTTCTGTCCCGGATGAATAATGAACGCCCGGTTCAGTCGCAGGTCCTCTCGGGCCACTTGGAGCGATCGCGTGACCGTGGGGGCGTCGGCGTACTTGAATTCGAAACCGAGGCGCTGACCGTGGGTGAAGGTCAGCAGGTCCAACTCCGCCCCGCCTTGGGTGTTCCAGAAGTACGCTTCGCGGTCGCCGGTCACGCGGAGGATCTCCTCCAGAGCGAATCCTTCCCAGGACGCCCCCAGCTTGGGGTGTGCCTCCAGAGCCGCAAACGAGGAGATGCCCAACAGGGCGTGCAGCAGGCCGCTGTCGCGGAGGTACACCTTGGGGGATCGGATCTGCCGCTTGCGGACATTTTCGAACCAGGGGGGCAGTTGCCGCATGACGAAGGCCCCGCACAGAATCTCCAGGTGCCGCTTCACCGTGCTATGAGCTTCACCCAGCGACCGTCCGATCTCCGAGGCATTCCAGATTTGGCCATGATAGTGCGCGACCATAGTCCAGAAGCGGCGGAGGGTCAGCGGCGCTACCTGCACCCCATAACGCCGGAGGTCGCGCTCCAGAAACGTCTGGATGAAGTCTTCCCGCCATTGTCGGCTTTCGGCGTCCGTCTCGGCCAGGAAGGACCGGGGAAATCCCCCGCGCCACCAGAGCGTGCGCAGCGCCTGCGGACCGACCTCCGACAGATCGAAGCCGCCCATAGGCACCAGAGCGACCCTGCCGGCAAGAGACTCCGATACGCCGCGGACCAGGTCGGGCGAGGTGCTGCCCAACACCAAGAACCGCGCCGGCAAAGGCTGCCGGTCCGCCAGCACGCGCAGGATAGGAAACAACCCCGGCTGCAATTGGGCTTCATCGATCACGACCCAGCCGGTCAGTGGCTCCAAGGCCGTCATAGGTTGCGCCAGCCGGTTGACATCGGCCGGCGACTCGAGATCGAAGTACTCGGCTTTGTGTTGGGCCGCGAACCGGCGGGCGAGCGTGGTCTTGCCGCACTGACGCGGTCCTTGCAGGAGCACCACCGGGTTCGATCGGAAACGACTCTCGATCCGCGACAATAGTTCCATTCGTTCGATCATCGCCATCCTTGCATTTTGAGCGAAGCCTGCACAATTTGCAAGGATGTTTTCAGAAAACAAGGGGCAAAGAAGCCAATCTGCCGGTAGTGGCGGCAGGCGCCGTGAGGTTCCTGCCCCGCCACTCGCCTCTCCGGCCTCGCCCCTCCGCAACGGATTCCTACGGAAAGAGTCTCGACCGAAGGCTTCGCCTTCCTGATTCCGGCCTCCTCCGCTTGTTTGTAATGTGCTCGCAAGAGCATATCTTCTCTTGTCGTGTTTATGCTCTTACGAGCAGACTACAAACAGTCCGATTCCGCGGCTCCCTGTGCCTGGAACGGTCCCACCATTCCCGCACCCTGAACCGCCTCTTCTCTTGGTCGTCCATTATCCGTACTTTTTTTCTCGTTACCGGACGGCAGGTTACTGCCTTAAATAGGATAGAGCAGAGCGTTCGGACGAAAATCCTGTCCTGATGGTAAAATAGGGTTGTTCGGAGTCCCGGCTTTCGACGGGTTAATCCAGGCCGCCGGAGATGGTGCTCCAAACCTTAAAGCCTTGAAAACAGTATAGTTATATGCGGGGCGAGATAAATCTGTACGCTGGGGAGCGGTATGGGGCCGCAGACGCGGCGGTTGCGTTTGGCGGTCCAAGGAGCGGTAAGATGTTGATGAAGAAGATGATCAAATCGCGAGCGGCGGCGGCAGTGGTAGTGGCGGCCACGTTGATTTCCCCGCTGGCGGGCAACCGGCTGCTGGGGCGGGAGAGATCCGGCGGCTCTATGGCCGGTGGCTCTATGGGTGGCCGCGTGTCCAGCTTCCAGCAGAGGTCGTTTTCGACCAGTCCTGGCCCATCGGTTAGCGCCGGCCGGTCGAGTCCATCGGTCAGCCAGCCGAGCCCGTCCTTCAGCCGGCCGAGTCCATCGTTTAGCCGGCCGAGCCCCTCGTTCAGCCGGCCGAGCCCATCTTTCAGCCGGCCCGCGCCGGCCCCATCGATGCCTTCGAGCCCCTCCATCGGTTCGCGGCCCTCGTTCAGCCCGCCGATGAGCCGGATGCCAAGCCCGATGCGGAGCAGCCCTGCGCCAAGTTTCACTCCGAGTGCACCGAGCACACGCAGCCTCGCGCCGAATAACAACTCGTCCGCGCCGCGGACGTTCCGCTACTCCCCAGGCACGCAGGATAGCGTTCGGAGTTCCCTGCCGCAGCCCTCCGATGTCGGCCGTCCGAGGGGGACAAATAGCATCGGTAGCCGAATCGGCACCGAGAGCATGACAAGGTCAATGCCCCAGGCCTCTTCGCCGAGCGTTTCCGAGCGGACCACCACGTCGCGCGGATCGCTGTTTGAGGCGCTTGCAGGCCCGGCGAAGTACAAGCGAGTCTCAAGCTTCTTCTGCCCCGAGCGGGTCGAGTGTGGCCGGACCGTCGAGTCGCGTAAGCCCGCCGGCGACCCAAAATCCGCCCTCCTCCGCTTCGGCCGGGACCTCGGAAAGCTCGCGCGTCCTGCGGTTCAGAGCGCAGTCGGGGGCCGCTGCACAGCAGCAGACGCCGCAAAGCCCAACCGCCGGGCCGTCCCAGCAGGCTCTTACGCCACAGCAGGATACTACTCTCACCGCCAGAGCCCAGAGTCAAGGCAGCACCGCCAGCCGGTCCGGACTGGCAGAGCGGCTGCGCCAAAGCCGGGAACGAGCCGCCAGCGGCCAGTCGAGTCCGACGGCACCCAGTGGTCTGAGGCCGCAAAGCCCTACCGCGTCTTCCGATCCGACACGCAGCCTTAGTGCACAGCGGCCGGCCCCGGGGACCGGGACAATGCAGAGCCCGGATCGAACCAGCAGTTTCCGCAGTCGTGCCGGCCTGAGTACCCGCGCCGGCGATCGAACGGCAGCGGGCACCCAGTTGCAGACGCGAGACTCCACAGCTTTGGCGCCGCAGAGGCAGCAGATGGCGCAGGCGGAGGCCCGACGCCAGAGCCTAAGCTCGCGGCTGATGGAGCACCGGCAGCGCGTAGCCACGGCTCCCGGAGCCGGTACCAGGGCTTTTGGGGACCGGACGCGGAGTCTGGCTCCGGATGCCTCCGGACTGCACCGGGATTCGAGCACCAGGCTGGGTGTCGGTGTCCGCGCCGGCCTGGGAACGCATCGGCCGCTATACCTGCACGGACGGTATTACGACCGGCCGGACCTGATCCGGCATACGGATCGGCATATCTACACGTACTATGACCCCTATCACCACCTGCATCACCGGGTCATTTGGCCGTCGTATTACTACCCGGTATACTACCCGTTCGGGTCGCATGGCTACTATGATTACGTGTGGCCGTACTACCATCGCAAGTACGTGTTCATCAGCCTGGGCGGCTGGTGGCCCTACGATTACAGCTACAGGCGCTACTACTGGTACGGCTATCACCCCTACGTCTGGTACGGGTATTACCCGGTCGCCAGCGAGGTCGCTGTCGGCAGCGACAATTACTACACCTACAACTATAACTATTACGGGGACGATGGCAGCAACACGAGCTATAGCTCGGATGCGCCGCTCGATCCGGTCACGCAGGCCAGACTCCGCGCAGACTCGAACAACAGAAGGCTACCGAGCCGGCCCCACAGACGCTGGCCGACACCCGCTTTGAAGAGGGTGTCAAGAGCTTCGAGGCGGGCGAGTATGCCGCCGCCGCCGCGAAGTTCGAAGAGGCGACGGAGGTTGTCGCCCAATGACATGATTCTGCCTTTCGCCTATGCTCAGGCGTTGTTCGCCAACGGGCAGTACGACCAAGCGGCTGACATGCTGCGCGGCCGCCTGACGAACGTCACCCCGGAGAAGGAAGGCGTCTTCTTCCCGCGCGGCCTGTATGCCGACGACGATGTACTGTACGGGCAGATCGATAAGCTCCTGGACAAGGTCGATCAGGCCGAGGGCGACAGCGACCTGCAATTGCTGCTCGGCTATCAACTGCTGGGTGTCGGTGAGACGGGTCATGCTCGCGATCAGTTGGAGGAGGCTCGCCAGGATCCGAAGAACGCCGCGTCGGCCGGGATCCTGTTGAGGCTGGTCGAGAAGATGGAGAAGGAGGCCGGCCCGGCGACCAAAACCGGCGGCGACACGAGCAAAGCACCTGCGGCGGAGGCGAAGGCCGAGGCACCGGTCAGTCCCACGGTCGGAGACATGATGTCCACCGCCGCCCAGGCCGGGACGACGGAACCGGCCGTCGCCCCCAATGCTCCTGCCGAAAGCGCCCCTCCGGTCCCGGTACAAGAGACTCCTCTGGTGCCGGTGGAGAAGCCGTCGGACACCGATAAAGGGAGCACGGGTGCGGGCGAGCCGCCGGCCGTTGCTCCGGCGCGGGAGGTGAAGCCGACGGCGCAGGAAAACGACGATGACCACGCGGCGGGGATTGTGTCGCAGGGCGACAGTGACGCCGCGGTGGAGAAAGCCGGGTTCGCCGGCAGTACGGCCGTCGGCGTGTTGCCCCGGCTGTCGTGGCCGGCGGGCAGTCACGCTCCCAACTATAAGGCCGATATTGCGGTCCTGGCCTCAATCCTGTCGCTGGCCCTGGCCGGTGTCTGGATCGAATGGAGGTTCTTGGGCCGCCAGCCGGTATAATCCTAATCCGGATCGGTTGTATTCTTCATATCTCCCTGATACAATAAGGGTTTACGGGTTTGCGACCCGTGCCCACCGTAGCCCAGAGCGCAACTGCGGCGTGGACACCGAGGATCAGAAGACCGGAGAATGAAGAAGCCGGATGGAAAAGCCGCTGCGAAATGCGTTGAAGCAGTTGACGGACGCCGATGACGAGTCGCGCCGCCGGGCCATGGAGCCCTTTGTGCGGGCGACGTTTGCCATCTTCATCAGGCATTTGCATCGCTACCTGGGCAACGAGGCGGAATGTGAAGACGTTCTGGAAGACGTTTACGCGGACATCTGGGAAAATCCGGAGCACCTGCGGGCCATCGAGAACGAGCAGCAGCTCTTGCGAACGGTCTATTTGTACTACATGCGGAAACGTCTCCGCGAGGTCTATCGACGGTTGAATCGGAGTTCGTATCTATCACAGAACGATGTGCAAAACCTGGTGGCGCCGGAGCTCAGCTTGTGCGACCTGATCTCCCAGGCGGAGCTCAAGCAGGTCCTGCACAAGCTTCTGGGCAAGCTCAAGGCCCGGGAGCGCAAGGCCATCGAGCTGTGGATGGAAGGGATGTCCAACCGGGCGATCGCCAATCAGCTCGGCACCACGGTCGGCGCGGTCAAAATGCTGGAATTTCGAACGATCTTGAAGTTGCGGCAGATGCTGAAAGAGTATTGCGAGGAGGACTGAAGGTCCTTTTCATTTAGGAGCGGTGTGCCATGCCGAATCAAGACAACACGCACAGAGAAATCCAGGAATTGTTGGCGGACTACGCGGGGGCACTGCGCGATGGGTGCATCCCCACCTTTTTGAAGTCCCTGACGCGGGAGGAGGCGAAGCGCATCAGCGCCTCCGAGGACTTCTGGGAAGCGGCGGAGATCGTCCGCTTGATGAACGGCGCCGGCTTTGGGGACAGCCTGGTGACGCCCGATGTGGGCCTTTTTATCTCCCGCGTTGACGCGGCTGTTGCGTCCCGGCTGAAGAAAGCCGGTGCATCAACGCGGGAGCGCAGTCGCAATCCGGCCCCCGTGGCACGAAGCCAGGAGAATTTATGATTTTTAGATTTATGATTTGGCGTTGCGGGAGGCTTCGGCGTTCCATCCCTGGTTATGGTCATGAATCGTAAATCCGGAATCCGTAGGTGTTGCGGGAGGTATCGGCGTTCGTATGAAGAATCATAAATCGTAAATCATAAATCGCCTATGATCCTGGATTCCTACCAGTGTTCATCCTGTTATTTCGAGGATAAGGAGCCAAGCACACGGATTGATCCTGCCACGATTTCCCCGGCGCAGCCCCGGATCTCGTTCAACGACGTGCTGGTCGTGTTTGTCTGTATCGAGCGGTATGACAGCCGCCTGGAGCTGGAGGAAGCGGCCGATGAGTTCGGCGCGTTGGCCAATCTCCTGGGCAAACGGCCCATCGTCCTGTGTCCGAATGTGCACCTGTCGATCGACAAGGCGCCGGAGAAGCAGGCGATCGCCCTGATCACCGAGTTGGAGAAGATGCTCAAAGAGCGCGGCTACCAGATTCACCGCCTGTCCTTCGGCTATCACAAGAAGTACGGCCTGGAGTGCAACGGCAACGTGGGCAGCGTGGTCGGGCGGCGTTTCTACGGCTCCGAGCACAAGCAGTTCCTGCGTCTGATGACCCGGCTGGGCGTTTGCCCTCCCGAATCGCTGCCGAGCGATATGCCGCCGTGGGCCCAGGTCCTCACCGAACGCCAGTTGAAGGTGCTGGGCAACCGGCGGGAGACTTACAGTGCCGCCAAGAAGATGCTCCAGGACCAACTGGATGCCACGGGCAACGGCGAGCTGTGGACGTGCATGCTCTTCGAGGGCGAGCGGCAGCCCATGGAGGACTATCTCAGCCAACTCCACACCATCCTCCAGGACTATCCCGATGTCCGGGTGCATCGGGCGATGAACCTGAGCGTCCCGGGATTCTCCAATGCCGCGCGGCATCTGTTCCGCCGTTTCGCAGGGGCCATCGAGTTGGGCCGGCTGCGGATCTACAATAGTCAGGTGTCCGACTTGGAGTTCCTCTTGTCTCGGGACGCCGTGCTGCTGGCCTTCCCGCAGATGCCGCGCAAGGTGGGCTCTCACGCCGGCGAGATTTCCTTCGGCATCTACTGCAAAGATGACGACTTCGCCAAGAAGATGATTCAGTGGTATCAGACATTTCTGGTCGATGCGCGCTTCGGCTGGATTCGCACCGAGTCCGAGCTCGACACCGTCATCAGCGAGTTGGCGGAAGAGACGTTTGACAAGGGGCACCAGTAGTCGCATGCGCCGATTGTCCTAATGTGGTGTGAGGTGAGGGATTCAAAACCTGCTGGGAATCCACAATGTTGACTTGCTGTCGGTAGGCGCGGTCATCGTCTATGTGATGGTGCTCGCCTTCATCGCGCTGCGGGCCCGCATGGCCCGCGAGTACGAGGAGTTCTCTGTCGCGAAGCGGATGCTGCCGCTGGCTCTGGTCTTTGGCGGTATCACCGCCACCTACGTAGGCCCGGGGTTTTCCATCGGTTTCGTGGACAACGGGTTCCGCAGCGGCTTTCTTTTCTCGATCGTGGGGCTGGCCTACGCGATCCAGAACATCAGTGTCGCCCTGCTGGTCGCCCCCAGGCTGCGAGCACTCCAGGGTTGCTACACCCTGGGCGATGCCATGGGCCAGAAATACGGCCGCCGGTGCCAGATTCTCGCCGGGATCATCTCGGTGGGCCTGTGCACGCTGTTTTCGGCGGTGATGATCAACGCGGGCGGCAAGATCGTCCTCCAGGAGATGCTCGGTCTGCCGGCGTGGGTTTCCGTTTTTTTTCTGGCGGTCGTGGCCGCCTCGTATACGACCTTCGGGGGCTTGCGCGCGAGCGTCACGACCGACGTGTTTCATTTCGTGTTGCACGCCTTGTTCTTGCCCCCGCTTCTCTTGTACCTGTTGCTGTTTCATTTCGAAGGGGGGGCGACAGCCTTCTTCCAACAGGCGGCCAGCGCCACGGCGACGGGATTTCAAGGGACGTCCCCTCTGCAGATCGTCAGCCTGGTCACGCTCTTTCTGCTCGGCGAGACCCTCATCCCGCCCTATGCGAATCTGACCCTGGCGTCCAGGACGGTCCCGTGTCTCTCGGGGGAGTTTCATCCTCGCGGGTCTCTTCAGCACCTTGTGGTTCCTGGTGATGATCTCGCTGGGGATTGTGGCGCACACGATGGTCCCGCCGGATACGGTCAAGGATCACGTCTTGATGGATCTGGTCAAGGTCACGATGCCCACGGTGGGTATGCTCTGTTGCTGGTGACACTGGTCTCCATCGTGCTGTCGAGTCTGAACTCTCTCCTGAACGCCGGGGCGATGGTGCTCACGCAGGACATCATTCGCCGATTCACCCACCTGCCCGACCGGGTCGCGTTGCGGACGGGACGCGGCTGCACGATCCTGATCGCCGGCATCGCGGCGACGGCGGCCATGTTCGTGCCGAGTGTCATCGAGGGGCTGATGTTCTGCTACAGCATTTGGGCGCCCGCGATTCTGCCGGCGTTGGTACTCGGATTGTGGCTGCCGCGGCCGCGTCCTTGGGCCGGCACACTCTCCATGACGGTGGGAACCCTGGTGGCGGTGGCGTTCAAGTTCCCTTTCTTCTCCCAAACCGGGATTCCTCCGATCCTGCCGGCCCTGGCTTGTTCGCTGCTGGCCTACGCGGCGGGACACTGGGCCCAGGGCACTTATGAGCGGGCCAAAGCATGGACATGATTCTCCTGATTGTTGTTGTTCTCGCCTCGTTGCTCATCATCGCCAGCGGCTTCTGGGTGGGTGTCGCGTTGATTCGCTGGCTGTCCCTGCCCCGGCGCTCGGAGGCACCGGCAAAGGCTCGGAGGGAAGTATCGTAGGATGGGCTTTAGCCCATGCTGCTCTTGCCGCCTTTTTACATGGCATTCTGCCTTGGGCGTGACTATAATTCGAGCACGTGCACCATGAGTTTGTAGTGACGCCGTAAGGCGTTTCTTCGTAGGTCGTGCGTCCCCGCACAACGTCTTTAAGCGAGCGGGGACGCTCGCCCTACGAAGAGACTTTACCAACAAGACCGATTCAGGGAGATCCGTATGAAATCCTCTCGTGTCCCAAGATCCGCCCAATGGATGTCGCTGGTTGCCATGTCGATGCTGCTTGTTGTGCCGTCCTTGGCCGGCCAGAAGCCGTGTTCTGTGACAGTCACCGACCTGCGTTGCGAGTACCTGAAGGATCCGCTCGGCATAGATGCGTCGCAGCCGCGGTTGAGCTGGAAACTGGCGCCGGTGGACCCGCAGGCACGCGGTCAGAGGCACACGGCCTTCCAGGTGCTCGTGGCCAGCACGCAGGCTCTCCTGGACAAAGACCAAGCCGACTTGTGGGATTCCGGCGTGCCTTCGTTGGACCAGTCGGTGCACGTGGTCTACACCGGCAGACCTCTGGGGCCGGGAACAGAATGCTATTGGAAAGTACGCGTCAAGGATGAGAACGGCGTGACCTCGGCCTGGAGCCAGGCCGGCGCGGTGGACGATGGGACTGCTGGAAGCGTCCGACTGGATGGGCAAGTGGATCGGCACCGACGAACTCTTTACTCGGGGAAGGGGCTCGCCGCCGCCGGACAACAAAGTGCCCGATCCTTGGCTGCGGAAGACGTTCGAGCTCAAGGCCAAACCCGAGCGCGCCACCGTCTACGTGGCCTCGGTCGGCTACCATGAGCTTTACGTCAATGGTAAAAGGATTGGCGATGCGGTCCTGTCGCCGAGCGCCACGAATCACCGCAAACGCGCTCGTTACGCGGCCTATGAGATCGCGGATCAGCTCCAAGAGGGCAAGAACGTTATCGCTCTGTGGCTGGGCGTTTCGTGGTCGATCTTCCCGCCGTACAAGACCCCCGACAAGCCGCAGACGCCCATTGTTCTCGCGCAGGCCGAAATCCGGCTGCCGGGCGGTCAGACGATGCGAGTCGTGACGGATGGAACCTGGCGGACGCACCCCAGCCCGAACACATTGCTGGGTGTGTGGGACTTCATGTTCTTCGGCGGCGAACGGTACGATGCCAACAAGGAGGTGCCAGATTGGGCCGAGGCGAGTTTCGATGATTCCGCGTGGAAACGCGGCGACCGTCTACTCGCCGAATCTGATGCTCTCGGCGGAGATGGTCGAGCCGAACCGGCAGATCAAGCCCATTTCGCCGGTAGCGGTCGAGGAACCCAAGCCGGGCGTGTATCGCGTCGATCTGGGCGTCAACGTCACGGGCTGGCTCGAAGCGGATGTTCGGGGCAAGCCGGGCGACCGGATCGAGTTCAAGTTCTCCGAGCGGCCCGAGGCCGACATGACCAACCGGCTCCACAGCCAGTACATCCTCGGTCCCGCGGGGAAGGGCACATTCCAAAATCGGTTCAACTACTTCACCGGACGCTGGGTTACGATTGAGGGACTCAAGTACAAGCCGGCTTTGAGCGATATCCGCGTCCAACTGGTGCGGACCGACTACGCGCGGGCCGCCGACTTCGAGTGTTCGAACGACCTGCTGAACCGGATCTACCGCACGACCGTTTGGACCTTTGAGGACCTGAGCCTCGGTGGTTACGTGGTCGATTGCCCGCACCGGGAGCGGATGGGCTACGGCGGGGACGGCCACGCCACGACCGAGTGCGGCCTGAACAACTACAGCCTCGGGGCGTTCTACACGAAGTGGAGCCAGGACTGGCGCGACGTTCAGGGCGGCGGGGCCGCGTGGGGCACGGCCGAGAACGCGGCGGTCAAGGATTCGGCCGAGAGCGGCAATCTGCCGTACACCGCCCCGACCTACTGGGGCGGCGGCGGACCGGGCTGGAGCGGCTTCTGCATCACGCTGCCCTGGGAAGTCTATGAGCGCTACGGCGACACCCGCGTCCTGGAGCAGAACTTCCCGACGATGCAGCGCTGGCTGGCGTTCCTCGAAACCAAGTCCAAGGGCAACATCCTGCGGCGGTGGGGCGGCCAGTGGGACTTCCTCGGCGATTGGCTCTGGCCCGGCGCCAAGGGCGTCAACGGCGACACCCGCGAGACGCTCGTTCTACAACAACTGCTACTGGATCTACAACCTGCAAACGGCCGCGAAGATCGCGGACGTGCTCGGCAAAAAGGACGCGGCGAGCCAATATCGCACGCGCGCCGACGAGGTCCGCAAGGCGGTGCACCGCGAGTTCTTCATCGCGAAGGACAACAGCTACGTCAACGGCTTCCCGGCGTACTCTGGCCATTGCGCTGTTCGTGAACCTTCCGCCCGAAGACCTGCGGCCGGCGGTCTGGAAACGACTCGACACGGAAATCCTGGTCAACCGCAAAGGCCACATCCACGCCGGCATCACGGGCGGGGCGTTCCTCTACAAGACGCTGCTCGGCGCCGACCGCCAGGACCTGCTCTTTACGATGGCCAACCAGGAGACCTATCCCGGCTGGGGCGACATGCTCCGCGACGGCGCCACGACGATCTACGAATCCTGGGACAAGGACAATTCCCTGTGCCATAGCTCGTACCTGTACATCGGGACGTGGTTCATCGAGGGCCTGGCCGGCATCAAGACCGACCTGCAGACCCCCGGCTTCAAGCATTTCATCCTCAAGCCGGGCATTGTGAACGACCCATCCCTGAAGTGGGTCAAGGCCCATCACGACTGCATCTACGGCCGGATCGTGAGCAACTGGACCATCGACGACAAACGAACGCTGACCTGGAACGTCACGGTCCCGCCCAATACGACCGCGGCATTGTACCTTCCGGCCGCGGATGCCAAGACCGCCACCGAAGGCGGCCAGCCATTGTCGCAGGCCAAAGGTGTGAAGCAGGCGAGCACGCAGACCGGCGCAGTGCTCCTCGAACTCCAGCCTGGCGCCTATGAGTTCAAGTGCGCTCTCGCCATTCCAGGTCGATAATAGACGCGGGGAGCTTGGGTATTCAGAACACATTGTCATCTGGGTGATTTGTGAAAAAGGGTCTGCCGTTTCTGTGGTGTTCTCTCTTGATCACCGGTTGCGCTTCTGAAATGGGCAGTTCACGTGGCGACGGTCGACTCCAGTACAAGACTGCCAGCGATGAAGTAAACCGGACGGCGGAAACGGCCGTCAGGAACTTTCTCTCCGGTCCGGAACCGCACGGAATTCCTGATGCCTGGCTGTCGGATTTTGTCACCTGTGGTCCTCATCTTTGGGCAAGGATCAAGGATGACCCTGCGTTGGCAGGTCTCACGTTTGGTGGCGTCTTCATGCGTGCAGCTACCTTCAGCCCGAGCGGCGAGCTGCAACGGGTGCGGACACTGTCGGAAGCCACGAACTTCAAAGGTGCCGACGAGGTCGGACGCTTCTGGAAGGTCGTGCGGGAGACGATGAGCGTGAGCGGAGAGTGGAGTATTCGCAAGCCTGACACAAGTGAGTTAAAGATCCTCGCGTCGCAAGTCCCATTCGTGCTTGAGGAACCCATCTTTGTGGCAGCGGGCCAGAAGTCTCACCTTATCATGGTGATGACCGAAGAGGACGGACGATACAAACCTCTGTGGGTAGAAGACCTCGACGGCGTGGGTCCGTAGGCTCCCGCCTCTCCGGGTGGCATCGTCAAGCGCAGCTTGGCGATGGCCTTCTCTCCAGGGAAGAAAGCCATCCCCAAGGCCTTCGCCTTTGAGGATGCCACCCAGAGCTGTCAATTGAGCCGTAGCCAGTCTTCCGTCAGGGAGTTGTCCTTCAGCCAATTCTGCTGCAGCAGCGTCAGATCGAGATCGTCGACGCGGCAGTCGCCGTTGAGATCGCCCACCAGCGGTTGATAGCCCGGTACGGACTTGGCGGCTTCGCAGCTGTTGCCGTACACGTTGATCGTGACGGTGTCCGAGCCGGTGTATTCACCGTCCGAGAACGTCCAACTGCAGGACATACCGGCCCGTGGCCAGCAGCGTGATGGCGGTATCCTCGGCTCCGGGTGTCTTGAGGATCGCCATTGCCTGATTGGGTTCGCTGACCACCTTCCACTGGGCGGTGCAGGAGGCGGCTCCACCGTCGTCCGCAATCGTCGCGTCGAGCATCCCGGTTCGGGAGCCATTCTCCAGCCATGTCACGATTTCCGCGCCCGCATCCACCGTGGGCGGGAGATTGTCGGATATGAAACTGAAGATCGGCCCCAGGACCGGATCCTTAGCGCTGCCCACGTACGAGTCCACGGCCCAGTAGTACCGCTTCTTCGGCTGCGTTTGAACGGCCACGGAAGTGACCGCCTTCTTGGTGACGATGCGGATCGCGGCCGGATCGCCGAACTGCTGTAGCGCGTCCAGGTTGTCGGTGAAATACACATCCACGGGCACCGGCTGACCGGGCGTGCATGGGTCCGGCGGGACCCACTTGAGCTCCACTTGGCCCACGGGCGCCGCGCCGTCATCATGCGGGAAAGGCTGAAAGGGATGAACGCCTCGGACCGTGAGCTTGCCGCGCGTCTCGTTGGGATCGACGACCACCGTGCCGATCCCGCCGTACGCCGTGATCTTCTTCTCATTGATGACCCGGGTGAGATAGGCGCGATTCTCCGGCGTATCTCGGAGGATCATCGCGCCGCCCCGGCAGTCGATGTTGCCCTGGGCGCCTGCCGTAGTGAGATTCAGACCCTGGGCATTGGTCCCTTCCAGGAGGTTCAGCGTGCCGCCCTCCAGTTGGACCAAGCCCTTGCCGCCCGGCTGCTGACCAACGCCCAGCGTCTGCGTGTGGATGTTGACCGTTCCGCCTTCGTAGATGGTGAGGAATCCCTCCGCCCGGTAGCCCACGTACAGGCGCACCATACAGTCCAGCACGCCGCCGTCATAGACCTCCAGGCGGCCCGCATTGTCCCCCACATCCTCGGCCTGGTATCCCAGGATGAACCAATCGACGACCGTGAGAGTGCCTCCCGCGACGATTTTCAGTGGGCCGCCGGCCAGATCGATCTGCCAGGCGCTGGCGTCTGCCGCATCGACCACGCATTCGCTGGGGCCGTTGAAGAATGCTTTGACTTGGGCCGAAGGCAGCAGCCCGCCGGCCCAATTGGACGGCATGCTCCATTTGCCGCCATTCGGCGCGGTCCATGTCGTGGATCCCTGGGCACAAAGCGTGCCCGCCAGACTCAACAGAATACCCGCACATAATACGATTCGGTTTCTCATGAAACGTCCTCCTACCAAAAGGTCGAACCACGCAACAGCAATCCGCAGCTAAAGAGGGATTGAGATATCCCTATTCCGCGAACATCTCCGCGAGGATCGCCAGCGTGATCTGCCGCGTCCGGCCGCCGATCTGTCCCAGGCGTCTGGCCAGTCGTGCCTTGTCCACCGTTCGCAATTGATCGAGCACGATCTGCCCGGTCTTGCCCTGGAATCGGCACGCCACGCGCGTTGGGTAAGGCCGGCCTTGGGTCGTCATCGGCGCCACAATGACGGTGTTGATATGCCGGTTCATCTCATCCGGCGAGACGATCAGGCAGGGCCGAGTCTTCCTGATCTCACTGCCGATGGTCGGGTCGAGGTTGACCAGCCACACGTCAAACCGTTTCACTTCCATTCCCACTCGCCCTGGTCCCATTTCGTCGAACTCACCGCTTCCTCGTCGAGCAGGCGGTCATCGCCTCGCTCGGCCATGCGCTGGAATCGATCCTCCCAGCCGCTGCGCGGCCGCTTACCGGCCCGGATCACCAACTGATCTCCACGGACCGACAATTCGACTTCCTCGCCCAGGGCCAGTTGCTCCAGGATCGGCTTGGGGATCCGCACGCCCTTGGAGTTGCCCATCTTCACGATACGCGATTTCACCGTGTTACTCATTTGGATACCTCTTTACCTTTTGTGCTTACATTGTATATACGTACGATGCTGCGGCGGTCAAGGTTTCTCTTGCCTTTTCCGGCGGCAACCGCGAGAGTATAGTAGGTACCTGCTGTCCGGACTCCTCTTCTGTGGCGGCGCGGTACGACGGGCCGTATCGATCATAGCAGGCTTTCGGGCACATGGCTGTTTAAGGACATGACCATGAAAAAGCGAGAGGCATTCACCCTGATCGAATTGCTGGTCGTGATCTCGATCATTTCCCTGTTGATGGCCGTGTTGCTGCCGGCGTTGTCCAAGGCGCGGGCCCAAGCGCCGGGGGGCGGCCTGCCAGGCCCATGTCAAGCACTGGGCCACCATCGTGGCCATGTACACGATGGACAACAACAACAAGTACTGGATCGAATACTGCCAACGGCTGGACCCCGCCGGCACCTGGATGAGCGCGTTGGAACGCCTGTACGGGAGCATGGCGAAGTTCCGCGTCTGTCCGGTGGCCTTCCAGCCCTGTTTTCCGGTGGACCCGGTCAGCGGCAACCCCAACTGGCGGAAGTACGGCGGCGACAAGCGGGTCTGGGGGCCGGGGATTCCCACGAAATGCTTCGTCCCCGGCGACTACGGCAGCTACGGCGTCAATCACTGGATCAACAATCTGGAGCCGGGCGATGATGGCTGGCTCGATGCGCCCAGCTGCACTGGAAGACCAACGTCCAGAAGGAGGCCAGCAGCATCCCGGTCCTGGGCGATTGCGCCTGGTACGGCGGCCAGCCCGCGAACGGTCCGGACGCGGCCCACCCCGCCTTTGCGAGCGAATCCGCGCCCCCGATCCGGCGTGACTGGTGGGAGGTCGATCCGACGGCCGCCTGGAGCAGCAGCATGTGCCGGTTCGCCATGGACCGGCACAATCGGGCCATCCACATGTCCTTCATGGACGGCTCGATGCGGAAGGTCGGATTGTACGAGTTGTGGACCCTGAAATGGCATCGTAATGCACCGCCGAACTACGACGTAGTGATTCCCTGGCTGCCGCGCTGAGTTGCAACCGTTCGGAGTTCCGCCTTTAGGCGGGAAAGACCACTCCGACCCGCGTAAACGCGGAACTCCGAACGAGACTCCCGGCCAGCCGCGCCACCGCAGCCATGCCTGCTCCTTGACTCTGTTCAGCACCAGACCATTACCGGCTGGCGAGGTTGTCCTCGATCGGCCGCACCTGTGCTGAGTGCCATTCATAAGCGCCGATGTCGATCCCCTTGCCCTGGGGCCGGGGGATGCGGTCGCGATCAAGCTTCGGCGCGTCGAGACTGCTGCCGGCGTCGATGGCGGGGGCGCCGGGCAGGAGGTGCAGGTCGAAGTGGGCGGGATCGACGAAAAGAGCGGCTGGGTCCTGGATTCTCAGGTTGTTCTCTGCCCGGACACCCGCCGCATTGCTGAAGGCGGTGGCCAGGTTGTTGCGGACGACGCAGTTGACCGGGGCCATGCCCTTTTTGTGGTTGTCGACGCGAATCCAGGGCGGGCCGGGCCTCGTGCTGTTTTGATCGAGTACCGTATTATTGATCACCAGGCAGTTGCGCGCCCCCAGCAGGGTTATGCCGTGCCAGTGGTCGGTGACGATCACATTGTTCTCGATCACCCAATCGACATAGGTGCCGTCAAAACAGCCGATGCCCTGCAAGGTCCCGCGATAGGGCTGGTTCGGATCGACGTAGTTGATGATGGTGTTGCCGCGCAGGACCACGCCCACGACCTCGCCGCTGCCCAACGCCATTGGCACCGGTGGACCAGGACTGAAAGCCGTCGTCGTGGTTCGCGTTGACCTTGTAGCAGTTCTTCACGGTGTTGTATTCGAAGGTGGTGTAGTTGCCGAGCCCGCGCAGGCCGTCGCCCGCGAAGTTCTCCACCAGATTGCCGGTGACGAGGGAGTCGCTGGCCCCCACGGAGATCCCGAAGTTCACGTTGAGCAGGCGATTGTCACGGATCGTCATCCGCGTGCCGTCTGCCTGGAAGCCATTGCAGGACAAGCGGTCCCAATCGCGGGCCGTCCAGCGGGAGGCGTCCGCCACCGACCAAAGCGCACATCGTTCCACCACGATGTCATGGACAGGACCGCCCCAATTGTGGTTTTCAAGGTGGACCAGGGTGTGTCGCTGATAGGTCTTGCTGAATTCGGCGCTGATGGTCAGCCCACGGATCGTCCAATGGGAGCCCGAGCGGATGTGCAAGGAGGACAGTCGCGGCGTGTGACCTTCGTCGGCTGCCAGGGTGATCGTGCCCGGTTGTAATACTTGTCGATCAGCAGGTCGCCATGATACCCCGACCGCAGCCGGATCGTGTCCCCCGCCCGCACCGGGGCGCCGGCGTTCTTCGCCACGAGCTTGCTTTGCCCCGTATAGGGCAGTTTGTCCCACTGCTGGGATTCCACTCGTCCGCTGTCAAAGACCTCCTGGATCGTCCGCCAGGGACGACCCGCACTGCCGTCGCCCGTGGGACTGCCCTGCACGGGATCGACATAGAACTCGGTGGCATGCACCGGCAGGGAGGCAAGACATAGGCCGAGGCATAGGAACATGGCTTGCGTCATGGTGACTTCTCCACAATTCGGGCACTCCGGAACATGTTTCCCATCGTAGCCGCCGCGAACCGTTGGGTCCAGACGAAAACAGCGCGGGTCTGCTCGCATTAGGCAAGTGGCAGCACCTCATCGAGGGTTTTACCGTAGTACATTGGTAGAAGGCGCCTGAGTATAGCTTTCGTCGGGCCTCGGCGAGAGCGGGCAGTGTCGGGAGATCGGTGAGTATCGCTCGCGCCGGAGGCCCTGGCAGATTACAACCAGGAAAGGAGAAGTTATGAGTACGGTTACAATAAAGAACAAGCCCACTCGGCAGGCTGCCGATTTGACGCTTACAATTACCCGTGTTTTCGATGCCCCACGCGACCTTGTCTTCCAAGCTTGGACCCAGCCCGAGCGCGTAAAACGCTGGTGGGGCCCGAAAAGCTTCACGACGCCGGTCTGCGAGATCGATCTGCGTCCGGGCGGCGTGGTCCGTAGCTGTATGCGCTCGCCGGAAGGGCGGGACTTCTGGTCGCAGGGTGTCTACCGCGAGATTGTGGAGCCCGAGCGGATTGTCTGCACGGACAGCTTCGCGGATGAGCAGGGCAACGTGGTCTCGCCCGAGCATTACGGCCTGAGCCCCGAGTGGCCGGTCGAGGCACTGATCACGGTGACGCTCACCGAACAGGCCGGCAAGACGAGGCTCACCCTGCAACATTCCCCGCTCCCGCCGGGCCGGGAACGTGATCTCTGCCGGCAGGGCTGGGAGGAATCCTTCGACAAACTCGCCGATTATCTGGCGGAGGAGACCCATATGCAGACGCAGAAGATCACTCCATGCTTGTGGTTCGATGACCAGGCCGAAGAGGCGGTCAATTTCTATGTCTCCGTTTTCCCCAATTCGAAAATTGAGACGATTACCCGTTATGGTCCGGCCGCGGCCGAGGCCGCCGGCAGGCCCGAGGGGACGGTGCTTACCATTCTCTTTCAACTCCGCGGGCAGAAATTCCTGGCCCTGAACGGCGGCCCCGTGTTCACGTTCTCGCCCGCGATCTCGTTCATGGTGGATTGCAGGACGCAGGCAGAAGTGGACGAGCTCTGGGAGAAGCTCTCCGAGGGCGGCGACGTACAGCAGTGCGGCTGGCTGCAAGACCGGTATGGCATGTCCTGGCAGATCGTTCCCACGGTCCTGGGCGAGATGCTGCAGGACAAGGACGCGGAGAAGGCGGAACGAGTGATGAAGGCCATGCTGCAAATGAAGAAGATTGATATCAAGGACTTTGGAGCAGGCGTATGAGCAGGAACCGGTGGTCTCGTCCGTATGAGCCTTGTCAGAGACTATCTCAAGACCTCGCTCCGGCTTGTCATTGCGAGCGCAGCGAAGCAATCTCTCACCCGTCGGATTGAGATTGCTTCGTCGCTGCGCTCCTCGCAATGACATGCAGCGTCTTGAGATAGCTCTTAGTTATAGGAGGTGAAACAATGAATCCGGTTGTTCATTTTGAAATGCCGGTCGAGGATATCCAGGAGCATATGAAGAAAGTGAATAAAGCCGGGGGAAAGGTGCTCGGAGATCCCGTCGAGATGCCGGGAGTCGGGTGGTATGTCTCGTTCTTGGATACAGAAGGGAACAGGGTAAGCATGCTGCAGCCGTCTCGTTCATAGGGGGCGTCACGGCGCATTTGTGGGAGTATTGTCATGAGAACAATCATTGGAGTCGTGTTGGTTGTCTGGCTGGCGGCGGTTCTTCTTCTCGGTGCCGTTGGGACGTTCACGAGACCGCCCGGGACCCCGCCGGTTCCGATCCTCCTCGGGGTCACAGGCCCCCTGGTCGTGTTTCTTGCCGCGTACTGGAGCTCGGTCCGCTTCCGTGCCTTCGTTCTGGCCCTCAACCTTCCCCTGGCGGCGGCCATCCAGGCGTGGCGGGCCGGCGGGCTCGCATTCATAGCCCTGTACGTGTACGGGGTGCTGCCGGGCGTCTTCGCCTGGCCCGCCGGGCTGGGCGACATCGCGATCGGCGTCACGGCGCCGTGGGTCGTGCTCGCCCTCATCCGCCGGCCCGGCTTTGCGAACAGCGGCATCTTCGTTGTCTGGAACTTGCTCGGTATCCTGGACCTCGTGGTGGCGATTACGACGGGTGCGCTGAGTTCCGCGCTCGCCTCGGGTGCTCCCGGCATCCCGACGACGGGGCCGATGGCCCAACTGCCCCTCGTGCTGATCCCGGCGTATCTCGTGCCGTTGTTCGTCATGCTGCACTTGGCCGCACTCTTCCAGGCACGACGGCACGCACCGACCGAGCATCAGCGGGTGGAGATCCCGGTAACTGCCGACATGAGATAATCGAGAGATGGGACCATGAAGCGGAGGAACGCCATGGACGAAGACCTCAATCAGATGACACGTGTGGAACTGATCGACGAAGTCAAGAGATTGCGGTACGGCATCCGTCGGCACCGTGACAGCAGCGGACACGAACTCTGTTGGCACCATCCTGCACTTTGGGGGCTGTTGCCGGAAAAGACAGACCCGATCCCCGTGGTACCGGAATGGCCGGAGTTCATCCGAGGCTGTGTGAGATACCGGCAGTCATTGGACGAGCAGGCACCCAACGCCCCACGAACGCAGGAGCCATATCGAAAATGAGCACGTTGGACGCTTCGGCGGCGCAGCCTTGCTCTGGCCGTCTCCCCCGTTATGCCTGACGTGAAGTAATGGAGAAAGTGCGATCATGAGATTGAGGGGAATTCAATTCACCAGCGTCTTTCTGCTGATCCTGGTGACGGGAGTCTTCTGGGGGACCGGGACGGTGTCAGGTACTTTTTCCGATTGCGCGGTTCTTGCGTAGTTCGGCCTCCATCCGGATCAGGGAAAGAGAAGAGCGGCTCGCTACTTATTCTGGAGGGCGGCCGGACGGGGGCAGGTGTTGACGAAGGCGAGGGACTTCTCGACGAGGATCTCGCCGGTTCTTTCGCCCAGGCAGGTGCGGGTGATGTAGTCGTAGCGCTCGAAGCTGTTGAAGTCCTCCTTCGTCAGGATGTAGCCGAAGGCGTCGTTGGTCAGGCCGAAGAGCAGGTTGTGCTCCCCGTGCATCTTGCGCTTCAGGTAGAAGCCGATGTTGGGCAGGGCCTCGCCGGGGATCGTTAGAATCTGGGCATTGCCGAGGTTCACGACGTTGACTTGGGTCACGACGCTGCCCTTGTCGCTCAACGCAAAGCCCAGCGGCGACAGCTTCACCACTGTTCGCAGCATCTGGTTCTCCACGGGAAACTCGATGGTCGTGCTGCCGCAAAAGAGCGCCGGATCTTCCTGAACCGGGGCATCCGCGACGATGCGAATCGCTTCATCGGCGAGAAGATTTCCGATGCGGATGCACTCCTCCCACGTCTGGATGTCCTTGCCATCGGGGCCGCGACAATCGGCCGTCACCATGCCGCCCTGGGCGCTGTTCATGAAGAGGGCGGTGCCGGCATTTCGTTCTTTGATCCGGTCGCATAACGGCCCAACGAAATCGGGGCACAGGATACCCTGATCCGGCCCGATGATCTCCGGGTGAGAGGCGTAGTTGATGAGCGTGGCCACCGGCGCGTCGGCGGCACTGAGGACTTGGATGACGTGGCAGCGCGGATCGTACAGCTTCTCGGCGTAGTAGTTGTACGCGATCTTGCCCTGGGCCTTGCCGGTGGCGATCTTCACCTTGGCCGGCTGCAGGTGGTTCACGGCTTCATTGATCGCTTCCGCCAGTTTCACGCAGACGATCTCTATGTACTCAAGGTCCGCGCCGGTCTTGCCGCTGCGGTCGGGAAAGCCGTAACAATCCGGGGCACTGTGGCAGTGCGTGGCTCCGATGAGAATGTTCTGAGCGGGGATGTTCTGGACCCGGCTGCGGACCCGGTTGCACAGGACGCCCGGGAAGCCGAGGAAATCCGTGCTGCAGACGGCGACGCGCGTGCCGTTGTTTTCCAGTACGAGGGCACGGACCGTCAACTGGCCGATCTTGCGCGTGACCGGTTGCGAAGCTCCGACCCCGCCGGAGACCGGCAACAGCTTCTCCGGCGTCACATCGCGCACGGCGATAGCCGCCCGGAAGGCCCCGAACACGGAGCCCCCCAGCAAAAGACATAGCAGGGCCCCAGATAGGAGCATTTTCGGCAGATTCGGTCTGGTGCTCATGGCATTCTCTCCTGAACGGATTGACAGACAGGCACACAAAAGAGATCATATACGAAGAACGTGGACGGGTGCAACGATGCCGCGCTGATTCTGGGCATCGTGTCACAGACGCCGTCCGGCGGAATCAGGGCACGTCATCGAAGAGGTGGGACCATGGACGAGGACAGAGGATTCACCCTGATCGAGTTGCTGGTGGTCATCGCCATCATTGCCATCCTGATGGCGATTCTGATCCCCACCCTGCATCGGGCCCGCGAACAAGGCCAACGCGCCGCCTGTCTGAGCAATCTCAAGCAGCTCACCGCTGGCATGGATCATGTATGCCGACGAGAACGACAACAAGATTGTCGCCGGCTCCACCGGCAGGGGTGGCGAGAACAACGTCCCGGCGAAGGAAGACGGCTGGGTCCACTGGGCGGGCTACTCCGACACCACCACGGAACAGGGTCAGATTCGAGCCATCGAGGAAGGGGCCCTGTTTCCGTACTGCAAAACGGGCAAGTTGTACCAGTGCCCCAGCGGGCTGCGCGGCGAGATGCGAACCTATGCCATCGTCGATGCCATGAACGGCTGGCCCACCAAGCCCGACCTCATCGTCAAGAACAGGATGCGGATCGACCGCCCGGGCGAGCGAACCGTCTTCGTGGACGAAGGCTGGGTCACGCTCGCCAGTTGGAGCGTCCCCTACGACCGCGAGGCCTGGTGGGGCTCCGCCGTCACCCAGCCGGGCATCCTGGCGGGCGACAACCGTCACAAGGACCCGCCCCCGGTGCGGCATGGCGATGGGACGGACTTCTCCTTCGCCGATGGGCACAGCGAATACTGGAAATGGCTGGACCGGCGGACCATCGAATACGGCAAGATGATGCCCGGCTCCAACCCTCTGCAGCCCGGCAATCCGGATCTGCATCGTACGCAGAAGGCCGTCTGGGGCAAACTGGGATACGTGCCGGTGCCCGAGAACAACTGAGAG
The DNA here is from genome assembly GCA_963699595.1 of uncultured Planctomycetota bacterium. GTDB lineage: Bacteria > Planctomycetota > Phycisphaerae > Sedimentisphaerales > Anaerobacaceae > PLanc-01. Next base: position 717,904 of record CAVOUO010000035.1, read on the forward strand.
CGTCCAACAAAATGAGGAACCCGACAAGGAGCATGTCATTGCGAGCGCAGCGAAGCAATCTCCCACTCGGCGGATTGAGATTGCTTCGTCGCTGAGCCCCGCAATGCACATATTTACATTCATTCTATGAGATGCCGCTGAATCTTGCCTCCGTTGGAGGTGGCAAGATCATCGTTGATGGCCGGATGGAAACAATATTTTGCAAAGGAGGATGGACAATGTCGAGAAGCAGGCATTATCCTCAGGTGTTCATTTCTATGGCCTCCCTTGTTCTGGTGCTGGGGGTCGCGGCAGGCGTGGCGAATGCCGATATTCGAAGCGGCCTGGTGGGATACTACCCTCTCAATGAAGGGACGGGTACTATCGCTCACGATCTGTCGGGCCAGGGACACGATGGGACCCTTTACAATGGCATCACCTGGATTTCGCCAGGCGTACCAGGGCGCCGGAATCCACGTTGACGGCACGACAGACACCAGGATTCAGATTGGGACCTGGAATCCGGCCGAGGGAACGGGGCAACTTTCTCTGGCATGCTGGATCCGGTGGGCCGGCGGGGGCGGCACCTATCAAGGCCTGGTCGGCAAGAGAAATACCTGGCCCGACACGACGATGTTTCAGTTCCAGGTCCGGCCGGAAAATGGGGGTACGTTTCGCCTGGAAACAGGAACCTATGCGATCGTTTCACCCAATAACACTCTGAATCCGCTCGTCCAGACCTGGGCGCACGTCGCCGCCACCTTTGACGGAACCACAGCCAGGCTTTATCTCAATGGCAAACAGGTCGCGTCCGGCGCTTTTGCCTTCAATATGGCCGGCACAGGGTCCATCATGGGCATAGGCTGTGTTGCGGGCGGTGGGGCAGGGTACAGCGGCAACGGCGAGGTCTTCCTGGGCGATATGGACGACGTCGGCATCTTCAACCGGGCCCTGTCCGCGGAGGAGATTGCGCTCGTCATGGCCGGCTACGGCGGAGACGCGGCCTCCAATCCCCGCCCGAAAGACGGGGCTACCGATGTACCACAGGACGTGGTTTTGGGTTGGGACCCGCTGGCGACGGCAACGACACGCGATGTGTACTTCGGGACGGCCTACAACGATGTCAACGAGGCCGGTCGGGCCAAGCCGGGGAATGTCCTGGCCAGCCGGGGCCAGACGGCCACGACCTTCGCTCCGGCCGATCTCGCCTACGGCCAGACATACTACTGGCGGATCGATGAAGTCAATGCGACGCCCGACGGCACCATCTTCAAAGGCGACATCTGGAGTTTCACGACGGAGCCCTACGCCTATCCGATCACGAATATCAAGGCGAGCGCTTCCAGTGCCCAGGCCACCATGAAGCCCGAAAAGACCATCGATGGGTCGGGGCTCAATGCGAGCGACGAACACTCCGCCGACCTGATGCAGATGTGGGTGACTACCGGCGTCCAGCCGAACTGGATTCAGTATGAGTTTGACAAGGTCTACAAACTGCACGAGCTGTGGGTGTGGAACTCGAATTCGCTGCTCGAACCGGTCATGGGCTTTGGCGCCAAGGAGGTCAAGATCGAGTATTCGCTGGACGGCGACTGCCTGGACCGAGCTGCAGGGGGTCCCCCAGTTCGCCCAGGCCACGGGCTTGCCGACCTACACGCACAGCACCACCGTTTCCTTCGGCGGCGCCATGGCCAAGTACGTCAAGCTGACGATCGCGAAAAGCTGGGGCAGCATGATGACCCAGACGAGTCTGAGCGAGGTGCGGTTCTTCTCCGTGCCCGTGCTGGCCCGTGAGCCCCAGCCGGCGGACGGCGCGACGGACGTCGGCGTGGCCGCCGACCTGCTCCTGGCGGCCCGGCCGCGAGGCCCGGTCGCACAACGTGTACTTCGGCACCGATGCCGGTGCCGTGGCCGCGGGGACCGTCCCGGCCGCTACGCAGACCGAACACAGCTTCACGCCTTCATCCCTGGCGTTCGGGACCACCTACTACTGGAAAGTGGACGAAGTCGGCGATGCCGGCACTTATGCAGGCAACCTCTGGAGCTTCACGATCCAGGGGTTTGGGTCCCTGGAGGATTTCGAGAGCTACAACGACAACGTCGACGCCGGCACGACCATCTACCAGACCTGGATTGACGGCGTGACCACCGGCGCCAGCGGCTCGACCGTGGGATATGCACAAGCCGCCCAGGGGACCTTCGGCGAGAGGACGATCGTGCACAGCGGCGGCCAGTCGATGCCGCTGCAGTACGACAACACGACGGCGCCGTTCTACTCCGAAACCGAGCGCGAGTTTGCCGCCGCACAGAACTGGACGGATAAGGGGGCCGACGCCCTGCGGTTGTACGTTCGCGGCAACGGCGGGCAACTTCCAGGAGACGACCAAGGGCGAGATGATCATGAGTGCCATCGGGACCGACATCTGGGACACCGCCGACCAGTTCCGCTACGTTTATAAGAACCTCAGCGGAGACGGCTCGATGACGGTCCGCGTCAACAGCCTGATTCGCAGCGACGGCTGGGCCAAGGCGGGCGTGATGATCCGCGAGAGCCTCCATCCCGGCTCGAAGCACGCGTTCATCTGTCTGACGCCGGACTACGGGGTCTCGTTCCAGCAGCGTCCGGAGACCGGCAACGTGATGAGCCAGGTGTCGACAAACACGGTGGTCGCCTCGTCCTGGGTGAAGTTGACCCGGACGGGCAACGCCTTCACCGCGCAGCGATCGGCCGACGGCGTCACGTGGACCAATGTCACGTTCACGGCGCCGGTGAACATCTCGATGGCCGGCAACGTCCTCATCGGTCTGGCCCTGACCAGCCACAATGCCACGACCTTGACCGCGGCCGAGTTCTCCAACCTCTCGACGACCGGCACCGTGACCGGCGCATGGCAGACGGCCGAGATCGGCGCCGCCGCAACCGAAGGGAAACTCGGCCGAGCCGTTGTACGTGAAGATCGAGGACAGCACCGGCGCCGGCGCGACGATCGTGAACCCCGACGAGGCCATCACGATACGTTCCACGTGGCAGGAGTGGACGATCCCTTACAGTAGTCTGGCCGGGGTGAACCTGAGCCGGGTCAAGGCGATGGTTATCGGCGTCGGCAATCGCAAGACGCCGGCCGCCGGCGGCACCGGGACCGTCTACATAGACGATATCGCCTTGGGCCGACGGTCGGCCCAGTAGGTGCATGCGGGTGGCAGCGGCAAGCGCACGATCTCCTGAGCCTGACGGATTGCCGATGGCTCGTCGGATAGGCATCAACGCCATCGGCAAGCTCCGAAGACTCCGCTTGCCGCTGCCACCCACGAATCTCGAAGTCCGAAACAAGCACCCGTGGTTAAAATCCAAAAGCATGTCATTGCGAGGAGCGCAGCGACGAAGCAATCTCAATCCGGCGCGTGGTAGATTGCTTCGCTGCGCTCGCAATGACATACAGAGCTCCGACCCGCGAAAGCGTTTGGGTCATTAGAATTTTGGATTTTGAATTTGTTTCGGATTTCGTGCTTCGAATTTCGGACTTCCGGCCGGGCGGGTCGGTGACTACAATAGCGCCGTTGATTCCCAAGTGGGGTTCATCAGGTTAAGCAGGATGGAGTTGACTATGGTCGATCCGATCAGAGCGACACGAAGGGAGTTTCTCAAGGCCGCGGTGCCCACCGTGGCTTTGCCGTACGTGATGGCAGGCTCGGCCCTCGGGGCCGGGGGCAAAACGCCGCCCAGCGAGCGTGTGAACATGGGCTTCATCGGCCTGGGCGGCCAGGGGAGCGGCCACCTCATGGGCGGGGCGTGGACCTACGTGCCGGGCGGGTACGTCGCGCGAGACGACGTGCAGGTGCTGGCGGTCTGCGACGTGCGCCGCGAACGCCGCGAAAACGCCTGGCAGCGGTGCAATCAGATCTATGCCGAGCGGTTCCAGCGGCCGGGCTACGATGGAGTCAAGGCGTACAATGATTTCCGGGAGGTCCTCGCGCGGCCCGATATCGACGCCGTGCTGCTGGCGCTGCCGTATCATTGGGCGGCGCCGATGGCGATCCGGGCCATGCGCGCCGGCAAGGATGTCTACTGCGAGAAGCCGGTCGCCATCACGGTTCAACAAACTCAAGTCCTGGTCGAGACGGCCCGTCGCTACGGGCGGGTCTACCAGGCGGGGACGCAGCAGCGCTCCGAATACGACGGCAAGTTCCGTCAGGCCTGTGAGCTGGTTCGCAATGGACGGATCGGGCAACTCAAGGAGGTTTATGCCTACCGCGAGCCCGGGAGCGTTCGTGCCGAGTGCCTGGACTTCGGACCGCTCCGTGCCCGTGCCGGCCGGGTTCGATTGGGACATGTGGCTGGGGCCGCTGCCGTGGCGACCGTTCGGCGGGGAGGCCGGTCACACGCTGTCGGGCCTGTTCGTCGGCGACGTGAACTGGAGTCCGCATCACTACGATATCATTCAGTGGACGGTCAACCCGGACTTCCGTGCCCCGATCGAGGTGAAATACCAAGAACGGCAGCATCGATTACCATTACGCCAACGGCGTGGTGGTCCATTCCGGCAGCTATCCCGGCGAGCCGGTCGGCCCCGACGGCGGGGCCTGCTTCGTCGGCACGACAGGCCGCATCGCCGTGGACCGCGGCAACATCGTATCGTATCCGGCCAGCGTGCTCCGGGAGCCGCTGCGGGCCGACGACGAGCGGGTCTATCACGCCGACAGCCATTCCGGGAACTTCCTGGAATGCGTCCGCACGCGCAAGGCGACCATCTGTAATCCGGAGGTCGCCGCGTACACCATGAACGCCATCCTGATCGGCGGTATCTCGCTGGCCCTGAAACGCGATCTGCGCTGGGACCCGGTGAAGCTGCAATTCGCAGGGGACGATGCGGCGAATCGGTTGCTTTCATACTCGCCCCGGCCGCCGTGGACGCTGTGAAGGAGTGCAAATGATGTAGATTCCGCTTGCGAGTCTTATGATCCGGGTGGCAGCGGCAAGCGGAGTCTTCGGAGCTTGCCGATGGCTCTGACGCATCTGAGGAAACCATCGGCAAGCTGGCGCTTGCCGCTGCCACCCGGATGCGGTACGAAGAACTCAATCGCAAAAGGTGGTTCATGAAAAAAGACCTGCTCAACCAGATACTACTAAGTGGGCTTATCATCGTATCCGCGGTTTGCACGGCGGGAGCGGCTACGGAACGGGATCTGATTGCCGTTCTGCAGTCCAGCGCCGGTGTCGTCGAGAAATGCGCCGCTTGCCAGCAGTTGAGAATCTGCGGCACGACGGAATCCGTGGCGGCGCTCGCCGCTGTGCTGGGGGACGAACGGGTGGGCCACGCCGCGCGTTACGCGCTGGAAGGGATGCCGTATCCCGAGGCGGGCGCGGCGCTGCGTGACGCTCTGGGCAGGACTTCGGGAGCCGTCAAGGTGGGTTTGATTGATTCCGCCGGCCAGCGGGGCGACACCGCCGCGACGCCGCTGCTGGTGCCGCTGCTGTCGGACGCGGACACTACGATTGCCGCGACGGCGGCTTCGGCGCTGGGCCGGATCGGCGATCAGGTCGCTACCGCCGCATTGATGACGGCACCCAACAGCCCGAATGCCGAAGTCCGCCGCACGGTACAGGAGTCGCTCTTACGCTGCGCAGAAGCGCGTCTGGATCAAAGGAACGCAGCGGAGGCGGCGAAGATCTACCGCCAGGTGCTGGAGGCCGAACCGACGCCGGCGATCCGTCTTGCCGCCTGGAGGGGATGGGTCTTGTCGGACGGTGATCGACGGGTGGAGCTTGTCATGGGGGCACTTACCGGTGCCGATCAGCCGCTGCGGCTGATCGCCATTAAGCTGGTGCGGGAAACGAAGGATGACGAGATCTTGAAGGCTTGTCTGCGGCAGTGGAAATCGCTGGACGCGGACGCACAGGTGCTTGTGGTCAACCTTTTGGCGGATCGGGCGGACCGGGCGTCACTGCCTGACGTTCTTGGCGGCATGCCAATCATCGGAGAAGTCGGTCCGCATCGCCGGCATCAAGGCGCTCGGCGTCCTCGGTGACGCGGCCAATGTGATGTGGTTGGCCGAGCGGGCGGCGCGGACTTCGGACGATGAGCGGGCGGCGGCGCGCGCGAGTCTCAGACTGCTGCGCGGCAAGAATGTCCACGCCGAGATGATCGGGCGTATCAAGGGGGCGGATGCGGCGGTCCGGGCGGAATTGATGCAGGCGCTGGCGGATCGCAGGGCGACGGAGGCGACACCCGTACTGCTGCAGATGGCCGCGAGCAGCGAGGCATCCGTTCGAATGGCGTCGTATCGGGCGCTGCGGGAATTGGCCGGGACCAATGACGTTGAGGCACTGGTTGCACTGTTGGTTGGCGCGGCGAGCGGCGAACAGCAGCAATTGGAGAATACGATTCTGGGCGTTGCCCGGCGGGCGAACGCCGCGACGGAGACCTCGAAGGCCATCATGGCGAAGCTCAATTCCGCCGGTGATGCACAGCTCAAGGGCACGATGATCGAGATGCTGGGACAGCTTGGCGATACATCGGCTCTGGCGACTCTGCGCGGGCGCTGAACGATGGCGATGTGGAGATTCGGTATGCGGCGATTGCGGGGCTCGGCCGCTGGCCGAATGGCGAACCGCTGCCGGATCTGTTGCGGGTGGCCGGCGACAAGAACAACGGAAGCTGTCAAATCCGCGCTCTGGGCGCGTACATTGACCTCGTGGGTGCGGCAGCTTCCATGCCGGCGGGGGAAAAGGTTCAGTGCTACAAGACCGCCCTGGGCTTGGCGCCCAGTGCGGCGGCGAAGAAGAGAGTCTTGGGCGCCCTGGCGAGTGTCAAGACGCTCGAATCGATGCAACTGGCGGCGTCGCAGGTGCAGGATGGCCAAGTCAAGGAAGAAGCGGCGCTGGCGACCGTCGCGATTGCCAAAGATATCTACGCCGGCAATGCGGTGACTGTGAAAGCGGCTTTGGGGAACATTGTCGCTGCGAATGTGAGGAGTACCACGAAGGAGCAGGCGCAGAAGATATTGGATGAGATCGGGGCGACGCAAAGCTATCTGACGAATTGGGAAGTCGCCGGGCCGTACCTGGAGAAGGGCAAGAACTACTCGCAGTTGTTCGATACTCCCTTCGATCCGGAGAAGCCGAAGGCCAAAGTCGAGTGGCGCAAGATGCCGGTGTCGGCCGATGGGCAACACCCTGCCTACTGCGACCTGCTGAAGGAACTCAATGGCGGCGAGCAGCGGGTCGCCTACCTGCGCACGCAGATTGAAGCGGACGACCTCAAGCCTGTAACGCTGGAGATTTTCAGCGATGACGGCGTCAAGGCGTGGCTTAACGGCAAGGTCGTCCACTCGAACAATATCGCCCGGCCGATCATGCCGCAACCGGATCGCGTGACGGCCACCCTCCAGAAGGGCGTCAATCGGCTGATGTTGAAGGTCACTCAGAACAACCTGCCGTGGGGTGCGATCGTCCGCGTGCGGGAGGCAACGGTGGTGGAGCCCAAGGTCGGTGAGGGTTTCAAGCTGCACGTCATCAATGCGGACTCGCGGTTCGAAGCGGCGGGCGTGCTCGATGTCAACCGTGACGGCAAGCTCGACATCCTCTCCGGCGGGTTCTGGTATGAGGCCCCGGGCTGGACGCGGCACTTTGTCCGGGAGATCAAGGAGGAGGGCAACTACTTCTACGACTTCGCCAACCTGCCGATGGACGTGGATGGCGACGGCTGGATGGATACCGCCGGGGCGGCCTGGCATAATAAGATGGTGTACTGGGTTCGCAACCCGGGCAAGGCCGGTGGGGCGTGGCAGGTGTTCGAGATCGATACGCCGGGCAATATGGAGACCGCCTTGGCCGTGGACATCAATGGCGATGGACAGCTTGACGTTCTGCCCAATATCATGACCGCGGCAGCCTGGTACGAGTATCATCGGGACGCCTCGGCCCCGGGCGGCGCCAAGTGGGAAAAGCACGACCTGCCCAAGGAAGGGTCAGGGCATGGTAACGGCGCCGGCGACATCAATCGAGACGGGCGCTGCGATGTCGTGGCGACGAAAGGCTGGCTGGAGCAGACCGCGACGGGATGGCAGTGGCATCCCGGAGTTCGATCTGGGGCACGCCAGCGTTCCGATTCTGGTACACGATGTCGACGGGGATGGGGACTCGGATATTGTCTGGGGCCTGGGCCACGACTACGGCCTGTTCTGGCTGGAGCAGACGACCAAGGATGGCCAACGTGCCTGGGAGAAGCATCTGATGGACAAGTCCTGGTCGCAGCCGCACTTCATGGTCATGGCCGACCTCGACAACGACGGCAAAGCCGAGCTGGTCACGGGCAAACGCTACTACGCCCACAACGGCAACGATCCGGGCGAGAATGACCCGGTCTGTGTCTATTACTACAAGTTCGATGCGCCTCGACAAGAACTGGACGCGACACACGATCCACGAGGGCGGCCGCGTAGGCTTCGGGATCAACACCGCCGTCGTGGACATCGACGGCGACGGCGACCTCGACGTGGTCGCCCCTGGCAAGAGCGGATTGTATTTGCTGGAGAATCTGACCAAGAATTCGAAATGACCGAGCTTATTGTCATGCGGAACGGAGCGCAGTGCACTGCGGCATCTGCCCCTCTTCGTAGGTCGTGCGTCCTCGCACGACGTCTCTTAGGCGAGCGGGGACGCTCGCCCTACGAAGACCAGATCCTTCGCTTCGCTCAGAATGACAGACCGCGGTAGTCCTTTAGGAGATGCGCACCATGCCGAGACCGAAGATTGCGATGATTGGAGCGGGAAGCCTGATTTTCTGCAAGACGCTGACGATGGACATCCTGGCCACCAAGGCTCTGCAGGACAGCGAAATCTGCCTGATGAACCGGACGAAGCCCAAGCTCGACAAGATGGAGGCCTTCGTCAAAGGGATGGTCAAGGAGAACAAGCTGCCGGCGAAGGTGACGGCGACGCTCGATCTCCGCAAGGCCCTGGACGGCGCCAAGTACGTGATCAACATGATCCAGGTGGGCGGCGTCGAAGCCTTCCGCATGGACTACGAGATTCCGCTGCGGCACGGCGTGGACCAGTGCATTGCGGATTCCATCGGGCCCGGCGGCGTCTTTCGCGCCCTGCGCACGATCCCGGCATTGGCCCAAATGTGTACGGACATGAACGAGTTGTGCCCCGAGGCGATTCTCCTGAACTACGCCAACCCGATGGGGGCCAACTGCTCCGCTCTTGGGCGCCTGGCGAAGGTGCAGTTCATCGGGCTCTGTCACGGCGTCCAGACGACGCTCGATCTGATCAGCCGCTATGTGGAGGTGCCCAAGGATCAGATCGATTTCGTGTGCGCCGGCATCAATCACATGGCCTGGTTCCTCGCCTTGCGGGACAAACGCGATGGACGCGACCTGTATCCAATCCTGCGCAAGAACATCGAAAAGCCCGAGTACTACATCAACGAAAAGGTCCGGGGCGAGGTCATGCGGCACTTCGGCTACTTCATGACCGAGAGCACGGGTCATCTGTCGGAATACGTGCCGTGGTTCCGCAGCAGCCAGAGGGCCCTGGACCTGTACTGCGATCAGCCGGCCTTCGGTGGGGCCTCGGGCGCGTACTTCAACTACTGCAATATGCTGGCGGAGAAGTACAAGAGCGTGGACTATCTGGCGACCGAGTCGCAGAAGATTCAGCGTCGCAGCGTCGAGTACTGTTCCTACATTCTCGAAGCCGCCGAGACCGGGCAACATCTTCCGGCTCAACGGCAACGTCCGCAACGACGGCTACATCACGAACCTGCCGCAGGGGTGCTGCGTGGAGGTGCCGGTCTTCGTGGATGCGCGCGGGCTGCATCCCATGCGCATCGGGGACCTGCCGCCGCAGTGCGCCGCCCTGAATCAAAGCAACGTCACCGTGCAGCAGCTTGCCGTCGAGGCGGCGCTGACCGGCAATCCCGAGTACGCGATGCAGGCCATCGCCCTGGACCCGCTGACCTCGGCGGTCTGCACGCTGAAAGAGGCCCGGGACATGACGCGCGAGATGCTGGAGGCCGAGAGACAGTGGCTGCCGGAATTCGAGGGCAAGAAACTGCCGGCCAAGCCTCTGGTCGAGATCTCCGCCGATGTGCAGGCCGTGGATGTCCCGCTCGACCCGGCCTTGGCCATTGCCAATCGATTCCAGGAGTTGGCGAAGTAGGCGCGGCGTAACGTCCCGATGAGTCCATGCCGTCACTGCAAAGCCTGTTTTGCGACTCACGGCGCCATACCTCCCGGTCCGGCATAGTCAAATCCCAGCGTCAGCGTAGGGATTGCACGAAGGCAGATCAAGATGATTTTCGGCCCTTGCGCATGGAACCTCTTGACACCGCTGTTATTATGTGGCATAATAAGAAAAAAGCTTAAGAGTGCCTAAATAAAATCCTGTAGTCCATGCGCCAGTCAGTTCTGTTTTTATTTGTGGCCCTTGCAGCGCCTTGTATCTTGTGCGCCAATTGTCACTGCTCCGAACCGCAAGGGCGCCCGACCGCGACAGATCGCGTTGGGGGGACCCCGCCCTTGCAGGTGGCTCAGAAAGCGACTGCGCCCAGCGGCGAGTCGGCGGAGCTGATGGCGCCCAGTCCTTTGCTGGATGCATCCTTCCAGAGCACCACCACCGAGCACTTTGTGCTTTTCCATGAGCCCCGCGCGGGTTACGCGGCGGGAGCTTGCCGGACCTTGGAGTACGCGTACGAGTACTTCTATGACGTTTTCTCCAAGGCCGGTTTCGACTTGTCCCGGTCACAGGACCGCCTCGTCTGGATCTGTTTTCCGCGCAAGAGTGGCTTCAGCAGATACGCGCTCCAGGCGGAAGGGATGGATCTGTCGTGGCTGGATGGGTATTACTCGACCCTGACCAACCGCGTGGCCATCGTCCAAAGGGACCAGAAGGCCCCCCGGCGGGAGGAAGCTGTCCCCCTGTCGGGAAGCGGTCCGGAGGCAGTGGTTGCTGCCCACAGGTCGCCACGGGAAGGGGTCCTCGCTATGGCAGCGGCGGGGCAGCAGTTCGATGTCACGAGGCTGACCCACGAAGTGGCCCATCAGCTCTCCTTCAACAGCGGGATTCAGAAGCGGGGCGTGATGTACCCCCTGTGGGTCTCCGAGGGCCTGGCCACGAATTTTGAATTCGATGGGACCGGCAGCGCGGGGCTGGAACACTGCAACATGGCACGCTGCCACGGTCTTGTCGAGGCGTATGCCGCCGGGGAATTGGTTCCCTTGCGGCAGTTCGTGGTCCAAACCACGGTCTCGCCGGACTTGCACGCGGGCCGACGTTACTATGCGCAGGCCTGGGGATTCTTTCACTTCATCTTAACCGAGCATCCTGAAAGCCTGCGGGTATACCTGCACCACATCGCGAAAGATCGCCTCGATCATCGGGAGGCCGCCACCATGCTGGCGGAGTTCACGGAAGCGTTTGGCTCACCCGACGCGTTGGAGGAGTCCTGGAGGGCATTTCTCGCGCGTCAGGCACATAAGGCCGTGGCGAGCCGTTCGGCCGCCTCGATGAGGCCGAATGCAAATGTAACCGGGACGCCGTAGATTCATGCGGCTCGGCTGTTGGTTCCAGATCCCCCCATGTAGTCCTCACGCCGCGGGCCGCTGAGTTTTCACCGCCCGCACATTTCGCTTCTCCCCTATAGGCAGCCGCCGCCCGCTTGGATTTATCTGAAGTGAGGGGTTTCTGTTCCTGTCAGATAGCGAAATGCGGACAGCCTGGGTTGAATCGACGGCCAGCGGAGGTCGTCGGCCCGGACTGTAGGGAATCTTTTAGGGGGATTAGAAATGGGTAAGAGAAAAGTTTTTCTGTGGGGGCTTTTTGTCGTTGGCCTGGTGGCTGTTCTGTGCGCCTATGGATTGGCGACAGAGCAATCGGCGAATGAGAACCAAGGGGCAGCGAATCAAAACCAGGGGGCCGCGTCGCAGCAGAATCAGGCGAAGACGCAGCCGGGAGCCGCTCAGCCGGGAATGGCTCAAAAGCAGGCGCCCCCGAGCCAGACCGCCCGGGCCATGACGCTGGTGCGGACCACCGATCTGATCGGAAAGGAAGTCGAGAGCACGCAGGGCGAAACCCTGGGCGTGATCCATGACATCGTCTTGAGCTCCGACTACCAGCAGGTCTCGTACGTAGCACTCGCCTACGGCGGCGCTTTCAGCAGCAGCAGCAGGCTCTACGCGATTCCGTGGCAGGCCCTGCGTGCCGGGCCCAAAGGCGACGTCACCATGTCCGCGACCAAGGACCAGTTCGGTCAGGCGCCGGGCTTCACCAACAGGAATTGGCCGAGCCAGGCCGAGACGCGGTGGTTAGGTGCGGGCGCGGGGACCCCAGGCGCTGCGGCGACCGCTCCCCCGGCCCCGGGCTCTTCGGCGGCAGGCGCCGCGGCTCCGCGTTCGACGACGGGAAACCAGGCCGCCGCCGACCGATCCCAAACCGGTCAGTCCGCGGCCGCCGGCCAGTCCCAGGCCACCCAACCGCCATCGTCGTCTGCCACGGGACAGATGGCGGCGGGCAGTCAGGATGTCCAGATGCGCCGCGTGATGCACCTGACGGGCCTGGAGGTAAAGAACACGGAGAACCAGGACCTGGGCGACCTTGAGGGTTTCGCCATCAACGCGTCGGACGGACGTGTCATGTACGACATCATCTCGTTCGGCGGCGTCGCGGGGGTCGGAGAGAAGTATGCCGCCGTGCCCGCCAACGCCGTACGAATTCAGCCGCAGGCTCACGCGGCCATCCTGAATGCGACGAGGCAGACCCTGGACTCTGTCGCATTCAGCCCGAGTGAATTCCCCAACCTGAGCAGCCCGGAGTACATGCAACGCCTCAGCAAGATCTTCCCGGCGGTGGCGCCGGGGGTGCTCTTGGATACGTCCCGCCACAGCAGCCCCAGATGCAGTCCATCGCCGATGAGAAGGCGTGGTCGGGCGAAAGCATGCACGGCAAGGCTTTCAATCCCAGCACGGTCAAGACGATCACGGGCACAGTGGAGAGCGTGGGCAGCTTCAAGCCCGAGGGTGCGGCCGCGGGAGCTAGCGGCGGGCTGCGCTTGCGGGTGAAAACCAGCGCTGGGCAGACGGTGATCGTCCATGCGGGGCCGATCGCGTATGCGGGGCAGAAGGAGTTCTTCGTGATGCCGGGTGATCAGATCACCATCACCGGCTCGGAGACGAAGATCAGGGGCCGCTCCGTCATTCTGGCCTCCGAGCTGAAGAAGGACGACAAGACCCTGGCCCTGCGGGACAAGAGCGGAAAACCGCTGTGGTCGATGGGCGGCCAGGGTTCCCCCGGGGCGTCCGGCACCCGCAGTCCTCAGGAGTAGCGAACAGAGGATTGAGTGACGATCAGATCGAGGCCGCAGCCTCCGGCCAAGCGCCGGGGGCTGCGGCTTCACCCATTGAATGGATTGCTTGCGGAGTGCGCGCCTCCGCCACGGTCTTGCGGAGGGTCTCCTCTTTGAGCTGGGCCATCCATTGGACTTCCTGCTGGGCCGCCTCCACGCCTGGGTTCATCTTGAACATATTGAAACCCTTGTAGCCATTGTCGATCAGCACGGTGAGGAGGTCCCGCAGGTCCTCCATGGAGGGGAAGGAGATTTGCAGAAGACGCCGGTTTCCGATCGTATCGCCGTCTTACACCCGCCGCAACGACGAATCCTCCCCTTGCGTATGTGGGGCAGCCTCCAAGAAATTGATGTCTCGCGGTTGCGTGCTGCGTTAAGTTGTTGTATCATCGGGACTTTGAGAGATTCGCTCGGTAGCCCAGCGGTGCAGGTCCGATGGGACCGGCATGAACGCGGGTGCAGGCGATCACCCAGATTCACAATGGGTAGGGTAAAAGTGTGCATCTGGGAAAGGGGGCCGTCGCCGCTCGTAGCGACGCCGTGAGGCGTTTCTTCGGGGCTCCGGATGGGATCAGTTGCGTTTTGGAGCACTCGATGCGGTAGTTTCGTAGGATGCCTTCACGGGCACGCTACAAACGGGCAGTTGCCCATCTTGTGCCGGACGCAGGACAGAAAGGTTACTGGATGGATAAATACGTTTGTATACACGGGCACTTCTATCAACCACCCAGAGAGAATCCGTGGCTCGAGTACGTCGAGCTGCAGGATTCGGCGTATCCATACCACGACTGGAATGCCAGGATCACCGAGGAATGTTACCGGCAGAATGCGGCTTCCCGTATTCTCGGCCCGGACAAGAAGATCATCAACATCGTCAACAATTACGAGAGTATCAGCTTCGATTTTGGCCCGACGCTCATGTACTGGCTGGAATCGCACGCCCCGGATGCCTATGCGAAGGTGCTGGAGGCCGACCGGAGGAGCCGCGAGAAGTTCTCCGGACACGGCTGTGCGATGGCTCAGGCGTACAATCACGTGGTGATGCCCCTGGCCAACGCCCACGACAAAGAGACGCAGGTGGTCTGGGGGATCGAGGATTTCCGGCGGCGCTTCGAAAGGGAGCCGGAAGGGATGTGGCTGCCTGAGACGGCCGTGGATATTCCCACCCTGGAAATCCTGGCGGAGCATGGGATCAAGTTCACGATCCTCGCGCCGCGCCAAGCCAAGCGCGTCCGCAAGCTCACGGGCGTACGCCGGTGGCGGGATGTGAACGAGGGGGACGTGGATACGAGCATGCCCTACCTCTGCAACCTGCCGTCCGGCAGACAGATTACCCTGTTTTTCTACCATGGGCCGGTTTCGCACGGCATCGCCTACGGCGGGCTGCTCCACAGCGGCGAGAACTTCGCCATGCGGCTGGCCGGGTCATTTCCGAACGACGGGGAGGAGTCGCACCTCGTCCATGTCGCCACCGACGGCGAGTCCTTCGGGCATCACCACCATCATGGCGATATGGCGCTGGCCTACTGCCTCCATCACATCGCCGCCAATCACCTGGCGAAAATCACGATCTATCCGGAATATCTGGAGAGATTCCCGCCCGAACACGAGGCGGAGATCTGGGAAAACAGCTCGTGGAGCTGTGTGCACGGGGTGGAACGCTGGCGGAGCAACTGCGGTTGTGCGGCCGATCAGTCCCGCTCGGGCCAGCAGCAGTGGCGGGCGCCCTTGCGCGAGGCGTTCGATTGGCTGCGCGATCGGCTGGCAACCGTCTACCAGGATCGCATGGCGGCCTACAGCCCCGATCCGTGGCGGGTCCGGAACGAATATGTCCGCGTGATCAATGACCGATCGCCGGAGAACGTCGACGCCTTTATCGCCAAAACCGCCGGCCGGGACCTGGAGCACCACGACAAGGTCATGTTCTTGAAACTGCTCGAAATGCAGCGCAACGGTATGCTCATGTACACCAGTTGCGGGTGGTTCTTCGACAATATCTCGGGCATCGAGACCGTGCAGGTCATGATGTATGCCTCGCGGGCGATGCAGTTGTGCCACGAGATCCAGAACTGGAACCTGGAGCCCGAATTCAAGACCATGCTGGTGAACGCTCCCACGCAACCGGCGGCCGCACGCCAATGGGAAAGAGGTTTACGAAGCGTATGTCGAGCCGGCCCGCGTCGATCTGCACCGCGTCGGCGCCCACTTCGCCTTGAGTTCCGTCTTCGAGGAATCCTCGGAGGAATCCATCGACATTTACTGCTATTCCGCCCACATCGAGGATTTCGAGCACGCCGAGGCAGGGGTGCAGATCCTGACGACCAGCCGGTCCAGGATTCGGTCGAACATCACGTTGGAGGATTACGCGGTGGATTCGGCCGTGCTTTACCTGGGCGACCATCATCTGTTTGCGGCGGTGCAAGGGCGGATGTCCGACGATCAGTTCAAACGCATCCGGCAGGACCTGGTGAAGGCCTTCCGCAAGGGCGACAGCAACGAGGTCATGCGGCTGATGAATGTCGTGTTCGATGGCAAAAATTACTCGCTGACCCACTTGTTCAAGGATCAGCAGCGGGAGATCCTGAATTGGCTTCTCGAAGGCACCTGGAAGGAAATCGAGAGTTCGTTCCGCCACATTTACGAGCACAACTACGCCATCATGCAGATGATTCGCAACATGAACATGCCCTTGCCCAAGGCGCTCTCGGAGCCGGCGGAGTTCATCCTGAATGAAGACATCTGCTCGGCGATTCAGGAAGACGACATCGACTTGAATCGGTTGAAGGATCTGGCAGAAGAGGTGGAGCGGCTGTCGCTGAGCCTCGACAAGGAGAGACTGAGCTTCGAGGGCAGCCGCAAGATCAACAGCCTGGCGAGCGTGTGGGAGGATGCGCCGGAGGATTTCCACCTGCTGTGGTCCATCGAGAAAGGGGTGGAAATCCTGCGCATGCTGACGCCGGAGATGGATTTGCAGCACGCGCAGAATGTCTTCTTCACGATCTCCAGACGGGAGTATCCTCCCATGAAGCAGAAGGCAGCCGCCGGTGACGAACAGGCGGCGGAATGGGTGGAGCATTTCGGCCACCTGGCGCAGCGGCTGGGATTGGCGATCCCATAGGAGATTTATGATTTATGATTTAGCATTTATGATTTATGATTCATCCGTTACTGTCTATGCTTTAATCCCTGTACGGCCGACGCCGGCAGGACCGAAATACAAAATCATAAATCATAATTCATAAATCATAAATGCTCAGACGACGATCCAGCGGCATCCTGATGCACATCACGTCCTTGCCCTCCAGGCATGGCATCGGCGACTTCGGTCCCGAGGCGTACCGGTTCGTGGATTTCCTCCAGGCGGCGGGGCAGAACTACTGGCAACTGCTGCCCTTGAATCACACGACCGCGGCGGAATACTCGCCCTACAAATGCCTTTCCGCCTTCGCAGGCCACCCGCTTCTCATCAGTCCTGACCTGCTGTATCAGGACGGCTGGTTGACCAGGCGTGACGTTCGGACCCGCCGGCCTGGCCGGCCGAGAGGGTGAGCTTTGAGAAGGTGTCCTCCTACAAAGAGAAGCTGCTCGACGCGGCTTTCACCCGATTCGAGAAAGCCGCTCACCCGCCGGACTACGCCGCCTTTGTCGAGGAACATCGTGCCTGGCTCGACCCCTATGCCCGTTTTGTGACCTTGCGAAGGCACTTCAAGGGACGGCTGTGGTCCGACTGGCCGGCCGCGCTGCGCGATAGCGGATTAGAGGGTTCGTTCGCAGCTAATCCGCAAGCCGCCATCATCAATCCGCAATCCATCGAGCGGGAGCGCTTCTGCCAATACGTGTTCTTCAGGCAGTATCTGCGTTTGAAGCGGTACTGCAATGAGCGCGGTGTTCAGGTCATCGGCGACGTGCCCATCTACGTGGCCTATGACAGCGCCGATGTCTGGTCCCATCCGGACCTGTTCAAACTGAATCGAGCCAAGAAGCCGCGCTTCGTCGCCGGCGTGCCGCCGGACTACTTCAGCGCGACCGGCCAACTCTGGGGGAATCCCGTCTACGACTGGCAGCGTCTGGAAGAAACGGGCTTCGCGTGGTGGATGCGGCGGATCAAGCACAATCTGCTTCTCTTCGACTTCGTCCGCATCGATCATTTCCGGGGTCTCGTCGCCTATTGGGAGATCCCCGGGAGTCACACGAACGCCGTGCGCGGCAAGTGGGTCCCCGTGCCGCACGACGCGTTCTTGCGCGAGCTGTTCCGGCAGGTCCCGTTCGCCGCCATCTTGGTGGAGGACCTCGGGTATATCACGGCCGATGTCCGGGAGGTCGTCGCCAGGTACAACTTCCCCCGCCTGAACGTACTCCAGTTTGCCTTCGGTGGCGATCCCGCTCGCAGCCCCCATGCGCCGCACAACTACGCGGAGAATTCGATCGTCTACACCGGCACCCATGATAACAATACCACCCGCGGCTGGTTTGAGAAGGATCTGAAGGCGGATACCCGCAAGCGTCTGTTCGACTACCTCGGGTGCCGATTGGCGGCCGGGGACGTCGCCTGGGAGTTGATGCGCGTGGCGCTGCGCTCCGTGGCGAAGATCGCCATCGTCCCGATGCAGGATGTGTTGAACCTGGGCGCGGAGGCGCGGATGAACCTGCCGGCCGGGAAGGGCGGCAACTGGCAATGGCGGATGCGTCCGGGGCGGACCGAGGCCCGCCTGGCGGAGAGGCTCAGGAAGCTGACTCAGATCTACGGTCGCGCGTGACCTCTTCGCAGGTCGTGCGTCCCTGCACGACCATGTCCTTGCGAGTGCAGCGCGGCAATCTCAGGCGAGCGAGGACGCTCGCCCTACGAGGATCGCCGCCGGGAACTGGGCGAGGACCTCGCCGACCGAGATTTCGCCCTGCGCCCGCAGGACCTCGTCTGTGATCGCGTTGTGCCACACGGCCGGCGCGTCCCGAGGCAGTTTGATGCTCCCGTCTCCCCACACTGGTTCGCCCAGCGGGGCCTCGCCGGGCCTGACCAGGGAAGTCAGGAATCGTGGCGCCACAACCAGCACGTAACGTGGGGCGGATTGCGCCTCGGGCGCGACCCGCTGTGATCGGAAGAAGGCTACCACATGCTGCGCCCGGTCCCCGGTCACGAATGTGGGGAGGTAGTCGCCCGTGTCGAAGAGGTCCCGATTCTCCCGGCGGGCACGCAAACCGCGATAGATCAGGAAGAGTTTTACACGGCCATCATCCCATTGCGGATTGCGGATTGCGGATTGCGGATTAGGAGCAGCCGCGCTAATCCGAAATCCGAAATCCGAAATCCGCAATTGTTGGACCTCCTTGAGCAGTTGAATTCGTTTCTGGAAGTCCACGGGCCGGCGGTTGTCCGGGTCCACCAGATTGAGGTCCCACAGCTCCGATCCCTGGTAGAAGTCCGGCAGGCCGGTGCAGGCGATCTTCAGCGCCGTCTGGGACAGGGAATTGTAGATGCCGTACGCACTGACTTCCCTTTGAAAAGGCAGAAAGTCGGCCCAGAAACGGTTCTCCGGCCCGCGCTCCAGGATCTTGTCGACGAATTGCCGGCAAGCGTCTTCGTAAGGCTCGTTGGGCTGCACCCAGTCGCTATGGGTCTTGGCCTCTCGAACCGCCTTGACCATATAGTCCTTGAGCCGTGGCGCGAAGCTGTCGTACTCGCTCTCGGCGAAGGGCAATGCCCCGACGAGCGTCTGATACAACAGGTATTCATCGTTGCGATCCGGGGCCGGTATGTCGCCGCAGCGCTGCTTGTGCCGCTCGTTCATCCGGGCCCAGCGTGTGACCGCCTGTCGCCATCGGTCCGGGATTTCCGAAAGAACGTTGAGCCGGGCCCGGACATCCTCGCCGCGCTTGGAGTCGTGCGTGCTCGTGGCATTCATGGCGTGGGGCCAGTCGCGGGCGCGCAACTCGTGAAAGCGGTGGAACTCATCCAGGGACAGGCCGAAGGTGTTGGGGTCGCCGCCGACCTCATTGAGCGACACGAAGCGGTTGTAAACGTAGAGCAGGGTGTCTTCGAAACCCTTGGCCATCGCCGGGCCGGTGAACTGCTGGAACCGCATGAGAAAGTACCGGCGGGCCTGTCGCGGCGACGGCGGCGCTTCCTCCTCCAGGGCGGACAGCAACAGCTTGATGACCTGGTCCACACCGAGCCTGCACTCGGGGCATTTATCTCGGGCTTGCTCTACCGCGTGGGTGAGGATGGCTCGATCCTCCCGTGTGGAATGGTGGGCGTCCACGTAGGTACGGTAGACAGGAAATGCCGCCATCAAGGCCAGCAGGGCGCTCTGGATGGATGTTGCGGATTGCGGATGGCGGACTGCGGATGGCGGATTGTCCAGAGTGGCCACACCTCGTGCACCCTGGTGATGGCGCCTCTCCACAGCTGCGGCATCGTCGTCAAGGTCTTCCACCTCGTCGATCTCCAGTTCGCGTGACGCCTGCAGGGCCAGATGCGTC
Organism: uncultured Planctomycetota bacterium; assembly: GCA_963699595.1. Classification (GTDB taxonomy): domain Bacteria; phylum Planctomycetota; class Phycisphaerae; order Sedimentisphaerales; family Anaerobacaceae; genus PLanc-01. The sequence continues at coordinate 737,706 of CAVOUO010000035.1, forward strand.
AGGTACGCCAGCTCGCCGGCCATGTGCCACTCGAGGATCTTTCTCTTTTCATCATAGAGCAGTTGGGAGTAGTCGGGCTCCGCGCCGATGAATTTGTGGTAAAGGTCCGTGAAGGCCTTTTCATTCTCCCGTTGGCAGAAGATGCCGTTGACGTAGTTGCAGAACTTATAGCCGGAGGTGCCCTGGATCGGCCATTCCATCCGCAGGAATTCGTAGAGTTCCAGAATCTTCTCGACCACCAGGTAGGTTTCCGGCACCTCCTTGTGCAGGCGCAGGAGGTACTCCCTCGGGTTGTGCAGTCCATCGATGTGGTCCACGCGCAGACCGGTGAAGACCCCGGCCCGCGCCAGCTCCAGAATCCTGCCGTGCACTCTCTGGAACACGCGCGGATCTTCCGTGCGCAGCGCGATGAACTCGCTCAGATAGAAGAACCGGCGATAGTTGATCGTTTCATAGGCCACCTGCCAGAACACGGGTTTGAAAACCTGCTGCTCCAGGAGCCGCCACAAAAGAGATTGCTCGATCGGCTCTACAGGAGGGCGATTGTAGGACTCCAGAATGCCATCCAGGTAGATGTGGATCATCGGATGCTCGCGGTAGAGGCGCCAGAGCGTCTGCCTGGCGTGGGCCAACTGGTCGCGCTTTCTGGAAGAATCGTCCCTGCCGCTCAAGCAGGCGAAGGACTCGCGCAACTCCAGGAAGGCCTGCATCCCGGGATCAGCGCCGCCCTGGGAGCCGCTCATTCCGTCCCTATGTCCCAGGACATCATCGTACGAGGCCAGGCCCAGGGGAAAGCGCCAGGTGAAGTACTGGAGGCCCAGGCCCTCCTCATCCAGAACGAGCTTCATTTCCCCTTGTTGAAGCACTTCCTCCAGCGAATTGCCCAGGAAGGGGGCCAGCACCTTGGTCCGCAGTTCCGGATCGGGATGGTCCCGGAAGATATCGAAGAACTCATAGAACCGGCTGCGCGGGCCGTTCTCGAAGATGTCCATCAGCATAGAATTCGCGCTGGAGTAGGCCATGTGATTGGGGACGATGTCTTGCAGCCATCCCATCTGGTGAGCCTGGACCTCGGCCACGAGCGCCTGGAAGTCTTCCTCTGTGCCCAACTCCGGATTCAGCTCATCGGGGTCGGTGACATCGTACCCGTGCGTGCTGCCCGGCGTCGCCTTGAGAATAGGCGAGGCATAGATGTCGCTGATGCCCAGCTCGGACAGGTACGGGATGAGGGCCTGGGCGTCCTGGAATCGCAGGGACGGACCGAATTGCAGTCGGTAGGTTGCCAGTGGGATACGCATCGGCTATTCCTCCACCGCGGCGGCGGCCGCCTGGGCCGCCCTCTGCGCCGGAGCGACGATGGCGGACCCCGCCTGGAACACGGCGATACTCTTGGGCGGCATGGTCACCCGTTGGCGGCCGGCGGCCGTCGCAAGCTGCGCTGCACCGGGGCCGTCCCATTTCGGGTCCGCGGAGTCCAGGATTTTCACCCAGGTTCTCTGCGAGAGAGGCAAGGGCACCTCCTGGGGATCGGCAGAGAAGTTCATCAGGCCGGAGACCTGGCCCCACTCATGCCGCCTGTGCCAGATCATCACCTTCTGCCTTGGCAGGCACTCCACCATCAGATTCCTCTTGCTCACCACGTGGGGAATACTCCAGCGCAGCTCCAGAAGATGCTGGTAGAACGCGAGCATGACACGATGCCGATCGCGGTCGCGCTTGTCCCATTGGAGCTTGGAGTCTTGGAAACTCTCCGCTTCTTGAGGGTCGGGACACTTCTGCTGCCCCTGGAAGGCCTCGAACTCGGCCTTTCGACCTTCCCGCACGGCGGCGACAAGCTCCGGGTCTGTATGGCTGACGAAGTACAGAAAGGGCGCCTCCTCGGCGTACTCCTCGCCCATGAAGAGCAGGGGGACGTAGGGCGACAACAGCAGTGTTCCGGCCGCCAGCTTGAGCGATTCGAAATCGACCAGCCGGGAGAGCCGCTCGCCGAGCATCCGGTTGCCGATCTGATCGTGGTTCTGGGCGGAGACCACAAACTGCCGGGCGGGCCGCTGCCGCGCGCTGCTGCCGTGGAACTTCTTGCGGAAGCGCGAGAACTGCCAGGAATAGACGAAGCCCTCTTTGAATGCCTTGGCCATCTGCTCGATTTGGCCGAAGTCCTCGTAATAGCCGCTGTGGTCGCCGGTGAGCAGCGTGTGCAGACAGTGGTGAAAGTCGTCGCACCACTGGGCATCGAGTCCGTAGCCGCCATCGCTCGGCGATTTGAGGAAGCGGGTGTCGTTGACGTCGCTTTCGCCAATCAGGTAGTACTTGCGGGCGGACGCGCGCGAAAGCTGCCCGACTCGCTCTGTCAACTCCTGGAGGAAATGCTTCGCACTCTGGTCGTAGATGCGGTGCACGGCATCCAGACGCAGGGCGTCGAAGTGGTACTCACGCAGCCAGAAGAGGGCGTTCTCGATGAAGAAATTGCGGGCGCCGTAGCTGTAGGCCTCGTCGTAGTTGACGGCGTCGCCCCAGGGGGTTCGATACTTGCCGGTGAAGTAGGGGCCGAAATCCCGCAGATAGCTGCCCTCCGGACCCATGTGGTTGCAGACGAGGTCGAGAATCGCGGACATGCCTTGGCGATGGATGGCGTTGACCAGCGTCTTGAGGCCGGTCGGGCCGCCGTAGGAATTCTGGACCGCATAGGGATAGACGCCGTCGTAGCCCCAGTTGCGGTTCCCTGGGAACTGTGCTACCGGCATCAGCTCGATTGCCGTGACGCCAAGCCCGCGCAAGGGGACCAATCTCGGAAGGATGGCCTCGAACGTGCCTTCCGGCGTGAAGGTCCCGACGTGGAGCTCATAGATGACCATATCTTCCAGAGAGAGCCCCTCCCAGCCCGCATCGGTCCACGCGAAAGCCGAGGGGTCGATCACCTCGCTGGGGCCGTGAACTCCCTCCGGCTGAAACTGCGAGGCCGGGTCCGGCCGTTGGGTACTGCCTTCCAGCACATACCAATACCGGCTTCCCGGCGGCACCTCGTCCACGGTGGTCTGCCAATAGCCGGCCTCGTCCTGCGCCAGCGATAGGTCCCGCTCGCCCGGGCCGGCAATTCGTAGGCCGAGTCGCCCCAACACAGGTGCCCAGACGCGGAATTCGCACCGGTTGTTGCCCTGGTATAGTGCGCCGATTCGGGTCAAAGCTCTGCTCCCAGGAAGAGGACACGGACGGACACGGACTTTCACCGACTTTCACGGACCTTCCCATCTGTGCCTGTCCGTGCTCGTCCGTGCTTGTCCACGCCCTCACTTTCCTCTTTACTTGCGCGGCCGGGTCAGCACGATTACGGAACGTCCTTCCGCTTTGACTTTGAGGCCGTCGGATTGTTTTTCACCTGCCTCTCCACCCTCGATCCGCGTGGAGGTGTTGAGCACGATCTCCCAGGGTCTTTCCTCTTCGGACAAGGCAAGCTGGAAAAACATGTCCTCCTGGGCCGCATTGACCAGGACGAGGAAGTCGTCATCCCGCACCGGCTCTCCTCTCTTATCAACGTAGCCCAGGTCACCGTTCAGAAAGATCTGCAACGTCTTGATGTAGCCCTGTTTCCAGTCGTCCTCGGACATTCCCGAGGCATCCGGCCGGAACCAGCCGATGTCCTCGAGCATCGCCGAGCCTCGGATCGACCGGCCCTGGTACCAGCCGCGGCGATGGAAGACCGGATGATCCCGGCGCAGGTGGATCAATCGGGTGGTGAATTCCTTCAGATTCTCATCGACGTGTTCCCAGTCGAACCAGGTCAGGTCGTTATCCTGGCAGTAGGCATTGTTGTTGCCTTTCTGCGTGCGTCCGATCTCGTCGCCGCCCAGGATCATGGGAACGCCCTGGGACAGCAGCAGCGTGGACAAGGAAATTGCGCACCTGCCGGCTCCGCACATCGTTGACCGCCGGGTCGTCGGTCTCGCCCTCGACACCATAGTGGCAGGAGCGGTTGTCGTCGGTGCCATCCTTGTTGTCCTCCAGGTTGGCCTCGTTGTGCTTCTGCTCGTAGGTCACGAGGTCGTGCAGAGTGAACCCATCGTGGGCGGTGATGAAATTGATGCTGGCACGTGGCTTGCGGCCGGTGTTCTCATACAGATCCGAGCTGCCCGTGAACCTGCCGGCGAACCCTCCGAGCGTGCTATCCTGACCGCGCCAGAAGTCCCGCATCGTGTCTCGGTAAATCCCATTCCATTCCGACCACAGGACGGGAAATCGACCCACTTGATAACCGCCTTCGCCGACATCCCACGGCTCGGCAATCAGTTTCACCTGGCTGACAATCGGGTCCTGGTGGATGATGTCGAAAAATGCGGACAGCCGGTCCACGTCCTTAAGCTCCCGCGCCAAGGTCGCCGCCAGGTCGAAGCGGAAGCCGTCCACGTGCATGTCCAGGATCCAGTAGCGCAGAGAATCCATGATCAGTTGGAGCACGACAGGATGGCGCATGTTCAGGCTGTTGCCGGTGCCGGTGTAGTCCATGTAGTGCTCCGGGTCGTCCTCGACGAGCCGGTAATAAGCGGGATTGTCGACGCCCTTGTAGCTGAGCATGGGACCGAGGTGGTTTCCCTCGGCCGTGTGGTTGTAGACGACGTCCAGAATGACCTCGATTCCTGCCTCGTGGAGGTCGTAGACCATCTGTTTGAACTCTTGAACCTGCTGGCCCCGATCCCCCGAAGACGAGTACTCGTTGTGCGGCGCGAAATAGGAGATCGAGTTGTAGCCCCAATAGTTTCTCAGGCCTTTGTCGATCAATTGGCGGTCGTGCACGAACTGGTGGACGGGCATCAGCTCGACCGCCGTGATGCCCAGAGACTTCAGGTAATCAATCGCGGCCGGGTGGGCGACGCCCGCATAGGTTCCTCGCAGCTCGGGCGGAATCGCCGGATGACGCTTGGTAAACCCTTTGACGTGCAGCTCATAGATGATCGTGTCTTCCAGAGGGGTATGCGAACGATATTCGTTGTTCCAGTTGAAATAGGGATTACTGACCACGGATTTCATGGTGAGACGAGCATCGTCGGAGCTGCTGCACGGCCCCTCGGGCTTATCCATGCGATAGGGAAACATGGCATCGCTCCATTGGATCGTACCGGTGACGGCTTTGCAGTTCGGATCGAGCAGCAGTTTGTTCGGGCAGCAGCGGATTCCCTTTTGGGGGTCCCAGGGGCCGTGAATCCGGTAGCCATACATTTGCCCGGGACCGATTCCAGTTAGAAGCGTGTGCCAGTTGTAGCCGTCACGCTCGACCATGTTGATCCGGGTTTCTCTTCCTTCATCGTCGAACAGGCACAGCTCGACACGCTCCGCCACTTCAGAGAAAATAGAGAAATTCGTGGCGCTGCCGTCGAAGTTGGCATCCAGCGGGTAGGGGGTGCCCGGCAACATTTTCAGGGTGTTCAATGGCATGGTCGCCTGCATGGCCGCCGTCTCCCAGTCTGTTCGCCATCTGGTTGATGCTGTGGTTGGACCAACCTACGCCTGCCCCGGCGTCACAACCGACCACAACTGTTATTTTACTGGCCCAGCGGATGTGGAGTTCACAGGAATTCTCCGAGCATACCCGTCGGAAAGATCGCCCGGAGAAGGGCAGGGTCCCTTGGCTATGCCTCGCATTTCTACCGGTGTGGAGGTGGATCGGTGGGCCTAGCCCACCATTTAACTGGGGTTTACTCGATCTGGGTGGCGGGCGGGGGCGGACCGGGCTCCCAATCGCGAGGCATCGCGATTGGGGACCCTTCGGGCGTTGGCTGGTGCTTGACGACCACGATTCCCAGCGGGGGCAGGGTAACCGAGAGCGTATAGTCGAACTTGCCGTAGAAAGAGGCGGGGGAGGCTTCGATGCCGCCCATGTTGCCCTGGCCGCTGCCGCCGTACTCCTTGGCGTCGCTGTTGAGGATCTCCTTCCAGAAACCGCCCTTAGGCACGCCGACGCGATAGTTGTGCCGGGGTACCGGCGTGAAGTTACACGCGACGGCCAGGACGGCGTCGCCGGATTTGTTACGGCGCAGATAGCTCAGGACACTGTTATCCGCATCGTGGAAGTCGATCCACTCGAATCCCTTGGGATCGAAATCCAGCTCGAACAGGGCGGGCTCGGCCCGGTACAGATGATTCAAATCCCGGACCCAGTTTTGCAGATCCCGATGGTGGGCGTGTTCCAGCACGTGCCATTCCAGACTGTGATCGTGCTGCCATTCGGGCCACTGGCCGAACTCGCCGCCCATGAAGAGCAGCTTCTTGCCCGGATGAGTGTACATATAGCCGAACAGCAACCGTAAATTGGCGAATTTCTGCCACGCGTCGCCCGGCATCCTGCCGTAGAGGGAGCCTTTACCGTGCACCACCTCATCGTGCGACAGCGGTAGAATGAAATTCTCGGAGAAAGCGTAGAGGACGGAGAAGGTCAGCTTGCCTTGATGGTACTTGCGATAGATGGGGTCCTGGTTGAAGTACTCGAGCGTGTCGTGCATCCAGCCCATGTTCCACTTCATGCCGAAACCCAGGCCGCCGACGTCGGTGGGCTTGGTGACCATGGGCCAGGCTGTGGACTCCTCGGCGATCGTTTGGATGTACGGAAAGTCCCGATAGACCATCTCGTTGAAGCGGCGCAGGAACTCGATCGCCCGGAGGTTCTCCCGCCCGCCGTGCTCATTCGGAATCCACTCGCCCTCCTTGCGGGAGTAATCGAGATAGAGCATGGAGGCGACGCCGTCCACGCGCAGGGCGTCCGCGTGGTACTTGTCCAGCCAGAACATGGCGGAACTGATCAGGTACTCGCGGACTTCGTGCCGGCCGTAGTTGAAGACGGCGCTGCGCCAATCCGGGTGAAACCCCAGGCGCGGGTCCGCGTGTTCGTAGAGATGCGTGCCGTCAAAGTAGCCCAGGCCGTATTCATCCGTGGGAAAATGCGAGGGCACCCAGTCGAGGATCACGCCGATATCATTCTGGTGCAGGTGATCGATCAAGTACATCAGATCCTGCGGAGAGCCATAGCGGCGGGTGGGGGCGAAGTAGCCGAGCGTCTGATAACCCCACGAGGCGTAGAACGGGTGCTCCATGACCGGCAGGAACTCCACGTGCGTGAAGCCCATCTCTTTGACGTACTGGGCCAGCATGGGCGCGATCTCGTTGTAGCTGAGCAGGCGATTGGGATCGCTCGGGTCCCGCCGCCAGGAGCCCAGGTGGACTTCGTAGATGCTCAGCGGCGCGTGGAACGAGTTGTGCTCGCCCTGTTTCTGCTGCCAGAGGTCATCGCCCCAGGTATAGTCGAGGTCCCAGACCACCGACGCGGTGTTCGGCGGCATCTCCCAGAAGAACGCCAACGGGTCACCCTTGTTGACGGTGTAGCCGTTGTGATTCGAGACGATATGGTATTTGTACACGGACCCTTTGCCCAGCTTCGGGATGAAGCCTTCCCAGATTCCAGAATCATCCCACCTGGGCGCCAGCGGATGTGTCTGGGGATTCCACTCGTTGAAGTCCCCGACGACGGAGACGCGGGCGGCGTTGGGGGCCCAGACGGCAAAATGCGTCCCCTTGACGCTCCCGTTCTTGACCACGTGGGCGCCCAGCTTGTCATAGAGGCGAAAGTGATTGCCCTCTTTGAACAGATAGATATCGTGATCGGTCAGCAGGCTGAAATTCGTCTGCACCTGGGCCTGATCCGCCATGAAAGACCTCGGAACTTACCATTTATGATTTGTGATTTTTGAAGTGTGATTTTGCGATTTGAACTTCAAACATCAAACTTCTCACTTCAAACTTTCAGAATCTGTTCGATGCCGCGCACCGGAATCATCAGCCAATCGGGACGATGGTTCAGCTCGTACCCCAGTTCATAGACGGCCTTTTCGAGGATAAAAGTCTCCAATAAAGCGGCGAAGTCCGCCGGGTCCGTGGGAACGACCTGACTGTCCGCCACGGTCCCGCGATACGCATGTAAAAAGACGCCGCTCACGTAGAAGTACCACAAGTCCGCCCAATGCCGCAAATAATCAAGGTCCATGCTCTGCTGGTCGGCCCGGAGGATCAGGCTCCCCTGGGCGGCGTAGTGGAACGACCGGACCATGGCCGCGACATCCCGCAAGGCCGACTGCTTGAGCCGCCGCTCCGTGAAGGAGCGGGCCGGCTCGCCTTCGAAGTCAATGATAACGAAATCCTTGCCGGTGTAAAGGACCTGTCCCAGATGATAGTCGCCGTGCGTGCGAATTTTCAGCGCCTGGATCTTCTTGTCGATGATCCGCCGGACCCGCAGCAGGATGGTCTTGCGGTTGGCGAGCACGCCCTTGACCGCCTCGGCCGTCGGGGCCTCGAGAGAGGCCAGGCTGCTTTCGAGCTCGTTGAGCACTTTGAGAGTCAGTCCCCGAATCGATTGATAGAGGGACTTCTGGTAAAGCAGGGAGAAGGGCTCGGGCGTGACATCGGGGCTCTGGGAAAGAGACATCAGGGCCAGATGGAGCTCGCCGGTCCGGCGGCCGAGCAGGCTCATCATCTCGAGGTATACAGGTCCAATAAAATCCCGCACCGCCACCGGAATGGACTCCGGGTCCATCTCGCGCACGGTAGCGGGCAGTTCCGGCAGTGCCTGGAGCTTGCCCTTGAGTGTCAGGGCGTGGCTGAGAGAGTTGCCGAGGTTGTCCAACGCGAACGACCAGGCGTCGCCCTGGTTGGGGACAAACTGGAGCAGCAGGGCGATGGTGACGGGGGACGAACGCTCCCGTTGCCACCCGATGCCGCCGGCGTAGGCGGGCAAATTGGCGAAGCTCGTTTCCTCGGTGAGGTAGCGCGACAACTCCACGTCGGGATTGATGCCCTCCTCGATACGACGGTAAAGCTTCAGGAAGAAGGTGTCCTGGTAGATGATTGAGGTGTTGGATTGCTCGGCCTTGAGGACCTGCGACGGGAGGGGCAGTGCCTGATCGCCGAGGATCGCCCCGAATCGGCGGCCGCGCCACGCGAGGGCACGGCCCCCGTCCATCTTCCGGCTTCGTCCCCGCGCGATCATGTCCAGCAGGATGCGGTGCAGTTCCTCATCGACGGTGGCATCATACAGGATTCCGGTGTGCTCCCCCAATCGTACCTGGGCGATGATGCTTTCGACCGACTCTTTCGTGATCTTCGCCTGCAGAGCCCCGTCGGCGAAACCGATGGGCACGAGGTAATTCTCCCGAGATGCATCGGCGTACGTGACCTCCAGCAGCAGAACGAAGAGAGGGCGCGCCGATGTTGGCACCACCAGATGATCCGCGATCCGCAGTTCGCGAACGTTTCGGCGTTTGCCGCCGAACCACCGGGCCCGCCGCACAAAGTGCCCCAGAGCCGGAAGAAGCCGGGATTCGGCGCTGCTGCCCGGGAGTTCCTCCCACGGCGTGTCGGACTGCACCTCCAGGGGGTGCTCCAACTCCTGACGGGCAGGTTCCACGGGCCGTTCCAGGGTGAACCAGTAGAACGCATAGGGGGTCAAGGTCACGACGTAGGGTGCTTCGGTGATTCGGGGAAACTCGTTACCGCTGAACATGTCCCGCACGTGGTACCCTGCCTGGCTTGGCATCTGGATACGGACCGCCTGCGACTGGCGGGACAGATTGGCGACGACCAGAATGTTCTCTTCGTCGTAGGTTCTCAAGAACGTGAGGACCTTGCCGTTGTCGGAGGGGAGAAACTGGAGGCTGCCCCGCCCCAGGGCCTGCACGCTTTTTCGCTGCGCGATAAGCTGTCGGATGAACCACAGGAAGGAGGAAAGGTTTCGGACTTGGTTTTCCACGTTGACAGTCGTGAAGTGGTATTCCGGGTCGATGATGACCGGCAAGAAGAGTTGCTGCGGGTTGGCGGTGGAGAAGCCGGCGTTCATGTCCGCCGTCCACTGCATGGGGGTGCGGACGCCGTCGCGGTCCCCCAAGTGGTAGTTGTCGCCCATGCCGATCTCGTCGCCATAGTAGAGGATGGGCGTCCCCGGCAGGGAGAACAGCAGACCCTTCATCAGCTCGATCAGCCGGCGGTCGTTGCCCAGCAGGGGGGCCAGACGCCGGCGAATCCCGACGTTGATGCGGGCCCGCGGGTCCTGGGCGTAGGCTTTGTACATGTAGTCCCGTTCCTGGTCGGTCACCATCTCGAGCGTCAGCTCATCGTGGTTGCGCAGGAACATGGCCCACTGGCAGGTGGGCGGGATGTGGAGGCTCTGCTCCAGGATGTCGATGATGGGGAAGCGGTCCTCCATCCGCACGGCCATGAACAGCCGGGGCATGATGGGGAAGTGAAACGCCATGTGACATTCGTCGCCGTTGCCGAAGTAGGCCGCCGCATCCTCCGGCCACTGGTTCGCCTCGGCCAGGAGCATCCGGTCCTTGAATTTCTTGTCCACGTGGGCGCGCAGCTCTTTGAGGAACGCGTGAGTCTCCGGCAGATTCTCGCAATTGGTGCCTTCCCGCTCATAGAGGTAGGGCACGGCGTCCAGCCGCATGCCGTCGACGCCCATGTTGAACCAGTAGTCCAGGGCCCGCAGCATCATCCGGCGAACGCGGGGGTTGTCGTAGTTCAGCTCGGGCTGGTGGCTGTAGAAGCGATGCCAGTAGTAGGCGTGTGCGACGGGGTCCCACGTCCAGTTGGAGGTCTCGAAATCGGTGAAGATGATCCGGGCGTCTTTGTACTTGTCCGTCGTGTCGCTCCAGACGTAGAAGTCCCGCCAGAGCGAGCCCGGCGGGGCGCGCCGCGACCGTTGAAACCACTTGTGCTGACTTGAGGTGTGGTTGATCACGAGCTCCGTGATCACCCGGATGCTGCGCCTATGAGCCTCGCGGAGGAACCGCCGAAAGTCCGCCATCGTGCCATAGTCGGGATTGATGTGGAAATAGTCGGAGATATCGTAGCCGTCATCCAGCAGCGGGGACGGATAGAAGGGCAGCAGCCACAGGGCCGTCACGCCCAGCTCCTGGAGGTAGTCGAGCTTGCGGATCAGGCCCTCAAAGTCGCCGATCCCGTCGCCGTTGCTGTCATAGAACGACTTGACGTGCAGCTCGTAAATGATCGCGTCCTTGTACCAGAGCGATTCACCGGTTTGTGTCGGCGGATCCGCCAAGCGGCGCCCTCCTACATGAAATAGTCGAAGTCCGTCTCGCGCCGCAATCTTCTCTGCACATGCAGGATGTGGGCGGGCATGACGCGAGGGTCCAATTCGACATAGTTCACCTCACCTTGCCAGATGTATCGATCGTCCGTCAGCAGATCGTGCGCCAGAAACGGCGTCCGCGGATCGATCTCCAAACGTTCCAGCGGAAGCCGGAGCCAGCCGGACTGGCGATGGTGCGGATCGATGTTGACAACGGTGATGATGATGTTCGATTTGTCCGGGGTGGTTTTACCGTAACAGAGCATCGCTTCGTTATCGATCGGATATAATTCGATGTTGCGGATACTTTGCAGCGCCCTGTTCTGGCGGCGGATGCGGTTGACCCTCTCGATGATCGGGCGGATGCTGCCCTGGGCCTTCCAGTCCCATTGCTTGATTTCGTATTTCTCCGAGTTGAGGTACTCCTCCTTGCCTTCGAGGGCCGCCGTAATGCCCAGCTCATACGCGGGACCGTAAATACCGTAGCTGGCGGAGAGAGTGGCGGCCAGGATCAGACGGATGATGAACGCGGGCCGGCCGCCATATTGGAGGTACTGGGGGAGGATATCCGGCGTGTTCGGCCAGAAGCTCGGCCGCAGATATTCACCCGCTTCTGTCTGCGTCAGCTCCCGGATGTACTGCTCCAGTTCCCATTTCGTGTTGCGCCAGGTGAAGTACGTGTAGGATTGGTTAAAGCCGAGCTTGGCGAGATACAACATGACTTTGGGTCGCGTAAAGGCCTCGGAGAGGAAGATCACCTCGGGGTGCTCGTGTCGGACTTCGCCGATCAGCCACTGCCAGAAGTGAAAGGGCTTGGTGTGAGGATTGTCCACGCGGAAGATGCGAATGCCCTGGTCCATCCAGAAGAGAACGATGCTCTTGAGTTCCTCCCACAGCTCGCGCCACTGTTCGATGTCGAAGTTCAGCGGCAGGATATCCTCGTATTTCTTGGGCGGATTCTCGGCGAACTGCACAGTGCCATCGGGCCGCCAGCGGAACCATTCCGGATGTTCTCTGACGTAAGCGTGGTCGGGCGAGGCCTGAAAGGCGAGGTCCATGGCCGTCTCCAACCCGTACTCGGCGGCCGCTTTGACCAGGTGCTGAAAATCCTCGAACGAACCCAGTTGGGGATGGATGGCTTTGTGCCCGCCGAGAGTTGAGCCGATGGCCCAGGGGCTGCCCGGGTCTGCCGGAGCGGCGCCGGTGGAGTTGTTTCTGCCCTTGCGCTGGGTTTGGCCGATGGGGTGAATGGGGGGCAGATACAGGACATCGAAGCCCATGGCAGCGATGTCCGGCAGCAAACGTTCGCAATCCCGAAACGTGCCGTGCTCGCCAGGCCGGCCACACGAGCGTGGAAACAACTCGTACCAGGTGCTGAAGACCGCCTTCGGCCGGTCCACCACGACCGCCAGTTGCGTGTGGTAGGTCGTGGCGAGCGATCTGTCCGGGTACTTCTGCATGATCCCGGTCAGCTCCGGGCCTAAGGCGAGCGCTACCGCGTGCTCCACGTTCGCAGGCGCTTCGAGCAGAAGTGCCCATTCGCTTGAGCTTCTGGGCATCGGTAGATCGCCGCCGCTGCCGCCGTCTGGCGCAGGATGGCCCCGCCGCTCCTCAATTCGATGCCCACATTCTGCCCGGCCTCACGTTTTGTGCGCAGGTCGCTCTGCCATGTGCCGAAGGCGTCCACCCAGGCCCGCACGGTATAGGAATAACTCCCGAGTTCCGTGACCGTGAACGAGCCGGACCATTCATCGTTGATCTGGTAAGCCATCGCGCCCGGGGTCCACTCCTGGTGCTCGCTCTTTCTGTAGAGGAGCTCGACCTGAATCTGGTCGTGCCCATCAGCAAACGCATGGGCGATTACCGTGATCGTCTCGCCCACTGCCCGTTTGATGGGGAAGCGGCCGCAATCCACTTGTGGCCCGACATAGTCGATCACAACGCGTTTTCGCTCATCTTCATGCATAACTGGCGACCACTACCGATACGGAGAGGGGCACCAAAGGTTTTCCGGGCCGTCGTATAGGCGATTTCCTTTTCGCACGGGATCAAAGCCGGTCCGATAACTACCTCGAGGCTGAAGGTGCGGTTCTGTGGAGTCGCTATGACGGCAAAACCAGAGTGACGATGCCTCAAGCCGCGCGCCGCGCCACTTTTACATTTGGCGGCCCACCTGCTTGCCCGAATTCCGAATCTTCGCTATACTCCTGCTTTTACACTGATCGTTCGGAACATGGAACATGAGTAAAGGCACGGCATGGCAGGCTCGGGCGCCCCAGGGTGACGCATCACCATTGGGACCCGCTCCTCAAGGCGGCTCTTCGCGTTTGGAAGGGGCTCCCACCGGCGAAAGAGGGCCGGTGGGGACCCGATCTCTCTGGCGGCTGCTCATACCAGGTGCGACGGCTTTCTTCACCGGCGGCTGCCTCATGACGCTGGTGCTGGTGGCGTCCCGGCTGATGGCCCGCAGTGTCGGATCGTCGCTGTACATGTGGACGTCGGTGGTCGGCGTTGTGCTGACCGGCCTCTCGATCGGCAACTACCTCGGCGGGCGCATTGCGGATCGTTATCACGCTCGGCGTGCGTTGGCCGTTCTGTTCGGACTGTCATCCGCTGCTTGCGTTGGGATGGTTGTGGCGAACAATCTGGCGGGCGAGTGGCTGGGGCTGTGGCGTCTGAGCTGGCCCGGTCATGTCGTCTTTCATGTTCTGCTGGTCTTGCTCCTGCCTTCCGCTCTCATGGGGGCCATTAGCTCTGTTGTGGCCAAGATGGCTCTCGATCAAGGGTTGGCGTCCGGCCGGACGATCGGCAGCATCTATGCCTGGAGTGCGGCCGGCGGCATCTTCGGGACCTTCCTGGCGGGGTTCTTCCTGATCGTGGCCTTTGGCTGCGCGACCATCCTCTGGTTCATTGGCGCCGCCATGCTGCTGGTGGCGGTCCTGTACTGGATAAGCTGTTGGGCGATGTACCTGTGGGCGATGGCGTTCATGGCCCTGGCGACAATGGGGATGGCCGGCGACCCGTGGGCGCAGGAGGCAGGCACAGCGGCTCTCCTGCGGGAAAGACCCGACCCCAGTATTGTCTATGAGGCCGAGACGCCTTACTGTCATGTGTCGGTCAAGCGCGTCGCGACGCGGCCGGAGAAACGCGCCTTCGTGCAGGACAATTTCCTGCGCGGTGAGATGGTCGTCAACGATGCGACGCACCTGCAGGACTTTCATTCCAGAGTGTTTGCCGGATTGACGCGCGGTTTGAGCCGGGACGGGAAGAGGCTCTCCCTGCTGGTCTTAGGGGCGGGGGGGTACATCTTCCCGCGCTATCTTAAGGCCATCTGGCCGGAGAGCCGTGTGGAGGTCGTGGAGAACGATCCAGGTGTCACCAGAGCCGCCCGGGAGGCGTTCGGGCTCGATCGGGACGCAACCATCGCGACCATCCGCATGGACGCAAGGAGCTACGTGGATCGACTGCGCAACGCAGGCGCGGGGGCCAAGCCGCCGGACGATATGATTTCGTCTACGAAGACGCTCTCTGTGATTCCGCCGTTCCGTTTCCCTTGGCGACGAGGGAATTCAACGACCAGATCGCCGGTCTGCTTGCCGATGACGGCGTGTACATGATCCATCTTGTGGACGCACGCGCCAGCGGCCGATTGCTCGGGGCCGTGGTGAACACGGTCCGGGAGACCTTCCGGCATGTCTATCTGATCGCGGCACAAGCCGGCCGCCAGCCTCTGTCCGACACGTTCGTCATCGTTGCCGCAAAACGCCGGCTCGATCCACAGGCAATCCTGCAAGAGCAGGACAAGCATTTGAGATATTCGATTCTGTCAGACTCGGAAATCGAGGATCTGAAAGAGCGATGCGGCGGCATCATTCTGACGGACGATTACGCGCCGGTCGATCATCTGCTCGCGCCGGCTGTCACGCAGGGCGCGCCGGCGATCCTCGCACGCCAATGCTTCGGCAAAGCCAGAGAGCTGCAGGACATCGGTCAATACGAGCAAAGCATCCCGTGGTACCATCGGGCCGCGGAGACCGATCCTGCGGTGGCCGTGGAGGCGTACGGGCAGATCGGTCTGATGTATGCGGCGCAGAACAAGCCGGAAGACGCGGCGGCGGCCTTTTGCCGTGCCCTCCAGGTTCATGCCGAGACCGGCAGCGGGCACGCCGCGGTTGGGTCGGTTCACATGAATCTCGGAAACCTGCTCGGACGCATAGACCGGCCCAAAGAGGCGAAGGAGCAATTGACCCAGGCGGTCGAATGGTTCCGGATTGAGCTGGAGGAGAACCCCTGCTCGGTAGCCTTGTGGGAATGGCTGGGCGACACGTCGGCCGCCTTGGGAGATTTCAAAGGGGCTTCGGATGCTTTCGACAAGGCGGCGGCTCTTGAGCCTCGCAACCCCTCCCATTATCAAAAGCTGGCCCGAGCGCTGGAGTTCCAGCACCGCTATGGGGAAGCGGTGGCGGTCGTGGAGAAACATAGAGCGCTGATGCAGGAACTGGGCCGGCGGGACTTGGCCGGCCAACTCCGCAATTACGAAGACGTGCTTCGGTACAAGAAGGTCAAGCAGGCCAAGCAAGCCAAGTAGGACGAATTCTCAAGTCCCAAGTTGTGGCAAGCTTGGATCGGGCGAGCGCGTGGGTCAGGGGACCACGCCGTCATTCGTTTTCTCAAAGGTCAGGGACTTGGTTTCTCCGTAGGTCGGGTCGGTCGACAGATTCACGGGGGCCCCGTCGGGGGCGTGCACGAGGTATCGGGTGAACGTCGTCCACTGCACCTGCCAGGTGCGGTTCGAGGCGGCGACCGGGCCGACAAAGGTGTCCGTGCTGGAGCCTTCCAGAATGTTGCCGCCCATTTCCACACGGACGTGGTTCATGATGATCTCCACGGTGAGTTCTCTGGTGCCGGGAATGTAGTGGACGGTCCATGGGCCGGGTGTAAAGACGGCCTGATGGCCACTCCGGGTGGGCATCGTAGTTGTCTTGCCGGGGACCACGCGAACGCGCCCGAGACTGAGGATCGCCGAGGAGATACGGCCGTCGGGCGTGAACTCGAATTCCCAACCGTGCTGGCTCGCCTGCCATCGGCCCGCCAGGGAACTGGGGAATGGGCCGCCGCCCTCGACGATCACCTTCACATCACCCGCCGCTTCAGGCAGCGGGCGGCTGCATCCGCCGATTAGAACTGCCCACAGGCCAAGGACCGATGCCCATTTCATGCCGCGAATCTTCCTGCCAATCCAACCAAGTGTCGACCAGCGGCCATTGTACCTTGTTCGATCCCGCGGGGCATTCGCTGCGTCCCTGTCGCCGAACCGCGTGGGGCATTCGGGGCCGGTCAGAAGCTGACACTCATGAATCGTGCTAAGGTTGCAGCTTGGCGCCGCAATCGCCGGGCACACCGGGGCCTGCCGGGGGCTCTTTGACGAGCCAATTCTCCACAAGGCGGTTGAGGTCCGTGGAACCGACGCGATAGAAGCCGGTCGTGGCACTGCCGCCCTGATCGTGAGCGAAGTCCGCACAAATCCCGTTCGCGATGGTCCCAATGCCGGGGCCCAACGGCGGCTCCTTGACCTGCCACGCCGCGATCAGGATGTTCAGGTCGCTGGGACCGACGTAGTAGAAACCGGTCTTGGCATCGCCTCCTTTGAGGCCGTCGGCGTCGCCGCGGCATTGCCGGGGGAATGTCCAGCACGGAGGCTTTCCGACAGCGATCCACTCGGCATAATCGGACCGGCTCACCGCCGCCGACTCCGTGACGCTGGCGATCGCGATGCTCGTGGCGCCGGACAAATCAACCACGGCGGCGACATCCGGGTTCGTGAGCACGATGCCGCCCCGGACCTCATTGAGCTTAACCGTCAATTTGGCCTGTTCGCTGAGGGTCAGCTTGAACAACGTGCCCTGATTGAGCGGAGCGTTCGGCGAACTGTCGTCCGTGGGATAGTACAGGGCGCCCATTTCGATCGTGATGCCGGGGGTGCCCAGACCACCGAGAGCGCCGGGGTCGCAGGGATCGGCCACGGGCGTATAGTCGTTGACATCCCACTTGGCCACGTCGCCGGTATCGGGATTCACGGTGATATGACGGGCGAAATTGGCCGGGAAGATGCCATAGCCGGGTTTCTCCTTGGTGCTCTCCCCGCGGATGAAGCCGGAGATACCCTCAATCACACCCTTATCGGCGGTGATATCCAGGGCGAAAGCGCGGACCTTCTCTCCATCCGTCGCGTATTTGATCGTTGCCGTCTTGCCGTCCGGGACGACCGTAATTCGTACGGTGGCCCAGGCCGGGGTGGTAAATAGAAGCGCTGCCAATATCAAGCTGAGCTTCTTCATAACACTGCCATCCTTCCTTTTCTCTTCTCTTCTTCTCTGGCGCGGAGCCGGGCGCTCCGCAGGATCTTGGTTCTTGCTTGACTTCCTGCACCTGCCCAAATGCCTGCCCTCTCGTCACGAGCCGTGCTTGCCGTCGGGATCGTGAACGGGACAGCCCGACTTACAGGATGAGTCGGTCGCAGAAGGGTCCTTCTACGTTTCCTCCTTTCCCGCCGCGCGGCGGCTATGGGTGCCCCGTGCTGCACGGCACCGGTCCACAGGTCATCAACATCCACCGTTACGGTACCAGAAAGCCGCAGGAAAATCAAGTCAAATGCCGATCCAAGGGCCGTCCGGGTGCGCCCGGCATACGGCGGCGCCGCCGCAGTGTGAAGTTTCAAGTGTGAAGTTTGAAGTCGGAAGGCTTGAAGACCCGACCGCTGGCTTCTCCTGCTTAACACTTGACACTTCAAACTTGAGACTCCTCTTCGAATTGGGTTCGTTTGCGCAATCGATCGTGCCGTCCCTTGCCCATTCCCTACCTGGCCGGGAATTGGCTTTGTTTTTCCAGTGCTCCTTGCAGGCCCGATTGGTCATAACTCCTTTCCCGCAAACCACTTGCCCTTCGCCTTACCGTGGCAAGAATTGGGTTTGTTTGTCACAAGAAGCATCCCGCCGATGGCTGCGGAAGTGTAAAGGTGTGAAGTTGTGAAGACTCCGGACCATCGGCTTCTCCTGCTTAACACTTGACACTTTACACTTGAAACTTCTTCAATCATAAATCACAGCCTCCCTCCATATAGGGGCCGTGTTGCACGAATCGTGCCGGAATTCTGTGCGCGCAGGACAGTCCCGAGAATCGCGCAACTCCTTGTGCGGGAAGGAATAAAGAATTTTTGTCTCGCGGGGTGTTTTACCTTTTGAACTGTTGCACGAACGTGACCGTTCGTAGGACGGGCCGGGAACTGCTGTCTCACCACAGAGTCACCGAGGGCACAGAGGAAGACAGGCCGGAGGCGGTAGGCCGTAGGCTGGAGGACGGAATCCGGACCCCATGAGCCGAAAGAAACGCAAAAAGGCGAAAAAAGGTGTAGCCCAGCCGCCGTGGCGAGGGCGTCCCGCCCTTGTGTCCCGAGGCCATCCCTTCGGCGGGCTCAGGGCAGGCTTTGGCCTCGTTGAGCCTCTCTTGCTGGGAACCGGGAACTGACAACTGAGAACTGCTTTTCTCAACCGCGGATGAACGCCGATGAACGCGGATAAGAGCATCCGGCCGAAGGAGAAGAGAAGAGGCGGTTCAGGGTGCGGGAATGTCGGGACCTGTCCAGGCACAGGGAGCCGCTGAGTCGGACGCGTCGGTCCGTCTGCGAGTAAGATCACACGTGCCCGGAATGAGAAGAGACCGGGCACAAGCGGAGGAGGCCGGAATCAGGAAGGCGAAGCCTCCGGTCGAGACTCCTTCCGTAGGAATCCGCCTATGGGCCGTCTTCAAAAAGGGGTTCGGCCCATGAACCGCAGCCTTTAGTCCGCGAGTTGCATTGACCATGAATCGGGACACCATACTCAATTTGGGACCGTAAAAAGTAAGGCGTCCCCGGAATTCCGGAATTCCATCAGTGTGTGTCCCTGGGCGTCTCTGAATCCTCTGCCCTCTTGTCCACGGTCAGCGTGCCAGTTCCCCCCAGCTTGATTCTGCCAGTGGCTCTGAGTTCGACATACTGCGCAGCAATCTCACCCTCCTTGTTGCGTTTGAATGCGGTCAGACCGGCCTGCTCAAGTGCATCGCATATGAAGGTGCTGAGTCTGCGGATTCTGTCAGCTTCGATCCTCAGTTCATCCCCCGCCCTCTTGTAGTAGTACCGTGAACACAGCCAAGTGACAAGGGCGCCTATGATGAGCGCGACAAAACCCCAGATGAACTCCCACATAGTATCACTCCTGAAAACGACAGGGTTGCTACTTCATCATAGCCCGCTCCGTCACGCTGTCAAGGACCCCAGAAAAACGGCTTGTGTCCACGGGTCCAGCGTGGCACAATGCGGCGACGCAGATAACCGTTTTGGTTGGAGGCTCGACAATGGCAGAGGTACCTAATCTGGTCAAGGCGGCGTTCGATATGTGCGGCCCAGTGAGTTGGGAGGAATGGGACCAGACCCAGAAGAAACTTGCCCAAGCATTGAAGGCCACGGAGCGGGTCGAGGGGATTGTATATGTGTGCTCACTGGACGACGGCCTTGAGTTGCTGCTGAAAACGGCAATGATTGACGATGAGTCCGTCGATGAGTTGATGAAGGATGGTCAAGCCCTGCAATCGTTCAGCAGTAAACTGAAATTGGCGTATGCTCTTGGACTCCTTCCGAAGGAACGTCAGAGACGACCTCCATTGCCTGAACAAGATCCGCAATTGCTTCGCCCATGAGCGCAGTGTAACATCATTCGACGAGGCCCCCATACGTGACTTGTGTGGCAACCTATCGACGGTGAAAAGAAGGGATGGGACGGTACAGCCACCAAGGGAGGCCCACCGCAGCGCTGTCTTCGAGATTTGGCTTTATCTGAAGCACGTGATTCACCGGAGAAGGCAGGAGAAAACGTCGCCTCAAGTCCCGTCTCTTAGTCGGTTTGAGTGCCTGTACGCGGCCTATCATGACCAACAGAATAAAGAACCGAAGTAGACTGGCCGTGAGAGAATGCGGCGTCACGAATCCTTTTTGTTGGAGGCACGGAAAGCGAGGTAGGTTATGTCAGTCAAAGCTATTTACGAGTTCGGCCCGTATGGAAGCCCGGAACCACCAAGGCAAACCGGTATCCAACTGACGGAAGAAGAGTGGGACAAGGCGGTTAAGGACGGGAGGCGAAGCAAAGTCATAGTCACGGATGCATGGGTGGAGGCTCTCTTAGACATTGCCATAACACTCCGGCTTTTACCGAAGGATGAAGTGTGTGGTACGTTGCTCGGCGGCAGGGGAATCAGATTCAACGACAAGGCACGACTTGCCTACCTCCTCGGCCTTATCGAGAGAGGGACGATGGAGGACTTATTTCATATTCACAACATCCGACACAGGTTCGCCCACACGAGTAACCCAGACTTCTCCGATAAGGTTCTGATTGCAGAGATACAGAAGCTATCCACGGTGGGGGGCAAGAAGGGACGGATCACAGAGGACAACTACATGGACTTCTACGACAAGGCCGTGGAGAAATGGGTGGGAGCTATCGGGGGCAAGTGGGCAGAGCTCCAAGTGGAAAAAAAGGAAAAGACGGCCACAAAAAAGAAAGTGCTGCTAAGACGGAAGGGAAAGGCGGGAACGAAGCAATCTGGGGACACCATACTCAATTCGGAACCGAAATAAGTAAGATGTCCCCGGAATTAAGATCAAGCTCCGCGTGTTCCTCGCCGTAAGAAGTAGCATACAATTTCGGAATCTGTTCGGAATCTGGTGATCGGAATCTGGTGACACCATACTCAATTCGGGACCGAGATAAGTAAGGCGTCCCCGGAATTATAGCCCGCTCCGTCACGCTGTCAAGGACCCCAGAAAAACGGCTTGCGTCCACGGGTCCGGTGTGGCAGAATGCGGCGACGCAGATAACCCTTTTGTTGGAGGCTTCCAGATGGGAGATGACGATGAAACCCACGCTGTCGAACTATTGTACAAGTACAGACCACTCGAACCGTTCGAGTACGTTGCCGACATCATACGTCGGCAACGGTTTTACGCATCACATTTTCGCGAGCTTAACGATCCGATGGAGGGACTCTTCGATTTCGAGGAGGGGATTGAAGAGGAGTGCCTGAAACAGATCCAGGAGGGAAAAGAGCAACTTCGCGTTTGCTCATTCTCAAAGACCTGGAACCACCCGGTTTTGTGGGCACATTATGCTGGGAATTTCCGTGGGATCTGTATTGAAGTCGAAGTCGAGCGCTACGCTGCATCTGACTTGACGTGGGTTGACGTTAGGTACGCGAGGCGGACACTCCGGTTCTGCAACAGTGCCCGTAGGCTGGTGTCCGTTGTACCACAGATGATTCTCACGAGGAAAGCACGGCACTGGGTAATCGAACGGGAAGTGCGTGCCCTCGCAAAGGGTGCCCTCGCAAAGGACAAGTTTATCCCCATCGAATTTGAACGTGGCATCCAGATGAGCAGGATATTTCTTGGCGTGAGGATGCCCGAACCAATGGCGATGACGATTAGGAAGATCACGCCACCGTCGGTGTCAGTATGGACGACCCAAATTGGCAGGGGATACAGTATAGAACTTGGTCATGAAATACCACCGGAGAGGCGATAGGCCCCGCGATGAGAGGTTAGGAGACTGCTGGCATGATGAAGGAAAGACTGCTGCAACGGGTGGATGAGTTGATCGAAATGGGCAACGCGGTACTGCGTACTCGCCACCGAGATAGTCATTCCGTTGACGGAGGCTATGGCAGGCCGCCACGCCAGGTGAGCGATGCTGAGGAGGTGGACGACGGAAAGATGAAGGAATTCAGGACTGCTTCATTGTCCTTTATGCAGAACACATACGGCGAGAAGCATCCTCATTTCAAGGAGTTCGACCAGACCGCAGTTCATCGCTATCCTGATCATGTGGAGCGTGGCTTGGGGATACTGCGGGCCATCCGCGGAGAAATCGTCGGGGACTGGCTGTTCACGGTGAAGGGGCTGGTGACCGCAGAGGTCTTCACCGACTACATGGAAATGGCGGAGTACCTCTTGCAGGAACAGTACAAAGATGCGGCGGCCGTCATAGCGGGAAGCACGCTGGAGGAGCATCTACGTCAGTTGTGCAGGGAGAACGGAATCCCGGTCACTCAAGAGAAAGACGGGAAAGAGGTTCCCCGCAAGGCGGATCTGCTCAACAGCGAGCTTACCAAAGCAGGAGTCTACAACAGCGTTGAGAAGAAGCTAATCACAGGATGGCTCGGCATACGAAACAGTGCTGCACACGGGAAATACGGAGAGTACGACGCAGATCAGGTGAAGGGAATGATTGACGGTGTCCTGGGCTTTATGGGAAAGGTATCGGGGTAAGGGATAGGTAGGGAGAAATGGAGAGTAAAGTGGACAAGCCGACACAGGATGTCAGGGGCCGCATAACTGAAGTGTTTTGGATCGCTGTAAAGGTAGCAGTCATTGCGACCATAATTCTACTGTTACTCCAAGTCCTTCCTATAAGAGTGGAGCTCCATCAGACGGCCCGCTGGTAGGGCATAGCTATTCGTTAGTGTGTAGCATGGGTGTAGGATGGTAGTAGGGAGGGGGTAGGAAGGGGAGCCCTCCTATACTAACGGTTTCGGGGTGGGCGGGGGGTGGGGGAATCGGGGGACATCTATGAGCAAGTGAATTCCGGGGACGCCTTACCTATTTCGGCATCCGAATGGAGCATGCTGTCCCCCGGTTCCTATGGGCGGATTCCTTCGGAAGGAGTCTCATTTCCGGCTTCGCCTTCCGGATTCTCTCCGCCTCCGCTTGGGCCCGGTCTGTTCTCATTCCGGGCACGTGTGATCCTACTGGCACACGGGCCGACGCGTCCGACTCAGCGGCTCCCTGTGCGAGGAGAGGTCCCAACATTCCCGCACCCTGAACCGCCTCTTCTCTTGGCTTTTTCGGCCTTCACGTGCTTGGGAACTCGGCTTCGGCAGCCGTCGGGGCCAGCCGTTATTCTGATCTTTAGCGGATCTTCTGCGTCTGCCAGCGCCGGCCAAGAATTCCGCTGACACCCTGAAAGCGCCGGCCAAAGCCGGCTGTCCACACGGATTTCCTGGGTCCTCCGTGTACGGAGGGTGGGCGTTGTGGTATTCTGTCGCCATGCAGAACTTCCTTGTGGGGCGTCTTCTGTTCGTGAGAATCTGCCTGCTGACCACCGCCGTCCTGCTGGTGCTCACGGGCATTGTGACGCTCTACGTGATCGGAAACCCGGTGGACCCGAGCCCCACGAGCGATATGACGAGCCTGGCCGGCCTCTGGAAGAAGCAGGTCTTCTTCGCGCTGGTGGGCATCGCCGGGTTCGTAGGCGCCAATCTGGTGAACTACCGCCGGCTGGGGGAAGTCAGCCACTGGCTCTACGGGGCCGTCTTTGTCTTGCTGGCGTTGCTCGCCGTCAGCACGGTCGTGCCTCTGCCGTTCGCACCACGGAGGAATGGCGCCCATTGCTGGATCACGGTGGGCATAGGCTCCCTGTCCATCCAGCCGTCCGAATTGTTCAAACTGGCGTACATCCTGGCCCTGGCTTGGTACCTGCGCTATCGCAGCAATTATCGCCACTTACGCTCCCTCCTCGGTCCTTTTGTGCTGACCCTGGTGCCGATGGCCCTGATCCTGGTCGAGCCGGACCTGGGCACCGTGATGCTGATGATGCCGATCCTGTTCACCATGCTGTTCATGGCGGGAGCGAGGGTCAAGCACCTGGTGCTCATCATCCTGCTGGCCGTCCTCGTCAGCCCCATTCTGTGGGTCAAGATGCATCCCTACCAGCGTGCCCGGGTCAGCGGTGTGCTGCTGCAGAGCAGTTGGGTCCGGCAGAAGGCCGAGCAGATCCCCGCCGTCGGAGAGATTCTCGTGGGAGGCAAGTTCAGCGAGAAAATGTGGCGGCGTGACTGGGGCTACCATATCACCCGCTCCAAGTACGCCGTGGCCTCCGGCGGACTGGCCGGTCAGGGATTGGGCCGAGGGCCGTTTATCAAGTACAACTTCCTGACGTTCCGGGAAACCGACTTCGTCTTCTCGGTCATCGCCCACCAGGGAGGCTTTCTGGGGTGCCTTGCTCTCCTGGGACTCTATGTCATTCTGGCCCTCTGCGGCTTGGAGATTGCGGCCGATAATATCGATCCGTTCGCCCGGCTGCTGGCGGTCGGGATCGTTGCGATGATCGTCGTCCAGGTACTTGTCAACGTGGGCATGACGCTGGGCCTGATGCCCATCACGGGGTTGACACTGCCGTTTGTCAGTTATGGGGGGTCCAGCTTGCTGGTCAACATGATGGCGGTCGGTCTGCTCAACAATGTCGGCCGATGTCGCCCCTTCACCGTCGCACCGAAGAAATAGCCCAGTCCTGTCCCGACTCGTCACTTTAATCGTCACATTTGGCAAATTGGGAAGAGAACTTACCCCCAAAGACTGGTAAAGTGGGCAGAATCTATTGAGTCCCATCCTGTCAAAATGGTATAATACGCTAAGCCTTGTAGCGATAATGTCTAAAGCGCGCACGGGTATCACCCGAAATACCTTAGTGGCCCCTTTGGGCTGCCCTTCAAGGAGAACGGAATGGTGAAAAACAGGTCGATCGCGACATGTCTGGCGATGGTCCTGTTTGCTGCGCCGACATGGGCGCAGGCACAGTTCCCCACGCAAGTCCCCTCGGGCTCGGCCGCGGCACGTGTGGCGCGGCCCGCGGAGTCCCTGTCGTCGCCCTCTGCGGCGGCCCGGTTCTGGGAGATCGGTTACGAGATCGCGCACGTGGAGAACATCGGTGGACCCGAAGCCGATCAAGCGATCATTCTCCTGACCGCCGCCAAGAGCCTCAACACCCAGTTGGCCGGTGCCGAGCCTTTGCTGCTGAAACTTGCCACGCGCAGCGCGGACAAGAACTACTCCGATCCTGTCATCTTCTGGCTGCAGAAGTACGTGAACGAATCCGCCGACCGGGCGGTGGTGGCGGACGCGATCCGCTACCTGCTGAGCCGCTCGAATTCGCGCGAGGAACGCCGGATCATGCTGGAGCGGGTGGCCAACAGCATCAAGGACAAGAACCTCGCCATCAATTCGGAGCTGGCCACGGCGCTCGGCCTGGTCATGCTGGAGAAGGGGGATGCGGATCGGGCGAAGTTCTATCTGGTCCAAGCCTACAACAACAACAAGTTCAACCGCACGGCTTTCGCGAAGCTGATGGAACTGGCCCCCGATGAGATTGGGCCGGCCAACCACCTCGAGCATCTGCGGCTGGTGGTACGGGAGAACCCGCTGGACCTCAAAGAGGCCCTGCGGTTCGCGGGATACGCCGAGCAGTTGCAGCTTTACGATATCGCGGCCCCGTCCTACCAGTACTGTGCCGAACTGTTCCGCTACCTGTACCCATCGGAACAGTTGCCGGCGCATATCTACCTGCCTTGGGCGAGCAGTTGCTACAACTCGCAGCGCGGCCTGCCGACTTGCCTGCAGATCGCCGAGAATATGCGTACCGTGAAGCGCTTCGATATCCTTTTGGAGGCGCTGGCCGGCCGGGCCGCCGTGAAGCTGAGCAAGGCGGAAGACGCCCAACGGATTCTGCAGCAGGCCGGGCAAAAGGCCCAGGAACTGTTCCAGTCGGGGGAGGGACAACCTCCGACCGCAGGCCCGGACGGGCTGAACGTCGAGTCGGTGCGGCCGGTGACGGCCAAGCAGCTCGCCTGGTTCTACTGCTTCGCCGATCTGAATCCCACCAAGGCGCTGGATTGGGCCAACAAGGCCTATTCCGCCGAACCGAATTCGCCGTCCGCCACGGCTTTGCTGGCCTACGCCCTGAGCATCAACAACCAGTTGGAGTGGGCCAAGCCGCTGCTCGCCGCGTGCGAACAGAGCCAGGTCGCGGACATGGTGCAGGCCAAGGTTCAACTGGCGGCCGGCAACAGGCCGAACACGATCCAGGCGATTCAGAGTGCCATCGCCAAGGATCCCGGCTCGTTGGCGGCGGAGAAGGCGAGGGAGTGGCTGCGGCAGTTGGGCAGCCAGTACGTGCCGCCGGCCGACACGAGGACGCTGGTCGCCTTCCTGGCGGAACGCCTCGGCAACGCCTTTGTCCCGCAGTTCGTGGCGCCGGACAAGATGATGGACGTTCGGTTCAGTCTGCGCGGCACCGATTTCTCCTATGGCAATGAGCTCGACGGCGTCATCGCGGTCGTCAATAAGGGTGTGGAACCGCTTCTCGTCACGGAGAACAGCCTCTTCCAGGGAAATATCCGCGTGACCGCCCGGGTGGCCGGGAATCTTACGAAAGACATTCCCAATCTGCTGTCCGACACGATTCGCACGGACCTGGCGGTGGCGCCTGGCCGAAGCCTCGCCTGTATGCGGCGTCTGTCTACCGGGGAGCTTCGCAGTCTCCTCCTGACCTGTCCGCAGGCCGCTCTCGATATCCAGTTCACGCTCTATCTCGATCCGGTCGTGACAGAAAACGGCCAGATCAGCAACCGCCTGGTGGATGTCAAGCCGGTCACGATATCGCTCAAGCGTCCCGCCGTGCAGGTGACGGGCGACTACGTGCGCAGCCGGTTCAACGCCATCGCGTCCGGCCAGGAGAGCCAGAAGGTGCTGACAGCCCGGCTGTTTACCGGCCTGCTGAAGGAGCAGAATTTCATCGCGTTGAACGGCACGCTGTATCCTTTCCAGTACGCGGACTGGCTGCCCAATCAATTGCGTCTGTCGCTCACCAGCCCTTCGGGGTTGCTTCTGGGCGGATCTCAAACCGACTGGGCGGTGAAGATCAACGCGATGGCGGACCTGCTTTACTTCCCGCTCGATCAGGAACTGGCCGGCGTCGTGGCGAAGAACCTCAGTCATCCCCTCTGGCCTGTCCGCTTGATGGCCGTTTACCTTCTGGCCAGAAGCTCGGTGGGCGACTTCGCCAGCGTCCTGGACTGGGTGGCCAAGAACGACACGGACGATCTAGTCCGCAGCATGGCCCAGTCGCTGCAATCCCCGTCGGCGGCCGGCCTGATGATGCGCGCGCCGGCGGCGCCTCAGCCCGGGCCACCCCTGCCTGCGACACTCCGCTAAGGCCGGGCCATCTTCCATTCTGTCCGTCTCCAGCCATTTCCAGGGGCATCTGCCCCCAAACGCGGTCTTTCCCGCCAGCGTCCGTCCAGGCCACGGACCAGTTGCTATGGTTGCCACGTAGCAGTACCTGACTTGATCACGGGAGCGCTTCCACTGCGAATTTCCGAGTTTTCGATTGTATTTCCGGGGGTCAAACGCTATCATGCGGGTTTCCCAAGGTAATTTGTGGTTATTTATGAAAGGGTTTCGAAATGCCGGCCGAAGTCAATCGGGAGAAGTGCACGGGTTGTGAGACCTGTGTGGGCGAGTGCCCCAGCACCGCCATCAGCATGGTCGATGGCAAGGCGAAAGTCAACACGGACAACTGCGTCGATTGCGGTGTCTGCGTTGATGCCTGCCCTGCAGAAGCGATAAGCCTGTAGCAATTGAGAATCATCCACAATCAATCCAGCGTGGCCCCATCGTCTAGGTAGGTCTAGGACACCGGGTTTTCAACCCGGCAACAGGGGTTCAAATCCCCTTGGGGCTAATAGGATTTCAGATTTGAAATTCACGATTTAAGCTTTGGCCTTCCCGGCCGGCTTCTGCACTTCGCGGCACTCCACAGAACAAGTCAGGGGCACGGACGAGGCCCTGGAATTGGGTTTGTTTGTACAACAGGTCACATGGTACAACAACCATTTCTGGGTGCCAATAAGAAATCTCAACGAAGTGCCGATATTTGTTCTGTCTCCTAAACGCCCGTCCCGGGGGGACTAACGGCGGCGGCCGTGGGTCGTCCCGTATAGGAGAATCCCCGATACGCAAACGAGCATCCTGCCCGATGGGAGAACCAGACATCGCCCGATTTTGCCGGAATCGTGCCGCAGATACCCTGATGCCGAATGGTGTACGGTTGGTTGAAAGGGACTGACATGAACGATGTGCAACTGTTACAGCGTTATGTGGCCGGCGACGAAGGAGCGTTTCAGGAACTCGTCCGCCAGTACAAAGACAGCGTCTACGCATTTCTCCGCAGGTTCTTGAGCGACCGGGACCTTGTGGACGATGTATTCCAGGAAACCTTCATGCAACTGTACGTCAGTCGCGACACCTTTGACCAGTCCAGGCCGTTGCGTCCGTGGCTCTTCACGATTGCGGCCAACAAGGCGAAGGATGCTCTGCGGCGCAGCCAGCGCGTCGATTCCACCAACTTGGGGAGCATGTTCGACAGCGAGGAGCACTCGATCGACGATGTGCTGAACATGCTGGACCATGATGACCACATGCCCTATGACGACCTGATCCGGGAAGAGACGGCGACGGAGGTCAAGCGGATCATCGCGCGGATGCCGGCCCGGTTGCGCGAAATCCTGATCCTGGCCTACTTCCACAAGTTCTCGTATGCGGAGATCAGCGGGATCCTGGGGATTCCCGTGGGCACGGTCAAGAGCCGGCTGCACACGGCGGTAACCCGATTTTCGGAAGATTGGAACGCGGTCATGATGTACGAGACCGCGAATTGACTGACGGCGGGTCGTTGATGGAAAGTTGATCGTTCAGACTTTCAGGCCGGAGATCGTGGCCTCGAAGACCAGCGTGTCGGAGACGACCCCCTGGACGTCACAGACGTATTTTCTGCCGGGTCTGGCCTCGGTGATGTGGCCCAGCAGATAGAGTCGGCAGCCGGGCTCCACCGTGGCGCGAAACTTCGCGCGATCGATCCCTCCAAAACCGATGAATCCGCGCTCCTCATAGATTTGCTTGACAAAGAAGCTGAGCAATTGTGCGGCGGCTTCGATCTGGACGACGCCCGGCATCAGGGGCCGACCGGGAATGTGGCCGCGGACCCAAAACTCCTTGCCCGTAACGTCTTTGTAGCCGAGGATGCAAGCCCTCTCCCTGTCGAACCACAGGATGCCGTCGAGCTGCTGCATCTCGAATTGCTGCGGGTTGACGGTGCGGATCGTGTCCTTGTCGAAGAGAGGCTCCCCAGTCAAATCGATCTGTGTCAGGTCGAATAGCAGCGCGGGCGGCATGAATTACCTCAATACAGACTATCCTCGTGCGACAGAGAGAGTGGCGGCGGTGCTCCGGATAAGAAGGACCGGCCCGGCGACCGGGACAGGATCGGCAGGCCCCAAAGCAGAAGCGATCCGTCGAGGGCCGTGAGCGGCTGGTTATTCTTCCGTCGATCTGATCTCGAGGACGCGGTTGCGGACGATCTGAGCGGCCTGCTTGATCATCTGCATCTGCTTGCGCACCCGTGTTCCGGCCGCCTTGTTCCCACCCATGGCCTTATTGATGTCCGATTCAATCTCTGCTACCAACGTCTTAAGATTCTCATACTCCTGCATCTAATGGATCCTCCACAGATGGATTAAGGATGGGGGGAATGTACCCCCTCGACAAGCTCGTGTCAAAAGAAAATGCGTTTTTCGTCAAAAAAACGCATTTCGTCCGGAGCCGGTGCGCGGTCACGGGAACAGCCGTTTTGTCAGTGCGGCGATCCGCTGGCCCCGGCGTTCGCACTGCTGCTTGACCCTTTCGTCCGGCTTGCCGATCGACAGCGGACCGTAGTGAGCGCCCTGAGGATCGCCCTGGAGGATCATGCCGGCGATCAGCATGGCTTCGAGGATGCCCAGGATGGTCGTTTCGCTGCCGCCCCCGATGTTGGCGGAACTGGAGAAGGCGGCTCCGACTTTGCCGTTCAGTTGCCCGTGGCGGCTGACCAGCTCATCGATGATGTGCTTGACCGGGCCGGCCATCTGGCCGTAATAGCACGGTGAGCCGATCACGACGGCATCATACGCCGGGATGTCGTCCGCATGCACCTTGTCGACGGGCTTGCATTCCGTGCTCAATCCGGCGTCGTTCATCGCCTTGGCAATAATCTCGGCCATCTCCTTCGTGTTGCCGCTCCTGGAATGGTAGACGACGATACCCTTTGCCATATCTGCCCCTTTCCCGCTCTGGTGTGGCACGGACACCATTGGTTGTGCCAGCAAAAGTTTGTACCAATTCGCACCTATCGTATACCGGCCCAAGGGGAGACGTCCAGTGATTCTTCCGCGGAGGGCGCTTGTCGGGGTTACCGCCGCAGGTAGCCGAGCTGTTTCGGCAGGGGGATGTTGTTGCCGTAGTTGTCCTCGCCGTACCCGTGTTCCGCCAGCAGCTTGATATCGCTGAGGACCCGCTTGTCGCCCACGAATTGCGCGGTCACGTCGATGCCGATGTCGATCTTTCCCATGGCCAGCAGGCGGGCAGTCTCGTTCGTGATTTTCTCGAGGAGCGTGCCGTCGCCGACACACGTCCGCTCGGGGATCTCCAGCGGCTGCTCGTACAGCACCAGCTCGCTCTTCTCGGCCAGGGCCAGCACCACGCTGCGGATAATGGACGTGGATTTTTCCAGGTCACACTGCTCGGGGACCAGATTGAGCCGCACAATCTCGTTGGCCAGCCAGCGTCGCTTCTGGGCGTTGATTTTCTCGTTGGCCCGGAACAGATCGAGCGAGGAGCCGGCATCATATTCCTCGTCGCCCATCAGCATCCGGACTTTGCTGCCGTAGTGAAGGACCAGCTTGGAGATCAAGGTGGACGGGCGCACGTGGAACCCGCGATACTTCGGGATGGGCACCTCGATCCGGCCCACTTCGGCATAGCGCTTGAGCATCTCCTGGCACAGGCTCACGGCGCGGCTGGTGTACAGGTCGATGAAGGCAATGGGGTAGTTCATCAGCGCCAGTTGCAGCGCCTCCGCCTCCACCAGATGCCCTTTGAACTGGGCCGCGGAACAACGCTGCTTGTTGAGGTGGCGCTCGTAGTAGTGCGCAAACAGCGTGGCGATCCGAAGCAGGTGGAACACCACGCTGGCATGTCCGCGCAGCACGGGCAAATCGGTGTCCTGCCGTTCCACCTCGGTTCCCGAAACGTAGGTGTCGTATTGGGATTGCAGGTTGTGGAATTGGAACTCGAGGCTGCGCAGCCGCTCTTCGCTGAGCGCCGTGGGAGCCAGGACGGCGCCCTCCGGGGGCCGGGTACGGCTGGTGGCCCGGACATCTTCGCACTCCGAAGCGAGGTTCAGAAACGCGGTCGCCAGCAGCGTTACGGTCCCCGCCACCGTATCGACCTGGCGCGCGCCGCAGCTATGCACCAGGCGGCCTTTGGGCAGGGACTCCTGGAAGGTGCTCACGACATTCGATCCGGGCGGGATTTTCAGGCCGAGCTCGCGGGCCTGGTTGACCATCTCCTGGGCCGCCCGCGCCAGGATGAGGCTGGTGAATTCGAGGGTCTCATTCGTGGCGGCCACGAAGTCCCGCTCCACCGGCATGAGATGATAGGTTGGCATGCGCTGCCCGATGTGGAGGAGCTCGTAACTGACGTCGGAGAACAGCTTGATCGCCGCCGTGACCGAGCGGAGGCTGCACCAGTTGCAGCTCTTGCCGGCATCGTAGGTGTCCAGGAGTTCCTCCAATTGCATCGAGTGGGACAGCAGATCTCCGACCAGCGGCCGGGTCAGGGCCTCGCGCGGCACGGGACAGTTGGCGAGATGGTCCGCCAGGGCCAACAGCATCTGCGCCCGCTTCTCAATCAGCTCGCGGACCTCTTGCTCGACGACAACCTCGATATCCATTCTCACCTGCCTTTGTTCGCGCCGCTCCGCCGCAGGCACCAGACTACCTGAGCGGTTTGCTTTCAGCCCTTTTTGCGAGAGGGACTACCTCTATGCTGAAGCTACGCGGAATATCGGCCTGAAAGAGCTTGCGATCCAGTGTCGCGTTCACTTTTGGATCGGTGAGCTTGATTTCATAAACGTCTTCTTCCGGCGTGACGGCCTCCACCCGCATGGGGAGCCCGATTTGCCGGTCGATCCAGAAGTCGATGGTGACATAATCATCCTTATAGACCGAGTCCGGCTTGACCTTCAGATGGAGATGCGGCGGGGCGGCGGCCTCGGCCTGCGGCTCGGCCACGAGCGAGATCTCGAACTGCTGGCGCAGGTCTTCCACTTTGGAGAAGCCCAGGACAGGAAGATGCTTGCTGGCCAGCGAGAACGCGTCCAGGGGTTTATTGGGTTCCGCCAGTTGGCGGCGGGTCGCGGTCTTCAACTGGGAATCGATCTCCAGAAGCCAGACGCCGTCGAAGATGTACTGCTGTTTGTATGTCTGCTGCTTCTCCTCATCCTGTTGCAGCGTATTGAAATCGATCCGCAGGAACGACTCTTTATCGAATTTGGCATAGTAAAGAACGCCGGTGCGGCGCTGCTGGGACTCGAGCAGCGGCTGCTTGAAGACGTAGTCCATATTCACCTGGTAGGATTTCAGCTCGGTGGCTTTGTTCTCCAGATTCTTGAGCACCTTGTCGAGCGCATTTGGATCGGAGGCGGTCGCAGGGACAGTGCCGGCCGGATTGGCCGCCGCGCCCCAGGACATTCCGGCCGCCAGGACCACAAACCACATGGCCATGGTTGCTGATCTATGCATCAGTTCTCCTGCATCTGAGGGTGGGATTCATTGGTACCATTGTGACGGTCGATGATGGGCAGCAATTCGAGCAGGCTGGCCACCGCGAAATCCGCGTGCTTGGCAAACTCGGGGGCCCGCTCCTGGTTGGTCAGCAGGACCGGGATCGCGCCGGCCGCGCGGGCACAAAGCAGGTCGAACAGGTAGTCGCCCACGAGCAGTGTCTGGGCCGGCTCGACAGCGAACTTCCGGCACAAGTGCAGCACGCCAAACGAGTCGGGTTTCACGGGCCCATCCTCCCGCCCCACGACGGCGTCGAAGTGCAGGCCGTGCTTGTGGGCCACCGCCCAGGCGTTGTCCTTGCGATTTCGGGTCAGAATGCCGATAGGAAGACCGCGCGTCCGCAGGGCGGCCAGCGTCTCCCTGGCGCCGACGTTCAGCTTGGATTCGGCTACCGCCCTCTCCTCATGAGAGTGCAGGATCGTCTGGGCCTGCTGCCGCTGCTGGGGCGTCATCTTCGCCATCGCCTCCAGTATCGGTCCACCGTTCCTATCCAACCCCATTTCTTCCCGAATCACGTCGAAATCCAAATACGGCTGCGTAATGGTTCCATCCAAGTCGAAGATCACTGCTCTTATCGGCATACCCAGGTTGCCTCTTCCGTCGAAGTACTCCAGCCGCCGAAAACGGCCTCGGGTGCTTCCTGCTTCTTTCTATACGTTGGGGGGTCGGGCAGGTTTTGTCAAGCCTCGTTCGCACGGGACCCCCATAAGAACATCCAAAGAAACGCCTTGCACCCTCCCAATCGACGGGACCGGCTCCCTATTTTGCCCGTTTTG
The DNA here is from genome assembly GCA_963699595.1 of uncultured Planctomycetota bacterium. Classification (GTDB taxonomy): domain Bacteria; phylum Planctomycetota; class Phycisphaerae; order Sedimentisphaerales; family Anaerobacaceae; genus PLanc-01. The sequence continues at coordinate 771,186 of CAVOUO010000035.1, forward strand.
TCAATATCTCGATAAAATAGCGGGCCGCCTGGCTGAGGGTCCGTCCTTTGCGGACAATGATGCCGGTAGGGCGGAGGAAGTGCTCATTGGAGAAGGGAATAGCCTTCAACGTCCCGCCGGCCACCTCCTGAATGACGGTCGCTTGCGGCAGGATGCTCACCCCCGCGTTGATTTCCACGGCTCGTTTCACGGTCTCGACGTTGTCGAACTCCATGACGGTGCGTACGACCGTGCTGTATCGAGACAGAATGTTGTCGATCCAGATGCGGGTGGGCACGTCCTTCTCGAAGGCGATGAACCGCTCGAACTGCAGCTTGTGAATATCGGCTTTGGTCTCGCCGGCCAGGGGATGCTTGGGGCTGCAGACGAGGACGAGCGGCTCCTCCTCGAACTCATACACATCCAGTCTTCTGTCCTTCTTGGGCACGGCGACCAGACCGATGTCGAACTCGCCGTTGAGCACCATTTCGTAGACGTTGTCGGCGCTGAAGTACTCGATGCGCATGTTCACGGTCGGATACCGGATCATAAATTTCTTCACGTAATCGGGCAGGCTGTGCATTCCAATACTGAAGATCGCGGCTACGTTGATTCTGGTCTCGATGCCGGTCTTGAGAGCGTTCAGTTCGGTCTTGAGCTGATCGTACCTTTCGAGGATGTCTTTGGCGGCCTTGTAGAAGACCTGGCCGGCCGTGGTCAGCTCGATCGGCCGCTTCTTGCGGGCGATCAACTGGCATTTATGGGCCAGCTCAAGCTGTGCCAGTTGTTGGGAAATGGCAGACTGGCTGAGCAGGTGCTTCTCCGCCGTCTTGGAGAAACTCCGCGAATCCGCCAGATCGCAGAAGATCTTCAGTGTTTCTACATGCACTATTAACCTTCCTAATGCCACATATCAGGATAAGAGACTTCCCTGATTAGCCGTCAACCCTCATAATATAAGCTCCGCTAATGAAAAGCAAGTTCAGTTTTTTAAGAAGGAGATGCCAATGAACCTGCTACAACCCAATGCCAATGAAGCAACCCAAACGATGAACCGTTCCCGGAGCGTGGCGCCGGTCTCGGGTATTTGTACCCGCTGTATCGACGGCTGCCGGGGCAACTGCGAGGTGTTCAAGTCCACCTTCCGCGGCCGGGAAGTGATCTACCCGGGTCCCTTCGGGACAGTGACCGCCGGCGCCGACAAGGACTACCCGGTCGACTATTCGCACCTGAATATCGCGGGTTACGCGCTGGGGGCCAAGGGCCTGCCCGAGGGTGCGGTAGGGCACTCCGACAACACGCTGTTTCCGATGGTCAACACGGAGACCGAGTACGGCGTCACCAAGAAGGTGAAGATGCGTTTGCCGATCTTCACCGGGGCCCTCGGTTCCACCGAGATCGCCCGCAAGAACTGGGAGCACTTCGCCGTCGGCGCCGCCATCTCGGGCATCACCCTGGTCTGCGGCGAGAACGTCTGCGGCATCGACCCCGGACTCGAGCTGGACGCCAAGGGCAAGGTGACAAAGTCCCCGGACATGGCCGCCGCGTCGAGCCCAGTATCGCCGCTATCACGAAGGCTACGGCGACATCCTCGTCCAGATGAACGTCGAGGACACCCGCCTGGGCGTCGCCGAGTATGTGGTCGAGCAAGCTCGGCGTCGAGTACGATCGAGCTCAAGTGGGGCCAGGGCGCCAAGTGCATCGGCGGCGAGATCAAGGTCGACTCCCTGGAGCGGGCTCTGGAACTGCAGAAGACGCGGCTATCTCGTCACCCCCGATCCCGTCCAATGAGGCCAATCAGGCGGCGTTCAAGGACGGCGCGCTGAAGCAGTTCGAGCGGCACTCCCGCCTCGGCTTCGTCGACGAGGAGGGATTCATGAAAGAGGTCGAGCGCCTCCGCAAGCTCGGCGCCAAGCGCGTCACGCTGAAGACCGGCGCCTATCCGATGCGCGAGCTGGCGATGGCGATCAAGTGGGCCTCCGAGGCCAAGATCGACCTGCTGACCATCGACGGCGCTCCGGGCGGCACCGGCATGAGCCCGTGGCGGATGATGGAGGAGTGGGGCATGCCCGACGTTCTATCTGCAGTCCATGACGCAGGACCTCTGCCAGAAACTGGCCGCCCGGAAGCAGTTTGTCCCGGACATCGCCATTGCCGGCGGCTTCAGCACCGAGGACCACGTCTTCAAGGCTCTGGCGATGGGCGCTCCGTTCACGCAAGGCGGTCTGCATGGGCCGGGCTCTGATGATTCCGGGCATGGTCGGCAAGAACATCGGCGAGTGGCTCAAGGAAGGCCCCGATGCGCTGCCCAAGACCGTCAGCGCAGTTCGGCAACACGGTCGAGGAGATCTTCGTCAGCTACGAGGACCTCGTGGCCAAGTATGGCAAGGACACCGTCAAGGAAATCCCGCTCGGCGCGATCGGCCTCTACACGTTCACCGACAAGCTGCGGGTCGGCCTGCAGCAGCTCATGGCCGGCAGCCGCAACTTCCGCGTCTCGACCATCAGCCGTCAGGACCTGATGTCACTGACTCCCGAAGCGGCCCAAGTCTCGGGCATCCCGTACATCATGGAAGCCTACAAAGAGGAAGCGTACAAGATCATCAACTCGTAAGCTCTTGCGACGTGAATAACGTGACAGGGCCCCTGTGGCACAGCCGGGACCCCAAACGCGAAAGGATGCGTTTGGGAGCCCGATGCCCTCGGCTGTGGAACCCCAGGGGCCCTGTTTGTTTTTCGCCGCGGGATCGTGGCGCTTGTCCAGCGCCGCGCCTGTCGGGGCCGGGTGGCAGCGGCAAGCGGAGTCTTCGGAGCTTGCCGATGGTGTCCCCGCGTGAACACGAGCCATCGGCTGGGTGCCATGGCTACGCTTGCGTAGCCATGTGCCAAGGCAAGACGAGAAACATGCTTACGCGAGCGTAAGCATGGCACCCACCCACCATTTCAGAGTAGCCGCAGTCCTACCGCGGCGTGGCCGCCATCGTCGTTTGCAGATAGGTGGTGAGGTTGGCGTCGGTGTTCGCCAGGCCCAGCTTGCGTCGGATCCGCTCGCGGTGCCGGCTGACCGTGGCCGTGGAGACGCCGCGTGTTTGCGCGATCTCCTTGCTGCGCAGGCCGGTGCGGATCATGTTGCAGATGCCGATCTCCGTGGGCGTCAGTGCGTGGTACTTGTCGGTGAGCTGATTGATGAAGGGCGACGAGATCTCCATCAGGTTGTCCCGGAGCAGTTCCACGTAGCGTTTCTGCGGCGGAGGCACTTCGGTCAGCAGGGCGTAGACGATCGGCATCAGGACCTTCTCCACGTTGGCCTGGATATCCTTGCGGATCTTGAGCTTTTCCTCCTCGATCCGGGCCAGGATGGCCTTGAGGGCCGCGTTGGCCTCCCGCAACGCTTCCCGCTCGACGATCAACTGCTTGTTGGTCTCTTGCAGCCTCTGTTCGGCGGAAAGACGCATGACCACGGCCCCGATGTGCTCGGCCACCGCGTCCAGCAGGGCCCGCTCCTCCCGCAGAAACGGCCCCTCATAGAGCGCGGGCCGCTCCTTCAGATAGAACACCTCGACTTCCCCGGCCGGCTCACCAAATACGACGATCTGGGCCGCCTGCCGCCACTTCGTGACCTTGAAGCCCTCGGTCCGGTGGACTCGGCCCTGCAGGGTGATGCGGGCACAGGTGACCTCCGGGTATTGCCAGGCGGGCGGCAGGATCCTGCACACACGCCTCAGAAAGTCCTCGAGGGAATCCAGACCGCTCTCGGCCAATCGGGTGATGCCGTACAGGCAGTTCAGTTCCTTGATGCGCTCCCGCAGGGCGATCTCGACCTTCCCCGGGTCCACTTCCGCCGTGGGGGGAATGAACCAGCGGGCCGGATTGTCCTTGCCGAATCGGGGCGCTGCCGGCTTCGGATGCTTTCGCGACGGTGTTCTCATAGGCCGATTCTCCCTACGCCGATGGGGCATTGTATAGGCAGCAATTGCGTATCGAATTGCCTACATAATATAGGCAAGACGAGTGCACCTTTATTGCATTTTCAGCTCCTTTTGTATCCGTTACCTTGCTTGTTGTCAAGATTTGGCTTGGGTACCCTATGGCAAAGCCCAATATACAGCTTCATCCCACCACACCATCACGGGAGGCGTCCATGTCCAACGAAGTGCTGGAGAAGATCCTGAAGAACCGGCGCAGCCAGCCGCAGCAGCTTGTCGAGGTGCTTCAGGATGTGCAGGAGGCTTTCGGGTATGTCCCCCAGGAGGCCATGACGGTGGTGGCACGAGAGCTCGGCGTGCCGCTGATCGAGGTTTCGCGCGTCGCTCACTTCTACAAGGCGTTCTCGCTCAAGCCGCGCGGCAAGCACGTCGTCACGGTCTGCATGGGCACCGCCTGTCACGTTCGCGGGGCGCCGCGGATGCTCGATCAGGTCAAGGGCGAGCTCGGCATCGAGCCCGGCGAGACCACGGAGGATCGCATGTTCACCCTGGAGCGGGTGAACTGTCTCGGCGCCTGTGCCCTCGGCCCGGTGGTCGTTCTGGATGGGCAATATTATCCCAAGATGACTCCGAACAAACTGCGTGAGCTGTTGGAGTCGGTCTACGCCGGTGCGAAGGAGGTGGCCCGTGAGTGCTAAGCTCAAGACTGTTGCCGATCTTACGGCTGCCCGTGGCTCTGCTCAGACGCGGAGAACGAAGCCCACGATCGTGACGATGTGCTGTGGCACCGGGTGCCAGGCGTCCAACAGCCCCCGCGTGGCCGAAGCGTTGAAATCCGCGCTGGCCTCGGAGGGGTTGGCCGACTCGGTCGAGCTGCGGCTGACCGGTTGTCACGGCTTCTGCGAGCAGGGACCGATCCTGGTCATCGACCCCGCCAACATCCTGTACTGCCATGTCACGCCGGAAGATGTGCCGGAGATTGTCCATAGGACGATTCGTGCCGGCGAAGTGATGGAGCGCCTGCTCTATACCGATCCGGTCTCGGGCAGAGGATCGTCAAGGAATCGGAGATTCCCTTCTACCGGGCGCAGGACCGCATGCTTTTGAGCCAGAACCGGCAGATCGACCCGGCCAACATCGGGGACTACATCGCCATCGGCGGCTATACCGCCGCCGCGAAAGTCCTCGGCGGCATGTCGCCGGAGTCGATCATCGACGAGATCAAGAAATCGGGTCTGCGCGGCCGGGGCGGCGGGGGGTTCCCGACCGGCCGCAAGTGGGAGCAGTGCCGCACCGCCGGCGGCGACGAGAAGTTCGTGATCTGCAACGCCGATGAGGGCGATCCCGGCGCCTACATGGACCGCAGTGTCCTCGAAGGCAATCCGCACGCGATCCTGGAGGGAATGCTGATCGGCAGCTACGCGATCGGCGCCAATCAGGGCTACATCTATGTCCGCAAGGAGTACCCGTTGGCGGTCAAGAACACGCACAAGGCGATCGAGCAGGCCCGCGACTGGGGGCTTTTGGGCGAGAATATCCTGGGCAGCGGCCACAGCTTCGACGTCGAGGTCGCGCGGGGCGCCGGCGCCTTCGTGTGCGGCGAGTCCACCGCGTTGATGAGCTCGCTCGAAGGCAAGGTCGGCGAGCCGAGGCCCAAGGATGTCCACACGGTCCAGGATGGTCTCTGGCACAAGCCCAGTTGCCTCAATAACGTCGAGACCTGGGCCAACGTGCCCATGATCATCAACAAAGGGGCCGCCTGGTTTGCGGCCAAAGGCTCGAACGGGAGCACGGGAACGAAGATCTTCGCGTTGACCGGCCGGGTGAAGAACACCGGCCTGGTGGAAGTGTCGATGGGGACTTCGCTGCGCAAGATCGTGTACGATATCGGCGGCGGGGCATACGACGGCGTGGCGGTCAAGGCCGTGCAGACGGGCGGTCCCTCCGGCGGATGTCTGCCCGTGGACAAATTCGACCTCCCGGTCGATTTCGACACGCTGGCCCAGGCCGGCTCGATGGTCGGCTCCGGCGGCATGGTCGTCATGGACGAGCACACCTGCATGGTCGATGTCGCCAAGTACTTCCTGGCGTTCCTCCAGGACGAGTCCTGCGGCAAGTGCGTCCCGTGCCGGCTGGGCCTGGAGCGGATGCTGGAGATTCTGACGGACATCACCGAGGGCCGCGGCCGGCCGGAGCAGATTGAGCTGCTGGAAGACCTGGGCGAGACGATGGCCGAAACCAGCCTCTGTGCCCTGGGCAAGACGGCCGCCAATCCCGTCCTTTCCACGCTGCGCTACTTCCGCAAGGAATACGAGGCGCACATCGATCACAAGTCGTGCCCGGCGGGCGTGTGCCGGTCGCTGATCCGGTACGAAATCGATCCCGAGGTCTGCAAAGCCTGCGGTGCGTGTCTGAAGGCCTGCCCGCACAAGGCCGTCAACGGCCAGGCGAAGCAGCCCCATACCATCGATCAGGATGTGTGTGCCAAGTGCGGGATCTGCAAAGATGTCTGCAAGTTCAACGCCATAAGCGTCTGCTGAGGAGATCACCATGCAAGAGCATGTTAGTATGACGATCGATGGGGCCATCATCCGCGCGGGCAAGGGCGCATCTGTGCTCGATACGGCGCTGGAATACGGCATCTGCATCCCGGCTCTGTGCCACTATCCCGGCCTTTCCGATGTCGGTGTCTGCCGGCTGTGCATTGTCGAGAATGTCGTCGGCGGCAAGTCCAAGGTGACGACTTCCTGCACGTTGAAGGTGACCGAGGGGATGGTGGTCAACACGGACACGGAGAAGATCCGGCGGCTGCGGCGCAACATCGCCGAGCTGCTGGTCGCCAAGGCGCCGAACTCGCGGGCCATTCAGGACATCGCGGTGCGGTGCGGCGTGAGAAACGTGCGGTACTCGTTCCGTAACGACAACTGCGTGCTGTGCGGCCGCTGCGTCCGCGTCTGCGGCGAGATGTGGCAGGCCAATGCCTTGGGCTTCATCGGGCGCGGCAAGGACCGGCGGGTCGATTTCCCGTTCAGCCGCCGGCCGCAATTCTGCAAGACCTGCAACACTTGTATCGACATCTGCCCGATGACGATCACGCCGTGCATTGGGCCCATGAAGAAAGGGCAGGAGCGGCTGTGTGGCGGTTGCGAAGGCCAGCTCACGATGACCCAGAACTTCACGGACTCCTGCGTCTGGTGCGAACTGGGCAAGGGCTTCCAGTGCACCCGACACCTGCAAATGGCCAGCAGGGAGTGATTGCGGATTCATAGCGAGTCCGCGATCTGCAATCAGGGTTCCTTCTGTTGCAGGTGCTGCCGGCTATGCTATAATGCGTTGCATGGCCGAAGTGGATGTGAACAGGGTGGTTCGTCAGCACGCGGAGATGGACAGTTTCTTCACAGGCTTTGCCATTCGGAGCAAGGCCGTAGCGCCTGGTGATTCCGCGCCTGCTGTCGCTGTGTCATCTACCAACGCATCATCCCCAGTCTCAACCGCGGCATCTAATCCGCAATCCGCAATCCGCAATCCGCAATCGTCTTCGATGGATGTCGCCGCCGAGTTGGAGGCAATTGCCAACGAGGCGCGGCAGTGCCGCAAATGCCAGTTGGGGTCCACGCGCACGAAGTGTGTTCCCGGCGAGGGGCACCCGAGGGCTCGGATCATGTTTATCGGGGAGGCGCCGGGGGCGGATGAAGATGCCCAAGGCCGGCCGTTCGTCGGCAGGGCGGGGCAGCTTCTCGACAAGATCATCGCGGCCTGCGGCCTCAAGCGGGAGGAGGTTTTCATCGGCAACATCCTGAAGTGCCGGCCGCCGGACAATCGCGAGCCTCGGCCGGATGAGATCGTCAACTGCCTGCCCTATCTCCAGAGGCAGATCGAGGCCATCAATCCGGACGTCATCGTCGCTCTGGGCGGCCATGCGGCCAAGACTCTACTGAACACCGTCAAGGGGATCACCCAACTGCGCGGCCAGTTCCAGGAATACCACGTCGGCATCGGCCGGCCGCCCATCAAGCTCATGGCGACCTTCCATCCCGCCTACCTGCTGCGAAACTACAGCGAGCAGAACCGCCGCTACGTCTGGGAAGATATGAAGAAGGTCCTTATCGAAGTGGGTCTGCCGATCCCGGAGCGCAACAAGGACGGCTGATGCGGCAATCGTCTTGCGGGATGTCAACAGGCTCGGCGTAGCCGATCGAGAGTCGCCGTCGCGGTCATGATGGCTTAGTCTTGCCGAGCTGTTCTTCGAGCCGCTCGAACTCCCCCGGCTTCATGTGATAGCTGTGCTCCGCGTCCGGGAACCGCCCGGTCTGCACGTCCTGGGCATACCTCTGGAACGCCTCAACTGCGGAGGCACCCAGGTCGCCATAGGCCTTGGCGAACTTGGGAGGATGCCCAGCTCCAAGACCCAGGATATCGGGGGCGACGAGAATCTGCCCATCGCAGCCCGGCCCCGAGCCGCAACTGATCACAGGCACTTCAGACTCGGCCGTGATAATCTGGGCAACTTCAGCGGCCGTTCCCTCGATAAGAAGGGCGCTGGCTCCGGCGGTCCGCATCCGCTGGGCCAGATCAATGAGGTCAGCAGCCCGATCCGCTGTGGTTGCCTCCGCGTGAAAGCGGCCCACTGCGGCAATTCTCTGAGGCAGAATCCCGATGTGCGCCATGATGGGAATGCCGGCCTCGCCGACCGCTTTCACCGTGTCGAGATAGGCCGCCGTCGCTTCGATCTTCACCATTTGGGCACCGGCTTCCGTTACGAAGCGGCCCGCGTTCTGAATCGCCTGGGCGAGGCTGAGATGGTAAGATAGAAAAGGCATGTCGGCGACAAGATAGACATTTGGGGCGGCTCGGCGGACTGCGGCGGTGATCGCGACCATGAAATCCATCGTCGCGGGGAGAGTCGAGTCGAATCCGAGCATCAACTGCGCGGCGGAATCGCCCACCAGGATCATCTCCACGGGCGCCTGCGCTACGAGGCGCGCCGTGGTGTAGTCATAGCAACTGACGGCGGCAATGGGCCGCCGTTGTTGTTTCGCCGTCAACAGATCCGCAATCGTGATGCGGCCGTTCATCTTCCATTCCATCAAGAATTAACAGGCTTCCGGTTACGACATCAGAACAAAACTCTCAGCTTCGCCGTAAAATAGCTTAGGTTAAAGGTCGAAAATACGACCATTTTTGAGGTTGATCGACGAAAAACCTGACGATGCGATAATTTAACCCTTGAATTCGGGCGGGAAAAGCATAATTTTTCCTGTACATTTGGTTTTTGCTAAAGATTTTGCCGGGCTCTCTACGATGTAAGATGTAGACAGATTCGGGCTGGCGAAGGCCTTTCCGAAGGTCAACAAATAGCTTTTCATCACCCTCCTCCGAAGCCAGATTCTCTTTGGAATCTGGCTTTTTTTATGGCCGGCCGGAGGTGAAAGTAGGCAAGTGCGGCAATGTCGGCGTTGGCACCTCCAGGTGCTCCATCTTCCTATGTTGACCCGGTGAGATAGATGATCCACTGCCCGCGTGTGGAGGAGAGCGTCGGGAGTTGTGCTGGAGCGCGAGTTCGTGTACGATTGGACCAGCCGGTCGCAGGTGCGGCGGCCTATCGTCCCGCAGTGAATGGTGTGGAGTACCGACGGATGGTTCCTCAGATTGCACTCTCCAAGCATGGCCCCGATGTCTCGCGAATTGTCCACGGTCTGTGGCGCCTGGCCGAATGGAACAAGAGCAAACGGGAAATTGTGGATTTGATCCACGGGTGTCTGGAGAAAGGGATCACCACTTTCGACCATGCCGACATCTATGGTGATTACACGTGCGAGGGTCAGTTCGGATCGGCGCTGGCCGAAGCGGCGATCGACCGTTCCGCGATCCAGCTCGTCACGAAGTGCGGCATCAAGCTGGTCTCGGCCAACCGGCCTGGCCACAAAGTTCACGGCTACGACACGAGTTGCTCCCATATCATCGCCTCGGTGGAGAACTCGCTGAAGTGTCTCCGGACGGACTATATCGACCTGCTGCTGATCCATCGGCCGGACATGCTCATGGACCCGCGCGAGATCAACGAGGCCTTCGTCCGGCTCCGGCAGTCGGGCAAGGTACACTATTTCGGCGTCTCCAATTTCCTGCCCTCCCAGTTCGAGATGCTGGCCTCGAAGCTGGATGTGCCGCTGGTCACGAATCAGATCGAGTACTCGGTAGTGAACCTCGATGCGCACGGCGACGGCAGCATCGACCTGTGTCAGGAGCTGGAGATACGCCCGATGGCTTGGTCGCCGTTAGGGGGCGGCCGGCTGTTCCGCGATAACTCCGAGAGGGGCAAGCGTCTGCGCAAGACCCTCACCAGGATCGGCCGGGACCTCGGCGGGGCCTCCGTGGACCAGGTCGCCATCGCGTGGATTCTCAAGCACCCCGCCAAATTCGTGCCGGTACTGGGCACGGGAAACCTGGCACGGATCAACAAAGCAGTGGACGCACTGGATATGGAGCTACCCACGGATCAGTGGTTCGAGATCCGCCTCGCCTCCCTGGGGCAGGATGTGCCATAGGATCGGCTTGGCTGTTTGTCTTATCTGGGGCGTTTGAACCAGTACGCGTAGTGATAGGTACCCTCCTCGTGATACGTACTCGGCATATCGTCGTTGTGCACGACTTGCACGAGTTCCCAGCCTTGGCGGCCAAGGTACTCGAGGATCGCTCTTTGGAGGGCGTTTTTGCGAGCGTTCGTGGGAAAGTCTCTCGGCAAACCCATGTTCTCGATGAACGCCGCCGCTGTGTTTCCCACCACAAGCTGCCCCTGGTGGTCCCACTGAAAACCGTCGTGGCCGTGCAGAAAGACTCCGTACTCCCATTGGGGAGCCGTAGGACGGGGACCGGGATTCGCTCCGATCAAGAGTCCGAGCGAGAGCAGCATCCCGGTGGTGCACACGCCGATCAGCACTTTGCCTTTCATGGTTGACCCCTTCGCAAACTGTTCCTCATGTTTCTCACCCCAACCGGCAACTGCATCGCCTCCATCTATAAAGTATAAGGCGCACAACGGCCGGTAGGTAACGGATGTGCTCCCATATTTCATGCGGCGAAGGAGTGACTATGACACGACCAGGTGTCCACGATTCTCTGAATCAGTGGTGCAACTCGGGACTGGCGAGGATGTAGTCGATGACATCGCTGAACTTGGCCGTGGCTACGGCGATGGTGGAATCCGCGGCCCCGTAGTACATGCGCAGCTCATCGGTGCCGGTGTCGACGATGGCGCCCGTCGGGAAGACAACGTCGCCAACATCGCCGACGCGCTCGTAATAGGCCTGCGGCCCGAGAATCCACTCCGCGCTGCGGCGGAGCATCTTCCACGGGTGGTTCAGATCGAGCAGCACCAGGCCCAGCCGGTAGATCTGGCTGGCCGTGGTCACGCGGACACCGTGATAGAAAACGAGCCAGCCCTCCGGCGTCTCAATTGGCTGGCAGGCCAGGCCGACGCGGTGGGAATCCCAATACGCGTGCCGCGTGTGGATGAGCAGTTGGTGGTCTCCCCAGTGCTTCAGATCGGGCGAAAGGCTCAGCCAGATGTGGGCCTCGCCGCGTACGATCGGGCGGTGGATCAGGGCGAAGCGCCCGTCGAACCGGCGAGGGAACAGGCAGGCGTCTTTATCCTCCGGCGGCAGCATGGCGCCGAGCCGGGCGAACGTACGGAAGTTTTTGGTGATGGCCAGCGACACCAGCGGGCCGCCTTCGCTGAAGGAGACATAGGTAACCGCGAACTCCTTCTGCTCCTCGAGCCAGACAACGCGGGGATCTTCCAGACCCCAGCGCTCCTCCTGCGAGTTGGGGTCGGCGGTGAGCGTTGGATCGGAGTCGATCTGCCAATCGGTAAGACCGTTGGCACTGCGGGCGACCGTCAGATGGGAGAAGCCCCGCATGTCTTCCACGCGGGCCAGCAGCAGAGTCTGATCGTCCACCCGGGCCGCCGCCGGATTGAACACCGCGTTGGCCGGATACGGCCAGTCTTCAGGCCTGAGGATAGGATTGCCCTCATATCGCTTGAAGAGCTCGTGTGCCTTTTTCTCTCTGCCCCGGTACGGCATGGCCTTTCTCCCGAAATGGTCCGCGCGGGTGGATCGTCCCAATACTTCGGCCACCTCAAAGTGGTGGGTGGCAGCGGCAAGCGGAGTCTTCGGAGCTTGCCGATGGTCTGGATGCCCATGAGCGAGCCATCGGCAAGCTAGCGCTTGCCGCTGCCACCCGATATCGACCAGACTTTAGTAGGCCCAATCTCGCGGCAGAGTTCATTTCTGGCGTTGCGTTTTTGCCGAACGGTGGTGGGTCTTCGTGGCGAGGGCATCCTGCCCTTGCTCTTTTGTGTCGAGGGCATCTTGCCCTCGAACCGCGGGCAGGATGCCCGCGACACGCAAGGGCAAGATGCCCTCGCCACGGCGGGGCTCAGGCTTTGATCAGTTGCGTTTCGTAGAGGGCCTGGTAGATGGGGCAGGTCCGCATCAGTTCCTCGTGCTGGCCCTGGGCGACGATCCGCCCCTCGTTCATCACCACGATGACATCCGCCGCAACGACCGTGCTGAAGCGGTGGGCAATGATGAACGTGGTGCGACCCTGCATGATCTCTTCGATGGCGTCGTGAATCTTCGCCTCGCTGTCGGCGTCGATCTGGCTGGTCGCCTCATCGAAAATGAGGATCGCCGGATTCTTCAGGATGGCGCGGGCGATGACGATCCTCTGGAGCTGTCCGCCGCTGAGCCCGACGCCCTGTTCGCCGATCATGGAATCGTAGCCCTTGGGCAGCCGGCAGATAAACTCGTGGGCATAGGCCCGTTGGGCGGCGGCGATAATCTCCTCGCGTGTCGCCCCTGACCGCCCGTATCCGATGTTGGCGGCAATCGTATCGTTGAAACTGATGACCTGTTGGGTTACCATGCCGATCTGGCTGCGCAGGCTGCGCAAGGTAACGTCGCGAATATCGCGGCCGTCGATCAGGACGCGGCCGGCGTCCGGGTCGTAGAACCGCGGCAGCAGATTGGCCAGGGTCGTCTTGCCGGAGCCGTTGGGGCCGACGACGGCCACGTTATGGCCCGCGGTGACGACCAGGTGGATGCCATCGAGGGCCGGCCGCTCCGTGCCCGGATACGAGAACGTCACATCCTGGAATTCGATGCTCTGCTTCACCGGCGGCAGGGCCGGGGCCTCCGGCTTCTCGATCTCGACCGGCTGCTCCAGCACCTCGAAGATCCGCTCGGCGGCGGCGTTCGCCTGCTGAATCTTGGTCCAGATGTCGCTGGTTTTCCGCACGGACTCGGCCGCCGCGCCCAGAAGAATGAGCAGACCCAGGAATTCCGCACCATCCAACTGCTCGGTCGCCACCCACTGCATCCCCACGACCAGAGCGGCGCAGCCGGCAAACATTCCCAGCACTTCCAGTACCGGCTGGGTGGCCGCGTCCACCTTCGACATGTTGAGCAGTTGCCGGAGCAACCGCTTGCTGATGTCCTGGAATGCCCGCTGCTCGTACTGCTCCTGGTTGTATACCTTGATGATGCGCAGGCCCGCCACCGCTTCCTGGAGCTTGGCCAGCATCTGGGAGCTGGCGGCCAGGGAACGCCGGGTGGCCTTTTTCATCTTGTGGCCGAAGGTGCCGAAGAGTACGACCACCAGCGGGCCGGCCCCCAGAAAGACGAGGGTCAGCTTCCAGTCGAAGTACAGGGCCACCGCCAGCATGGCCAGCGCGTTCATGGGCTCGCGCAGCGCCTTGCCCAGCAGCACGCGCAGCGCCGTGCTCATGATGACGGTGTCCCGCACGATCCGGCTGATCATATCGCTGGGCTTCTCATCCGCGAAGACCTTGATGGGCATGCGGGTCAGACGTTCGAAGACGTCTTCGCGCAGATGGTTGGCGGCGACTTCCACGATCTTCTGTCCTTCGTAATCCTGGAAGTACTTGGCGATGCACCGAACGACCGTGGTCACCCCGGTCACGAGCATAATGAGAAACACCGCCTTGACCTTGTTCTCGGCGGTCTGTTCCCGGGGCAGAAACGAAGTGAGCCATTGCATGCCGCGCACGGCGGCCACTCCCGCGTGCCAGCGGGCCCGCTGAAACGAGTTCCAGTTGAGCGTCTCGATGCACTGGCGCTCGCAAGGGGTCTTCATCTCCGCGGTCAGAGACAGGAGGCCTTCTTCCTGGGACCGCCGCAGTTCGATCGACACCGTGTTCTGCCTGGGAACCGCCAACTCCTGCATCAGACGCAGGTAGGCGGTATTGGGATCGCGGGGCTTGAGGTCGTTGACGTCCGCGATGTAGTCCAGGGGGTGAATGCCGGCCGTTTCCGCGAGACTGCCCTTCGCGACTTTCGTCACCCACAAGTGGGTGCGCAGGGACGGCCCCGGCCCATCGGTCAACTGCAAGGGGGCCGGCGCATAGAATTCCAGTCCGTAGTAATACTCGCAGGCTTTTCGATCCACCCAGCCGTGCAGACCTTCGGTCCCGATCATGACCTTCAGGAGCGGAATGATCGTCACGAAGCTCAGGGACAGCATCGCCGCAATGGCCACGGCGCTGAGCACGACGACAACAATGCGCGGCCACTGCGGCCAGATATACCGGAGCATTTGTCCAAAGGCCTTCATCGCGGCGTGATTCTCCGACTGATGTTCTTACTTGACGCCGTCCCGCGCGGGCCGACACACCCGGCGACCCTCGGCGGCCCTGCAGAGCTACCCAAAGGGCCCCACATCCGTGACGGTCCGAGCACAGTAACAGACCCGGTACGCCCGGTCAAGCCCAAAGACCCCTGATGGACGTGTGATGCCTCGTGACGATTCCGCGGCATGTCAACGCAGGATCAGTCTGCCCTGCAGGGTGTTCCAGGCATCATCGCCAGGATTGAAGATCAAGGTGAACTCCAGACCGTTCCCGCGCCACCACTTCGGCGCGAAATGAAAGATGCTGATGCGCTGATTCTCTTCGGGCGGCACGAAGGGGGTCTGACGGCGTAGGTAGGCCACGGTGCCGCCAGGGGCCCCACGGCTCCGGCGACTCAAACAGGGCGAAATGCCCGCGATTGTCCCGGGGGTTGTACAGGAGCAGGTACCTGCGCAGCGCGAGATGGTGGCTTACACTGACCACCTTGATGCCGTTTCGATCTTCGAACGCGTGCGTGCGGGCCTTCAGGTCGCGCGTCCACCGCGGTCGTCCGTTTTCCTCCAGTCCGGCGAACCACTCATAGGCCTCCTGGACGAGTACCTGTTTCCGGGGTACGCGCGCCAGGTCCACGCGCCCCGGGACCTCGTGGATCCAGTTGCGCGGCCGGTCCGGCGGCCTGTCGAGCCGGGTGAAATACACGTACACATACTCGTCGCGGGCACCCTGGAAATCTTTGCCGAAGTTGAGGAAGGTTCCCGCGCAGAGTCGGTCCTGCATGGTCCATTTCCAGTCGCACAAGCGCCAGGTACGCGCGTGATCGTAGGATACGGCCACGCGTGTTTCCGGCACGCAGAGCGACCCCGGTCCGGCCACCATCATGTAGAGCACGCCGCCGACGCAGAGAATCCCGGTTCCCTTGCCGGTGAACTGGGCAGGATTCTCGGCACGAAAGCCGCCCCACACGTTCACGCCGCGGTAATCGTCGAGACCGCCTTCGATCCGGGCTACACCCAGCGACACCCGCGCCGGTCCGTGCTGGGCTTTCGCGTCGGAGACGCCAAATCCGGCGCCGTCCCCAAAGGCGGCGTACTGGTGATCGTCGTCCGCCCAGGTGATCGGCCAGATGTCGCTGCCCGGCGCCTCCGTCCGTCGCGTCGAGACTTCGAACTCGATGCCGGCAATCGTCTCGCTCGGCGGATACGGACATGGCTCCCATGGCCGATCGGAGGTCCCTTTCCGTTCGGCTCCCACCTCTTCCCGGCCTCCGCGTCCGGCCGTGAGTGCTTCCGCTCGAAGGCCGGCCGCGCACGTCAGGCAAATCGCCACGATAACACCTGTCCTTGCCATGAGTCCCAGTATGTTGCGCAACGAGATCATCGTCAACCGCAGATTCATTCGGTCGTGAGGATAGAGACGCCGACAGACGCATCCGGCGGTGCCAGGAGACAACGTCTGTCAGCGCGTGTTCCGCGTCAAGCAGTGGAAATCGATGGTCCGGGCCTTATCTCCCGGACCCTGTTTTCGTTCTTCCAGGCCGGCGCGGGACAAACGAAAGGCGCGGCCGTCGCCGGGTGGAAAAAAACGTTGACAGAGTGGCAGGGGGGGCGGTAGAAGGGGCGTCACCGGGGTCCGTGGATGCGGGCCGCCGTCGATTCGTCAACAGTCGTTTGTGTGGTAGCTGCTGAGGGGCTCTATGAAAATTGGAATGAACCTGCTGCTGTGGACGCCCTTTGTCACGGAGGAGCACTTCGGAATCCTCAAGAATCTCAAAGCCACGGGTTTCGACGGCGTCGAAGTGCCGCTGTTTGGGGGGGATGTCCCGCACTACCAGAAGGTCGCCCAGGCGCTCAAAGATAACGGCCTGGCGTGCACGACCTGCACCGTCATGCCGGACGCCGAGCACAATCCGGTCAGTGCCGATCCCAAGAGCCGCCAGGGGGCGGTCGACTACCTCAAATGGGTGATCGACTGCAACGCCGCCCTCGGGTCGGAAGTCTTGTGCGGGCCGTACTATCATCCCCTGGGCGGCAAGTTCTTCACCGGCAAAGGGCCGACGCCAGAGGAGAAGGAGCGGGCCGCCGTGGTGCACCGCCAGATTGCCGACTATGCCCAGAAGGCCGGCGTCGTGCTGGCCATCGAGTGCCTGAACCGCTTCGAGTGCTATTTCCTCAACACGATTGCCGACGGCGCCGCGTATGCCCGGCAGGTCAATCACCCCAACTTCGGCGTGATGTACGACTCCTTCCATGCCAACGTCGAGGAGAAGGACCCCGTCGGGTGCATTAAGAAGAACATCAAAGCGATCCGGCATGTCCACGTCTCGGAGAACGATCGCGGCACGCCGGGCAAGGGACATGTGCCGTTCAAGAAGATCTTCAAGACACTGCGGTCCGGCGGCTACGACCGGTGGCTGACGATTGAGGCCTTCGGGACGAGCCTGCCGGAGCTGGCGGCGACGACCTGTGTCTGGCGCGAGCTGTCAGCCAGCCCGGAAGAGTGTTATCAGGTTGGCTTCCAGACGATCAAAGAAGGGTGGGAAGCGGCGGCGTAACGGTGAGAGGCAGTTGTGAAGTGGCAAATGTGAAGAATGTCATTGCGAGCGTAGCGAAGCAATCTCCACCCGAGGATCGAGATGCTTCGTCACTGCACTCCTCGCAATGACATTCCTGAGACTTCAATCTTCAAGGAGGTCAGAAGATGGAGTTCGACGAATACCTCCTCCCCAAACTTCACAACGCCATGTGGCCCGGGCTGGTCGGCAAAGGCGATGGGCCGGGCCAGGAGCCGCCGATCAGTCTCGAACGGATGCTGGAATTGACCGCCGGCGCCGAGGTGAACGGCCAGAAGTTCGACGGGATCGACTATTTCCTGTTCCTGCCGCACACCGATCCCAAGGCCAGTGACAGCCAACTGAAGAAGATCGCCGACTTGATTCGGGGATACGGTTTCAATGTCGGCTCACTGGTCGCCCCGGTCTGGCCCGGCACGGTTGGCGATTCGGCAATGAGGGACGATGCGGCCCGCAAGAAGTTCCTGGATGCCGTGCGGATGGCCTGCCGCATCGCTGGTGTGTTCAACAAGCATGGCGTGCGCAAGTACGGCGTGATCCGGATCGACTCGGCGGAGTTCGGCGTCGCCGAATGGCGCAAGGACCCCAAGGGGAACACCAAGAAGATCGCCGAGACGTTCCGCGAAGCGGCCAAGATCGCCGCCGATCATGGCGAGCGTCTGGCCGCCGAGGGTGAGATCTGCTGGGCCGGCATGCACAGTTGGAAGGCCATGCTCGATCTGCTGGAAGAAGTCGGCATGCCGGAGGCCCTGGGCTTCCAGGCGGATATGGCCCACACGTACCTGTACCTGATGGGCTACAACGCACCGGAAGCGGCATTGCTGAAGCCCGGCTATTCGGAGAAGGAGTTCTACGCCGCCTACGAAAAGATGGTGGACAAGCTGCGGCCCTGGACAATCGACTTCCACGTGGCGCAGAACGACGGCCAGGTACACGGCGCCGGCTCGCACGACAAGACAGGCAAGCATTGCCCGGCCAACGACCCCAACGGCAAGCTGGACATCGTCCGCTGCGCCGGCTACTGGCTCAAGGACGCTTCCAAGCGCGGTATGCAGCACATCTGCTGGGACGGCTGCATGTTCCCCAACGCGATGCTCGAAACGCAGGACACCTGGAATGAGATCCTCGACGTGATGCTCAAAGTACAGGCGGCGCACGGGTGGAAAGCGTAGTGTGCGCCGGGAATTGGTGGGCACAGCCCACCCTACACCCAAGGCCTTGAATAAGGAATGACTGCCATGACCAAACCACTCAATGTCGGCATCATCGGTTACGGCTTCATGGGCCGTACGCACTCCAACGCCTACCGCAAGGTCCGCAATTTCTTCGATGTGCCGTACGAACCCGTTCTCAACACCATCTGCGGCCTGGACGAGAAAGAGGCGAAAGCCTTCGCGGATCGCTGGGGCTTCAAAGTCGCACGCGACCGACTGGCACAAGGTGATCGACGATAAGAAGATCGACATCGTGGACATCTGCGTGCCGAACAACTACCACGCGGAGATCGCCATTGCGGCGGCCAAGGCCGGCAAGATGATCGTCTGCGAGAAGCCGTTGGCGCGGACGGGCAAGGAAGCCGAGCCGATGGTCCAGGCCGTCGAGAAGGCGGGCGTCGCCAACCTGGTTTCGTTCAACTACCGGCGGGTGCCGGCGGTGACCCTGGCCAAGAAGCTGATCGACGAGGGCCGGCTGGGACGCATCTTCCACTATCGGGCGAATTTCCTCCAGGACTGGACGATCTCGACGAAAGTGCCGCAGGGCGGGATGGGCACCTGGCGGCTGGATGTCAAGGCGGCCGGCTCCGGCGTGACGGGCGACCTGCTGGCCCACTGCATCGATACGGCCATGTGGCACAACGGCTCCATCACTTCCGTGTGCGCCATGACCGAGACCTTCGTGAAAGAGCGGATGAATGTGGACACGGGCAAGGTCGAGCCGGTCGGCATCGACGACGCCTGCACGTTCTTCTGCCGGTTCCAGAACGGCTCGCTGGGCAACTTCGAGTCCACCCGCTATGCCCGCGGCCATAAGGCCCTCTTTACCTTCGAAATCAACGGCGAGCACGCCTCCATCGGCTGGGATCTGCACGATCTGCACCGCCTCAGCTATTTCGATCATCGCGACGACTCCCTCGTCCGCGGCTGGCGGTCGGTCCACGTCACCGACGGCGACATGCCGTACATGGGGCATTGGTGGGTGCCCGGCCTGCAAATCGGCTACGCGGAGACGTTCGTGCACCAGATCGCGGATTTTCTGGAGGGAGTGGCGACGGGCAAGCCGGCCTCGCCGACCTTCCGCGAAGCCCTGGCGACGCAGTATGTCTGTGATGCGGTGCTGGCCTCGGCGAAGAAGGGCGCGTGGGAAAACGTGAAATCGTAAAACGGCATGGGACCTATGGGACGAATAGGACCTGTGTTGTTGTGTGCTTTGCGCGAAAGGAGTTGTGAGTCATGGCTGTGAAGAGAATCGTGGAGAGAGCCCTGGAACAGGGCCGGGGCATTTTGCGTCTGGCGCCGAACTGGGTGCCGCGTTCGTTCTGCGTGCCGGGGCGGCGGATCAAGCTGCACCCGGATGACTACTACGCGATGGGCGGCGAGCGGGGCGGCATCGACGAGCGTTGGTTCGCCTCGACGACGCCGGCCGACAACGGGCCGCTGACCTCGCCCAACGAAGGGCTCAGCTTCATCGTCTTCGAAGATGGTGATAAGACCGAGCGCGTGCTCCTGCGCGACGCCATCGCTGCGCTCCAGGGCGAGATCATCGGCAACCGCCTCTGGAAGAAGCACCAGCGCTGGCCCATGTACTCGAAATTCTTCGACAACAAAGCCGCGTTGCCGCACCATATCCATCATCGCGACAAGCACGCCAAGCTCACGGGCCAGCTCGGCAAACCCGAGGCCTATTACTTCCCGCCCCAGGCCAACAACTACGGCGGCGATTTCCCCTACACCTTCTTCGGCCTCAACCCGGGGGTGACCAAAGACCAGGTCCGCCAGGCTCTGCTGGACGCCGCCGCAGGCAGAGACAACTCGATCACCTCTCTGGCGCCGGCGTATCGGCTCGATGTCGGGACCGGATGGGACGTCCCGCCGGGCGTTCTTCACGCGCCGGGCAGCCTGTGCACCTACGAGCCGCAGAAGGCCTCGGACGTCTTCGCCATGTATGAGAACGTCACCCACAACCAGGTCGTGCCCAAAGAGCTGTTGTGGAAGGATACGCCGAAGCATAGGCGAGGCAACGTCGATTGGCTGCTCAGCGTCATCGATTGGGAGCTCAATGTCGATCCGGATTTTGTAAAGAACCGTTTCATGCGGCCGAAACCCGTCTACCCGGTCAGGGAAATGGCCAAGCAAGGCTTCACGGAAAACTGGATCTGCTACAAGTCCACGGCGTTCAGCGCCAAGGAGCTGACGGTTCAGCCGGGGGCGACCGTGACGATCAAGGATAACGCCGCCTACGGCTTCATCATGATGCAGGGCCACGGGACGATGGGCGCGTGGGACATCGAGACGCCGACAATGATTCGCTACGGCCAGCTCACGTATGATGAGTTCTTCGTCACGGAGCAGGCCGCCAAAGAGGGTATCACGATTACGAACCCTTCCCAGGCCGATCCCATCGTGATGCTCAAGCACTTCGGGCCGGAGAACCCCGACCTGAAGCTCGGATAGGATCGCTTTGGCTGGCGGATGGAAAAATCCGGGTGCGCTGCTTGCGGCGCACCTTTCTTTTTAAGGACCCCGATTGGAGCTGGAGCCCATCTACATTCCCATCCGCAAAGTGGACAATGTCCGGCATGCCTACCTGGGCCTGGAGGGGACCATTCTGTTGTTCGATCAGAGGCAGGCGGCCATCGATTCCGAACTCCTGATCCCGGTCGAGCTGGTCGCGATCGGGGCGGGCCGCCGCTTCAAAGGCCGACGGTTGATCGCGGCCTTGCTCTGTCTGTTGTTGCCCCTGCTGTTCTGTGGTGTGTCTGGCGGGCTGCTCTTTGGCCGCCGGCCTATGGAGGAAGTGAAAGACACGGTCGCCTTCACCCTCCTCGCGCTCGCCTTCCTGGGTCTGCTTCTCCTGGGACTGGTGGCATTCTCGATTCTCCTGGTCATGTTCTTCCGCCGGGTCAAGACGGTCCGGCTCCAGGTCGGCCCGGACCGCTCCGCTATGGACGGATCGGCCGGTATGATCATCGAGTTCTATAAGCACCGCCGGGAGACGGCGGAGATCGACAGCTTCCTCGAGCAGATTCGCCTGCGGCAAGGGTTGGTCGGCGAATCCCTCCCAGTCTCCGTCCATCGGCCTGCCGGCTTTACGAAAGAGCACTCGGTCGTCCCCCGGCTGGCGGCGCTGCTTTACCTGGCCAGCCTGCCGGCTCTGATCACCGGCCGACTTCCACTGTTCGTGCTGCCGGTGGCGGTTCTGGTCTGGTTCACCTATCGTCGGATTCAGTATGAGAGACAACCTCGGGAGTACCGTCAGGCGATCCGGCACTATCTGCGCGGCGATTATGACGTTGCGATCGATGTTCTGGAGGGTCTGCGGCACCGCGTTCCGGGCTATCTACCCACCTATTTCTGCCTGGTGGAGGCGTGTGTCCGAGGGGGCCGATTCGAAGAGGCTCTCCAAGTGGCATCCTGTCTTGCGAGCGACTATCCGGACGTGGCCCGCCGAATGGAAACCGATATCTGGCTGTTCAAACGAATCGATCAGAGGCGTCGCGAGACCGTCTAACGCCGCCGTTCCCAAATTCCTGCGACTCCGGATCTGGAAAAAAATGGTTCGTCGCTCCGCCCGGTCTAGCGCGGATAGGCATGGTAGAACGTATCGGCACGCCGGTAAGCGTCCACGTGGCCGTCCAGCAGGGCGCAGTTGCCACGGCCGGCCAGCAGGTCGCTGGCGGGGGCGTTGTGGAAGCCGGAGATCACATCCCAGAACGGCCCGACGCCCTCGGGGCCGGGGATCACCAGCGCGGGGTTGGGACCGACCTTGGCAAACCAGCCCTGGATCATGCTGTCGTCGCCCGGCACCATGAACGAATCGTTGAGACCCGAGACATTGTAGGCTGTGTCGACCAGGGGACTCTCTTCCACAAATGAAAACGTCGCGGCAGGCCGCTTGACCTCCATGACCTTTCTCACCCGCGTCTTCTGCACCCCCGAGTTCTCGCTGCCCAGGTAGGCGTTCATCGTGTAGTTGTACCAGGGCTTATAGTGCTTGAGCCGGGCCATATCGGCAACGTAGAAATGGTCCTCGGAGTTGCGCACGGCCAGCGTCTTGACGGTAGGGCAGATAAAAGTCTTCGCGTTCCCCATGTACCGGAAGAACGGGCTGCCATACTCCGGGTACCTCGTCAGATCGAGATCGCCGTTGCACCAGCGCAAGTGGATGTAGCTGGACAGCCCTGCCTCCACCGGGTAGGCGAGGGGCTGGGTGAAGTAGCATTGTTCCGGTATGGGGAAGCGGCCATCGGAATCATCCGTGTACATCGCGACGGCCAGGCAGTAGTTCTTGAGGTTGCCTTTGCACGCCGCTCCCTGGGCCAGGTTCTTGGCCTTGCTCAGGGCGGGCAGCATGATGGCCAGCAGGATCGCGATGACGGAAATGACGACCAGCAACTCGATCAAGGTGAATGCTTTGGATTGCCGCATGACTGTTTCCTCCACGTACCGAAACGCCAACGCTGCCTTTCGCACGCCCCGGATGGGCTTGTGCGTCTTTCGTGCATCCGCGTCGCAGAAGCGAATCCCGACCTACCGACAGAAGTATCACCTTGATTCTATCGATTCCCGGGGCCCCCTGCAAGGGCTTTCCTCGGGGATTGTGCAGGCCGGGAGCGGCGTGGCCGCGCGGCTCGTAAATACCACCGAAATCCACCCCAAAGCGGTAATTTACGCGTCCCGATTGGGTAACTTGCTGCAAAGAACCCCTGTCGTTAGTCCGTATGAAACTGTGATTAGCAAGAGAGTAGACTCTTGCGGTAGGATCATTTTTGAGGAAAAAAACGAGTGATGGCTCCTTTATGGATATAAGGGGGTGCAATTATGCCAGACACAACCACAATTACAGAGGAACATCTGCACGCAGAGCGACGCACCGTCGAGACTATTCTGGGGGGGACCGTCGGCGCCGGTATCATCGCCGTCGCTGGTGTGGTGCTCGCGATCATTGGGCTATCCGGCACCTATCCCCGCTGGCTCTTGGGTGCCGCTACTATTGCCGTCGGGATTTCCTTCCTGATCGAAGGAGCGGCGATCGCTTCCCGGTTGGCGGAGTTGCTCCATGAGTTTACGAAAGGGAGAGTGGAGATGGGCGAACTGGGCAGCGGGGTAACCGGGGAAACGCTGGCCGGGATCGTCGGCATTGTGCTGGGCGTCCTGGGCAGTCTGAATGTATATCCGGGGGTCGTGCTTCCCGTGGCCGCTATCGTCTACGGTGCCGGGCTGATTCTCGGAGCCGGGGCCAATGTGCGGGTCAACGAGTTGATCGTTGGTCATCGGGAAGATGAGGCGACGGCACGCTTTGCCATTCGCCAGGCGGTACTGGCCACCACGGGTCTCCAGGTCTTCATCGGACTGGCGGCTGTGACTCTGGGAATCATTGCCTTGGCCAGCGCGTACCCGATCACGTTGAGCCTGGTGGCCATGCTGATTGTGGCGGGCGCGTTCGTGCTCAGCGACACCGCTATCGCGGGCCGGCTGTTGTCCGTTCTGCGGCGTTAGGCCGGTGCCGGGTAGAGAACCGGGCCGTCCATTTGGAGCAGGGCCGCTTCAATGCGTCCGCTCCAAATGGCCGCCCGTGCGGCGTTTGCCCAATGAGTCAGACGAGCCTGTACGAGATGGCAACGTGGCACATCCGTCACGAAGCGGTAGTGTGGTGCGGGCGTTTTTTTACTTCGACTGCACGCGAATCAGTGCGACTCCGTGACGCGGGACGCTCACGGTGAATCGGTTGGTGAATTCGCCCAAGTCCTTTTGCTGCCACAGATCGCGGACGCGTTGCTGGCCCTGAACGCCAAGTAAAGACCAGTCGACGCTGATGGAGCGAGGCAATTCCGCCAGATTGAACAGGCCCACGGCTACGGAGCCGTCTTCCATCGGCTTGGCCATGACCAGGGTTTCGTCATCCTGCACCAGGGGCTTGGCTTGCCGGCCGAGGGGGTCCTGATTGATTTCAATCACCTCGTTGCTGCACAGAATACCCAGGGTGAAGTCATCCAGCAGCCGCATGTCGCCGGAGAAGAACAGCGGCGCGGCCATCAGGCACCACATGGACATGTAACTGTATTGCTCATGAGGCGTTAGCTTGGTCGGCTGGCCCGGCTCGTTCTGGCCGCGGGCGTTGCCGACGTAGCCGATCAGGATATAGTCGGGATCGTTCCAATGACCCGGACCGGCATATTCGTAATGGCGGGCATTGCTCAGGCCGATCTGGTAGAACCCGGGCAGCAGGTCGCCTCGCTCCAGACCAAGGTCGCCTGTGGTTCGCCAGCAGTGGCCGCCGACCTCCGCGCCCCAGGTCCAGACGTTGCCCATGCCGTACTGGCACAGGTTGTAGACGATATCCCGGGGCAGGGTCTTGAGGATGTCACCCATGATCTTGTAGGGCCGTTGCAGATGTTCGAGGTCCTTGCCGCCGGCGACCTGGGTATAGGAGCACCAATCGTGCTTGAGGAAATCGAAGCCCCACTCGGCGAACTTCTCGGCGTCGATGCGCTCGTGCTCGTAGCTGGCGACGTAGCCGGCACAGGTCCACGGGCCGGGCCCCGTATACAGTCCGGCCTTCAGGCCCTTGCTGTGAATGTAATCCACCATGCCCTTGATGTCCGGGAACTTGGCGTTGGGCAGAATGGCGCCGCGCTCGTCCCGATAAGGCTCATCGCCCTTTTTCTTCATCCAGCAATCGTCGATATTGACGTACTGATAGCCGTAGTCGGCCATGCCGGAGGCGACCATAACATCCGCCGCATTGCGCATGTGCTCCTCGGTGACGCGGCTGTAGTGGATGTACCAGCTATTCCAGCCCATCGGCGGCGTCAGGGCCAGCGTATCGCCAACCACGAGCTTGAAAGGCCGCTCGCTTGTCCCGTGCTCATTCTTTGCTCCCAGCGTCACGGTCCACTGGCCCGGGTTTTCGGGCACGCGGCCCGTGATGATGCCGGTATTGGCATCAAGTTGAAGGCCCTGCGGCAAGCCGGTCGCCGTGAAGTGGAGAGGCCGTATTCCCGTGCAGGGAATTCGATAAATGAAAGGTCTTCCCGGCCGGGCGCCGTAGACCTTCGGACCATTGATCTGGGGCTGGGCCCCCGGTTTGGGCGTCAGAATCACTTTCTCCTCCGGCGGCACTCTCGGCGGATCGACCGCCACGGGTCTGGCCCCTGCGACGACGAACTCGGCCTGGGCCCAGTTCGCATGGTCAGAATCGGTGCCATCGCCTGCCGAGGTCACCATCAGCCTCAAATGCTTGACGCCGGCCAGCGGGACATCGACGGCTTTGGCCTCCTGGCCGCCCTTCATGACACCGCTGTCAAAAAGTCTTTTGCTGTCGCCATAAACCATGAACCGGATCGATCCCCGGCGGCCGGCAGCATCATCAACGCCGACATAGGCTCTGAAGCGCTCGGCTTTGCCGTCAAGATCCACGTAGATCGTCGACTCCGCATGCGTTCCGACGCCATGGTCGAATGTCCGCCCGCCCACGGAGAGGGTCTTGCCCGTGACGCTCTTGTCCACCAGCGGTTTACCCCACCCGCTCGACATTCTCGCGAGGTCCAACTCCTCCAGGAGCACGACTTCGGCCCTCAAGGCAGTGCCTGCACACAGCAACAGAAGTGCCGCCACGGAGATCCTCGTACCAGAACGTATTGTCATGATTTCAGCCCTTCCATATGCCAATTCCTCGATAGGTTTTTACCTGTGGAGCCTGATGCTATCAGAACCGCTTTCGACAAGCAAGTAACGACCTAAGGGCCGGCGGCAAGCGTATTTTAAGAGTATGATATTGGACAATAGGCTGTTTGGGCCAAGGCCGGTGTGCCCGTGCCTGGAGCATTGCGGGACTGGGTAGCGTTGCGGCGCGCCCGGACGGTCAAAGGAGCAGATGTTGACCGGTTCTTTTTTGGAAAAAAAAGCAAGAATTCATGCTTGCAGAACGTTACGGGGGCTGGTAATCTGACAAAATCGTTGAGTAGCATGAACCTGGATGATGCGTTCAGAGAGTGGAGTCAACGCTGACTGATTTGAGCTCGACCGCCTGCTTTTGATCCCGCCTGTTCGCTGATTCTGCAACAGAAACTAAGGAGAAGAAAATGAATATCTATGTAGGAAACCTCTCATTCGAGGTCACGGATGACGACCTGCGCCAGATCTTCAGCGCGTACGGCGAGGTAGAGTCGGCCAGTGTGGTCAAGGATCGGTTCAGCGGCGAGTCCCGCGGCTTCGGCTTTGTCGAAATGCCGGCCAAGAAAGATGCCGATGCGGCCATTGCCGGTCTCAACGGCACGGAGCAAAAGGGCAGGACCATCACGGTCAACGAAGCGAAGCCCAAGGCGCCGAAGAGTGGCGGCGGCGGCGGCGGTGGCGGCGGCGGACGCGGCGGACGCCGGTACTAAGATCGTTTCTGTCGGGATCTATGCCTCATCGGCCGCGTCAGCACAGGGCCAACACCGACTGTGCGGAGGGCGGCCGATGAGGTTTGATTCGTCGATCTTCTCTCGTCTCGATCTATCCTGGGCGGCGTGCGGTGCGTGTGCCGTTCAGGGCGTGTGATCTGTCTCTTGGCGGAGCGGAGTTGCTTTTTGCGCGAGAGTCAGCCGGTTTCGGGCGGCCTGCAGCTTCTGTAGGAAATCGCCTCTTCCGAAGTCGGCGCTCCATTTTCGCATAGTGATCCAGCCGCCAAAGCGGATGAGACTATTGCGCCAGGATCGGTACCATCGTCCCCAGCCCAGCCTGAGATTGTGAAGATAAAAGGCGATAGAGGGGAATAATAGGATATTTGCGACCACGAAAAGGGCGTAGCGAAACCGGTAGACATGCCGCATGATTTGCTTGCCTGCTTCCTGGATCTCCTGGGCGGTCATCGGCTCATCCGGCTCAAACAGAGGGAAATTCCCATCGTAGTACTCCCAACCCACGTCCTGCAGGGCATAGATTCGGTTCTGCTGCTCGAGGCGCCGCCGCAACCCTGTCCCGGGCAAAGGAACGGGCAGTAGTACCTGCACGGTGTCGATCTTGGCCTTGCGGATGAAGCTTCTGAACCGCTGTACCCGCTCCCTGACCGGCATGCGGAACGAGACCGGCTCGGCCAGGGGATACCCGAAGATGAACATACCGTGGATCAGGAAGCCGAACTGGTGAAATACCCGGACAAGGGACAGCATCTCGCGCGAATTGATCGCCTTGTTCATAGCTTTCAGCTCTTCGTCGATCGGCGACTCGAAGCCGATAGCTACGTACTTGATTCCCGCCTGACGCATCGCCGTCAGCAATTCAGGGTCCTTGGCCTTGTCCAGTCGGATCTGGACGGTCGCTTCCAACCTTCTTCCGATCCGCCTCTGATAGTCTGCTACCATGTGGCAGAACCGCACCGTCTCGTCGCGCTGCTGTCCGAACAAATCGTCCACGATGAAGAATTGACAGGCGTTGCGCGTTTCGACGAGATGGCTGATACTTCCGAGAAGGCGGTCCACGGAGGCACATCTCGGTTTGCCTTTGACCGTGCAGAACTCGCAATTCATGCAACAGCCGCGGATTCGCTCGACAGGAAATATCACGATCTTGGCATAGCGCACCAACGAAAAATCGGGGTACGGAAGCTCATCGAAATCTGTCAACGGCTCACGGCCTGGCGTGCGGACGATGCGGCCGTGCTCCAGATAGGCGATTCCCCTGATGCTGTTCGCTTCCCGCCGCCCCTCGACTACCTGTAGAACCTCACGAATTGTCTTCTCGCCTTCACCGAAAACGACGTAATCGACGCCGTTGTGCAGGGCTTCCGCGGCATTCTCGCCCGCGAAGTGTTGTCCGCCCGCGATCGTGATGATCCCCCGTTGTTTATAGAAGCCGGCCAACTCGTAAAGGCGCGGGGCCGTGCTGGTCAAGCCGCCGTAAAACCCGACCACGTCGGCCGGTCTTTGCTCCTGCAATACCGCGTGGTCGGCGCCGCCCTCCGGGCTCCGGGGCCCATACCGGCCCAGGTTGTTCTCATCGATGACTTCGGCATCCCAACCTTCGATCTCGTGCACGGCGGTGGCCACGCAGACCGGTCCCAGCGCGGTCGTTTTCCGGGCAATCCGGGAGTAAATGTTGAAAGCCGGAAAGGCCGGCACGACGATCCGCAGCCTACGCCGCTTTCGGGGCAAATCAGCCATAGATCAAACCTCAGACACACTTGGGCTCGCGGCGATCGGAGCCTCTGTTCCCCGACATAAGCATGTACGCTCCCTGAACTCACGCGTGCTACACCTTTTCCGCATGGCTCAGCGATTGGCAGCTCGTGGCCCGGCGCAGGCAGGACCGTGCCTCACAGCACCTGTTTTCCCTTGCCCTGCTGGATCAGCGGCACGTAGGTCGCCAGTTCCGCCAGGGTGCGAGGATCGGTCATATCGACGACCTTCCTCTTCTCGTGAGACAGGTACGCGGCCATGATGAGCATCGTTATGAACCGGCCGTACTCCAGATTGAGCAGGGCGTTGTGGCCCTGTTCGAACGCCTGGAGCGCATCGAGCCACTCCGCGACGTAGCCATACAAGGCGATCTCGTCCGGCTGGAGGATCAGGGCGCCCCGGCTGGCCTGCGACTTTTCCAGGGCCAGCTCGCTGTTCAGCACGGCGGCGGCGGCGGCATCGCTGATGAAAATACCCGCGGGCGATTCGAGCGAGTTGACGGTGTACGAATAGCCCGGCCCGAACGTCTCCATCAGCAGCCGCAGACCCGGGCGCATCGTACATCCAGGAGTTCGTCGCCTGGACGATGCTGTGCTGCTTCGTCTGCGGGTCCTCGAATTCGATGGTCACGCTGGAGTAGTCCTCGGCGGGCGTGGTGGAATAATCGACGCCTCGTTTCTTGAGCTGGCTGATCCACGGCTCCTTGCCCCACTTGAGCAGGGCCATGGTGGCGTTGACTCGCACGGGCCTGAGGTAATCGATCGGCCGGCCGGAGGGGGTCACCATGTACATGCCGCAGGCGATGCTGTGACAGCCCATGTCGCAGCAGACGCCGCCGCCCTGGGTGGTCGGGTCCCAGAACCACGGCTCGTGCGGGCCGCCGTGCTCCTCGGCGCTGCGGGCCAGATGGGCCGGTCCCATGGCCTTCTCTACCTGCGCCAGTTGCGTGCGCGCCTGGACGACCGCGGGCATGTGAATCTGATTCTCGAAGTAGGCCGTGGGAACGTGCATCGCCTGGGCGATCCGCGCCAACACATCCGCTTCGCCGAGATTGCGGGCGAGCGGCTTCTCGATGATGATCCCCTTGAGCCTGGCCCCGGCCTCGACGGCGGCCGCGATCTCGCGCATCATCGTGACTCGGGCGAAATTCGGGGCAAAGACACAAACGACGTCCACCGCTCGGACCAGGTCGGCGATGGAGTCATACGCCTGGGTGTCACCGAGGCCATCCTGCCGGGCCAACTGGGCCAGCGCCTCGGCTCCCTTGAGGGCGTAGACCCCCGCGAACTCGGCGTTTCGCACCGAACGCAGGGCCCGCTCGTGAAATCGCGCGACAAAACCCGCACCGATCATCCCGATCTTCAGCATTGGCCGATCCTCCCAGGAACATGCCATTCGCCGTTGTGAGCCAGGGGACTGTGCACACCTCCGGACTCCATCGGCTCCCGTATCTACCGAAACGGGCGGTGAAATGCAAGAACAAACAGTGGCAAAAACGGGCGTCCAGAGAGTAGAATCAGGCGCCGTTGTCGGTCCCGCAATCGTAACGGATGACCACGGTGCGCAACTGCACCTGTAGTGTCCGGATGATGCGTGTGGTTCGGGAGATCGCTATGCAACATGGAATGACTCGACGAGAGATGATGGGGGCGGGTGCTCTGTTGGTGGGCTCTGTCTGTGGCTGCCGGACGGGGGGCGATGCGATGGCCCCGCGCTCCACCTGCTGCAGCACGCCGGACATAGAGCCCGAGAGCGTGACCTACGGGCCGGGCGGCTTGACAATCGATCTGCTCAAGGCGCCCTCGCTGCAGGAGATCGGCAGCGCCGCCTACGTCGTCAATGAGGCCAGGTCCCTCCAGCTCATCGTCGTGCATGCGGCAAAGAACGCCTACTGCGTCCTGTCGCGTCTGTGCACCCATGGTGGACAAGTGATTAGTTACAATCGCCAGCGCGGCATGCTGCAATGCAACAACTTCAATCATGCCATCTTCCTGCTCGACGGCCGCGTGTGGAAAGGCCCGGCCGAGAAGCCGCTGAAATCGTACGGGGTCGTGCTGGTCGAAGATGCCCTGGTGATTTCGGTCTGAGAGAGAACGATATGCGTCGAATGTTGCTTATCCTGGCCTGTCTCGCTGTCCTGGGCCTTCTGCCTTCCTGTGCCGCCTTTCCCGGCTCCCAATGCGGCCAACTGGCGTAATCCCAAGGACGGCATGACCTTCGTGTGGGTCCCGGCGGGGAGCTTTACGGCCCAAGTTCCGGCCGAACCAACGAGTGGGAGCGATCCGGACAAGATCGTGCCGCAGGAGGTGACGTTTCTGGATGGCTTCTGGGTGGGACGCACGGAAGTCACCATCGGGCAGTTCCAGCGGTTCGTAAAGGAGACGGGTTACCTCACCGACGCCGAAAAGGCGGGTAATCGGTTCACCTGGAAGAGCCCGGGGTTTCCGCAGGAAGCGAACCATCCGGTCGTGTATCTGAGCCACGCGGACGCGCGCAACTACGCGCAGTGGGCGGGCGTGGACCTGCCGACCGAAGCCGAGTGGCTCTATGCCTGCCGGGCCGGCTCGACGACGAAATTCTATTGGGGCGATCTGGTGGACGATCGCTACCTCTGGCACCGCTGCA
The DNA here is from genome assembly GCA_963699595.1 of uncultured Planctomycetota bacterium. Classification (GTDB taxonomy): domain Bacteria; phylum Planctomycetota; class Phycisphaerae; order Sedimentisphaerales; family Anaerobacaceae; genus PLanc-01. Next base: position 802,310 of record CAVOUO010000035.1, read on the forward strand.
ACACCGAGGGCACGGGCACCCGCCCCGTGGCTCGCAAGAGGCCCAATGCCTGGGGCCTCTACGATATGGTCGGCAACGCCTGGGAGTACTGCCAGATAGGCGATGGCGATAGGTGTTTCGCCCTGCGGGGGGCCTCGTGGACCCGTTGCCCGCAGTACCGCACGCGCCAGGGGACTATGACGGATAACCTCCTGGAGGAGGCGGTTGCACCGCGTTTGCAGCGCTGGGACCCCAATCCCAAGTTCGCGCCGTACCCGTGGGATGACGACCGCGGCTTTCGCTGCATCCGGCGCGCAGGTTCGGGGACGAAATGACCGCGCACGGTCGAGAGCGCGTGCGATTAGTTCTTGTTGTGCGTGTGCCCGCCTTCTGTCATCCTGAGCGACAGCGAAGGATCTGGCCACGAACCTATACTTGGATTGGATGCGGTAGGGACTTTCTCCTGCGAGGGCCAGATGCTTCGCTTCGCTCAGCATGACAAAGGGAGTTGGCCCGCCGCGAGACGTAGTCGCTCGATTGGGGATGTGAGATGGATTTCGGTGTGACACCCAAGAAGCAGGCGGACCTGGAAGCGAGGATGGCGGCTCTGGGCCTGCGCGAAGCGGACCTGCAGGAGAAGTTCATCCATTCCTCCGGCCCGGGCGGCCAGCGGGTCAACAAGACCGCCAGTTGCGTCTATCTCAAGCATACCCCGACGGGGCTGGAGGTAAAGATGCAGCAGGAACGTCAACAACGTCTGAATCGCTACTACGCCCGCAAACGGATGTGCGAGTTGCTCGAAGAAAGGACGCTCGGCGAGAAAAGCCCCGCCGCCCTGAAAGCCGAGAGAATCCGCAAGCAAAAACAGCGCCGGAGACGACGTAGCAAGACCGACAAGCGAAGCCGCTCCGGTACTGCCTGATACCCTGGTCCCTTTTTGCCTATTTGGACAAAGCCTGCCAGAAGCTCTGGTCTTCGAAAATGGAAGTGATGGTGCGTGAGAGCGCCGTTGTGAGCGTGGGGATGCCCTGTGCGGTGGCGTCCCAACACTGCCCGGATGTTTCATAGTGTTCTTTGGTCGTGCCCCAGAGCGTGTTTCCTTGGTTGTCTTTCACCGCGATGTCGTAGCGCACGAACGCCTTGGCATATTCAAGACTCACGCCGGTGGCATACTCATCCACCCAGAAGTCCTCGACCTGTCCTGCGACCACGTAATTCGCATCATGGCGCTCGACCAGATGGAATCCCGTTTGAGTGAAGGCATCCCGGAGCGCGGCAGTCACCATCTGCTCCGGGGACTCGGAAGTGAGAATGGTCGTGGATGAGTTGAAGAAGCCGGTTTTGGCCTCTCCGATGGCGAGGTGTTCTCGCTTCTGGTTGCGAGCCGCCTGAAACTCCTCCACCGCGATTTTGATTTCCTTGTTGGTGGCGCGTGGATCCTTCTGCAGCGTCAGATTCGGGGCGATGGGGTCGACCGTCATCGTCGAAGGCCCGCACCCCACCGCCAGCAGGGCAACGGCGAGACACACCGAGAGCCTGGAGACCGACAGCATTCTCATTTTGACCTCCACAGAGAGTTCACCACGCATGAGCCGGTATTACGGTAAGATCTGTACGTCTTGCCCCACAGGCAAGCGGATGTCCATGCCTGTGTCTGTGTTCACTTTGCGGACACGGATGACAGCGGCCGAGATATGATGCTCGTCCTGCTGCGGGGCATCGAAGAACACCACGCCTTGACCGGATGCCCCGGCGTTGATCAGGGTCGGCTTGAAATACTTCGTGTGGTAATCCTGTTCGAGCGTGCGATTGACGTTGGCCGCGTTGCCGGCCGCGGCATACCAGGCCGGCAACCCGAACGCGAACATCCAGCCGACGACCTCCGCATCGCTGCGCAGCGCACGCCGGATAGCCTCCCCTAACTCCAGGCTTTTCCAGTGTTCGTTCGGATCGACAACGAGATGGGAACCCCGCAGATCCACCTTGATGGGCTGCTTATCCAGGTTCACGACCTTGACAAGGGCCGGCATAATCCTGCTGCTCGCCGGATTGATCCCGAGGTAGGCTTTGGCCCTTTCTTTGTCAAACAGGGGCACGAAATGGATTTCCAGCGAGCTATCGCCGGCGACGACCCCATCGGTGCCGCCCTCGCCCGGTGGGGGCAGCTCCGGATGTCGGGCCGGGTCATAGGATGTACATCCGGCAAGTGTGAACAAGAGTGTAGACGATACGCACAGGCATATCCGGAAGGGATGCTGAAAGACCATCGACAACCTCACTGCTAATGTGTCTGTCACACGAGTCTCGGCCTCATTGCCGGATTCCACAAGGTAGATCCAGCGAAAGCTCTTATATGAGGAATGGTCGCGACAAGCAAGCAAAAAACGTGCGTTCATAGAGGGATTTCCGTCGAGCACTTGCCTGACGTCCGGGGACAGACTTCAGAGCATCGTGGGGACGGCGGGCATGGCGAGCGTATGATGGGTCCACCACCAGAACAGGACGCCCACGGCGGCCTTGAGATCGGTCATGGCGGCAAGACTGGCCACGGCGATGACAGCCGCCAACGACCAGGTGACCAGGGGCCGGTTTCGCAGGGGCGTGTCGTTGTATTCGATCGGAATCCCGAACATGGCAAGGCGCAAACACAATAGACGGTGCGTCGAGATCTTGACAGCAACTTATCATTCTATGGCTTCCTGGTCCGATTCTGTTGTTCCGCGACCCAACGTTTCTCGTGTACGACGTGGTAGATGTAGAAGCCCACGAAGATCAGTACCAGCGGCAGAACGCCAACAATCAGCCAGGCCCACAGGAGCGGGGCGACTCCCGTCCGGTTCACGGCATGCACGAGGAGTTGGGCGACCACGACGTAGGCGTTGCCCCAGGCCTCGGCGCGGAAGAAGGCTACCGGCAGCTTCGGATTGCCGATGAAGGGACGGAGCACCCAGGCCATCTGAATGCCCACGAATACGTAGAGCAGCAACCATACGCGCAGCAACTGCCGGTGACGCTGGGAACGGCGGATCAAAGGGCCATAGTAGCGGCGGACGACGACTTGGGCGGCGACACTGGCAACCCCGAACATGAGCGCGTTGAACAGCAGCGCCAGTTGATAGTCCCCGCTGGAGAGATACCAGACGACCGTGAGTGGAGCCAGGCTGGCGAGGACGACGGTGACGCAGGATTGGGTCCCGATGAGGGCTCGCAAGACGCGGCCGAAATCCTCACGTAGACCCGCGAGGGTATTGATGACAAAGAAACTCGGCAGGCACAGTAGAAATGTGGCCAAGAGCAGCAGGGGGATCTTGAGGCCGGAGTAGAGAAGCTGGTGGAAGCGGCCGGGGGCCAGGCCGCTGAAGGTCCCCATCACCGCACCGTAAAAAGGTCCGCAGGTGAAGACCAGGATCACCAGCCAGCGCAAACGGCCGGCCAGCGGCGCCTCCGGCGCAAAGGCCGCGCGCCCGTGCAGAAAATCATCGATGGCCTGAAACAACGCGTGCATCAGAAGCCGAATAGCGTACCGATCGTCCGGACCACGGCGACGAAGATGTTCGATTCCCGGCCGCGGAACCACTCGAAAGGCAGGGTCGGCGAGCCGATGAACGGGCGAAGGATCCAGCCCATCTGGGCGCCCACCAACGCATAAATGACCACCCACACCCGAAAGGTGGCGCGTGCGGCGGTCCTGTCCTGCGGCCGTGGCGGAGCCGCCGGTTTCGTGGATTCCGGCGGGCCCGGATGGCCGCCGCCATCGGCCAGAGAGGGGATCGGCGCCAGGATCCACCTGGGCCGCCTGCGCCTCTTCCAGGCGGGACAGTATGGTCAGCAGGACCTTCAATCCGATGACGCCGGAGACGCTGAAGAACAGCACGTTGAGCAACGCCATGAAATGATAGCTGGTGGTGCTGACCGTGAAGAAAGCCGTGATCGTCCCGAGCGAGGCCAATACGGCCAGGTTGACCGTGATTGGAACGAGGATCAAGCGCAACGTGTCCTTCGGGTTCAGCCGCACGCCCAGCAGTGCACTGAAGACGTACAGGGAGGGGAAGGTCACAACCAACGTCAGGAAGAACAGGGCAGGGACCTTAATCGCGCAGGCGATCATCTGCATCCCGGAAGGGGGCGTCCGCGTCACCATCGCATACAGCCCCATGCAGACCCCGTAGATCATGCCGAGCAGGACCGACATGACCGCCAGCGGCCCAATGGAAATGTGGGCGGTCCCGCTCGCCAGCAGATGCGGATCAGCCTTATGCCCGCGCAGCACGTCATCCAACTCCCGGAGCCAACTGGTTACCATCGCAGCTTCCTTTCATCCCTACCAATGGTATCGGCCTCGTCGACAATCCCGTGGGACACACTTCGTCACGCGCACGTATTACAGCGGCTGCCTCTGGTCTGCAAGAGGAAAACCTCAACCGGGTCATCAAGACACACGCTCTTGATATGATTTTCGTCTGCGGACCCGGCCACGGCGGTCCGGCCATGGTCGCCAATCCAACGGTTCTCGCGCGGATCAGTCACGAGGAACTGGAGGAGTTACGGAAGGGCTTTGGGAGAATGGATGAAGAGCTACAAGCCTGATGAGCTCTTCGACGAGAACGGCGCCCTGGTTCCTGGATTGCGCGAATTGCCGCCCAAAGGCGACCGCCGCATGGGGGCCAATCCGCATGCCAATGGTGGTCTGCTGCTCAAGGAACTGCGGATGCCGGATTTCCGGGACTACGGCGTGAATGTCCCCCAGCCCGGCGCTGCCCACGCGGAGCCGACCCGCGTGCTGGGCTACCGCATTCAGAAGTATATCGGGGCCTACGCCGCGGCCCTGGAGGGCGTCGACGCCATCGTATTCACGGCCGGTATCGGCGAGAACAGCCCGTCCATCCGCGGGGAGGTCCTGCGCCCATTCAGGTACTTGGGCCTCAGGATTGATGAACAGAAGAACCAGGAGGGGCAGACCGTCTTTTCGCGCCGGATTCCGCGGTTTATGCGATGATGGTGCGCACGAATGAGGAGTTGGTGATCGCTCGGGACACCTGTAATCTGATTCCCTGTAAAGAAAACCTGACAGAACGGCAGGAACCCGGTCCGGGCGAATAAGGAAAATCCTGACCCGCGTCATCGTGGGCCCGCGGCGCTGGACCGCACGGGGACTGCAACCCCCGGCGGGCCTCCTCCCGGGCCGCGCCAGAGCCGATTCCTGGCCAGACAGGTCCGCCGTTGGGCCGCAAACCCCCGTGTCACGCAGGCATATTTTTTGCCGATTTTGCTTGACGCCGGGCGAGAGACTTGTGTAAATTTGTCTTGATTTGGCCGGGGAGTATGCTTTCATCCCTCAGAAGGGATACCCCCGACAGAATCAACGCGTCACGTTTCTGTAGTACCGAGGGGACAAAGGAGCAGGACTGTGAGTAGAGGCAAGGTGAAGTGGTTTGATGCGAAGAAGGGTTTCGGTTTCATCACACCGGACGACGGAGGCGAAGACCTGTTCGTGCACTTCTCGAACATCGAGGCCGACGGGTTCAAATCGCTTCTGGAGGGTCAACAAGTGGAGTATGTGGTAGGCCAGGGGCGGAAAGGACCCCAGGCAACGCAGGTTCGTCTCGGTTGAGGCGGGCCCGCTCAGACCAAACGGTCAAAGGTTGAAGGTCCCGTCGAGCAAACGGGACCTTTTTCATTCCGTGACGGAGCAGACCCCCAAGGTTTCCATGCGAGTTGGCACTTTCGGCGACCAAACCAAATCCCAGATGATCTACAACCGGATCAACCCTGGGCCGGCGCTGGACTTGGTCCAGGGGCGAGAGGCAGGGGCCGGCCGCAGCGAGGACATTGGAGCGCATCGGCTCGGAAGTCAGGTGGGACCTTGATCTTCAAGCCGCACGCGCAGGTCAGGAACAGGAAGCCGTTGACCTTTCGCATGATGTCGCCGATCTGGTGAGCTTGTCGTTGGATCTTCTCCTGGCCGGTTGCTTCGGCTTGGGCCGGGCGAATCGCGACCTCTTCCTTGGTCAGGGCCGCCGCCGGAATGGGATTCCTCGCATGGGTGACGGTCGTGAATGCCTGGGCGTAGTCCTTGTAGGAGACACCCTGGGCCATGCTGCGCAGGATGCGGATGCGTTCGGCAATGGGAGGGTGTGTGCTCGTCCAGTCCGACAGTTTCATCTGCCCGCGTCTCTTGAACGGATTGACGATGTACATGGGAGCGGTCGCATCGTTGGCGGTCGCCAGCTGCGGGGCCGGATCGTTGGCGATTTTCTCGAGGGCACTGGCCAGACCTTCCGGATAGCGGGTCAAGCCGGGCCGCGCCGGCGTCCGCCAGGTACTCGCGCCGGCGGGACAGGGCGAAGTAGAGCAGTTGGGCCATCAACGGAGCCAGGATGGCCGCCAGGATGGCGATCACGGCAATTACCAACTGGGCTTGCCCTCCGCCGCGGCCTTCGGAGGAGTAGCGCCGATGGGAGCCGACGGAGCCGTGGAACATTCCCCGCAAGAAGACCTGAGAGAGCAGGACGACGCCGCCGAGCATCACTCCGGCCAGCATGACGTAGAGGATGTCGCGGTGCAGGATATGGCTCATCTCGTGGGCGACCACGCCCTGGAGCTCATCGCGGTTGAGTCGGCCCAGCAGGCCGGCGGTGACCGCGAGCGAGGCGGACTGGGGGCTCCGGCCCGTGGCGAAGGCGTTGGGAGCCGGATCGTTGATGATGTAGATCTTGGGCATGGCCGGCAGACCCGCCGCGATCTTCATCTCTTCCACGATGTTGAACAACTGGGGGTGCACCTCGTGGGTGACCGGCCGGGCTCGGCTGGCCGCCAGCAGGATCTGGTCTCCCGAGGAGAAACTGACGAGCGTCAGTACGAGCCAGACCACCGCCGCGATGCCCAGGCCCGCCACGCCGCCTTCCGGGCCAACGACCGCCAGTCCCGATGATGAAGCCCAGCGTCAGCAGCACGACCGCCATCAGAGTCATCAGCAGGATGGAATCGCGCTTGTTCGCCCGGATCAGTTCCCACATCGATCTCGTCTCACCTCAAATCAGCCCACACAAGGAAAAAATATCCCCCACGTACTCTCCGCAGAGTTCGTGCCAATGGTTTCACCACCGGGTTCTGTCGGTCCGTGACAGCGATCAGGCGAAGCTGACCTTCGGAGTCTCCCGTTCGGCAGGCCGTCTGGATCTCGAAGAAGTCACGCTTGGTGAAGGCGAACATGCCCGCGACGACGTTCGACGGGAACATCTGAATCCTGTTGTTGTAGAACAGGACCTGATCGTTGTAGTTCTGCCGGGCAAAGGCGATCTTGTTCTCCGTGCTGGCCAGCTCTTCCTGCAGCGCCAGGAAGTTCTGGTTGGCCTTCAGCTCGGGATAGTTCTCCACGACGAGCATGAACTTGCTGAGGGCGTCGGCGAGCTGGCCTTCGGCCTGGGTGGCCTCGGAGACGCGTCTTGGCCCCCATGGCCGCACTGCGGGCCTTCGTGATGGCCTCGAAGGTCTCGCGCTCGTGCTTCATGTAGCCCTTGGCGGTCTCGACCAGGTTGGGAATCAGGTCGTGACGGCGCTTCAACTGGACGTCGATCTGAGACCAGGCGTTGTCCGACCTGGTTGCGCAGGCGGACCAGCGAGTTGTAGATGCCGATCACGGCCAGCACAATCAGGAACAGAACGGCCAGAATCACGATCAGTGCGATCAGTGTCCCTGTCATGCATTCTCCTTTCTGTCCGACGGACGGATTTCTACCTCAAGACGATTTCTTCTTCATCACGAGAGCCACGACGATGAGAACAGCGGCAATACCGATGAGAATGAAGGTCCAGGTACTCATGACTCAGTCCTTTCCAAAGACAATTCTCATTTCCGATACCTTTAACGGCGAATCCTCGACGCTATGATCCGCGTTCACACTCGTTCACCTTGGCCGAACATGTCGGCCAACAGACCCCAAATTCTGTTGTCTTTGTCCAATTCGCCTCGGTTCAGGACATCCTGGAGCTCGCTTCTTGTCGAGCCAGATGCCATCCGTCCGCCGGCACCGGTCGATCAGCAGAGGCGGTTTCGATGTTCCTACGATGATTTTGGCCATCTTTTTTTCGCAGATCGGGCACCGGCGCGGCGGCTCCGAGGCGGCCGGGGCCTCCTGAAAAGAGTCGAGAAGATGCCGGGCTTTCCGCGGGTCGTCCATCAGGAGCTCCAGTTCGCCCGTATCGAGCCAAATGCCGCCACAGTGGACGCAGTGATCGATCTCGATATCTGCCAATTCGAGAGTAACCATGGCGCTTCCGCATGTGGGACAATTCATTCGAGGACTCCGGACTTATCCATCGCTGCGGATTCTACGTCTGATTATCGGTTCTCCAACGGCCATCGTATGACTCCCAGGTCGGTCCAGCACCGCCGAATCCAATGACTATCGGTATAGACGCATCACTCGCCCGGATATTCAAGGCAGCTCCCGAGTCGCGCCAGGCTCTTACGGATACGATCCTCTGTTCTGCGCACCGGAGTACCAGGCGGACAGCCTTCTCGCGGCTGCGAATGACATAGTAATCGTGTTGATCCAACCGGTCAAGGGCCTTGGCGCATGACAAAATGGCCGCCTCGGGCGGCCTTACACGATCAGACACAGAAAAAATTGCCGATTTTGACATTCCTTCATCTACATCGGCCCATCCAGAATCGCCTTAAATAGAAAGAAAGAATGCTTCTCGGGACGGCCTGTGGATGTAGCGAAGACGCGGGGGCGGAGGGGGGCGTCTTCGCTTCTTCTGTGTCTGAGCACAGATACAATCTCCCCTGGGATCGCACCGCCCCCTGGCCACCCGGGGGCGGGGGCATTGGAGGCGGTTGCCCGCGACCTCCTCGGGGACGACGGCGGGGAATAGATGCCCCGGTCCAAAGCCGGCGGTCTTCCTCGTCCGTCGAGCCTCGTAACCGGTCGATATTTGCTCTTGACGGGCCAGGGACGCTCGACTTAAGATAGTTGGCTTTGTAGAGTGGCCTGCGGCGAGGGGGCGGCCTGCAGGAACAGGACAGAGCCATGATCGTCGATTGTCACACGCACGTTCGTTCGTTTGAAGGCACCGAGGTCTCCGAGCACTTGGCGGCGGCGGAGACGGTGGACGCGTGTATCGTTCTGGCCGCGCACGACGGGCCGCGGGACGAGGTCAACCGGAAACTGGCGGAGTACATCGGTCAGCACGGGGAGAAGATGACCGGATTTGCGGTCGTTGACCCCACGCAGGACCGGCCGACCGACAAGGCTCTGGTCTCCCTGACGGAGAAGCTCGGTTTCAAAGGGCTTGTCCTCTATTGCTCGATCAACGGCTTTCACCCGGCTCACAGCCAGGCCATGCGGTACTACGACGCCGTCCGGGAAGTCGGGCTGCCCGTCTTTTTCCACAACGGCAGCCATAATCTCGGCGCCAAGGCGGTTCTGGAATACGCGCAGCCCTACCTGCTGGATGAGGTGGCGCGAGCGTTTCCCGAGATGAAGATCGTGATCGGGAATATGGGGGTGCCCTTCGTCGAGCAGACGCTGGCCATGGTGTCCAAGCATGAGAATGTCTTTGCGGACCTGACCATCCGTCCGAGCAAGATCTGGCAGACCTATAACATCGTGGTGGCGGCCTACGAACAGGGCGTCATGGACAAGCTGTTGTTCGGCAGCGGTTCGCCGCTGGGGAAGGCCAGCGAGTGCATCGAGACGCTTCTGGGATTCAACATGCTTCTGGCCGATACGAAGCTGCCGACGGTCCCCCGCGGCAGCATCCGCAACGTGATCGAGCGGGATTCGCTGGAACTATTGGGCATCCGGCCTACGGCCGCCGGATAGCCGTGCCGCGAGTGCCGGCGCGTCCGATAGGGACAACGTGCGGCGTGACAGTCAGGACAGCGCCGTGAGTCCGAGGGACGCCGGCAGGCCGGGCCTACTTGGGCTTGAAGCCTTTGACCCGGTCGCTGGTATACTTGCCGCAGGCTGTCTCCAGATCGACATCCGTGATATTCGCCAGCGTGCACAGCCAGGCGAAGACATCGGCAAACTCCTCCTCGATGTTCGCCCGGTCTGTTCCGGTCGCCAGGGCGGTGGCGAGTTCGCCCACCTCTTCCACGAACCACATGAACGTGCGCGGCACGCCTCGCTCCTGGTCTCGCGCTTTGTACCGGCGGGCGATCAGTTCCTGGAATTCGCGAATCTCCATCATGGGCGCGCACCTCCACCGCTGCGTGAAAAAGACATTCCACCTGCCCCTCGAGCAACCGCTGTCCGATGCGCCGGGCCGACCCTTCGTCTACTTGCCGAGCAGACTCGCCAGCTTCGTCTTCTCGAAGACGCCCCTGGCCTGGGAAATGGCCTTGTTGTAGGTCTGTTCCGCCTTGTTGGCGTACGGATCGTGGCCGGCCTGATCGGAGAGGTTCAACTCGCCCGTGAGAGGACCGTCCACCGCCTCGATCACTTCCAGCATGGTGATCTTGTTCGTGGGTTTCGCCAAAGAGAATCCGCCGCGCGGCCCGCGCTTGCTGCGCAGCACGTTCGCCCGGACCAGTTGCTGGAGAATCTTCAGCAGGTATTCCAGCGGGATATCGTATTGTTTCGAGATATCTTGGGATAATACGACGCCGTCGCCTTGGTTCTTGGCGATATAGCCCACGGCCAGCAGCGCGTATCCGGTGGATCGACTGACTCTCATTTCATTCTCCTTTTATAAGGAACCACGGCAATATCGGTATTATTATCTATTGTATACTTCAAATGGCAAGAGTTTTGTCTGCAAAAATCCTAAAATTGTCAATCTGACGGCATAATTCCCGAAATAGCCGCTTTGCGCCAGATCGACGGCGGCGGTCGGCCGGGCCAATCGCAAAGTTGTTAGGCAAGATGGCACGCTGTCAAGTGCGCAAGAGTGGCAGCGACAAGGCCGCAGACTCTGCCGAAGGTCGGGGACCCGGAACGCGATACGTCGCCAAGAATCCAGGCTTCGCTTCGCTGCTACACATCGGCGATCTCGCGGCTTTACGTCGCCTGGGGCGGTCGGCAAAAGGGCTTGACAGGGCTGCCGGCGCCTCTTAGGATACGGCATTTCTGTAGCCGTCGTGCTGGGAAAACTGTTATGGCTGCGATTCAGCCGCGTATCAACGTCGAATATACCGAAGATGCCACGATTATCGCTTTCACGGATGAAAGAATTCTCGAGGACACCGACGTGCGCGCCCTGCGGGAGGCGGTGGAATCGATTGTGGAGCAGGCGCCGCGCATCCACCTGGTGCTGGACTTTCGTCACGTGAAATTCCTGTCGTCCGCCGTCCTGGGCCTGTTGATCCGAATCAGCAAAAGGGTCTACGAGCAGGAAGGCGAACTGCGGCTGTGCAATATCCATCCGGGCATCTACGAGGTTTTCAAGATCACCCGGCTGACCAACGTGTTTGAGATCTACGAGGACGTCGAGAGTGCCACGCAGAGCTTTTCCCCGCGGCCCTGATCCGTCGCGCGATGCGGGGCCGGACATGGTGCCGGCCCAGCCCCGCCGGCGGCGGCCCTTCGGGGCCCTGGAATCCTCCGGCAGGCGCATCCGTGTAGACGAGAAGGTGTCGCATTATGGGGGCTGAGATGCCGGTCAGACGTTCCCTTGCCGTCGAGAGCAGACCGTCCGCCTTTGAGGCCTGGTGGCGGGAAATCCTGTCGGCGCTGGAGGCCCAGGGGTACAGCCAGGACGACATCTTTGCCGTGCATCTGGCCCTGGAGGAGGCCTTTCAGAACGCGGTCAAGCATGGCAACCGGATGAATCCGGCCAAGAAGGTGATGATCGACTATGCGGTGGATCCGGAGAAAGTCGAGGTCCGCATGACCGACGAGGGGGTGGGCTTCGATCCCCGCAGCGTACCGGATCCCCGCGTTGGGGAGAATCTCTATCGCCCCGCGGGACGCGGACTGCTGCTGATCCGTTCTTACATGCACACCGTGGAATACAACGAGCAGGGAAACAGCCTGCGAATGGTTCGCCGCAAGAGCCAGCCGGTTCCGAAGAGCTGACGGCGCGACGGATCGCCCCGCAGGAGATACGACGCGGGATCGCGCGTCCCATAAGCCCGGCCGGGCGAGGACGGCAGGGCGGTTCTCCGGCAGGAAAACGGTCAATTCCCACGGACCGGTGCCCGTGCTCGCAAAGTCGGCCCTTTCTCCAGCCGAAATCTCCTGTTGCCTTGTGGTCAGGATCATGGTTAAGGAGCCGGCCCGATGGACACTTGCGATACGACATTCTCGGCCACGCACCTGCTCAGCGAGCAGATTGCCCGCCAGGTCTTTGACGTTCTTCCGGAGCGAGGTCCCATTGTCATCATCCTGGACCGCGACGGCAGTTGTTGGCCCAGCCAGCCGGAGGAGTTTGCCAAGCTCAACCTGAGCGAGTCCCTGTTGAAGGACTTGCGGGCCAAGGTCGATGACGGGGCCGAGCCGGTCATCACCCAGGTGGGCGACGTCAGTGTGATCGTCGCGCAACTGTCCACCGACCGGACCCACTGCGGGTACGTGGCCGTCGCACTGGCCCGCCATAGCCCCGAGTCCACCCTGGCCAACGTCGATCTGGTGGAGGCCCTGCTCAGTCAGATCACTCTGATCGCCCGCCTGATCGAGAAAAGCAGTATGCTGAGCCGCTCGCACGTGAACCACTACGCCGCGTACAGCGCCTCGCATGCCGCCTCGAACTGACCGCGTGCCCCGAAGGAATTCGCCCCGAGCAGGCCGGACTTGGTCCCGGCTCTTTTTGCGATTGCGTCAGGACGGGCTCCTGCTATAATGCGACCGGCGTGTCTCGCAGGTGTTCGCGGGTATCCAAGCTCCAGAGGTACAGGGTCAGGACGTTTGAGTGAAGTTCCAGGTTTTCAGAGAAGGCAAGGTCGTCAACGATTTCACACTGTCCGGTGCCTTTCTTTTCGGGACCGACGGCATCAGCATCCGCCGGGCGAAAATCGCCTTTGCTGACGGCTGCCGTCGAATGTATCCGGCCGAATCTGGAGACCGCCGGCCTGGCGCTGCTGTGGCCCATCGAAGGCTTCGGCCGCGTCCTCCTGCCGACCACCTGCCTGCCGGAACGGGACCGGCCTTACATCCTCAACGTCGAGCTGGCCCGCGCCAAGCTGATGCAGATCACGAATCGCCGCGAGGACTGGTCGTTCTTCGACAATCTCGAAGGCATGGAGGACATCTCCAAAGAGTCCCAGGAACTGTTCATCAAGGCGATTCAGAGCATCAAGGATGCCCCGGCCGCCGCGCACTTGGCCGATGCCTCGCTGCGCAAGGCGACGGTCTACTCGGAGAAACTGGCGGTCCGCCAGGGCAAGTCCGTCTTCGACAAGCGGCGGAGAAGTCACGGTTTCGGCCGGGGCTGTCTGGGTTGTCGCCTCGACCCGAACCTGATCGCCAAGTCCCAATATCTGGACCGGGCGCTTGGAGTATTTTGCCGCCGTGACGCTGCCGATCAACTGGGCCCGCATCGAGCCGCGCCAGGGGCATTTCGACTTTGCGGCTGATCGACGATTGCATGGCGGCGCTGGGCCGGCGCAAGGTGGTGATCTCCGCCGGGCCGCTGCTGCACTTCGCGCAGGATCATCTGCCGGATTGGCTGCTCCGCTCCGGCGCCGGCTTCGAGAAGATGCGCGAGCTGGCCTACCAGTTTGTGTCGAAGGTCGTCGCCCGTTACGCCCAGGTCGTGCATCGCTGGTGCGTCATCAGCGGCTTGAACGCGTTCAACCAGTTCAATTTCAATTTCGAGCAGATTCTCGAAATGACGCGGGCCGCCAATATGGCGGTGCGGGCCGCCGGCAGCCGGGCGATCCGGATCGTGGAGGTCACCAGTCCCTGGGGCGAATATTACGCGACGACGCCCAACAGCATCCCGCCGTTCGTCTACATGGACATGGTCGTGCAGAGCGGCACGAGCTTCGACGCCTTCGGCCTGCAGATGCGCTTCGGCAAGGATGAAACCGGCATGCACCTGCGGGACATGATGCACATTTCGTCGATCTTGGACTGTTTCGCCCCCATCGCCAAGCCGCTGTACGTGACCGACGTGGAGATCCCCAGCGAGAACGGCAGGCACAAGTTCAACCCCGACGTCGCCGGCGTCTGGCATCGCCGCTGGGACCCGACGCGGCAGAGCCAATGGCTGGAACGGTTCTACAAGATCGCCTTGAGCAAGCCCTACGTGGAGGCGGTCAACTACGGCAGTCTGGCCGACGGCGACGGCGGTGCAATCGCCCACAGCGGCCTGCTCACCGAGGCCCTGGAGCCGAAGGAGTCCTTCGGCACGCTCAAGAGACTGTGTCTGTCCATGTTCAAGCGGTGAAAGCCCGCCGGGTCGTGGGGGACGGTATGGCGGAACGGGAGATGGCGAATCCGATGGAAACAGGACGAGGTTCCGCCTTGCGGACCGCGCAATCCCTGGCGTTTCTCGTGGGCATGGGTATTTGTCTGGCGCTGTCGTTGGGCTTCGCCGGGGGGATCCTCGAACGCACGGAGGACTCCCCTGCAAGCGGCTTGGGCGAGCGGATCAACCCCAATGAAGCGCCCGTCGCCAGCCTGATGAGGCTGCCGCAGATCGGTGCCGCGCGGCCCGGGCGATTGTCGCGCATCGCGACCGGGCCGGCACCGGGAAGGGCCGGGTACCCGTCTTCAAGAAGGCAGACGACCTGCGACAGATCAAGGGCATCGGGCCGGCCATCGTCGAGGGTGTGCGGCCCTGGCTCCAATTCGACGATCTCCCCCAGGACGGCAACGAGCCTCCCGCGCGGTAGTCTCGTCGCCCAGAAACTTGACCCAGGGGGTGGATTTGTGCTAACATGGGGTGGATTCAGCGCTTAGGGGGTGTTCTCAGGGGCGCTGCTATGGGCGGAGGGAAAAGTCGCCACGGTTTTCGTGCAAGGGAGGAATGAGTGAGCAGGCCTGTCAGGCTTACAGGGCTCGCCGTGATCGCGGTTTGCGTCGGCGCTGCTGCTGTAATCACTTGCCCCGTCGCGGCCTTCGGGGCGGACCTGCAAGCCGGCGCCGTCCCGGTGGTGATCAATGAAGTTCTTGCCTCGAACGGCCACACACTGGCCGATCCGCAAGGCGAGTATGACGACTGGATCGAGCTGTACAACCAAAGCAGCGCTCCGGTCAACCTCGGAGGCATGTACCTCACGGACGATCCGGCTGAGCCGGCCAAATGGCAGTTCCCGAAGAACGCCCCCGCCCAGACGACGATCCCGGCCCACGGTTATCTGCTGGTCTGGGCGGACGGCGAGGTGGGCGATTCCGGCCTCCATGCGTCTTTCAATCTCAGTGCCTCCGGCGAGAGCGTCGCCCTGTTCGACCGTGACGGCCTGACCCTGATCGACAGTGTCGATTTCGAGGCCCAGAGGACGGATATCTCCTACGGCCGGTTCCCCGACGGCGCGGAGATTCTGGTCTCCTCTGACGCCTCCCACGCCGGGGACACAGAACATCCGCGTCTACCAAGGTTTCGTCGAGAAGCCGCAATTCAGCCCGGAGCGCGGCTTCTACGAGGGCGAAGTCCTGGTGTCCATCACCTGTCCGACGCCGGGAGCAACGATCTACTACACGACCGATGGCTCGACGCCATTTCAGACTGCCACCGGCGTGCGGTCCGGCACCGTCGCCACCCTCTATGCGGCGCCCGTCCGCATCACCAAGACCACCTGTCTGCGGGCGGCGGCGATCAAAGACCGGCTGGTACCCCTCGCCCGTGGAAACCAGCACCTACATCTTCGTGAAAGACGTGATCACGCAGTCGCCGACCGGGGTCAAGCCCGGTCCCGCCTGGCCCTCCAGCGGCGTGAACGGCCAGACCATCGACTATGGCATGGACCCGGACGTCGTCAACGACCCCCGCTACAAGAACCTGATGGACGACGCCTTGCTGGCGATCCCGTCTGTATCGCTGGTGACGGATCTGGCGAACCTCTTCGATCCCCAGAAGGGAATCTACGTCAATGCCCGGAACCTGGGGCCAGACCTGGGAGCGGCCGGTCTCGGTCGAGTTGATCCACCCCGACGGCACAGACGGCTTCCAGATCGACGCCGGACTGCGAATTCGCGGCGGCTACAGCCGAGCGGCGGCAACCCAAGCACGCCTTTCGTCTGTTCTTCGATGCCCGAGTATGGTGCTCCCACGCTCAAGTACCCGCTCTTCGACGACGGAAGGCGTCGCGGAGTTTGAGAGCGTCGACCTGCGGACCAGCCAGAACTACTCCTGGAGCTACGAGGGCGGCAACAGCAACAGCCACGACACGTTCGTGCGCGAGGTGTTCTCGCGCGACACGCAGCGCGACATGGGCCAGCCCTACACCCGCAGCCGGTACTATCACCTGTACCTCGATGGGCAGTACTGGGGACTGTACCAGACCCAGGAGCGGCCGGAGGCCTCGTACGCCGCGTCCTACTTCGGCGGCGACAAGGAGGACTATGACGTGATCAAGTCCCGCGGGCCGGCAACGGCGGCTACGATATCGAGGCCACCGACGGCACGCTCGACGCCTGGCGGCTGCTCTGGGAGGCGGCGGGATCAGGCTTCAACAACGACGACACCTATTACCGTGTCCAGGGCCTGAATCCCGATGGCACGCGCAATCCCGGCTACCCCAGGCTGCTCGACATCGACAATCTCATCGACTACATGCTCTGCACGTACTACGTGGGCGATCCGGACGGCCCCGTCAGCGCCTGGGCTCTGGTCGCCAACAACTTCTTCGGGATCTGCAATCGCGTCCACCCGGACGGTTTCAAGTTCTTTCGACACGATGCGGAGCATTCTCTCGACGATCTGCAGGAGTCCCGCCTGTTCGCCGCGACGACCGTTGCGGTGGGCAGTTCGCTTCAACCAATCCAACCCGCTGTGGATGCATACGCATCTGATGGCCCATCCCGAGTACCGGATGCGCTTCGCCGACCGGGTCTACAAGCACTTCTTCAATGACGGCGTGCTGACTCCGAAGGCATGCACCGACCGCTTCATGGCCCGCGTCCATCAGGTCGAGATGGCCATCATCGCTGAGTCCGCCCGCTGGGGCGACTCCAAACGGGCCAAGCCCCGCACGAAAGACGACGACTGGCTGCCGGACATCAACCGCATGGTCGCCAATTACTTCCCAGCGCGAACCGGCGTCGTCCTCAACCAGTTCAAGTCGCAGGGCTGGTGGCCGAACGTCGATCCACCGACCCTGAGCAGTCGCGGCGGGCACGTCGCCTCCGGTTTCAGTCTCCAGATGACCGCCGCCGGCACGATCTACTACACGCTGGACGGCACCGACCCGCGTCTGCCGGAGAAGGCCGGCCGGACCGCAGACACACAGACACTCGTCCCCGCCGCGGCGGCCAAGCGGGTCCTGGTCCCCACGCGAGACATCGGCGATACCTGGAAGAGCAGCGGTGCGTTTCGATGACTCGGCTTGGACCTCAGTGACCGGCGCTCCGGGCGGCGTCGGCTACGAGCGAAGCACCGGCTACGAACAGTACCTCAGCATCGACCTCGGCGCGCAGATGTACAACAAGCAGGCCACCTGCTACATCCGCATCCCCTTCACGGTGGCGAACACGACCTTTTCGAGCCTGCTGCTCAAGATGAGGTACGACGATGGCTTCATCGCCTACCTGAACGGGACGGAGGTAGCCCGCCGCAACTTCACGGGCACTCCCCGGTGGAATTCCGTCGGCAGCACGGACAATCCGGATGCGGCCGCCGTGGTGCAGACGACGATCGACATCTCCGCTTCTATGAGTGTCTTGAAATCCGGCGCCAATCTGCTGGCCATCCACGGACTCAATGGGACGCTCGACAGCTCCGATCTGCTGATCTCGGTCGAGCTTTCCACCACCAAAGCAACGCCGGGCAGCGCTGCGCCGGCCGGCGTTTCGCCCACGGCCGTCCGCTACACGGGTCCTGTGACACTGTCGAAGAGCACGCTGGTCAAGGCAAGAGTCCTCTCCGGCACGACTTGGAGTGCTCTGAATGAGGTAGTCTTTGCCGTCGGGCCGGTGGCCCAGAGCCTGCGGGTCAGCGAGTTGATGTATCATCCACTTGACACCGGCAATCCCAACGACCCCAATACCGAGTTCATCGAGCTGACCAACATCGCCAGCCAGAGCATCAATCTGAATCTGGTCCGGTTCACCGATGGGATCGACTACACCTTCCCCAGCTTCGACTTGCCCGCCGGCGGTTATTGTCTGGTGGTCAAGGACCTCGCCGCCTTCCAGGCCAAGTACGGCTCGAAGCTGCCCGTGGTCGGGGAATATGCCGGCAGTCTGGACAACGGCGGCGAACACCTCGAATTGGTCGATGCGGCCGGCCAGATGATCCAGAGCTTTGTCTATGACGACGTTTGGCTCAAGAACACCGACGGCCAGGGTTATTCCCTGACGGTCAAGAACCCCAAAGCGACGGATGTGAATAGTCTCAATGACAGCACCGCCTGGCAATCGAGTGCCCAGAAGGGCGGTTCCCCGGGCCGTGCGGGCCCGTAACGTGGGCTATGCCCACTATGCCGCGTCTGTACTGTTTCAGGGAATTGGGGCGCGTAATGGACTCTGTCATCCTGAGGCGAAGCCGAAGGATCTGGCCATCGGATGGGAGGTTTGTTCCCGCTCCCAGCCCAGATCCTTCGCTGCGCTCAGGATCACAAACGCACGAATTAATCCAAATGCGTATCCCTCTGCACCGCACGGTCTTCTTTCCTACCGCCTTGCCAGACCATGCTGGCTTCTGGTATTCTTGTGCTCAGAATCGTCAAGACATGAATCGTGCAGAATATGGATAGCTGGCAACTTGACAGGCAAGGAGCCTATGGCTGATTGGGAAATCAATAGACCGCTGGGGCAGTGTTGTGGCAGCGGGCGAAAGATCGAATCCGGCGAGGAATACTATGGGGCTCTCGTAGAGTCTGAGCAGGGGCTCCAGAGACGCGATTTCAGCCATGAGTACTGGGAGCGCGAGAAACCGCCGGTGTATTGTTTCTGGAAGACGAAACTGGCGGCGCCGAATGAGAAGAAGCAGCTTTTCGTCAGCGACGACATGCTGATGGCCTTCTTCGAGCGGCTGGCCCCGGAGACGGACCCCGAGAAGGTGAACTTTCGCTTCGTGCTGGCCCTGGTGCTCATGCGCAAACGCCGGCTGAAGTACGACGCGACGAAAATGGACGGGGGCTGCGAGATCTGGTGCCTGCGCATCCCCGGAGAAAAGGACCTGGTCGAGGTGGTCAATCCGCACCTCGCCGAGGAGCAAGTCGAGACGCTCACCTCCCAAATCGGCCAAATTCTGCAGGCGGACCTATGAAGCCAAATTCGAAATTCGAAACTCGAAACGCGAAACAAGCACGAAGGACCGAAATCCCAAATCCGAAACAGACCCTTGTCCGGCGCGAGCGTTTGGTGCTTTGGATTTTGGGTTTGTTTCGAAATTCGGATTTCGGATTTGGGATTTTGATCTTGTGGGTGGTCGGCTTGGGGACCCTGGTCGTTGGCGGTTGCGTGACGCGGCCGCCGAAGCCGAAATTGCAGGTCTGTCCGGGCAAGGCGACGGTGGACGAGGCCCTGCAGACGCTGACGGCCCGCGCCCAGAGTGCGGTTCCCGTGTGGGCCAGCGGCCATGCGGTCCTCACGTACCATGCGCCGGACAAGAAGAAGCCCGAGCGGCATTCCCTGACTATCGTGTTGCGGTTCGAGCCGCCCGCGAGAATCTATCTCCAGGGCAGCGTCACGGCCGTCCCGAAGGCGGTCATCCTCGGCTCGAATGAAGAAGAATTCTGGCTGGCCCTGAGACCCAAGGAGATCAGCAGTTACTACATCGGCCGGTGGCAGGATGTCCGGGATTTCGAGGGCCTGGTGATGAGCCCCCGGGTGGTGCTCGAAGCCGTGGGAATTGTGAACGTGCCGGGCACCGAGCCCAATCCGGCCCTGTGGAAGCTGGAGAACAAAGGGCCTTACGATATCCTGACGCAGCGGGACGAGAGCGGCCGCCCGGTGCGACGCCTCCACGTCTATGCGTGTGATTACTCCGTGCGCGAGATCGAGTATTTCGATCGCCGCGGGAAAGTCGTGGCGGTGGCCCAGCTTGACGGCTACGAGCCGGTGGTGCCGACTTTTCAGGTGCCGACCCGAGATCAATATCGTGTCGACTCGGCCGGATGGACGGAAGGATTCCGTCGTGATGGAACTCAGTTCTCCGAAGACGAAGCCATTCAACGACAAGCAGCGACAGCAGGCTTTCACGCCGCCGGATGCCGACAAATTCGAGCATATCTATCACTATGAAGATGGTCAGTGGGTTCCGGAGCAATAGGGGAGAAAGATGGCTGGACGGGATTTGCGAGCGAGAATTCGGAAAGACCTGTTTCTGCTGGATGGAGCGATGGGGACGCAGCTCTTCGCCCGCGGGGCCCAGCCGGGCCAGTGCAACGATTGGCTCAATGTCAAATCGCCCGACATGGTGATGGAGATCCATCGGGCGTACTTCGACGCCGGCAGCGATGCGGTCCTGACGAACACCTTCGGCGCCAACCGCTACGCGCTGGCGCGGCACGGGTGTGCCGACAAGACGTTCGAGATCAACCGGGCCGGCGCCCAAGTGGCGCGAAAGGCGGCGGGGGACCGGCGTTACGTGCTGGGGGACATCGGCCCGACCGGCGATTTCCTGGAGCCCCTGGGGACGTTGCGGGCCGAGCAGGTCCGGGAGGCGTACGTCGAGCAGGTGCAAGGGCTGCGGGAGGGGGGCGTCGACGGGTTCATCATCGAGACGATGACGGCGCTGGACGAGCTTTGCCCTGGCGATCGAGGCGGCGCGGTCGGCCGGCGTCGGTCTGCCTGTCTTTGCCTCCATGTCCTTCGACAAAGGCAGCGCCGGCTTTCGGACGATGATGGGTGTGGATGTCCCTACGGCCGTGTCGAAAATGATCTCGCTCGGTGCGGAGGCCGTCGGATTCAACTGCGGCACGGCCTCGCTCGAGGAGTACGTTGAGCTGTCGGAAGCCTATGTCGCCGCAGCGCGATCTTCGAGAAGGGAAGTGCAAGTGTTCGCCGAGCCCAACGCCGGCAAGCCCGAACTGGTGGACGGAGAGGCGGTCTACAAGGTCGGTCCGGCGGAATTCGCGGCCGCCTGTGGACGGATTCTGAAAACGGGCATCCACATCCTGGGCGGCTGTTGCGGCACGGGTCCTCAGCACATCCAGGCGGTGGCGGAAGCACTGAGAGCATAGCCACGGCGTTTATTGGAGGGTGCGATGGTTCGCACGCGATCCCTATTGGAGTATTTGATGTTACTGACGGCCTGCACCTTCATGCCGGCCCAGGATGGGGCCGCGCAGACAAAGGTCCTTCATCCCGGGGAGAACCTGGTGACGGAGGGTCTCCCGCCGATTCCCGCCTCGGTGGCCGATGAGGTTCGACAGTATACGGAATTCCGCTTCGCCTCTTTGGCCGATTGGCACCCGATCTCACGCGAGATTCTGATTTCCACCCGCTTCGCCAATACAGCCCAGATTCATCGAGTCAAGCAGCCCGGCGGGGCGCGGACCCAGCTTACGTTCTTCAGCGAACCGGTGGGGGCGGCTACTTACGAGCCTCTGACCGGACGCTATTTCCTCTTCGGCCGGGATGCCGGCGGCAACGAGTTCGCCCAGATCTATCGGTACGACCTGGCGGACGGGCGAATCACGCTTCTGACCGACGGCGGCCGCTCCCAGAATGGCGGCATCGAATGGAACACCCGCGGTGACAGGATCGCCTACGGCTCGACCCGCCGCAACGGGGCGGATCGGGACATCTGGGTGATGGACCCGCTCGATCCCAAGACCGACCGGCTGGCCCTGCAGGTCACGGGGGGAGGCTGGCGCGTGCTGGACTGGTCGCCGGACGACAAAGCGCTGCTCGTCGGGGAGACGATCTCGGTCAACGAGAGCCGTCTGTGGCTGGTGGACGTCGCCACCGGCGTCAAGACCCTGCTCACCGAGTCCGGGAAAGGAGAGCGTCTCCTATCCCGAGGCTCGCTTCAGCAAGGACGGCGCCGGCCTGTACCTGACCTGCGACAAAGACAGCGAGTTCCAGCGCCTCGCTTACCTGGACCTGGCGACGAGGAAGATCGCTGTGCTCGTGGACTCGATCCCGTGGGACATCGAGGATTTGGATCTATCCGCCGACGGCAAGACTATCGCGTTCACCGCGAATGAGGCGGGCATCTCACGGCTCTACCTGCTGGATACGGGCAGCCGCCGGCTCCGGCGGATCGATGCCATTCCTGTAAGTGTAATCGGGAGTCTCAAATGGCACCCGAAAGAAAACGTGCTGGGGTTCACTCTCTCATCCGCCCGTTCGCCCTCGGATGTCTACTCCATCGACGCCAACACCGGCCAGTTGTCGCGCTGGACCGAGAGCGAACTGGGCGGACTCGTCGCGGCGGAGTTGATCGAGCCCCGACTGGTTCGCTGGCCCAGCTTCGATGGGCGCCAGATCACAGGGTTCCTCTACGAGCCGCCGGCCCGGTTCACCGGCAAGCGTCCGGTCCTCATCAACATTCATGGCGGCCCCGAGGGACAATCGCGTCCCACCTTCCTCGGCCGCAACAACTACTTTCTGAACGAGCTTGGGATCGCTCTGCTTCTGCCGAACGTCCGCGGCTCGCTCGGGTACGGCAAGACCTTCGTCAAGCTGGACAACGGGACCAAACGCGAGGATGCCGTGCAGGACATCGGCGCCCTGCTCGATTGGATCGCGCAGCAGCCGAATCTGGATGCTGCCCGCGTGATGGTCACCGGGGGCAGCTACGGCGGATATATGACTCTCGCGACAGCCACGCACTACAACGACCGCATTTGCTGCTCGCTCAACGTCGTCGGGATCTCCCACTTCGGCACTTTTCTGAAGAACACGGAAAGCTACCGGCGCGATTTGCGGCGGGTCGAGTACGGCGACGAGCGCGATCCCGCGATTCGCGCGTTCTTCGACCGTACCGCTCCGCTCAACAACGCGACGAAGATCACCAAGCCGCTGTTCGTGGTTCAAGGCGGCAATGATCCGCGTGTGCCGCGCTCCGAGGCGGAGCAGATCGTGGGGCAGGTCCGCAAGAACGGCACGCCCGTCTGGTATCTTCTGGCCCGGGATGAAGGTCACGGCTTCCGCAAAAAGGAGAACGCCGACTTTCAGTTCTATGCCACCGTCCTCTTCGTTCGGCAGCATCTGCTCGGGAAGATGGGAGCGAGGGACGGTGGGAAGGAGGGATAAGGGGAATAATGGAATGATTGGTGCATGGCTCGCTGCCCAATGTTCCATTATTCCACGATTCCATCATTCCGGGCCAGCCCTGAACGTCTGCTGAGTCATCCCCGCCTGGGGGTGCGGATGATGAAATAGACCATTGTGCAGGTATTTCCTTATTGAGGGGACTGACCGCCGGAGGTACATGGCTGCGCTGACTGGCAAGGAGGTGCAGCGTGAAGGGACGACAGGCGGTCGGGCGTGACGCGGCGCCGCGTTTCCTGGAGACGACGGTCGCGCTGGAGAAGAGGTTCCTGCCGGGCCGGCAGAACCGGGCCGAGGAGTTGGAGATCGCCGTGCGGTACCTTCTCGAATTCCCCCAGGACCTGGATGACTTCGTGCAGTTTGACCATTTCTTCGTCCGCAAGGTCATGCTGGTCAAGTATTCCAGCGCGTTCGTGGTCCTGCCGGGCGGATTCGGGACTCTGGACGAGGTGTTCGAGACCCTGACGCTGATCCAGAGCTGCACCATCGAGCAGTTCCCCGTGATCCTCATGGGCAGCGAGTTCTGGTCACGAATGATCGCATTTTTCGAGGAATCCCTGCTCGCTGAACGGACGATCGACGCTAAGGACTGCGAATTATTCCGCATTACGGATTCGCCCCAGGAAGCGATCGAAACCATCCGTGGCATCGCACATCAGAATGGGAATTGTGGGCCGCCGTAGGTAATTTTCCCCCATCCACTCAGCAAAAAGCCTGTGCCGGCAGCGACGAGCTTGCCGTATGACCGAGACGTGATGTGGACGGATCGCTTCTGCGGATGGATCGCTGCGGGCGGTTCGGCCGGGTGTCCGGAACGGATCCTCGCTGACGTGAGAAAGGAAGGTGTTGAGATGAGACGCTTGATGGCCCCATGAAAGCCCGTGACCCGGTCTGCGAAATGATGGTCGACAAGAGCAAGGCCGTCACCCTCGAGAAGGACGGCCAGACCTATTACTTCTGCAGCGAGCATTGTAAGAGACAGTTCCAGTCGCAGGCCGGCAGCGCCGCGGCTCTTGGAATGCACGTCGGCCATGAGGCCCACGCCGCGCACGGAGAAAAGGAGCAGCTCGCGGCACATGCCCTGCACGGCCATCCGGCGGGGGGGCACGCGGCTCATCACGCCCACATGGTGGCGGATTTTCAGCGGCGGTTCCGGATCTGCCTTGTCGCGACTGTGCCGATTGTGATTCTCTCGCCCATGGTCCAGGATATGCTCGGCTTCACGCTGGTCTTTCCCGGGGATCGATGGGTTCTGTTCGTTCTTTCGAGCTTCGTTTTCTTCTACGGTGGCTGGCCTTTCCTGAAAGGGCTCATGGATGAGCTGCGGGACCGGCTGCCGGGCATGATGACCCTGATCGCCGTCGCCATCACCGTGGCCTATGTGTACAGCAGTCTGGTGGTTTTCGGCGTGCCGGGGCAGGTCTTCTTCTGGGAATTGGCGACCCTGATCGACATCATGCTGCTGGGGCACTGGATTGAGATGCGGTCGGTCATGGGGGCATCCAAGGCCTTGGAGGATCTGGCCAAGCTGGTGCCCAACGAGGCGCACCTGGTCCGGGAGGATGGGTTCGTCGCGGACGTTAGACTCGACGAGTTACAGGCCGGACAGAAGGTGCTGATCCGGCCCGGTGAGCACGTCCCTGCCGATGGACGGATTGTCGAGGGCGAAAGTGAGATCGACGAGTCGATGCTCACGGGCGAGTCCAGGCCGGTGGGCAGGAACGTAGGGGATCAGGTGATCGGCGGTTCCGTCAACGGCACCGGTTCCTTGACGGTCGAGGTGACCCGGACAGGCGCGGAATCCTATCTGTCCCAGGTCGTCAGGCTGGTCGAGCAGGCCGGGGCGAGCAAATCGCGGGCCCAGGGTCTGGCGGACCGAGCCGCTTTTGCTCTGACGATCGTCGCCTTGGCCGGCGGCTTCCTCACTCTCGCCGTCTGGCTGATCCTTGGCTACCGAACCGTTTTCGCCGTCGAGCGGATGGTCACGGTGATGGTGATCACCTGTCCGCACGCGCTGGGTCTGGCCGTGCCGCTGGTGGTGGCCATGATCACCGCGGTGTCGGCCCGTAACGGCCTGCTGATCCGCCAGAGAACGCCGTTTGAAAACGCCCGCCGGCTGGACACTGTTGTCTTCGACAAGACCGGAACTCTCACCAAAGGGGAGTTCGGCGTCAGCGATGTCATCAGCTTCGGCGACTGGAGCGAGGACCAACTGTTGCGCCAGGCGGCCTCGGTCGAGCAGAACTCCGAGCACACGATTGCCCAAGGCATTGTGCGTAAGGCCGAGGAAGCGGGGCTTACGCCGACGCCGATCTCGGATTTCGCCTCCCTGCCGGGCAGGGGAGCGAAAGCGATGGTGGCGGGTGACGAGGTCTTCGTCGGGAGTCTGCGAATCCTGGAGACGGCAGGAATCAAGGCGCAGGATATTGCCGCCCGGGTGGCGCCCATTACCGCCCAAGGCAAAACCATTGTGCTGGTCGTCTCCGGCGGGAAGGTTCGGGGGCTGATCGCGCTGGCCGACATCATCCGCGATGAGTCCTGGGAAGCGGTCCGCAGGCTCCAGGACCTCGGCTTGGAGGTCGCCATGATTACCGGCGACAACGAACCGACGGCTCGTTACGTGGCCGAACGGCTGACGCTAAATACGTATTTTGCTGAGGTGCTGCCCGGATCAGAAATCGGAGAGAATCCGGGAACTGCAGCGGCTGGGCCGGAAAGTGGCGATGGTGGGCGATGGGGTGAATGATGCTCCGGCCTTGGCTCAGGCCGATGTGGGGATCGCCATTGGTGCGGGAACGGATGTGGCGATTGAGACGGCCGACGTCATTCTCGTCGAGAACGATCCGAGGGATGTGGCCGACGTGATTGCTTTGTCGCGCCTGGCCAATCGCAAGATGGTGCAGAACCTGCTATGGGCTACGGGCTACAACGTGGTCGCGATTCCGCTGGCGGCCGGAGTGCTGTACCCCTACGGCGTGGTGCTGCCGCCGGCGCTTGGCGCGGTCGTGATGTCGCTGAGCACCATCATCGTGGCGGTGAACGCGCGGCTGATCTCCTACCGCAAGAAAGGACACGGCGCGGACTCGGGCTCCTGAAGGCGAGATCTCGCACTTGGGGCCGCGTCGCGGCCTGCCGGGTGAAAGATGGATACGAGCCATTCAATCTCCGCCGATAATCTGTACCGCTGGGTGGATTCGTTGGTGGGCCGGTTTCAGGTGCTGGGACCCGTGGCGGCCAAAAGGGGGCAGAACGTCTTCATGCTGATCGACAGCAGCGAGCAGCCTTGCGCTGGACTACTGCACGACGATGACCAGCCCGCGCTGTTTCATCTACCCGTCGGTTCAGCCACTGCTCAAGATCGACCGGGAAACCAACACCTACACGGCGGCCGATCCCGGCCCGGCCCGGACGCAACTGATCTTTGCCATCCATCCGTGCGACATGCACGCGATCAGCGTGCTGGATCGGACGTTTCTGGGCCCGAATAAGGATTTCTACTACGCGAAGCGGCGCCAGGAAACTTATACAGTGGTGTTGAACTGCAATCAGGCCTGTGACCAGGGCTTCTGTGCTTCGATGGGCACGGGTCCGTTCTTGCGGCTCACGGAAGGATTTGACGTGTCCATGACGGCCTGGGACGGCGAGTACCTGCTCGAAGCCGGCTCGCAGCGAGGCCAGGAACTCATCGAGACCGCCGGGGGCTTGAAGAAAACGGGTCGGATCCGGCTGTACGAGAAGTCCCAGCTTGAGCAGCAGGCCCGCGACTCGTTCACCAAAAGCCTGGAGATTGAGGGTTTGCCCGAGCTTCTGATGAAGACTTTTGAGCACCCTGTCTACAAAGAGGTCGCCGATGCCCGATGCCTCGGTTGCAGCAATTGTGTGCTGGTCTGCCCCACGTGCTTTTGCTACAAGGTGGTCGACCGGGTGGACTTCGGGCCGAGGATCGTGGAACGGAGCCGCCAGTGGGATGCCTGCCAGGACTACGGGTTTGCCGAGGTGCATGACGGCAACTTCCGCCAGCCGCAACAGGCCAGACTGCGACAATTCATGACGCACAAGCTGTGTACCTGGGTCGAGCAGTACGGCTGCTTCGGGTGCATTGGGTGTGGCCGATGCATGACGTGGTGCCCCACGGGCATTGATATTACCGAGATGGCAAAAGAGATTCAGCGCGACCCAACGCGGCAATTGGAGTTGGGGTAGGCGATGGGAAACGGAAACGGGATGAACATCCCCGAAGACAACCCGTTGATACCGGAGGTCGCCCGGGTCCAGAAGAAGATCACGGAGTCTGCCGACACGATTTCGTTGCGGCTGGTCCGGGTGGACTCTCGACCTCTGGACTACCAACCGGGCCAGTTCAACATGCTCGGCCTGCCCGGCTTCAAAGAGGCGCCGTTTTCGTTCAGCTCCTTGGAAGATGACACCGGCACGTTCGTCCACACGATTCGGACGGCGGGCAACGTGGTGTCTGCCTTGTACCGGCTCGGCCCGGGCGACGAGGTGGCGTTCCGGGGTCCGTTTGGTGCAGGCTGGCCTTTGGACCGAGCCCAGGGCAAGAATCTGATCCTGGTGGCCGGCGGCATCGGCATGGCGCCGCTGCGGCCCGTCGTGGAATATGTGCGGAAGAGTCGAGATCACTTCGGCGATGTCTTTCTACTTTATGGCGCGAAGACTTCGGACGACCTCCTTTACCGCCGGCAATTGGCCCAATGGAATGAGGAAATCACCGTCCTGTTGGCGGCGGACCAGGTGCGGGGCGAGTTGCCGCTGCCGGTGCAGGAAGGAGTTGTCACCAAGCTCCTGGCGCGCGTACACGCGGCTTTGCCGGAGACGATCACGTTCATGTGCGGGCCGCAGGTCATGATGAAGTTTGCGGCGGGGGCGCTGATTCTCGATGGCCAGTCACCGCGCGACATCTATGTCTCCCTCGAACGCCGGATGGAGTGCGGCCTGGCCCAGTGCGGGCACTGTCAGATTGGCGCCAAGTTCGTCTGCAAGGATGGGCCGGTCTTTGCCCTGGCGGACATCACAAGATTCCAGGATACGTTGTTGTGAGAGAGGAACGGGACTGGTGGAATGCTGGAATATGGGAGGCACGGCGGATCTCTCCCCACTATTCCATCATTCCAATATTCCAGAATTCCAATGATAGGGGTGAATCGTGAGTGACGGTAAACCACGAATCGGGGTTTTCAAGTATAGCTGCTGTGCGGGCTGTGAGTTCCAGTTGATCTTCTTCCAGAAGCACGTGCTGGAGACGCTCGGCAAGGTCGAGATCGTGTTTTGCCGGATGCTCCAGTCGGGCGGCGTCGAGGAAGGGCCTTTCGACGTGGCCCTGATCGAGGGGACGATCACCGAGCAGTGGCAGGTCGAGCAGTTGCGCAAGATCCGGAGCGTCAGCACGTACGTGATTCCGATCGGGTCCTGTGCCGTCTGCGGCGGCGTGCCGGCCATCAAGAACAACGAGCAGGAGTACCTGATTCAGAACCGGGTCTACGAGGACACGTCGAAGATCACGTCCATCCGGGCCCATTCGATCAACCAGTACGTGCCGGTGGACGGTTACATCAAGGGCTGCCCCATGGGCGAGCGCGATCTGACGGAGTTCGTGACCTCGCTGCTGCTGGGCAAGCGGCCGGACTTCATCCAGTACCCGGTGTGCGTCGAGTGCAAGCTCAAGCACAATATCTGCGTGCTGGTCGCCTACAACTGGCCCTGCATGGGGCCGGTGACCAACGCCGGCTGCGGCGCTCTGTGCCCCTCCCATGACCGGGAGTGCTACGGCTGCTGGGGACCGATGAAGAACGCCCATGCCCGGGCCTTGGCCAACCGGTTTGCCAAGATGGGATTGAGCGAAGAAGACATCTTCCGGCGGTTTACGGAATTCGGGGAACCCACAGTGGAGTGGAAGCCAGGACAGGTGCGACGGTGGGACGTGGTACAAAAATAGAAGTCGATTACATGGCGCGGGTGGAAGGCGAAACGGCTCTGACGATCGAGCTGGACGGCGCGCCGTTTCTGCAACTGAAGATCTTCGAGCCGCCCCGGTTCTTCGAAGGCTTCCTGGTCGGCCGCAAGTACAACGAGGTCGGCGACATCGTCTCGCGCATCTGCGGGATCTGCCCGATCTCGCACATGACCACGGCGATTCTGGCCGTGGAGAAAGCCACCGGCATCCAGGTCAGCGAGCAGACGACCGTCCTGCGCCATCTCCTTTCTGTCAGTCAAATCGTCGCCAGCCACCTGGTTCATTTGTACATGCTGGCGATGCCGGACTACTACGGTTATCCCGGCGTTACCGGGATGCTGGAGCGCTTTGGGGAGAAGATGGCCCGCTGCATCCGGATGAAGGACGTGGTGAACCGATTGAGCGGCCTGATCGGGGGCCGAGCACTCCATCCGGTCACGCATCTGCCGGGGGGCTTCACCGCTATTCCGAATCCCGAGGAGTTTGGCGAGGTTCTGGAGCAGTTGAAATCGATCCGGCCGGACGCCGAGCAGGTGGTCCGCGACGTGGCCGACTTCCAGTTGCCGGACTTCTTCGCCCCGTGCGAGCACGTGGCCTTGAACACCGGAGGAGCAATACGTCTTCAACGAAGGCCGCATCGTCTCCGACCGGGGGCTGGATATCTCGGTGGACGACTACGACGCCCACTTCAAGGAATGGGAGGTTCCCTACGCCTTTACGAAGCAGTCCGCCATCGCGGGCCGGTCCATTTTCCGCGTGGGGGCCCTGGCCCGGCTGAACAACAAGTTCGACGAGCTTCAGGAACGCACGAAGTCTCTGGCCCACGCGGTGGGCTTGCGGGAGCCGAACTATAACCCCTTCTACAACCTCGTGGCCCAGAGTCTGGAGATCGTGGAAGGCATCGAGCAGTGCATTGGGATCCTGGAATCCAGGACGTTCGAGGAGGAGGAGATCTATGCCAGCCCCGAGCCCGGCGAAGGCGGCGCCGCTACCGAAGCGCCGCGCGGTCTGCTCTATCACTGGTATCGGATCAACCGCAAGGGGGTGGTCGAGCAGGCCAAGATCGTCACGCCGACCTCGCACAACTTCCTGGTCATCGAGCGCGACTTGAAGGAGTTGGTCGCCGAGCACCGGGACCTGGACCGCGCCAAGCTGCGGCTGCTCTGTGAGCAGTTGGTCCGCGCCTACGATCCCTGCTTTTCGTGCTCGGTGCACTGAAGAGAATTTTCCCGGAGCCGTTTGAGCAAAATCCTGTGGCGCTGCGAAATGCGGACATGCCGTAGGTAGGATCGATGGCAAGGAAGATTCGAAATAATGAGATAGCGACACGACGTGCAGGAGACGCGCGATGATCAATTATGGATACACAAAATGGTTGGACATGGACTTTGAGTCTGCGGTGGAACTGCTCAAGGAGCAGTTGCAGAGCCAGGGCTTTGGCATCATGACGATGATTGACATGAAGGAGAAGTTCGAGGAGACGCTGGGCATCGACTTCCGAAAGTATACGATCATTGGCGCCTGCGATGCGACCAATGCCTGCAAGGCCATCATGGCGGAGGAGAGCATCGGCCTGTTGCTGCCGTGCAACGTGGTTGTTTATGAGAGCGAAGGCGGCGTGGTCGTCGGGGCGATTCGGCCGACGGTGGTCATGCAGATGATCGAAAACCTGGACCTCCATCGCATCGCCAAAGATGTCGAACGGAGGCTGAAGAACGTCATCGATTCGATGCAGCCGGTCGGTGCCGCCCCCTAAGGCAAGGGCTTCTTCAGGACCACCGTATGCGACAGGCGGATGAGCGGGATAGGGCTCCCAAACGCGGAATTATGCGTTTGGGGACCCTGATCGGTAGTGACGAAGCCCTCCTGCTGGGCGAGGGAGACGGTGCGGTCGAATTCGGCACGGCTGACGTGCTTGATCGGCTCCGTCAGAAGCAAGGCAGCGCCGGGCTTGAGCATTTGATGGATCTCCCGGAGGAAGTTGGCCTGATTGCCGACCTCGTGCATCATCGTGAACGCGAGGGCAAAATCGAAGCTGGCATCCCTGCCCTGCAGCCCGATCGAATCCTCTGAAGATACGTGCATTTCGATTCGCTCGGCCAACCCGGCCTCCGCCGCGCGTCGGCGGAGAACTTGAAGCATCTTCGGCTGGATATCGACACAGACGACTTTGCCGCCGGGGCCGACCATCTCGGCCAGCGGCAAGCTGAAGAAACCCATCGCGCTGCCAACGTCCAGGACCGTCATACCCGGCCGGACATACGGTGCCAGAATCTTGTACGGGTTCTGCAAGAGCTTCCGGAGCCGATTGGCCAGGAAGTAGCCCGCCCAGTATGGACACACATGCTCACTCATGTTCCCTATGATACCGGCGCGCTGCCGCGGGGCAAGAGACAAGAAGGGCAAGCGACGGCCGATGGCCGATCTCGTCGCCTGCCCTGTGGTCTCTGGTAGTTGGCTGCTGCCGCAGGTTTAGCGAGTGCTTTCCCTACTGCGGGATGATCTCGAAGATGACCTTTGCCAACACCACGTCCTTGCCGACGGGTATGTTGCTGACGTCGATGCCGTCGACATCGACATGGACTTTGACGTCGGTCCATTGATTGGCGTTCACTTCATCGACCGAAAGCGAGGCCTTCCAGGTCCCGCCCACGCCGGAATTGGGGGTCACCTTGGCCGACAGACGCGCGTGGCGGGAGGAACTGACACCCACTGTCGTTACGCCGGACAGAGTGTGCTTGCCGCCGGGGCACTTCGGGTCGCGCCAGAGCCGGACCTGGTTATGGCTCAGGTCCACCGTAAGCTTATCGCTCGTACATGGGCTGCTGACCTTCGGTTCCGGCGGTTCCCATAAGGCGAGGATCGGGCAATGAATATCGCCTTGCTGCCTGGGGCAGAGGCTCGCCAGGTCGGCGCGAAGGCCGGCCACCTGTAACAGGCCTCGAACGCGGACGTGATCCCCGATGTGGAACTGCCCCGTCGAGCTGATTTGCTCGTTCAACGTGTCGCCGCCGACGAGATTGTAGGTCTGGCCGTCTTCGGCCTCGAAGAGGATGCATTCGCCCTGGCCTTGGCTGAGGGTGCCGAACTTGTCCACGCCCATGGCCAGACGAACGGTCTTGGTATCGATCCAGCGGGCGGACTTCTGCGGATAGGCGAGGGGCATGCCTTCTTCATCCTTGCACGCATCATGTGAGCCCCGTCCATAGAAATCCCAAGTCACCAGGAGCATGCCGGCGTGGCCGAGCCCTTCGCAGGCGACGACGGTGCCGCACTGTCCCGGTTGCAGTCCGCACTCCTTGACCAGACTGTCATCCATCAAGACGACCCGGACACCCAGCCCGAGCTTCTTCATCCCATCCGGGGCCGCCACCTCGCCGGGCTCTTGCCCGGTTGTTGCGCTCGGCGGTTCGGAGCTGTTCGGATCCGGGGCCGGCTGGCGCTCGTCGGGCTTCTGTCCGCTCCCGGTGTTCGGGTCCGTTGGAGCGGTGGACGCCGCCTGGACCTGAATCTCGGCAAGTTTGGCGTAGCCGCCGGTCTGCGTGTGACTGACTCCGCGCGCGTAGATCCGGTACGTCCCCGCGGCGAGCGGTCCAATGGTGGCCGTGGCCTGCCAGGCGGTCTTGATTACCTTGCAGACGGGCGTGTTACCGTCTTCGGCGCCCGGCAGCAGCAAATCAATATCGATATTGTTGTCCTGGAGAGTCACCTTCAGCTTGTTGGGCGGACAGTTGTCGGGCCACGTCCCGGCGAGCTTCAGCGCAAGGACGTCCTTCGTCGTCGGGTTGGCCGGACTGACCGTCAGCGCATACAGGGGCGCCGCGGTTTGGGCCGGCAAGACGGACGACAGCGGCGCCGCCAGCAGCAGGGCCAAACATGCAATGGGTACGCTCCTCCATTTCATACCTACCTCCTTCGCAAATAAGAGTCTTGACTTCGAAACTGTTTTCCCGATGCATCGAACTGTACGTCTACGTATACACAGACGGCGGGTCGCCGGGTGTCCTTGAGGCGTACGAGTCATTGATGGGTAGGATGGGAGCGTGGAAGTGGTCGGATGAGGGCCCGGCAGCGTCCCCTCGACGGTTGCGTGGCTCGTGGTGAGGGCGTCCCGTCCTTGCGAGGCACGGCCATTTTGGCCGTATCACGGAGGCACGAGGCTAAGAGGCCCTCGCCACAGAACCAATCTGAGCCTATGTCAAGTCCAGCGGAGGCGTCCGAGTGCTGGCGGACGATCCCGTTTGGCCGAGCCGAGCGGCGGCTTACTCGATCGTGAGCGCGAGCTCCCCTTTGATCTCGCCGGCCAGCGGCCCGGTGTTTTGCGTCATGGTCACCGTGTATCGGCCCGGTTTGGCATTCGGTTCTCGCCACGAGAACCCGCAGCGGCCGCCTCAGCCATATTCCATGTCGGCCGAAGCCACCGTTTTGCCGTCCGGATCACGAATCGCGATGTGCGGTTTTATGCCGGTAAGACTATTGTTCCCGGCGTTCTTCTGGTCGAACCGCATGTAAACTTCACCGGCCTTGCCCTGGATCTGCGGGCTCAGGTAGATCTCCGCGCTTTTGGTGAAGGTCGATCGCTCCTTGGCGTTCTCTGCGTAGCGGTCCTTCTCCTCGATGGCCTTGACTGACAGAACGGGCTGGCCCAGGCGCACGCGCGTGGTCTCGGCCGCTTGAATGTCGAACTGGGGCCCATTCTCGAAGTTCACATTCCACTCGTCATTGCTCTGGAGGCCGTAGCTGACATAGCCGTAAGACACCTTATATTGCCCGGCAGGAAGTGTTGGCTGGGCAGCGGTCAGGTAGAGCTGGACGCTGGTGTCCTTCGCCCCTTGCAGCCGTACCCCTGTCAGACGGGCCTTCAGGACTTCCTGCCCCGCCACGTCGATGGCAACCTGCCCGGTTGGGGTCGTATCCTTCTCCAGCACCACGCGGATCGCGCTATCTCTCGTGTGCGTGCCCTGCAGCTTGAGGCGGTAGAACGTGCCCGCATGATAGATCAGGCTGCTCAGGGTGCTGCGGGAGAGATAGCCTTCAAGCTTCCGCTCGGCCGGGACCAGCATGATGCTGCATTGGCCGAACTCGGTGAACGAGCCGCCGAATCCGTTCGAGAAGAGAACCAGTCTCGTGGGTTGGCCTGCCAGGGTCGCTTGTCCCTCCAGGACGCAGGAGGGACTCCACATGTACGAGATCTCGGGCCCATAGGCGTTGGCGACGAGCATGACACGGAAAGGGATTTCCCGCCGGTCGTCCGTCCGCATCAGGAAATCGGAGGTGATGAAGGCATACGGATATCCGAAGTTCGGGCTCGACGGTGCCGTGGGCAGGAACTTCTCATCGTCCGAAAGCTTGCCGTCGGCGTTGATGTCAAGGTAGAAGGCGACGGGCTTCTTATCCTTGAGCTCGACGACCGACCATTGGGTCCTCGCCAGAGATCGGTTGTACACTGACGTGCACTCTTTGACGCGCTCCTTGACGGTCAGAACGAACGGGTCTTTCTCGCCGGCACCATCATCCGGCGCGCCGAAACCCCAGTACGAGCGATAGCTCAGGGGATCGTCCGGCACGCTGAGCCCGCGGTACTTCATCTCGAAAACGGCAGCCCCGGGAGGTGACTCTGGAACGCCTGTCGCCGCCGCAGCCGGTGGATTACCCGCCCGGGATGGTTGAACGAGGGCAGACACGGCTATGACGGAGACGGCCGGGACGACAAATAGGGTCAGCAATCGGTTCATCTCTCACCTCGCATTCGCGCCGCCGCCGTCGCCTTGCATCCGGCTACAGACCGGACATCACGCGCCGGCGGAGAGGCTCGTTTCAATTCCGCATGACGGAAGGATAGCACAAGAAGGTCGGGCCGTCAAGAATACGGAAATGGACGAAAAGCCGTCTTGTCTAACACGATGGATATGGTAGACTCTGGCGAACCGACGCAGCATGGGCAAGATGCTCATGCTGCTTTGTCAATGACCAAAAGGAGTGAGCGTCATGAATCCAGAGATTTTCAAGGCGTATGACATCCGGGGGGTATACCCCGATGAGATTAGCGAAGAAGATGCGTGGAAGATCGGGCATGCCACGGCGAGGTTTCTGCCGTCTCTGATCAAGGGATATGAGCGTGGGCGGGCGGAGTCGACGGCCCTGTGTGTCGGCCGGGACATGAGAACGCATAGCGAGCCGCTGGCGCAGGCCCTGATTGAGGGCATTCGGTCGGCCAGCGTCGGGGTGATCGATCTGGGGATGATCGATACGCCCCAGATGTACTTTGCCATCAACCATCTGGGGACCAGCGGCGGCGTGCAGGTCACCGCGTCCCATAACCCGGCCAAGTACAACGGCCTCAAAATCTCCGGCAAAGGGGCCGTCCCCATCGGCCTCGATACCGGCCTCAAGGACATCAAGCACCTGGCGACCGCTCTGCTGCACACCAAGGGCAACCCCACCGGCACCCTGGAGCAGCGGGACCTGTGGCCCGAGTACAAGAAGCATGTCCTTCAGTTCCTCCGGCCCAACCTGCGCAAGAAGAAGGTGGCCATCGATGCCTCGAACGGCATGGCGGGCAAGGCGGTGCCGCTGTTGTTCGGGGACCTGCCGCTGGAGATCGTCGCGATCAACTTCGAGCACGCAGGCAAGTTCAAGCATGATCCCGACCCGCTGAAGGACAGCAGTCTGGCCCAGGTCAGGACCACGGTCAAGAGAGAGGGCTGCGCTTTCGGAATCTGCTTCGACGGCGATGCCGACCGGATGATCCTGGTCGATGAGAACGGCACGACGATCCTCTGCGACCTGCTGACGGCGCTGCTCGTGCCGTACTTCCTCGAAAAGAAGCCGAAATCGGCCATCGTGTACGATCTGCGGAGCAGCCGGGTCGTGATGGAAGAGATCATCAAGTACGGCGGGACGCCCCGGCGCGAGCGCGTCGGGCACGCCTATATGAAAAAGGCTATGCGCGACACACACGCCATCTTCGGCGGCGAGCTGTCCGGCCACTACTACTACGAGCAGAATTTCTACGCCGACTCGGCCATGATTACGATGGCGCACACCCTGAATGTGGTCGAGGCCGGCAACAAGTCCATGAGCGAACTGATCCGGCCGCTGCGACGGTATGCCAGCAGCGGCGAGATCAATTTCAAGGTGGACAACAAACCGGCCAAGATGGAGGAACTGGCCCGCCGCTACAGCGAGGGGCAGGTCGATTACCTGGACGGCGTCACCGTCGGCTTCAAGGAATGGTGGTTCAACTGCCGGCCGAGCAATACCGAGCCGCTGCTGCGCTTGAACGTGGAGGCCAAGACCGAGGAACTGCTGAAAGAGAAGCTCGCCGAGATTGAGCAACAACTCGGCAAGCCGGTACAATGAGAAGTGTGAAGTGTGAAGTTTGAAGTCCAAGAGCCCAATTCTCTGACCTCCAACTTCAAACTTCAAACTTGAAACTTCAACAGGATTTATCATGGAAGCTTCTACGAAGATCTATCAAACGCCGAACGGTCCTGTCGAGGGGATTCAGACCCGCTGGCCGGGGTTTAGTATTCTCATGGTCACCGGGACGAAGGGATTCCTGGCATGCCCCGCGATCGATATCGAGGCCTGCCAACGCTATGGGGCGGCGGCCGCTCTCGTGGAGAGCACGCCGCAGAATCCCATCGGGACACTGGATCGGTTCCCGAACCGCAAAGTCACCAAGGTAAACGAAAAGGCCAGAGCCTTGGGTATTCGTGAAGGCATGGAGGCCGTCGAAGCATTTGCCCTGATCGCCTAATGCATCAGGAAGGGCTCGGTCGTGCTACGGCGCGTCCGGGATCCGAGGCCCACCACGAACCAAGGAGGGGAGTGTGTGTGTGGCTGCAGGGCTCGGCTTGGCCTCGACCAGGCCTCCTCATCGCGCTTCATCGCGGTGGGAGCATCTGGAACGGGCTTTGGCCTTTTCTTCCTGGCAACCGGAAATGAGGAATGGGAGTGAAAGATGAAGCAGGACTGTCTATCCCGCCGGCGTCTCCTCGGGGCCTCCGGCGCGGCATTTGGGGCCGCTCTCCTGGCAGACGGCCGCACCGAGGCGGCGGCGTCGAAGCCGGCTGTCACGCCCGGCGCTGAGCCCTTTAAGTATTGTCTCAACGCGAGCACGATCCGGGGCCAGAAGGTGGGTTTGGCCAGAGAGATCGATATTGCCGCCCAAGCCGGCTATTCGGGCATTGAGCCGTGGATCCAGACGATTCAAGAGTACCTCAAGACCGGCGGCAGACTCGCGGACATCCGCAAGCAGATCGAAGACCGCGGTTTGACGGTCGAAGGGGCGATCTCGTTTCCGCAGTGGATTGTGGATGATGATGCCGTACGGGCCAAAGGGGTCGAGCAGGTCAAACGCGAGATGGACCTGCTGGCGCAGATCGGGGGCAAGCGCATCGCGGCTCCCCCGGCCGGCGCCAACGGCAACAACGCGCCCAACCTCGATCTGCTGAAGGCGGCGGAGCGCTATCGCGTTCTCCTGGAACTCGGCGACCAGACGGGCGTCACTCCCATCCTGGAGCTGTGGGGGCCCTCCAAGAATCTGCACCGGCTCGGCGAGTGCATGTTCGTGGTGATCGAAAGCGGTCATCCGAAGGCAGGTCTGCTGGGCGATGTCTACCACATCTACAAAGGAGGCTCGGATCTCAACGGCCTGAAGATGATCAGTGCCGCCGCCATGCCGGTGCTGCACATGAACGACTATCCGGCGGACCCGCCGCGGGACAAGATCGCCGACCGCGACCGGATCATGCCGGGCGACGGCATCGCGCCGCTGACGCAGATTCTGCGCGGCTTGCGCGACAAAGATGGTCAGACCGTCCTGTCCCTCGAACTATTCAGCCAGGTCTATTGGGAAAAGGACCCGCTGGAGGTGGCGAAGGCCGGCCTGGCCAAGATGAAAGCGGCCGTGGAGAAGGCCCTCGCCCCAGCCTGACGGGCCTACTGTTCCACACGCGGGACACGTTTTTCGGACAGATGCGAGTGAAGGGAGAGATCATGGCAACCCATGTGTGCCTCTTGGCGTTTCTCATTGGGGCGTCTGCCGGGCAGGCGGGGCCAGTGCGGCCCTCGACGGATCAGGATATCCTGCTCTCCACCTCCCAGGCTCTGGTGGGGGTAGACCAGCTTCAGATCGTGCTGGCGACGCTGGAAACCGGGCCGGAGGAGTTGATCGAGGCCTCGAGGCTGAAGGTGCGGATTGCTGAGAAGCTGGGCGAGGCTGGGATTAAGCCGGCCGAGGGCGAGACGGGCTTTGCGCCACGGCTGATCGTGCGAATCGAGGGTGCGCCGCTGCCCGAGAGTGACCGGTATGCCTGCCGCGTGCAGGTTTCGTTGAGCCGGCTTGTGACACTGCTCAACCGGCCGGACCTGCAAATCCCGGCCGAAGTCTGGCAGAGCAAACCTGTGATGGAGCTGGTTGCGAAGCCGGATATGGCCGAGGCGATCTCGACAACCGTGCTGACCCAGACCGACGCATTCGTCGCCGCCTGCAAAGCCGCAGGCACGGTTCCATCGCTCTCGCAAGGCATCTCCACGCCACCGATGGCTAACCCGGGACAGTCGAGTCCGAAGAATCCTCCGGCGGCCTCCGGGTACGCGTTTGTATCTTCCACGAGCAGTCAGGTCTTTCACCGGCCGGACTGCCGCTGGGCGAAGAACATTGCCGGCGGCAATCTCGTCGGGTATAAAAGCCGCGAAGAGGCCGTGCAGACCGGCAAACGGCCGTGCAAGACCTGTAAGCCGTAGACGCGTCGATTTGGCTTTTCAGCGTCGCCTCCTCGCAAAGCCAAATCGTAAATCATAAATCGTAAGTCATAAATTAGGGGCCATGACGTGACCAATCGAGAGCGTGTGTTGGCGGCGATTCAACACAGGTCGCCGGACAAGGTTCCGTATGACATCCGGTTCACGCAACCGGCCCACGCCCGGATGGTCGAGTACTATGGCGATCCCGAATTCGAGAGCAAGCTCGGCAATTGCTTTACGTGGCTGCGGCCGCATCCGCCCGAGGCCCGCTATACCCAGGTGGACCCGGACACCTGGCGGGATGAGTTCGGGGTCGAGTGGGACCGGAGAATCGATAGAGACATCGGGGTCGTCTGTAATCGCCTCGTGACGCCCGAGAGCGTCGGGAGCTTCCAGTTCCCCGACCCCGGCGATCCGGCACGATATGACAGCTTCGATCAGGTGATTGCCTCAAGCCCCGACAACGCCGTACTTGTCAGTCTCGGCTTCGCGCTGTTCGAGCGGGCCTGGACGCTGGCGGGCATGGAAAACGTCCTCATGGCGATGGTGGCGGACAAGCCCTTCATCAATACGCTGCTCGACCGAATCCTCGAGTTCAATCTGGGCATCATCGAACGGGCCTGTGCTCACAACGTCGATGTCTTCCGGTTCGGCGACGACTGGGGCCACCAGCGCGGCGTGCTCATGGGGCCGGACTTGTGGCGCGAGTTCATCAAGCCGCGCTTCCGGCAGATGTGCCAGCTCGTCAAGTCCAAGGGCAAGTTCACGATGCTGCACTGCTGCGGCAAGGTCGATGAGCTGTTTCCTGACATGATCGAGTGCGGCCTCGACGTCTTCAATCCGTTCCAGCCGGAAGTGATGAGCGTCTACAAGATGAAGCAACGCTACGGCAGCGCCCTGACCTTCTACGGCGGGATCAGCATTCAGCGGAGTCTGCCGTTCGGGACGGTGCAGCAGGTCAAGGACGAAGTCCGGCGGCTCCTCGACGTCGTCGGCGCCAACGGCGGCTACATCGCCTCGCCCTCGCACGATATTCCGCGCGACGCCCGGCCGGAGAATATCGCCGCCATGATTGAGGTCCTGCAGAACCAGTGATCGGTACCAGCAACATCATGATTCCGCAGGGCGATGCGAAGCGATTGCAGTTGATTGCCTGCAAGGTCGTGCAGCGGGAGGCATATTTTTGCGCAGCGCGGTCGAAGAACATCGTCGATATCGTCCTGATGCCGCAGGGCCTGCACGATGAGCCGGACCGGCTGCGCCGGGAGGTGCAAAAGGCGCTGGAACGGACGCGCGATATCCAGGACCGGCCCTACGATGCGTCGCTGCTCGGCTACGGTCTGTGCAGCAACGGTGTGGTCGGGCTGGGTGCGGAAATCCCTATCGTCATCCCCCGGGCCCATGACTGTATCACGCTGCTGCTCGGCTCGAAAGACCGTTATCAGGAGTACTTCGATTCGCATCGCGGCGTCTACTGGTACAGCCCCGGCTGGATCGAGTCGGGCAAGCAGCCCAGCCAGGAACGTTACGACCTGCTGCTGCGGGAGTACGTCCGGAAGTACGGCGAGGACAATGCCACGTACCTCATGGAGGTCGAGCAGACCTGGATGAAGGAATACAACTGGGCGACCTACGTCGATTGGGGCCTGATCGACTCCGAGGGCTACAAGGCTTTCACTCGCGAATGTGCGGCGTTCCTGAAGTGGAATTACGAGGAATGTAAAGGCGACGCCGGACTGATGCAGCGATTCGTCGACGGCGTCTGGAGCGATGAGGAGTTCCTGATCGTCCCGCCCGGTCAGCGGATCGCCGAGGATGTCACGAATCGGGGGATCATCAAAGCCCAATGATTACACTATCACTTCGCGAAGGGATCTCCCTGCTCGTCTTTCTGCTACTGCTTCTCTTCATCTACGGCGCGGAGACACTGCTGCTGGTCGATTACATCTGGGGCCGAATCTGCAAACGGCCCGGCAGGAGCGAACTGTTCGGCCGACGCTACCTCCTTCTCCACATCGTCGCCGCCGTCGGGATCGGCTGCTGGCTCTACGGCCATTTCATCGAGCCAAATTGGGTCGACGTTCATGTGACGACCATCCGTACGCCGAAGCTCAAGACCGCCGGCTTTCGCCTCGTGCAAATCTCCGACCTGCACTGCGACTGGCGAATCCGCAACGAAGAGAAGATGGTGCGGATCATCAACGATCTCAAGCCCGATATCGTCGTGGCCACGGGTGACTACTGCAACCATCCCTCTGGGTCTGCCGCACTTGCGCGATGCGCTCCGTCGCCTTGAGGCGCCGCTGGGGAAGTTCGCCGTGCTCGGCAATCAGGATACCGCCTGGCCGCGGCCACTCGATCTGCTCGACGGCACAGGGTTTCGGTGGCTCGATGGCGAGACGGTCCCTGTGACAAAGGGTTCCGACGAGCATCGGCATCTCGGGCCTCAACTTCATCCGCTCGAATGTCCCGATCGATTCGGTCAAGGCTCTCCCGAGCGACCGGTTCAATGTCTTTCTGTACCATTCGCCGGACCTGATCGAGGACGTCTGCGGCCCGAACGTCGATCTGTACCTCTGCGGCCACACCCACGGCGGGCAGGTGACCTTGCCCTGGTACGGCGCCTTGATTACGTTCTCGAAATTCGGTAAGAAGTACGAGTCCGGCCTGTATCGCGTGGGACAGACCACGCTCTATGTCAACCGGGGCCTCGGCCTGGAGCCGCGTCCCGGACCCCAGGTGCGTTTTCTCGCCCGGCCGGAAATTGCCGTGTTCGACGTCGTACCGGAGCAGCCATGAAGCTTTGGACCATTTTGTTCATTGCGGTCGGCCTGGCGATGGATGCCTTTGCGGTCTCTGTCATCACGGGCAGCGTGTACAAGGAGTTCAAGCTCCGCCACGCGCTGCGCATGGCTCTGTTCTTCGGCGCGTTTCAGGCCATCATGCCGATCATCGGCTTTCTGGCGGGCCTGGGCCTGGTGGGCTACATCGCACCCTACGACCACTGGATTGCGTTTGCTTTGCTGGCTTTCGTCGGCGGCAAGATGATCTACGAGTCCTTCCGGATCGAAGCGGCCGAAAGGGACCGCAATCCCGCCAATCTTGCCGTCCTGCTGATCCTGTCCTTCGCGACCAGCATCGATGCGCTGGCGGTGGGGATCACGCTGTCCCTGCTGAAAGCCCCGATTGCCCTGGCCGTCACGCTCATCGGCCTGGTCACATTTGTTCTGTCTTATAGCGGCGTCTTCATCGGCAAACGCTTTGGCCATTTCTTCGAGAGCAAAGTCGAGATCATCGGCGGCCTCATCCTCATCGCCATCGGCGTCAAGATCGTCATCGAGCATCTCACGGCATGAAACCGTGAGGACGACGTGCGCGTAAACCTTTATGGTAACGACACTTAGAGGCTCCCAGAAAACTGTATCCTTCAGGGGCGAACCCGAGAACCGTTCCGTCGTATCTTGCCTTGTAGAAGATGCATGTTGAGTTTCTGACTCCACCTGTAGCACAGGGAGGATTCGACGCATGTTGAGATTCGCTTCTATGGCAGGCCCTTCGTTCCCTTCCGTGTTTCTTATTCATTTCCCGCATATCGTCGGGGTGTTTCTCTAAACCAGTGGAGGTGCTATCGATGCTTCTGAGAATCAGCGGGCAGAACGTCAAGATTTCCAGCGACTTCAAGGCGTACGTGGCGGAGAAGGCCGCCAGCTTGGCCAAGTACTACCATAACCTTGACAATGTCACGGTAACGCTCCGCCGCGGAACCAATGGGGCGGCGATTGCCAGGATCACCGCCAGCGGCAATAGAAAGCATCGCTTCGTTGCCCAGGAGACGGCGGACAACGCCTATGGCTCGATCAACCGAGCCACCCGGGACCTGGAGCGGCAACTCACCAAAGCCAAGAGCAGGAGAAACAGGAAACACACCCCCAAGCCGGCGCTGGCCTACGGGTGACGCTCGGTTAATAGATCAGAACGCGATCATCGAGGGCATCACGGAGGTAGGTCCAACCGGACGTGCTTCAGCAGCCGAACGGCAGATAGCGTGCCGAAATGGAGAACCGGAGTTATCTGGCTCTCTCTTCGTCCTTTCCTTTATTCCTGCTTCTGTCCGTGATCCTGCCTTTGAGATCGCGCGGGTTCTGCCGCTCCGCGGTGGGATTGGACGGCGTGCCGACCTCTTGCCTGCTGGGCGTGAACGCTCTGCCGATGATCGGCGGCCTGGGAATTCTCACGGTCTCCGGCTTGGT
Organism: uncultured Planctomycetota bacterium; assembly: GCA_963699595.1. Lineage (GTDB taxonomy): Bacteria > Planctomycetota > Phycisphaerae > Sedimentisphaerales > Anaerobacaceae > PLanc-01. Next base: position 845,539 of record CAVOUO010000035.1, read on the forward strand.
CATCTTGACCTCGCGGGGCGAAACGAACGGAGGCGCATGCTCCGCGGGCACCGGGCCCGTTGCCTTGCGCTCCGCGGGCGTCGATGCCACCGGCGGAGTAGTGGGGGCCTTTCGCTCCCGTGGTCCGACCGTCGGCTCCTTATGTTCGACCGGTGGGCTGGCGGGGGCCTTTCGCTCCGGTGACCCGACCGTCGGCTCCTTGTGTTCAGCCGGTGGTTTCACAATCTCTTTGCGTTCCGTGAGCGGCCCAACGGTCCTGCGACTGACTGCCGGCGATTCCCAGCGGGTGCGTTGGTCGCCGAACTTGCGCACATCGGTTGCCTGCCGGGTGATCTTCTTCTGCTCGCTGCTGCTCACCGGCTCGAACTTCAGCGGCGTCGTCCGGCGGGCGACGACCCTGTTCAGGGGCTGGGCGATCTGCAGATTTCTGCGTTGCAGCTCCGGCAGCTTGGCCTGCCGGACCTCCATCTCGTGGTACGTTCGCGGTGGGCGGAGATCCCTGTCGGCCCGGCGGAGGTCGTACTGATGGCGCTCGTTCTCCACCCAGTGAGGCTCGGTCCTGACATGTCGCCAACGGTCATAATGGTAGATGGGGTCATAGCATACGCGGATTCGCTCGCTCTGCCAGCGGGGGTAGATGCCGACGCGGAGATAGGCGTCATCGTACCAGTCCCCGAAGCAATAGTGGCTGTACCGCGGGTAGGTGAACAGGTTGACCCGCAGCAGGCCAAGATCGACGACGACGCTGAGCCGATAGGAGAATGCCGGCCGCGCGTGGAAGTGCCGCGGGAAAAGGACCGGCGCAAACAGCACGCCGCGGCGCTCCAGCGCGTAGTCCCAGTGCCCCGGCACGAAAACATAGCCGCGCGGCGTCCAGGTATAGTGCGACGGTATCCAGACCCAGTCCGGCTGCCCGCGCAGCCAGTATCCCGACCGCAGGATGTAATGGCCTTCGTACCAATAGCGGCAGGGCGGCACCCAAATGTCGTCGGAAGACGGCGGCGGACCGAGCGGTTCCACGTTCTCGATCGCCGGCGGGGCGGGGAGATACTCGATCTTCTGCAGCGCCGACCGGGGTCCAGAAACCGGGGATCCACTCCCAGCCCTCGGGCACGCGGGCCCAGTAGCCCGGGACCCAATACGCTTTGGGCGGCGCAGCGCGCCAGCAGGCACTGACCCAGATGTAGCCCTGCCGGCTGGCATCCCAGGCCCAATAGCCCGGCACCCAGACGAACTGGCTGCCTGACGGCTTCTCGTCCGGCGGGACTTCCTGAATCTGGGCCGGCGGCTCCTCCGAGACCACCAGGCCCGCCTGAGGCTCCAGATTGACAGGTTCCGCAAAGGCCTCGTGCACCGGGCCGCTGGTGAGAACCTCAGGCTGCTCCTGCTCCGGCGTCGGCGGCGGCTGGTCCGGATTCTGGGCATACAGTGGACCGGCGGCCAAAACGAGCATCATCAGAATCGTGACGGCAAGTTTCATTTCTCGTTCTCCAACACTTTGACTTTCAGGCCTCCAACCCCTTCGCCAAGGCCCCATGGGGGAGCATTATCTTGCCCGCCGGCCGCCAGGGCAAGCGAAAACCCGGCCGCACCCCGGCGGAGGGGCGAGGCCGGAGGGTCGAGGGGCGAGGGAAGACCGCCCGGCCCCGCCGGGCAAATTGGGTTCGTTTTGCGCATTTGCCCGTCGTCCCCCCGTCCCTGGGGCCTCTCGTCCCACCGGGCTTTGCCCGGAAATTGGGTTTGTTTGTACAACCGCCTACCGGCCACTGACGACCGACTACCGCCTTTTGGCTTCGTTTTGCGCATTTCTCCCTCGTCCCGCGTCCCTGGGGCCCCGTCCCACCCGGCACGGCCGGAAATTGGCTTTGTTTTGTCGATGCCTTCTGCCTGTCCAATTCACCATAACTCTTTTCCCGCACTGTACTTGCCCCTTGCCGCGGCCTTCGGGAAATTGGGTTTGTTTGTACAACAACCCCCGTCCCGGGTCCCTCTGGTGCCGTCCCGCCCGGCCCCGCCGGGCATGGTGGAATAATAGAACAGTAGAATGGTGGGGTATCTCGCCCGCCGGGAATTGGGTTTGTTTTGCACAATCCGCAATCCGCAATCCGAAATCCGCAATTCACCCTGCCTCGCGTCTTCATGCCTCTTCCTTTCGCTTTCAAATCAAATCATAATTCATAAACATTCATTCGCGAAGGCGGAATCATAAATCCGAGGGGTCCGCCTCAGGGCAGTGTCCCTCTACCTCTGGCGCCGTGTTGCACGAATCGTGACGGAATTCTGTGCGCAGGCGAGGCCCCAGAATCGCGTAACCCCTTGTGCGGGAAGGAATAAAGAATTTCTGGCTCGCGGGGTGTTTTACCTTTTCAACTGTTGCACAAACGTGGTCGCAAGCAGAACCTATCTCGCGCCAAGGCCCGCCCTGAGCGAAGCCGAACGGGACGCCAAGAACGCAGAGAATCGAGGACAGAGGACGGAGAGCGGAGGACAGACCAGGAAGTGCTTTTCAACCGCGAACCACGCGAAAGACGCGAACAAATCATGTAGGACAGCCGCCCTCGGCTGTCGAAACAACCGGCTACCGGCCACCGACTACTGCCTTTTTTCACCACTGAGCACACGGAGGCCACGGAGGGAAGACAGAGGGTGGAGAACAGCGTTTATCGCTTTACGGGTACCAGCGGGGAGATTGTCTTGCGAGACACCGAAGGACTGATCGGGAAACCTGGGCAAAGAACCAAACCAGTCCCGCCAGGGACGACAGAACCCGTCGGCGTCTCCCCCGTCTTTCGGCTCCTGCGGGGCTTGTGGGTCTCCAGACCTCGTGACCCGCCTACCCATAGCCGCCAATCCTACTCGATGAATGTACCGGACACCATTAGTTGCCTCTGAGTTGTCAATTCTCCAGTCTGTAAGGCAGATTATCACCGGCGAGCGGCGGTCGCCAGACGACGAAATTCTTGGGTTTCCGTCAGCTTGGGCGAAATCCTACCAATCTGATCAAGCGCATCAGCTAGATCACGCGGAATCACAGACCCTTCGGTTTTGCCGACTGTCAGGTCGAGAAGTCGCAGGAGGGCGGCCAGCTTTCTTCTGATCGTTGATATTCGACAGCTTCGGCTTGCCGCCCTCTTCACCATACAAGCCGTATTCAAGCATTGTCCAGCATTCGAAAGGTACAAGGAATCGTTCGATTGCATCTACGGCTTCGGCAAACGCGTCTTTCGTAGTCGCCGGTAGATCGGCCAGGGCTTTGCTCACACCCGGCGTTGCCAGGGAACGTTCTTGTGGCCAGACGTCCCGCAGGAAGGGTGCGCCGGCAGATCGAAAGAGTTGCTCTGGTGAAGCCAGGGCCTGCTCTCCATCGCGAGGCGTGGAATTATCGCGAACGAAACGTTGGACCACTTCCGCTGCGGATGCACGGATTTCGTCATCAAGTGACCGCAGCATCTGCGTGACGCGAGTGGGAGCTACCGCAGGTTTCCGTTGCTCACGAAACGCGTGAAGGCATTCAACCACGAGACTGAACACCAGCGAACGCTGGGTTTCTCGCCCGAAGCTCGCCGGTCGGTGGCGTACTCTGCCATCGCGCCACCAATGATCTTGAGGACCTCGGATGACCGCCTCCGCCGTGCAACCGCGTGCCAGAGAGTCCTCGCCTCTTCATTGTTAGCGGTTAGCGGTGTGATTAGGTACTTCTGTGTCCAAGTCGGGTCTGCTTTTAAGAAGTAGGCCAATGCTTCGATCATCCTATGGCGAGCTATCAGCCCAGACTCACCGGGAGCAGCGATGATCGTATCCCGGATCGTGCGGGGTGCGGCATCGATACTAAATGGATGATCGTTTTCTGATAGGTTTGGACATGCAGCCAAGAAGACACCAACGAGTTTCCCCGCTGGCGTGTTCAGCGTGTCAGGTACCTTTGGCTCGTGTTCAGATGAAGATTGCAGATACCGTGCTGAGATCAACTTCTTCCTCACAGGGCTTCCTTGCGTTTGTGGCCTCAACGGCAATTGGCCAGACCTTGAGCCAGACGGGGAGCCCCTGAGGCAGTGCGGTAACCTGATCTCTCCACGCAGATAGCCAGTTGGATATGCCTTCGATGGCTGCGCGGATCGTCGTCTCTGGCAACTTGGAGAGAAGCGACAGGACACGACCAGTTTCTGCCAATAGATCTCGCTGCGCCGGACCTTCGACTTGTTTTGTCGTCGGTGAGTGTGCCCAACCGAACCGGTCCCAGACCCTTGCGAAGGCGGCCCCGCCATCCCGGACGGATTCAAAATCGGCAAGGATCTGAATGGGTCGCCCTGGTTGCTGGGTCCAGTCGTTGGCACGACTGCCAGGATCATCATCATCCCATCTGTCACCCGAGGACGAAAGAGCGGCTTCCAACATCTTCAGCCGGTCCTCCCCCGCGAGCAGATCGAATCGATTGTCCGGGTTTGCTGGAATCGCGCGAGCCCGCGTCACCTCTATAGAACCTTCGTCTAGGCGGGCCATCTGAGCTAAATCGAGGAAGCCCTGAATCCTGGCATCCAGCCAAGTCTTGTCACCAGGTGGCAGAGAGGCACCGGCAATCTCGATGCGCCGCAGTTCGCGGAGCGCCCAGTGGAGACGCGCGTCTGCGACTCGTGTACCATCAGCCCTTGCTGGCCAGAGACCGCGTGGCGGAAGTCTCCGAATGCGAGCAGTGATTGCCCTCTGTTGATGAAGATCAAGCTCCCGGAAACGTCTCGCTCGCAATTCGGCAATTTCGGGATAACTCGTGACCTTCCAGAACTCTCGATTCCCTAGTGATAGAAGTGCTGTACCTACGTCGCTGGGTGAGGTGATACGAGAATCTCGCGATAGCGCAGCCCACAATCGCAGATAGATCGGTGAATTCATCTCCTTCCATCGTCGAACGAATTGAGCTGCTGCCGAAATATCAGTGTCAGCGAGTCGCGAGACAACCGTGTGCAGGAGCTTTACGGAGGGCGCGATCCCACGATGAAACTCGTCAGGCTCTTCCTCCTCGTCATCACGTTCAGTAGTCGGCACATAGTAGACCCGATAGAGACCTCCAAGTCGCCAGAAGCTCCCTTCGCCGCGCCAGCCGAGACGGCGAGCGATATCCAGCCCGTTGGCAACGGCGCCATCAAGAGCAAGTGCCAAGGATGTTAGGAAATACCCCTCAGTCACATCGCTAAGTTTCAGCACGCCAGGATCAATGGTGTCTCCACTTGTCAATTCAAGTGTGAGAGTATCCTCGACCCTTTTAGGATGCCTTCGTGGGTTCCGCAATTGCACATCGAGTCCCAAAGACGGCTGAGGATTCAACGGCTTGAGATCAAGGCGTGGGGAAACGAGTTCTACAATCGCCGCGACAAGCGATCCTGATCTGTCTCCCGCCCCTAGCCGCCATTGAGCATGGTACGCCCCTGTTGAGGATTCCTCGACTGGCGGACTACTCCACCATTCTTCCACCAATCGCCATGTGGATCGCCACGGCTCATTGATCTCCCGTCCACCTGGAACATCGATTGCATCGAGGATCGCGAGACGCGCGCCTGCATCGTTCGGCTTGAGACGGAGTGCCCAATTGACTGTTGCTTGCTCCTCGAGTCGCCCATTCAGGAACCCACGCGTGGCCCAGAACACCGCTTGATCCAAGCTATTGAGCTCGTGCCATCCTGTTCTCATCAGCAATACTCCCGATCACTCTCAGCAGTAATTGCAATGATCGCCTCAAGCCAGTCGAGATCCGCCTTTTGTCTGGACGCCAGAGCAGAGAGCCGAACTCGTTCGGTACGGTCACTGCGTCGAATCAAATGATCGAAGACGTCGCGGTCAGAATCGCTCGCACTAGGCCGGCTGGTTCGAACAATGCGCTTCACCTCAGCGTCAACAAGACTTCTCTTGCCGTTGTGAGCTGATAAAGCCGCCCATCGCGCCAAGGTATCGCGGAGTTCAGAATGGTTGTTGGCCGGTTCGTAAGAAATAGGAGTAATTCCTCGACCCTTCCAGTCCTCCATGATGGTCGGATCAGAATCCTTCGCCACGAAGGCAAAGCGTTCCTTGAAGTCGCCAAAACGTGTGACGTCTGCGGCGACGGCGTTCAAGAGGTATCTCATTGGTGCGTCACTTGCACTATACCCAACGAGGACGAGGTTGAACAATCGGGCCGCATCGTAGATGAAATCCGACACGACGCGCCTTCGCAGATAGAACTCTCCGAAATCGTGGTCGGTTACAATCAGATCCGAGGCTCTGGTTTGATCACGGTCGAATGCACCATGAATATGAAAGACACCAGCAAAATCGTTTCTGCGACTCGGTTTCGGGATTCCCCCGAGAGCATAAGTCTGAACCGGCGAACGAGAAGCCTTTGCAGCATCCTCGAAGAGGAGATCGAAGTTGGTCGTTACGATTGCGGTCGCACCACCGCGGTCGGAAAGACGCATCAGTGCCTGGTGAATTGGGGCAGGCTTGACGGCAGGATCAAGCAGTTCCGTCGCTATCGCTTGCCTAACGCGGCTCTTGTCATGCGACCGCCCATCCATCCGCCGTTCAAGCATGCCTAAGACGACGTCATAGTCACCGGCGATGAATCTCTTGACCTCCGCGGCTTGTTGACAAGTCATGCCAGATGGGTCAACTTTCCATTGATCGTAAGCAGTCCTTGGATCGCCAGACAGGATGGCATGTATAGGGGGATCAAGCTGTGCATAGACGCTGAGCACCAACTCGCGGAATTCAGGCAAGCCAGAATGCTTCGAGACGCCGGCACCGGCAATGAAGAGAACGTCGCCGCGCGCATGTGCAAGAAGTAGGCGTTCGGGGATGGAGGCAAGACCTGAACCCAGCGTAATCACCCGATCACCTGGGGCTCCGCTCGAAACCGACTGTCCCGTCAATCCTCTCATAATTCTCACTTCGTGCGCATCCGTCGGAAGTCCATTTAATACAGTGGTTTCTTCTGTATTCAACCTATTCCCATCCTCTGCATGTCGTTTATCACGTGGACAATGGTACCATAGCACAGGGGCGGTGACAACCGGAGGATTCCAGGGCCGACCGGGGTCAGACCCACGCATTTCCCATTCGCGGTTCATCCGAGTTTTGCGTGTTTCGATGCTGTCGTCCCTGGCGGGACTTCCTTTATCTTTTTGCCCAAGCTCCCCAGCCTGAGAAGCAGTAGTCGGTAGTCTGTAGCCGGTAGTCGGCGAGAAAGGCAGTTGACGGTGGTCAGTTTCCCGTTCGCACGGTATGCTATGGGCGGTGTGTAACGACGATTGTCAGGCATGCTGGTCTTGGCTATCGGCGATAGGAGAAAGCACGATGGTGCGAACGCGAGCGGAATCGGAAGCGGCGATCCGACAGGCGGTGGAACGCATTGCGACGCAGTTCCACCCGGACAAGATCATTTTGTTCGGCTCTCGGGCCAGAGGGCAGGGCGGACCCGACAGCGACGCGGATCTGTTGATCGTCATGCGCGTGGACGGCTCCAAACGACAACAGGCCGTGCAGATCGACCTGGCCTTGGAAGGTATTCCCATTCCGATTGACCTGATCGTCGTCACGCCGGAGGAGGTGGAGAAGTATCGCGACGCGATCGGGACGATCATCCGCGAGGCCATTCGCGAAGGAAAGGTGCTGTATGAGCGAGCCGCCTGAATTGATGAAAGAGGTCGCCCGCTGGATCGAGAAGGCGGAGCACGATTGCCTCGCGGCGGACCATGCGATGGAGTTGGCCAAGGAGGGGCTGACGGACCAGAGCCTCCGAATGAGCAATCGAGGAACGGTCTGCGATGATGGGTCACGCCAGCCACAAGGGCCCGTAGACCTCAAGGTCCCGCAGGGGCGAGAGAAAGAGGACATGCCGCAGTGGGTCTGTCGTCCCTGGCGGGACTTCCTTTATCTTTTTGCCCCAGCGACCCAGCCATGAGGGGAAGTGTCAAGTCTGAAGTGTAAAGTTCGAAGTGGGGCCTGCGGCCGTCCATCCTCCGGCCTTCCGTCCTCTGTCGTCCGTCCTCTGTCTTCGGTCTTTCCTCCGTCGCCCTCCGGGCTTGGGTGGCCGCAGTTGCCTCTGGATTGATGATTTATGATTGATGATTCTCTCCGTGGTCTCCGTGCCCTCCGTGGTTCAAGAAGTAGTAGTCGGTAGTCGGTTCAGATTGCCGCGCTGCGCTCGCAATGACATGTCTGCGGCTCTGGGGTTGATGATTTTCTCTGCGTCCCTCTGCGTCCTCTGCGGTTAAATATCGGTAGTCAGCAGTCTGTAGTCGGCCCGTCCTCTGTCCTCTGTCTTCTCTCGTCCGCCCTCCGGCGGGGGAGATTCCGGAATACGTGAGATTTTGCTTGACGATCCAGCGAGGTGCTTGTATGATAACAAAACAACTGGTTGGTGAATTGTAGATAGCGAATAATAAATCGTGAAAATGTGTCACGCCGTGACGTAGGGAAGGCTGGCTGGGTGTAAGGAGATCCGTTGGCGGCGAAAGTGTATTTCATCAAGGCCTCGGTGGGTGACGGGGAACGGGCGATTTCCGAGAAGGCGCGGCGGCTGTTCCGAGCCGGCGGGTTCGACGAGCTGCTTCCGGAAGAACGACTTCACGGCCGTCAAGGTCCACGTCGGGCGAGCAGGTCAACAACACGTACATCAAGGCCCCGTGTCTCAAGGGACTCGTGGACGAGCTTCTGCAAGCTCAAGACCAAGCCGTTCATCACGGACACCAGCACGCTGTACACCGGCCGGCGGCACAACGCCATCGACCATACGGTCCTGGCGACGGAGCGGGGCTTCAGCGTCGCGGGACTCGGGATTCCGTTCCTGGCGCCCGACGGCCTGTTCGGGACGGCGGAGACGGCGGTGCCCATCGACGGCGAATTGCAGCAGGAAGTCTCGATCGCGGCGGATATCGTCCGGTGCCAGTCGATTCTGTCGGTGGCCCATTTCACGGGTCACGTGGCCACCTGTGCCGGGGCCACCCTCAAGACGCTGGGCATGGGCTGTTCGAGCCGCAAGGGCAAGATGCGCCAACATTCGGCCCTCAAACCCCAGGTCAAGAAGGGCAAGTGTACGCGCTGCGGCGAATGTCACCGGCATTGTCCCGCCGACGCCATCTCGCTCGACGAGGTCCAGGCCCACATCGACCAGGACAAGTGCATCGGCTGTGCCGAGTGCGTCGCGGTCTGCCGGTTCGACGCGGTCCAGTATGACTGGAAACAGGAGAGCGAGATCCTGCAAAAGAGCGTCGCCGAGCATGCCCTGGGGGTCGTCAAGGGCAAAGAGGGCCGGGCCGCCTTCTTCAATTTTCTCCTGTCGATGACGAAGGATTGCGATTGCTTCGACAAGGCGGACATGCCTACAATGGTCCCGGACATCGGGATCGTAGCCTCGACCGATCCGGTGGCTGTGGACAAGGCGGCCATTGACATGGTGGAGACACGCGGCGGCAGGAGGCTGCCGGAGTTGATCGGCAACAGCATGCTCGATTGGCGTCACCAGATCGAGCACGCGGTGAAGATCGGCCTGGGCTGTGCCGACTACGAACGTATTGAGGTGAGTTGACGATGAAAAAGGTGAAGACTATGTCCCTCGGACAAATCATCCGGAACAAGCGGGAAGCAGTTGGACCTGACCCTGGACGAAGTCAGCAACCGGTGGGGTATTCCAAACCCTACCTGTCCACGATCGAGACGGGCAAGGTGAAGAACCCGCCCAGTGACGAGTTGCTGACGCGGCTGGAGCGCGTCCTCCAATTCGATGGCGGTCTGCTGTTGCACATCGCGCACCTGGAGCGGATGCCGTCCGACGTCCGAGGCGTCTACGAGTCGCGAGAGGCGGAGAACCAGAAGCTGCGGCACCTGATCCAGCGGCTCACGGAGAAGGGGACCAAGGCCAGTGAGATCCATGCCCTGCTGGCCGAGGCGAAGCTGGGGACGAAGGACGGCAAGTCGTCGCTGGCGGCGGGCCGGCTGGTTCCGATCATCAACAAGGTGGCCGCCGGCTACCCGACGGATTTCAACGACCTCGACTACCCGGTCGGGGTGGCCGACGACTACGTGCGCTGCCCCGATCTGCACGATCCGAACGCCTTTGCCGTCCGCGTGGTCGGCGACTCGATGGAGCCGCGCTTCTTCGAGGGCGACATCGTGATCTTCTCGCCGGCGGTGGAGGTGCAGAACGGCGACGATTGCTTCATCCGCTTCACCATGCCCCACGAGACGACGTTCAAGCGGGTCTTCTTCGAGAAGGAGGACAAGGTCCGGCTCCAGCCCCGCAACGAGCGTTATTCCCCGACGGTCGTGGACGGCCATCGCATCGACGGCGTCTACCGTGCCGTCATCCGCTACGAGAAGCTCTGACCGCCCGTAGAGCCGGAAAATCAGCTTGGCCACAGGAACGAGGGCCTCGACAATTCTGCGCCGGCGGCTCGGTCTTTAGTCAGACCATTTTCTGCCCGGCGACCGCCAGCACGAGGGCGTAGACTTTGGCGGCGCCCGCCTCTTTCAGCGTCTTGGCGCATTCGTTCAGAGTCGAGCCGCTGGTTTTGATGTCGTCGACGAGACAGATGGTTTTGCCGCCGAAGTTGTGCCCGTCGCGGACGACAAAAGCCCCGGCGACATTTCTGGCTCGAGCGGCGGCGGTTGCCATCTGGGGCTGAGCATGGGTCCGGCGGGCACGCACCAGGTCCGTGCTGATCCGGGCGCGCGGGTGATGCAGACGCTTGGCGATGAGGTGAGACTGGTTGTAGCCTCGGCGCAGCCGCCGGGTCCAGTGCAGAGGGACGGGCACGAGCAGATCGATCTCGTCGCAGAAGCTGCTGCCCTGTAACGCCGCATCGGCCAGGGGTGCCAAAGCAGCCGTGAATTCGCTGCGATCGTGCTTGAAGGCAAGGATCATCCGCTGGAGGGCCTCGGCGTACACGCCGACGCGGGCCATCCCATCGATAATGGATCTCGTCGTTTTGGCACGCCGCACAGGCGCCGCCGACCAGGCCGTACCGGCTGGCATCGCGCCCACAACGAGGGCAGTAGTCTCCGGCGGTGCAGGTCAGAAGCTCGCTCCAGCACTTCGGACACAGATGACGGTCCGTGTCGCAGATGGCATCGTTGCAGATGTCGCAAACCGCCGGCCACAGGAGCTGGTTGAAGCCCTGCCAGGCCAACGCCGGTACGTGCTTCACCCGACTGATGGCATTATGGAATCGGGACGCCGCCACTGGGGGCATTGTACCGGCGGACGTTCGGAAGGGGCAAACCAATCCGATTCGCCGCTGCGTGGCATGGGCTTCCAGCCCATGAACCATCGGCAGGATGCCGATGCCACAAGACCCACGGGCAAGATGCCCGTGCCACCTTTCCTGCCCTCTGAGGCGTCTACTTCTTGTAGGCGGCTTCAGGATCGTAGACTTTGGCGGCGGTCCATTCGAGGTCGGTCCTGCTGGCGGGCTTCAACGCCCGGTAGAAGCAGGACTGATAGCCCACGTGGCACTGGCCTTCGTTGACGGCGACCTTCAGAATCAGGCAATCCTGGTCGCAATCGACGAGGATCTGCTGGACGGCCTGGAAATGGCCGGATTGCTCGCCCTTGGTCCAGAGTTTGCCGCGCGAGCGGCTGAAATAGGTGGCCCGGCCGGTCTCGATGGTGCGGTCCAGGGCCTCGCGATTCATCCAGGCGAACATCAGGACTTGGCCGGTCCCGGCATCCTGAGCGATCGCCGGGATCAGACCTTCGGCGTTGAACTTGGGCGTGAACTGCAAACCTTCCTCAATCTGCTTCGAATCCAAAGGCATCGACCTCTAAGAGCGTATGCGTGTATCAAGTTCTCAGTCGGAAGTACAGGGCTTTTCAACCGCTCTTGAAACTTCCAACTTCGCACCTCCAACTTTGGAATGGCGGTTGATAACATCTTGTCAGGCCGTGTTTTACAGGTTATGATTTAGTATGACAAGCTCTTTTTGGGAGATTCGCTTTGCAGGATGCTACGAACGCCGGCAGGAAGAGGCATGTGTCGCTGATCGCTCGCATTGCGGTGGCGACACTGGCGATTTTATGGGTCCTGTGGGGGCAGGATTGGCGGACCCTGGCGGAGGTCTTCCGGAAGCTCAGCCCCTGGTATTTCGGGCTCAGCCTGGTCGTCTATCGCGATAGCCCAGGTGATTATTGCCGTCCGATGGTGGCTGCTGCTGCGGGCCCAGTCGATTCACATCGAGGTGTGGGCGGCCGTGCGGCTGTTCTTCCTGGGGCTTTTCTACAACAACGTGATGCCGGGGGCCGTTGGCGGCGACCTGCTCAAGGCTTGGTACGTCACAAAACATACGGACAAAAGGCTTGCGGGGGCGCTGAGCGTCTTCGTGGATCGGGCTGTCGGGCTGGCAGGGACGCTGCTGATAGCGATCTTCACGTACCTGACATTTGTGCGGGGGCGAATCGCGATAGGCGGTGCGGGGGCGGGGTGGATTTCGCAGCATTGGGGGGTGATTTTATGGGCGGTAGCGGCGGTTGGGGCCGTGTTCGCGGCTCTGCTGGTGCATCCGGCGGCCCGGGCAAGGACTGGCTGGGATCGCGGCAAAGGTTCGGGTCAAGGGCGTTCTGCTGCTGCGGGGGTTCAAAGACGCTGTCGTGGTGTATTGCTCCAGGCCCTGGACCCTGTTGTTGGCGTTGGTCCTGACGCTGATCGCCCAGAGTGCCGTCATCGCGGCTTTCTGGCTGCTCGGCCGGGATCTGGGGGTTGAGGCGGGGCTGAGCTATTATTTTGTCGTCTTTCCGGTCATGTGGGTCGTCGGTGCGATACCGATCAGCATTGCCGGGCTGGGCGTCACGGAAGCAGGGACCGTCGGGCTTTTCGTGTCGCTGACCGGGGCAACGCCGGAGAAGGTCCTGGCCCTGGCGTTCTGCCAGCGATTCGTTTGGGTCCTGGCCTCGCTGCCCGGCGGGTTGGTTCACCTGCTCGGTGCCCACCTGCCCCAACAGGAGATTTCTATTGACGGTCAAGAGCGTACGAATTAGGCTATCGACGTGATTTGCCGGGCGCGCACCCCGATTCAGGGCCTTCATGGAAGGCAGCCAACGGCTGTCGTGGATGGATGAGTGTAGCTACGAGCATCAAGAGGTACTTTCTGCGCGGGTTGGCGGTTCTGCTGCCGACGATACTGACCCTGTGGATTCTGGCCTGGGGTTACGGTCTTCTGCAAGAGCACGTCAGCGTTCACGTCAACCGCGGCTTGGTCAAGGCGCTGGTGTGGTTTCACGGGGGCCAGGGCATGTCCGAGGAGGCGCTGGCGCAGTACCAGGCGGCCTTGGAGGCGATTTTCGTCCAAGGGTTCGCCGGCTCGGCGGTGGGGCTGCTGCTCGCCGTGGTGGCGATCTTCCTGTTTGGGGCGTTCCTGGCCAGCGTCGTCGGCAGGGTCCTGTGGCGCATGATGGAATCCGTGATTATGAGCGCGCCGGTCCTGCGGCGGGTCTACCCGCATGTCAAGCAGGTGACGGACTTTGTTCTGACGCCGGAACAGAAGAAGAAGTCGTTTCTGCACGTCGTGGCGGTCGAGTATCCGCGCCAGGGCCTCTGGTCCCTCGGTTTCGTCACCGGCACGGGCCTCCGGGAGATTGCGGAGCACGCGCGCAAGGAGCTTCTGACCGTCCTGGTTCCCAAGTCGCCGGCGCTCGTCAGCGGGTACGTGATCACGGTCCCCAAGGAAGACGCGATTTTCCTGGACATGACGGTCGAAGAAGGCGTTTCGGTTCCTGGTCAGCGCCGGCGTGATCTTGCCGGAGAGCGAGCGGCAGGTCCCGCTGCCGGAAGCCGGCGCGGTCACGGTGCGGCAGCCACAACTAACATGAACGTGGATGCCATTAAAGGAGGTCAGAATTGCTTTTCACGATCACAGGCAAGCACATCATCATAACGGAGGCCATTCGCGCCTATGCCGAGGACAAGACGTCGAAGCTCCCGCGGTACTATGATGGGGTGAACCAGGTGGAGGTCGTGGTCGACAGCAGCCATGGGGCGAACAAAATGACCGTGGAAATCATAGCGCGAGGGGAGCATGGGGCCGTTTTCGTGGCGACGGGGACGGGCGAAGGCGCCTACCCGTGTATCGATGCGGCGGTGCATAAGCTCGAACAGCAGTTGCGCAAGAAGAAGGCCAAGGAACGAGATGACAAACACATGGGCGAAGGCAGCAGTTTTGCGGGCCCGACCCAATTGTAGCGGCGACGGGGGCACCGCTGTAGGATGGTTGCGGTATCGGATAAGGCTGGACGCAAGATGAGATTCGATGAGTTCGTTTGTTTTGAGGCGACGATTCCGGAGTTGCAGGCGACGGATCGGGACGGTGCCATTACGGAGTTGATCGCCGCCCTGGTCAGTGCCGGGAAGATCCCCAGCGAGTCGGCCAAGGATGTAGCCAAGGCGGTCATCAAGCGCGAGAACGAGGCGAGCACGGGCATGGGCAAGGGCGTCGCCGTGCCCCACGTCAAGCACGCGGCGGTGAAGCATGTCATTGCCGCCGTCGGGCAGAGCAGCGGGGGGATCGACTTCGCCTCCCTGGATGAGCAGCCGGTCTACTCGGTGATTCTGCTGATCAGCCCCGTCAACAATCCCGACAAGCATCTGCAGGCCATGGAGAACGTCTTTCGGCATCTCCAGAAGGAGAAGTTCCGCAAGTTCCTGCGGCAGTGCCGATACGCCGGCGGAGCTGGAGGATCTGCTCAAAGAGGCCGACGAGAATCCCTCGTGGTGAGCCGGACCGAAACAGTCGTGGGGCGGCCAGGCCCGGTATGCCAATGATGGGAGAAAGGGTCTTGGAGAAACTGGTTCGCGAAACAACCGTTGAGATCAAGAACGCCGAAGGCCTTCATATGCGCCCCGCGATGCAGTTTGTCGATACGGCCAGCCGCTTCGACTGCGAGATCATCGTGAGCAACGGTCAGACGAACGCGGACGGAAAGAGCATCATGCAGATGAGCATGCTGGCGGCCACCTGCGGGACGCGCCTGCACCTCCGGGCGGAGGGGCCGGAGGCGGAGCAGGCGCTCGAGGCGCTGCGCGAGCTGGTGGAGGTGCGGATGTTCGGGGAGCCGCCGCCTTGAGGCAGCGGTAACGAAATTCTAAGGATGAGTCGGTCGTCTCACGCGGACCACGCCTGGGACTTCCGACTCGAAACGAATCCGGCATGGAGATCAAAAAGGGAATTGCGGTCTCGCCGGGGGTATCGATCGGTAAGTCGCTCATCGTGGATTCTGAGGATTACCGAATCCCACGGCGGGAAATTGAGCCCCTCCCAGAGGGCAGCGGAGATCCAGCGCGTCCGCAACGCCTTTCAGGAGGCGATTGACGAATTGGATGCGCTCGAGCGGGGGCAGGATGAAGCGACCGGCGGACACATCAAGGACATTTTCGCCGTGCACCTGCGTTTCCTGCGGGACCGGAGCCTGCGGCGCCGGATCACCGACATGGTCCAGACGGAGTCCGTGACGGCCGAGTTTGCCGTCTCCACGGTGCTGCGGGAGATTGCGTCCCACTTCGAGACGAACGTCAAGGACACCTACATCAGCGAGCGTGCCGCGGACATCTACGACATCGAGAGGCGTCTGCTGCGGCGGCTGCTCGGGACCAAGCGGGAAGACATCCTGCACCTGAGAGAGGCGGTCATCGTCGTGGCGCGGCAGCTGAGCCCCACGCAGACCGCCGGCTTCAACCGGGATTACGTCAAAGGAATTGCCTCCGATGCCGGCGGGCGGACCAGCCACGCCGCGATCGTGGCCCGTTCGCTGGGCATTCCCGCCGTCGTCGCCCTGGAGGACCTGACGGAGGTCGTGCGCGGCGGCGATCAGGTGATCATCGACGGCAATCGCGGCATCGTCATCGTCAATCCGGATGAGGAGACGATCCACCAGTACGAGGCGTACTCCCGCGAGTTCGTCGCCCTCGAGCACAAGCTCGACGCGCTCCGCGAGAAGCCGGCGATGACGCGGGACGGCGTGCGCATTCGGCTGCTGGGCAACATCGAGTTCCCCGACGAGGCGCACCTGGTGCTGGAGAAGGGCGGCGAAGGCGTCGGTCTGTACCGAACGGAGTTTCTTTATCTCAACCGGCCGACCGAGCCGGTCGAGCAGGAGCAGTACGAGGCCTATGCCGAGGTGGCGCGGGTCTTCAAGAACAAGCCCGTGGTGATCCGCACGTTCGACCTCGGCGCGGACAAGTACACCCAGAGCCGGCGCGTGGCCCCGGAGCCCAACCCGTTCCTGGGTCTGCGCTCCATTCGCTTCTGCCTGCAGAACCTCTCGATGTTCAAGACGCAGCTTCGGGCGATTCTGCGGGCCTCGGTCCTCGGGCAGATCAAGATCATGTTCCCGCTGATCACGAGCATCCAGGAGCTGATGCAGGCCAAGATGATCGTGCACGACGTGATGGAGGACCTGGACGAGGAGAAGATCCGTTACAACCGGGACATCGAGATCGGCATCATGATCGAGACGCCGTCGGCCGCCTTGACGGCCTCGACGCTGGCCCGCGACGCGGATTTCTTCAGCATCGGCACGAACGATCTGACGCAGTACACGCTGGCCGTGGACCGGGGCAATGAGCTGGTCTCGTCGCTGTACTCGGCCGCCGACCCCGCCGTGCTGCGGCTGATCCGCACGGTCATTCAGGATGCGTACAAGGCAAAGATCGACGTCTCCGTCTGCGGCGAGACCGCCTCCGAGCCCGAGTACGTCATGCTCCTGCTGGGCATGGGAATCCGAACGCTGTCCCTGACGCCGCCGATGATCCCGGAGATCAAGCAGGTCATTCGCTCCGTCACGATGGAGGACTGCAACCATCTGACGCGCACGGTCCTGGCCATGAACTCGGAAAGGCAGATCTCCAGCTACCTGCGCAGCACCGCCCGGAAGGTCTTGCCGGAGGCCTTTTGAATTGAATAAGGATGATTGATTATTGATGATTGCTGATTCGACGGCGGCCATACGGTTCCGGATCTCTGGGACGATGCGGTTCCTCTCGCACGCGGAAACGGCGCGCGTCCTGCAACGGGCCTGCGCCCGGGCGGATCTTCCCGTGCGGTACTCCGAGGGGTTCAATCCGCACCCGCGGATGTCGCTGCCGCTGCCCCGGCCGGTGGGCGTGGAGGCCGCAGGAGGAGTTGTTCGTCGCCAAGCTGTGCGAAGCAGGCGCCACCGTGGAGAGCCGGGCCGAACGGGAGGCGGCCGTGAAACGGGCGCTCGCGGCGCAGTTGCCGGAGGGAATGGAAGTACTGGCGGTTGACCTCCTGGAGCCTGGCACATCGTTCCAGCCGCAATCGGCCGAGTACGTTCTGCCCCTGCGGGTCGAGGAAAGGGCGGACCTCGCGGAACATTTGCAGGAGAGAATCGCGGAGGTGATGGAGAGTGAGCGTTGCATGGTGGAAAGGGCTTCCGGGGAAGGCAAAGCGGCCCGACCGGTCGATGTCCGGCCCTTTCTGCTCTCGGTCCGTCTGGAGAGCGGGGCCCTGATGGTGCAGCATCGGACCGGCGCGGGCGGCTCGATCCGCGTGGAGGAGATCCTGCGGCTTTTCGGGCTGAGCTTGCAGGATCTGGCGGGGCCGGTCCGCCGGACGAATGTGATATGGGAGACAACCGAACGGAAGGATACATCGAAAGAGCCCTGCATGGAAACCAGGGCAGAGGATTTTGAAGATGGCACGTGAGATGTTGATCAATGTCGCCGAGCGGGAAGAGTGCCGAGTCGCCGTCGTGGAAGAAGGCAAGCTGGAGGAGCTCTATGTCGAGCGGTCCAGCGCGGGCACTCATGTCGGCAGTATTTACAAGGGGAGGGTCGTCAATATCGAGTCGGGGATTCAGGCCGCTTTTATCGATATCGGGACCGACAAGAACGGCTTTCTCCACATCAGCGATCTGCATCCCCGGTATTTCCCGGGGGGCAAGAACAGCGGTGCTGGAAGTCATCGGCCGGCGGCAGGCCCTCAAGGACCGCCCCCCGATGCAGAATTGCCTGCGCCGCGGCCAGGAGATCGTGGTCCAGGTCACGAAGGAAGGGCTCAAGACCAAAGGACCGACCCTGAGCACCTACCTGGCGCTGGCGGGCAAGCACCTGGTGATGATGCCCTGGATGAAGAACTACGGCATCTCGCACAAGATCGAGGATGAGGAGGAGCGCAAACGACTGGCGCAGCTCTTCGACGAGAGCAAGGCCCCCAAGGGGCACGGCTTCATCATCCGGACCGCCGGCGAGGGCGCCTCGAAGCGGGACATCCAGGCGGACCTGAAGTACCTCGACCGGCTCTGGCGCGCCATGCAGAAGCGCATGGACACCGAGAAGGCGCCGGGCGAGATCTACCTGGAGTCGGACCTCGTGATTCGCGCCTTGCGGGACCTGTTCGGCAATGACATCGTGAAGATCGTCTGCGATTCGGACGCCACGGTCCGCAAGATCAAGGACTTCCTCTCGATCGCCGCGCCGCGGCTCAAGCCCAAGGTGACCTACTACGACGAGAAGATTCCGCTGTTTCACAAGTACCAGATCGAAGAGGAGATCGCCAAGATTCAGGCCCGCGAGGTGGAGCTCAAGAGCGGCGGCTCCATCGTGATCGAGCAGACGGAGGCGCTGGTCGCGATCGACGTCAACAGCGGGCGGTTCCGCCGGCAGAAGAACGCCGAGCAGACGGCCTATGAGAACAATCTGGAGGCCGCGAGCGAGATCGCCCGGCAACTGCGGCTCCGCGACCTCGGCGGCCTGATCGTCTGCGATTTCATCGACATGCGCAACCCGAAGCACCGCAAGGAGGTGGAGCGGATCTTCCGCGACGCGGTCCGGAACGACCGGGCGCGGTCCAAGATTCTGCACATCAGCCGCTTCGGCGTCGTCGAGATGACGCGTCAGCGGATGCGGCCGTCGCTGCAATTCAGCACCTTCCTGGCCTGTCCGCACTGTGCGGGCATGGGCTTCGTCAAGAGCCACGAGTCGCTGGCCCTCGAGATCATCCGCCTGCTGAACCTGGCGGCGTCGCGGGACCACATCCGCCGGATCGAGCTGACGGTCTCTCAGGAAGTCGGGCGACTACCTGCAGAACGAAAAGAGGACCGCCCTCGCCCAGATCGAGCAGTCCAGTGACCGACGGATCATTATCCACGCTTCGCCCGATGTCCGGGGCGAGCAGCGCACGCTCTTGTGTTTCAATGACCGCGGCAGCGAGGTGAAATTATAGCGGGCTCCGACCTGCTCAGAAGGAGTCGGAGCGAGCCGCCGAATCCATGGCCGGGCGCTATGTCCTCGCGCGCACTGACATGTCTTTACGATGGATGGATTGTCGCGACTTATGGCGTTGAATGAACATACCGTATCACAGAACCGCCGGACCGGCGACGCTCCTCCGACCGCCGCAGGGAGTTCGAAGACCGTGGAGTTTGACTTGGAATATGCCCGGCGCGTCATTGTCGCCGAGGCCGAGGCGATTGCGGCGATGACGCCGATCGTCAACGGCGCGTTTGCCCGGGCCGCCGAGATGATCTACCACTGCCGCGGCTCGTGCATCGTCAGCGGGATCGGCAAGGCCGGCATCATCGGGCGAAAGATCAGCGCCACCCTGGCCTCCACGGGCACGCCGAGCCATTTCCTTCACCCGGCCGAGGCCGTCCACGGCGACCTCGGACGCCTGCGCCGCGAGGACATCGTGATCGTCCTGAGTTACGGGGGCGAGACCGATGAGATCATCCGGCTCATCAACCTGGTCAAGCAGCTCCAGATCGCGCTGATCGCGCTCACCAGCGACGAGGATTCGACCCTGAGCCGGCACAGCGATGTCGTCCTGTGCATGGGCAAGGTGAACGAGGCGTGTCCGCTGGGCGTGGCGCCGAGCGTCTCGACGACCTGCATGCTGGCGGTCGGCGATGCGCTGGCGTTCACCGTGATGAAGGCCCGCAAGTTCAGTGTGGAGGACTACGTGCGTTTTCATCCGGGCGGCTCGCTCGGCGTGCGGCTGATGACGGTGGAGCAGTCGATGATGTTCCGGCCGGGGGAGAAGCTGCCTATCGCCGGCGTGGGCGACTCCATCCGCCGGATGCTGGACCAGACCAGCGACGTGAAGCGCCACGGGGCGGTCATGATCGTCGATGAGGCCGGCCGGCTGGCGGGGATCATCACCGATGCCGACCTGCGCCGGCTGCTGACCCGCAGCGGCCCGGCCGCGCTCGATCTGAAAGCCGGCGCGGTGATGACCACCGGCTGCAAGCGCATCCGGGCCGATGCGCTGGCCTCGGAGGCCACCGCGCTGTTCCACAAGTATCGGATCGACGAATTGCCCGTGGTCGATGCGCAGGACCGGCCCATCGGCTTGATCGACGTGCAGGACATCGTAACGATCAAGGTGGTCGGATGAAGGCATTTATGATTTACGATTTGGCTTCGCTTCGTGCCCGGCAGGGCGGTAGAGTGGAAACTGTGGCTAAGTGCCGGGGCGCCCCCACGGGAATCGGCACCGAAGATTGGGGAAATCGCTCCCCTCACAAATCCTAAATCATGAATTATAAATCATAAATCCCTATGGCTGAGAAACGGACGATCGATCTGACGGCGATTGAGATGCTCGTGCTGGATGTCGATGGCGTCTTGACGGACGGCCGGATCATCACGCATAATGATGGCAGCGAGAGCAAGTGCTTTCATGTTCTCGACGGGCACGGCCTTCGCATGTGGCAGCGGGCGGGCCTGAAAGTGGCCTGGCTCAGCGGGCGCAGCTCGGTGGCGACGAGCCGCCGGGCCGAAGAGCTGCAAATCTCCTGCGTGTTGCAGGACTGCCACGAGAAGCTGCCCGCGTTGCAGAAACTTCTGGAAGAGGTGGGCGTGCCCGCGCAGAAGGTCGCGTACGTGGGCGACGATGTGATGGACTTGCCCGTTCTGGGCTATGTCGGCCTGAGCGTGGCGGTGGCGAACGCGGTCGACGAAGTCAAGGCGTGTGCGGATTATGTCACGGCCCGCGCGGGCGGCGATGGGGCCGTGCGTGAGGTGATCGAGTACATTCTCAAGGGCTCCGGCCGGTGGCAGAGCCTGATGGAACGGTATCGAAATTGATGATTTATGAATTATGATTTATGATTTGGGCGAGGCAACGCCGAATCATAATTCATAATTCATAAATCATAAATCATAAATTATGACGGCGCCCCTCCGCAAATTTGTTGTGGGTTTGATCGCTCTGGCCGCACTGCTCGGGGTCTATTGGCTCTATACGCGAACCAATCGGACACCACCCATCGTGGCGGATATCGCCAAGACGCTGCCGGCGCCGGTGGCTGATGTGAACGCAGGTCTGCCGCAGGGAGTCGGCACGATCCTCGGCGTCGACATCGGCCAGGTCGAGCAGACCCGCTTCCTGCACCGAAACGAGAACAACCAGGTGGATCGAGTCTTCGGCTTCGAACAGCTTCTGCACAAACAGAGCAAGCAGTGGGAGATCACGAACCCGTACATGAAGCTGCTCTTTCCCACCTTTCGCTGCGAGGTCACGGCCAACCGGGGCAAGGTTCAGGTCGAGGCCATCTTCTCGCAGCTCATGGCCGAGGATGCGCAGTTTTCGGGCAATGTCGTCATTCACATCGTCCCCACGGAGCCGAACGACGCCCTGGAGTGCTTCATTCACCTCGACGACGTTGGCTTCCAATCGGCCAAATCGCTGTTTTCCTCCGCCGGGGCCGTTCGCTTCCTCTCACGCCGGGCGCAGCTTACCGGCACCGGCATGGAGCTGATCTATGATGAGGGCCGCAGCCGGCTGGAGCTCTTCCGGATCTCCACGCTCGGCAGTCTGCGCTTGAGCAGTCGTGAGATGGGCTCTGTCGCCGATTTGACCCCGCGCCAGCGCCCCCAAGGCGCCGCACCCGCGCCTGGACGCCTCGGCCCGGCAGACGCCGGCTGGGACCGGCCCCGATACATCGCTGGGCGACCGCTACCAATGTATCTTCCATAGCAATGTGGCCATTACCACGCCGGAGCGTATTGTCACGGCACGAGACGAATTGGCGATCGACCAAATTCTCTGGCCCGGCTCGAAGAAGCCCAAGGCGCCGGTCCAGCGAGCGGCGAACCGCGACGAGCCCAATGCCGCTCCTTCCCCGGGCCCGGAGGCCTTGGTCACGACCGCCTCGTCGCATTCTGCCATCAGCGCAATTCCCCCCGAGGCCTTTGACACAGTCGTCACGTGCGACGGCGGATTCGAGGTCACGCCCATGGATACGAAACTGAAGCTGGAGGGCAGACGGCAGAAGGCCCACGACAATGCCGTCCTCCGCCCTCTGTCTTCTGTCGTCCGAGATTCGTCGTCCAGAGCGCCGGACCGGCAACGTGCGGCGGCCCCGCGGATTCACTTCGATGCCTTCACGACCAATACCACGCTGGAAGGCCCGGTCGAAATGGCCTTTCTGCTCGATCCCAATGGCCTCAAGGGAGCAACGACCGCGTCGCAAGCCATGCCGATGACGGTTACGGCACAGAAGGCCGTGCGCTTCCTGGCGGCGGCCAGCCAGGTCCTCTTCGAGGGGGATTGCCGAGTCACTCTGTTGCGATCCGAACCGAATCTGACGTACGAATACATCCTGACGGCCCCCCAACTGACGCTCGATATCACCACCGATCCCAACCGAGCGAAGGGCGACAACGTCACGGCCCGCAAGATCGTCACCGAGGGTGGTCCGGCGGCCCTCCGCATCCTGCGTAAAAGCGGCGACAAGCTGGTCGGCGGGACGACGCTGGATGCGGCGCAACTGCAGTACGAGGCCGGCCCCCAGGTCACGGCCCTCGGTCCCGGCGAGATCTGGATGCGCAACGATGAGCTGATCAATCCCAAGGCCGACCCGAATCAGTTCAGCTTCGGCCGCCCGTGCATCGCCCGCCTGACCAATTTCGACAGGCTGACCTACTCCGGCGCGACGAACCGCATCGTCGCCGAGGACAAGGGGCAGCAGCTTCTGCTCGACTATTTCCCGCTGACCAACGGCAAATACGACCGGCACACGCGGGCGATCGCCGGCCACGTCGAGGCCTTGCTGAACGAAGTCACCAAAGGCCATCTGGAACTCGCCACTCTCACGGCGACACAAGGCATCGAGTACGAATACGAGGACCCGACGAGCGGCCAGAGCTTCGTCGGCTCCTCTCTGTCGTACGACTACGCTCAGTCCCTCGTGGCCGTCCGCGGCGACGCCGAGCAGCCGTGCTATCTCAACGGCGCCCTGGTCGATCAGATCGACCTGGACCTCAAGACCGGCCGCGCCAAGGCCGAAATCCTCGCCCCCAGCACCTTCCAGGTCCGACGATAATCCAAGACCCGAGTGTGCGTCTATGCGCCGCGCGGCGGTCCGTGCACACGTTCTGTCATCCTGAGCGACAGCGAAGGATCTGGGCCGAGTACGCGAACAAGTGCTGGTTGACATTCGTGGGCCAGATGCTTCACTCCGTTCAGCATGACAAACGTGAAGCGGTCGGCCATAAAAGGTAGTCACGTATAGTCTCTGCGGCACATTCCTTTCGGCTTGTATGACCCCGCGTTTGGAGGTATTGTAGTGGCAGCACAACATTGTGTCATGGAGGTCTGAGAGTGTATAAAGCGGTTGTGAGTGTCCATCCGAACGACGACTTCTCTCTTGCCGTCGTCTTTGAGGACGGCGCGGAGGGTGTTCTGGACATGACTCCCTATCTGGATTTCGGTGTGTTCAAGAAGATCAAGGATTTCGAGCAGTTCAAGCGGGTGCGCATCGCGGAGGATCCTGCCTGCTCGTGGCCCATCAGTGGCAAAGAAACGCCATGGGAGAGAGCAATCGTATTACTTGACCGGGTAGGGCGGTAGCGGCGGGACGGTCTTCTCCTTGGTTTTGAGTTCTTCGAGGATTACCTCAATTGCTTTATCGAGCTGCTGGTCGATGCCGGCGTATTCTTTGGCGGGGTCGTTGTCCACCACGATGTCCGGCTCGACGCCCTGGCCCTCGATGATCCAGCTCTTGCCGTCGACGTCGTAGCGGGAGAACTCGGGCTTGTTCAGGTAGCTGCCGTCCAGCAGCGGCAGGGTGCCGCGAATGCCGATCACGCCGCCCCAGGTGCGCTTGCCGATGACTTTGCCGAGCTTGTACTGCTTGAAGCGGTAGGTGAACAGATCGCCGTCGGAGGCGGAGAACTCGTCCACCAGGCAGACCATCGGCCCGTAGATCATCTCCTCCGGGTCCGGCGTGGGGACGGTGTTGCGGGCGAAGTCGATCATCGCGACCTCCCGCCGCAGCCGCTCGATCAGCATGGGCGAGACGTTGCCGCCGCCGTTGCCGCGCACGTCGATGATCAGGGCCTTCTTGCGAATCTGCGGGTAGAAGTGCTTGACGAACTCGTTCAAGCCCGGCGCGCCCATGTCGGGCACGTGGATGTAGCCGACCTTGCCGCCGGTGGCCTTCGTGACCTTTTCGATGTTGCCCTGAACCCAGGCGTAGTAGTACAGGTTCTCTTCGCTGTCGGTCGGCACGACGATCGTCTCGTGGCTGCCGGCCAGCTCCGGCTTGGAATTGACCTTCAGCGTCACCTGCTTGCCCGCCTTGTTGACCAGCAACTCGTAGATGTTCTTCACCTCGGCGGTCGGCGGCCGTCGATGGCGAGAATGTAGTCGCCCTCTTTGGCATCGACGCCGATCTCCGTCAGCGGCGACCGGGTGCTCTTCTCCCAGTTCTCGCCGGGCAGGATTTTCGTGATCTTGTAGTATCCGGTCTGGGCGTCGCGGGTGAGCTCGGCGCCGAGCAGGCCGGTGGGGATTCGCTCGGGCTTGGGACATTCGCCGCCGCCGACGTAGGTATGGCCGGCGTTCAATTCGCCGATCATCTCGCCGATGATGTAGGTCAGGTCGGCCCGGTGATTCACGTAGGCCACCAGCGGCTCATAGCGGGCCCGCATGGCCTGCCAATCCACGCCGTGCATGTTCGGGACGTAGAAGAAGTCGCGCATCTGCCGCCAGCACTCGTTGAAAATCTGCCGCCACTCGGCCCGCTTGTCGAGATTGACCTCCATGCCGGACAGGTCCAGCGTGTCCTTCATCTCGATCTTGCCTTTCGGCAGGTCGATGATCGCGTACTTGCGTCCGGACGCGACCAGCATCTTCTTCCCGTCGGCCGAGATCTCGTAGCCGTCGACTCTGCCCGAGCTCGGTCTCCTTCTGCTCCTTCAGGTCGTACACGCACAACTGCGACTTGTCATCCTTGCTGCCCCGGCGGATGTAGTAGACCTGATCGCCCACGGAGCCAAGCTGGCGGTAGGACGACACGTCAATCGGCAGCACGGCGATGCGATCCTTGATCCCGTCGAGATCGACCTTGATCGGCTCCGGCTCGGCTTTCTTCTTCTCGTCTTTGGCCTCCGGCTTCTTGGCTTCGTCCTCCGCCTTCTTCTCCTCGGCGGCTTTCACCTCGACCTCGTCGCTCTGCGGCTTGAAGGGCGATTCCGTCGCCTTCGCCAGCGTGATCAGGTAGATGCGGGACATGTCCTGATAGGCGTGGTTCCATTCGGTCCGGCTGTAGATCGGATCGAAATCGCGGTCGGAGACGAAGAAGACGAACTTGCCGTCGGAGCTGAAGACGGGGTTGGACGAATCGTACCAGCCGTCGGTCAGCTCGTGCGCGGTCTGGTCCTTGAGCGAGTAGAGGTAGATCTTGCTCATGGAGGCCACTTCGGGCTTGGTGTAGACGATCCACTGGCTGTCCGGCGACCAGGCGTACTCGCTGAACTCCCACTTGTCGCCCTTGCAGACCTCGGTGATCACGCCGGTCTCGACGTTGACGAAGTGCAGCCGCAGGCTCTTGTCGGCCCAGAGGATCTTCTTGCTGTCGGGCGACCACTCGATCTGGTACTTGTAGATCGCGTCACCTTTGGTGACCTGCCGTGCGGGTCCGCGGCCATCCTGCGGAGTCACCCAGATTTCGTCCTCGCCGGAGGCGTCGGAGATGTAGGCGATCCACTTGCCGTCCGGCGACCATTTGGAGTTGCGCTCGTGCACGCCGGGCGTGGCGGTCAGATTGCGGATGGCGCCGTGCTTGGCCGGGACGGTGAACACATCGCCGCGCGCGCCGAACAAGGCCCGCTTGCCGTCCGGCGCGATCTCGAAGTTGGTCACCTTGTCGGCCACGCTGACCAGACCGCCGCGGCCGCCCTGGAGATCGTCTTCGATGAGGATGTCGACCTTGGCGCATTGGCTCGGCGGCGAGGTCGAAGCGGTAGATGTAGCCGCCGTTCTCGAACACGATGGCATCCTCGCCCAGCGACGGGAACTTCACGTCGAAGTCGGTGAAACTGGTCAGCTGTCGTGTCTCTTTCGACCTCGTGTCGTAGACGAAGAGATTCATCCGCTTGTTGGCGTCGCGGTCGGAGAGGAAGTAGATCCGGTCGCCTCTCCACATCGGGATGATGTCCTGCGCCGGATTGTTCGTGACATTCTCGGTCGTCTTGGCGTCGAAGTCGTAGATCCAGATGTCGTCGGCCATGCCGCCGCGATAGCGCTTCCACGTGCGGAACTCGCGGAAGACGCGGTTGTAGGCGAGCTTCTTGCCGTCCGGCGAGAAGGAGCAGAAGCCGCCGCGCGGCAAGGGCAGTTCCTCGGGCAGATCGCCGGTCAGTGCGACGGAGTACAGCCGGCCCATGAAGTCGTTGAACGAGTGCATCCGCGAGCGAAAGATGATGTGCTTGCCGTCCGGCGTCCAGGTCATCACGATGTTGTTCGGCCCCATGCGGTCGGAGACATCGTCCCGGCCGAGCGTGGCGGTATAGGTGAGCCGCTGCGGCACGCCGCCGTCGGCCGGCATCACGTAGACTTCCGTGTTGCCGTCGTACTGGCCGGTGAAGGCGATGGACTTGCCGTCGGGCGAGAACCGGGCGAACATCTCGAAGCCTTCGCCGTTCGTGAGCTTGCGCGCCGTGCCGCCGTTGGCACCGACGGTGTAGAGGTCGCCGGCGTAGGTGAAGACGATTTGGTCCTCATAAATCGCGGGAAACGCAGCAGCGGGCTTCCGTGCCGGCAAAGGCGGAGGTTATGCTCAGGAAGGCGACGATGCACAGAGCGAACAGGTATCTCATTTCGATTCCTCACCAACGCAAATACCCATCATGTTCGAGCCTCAGGCCGTCTCGGGGCCGGCAAGGCCGACGCATGGTATCAGGTCGCCCAACCAGCGTCAACGATTCAATTCAAACGGCTGACTGTTCCTGTGCACCCCCGCGCCCGTTCGGAGTTCCGCGTTTACGCGGATCAGAATGGTCCTTCTCAAATTGGCTTTGTTTGTGCATACTCACTGTTCCGCTCGCGCCCTCGTAACTCTTTCATTGTGCGACACTTACCGCTCAAATCGCTCTCTCCGAAATTGGGTTTGTTTCGCACAATTGGCCCCGGGACCGCCGATCTCCGGATCGGCACAGTGGCGAATTCGGTTTGTTTGTACAATCAGCCCATGCAGGCCAGCGGCGCAGGGCAGGCAGGCGACCCGCTGCGGCTCCATCCCAATTCGCAATCCGCAATAGAGCACCGCCTCGGTGCCCGCCGGGAAATTGGCTTTGTTTTGTCGGGGCTCTCCCCGGCCGATGCATTGCAAGTCCTTGTCGGCACAGCACTTGTCCTCGAAATGGCTCTTGCCGAAATTGGGTTTGTTTGGCGCAGAAGTCCTGTCCGTAGTGACGCCGCAACGCGTCCCGTAGCATGGGCCACGCCCATGAGTACCACGGCCGTCCCGGCCGTGATCGTCCCGTGTCTGTCCGCCTCCGCGTCCAACTCCGTCAGACCGCCAAATTGGCTTTGTTTTTTCACGGCCTCTCCCGTGTCCCATTCGCCACAACTCCTTATCCACACGGCACTTGTCCTTCCTTCTGCCCGGCCCGAAATTGGGTTTGTTTGGCGCGGAATGGTGGAATGATAGAATACTGGAATAGTGGGGTATCCCCGTAGTCGGCCTTCGGCCGTCGTGCGGGGCAAATGGCTCCCCTGTGGACGCCCTCGGGATTGGGCAGGCACGGTGGGCCTGCCAAATCGCCCTACAGCCTTCATTCAACTTGAAACTTCTTCAATCATAAATCACACTGTCCCTCTATCTAGGGGCCGTGTTGCACGAATCGTGCCGGAATTCTGTGCGCAGCACAAGGCCCGAAAATCGCGTAACTCCTTGCTGCGGCAAGGAATAAAGAATTTCTCGCACGCGGGGTGTTTTACCTTTTCAACTGTTGCACAAACGGTGCCGCAAGGCCGAAGGAGCGAGGCGGGGCA
The DNA here is from genome assembly GCA_963699595.1 of uncultured Planctomycetota bacterium. GTDB lineage: Bacteria > Planctomycetota > Phycisphaerae > Sedimentisphaerales > Anaerobacaceae > PLanc-01. The sequence continues at coordinate 873,790 of CAVOUO010000035.1, forward strand.
CCGCCGGGAACTGCTTTTCAACCGCGAACCACGCGAAAGACGCGAACGGAACGTGTAGGACAACCATACAGCCTCCCTGCTTCGCACACGACGGTAGTTCCCTCACACTTCCAGGCCCCGCCCCGCCCCCCTGTCCACAAGGGCGGTTCAGGGGCGTAGACGCTACGCACGTACCCGCCGCCGGTCCAGGATCCCAACAACGTCGCGTCCACTTGCGACGTTCTCCGGAGGCGGTTCATGGGCCGAACCCCTTTGGAAGACGGCCCATAGGCGGATTCCTACGGAAGGAGTCTCGATTGGAGGCTTCGCCTTCCTGATTCCGGCCTCGTCCGCTTGTGCCCGGTCTCTTCTGGTTCCGGGCACGTGTGATCTTACTCGCAGACGGACCGACGCGTCCGACTCAGCGGCTCCCTGTGCGTGGAACGGTCCCACCATTCCCGCACCCTGAACCGCCTCTTCTCTTGGTCCTCTTGGAAGTGGCCCCATCTCCCCGGCCTAACCGGGGTCTGTCGCTAGTAACCACTCGGTCTCCCTAGAGAATGGTGCCTGTCGCCCTCTGTCTTCCCACCAGAGTTGCCCGTCCTACCTGTCCTGACTTCGCCTGCGATGGCGACGGGACTTCTTTCTCAAGCGTTCAATTCGCCGTCGCCACAGCCGACGTCCGCCGACCAGTTCCTCGATAGAAGCAAGGAGCGTTTCTGCTTCCGTGTACTGTCCCAGTTCAACCAGGGCTTCCGCTTTCTCGATCTGCCAGCGTACTACTTCGCGCGGCTCGTTGCCGATGATACCCACGAGCTTATCGATGCCTTGGATGCCCTTGTGATATTCTCCGAGCCCCATCCAAGCGTCTACCTGCGTTTCGAGAGCCGCCGCCCATCGCGGTTCTCTCTGAAGTACTTGCCGGGAGATGTTCAAGGCTTCTTCGTACCGGCCCATATGATTGAAGATGTCCGCCTGTAGGACCAGGGCGTCTATGTTGTCTCTGTCGGCACGCATAAGCAGGTCGATGATATGCAAGGCGGGTTCATAATGCTCCGCATAGTGCAAATCCCGCGCCAAGTCCAGACGAGCCTTTTGCAGGTCTCCTCCCCGCTGTACCGTTGTCAGGAATTCCTGAAATGCCCGCCCGGTATCGAAGAAGGCCCGCAGTATAATGCCATTACCTCTCGCCGTGGTCCTCGGATCGCCCAGAAGGACTTCGACGGGCAATTCGAGACCGACCTTTTCTCGCACCCACCTGTTGAATGCCTGCCATTGGTCCAAGTAGTCTCTCATCAGACAAGACACTACGTTCTTGCTGAACCAATCGTGTTGGACTCGCTCGGCATATATTTCTACCTTGTCCCGGGCATCTGCCAGCCAACGTCCACGCGCGGTTCGCGAAGAGAAATCGTAGTGGTGGGCGACCTCATGCACGAGCGTCATCAGCATGCACATTCGCAGATAGAACCCGACCGGGATTGGGTCCAGCGCATCTTGCCGACACACATAGGCGTTGATCTGTAGCTTGGCCTGACCTGGATAATAGACTCCCAACACATTGCCGGCGAAGATCCCGGGCAATATCTCGTAGCCTTGTCGGCCGACGTAAGGGTCCAATTCAGATGGAGCCGCCCATTCCTCCTCTCCATGTCGTGACTGGCCCTTCTCGCCCAGGCACAGCTCGATTCCCGTCAAATTGTCGGTGACCCCCTGCGGCAGGGCCCGTAAAACGGAACAGAGGTCCTCCCTGCTGGCGGGGTAGTGGACGAAATCTGATTCGTCACGCACATGAATCGGTATCATGGCGGCAGGCATCGGTGGCTGAGGCCCTCTTCTTCTACGAGACTCCTTCGTCATGCCTTTTGTCAGACGTTTCTTGAGGAGTCTCTCCTTGAGCCGCCGGATGGACGCAGCCCTTGTCTCTGCATCCGAGTAGTCGTGTCTCTCTGCCTCTTCGAGATGTCTTCTGGTTGTGTGAAAACTCCGAGACAAGTGTGCTCCCTCCCGGAAACCCGTGATCCCCGTGATTCCGCGGATGCCATGCTCAACTCCCGGTACGGCGTATCCACGTACTTTTCCATGGATCACATCACCCCGAGTTTAGGCGGCTCGTGGTGGACTGTCAATTGCGATATCGCTCCGGAGCCAAGCCTCCATTAGCTGAAGGGGGCATGGGGCCACATCGTGGGCATTCCAAGGACATCTTACTTATTGGGGCCTCGAATTGAGTACGGCGTCCCCAGAATTCCCCATATAACCTCCTTGCTCCGCCTACCACGATACTTCCCTCACACTTCCGTGTCCCGCCCGCGAACATGTGCACAAGGGCGGTTCAGGGGCGTAGACGCTCCGCACAGACCCACCACCGGTCCAGCATCCCAACAACGTCCCGTCCGCTTGCGACGTTCTCCGGAGGCGGTTCATGGGCCGAATCCCTTTGGAAGACGGCCCATAGGCGGGTTCCCAAACGCGATGCATCGCGTTTGGGGTCCCTTTCCTACGGAAGGAGTCTCATTGGAGGCTTCGCCTTCCTGATTCCGTCCTCGTCCGCTTGTGCCCGGTCTCTTCTGGTTCCGGGCACGTGTGATCTTACTCGCAGACGGACCGACGCGTCCGACTCAGCGGCTCCCTGTGCGTGAAGCAGTCCCAACATTCCCGCACCCTGAACCGCCTCTTCTGTCCTCGAACCGGACGGGGCTGTCCCCCATCATCCGTACGCGCAGAGCTGCTGGAGGTCGTCCACCATCAACTCGTCAACTCGTTCACCCGGCCGCATCTCGTCCGTGGTGACAGGGCCAGAGCCCGCCCTGAGCGAAGTCGAAGGGATGGCCCTGCGACTCATGGTGCTGCGCCCATGCTACTGGCAGATTCGTCGGAGATCGTCCATCGTCAGCTCGTCGAGGCGGGCCACGACTCGGTCGGCCTGTTTGAGCTGGGCGGCTTCGTAGGTGTTCGTCACGGCGATGGTGCGCATCCCGGCGGCTTGGGCGGCCTTGAGGCCCCAGTGCGAGTCCTCGATGACGACGCAGCACTCCGGGGCAATCGGCTCCGGCCAAGCCTCGTCGAGCTTCTCCAGGGCCAACAAGAAGCCCTCCGGGTCCGGCTTGCCACGTTTGACTTCCTCGGCGGAGACGATCACATCGAAGTAACTGCGCAGACTCGCTTCTTCCAGGATCAGCTCGATCTCGGCCCGCAGGGCACCGGAGCAGATAGCGGTCGGGACCTTGGCCGCCGACAGCGTATCCAGGAATTCCCGCACGCCCTCGATGATCCGGCCCTCGGTCCGCGCCAGCTTCTCGAAGACGCGGGTCTTCTGCTGGCCCAGGTTCTTGATCTGCGGCTCCTGGATCGGGAGCCGGCCCTCGGCGATCAGGGCCCGGAAGCAGTCGGCATCGCTCATGCCGAGGTATTTCTTGTAGTACTCCGGCTTGGTGAGTTGAAAGCCGTACTGCGTCAGGACCGCGTTGAAGGCGCGAAAGTGCAGGATCTCCGAATCGGTGATCACGCCGTCAAAATCGAATATCACGGCTCGCAGCATAAAGCCTGGAACAATGGAATAGTGGAATACTGGAATGATGGAAGAGCGGAATGCTGGAATGTGGGGCAGCGCGAGGCGTCCTTGATCCCCATCATTCCATTATTCCATTATTCCAGTATTCCATCATTCCAATTCTTACGTTTCCGGCACCGGGCCGACCAGGGCCTCGTACTCGCTGAACGTCGATTTGTCTCCCTGGCGGATCAGGTCGGTCAGGGCCTTGATCTTCGGCGCGTTCTTCTCGACATACCGCCGCGCCAGCAGGGCCTTGCGCTGTTTCATCGGGATCGTCTGGCCGTTGCGGACATCGCCGCCGGCGACGGGGACATTCATGTCGACTTTCGTGCTCGCCTGGCCGCAGAACAGGTAGCCGTTGATCAGGTCGATCGCGACATCGACCAGCGCCCGGCCGTACAGGTCCATGTAGTCGTTGCCCTGGCCCTTGGTGAATTCGATGGCCGCGTTCAACTGCTGTGTCCCCTCGGCCAGCTTTCCCAGCAGATCGCTCAATTGCGGGTCGTACGGTTGGGCGGCCAGTACTGCCAGATATTTCTCCGCCGTGCCGCTGCAGACGCCGCGAACGGCGGCCACGATCTGCAACTGGCTGGTGCCTTCGTAGATCGTCGTGATGCGGGCATCGCGGGCGTACCGCTCGCAGGCGTAGTCCCGCATGTAGCCCGCTGCCGCCCAGGACCTGGATCGAGTCGTAGGCGACGCGGTTGCACATCTCCGAGCAGTAGTATTTGCTCATGGGCGTCAGCATGCCGGCGTAGCGCTTGTACAAACGGGCGTTGTCCTTGACTCGCTTCGACTCTTCCTTGTCTGTGAGCGGACTTGTGGCGAGGGCATCTTGCCCTTGCGTGTCGCGGGCATCCTGCCCGCGATCCGAGGGCGAGACGCCCTCGGCACCTGCAAGGGCGGGACGCCCTTGCCACGGGTTCTCGGCCTGATTGTTGTATCCGATGGCCAGGTCCACCACGCGGGACGTGTCGTAGAGCAGGGCCCGTCCGGCCTCGAGGGCGATCTTCATGTCGATCAGCATGTCGCGTACGGCGGGCAGCTTCTCGATGGCGACGGAGAATTGCTTGCGGCTGGCCGCATAGTCGCGGGCGACCCGGTACGCGGCCTCGGCAATCCCGAGCGATTGGGCGGCGATGCCGATCCTGGCCCCGTTCATCAAGGTGGCGACGTAAGGCACGAGACCTCGTTGCCGCTCGCCGATCAGCTCGCACGGGCGTGTTGTCGAAGAAGATTTCGCAGGTGGGCGAGCCGTGGATGCCGAGCTTGTCTTCGAGCCGGCGGATGTGGACCGTCGGGCCGGGCTCGCACAGGAGCAGGCTCAGGCCCAGGCCGCCGCTGCGGTCCGGCTCGCTGCGGGCCAGCACCAGCAGCACGTCGCCGCAGCCGTTCGTGATGAAGCGCTTGACGCCGTGGAGGAACCAATGGCCTTCCGCATCCTGGAACGCCCGCAGCTTGACCGCCTGCAGGTCCGAGCCGGCGTCCGGCTCCGTCAGCACCATCGCGCCGGTGACCTTGCCGTTCGCGAAGGCCGGCAGGTATTTCTGCTTGATCTCTTCCGAGGCGAAGGCGTTGATCGTGTCGGCGATGCCCTGGAGGCCGAAGATGTTCATCAGCGAGGCGTCGGCACGCGAGAGGATCTCGTTGGCCATCGAGTAGACGAGGTTCGGGAAATTCAGGCCGCCGAAGCGGTGGGGCAGGGTGAAGCCCATCACTTCCGCCTGGCCGAGCTTCTCGATGGCCTCGGTGATGCCTTGCGGTCGGGTCACGGTGCCGTCTGCGTTGAGTTGATTGCCCTCGCGGTCCACGCCCTCGGCGCGCGGAGCGATGAAGTCCGCACAGAGCTCGCCGACCGATTCCAGCACCATCTCATAGTTGCGGACCGCTTCCTGCTCATTGCTCGGCGCGTAATCGAAATCGCCCGCAAACCGGAAGCCTTCCTCGAATGCTCTCGCCAACTGTCCCAGATCGATGTGCCGGAACAGGAACCGAATATCGTCGTTATCCGTGTAGAAGTTGCCCATGACTCCTCTGTGCCTTTGCCGTCAGTCCTTGATTCCTTTTTCCTTGATCGCCCTGATCATCCGGGGCACGACCTCGTTCAAGTCGCCCAGGATCTTGTAGTGGGCGACGTTGAAGATCGGGGCGTCCGGATCGTTGTTGATCGCGACGATCTTCTGGCTCTGGGCCATGCCCGCCTGATGCTGGATCGCGCCGCTGATGCCGACGGCGATATACAGGCTCGGCCGGACCGTGGTGCCGGTCTGGCCCACCTGATGGTCGTGGTCGATGAAGCCCAGATCGACCGCCGCACGCGTGGCGGCGGGGGCCGCCCCCAGGCAATTGGCCAAGTCCCAGATCAGCCGGAAGTTGTCCTTGCTGCCGACGCCGGCGCCGCCGGCGACGATGATGCGGGCCGCCTTGAGATCGACCTTCTTCGGCCGGGTGTGCTCTTCCAGAATCTCCAGAGGCAGGTCGCCGTTGGCCAGCTTGACGCTCTCCTTGACGATCTCGCCCCGACGCTTCGTATCCGCCTGGGGCATGGGCATCACGCCCTCGCGGACGGTCGCCATCTGCGGCCAGCGGTCGTAGTTGATGATCGTCGCGATGATGTTGCCGCCGAAGGCCGGCCGAATCTGAAAGAGCAGATTCTTGTACGTCGCGCCGTCTTTAGCCGTCTGGTGGTCGCCGATCTGCAGGTCGGTGCAGTCGGCGGTCAGTCCCGCCTTGGCCGCACTGGCAATTCGCGGCGCCAGGTCCCGACCCGACACCGTTGCGCCGTACAGCACGATCTGCGGCTTGTGCTTGTGGATCAGGTCGAAGATCACCTTGGCATAGCTATTGGTCTGATAAGCCCCCAGAGATGGATGCTCCACCAGGTAGACCTTGTCGGCCCCGTGCCGGATCAGCTTCGTGCCGAGACCCGCGACGCCGTCGCCCAGAAGCACCGCCGCCAGTTTCACCTTCAGCGTATCTGCCAGATGTCGCGCCTTGCTCATCAGCTCCAGCGGCGTATCCTCCAGCCGCCCGCCATGCTGCTCCGCGAACACCCACACTTCCCCTTGTCTATTGACTTCGATCATATCTCGTATCTCGTCGTTGGCATCTTGTCCATTTCAGCTATCTGTCGCGAGAGCATTTTACCGAATAAGCTACTTCCTGTCGCCCCCTCGCACGCGGGGGGCGGGGGCTCACACCTAGGGCGCGGGATTCCCGCCTCCGCGGGAATGACATGGGGGTGGGGTTCGGCCTGCTCTCATCACATCAGGCTCATCGGGCCTCTGTGCACTCGCTGGCTCTTGGGGGCTCTGCCCCCAAACCCCCGGCATTTTTCGCTTTGGGCCAATAGCATGGTAGAGGTGTTCGACTTGCCCCTTGCTGACGGCCAGCCGTTGCCGGTAGTCTGGAGTTGCTGCTGTGGAGGATAGGGCTCTGCTGGCAAGCACCCCGAGCGCCGCAGCAGTCCAGTGGCATGGGCGATGCCGTCATTATGGCGGCGTCGCCTTGCTCTTGTACCATGCTGCTGGCGAAAAGCGTAAAATGCCAGGGGTCCGGGGACAGCGTCCCCGGGCGTCGTCGGCCGCTGCTTCCGAAAGTGCGCGAGAACCGGAGGCACCCTGTAACAGCTTTGTGGGCGTCAGTCATCTGTTGACTTAGCCTCCGCTGGCAGTGTAGCTCGGATCGTATCTTTCAACTCCTTGGCAGTGTACTCCGGGTCCTTGGAATCCCACAGGACTGTCTGATGGTGGTTAGTGTTGAAGTGCGGCTTGCGCTTGGAGTTCCGGAATGTCTTCTTCTCACAGGTGTAGATGACTGGTTTTCCCAGTCCCTCCGCGTAGCCTGCTTCCCAATAGGCACCCGGATTCCTATGTGTCAGGTCGGCGATTAGGAAGCGAGCCGTCCGAATCTCTGCCCTGAGCCTATTATCTATCAATCCGGCCACGGGCCTATCGCGAAGCAGGAATAGATCAAAGCCGGTCTGCCGAACAGCATCCCTGAACACTCGCTCAACGATATCTTCCAACGGTTTCTTGTCGTACTGCATAGCCATGAATGCTCTGCGGCTGTCAGAAGTCGCCCGCTTGAGTTCTTGGTAGCGCTGCCAACCACGGAACGACAAGCCGATCAGGATATCCCTCGGTCTGACGGCACCAGTGTTGCCATAGCGTCGCTCACCCGTGATGATACCTTGGTCCATCAGATAGTCGAAGACCAGACAGAATTCCGTGGGATCCGCGGAGCCGGCAATAGCTTCAATACGGTATTTGTCAACAGGGATAGTCTCCCCAGCCCTGGTGTTGTCGCCTGTCCAGCGAACAAGTCCATCAGCCTGGTCCACAGGTGATGGGTGTGGATTCTTGGTGATGGACTCCACAAATGGTCTACTGAGGACAATTGCTTTTCGCCATCCCTGACTGTCTGGGGGCTGCTTCATCTTTGACTCATATTCTGTCCGAATCCAATGACTGAGTGCCGCTATCTTGAGGACATCACGCTTGAGTATCCCGTCTCGAAGCGTGTCAGGATGAAGCATCTTCTTGTCAAGGGTGAAGTCGCCGCAGCGACGACACGAGAATGACCCCAGCATTCGTTCATCAACAAAGGATGACGTTGGTCTCTGGATATCCGTGTTGCATACGGGACATTTTTCAGACATCTTTAGAATCTCTCCCTGACGGTTCACGCGATGATTTTGTCTTCGATCAACTCGTGGATCATGCCGGCGACGCCTTCGTCGGTGGGAGCAATGTCCTTGCTTTCCTTGGCGGCCAGAACGACACTCTGGATGCGGTGTACCTTTGTGGGCGAGCCGCTGCGGCCGCACCACGTGAGGTCCGCCTTCAGATCATCCAAGTTCCACTGGTGGATGAGCAGACCTTTTTGCTCCAGGGCTACCGTCTGCCCCTGAACCAATTCCTTGATCGCCGACTCACTGGCGCCGGAGGTGGCGGCTTTGACTTGCTGCTCAATCTCGGCGCGGGTGCGGGCGTTCTTGTGTTTCATCATTTTCCGGGCCGCCGCGACGCGCGGCTGGTTCGCATCGCCCGTGACGGTCAGCAGGACGGGAAGCTTCGCCTTCACCCGTTGCCAGCCGTTGCCGATATTGCGCCGGGCCGTAATCGTGTTTCCTTCAAGGCTCTCCATCGCCTCGACATAGGTGATTTGCGTAACGCCGAGCTTCTCCGCCAACTGCGGGCCCACCTGGGCCGTGTCGCCGTCGATGGCTTGCCGGCCGCACAAGACGATGTCATAATCCAGCTTGCGGACGGCACAGCTCAGAATGTAGCTGGTTGCCAGGGTATCGCTGGCAGCGGCACGCGAGTCCGTTACCAGAATAGCGTCATCCGCGCCGCGATAGAGTGCATCGCGCAGAATCCTGGTCGCGGCGGGCAGGCCCATCGTGATCACCGTAATCCGGCCGCCGAACCGGTCCTTGATCTGGAGGGCCAGCTCCAGGGCGTTCAAGTCCTCCGGGTTGAAAATAGCCGGCAGGGCCGCCCGGTTCACCGTCCCGTCGCCGTTCATGACTTGGCCGGTAATCCGATGCGTATCCGGCACCTGCTTGGCCAGCACCACACAGTTGTAGCCCACCTAAGGTCTCCTACGAAGGATGATTGATGATGGATAGAAGGTTATTGAAGAGCAACTCCGCACTTCCTTCTCGATCATCCATCACCAATAATCCATGGTCAACTCTGCATTTCCAGGAAACACTCAAGTGTACTGACCTTTGTCCACCGGTCAACCTCAAAGTGAACCCGGGCCAGAACGGGTGCGGCCGGCATACGGTGGCGGATTCCGCCGGCTCTTGTCCGGGTGGCAGCGGCAAGCGGAGTCCTCGGAGCTTGCCGATGGTCCATCGCATTCGCAAAACCATCGGCAATCCTTCGAGGCTCAGGAGGGCCGCTGGCGCTTGCCGCTGCCACCCCCAGTCCAATTGCGGCGGTTCATCTTCTTACCCGTCAGCCGCTCGTGTATTTCAACGGGTCGCGGCCACCGTATTCCGGCCGCACCCGCCGGAACAACAGCCTCCGGAGGTCGTATAAAAACTGTTCAAGTCCCATCGGAAATTCGCCGAATTGTCCCATAGCCGCCGCGTGTGGGCGGGGCGCCGGGATGCGCAAAAAAAACGATTGACAGTCGCACCCACGGACCGATAATGGCGACACGGCGGGGGTGGCACGGGTCAACTCGCTGGCCCGTGGGCCTTCGGACCGGTGGGCCCAAGGAAGGCCGCACCATGGAGCAGGTTGGGCGGTGCTGCCTGCTGACACGATGAGCCTTTTCGCGCGAAAGGATGCGGCCCCTGGGGGCAGCCAGGGGATAGTCGATGACAGCCGAAACAAGCTACGACACGATGTTCGGACGGATGGCGGTGGACCAGGGGCTCTGCACGGATGAAGAGCTGCGCAAAGCCATCCAGGAATACAAAGAACGCCGCAAGACCGATCCCCTGATGCTCCAGGACCTCATGATCGAGCTGGGGTACGTCACGCCGGGCCAGGCCGAGCGGCTCAAGACCAGCATCCGGGAGAGCAAGGTCGCCGCCCAGCAGATTCCGGGGTACAAGGTCCTCGGTAAGCTCGGCGCCGGCGCGATGGCCGTCGTCTACAAGGCCAAGCAGCTCAGCCTCAACCGCACCGTCGCGATCAAGGTTCTGCCCAAGCGATTCACCGAGAACCCGGAGTACGTCCAGCGTTTCTACAAGGAAGGCCAAGCCGCCGGCAAGCTGAACCATCCGAATATCGTCCAGGCGATCGACGTCGGCGAGGCAGGGGGCTACCACTATTTTGTCATGGAGTACGTCGAGGGTAAGACCATCGCCGACGATCTCGCCAACGGCCAGGTATGTGGCGAAAAGGAGGCGATCGATATCATCATCCAGGTGTGCCACGCCCTGGAGCACGCCCACGCCCACGGCCTGGTGCACCGCAACGTCAAACCCAAGAACATCATGATCAACACCCAGGGCGTGGTGAAGCTGGCGGATATGGGTCTGGCTCGCGAGACGACCGATATCGAGGCCGCCCAGAGCGAAGAGGGCAAAGCCTACGGCACGCCGTACTATATTTCGCCGGAGCAGATCCGCGGCAAAATCGACATCGACGGCCGGGCCGATATCTACGGTCTCGGGGCCACCTTCTACCACATGGTCACGGGCAAAGTGCCCTTTACTGGCGATGACTCCGCGGCCATCATGCGCAAGCACCTGAAAGAGAAGCTCGTGCCGCCCGATCACATCAATACGAGCCTCTCCGCCGGTGTCTCCGAGGTTATCGAGATCATGATGGCCAAGCACCGTGAGGACCGCTACAACAACGTCGATGAACTCCTGATGGACTTGGAGGCCTTGCGCCAGGGCCATCCGCCGCTCCAGGCCCATAAGCGGTTCGACGTGGAGATGCTCGAGCAGCTTGAAGAGGGAGACACCGTCGAGCCGGACCGGCCGGAAGATACGGAGGAGATCCTCACCCGCTACCGGCTCTATCTGCTGATCCTGGCCGCCGTCTCCACCGTCTCGGTCTTGCTTATCATTCTCCTGCTGGTGCTTCGAAAGTAGTCATCCTCGTGCAGGATAGTGGCGAACTTGCCTCCATTGGGTGCCGATATAGATCATTATGCCCAGAGGTGGAGCCAATTTTTCGTCGGAGGAGTTGGTTCGCGTCTTGAGCCACTACGATGTGGGGATCGTACACCGGGTCAAGCCGCTGACGGCGGGGAACCGCCGCGCCCCGAAGATGATTATCACGGCTGACAAGGGTGTTTTCCTGCTGAAGCGCCGCCCCCGGGGCCGGGACGACCTCCAACGCGTCGCCTTCGCCCATGCTGTCCAGCAGCATCTGGCGAGCAGGTCTTTCCCCGTCACCTCCCTGCTGGCGACGGCCGACGAACACACCACGGCCCTGAGCCTGCAAAACCACATCTACGAGTTCTTCCGTTTCGTGACCGGCGCCCGCTACGATGGCTCGGCCGAGGCCACCCGCGAAGCCGGCCGGCAGTTGGCGGTGTTTCATAAGCACCTGGCCGACTTCCGCGCTCCCGAGGAGAAATCGCCCTGGTGCTTTCACGATTCTGCCCTGGTGCGCCGTCACCTCAAGCTGATCAGCTCCGATAAACGCACGGAAACGTCGCGAAGAATGCAGGCGGTGGCCCAGGAACTACTCTTGCGTTACGACAAATCCTGTCGCCGTGTGAACGAGGTGGGCTTTCGCTCCTGGAAGCGCCAGGTGGTGCATGGCGATTGGCACCCGGGGAACCTGCTCTATTCAGGCCAACAGATCGTGGCCGTGATGGATTTCGACTCCATCCGCGTCGGGCCGCCGGCCACGGACCTCGCCAACGGCATGCTCCAATTCTCGATTGTTGCTGACCGGCCGAACCCCGCCGAGTGGCCCGCCTACTTCGACCGCGACCGCATCTTCCAATTCCTGGGCGGCTACCGTGAGATCATCCGGCTCAGCCAGCGCAAGCGTTACGGCCTGGTGGATTTGATGATCGAGTCCATGCTTGCCGAGGCGGTCCTGCCGGTCGCCGCCACCGGCTCCTTCGGCCAGCACAGCGGCCTGGACTTTCTCGAAATGATCCTCCGCAAGACCAAATGGCTCCGCCGCCACCGCCACGAACTCCGCGAGGTCATGCTCAAGTAGCATGGGCGTCCCGCCCATGAGTACCACGGGCGTCTCGCCCGTGAAAACAAAGTCAGCCCCTCGCGCGGGCAGGGGGTGCTGGTGCTATGGCTGCTCGGCTTGCGGCTTTCGCGGCTGCAAATCGCGCCCTTTCGGGATCGTAATGCGCAGGGTCACCGGCTCACTTTGGCCGGCGGTAACGAGGACCGTCTGTCGCCCGTCCGCGAAGGTGGCGTTGAAACACCGCACCTCATATCGGCCCGGCGACAGGTTGCTGAAGACAAACTCGCCCTGCTGGTTCGTCGGCCCCTCCGGCTGTAGGCGCACCGGAGATTGCTTATAGGTATCGTCTTCCCCCTCAGGAGCCGAGAAGGCATATAGCACGACGTTGGGCACGGGCCAGCCGGTCACATCATCAAGGACGGTCCCGCGCAGGCCCAATCCTTTTTGCAGTCGAATAGTCACCGGAGACCGCAGATCGTCAATCTTCTGCACGACGGCTTGATAGTCCGCCCGCGGCCACACGGACAGCCCGCAGACTCCCGTCGGGCCGGGACTGACGTTCTCAAAGACAAACCGCCCGTCTTCGTCGGGATCGACCTCGCTTCCCAGCCAGCCGCTGCTGTTGAGCAAGGACGCGGCCGGCCTACCGAACAGGCCGACGCGTATTCTGACGGGGCGGCCTTCAGGGTCCAGCAATTGGCCCGTGACCTTTACCCCTGGGAGCAATTGGAGATTGACTTCGACGATGGGATGCCCCTCATCCAAATGGACTACACGGCTCGCGGCAAACCGATTGCCGTCCAAGACGACGACCACATAATCGCCGCCGAGCGGCAGGGGAGTCACCTTGAATGTTCCATGCTGGTCGCCATAATCCATATGACGCGGTACGCTCTTGACGGCGTGGTCCAGGAATTGTGACGGTCCGTTTTCCAGAATCTCCGGGTTCTTGAGAAACAGAGTCTCCCTCGCCGTGGCGGCCACCTTGCCGTCCGGCCCGAGGATCTTGCCATAGATGGCCCCGGCCGGGCGTACGGGGACCTCGATGATGCAAGGGTCTTGCCCGGCCGCAATCGACATCGCGCGGACTTCAGGAAACCAGTAACCGACCGGTCCCTCGTCGCGCCCGTAGCGGTTGTTGATGCTGTAGCTGAGCCAGCCGGGGACTGGCACTTCACAACGCGCTTCGCCGTTTTGGATAGTGAGCGACTCCCACTTCCAGCCCCGCCATCGTTGTCGCGCACGGTCGGAGATATAATCGACGCGCACATTTCCCGTGACCGACGGCCCGCCGGGCGGCGCTTTGAACCGCAGCACGACCGGACGGAGCACGGGCCGAACCAGCTCGAGCACGACATCATCGAGCGGGTCCTGATCCGGCCGCACGGAGACTCCCTCGCCGCCGGCCCAGAGATACACCATCCGGCCCCACGGGTCGTCGATTTGGAAGTAGCCGACGCCCTCACGAATGGTCACAGGTGCTCTATTGAAAGTGTCGGCCGGGCCCCAGAAGTCGTAGAAGTCATACCGGCTGTCCACGTTGACGAAAGGCTCGTCGTGTGCATCCTTCGGCAGTAGAGACAAATCGCCGATCACCCGGCCCCGAATGATCTTCCGGGCCCCGAGCTTGAAGGTGACGTTCTTGTCTCCCACCTTGACATCCGGGAGGTATTGGCAGCCATATCCGGAGGCTCGTACAAAAAGCAGATACTTGCGGTCTTGATACAGCCGGGTCAGCGTGAATCGGCCGGACGCATCGGTAACGGCGTCGGGCGCGCGTCCGATTTCGTGGTTCTCGGAGGGATCGTTTCGCCGCGTCGAGCCCAGCACGTGGACTTGGGCCCCTTCGACAGGCCGTCCGGTGACCTCGGACAGAACTGTCCCGGTCAGCGGCTGGGCCTTCCCGAGTGTTACGACTCTCGTCTCATCGGGCTCGAAGACGATGCCCTCGATGCGACCAGTTTGAAAGCCCTCTGCTTTGTAGGTCACGGTGGCACTCTGCGCGGCGACATGGTTCAGCGTCACTACGCCGTCCGCGTCGGTGGTGAAACGGTACGGGCCACTATGCGGAAGAACATATTCCACGGTCAACTCCGCGCCCTTGACCGGTTGTCCACTCTCATCGACGGCTCGAAGGCGAGCTCGGAATCCCTCGTGCAGCACCAGTTCGATCCCCTCGATCCGGCCGCCCGGCTCGGCCGTCAGCGGCCCGGTGAAAGCCGGAGCGTAGCCGGCCGCCGAGACACTGAGGAAAAGCTGTCCGTACTCGGCCAAACCGCTGAATTGTATTTGTTCTGAGTTCGGCCCCTGGATCATTGTGCTCAGGTCGGCGGACCCGCCATACCGGTCATGCGCACGGTTGCATCGTACGGTGGCAAAGACCGGGCGGACACGGGCTTGCCGTCCCAGGTTCGTGCGACGCCGGAGATGTGAACCCGGTCTTTCTCGCGGTAGGGGCGAGCCCCATATTCACGAGGTATTGCGCTGATCCTGTCGATGCGCTCCTGAGGCGTGAGAATCCGACCGGCGTCGCTCGGGACTGCAATGACCAGCCACAGACACAAGAACAGGGTGAATGCCGCACACAGGAAAGCGATGACCCGTTTCATAGCCACCTTCTTTCTCTCGACATCAGGGTTGATTCCGCGCTCAGCTTACATGATTATAGCGACCAGTCGTCAGTTCAACAACTTTGTGCAGGAACAATGATGATCGAGAGGTACGTCCAGGACTTGGAACGCAGGATCGACCCGCAGGTCGAAGAGAGGCTGTTCGGGCAGTGGCGGGACTTTGCGGATGGGCGGCATGGGGAAGAGATCTTTTCGCCGAAAAGGCCCAGACCGTCGCCGCCTCTGGTCGAGTGGCCGCATGTGCTTGTCAATGATGCTCTTGAGGACTGCGAGGCGATGGCCCTGCAGCAATTGGAGATGTGCTCGAAGGCGCTGGCCGAGGGCAGCGGGGCGCTCCTGGCGGTGCGGTGCAACTATGGCACGGCGATTCTGCCGTCGCTGTTCGGGGGCCGCTTGTTCCTGATGGATCGGGATATCGACACGTTGCCCGCCTGCCGGCCGCTGGAAGGGGGAGCGGAGGCGGTCCGGCGGCTGCATTGACAAAGGTGTGTCCGATCTGAATGCCGGCCTGGGGGCGACAACGTTCCGGATGGGGCAGTACTTCACACAACTTTTCAAGGATTACCCGCAGATCTCGGAGCATGTCCACATCTACCATCCCGACTTGCAGGGGCCGATGAATATCTGCGAGATGCTTTGGGGCAGCTCGTTGTACCTCGATCTATACGACAAGCCCGATCTGGTCCGGGACTTCCTGTCGCTGATCACGGAGACTTACATCCGTTTCATGAGACGGTGGAACGAGATCGTCCCCGTTTGTAGTGTGCCCGTAAGGGCATATGACGGCGTCACTACGAGCTACGCCGTGCACTGGTCGATGCTGCATCGCGGCCGGATCATGGTGCGTAACGATGCCTCGACGAATCTGTCGTCTGCCATGTATGAGGACTTTGCCCGGCCCTGCGACCAGCGGCTGCTCACGGAACTCGGCGGCGGTGCGATTCACTTCTGCGGCCGGGGCGACCATCTGATCGCCACGTTCAGCCAACTGTCCGGCCTCCACGCGATCAACACGACCCAGCCGGCGCTCAACAACGTGGAGGCGATCTTCGCCGGCACAGTGGATAAGCAGATCCATCTGCTCGGCTTCGAGCGAGAAATAGCCGACCAGGCTCTCCAGCGAGGCAGGCCGCTGCGAGGTCGCGTCCATTGTTGGTGAGCAGAATGGAGTAATGGAATCATGGAATACTGGAATATTGGGGGAAAGCAGAGTTGCTCGTCCATCTTCCATCATTCCAATTTCCTCATTCCAACATTCCATTCCTGATCACCGTGTGTACATCTCGATGACCTTGGCGATGTCGATCTCGAAAGGCAGGCGAATCTCCTCGGGGGCGGGCAGGCGTATGACCTTGGCCCGGAGGTTGTCGTTGTCTACCGACAGCCACTGGGGGACCTGAATGTCGGCTTCGCCCGCGGACTCCAGCGCGGCACGAACAAACGGCTCACTGCCGGGCTTGACGGTGATTTCCTCGCCGGGACTGACCTGATAAGAGGCGATGTCCACTTTGTGGCCGTTCACGTAGAAATGACCGTGCGCGACCATCTGTCGCGCCTGCCAGACCGTCCGGGCCCAGCGGAGCCGGCGAATCACGTTGTCGAGCCGGCTTTCGAGAATCTGCTGCAACGCGTCGGTGGTGGAGCCGGGCTTGGCTTGGGCCTGTTCGATGTGCCGCGTGAACTGCCGGTCCCGGATGTTGTAGTAAGCGCACAGTTTCTGCTTTTCCGCGAGTTGCTCGCCGTAGAGGCTGGTTCGGCCGCGCCGGCGGGCATGCATGCCGGGCCGCGTCGGACGCCGCACGTTCGTATGCTTGGGGGTTTCGGCGACCGGCGCGCCGGCCCGCCGCGTCAATCGCACTTTCGGACCGTGGTACGTTCCCATGGTTGTTCGTCCTTTGCCAGTCTTTTGACTTTTGCTCAAAAGAATAGCCCTCCGCGCTGGGGCAAGAGGGCCTTACGATTCCGTTCTTCTCCAGGTAGACGGAACGTCCGTCCGCCTCATGCGCGGACCCGAACGTATCCTCGTTTGAGGCTGCTCCGCAGAGTCCAGCGGTACAGAGCACCCAGCGCTACCGCCGAGCCGATAGTTCGACCCAGAACCAGCAAGGATCCCAACGGTTCCGACATCAGGTCAAAGCGACCCAAGCTCAGAAGGCTCAAACCCAAGGCTCCAACGGAGAGCAGCGCCACCGCGAGGAGGTCGGCCGGATTTCTTCTGGAAGCCTTCATCATTGTCTCCTTTCGGGCACCCGTGCCTGCATGCCCACGCTGCCACAATTGATTGTCCGCATACACAATCCTTACGGCGGCTTTGCCCCGGAAGTTTGGGGCCCTTCTGGGAGGGAATTACGGTATTCGCCGGCTCCCTTTCCTGCCGATGAGCAAAACGCTGCCGGGGTTTGAGCGCTTGCCTCGTTTCCCATGACCGCCTATCCCGTGCATGATGCAAGGGATTTGACCTTGCACTGACGAGGAGACCGCAATGAAACGAATCGCCTATCTCGGTTTGGGAATCATGGGACGGGGCATGGCCTCGAATCTGGTGAAAGCCGGCTTCGACGTTACCGTCTGGAATCGCACCCGGGAGCGCTGCCGACCCCTGGTCGAGCAGGGGGCCCGGCAGGCGGATACCCCTGCGGAAGCCGTCATGGACGCGGAGGTGATTCTGTACTGCCTGAGCCATGATGCGGCGGTCGAGCAAGTCGTCTTCGGGGAGGACGGCATCATGGACGGCATCTCCGAAGGGCAAATCGCCGTCGATATGAGCACGGTCTATCCCGACACCAGCGTCGAGGAGAATCGCAACTACATCCAGAACGGCCTGGACTTCCTCGATGCCCCCGTTTTCGGGAGTAAGAACCAGGCTGCCGAAGGCCGGCTGTGGATCGTCGTGGGCGGCCGGAGAGAGGTCCTCGAGCGGGTCCGGCCGATTTTCGAGCCGCTCAGCCACTCGGTGCACTATATGGGGGAGACGGGCAAGGGTACCTCGATGAAGCTGGTCGGCAACCTGATTGTCGCCTGCCAACTGGAGGCCTTGGGCGAATCCCTGGTGCTGGCGTCCAAGATTGGGCTCGATCTCGATCTGGTACTGGAGGTTATCAGCCTGACCGATTTCCAGTCTCCCCTCCTCAAGTCCGTCTGCGCCCAGGTGATCGAGCGGGATTTCACGACCCAGTATGCCCTGAAGCATCTGTACAAGGACGCGAATCTGATCCTGAAGCTGGCCGAGGAGCTGTGCTCGCCCGCGCCGGCGCTGGCGGCGATCCGAGAGACGATCAAAGCGGCCGTCAATCAGGGGTGGGGCAAGGAGAACGCCTCCGCCCTGATCAAAGAGCTGGAGAATCAGGCCCAGGTGGCTGTCGGCCTGGAGCAATATGTGTAGAGATCGCCAGGCGGTTGCGCCGCTCGTATCGGTTGCGTAGAGCGTCAAGCGGCGCGTGGCACTGACGCAGCCGCCCGACGAAACGAGCCGCGCAACCGATGGACGAGGGACGGTGACCGTATGGATGGGCAATCGCTGAGCAAGGCACTGCGGACCGGCGGAGGACTCTACCTGTTCTGCCGGCGGGGCATCGTGCTGACCTCGTTCGTGGGCGGCTTGAGCATGATGATGGTCGGCCTGTACCAGATGGGGATTCTCCGGAAACTGCCGCAGCCGCGTCTGCGGAGACTCAAATCTTCCGAAGTTGCGGCCGTAGCACCGGCGTATCGCCCGCTGGGTCTGCCGATTGCGGACTCGCTGCTCGGCCTGATCAGCTACGCGGTGACGGCGGCGCTGGCGGGGTTCGGCGGACCGGACCGGCCGGATCGTTTGCCCTGGGTCGTGCCGCTCATGACGGCCAAGATCGTCGGAGACGCGGTTCTGGCAGCGGTCCTCTTCGGGATCCAGTGGGCCTGGTATCGCGCCTTCTGCATGTACTGTCTGATCGCGGCGTTCGCCAGCTTCGTCGCGGTGCCGTTGTCCGTGCCCGAGACTCGGGCCGCGTGGCGGCGGCTCCGGCCGCGAGGAAGCGAGGGATAGAGGTTGACTCACGAGGTCATCGCCTCCACGTTGGAGGGCGGTTGCAGCCAGGACGTGGCGGTCTGGGAGGGCCGCTCGACTTTCATGTGACCCCAGTAGGCCATGACCGCGGTGAAGGCCCAGATCCCGGCGGCGGCCAACATCACCAGCACGCCCGCCAGCCGCAATGCTTTGGCCTCATGCTTCCAGAGCACGAGCCCGGCGAATACGCCGCCCAGCCCGGTCAGGATGAACCCTGCGCCCGGCACGAGGGGCGCCGGGGTCAGCCCAAGGTGGATGATTCGGACTCCAATCACGACCGCGGCCCAGCCGGCGAAGAAGGCATAGATGCTCAGCGGCAGCAGACTCCATCCGCGCGCAGCGCCCAAGCTGCCCCCAGGAAGAGCACTCCCAGAAGCACGGACGTCTCACCATACGCCATGCTGAACGGCTTGGGAAGGGGCCAGGTGAAGGCCATCGCGAAGCCCGCGATGGTCGCCACCAGCCCGCAGATGCCGAATGCCGGCGCCCAATGCCCGGTGTCCGCACGACCGAGCCCCCACCATAAGAAGAAAGCCAGCACCACTAAAGCACAAACCATGTTGACCAGTAATAGCGTCACGTAGTCAATCATCGTGAATCTCCCGGAACCATTCTTCTGCCTTCGTACGCGTTCCCTCCCCGCGAGTTCATCGAGCTTGACCTCTCCCGCAGTGTTGACGAGAATAGCTGAATCAGAATCTGCGGTTCGGTTGGAGATACAAGAAGCATGCACGTCAAGTTCGTTCTGCCGGCCTTAGTGGAAGCCAAGGGGAAGTCTTGGCGGCCAATCAAGTATTCCCTGTTTCCGCCATTAGGTTTGGCCACGTTGGCGGGATACCTGCGCGAGGAGGACGCGGCGGAACTCGTCGATGAGCACGTAGAACGGCTCTCGATGGATGACAGACCGGACCTTGTCGCCATTGAAACGTATGTCACCTCGGCAAAGCGCTGCTATGCCATCGCGGATCACTATCGCCGCAGGGGCGTGTACGTCGTACTGGGCGGGCTGCATGCCACCAGCCTGCCGCCGGAGGCGCTCGCTCATGCGGACACCGTGATTGCTGGTCCGGCCGAGGAAGCGTGGCCGCGCTTCTTGGAGGACTACCGTGCGAGACGACCGGAAAGACTCTATCGTTCGATCCGACGCGATCTGACGGACGTGCCGCAGCCCCGGCGGGACTTGATCCAAGCGCATCACTACCTCGTGCCGAACTCGATTGTGGTGTCACGCGGGTGTCCTCACGCTTGTGATTTCTGCTACAAGACCTCTTTTTTTGAGGGCGGCAGGTCCTTCTATACGTACTCCGTAGATCGGGCGCTCGCTGAGATCGAGCAACTGCAGGGCCGACACCTGTTTTTTCTCGACGACAACATCTTTGGATCGCCTGCCTTCGCGAAGACGCTCTTTCACCAGATGAGGACCATGCGCCGCCTCTGGCAGGGAGCCTCCACGGTGGCCTCTGTTCTGGACCCAGGAGTGCTCGAACCAGCCGCGGAAGCGGGGCTGAGGAGCCTTTTCATCGGCTTTGAATCCCTGAATGAGGGTGCCCTCGCGCGACATGGGAAGGGCCACAACCGCTACACCGATTACGAAAGAGCCGTTCGTGTGCTGCATGACCACGGCGTCATGATCAACGCCAGCTTCGTTTTCGGGCTTGACTGCGAGGATGCCAGCGTCTTCGACGCCACCGTAGACTGGGCCATCGGGATGGGTCTGGAGACGGCGACATTCCACATTCTCACGCCCTATCCGGGTACGCCTCTGTTTGAACGCTTCGAGCGCGAAGGACGTATCCTTCATCGCGATTGGGACTTGTATGATACGCGGCACCTTGTCTTCCGCCATCCGACCATGGACAGCGAAATCATCGAATCCGGGTACTGGCGCGCCTACGACAGATTCTATAGCTTGAGCAGTATCTTTCGGAGCGCCTTCAGCAATGCTACGGCATCCGCGGCTATCCGCCATCTGGTATACACCACCGCGTGGAAGAAGATCGATCCGCTGTGGAGTCTGCTTATCAGGCTCAGGCGACTTAACCGCGCGATGCCGTTGCTGGAAACGGTCCTTCAGGGCAGACGACAGGATCACCGCCCAGGTGGTGCGCAACCGTCCCCCAGACCTGATGCGGCACCGTGCCCGATCGACGTGGCGTCCAACAGACTGTATGGCGGCGATTTGCCGAACCGGGCGCAGGAAAAACCTCGTGGAGGTACTGTTGGATTTTGATATGGTAGGCCGATGACTATCATGGAAAGCAGCCGTAATCCGGATGGGATCGGCAGGTAATCGCAACCGTGAACCGGATGGAGTACCGTGCGAATGTCGCATCTGAGATCCTTTGACGATGTTGTCGCTCGCCTCCACGAGAACTGGGTGGGGTACGTGCATGAGTACCGCGTCTTCCTCGTGCTGGTGGCGCTGGCCTCGTTGGCGGACATGGCTTCGACGATCCACTTCATGCTCTACGCCGGACCGAACGCGGAATACCACCCGACCGTGCGCTACGCCGCGGAGCTCATGGGGCCCGTGCTGGGCCCGGTGCTGGGCAAGGCCATCCAGTTCACCGTCATCATCGTCGTGACGGTCTTTCTGCGCCGCTGGGCGATCTTCATCTTCATCCCGGTGATCATCCTCTACTTCTGGGCGGCCTGGTACAACGTCTGGGGCTATCAGTTGTACTATCCCCCGCTGCTCCACATCCTGGAGCACTTGGCGATCTGACCCGTTGGGACCCGCCCCCAGTCTTCGAAGACGGCGACGCTCCTGACACAGATTACGATTGGCTCGTACGCTCCGCTTGTCATCCCTTCGGCTACGCTCAGGGCAAGCTCTGAGCGCAGCGAAGGATCTCTGGGCTGCGAGCGGGAGAAGGCTCGAATTCGGTGCCCAGATTCCTTCGGCAGGCTCAGGACAGGCTTTTCGGCTTCGCCTCAGGATGACAAAATCCGCCGCGTGCGCCAACGTCTCCGGAGCCGTATAACGGGTTCATCTTTGAGGCTTTGGGTTTGCCTTGGGATTGGACGGCAGGGCACTTTACGAGAAGCCTGCCGGGCAGTACCATGTCCCCCAACGAGCCGTGGCCGTGCGGTCGTGACTCCGGGACGCGTATTGAGAGTGAGGAGTACGTGCGATGAGACGGTATGGGGCGCTTCTGGCTTTGGTACTGGTCGTTGGCAGTGGATCGATCACAGTGGCGGCGGGCGACCGGGCGGCTACATCGCCGGCCGTGGTGCAGGCGGAGCTGATCTTTCCGTTGGAGGGCAGGCCGACGCCGGGCTGTCACGCCTCGACCATCGTCCAGACGGCGGATGGTCGGCTGGTGGCCGCGTGGTTCGGTGGCAAGCAGGAAGGCGCTGCGGACGTCGGGATCTGGTCGTCCCGGCTGGAAGACGGCCGGTGGACGAAGCCGGTCGAGGTGGCCAGCGGCGTACAGTCGCCCGAGAAGCGGTTCCCGTGCTGGAATCCGGTTCTGTTTCAGCTTCGGCCGGGCCCGCTGGTGTTGTGCTTCAAGGTGGGGCCCTCGCCCAGTCGATGGTGGGGCGAGAAGATGATCTCCAACGACAGCGGACGGACCTGGCAGGACCAGCGGCGGCTGCTTCCGGAGGTTCTGGGACCGATCAAGGATAAGCCGATCCAGCTTGACGACGGCCGGATTCTGTGTCCCTCCAGCAGTGAGGATAAGGGCTGGCGGGTCCATATCGAAGTCACGCGGGACTTCGAGAACTGGGAGGTCATCGGCCCTCTGAACGACCCGGCGAAGATCGGGGTCATCCAGCCGACGATTCTGACGTATCCTGATAAGCGGCTCCAGATGCTCTGCCGGACCCGGGGTACAGGCTTCATCGCCCAGAGCTGGTCGCAGGACGGCGGCCGGACCTGGAGCGAAATGACGCTCTTGTCCCTGCCCAATCCCAACTCGGGGATCGACGCCGTCACGCTGAAGGACGGCCGGCAGTTGGTCGTGTTCAACAACACGCCCAAGGGCCGCACGCCTCTGAACGTGGCTCTCTCCTCGGACGGCAAGGACTGGAAGGTGGTCGTCACCCTCGAAGACCAGCCCGGCGAGTACTCCTATCCCGCGGTCATCCAGGCCTCCGACGGCAAGGTCCACACCACCTACACCTACCGCCGCCAGAGCATCAAGCACGTGGTCCTGGACCCCGCCAAGCTCCCGTAGGATCGGCAAACGGCAGCGGCGGTGCGGTTCGTTTCGGCGGCGTCCGTGGTCCGCTTGGGGTCTCCTACCCGGAAATTGGTTCGTTTTTCCATGCCTGTTTTGCGACGGATCATTCCCAACCTCGTTTCCGCAAAGCACTTAGCCCTCATTCCGGTAAGGGCCGGATTGGCTTCGTTTCGCACGTTTCGCTCTCCCAATTGGGTTCGTTCTGCACGAGCGGCAGACCACAGGCCAGGCGTCCCGCCGCAGGTCTGTCCTGAATCCGCAATCCGCAGTTCATCTGCCCCGCGTCCTCATGCCCCTTTCTTCCGCTTTCAAATCATAAATCGCAAATCGTAAATCATAAATCCGAGGGTCCGCCTCGGAACCGAGTGTCCCTCCACCCTGGGGCCGTGTTGCACGAATCGTGCCGAAATTCTGTGCGCGGGACGCCCGAAGGCGCGTAACTCTTTGTGCCCGAAGGAATAAGAGATTCTTCACGCCCGGGGCGTTTTATGTTCTCAACTGTTGCACAAACAACGCCCGTGACGAGGGACTCACTCTCTCCCCGCCGTTACCCGTAAAGCGCTAAACGCAGCAGTTCCGGCCGAAGGCCGCCCTGGCGAGGAACCGGGCTCATCCCGGCACATCTCGCATGTGGCCTTGCGCGTGATGGGAGGGACCGGGTTGACAGAAGAGCACGAGTCCATGAAGAAAGTGAAAGGTGTAGGTATGACCCCACAATTCCCCTACTCCCAATGCTCCCGCAGGGCCGCCAGCACGTGCAGGACCAACTGCACCCGATTGGACACGCCGAACTCCCGATATACATGCTCTGTTTGGGCACGCACGGTGTCCGGCGGAATCGCCAACTCGCGGGCAATTTCCCGACGCGACTTCCCACCAAAGAGCCGCCTCACGATCTTGATTTGTAGCTGGGACAGACCGAGGTACTGCCTGAGTTCAATCCACTGCTGCTCTGATAATGCATCGGTGCGCATCGTTATGGCCGTCTCCTTGAGGCTAATGCCAACCATGTGCTCGGACCTGTCCGGCGAGAGCGGCGCCTGGTCACGGCGTCGAAGGCCCCACACCAAAGTAGCATACCATTTCCGAACAGACATGGCAAGTGTGGCGGTAATAACCAATCCTGGCACCTTGATGAAGTCTCGCGGAGCCCCCTCGCCTTGATGAATGTCGGTCCGCAGAGGTCGCCCGGACTGTTCCTGGGAATCCGTCCGCTTGATGAATGCCCAGCCGGTACGGGGGGCCGATCGGAGGTAAGCGGAGGGAGGCCACCCCGGCCCGCCCAGAGCACCGCTCCGTTTCGGTTAGGTCTTTGCGTGGTGTCTGGCATTGCTCAGGACGCCGCAGAATCCCCCGCTCCCCACCGCACGTGTCAAACCCCCGGCCCGGACGAGTGCCAAGACCGCCGCCTTGATATGCTCCGGCAGCTTCGGCCGGCGGTCGATCCATAGGGGCAGATCTTCTCGCTTTCTTGGTCTCAGCCCATTCTCCGCTCAGAAATGACGGTGACTCCCGCAAGAATGCGTACTTATACGTATTGACAGATTCCAGGAGGGAGGGACAATGGCCGACAGATGGTGATTGGCAGGAACAGAGTGATAACATTCAGCAGGCTATAGTGTGGCCTTCAACCTCCGCTGAATGGAATCGGCTCACACCGGACCTTGGAGACACGCCGGTTACTTCTGTTGCTCGGAGGCAGTATGGCAGTAACCAGGTACACGGAGTTGTTTTCGGAACAGGACTGGGCACGCCTCAAAGAGGATCTTGGTTTGCCCCCGCGCCAAGCCGAGGTCCTCAGATGCGTTCTGCGTGGCATGGGAGACAAGCAGGTCGCCGGCGCCACGGGGATTTCTGTGAACTCGGTCCGCAGTCACATGAGCCGCCTATTCGCCAGGTTCGGTTCGAACGATCGTGTGGAGCTGATCCTCTGCATGTTTGGGCATCTGCGAGAATACCACCTGCAAAACGGTTCTACGTCGGTCCCTGAGGCCGTGTGTCCTTCGACACGGAAACACCCTGGATAGGACGTAAATCCGAGGTGGTGCTTGGCTGGATGTGGCCTTGCCCCTGTGCACTTGGCCTGAACCAAGATGCGTATTCTCATGTATTGCCGCCTTGACCCATCCCGGCGAATGACGACTATGCTGCGAGTGCAAAATGATCCTATCGGACTGGATTCTCAACGGACGGGAATCACGGCACTGCGCAATGGAGAGACAGGGCGACGCGAAGGGAGGCGCATCGAAGAGCGCCATGGAGGGCGTTTCTCTCCCTTCCTCACACGTGGAGGCTTCCTCCCTCCGGCTCCCAGGACTTCCGCAAGGAGGCCAGCACGTGCAGAACCAACTGCACCCGATTGGACACGCCGAACCCCCGATAGAGACGGTCTGTTTGCGTACGGACCATACGCGGCCGAATCGCCATCTCGCGCACAATCTCACGACGCGACTTCCCACAGAAGAGCCGCCTCACGATCTCGGTTTGCAGTAGGGACAGGCCAAGAGACCGCCTCAGGATCTCCCACTCCTCTGCTGAGATTGCATCGGTGCCTATCGTCACGACTGTTCCTTCTCAGGTTGATGCCACCCATGGGCCTGGACCTGTCCGGCAAGCGAGCGACGCTCTCGAAGGACCGCTGAGCCTGCGTGAGGGCAGTGTACGATTCCGTCAAGTGTGGCGACAGTAGCCAATTCTGCTGTCATCGATGGAGACGTGCGGACGCTTTACGCCTTTTCTGGTGCCTACGTATGCCGCGAGTTACACGCCCGCAGGCTTTCGACTTACACATCAGAGGGGGAGACTGTGCATTCGGGGCTCCGTCCACGCCTGCGCTAATCTCCCCCTGGTCCTGACTCAAGGAACGTTTCTACTGGGCGATACCGGCGATACCGGGGACAGACAGCGTTTAAGGCACGCCGCTTTCCCCGCAACACAACCAAGAGAAGAGGCGGTTCAGGGGGCGGGAATGGTGCGACCGTTCCAGGCGTAGGGAGTCGCGGAGTCGGACGCGTCGGTCCGTCTGGGAGTAAGATCACACGTGCCCGGAAGAAAAAGAGACCGGGCACCAGCGGAGGAGGCCGGAAGCAAGAAGGCGAAGCCCTGAATCAGACTCCTTCCGTAGGAATCCGCCTATGGGCCGTCTTCCAAAGGGGTTCGGCCCATGAACCGCCTCCGGAGAACGTCGCAAGTGCACGCGGCGTTGTTGGGATGCTGGACCGGCGGCGGGCACATGCGTATGTGCACGCCCCTGAACCGCCCTTGTGCCTATGTTTGCGGGCGAGACACTGAAGTATGAGGGAAGTATCGTGTCGGCGGAGCAGAACGTGGGGCAGCCGGGGGCAACCGGGGACAGGCATCAGTTAAAAGAGGATAAGTCGCCTATACAAGATCCCTATCGGCGCATGCCGCCGGCAACCGCACGCGGCTGACCTATTCCGGCAATACCTGTATCACCTACGACTACTGAGAGCTGCCAACTGATCACTAACTGCCGAGGGCGCCGCAGGACGCAGAGCAGATCATCCATAGTCCATTCCAGGGCTGCCGGGGGCGTCAGGCGGGGGCCCAAACCGATCGGGAGGAACGCTGCCGCAGGAGGTCCAGCAGACGCTGAATGGTCAAGGGGCCGCTGCCCTCATAGTGGTTGTTCACGTTGACATACGTGTCCAGGCCGAAGTCCACGTTCTGCCGGACAATGTCCGCCGTGGCCGCCAGACCCTCGTCCCTGGGTTCGATGATCTGATTCCACTCGCCCCCCGTCTCCTTCTCGATCTCGCTCCGGTCCGCACCGAGAAGGCGAATGACCGAGAATGGTGCGGCCCGGAGATCGAGCCGGGCGGCCACGTCCGCGATCTGCGGCATGTAGTATCCATCCAGGAGCACGAACCCCAGACCGAGCAGTCGCAGGGTCTCGACGAATTCCTCCTGGAGGTAGTTCGGGTTGCGGGTCTCGATGGCGTACTGGAATCCGGCCGGCGCGGCCGGGAAGAACGTGTGCAGCCGGTCCAGGAACGCCGCCAGCGACGGCATCTTCTGTTTATTCAGGTACTCGAACTGGAACAGAATGGGCCCGAGCTTGGCGTGCAGGGGCGTGAGCGTTTCCAGGAAGCGGTTCAACAGGTCCCCGCTGAGGAAGTATGGATTCGGCTCGTTGGCATGATGCTCCGAGCCCTTGGGCTGCTTGGCATAGGAATGGGTCAAGGTGATAGCATTGGGGACTTTGACCGTGAAGCGGAAGTCGTCCGGCACGCTGTCGGCGTACCGCTGCACTGTGTCCGGGTCGGGCAGCTTGGCGCCGGTGGGGAACAGGCTCCAGAACCACTGGTCGATCTCGACCGTCGTGAAGTGCTTCGCATAGTCCGGCAGGTAGTCGTCCGGGCGATAGCGCCTATCCGGCTCGTAGACGAGTCCCTTCCAGGAATCGTACTTCCAGGAGCAGGTGCCGATTCGCACGCGGCCTGCGTATTGGGCCGGGATGTCGTACCCTGAGGGCATGCGCGTCCTTCCCAGTTCCACTATCTGCGGCGGGAGCAACTCATAGCTGCTCCCCTGTACTTACGCACGCGCAGGGTGGCCGTTCACTCCCGCCGGACCGGCAGAAGGCCGCAGGCGGTAGCCGCCGGATCGAGGGCGTTGCCGGAGGCGGTGGGGCGGGGTAGAATTCCCGGCATTGAATCATCCGGATCGAGTCGCGGCCTCTTTCGTGTAAGGGAGTGAATCGATGATGAACGAAGAACTGCCGGCAGAAGCCCAAAACAAGATCGTCGTCTTCGGCGCCAAGCGCATCCGCCGCACGTGGCACGAGGAGCAATGGTTCTTCTCGGTGGTCGATATCATTGGCGGCCCTGACAGACAGCGACAATCCGCGAAACTACTGGAATATGATGAAAGCACGCGAGCGGAAACAGAGCGGATATCCAGTTGTCCACATTTTGTGTACAACTGAAGCTAACCTCCGCCGACGGCAAGACTTACAAAACGGATTGTGTCAACACCGAGAGTGCCTTTCGGATCATCCAATCGATCCCCAGTCCCAAGGCTGAGCCTTTCAAACGCTGGCTGGCCCAGGTCGGTTACCAGCGCGTCCAGGAGATCGAGAACCCCGAACTCGCGCAGCAACGCATGAAGGAACTCTACCAGGAGAAGGGCTACCCCGCGGACTGGATCGAGAAGCGCATGCGGTCCATCGCCATCCGCGACGAGTTGACCGATGAGTGGAAACAACGCGGAATCAAGGAACAGAAGGACTTCGCCATCTTGACGGCGGAAATCTCCAAGGCCACGTTCGGCCTGACGCCGACACAGTACAAGGACCTCAAGGGGCTCCAACGCGAGAACCTGCGAGATCACATGACCGACCTGGAGTTGATCTTTACCATGCTCGGGGAGGCCGCCACGACCGAGATCGCCCGGAACCGGGATGCACAGGGCTTTGTCCCGAACAAAGTGGCGGCCCACGACGGCGGCACCATTGCCGGAAACGCCCGGCGGCAACTGGAACAAAAGTCGGGCAAGAGAGTCGTTACGCGCCGGAACTATCTTACGAACAAGCCTCGGCCCTCACTGCCGGGCAAGCAGGAAGATAAGCCATGAGATTCTGCACGCGTGGTGTCCCCCAGGACATCAAAATCATAAATCGTAAATCATGAATCATAAATCTCAGAGGCTCCAGCCGTCGCGGTAGGGCTCCTTGACGTACTGGTTGGCCTCTTCGTCGTTGGTGAATCTCATGCTGGCGGCGTCCCAGTAGAGCTTCTTGCTCCGGCGGATGGCGATATTGCCGAGCAGGACGACCTCGGCCAGCAGGCCGCCGACGTCGAAGTTGCAGCTTGCCCGCTCGCCGCCGGTGCAGGCCCGAATCCACTCGCCGGTGGCGATGTTCTTGAAGTTGGACCGCGGCAGCGTCTTGGGCGGCAGCTTGTAGCTTTGCCTCTTGGATTCCGGGATGATCCGGCCGCTGTCGGTGTTGCCCAGGATCTTGCCCTTGGTGCCCACGTACAGATTGCCCTCCTCCGGCCAGGGGCGGTTTTCCTCCAACTCGCTCGGCCGGGGCGGCTTGATCCCGCCGTCGTACCAGTAGACGCTCACCGGCGGCAGACCCTCGCGGGCGGGGAACTCCCAGACCACCGTCGAGGCCAGCGGCGTCGCTTCCGACATGGCCTTGGTCGAGCTGGCCCAGACGCTCGTCGGGTGGCCGAGCTTGAGCGCCTGGAAGAGCGTGTTGAGGTGGTGACAGCCCATGTCGCCGAGGGCGCCCGTGCCGAAATCCCACCAGCCGCGGAAGTTCCACGGATGGTAGACGGCGTCGAAGGGGTAGCTGTACTTCGCCTGCTTCATGATGAGGTGATCCTTGCCCCACTTGTCCTTGAAGGGCCGCAGCGGGGCGGGGCCGAGCCAGAGGTCCCAATCGAAATGGGCCGGCACGGGATCGGAGCCCGCCGGGCGTTCCATGCCTTGCGGCCAGAGCGGCCGGTTCGACCAGCAGTGCACCTCGCGGACCTCGCCGATGGCGCCGGCCTGGATCATCTCGCACAGGGTGGCGGCACTGTCACTCGTGGAAGAGGCGGCGGTCACTTGCGTCGCCACGCCGGCCTTGCGGGCGGCTTCGCAGACCATCCGGGCTTCGTGGATCGTCCGCGTCAGCGGCTTGACGCAGAGCGTGTGTTTGCCCCGGCGGAGCGCCTCCATCGTGATGACGGCATGCGTGTGGTCCGGCGTGGCCACCAGGACCGCGTCGATCTTCTTGTCCTCCTTGTCGAGCATCTCGCGATAGTCGCGGTAGCGCTGGGCCTGCGGGTATTCCTCGAACACAGGCTTGGCGTACTGGTGGTCCACGTCGCACAGGAAAGCGATGCGTGCGGCGGGCTCCTGGGCACAGCCCTGGAGGAAACTGCGGCCGACCCCGCCGATGCCGATGCCGGCGATATTGATCTTCTCGCTGGGAGCGGCGTAGGCCCGGCCGCCCAGAACGTGGCGGGGCACGATGGTGAACGCCGCCGCGGCGGCAGCCTGCCGCATGAAGCTCCGGCGGGAAATGGTCGTTGACGATTGGAGGTCTCTTCTCGTGTCGGTCATATACCCCATCCTTTCAAATGGCTTGCCTACGGATATAAGCAATTCTCACCACGTTCTCAAGGACAAAACGTCGTGCGTGCGCCGTTGTGTGCGCTGGCATACAGTGGCGGATTCCGCCGGTTCTCGTCCGGGTGGCAGCGGCAAGCGCAGCTTGCCGATGGTTCTGCGAATGCGATGGACCATCGGTAAGCTCCGAAGACTCCGCTTGCCGCTGCCACCCGGCGCCGTGTGTGACTACGTCTTGTGAGGATAGGGTGGCAGCCTCAAGGCCTCTGGCCTTGGGGATGGTTGGACACGGCTGCCCGACAGGTTTCCCTTCGCGAGTTGGGCCATCCCGAAAGCCTCCGGCTTTGAGGCTGCCACCCGAACCTGCGGAACTCAGTCACACGCGCCGCCTCGGGAGGTTGATCCTAGTGGTGGGAAAGACCTGTTGATCGTCCTTGCATCCGGCCGGGCTCTCACTATAATGGAGCCGTGGTTGTCGTAGTCGTGCAGAGCACCAGAAGACGCCTTGGGGATTCAGCAAGGATGCAGCCGCCATGGTAGGGGTAATCTCCAAGCCGGACACACGTCAGAAGCTGGAAATCCTCAGCGAGGACGCCAAGTACGACTTGGCCTGCGCCTGCGGCACCAACCGCGACGACACGCGGCGCCGCGGCGGCGACGGCCGCTGGATCTACCCGGTGACGCTGCCCGACGGCGGCAAGAGCGTCCTGTTCAAGACGCTGATCTCCAACGTCTGCGCGAACGACTGCAAGTATTGCCCGTTGCGGCAGCAGCAGGACATTCGCCGGTGCAGCCTCAGTCCCGAAGAGACCGCCGGCGACGTTTCTGGACTACTACCGCCAGCGGAAGGTCTTCGGCCTGTTCCTGACCTCGGGCGTGATCGGCTCGCCGGACGCCACGATGGACCGGCTCAACACCACCGCCCGGCTCCTGCGCCAACGGCACCAGTTCAAAGGTTATATTCATCTCAAGATCATTCCCGGCGCCAGCCGAGCCGCGATCGACGAGGCCGTCTCGCTGGCCAGTGCGGTGTCGCTCAATATCGAGACGCCGGGCGCCGAGAATCTCGCCAAGCTATCGAGCCGGAAGGACTACCTGCGGGACATTATCGATCCCATCAAGCACATCAGCCAACTGACGGCGCGGGGGTCCCGGTTCGAGAAGGTGAAACAGACGACGCAGTTCATCGTCGGACCCGCCGGCGAATCTGACAGCGAGATTGTGAAATACATGTGGGGTCTGTACGACCGGCTCCGCTTGCACCGCATTTACTTTAGCGCTTATCAGAAGGGGCTGGGCGACGCTTCGCTGTCGGTCGGAGCGGCCGGCGGCGAGGCCTGGCCGACCGACATGTTCGTGCGGGAGCACCGCCTCTACCAGGTGGACTTCCTGATGCGCAAGTACGGCTTCACGGACACCGACATCCTGTTCGACGCGCGGGGCAATCTGTCTCTGGAGGCGGACCCGAAGGAGGTCTGGGCCACGCGCCACCCGGAGTTTTTCCCGGTGCCGGTGAATCGAGCCTCCCGGCTGGAGCTCCTGCGGGTGCCGGGCCTGGGCCCGGTGACGGTCCGTGGCATCCTGCAACTGCGGCGGACGCAACGGATCGGGCGCCTCGAAGACCTCGGCGCCGTTGGAGTTCGGCTGCGAAAGGCACAACCATATCTGGTCTTTTGAATATTTTGATTGCCAAGGGACCGCTGCGTTCTATAATTCGCAGGCTGGATTTGGGCCTCTCACGCTCCGTCGTGCGTGGGGACCTTCCTGAGGCTCCTGTAGCCGTAACGACAACTGGATGGGGTTCCCAGACGCCGCGTAGCGCGTCTGAGGGCCCGGCAGAATTCGGGAGGTAAGAAATGCTCAACCTGGTTCCCACGAGGGTCTTCCTGACGAAGGGTGTCGGCCGGCACAAGTATCAGCTCAAGTCGTTTGAGGAAGCGTTACGCAAGGCCGGCGTGGCCCAGCAGAACCTGGTGCAAGTCTCGTCGATTCTGCCGCCGCACTGCAAGATCATCAGCAAGGAGAGAGGTCTGAAGCTGCTGACGCCGGGCGGGATTTGTCACTGCGTCATGGCGCGGGCGGACACCGACGAGCATGGCCGGCTGGTCGCCTCTTCGGTGGGCATCGCCGTGCCAAAGGATGAGACCAAGTGGGGGTACCTCAGCGAAGTCCACGGCCATGGCATGAACGAGACAGAGGCGTCCGATCTGGCGGAAGACCTGGCCGCCGGGATGCTGGGGACCACCCTCGGCCTCGAAGTGGACCCCAACAAGGCATGGTCGCGAGAAGGAGCAAGTGTACAAATCCAGCGGCCTGATCATTCGCACGTCGAATATCACGCAGACCGCGCGTGGCCAGAAAGACCTCTGGACCACGACGGTGGCCATCGCCATGTTCCTGTTCGACTCGAACGGCGATCCCACGCGAAATCACATAGAGCAATGAGTACGACGGCACCGGCCAACTTTGGGGGCTTGCCGCCGCAGTACTCGGGGGCCGCCGACTCCAGGATCGTCATTGTTCCCGTGCCTTACGACGGCACGAGCACCTGGCACAAAGGTGCGGACAAGGGTCCGGCGGCGATCCTGAGGGCCTCGGCCAACCTGGAACTCTATGACATCGAGACCGATTCGCAGGTCTACCTCGACGGCATCTTCACGGATGAAGCGGTGACAGAGGGCCGTTCGCCCGAGGCGATGGTCGAAGCGGTCCGCGCAACGCGTGCAGGGCCATCTGGCGAACCGCAAGCTCATGGTGGTCGTAGGAGGGGAGCATTCGGTGAGCATCGGGGCGGTGCAGGCGCATGCCGATCGGTATCCCGGCCTGAGCGTTCTGCAACTCGACGCCCATTCGGACTTGAGAAATGAATATGAGGGTTCCAAGTACAACCACGCCTGCGTCATGGCCAGAATCCGGGAGCTCTGTCCGATCGTGCAGGTAGGCATCCGGAGCATGGATATCAGCGAGAAGCCCGCCCTGGTCGAGGATCGGGTCTTCTTCGCAGAGAAGATCCATGACAGTCTCGCCTGGATCGACAGGGTCATCGCCCAGTTGACCGAGCAGGTGTACATCACGATCGATCTGGATGTATTCGATCCGTCGATCATGCCGTCCACCGGGACTCCGGAGCCGGGCGGGCTGATGTGGTACGATGTCTTGGCCCTCGTGCGCGCCGTGTGCCGGCGGCGAACGGTCGTGGGGTTCGACGTGGTCGAGATGTGCCCGGTCGAGACGAACTGGGCCCCCGAGTTCCTGGCGGCGAAACTGATCTACAAGATACTCAGCTACAAGTATCGGTGTCCTTCCGCAAAAGGGAGTCTTGGAATGATGGAATAATGGAATGGTGGAATAATGGGGGTGTGGAGCACCCTGATTCCCATTATTCCATCATTCCATCGTTCCAATATTCCATTCATCGATACGGGAGACGTGAACATGGAGAAGCGAGACATTTTGAGGGATCCGGTTAAGCACATCGACATCAAGGCCTTCGATTCCACCCCCATCATCGAAGCCATGCGGGACATGTCGTTCACGGCCCGGGAGACGGCCCGGGCCGCCGATATCCTCAACCGAATGCTGGAAGACAAGGATTGCACGATCATCCTGTGCATTGCGGGCAGCACCAGCGCCGCCGGCTGCATGCAGATCTACATCGACATGGTTCGCCATAACATGGTCGATGCGATTGTCGCGACCGGCGCCACGATCGTCGATATGGACTTTTTCGAGGCCCTGGGCTTTCGGCACTATAAAGGCAGTCCTATATCGGACGATAAGAAGCTCAGGAGTTTGTACATCGACAGGATTTATGACACCTATATCGATGAGGAGCAGCTCCAGGCGTGCGACAACACGGTGAAGGAAATCGCCGATGGTCTGGCGAAACGGCCGTACTCCTCCCGGGAGTTCATTCGAGAGATGGGCAGGTACCTGACGAGCAACGCCAAGAAAGAGGACTCGCTGGTCCTGGCGGCGTATGAGCGGGATGTGCCCATCTTCTGCCCGGCGTTCTCGGATTCCAGTGCCGGCTTTGGCCTCGTCAAGCATCAGGTGGAGAATCCGGAGACCTGCGTCTCCATCGACTCCGTGAAAGACTTCCGGGAATTGACGGAGATCAAGATCCAGTCGCCGGTCTCGGGCCTGTTCATGATCGGCGGCGGGGTGC
This sequence comes from uncultured Planctomycetota bacterium, assembly GCA_963699595.1. Classification (GTDB taxonomy): domain Bacteria; phylum Planctomycetota; class Phycisphaerae; order Sedimentisphaerales; family Anaerobacaceae; genus PLanc-01. The sequence goes on from CAVOUO010000035.1 coordinate 908,068, forward strand.
CGAAGAATTTCGCGCAGGACACGGTGATTTGTGCCGAGGTTCTGGGCCATTCGGTCGATATGCATAAGTACGCCGTGCAGATCACGGTGGCCGATGTCCGGGACGGCGCCTGCTCCAGCTCCACGCTGAAAGAAGCTTCCTCGTGGGGCAAAGTGGACACGACGTACGAGCAGATGGTGTTTGCCGAGGCGACATCCGTGCTGCCTTTGATCGCCAGTTGCGCGTATCACAAGCGTTTGTGGCAGAGCAGGCCCGAGCGGCGGTGGAGCAGGATCTTCGAACCGGTGCTGACAGGAGAACGGAAATGATGGAAGACAGACGACCGAGGACGGAGGACAGAAAACGGCGTGCCGAACGCACTGCTATTATCGGTCTTCGGTCATCTGTCGCGAGCCTTCCGTCTTTCGTCGCCGTCTTGGCGCTCCTGCCTTTGGTCCTTGCGGCGGGATGCAGAAACCGTGCCTTGGAGCAGGCTCAGCAAGACACCCGAGAAGCCAAGGCCACGGTAGAGAGATTGAAGTCCAGCGTGAACGCGGCCGCCAAGGAGATTGCGACGCTGAAAGAGGAGCTCAGCACGGTGCGGCAGGATCGTGAGGAGCTTCAGAAACGCGTGGATCAACTGTCGCGGGAGCGGGATCAGGCCTCCACCTTCGCGCAACAGGCCCAGGAAGCGATCTCCAATCTCACGACGCGGGAGAGCGGCCAGAGGAGCGTAACGGCGTCCCTGGAAAAGCAGATCGCCGAACTGAAGACCCTGGTCGAGGACCAGCATAAGGAGATAGAGCAACTGCGAAAGGGCTCCGCCGCCCCGCCCGCGACCGCCCAAGCCACAGAGAACCCGTCCACCCCAGATCCCAACGGGAAGCCGTGACCGCATGCGCACAGTCAAACTGGTTGCCATTGTCATCGTATCGATTCTCACCATCATCATTCTCGCCGAGAACACTGAGCCGGTCCAGGCCCGCATTCTTATTCCGAAGGTCCAGATATCGCTGGCCCTGCTGATGATGCTGACCTTCGTTCTGGGCCTTGTCGTTGGCATCCTGGTGCCGACGTATTTTCTGAGAAAGACGGGCGGCAAGGCAAAGCCGGGGCCGGGCGCAAGCCGATAATCACTCGAATGCCTTCCGGAGAATGGGATGGTTATGATCCGGGTAGATGGTATAATAGCCTATCTGGGTAAGGATTGACGACCGAACAACTTGGGGAATGTGCAACGGCAATGATTGCTCCCGTAGCTTCTCAATCGTATCTCTTCGCCTGGGTCATTTTGCCCATTTTGATCTTCCTTTCGAGGATCGCGGATGTCTCGATCGGAACGGTCCGGGTGATCCTCGTCTCCCGGCGGCTCAAATACCTGGCGCCCCTCGCCGGCTTTTTTGAAGTGCTGATCTGGATTCTGGTCATCGGCCAGATCATGAAGAATCTGTCGAGCCCGATCTGTTACGTGGCTTACGCCGGGGGTTTCGCCGCCGGCAACTTCATCGGTATTCTGATCGCGGAGAAACTGTCTCTCGGCATGGTCCTGGTTCGAGTCATCTTCCCGAAGCAGGCGAACGGTCTGATCGACCGCCTCCGCGAGAGGTGCTACGGCGTCACCAGCATCGACGGCCAGGGCGCGAACGGCCCTGTACAAATACTTTTCACGATCGTGCCGCGCCGCGAGGTGTACGCCGTGGTCGAGCTCGTCAAGGAAGCGAATCCGGAGGCCTTTTACTCCATTGAGGACGTCGATCATGTGGAAAGAGGGGTCTTCCCGATCCGCAAGAAGTGGCATGACCTGTCCTTTCTGAAACTCCTCAGGCCTTTTCGCCAAGGCAAGTAGCGAATTGATCCTGGCCGGGCGGATCGTCGATAATGGAGCGCTGATGAAAGGCGCCGAAAAGACCAGTGCCAAGCTCCAGAAGCTGACGGAGTTGCTCACGGGCAAGACCTATCTGCTCGTCGTGGTGCAGGATAGTCCTGATCCGGACAGTCTCGCGGCGGCGGTGGCGTTGCGGCGGCTGGCCAAGACCCTGGCCAACCTCCAGTGTTCCATCGCCTACGGCGGAACCGTCGGGCGGGGGGAGAACCGTGCCCTCGTCAAATACCTCGGTCTGAATCTGCGGCCCTGCGATGAGATTGACTACGACAAATTTGACCTGATCGCGCTGACGGATACCCAGCCCGGCACGGGCAATAACTCTCTGCCCGATCTGGTCATGCCCGACATCGTCATCGACCACCACCCGATTCGCCGCCAGACCCGCACGGTCCCGTTCACCGACGTTCGCAGCGACTACGGCGCCACGTCCACGATTCTGGTGGAATACCTGATCGAAGCGGGGATCACCCCGGATACGCCGCTGGCAACCGCCTTGCTCTACGGTATTCGCTCGGACACCCAGGACCTCGGCCGGGAGGCCTCGCGGGCGGACATCGAAGCGATCGAGTTTCTCTATCCTTTCGCCAACAAACGCATGCTTAGCGTGATTCAGCGGGGAAAAGTGCCCCGGGTGTACTACCAGATGCTGGCGGACGCCCTGCGCAACGCCCATATTCAGGGACCGGCGATCATCACGGAGCTGGGTGAGATCGACAATCCCGACATGATCGCGGAGGTCGCCGATCTGCTGCTGCGGGAAGATGAGACGATCTGGACCATGTGCACCGGTTTCTGGCACGACAAGCTGCTGATCTCCATCCGGACCTCCGAGGAAAGCAATCTGGCCGAGAAGGTCATCAAGCATATTGTCGCCCGCAGGGGCACGGGCGGCGGTCACCAGACCTACGCCGGCGGCCAGATCCCTCTGATCAAAGGCACGAAGAAGGAGCGGGAGGAACTGGCCCAGCACGTCGAGCGGAAATTCCTCGAAGCCATCGGCGTCCAGGAGAGTCAAAACGCACCGCTGGTCAGTGCGTAAAGTGTCTTTTGCCGCGCGAGCGTGTGGCACGTAGCCGGAGCAACGGCCGGCGACGCTCCTGTCCGCATTTTTCCACTCATACGGATTCAGGGAAATTCGTGGGCGGCATAGGCCTTTGTCATCCTGAGGCGAAGCCGAAGGAATCTGGCCACCGAAGGGTGAGATTTCTCTCGCTACGCAGCCCAGATCCTTCGCTGCGCCGGCACGAGACGCAAGTCTAGTCTTGTTTACACCGCGAGTTGCAAAAATAAGCGCAAACGACATTGATTTCTGCAAAATTCCTGTTTTACTATGACCGAGGTTGAACTCCAGAATCCAGTGCTGGAGTCCGCAGATTTTGTGTGTTGCCAGGGAGGTATGGACGTAGGGAAGTGTAAGAAGAACAAGTCCCCAAGGGGCGCCAAGCCGACGCATCGGAGAACGCCGGACCTTGCGTCGGATCGGAAGGGTGGTGACAGGGCTTGACAAACAGGCAATAAGGTACAAATAATCGGCGTATGGCTGTCACCAAGTGCTTGGTGCAGTAGGAAGGGAAACGATGTGCTTCGCATGTAGGCGAAGCGTGGTATTCCAGTCAAGAAGGGGAAAGAAATGACAACTCTCAGACAGAAAGTGCTCGTAGTGGTGTCGGCAGTTGTGATCACGATGGCCTTTGTTGTTCTGCCGGGCTGCGCCAAGAAACCCGTGACGCCCAAGGCGCCAGAGAAGAAATCGGCGACTGACAAGGCCATGAAGGGCATGGAGTAACAAACCGATCCGGCTGTGCTCTGTGAGGGAGTACGCAGCGCAGAGCCGCCCGATCTTGGGAATACGCTGATGAGGCGTTAGCCACAAGGAGTCCGCTCTCGGCAGAGAAATCTGCGGCGGACTCCTTTTGTTCCCTCGTTTCGCGGGGGACGCTCGTTCGCATGGGGGGACCATGATCCACGAGCATATCAACTGTATCGCCATTATTGCCCATCCGGACGATGAGACGCTCTGGGCCGGGGGCACCCTTCTGATGCACCCGGACCGCTGCTGGACGGTCGTGACCGTCACGCGCAAGAGCGATCGGGAGCGCGCGGCAAGATTCCAGAAGGCGCTCGAACACTATGGCGCTGCGGGGTTGATGGGCGATCTTGACGATGGGCCGGAGCAGAAGCCCTTGCGCACGATCGACGTGGAGGACGCGATCATGGATCTTCTGCCTTCCCATCGTTACGATCTGGTCCTTACCCACGGCTGGTGGGGGGAATACACGCGGCACCGAAGGCATGAGGAGGTGGCCAAGGCCGTCATTTCGTTGCGCGAGAGCGGCCGGCTCTCGATGGGCGAGATCCGGATGTTTGCCTACCAGGACGATGGAGGCAGGCATCTGCCTCAGCCGGTGCAGGCGTCCGATGTCTACACCCGCCTGCCCGACGAAATCTGGGAGCACAAATACCGGATCATCACGGAGACGTATGGCTTCGGACTGGACAGCTTCGAGGCCCGGACGACGCCCAGGGACGAGGCGTTCTGGGTACTCAAGTAGGGCGAAGGTCCGACCCCTTGTCAAAACAAAGAACAGGGGGTGGCAGCGGCAAGCGGAGTCTGGGCCCCCAATCGCGATACATCGCGATTGGGAACCCTCTTCGGAGCTTGCCGATGGTGGTTGCGTGTATCCACGAGCCATCGGCAAGCTGCGCTTGCCGCTGCCACCCAAAAGGATAGAGAATCGAGCCGAAAGAAGACGCAAAAGAGACGTGGAACATGTAGCACCCCCGCCGTGGCGAGGGCATCTTGCCCTTGTCCTCTCGTGGCGAGGGCGTCTCGCCCTTGCACGTTCGACTTGGTGTGTGCGGCGGGCTGAAGAAAGGCGAGGCCAAGATGGCCTCGCGACGCAAGGGCGGGACGCCCTCGCCACGGCTGGGCTACATGTTTTTTTTCGTTTCTTTCAGAGCCGGCTTCGGGGGATACGCAGAGATGAAAATACTTGTTTTGTACCACTATCCACCCTGCCCCTCGGGTTTGGCCACGCAAGGGCAGTTGCTGCACCAGGGTCTGGAGGAGATCGGCGTCAGCGTGCACGCGGCCCACTATGAGTCCCAGCAGGAGAAGGAGTGGTACTATCGCTGGTTCCGGCCCGATGCGGTGGTCGGAGTCGGCTACTGGGGGCATGTGCCGCAGCTCGTGCTGCACCCCCAGCGTTACGGCCTGCGGCCGGTGCCCTGGCTGGTGGCGGACGGATACCTGGCCGACTACCAGGATGTGCTGGACAGCCTGCCGCTGATTCTCGTGACCTCCCGATGGGTCCGAAGCGTTTACGCCCGGGATGGGCTGACCGGCAAGAACATCGAGATTCTCCCGGTCGGCTGCGACACCGATCGTTTCACCCCGCGCGACCGCAGCGACCCGAAGGTGGCGGCCGTCCGCGAGGCGCTGGGCGTTGGCCCGGACCAGATCATGATCCTGACGGTCGGAGGAGACGCCACGAGCAAAGGGGCCCAGGAGGTGATGCGGGCCCTGGCTCTGATCGACGGGAAGGTGCCCGACTGGAAGTACGTCTGCAAGGTCTGGCCCCAGGCACGCACCAGCCAGCAGAACGCGATCGACCTGGAGTTGGCGGCGCAGTTGGGGATTGCCGGGAACGTGGTCTACGCCACCAACATCACCTCCCGGGACTTCATGCCCTACCTGCTGGCGGCGTGCGACATTTACGCGGCGCCTTCGCGCCTGGAGGGATTCGGCATGCTTCAGGTGGAGGCCAATGCCTGCGGCAAGCCGGTCATCGGCATCAACGCGATGGGCCTGCTCGACACGATGGTACACGGCGAGACCGCCTTCCTGGCCGGTATCGCGCAGGAGATCTGCCTGGGGGAGACGATCGTCGGCGCCGAATCCGGCGGGGCCGGACGGCGGGTGGTTTTCAAAAGTCCCCGCATCGTGGATTATCGCGCCAGCGTCGACGACATCGCCCAGTACCTGATGAACCTGATGCAAAATGCCGAGCTGCGCCAAAAGATGGGGGAAGCCGGCCGCAAACGCGCCGTCGAGAACTACCACTATCGAGTCGTGGCCGGACAGTTTGCCAGAACGGTCGCCGAGAAACTCGGGATCTCCTGAATTGCGGTTGAACCGGGCGGCTTTTTGTGAGATAATGGACTTCGTAAGGGGTGGGAGCACAGGCACTTAAGTACAGGAACGGATGTTGGAAAGGCGAAGGAATGTACGTAGCACCGCAATTCTCAGTATTCATGGTCAACAAGCCGGGAGTGCTGGCCCGGGCGCTGACGGAGTTTGCCAAGGTTCGGGTCAACATTGTGGCGATCACGATGATGGACTCGGCGGAGCACGGCGTGATGAGGGTGGTGTTCGAGGAGCCGGCCAAGGCGCGGGAGGTCTTGACAAGGCTGAATATGGCGTACAACGAAACGGAAGTCCTTTGTGTGAATCTGGCCAACAAGTCGGGGGCGCTGGCCACGGTGGCCGAGAAGCTGGCCAAGGGCCATATCAATATTTCCTACGCCTATTGCACGGCCGGGGCCAAGGGCGGGCGCACGACCGGGGTTCTGAAGGTCTCCGATGTCAAGAAGGCCATGAGACTGCTGGAAGATCACAACAAAGAGAGCAGGGAACCGTCCACGGTACGCCAGTCCAAAGCGACGCACGCGTGAGAGCCGGGTTCCACCCAACTGCCCCGCCGACGGGTTGCGTCAGTTGCTTCCGCCGGGGAGTTGCCGCAGGGCGGCGGCCCGATCCGGGTAGAAGCGGAAGATCTTGTCGAGATTGGTGATCTTGAAAACGCGCTCCAGTTGCGGGCTCAGCGAGGTGATCGCCATTTGACCGCTGTAGGCTTCCAAGCGGGCCCGTGCTTCCAGCAGCAGCCCCAAAACCTGCGAAGAGAAGAATTTGACGCCCTCAAAGTCGAAGACGATGCCTTGCGGCCGGTTGGTCTCGATGTACTGCTTGAGCTGGGCGGAAGCGCTCGTGATCTCCGCCACGTCGCTGATGCAAGTGCTTTTGAAGGAAGCAACGGCGGCGTTGCCCTCGGTCGCGATGTTCAAGCCTGCGTTCGTGTCCATGTCACTCAACCTGCCTAATCCTTAGCCACGCGGCATTATCTCATAGAGATAGCCCGCCGTCGAGACTTTTGTTCGCAGGTGGTTGCGCAAGAACGTAGATGAAAAGTGGCACGGGCATCCTGCCCGTGGGGCTTGGTGGCATCGGCATCCTGCCGATGATTCATGGGCTGGCAGGGGACCCCAAACCCATGCCACGCCGAAGTGGGTCTTCATACACGTTCTAAGGTCGGCCGGGCGGGAGGGTGGGGGGCGGTCTCCGGGAGTGTCATCGTCCGGCGACCCAACCCTCGGAGAACTTCTTCGTCCGTACGCCGTGTGGGACATGGTCGGCCCCCAGCCGCAGGTAGCCCTTGGCTCTCATGGAGTCGGTGATGACGCTCTGCTCGTACCGCCCGCGCCAGGCATCCTGGGTTTTGTCCGGCTTGGCATACCGGGCTCGCTCCGTCAGCGAGCCGGTCACGGGCGAGGAGTCATCCGCCGGCGGCAGACGGTCATAATGCTGCTCGTTGATCATGTCCTCGGCCTTCTGGCGGGCCTGATCCTGGCACGCGAGGTAGTCGACCTTCGCCTGAGCGAGGGTCCGATCGGGATTGTACCAGTAGAATGAAGGGCTGGAGCATCCAGCCACCGTAAGCAGCATCATGATCGAGAAGGCAACCAAGGCTCTCATCGTGCATTGTCCCCCACAGCGGTGATCGAATCGGTGCGTACCATCCGTGGAATATGAGCCTCCCTGTCAAGGCTTCGCAGGCGGCTTTGGCTCCGCCGGCTTAGGCTCCGGGGGCTTCGCCTCGGGCGGTTTGGCCTCGGGCGGCTTGGTCTCAGGTGCCTTTGTCCCCACGGCGGCTTTCCGCTGCGGCGGCTCCGGCAGGGCCAGAGGCGCTGAGCGTTTGTCCTGGGCCGCGCCGTAGGTGAAATTGAACTTCGAGGGCAGGGCCCCGGCCTGATTGGCACTGCCGAGGAGCCTGTCGTGCTCGGCCTGCAACGCACCGGCGTCGCCGGCCTCCACGGCCCGCGTGATGCTGGTCTGCGGCCCACTGAGCAGCTTGCTGAGGCACTGTTGTTCCGTCTCCACGAGCACGGAAGCCAGATAACTGCCCGAAAGCTCCTTCAGGTTGTTATCCTTCAGGCTGCGAATATAGCGTTGGATGGCATACGAATAGAGCTGGCCGAACTGCCGGGCGAGCTGCTGGTTGGCAGCGCCGCCGGAGACAATCTGGGCGGACAGCAGCTTCAGAATCCCGGTATCGACGAGCTCATACTTGACCGCCCAATCGGCGTACCGCTTGATCCGGACATCCGCGATGCGGGTCAGAAGGTCCTGGGCCGGCGACGGGTCATAGCGGCCGGCAAATTGGGCCATCAGGTACAGAACCTCCGGGCTGCTGGTCTCGACGACCTTGCTGCAGGCGTCCACGATCCTGCGGGACAAAGGAGCTGCCGTGTTCTGGTCCTGGCCCAGCTTGGCCCACACACTGGGATTGGTCGCCACCCGGACCGCCCAATATCGGACCATCACGTTCTCGTGCGGGATCATGCCAATGCCCAAGTCGAGGAGCCGCGGGTCGTTCAACTCGCTGGCGAGGATCAGCAGGTTGGTGAAGACCTTGAACCGCCGGTCGGGGTCGGTGATCTCGTTGGTGGCGTACTCGAAGCCCTTGCCGATCTCCCGTAAGGCCGCGTCCGAGAACCGCCGGGCGTACTGGGCTTGAGAAATCTGGTGACTGACGATGACGGCGCGATTCTTTGCCACCTCCGTAAAATCCGTAGTCCGGACAAGGCGGCCGACGGCGTCGGTGACGAACGCGTCGATGATCTCCATGTCCTCCGGTGTCAGGACATTCTTCTTGACGACTTCCTCGATCCGGCGGCTATCCACCTGGGCTCGGGAAATCGTCGGCAACGTCAAAACCAGACCACCGACGAGGATGGCAGAAAACTGCGCGTTGTACACTCATTTCGTCATCATCCCTTTCAACGAGCCCGGGTTATTTTATCCAAGTTAACGCTTGGGGCCCATTTTGTCAAGGGAAATCGGACCCTTGGGACACGGCCGAATCCCGAACAAAAGGTTGCATTCATCGTCCGATACCTTATCTTAGGACGTTCTGTGGCCGGATCGATGCAATTTTCACATAGGAATGCTCGATGATGCGATCTCTGGCGGTGGCACTCTTGGGCGGGGTCCTGCTGGCAGGCTGCGGAAATGTCCAGACGCCGCCGCAGAGCGCCCCGACGGCGGTCACCCAGCCATCCGAGCCGGCCGCCGCATCCGCTGGCCAGCCGGAGCAGGGGCAATCCGTCGCGCTGAGGTCCGCGCCCGGCGAGCCGAGCACGCCCCGGATCCAGGCAGGAGAGGACAAAGTTGCTGTTGTTGACCCCGCCGGAACGACTCAGGGGCCGGCACAGCGGGAAGCCCGGACGGAGATTATCGGTCGCACGGCAGGTGTTGGTGCTACGGTCCAGGCGGCGGTGGCCGATGCCAACCGACCGGAGCAAGATCGGACACAGAAGCCCGATGATGTTCTGCGGGCGGAACCGAACGAGGTCCCTCCGGCGGAGCCGAATTTGGCTATATCGACGCCCGACAGGCCGGAGAATGCCTCCGCACGGGCGGGTGAGGATGGGGCCGCGACCATCTTCAGAGACTATGGCGGGATTCTCGAAGCGTGTGTGCGTGAAGATGGGCGGGTGGATTACGGCGCTCTCCGTCGCCGGCGGCTGGACCTCAAACCGCTGTTGATGAGGTTGGGCGACCTGGATCCGAATACGTACCAGCACTGGCCGCGGGACGAGCAACTGGCGTTCTGGATCAACGCCTATAACGCCAAGATGCTGGAGATCATCGCGAGAAACTACCCGATTCAGTCGTCCTGGTGGCTGCGGCTGACCTGGCCGCCGGACGACATCCGCCATATCCGGGGTATTTGGACGGATTTCAAGCTCCTGGTGATGGACGAGGAATTCACGTTGGGCGAGGTGGAGCGGCGGCTCTTCCAGAAGACCTTCGAGGACCCGCGCGTCTATCTGGCCCTGACGTATGCCAGCCGGTCCAGCCCCTCATTGCGCCGCCAACCGTACCAGGGACCCGGCCTCGACCGGCAACTCGACGAGCAGGTAAGGAAGTTCCTGACCAGCCCCCAGGGCCTTCAAATCGACCGCCGCGGCAGGGTGGTGCGCCTCTCGGCGCTCTTCAAGCCGACGTGGCGGGGGGCCCAGTTCGTCGCCCGTTACGGCACCGACAAGAAATTCAAGACCTGCGACCCTGAGACGCGCGCGGTGCTCAACTTCATCACCAACTATCTATCCCGCGAGGATGCGTACTTTCTCGAAGTGGAGAATTACGCCGTCGAGTACATGAATTTCGACTGGCGGCTCAATGACACCTCCAGAGGCTACTGATTTTTTGATTGACGGCAGGGGCCGCCGGCCTATGATAAAAGGCTTTCGCAAAGCTCCGCCGCCGGGTTCGAGCGATGCACGGATAGAGATTTGGTGGGGATCGTCGCGAGCGACGGGTGACGATTTCACCGCTTTCAGTGAGGTTACAGGAGATGCCACGAAATAGTAAGAGCGTTGTCAATGTCAACTGCGACATGCGGAGTTATCTGTTCACCAGTGAGTCGGTGACGATGGGTCACCCCGACAAGGTGGCGGACCACATCTCGGACGCCGTTCTCGATGCGATGCTCGCGCAGGACCCGCTCAGCCGGGTGGCTTGCGAGACGCTCGTCAAGAACGACATGGTCGTCATTGCCGGCGAGATCACCTCGAGGGCCACCGTGAATATCGCCGAGGTCGCGCGGAACACGATCAAAGAAATCGGCTACGACGATCCCGAACTCGGCTTCCACTATGACAATTGTGCCGTAATGGTAGCGGTCTCCCGGCAGAGCCCGCACATTTCCCAGGGCGTCACCGAAGGCGAGGGCCTGCACAAGGAGATGGGCGCGGGCGACCAGGGCCTGATGTTCGGCTACGCCTGCAACGAGACGCGCGAGCTGATGCCGATGCCGATTCTGCTGGCCCACAAGCTGACCACCCGGCTCGAGAAGATGCGGCAAACGAAGAAGCTGCCGTGGCTGCGGCCGGACGGCAAGAGCCAGGTGACGGTCGAATACGAGGATGGAAAGCCCAAGCGGATTCATACCGTGCTGATTGCGGCCCAGCATTCGTGCCGACATCAAGTACCGGGACCTGCGCGAGCAGATCATCGAGCAGGTCATCAAACCGGTCATGCCGGCGCGGTTGCTCGACAAGAACACGAAGTACCACGTCAACCCGACGGGCTGCTTCGAGTTGGGCGGACCGCAAGGCCGACTGCGGCCTGACCGGCCGCAAGATCATCGTGGACACCTACGGCGGCTGGGGCCGTCACGGCGGCGGCTGCTTCAGCGGCAAGGACCCGACCAAGGTGGACCGCACCGCCAGCTACATGGCCCGCTACGTCGCCAAGAACGTCGTGGCGGCCGGCCTGGCCGACTGCTGCGAAGTCCAGGTCTCCTATGCCATCGGCGTGGCCAAGCCGCTGTCGGTGCTGGTGAACACCCTGGGCACCGCCAGGATCAGCGAGACGAAGATCAGCCAGATCGTCTCCGATCTGTTCCCGCTGACGCCGAAAGGGATGATCGATCACCTGAATCTGCGGCGGCCGATTTTTGCCCAGACCTCCTACGGCGGTCACTTCGGCCGCAACCTGCCGGACTTCACCTGGGAGAAGACCGACATGGTCGGCGCTCTGAGAAAGGCCGCCGGCCTCAAGTAACGAGTTACACGACTTCCTGAATCCCCAAGCCCGGCTCTGCCGGGCTTTTTTCATTGGGGCGCGCTCGCGCCCGAGATTGTTATGTCATACGGATTCGGGGAAATCCGTGCGCGTTATGGACTCTGTCATCCCAATTATTCGCACCGGGCGTGCCAATCGCTCTACCTGCCTCACGACTCATGGGACCGGCGGCGGCCCCCCGATCTTCGCCCGCAATTGGAGTTTTCGCTCCGGGGAAGCGATAAAGAGGCTTTCCGGGAACGTGCGGTACGAGAGCATCTCCTTGTAGATGGGCGTGCCTTCGTAGGCGTTCAGACCCAGGCCGGCCAGGTATTGCAGCCGCAGGTTGCGATCGGTGTTGATCTGGGCCGTGCGGAGCCAGTCCTGGAGATCGGACGCTTGTCCCGCGTAGGTCGAGAGCAACTCCAGCGCCGAAGCGAACTTCACTTCCGCCAGCGATTGTACTACCGCCAGATGGTCGCGGCGTTCCAGCCGCCGCGTGAGGGCATCGACATCGATCTGCACCGGCGCAGCGCGGCCGAGCAGGACGACATCGTAGCCTTCTCCGTTGATGTCGTTGCTCCAGATCGTTCCATCGGGAAAAGCGCCAAAGAAGGTCGCCATCTCGCTTTTGACCACCTCCGGGCTGCTCTCGTACAGGGGCACCCATTGCGTGACCACGCCGCCGGGATTCAGATGCCGCTTACACAACTCGAAGTACTCCCGTGTGTACAGGGCCGCCGAGCCGCGCACCCAGGGGTGGATCGGGTCGGAGGTGATCACGTCGAACTTCTCATGGGTGGTGAGGACGTAATGCCGGGCGTCGTCGTACACGACTTCGACGCGCGGATCGTGCAGCACGTTGTAGTTCTCCTTGCCGAAGAAGCCCGCGGCGATCTGGGGGATCAGCGGCTCGATCTCGCACAGGACGATGCGCTCGACATCGGGGTGCAGCACGAACGTTCCGGCGGTGACGCCCGCGCCGCAGCCGACCACGAGGATCGAGCGCGGCTTGGGGTGCAAGAGGGCCGAGAGGTGTCCCAGCATCCGTTGCAGCCGCATGTCGGCCGGCTCGGTCGAAGCCTCCACTTTGCCGCAGACGTGGAAGCTGACGATATCGCCGTCGAGGAGAGTCACCGCGACCGTGGAGTTCATCCCTTCACCGACGTAGAGCGCGTCGGCCACCTGGGTCCGGGACGCCAGGTAGCGGCCATAGGCGATCAGCCCCGCCGGAATCGTCGGCATACTCCAGGCCAGCGCCACAGCCAACGTCGCGACGCCGAAAGAAGCGAAGAAGGCCAGAAGGTAAGAGGGTAAGAGCTTCCTTCGCACCTTCTCACCTTCGTACCTTCCTGGGTTCTCGTCCGCAGAGGTGCGCTCGACCACCTGTGCCCACAATGCCGCCATGAGAAGCAACAGCACGCTGACAGCCGCCGCGCCAATCATCATACACTGACTGCCGCGCGTGCCGAGCCAGGGGATCAGCACCATGCTGAAGGCCAGCGAGCCGACGATCGCGCCGACCGTATTGGCCGCGTACACGCCGCCCACGATCCGACCGGGCTCGCGCCCCGAGCGTTACCACGGACGCCAGCGCCAAGGGGAAACTCGCACCCCACAGGATCGCCCCCGGCAACACGGCCCACACGCACCGCATCAGATCGAGCTGGAAGTTGATCCAGGGATTTCGGGACAGCGAGGGATTGACCGGCCAGTAGGGCAGCGAGTCGGCGAGCGCATACGCCGCCCAGGCGATCGCCCCCATCAGGAGCAACTGGCAGACGCCCAGCACCAGGCGGGGCCGCAGACTATGGCGGGAGATCACCGACCCGATGCTGCTGCCGATGCCCAGCCCCAGGAGAAAGACCGCGAGAATGATGGAGAACGTGTAGACGGTCCCGCCGAGCAGCAGCGACAGATTCCGCGTCCACACGACTTCCGCGCCCAGTGCAGTCAGGCCGGACAGGGCGATGACTGTGTAGATGATCCAAGTCCCCGGCGTTTGAGAATCCCGTAGGGTGGGCGTGCCCACCGTTGCTCTTCCAGTTCCCGCCCAGGTTGGTGGGCACGGCCGACCCTGCGGTCTGCACGGCTGGTAGGCCGCCCGGCCGGCCAGAAGCAGGGCGGTCACGGCCACGATGAAATTGAGGGCCGCCGCGACATAGGTGGCGATCGCGCCATCGTGGACTCTCAGCAGGTAGAAGCCGGCCAGGAGGCACCCGAAGACCGCCCCGGCGATATTGCTGCCGTAGAAGAACCCCAGCCAGGAGACGCCCCGGGGTGTGGCCTCGACCCAGCGGCGCCATCGCCGGTAGGGTCGCGCCCATCAGCACGGTGGGGGGCAGCAGGCAGATCGCGCAGACCGCCCCGCGCATCAGAATGCTCGCCAGGCCGGGTCTGACGTGAGCGGCATAGATCTGATCGACGTAGGGCATTCCAAACAGCAGGGCGATGCCGGCAATCCCGATCCCCATCTCAATCAGGGCGTAAACACGCAAGGGGTGCCGCCGCACGGAGACCACCCGGGGAAGGACGAGGCTGCCGAGGCACATGCCGCCCATGAAGGTGCCCAGCAGCACGCCCAGCGAGACGGCGGACGAGCCGATCACCAGTTGGAGCGACTGGAGCCAGACGACCTCATAAATCAGCGCGGAGCACCCGCTGCCGATGAACAGGAGCGTCAACAGCGGCAGGAACCGCTGCGATGCCGATGGCGATTGCGATTGGCCCAGGCTCTGCATATTCACACTGGTATAGTGGCTCCCGTACCGCCGCCGGTTACGGATTTCCGTCCGGATTCAGCGGACGTGGCCTATTCGGCGTACTCGAACAGCACGACCTCGTAATGGTCGAGTTTGGGCACGAGGATCGAAAGTCTCTCCTTGTCCCGCGAGAAGTTGAGAGGGACGCCCGATTCGAGCAGACGCACCGCTTTGACCTCTCTTTTCGGTTTCAGATTGATCGCGATGTCCCGAATGGGGATGGGGCGGTGCAGGGCCTTGCCCTGTTGGCCGGAATGATTGAACAGGGCCACCCACTCGAACTCGCCGTCTTTGTCCACGCGGTGCGTGACCTCCACGAGCGGCGAAGTGCTGATGCGCAGCCGCCGGTCGAGGCCAAGGAGCGAATCGATTGTGCCCATGACCAGGCTCGCGTGTCCCTGGTGGCATTGCTGCTCGTAATGGCTGCCGATGTCCCACGGGAAGCAGGCGGCGGCCCCTTGCCCGTGCATCTTGGCGAACAAAGCGGGATGATCTGAAACACTTCGGTAGTAGCACTTCTCCGGCGGGCCGAACATGTCCGCCGGGATCAGCCGCAGGAAGCCCTCAACGCCCTCGCCCAGTTCATAGACGTGAAAGGGGCCCTGTAAGAAGACCAGATCCAGTTTCGCCAGGTCGGCCCGGCCGAGCCATCGGCGATCTCCTTCGCGAATGCGGATGTAGGAACCCTTCTCTGTGGGGCGGGTCTGTTTGAACGTAGCTCCCTCCAGGCACGTGAGATGCTCGGGGATCTTGCCCGTCAGCAGCAGCCTGCCTCCGCCGGCGACGTATGCATCCAGCGCAGCGCAGTCCTTTTCGCCCAGTCCACCGGCATCGGGGACGATGACCAGCGGATACGCCCTGAGCAACGATGAATCGAGTGTGGTCAGCTCGAACGCTACTTGGTTCTCACACAGGATCTGCATCAGGCCGTCAAATTCCCGGCCGCTGCGGCGGACGAGCCCAACGTCGCCGGCGGGCCGGGTCGGCTTGAGCCAGCGTTCGTTGGCCGCATGGAACTGGTACAACTGCTTTGTCAGATCAAGGCCCGTGCGATCTTCCTGGCTGCCGAGCGGGCCGATGCAGTAGAAGTCCACCCACGCCCCGTTGACCATGTGCTGCCAGATCCGCCGGACTGTCAGATAGGGCGACACGGCGGCGTGGCGGTAGGGGATGTCAATGAAGTAGACGGCACAGTTGGCCAGTTGCCGCTCGCCGGCCGTCAGCAGGGTCGCTTTGGCGTTGTCCGTGTCCCGGTAGGTCCCGACGCTCAGGGGCGTGTTCGACTCCTTGCGGATGATGTCCACGCCAGTGGGGGTGTAGGTGCAGATCGCCAGGTCCGGCCGTTTGGCCTTAAGAAACGCGTTGACCCGGCTAAACTGCCGGTCGCTCATCATGCGGGTGAATTCGAGGTACTTGCGATAGACCGGCCTCTTGTCGTCCTGCGTCTTGGGCAACTCCATCCCCGCGAACTCGTGGAACTTGTCCTTGCACGCCTGGCACTGGCAGATGCCGTGGTAGTTGCCGCTATAGTCGGACCGCTGGTAGCCGATCATGTTGAAGAACACGCCGTCGAGCGGGTAGCGGCCGACCGCCTCGCCGAGGATCTCGAACATGTACTCCTGCTGGTACCCGCCGCTGACGCACGTGTGCACCTGGCCGTTGTAGTTGACGTGTTGCCCTTTCTCGCCGACGTAGAGCCACTCGGGCTTCTCGGCGGCGAACTTCTCATTGATCTTGCTGAAGTCGAACCGCCCGATGACGCGAATCCCCTCCTTATGCAACCGCTCCACCACCGTGCCGACAAGGTCGCCCTTCATGAACGTATTGCGGTAGTGATACTTCAAGTCCGTCGGATAATTGGCCACAATGCCGCCGACGTTGAACAGAACGACGGTGAGCCCGGAAGTCCTTGATCTCCTGCACATATCGGTCGACATCCATCGTTGCGTCGATTTCGCGCAAATTCGTCTGCACCATCCGCTGCGGCTGCAGCCACCAGCGCTCCACCTCCTGACCCCGCGCGAGACGGGGACGGAGGCACACTGAACTCGCCAGGGACAGCAAGGACGCCGCAGCAATCACTCGCCCTATCGTCATTTCGAGGGTCCTTTCCAATGGCCTCGGTCTTCCAAGCCGGGATGTTCGATAATAGATGGTGCCAAGTCTATGGCGGGAATAGGGGAAATGCAATCGCCGTGGTCGCTCACGTCCTCGGCACGCCCAATGTAGCCCAGCCGCCCTCGGCTGGGTAACTCGAAAGGCCACCCCCGAGGGCGGGGGTGCTACACGATCCGTCGCCTCTGAGGCTTGACTCTGTGATCGTTCGCGATGACAATCCCTCATACACCTTTGGGAATGCCACGTTTCGCACTGAGCGGAAGGCATGGGCCGAGTTTCTGGACTCGATCTTGGGAAGTAACGGAGGGCCGATACACGTGTCATCTGGAGAGCCGGAACATGTAGCCCAGCCGCCCTCGGCTGGGGATTTCGAGGAACCACCCCCGAGGGCGGGGGTGCCACATGATAGAGTCGAGCCGCCCCCGGTTGGGGATCGTTTGGCCAAGCCTGGCAAGGCCGAATACCGGCGTAACCTTCCCCATTTGCAGGTCGAAGGCAAGACGATCTTCCTGACCTTCTGCACAACGGACCACTTGATCCTGCCGGAGTCCATTCGCACGCAGGTGTTGCGTCATTGCCTTCACGATCACGGGAGCAAGATGCACGTTCATGGCGTTGTCGTGATGCCTGACCACGTGCACATGGTGTTTGCACCTTGTGGGATGCCCGAGGTTATCCCTACACACTGGCCGAGATCACGAATGGGGGCCGCCACCTGATGATTCTGGCGGCTGCCTGAGGTCGAGAGCGATCAAAGGTACTTCTGCGCACACGATCAACCGTATGCTTGGCCGAAAGGGATCAGTCTGGCAAGATGAATCCTTTGACCGTGTGTTGCGATGCAATGAGGCGGTGAGGGCCAAGGTCGAGTACGTCTGTGCAAACCCAGTTCGTAAAGGTCTGTGTCGGAGCGAGGATGAATATCCCTGGCTGTGGCGCGAGTGGGTTGAAGGTGTAGCCCAGCCACCCTCGGCTGGGTAATTCAGAAGATCACCCCCGAGGGCGGGGGTGCTACATAACAGGAGTCATCGCGAGGGGCACATGTCTACGCCGCTTCGGAGGGGCGGACGTCGATTTCGAGTTGCTTGCCCAGGCGCAGGAGGGTGACCTTCACCGGCTTGCCGGCCGGCCATTCGGTCAGAAAGCGGTAGATGTCGTCCATGGTCGCCACATCCCGATCTCCAATCCGGATCAACAGGTCTCCCGGTCTGCAGGCCCGCCTGGTGTGCCGGTCCGTCTCGTGTCACTTCGAGAATGACAACCGCGTGCTCGGTGGACAGGTTCAGGGCTCGCACCGTGCGACGGCTCAGGGGACGGGGCACGCCCGCAATGCCCAGAAAGCTGCGGGTCACTCGGCCCTGCGTCATCAGCTTGGACAGGACCCAGCTTGCGGTGTTCGAAGGAATCGAGAAGCCGATGCCTTGGGCGGCCGCGATAATGGCCGTGTTGATCCCAACCACCTGGCCTCGGGTGTTGACGAGGGGGCCGCCGGAGTTGCCGGGATTGAGCGGGGCGGTGTGCTGGATGATGTTCTCGATCAGCCGGCCGCTGATGCTTCGGATCGTCCGCCCCAGGGAACTGACCACGCCGGTCGAGACCGTGGACTCCAGGCCGAGAGGATTGCCTACCGCGATCACCAGTTGACCGACCTTGAGGGCGTTCGAGTCTCCGATTTCCAGGTAGGGCAGGCCCGCGGCCAAGACCTTCAGCACGGCCAGGTCCGTCGGCGGGTCCTCGCCGACGGTCTCGGCGGACCGCACGGACCCATCCGTGAAGTGCACGGCCACCTCTCTGGCGTTGTGGACGACGTGGCTGTTGGTGAGGATGTATCCATCCGGTGCGATCACCGCCCCGGAGCCGCTTCCCTGCTGCTCGAAGGATCTGCCGTCGTCCCGGAAGGTCAGTCGACTGGCGATGCTGACCACCGCCGGAGCCACAGACTCCACGACGTGAACGACGGCATTGGACCAGGACTCGAGGACCTCGACCTCCGCGGCGGCGTGATCGTGGATCGTACAGCGGGTCGAAGGCTCCTCTGCGAGTTGCTTGCCGCCATTTTCAGCCTCTTCCATGAGCGTACCCTCTCCTATCACTGTCATTGCGAGGCGCAGCGACGAAGCAATCTCAATCCGCGGGTGGGAGATTGCTTCGCTGCGCCTCGCAATGACATACATGCCAATTAGCTTTCATTCAGCATCTTCTTACTGCGCAAAATGTGGTGATAGTGCTGGGCGAAACGGTGGGCCTCATCCCGAACGTACTGCAACAACTTGCGGACGGGGGAGTGGGCGCCGAGCTTCAGGGGCTGCGTGCTGCCCTGGAGGTAGATGTCTTCCTCCCGCTTGGCGATGGAGGCCATTTTCGTGTGCGGCATCTCCACCGGCTCGCCCGCCGCCCGGTGCGAAGCGCGCTGCTCGTCGGCGTCGGCGATCATTCCCTTGAGAGCGGCCTCGGCGGCGTGCAGATGGCCCAGACCGCCGTCGATGAGGATCAGGTCAGGCCAGAGTTCCTCGCCCCGCAGGGCGTACTTGTACCGCCGCCGGACGACCTCGGCGATCATCGCGTAATCGTCGATCCCTTTGACGGTCTTGATCTTGAACCGCCGGTAGCCGTTCTTGAAAGGCCGGCCGTCAATGAACTTGACCAAGGAGCCCACCGCCTCAGCGCCGCTGATATTGGCGATGTCGATCCCCTCGATGATGCGGACCTGGTTGGGCAACTGGAGGATATCCCGCAGCTTGACCAGGGCCTCGGTTGGGTCGGAGGCGAACGCCTCCGGCTGGACGTGCTCGTTCACCGTGCCCCGCGCATCCAGGCTCTCGATCAGGCGGATGCGGTCGCGGAGCATCCCGGCCTCTTCGTAGTGGAGGTTCTTGGCGGCCTCTTCCATCTGCTGCTGGAGCTCGCGGAGGATGGTCGAACGCTTCGAACGCAGGAAGCGAACGAAGTCCTTGATGATCTTGCGGTACTCCTGCTTCTCGATCCTGGCTCCGCACGGGGCGGTGCACTGGTGGATGTTGTGCAGCAGGCAAGGCCGGAAGAACCGGCGATTGGGGTCGTCCTCACGAATGTCCAGGGTGCAGGTGCGGAATTTGAATATCTTTTCCAGTTCCACCAGGACTCCGCGCAAGTCGCTGACATTTGTGAACGGGCCGAACAGGAGGGTTCCCTTCTCGTGGGGCTTACGGGTGATGTAGACCCCCGGGAAATCCTCGCGGATCGTGATTTCCAGGTAGGGGAAGGTCTTGTCGTCCATCAGGTCCATGTTGTAGAGCGGACGGACGTCCTTGATCAGCCGGGCCTCCTTGAGCATCGCATCGACTTCGCTCTCGGCCTCCAGGTAATCGACGTGATCGACCTTGTTGACCATCTCGACGATGTGCGGCCCGCGCGAGGCCTCCAGATTGCTGCTCGGCTGAAAGTAGCTGGACACCCGCGAGCGGAGGTTCTTCGCCTTGCCGATGTACAGGACGATATCATCGGCATCCTTCATGAAGTACAGGCCCGGGACCGGTCGGGAACTCCTTGATCTGCTCCCGGATCTTCTCCAATCGGTTGTTGCCGCTATTGCTCACTGCCTGACTTTCGCACCTGCGACCGGAGAACACTTCATCGCGGCTGGAATCGGCCCTGCCAAAACCGCCATCGCCAAAGAACAGGAATATGATATCGTCAAAATCGCCTGTACTCATTCCAATTGCGGATCGAATCCATTCCTGAAAGGGTCCCCAAACGCGATCCATCGCGTTGGGGAGCCCCAACCAGCCATCCGTAATCGGTACTACGCCGAAGTCCGCAAAAGAGTTTGCGGACGGCCTTGCCCGAGGGCCTGGAATGCCACCCACGTAACGCAACACTCCTGTTTACTGTCTCAATCCTTTAATGTATGATGACCACCATGAAGGCTCGCGTTTACATAGAAACCAGCGTGGTAAGCTATCTGAAGAGCCGTCTTAGCACCGACATGATCGTTGCCGCTCACCAGGAACTGCAAGCATCTCGCCAACGCTGCCCATCGCGGCAGAATCGAATGGCTGGTTGCAGAAGCGGGATACACCTGTCCGGTGATCTGCACTCCGGAAGAACTGATGGAGGACTGATTATGTTCACTGATCCTATCGTCGAAGAGGTACGGCGGGTGCGCGAAGAATATGCAAAGCGATTCAACTATGACGTGCATGCTATTGCCGACGATCTGCGAAAGCAAGAGCAGCAGCATTCGGATCGCCTCGTTTCGTTTCCGCCGAAACGCCCGCGCAAAACAAAGATGGCGTAGGCCGGCAGCAACTCACAGCGAAGAGCCATGCCTCGTCAAATCATCCATGTGGATATGGACGCGTTTTACGCGTCCGTGGAACAACGGGACCGGCCGGAGCTGAGAGGCAAGGCTGTCATCGTTGGGGGCGATGCGAAGAGCCGCGGCGTGGTCTCCGCCGCCTCGTACGAGGCCCGCAAGTTCGGCGTCCACAGCGCCATGCCGATGGCCCAGGCGGTCCGTTTGTGCCCACAGGGTATCGTCCTGCCCGTTCGCATGGACCGGTACGCCGAGGTTTCGCACGTCATCCAGACTCTCTTCGAGCGGTACACGCCCTTGGTGGAGCCGATTTCGCTCGACGAAGCGTTTCTCGATGTGACCGACAGCGTGAACCTCTTCGGACCCGCCGAGCAGATCGGCCGCCGGATCAAAGAGCAGATCCGGGAACAGACCCAACTGACGGCCTCGGTCGGCGTCGCTCCGAACAAATTCCTCGCCAAGCTGGCCTCGGACCTGAGGAAGCCCGATGGCTTCGTCGTGATCACGGAACAGAACAAGCAGGAAATCCTCGATCCGCTTCCCGTCGGCAAGATCTGGGGCGTGGGCAAGGTCACGGAGGCGACGCTGCAATCCTCGGCATTCGCACCATCGCCCAGCTTCGCGCCAGCACGTGCGAGGAACTCAAGTCCATTGTGGGCAACGCCGCCGAGGAACTGCTGCGGCTCGCACGCGGCGAGGACGACCGACCGGTCGAGCCGGACCGGGAGCGCAAGAGCCTCTCCAGCGAGCAGACCTTCGCGACGGACATCCGCGATGAGTCGATCCTGACGAGCGTTCTGCTGGAGGAGGTCGAGGAGGTCGCCGAGCGACTGCGCCGCCACCAGATCAAAGCGAGGACGATCACGCTCAAGCTGCGCTACGGCGACTTCCGCACGGTGACGCGCAGCGAAACGCTGCGTGAAGCGACGAACCTGACGAAGCCCTTGTGGGAAGCCGCCGAGCGGGTATTCCGAGCATGGCAGACCCGCTCGGGCGGGGCACTGCGTCTGCTCGGTTTCGGCGCCTCCGGCCTGGAGCCCGAACAAGCCGGCCAGCAACTGCTCTTTCCCGACCCCGAACAGGAGAAACTCAAGCGACTCGACCAGATCGTGGACAAGATCCGCGACCGCTACGGCAAACGCGCCGTCCACCGGGGCACGTCGACGCCCGAGAATCCCGGCGTCGACGGATTGACTGTGTTCCTCTGGCATTCCTTTGTCTTGACCTTCGACGACACATTCGACACAGCGTCCGCACTGATACGTGCAACTACAGGAGCAGTAACGCATGAAACTTGGCATGGTCATCACTCAGACCGATCCGGAAACCGTCTTCAACGCATTGCGTCTGGCTCTCTACAGCCTCCAGCAAGGCGACGAGGTGCGCATCTTTCTATCGGGCCAGGGTGTGGAGATCGACCGCATCGCGGACCCGAAATTCGACGTGAAGGGCCAAGCCCAGAAGGTCCTGAATGCGGGTGGTCAATTCCTGGCTTGCGGGACTTGTCTGAAGCTGCGGCAGTCCGAAGGATCGGAGATTTGTCCGCTCTCGACCCTCAAGGACCTTTACGAAATCGTGCGTGATTCGGACAAGGTGCTGACCTTCTGAGCGTGGAGAGTGCTCGATGAAACTCCGTGAGAGCGGCATGCCCGAAGAGGAATACTGGGAGAGCCTGTTCGACGTGGAACTGATTCTCGATCGAATGGGGATCGACGGGACGATGCGCGACGTGGCCGAACTGGGCTGCGGGTACGGCACCTTCACCGTGCCGGTGGCCCGGCGCATTCGCGGTGTGATCGAGACGTACGACATTGAGCCGGCCATGGTGGACCGGACCCTCCAGCGGGCACAGGAGGCCGGGCTGGACAATGTGCGGGCCGAGGTGCGCGACGTGTTGACGGAGGGTTTCGGTGGCGAGCCGCAAACCAAGGACGCCTGCCTGCTTTTCAATATTCTGCATGGCGAGGAGCCCGAGCGTCTGCTCGCCCACGCGGCCCACGTCGTTCATCCGGCCGGATACGTGCTGGTGATTCACTGGCGCTATGACCCGGCCACGCCGCGGGGGCCGAGCCTGGAGATTCGTCCCCGGCCCGAACAAATCATCGCGTGGGCGCAAAAAACCAAGTTGTTGCGGTTTGTCAGGCCCGTGCTGGATTTGCCGCCGTGGCACTATGGACTCCGATTCGCCCGGACCGTGCGCGTCGCTACATGCCGCAATTCTTGAGCCGTGCAGGGGCAACACTCCCAACGGGCAAAACGCGCCTGTCCGCAGGGCCACATCACCCCAAGGGAATCCTGGCTCCGATGCTGAGTCAGGCAGTTGGCGGCATGCGTCCGGTTCGCTGAGCAGTGAGCCTCCGCTATGCCCTTTTGCGTGATTTCCTCGCCGGGCCGACTTCACGTGCCGGTTTGGCGCGGTCTTTCCCCAGTTGGGCCGCCTTCTGACGCCAGAACTCCAATTCTTCGTCGCGCGACATACCCTTAGTGGCTCGGTAGATCCGTTTGGCGCCCCGATGCATCATGTCGACACAATCAAAGCGTTTCGTCTTCATCCTCGATCACCTATGCGAAGGACAGGCCCTCGGTTTTGGCTACGCCGCGGATGTAGGCGGCGGCTTTGTCGTAGTCCTCGGCCTTGGACAGGTGCTCCAGCATCAGGGGGACGCCGGGGTACTTGCTCAGTTCCTTCAGGAACGTGGCGTAGTCCAGGCCGCCGGTGCCGGCGCGGACTTCGTCGAGATGCGTAGTCAGCTTCTCCTGCAGGAGGATGTCCTTGGCGTGGCAGCTCTTGATGTAGGGGCCGAGCTTCTCGAAGCACTCGCGGATCAGTGCGCCGCTGCCGTAGTAGCGCTGCGGGCTGCACACCAGGTTCACCGGGTCCATGTGCACGCCGAACTGCTTGCGGTCGATGGCCTTGAGCAGACGCAGGT
Source organism: uncultured Planctomycetota bacterium (assembly GCA_963699595.1). Classification (GTDB taxonomy): domain Bacteria; phylum Planctomycetota; class Phycisphaerae; order Sedimentisphaerales; family Anaerobacaceae; genus PLanc-01. Next base: position 931,883 of record CAVOUO010000035.1, read on the forward strand.
AGGAGTCGGGCGAGTCCGGGTAGGCCCAGGGCATCGTCTCCAGGGCGAAGAACGTCCGCGTCGGCTTGACCGCGTCGATGATCGAGCGGGTGGTCTCGACGATCATGTCGAAGGTTTCCTGCGTGAAGTTCTTCGGCGAGGGGCCGTCCCAGAGCTCGCCGCGCGAGCCGGAGATGTTGACGCAGCAGCGGGCGCCGATGCGGTCCGCCAGGGTCAATTGCTGGCGGCACTTCTCCAGAGCGGCCTTGCGTTCTTCTTCCTTAGGGCTGATCGGATTGCTCCAGGCCCCGGTCTCGGCGATGATGATGCCGGCCTTCTTCGCGGCGTCCTCATACGCCTTGACCTCCGCGTCGCTGGCCTTGACGCCGACGGGACAGTAGGCCGCGGAATAGCCGAGCTTGTGGAGGGCCGCGACCCAGCCCTCGGGGTCCTTGTACTTCTCGAAAACCGGACCGCCCAGGTGGATGGGAGCGGGCGATTGCGGATTGCGGATTGCGGATTGCGGATTGGCGGCGCGGGCCTTGGTCAAGCCGCTGGAGAGGACCGCTGCGGCCACGAGGGATTTCTTCAAGAGGTTCCGCCGGGATGTGGGGTTGCTGCTCATCGTTCTTACCTCCTTCAGACCAGCCATTGTCTCTTATCGTCAACGTCGCGATCTACTGTAATGGAGGGAAGACTGTCGTGCAAGGGTGACGGCGGGGGATTGCACGTTGAAGAGGACCAGTGCTGCTAATCCGCAATCCGCAATCCGCAATTCCGGCACCCTGCCAAGCTCACTCCCACGCGTAGAACGCGATGCCCTCGGACGTGTAGATGTTCGAGTATTGGTTGAGGAGCTTGTCCCTTTCGGCCGGATCGATGGTATAGAAGTGCGTATTGTCGGACGGCTTGTAGAAGCGATAGACCGGACTGGCATCGGCGGGCGCGCTGTTCGGCGCGTAGGCATAGAACGCCACGCCCTCATAGGTCCACACATCCGAGAAGAAGTTGATGAGCTTGTTCTTCTCTCCCTCCTTGATCGTGTAGAAATGGGCACTGCCCGACCAGAACCGATAAACCGGCACCATGGTCGGGTCGTACTGCGTGCTCCAGGCATAGAACACGGGGCCTTCGAACTCCCAGACGTCGGAGTAGTTGGCGATCAGCTTGTTCTTCTCTCCTTCCTTGATCGTGTAGAAATGCCGGCCTGTCACGGGGGAGTAGAACCGATAGACGCTGCCGGCCACCACTTCGAAGGGCTGCAACAGCGTGACGTTCTTGCTCACGTCGAACGGAACCCCATCCGGGTTCGTGGTCGAGTAGAAACTCTCGAACGCGAGCTCCGTGTCGTAGTGCCCCTCCGTCAGGCCGAAGGGGCTGGTCTGGGTGGCGTTGATGCCGTACACTTCCGTGATGACGTACTCATCGTTCTCATCCAGTACGCTGAGGTAAACGTCGCCGACGTTCGGATCGATGACAGGGTCCCACTCAAACGACACCGGCGAGGCTACCGAGCCATCATGCGGCGGCCACAGGAGGCTCGGGATCTGAGTCGGCGCGGGGAGCGCCTGGTCCGTGCCGGGGATGGCGTACCAGACGGTCGTGGGCTCCTGGGACCCGTCGGTGTAGTGGAGAACGATGATGTAGGAGCCGTCGCCGTAGTTGTGGAGGGTGTCGGGGTTCGCGAAGTAGCCCCAGTATTCCCATACGTGGACTTCCCCATCGATCCAGTGATACGTATCGATCTCGCCGGAAGTCGTGTGCGTGTCGGCCGGGATCTGCGCCGTATTGCCCCAGCGCGGCCATGAAGTCCACGTAGCTCACGCTCGCGTCCGTCTCGACCTCGAGCATGAAATAGGAGAGGCCGGTGCTCAGATTCGGGTCATCGCAGATTTGCCCCTGGACGATCCGGCCTGCAAACAGATGATCGGAGACGACCGCCCGGCCGGGGCCTGACAAGCCCAGGATGAGCCACAAGGACGCCACGATCGCCGGCCATGGGAGTATTGGCTTCATTGCGTTACCTGCCACACGTCATTTACAGGTGCCTTTCAACCATATAAAGGCATTCTGACGAGACGCGGTAACAGACGCAATGACAATGTGCCCCACGCCGCTATTTGAAGGCATAGAACGCCACGCCCTCAAAGGCGTAGACGCCGGGGTTCTCCTTGAGCAGCCGATCCCGTTCGGCGGGGTCGATCGTGTAGAAGTGGGCGTTGTCCTTCGGCTGCCAGAAGCGAAAGACCGGTTGGCTCGTCAGCGGCTGGGCGCCTTCGGGATAGGCGTAGAACGCCACCCCTTCGAACTGCCAGACCTTCGCGTATTTGGCCACGAGCAGGTCCTTTTCGGCCTTGTCGATCGTGTAGAAATGGTCCTGGGCCTTGAGGGACCAGAACCGGTAGACCGGCGCGAGGCCGGGCGTATTCGGCGTGGCGGCCGCCTGGAAGACCGGCCCTTCGTGCGTCCAGATCTTCGGGTACCCTTTGATGAGCTTGTCCCGCTCGGCCGGATTGATCGTGTAGAAGTGCCGCCGCAGGACCGGGGACCAGAAACGATCCACATTGCTCAGAGAGGGCACCGTCAGGCCCCCGGTCTCGACGGCGAAGTTGTCCAGGTAGGCGTCGCCGGAACGGATGGCCTGGCCGACCGATCCGCCGCCCAGGTAGAGCCACAGCGGCCGGCCGGCCCAGGAGCCTCGTAACAGGCCGGTCACCACACGCCAGGCGTGGCTGGCTCCATAACCGGTGGTGCTCAGATAAAGCCGGTCCATCTGCGCATCGTAGGACACGTAGAGCGTGCCGCTGTCGCTGCTTCGGCTGTCAGCGTCGGTTTGGGTGCGGTTCCTGTCGACGGCTTCGTAGGCGATGTGCGGGGTGGACTCGCTGGAGCCCGGGCCGAACTCCACGTGGCCGCTCCTCAAGTCGTCGATATCGGGCGCCAATCCGACGATGAGCCATCCGATGAACTCGGTCCGCAAGCCCCAGTAGAAGTCGACCTTGAAGGAGAAGTCGTTCGTCGGATCGATCCGCCAGCCGTTGCTGACGTAGTAAGCCGGGGTGCCTTGCGTTCGGGCCGTCGCTCTCAGCTCCAGGCGGCGGTTGGCCTCCTCGAGCCAGCAGTTGGCCGGGTCGTTGGCGTACAGCTTCCAGAGAGTTCCTTGCCTGTTGTCGTCGAAGTCATCGGCGATCTTCGCCGCTGCGGCCTGGCCGGTCAGGGCCACGCTGTAATAGAGGCCGGCGGCCAGGGCCGTATAGTCCCTGCCCGCCGGCGGTTTGGCCTGCCCCCAATGCGGGTGGCCGGAGCTGTCCATTCCAGCGCCCCAGCCGACAAGGGAGCCATCCTTCTTCAGAGCCAGGCAATGCAGGTAGCCCGCCGCGACGGCGGTGTAGTCATTGCCGGCCGGGACTTTGGCCAGGCCGACGTTGTCGGACTCGAAACCCCACCACACGAGAGACCCATCGCTCCGCAGGGCCACGCAGAAGGTCCCGCCGGCGCCGATGGCCGTAAAGGGGCCGCGCGTCGGCGTGTCCTGGATCGCCGCCCAATGGCCCCAGGAAGCCAGGGAGCCGTCCGACCGCAGCGCCACCCCGTGCGCATCGCCCGCGACCACCGCCGTGAATCCGGTGCCTTTCGGCACGCCGGAAACCTGGCCCCACCGGTCGTTGCCCCACGCGACGAGGGAGCCGTTGGTCCGCAGTGCCACGGCGAAGGCTTCACCCCCATCGACGGCGGTAAAATCCTTGCCCGCCGGCACCCGGGAGACCTGGCCGTCGGAATTTCCGCCCCAGACGGCGAGGGAGCCGTCGGTGCGGATCGCCAGGCTGAAATCAGCCCCGGCCGCGACGGCCCGGTAGGTCCCCGGCGGCACGTTGCACTGGCCGCTATCATTTTGTCCCCAAGCCACGATGGTGCCATCGGCCCGCAGTGCCAAGCCGTGTGCATCGCCGGCGGCCACGGCGATATAGGTGTTTTCGGCCGGCAGACGGGTGACTTGGCCGTCGGAGTCCGAGCCCCACGCCCGCAACGGGCCGGCCGCCGCCGGTCCCGCCGCACAGACGCCAACGATCACCACGATCAACACGCATATTGTAGATTGTCTTTCGTCTCATGATCGATCCCCTTACTCCGTTCGTGTTCCCCTTTCCCGCAAACGCCGCGCACACGAATCACGCGGCGGATGCGTCTGCCGTCCGTGGCGTGCCAAAGCGGATTGCCGCTTCCGGCCCCGGTCGCAGCCCGGGCGCACTCCCCAACAGAATGCCATGTCTGACGATTCGGTGACCTGACGGTGGGCCGGACCCGCAGGGCCGATCCGCCATCCTCAGTAACTATCCCCCAACCTGGCGGCGTAACCACCTCCTGGGTCGCGCGGACCACTTGATACTATTGAGGCCACATCCAACCTTGGCGCCTTGGGGCCGACCTCACCATACAAATGAGGTCGTACCGTTGCTAATTGTGCCGGTTGCGCCGCTTTTGTAACGCGCAGACACCTCTTTCTGCCAAGAATATACCCTGTCATGAGTTCGCGCGTTGTCTGAGCGACATCTACCTTAAAAGGGCTGCGTTTGGCTCGCGCTGTCCGGATGAGACCCGGATCGTCTGGACGAAGTGCGATGACGCTGCCTGGCCCATAGAAACGCGCACTCTAATGGCGATAGAGACGGCCAAGCCAGCGGCTCTACGACTTGAGGAATACGCTCGCTTCGCTTCGGAAATGAACGACAATACTCTGCGCAGGCTCGCGTAGAACTCCTCGAAGGTCTCGCCACTTGCGACTGGGCAGCTTCTCCACGAGAGCAACTGGTCGAAGAATGATGTGGGTCTCCGGCGACCTCAGGCTGTCCACGTGTGACAATGGTCCGCACTGCCTGGGAGGCGATAGCAATGGCTATCCTCATTGGCACAGGCGATCTTCACCGGCCACGCCGCAAAAGCTTCGAGCAACGCTTGGGGTACGGCCCGCTACGCTCTCCAGTTACGTCCTTCGTACGGCTGCGCATGCTCAGAGGCCACATAGCGAATCGCAGAACGTCGGGTGCTTGACTGTCATCCAGTGATTGACATGCGAGCAGTTGCTTACGCCATTGACGTGCAGATTTGCGGGAGCCTGCACCCATGTGGGCGCGTGCTGATGCAATAAGCCAAACAAACGCCAGAAGTAGTGCAGCCGCAATTATCCACGGAAGGAGTTTCTTCATACTCGCACCTTGACGCATTATCCGACATCTCCCACTTAGCTGTGCTGGACTGCATCGCGTATCCTTCTGAGCATCAGGATAACGCAACCCCCGCGGGACTTCCAGCCCGTAGGGTGCGTACCACGCACCATCTTCACTCCTTTGTCGCTGCTCACATACGGCTTCATCAATTCGGCGTTGTCCACCCACATGAGGAAGAACGGCGTCGCGTTCGGCTCGCGCTTCTGGACACAGATCAGGAAGGGCCGGTCGAAATGCAGGTGCCGGTCCTCCTTCTCTTTGCACTCTTAGCTGCTGCCACCCGAGCCTTCGGATTTCAGGACCACGCCCGTTCGGCTCAGAGGTGAAGTCAATCTTCTGCAGGGCCTCGAAGAAGAAATAGTCGGTCCATTTCTGGTTGCCGAGAGATTTGCCCAGCAGCTCGTCGAAGTGATGTGTCAGCTTGTAGAGCACATCCGGCACGATCAGAGTGTCCCCATAGTCGAAGTCTCCGCAGGGCCTCGTAGTTCGGGTCGTTCTTGAACGCCGCGATCCTCTCCTGCAACATCCTTGGCCGCCTCACCGAAGGTATTGCATCGCGGCATGCGGGCCAATATGACCTGGTACGGCTGCGTCTGCTTGGACAGATCGACGGCGAATTGCGTCGTCGTCCGACGTATCGGCCGTACTCATAGTACAGGACTTCCACCTGATCTCGGACACGCTCCGGTTGTCTGCTGGGCCCGCTGGTCTTGGGCACAGAACGCCGTGACGCCGGTGTCTCTCGCCGGTGGAGTCCGGGAAATCGAACTCTTCGAGGTAGGTGTAGTACGGGTGCTTGAAATGCGACGTCGACGTTCAGGTACGCATACGCCAGGATAACATCGGGCGGGTGTGTACGAGCTGTCGAACGTAGGCACCGGCTCCGAGGGGAACCGCTGCTTCATTTCTTTTTGAATCTGCTCGATGATGCCCTTCTTCACGAAGCCGGCGGCCGCGTAGTAGGATTTCTCCTCGATGCTCCCGGTGGGGAACGGGATGCGGTTCAAGCGATCCGCCAGTTCTTCCGCCCCAAGGACCTGGATCGGCTCACCAATGATGTCCTGCTTGAACTTGTCCCAGGCCATCTGGAACGTGGAGCACCAGATCGCGTTCTTATGCTCCGGCAGCGGGCAATCCAGCGTGGCGACTACGACGGTCTGCTTGAGGTTCTTGGAATCAACCTCCGCAGCACGGGCGTGGGTTTTCGTTTGCCGGCATGCTACCGGCAGCAGCGACAACGCGAGGAGACCCCCGAGGGCAGCAATCAGAACCTCGATTCGCCTCAGTCTCGTCGAATGACACGGCCGCACCATTTGTCTCTCCTTTCTAATCCGACAATGGGCTTTGCCGGACCTGAATCAGCTTCCTTTATCGCCGCCCGCATACGGTTTCATCAATTCGGCATTGTCCACCCACATGAGAAAGAACGGCGTCGCGTTCGGCTCGCGCTTCTGGACGCAGATCAGGAAGGGCCGGTCGAAATGGAAATGACGCGGCTTTGGCTCTTCTGTTGGTGCGCTGCCACGGGTGGCGGCCCACGCGGGCTTCGGATTTCAGGACCACTCCCTGTTCGGCTCAGGGTGAAGTCGATCTTCTGCAGGGCCTCAGAGATGTAGTACAGGTGGCCATTTCTGCGATTGCCGAGGTACTTACCGAGCAGTTCATCGAAGTGATGCGTCAGCTTATAGAGGACATCCGGGCACGATCAAAGTGTCGATGGGCTGGAGCTTGCATTGGGCCTCGTGATTCGGGCGCGTTGCGGAATTCGGCGATCTTCTCCTGAACGCCTTGGCGGCTTCTCCGAGCGTTCGCATTGCGGCACGCGGGCGAGCACGACCTGATAGGGCTGAGTCCGCTTGGACAGATCGACCAGCGAACTGGTCGGTATCAGGCGATTGGCCGAAATCGTGGTACAGAACTCTCTACTTGCACGCGGTCGAGCTGCTGGATCACCGGGCTGGGCACGAAATGCCGTGACACCCGTGCGTGCCGCCCGTCGAGTCCTGGAATTCAAACGCAGCTGGGCAGGCATAGTAAGGGTGCTCGAACTCGACTCCAACATTCAGGTACGCGTACGCCAGGATGACGTTGGGCAGGGTCCTGTATCTCTGTCGAAGGTGGGCACGGGCTCCGAGGGGAAACGCGCTTCCATCTCTTTCTGAATTGCTCGATGATACCGTTCTCCACGAAGCCGGCGACCGCATAGTAGGATTTCTCCTCGATGCTCCCGGTGGGGAATTGGGATCGGTTCAATCGATCTGCCAATTCCTGGGCCGCGGGATTCGAATCGGCTCGCCGATGATGTCCTGCTTGAAGCTTGTCCCAGGCCATCTGGAAGGTGGAGCACCAGATCGCGTTCTTGTGCTCCGGCAGCGGGCATTCCAACGTGGCGACCACGACGGTCTGCTTGAGGTCTCTTCGAATCGACGTTGGGTGCTCCGGGAGGTGCTATCACTTCGGTATACCGGGTCGTGCACAAGGACCGAGTCCCTCCTGCTTCGCCGGCACGGCCGTTGGGCGGACGGGAAACCTCCCGACAGGAGAGCCTTTGGTTGGATCGTCGGCGTACAGGTAGATGTTGTCGTTGTCGAGCCCGCAGTAGCTCCGCTCCTCGAACGCGACATGACCGTCCACGAATAGGACATTCTGGCCGTCTTCTCCGTGCGAGAGGGAATTGCCCTTGCGCGCCTGCTCCGCGGTACCCTTGAACAGCAGGCAAGGTCCGGTTTGAAGACCGGGAAGGAGTTCGGCTCTCCGGCGGGCTCGTCATCCACGGATTGCGGTCCGCCGCCACCGGCAGGCGGGGTCGTGCGGAGGCCGTTGAGGGCGTACAGGCCGAAGGGTATGTGATAGGCGTAGCTGCAATGCTTGTAAGCCTCCGGGCCGAAATCCCAGGCGTCGATCAACTGCAAAGCCCTCGGGGAAGTTCGGCTCCGTCCGAGCAGCCGGAATTCCGTGGTTCCCGGTGTCGCCCGGACAGACGAAGCTCTTGGGCAGCACCTCCGCGTACTTGACGAGCAGGTAGAAGCACGAGCTGATCGTGGCTGCGCCGCCGCTGCCGTCCGGCTGCCAGCCCATAACGCCGCGTAGCGATTGGATGCGTTCCACCGGACGATCTCGCCCCACAGTCGTGATTCGTCCCCCGGCCCGCGGGGAACGCGTCCTGCGTAGTCGTTGGCGTAGAGGAGCATCGCCTTGCCGAGCACGGCCAGGTTGGCAGCGCAGGCGAGGCGGGCGGGGTGCGGATTTCGCCCGCCGGTAAGACACCACCGGCAGCAGCGACAACGCAAACACGCCCACCAGCACGACCACCAGAACCTCGACTCGCGTCAGTCCTTTCGGGTTGCACCGCCTCGCCATCAGGCTTCTCCCTTCAAACCCGCTGTCATCCTGATCCGGGTGCCATGCCTACGCTCGCGTAGGCATGTTCTTTGTACCGGATGGAGCGTGTTCACGCAAGTGCGGGTATACCTTGTTCGTAGTTGCCCGTCAGGGCATGGTAGCATCGGCAGTCTCGACCCGCGTGGACGCAGGAACTCCAGAATCGCGCTGGGGACTCATGCGTGCAAGAACGCCTTACGGCGTCACTACAACCAGGGTCCCGGGTTGACGGTGGGGGGGCGGGGGCATAGAATACCGCCGTCGTTTTTTCGGATGGATGGATGCCGGGCAATTAGGCGAAAGGGGTCCTACGATGGCCATGGATCGCGATCAGGTAGCCGGGTGTTTGCAGGAGTGCAAGACGCATCTGACGACGGAACTGCTGCCGTTCTGGCTGAAGCGGGCCAAAGACGACAAGTACGGCGGGTTCGTCACGCATTTCGATAAGGACGGCAAGGACTCCGGGACCGACGAGAAGTCGATGCTGGGGCAGATGCGGTTCATCTTCTCGATGTCGGCGGCGCACCGGGCCGGCTACGGCGGCGGCCAGTGCGCCGAGTTCGCCCGGCACGGCGTGGACTTCGTGCTCAAGAGGCTCTGGGACGAGAAGTACGGCGGCTTCTACTGGATGGCCAACCGCAAGGGCGAGATCACCATCGACAAGAAGATCCTCTACGGCCTGAGCTTCGCCATGTACGGGCTGACCGAGTACACGATGGCCACCGGCGACCCGCGCGGGCAGGAGTACGCGGAGAAGGTCTTCGACCTCGTGAAGAAGTACGCCGCCGAGACGATGTATGGCGGCTATTACGAGATGTTCGAGCGCAACTGGGACCTGTGCGGCCCCGGTGCCCAAGGGCGGCGACCGCAAGACCCTCGACGTCCACATGCACCTGATGGAAGCGTTCACGAACATGTACGAGTGCACGAAGCAGGAGATCCACCGCCGGACGCTGGTGGAGGATATCGACATCCTCCTCAAGCGGATTGTGCACAAGCGATACGCGACGGGCATTCCGCAGTTCACGATCGACTGGAAGGTCGCCCCGCAGATCAAGTTCGACATCGTCTGGGGCTGGGACCGGTTCGCCGAGGGCGGCCAGAAGGCCCACGCCGAGGACAATACCTCCGCCGGACATAACGTCGAATTCGCCTGGCTGCTGGCCCACGCGACCGACGTGCTGGCCTCGGGTGGGACCACCCCCGGGGGCGGGGGTGCTACCTATTGGGACGAGTACAAGAAGGTCATCAAGAAGGCGATGGACCACGGCATGAAGAACGGCATCGACCCCGAGTACGGCGGGGTCTACACCGAAGGCCCGCACGCCGGCGGCGTCTACGACATGGAGAAGGAGTTCTGGCAGCAGGCGGAGGTCATGATCGGCATGCTGGAAGGCTGCCTGCGCTTCGGGCCCAAGCCCTACTGGCCGGCGTACCTGAACGTGCACCGGTTCGTCTTCGACAAGATGATCAATCATCCGGTCGGCGAGTGGTGGCCGCTGCTCAGCCGCGAGGGCCAGCCCGTCCGATGGACGCACATGAGCCACTCGTGGAAGGTCAACTACCACACGATCCGCTGCATGGTCGAGTGCATCAAGAGGCTCGAAAGACTACTGGAATAATGGAATGTTGGAATAATGGAATACTGGGAAGGGTGGGGGACGTTCAGGTTTCTCGTTACCCATCATTCCATCATTCCAGTATTCCATTATTCCATTCCTTGCTATGGAATATGAAGGCCGATACAAGGCGTTTGATGCGACGCGGATCAGGACGTATCCGCTGAGCACGCGCAGCAATAAGGTGAAGGTGAGCGACCTGGTCTTTCCGAAAGACCTGGCGTCTCTTGCGTTCGATCTGCCGGGAATGGTGCGGCAGGATATTCGGACGGTCGCCGACGCGATGGTCGCGGCACGCCGGGATGGCAAGCCGGTCATCCTGTTCACCGGGGCGCACCTCATCAAGAACGGCCTGGGGCCGCTGCTGCTCGAGTTGGTGGAACGGGGGGCCGTGACGCTGGTGGCGGGCAATGGCGCCACGGCGATCCACGACTTCGAGCTGGCCCTGGTCGGCCAGACGAGCGAAAACGTGCCGGCAGCCCTCGACAAGGGCCAGTTCGGCATGGCGTATGAGTTCGCCTATATCAACATGGCCCTGTCCGTGGGCAACCAGCATAAGCTGGGCTACGGCGAGTCGCTTGGGCGGATGATCTGCGACGAGAAATTCCGGCGTGCGGTTCTGTCGCTCGTGGCCAAGGAGGATTCGATCCCACAGTTCGGCAATCCGGAAGTCAGCGTCCTCGCGGCGTGCTATCGGCGGAGGATTCCCTTCACGGTTCACGCCGGCATCGGGACGGACGTGATCGATCAGCATCCGAGCTTCGACGGCCAGGCCAAGGGCGGCTGCTCCGGGCGGGATTTCCTCATTTATACGAACGAGGTGACGAAGCTCACGAAGGGTGGCGTCGTTCTCAATATCGGCAGTGCCGTGACCGGGCCGGAGGTGCTGCTCAAGGCGGTCTCGATGGCGGCCAACGTCGGCGCTGTGCCGCACGGCATCCTCGCGGCCGATTTCGACCTCCGCGAGCACGAGCCCCGGCACATGACCGACGAGTCCGCCGCAGGCTACTATTTTCGGGACCAGAAGAGCGTCGTCACACGAATCCCCCAAGCCTTTGGCGGCCGAGGACTCTACGTCCGGGCCGACCAGATACAGACTTTCCCCTTCCTGTGCAAACAGATACTTGAAACGCTGTGAGTGAGTATGAACCAAGAGCGGATCAGAGAGATTCTGGCGAAGATTGAGAATGTCACGGTCGCGGTTTACGGCGACTTTTGTTTGGACGCCTACTGGATGCTGGACCCGAAGGGTTCGGAAGTCTCCGAGGAGACCGGGCTGCATGCCCGGGCAGTGGCGCGGCATTACTATTCGCTCGGCGGGGCGTCCAATGTGGTGGCGAACCTGGCGGCGCTGAAGCCGAAGAAGATTCGGGTGATCGGCGTGATCGGCGACGACATCTTCGGCCGGGAGTTGCGGCGTCAGTTCGACACGCTCGGCATCGATACGACGCATCTGGTTGTCCAGCGGGAGAACTTCGACACGGTGGCCTTTGGCAAGCCGTACCGGGAGGAGACGGAGGAGCCCCGTATCGACTTCGGCTTCTTCAACCGGCGCAGCGCCGCGACGGACCGCGCTCTGCTCGACGGGATTCGCCACGCCCTCCAGACGGCCGATGCGATGATCGCCAACCAGCAGGTGCCGGGCAGCATCACGAACCTGAGCTTCATCGACGAGGCCAACCAGCTTTTCCGCGAGTTCAGCGACAAGGTCGTGCTGCTCGATTCGCGGCACTTCGGCGACAAGTTCCAGCACATCTACCGCAAGACGAACGACCGCGAGGCCGCCCGGCTCAACGGTGTGCAGGTCGGCCGCGAGGACATCATACCGCTGGACGATGTGCGGAAATACGCGCAGAGCCTGTACCGGCAATTCCGTCGGCCGGTCTTTCTTACACGCGGGGCACGTGGTCTGCTGGCCGTCGATGGCGAGGGCATACACGAAGTCCCGGGGATCCAGTTGCTCAAGAAGCTCGACCCGGTCGGCGCGGGGGACACCGTGACCAGCGCCCTGGCCCTGTGCCTGGGCGCGGGCGTGCCGCCGGCCGAGGCCGCCGAGTTCGCGAATTTCGCCGCCGCCGTGACAGTTCAGAAGCTCTTCCAGACCGGCACCGCCAACGGCGCAGAGATCCTGGAGGTGGCGAAGGACCCCGATTTCATCTACCGGCCGGAGCTGGCGGAAGACCGCCGCCAAGCTCGCTATGTGCCGGGCACCGAGATCGAGGTGTGTGAAGACCGGAATAATGGAATATTGGAATATTGGAATACTGGGGAGAACACGGGCCGTTCACCCATCATTCCACCATTCCATCATTCCACCATTCCATCTCCCCGAATCCGCCACGCCGTCTTCGACAACGACGGCACGATCAGCACGCTCCGGCAGGGTTGGGAGCAGATTATGGCGCCGGTCATGATGAAGGCCATCCTCGGCGACCGCTGCCAGACGAGCGACGACGGGCTCTACCAGAAGGTGCAGCGCCGGGTGCTCGAATACATCGACCAATCGACCGGCATCCAGACCCTGGTTCAGATGGAGGCCCTGGTGGGGATCGTCCGCGAGTTCGGGCTCGTCCCGCCGGAGAAGGTCCTCGACCGCTTCGGGTACAAGAAGCTCTACAACGATGCGCTGATGGAGATGGTCAGCGAGCGCATCGCCAGGCTCCAGCGCGGCCAGCTCGATGTCTCCGACTTCACCGTCAAAGGGGCCGTCGCCTTCGCCCAGGCCTTGCGGCAGCGGGGCGTCACCCTCTATCTGGCCAGCGGCACCGATCATGCGGACGTGGTCGCCGAGTCCAAGGCCCTCGGCTATGCGGATCTGTTCAAGGGCGGCATCTACGGCGCCACGGGCGATATCGACAACTGCTCCAAGAAGATGGTCCTGGACCGGATCCTGGCCGAGAACAATCTGCGCGGCCCGGAGTTGGCCGTCTTCGGGGATGGCCCGGTCGAGCTGCGCGAGTGCCGCAAACGGGATGGTATCGCGATCGGCGTCGCCTCGGATGAGATTCGCCGCCACGGCCTGAACTCCCAGAAGCGCGCCCGGCTCATCAAGGCGGGTGCTCACGTGATCGTCCCGGACTTTTCCCAAACGTCCGAGCTACTGGGCCTGCTCTTCGGCGCGTAGGAAGTAGCACGGGCATCTTGCCCGTGGGGGTCTTGTGGCATCGGCATCCTGCCGATGATTCATGGGCAAGATGCCCATGCTACGAGGCTTTGCGGTAATCTCTCGACCCCGGTTGGTGCTCGGCGATGCGCGCCAGGTCGTTGAGCAGGTACTTGCGGACCACGACATCCCAACTCATATTGTGCGCCAATCGATGGCCCTCGCAGATCAAGCTATCCAGCTCGGCGTCGCTCTTGGGCAGACGGTCGAGAACCTCCTGCGCCACGCGGGCTCCCTCGACCGCCTCGATGTGGTCCCGCACTTTGCGGTTGATCTGCTGCAGGTCCTCGATGTCGGCGTACTGGTAGTCGCCCAGGTTGGTGTAGTCGGCGACAATGACGTTGCGGACCTCGCGCCCGGCGGTCACGTCGCGGAGAAAGCCGGTGCAGCCGCAGACGTTGCTGACGACGCAGATGCCGCCGAAGGTCAGCGGCTCGAACTGCGCGATGCCGAAGGGCTCGTAGATGCTCTGTCCGAACTCGACGTCCGTTCCCTTGCGGATGTCGAGGAATTCCACGTCCTCCGGCATCTGCCGGCCGCAACTGCGCTGGTCGAAGCCGAACTGGTTGATGAAGATCGCCTTGACGTTGTGGCTGCGCGCGTTGAATTGCTGAATGGCCGTGTAGAAATCGGCTTCTCCGCCGGAGAGGTCCGGCCAGCCTTCGCGGTGGGCGACCGGCCAGCCGTAGCCGGCCTCCATGGTGGAGACATCGCAGCTCCGCCGGCGCGAGACTTCGGTCGAGAGCAGGAGGAACACGGCGGTCTTGCCTTGCGCGCGCAGGCCCTTTTCGATTTCGTGGAGCACCCGCAGGTCGCGCCACAGCCCCTTGCTGCGCACCAGCCGGGTCACGTGGGTGAAGACGTAGTCCGGCCGGAAGTCCAGGAGGCTCTGGCAGTAGCGCTGGAGTTTCTCCTTGGCCGCCTGCTTCTGCGCGCGCGTGATCTCGTAGGCGGGCACGCCGTTGTAGACGATGTCGATCTCGGCCGACTCGAACTCGGGACTGAGGAACCGCAGCTCATCGGCCACGTAATCGCCGACGGCGTAGATGCGGTCGCAGTATTTGGCCGCCTCGACGAGGGCGTGCTTGAAATACGTGTGCTGATTGCCGAAGACCTCGTTGACGCAGAGCTTATCGCGGTGCGCCTGCTGCATCACGTTGTAGAACATCGTGTCGTGGCCCGGGTGCTCTTCCACGATGCGCCGGATCGTCGCCACCTCGTGGGCGTAAAAGACCGTGCGGAAGTTGCAGTAGGGCTCCAGAATGGCGGCCAGGGCGGTCGGCATGCCCATGAACTCGTGCGAGATGATCGTCGTGCGGCCCTCGGCCATCCGCAGCGCCTTGAGCACGGCGATGGCGGGGGCGCCAGCCGGACGTACTGCTCGTATTCCCACAGATGCTCGTAGAGATGACTCTGGACGCCGAACTCCTCGAAGAGCCGGCGTTTGAAGTCGTTGAGCATGCCGATGTCCATATAGCGCACGTCGATCAGCAGGACCTCGGGCGTGCTGCGGACGCCGGTGTGCTCATCGAAGAACGTGCGGCGCCCATAGACGATGCCGACGTTGTAGAGACTCTCGATCCGCCGAAAGGCGGAACTGTAGCCGGGATTGATGAGGCCGTCGATGGAGGAGTAGAGGACCTCGCCGCCTTCGCCGAGCCGGCTCTCCGCCGGACCTTCGGTCGTGAACAGCGGACTGATCAGGATAGACCGCTGGACCGCCTCCAGGTAGGAAGGGCAGGTGAAGAACCCTTGCAGGACGGCGCCGATGCCGCCAATCTTGCCGGCCGCCTCGTGGGTGACGTGAACGACGATATTCTCATCGGCCATACTGAGTTTCTCCGAGTCCTGCGTAACCGCCCCGAGTCCGGCGGCCTACCTAAAGCGTACGAATCGGCGGTCTGGGAGCCAATCTGGGGGATGCCAGGGCGTGGATTCTCGGGGGGACCGGGAAAGTCATGGACCATGAGATGGGACGATAATGGTTTTCGGACCCCGATCGGCGGGAGAAACGATGCTAACTGATGCGCGTCTTCAAGTTCCGAATGAAGCGCAACAGCAACTGCTGGGAAACGTCCGCCAGCTCGGGATCGGGCGGGTAGTTCTTGGCAAAATCATCCAGAATAGTGATCGCCTTGCGGCGGTGGGGCACGATGGCGTCCGCCGTACGCTGGGCGTCGTCGAGTTGGCTGTTGGCCATTTGCCGCAGGTAGCGGACGATGTGGCCCGTCAGCTTCTCGTCGCTGATCTCGGGGACGGGGCCCACGCCCGCCGGAGCCTCCGGAACGTTCTGCTCCTGCAAGATATCCTGGGTGAGTCGATAGGTCTCCAGCAACAGTTGCTTCTGCTTTTGCTCCTCCGTTTCATCGATCGGAGCCAGCTTCAACTCGTCCTCGTCCGCACTGGGCGGCAGCGGCACGAAGATCCTGGTATGGCACGCCGGACACTTGCCCCACTTGCCGCCGGCGCTGTCGGGAGCATTGATCTTCTTTCCACAAGAGTTGCACTGCAATTCGATGGGCATTCCACACCTCAGAGCAGGACGTTAGCGGCCCGCCTGGTACTCGGCGACGACGTCCGTCGTAAGGCCGCCGCGCGGCGTGAAGCGGGCCGTCACTCTCATCCAGCGCGGCTGACAGACGCCGCTCAGGTCATCCAGTATATCATTTGTCAGGGACTCGTAAAAGATGCCTTTGTTTCGATAGCTCTGCAAGTAGAACTTCAGACTCTTGAGCTCGATGCAGCTTCGGTCGGGGCCATACTCGACGGTGATCGCGCCGAAGTCCGGCTGGCCCGTCCGCGGACAGACGCTGGTGAACTCCGGACAGCGAATCGTGATCGTGTAGTCGCGTCCGGGGCGCGGATTCTCAAACACCTCAATTTTCTCGCGTTCGACCATAGTCCTATCCGGTTCGTCATGGCCGCTGCCAGGGCGTCAGCAGCCTGGGAGTTTACTATTTACTGTTTCATATTTACTATTGGTGGCAGCGAATCGCAAATAGTAAATCCTAAATAGTGGATGGGCAGCGTGTCGGAAAAGAAAGCAGTGGTGTTGTTGAGTGGCGGACTGGATTCCGCCACGACCCTGGCGCTCGCGCCGCCGCGAAGGCTTTGCCTGTTATGCCCTGACCTTTCGCTACGGCCAGCGCCATGGCCGGGAGGTGGAGGCGGCGGCGCAGAGTGGCCCGGTCGCTCGGCGCGATCGAGCACCGGGTGGCCCAGATCGATCTGGGGGCCTTCGGCGGCTCTGCGCTCACCGATGCTGCAGATCCAGGTGCCGAAAGACCGTCAGGATCTGGGCGACTCGACCGAGATCCCGGTGACCTACGTGCCGGCGCGCAACACGATCTTTCTGAGCTACGCTCTCGCCTGGGCGGAGGTGCTCGGCGCGTTCGACCTGTTCCTCGGCGTGAACTCGACGGATTACAGCGGCTATCCCGATTGCCGGCCGGAGTTCATCGCCGCCTTTGAGAAGATGGCCAATCTGGCGACGGCGGCCGCCGTGCAG
The DNA here is from genome assembly GCA_963699595.1 of uncultured Planctomycetota bacterium. Lineage (GTDB taxonomy): Bacteria > Planctomycetota > Phycisphaerae > Sedimentisphaerales > Anaerobacaceae > PLanc-01. The sequence goes on from CAVOUO010000035.1 coordinate 948,758, forward strand.
GGCAAGGGCCGGTTCCGGATTCACACGCCGATCATCCACCTGACCAAGGCCCAGATCATCCAGGCGGGCGCGAAGCTGGGCGTGGACTACTCGTTGACGCATAGCTGCTACGACCCGGACCCGGCGGGACGAAGCTGCGGCCGGTGCGACTCGTGCCGCCTGAGGCTCAAAGGCTTTGCCGAAGCGGGGTTGCAGGACCCGATTGAGTACGCCGATGCGTGTCAGTGAGATCTTCTATTCGTTGCAGGGCGAGGGAATGCTGGTGGGCACGCCGAGCGTGTTCGTGCGGCTGGCCGGCTGCCCGTTTCGCTGCCGCTGGTGCGATACCGCGTACGCCTGGGACTTCGCGGCGGGCCAGGAGCTTGATGGAGGCCAGATCGCCGAGCAGGTCAATCTGTGGCCCTGCCGGTTCGTCGTCCTGACGGGGGGCGAGCCGCATGACCGGCCCCGATCTCGCCGTCCGGCCGGGACTGGTCGATCTGAGTCACCGTCTCCACGCGGCGGGAAAACACATCACGGTGGAGACATCGGGCGTGCTTTTCGTCCCGGACCTCGCCTGCGACCTGATGAGCATCAGCCCCAAGCTGACGAACTCAGGGACACATCAGGCCGACCGGCTGGACCTGGAGACGATCCGCCGGCTGATCCATGCCTACCCGTACCAGCTCAAGTTCGTCGTGGAGTCGCCGGAGGATGTCGAGGAGGTACGGCAAGTGCTGGGTCAACTGGGCGAGCTCGACCCAGCGCGGGTCATGCTGATGCCGCAGGCCTCGACGGCGGAAGAGCTGCTCCGCAAGTCACCCGCTATTGCAGAAGCCTGCAAACAGGCCGGCCTGCGCTTCGGGCTGCGGCTGCACCTGCTGCTCTGGGACCGGCAACGGGGGGTCTGAAATTGGAATAATGGAATTATGGAATGTTGGAATACTGGGAAGGGCGCCGAGGGGTTACCCATTATTCCAGTATTCCACTGTTCCACTATTCCAATTCCAGCCGCCGCGCAACCCTTGGACGCCCGACGGTCTTCATCGCGTCCGGCTGGTTTCCTTCCAGAAGTTGGTGACAACGCCGTCCTTGACCTCGAAGTACAGCGTCTGCTTGTCCTCGCCCTCATCGTTGATGAACACGAACGGACAGAAGACGAAGCTGTTGTCCTTCTTGCGGCTGTACTCGTATTCCAGGACTTCGACGCCTTCCTTGGTGGTGCTCTGGCGGGAGGGATCGCCGAGGGTCGCCAGGACCCAATCCCGGGTGGTCGTGCCGGTTTGGATCTGGTCCAGGGTGTGATCTGTCGGAGCCTTGCCTTTGTCGCCGTAGCGGACATCGCCGCTGTAGACCAGACAGCCGGTCAGCGGCAGGAGGCTCGCCACGAGCAAGACGCCGATGCCTGTTTGAAGCGCGTGCTTTTTCATTGGTGTTTTCTCCCAATCAAGGCCTCTTCGTTAAATCGCCGAACGTGGGGAGAGCATACCGAATTCCGCGGGAGCACGCAAGCCCCAACCGGCGCAGATGGGATGGGAATAAGGGAAGGATGGAATGTTGGAATACTGGCAAGAGCGCCGAGGGTTTACCCATTGTTCCAGTATTCCACCATTCCAATGTTCCAAGGTACGGGCGGATGATTATTCGCCCCTACGGGGTTGACAATGCGTACGGGCCGGGCCATAATACCGGTGCTATCGCGCGCGGGTGGCGGAACTGGCAGACGCGCTACTTTGAGGTGGTAGTGTCCGTAAGGACTTGCAGGTTCGACTCCTGTCCCGCGCATTGATCGTAAGGGGCAGTATGACCGATGTCACGCGCATCCTAAGCGCCATCGAACGGGGGGACGCCACAGCTACAGACCAACTCCTGCCGCTCGTCTACGAAGAGCTTCGGGTGCTTGCCGCCCAGCGACTCTCCCAGGAACCTCCCGGCCAGACCCTGCAGGCCACCGCCCTGGTCCACGAGGCCTACCTGCGGTTGTTAGGGGCCGAGCGACAGGATTGGGCCAGCCGGGGCCACTTCTTCAAGGCCGCGGCGGAGGCCATGCGCCGCATCCTGATCGACAATGCCCGCCGCAAGAAGAGCCTCAAACGCGGCGGCGGACACCGGCCGGCGGACTTCGACGCATCTCTTCTGGCGGTGGACGACACTTGGCCGGTAGAGGAAATGCTGGCCTTGGATGAGGCCCTCGCCAAGCTTGCCCAACAGGACCCGACCAAGGCCGATCTGGTCAAGCTCCGCTATTTCGCCGGTCTGACGATCGAGCAGGCGGCGAAAGCCCTGGACATTTCGCACGCCACCGCCGAGCGGTACTGGGATTACGCCCGCTCCTGGCTGCGCGTGGAACTCGGCCAAATCGACGAAACCGGCCAGCGCTGAGCCGAGATTCTTCACCACAGAGGGGCCCCCAAACGCGATATGTCGCGTTTGGGAACCCAGACACAGAGGACACGGAGGAGAAGAAAGGGAAGAACGCAGGAGGATGAAGAATGTGAGAAAGCCGCAGTGTCTCGTGTCTTCTCCCTGCTACTTTCTTACCTCTTGACCTTCTCACTTTCGGTCTTCTCGGTGCTCTCTGTGCCTCTGTGGTTGATTCTCTTTTGCAGAGGCTGAGCCGAATTCTTCAACATTTTCAAATTTCCGTGAGGGGATCGGCCCCGCTTTTACGCATTGAATAGCGAAAGGAGCAGCGGTGTCCACGGAGCACAAGACCAAGCGAAGAGTCGATCTACTACGAAGCCCATGGGCAAGGCCCCGGACGAGCGGGAGACATACCTCCAGGCGGCCTGCGGCCAGGATGTCGGCCTGCTTGGCTCGCGTCCGGGTGTTACTCAAGGCGCATGAAGTCAGGGACAACTTCCTGGAGTCCGCCCCGTGGGACCCCGCCGTAGTGCTTGGACACGCCCACCCTCACAGAAGGCCCCGGCACGGTGATCGGCCGGTACAAGCTCCTGGAGAAGATCGGCGAAGGCGGCATGGCGGTGGTCTACATGGCCGAGCAGACCGAGCCCATCCGCCGCAAGGTGGCCCTCAAGATCATCAAACTGGGCATGGATACCCGCCAGGTGATCGCCCGCTTCGAGGCGGAGCGGCAGGCCCTGGCCTTGATGGACCATCCCAGCATCGCCAAGGTCCTCGACGCCGGAGCCACGGAGACCGGTCGGCCTTACTTCGTCATGGAGTTGGTTACCGGCGTCTCCATCACCGAATACTGCGACAAGAACAGCCTGAGCACCAAAGACCGCTGGCCTTGTTCCTCCAGGTCTGCAACGCCGTCCAGCACGCCCACCAAAAGGGCATCATCCACCGGGATATCAAACCATCCAACGTCATGGTCACGCACCATGATGGACAGCCCGTCCCCAAGGTGATCGACTTCGGGATTGCCAAGGCCACGAACCAGAAGCTGACGGAAAAGACGCTCTTTACCCGCTACGCCCATATCATCGGCACCCCGGCCTACATGAGTCCGGAGCAGGCGGAACTGAGCGATCTGGATATCGACACCCGTTCAGATATCTATTCCCTCGGCGTTCTGCTCTATGAACTGCTGACCGGGACCACGCCCTTCAGCGAGGAGGAGCTGCGCAAGGCTGGTTACATCGAGATGCAGCGGGTCATCCGGGAACAGGAACCGGCCAAGCCGTCCACGAAGCTCACGACGCTCGGTGAGAGTCTGACCGACGTAGCCAGGCAGCGCGGCTGCACTCCCGATCTGCTCCGGAAGGCCGTTCGGGGCGATCTGGACTGGATTGTCATGAAATCGTTGGAAAAGGACCGCGCCCGACGGTATGAGGCAGCCGAGAACCTTGCGCTGGACATTCAGCGACACCTGGAACACAGGCCGGTCATGGCGCACGCACCTAGCACGGCATATCGCCTCCACAAGTTCCTGCGCGCACCGCGCCCAAGTGATTGTTGCCTTGTCCATGTCGCTGCTTGGGGGTGCACTGATCGTAGTATTCTCGCTCTGGAGTCACAGTCGACGCGAGTTTGCGGAGGCCGAAACCTTGCGACATAGGAGCATCTTGTCTCAAGCCCAAAAGCACTCTGCTGCGGATGATCCCACGGCCGCCCTTGAGACTCTCGAACCGATCCTTGATAGCAAGTACGTGGGAGTGGAAGCCCGTCTGCTAAGTGATCGAATTCAAAAGGACGTTGACGAGAGACTCAGCTACTACGCCCGCAAGATCGAGGCCCAGGATGCGAATGCGTACTGGGAACGGGCACGATACTACATCGACTATCTCCATGACCGGGGTAAGGCACATGCGGACATGAGGCAGTGGTCAGCTATCATGAGCCGACGGGCGCTTGCGGATTCCCGGTTCGGCACGCTGCGGGACTTCAGGCGTGTCATCAACATGCCATTCGATTGTCGAATCGTCTTCTCTGCAGAGAGACCTGTAAATGGGATTCCAATGAACGTCCGTTGCCTTCGGGCAGAAGGGAAGGTGGCAAATGAAGCTGTTTGAGATTCCAATTTTTATAGCATCGCTGTTTGGGCTCGGTCTTCTTTCGGGTCTTGAGATACCCGCATATGCAGATTTCACGTTCGGTGAGCCGGAGAAGGTCTCGGGACTGCGCTACAACGAGTGGATCGATTGCATCTCCTATGATGGCCTGGAGATGTACACCCAAGGACCTGGTGGACCCGCTGGCGACCGGTCCATGTTTGACCTATGGGTACGCAAACGTGCCTCGAAGGACGAGGATTGGGGGCCGGTGGAGAATCTCGGCCCCCTCATCAACAGGCTCGACCCTGCCGAGTTCGCGGCATGCATATCGAGCGACGGACTGACCCTTTACTTCATCTCCGACCAGCCTGGCGGCTACGGTCCTTGTGACATCTATGCAACAACGCGTACGACCCGGAACGATCCCTGGGGACCCTCGGTGAATCTCGGTCCAACCATCAACAGCTCCAGCAACGAGCGGACAATGTGGATCTCTGCGGACAACTTGGAGCTTTATTTCGGATCAAATAGGCCCGGCGGGTACGGGGGGTCTGATATCTATGTAGCAAGGCGCGTGAGGACGAATGATCCCTGGGGGGCGCCGGTGAATCTTGGCCCCGTAGTGAATACCCCATACGCCGAGTCTAATGTCTCCCTCTCGCCGGATGGACTGTTGCTGTTCTTCAGCGAGTGGTACGGAACAACAAACATACGCCCCGGTGGGCATGGAGCTCCCGATATCTGGATGACAAGACGCGCGAGCATAGATGCCCCTTGGCAGACGCCAGTGAGCCTTGGACCACCGATTAATGGGCCCACAAATGATGTCTATCCATGGATCTCCCCAGATGGCCATACCCTGCACTTCCGCTCCCTCGACCGCGTGGTGAACTAGCAGGCACCGATCCTCCCGATCGTTGACTTCAACGGCGATGGCAAGGTCGATGCGCCGATATGGCCATTCTGGCGGCCAACTGGGGCAAGAGCCAGCCCTTGTGTGATATCGGTCCGTTCGCCTGGGGCGATGGCATCGTGGACGAGAAAGACCTGGGGGTCCTCATGGAATCGCTGGTGACTCCCGGTCCACATGCCTCGGACGTTCCTCGTGATGTGATCCTGAGTTGGATATCGCCCTCGTTCGCCAAGGCCTGTGATGTCTACCTCGGAACCTCTTTTGCCGACGGTCAACACCGCCGACCGAGCCAATCCACAGGGCGTACTGGTCAGCAAGGCTCAAACGGCGACTACCTACGATCCCGATGGGCTCCTGGCATATCAGCCAGACCTACTACTGGCGTGTCGATTTCGTGATCCCCGGTCCTACTCCCACGATCTACAAAGGCCCGGTCCTGGACTTCACGACCGCTGCCTTTGCGTATCCGATCAAGAACGTCACCGCCAAGGCTTCGAGCGCCCAAGCCGGCAGTGGCCCGGAAAGGACCGTGGATGGCTCGGGACTCGATAAGAACGACGGCCACTCGACGGACGTGAAGGACATGTGGTGGAGCATGGCCCGCAGCGTCGCATTGGATTCAGTACGAGTTCGACAAGGTTTACACGCTACACGAGATGTGGGTCTGGAACCAAAACCAGATGGTAGAGCCTTTCATCGGCTTCGGGGCCAAGACCGTCAAGATCGAATACTCCACCGATGGTACGGCGTGGACGCCACTGGCCAATGTGCCGGAATTTGCCAAGGCACCCGGCAAGCCCGGCTATACGGCGAACACCATCGTCAGCTTCGCCGCCGTCCCGGCCAAGTTCGTCAAGCTGACCATCGAGAAGAACTGGGGCGTCGCCCCGCAGACCGGTCTGAGCGAGGTGCGGTTCTTCTGCATCCAAAGCGCCGCGGTACCCAAGCCGTAGGATCGCAGGATATGCTTTCCACTTGGCAAACGAACAAGGGCTGGCAAGGCTGCCAGCCCTTGTGGCTTTTGCTGAGAGTATCGATCTGCCAGTCGCTCTTGTTGCCGGCATTCGTGCGGAGGGGCTACTCGACCGCGAACTCCTTCTTGCGGGTGTTCATCTGGGCCTTGAGGCGGGCGACGATGGAGGAGTGCATCTGGGAGACGCGGGATTCGGACAGGTCCAGCGTCGCCCCGATTTCTTTCATCGTCATCTCTTCATAATAATATAGGACAATGATGAGACGCTCCGCGCGGGTCAGGCCTTTGGTCAGGAGGTTCTTCAGATCGCGCTTTTGGGCTTCGAGCAGGGGGTCCTCGCTGCGGTGGTCTTTGATAACGTCGATCTCGTAGACATCCTTCTCGCCCTCGGTGTCGCCGCACTTATTGTTGAGGGAGACGAGACTGGCGGCGTTGGCATCCCGTTGCAGTCGGGTGAATTCCTCCGTATCCATAGCGAGCTCTTCGGCCAGCTCGTTCTCATCGGGCTTGCGGCCGAGGTGCATCTCCAGGGCGTGGGTCGCCTTGGCCAATTGGTGGGCGCGGGCCCGGACGAGGCGGGGCACCCAGTCCATGCTGCGCAGCTCATCCAAGATCGAGCCCTTGATGCGCGGGGCACAATAGGTCTCGAATTTCACGCCGCGCGCCGGGTCGTAGGCGTCAATGGCATCCATCAGGCCGAAGGTGCCGGCGCTGACGAGATCGTCCAGCTCGACCTTGTCCGGCAGCTTGGCGTGGAGTCTTTCGGCGGCGTACCGGACCAGGTCCCGGTAGTGCTCCATCAGAAGATTGCGGGATTGACTGGTGCGAGTTTTGTGAAACTGCTGCCAGGTCTGGTCGATGTCGAGCCCGTCGTCCGTCTTTGCTGCTCGTGCCTTCACAGGTCGCCTCCATTACGCCTTGATACTTCCATTTGCTGCATGCTGCCTTGTGCTGCCCGTGACTTACCCGTCATCCCCTTCCAAACAAACCCTGCGAATAGACATAAACTCCCCTATATCCCATTATCGGCCCGCCGGCGGGCGGCTTTAGTTCAACCATCGGATTACTCTCCTGAAGAAGCTCTCGTCCGCCTCGCTGCCACGCCTGGCGCCGCCCAGACGAGCGGCGATGGCGGCCAGGGACGAGCTGATCTCGGATCTGGGATAGGCCAGGACCACCGGCGTGCGCGAGCGCACGGCGGCACACAGCCGCTCATCTTTGAGCAGCGTTCCCGCGTAATAGAGGTTTGCCCGCAGGAATTTCTGGGCGACGCCGGCCATACGCTGATAGACCTGCTTGCCTTCGGCGGCGGTGCGGGCCATATTGACGAGGAGGCTGATGGGCCCCGCGTATCCTTTTCGGACCAGGACCTTGATCATCCCGTAGGAGTCGGCCATGGCGGTCGCCTCCGGCGTGGTCACGACCAGAACGCGGTCCGCCGCCAGGCAGAAGCCGACAACCGGCCGGGAAATCCCAGCGGCCGTGTCGATCACGATGGTATCGGTCTCGTACTGCAGGCGGCACAAGTGCTCCATCAGTCGATGCTGTTCCGACTCGCTGATATCCGCCAGCCGATCCAGACCCGAGGCGCCGCAGATGATGCGCAGCCCCTTGGGACCCTCCTGGATGATCTCCTCCATGCTCTTATCCCCACTAAGCACATGGGAGACGTTGTATTTGCTGTGGATGTCCATCAGCAGGTCGAGATTCCCAAGAGACAGATCCGCATCCAACAGCAGGACGCGACGATGCGCCGCCGCCAGGCAGACCGCCAGATTGGCGGCGATGTTCGTCTTGCCGACGCCGCCTTTGCCGCTGGTGACAGCCAGCACAGTGGCCGCCGGCCGGCTGGCAACTGCTGAGGCGTGGAGGTTGAGGGCTGGATTCTCCATAGGCTGGTCAGGGGTCCTGTGCTTCAGTCGGTGGCGTCGCGATCGGCCGGCAGGTCCTGGAGGGGATTGTGGCCCGCGACCAACTTGCCGAAGTCCCAATCGGCGGGGGCGGCATACGTGCCACCTTTTTGCCGGAGGAGTTCGTCGGCCACCTTGCGGTTCAGGCAGTTCTCCAGGAGCTTACGGATCTGGAGCTCCGTGTACTCATCGCGATTCGTCTGCAACAGGGCGTGGGCCTGCGAATCAAGGATGGGCCGGACGTGCATCGTGTTATTCGGACCAAACTTGATGTGAGGGGTATCGCGGAAAAGCAGACGACGGTTCTGAAGATGCTCGGCTACGGCGACGTTGAGCGCCTCCGCAAGCTCCCGAACAGGCATGTCTTCCGGCGTGAAACCAGGAGTGTCCGCCTTGTGAAGATTCTCATGGAGTACCTGCCGGCGAAGCTGCGTGAAGTAAATGATCTTGGCGAGGACGTCGCTGATGTTGTCTGCGATAGAAGCCGTTTGCATCATCCTTGATCCTTTCGGCCTTCCGTGAGTTTTCACAAGGTGTGTGAACTTGCGACCAATACTTACGCCGCCATCGGCCCTGCGGGGCCGCACGACGATGTTGCCATGTCCGTCAGGTCTCCATCAAGCCCGGCCCGGGCTGCTCGGCGTATTCCTCTTCGCGGAGGATACGACGAATCTCCGCCAGGCTTTTCGTCTTTCTCAACTCCTCAATGCGCGACAATCGCTGGAACACGGTCTCATCGTAGAGCCGGTGTCCGCCCTCCGTCCATTCCGCCTCGCGAATGAGGCCCATGATCGTATAATTGTGAAGTGTTTGCCGCGAGAACGGGCTGCAACGAACGATTTCTCCTATACGGTAGCGTTTCGCGGGAATCTGCACGCCGACGCTGCTCCTATGCCAACCTGTGACGTCTCTCTGGGCTACCATCGGTCTCAAGATCCAATCACCCGTGACTCCGGCGAACCACAAGCACATCTGCGCGGCTGGGGGCCGGGAGGCGATACCAAGCCGGTGACAGGAGCGGGATGAAGACGAGGGCCTCTCGCGTGACATCGGCAGCTTTGACCCTGCCGAGAGCATTGACCCTGCCGTCGAAACACGTAAGGCACATTTGCTCTCCCATCCCTGAATCTGGCTAATGCTTGCGATCCTTAGCCACGTCCGCGAGCAGGCCCGTGGAATCGGGAAAGACCCACACCAACCAATGTCTTGTCCCTGATACGGCGATCATCCACAGCTCCAACACGCGTAACATCTTTTATGTTTTACAAAATGTAAAAGACATCCTCACACATGTCAATGGTTTTTGCGCATTTTTTTGTGAAAAACTGCGCGGCCCGAGCAGGAATCGCAGGGGGGACAAGCGATCATCCGATATGGGTTTGCGCGAAGGACCCATAAGTCTTGTTCTTCCGCCCGTTGTGTTCAGCGGATCGGGTGGCAGAGCCAAGGAAGCGTCGGCACCGCCGCACCGGGGACTTTTTCCGAAATGGACCCAACGGAATGGACGATAGAATCCTCGTCGGGAATCTACGTGAGAAACAACTGTGAACTGGGCGGATGGTTTGTTGGACGATGAGTCAAGATAGCCAGGGACCCGATCAAAAGAGGACCGACGGCTTGCCAAAGGTCTCGCTGCTGGAGCAGGTGACTCCGTTGGCGCGGCAGATCAACTGCCTCGACCTCGACCGCATCGCAGACGTGTGCGTCATGAAGATCCCCTCGGTGGTGAGATCGAGATTCGCTTCGTTCTATGCGCTCGATGAAACCAACGGCATCCTCCATCTGGTCAAGCACAATCATCCGTTTCCCATCAACAAGATCGTGTCGCTGAGCCAAAACCCGCCCTCGCCGATGGTCCTGGCGGTCAAGAGCAAGAGTCTCATCCTGACGGGCAATATCGACACGCACACGAAGCCCGTGATCCGGCGCTCCCAGCGCAACTACGCGGAAAACTACCAGACGGCCAACTGTGCCATTGTGCCTTTGATCTGCCACGAGCGGGTCGTGGGCGTGCTGAACCTGGCGGATAAGACCGCCGGCGACACCTTCGACAACGAGGATATCGCGCTGATCGAGTTGTTCGGCCAACTGATCGGCGCGTCGATCGGCAATATCCGGCTGTTCGAGAAGATCCAGCGCCAGGCGACCAGCGATGGTCTGACGGGCCTGATGAATCATAAGACGTTCTACGAGGCCCTGGAGCGGGAATTGTGGCGGTCCCGGCGGCATGGCGGGACGCTCTCCGTGATCATGGCGGACATCGACAACCTCAAGCGGATCAACGATTCCTATGGCCACCGGGCCGGCGACAAAGTGATCAAGGAGGTCAGCCTGCGGATCCGGCAGTGTATCCGTCAGGTCGATCAGGCCGCCCGCTATGGCGGGGATGAGTTCGCGATCATCCTGCCGAACACGGACATCGAAGCGGCCCGGATCGTCTGCGAACGGATCGTCGAGACTGTCGCTCGCTATCCCGTGGTGTGGCAACGGACCCAGATTCCACTGTCGATCAGCATGGGGGTCGGGCAGTACGGCTGCGACACGAACCCCGAGGACATCACCAGCCGGTCCGACCTGGCTCTCTACAGCGCCAAGCAGTCCGGCAAAAACACCGTCAGGGTCTTCCAGTCGGTGGAGTGAGCCTGCGGTTGGCAGCGGCGCCGTGAGATGTTCTTTCCACGCCCCACCAGTGCATCCCCAGCGCATTTCCTGGATGCCGCGCGGATCGTTTTCCCCAGGGCAATCGCATGTGGGCATTGTACCGACGTGGCATGGGCTTCCAGCCCATGGATCATCGGCAGGATGCCGATGCCACAAGTGTGCCCAGCGCTCACATGCAATTGCCCTATCGTTTTCCCTTTACTCACCGCCGGAGCGGCGATATAAGAGTAGATGCCGCTCGCCCCGGGCGGGCGTCCATCGAAACGAACGGTTGTGAGGTCTTTGGGCACGCACGTCAACAAGAATGCCGCCGACGACAGGCATGGCACGAAGGAGGTATCTCATGAATCGCAGTCGTCTCCCGATTTTTGCTGCTGTGGCTCTGGCCGGTCTGTGCGGGTGCCGGAGCGCGCAAGTGGGCGGGTCGTCACGGGCCTATCGCATCAGCGCGGCGGAGTACCTGGACAAAATGAAGGCAGGGTGGATCGGTCAAATGGCGGGCGTCGGCTGGGGGGCGCCCACGGAGTTCCGCTACAAGGGCATCATCATGCCTCTGGATAAGATGCCCAAGTGGGAGCCCCAGTTGGTCAACCAGTTCCGCCAGGACGACATCTACGTCGAGATGACATTCCTCCGGACCCTGGAGCTCTATGGTCTCGATGTGTCCATTCGTCAGGCGGGCATCGACTTCGCCAACAGCGGATATCCTCTGTGGCACGCCAACCGCGCCGGGCGGGATAACCTCCGCGCCGGCATCGCCCCGCCGGACTCCGGACACCCGAAGTACAACAAGCATGCCGACGACATCGACTACCAGATCGAGGCGGACTATGCCGGCCTGATCGCGCCGGGCATGCCGAACGTCGTCATTCAGTTGGGCGAGACGTTCGGGCGGCTGATGAATTACGGCGATGGTCTCTATGGCGGCCAGTTCGTGGGCGGCATGTATGCGGCGGCTTTCTTTGAAAGCGACAGGATCAAGATCGTCGAGGCCGGCCTGCGGTGCATTCCGAAGGAAAGCCAGTATCACGAGTGCATCAGCGATGTGCTCCGCTGGTACCAGAAGTACCCGTTCGAGTGGACCAGGACATGGCAGTTGATCAACGAAAAGTACCAGCTCAACCCGCAGTACCGTCGCTTCTCGTGCTCCGGCGCGGGCGATGAATTCAACATCGACGCCAAGATCAACGGCGCCTACATCGTGATGGGCCTGCTCTACGGCGACGGCGACCCGAATGAGACGATCGTCATCGCGACCCGTTGCGGCCAGGATTCCGACTGCAATCCGTCGAGCGCCGCCGGGATTCTGTTCGCCACCATCGGCTTCGAGAAGCTGCCGGACAGGTTCAAGACCGCCCTGGACCCCACCGGCAAGTTCAGCCATACGCCCTATGACTTCCCGACGCTGATCAGCGTGTCGGAGAAGCTGGCCCGCGACGCCATCGTCAACTGCGGCGGCAAAATCGTAGCGGACGAGCAGGGCAGGGAGTATTTCGTGATTCCACGGCGCAAGCCGCACCCGACACCTCTGGAACAGTGTTGGGACCCGAAACCGGCCTCGGAGAGCCGTTATACGGCAGAGGAGATGGCCAAGATCACGGCGGAGAGCGGCAAGGACCTGTCCAAGGCCGTCGAGAAGTTCGCTCCCGGCTGGAAGGTCGACAGGTGCGGCGAGGCGGAGGACCCCGGCTTGCGGGAGGAGCTGCGCGGCCGAAAGAACGTCCTCGTGACGCACCCACTGGGCGAGAACGTCGGCTGCGTCCTCAGCCGGAGCGTCAGCCTGCCGGCCAACCAGAAAAGCACACTGAAACTGGTGGTCGGGCATGATGCGCGGGGCGACTGGGACCTGATCGTCAAGGCCAACGGCGAGCCGTTGCTCCGCAAGACGATTGGGCCGGAGACGACATCGTTAGGGTGGACGGAAGTAAACGTGGACTTGTCGCGGTTTGCCGGCCAGACGGTCAAGCTGGAGCTGATCAACGAGCCCACCGGCTGGCACTACGAGACCGGCTACTGGGGCGAAATCTCGATCTTAAGCGAATAGCTGCTTTGACACAGTTGCCTCGTTTTGGTACGATTCGGATTGGCAGGTGCCTTCTGTGAGGGGCACCGGTGAAGGGTATCTTCGTGAAGGGGAAGTGCGCATGTCGAACGAGTTGAACCGTCGCCAGTTTCTGCGAGACTCTCTCGCCGGCTCCGCGGCGATTGCCTCCGTCCTGAGCTTTGAGGAAAAGGCGCTCCTGGCGGCGGGAAAGCCAGGGAAGGCATCGGTGAGAGCGGGTGTGGAGGGGCTCCCGACGGGCAAGATCGGCAACGTGACCATCAGCCGGCTGATCTGCGGCGGCAATCTGATCGGCGGGTGGGCCCACAGCCGCGATCTGATTTATGTCTCCTCGCTTCTGAAGCAGTACTTCACCGATGAGAAGATCATCGAGACGCTCCAGATCTGCGAGGAAAACGGCATCAACACGATTATTGTGGGCACGAGCTCCTTCAACGTGTTGAAGAAATATCGCGAGGAGCGGGGCGGCAAGATTCAGTGGCTCGTTCAATGTGTCGTCAAACCGGATGATCTGGAAACCGACGTCAAGAGGGCCATCGACGGCGGGGCGGTCGGGGCGTTTCTGATCGGCAACCTGGGCGATGAGTGGGCCCGGGCCGGCAAAGTGGACCTGATCGGCAAGCTGCTCGACCTCATCAAGCAGAACGGCGTGATCGCTGGTGTCGGCGGGCATAACCTCGGCACCGTGGTGGCGTGCGAGGAGGCGAAACTGCCGGTGGACTTCTACATGAAGACCCACCACAGCACCGGCTACTGGTCCACGCGGCGGCCCGACCAGCAGAAGGACGTGATCGACAACTACAACGTCGACAATTACTGGGACAAGGAGCCGGACAAGACGGTCCAGTACATGCGGAAGGTCGAGAAGCCCTGGATTGCCTACAAGGTCTTGGCCGCCGGGGCGATCCATCCGCGGGAGGGATTCAAGCACGCCCTCCAGAACGGCGCCGATTTCATGTGCGTCGGGATGTTCGATTTCCAGGTGCGAGAGGATGTCATCCTCGCCAAGAATATCCTGTCCGGCAATCTGCAAAGACAACGGCCCTGGCGGTCATAGCCCGCCGGGCGAACGATTCGTCCGTGAAAATCTCAGTTGAGGGTAGAACTATGGCGGCAAAAGAAGTGGATCGTCGCGGCTTTCTCAAGGGGTCGGTAGCGGCATCGGCGGGTGTGACTCTGGGGCTGGCGAGCTTCGAGGAGCAGAATCTCCTGGCGAAAATGGCCGAGAGCGGCGGCAGGCCGAAAGAGAGCAAGGCCGGAGCCGTCGCCGGGAAGATGCAGTACGGGCAGATCAAGAACCTCAAGATCAGCCGGGTCTTCTGCGGCGGCAACCTGATCGGCGGCTGGGCCCATAGCCGGGATCTGATGTACGTCTCCGACCTCGTGAAGGCATACCACACCGATGACAAGGTCCTCCAGACGTTCGAGCTGGCGGAGGAAATGGGCATCAACACGGTTTTGACGAATCCCGTCTCCGATCGTGTCATCAACCGGTACTGGAACGAGCGGGGCGGCAAGATTCTGTGGTTCTCCGATTGTGCCTCGGGCAAGGATATCAAGGAAGGAATCAAACGCTCGGTCGACGGTGGCGCCCACGGGGTCTACGTGCAAGGGGGCCTCGCCGACAAGGCCGTGCGCGACGGCAAGGTCGCCGCACTGGGCGAGGCGCTGGAGTATATCAAGGAACTCAAAGTCGCCGGCGGACTCGGGGCCCACGACCTGGAGACGATCAAGGCGTGCGTCAAGGCGGGTTTCAAGCCGGACTTCTGGGTCAAGACCATCCACCCGGACAACTACTGGTCGGCCACTCCGAAAGAGAACCGCAAGGAGTTCGACGTGATCGGGTCGAACAGCAGAGACCACAATCAGTTCCACGACAACATGTATTGCCGCAACCCGGAAGAGACCATCGAATACATGAAGGGCCTTGAGGAGCCGTGGATTGGCTTCAAAGTCCTCGCGGCCGGAGCGATCCGGCCGCAGGAAGGCTTCAAGTTCGCCTTCGAAGCCGGGGCCGATTTCCTCTGCGTCGGCATGTTCGACTTCCAGGTCCGTGAGGATGCGCTCATCGCCCAGCGCGTGCTGGCCGGTGAGATCAAGCGTGCGCGACCCTGGCGGGCCTAGACCGGCTCACCCCAGTCTCGGTGAACGCTCTTGTTGGCACAAGCTTTCCGCTCCCTCGGGCCGGACACCTTCTACTTTGGCATCACCAGCGCGAGTGTGGACCGCGCGCACCTGGAGCGCCGCTCAAGCTCCTCCTGCCGTGCTTTCATCAATGCACCCGCACACCCAGCACACCTGTGATTGGCGCAAAAAAAGAAGCCCCCGCTATTGATGAGGGAGAGGAAGCGAGACTATGCGGGGGCCTGTGGACAAAATTACTAAATAAGATGGTACCAGGGGAATGGAGGCATGTCAACTCCTTTGATGAGATTTTTTCAAAAAATTATTCTCAGGGAACCTGCCCGGGAGGAGTCGCGAGTCCCAGCCTCGCGGTCGCCGGCCGGAAGCTCCGAGCAAGCAGGGCGAGTCCCTTTCTTGACGGTATCCGGAGGACGGCGTATAGTGCGGTTTTCGGGCAGATGGTCTTTCGGATATGGCTGAGGATTCACGGATGGCTCGGAAGGGTCGATGTCAAAGATGTGCGGGGTTGTGCTGCCGGTACTTTGCCTTGCCCATTGAAACGCCGGAAACGCGGGAAGATTACGACGATATCCGGTGGTACCTCTGCCACGAGGGCATCTCGGTCTTTGTAGAAGACGGAGACTGGTACCTTAGCGTGAAAAACGTATGTCGTCACCTGTCACAGGAGACCTATCAATGCGAGATCTACGACGAGACGGCCGAAGATCTGTCGCAAGTACAGGCATGCGGACTGCGATTATGTCCCGGGCGAGTACGATTACGAGCTTCATTTCACAAGTGACCGGGACATGGATGAGTATATCAGGGTCAAATTCGACAACAACGTCACAGAGAAACGCACGATCAGGAACATAAAGAGAAGAAGGACATGAAGATACCGCCTGTCAAAGGGACCAGGGACTTTTACCCGCCGGAGATGGCCCGGCACAACTGGATCATCGACGGCTGGAGGAAGGCTTCGTTGCGCAGCGGCTTCGAGGAGTACGACGGCCCGATCTTCGAGCACCTGAGCATGTACCAGATCAAGAGCGGGCAGGAGATCGTCGAGCAGCTCTTTTCGTTGCAGGACCGGGGCGGCCGGGACCTGGCGATCCGCCCGGAGATCACGCCGACGCTGGCCCGGATGGTGAACCAGAAGATCAACTCGCTGCCGCGGCCGATCAAATGGTTTGCCGTCCCGCGGCTGTGCCGGGCCGAGCGGCCCCAGAAAGGGCGGCTGCGCGAGTTCTTCCAGTGGAATATCGACGTCGTCGGCGAGGATTCGGGGCAGGCCGATGCGGAGATCATCTTCACTACCCTGGATTATCTTCGCATGGTCGGTCTGACCACCAAGGACATCCGAGCCAAGATCTCCAGCCGCAGACTCCTGGCGGCGGTTCTCACGAGTATTGGCATCCCCGCCGAGCGGTTCGAGGCGCTGTACGCCGTGCTCGATAAGAAGCCCAAGCTGCCGGCGGAGACATTCGACGCGTTGCTGGCCGAGCAGGTGCCGGATGCGGGCCAGGCCGGGAAGATCCGCGATCTTATGGGCTTCAATTCGATCGAGCAGATCGCCGGAATAGCAGAGCCGAATGAGGCCCTCTCCAAGGCTGTCGATGAGCTCAGGACCGTCTTGGACATCCTGAACGCCATGGGCATGGGCGACTACTGCGCCTTCGACCCCAGCATCGTGCGCGGTCTGGCCTACTACACGGGCGTGGTGTTCGAGGTGCATGACATCGCCGGCGAGTTGCGGGCCATCTGCGGCGGGGGACGCTACGATAACCTCCTGCGGGACTTCGGCGGACCGCCCATCTCCGCGACCGGCATGGGTATGGGCGACTGCGTGCTGGAAATCCTTCTGGAGCAGAGAGGCCTGCTGGACAAGCAGGTGCCCAAGCGCGAGCTGGAGTATTTTGTCGCCTTGGCGGACCCCCAGGCGATCCGGTCCGTGTATGAGATCACGGCCCAGATTCGCTTGAAAGGACACTCGGCCAGCTTCAGCTACAGACAAGGCGGCCTTTCGAAGCAGCTCAAGGAAGCGGCCGGCCAGAACGCGAAAGTGTGCGTGATCATCGGTCAGGAGTACCGGGACAAGCGGCAGGTGGTCCTCAAGAATATGGCCACCGGCGAGCAGGAGCTCGCGGAGGTGGAGCAGTTTCTGTCGCGTCTGGGTTCCTGAGGGCCACCTTTAGGCCGGGTCGTGTGGATCTCGCGATGTTCTTTGCTTCCCGAGGCGGGGTGCGAGCTGTATGCGGCAGTACTCTCCCAATCGCTACGAGCGTGCCTTCGAGAACTGGCTGCTGGACCATCACGTCCAGTACGTCCGGAGCGATGAACACCGGCGGCTGGGACCGTCCCATAAATCCGTGAAGAATTTCGATTTTCTGCTCTTGCCCCGACCGGATCGCAAGGTGATCGTTGAGGTCAAAGGACGGACGTTCGCCGGCACGACGCTGGCCCCAAGGACGGGCTTGGACTGCTGGGTGACCGTTGATGACATCCAAAGCCTGCAAGTATGGAGGGATGCCCTCGGTCACGACCATGAAGCGATCTTCGTCTTCGCCTACCGTGTGGCAAAGGCGGATGTGGATTTCGACGGCTGCGAGGCCATCACTTGCGGTCTCGACCGGTATGTGTTCCTGTGCCTGCGGCTCGACGATTACCTGGAGCACCTGGTGCGACGAAGCCCGAAGTGGCGAACAGTGACCCTCACCGCCGACAGCTTCCGGAAATGTGCGCTAAGTCCTCTGATACTCCTGTCTTAGTCCGGTGCACCGAATATCGGCCCTTGCCTCAGCCGGTGGTTGGCCCATCACCGGCGAAACCGCCACAGATTCTTGACCGAAAGGCTATCTTTATGTTAAAATAGATAAAAATTCAGGTTTAGCTCGGCCGCTGTGAGTGCGGCCGCGGGTAAGGTGATGGAACAGTCCGAACATCAGGCGAGTCTTGGGGGTCTTCGGCCCAAAGGACAAGCCTAAGGCACCGCCGGCGAAAAAGGTCACGGCGGATCGGATGCTGGCGTGCCGGTACGAGATGAAGTATCTCATCGACGAGATTCGAGCGGCGGGCATCGTGCGGTACATCCGCCCCTTTCTGCAGCCGGACCGCTATTCCAAGCTGCAACGGGGAGGGATGTACCCCATCGTGAGCCTTTATCTCGATGCGCCGGACCTGCAGCTTTGCCGGGAAAGCTTGACGGGGGTGAAGAACCGGTTCAAGCTGCGAATTCGCAGCTACACGGACGAGCCGGAGTATCCGCGCTTCCTGGAGATCAAGCGGCGGATCAACCAGGTCATTTTCAAGAGCCGGGCCCGGGTGACAGATCGCGATGTGCCGATTCTGCTGGGGGGCAGGTCTCTGCCGCCGCAGGGCTACACGACGGACGAAACGGCCCTGAACCAGTTCCAGTTTTACGTGGCCTCGATCCGTGCGGGCCCGATCGGTCCTGATTCGCTATCTGCGGCAGGCGTTCGAAGGCACCTCGGAGGACCGGGTGCGAGTGACCTTTGACCGGGAGCTGTGCTACAAGGTCACGGACGAGCCGCAGGTGCGGCTGGGCGGCTCAGGCTGGCGTCGTCATACTTTCACGACGGGCCATACGATCCTGGAGATCAAGTTCACCGGCTGCTATCCGATGTGGCTCACGCCGCCTGGTGAGAGAGTTCGATCTGGAGGTGACTCCGATATCCAAGTACGCCACCTCGGTGACACAGGCATGCCGGCTTGGTTTCTGTGGACCGGCCTTGAGGGTTTCCTGGTATGGATAGGCTGTGGCAATTGATGGAAGATACGCCGGTCAGCGGGGGGCCTTTCAATGCGCAGACCGTGCTGCTGTCGCTCCTGCTGGCCTTCGTCCTGGGGCAGGTCCTCGCCTGGGTGTACTACATCACGCATAGCGGGTTGTCCTATTCCCGTTCCTATGTGCAGTCTTTGATCCTCATCACCGTCGTCGTCTCCATGGTGATGACGGTCATCGGCAACAACATCATCACGGCCTTCGGGCTGATGGGCGCCCTGGCGATCGTTCGCTTCCGGAACGTCATCAAGGACACCCGCGACATTGCGTTCATCTTCTGCGCCCTGGTGGTGGGCATGGCGGCGGGCTCGCACCGCTACCTGACGGCCATTCTGGGGACGGTGGTCCTGAGCTTGATTGTGATCTACCTGTTCTTCACTGATTTCGGCGCCCATGAGCCTCACAACGGCTTTCTCCGCTTCAGCTTGCGGGGGCCGCTGGCGGGCGGATCATCCGGTGACCGGCATCCTGCGCCGGTTCTGCGGGAGTTTCACGCTGATCTCGGTGCAGGACAGCGGCTTCGGCGAGCCGGCCGAATACGCGTACCAGATCCTGATTCGCGATACGGCCCAGAATGAGGAGTTCGTCTCGGAGCTGGAGAAGGTCGAGGGGATCGAGAACATCAGCCTGACCATGCAAGAGAAGCTGCTCGAGGTTTAAGTACCGGCATGAAGGACCGAACCAACAACCGCCACAGACTCAGACGCTTCTACCTGCGCCATGCAGTGCCGGTGACGGTCTGGCTGGTGGCCGTCGGAATGGTGGTCTGGCTGTTCCACGCGCGGATGCAGCGGTTTGAGACCGTGGGCATCGCCCGGGGGCAAGTCCGCCAGGTCGCCGCGACCTGCACCGGCCGCATCCTGGAGATCCCCGAGGACGTGGCGCTGTTCCAGCCCGTCAAGAAGGATCAGACGCTGGTGGTCATGGATACCGTGGCCGACAACGAGCAGGTGGACGAGGCCAAACTGAGGGCGGAACTGGCCGCCGCGGGGGCCGAGGTGGAGTATCTCTCTGCGCAGTTGATCCCCACCCAGCAGCAGTTGCGGGTGGAAACCGCCAGTCTCCAGAACAACCGGCAGGACAACTGGCGGCGGTTCGAGGTGGATGTGGACAGTGCCCAATTGCGCATCCTCGATTTGCAGGCTACGCTCGCCTCCGATCGCGTCACTCTCGATGACCTGGCCATGCAGGTGAAGATCGGACGCAAGCTGCTGGAGGAAAACGCGATCGTGCCCTATGAGTGGGAGAGGATCAAGACGCAGCACGAGAGTCTGGCCCGGAAGATCCAGGAGAACGAACGGCTGCTGGAACAAGCCAAGGTGGCCTTCCAGCAGGCGCAGCAGAGACGCGACGCATTTACCGCCCAGAAGCTGCCCGTGCCTTCGGAAGATGCGGCCCTCGAAGCGATCCACAAGCAAATCCAGGTGCAGGAAAAGGTCATGAACGGTTTGCTGGAGCAATTGGCCGCGTGGAAGTCCCGCCGCGAAGTGAAGCTGACGTCACCCATCGACGGCATCGTCATCCCGATTCACGGCCAGAGGAATGACACGGTGCTGCAGAGGCCGGGCGAGGAGCTGGTGCGGCGGCCCGGCGAGGTGGTGACGGCCGGCGATCCGATCCTGGCGGTGGCGGAGGCGGAGCCGACCGAGGTGGTCGCGTATGTGAGCGAACAGCAACTCGGGCATGTGAAGGAGCAGCATGCCGGTCGAACTGGTCAAGACCAGCATGCCGGCGCAGTCGCCCAGTCCACGATTGTCGGACATCGGCCCCACGATCGAGCTGATGCCGCAGCGGCTGTGGCTCAATCCGAATGTCCCGCAGTGGGGTCTGCCCGTGTTGGTCAAGATTCCGCCGGGACTGAGACTCGTCCCCGGCGAGGTCGTGGGAATTCGCGGGTTGTAGAGGCCCCGCATCCTGCGCCGCACAGCGGCCGCGAACGTGGAGAATCCGGAGAATGACGGACAGATCGCAGAACCGAAGATGGCAGAGACTTTGCCTGCTGGCCCTGGGCAGTCTCCTCGTCCTGGCGGGATGCGGTCCGAAGAACTACAAAGAGGATGCGGATCAGCGCGTCTACAACATCATCGAGCGGAAGTGGGACCCGCAGTTCGGGACGAAAGCCAACTATCGAATCCGCGATGTTGCGCCCGGCCCGAACGATCTTCAGATCGAGAACGCCGTCCCGGCCTCCGGCATCGTGACTCTGCCGTGTGCCTTGGCTCTGGCGACGGCCCACAATCGCGACTACCAGACGCAGAAAGAGCTGTTGTACACCGCCGCCTTGGACCTGCGGCTGGTCCGTCATGGCTACGAGACGCAGCTTTTCGGCGGGGGCAGCGCCCTGTATCTCAAGGACGGCGATGATGCGGCGATCCGGACGGAGGCCAATATCGGTTTCAACCGGCTCCTGGCCGCCGGCACCCAGATCAGCACACAGATCGCGATCGCCTGGACCGACGTGCTCGCCGGGACAGGCCGGCAGGGCTGGACATCCATCTTTGGCGCTGCGATCACGCAGCCCCTGCTGCGTGGCAGTGACCGCCGGGTGGTGATGGAGAAGCTGACGCTGGCGGAGCGGACGACGCTTTATCAGATCCGGACCTTCAACCGGTTTCGCAAGACGTTCGCCGTGGCGGTGGCCACCCAGTACCTGCAGGCTCTGGAACTCTACGACGTCGCCCAAAACACACGGGATTATCTCGACGCCTTGACCGCGTTGCAGAGTCGAGCAAGGAAAGTGGTCGCGGCCGGGCTGATTCCGAGTCTGGAAGTGGATCAGATTCAGCAGGACGTGCTCAAGGCACGCGACTCGCTGGTCCTGGCCCAAAAGGAATACGAGCGGTCGCTGGATCAACTCAAGCTCACGCTGGCCCTGCCGATCGCATCGGAGTTCCAGTTGGACCTGGCGCTTCTCAACGCTCTGCGGCAGCATGGGATTCCCCGTCCGGAAATTGCGCTCGATGAAGCCGTTGAGGGTGCGCTGTGCGGGCGGCTCGAACGTCACCAACAGCGCCGATGCGGTTCTCGACGCCCAACGAGCGGTCTATGTGGCGGCCGACAGCCTTCGGGCGGATCTGCGCTTGACAGGGAGCGTGGATATGAACACCCGGGGCGACACGGCGGATTGCAGCCGGCCCCATTCTCGATCTGCCGCTGGATCGAGTGCCCGAGCAGCACGCGTACCGCCAGGCATTGATCGCCCTGGAGGCGCGTCGTCGGGAGTACGACCTGCTGGCGGACACGGTCCGGCTGGAGGTGCGGGAGGCACACCGCAAACTCACGGAAACCGCCGAACGATATCAGATCCTGTCCGCGGCGCTGACGACTGCGCAGGTACGGGACAAGAGGACGTCGGTCCTGATGCAGTACGGGCAGGCCAGCAGCCGGCGTGTCCTGGACGCTCTCAATGATCTGTACGAAGCCCGTAATGCGGCTACGGATGCGTTGTTTGACTACGCCGTCGCCACGTTGAGTTTCTACCGGGACACCGAGACGCTCCAGGTCCGGCCGGACGGCATGTGGCAGGAGGGGCCGGATCTCCCTGTGTCCTCGATAAAAACGACGCAAATATCCCAGCGATAGCGAAGCCGTCTGTGTTATGATGGAACAGGGCGGGTGCACGTCTCGCGGACGGCACCGAGGAGACGGCAAGTCGCGTTATTAGGATTTTACGGAAGGAAAGGGATCGATATGGTTCTGAGAACGGTAATAGGGGTCGTGGTCGCGTTGTCGCTGGTTTCGGGGACGCTGCGGGCGGCGGATGTCATTTTGAACGAGTACAACGCCGTCGATGGCACCAGTTTTCTGGGCGGCGGCGATTCCTCGGCGGATGACAGGGGTGAACGCGCGTCAGACGGCTACTTCGGCCGCGTCATGAACAACGGCGGGGACTGGTTCGAATTGGTGGTCATCAAGGACCACTTGGACATGCGCGGCTGGCAACTCGATACGTACAGCGGCACCAAGCTCGATAAGACGCTGACGTTGACGGCCGATCCGATCTGGTCGGACCTCCGGGCCGGCACCATCATCACCGTGGCCCAGGATGTGCCGAGCGATGTCAGTTACGACCCGGCCGCCGGCGATTGGTGGATCAACGTCCAGGCCAAAACCGGCGGCGATGGGAAATACATTTCCGCCAGGTCATTCGACGTGGGCAACAAGGACTGGCGCTTGCGCATCCGGAACGTTGCCGCAGCGACGGTCTTCGGGCCGGCGGGCGAGGGCATCAGTCCGCTCACCGGGGTGGGCACCACGGAGGTATTCCAACTGAGAGCAGATCCCAGTGCCGCTATCGAAGGGGATTCGCCGCAGTACGACACGAATAGCCGGTATAGCACGTTTGGCGCCCCGAACCGCTGGGGCGGGCAGGACTTCAACGACCTTCGGCCCGTTCTTGACCCGGAGCCGGCGTCCATCACGGTGCTGGCGCCCAACGGGGGAGAGGCCTTCACTTCCGGCCAAGTCGTGACGGTCCGATGGCAAAGCGAAGGCATTGCCGAGACGGTGCTGGTCGAGTTCTCCATCGATGATGGTTTCTCGTGGACGCCGGTTTACCCGCCGAATGTCGGCAACACCGGCCAGTACAAATGGCTGGTCCCGCTCGTCAATTCGACCAAGGCGATGATTCGTGTTTCCAGCTCGAACCGGCCGGCCGTGGCTGCCACCAGCGCGAACACCTTCAGTATCGTAGCAAGCACGCCGGTGGCCGATCTGGCCAATGATGGCTGGCTGGATTTCTCTGCGGTGGCCCGCTGGGCCGCCGCCTGGCTGAACTGAAGACATAAGATCCCGGATAGCAGCCTCAAAGCCAAAGACTTTGGTTTGCAGTGTGCTCGTAGGAGCATAAGAGTAACGCCTTACGGCGTCACCGCAAGCGGCCGCCGCTTGAGGCTGCCACCCAATCCCACAAAACGCAGTCGCACACCATGCTGCCGAGTGTGGTCGGAACTCGGTGGCATCCCTGTCCGTCAGGAACCCCTGTGGTGTTCTTGTTTCCTGGCATTCCATGCTATTGGCCCAGCGGAATGCGGGGTTCGGGGCGGAGCCCCGGTGGTTGGGCCGGGCTGCCGGAGCAGTCAAGCCGTTGGGCGCATTATCCTGGGGGAATTCCGCGGACACCAAGGTACCCGTCCCCATGTCCCGTTAGAACGGCACGATTCGTGCAACAGTCCAGAAGGTAAAACACCCCGCGAGCGAGAAATTTTTTATTCCTTTGGCCGCAAAGAGTTGCGCGACGTGGCCGCGTCGTGCGCACAGAATTCCGGCACGGTTCGTGCAACACGGCCCGGATATAGGGAGGCGCATATAAGTACAGGTATGTCCGCTTTTGGCGGGACAAGGCAGAAGGCGAAGGTAAGAAGGCAAAGGGCAAGAGTCGAAGAGCATGGATCGCAAATCGTAAATCATCAAACATCATCAATTCAGGAGGCTCACACATGACGACGGAAGCACAAACTCAACGCCAATCGTGCCAATGCCCAGAAATCCACCGGTCCGCGCAGCGCCGGAGGGCAAGGCCAAAGTCGCCCAGAATGCCCTCAAGCACGGCCTCCTGGCCAAGGAGGCGGTCGTGGTGGGCGAGGATCTCGACGATTTCGAGCTCTACCGGGAGCAGCTCCGCGCGGAACTGGCCCCGGTCGGGCTGACCGAGTCGCTGCTGGTCGAGCGGATCGCGGGCCTGTTCTGGCGGCTGCAACGGGCGGAGCGGTTCGACACGGCGTCCTTTGACATGATGTACCAGCAGTGCACAGAGCGACCCGCAGATCCAGCGCTGGCAGCCGATCCTCGGGCCGGAGGCGGCCGATCCGCTCTTCGGCCTCACGGCGGTGAAGGACTTTTCCGAGACCAGGAGTCCTGGAGCGGCTGCTGGTGTACGAACGGCGGCTCGAGGGCAGCCTGTACCGGACGATGGCCGAGCTGCACAAGGTGCAGGGGCGGCGTCGAGGGGCGGGAGGGGCGCCGGGCACCAGCCCAAGAGGAGCGGTGCGTGATACGCACCCTACGGACCTTTCGATGGAGCAGGACCGCGGGGGGCCGTTCCACAGGGTGCGGGAGACGCTCCCGCCGAACTTCACCCTGGAGAACCTGCTGGCAAAGATCGCCGCTCTGGAGGAAACGCCGGCCGGCGCCACGTCGAACGCGCCGCAGGCCCAGAGTCAATCGTGCGAAACAAAGCCAATTTGCGGCTCGCCACGTGGCACGGGCATCCCTTCGGCTGCGCTCTCAGGGCAGGCTCTGCCCGTGAATCAGGACCATGGGCAGGATGCCGATGCCACGATACCACCTGCCGCCGTCACTACAAACGTGCCGCAGGCCCAGGGGCAATCGTGCGAAACGCAGCGTGCGCCAAGCGAAGCTGGCGCCATTCCGCAGGTTTCAATCCTGCCCGCCCAAAGGATAGCCGACCGGCCGGAATAGAAGTAGGCGTATCAGGAGGTAACGAATGGTGCGAAGCCAGTACCGTGGTAGGCGTGATCAGGCGAGTCTATCCGACCAATGTCCACCCCGGCCGATGCGATCGATCTGGAATCCGCCACCGTATGCCGGGCGCACCCACGCTGCCCTCCTCGCGAACTTTTCCTACCGCCGCAGCGGTAAATCGTATATAGTGTGGCTCCCGGCGTGGTTGTAAGCCCCACCGCTCTGAGGCAGATTTTTTGAACGAGGTGCTGGAGATCGATGAACGTACAGGAAGGCGCATATAACTTCGGGCCGATCGAGAAGAAGTGGCAGGAGTTCTGGCAGGAGCACAAGACCTTCAGGGCCAAGGACTGCGATGCGTCCCGGCCGAAGTACTACGTGCTGGACATGTTCCCCTATCCGAGCGGCGAGGGTCTGCACGTCGGGCATCCGGAAGGCTACACCGCCAGCGATATCGTCGCCCGCTACAAGCGGATGAAAGGGTTCAATGTGCTGCACCCGTTTGGCTGGGATGCCTTCGGCCTGCCCGCCGAGCAGCACGCGATCAAGACGGGCACGGACCCGGCGTTGACGACCGCCAAGAACATCGTCAACATGCGGCGCCAGACCAAGTCGCTCGGCTTCAGCTATGACTGGGACCGCGAGATCGCCACGACCGACCCCGAATACTACCGGTGGACGCAGTGGATCTTCCTGAAGCTCTTCAACAGCTACTTCGATGAGCGCCGAGCAGAAGGCCAGGCCGATCGAGCAACTGCCCATCCCGGAGGGCCTGAGCGAATCAGAGCGGCGGCAATTCATCGACGACCACCGGCTGGCCTACCAGGCGAATGTGCCGGTGAACTGGTGCCCGGCGCTGGGCACAGTGCTGGCCAACGAGGAAGTGGTGGGGGGCGTCAGCGAGCGGGGCGGCTATCCCGTGGTGCGCCGGCCCATGCGGCAGTGGATGCTGCGGATCACGAAGTACGCGGACCGCCTGCTGGAAGACCTGGCGGAGGTGGACTGGCCCGAGTCGATCAAGAAGCTGCAAGTGGACTGGATCGGCCAGAGCGTCGGGGCGGAGGTCTGTTTCCAGATCGATGGGCACGAGCAGGACCTCTGGGTCTTCACCACCCGGCCCGACACGCTCTTCGGCGCGACCTACATGGTCATCGCCCCGGAGCATCCGCTGGTCGACGTGATCACGACGCCGGCCCAGAAGGCGGCGGTCAAGGAGTACTGCGAAGCCGCCGCCCGCAAGAGCGATCTCGACCGGACGGACCTGGCCAAGGAGAAGACCGGCGTCTTCACCGGGGCCTACGCCATCAACCCGGTCAACAACGAGAAGATCCCGATCTGGATCAGCGACTATGTTCTGATCAGCTACGGCACCGGGGCCATCATGGCCGTGCCGGCCCACGACGACCGCGATTTCGAGTTCGCGAAGAAGTTCGATCTGCCGATCATTCCGGTGGTGGAGCCGCCGGACCCGCACGACGCCGAACTGGTCCGGCGCGGCGAGCTTTGCTTCACGGGCGACGGCAGGGCGATCAACAGCGGGCCGTTCAACGGTCTGCCGACGCCGGAGTTCAAGGAGAAGATCACGGCCTGGCTCGCCGAGCGCGGGCAGGGCAAGAAGGCGGTCAACTACAAGCTGCGGGACTGGCTCTTCAGCCGCCAGCGGTACTGGGGCGAGCCGTTCCCGATCCTCCACACGGAGGATGGACGGGTCATCGGCCTGTCCGAGGACGAGCTGCCGCTGCGGCTGCCGGAGGTGGCGGACTACCGGCCGCCGGGGACGGGGGAATCGCCGCTGGCCAAAGCCACCGACTGGGTCAACGTGACGCTGCCCGGATGGGACCAGGGCCAAGCGGGAGACGAATACGATGCCCCAGTGGGCGGGCAGTTGCTGGTACTATCTGCGCTACCTCGACCCGAGGAACTCCCAGCGGGGCTGGGACCCGGCGAAAGAGAAATACTGGATGCCGGTGGACCTGTATGTCGGCGGGGCCGAGCACGCCGTGCTGCACCTGCTCTACTCGCGGTTCTGGCACAAGTTCCTCTACGACCTGGGCTACGTCAGCACGAAAGAGCCGTTCCGCAAGCTGATCAACCAGGGCATGATCCTGGGCGAGGACGGCCAGAAGATGAGCAAGTCGCGCGGCAACGTGGTCAATCCCGACCACGTCGTCGAGGAATACGGCGCCGACTCCATGCGGCTCTACGAGATGTTCATGGGCCCGCTGGAAGCGATCAAGCCGTGGAGCATGCGGGACATGCAGGGTGTGTCCCGGTTCCTCCAGAAGGCCTGGCGCATGGTCGTCGAGGAGGAGACGGGCGGACTGGCTCCGGCGGTGCAAGAACGCCGAGCCGGATGAGGAGACCGCTCGCCTGCTGCACCAGACGATCCACAAGGTCGGCAGCGACATCGAGACGTTCGGCTTCAACACGGCGATCAGCGCGATGATGATCTTCGTCAATCATCTGGCGAAACAGGAAGTCCGGCCGCGGTCCGTCGTGGAGTCGTTCATTCTCCTTCTGGCGCCCTTCGCTCCCCATATCGCCGAAGAGCTCTGGCAGCGGCTGGGTCACCAGGAGAGCCTCGCTTACCAGCCTTGGCCGAAGTACGAGGAAGAGCTTGCCAAGGAGAAACAGATCGAGCTGCCGGTGCAGATCAACGGCAAGGTCCGGGACCGTATCCTCGTTCCGGCGGATGCGGACGAAGAGCAAGTCAAGGCTAGGGCGCTCGCCAGCGAGAAGGTCGTCGCAGCGCTGGCCGGCAAATCGCCCAAGAAGGTCATCGTGGTCAAGGGCAAGATGGTCAGCATCGTGGTTTGATATGCACGAGGAGATCGAGGCCAAGCTGAAGGTGGATTCGCTGGAGGATGTCGAGCGCAAGCTCCGTGAGTGCGGCGCTGCGCTCGTGCGAGAGACGGTGCAGACCGACACGTACTTCGACACGGCGGACCGCCGGCTCACCCGGGGTGACGAGGCCTCCGCCTGCGCCAGGAGAAGACCGGGCAGCGCGAGCGCGTGATCCTGGGGTACAAGGGCCCCAAGGAACAAGATGACTACAAGAAGCGCGTCGAGCTCGAGGTCGAGGTGAGCGAGGCAACGGTGACGGAACTGCTTCTGTCGGCATTAGGCTACGGGAAGGCGCTGGCGTTTGACAAGCGGCGGCGCCTGTGGAAGCTGCACGATTGCGAGGTGGCCTTGGACGAGTTGCCGTTGCTGGGGACGTTTGTGGAGATCGAGGGGCCGGACTCCCGCACGATCGCGCAGCGTGCAGGAGATGCTGGGCCTGTCCGCACGTGCCGCACTCGATGGACAGCTACGCCAGCCAGATCGAGCGCGAGTTGGCCCGGGAGGGACAAGGCCGCCGGGAAGTCTATCTCGAAGACAGAAAGTGAGTCCGCAATTGTGATGACAGGGATGAGCTTCAAGATTGGCAATGTCGTGGTCGGGCTGGATGCGCCGCTGTTCCTGATGGCCGGGCCGTGTGTCATTGAGAGTGAGGAGGGTTGTCTGCAGATCGCCGAGCGGCTGGTGGAGATCTCCGAAGCCACGCGGCGTAGGGATCATCTTCAAGGCGAGCTTCGACAAGGCGAATCGCAGCAGCATTTCCAGCTTCCGCGGTCCGGGGCTGGCCGAGGGCATGAAGATCCTGGCGAAGGTCCGGGCCAGGACGGGTCTTCCGGTGATGACGGACATCCACGAGCCGGCCCAGGCGGTCGAGGCCGCCCAGACGGTGGATTGCCTCCAAGTGCCGGCGTTCCTGTGCCGGCAGACGGACCTGCTGTGTGCCTGCGCCGAGACGGGCCGGCCTATCAGTGTCAAAAAGGGCCAATTTCTTTCGCCCGCCGAGATGGGCAACGTCGTAGATAAGATCAGGGCCTGCAAGAACGACAAGGTCATCCTGACCGAGCGGGGCACCTTCTTCGGTTACAACCGATTGGTGAACGACATGACCGGCATCGCCGTGATGCAGCAGTTCGGCTGCCCGGTGGTTTTCGACGCGACGCACAGCACGCAGCAGCCGGGTGGGCTGGGGGCGGCCAGCGGCGGCCGACGCGAGATGGCGCCGCTGCTGGCGCGGGCGGCCGTGGCGGCGGGCGCCAACGGGCTTTTCTTGGAGGTGCATCCCGAGCCGGACAAGGCCCTGTCGGACGCCGCCTCGATGCTCCCGCTGGATTGGCTGGAAGACCTCGTGCGGGTCTGCTGTGCCATTTTCGAGATTACGCATGAACAGCGCAAAAGCTAAACAGACATCTTACACCTACGGGCCGGTGCCTTCCCGCCGGCTGGGCTTGAGTCTGGGCGTGGACATCGTCCCGGCGAAGATCTGCACGCTGGACTGTGTCTACTGCCAGATCGGCCGGACGACCCGCAAAGAGCATCGTGCGTCAGGATTTCATTGATATTGATGCTGTGCTCGCCGAATTGGCAGGCGAAGCTGAAGGCCGGCCTCAAGGCCGACTACATCACCATCGGCGGTTCGGGCGAGCCGACGCTGAACAGCAGGCTGGGCGACCTGATCGACGGCATTCGGCGGCTCACCGACATCCGTGTGGCCATCCTGACGAACGGCACACTTCTCTATCGGCGAGGACGTCCGGGCCGAGTGTGCCAAGGCCGACGTGGTCTGCCCGACCCTCGATGCCGCCGACGCGGCTGTTTTCGAGGCGGTGCACCGGCCGACCCGCGGTATTACTATTGAAAAGCTGGTTTCCGGGCTGGAACAGTTCCGCCGGGAGTACTCCAGGCCAGATCTGGCTGGAGGTCTTTCTGGTGGCCGGCGTGAACACGGAGGCGGAACAGATCGAGAAGCTCAAAGGCCTGATCCAGCGGACCCGGCCGGACAAGGTGCACCTCAATACGGCGGTCCGTCCGCCGGCGGAGCCGGACGTCCAGGCCGTGCCCGCGGCCACGCTGGACGCCATCGCCCGGCAGATCGGCGGCAATTGCGAAGTGATCGGAGCGCCGCCGGCCGCCGTCAATGACGAGCACCGCCAGCGGGCCCAGGCGGATGTCGTGTCAGTGCTGAAACGTCGGCCGTGCTCCGTCGCGGACATCTGTACCGGCCTGGCGATGGACCGCAATGAGGTCCTGAAACACCTGACTCATCTCCAGGGTCTGGGAGTCGTCACGAGCGAGCAGCGGGGCGACATCACCTACTTTCAGATCCGCGTCGACACACCCTGAGAAGCGTTATCCGGACATGGCCAACCGAGGCCGAACCCCACGCCGGAGAGTCCGATTCTGCGCATGGACCGCATAAATGACCCGTCCGATAGTCCATATTTTGTAAAGGCGGACGCTCCATTGGCCGATAAAAGCGGTAGCATGAAAAGGCCACAACGACAATTAGTGCTCAACAAGGGAGCGGAGAAGTACATCTTCCGCTACGAACAAGGGCGGGAGGACGAGCTTCTCGACGCGCTGATCGAGCAGGCGAAGGACAAACGCACGGACTTTGACTGGTTCGACGCCGCCGTGATCAGCTTCAAGCTGACGCAGTCTCTGATTGGCTGTGCCGAGCAGATCCTGCGGGAGGGGGACCCGAAGCGGGACGAAGGGTACTTGGGGACCCAGGACAAGGATGTCAGGACGATACCGGTAATTAGCAATACAAAGGTGGTCAATGATGCCAATGGATCAAGTAGGTAGGTGGACCATGGAAGAAGGCAGCGCAACGATCGAGCAATTCCTCCATTATCTGAAATTCGAGAAACGGTTCTCCGAGCACACCGCCAAGTGCTATGGGGCCGACCTGACGCAGTTCACGAACTTCCTCCTGAGCGGCTCGAACGGAGCGGCCCCGAGTGCGACGAATCGCGTTTGGGAACCGGGATCGCCTTCCGAGGCCGGGACGATGGGGCAGCCGGAAGCGGGGACGGCCACGGCCGTCGCGACGCAGACGGAGCAGGAAGCCGATCCGCGCCTGCTGGCGGTGGATGTCGACGAGGCCCGGGCCTACCTCGCCCACCTGAACGACAAGGCCTACTCGAAGGCGACCATCGCACGCAAGCTGGCCACGCTGCGGAGCTTCTACAAGTTCCTGGTGAAGACGAATCGCTGCACGTCGAATCCGCTGACGGCGATTCGCACGCCGAAGCAGGACAAGAAGCTCCCGCGCTTCCTGGAATACGACGGAGGTGAAGCGCCTCCTGGAGACGCCGCCGACGGATAGCTGGCTGGGCTCGCGGGATCGCGCCATTCTGGAGACGCTCTATAGCACGGGCATTCGCGTCAGCGAGCTGGTCGCGCTGAACATGGACGACATCGACTTTCTGAGCGAGGTCATCCACATCCGCGGCAAGGGCAAGAAGGAGCGGATCACGCCGATCAGCTCTTCGGCCCTGCAGGCGATCCAGCACTACATGGAATACCGGAACAAGCGCGCCCAGAACAACAGCCACTTCGATTCCCGGGTGCTGTTCGTGAACAAGCACGGGCAGCGTCTGAGCACGCGGAGCGTCCGGCGCAAGATGGACAAGTACCTGAAGATGGCGGGTCTCGATCCGGCGATCAGCCCGCACACGCTGCGGCACAGCTTCGCCACGCACATGCTGAACAACGGGGCGGACCTGCGCAGCGTCCAGGAGTTGCTGGGACATCAGTCCCTCTCGACGACGCAGGTCTACACGCACCTGACGACGCGAAAGCTGAAGGAAGTCTACGAGGATTCGCATCCGCGGGAGGCCATGAGCCAGGAAGGCTACGGCCCCCAAGGATCGCCCGGAGGAAACGGGCAGGGGTAGGATGTGATCGGGTTTGTGGTGTACTCGTAAGAGCATAAGAAGATAACACCTTACGGCGTCACTGCAAACAAGCGATCGTGGGCAAGAGGCCCCGATTCGACCAAGTTCTGTCTATAAGGCCAAAGGATTGGATTAAAGGAGCCGCTCGCAAGGGCGGCTCTTTTTGTGCGCGGCGATTGTTCTCCCGCCCTCAGGGCGCCAGCTCTTTGACGATGCGGTCCGCGTTGTAGACTCGACGCAGGGCCTCGACGATCGACGCCGAGTGGACGGCCACGGCGCGGGCCTGCTCCTCCGTGTAGATGAAGTCGAGCACCAGCGACTGGATGTTGCCGTCGAAGATGATGCCGACGAGCTCGCCGTTGCGGTTGACCACGGGACTGCCCGAGTTGCCGCCGATGATGTCGGCCGTCGAGACGAAGTTGAACGGCGTGTTCAGATCGAGCTGGCCCTTGCGCTCGATCCAGCGCTGGGGCAGCTCGAACGGGTCCTGATTGCCCTGTTCCTGGGCCCGCTCGTAGAGGCCCGCAAAGGTCGTCCAGGGCGGGATCTGCTTGCCCTGCTCCGTGTAGCCCTTGACCACGCCGAACGCCAGCCGCAGCGTGAAGGTGGCGTCGGGATAGACTTGCGTCCCGTAGATCGCGAACCGCGCCGTCGGCGAGCTTGGCATAGGCCTGGCGCAGCGGCTCCTCGACCTGGTCCTCGTACGTCTTGCGGAGGCTGCGGGCCTGGGGATCGACGAGCAGGGCCAGTTGGATCATCGGATCGGTCGACTGGCGGATCGCCTCCGGCTTCTCCTCGGCCAGCTTCTTGCGCACGTCGACGCTCTTGAGCTTCGTGCCCTCGACCAGTTCGGCGGCCCGCTCCCGCGGCGACTTGCCCGCCAGGACCTTCTGGACCAGCGGATCGTTCGCATCCCTTCATCTCCGCCAACATGCTCAGCGAGTCGGCCAGCAGCACCGTCTCCAGGTCGTCGTAGATCGGCGCCTCGGAGAACAGCTCGAGCTTGAGCGATTCGAGGTTCGACTCGCGGTACTCGCGGAGCCGCTCGGCATTGGGCTTGGCCGACTCGTCGGCCAGGCGCACGAGCGTCCGGGCGATGCCGAACAACTGGCTGTGGAAGGCGGACCGCTGCTCCAGCAGGTCCCAGTCATAGTAGATGCCGTCCCAGACCTTCAGCGCGGCGGCCACGTCGGCCCAGGGATCGCCGATCGGCTCCTTCAGCATCGGACGTCTTCTCCTGGGCGGCCTGGCGGAGCTTCTGCTCCTCGGCCTGTTTGCGGCCCAGGATGGCGGGGTCCTGCAGGCCGGCGAGCATGCCCAGGCGGGCCTTGCGGCTGTTCTGGACGCCGAACAGGTCGTCCTGCGCCCGGCGGGCGTTCTCCCGGCTTGCGGCCGCTGTAGGTGGACAGCGATCACCTCCCAGCGGAACAGCTTGCGCAGTCGCGTGCGGAAAGACCTTGTCGCGGAGGAACTCGAGGTGGGCCATCGTGTCGAGCCGGTCGGTCCGGCCGGGATGGCCGGAGACGAAGACCAGCTCGCCGTCGCCCGCGCCCTTGGGACTCCACTTCAGGTAGTGCTCGATCTTGGCCGGCTTGCCGTCCTCGTAGACGCGGAAGAAGCAGATGTCGAGGTCGTAGCGGGGATACTCGAAGTTGTCCGGGTCGCCGCCGAAGAAGGCGATGTCCTTTCTCCGGGGCGAAGACCAGCCGGACGTCGGTGTACTTCTTGAAGCGGTAGAGGTGGTACAGCCCGCCGTGGTAGAGCGTGACCACGTCGCTGCGCAGCCCGGTCTTGTCGAGCGATTCCTTCTCGACGGTGTTCATCGCCGCCCGGCGGGCCTGGTTCGCCTCGGCCGGGCTCATCCCCGGCTTGACCGCCGCGTTGACCCGCTCCGTCACGTCCTCGATGCTCTGCAGGACGTTCAGCTCCAGGTCCACGCAGCGGATCTCCTCTTCGCAGCGTCTTGGCGTAGAAGCCCTGGGCGATCAGGTCGCGCTCCTTGGTGCTGAGCTTCTGGAGGCAGTCGGCGCCGACGTGGTGGTTGGTCATCACCAGGCCGTCGGCCGAGACGAACGAGCCGGAGCCGCCGCTGTTGAACCGGACGCTGGACCGCTGCAGGTGCAGATACCAGTCGTCGCCCGGGCGCGAAGTTGTACTTCTCCTGGAGCAGCTTCTTCGGCGGGTTGTTGAAGAGCCACATCCCCTCATCGGCGGGGGCCTCGACCGGCAGCAGACAAACCATAGCCATCATAGCAGCGATTCCATAGATCCCGTTGATCCTGCGGTTCATGATGCTACTCCTTTCGCACGTGGAATAACCCGACACTATAGCATGCCCGCCCCACGGAGCCAATCCTCAAAACCGCGGAGCGAATTGTCGTACGCGACTAAATGCTTCTAACAGAATGAACCTGAATATGTCATTGCGAGGAGCGCAGCGACGAAGCAATCTCAATCCGCCGCATAGGAGATTGCTTCGCTTCGCTCGCAATGACATGGTGCTTGTCGTGTTTTCATTCTGTTAGAGGCTCTAAATCTCGTGGGGGCCCGCCCCCCGTTTGTCATGCTGAGCGCAGCGAAGCATCTGGGCCGCGCAGGGAACTGGGGTCTGCTCCGAGGCCACCCGTTGGCGGGCCCGCCCCGGCTGGGCAAATTGGCTTTGTTTTTTCGGGGCGGTCCGGAGACGAATCGTCCGTAACTCCTGCCTCAGAAAGAACTTGTCCCGCATCGCCGCCGTCCGAAATTGGGTTTGTTTGGCGCGAAAACTGGTGGGCGGCAGGGTGAAGTTGCAGGGTGAAGTTGGAAGTCCCGGAGGCTCCGGCGATTGGCTCTCTTGACTTGAAACTTGACACTTCAAACTTGAAACTTCTCGCGGAATTGGCTTTGTTTTTTCGGGGCGGTCGGGAGGCGAATCGTCCGTAACTCCCGCCTCAGAAAGAACTTGTCCCGCATCGCCGCCGTCCGAAATTGGGTTTGTTTGGCGCGAAAACTGGTGGGCGGCCGTGTGAAGGTGGCAAGGCGTCTCTTCATAGCGCGCGGATCCCCGTTCCACGCGCAGCGTAGCGCTCGGACTATCCCGGAGCTTGCCCATGAGACGCTCCAGCAGCACCTGCGGCTGGCCCTCGTCCATCGTCCGGGCCTCCAGGTTGTGAAACAGGCGCTCTTTCCGCAACTCGCCCAAGATCCGGCACAGGCTATGCTCCAGCCGCCGCTCATACATCAGCAACCGATCCAGGACCCGGGCCTCGGTGAAGTCCTTCACCACGATCCGCCCGAGGGCCAGCTCCTCGTCCGACCCCTCGTCCGCCCGCGCCCGCCGGACCCTCGATCGGCCCGGCACACAGCGCCTCGAAGGCCTGGACCTGGAGTCGCTGGACCCGTTGCAGCCGCCACGAAAGGCCGATCAGACGCTCGGCGAGGGTGACTTCCACCTCCTCGACCGGGACCAGGGCCCGCAGCATCGCGTCGCGATGCCGTGCGAACCGGGCCCGATCTTCGCCCTCGACGATGATCTGTTCGCCCAGGAGCCCATGCCTGACCGCGTTGCGGGCGACGATGGCTTTCCCTGCGGGCGTACGCGGACCGGTGGACTTCCGGGCATTGGCACGATTGGCTTCGATTTGGGCTTCGGTAGTCATGAGTTTCCTTCCGCTTTCCAATCATCAATCATAAACATGTCATTGCGAGCGAAGCGCGGCAATCTTGTCACCCCCGGCTACGACCGGGGGCATAAATCCGAGGGGCCGCCCCGGGGAGACTGTCCCTCTACATAGGGGCCGTGTTGCACGAATCGTGCCGGAATTCTGTGCGCGCGTGACCTCTAAGGATCGCACAACCCCTTGTGCGGCAAGGAATAAAGAATTTTTCGCGCGGGGGGCGTTTTACCTTTTCAACTGTTGCACGAACGTGGTCGTTCGTGGAGAGGGAAAGAAGATACCAGATTGTTCGCTTACGCACATTTTGGTTGCGGCCGAAGGCCGCGCTGGGTGATTCGTGCCATTCGTTGTTTCTATGTCCTTATCTGGTCGCAACCAAAACCAAGAGAAGAGGCGGTTCAGGGTGCGGGAATGTTGGGACCTGTCCAGGCACAGGGAGCCGCTGAATCGGACGCGTCGGCCCATCTGCGAGTAAGATCACACGTGCCCGGAACCAGAAGAGACCGGGCACAAGCGGAGGAGGCCGGAATCAGGAAGGCGAAGCCTCCAGTCGAGACTCCTTCCGTAGGAATCCGCCTATGGGCCGTCTTCAAAAGGGGTTCGGCCCATGAACCGCAGCAAGCCCTGGGACATTGCTGCCGGGGCACTCCTCGTGCGCGAGGCGGGAGAGCGGGCCACGTCCACCGCGGGAGACGAGGAGTTCGTCTCGACGAGCACCATCATCGCCCCTAACGGTCTGCTACAGGAGCAGATGCTCCGCGTCTCGCGCGAAGGTGACACCGCACCTTTGCCGTAATAGCGGTTCCACACGCACCGGCCGAGCCACTGCGGCCCCTGAACCGAACGACGTGGGGATGCTGGGGCGGAGCCGATTTCTAAGAATGCGCGACACCACACCCAAATCGGGGCCGAAACGAGTAAGGCGTCCCTCGAGGTTCCCGCGCAGCGAGTCGCCATTGGGACTATTAGTAATCTATAATCTGCATCGCCGCGTCTGTGGGCGAGCACTAAATGAGCAAATGAGGCTCCTTTTTTCCTTGCTCTGGCGGATGGAGGGCGCCACAATGGGGTCATCGAGGAGCACTGATGATAACGTTGTGACGGGATGACGTGGGGTCTTAGAGTAAGGAGGCACCCTGTGAGGGAACGACAGAAATTGATCCTGCTGGCCTTGTTGTTGCTGGTGACTGGGGGTTGTGAGACTCCCCCACAGGTGAAGGCCTTGTCTGTGAAACAGATCGAATATTTCGACGCCGCCATCACCGCCGTATCCCTGCAATCGGAGGCCCTCATCCTGGCGACGGAGAGACTCGTGAAACAGGCCAAGGAGAAGATCGACAGCGAGCAAGACAAGAGCCGTGCCCTGCTGGAGGAGGTCGCCCAGAAAGACATTCCCGCCCAGCCCGAGAGCGACAGAGCCAAGACCGCCAAAGAGATGCTCGAGCGGGCGAACAAGAACGCGGAGACGGCCCAGGCCGCCCGGGCAAAGCTCGA
This sequence comes from uncultured Planctomycetota bacterium, assembly GCA_963699595.1. Taxonomy (GTDB): domain Bacteria; phylum Planctomycetota; class Phycisphaerae; order Sedimentisphaerales; family Anaerobacaceae; genus PLanc-01. The sequence goes on from CAVOUO010000035.1 coordinate 985,955, forward strand.
CGCGGATCTGGGGGTCATCAAGGAAAAGACCGAGGAATTGAAGACGTATCTGCTGAAGATGAAAGAGACGCAGAAGGCCCTCGATGCCTACCTTCAATCGGAGAAGGCGGGAGAGGTTGTGGTCCGTGATGTGCTCAACCAACCCTCGCTCAAGGCCCTGCTGGCGAGTGCCGACACCTTGCTGCCGAAGGTGGAAGCGGGCATGCAGGAAATCCAGATTTGGCTGAAGAAGCCATAGGGGAGGACAAGAAGATGGATAAGAACGAATTACAGGTGAAGATCGATGAGCTTGAGCGGGTGGCAAACACACTCGATGGCTCCCAAAAGAAGTTCAAGCTGATCGACATCTCGCAATTGAGAATGCAGATTGACAGTACGGCGATCGCGGACCTGGTGGCCAAGATGCAGGCGATTTCGTTACCCAGCATCCAGCAGATGGACGCCCAGATCGCAGCGGCCCGAGACGCCACCGCGGCCCATTCCGCGCGGGTCGCGGCATTCGACTCGGCCTACGGAATCCTGAAGGGATTTCTCGACATCGTGGTCTGAAGTCCTACCACGGCCGGTCGAGTGGAGCCGCTCCAGGGGGTGGGAATTCCGGGGACGCCCTACCTACTTGGCCATCCGAATTGAGTATGCTGTCCCTAATGGCACCAAGTTAAGGGAATTATGGCTCAAAATGCATTCTTCTCTACCAGCGAAGACACTGAGATTTCCCATCAAATGAGGGTCTTGCTGCGACTCGAAAGCGGTCAATTATGCTTAACTTAGTGCCATTATATGCTGTCCCCTGATTCCTCGCGAAAAATGTACCGGACACGAATGGCATGAAGATAAGGCATAGTAGCCGTGTCGGAACCGCATTTTCGGTGCCGAAAACGCGGGTGTCCCGGCCAGAGAACCGCTTAACTTCATGCCATTCGTACCAGACACCTTTAATTCGTCCTGGACCCGCTGCGGATCAGCTTTGCCCATGCGGTCTGCGCCCTCCTGATCTTCTCACTGGCCCTGGCGTGCGAACCGATCCTCCGGCTGCCGGAGATCTATCGCGCCTTGATCTCCGAAGTCACCCATCACCTCGTCCCCGAACGCCCCGGAAGAATCGAGCCGCGTGCCGTCCGGCGCGATCACAAACACACCCGCCTCTCAAGGAAACTCGTGCTGAATCGAGGAGACGCTATGCCGCTTAAGGAGCCGCCATTCGGGTACGTCCCTAGTTGTCCTCGTGCGCGTGCTCCCGCAGTGCCGTGAACGATTGTCCTCACGGGACGTCTGAACCCGATCGACTTCGTCTTCCCCGTTAATACTTGTATATGGTCGTGGAGAGTTCGCCGGTAGCCGCGCCCAAGCCACTATCGAACATGGTTACATAGACCAGGGTCTTAGTAGAAATCCTGAAAAGTCCCTCGACGGACCTTAGTTGCGTTTCGGCCGTAAAGGGGTCGTAGATCAAAAAGCCCGCGATTTGATCGGCCCTGAGCCGTTCGACGTGGATAGGGTATGCCACACCGACGACGGTAACCATATGGCCGGCTCCGTGCTCAGTCGTGATGCCGACGAGAGGTATACGGTTATGGCCTAGCTCGTTGGCGATCTTCCGCATGAAAGTCGAAATATCGAGGATCGTCCCTCGATAACCTCCATCCATGTCCAAGCGAACCCATACCTCAGAACCGTCGACGAGACGCTCATCCGTGATGAGAAGTAATTGATGCCACCAGAACTGGTTGATTGTCCGGTCCGCCTTGGTGTCAGCCTGGGGGTAGGCCTTCTCTAGGATGCGTTTTTGGTCGGTGTCGACTCCCTGGAACGCGAGCGCCTGTTCTAAACAGGCTGCCCAGCAGATATCCGGGGCAGCTTGTTTCACCCGTCGAAAGTCTTTGAAGTACGTCACAACCACATCTTGGCTATCCAGCTTGGCCGGTTCCTGTCCGTATTGCGCCGTATTCTCGCGTACAGTAGCGCAGCCGGCGATTAGTGACACGGCAATAAAGCCGAGGCAAGCAACTCGAATGGGAATCCGGACAGTAGAACGACAAGTTCCCTGCAAAGACGCTGTTGCCTCTTCGTTTTGCCAAGTGATGTTCATCTGATCTTCATGCTCCTTCCTGACAAAGAAAGCAACTCGCACAAGTCCAATTCAACTGGGTCACTCTTCCGTGGCCTGCCTAAATCCGATTCCTACCAGATGAGTTTAACGAGCCTATCATGGATTACCAGAACCCCGTCTTCAGGCTAGCCTGTTGGCCTCGGACCGTTGGGAACCGGTCTTGTCCCCGCGCAAGCTGTCTTTGCCTTTCCCGCCATTAGCCCCTCGATTCCTATCCAGAAAGTCCTTGACATAGAAGACCATCAGCGAAATAATAACTCACCATCCATCGAGTGTCAAACAGAAAGGAATCCGCTAATGGCTACAAGAACTCCTAAGCTATCCGCAGAAATCATCATTCCCCATGCCCATCTGTCCGGATTAACCACCCAACAATTGGTGGAGGAGATTAAAGAGATTTATGATGGCTCTTTACCTCAAGAGACATCTTGGGCACCACGGAGCCTAGCCCGGTTATCTCATAAGTGCTGGCCCAGTCATGCTGACGGCCGTGCATTACGAAAGGCCAGGCTGTTCTGCGAGATAGGAACAGGTGACGCACGGCAGGGAGGCGCCGGAGACGATGGTTTGCGGAGGGAGGGATTACTCGGCGAGCGGCTCCCCCCGTCGCCACGAGGGCCATGGATGGTGATTTGGAAAGTGGCCCTTTTCTTGGTTCTGATGGGTACCGTGGCCGGTTGTCCGTCCTACGGCGGGAGACCCGCGCCGACTCCGCCCACGAATCAAACGTTGACCGAAATGCCACAGTTCTCCTGGCCGCCTCCCAAACCCTCTGCCTTCGCCAGTATACCCCGTAGTCTATTAGTGAAGGACAAAACCCAGGCCAAGGTGGGAAATGTAGCCGATCGTCTTGAAGAGGCTTTTAGTCGAGCCGGATACGGAGAAAGAACCTGGTATTCCGTACCAGGGCCAGGAGGATTTGCCCTTGCTTCCCGACTGGAACAGTTTTACCCAGACGGCACTCCCAGGGATGAAGCTGACCGCTGGTCCGCACAAATTAAAGCACCGGCGATATTTGGCCTCAGAGACGTGGTGCGGGCTCTTTTTACCCCCCAGAAGGGCCATTATCGTGTTATAGTCTTTATTGTGACTAGCCAGCCATTCAGCGCCGCCGATGAGGCCGTAAGCCCCAAACGGGCCATGAAATGGGTCCAGGGAGGCGCTTTTAATTTGCCCGACGCCATAAGGAATGTCGATTATACGGCGGGACATTACTGTGTAGCATTTATTTATCAATTTGAGCAGTTGACCCGTGATAATCAGGCAGTTTTTAAGTCACACAGCGAACTAGAGGGCGAAACTCACCTGCGCAAAGCTAGAATCTGGAGCGCCTGGGAGGTTAATCGTGCCCGATCCCGAAAATCGAATCTCCATGGATGTTTCCCAGAAGCGCCTAGCCATTGTGTGGTTTATCGGTGCGGGATTCTTATTTCTTCTGCTTTTGCTGCAAACCATAATAGGAATGTTCGAGGATAAGGCTAGCGAGGCATGGTCCTGGCTGCTTCCCACTTTTATGCCTACCCTTTTGCTGATCGTCGGCGCTTTGGTCAACAAGGCGCGTCTGCAGAACACAGAAGAAGTCACCGTAGACCGGTTTATATTTGGAATTTCTTTTTACCTGTCTATCGCGTATCTCATAGTCCTAATTTTAACACTTGTTGGGACTCAACTTTTTGCTCAATCTCCTTTGACCCAGTTGAAACTCTCAAACCTGTTTCTTACTCCAATCCAGGGGCTGGTAAGCTTGGCCTTAGGGGCCTTCTTCGTATCCCAAAGATAGATGGCAATGCGTAAGAGGTAGAGAAAACAGGGACCCCGGAAGGCAGTGTCATTCCTACCACCCTAGAAACTCAATACGGGATCCCCCTCCTGACGCAAAGACCGGGCCATCGAGTGACCGGCCTTCTTTTGGGGGGATCGCGAAGGGCGAGGCAATCGGGGGACATCTATGAGCAAGCCGTTGTCAAGACAGTCGCGGGATTTTTTCGCGAGAATTCCGCACATCTATTCGGCGTCACCCGGCGGGGCGCCAGAAGTCTATGTACGCACCGGCTCCAGTCACCATAAGGAGGTCGTGCGGCCTCAGTTCCCACCATACTCAATTCGGGGGCGTAAAAAGTGAGATGTCCTCGGAATTCCGCCGCGCCCATAAAACCCCCTTGCTTCGCCGAACACGACGCTCCTCTTATACTTCAACCTCCCGCCCGCGAAGATATACACAAGGGCCGTTCAGGGGCATGGACGCCACGCCGATGCTCGGCGCCGGTCCCGCATCCCAATAGCGTCGCATTCACTTGCGACGTTCTCCGGAGGCGGTTCATGGGCCGAACCCCTCTTGAAGACGGCCCGTCGGCGGATTCCTACGGAAGCAGTCCGATTCAGGGCTTCGCCTTCTTGATTCCGGCCTCCTCCGCTTGTGCCCGGTCTCTTCTGGTTCCGGGCACGTGTGATCTTACTCGCAGATGGACCGACGCGTCCGATTCAGCGGCTCCCTGTGCGTGGAGAGGTCCCCACATTCCCGCACCCTGAACCGCCTCTTCTCTTGGCTTCTTCGGCCTTCACGTGCTTGGGAACTCGGCGGCGGCATCACGAGGCTCAGCGGGGTCAGGCACTACATTAAGCTTTAGCGACGGGTAGCCGGATTTCGCGGTAAAGGAGCCTTTATCCTAATGCAAGTCTTCTATCGGGCCGGTATAATAGGTTTAGCAAGGAGAGCCGAACCATGGTGGCAACATCGCAGCAGAAAGAGCAGATCAAGCGGGAATTGGCCGCTCGCCTGAGTCGCGAGAAGGAGGTCCGTAAGGTGGTCATCTTCGGGTCGTTCCTGACCAGTGCGACCCCGAACGACTTGGATGTAGCGATCTTCCAGGACAGCGACCAGACGTATCTGCCCCTGGCGTTGAAATACCGGCGGCTCCTGCGTCCGATTGCCGACCGGATTCCCATCGACGTGATCCCCGTGCGCGAGCGGCGCCTCGGGCCAGTTCCTGGCCGAGATCCAAAAGGGAGAGGTCGTCTATGAGCGATGAAGCATCCCCATCAAACGTACCCACAGCATTCGTGACTTGAGTCACGATCTGCACGGGCTTGGGTGTCAGACAGGCTTGACGGAAGAGGATTGCGAACTGCTCGATTCGATCTACGTGAGTTCGAAGTACCCCACCCCACCAGCGGAGCATAGTACCGCTCGCACAGCTTGTCGAGGCGGATTTCTTCGGAAGGAGTCTCGACTGGAGGCTTCGCCTTCCTGATTCCGGCCTCATCCGCTTGTGCCCGGTCTCTTCTCGTTCCGGGCACGTGTGATCTTACTCGCAGACGGACCGACGCGTCCGACTCCGCGGCTCCCGGTGCGAGGAGAGGTCCCAACATTCCCGCACCCTGAACCGCCTCTTCTCTTGGCTTCTTCGGCCTTCACGTGCTTGTGTGGAGCGCGGAAAAGGGGACATTCAGCTTTTTGCCGCGGCCGGCAAAAAGCAGGATGTCCCCCGGTCATTGCCACGCGCCGGCGCCGCACCAGTAGCGGGAGGTGTTGTCCTCGGCGGCCAGATAGTCGGAGTGGCCGTCGAAGAAGAGGTTGTTGCAGCCGTCGCGGTGGCGGTCGCTGGCGACCCGGCGGGTCAGATTGCTGCCGACGGTGGTCTGGTCCGAGCTGGGCAGATGGGTCGTGGACCAGACGTCGAGCAGGTTGAACACGGAGGCGATGTCGAGGTCCCGGCGGTTCAGGATGACGGGCCGCCACTCGCCGGCCTCGTTGTCGGCCATGTAGATCCGCTCGGCGTGCCGCGGAACGCTGCTGAGCTTGGTCGGATCATCCTTCTGGTTGCCTTTGTCGCCGCTGGTGAGGCTGGGTTTGTCCATGTCCCAGGCGTTGACGACATAGTCGACGGTCTGATCGGCGTTGCGCTGGCCTCCCTGTCCCACGCCGGTGCGGGGGAAGGAGGGGCACTGGTAGACTTTGACCTCGCGGTAGTCCTCGGGCGTTCTTGTACTCCTCCCCCAGGAACGGCATGAACACCAGGAGCCATTTGACCTTGTTGTCCAGCGCGCGGGGGATGAAATCGCCGTTCTCGTGGGCGTAGGCGTGCATGGCGATCGCCGATCTCGCGGAGGTTGTTCAGGCAGTACACGCCCCGGGCCTGTTTACGGACCCGGCCCAAGGCGGGCATGAGAATCGCCATCAGCAAGGCGATAATCGAAATCACCACCAGAAGCTCAATCAGCGTGAACGCCTTGTGCCCGTGTTTCATGCCGCACCTCCAGCAAAGCATACCATTGCACTTGTCTATGGCCAGTATAGCATGTCCGGCCGCAGAGTCGAATGAAAAAGCGGTTAAACTAAAGCGGTCCATCTTGGCCCGTGCCTCGCGATTCGGTACCATGCTTCACGACGCGACATCTTGAAGAGAAAGGTGGGATCTTATGGCTAACGTCTATCGCGACAACGATGTGAACATGGATGTGCTGAAGGGGCGAAAGATCGGCATTCTCGGATATGGGAATCAGGGACGGGCCCAGGCGCTGAACCTCCGCGACAGCGGTTTTACGCCGATGGTGGGCAACCGGGACGATGAATACAAGACCCGGGCGATGGAGGATGGTTTCACCGTCCGCCCGATCCGCGAGGTGGCCGACGCGGCGGACGTCGTCCTGGTGCTCATCCCGGACGAGGTCCAGCCGCAGGTCTATGAGGAGCAGATCAAGCCCTCGTCTGCGGCGGGGCGATGTGCTGTGCTTCGCCAGCGGCTACAACATCTACTACAAGGCCATCGTGCCCCCGGAGGGCGTCGGCGCGATCATGGTGGCGCCGCGCATGATCGGCCGGGCGGTGCGCCAGCTCTACCAGGAAGGTCTGGGATTTCCCTGCCTGGTGGCCGCCGAGAATGACGCGGACGGCCGGTCCATGCAGGTGGCGCTGGCCCTGGCGAAGGCCATCGGGGCGACCCGCTTCGGGGCGTTCGAGTCCTCGTTTCGGGAAGAGACGGTCATCGACCTGTTTGCCGAGCAGATGCTCTGGCCGGGAATCATCAAGCTGTGCCTGCTCTATTTCGAGAAGCTGGTCGCCAACGGCTGCGATCCGGAGATTGTGACGACGGAATTGCATCTTTCGGGCGAGTTTGTCGAGATTGCCAAGGCGATGATCACGCACGGCTTCTTCGGCCAACTGAAGCTCCATTCGCAGACGAGCCAGTACGGTCAGTTGTCGCGGGCGGACCGCATGGCGCCGCCCGAGCTGCTGGCCCAGGTGGACCGGGCCATGGAGGAGGTATGCTCGGGCCAGTTCCACGCGGAGTGGGTCAAAGAGCAGAAGGCCGGCAAGCCGAACATGCAGCGGCTGTGGCAGCAAGTCCTGGCGCATCCCCTGGCCCAATCCGAGGCGAAGCTGGAATCCCTCCGCGAGATCATCGCCCGGCCTTACGAGGGCGAAGGCCGATAGCGACGGGAAAGAGGGTGTGCGAAAAGTGGCACGGGCATCTTGCCCGTGGCGTTTTGTGGCATCGGCATCCTGCCGATGATTCATCGGCTGGAAGCCGATGCCACGCCGCACCAACTTCCCACACACCCTCAAAGGGGCTGTGAGCCGGCGCCCACAGCCCCTGCATGTCCTGGTTCTCCGACGGTCCGCCGGCGGCGTTACTTCTTGCTCTTGATCAGCCGAATATCATCGACATAGAGTCTCCCCGTGCCGCTCGCGGCCGTCGCGGTGCGGCTGCCCAGGCCGATGCAGATCTTCTTGATCTTCGCCGCGTTCACGCCGGCAAAGTCGGCCAGCGGGATCTTCCATTCCGTCCACCGGGCCAGGCGGACCGGCGCCGGATCGGGATACGAGACAATCGCCGTCTTGTTGGACGAATCGGTCAAGACGACGTACAACCCGGTGGCGTTGTTGTTCGGTCGGCCTTGGACATCCAGCACGAGGGTGTCGACCTCACTGACCGTCCAATTCTGCACCGGGGCGAACTCCTGTTCGGCCTCGCTGTAGAAGGGCGTCTTGGTGTTGTTGTAATCGATGGGCATGGACTGCTTGCCGCCGTGGATGATGGTCTGCTCGGCGAACGGCGCCGTGCTGTTGCCGACGATGGAACCGCTCAGACCCGTGGTCAGGCCATCGATCCACGTGTCGAAGATGGTCGTCTTGGCGTCGAGATCGTCATTGTAGCTCTCGAAGTCGTCCACGGGCAGACAGGTGGTGAAGCTCCAGACCCCGCCGGCCACCACGGAGTTGTCGGCCTTGATCTCGTCCACGCGCCAGTAGTAGGTCGTCACGCTGTCCAGCGGTCCCGGCGTGAAGGTGGTCTCCGCCTGGATGCCTTTGTCGGCGCTCGCCGCCCCCTGGGTGACGGCGTCGAGAGCGCTGCCGAAGTAGACATGATGCTTGACGACCGCTTGGCCCGGCTGCCAGGCCAAGCCGGCGGCGGTGGAAGCATCGGTTACCCCATCCGCCGGACTGGGCAGGTAGGCCGTCAGAGCCTGCATCGTGAAGCTCCAGACGTTGCCCGGATTCACGGTCTTGCCGTCGGCCTCGATCTCATCGACCCGCCAGTAATAGGTGCTGCCTGGCTTGAGTACCCCCGTGTAGTAGAACATGGTCATGCCCGAGCGCGGGCCGGCCAGATCGGCGGCCGTGAGCTCCGGACCGGCGCCCAGGTAGACCTCGTGCATGACCCCCTTGTAGCCGGCCTCCCACCGGAACAGCGGCATCGCCACGCCCACCGCCCCATCCGCCGGATTCGGGTTCTTGGCGGCGCGCGAGGGCGGGCAGATCTCCGCGATCTCGTCCGCCGTCAGAGCATTGTTGTAGATCCGAACATCGTCGATCGCGCCGATCCAGTCACAGCCCCACCCGTCCGAGCCGATGAGGACCGGGGTGCCGCTTTGGGTAATGGGGCCCATGGGGGTCGAATCGGTCTGCAATCCATTGAGAAAGCATTTCAGGTTCGTGCCGTCATACGAGCAGGCGATATGGCACCACTCGTCGCGCGTCGAGTTTTTTGCCGACGAAGGCCCAGGCCCGGGGCGTCGTATTGAAGGTAAACGCCATATTGGGCCGACGGGGCTCCGCCCCAGCCGTAGCGAACCTGGTAGCTCCAACTGGGACTGGCCGTGCTCGTCCGCCTTGGCCATCGGGGCCGTCGTGGTGGCTTTTCCCTCCGGGTCATCGGCGCCCGGTTGTATCCAGAGGGTGATGGAGATCGGACCGCCGATGTCCAGGCCGGCGTTACTGGGGATGCTGATGGTGTCCCCGCCGCCCCCGGAGACGCCTAACCCATGGAACTCCAGGGCCCCATCCTTGACGCCGGCAATCGGGGTGGGATTGCCCGCCACAACCTTCCCGTCGTTGCCCTTGCCGGACGAGTCGACAATCTTGGTGCCCTCGATCCCATCCAGTTTCCAGTGGCCGACCAGCTCGCCGAAGGCCACACCGGCCGAGCCCAGCACCGAAAGACAGCACACCAGACAAACTGCTCTCTTACCCATAGTCTTCCTCCTTTGCCCATGCCTGAAGAACTATACCCCGGCGGAACGCGACACACGCACGCCCCGGGCCGGGTCAATGTCTGCTACGGTTGCAGATGCCCAAGATAGGGAAGGGGAGAGACCTCGCGGGGTGGGCTTGCCTTTGCGGTCGTATGCCTGACATGACAACTCCTCTTCCTGTCGAAGGGGCGGATAGAGTTCGCATGCTGCCGAAGCAAAGTCCGCATACTTCACTGTCCTTGCTTTTACCAGATTCCAAGTGGGATTTCAAGAACAATCCCCCCATTTGACCCTGCCCGTCCAGGGGCAAATTGGCTTTGTTTCGCACCACCGGCAGGGTGGCACGGCCAAACTCGTTTGACCGTGCTTCTATGGAAGCGTTCCGGGGCCCACGAAGACACGCTCAATCCTTCGCAGGCCCAGGAGGGTCGCTGCGCTTGGGCGTGCCACCCACCCACCGAAAACCTGACCTGCCACAATGCAGTCGTACACCCACGCTGCCTGTCCCCAGCAAATTGGCTCTGTTTCGCACAATGGGTCCACGGCTGCCTCTTACTTCAAATACCAAACTTCACACTTCAGACTTCTCCTATCAATACGCCTCCCCCTATTACCCGCCGTGTTGCACGAATCGTGCCGAAATTCTGTGCGCGCACGAGGCTCCGAAGGCGCGTAACTCTTTGTGGCCAAAGGCATAAAGAATTCTTCTCGCGCGGGGCGTTTTACCTTTTCCACTGTTGCACAAACGTGGCCGTTCGTAGGGTAGGGGACCCCAAACGCGATCCATCGCGTTTGGGAACCTTTTCCGCCAAGAGGATCGGCACGCCCATTGATCCTTTCGGCTGTGCGGCGTGACACGCAACCCCAGGAAGGGGGTGTTGCCCTGGGTACCGCGCCCCTGATGACGCAGGGGTCGAGGGTTCAGCAACACCTCTTTCCCAGGCGATTCTCGATAGGCCCATGCGGATGGAAAAGTGCGACTCCTTGTATGATTGTTGCGCTCGCGAGGCGGTTCTCGGGATCGTAGCTGTAGGCACAGGTCCCGCCTGCGGTCATATTGCCGCCGGCATCCTACGTGATGAGTTTTGACGCCCAAGTTCGGCAATCCAAAGCCACCGAAGGCCGATCTTCGTAGGGCGAGCGTCCCCGCTCCCTAAGAGACGTCGTGCGCGGACGCACGACCTACGAGGAGAGCCGTGCGCCGGCCACTACCGAAGTTGTTTGTCAAGACTCATTACACGTGCGCTTTCATCCCACTGCGATCGGTCCCGTCCTTCACGGGGCCCGGATCACCCCTGTCGATTCCACGAATTGGACTTCACATTCGAGAGTCGCGCCGGTCCGCCGGAGGACTCGTTCCCGTACGAGTTCAATCAGCGCCAGCACCGCCTCGGCCTTGGCATGGGCTCGATTGACGATGAAGTTCGCATGCCGTTCACTGACCACCGCGTCCCCCACACAGGTACCTTTGAGGCCGACGCTTTCGATGATCTTCCCCGTCGGGCCGAGGGAAGCCCAGGTTTGCGGATCGCTCTTGAACACCGAGCCGCAATTCGGCAGCGTCAGCGGGAACTTCCGGCGGCGTTCTCGGAGAATCTCCAGCATTTCGGTCGCGATGGCGTTCCGTTGGCCAGGAACCAGCGCCAGGGTGGCTTCCGTAATGACACACGACTGCTCCTGGAACCGGCTGTGCCGATAGGTAAAGCCGCACTCGTGGCGGCCCAGCGTTTGGGTGTTTCCCTGCCGGTCCATCGTCTTGACTTCCACAATCGTATCGCCGATGGCCCGCTGCAGGCTCCCGCCGTTCATGTAGACCAGCCCGCCGAGTGTGCCGGGGATGCCGACGATGTGTTCCAGGCCGCACAGCCCCGCCCGACCGGCGGCACGGGCCAGACGCGAGGCCGAAATCCCGCTTTGAGCCTGGACGACCGTCCCCGTGATCACGAGCCGGGACAGCTTGCGACCGATCTTGATGACGACGCCGCGAAGACCCCCATCATCGAAAAGCAAATTCGAGCCCTTGCCGAGCACCAGGGCAGGGATGCCGTTCTGGTGGCTGTACTGCAATACCCGGGCCACCTGCTCCCAGGAGGAAGGCTCGACGAGGAAATCCGCCGGACCACCGATCCGCCAGGTGCAGTGGTTCCGCAACGGCTCATGCTCCAGGGGCGCCATCCCCTGTTCCCTCAAGAATGCACGCAGCGAGGATTGTATGCCCACACTACCCAAAGCTCTGCTCGATATCTGGACCACAAGTATTCATCCTTACGGCTACATCTTCACAACACACCCGATCTGACAGGCGTCGTTGTTCACACCTATACTATCGGGATATCGGGGCACGATTCTCAAATCTGTCACGCAGAAAATAAGATCTCCTCGAAAGGGTGTGTGACTGCGTTTTGTGGGGTCCGCCCAGTCCTTCCTGTCATCCTGAGCGCCAGCGAAGGATCTGGGCCGAACACGAGAACAAACGCTGGTTCTATTCGCCGCCCAGATGCTTCACTTCGCTCAGCATGACAAACACGGGTGAGTCCCCCACGATGATTCCTCGCACACCCGAAAGGGGGAATCCGAGGTCAACCCTCAAATCTCTCTGGTCGAGCCGGCGACGGGAACTGGTTGAGGCTATTCCTCCTGTAGGTGCAGGGGCCGCTGCCGTTCTACTTCCATCGAAGCTGCTTCAATTCCTCCTCGGTGCGGATGAACTTCACGGTGAAATCGTTTAGGCAGACCAGTCCGCCTTTGGGGTTGTGATGGTCAAAGGTAAACAACTCGGGCCCACCGTGCTGATTCCAGCCTGCCTTGGCCTCGAAAAGAAAGACCATGTCCGGCGGCGACTTGGCCGTGCAATTCGAGTTCATGGCATAGTGGCACCTTCCTTCCCCCGCTGTGGGACATCGGAAGTAGTTCATTTCCGAGGCCAGAACCTTCTGGTCCATTTCCCGCAACCTGTGGAGCAACTTCTGGTTCCTTATCCCCTGTTCTTGTATCGCAGAGTTCCTCTCCTGCACTATCCGAAGGTACTTGGCAATGATCTCATCACACCAGGTGTCCGGTGCAGGGCGCACGACTGGCTCGTCGCGCCACGAATACCATACACGCGCCCTTTCCACAAGGCGACTCGCACATAGACGGCGATCAAGCAACGGCCCCAGGTCCGTGGCAACTCTCAGAATATCCAGATTACCGCCCTCATACGAGAACAAGCTGCCGTTCTTTGCCGATAGGTAACCCCCCTGCAGGATCGTGAACGATACGACCTGCCCCTCGCCGCGGTAACCGGTAACCTTGGCGATATTGGGCACCATAGGATAGCCGCCGCTTTCGGGAGGCATGCCCGCGTTGATCTTCTGGGCCAGAGCCTTGATCCGGGCTTCATCCTCCACCACGATGGGATTCATAGCCTGCATGCGGGCCAGTTCAGTTGGGTTTAGTATGTCCGCGGGCCGGCAGGTGCCCAGAAACAAACGATATAGTAAGTTCGGCAGATACTGAATCTCGACGCGTGTACAATCTGTCAGATCGGGGGGAGTGTATGCGCGTATCTTCGACTCTGATGAGTCGGAGGCCTCCCCATATCCACACGGCAAGCACAGAAGAAGCAAGAGGCACAGAGGTAGCCGGACACGGCGCGCAATCCAATTCTCAGCCCGCGACTCCGCTCTCGGGTTCGCGTCATGCATCAACATGGGTCTTGTCCACCACAGAAAAGGCTCACTACACATTTCACTTTCCTCATGGCCCCTTGCGCCGAGGTAAAGTCCGCATGCTTCACTGCTTCCGATTCTACCAGATTCGCAGTAGGATTTCACGTAGAATCGGCGGTATAATGACACACAGTAGGTAGGGACGCCGCGGGGCGTTTCTGGGTTGCGACTGCCCGTGATCCTGATTCATGGGCGGGACGCCCATGCTACTCATGGGCAGGATGCCCATGTTACGAGAGCTGGGAGGACGTGTCATGCAAGAGAATCATGCTTCAACACCATGCCACAGGCAGGGAGGATGTTCCGGCGGTAGGGGGAAGTACCGTTGGGTGCGGTGGATATCGCCCGTGGCGGGGGTGTTGGCGCTGATTTGGTTCCTGATCCGGGTGGTGCCGAAGCCGTCGCGGGCGACGTATCCGTGCCAGCGTGTGGCTATGCCGCTGGCCTCGGGTTTTGTCGTCTGGCTTATCGCTCTGGGAGGCTCGATCGCCGTCTTTCGCAAGGCCGGGGGCCGTAGGGTGCGTACCACGCACCGCCCTCCGGCACAGGAAACGGCACAACGGTGCGTGATACGCACCCTACATTCTCGCCTGGCCCTGGCGTGCATCTGCCTGATCACGGTGGCGATTGTCGCCGTGGCTTCGCGGGCGGGCCGGCCGGAGCAACTGACGCTGGCCCAAGGGCCATGGGGGCCGCATGGCCCGATCGGCGAGGGCAAAGGGATTCATCCCGGCCGGGTCGTCTGGGTTCACGATCCCAATGCCACCGATTGGGAGGGCTACAGCTCGTCTGAGCACTGGTGGCAGAACGAGCGCACCAACCTGGAAGTGGGGGAGAGGATGGTCGCGCAGGCGATTCGTGGTGTGGCGGGAATCGACTCCGATGCCGACGCGTGGGAGGCGATCTTCCGCTACTTCAACGCCGAGCGCGGCAAGGGGGACGTCGGCTACCAGTCCGGCGAGAAGATCGCCATCAAGCTCAATCTGACGACCTGCAACGCCTACTACGGAAGCGTCAGTCCGATCACGTATGACAAGAAGCAGAGCGTCACGAACAACACCGACAATTCGCCCCAGATGACCCTGGCCCTGCTGCGCCAGTTGGTCTACATCGTGGGCGTGGACCCCAACGACATCTCCATCGGCGATCCGACGGCCATGATACCGAATTACTGGTGGGACATCGTGCATCCGGAATTCCCGAACGTGCGCTATCTCGACAGTTACGGCGGCTCCGGCCGGACACGCGTGGAGTTCTCGAATGTCCCGTTCTATTGGAGCACCTCCAACGCGACCGGGAAGAAGCAGGACTATATACCGACCGCGTTTGCCGAGGCAGCGTACATCATCAACTTCGCCATTCTGAAAGGGCATTCCTCGGGCGTGACGCTCTGCGCCAAGAACCATTACGGTTCGCTGATCCGAACGCCGGACGGCCGTCTGAGGCCACCTTTGCCGCTCCTGCCCGACAAGTGGGGCTTTGCGGGTTACTATGACATGCACCTGAGCCTGCCGAACGCCAATCAGAGTCCGCCCTGGAGCCCCGGCACGGCGCGCTACCGGGGCCTGGTGGACCTGATGAGCCACCCCGAGCTCGGCGGCAAGACACTTCTGTACCTCCTTGATGGTCTTTACGGCGGCTACTACGCGGACTCGCATCCCTACAAGTGGAAGTCGGCGCCCGTTCAACGGCGATTGGCCCTCCAGCATCTTCGCCTCCCAGGACCCGGTCGCCATCGACTCGGTCGGATATGATTTCGTGAACGAGGAGTGGCCCGATGTCGTCAAGTATGGGCACGCGCCCAATCCCAAATACGACATGCAGGGCGGGGCGGAGGACTATTTGCACGAAGCCGCCCTGGCGAACGATCCCTGCTCCGGGACGTTCTACGACCCTGATCACACCGGCATTCGCTTGGCCAGCCTGGGCGTTCACGAGCATTGGAATAACGCGACCGACAAGCAGTATTCAAGGAATCTCGGGGCCGGCGCGGGCATCGAGTTGATTCGGCTGGGCAGCCACCCGGTGGAAGGTGATCGAGACAGCGATGGGGATGTGGATGTGCAGGACGAGGCTATCCTCTTGAAGGACTGACTCACGCATGCTTCCCGGTCGGCGGTCACCCAGGCTGCACCGGCAGGATGGATGAACAGAGAATCTGGAGGTGGCATGACGGATGTCAAAGTGATTTCATGGGACTCCTACCGGCCGTACCCTGTGGAGGACATGAAGCAGCGAGCGGCCTCCTTCCGGGCCGAGATGCAGCGCCGGCGGAGCGTTCGCAGCTTTTCGAGCCGCGCTGTGCCGCGTGAGATTATCGAAGAGTGCCTGCGGACGGCTGCCTCGGCACCGAGCGGGGCCAATATGCAGCCGTGGCATTTCGTGGCCGTGAGCGATCTCGCGACCAAGCAACAGATCCGTACGGCTGCGGAGAAGGAGGAGTATGAATTCTATCACGGCCGCGCCGGCGAAGAGTGGGTGGGTGCTCTATCCGTGCTCGGGACCGATTACCAAAAGCCGTTCCTGGAGACGGCCCCGTACCTCATCGCGATCTTCGCCCAGAGCTCCGGCGTGGCGCCGGATGGCCGGCAGGTGAAGCACTATTATGTGCGGGAGTCCGTGGGAATCGCGACAGGAATCCTGCTGGCGGCGATCCACCATGCGGGGCTGGCGGCGTTGCCCTATACGCCCAGCCGGCCGGGCTTCCTCAACCAGATCCTCGGACGGCCTCAGAACGAGCGGCCCTTCCTCGTCCTGGTGGTCGGCTATCCCGTCGAAGGAGTGCAGGTCCCTGATCTGTCGAGGAAAACACTCCCCGAGGTAGTCACGTTCCTATGAGGCCGCATATAATGGCCGGCGGTGACAGCATTCTTGGACGCAATCGAAAGGACGGAACATGGTGGAGCAGCAAATCAGTCGTCGCAGTTTCCTGGGCGTCACGGCATCATCGCTGGCGTTCACGTTCATCCCCAAGCGAGTCTGGGGCGCCAATGAGCGGTTCTATGTGGCCGGCATCGGCGTCGGCGGCAAGGGGGCCGGGGAAGTGACCGACGTGACCCGGGCGGGCGGGACGTTTGTGGCGCTGTGCGATGTCGATGAGACTCGTGCCGCCAAGACGTTTGCCGGCTTCCCGGACGCGAAACGCTACAAGGACTTTCCGGGTGATGCTCGAAAAGGAGAAAGGCATCGATGCGGTGACGGTCAGTACGCCGGACCATGTCCATGCAATTGCGTCTCTGACGGCGATGTCTCTCGGCAAGCACGTCTACTGCCAAAAGCCACTGACGTACACCATCCACGAGGCCCGCGTGATGGAGCAGGCGGCCAAGTACTACAAATTGCAGACGCAGATGGGCAATCAGGCCCACTCCGGCGAGCCGATCCGGCGGGCTGTCGAGTTGGTGCGGGCGGGCATCATCGGCCCGGTCCGCGAGGTGCACGCCTGGACCAATCGCCCGATCTGGCCGCAGGGCCAGGAGGCGTTGAAGGAGCGGGAGCGTCTCGCCAAACAGGCCAAGCCGGAGGGACTGGATTGGGATCTCTGGGTCGGGCCGGCCCCGATCCGGGACTACAATGCCTGCTACGTGCCGTTCAAATGGCGCGGCTGGTGGGACTTTGGCACCGGCGCCCTCGGCGACATGGCCTGCCACATCATGGATATGGCGTACTGGGCGCTCGACCTGGGCGCACCGGTATCGGTCGAGGCCGAGTCCGGCGGCCAGACCAAGGAGACCGGCCCCGACTGGTCAACGATCGCGTACCAATTTGCCGCTCGTCCATCGGCAGGGGGCGGTGAGTTCGGAAGCTCCGTGGGACCGAAAGCGGCGGTCGAAATGCCGGCGGTGAAGTACGTCTGGTACGATGGGAACAGAGACGGCAAGCCCAACGCGCCCTATGAGTTGTTCACGCGAGCGGTGGGGGAAACAGGGAAGGCCGGCACGGCCGAGGCGCGTCCGAGACCCGCTCGCCCCGGCAAGGCGGACGACAAGAAGAAGAAAAAGGCCGCCGCCGCAGCGGATGACCCGAGGCAGTGGGACGTGATCCTGGTGGGCGAGGAAGGGCTGATGTTGTTCCGGCGGGGCTCGACCGACTGGATCGTCACGCCCAACGCCCGCGCGGAGCAGTTCGCCGACACACCGAAGACTGTCCGCCGCGTGCCGAACGAGGACGCGGAGTGGATCGCCGCCTGCAAAGGAGGGCCCAAGCCGCTGTCGAGTTTCGACTATAGCAGCCGGCTCACCGAGATGGTGCTGCTGGGCAATCTGGCGGTGCGTCTGGGCAAGAAGATCGAATGGGACACGGTTGCCCTGAAGGCCAAGAACGCCCCCGAAGCCGATGCGATGATCCGGCGGTCGTACCGCAAAGGCTGGGATTTGCCGGTGCCGGCCGCCGTGGCCAAGATTGGGTGAGTTGAGGATCTGATACCAGTGCGAATCAATTCGTGCGCCGCGCTTGTCATCCTGAGCGCAGCGAAGGATCTGGGCTGCGAGCGAGAGATACGTCCCGTTCCACGGCCAGATCCTTCGGCTTTGCCTCAGGATGACAGAGTCTATTCCGCGCACGCATTCTTGCGAATCCCTATGACGACTACCATGTTTCGGATGCAGACGGGAGGACCATCGTTATGAAACTGCTATCAACGATCGTGGTCATGGCGGGCTCAATGCAGGTGACGGCCGGCGCAGGGACGATCGATCTGAAGGCCGTGCCGCCGACGGTTCGCGTGCGGCAGGAGGGGGCTTTCAAAGGGGCCGAGACCGTGGAGGTCTTCGCGGCCCGCGGCGAAACGGAATCCTTCCAGGTCGTTGTCACCGCCGCCGGCGGGAGCCTGCGGAACGTTTCGGCGGAGATGTCGCCGTTGAAAGGGCCGGGCGAGGCGAGCCTGCCGGCGAATAGCATCACTCTTTATCGCGAGGTCTTCATCCCGGTTCGGTATTCCTCGCCGCAGGCGACGGAGCCGCCCGGTCTGATCGCCGATCCGCTGGTCCCCTTTGTGAATCCGTACACCAATGCGCGAGTGCCGGAGCCGCGCTGGCGCGACAAGGGACTGGAAGGAGGACGTTTCGGCGCGGTGGGCTTCGATCTGTGGCAGGATCGGCATCAGCCCTTGTGGGCGGATGTGCAGGTTCCGAAAGACGCGGCCCCGGGGGTCTACACCGGCACGTTCTCCGTGCGGGCCCAGAACACGGAGCGGGCCACGATCCCGGTGCGGGTGACGGTCTGGGACTTCACCCTGCCGGACGGCCCCACGCACGAGAACCACTTCGGCAGCTTCTCGTATGTGGTCCGGTACTACAAGCTCGAGGAGAATTCCGAGAAGTATCGCGCGCTGGAGGATCGGTACGTTGCCGCGATGGCCGCGCACCGGCTCAATCCGCCGCTGCCGCGCCGGCTGCTGCCGAAAGTTGGAGAAGACGGATCGGCTTTGTTCGATGAGGACACGGACCGGCAGATCACCGACTTCGTGACACGCTATCACGTCACGAACTTCGACGTCCCCCGGGCGCCGTTCCGCGACATCCTGACCACCGGCCGCAGCAAGGCGATCCGCTATTACCAGTCGTGGTACGCCTACCTGCAGAAGAAGGGCTGGGCCGAGCGCGCCTACCTGTACATGCTGGATGAGCCCAACACGAAAGAGGCTTACGAAGAGGTGCGGCAGTTGGGGGCGCTGGTCCATGAGGCCGCACCGAAGCTTCGCTGCCTCGTGGTCGAGCAGCCCTACACGCAGAATCCCGACTGGGGGACGCTGGACGGGGCGGTGGATATCTGGTGCCCGCTGTTCGCCTTCCTCGAAGAGACGAGCATCAAGCGGGTTCAGAATGCGGGCAATACCGTGTGGAGCTACACGGCCCTGGTCCAGAAAGCACCGCCGTATGAGCCGGGCTACGAGAAGGTCAAGAACGACAACCCGCCGTACTGGCAGATCGATTTCCCGGTACTGAGCTACCGCATCGCCCCGTGGCTGAACCGGCGTTATGGCGTGACGGGGCTGCTATATTGGACCACCGTCTGCTGGAGCAGTCCGCAGCGGAATCCCTGGGATAGTCCGGGCTTCCGACTCAATTTCAATGGCGAAGGCATGTTGTTCTATCCGGGCGAGGACGCCGGAATCGACGGCCCAATTACCACGATTCGCCTGAAGAATCTCCGCGACGGCATGGAGGACTACGAGTACTTCACGCTCCTGGAGAAGCGCAAGGGCAAAGAGGCCGTGGACGAGATCGTCCGCACGGCCGTGCCGACCTGGGGCACGTGGAACCAGGACCCGTACGACCTGCTCAAGCTGCGTGAGCGCATGGCCCGGGAGATCATGGAACGCTGACGCATCGGTTGAATAACCGTAGGCGTGCGTATCACGCACCGCTTCCTGGCGCAGAGGACGGTTGAATGGTGCGTGATACGCACCCTACGCTCAGATTTCAATTCCATAGCGCATTCAACTGCTTGACGGTCTCGTCCACCAGGACTTGTCCGCCCTTGGGACCGACGACGAACTTGTCGGCGCTGTAGCCTCCGCCTTCGACCCCTTTCTGGGTCGGCAGATAACCGCAGTGCTGACAGGACAACTGGACCAGAAAGGTCAGCACGGCCGGACTTCGCGCCTTCATCCGGATGCCGTAGTCGAGATAGAGCTCGAAGGGATTCGTGGCCATCGCGATGTCACCGAGGCGGAGGACGTGAAACTCGATCGGGGCGACGGAATCCGTCGTATAGAAAGGCGCGGTCGGCGGGTCCTGCGGCGGCAGGTCGGCTCTTGCCACGGTATGTTTGAAGATCGTGCTGGTCTGAATATCCTGACGAGCCAGCGGCAGACAGTTCTCCACGGCATCGGCAATCCGCCGGGCGATCTCCTGCCGGCTGGACAAGCCGCGCCTTTGCCGCATGACCTCTTCCGCCCGCCCGCGAAAGAGCAGGTGCGGCGAGTTGTCCCCCGCGGCGGCGCACTGCGGGAGGATGAAGATGTCCCTGGAGAGCCGGCGCCGGATCTCCAGCCGCACATCATGCCAGAAGTCGGCGGAGACCTCGCTCAACCCTTCGGTTTCCTGGGCCGTGCAGGCGATGTTGACAACGATTCCCGTCGGGGCTTTGTCCCGATCCCAGAAGAAGAGCATCTCCACGCCGTGATCCTCAGTGCCCTCCAGATTGGCGAAGTCCGGCTGGTTGGTCTTGCCGTACATGACTGACGAGCCGTTGAAGTAATGGGCCCGGCGGTTCCAGCCGACGACGGCGTGGCCGAGCGCCCAGCTCATGCCGCCGGGCTTGCGGCTCTGCCAGGCTTCGACCGCGATCTTGGCGGCTCGCTCCACGAAGAAGTCCGCGTATTCCGACGCCGTCATTACGCCCTCGTCCTTGCTGACATCGTAGAGCGTGCCGAAATCCTGGTCGGAGAATCCCGGTCCGGTGTGGGTGTGCGTGGCATTCAGAAACAGCTTCTCGGACTCGAAGTCAGGCAGGCGGTCTTTGACCATCTGCTTGATCCTGTCCTGAACGGATTTGCGAATGAACAGCAGGTCGCAGGAGATGAGGATCGCCTGCTCCCGCTGGCCGTCTTCGCCCCGGGTCTCAAGCGCCAGAGCGGTGGCGGTCAAGGGATCGCGGACCTTCTGTGATATCCGCTTGTGCAACTGACCGATCAGTGCGACCGGCCTTTCCGGCGTGATGTCGACGGTGGCCCAGCCCACGGACAGAGGACCCGTTGCGGCCATTGCCTCCTGACACAAGACCAGGATCAGAACCATCGCTATCGGTCTCATCGCAATTCTCCTCAAGTGGCACGGGCATCCCGTTCGCTGCGCTCAGGGCGGGCTTGCCCGTGGGGTTTTGTGGCATCGGCATCCTGCCGATGATTCATGGGCAAGATGCCCATGCCACTACAAATGCCAGGGACTTCGCATCGGCCGCCGCAGCATCCGGCTGGCCTCGGGATCGTTCACGAAGTCCTCTTTCTGCGGGTCCCAGCGCAGTTTGCGGCCCAGGCGGGTGCAGATGTCCGTCAGGTGACAGATCGTGTCCGTGCGAACGGCCACGTCGATGGGACAGATCGTCTGCCCTCTGGTTTTGACCGCGTCGAGGAAGTTCCGCTGGTGGCCCTTGCTCTCGATCAGGTGGATCTCATCCTGGCGGATCACCGACTTCAGGAGCGACGCCGGCTCGGCCCAGATGCCCTCGCGGCCGACATGCACCCAGCCTTCGCGTCCCCTGGAAGTTGATGCCCATCTTGTTCTGCTCGTTGTCGGTGTAGATCATCGTCACGCCGTCGGCATACTTGTGCGAGACCTTCCAACTGACGGCGCAATCGGCCAAGCCATCCTCCGGGAAGACGGCGGTCCCCTCGATCTCCACCGGGCCGCTGTCGTCCGTGCCGTGGCCCCATTGGGCGATGTCCACGTGGTGGACGCCCCAGTAGCCGCCGATGCCGCCCAGGCAATAGTCGGAGATGTGGTACCAGTTCGAGTAGCTCTCTTCCTTGGTCCACGGGCGGCAGCGCTGGTACGTGTACGGGGCCCACGGCGCTGGGCCGAGCCACAGGTCATAATCCAGGCCCGGCGGCACCGGCTGAACCGGCTGATTGGGCACGGGAAAGTCGTGCGGCACGCCGACCAGGATCGTGTGCAGCTTGCCGATGCGGCCGTTGCGAACCAGCTCGCAGGCGAAGCGGAAATTCCGCTCGGACCGTTGCTGCGTGCCCCACTGGAAGACCGTGCCGTACCTGTGGCATGTCGCCTGGAGGGCCTTGTCCCAGGACACGCCCAGGCCCAGCGCCTTCTCGGTGTACATGTCCTTGCCGTTGCGGGCCGCCTCCAGCGAGACCAGCACATGCCAGTGGTCCGGCGTGGCGACGACGACCGCGTCGATGTCCTTGCGCCCGCAAACCTCGCGAAAATCGTTGTACGTGGCGCAGTCCTGGTTGCCGTAGCGCTGGTCGACGATGCCCTTGGCCTTCTGCCGCTGGCTCTCCAGGACATCGCACACGGCGACGACTTGGACATCTTTATGGCCCAGGAACGCCTGCATCAAGCCGGTCCCCTGGGTCCCCAGGCCGATGGAGGCCATCACGATCCGCTCGCTCGGGGCGACGGCGCCGCTCTGGCCCAGTGCTGAGGAAGCAATGACGTACGGGAATGCAGCGGCTCCGGCAGCCGCCGATCCCGTCCACTGGAGGAACTTGCGACGGTTCATCATGAGAGTCTCCCTCACTTCTTCGTTGCGGTAACGTCGGTTTGCTTGTAGGCGTCGAAGAGCGCCGGGATTCCCGCCTTCTGCGTGTCGCCGCTGTGAACGACGACGCGATAACTCAGAGTCAGCTTCTCGCCCTTGGGAATATCCAGTTGATCGCCTTCGAGCCAGAACATCGGTGTGGGCGAGAAGAAGCCGTAGTCGCGCGTGAACCATTTGGCGGGATACCAGCGGTCGCTCGGATGCTGGAGAATGGCGATGCCTTCGGTGACGCCCGCCCGCGTGCCGTAGTAGTCGCACCAGGGCGAGGCGACGCCGAACGTGCCTTTCTCGCTGGTCTTGCCTTCCGCGTTGATCAACGTGCCCCCTTCGGTGACGCCGAGCTCGGGCACGACGCGGGCCGAGAACAGCGAGTGGTTCGTCTTGAGAATTCGGATGTCGGTCAGCGGCTCCAGGGTGATGGTAAAGTCGATGAAGCGCAGACTGTCGCTCGGGGCGGTGATGACGATCTGCCGCTGGTCGCGAATGATGGGCTCTTTGTCAGGCTGCTTCCAGAGACCTACATCGGTGAAGACGACCCTGCTGCCCGAGGCCTCGACGATCTTGGGCCTCTGGGAGATGATCTGGCCGCGCTCGTTGCCCTCCTGCCAGTAGTTGCCGCCGTTGACGCGATCGCAGCCGAAGAAGAGCGAATGATGGTGCGGGTAGGGCTCCGAGGTCTCGGTCGTGATGGACTTGCCCGACGCGGGGCCGTTGACCGGCCAGAAGTACGGGTACTTCTGCGACGCGTCGAACTTGTAGCAGGTGAACACCTGGCCGCCGACGGTGACGACGACCTGGTTCTTTTCCATCTTGGCCTCGACCTTGCCCGCCTGGGTCTGCGCCGAGACGCCAAGAGCGGAAATCCCTACCAGAGCCAATGCCGCTGAAACCAAGTGATACCGAAGACTCATTGCCATATCCTCCAATGTCCGTAGGGTGCGTATCACGCACCATCTTGTGCCGGCGGTGAAACGGTGCGTGATACGCACCCTACACCCACCGGCTGTTGCTACAAATGCCAGGGGCTACGCATCGAGCGCGCGAGCAGTCGGTTCGCGGCGTCGTCGCCCGGGAATTCTTCTCGGTCGGGGTCCCATCTCAAGGACCGTTGCAGCTTGTAGGCGAGGATCGTCAGATGCCCCAGGGATGCGCCCGATGGCCGATTTCCTCGCCGCAGCTTGTCGGGCGTCTCGTCCGAAGACACTCGAACCAGTTCGCGTGATGGTTGTTGTCCCCGATGTTCACCTCGCGGGTGGTCAGCTTCATGTCCGCGAAAAGCTCTTCCGGACCGCCCTCGATGGGGCCGCCGGTGGACATCGACGTGACCCAGCCGCGCTCGCCGACGAAGATGCCGCCGAAATTGCCGGCCAGCCGCGCTGTCGCGGGCAGGGCTTTGTAGACGTTCTTGACCATCTCCCAGTTGTCGACGAGGTGCAGGAGCGTTCCGTTGGCGTAGCGGCACGTGAGCGTTGGATAGGTCCCGCTGCTGGGATGGATGAACTCGACCGGGCCGCTGTTCTCCATGCCCAATGCGTACTGAATCACATCGGCCGCGTGCGAGTGATACCACGTCACGGCGGCCGCGCCGAAGTCTTCAGAAAACGCCCACGGCACGACGCCGGGCGACGGATTCCTGTGGTAGGCGTTGTTGTACGGCTGCCAGGGGGCCGGACCCACCCACAGGTCCCAGTCCAACCCGTCGGGCACGGGCTCGGCGGGCAAGGCGAAAGACAGCGGTGCGTACGAGTCGACACCAAGGCGGCTGCCTATTTTGCCCCAGAGGGTGAAGACCGATTTGACCTTGCCCAACCCGCCTGCTCGGACGAATTCACAGACCTTGCGGATCGTGGAAATGGAGCGATACTGAGTCCCCGTCTGGAAGATGCGACCGTAGCGGCGGACGGTCTCGACCAGCCGCCGGCCTTCCTGGACGTTCAGCGAGATCGGCTTTTCGCAGTAGACATCTTTGCCCGCCTCGACCGCGTGAATGGCCTGCAACGTATGCCAATGGTCCGGCGTGGCAATCACGACGGCGTCGATATCCGGTCGGGCCAGCATCTCGCGGTAGTCGTTGTATGCTGTACAGCCTTTGTACTGGCCGCCGGGCGTGCGGGCGGCGTAGGTGTCTTCCACCCTCTTCTTCGCCTCTTCGCGCCGCACGCGATCCACATCGCAGACGGCCAGCACCTGCACCTCCCGGTCGCCCGCCAATCGGTGCAAATGCCCGCTTCCCATCGCCCCGTGGCCGATCAAACCAACCGTGATCCGCTCGCTTGGCGGCGTGCTTGTCTGGACGCCTCTCACTGACGCAGGGATGATCCACGGCAGGGCCGCGGTTGCCGACAAGCGGCCCGTTCGATCCAGGAACTCACGCCGCGTGATCTTCTGAGGGTGGCTTTCGGACGTCACGATCTGCCTCCCTTTGCCAGTTCCACGGTTGCCTTGTTGAAGAGCTCGACCCTTTGGGGCAACTCGTCGCTCCCAGACTCTATGGTGAACACGACAGGTCCGCGGCCGGATTTGTGGACTCTATCGAGAAGCGAGCCGACGTTCTTGTCCAGCGGCACAATCTCCGGTGCGGGGTCCATGATTCGACCCCCGGCCGGAGTGGTGACAGCTTCGACACCCATCTTCTCGGCAAATTCGAAAACCTTATCGGATGACTTGTCATCGATGCGATAGGTCAGCAGGCGGATACCCGCGGCATCGAGCTTCAGACGGATCTGCCTCATCTCATCGTTGTTGAGTTGGCCATCGAGACCCTTGGGGATGTCGCGGCTGACCCTCTGGCGGTTGGAGCCTCCCACGTACAGCAGGCCGAGCTCCGCCGCCTTGTCGATGGTTTCGAAGAGCATCAGCGGTTTGGCGGATGGCACAAGCGCCAGTCGCCAACCGAGTTGCTCCTGTGCTCGAACGGCGGGAGTCAGTTTGGCGCTGGGAGTCGTTGGAGCGGGCAGGTCGCCCAGGGCGAACTGCGTGGCGGCCAGGTAGAACTGGAGCATCTTCGGGTCCCAGAAGACGGAGGGGTGGTGGGCGAAGCCGCAGTAGAAGACGCGGCCCCGGCCGTACTGGCGGACCCAGGCCAGGGCGTAGTCGTTGTCGGCCCGCTCGACCTTGCCCAGGGACGGGGTCTGCTTCATGTCGGTCTTGGCGGTGTCGATGCTCAGGAGCACCCGCACGCGGTTGCGCGAGTACGGCTCGTGGACGCGGAAGAACTCGTCGCGATAGTCGAAGTCACCGCCGAAGGGCTGAATGATGGGATGGGTGGGATCCTCGACCTTGAGGAAGACGTGCTCATTGTTGGCCTTGTGATTGGCGCCGCGTGCCGCCGAGCATGATGCCGAACTCGGGCCAATCCTCGATCGCGCCGGGCCATTTCATGAAGGCCACGGAGGTGCCGTGGACGCCCATCAGTCCGCCGCCGCCGTAGACGAACTCGACCAGGCTCTGCCGCAGGGCGGGGTCTTCGAAGAGATTGCCCACGGTGTTGTTGAAGAAGACCGCGTCGAAGCGCTTGAGACTGTCCGGCGCGAAGACGGCCGGGTCTTTGCTGACCTCGGTCTCGAAGGCGCCGGTCTTGGCGCCCATCAGCGTGAAGGCCTGATTTGCCGTGGGGATGGAGCCGTGGCCGCCGTAGTTGACGTTCAGATCGAAGATCAGGAGCCGGCGCGACTTGCGGGGCGTCACGAAGGCTTTCGCCGGAAGCGCCGCTTCGATCTTCTGCTTCTGCTCGGCATCGGAGAGTCTCTGTGTCTGTGCGCCGGCACGCCTCAACCAAGACATGGCAAACATGCCCGTTGCTCCCATGGCGCCGGCCAACAGGCTGCGCCGGGTTGTTGCCTCCGCTTGTTCTCGTGTGCTTCTCATGAGGTTCCTCCACTACTGCGCTGCGCCGGGTGGCACGCCCAAGCGCAGCTTGAGCGTGTTCGCTGTCGTGAAAGCACGGTCAAACAAGTTTGGCCGTGCCACCCTGTCATTACCTCGGACGTTGTCATGCTACTTTGCGCTCGCCGTCGTGGCCTGCGTGTGGCTTCTCTGCCACCACCGGGGCACTTTGCTCCGGGGTCGTGATGCCGGGGGGCAGCTCGATGATCCGGAGGTTGCGGAAGTGGATCGGGGCGCCTTCCGACTCCAGGCAGATGTAACCCTTCTTGACGCTGGCCTTGCTGATGCCGTTGACGAACTTGCCGTTGACCGACAGCTTGATCACGCCGTCGACGGCCACGATCGTGTAGGTGTTCCACTCGCCCTTGCCCTTGCAGCGGTTCTCGGCGGACTTGCTGCGGGGGCCGCGCGGATTGTCCGGCACGGTCGTGATTCCGCCCGTGGGGAAGACCTCGCCGTGGACGTAGGCGTCCGTCGCCTTGTGCTGCACGGCGTAGTCCAGCTCCAGGATCTGGACCTCCATGCCTTTGGGCAGGTTGCTTGCCCTCGGGCACCGTGCCTTCGCCCCAGACGAAGACGCCGGAGTTGCCGCCCGCCGTCAGGTGCTTCCACTCGACGGACAGGATGAAGTTCTCGTACTGGCGGTCGGTGCGCATGACGCCGATGGGCTTGCCCGTGCACACGATCTGCCGTCCTTCACGCTCCACGTGTCGGGGGCGCAATTCACGTTGACCCACCCCGACAGGTCCTTGCCGTTGAACAGGTCGCGGACCTGCAGGACATCCTGCGTCCACGCGGGACCGGCGCACGCCAAGACCACGATGACGCACAACATTGGCTTTGTCCAAACCTTCATAATTCTGCTCCTTTAGAACCTGGATGAAGACCCGGCTCAGCGTGGCATGGGCTTGGGGTCCCCAACGCGGGATTTTGCGTTGGGGGGCCCCTTCCAGCCCATGAATCATCGGCAGGATGCCGATGCCACCAAGCCCCACGGGCAGGATGCCCGTGCCACTCTTCATGCACATTCTCAATATGGTTTCGATTTGCCCGGCGTCGCACAGGCATACATATGATCGGGACCCGGTGCGATCGGCGCCTCGGCGTCCCACGCGTAGCGTTTCGGGCCGAGATCCGTTTGCGATTTCATCGCATCGTCCCACTTGACGACTTGTCCCGAATACGTGGCCATGCGGCCGAGAATCGCCGTCATGGTGCTGGAGATGCCGAAGTCGCCCTCATTGTAGATCCGGCCGGCGTCCAGGGCGGCGAACAGGTCGTTGTGCTCCTGCTGGTGGCCGGCGATGCCGTGCTCGAATTTGACCGGCTCCTGCCCGCGGACACTGAGCAGGCACTTGCCCAGATCGGCCTCACCCTTGGGGCCATGGGCCACGCCGCCGCCGCTGGTCCAGCAATTCGGGATGTGCCGGCAGAAGAGGAACATCTTGGCGCCGTCCCCGTAGGTGTACTCGATCGGCGTGGTGGTCGTAGATCTCGCCGTACTCCGGTCCGACGCGCACCTGCCGGCCGCCCATGCCCTGGGCCTCGACGGGATGATCGCCCTTGGCCCAGTTGACCAGGTCGATGGAGTGCACCGTCTGCTCGACGATCAGGTCGCCGCAGAGCCAGTTGAAGTAGTACCAGTTGCGCATCTGGTACTCCATCTCGCTTTGGCCGCTCTGGCGCGGCCGGACCCACACGCCGTCGTTGTTGCCGTAGGCCCGCAGAAACATGACATCGCCGATCGCGCCGTCGTGGACGCGCTGGATGATCTTGCGGACACCGTCCTGGTGCCGGTTGTTCAGGCCGACCGCCACCATCAGGTTCTTCTGCTTGGCCTGCTCGTTGGCGGCGATCATCCGCCGGATGCCGGGGACATCGGTGGCGACCGGCTTTTCCATGAAGACCATTTTGTTCGCCTTGACCGCCGCTTCGTAGTGCAGAGGCCGGAAGCCCGGCGGCGTGCACAAGAGCACCATGTCCACATCGGCCCCGATCACGCCCGCATAGGCGTCCATGCCGGCGAACCGCCGGTTGGGCGGCACATCCACGCGGTCCGGATGCTCTTTGGCGACCGCTTTGACGCTGCGGTCGAGTTGGTCCTGGAAGGCATCGCCCATCGCGACGAGCTTGGCGCGTTTGCAGGCGTTGAGCGCCTGGGCCGCCGCGCCGGTGCCGCGTCCGCCGCAGCCGATCAGGCCGAGCCGGATCGTATCGCCGCCGGCCGCATAGGCCCTGGTTCGGATGCCGGCGGTCAGCGCCGCCAGCGAGGCGGCCGTCGCCGTGCTTCCGAGAAACTGTCTCCGTGTCGTTTTCATTCGTGTCCCTTTCCCCTTCGTTACACCTTTCACCGAAGCGCCACGATACGTCGCACGTCCTCGAATATGGCCGGTAGATTGCTTCGCTTCGCTCGCAATGACATCCAGTGCACGCTCAGGTCATTGCGAGGAGCGCAGCGACGAAGCAATCTACTCCCGTGTTGCCGCGGAGATCACCAATTTGCTCAGCGGATACCAGCCATCGGCTAGTTCTGCCTTTGATCGCGAGCCGGACGACCGGCTCCGTGGAATTCTCGCCGACAATTCCGATCGCGAGATCGTATTCGCCCCCGCGCATGTCCTTGGGCAAAGTCACGCGGTCCGTGACTTGGACGACCTCACCCGGCGGCAGGTCCGGCACTTCGCGAAGGAAGTCCTCCGTGAATGTCTTGACGGAGCCGGGCATCCATTTGTTGACCGTGACATCTGCCGACCAGGACCTTCGCATATCCCTGCTGGTTCGAGAGCCGGTAGGCGACTCGATAGGGCCTGTAGCAGGGGGCCGAGCCGATGTTCTGCCATTTGGTCTCGAGGACCAAGGCTGTGCCCGCGGCGGCTTGCGTCGGCAGTTTTGCTTCCTTCAGCACAAGCCGGTAGCCAAGCCGGCGGAGGAACCGCTCGATCTCCGGCCGCACGTTCTCGCCCTCCGGCAGGGGGGCGGACTTGTTGTTGAGGTACGAGCCGTGCAGGGCCAGGGCGTAGTTGAAGATGTAGCGCAGCGACCAGCCCTCCTTCACCCAGCGGCGCATCTCCCAGCAGGTCTCCCACGCGACCGGAGCCACCTTCCAGGCGTCTTCGACCTTTGCCCCTTGCACCTCCTTCGGATAGGCATCCCGCATGTGGTACCAGTTCTTCGAGAACCCGCCCATGTCCCCGAGGCAATCCGCCCGCCAGCCCGCGCCTCGTTGGGCGGCATGGGTAAGGCACTCGCCGCCTCCGATCAGCATCAGCAGGGGGGTCTTGCGAAACGCCTGCACGTAGGCATCGACGATCTGCGTGCGGGTCTCCATCGTGGGCATCTTGCCGGTCTTGGAGCCGCTCATGTGCCACTCGCCCCACCAGCCGACCGAGCCGAGGTCCACGTGGTCGAGGTCCGGATGCCCATCGTAGCGGGCGCCCAGACGCTGAATCAGGTGCAGGTGCCGCGCCAGGGTGTCCACGTCGTCGAGATCGGGAATGCAGGAACCCGTCCCGGCCCTCGTAATCGACCGTGAGCACCTTGCCGCCGGCCTTTCCGAGCCAGTCCGGATGATAGGGCCGGCCCAGGTACGTCGAGCAGCACATCACGCGAAAGGCCAGCTTCTGCCCGGCGGCGTGCGACTCGGCCAGGACCTTGTCGAGGAACGCATAATCGATCTCGCCCGGCCGGGGCTCCAGCACGCCCCAGCCCCACCTGTCGTAGTGGACGGTCGAAGGAATCCAGTCCGGCAGACTTCGGTCCTTGTCCCGGGTCCTGCCGAACGTCTCCCAGCCGATGCCGGGGTTGGCCAGCAGTTCGTCCGTCTCCTCGGGCAGGACGGTCACGATCTCGCCGGAGGTGGGCCTATTCTGACCGAACGTGACGACGGCAGGCAGACAAGTGCAGGCGGCGAGGATTTGGAGAAGGGTCCCGAATCGATTCATAGCGGACTCCCCGATAAATCATCAGATTCTCCGAGTACATGCCGCTATGATACCATTCCTCGGCCAGGTTCAAGCATGTAACGGGGGCTTTATTCATCCTGAGGCGGCGTAGCTTGTTTGTAGTGACGCCGTCAGGCGTTATCTTCTTATGCTCTTACGAGCACACTACAAACCCGGGGACGTGGCGTTGTAGATTTGGCGGACGTGAGCAGGGGACAGGGCCGTGTCGTAGAGGCGTACGTCGTCGATGATACCGTTGAAGGGTTGGCTCACAGCCAGGTCGTAGGGGGCCCCGATTCTGAGGTCTTCCATGACGTTCGGCGGTGACCTCTTGCTCGTTCAACTCGTAGACGGCCTGCGGCCGCGCATCGACGTAGAGCTTGATGTCGCTGATCGCGAGGACGGCTGGAAACGAGGGGATCGAGTGCAACGGCGATGTGGTGCCACTGCGTGTCGCCGACGACCCGCGCGGCCACGGCGTAACCGGCGCCGCAGAAGAAGCGGAGCCTGCGGTTCGCATCGACTTCGAGCCGCCAGTGTTCGGCAGGGGGCTGCCGGCCCCACACGAGAAGGGTCTGGCCGGCCGTCGGGATGCTGTTGAGCTTGATCCAGGCGGCGATCGTGCGGGGGCTGTCGATGGGCATGTCGGGGAGATGGCCGATCTCGACATAGTCGTCGATCCCGTCGAGTTGCAGTCCGCCGGCGCTGGCGCCGACGACCCACTGCGAGTTGCCGGTGGGGAAATTGCGCAGGATACCGGGATGTTGCCCACGTTCGTCGGATGCCGTCATTCCCGTCGTCTCATCGAGCTTCCAGTGAGCGATGGGAGAAGGCAGGCCGGCTTCCTGCCGCCATTGGCACGCCAGGGCGGCAAAGTCGCGAAGATCGATGATGTCGTCCTTCACGGACGGATATGTCGCAGGCCGCCTCCCAGCCCTTCGTCACCGGGGTGGCGGAGCCAGGAGGAGGACAGGAGCGACAGGTCGGCGCCGTTGACCGTGTTGTCCCCCGTGCTATCCTGGGGGACAGAGTCATTGGTGCGGAAGGTGTAGGTGCGGCTGAAGCGGGCCTCTTCGCCCGGCGCCAGCGTGACCTGGAGGAACTGCTCCGGCGAGACCTGGTAATCCGTCGTCCAGATCCCGACGTAGGCGGTCGGGAAGGAGGTCTCGATCACGATACGCTGCTGCGTCTCGGCATGTTCCACGGCGCAAAGCTCGGGGCCGGCGTAGCCTTGCGGCTTGTAGATCCAGATCTTGGGAACGCCGGACGCTTTGTCCGTGAATTCGATGCTGTTCGCGATGCGGACGTATACCGCCGCCGCAGCCGCCATGATGCTTCGGATTCGCCCGGACGGCTGCCAGGGCGTGACCGCGGGATTGGTCGTGAAATCGTACGGGAAGGTCAGGCGCACGTTGGGTCCGACCGATCGGCCCGAAAAACAGACGAAGTCGTGCAGGTACTGCTCCGTGGTGAACGGCTTGCTGCCGGTGTTGCGCAGCAGGTAATTCATGATGAGGCGGTCGTTCTTGACGATGACATCCTCTTCCAGGTAGCAGCAGTAGCCGTTGGCGTTGCCCGTCAGAGTCTGGACGAAGTGGACTCGGTCCGGTTGCCAGGTCGCGGTCGTGCGCGCCAGCTCGACCACGGGATAGTTGGTGCTGAAGTTGTAGGCGCCGCCGTCGCGCCGCAGAATCCCCACCCCAATCTTGAGGAAGGGGTCGCCGCTCTTGCCTTCGTTGTAGCCGGGCGGGTCCGGCTGAAAGGCTTCCTGGCCGATGTCGAATTCCATCGGCAGGCCGCCCAGATAGCTCAAGGCCCCGCCGCCGACCGGCGAATACAGGAACTCCTGGCCGCGCAGTTGCGCCCGCAGCACGTTCGCCACCGGCGAGAACCGCAGGCCCTTGTTCCAGCGGCATTCCGCCGATTCGGGATCGCCTATCTCGATGACGAGGCTGCCGCTCTGCAGGATCCGCGTCCCGGAGTGGACTGGAAGCGGTTGGGCCTGTGCCGGGCCGGTCCCCAGGGCCAACAGAAGAGATGTCGCGACGAGCCGGATGGATGCTGCTCTCGACATGACATCCATTATAGCAGGTGGGTGTCAAGGCGAGAAAGGGAAATCTGAAATCGGGTGCAAGACCGTTCTGCGAGCTTCTGGACCCAACGGGCGTCGAAAGGAAAAGCGGACATTCTACTCTTCCCTTTCGCGCAGGGAAAAGTTGAATGTCCCCTTTTCGGCGGCACCAAGTCCACGAGGTCCACCAAGTCCACGCTTCAGTACAGCAATTCCAGGATGCTGTCCCTCAGCACTTCATCCTGCTGCTGGAGGTCGCGGATGTATCGGATGACGTCCTTGCGGCTGATGATCCCGGCGAGCTTGCCGTGGTCGAGAATGGGGACTCGCCGGAAATCGTTGGTGCTCAGGCATTCCGCGATGTCGGCGAGATTGTCTGCGGGGCCGAAGCAGACCACATGACGCGTCATGAACTGTCCCACCGTGCCGATGGCGCGGTCCATGCCGGCATCCTCCAGGCTGTTGCACAGCAGTACGAGGATGTCTTTCTCCGTGATGATTCCCAGCAGGGTGCCGTCATCATCGATCACCGGCAGGCCGGTGATGTTGTTGAGGGCCATCATGCGCATGGCCTCGCAAACGTCCTCGTCCGGGCTGATCGTGATGACGCTCGTGTTCATAAGTTGTTTTGCGGTAACCATTTATTGCACCTCAGCCCCGGAAAGACCAACCACTCGATCCAAGCAGCGATTCCTTATTGTCGGCAATTGCGTGGGTTGCCATGAGCAGTTTGCCCAACTCGTCTTTGCCAAGACCGTGTGGAGCGTCAGGAGAGAGGATTTTGGCGAAATGGAGTTGCATTTCCGCGCTGCCCAAAGGTAGAATAAACAAGTTACGGCGGCGGTTTCGTTCCGGCCTGGGACGGGATTATCGGCCGTACGGACCCGGGTTACAAGCAGGAGGTAGCAGCATGAAGTCGCAGCGGCGTGGCTTTACCCTGATCGAATTGCTGGTCGTCATTTCCATCATTGCCATTCTCATGGCCGTCATGATGCCGGCGCTGCAGCGGGTCAAAACCCAGGCCCAGGAAATGACCTGCCGGTCGAATCTGCGCAATTACGGAGTGGCGCAGACGATGTACCTGGACGAGAGCGACGACCGGTATCCCTCTCCCTGGACCTCGCTGGTCATGACCGAGGCTCCCGTCTCGGGGTATCAGCGCTACTGCCGGTGGCACGATTCGAGATATCCTGCGGATGGTCCGTTCTGGCCTTATTTGAAGGCAGACAAGGTCCATCTATGTCCGACATTCCGGGTCCTGGCCAACACGATGGCGGCCTCGCATCCCAGTCACGATCCCCGTATTCCGATCGAACCGTACTACAGCTACAGCATGAATGGCTTCCTCGGCTCGACGACGGGGACCAGCCCGGGCGGGGTGGTCAAGCGTTCGCAGATCACGAGACGTACGAGCGAAGTGTTCTTCTTCGGCGAGGAGAACATGTGGGCCAGACCCGGCACCAGTTGGGTCCTCAACGACAACGCGTTGTGTCCCGACGGCCGCGACTGGTTCGGGACGTTCCACGGCGCCAAGCGCGGTGACTGGAACGGCGGCACGGTCAGCCTCGTGTTTGTGGACGCCCATGTCGAATCGATCAAGTCCGCCCTACAGGTGGGCCCCGACGGCCAGGCAGACAGGTCCGAGGCCGAGTACGGCCGCTTCGAGAAATTCGGCTGGCCCTTCGTGAAGACACCCTGATGTGAGGGCCTGATCTATAGGATTGTGGGCGCTTTCTACCGCGGAACAGCTTCTGCCGTGCGCGCATCTTCTTTGAGATAGGCGCGAGCGGGCCATTCCACGCCGCTCGAAGAGATCGGTGAAACGCAGGTTCCGTAGGAACGGGCTTCCGGTTGCTTCAGCACAAGTGATGGTCTTGAACGGCTCCCAGACGGGGGCAAGGAGACGACGCTATGAGGCCGAACCAACGAGCTTTCACACTGATTGAGTTGCTCGTCGTCATTTCCATTATCGCCATCCTGATGGCGATCATGATGCCGGCGTTGCAACGCGTCAAGGCCCAGGCGGCGGAGATGAGGTGCCGGGCGAATCTGAAGCAGTACGGCGTGGTCCAATCGATGTACCTGGGGGATTACGACGATCGCTATCCCAGCGCCTGGAACTCCCTGGTCAAGAACGAAGCGCCGGTCGGCGGCTATCAGCGCTACTGCCGGTGGCACGATCCGCGCTACCCGGCGGATGGTCCTCTCTGGACGTACATGCCGGAATCGGGCGTCAACCTGTGCCCGGTGTTTGCCACGCTGGCCAAGACGATGGGCAACATCCATCCCAGTCACGTGGCGTCGAATCCCATCGTCCCCTACTATAGTTACAGCATGAACGCGTTCCTCGGCAACGGCACGGGTGGCGGGACCACTCCGGCCGGAATAAGGGATAGGAGGGCTTCGGACATTACCCGCTCCAAGGCCGAGGTCTTCTTCTTCGGCGAAGAGAACATGTGGGCGCGGCCCGGCAACGCGAACGTCCTCAACGACAACGCCCTGTGTCCCGATAGTCGCGACTGGTTCGGCACGTTCCACGGCGCCAAGAAAGGGGACTGGAACGGCGGCACGGTCAACCTCGTGTTCGTGGACGGCCACGTTGGGTCCACCAAGTCCGCCTTGCAGGTGGCGCCGGATGGTGTGACGGCGGATCGGAGCGAGGCCGAGTACGGCCGCTTCGAGAAGTATGGCTGGCCCTTCAAGAAGACACCCTGAGGCGAGCGCTTCGTCGGCAGGATGGTGGTAGAATGCCGCGTTGGTGGGCGCCCACGTGGAGTCCGTCAAGTCGGGGCTGTAGGTGATGCCGGACGGCGTCACGGCGGATCGCAGCACGGCCGACTTCGGCCGCTACGAGAAATTCGGCTGGCCCCACGCCGATCCGCCCAGGTAGCGGGATCGAGCGGCAGGACGGACGCTCTGATCGGCGGCGCAGCGGTGCGGCCCCGCGTCCCATCTCTTCCTGCCATCCGCAGATTGACTGAACCGTCTGCGGGTGGGACAGTATCATTTAGAGGTCACTGTGCACTTATGCCGGGGGCCCCATGGAAGAGCAGGCGAAAAACGGAAATCGAGCCCGTCTCGTGAGCGCCTCCATGACGTTGCTGGTGTTCGCGGTGGGGTGGGTAGACTACTCGACAGGAGAGGAGTTGTCCGTCTCCGTTCTTTACCTCGTTCCCATCTGCCTGAGCACATGGTGGATCGGCCGTGGGTGGGGCCTGGCGATGGCCTTGGCCAGCGCGGTGGCCTGGCTGGCGGCGGACTCGGCCGCGAGCCAACGGCAGGGACACCTCCTCCTTCCCTATTGGAATACCGTGGTCCTGCTGGGCTTCTTCGGGATTGTCGTCTACCTGCTGTCGGCATGGAAAGCGTCGCACGAGGGCCTGGAAAGCACGGTCGAGGACCGGACCTCGGCCCTGCGCCGGGAAATCAGGGAGCACAGGCAAGCGGAAGACGGATTGACCCAGGTAAACGATGAGCTGTCCCAGAGCCGGGAACAGTTGGTCGAGGCCCTGGCGGATCTGCAGAAGTCCCACGCCGAGCTCAAGGCCACCCAGTGGCAGCTCATTGAGGCGACCAAGCTGGAATCCATCGGCCGGCTGGCCGCCGGGGTGGCGCACGAGGTCAAGAACCCGCTCATGACGCTCACGATGGTGGCCGACTACCTGGCCCAGGTCGTTCCGGCCGATGAGCCGGACGCGCCCTCAATGCTTCAGGACATGCGGGACGCCATCCAACGGGCCAACCGGGTGATCAGCGAGCTGCTGGAGTTCTCCGGGCCGGGCACGTTGACGCTGCAACCGGAGGATCTCCACGCCATCGTGGATCGAGCGTTGTCCCTGGTGAAACTGGAGTTGGCGCGTCATCACATCGACATGGTCCGCCAGTTCGGCGCGGCGCTGCCGGCGCTGCCGATGGATAGAAACAAAATCGAGCAGGTGCTCGTAAATATCTTTATGAATGCCATCCAGGCCATGCCCCAAGGGGGCACGCTGACCGTCCGAACCTCCGCCGCCGCGGCCGGTGGAAGTGGCGCGGGCGCGATCACGGTGGAAATCGACGACACCGGGCCGGGCATTCCTGATGCGTATTTGACAAAGGTATTTGAGCCGTTTTTCACGACCAAGACCGCGGGCCAAGGCACCGGCCTGGGCCTTTGCGTGGCACGGCAGATCATCCAGTTACACGGTGGGACCATCGAGCTGGGCAACCGCACGGAAGGCGGCGCCCGCGTCACCATCGTGCTCAACTCTCAGCCAAGGGACTGACTATGGCAAGAAAACGTATCCTCATTATCGATGACGAGCCCAGCATTACCCGGACCACGAAGGTGAACCTTGAACGCACCGGCGCCTATACCGTCGGGACGGAGAACCATGCCTTTCGCGCTGGCGGCGGCCCGCGAGTTTCAGCCGGACCTGATTCTCCTGGACGTGATGATGCCGGAGATTGACGGCGCCGAGCTCGCCACGGCGATTCAGTCCGACCCGGCCCTTCAGCACGTGCCCATCGTCTTCCTGACCGCGATCCTCAGCGGCAAGGACACGGGGGGACAATACCTGGAGAGCGGCGGGCAGACCTTCGTCGCCAAGCCCGTCAATCTGGAGACGCTCATCCAATGCATCGAAGACAACACCCAGGTGATGGCGGGTGGTCAAGACCGGCCGGCGCCAATTCTTGATATGCAAGAGCAGAGGGACTGAATGATCCTTGTCTGTCGTGGTGCGACTGGGGCACCGGGAATACCTGCGAGGGTTCGCGCATAGAAGGAATTTGACATGAAAAGGGCTGCGATGATATTGATGGGCGTGGCCGCGGCAGTGTTGTTGGGCCTCTGCCTTTCGCCGGCGGGGGCCGGCGCCCGCTGGCAGGGAGACGAGCCTCTGCCGCCGGAGACGCTGCAGGTCAATTATGAATCCGGCCAGGCATACGGGGACCTGCCCATATCCCGGCCCGGCGAGATCATTGTCCAGTTCGACCCCAACGTGCTTCCCACGGAACGGCACCGGATCGTGCAGGACCACGGATGCCGGATTGTCCGTACGTCGGACCTCGGCGACTTCCACCTGGTTCGCGTTCCCGCCGCGACGACCCCGGAGGACATGGCCGACTTCTTTGGGTGGCACGAGCACATTCGGTATGCGGAGCTGAACTATTGCGTTCGGGCCGCCTTCAAACCGGATGACAAGCTGTATTCCTACCAGTGGAATTTCGAGAATGCCCTCACGGGCGGCCTCCGGATGAACGAGGCTTGGGCTATCGAGGAGGGCGATCCGAACGTTATCGTTGCCGTCGTGGACACCGGCGTGGCCTACGAAAACTACGGCGCCTACACGCAGGCCCCGGATCTGGCCGAGACCCGGTTTGTGCCGGGCTATGACTTCATCCACGACAACAACCATCCGAATGACGACAACGGGCATGGAACGCACGTCACCGGCACCATCGCCCAGAGCACGAACAACCGCATTGGCGTGGCCGGCGTGGCGTTTCGCTGCTCTATCATGCCGGTCAAGGTCATGGACAGCGACGGCCTCAGCGATGCCTTCACGGTCTCCCAGGGCATCCTGTTTGCGGTCAACCACGGCGCCCACGTGATCAATCTGAGCTTCGGCAGCAGCCGGCCCTCCCTGACGCTGCGAAACGCCGTGCAGACCGCCTACCAGCGGGGCGTCACCGTCGTCGCCGCGGCCGGCAACGACGGCGCCAACCGCAATCCGCCTTCCTACCCGGCGGCCTATACCGACTACTGTATCGCCGTGGGCGCCGTCCGCTACGATCTGAACCGGGCTCCCTATTCGACCAGAGGATCCTATCTCTCCGTCGTCGCGCCGGGCGGCGATCTCACCGTGGACCAGAATGCGGACGGCTATCCCGATGGTATTCTCCAGCAGACATTTGACGACAACCCGAACGTCTTTGCCTACTGGTTCTTCCAGGGCACGTCCATGGCCGCGCCGCACGTCAGCGGCCTGGCCGCCCTGTTGGCGTCGCACGGTGTGACCGGCCCCGATCGGATTCGTGAGGCGATTGAGACGACCGCGCGCGACCTCGGACCCCAAGGCAAGGATGCGGAGTATGGATGGGGAATGATCGACGCCCATGCGGCCCTGGCTGCCTTGTCGGTAGTGACGCCGTGAGACGCCTCATCCGGCCCTGGCCGGCACGTCACCATCGGGGGGCCGATAATATCCGCCGTGAGCCTCCGCACCCTGTCCCCCTCGGGGGCGGGGACTTGTCCCGTGTCACCTCGTGTCGTTTTGACTTGGACGAATGTCCCGAACAGGGTATAATAGAGGCCGGGTGCGTAACTCCTGAGTCAGGGAAGGTGAATTGAATCCCGTCGAGCCGAGTTCGGTTTCTTTGCCTTCATGCAGATCATAGCGGTCGCGAATCAGAAGGGCGGTTGTGGGAAGACGACCACCGCGATCAACTTGGCGGCGGCCTTTGCCACTCTTGGGCACCGGGTCCTGCTGGTCGATTTCGACCCGCAGGGCCATGCCACCCTCGGACTCGGTTACGACCCCAACAGCTTCGAGAAGACCGGCTACCATGTGATGGTGGAGGGCTACTTGCCCGTCTCGGCCATCGCCGTCAAGACCCGCGTTCCCCGGCTGCACCTGCTGCCCAGCAATATCCTGCTGGCCGGCGCGGAGTTCTCGCTGCGGGATGTACGCGGCAAGGAGCTGATCCTCGGCGAGCAGTTGCGGACCGTCGCCCGCCGGTACGACCTGTGCGTCATCGACTGTTCGCCCTCGCTGGGCATTCTCATGCTCAACGCCCTCGTCGCCGGCACGGAGGTCATCATTCCCGTCCAGGCCCACTTCTACGCGCTCGACGGTCTCAAACGCCTGCTCGACACCATCCGGGTGATCCGCACCCGCTTCCATCCCTGCCTGGTAAGGCCCCTCGGCCTGCTCCTCACGTTCATGGAGAACCGCACGGCGTTGAGCAGACGCATCGAGGAGGGCCTGCGCCAGCTCTTCGGCCCGCTGGTCTTCACGACGGTGATTCACAAGACGGTGACGCTGGCCGAGGCGCCGAGCAAAGGCCAGTGCATCCTGACGTACGCGCCCGGCAGCAAGGGCGCCGCAGAGTACCTGGCCCTCGCGCAAGAGACCCTCGCGCGCCTGCCCGCCGTCCAGTCGATCGGCGCCCAATCACCAAGGCCCGCTCTGCCATAGCGGCGAAGGTGACGCGCATCCCGGCCATCAACCGGACCGCCGCGGCCCAAGCTCCCCACCGTTCAAGACTTGCCGGATCTTGCGGGCGTAGGCCACCGTCGCGGCCTTCCTGTAGCCTCGGGGACCGCCGTTGTGAATCCGGGCCATGTCGAGCAATGTCCTGCCGCTGCCGTAGTGACACAGATAGGCTCGCACCACCTGCCGCGCCTTGTGCGGGTCCTGCGCTTCCCGATAATCCCAGGCTACGCCGAGGATTCTCGTGGCGTCGGCCCAATACGAGCGATGAATCTGGTAGACGCCCGCGGCTCTGCCGCCATCGCCCACGGCGGTGGGATCGTTGCGGCTCTCGACCGTGGCGATCGCATCGAGCAGCTTGTCCATCCAGTCGCTGTCCGCCGCACCTGCCGTCTGATGCGCCACCGCAAGAGAGAGGCAGACGGCCATTGCCGTGTACCATGACAAGAGTCTCATGGCTTTACCCCCCGGATTCTACGAAACGCCTGTCTAACCTGTCATTACCAGTTGTCAAAAGATGCCCAGCATGGGCCAGCGGGGATTCATACGTTGGTTGCCGCCCGCGGTGCGGTAAATTTGGGGGCAGGCGGGGCAGGTTGCGGGCGAGGGCGCAGATCGCGCACCCTTGCCCATTGTAAAACGACAGAAGGGGCCGTACCACGCACCCTGGGCCGTTTCCTGTGACGCACGGCCCGGCAAGGTTCATCCGGCGGGCGGCAGGGGGTGAGACTCGGCCGGGCCGTGCGGGCCGCCCGGCCGGCCGAGGGAATGCTTCTTCTACTTGTCGAGTGACTTTATCCTGATATTGCGGAGCTCCAGGTAGTCACCGTGGCCGCAGAAGCCGACGTAGCCCGCTGGTGCGCTGGAGCCCGGGGTGCTTCTGGCCGTCGAGGGTCTTGGGGGTGCTCGCTTTCTGGATATCGGCGTCCACAATCGTGGCGCCGTTGAGCTTCACCGTGATCTGCTTGCCTTTCGCGGTGATCTCCTCGTAGTTCCATTCGCCGACGGGCTTGAGGGAGCCGGTCTTGGCGGGGACCACGCCGTAGATCGAGCCGTGATGCTGGTAGTCGTGCAGCCAGCCCCGGTACCGCGGCGAGTCGTGGTCGAGGATCTGGATCTCCATGCCGTCCGACGAGGCGTGGCCGCCCTTGGGCACGCGAATCCCCACGCCGTTGTTCGCGCCCGGCGTCAGGCGAAACTCGAACCGCAAGACAAAGTCGCCGAACTCCCGGTCCGTGTACAGATCGCCGACGTTGCCGCTGGCCTGCGCTGGGTCGACGATGAGCAGGCCGTCGCGGACGAG
Source organism: uncultured Planctomycetota bacterium (assembly GCA_963699595.1). Taxonomy (GTDB): domain Bacteria; phylum Planctomycetota; class Phycisphaerae; order Sedimentisphaerales; family Anaerobacaceae; genus PLanc-01. The sequence continues at coordinate 1,026,869 of CAVOUO010000035.1, forward strand.
ATAGCTCTTGACGCCCCCGGTCCAGCCGGTCAGGTCCGTCCCGTTGAAGAGCGATACGAAGCCCTCTTTCTGCTCGTCCGCGGTGAGCTGGTTCGTCCCTTTCTCCCGCGGGATCTCACGGAGGTAGATATTGCGGAAATAGAGGAAGTTGCCGTGGTTCTGCAATTCGATCTGGCCGGTGGGGAAGATGGGCCTGTCGCGATACTTCTGTGCGTCAAACTGGTTCCAGTAGTTCTCCAGGATGACGTTGTCGACCACCAGCTCATCGTTGAGCAGGACGGTGACGCGGTCGCCGATCATCGTGATGCGGAAGGTGTTCCACTCGCCGACGGGCTTGTCCGCGACCTTCGACGGCTTGCTCGGGTTCTGCTTCTTCTGGTTGTTGTACAGGCCGCCGGAGCCGATCTTGTTGCCCTCGGCGCCCTGCGCCGGCGTCCCAGATCTGGACCTGGGGCGAGCCGCGCAGGTAAATGCCGCTGTCGCCTTTCTTCTCGATCTTCCAGTCCACGAGCATCTCGAAATCGCCGTAGTCCTTGGCGGTGCACAGGCTGCGGCCCTTGCCGTCGAAGACGAGGACGCCGTCGACAGCTTTCCAGTGGGCCCGCATGTTCTCATCGGCTTCCTGCTGGAGCTTGGCCCGCTCATCCGGGGCCAGGGCTGCCCGCTTGTCGGGATTGTCATACGGCCCTTGCAGGAGTCCCTTCCAGCCGCTCAGATCCTTGCCGTTGAACAGGGCGACAAAGCCTTTCGGGGGCTGGTTCAGGGGCTGCTGGGCCGCCTGCATCGCGGTCGCGAGGACCAGCAAAGCCGCCATCGTGACAAGACCTACGCCGGGACGGAACGTCTCGGTTCTCATCGTGACACCTTCCTTTCGTGCTATTACTTGTCGAGCGTCTTGATTCGGATGTTGCGGAATTCGAGGTAGTCGCCGTGGCCGAGGAAGCCGATGTGGCCTTTGTCCCGCTTGAGGCCCGGGTGGTCCCGGTGGTCCATCGTCTGCGGCGTGCTGGCCTTGTCGATATCGGCATCGACGATCGTCTTGCCGTTGACCTTGACCGTGACCTGCCGGCCCTTGGCCGTGACCTCCTCAGAGTTCCACTCGCCGACCGGCTTGAGGCAGTCGCGCTGGGCCGGCACGACGCCGTAGATGGAGCCGTGGAATTGATACGGCTGGAGACCCGCGTATTTCGGATGCGAGTCGTCCAGGATCTGGATCTCCATGCCCACATAGGCGGCGTCGCCGGTCAGGGGGGCCCGAATGCCGAGGCCGTTATTGGCGCCCGGCGTGAGCTTGAACTCGAACCGCAGGGTGAAGTCGCTGTACTCGTCGGCCGTGTAGAGGTTGCCGCCGGCCTTCTTCGGGTCGCAGATGATCTTGCCGTCCTGGGCGTAGTAGCCGTTGGTGTTGCCCGTCCAGCCGGTCATGTCCCGGCCGTTGAACAGCGGCACGAAGCCCTCCAGCCTCTCCTCGGCGGGCAGGATCTCGCGGATGTAGATATTCCGGAAGTAGAGGAAGTTGCCGTGGTTCTGCAACTCGATCTGGCCGGTGGGATAAATCGGCCGGCCCCGATCCTTCGCCGGCAGGTCCTTGTTCCAGTAGTTCTCCATGACGACGTTGTCCACGACGAGTTCGCCATTGAGGTAGACCGTCACCTTTTCGCCGACCATGATGATGCGGAAGGTGTTCCACTCGCCGACGGGCTTGTCCGCGCACTTCGACGGCTTGCTGGGATTCTTCTTGTTGTTGTAGAGGCCGCCGGAGCCGACCTGGGCGCCGGACAGGGTCCGGCCCGTATCCCAAATCTGAACCTGGGGCGAGCCGCGGAGGTAGATGCCGGTGTCGCCGCCCTTCAAAATCTTCCAGTCCACGAGCATCTCGAAGTCGCCGTAGTCCTTGGCGGTGCAGAGGCTGCGGCCCTTGCCGTCGAACACGAGAACACCATCCTCGACTTTCCAGTGGGCCCGCATGTTCTCATCGGCCTCCTGCTGGAGTTTGGCCTCTCTCGTCCGGGGCCAACGCCGCCCGCTTGTCCGGATTGTCATAGGGCCCCTTCAAGAGTCCCTTCCAGCCGGCGAGGTCCTTGCCGTTGAACAGGGCGACAAAGCCTTCCGGCGGCTGATTCAGAGCCGCCTGTGCGGCCGCCGAGGCTGGGGACACCGCGACCGCCCCAAGCAGCCAGGCTGCAACCACCGCCAGACACACACCGGGGACCAACGTCTCTCTTCTCATCGTGACACCTTCCTTTCGGATGCCTCAGATGTTCTGTGCCGGCCCGCTCGTACTTCGCGCAGGCCGCAAATGTCCCAAAGTCTACGCCGGGGCACTCGCCCCGTCAAGATTCCGCCCCGCGCTCCCCCGGCCCACCGAAATTGGGTTCGTTTTGCACGATTGTCCCGCGTCCCACGCGGAGGACTGGAATGCTGGAATGATGGAATATTGGAACAATGGGAGCCCTCGACGGCCGCGACGGCCGAAATTGGGTTCGTTTCGCACGATCGGCCCTCGGCTCTTCGTGGGTGGGGCGTTCCTTCGCGAAGCTCAGAGCCTGCCCTGAGCCTGCCGAAGGGACAGGCTCCCGCCCGACACCTTCCAGGGGGCAATTGGCTTTGTTTCGCACGACAGATGCCGGTGGCGGCACCGGCCACGGTGCCTGCCCTCGCCTTTCGCTCTCCGCAGCGGAATTGGCTTTGTTTTTCATGCCGCGAAAACCGACGAGAACTCTCATAACCACTGTCCCACCAACCACTTGTCGTTCGTTCCGCCTCCGGCGAAATTGGCTTTGTTTCGCACGATCGATGCTGCCGGCGGCTCTGCCGCCCCTCGCTTCTGCCTGGCAAATGGCTTTGTTTGAACACCCACGCCCGCCGTCCGCCCGGCCTCGTTCCACCCGGCACTGCTGGGAATTGGCTTTGTTTCGCCGCAGCCTTTTGCTTGTCCAATTCACCATAAATCTTTTCCCGCAAAGTACTTGCCTCTTCTCATAGCTCTGGGCAAATTGGCTTTGTTTGTACAAGCCCGGCGGAAGAGGCCGGAGGCGGTAGGGTTGCGGGCCGGGCGGTCCCGCCGCAACTCGGTGTTCAATCCGCAATCCGCAATTCATCCGGCCCCCGTCCTCATGTCTTCTCCTTCCGCCTGAAATCATCAATCATCAATCATAAATCACCAATTGCGAGGGTCCGCCCCGGACCCGAGCGTCCCTCTACTTATGGGCCGTATTGCACGAATCGTGCCGGAATTCTGCGTCAGCGAGACGCTCCCGCATCGCGTAACTCTTTGTGCCCAAAGGAATAAGAAATTTTTCGCCGGCGGGGTGTTTTGCCGTTTCAACTGTTGCACAAACGTGGCCGTTCGCAGGGTGACCGGTGGACATGGAAAGGAATGCCATCGGGGAAAGAAGCGGGATCAGTCGCCCGCGGAGAACCGAGGCCGCCCACGGGTGCTATAATGCCAGGACCCGAGCGAAGTGAGGGTCCGGTGACCGGTCAGCAGGGAGGGTCAAGGATATGCCAGATGGACAACGGGTTCCGACGGGGGTGTTTTGGCGGGGCATTCTCGCGCTTGCGGCGTTCGTCACCGTTGTCGGCGTCCTCCTGTTCCTCCCGGCCGGCGATATTCGGTGGGCCGAGGGCTGGCTCTTCCTCCTGGTCTTCCTCCTTTTGACGGTCGCGAGCAGCATCTACCTGTGGCGCACCAACCCCGACATCTTCGTGGCCCGCAGCAGGATCCATCCCGGCACGAAAGCCTGGGACAAGGTGCTGATGGCCATCCTGCTGCCGTCGCTCTTCGCGGTCTTCGTGGTGGCAGGGTTCGACGCCGGGCGCTTCCAGTGGTCCAACGTTCCGCCGGGCGTGATCGTCCTGGGCTATGTCCTGCTGTGCGTTGGGTTCTTCATTTCCATCTGGGTGTACAAGGTCAACAAGTTCGCGGAACCGAGCGTGCGCATCCAGACCGACCGGGGCCACAAGGTGATCGACACCGGCCCCTACGCCATCGTCCGGCATCCGCTCTACCTGGGCGGACTCATAATGTTTATCGGTATTCCCCTGGCCTTGGGCTCATATTGGGCCTTGATCCCGACGGCCGTCGGCACCCTGATCATCATCGTGCGGATCGTGCTGGAGGACCGGACCCTCCAGGAGGAACTCGCAGGCTACAAGGAGTACGCCGCCCGAGTCCGCTATCGCCTGATTCCCGGCGTGTGGTAAACCTTATATCTCGCGCAAAGACGCCAAGATCGCCAAGGGTAAAGGCGTCACCGGCCCGTCTTCTTGGCGTTCTCCGCGTCTTGGCGAGAGGATGGGTTTGGGTTGCGGCCAAAGGCCGCGCCGGGATCTTGGTGGCTTCGTGTGAGACTGCCTCCTTCTATTACAGGGACTCATCCGGAGCGCGGACATTTTCCGCTTTAGGCCAATAGCATGGTACGAGGAAGAGGCCGCCGCGCCTTCGCGGTAAGCCGCAACGGGCTACCGACTACCGGCTACCGACTACCGACTACTGCCTTGTTTCCGTTTGCCTTTCTCCCGGCTCGGCTTTACAATGCGGGTATAGATTGGAGGCTACAGTGAATACCGGAAAAGATGAGATTCAGTCTGCTTGCGAAGCTGCCCGATGACTGCACCGTGGAAGACGTTCAGTACCATCTGTACGTGATCGAGAAGATACGCAAAGGCATCGAAAGAGCCGAGAGTGAAGGAGCAGTCTCACAGGAAGAGGTCGAAAGGCGGCTGGCCAAATGGACCTCAAAGCAGTCTGGTGACCCGAAGACATCGAGGGTAACGCACGTCAAGCGGTCGCGGAACTCCATTGGAGTCCCCGGTAGGAGGCACGAATGTACGCGCAGATACGCTCCCAGTGTCGAAGGGCAGCGTTGCCGAACAAGCTGATCCAGGTGATGCGGCCGAACCGCCCGCCTGAGGGACAACGTTATCGGATTGACGTACTTGTTCCGGTGACTTGTTGATCGGTTCGTCGGCTGGTGCTACGATGGAGCCATGAGCGAAGGGCCTACGCCAGCCAAAGACAAGAAAACGGTGCTGAAAGATGTCCTGCCGGAAGACTTCAGCACGCTGGAGGAACTCTGGGAATTTTGGGACACTCACAGCACGGCGGACTGTGAAGAGGTCATGGAACCGGTCGAGGTGGAGATAGTCCACCGAGCCTCTGATCAACCTCTGGCTACAGGAGAAGCTTCGCGCTTCGGCTTAGCTGCCAGAAAAGAACGGAAGCCTGTATAAGAACATGGCAGGGGAATCGGCCAGAGGATGAGCGGTTGGGGTTGACTTGTCGTCAATTTTCCGGTAAATTTGCCGGCATGGTATCAAAAAAGCTATATTCTCGGCTCTTGAGACCTCCGGATCAGAGCTTCTTCCTGTTCGGGATGAGAGGCGTCGGCAAAAGCACTTGGGCCAGGCAAAACTTCTCCGGGAATCCCACGTTCGATCTCCTCGATGAAGGGCTATACCAAAGCTATCTGCGCGATCCGAAGCTCTTCGGGCGAGAACTGCTGAGGTTTGGGCCGGGCCAGTGGGTGATGGTGGATGAAGTCCAGCGGCTGCCGACCTTGCTGAACGAGGTGCACCGCTTCATTGAAACGCCGGGATTACGGTTCGTCCTCCTGGGTTCCAGTGCCCGCAAGCTCAAGCAGGCGGGGACAAACCTGCTGGCCGGTCGCGCTCTGCGACGGATCATGTTCCCCTTTCTGCCGGAGGAGTTGGGTCAGGATTTCGATCTGGATGAGATTCTTCGCTTCGGGAGTCTTCCGATTGTCTGGCAGGCAGACGCCAAACAGGAAGTGTTGGACGCCTACGTGCAGATGTACCTCAAGCAGGAGATCCAGGCCGAGGCCCTGGTACGCAACTTGCCCGGGTTCTCGCGCTTCTTGCCGGTAGCCTCCTTGTTCCACGGGCAGGTGCTCAATGTGACGGGCTTGGCCCGTGACGCCGGCGTGGCACGCACCACCGTGACAGGGTATCTGGACATCCTCGCGGACACGTACCTGGCGTGGCTCCTGCCGGCCTACGAAGGCAGACTCCGGGTCAAGGAACGCAAACATCCGAAGCTCTATTGGATCGATCCGGGTGTCGTCCGCGCCGTACGCCGGGAATACCACCCGCCCAGTGAACTGGAGCGAGGGCCGCTGCTCGAGGGCTGGGTGGCCACCGTGCTCAAGGCGTACGGGGAACCCGGTTCTGGTATGGGACTCCAACATGATGGTCTGTTCTATTGGGCTCCCGCCGAGGGGGGCACAGAGGTGGATTTCCTCGTCCAGCGCGGCAAGGAGTTCACGGCCTTGGAGGTCAAAGCCAAGGAGACGCTGTCGCCACGGGACTTCAAGGGCCTTCAGGCGCTCGCGGAACTCGAAGCCGTGCGCCGGCGAATCGTGATCTTCCTCGGACAGCGGCCATTCCAAACGGAAGACGGGATTGAAGTCTTGCCTGTCCAGGACTTCTTGGGCGAAATTGAGGCACAGCGGGTCTGAGAAGGGGACGGAGGATCTCGGACACATGCATACCTGTTCCTGCCGGAGAATTTCAACACGCTGGAAGAGTTCTCCGACTTTTGGGACACTCACAGCACGGCGGACACCGAGACTCTGATCAATCTCTGGTTACAGGAGAAGCTTCGCGCTTCGGCGTAGACCGGAGTCGACGCCTCATCCGGCCGAAAGGAAATAGAGAAGGTAGCTCAGCCGCCCTCGGCTGACCGGAACACCGTCCGTTCTCAAGCACGCCGACCAACTTGGCCGGCGTGTCCTGCGGATCCTGTTCCCCCTGCCGAAGAACTGGGCGAAGATATCAATCGGGCGAGGTCTTGGCTTGCGTCTTCCGTTGTCTCTGGCCTCCGTTCGATTTCTTTCGGCGTGATCAGATCGACGATCCGGCCGGGGCAGCGTGCGCCGTCCTCCTGGGCGTCCATGCCGCGCTTGAGGGTGCGAGACCCCGTCGTTTCGATGCACCTTGCCGTAGGCAAATCCCTTCATCGAAATGGCGGATTTCACCGGATTGGCTTGGCGGGGGAACTGCGGGAAGATGCATCCATGTTCGCCATGACGGTCAAAGCCGTGCCAGGCGGACGGCAGCACTAAACCTGTGAGTGTACGTGGACATAAAGGGGGGGTGGGGAGTGCAGGCAGGCCTTCTCAAGGCAACGGCACACCCGTCCCGCAGTGTAGTTCACTATTTTATAGTTGCCTGCCAATGCGGACAGGCGTACAGGGAGGATCAACTATGAAGAAGGTGCGAAGAGTGTTGCTGTTGACCATGGGTGTGGCGCTGGTGGCTCTGACGGGGGTGTGGGGGGCCGGGGCGGCGGCGCCGGCGGATCCCGCGGCCGGGGCCATCGCCGCGGCGGGGCAATCCTCCGATTGGAGCCGGGAAGATGACCTCTCCTGCTCCCCCGCGTGCTCGCCGGTGGCGGGTTCCTGGATCGCCAGCCTCTGGCCCAAGGACCATGAGGACGCCGTCACGGCTACCAGCAAGAAGGATGGCAAGGACAACAAAGACGGGAAAGATGAGGATGGCAAAGACAAGAAAGGCAGGCCTACTCTCAAGACTTTCAAGTTTGTCCCGGTGAACGACAAGTGGCGACAGGTTCGCCCTCAACGCCCAGGCTCTTACGCGGCCGCAGCGGGTGATCGAGGCCTTTCCGGAGGTCACCGATCTGACGGAATTCGTCGGCATCGCCTGCAAAGCCGATTCGAAGAACGTCAATTTCACCGCGATCGGCTTTGGCGTGGAAAGGGGCAGAGAGGAAGACAAGACGGTCTTCATCGCCGTCCTCTCGGGCACGGTCAAGCTGCCGGACGAACGGGACAAGGATGGAAAGTACAGCGTCGACGCCGGCAAGGACGGAAAGGACGCCGGCAAGGATGACGGAAAGGACGGCAAGGATCAGGGCAAGGACGACGGGAAGGATCAAGGGAAGGACAACGGGAAAGATGAGGATCGGCAGAAATCCGATGAGCCCGAGAAACTGGAGGCCGAGCTGACGGTGGCGTTTTTCGACGCTGCTGACCAGGACGAGAACGGCGACGGCTTCCCGGATAAGGATGCGGAGCCCATCGTCTGCCTGGCCTTCAAAGCCGAGCTCAGGCAGGTGGTGTTGCAGCCGCAATGCGAACCCACGAAAGACGTCCAAGCCGACCAAGGTCGCCGCGCCGCAATAACGGGACTGAGGAACGGTCCACGCGATCTTTAGACGTGTCGAGGATACCGGATCGATCCGGAAAGAACGGGCTTAGCCATCACGAGGTGCCGGGGCTGTGAGCGCGGATTCTCACAGCCCCTTTCTTTTGCGCACCGCCCCCGGAAGGGGACCGCTTTGCATCCCCGGAGCAAGTCGGGTATGCTGTCGGGCCGACGCCGGAATATGCATCCGATTTGAAAGGGGATTTCTATGAAGCGACAGGCAAGAGGCGGGGTCGTGAATCGGGGACTGGGGCTGGGGATTCTTCTCGTGATTGCGCTGCTGAGCGTGGGCACACGGACGCAGGAGCAGGCCCGGGCGGCGAAAGTCGTCACGCCGCAGGGGGTCCACATCCTTCAGAACAAGAGCTTCGATGACAGCGAGGAGGCGCGCCGGGAGATTCTCGATCTCTACCAGGACCTGCGGCTGACGGACGTGCTGGATGGGATGGACCTCATCGGTTTGCAGGACATCGGCCTGATGGACAACCGGATCAGACCCTTGTGGCGCGACACGGACAAGTTCACGCATCGCTTCGTGGGCTTCGCCATCACGGTCCGCCACGTGCCGACGGACGTTCGCGTCGGCCAGAACTCGTTCCCGACGCTGGAGGGCTTCCAGAAGTTCAAGTCCGAGCAGTACGGCCGGGCGCCCGATGCCTGGGTCAAGGCAGTGCGGCCGGGCGATGTCGCGGTGATCGATGCCGGCGGCGTCAAGGAAACCGGCTTCATCGGCTCGAACAACAGCCTCGGCTGGGCCGAGAAGGGCGTCATCGGCGTGGTCACCAACGCCGGAGCGCGGGATACCGATGAGATCATCAAGACGCAGAAGATACCGGTCTACTGTGAGAACGCCTACAGTACGCGGGGGGTTCGTCCGGGGCGGCTGATCGCCGAATCGTACAACTTCCCCATCAACTGCGGCGGCGTGCTGGTCTTTCCGGGCGATGTGATCGTCGCGGATGGCGACGGCGTGATCGTGGTCCCGCGCCAGCAGGCGCTGACCGTCGGCCGGCTGGCCCGGGAGATCAATACCGGTGATGAGAAGAGCAGGGCCGGACGGTTCCAAAAGCTCGGTATTCCGCTGGATAAGACCGTCGAGGTCAAATGAAAGCGGTTGGGGTTGCGCGGCTCGTTTCGGTTACGTTAAACGTCAAGCGGCGCCGGCAACGCCATACGCAACCGTTCCACGTCGGGTGGCAGCGGCAAGCGGAGTCTTCGGAGCTTGCCGATGGCCTGGAGGCACATACACGAGCCATCGGCAAGCTGACGCTTGCCGCTGCCACCCACCAGTTTAGAGTAGTCGCGGCGGTAGCACCTTTTGGGATGAAGAGAGGCAATTTCTCCGTCAGAGGGGTAGCCTCAGAATCATAATTCCATATAGTGGAGGCTATGAAAGTCATACAGGTTCACAACATCAGCAAGTCCTTCGGCAAGCTGTGTGCCGTCAATGACCTGAGCTTCGAGGTCGAGGAGGGTACGTGCTTCGGCCTGCTGGGGCCCAACGGGGCCGGCAAGACGACCATGATGAAGATGATCTACGGCCGGAGCAGCCGGGATGACCACGATGGGGGAGTCATCGATGTGCTGGGGTACGATCCCGCCCGGGATGAGCTCGCCATCAAGTACCTCTCCGGCGTGGTGCCGCAGGAGAACAACCTGGACGATGAGCTCAATGTCATTCAGAACCTCATGATCTACTCCAAGTTCTACGGCCTGCCGGGCAAGGTGGCGCGGGAGCGGATCGAAGTGCTGCTGGAGTTCCTCGAACTGTCGGAGAAGATTGAGTCGCCGATCAAAGAACTGTCCGGCGGCATGCAACGGCGGCTGGTCATCGCCCGGGCGCTGCTGAACAATCCCAAGCTCCTGATCCTCGATGAGCCTACGACCGGCCTGGACCCGCAGGTCCGCCACCTGATCTGGGATAAGCTGCGCCAGCTCCGGGCCCAGGGAACGACGATCCTGCTGACCACCCACTACATGGAGGAGGCGTTCCAGATCTGCGACACGGTCCTGATCATGGACAAAGGCCGCAAGATTCTGGAAGACAGTCCGCAGCGGCTGCTGCGGGAGAACATCGAGGCCTACGTCCTGGAGGTGCCGATCGCCAACGGCACGCCGGGTCTCGGCGAGTCCGACCTGCCGAACGGAGTTCGTCTGGACCGTACCGATGCGACCATGCGGCTCTATGCCCAGGACATCGATCAGCTCAAGAGCCGTGGCCGACAAGCTGTCCGGCGGTCAATACTACCTGAGGCAAACGACTCTGGAGGACGTGTTCCTCAAGGCGACCGGGAGGGCCCTCAATGAGAAGCAGTAGTCCCGTGGCCTATCCCTCGCTGGCCCAGAGGCTGTTCAGCGTGTGGTACCGGCACGTGCGGGTCTATACGAAGAACCTCATCAGCAACGGTTTGCCGCCGTTCCTGGAGCCGCTGCTGTTTCTGCTGGGCGTGGGCCTGGGTCTGGGCAAATACATCACCGAGAGCATGGAAGGGCTGACCTACATCGAGTTTCTCGGGACGGGCCTGCTGGTCACGGCGGCCATGTTCACCTCGGCCTACGAGTGCACCTTCGGCACCTTCATCCGTCTGGAGTTTGAGAAGGTCTACGATGGAATGCTGGCGGCGCCGATCACCGTCAACGACCTGATCGTCGGCGAGATCATCTGGGCCGGGACCAAGGGCGTGTTCTTCACGTTCGCCGTGCTGTGCGTGCTGACGGCATTCCGGATCGTTCGACTGCCGGCGGGCCTGCTGACCCCGCTGGTCGGCTTCATCACGGGCGTGATGTTCGCGACGCTGTCGTTGTGGGTGACCTCGTTCGTCAAGACGATCAACCATTTCAATTTCTATCTCACGGGCATCATCTCGCCGATGTTCTTCTTCTCCGGCGTGGTGTTTCCGATCAGCAACCTGCCGCCGTCGGTCCGGTTCATCGCTGAGATCGTGCCGCTGACGCACTGCGTTCGTCTGGCGCGGGCCGTCTGCATCGGCCAGTATCCGCCGAGCCTGCTCGCGAGCCTGGGGTACGCGGTCGTCTTTACCGCGATCACCGGCTGGTTGGCCATCCGCCGGCTCAGACGCCGACTGGTTCGCTGAGCGGACGAACGCGACTCGTTTGTAGTGTGCGCGGTACGGACTTTGTCATCCTGAGGCGAAGCCGAAGAGCCTGTCCTGAGCCTCGAAGGAATCTGGGCACCGAACGGGGGGGTTTCTCTCGCTCGCAGCCCAGATTCTTCGCTGCGCTCAGGATGACAAGCGGAGCGCACGAATTAACCGTAATCCGCGTCAGAACCGGTCGAAGAGACTGATCGAGAAGACCGGGTAGAACCGCAGGATGCCGGCCCGCGCGCAGGATAATGGCCCAGACTGTTCTTTTGCGGACCGAAGCTTGTTATGATGGGCCCAAACGATAGTGGCAAAGGATCAGTATGGGGCAGATTGTTCTCTCGGGCGACGAGCTGGTTTGTATCCTCGCCGCCAATGCGCGCATGCCGGAGCAGGTGGTGGGCGTGGAGACCGACGGCGAGGAGATCAGGGTCCACGTGGCCACCCCGTTGCCCGTCCTGCGGTCGATTCCGGTGCGGGTCAGGTTTGCGGGGTTTGAGCAGGGGCACGTCGTGCTGCAGCTTATGACCAACCGGCTCATCGACAAGTTCGACTGGCTGGTCAATCGGATGCTGGCGTCGCTGAAGGTCGAAGACTATGGCGGCCGCTGGGAATATCCCCGGCTCTACGTCGATGTGAACCGCTTGCTCCAGCGGCAGGTTCGCGGCGTCGAGATCGCCGAGGTGGTTTTCCGCGCGGGGCACTTCCACATCACGACGAGCCATTCCGCGGCCGGGCTTCCAGTCGCGCCAGAAAACGCCGCTCCATCTGCCCAAATGCGCCCATCGTGATCCGCAGAATCATCAGCTCGACCGTGTCGCCGGAAGACACCTTTTCCATCTGGAGCGCGAATTCCGGCAGGTCGCGCGGCGTCAGATTGCCGATTTGGAGAATCAGATCGCCCGGCTTGATCCCGGCCTGCGCAGCGCCGCCGCCCGCGTCCACCCCGGTCACGATCAGGATGGGATACGCATTTTCAAAGTTGAACCGGCGGGCCACGGCGGCCGTCAGCTCGGAAACCTCCATCTGGAAGCAGGTCTTTGCCAGAGCCCGGCCGTCCGGCACGGGACGGGGCAACAGCGCCAACTCCACGAGGTGGCTCTTCGGGCTCCTCTCGCCCGGCCGGACATAGCTCAGCCGGATCGGCTGACCCACCTCCTTATCGATCATCCGGAGGTAGAAGTCGACGAGGCTGTGAGGTTTGTGACCATCGATCTCCAGGATGAGGTCTCCCGTCGCGAGCTTCTTCTCATCCGCCGGACTGCCCTTGCTGACACTGCTCACGGCCAGCCCGCGAAATTGCCCCGCGGTGGTCATGCGGCCGATGGTCAGGCCCAGACGCACCCGCCGCAGCTTCTCCGGCATGAGCATTTGGCCGACGTTGTCCACCAGCGTGTCCACCGGAATCGCGAAACCGATATTCTGGGCCTCCGCCCGGATCGCGGTGGTGATGCCGATCAACTGGCCGTTGATGTTCAGCAGAGGGCCGCCGCTGTTGCCCGGATTGATCGGGGCATCGGTTTGAATCAGGCCGCGGAGCCAGAATCCCTCGGACACCTGGATATCGCGTCCGACGGCGCTGACGACGCCGCTGGTGACGGTGTTCGCGTAGCCGTACGGATTGCCGATCGCGATGACGGTTTCGCCGATCATCAGATCGTCGCTGCGGCCGAATTCGATGAACGGCAGCTTGCCGCCGGCATCGATCCTGAGCACGGCCAAGTCTTTGCTCGCATCGGCGCTGATGACCCGCGCCTGGAATTCCCGGCCGTCGCTGAAAACCGCTTTGATGCGCTTCACGCTCTCGATCACGTGGGCATTGGTCACGATGAAACCATCCTCGTGCACGATGAAACCCGAGCCCAGGACAGCCACCTGCTGCTGGAACCGCGGTCCCCCCCAATCGAAGGCGGGCGGCCAGTCGAAGGGCGAGGTACGCTGCGAGACCGTCTGTTCGCCGGAGATGTTCACCACGGCGTTGTGGGTCCGCCGGTAGACGGCGACGACCGGGGTCTCACGAGGGAACTGGAGCGGCTCCTCGCTCCACAGGTTCGTGGCGGCGGCAAGGAGGATCAGGACGAATGTTCGGCGCGGCGTTCTGGATGAATTCATAATTGAAGTTTGATTTTTGATGGATGATTGTTGATTTGAAAAGAGAGGGGCATCGTGTCCTCAAATCAAAAATCAAAAATCATAAATTGGCCCGGGCGCTCCGCGGCTCAACGTCTGCGATTGGGCATTTGATCGTCGGGCCGTCTTGGACCTCTGGGCTGTTGTGGCAGCGGCCTCCTGGGTCGTTCCTTGCCCGGGACCTCCCGAATCTCGAATTGCCCCCTGGGCCTCGGTCGCGTTGGGCGTTTGCCGGCTCCCTTGCCTTTCTTGAGCACGGTCAGTGCATTGCGACTGATTTCCGCGGTGGCCGGATCGGGGTGCGCCGTTCCCTCCACCAGGGTCTCCTCCGCCCTTTTCCGCATCCGCCCCCGCATCTTCCGCAGCCCGTAGGCCGCCGCACTCTTGGCGCGTCGCGAGGTGCTGACGAGCAGCGCTTCTCTCAGGATGTCCAGGCCGTCCTCCTGCATCCAGGACAGATGAAACGCGCTCTGCCGGACGGTCGAGACGTTCGAGGAATACAACTGGTCCCGGAGTTTCGTCAAGAGTTCGATGGATGCTTCGTCCTTTTCACGCCCCGACGGCTGCCTTTTCTCCAGTCTCATAACACCACCTCCTGTGCGCATCGATGAGGGCATCCAGATTGCTGCGAGCGGTTGTGCGGTCGCTTCTCTGGAGACAAGGGCATTCCCTTCCGTGGATTCGTAGGAATTGCAACTCGGCGAGACCCCCCAGGACTCCTCCGCAGACAACGGGCATCCGGTAGTTCCCCACCCACTCCATGCCTGGATATCAGCATCCCTGCCTATCCTCCAGTGAGAAGAGGTCCCCCAACCCGCTCTGCCGGGTTAAGAGCCCAAGCCCGTGTCTTGATCAGTTCATCCGTGCCCACCCGTCACTCGTGGTCTGATTCAGCTACGGCACCGCACTGCATCGTATTGTCATCGCAGAACTTGGAGCTTGTCAAATGATTTTTTTCCGCCCTCGTACAAGGTAATACCTGACATGGCTGTTGTGGACGCGCCCGTGGTGGGCGCCCACTATATCTGGGATGGGCCGGGCTGTCGAGACGCCGTGGGATATGTCGCGGCGTAGTCGAACCCATGTACTCACGCCGGCGGAACGGCCCTGGTTGGCGAAAATCCCATTTTCATGTAACAAAGCTGCGTTGGCAAGCGTCTGATTATAATAGCTGGCGGGGGACCTTAGAGTAGCTTTGCGCCGACGCATCGTGTATAGTGTCGGATGGCTATCCGTCAGCGTGGCGCTTGGTGCTGGGGCTCTAATCTGGTCCCCAGCCTTCCGAGCTTGGAGCATCGGGCCAACGGATGGTGGATGCGTGTGCGGCAGGGACGAGGTATTTGACCTAAGCTGTTGATTCGTATGAAGTTGCAGACAGGAATCGCTTCCTTTTGAGGGTACAGGATGGGGATTGAGGCACGCGGTGGTTCGGTTCGCAAGAGACTGGGCGAGCTGCTCTGTGAAAAGGCTTACCTGGATGAGGCCGCTCTGAACGTCGCTCTGGCCGAGCAGAAGGTCAAACACAGGCAGTTGGGCCAAATCCTTATAGACTTGGGGTACATTACGCAAGCCCAGCTCTGCGAAGCCCTGGCGGTGCAGGCCGGGATTGAGAAGGTCGATCTGTCCAGCGTGTCCATCGGGGGCGAGATCATCGGTCTGGTGCCCGCCGACCTCGTGAGCAAGTACAATATTCTGCCCCTGTGGCGGGAGAATGGCCGCCTGGCGGTGGCCATGATCGATCCGTTTCAGCCGCAGGTGATGGAAGACCTTCGGCTCGTCACCGGTTGCCTGATCCAGCGGTACTACGCCGAGCCGTCCCAGCTTGAGCATGCCGTGCTGAAATTCTATGGCAGCAACGTGGCACGAATGCTGGACAACCTGGCGCCCGCGGAGAAGGGGGCTGAGCTCGATTCCGAAGACGGCGAATTTTCGCCCGCCAAGCTGCACGAGCTGGCCCGCGAGCCCTCCCTGGTGAACCTGGTGAATCTGATCATCTTCGAGGCCATCGAGTCCCGCGCGAGCGATATCCATATCGAGCCGTTCGAGCGGGAAGTGAAGATCAAGTACCGGGTCGACGGCATCCTCGTCGAAAAGACCCCGTCCTCGAAGCGGCTGCAGGCGGCGATTATCTCGCGCATCAAGATCATGGCGAACATGAACATCGCCGAGCGGTTTGTCCCTCAGGACGGCCACATCGAGTTCATGGGCAAGAAGGGCCGCATCGACATCCGCGTCTCGACCGTGCCCACCGTCTGGGGCGAGGGCGTCGCCCTGCGGCTCCTGGACCGGTCGGCGTCGCTGATCCGTCTCCAGGATCTGGGGATGAACTCAGTGTCCCTGGACGGCTTCTCCAAGTGCCTCCGGAAGACGCACGGGATCGTCCTGGTGACCGGACCGACGGGCTCCGGCAAGACGACCACTCTCTATGCGGGGTTGAACGAGATCTACTCGCCGGGGGTCAAGATGATCACCATCGAGGACCCCGTGGAGTACCAGCTCGAGGGCGTCAACCAGATGCCCGTGAATCCCAAGAGAGGTTTGACGTTTGCGACGGGTCTGCGGCATATCCTGCGGCACGACCCGGACATCATCATGGTCGGCGAAATTCGCGACCGGGAGACGGCGGACATCGCCGTCCGGGCGGCCTTGACGGGCCACCTGGTGTTCTCCACGCTGCACACGAACGATGCCCCCGGGGCGGTGACTCGTCTGCTGGACATGGGGCTCGAGCCCTTCCTGCTGGCCAGCTCGATCGAGGGAATCCTCGCGCAGCGGCTGGTGCGCAAGATCTGCCCGAAGTGCAAGGAGCAGTACCAGCCGGACGAAAGCCTGCTCAAGAGTCTCAACGGCACCATGAAGCACGGCCCGGACACCAAGTTTTATCACGGCGCCGGCTGCAATCACTGCAATGGGACCGGCATGACCGGCCGGGTCGGCATCTTCGAAATGCTCCGCATCACAGGACGGCTGCGGGAGTTGATCCCGACGCGTCCGTCCGCGGACCAGATCTTACGGGAAGCTCCGGACCACGTGAGCATGGTGCACGACGGCATTGGCAAGGTGCTGGCGGGGATCACGACGCCGGAGGAAGTCTTCCGCGTCGCCAAGACGATTGGGGAGGATGACTGAGGGATCGCCGGAGTATCACGATGGAGCCGAGCAGCATGAGGCAGGGAACGTAGGGTGCGATCAGCGCGTGAACCGTTCATCCGACAGAGTGGTGCGTAGTACGCACCTACAGTGGAGTCGACGTTGGGCCAGTTTACCTATAAAGCGGTGGATCGAGCCGGAGCGCACGTCGCCGGCGTGGTGGACGCGGCGGATCGCCGCAGCGCCGTGGCCACGCTGACGGGCCGCGGACATCTCGTCACCGAGTTGCTCGAGAAGGGCCAGGCCCGGCGCGGAGCAGGCGGAGGCAACGCCGGGTCTTCCAGTTGCCGCGCTGGGGCGGGCGCGTTTCCAGCAAGGATATCTACGCGATGACCACGCAGTTGAGCACGGCCGTGCGGGCCGGGCTGCCGTTGCTCAATTGCCTGGAGCTGCTCCGCAAGCAGCAGCGCAAGCCCGGCATGCAACGTATGTTCGAGCACCTGACCAAGGCCGTCAGCGGCGGCATGTCGCTGTCCGAAGCGATGGGGGAGCACAAGGAGGTCTTCAGTCCTCTGTACCTGTCGATGATCCGCGTGGGCGAGACGGGCGGCATTCTCGAGCAGACCAGCTCGCAACTGGCGATGATCCTCGGCCGGGAAGAGAAGGTCAAGGCGAACATGAAGACCGCCTCCGCCTATCCGCTCTTCCTGCTGGTCCTGGGGATGCTCTCCGCCACGCTCATCGTCACGGTCATGCTGCCGAAGATTCTGGCGACGATCGATACCGGCGTCGCCGCCCTGCCCATGCCGACGCGGATCCTCATGGGCATCAGCGACTCGCTGCGTTCGCTGTTCAGCAGCGTCGGCGGGTGGGCGGTCCTGGGCGGCCTCGGGGCCGCTCTCGTGGCGCTGCGCCGGTGGACCGAGACCGTCGGGCCGGGTGCAGTGGGATGCGTTCAAGCTGAAGATCCCGATCCTGGGGTCGGTTCTGCAGACCATCGCCGTCGGGCGATTCGCCCGGACGTTCGGCTCGCTGACCAAAGGCGGCGTGACGATCCTCGAGGCGCTGGCGGTCGTCCGCGACACGCTGGGCAACGAGGTGCTGGCCCGGCAGATCGACGAGGTCGCGGAGAAGGTCAAGCGCGGCGACTCGCTGGCCGATCCGCTGGAGCAGTCGGGCTATTTTCCCCCTCTGCTCATTCAGATCGTGGCCATCGGCGAACAGACCGGCAAGCTCGATGAGCTGTTGTTGAACGCCGCCGACACGTTCGACTCGGATGCCGATGCGGCGATCAGCCGGTTTATGGCGATCTTCCCTGCCATCTTGATTTTGCTGTTGGCCGTGGTGATTGGGTTCATCATCGCGGCGGCGTTGTTGCCCATCGTCACGATGTCGATCGGCGCGGGCGTCTGAGTGTGGAGCAAGCCAGGAGAGTTGTCCCAGTGTGTAGTCAGTAAAGAGGTATCCGAATGAAGCGGACCAGACGCGAAATGAGGATCTCCCAAGCGGCCCGTCGCGCGGGAATCCGCCCGAGGGTTTACCCTCATCGAGCTCATGGTGGTCATCCTGATCATTGCGATGCTCGGCACCTTTGTGGCTCCGAACGTGATGAGCCGGTTCCGCAAGGCCAAGGCCGATCTGGCCAAGCCGCGGATGGCGGTGATCGAGAACGCCCTGAAGAGTTTCGAGTTCGACTGCGGCCGGCTGCCGGATGAGTCGGAAGGCGGACTGGAGGCTCTGATGGTGGCGCCGCCCGAGTTGGAAGAGAAATGGAACGGACCGTATCTCAAGCAAAGCCAGCTCCTCGATCCCTGGGGGAATCCGTACCTCTATGTGCAGGAAGGCCAGTATAACCCCGGCAGCTTCGACCTGATCTGCTATGGGGCGGACGGCCAGGAGGGCGGCGAAGGCGAGAACGCGGATATTGCGAATGACTGATGTCGAAGTTCAGACCGTTCGCATGGTTGCAGTGTCGATGTCATTGCGAAGCAGCGAGGCATCGTGTCCTGCGGCGGATCAAGAATGCAACGATCACTGGACTCCTCGCAATGACATCGGCACGCGCGGGCTTCACGCTCGCGGAGATTCTGCTCGTGGTCGCCATCATTGCGATGGTGGCCGGGCTGGGCGGCGGCTACTGTGTCGGCACGTACAAGCGGCTGCTGGTGGAGAAGACCGCCCGCCAGCTTCTCCTGACGGCCACGTACGCCCGGATCATGGCCATCGAGCAGCAGCGTCCGTATGAGGTGCAGTTGGGCGCCGGGAACCGGGGCTTTCTGCTGACGACCACCGAGATGAATCCCGAGACCGGCCAGACGGAGCGGATCATCGTCCGGGACTTCTACTGCCGGCCGGTGGAGTTCGACGGCGACATCAAGTTCGAGGACGTGAAGCTGGAAGTCGCGACGGGCGAGTCGGCGGACGGGGCCGATATGGAGCAGAAGGTGGTCTTTCTGCCCAACGGCTCCGCGGAGTCGGCGATCCTGCAGATCGGGGACGGCAAGAGCCACTATACCCTCGCCGTGGTCGCCGCGACGGGCAAGGCGACCTTGTACGCCGGTACCGCCCAGGACGTCGATACGGTATCTGTGGATCTGGATATCCAATGAGAAGCCCCAGAAGTCAATTTCGGATTGCGGATTGCGGATTGCGGATTCGTGGTGAGCGGTCTCTTCAATCCGCAATCCGCAATCCGCAATCCGCAATCGGATTGATCCGCAATCCGCAATTTCAGGGTGGCTTCAATCTCGTCGAGGCTCTGGTGGCCACGATGATCCTTTCCAGTGCCGTGCTGACCCTCGGGGCGATCGGCACGAACGCCCTGTCGGGCACGCGCCTGCACCGGCATTATGAGGTGGCCGCCGCACTGATCGACAAGCAACTGAGCCTGATCGATTACATGGGAATCGATCAGTTCCTCCAGATGGGGCAGATGGAGGGCATTGTCGAGGAGCTGGAGCCCGGCTACCAGTGGAGCGTGACCACGGAATATCAGGACGTCGACAATCTCTATCTGGTGGGGATTACCGTCAGTTGGCTGGAAGGGGCAAGGCCGTACCGCGTCACCGCCCAGACGATGCTGGACGGTACCGGCGCGGCGACCACCGACACGAGTACTGAGTACCGGAAACGGGGGAGCAGCCGACATTATGAACGGAAGCGCAAAGAAACAATTTCGGATTTCGGATTGCGGATTGCGGATTGAAGAGACCGCGCACCGCGAATCTGCAATCCGCAATCCGCAATCCGCAATGCGGGGTTTCACCCTGGCCGAGGTCCTGGTGGCCTCGACCATCAGCGGTTTCGTGGCGGTGGTGGCCGTCGGCGCCTTGAACGCTCTCGCCGGCAGTGCGCAGACAGTCAATCGGACGACCGAGACCACCTCCGAGATTCGGTTCGCGGCCCGGATGATGGCCCGCGACCTGGCGAACCTGTACCGGGACCCGAATCCCCAGAACATGAAGCTGCTGGGGTCGTCCGAGGGCACCGCGCTGGGAGGACCGCCCTTCCTGACCTTCTATATAACCGGCCGGGCCAAGGCCCGCGCGGACCAGCCGGAGGGGGACGTCTACGAGGTGGAGTACTTCCTGGGGACGCGCCAGCAGCAGACCGCGCGGGCCGAGGAGTCCTCGGAAGAGAATACGGTGCTCTTTCGGCGTCTGTGGCCGAATCCCGACAAGGAGCGGGACCCGGGCGGCATTCTGACCCCCATCGCCGAGAACATCGGCATCTTTCAGGTTCGCTTCTGGGACGGGAAGCAGTGGACGGATCAATGGACGGAGGAGATGCAGTCTCTTCCGCAGTGTTTCGAGGTCACGCTGGCCACCCTGCCGCCCCAGAAGGGCGATCCCATCGTGGAGACCTTCACGGTCACGTTCCCGCGTTCGAGCCAGGCGGCGGCCGCCGCCGCGGCACAGCAGGGCGCCGCCGCGGAGGGCGGACGGGGGCAGCAGGGATCGGGCACGTCCTCGACGACGGAGTCAGCGTCGGGACCGGGTGGCCAGCAAGGGACTTCCGGCGGCAGTCCGGGCGGCAGTCCGGCGGGCAGTCCGGGCGGCAGGAAGTAAGCAGGAAAGGCGTGGAACGGGCGGATGAACTCGGCAAGAGATAACCAAGGGATGATTCTGATCGCGGTGCTCTGGATGATCGCCGTGATGACGGCCCTGGCCGCCATCGTGGGGCAGACCAGCCGTCTGAATATGAAGATGGCGGCGTCGGCCACCGATGAGGTCCGGTGCAAGTGGGCCTGCCGCGCCGGCACCGAGAACGCCATCGCCGTGCTCGCGGAGGATCTCAAGGACAGCGATTGTCTCCTGGACCTCTGGAGCGACAATGATGAGGACTTCAACAACGTCGAGCTGGAGCGCTGCCGGTACACCGTGCGCGTGACGGATGAGGCGGGCAAGCTGAATATCAACACCGTGACGAAAGAGCAGCTCATGGCGCTGCCGTATATGGAAGAGTACATCGCGGATGCCATTCTGGATTGGCGGGACGGTGACGAGGAGCCGCAGACGCAGGGCGTGGAAGCGGGGTATTATGAGAACCTGCCCGTTCCCTACAAGATTCGCAACGGTCCGCTGCGGACGATTCGGGAGCTGCTGCGGGTCAAGGGCGTCACCGAGGATCTCCTGTACGGCGAGGACACGAATCTGAACGGCCAGCTCGATGCCAATGAGAAGGACCGCGAGCTGAGCCCGCCGCTGGACAACGGCGATGAAGTCCTCGATCAGGGATGGATCGCCTTTCTGACCTGTTATTCCTACGAGAAGAACGTCGATGCCGAGGGCAACGCACGGATCAACATCAACCAGGCCGACCAGAAGCAGCTCGAAAACGCGCTGGGTCTCCCGAGCGCGCAGGCGAAATGGATTGTGGACAATCGCAGCGGCGGGTATCAGAGTATTGCGGATTTGATCAACGACAAGAGCCCCAAGACGTCGTCGGGACAAAGCTCGGCTCCCGGCCAGAACCAGAACCAGGCGGACCCGATCGATCTGCAGACCTTCGGCCAGATCGCGGACAAAATCACCGTCTCCGGCGAGCAGAAGATTCTGGGCAAGGTCAACCTCAACACCGCGCCCCGGGAAGTGCTGGTCGCGCTGTTCGGCGGCGACGAGCAGGCGGAGCAGCTCGCGCATACGGTGATGGCGAACCGGTCGAGCCTGATGTACGGGTTCCAGAGCATCGCCGAGCTGCTCGACCAGCAGTCCATGACGCTGGAGAAGTTCAAGGCCATCGCCGAGCAGATCACCATTCGCTCGGACGTCTTCACGATCCGGTGCTTTGCGACGGCTCAGACCAGCGGGGCGCGGACGCAGACGGAATGTGTGGTGGACCGGGGTGAGACGCCCTGCGCGATTCTCTACTGGTATCAGGGAGCCAACTACTGATGATGAGTAAAGGCGAGAAAACGCCGCATGTCGTGATCGCGGCCGCGAAGGACGATGGGCAGTTCAAGGCCGTGGAGGTGCGCAAGCAGGAGACCGCTCTCGAGGTCCTGTGGACGAAGAGTCTGCCGGCCGGCGACCAGACGTGGACCGCCTTTGCGGCGGCCTGCGGCCTCGCGGCCGGATCGGATGGGCACGACAAAGCCCTGAGACGACATGCGTCGTCCGTGGTCGGGCTCGACTCGACCGGCGTGGCCTTCTATCGCGTGACGGCCCCGGCGGTGGAGTCGCAGGAGATGGCCTCGATTGTCCGGATGCAGGCCGAGTCGCTGCTGCCGTTGCCGCCGGATCAGATCGAGGTCGCCTGGCGGACGACGCCTTCCGACGAACGGCAACGTCGATATCACCATCGCCGCCGCCCGGCGGGAGTATCTGCACAAGTTCGCGGGCAGCGTGCGCGACTTCCGGCCGGGCCACATCCTGTTGTCCTGCGAGGGGACCGTCAAGGCGTGGCAGAGCCTGTTCGCCGATGGCCCGCGGCCGGGGACGGGCAGCGGGATCGCCCGCGCGGCAGAGACCCGGACCCTGCTGGTGAGCATCGGACTGGAGAACACCCAGATGTGCCTGGTCCAGAACGGCGCGGTGACGCAGGCGGCCGTGCTGGGCACCGGGACCGCCGATCTCGTCTCCTCCGAGGATCACGCGGCGTCCGGCCGGTTGGCAGAGATGGTCGAGCGGTTCGCTCACGATGCCAGAACGGTTCTGGGATCCTTCGGCTGGGACGAATCCTCGAGCTGGCCTATTCTCGTTCTCTCCGATGGCAGCGAGGCCATGAGCCGCATCGTGGAAGTCGCTGAACGGGGCGGGCCTGCCGGCCAAGGTCAGTCTGCCCGATGCGCGGGCCCTCAAGCTGCCGGCGGGCTTCCGGACGCAGGATATCTACGAGTATCGCACGCCTCTGGGGCTGTCTTTGATCGCCCTGGAAAGACCGTCGCGGGGCGCTCGACCTGTTCGAGCGGATTGTGGCGGAGCAGGAGCAGGAAAAGACGACGACGGCGTGGCGCTCGGTCCTCGTGGCAGGGGCGATCGCCGCCGCCATGCTGGTGGCCCTGTTCGCGACGACCTATCTCGCGGACGCGGCCAACGCCAGGCGTTGGAACGAGCTGGTGGCCCGTCCCGATTTCGAAGCGGCCCGCCAGCACCAGGCGTTGCTCAAGACCGTGGCCCGGCATCGGCCCGATGTGCTCGAGCTGCTGACGGTCCTCAACACCGGCAAGAACGACGGGATCGTGCTCGACAGTCTGCACTTCAAGAAAGGGCAACCGGTGACGATCGCCGGCCAGGCGGGCAATACGGAGCAGATGTGGGCCTTCGAGAAGAATCTGCGGGCCCATAAAGACATGACGAACGTGGCCATCGTGAACCCGACGCAGGACAGCAAGACCAAGAAGATCAAGTTCACGATCACGTTCAGCTACAAGGGGTTCTCGAAGAAGGATGCCGTGCTGTAGACGGGAAGAGGTAAGTTGGAAGTGTCCAATATGTCATTGCGAGGAGCGCAGCGACGAAGCAATCTCAATCCGACGGGCGGGAGATTGCTTCGCTTCGCTCGCAATGACATGCTGCAGACCTGAAACTCGTAAGGATCGATGATGGCGCGAAAACTGAACGAACGAGAGAGACGCCTGCTCCTGATCGGAGTGGCCGCGGCGGGGGCGATCCTGGTCTTTGCCTACGGGACGAGGGGGCTGGACCGCTGGAACAAGAGCCGGGACTCCCTGACGGCGGCAAAGCAGAAGCTCAGCGAGGTGGAGACGGACAAGGCCAAGCTGGCGGGCCTGATCTCCCTGGTGCCCGTGTTCGAGAAGCCCGAGCCGGAGGAGAAACAGAAATCGCTTTTCCGGGAGAAATTGTACGAGCAGTTGAAGAAGGCGGGCATCACCCCCGATCCGCCGCAGCCGATTCTCGGCAAGAGGATGAACATCGGCGGCACGCCCTACCGGGTGCTGAAGGTCAAATGCAAGGCCAAGTGCAAGTTCGACCAGTTGCTCGATTTTCTGGCCGGTCTGAAGGAGAACCCGTACTGCGTGGGCGTGGAAGAGTTGCAGATCCGGTGTGACACGAAAGAGCCGCCGGAGAAGCGCAAAGACAAGGACGTGGAGGTCGATCTGGTCGTGAGCACGTTCGTCCGGGACAGTGCCGCCAGACCGACGGCGACGAAGCAGGTGGGACATGCAGATCAGCGCAATCCATAGAAACCGGGACCGGGTTTCCTGGGGGCTCCTGGTGGCCGCCGCGCTGCTTGGGCATCTTCACGGTGGCCAAGGTGGCGGGCTTCTGCGTCCAGCGCGGGCGGATGCAGGCCCTGGGCAGCCTGGGCGGCAGCGCGGGCGATCCGAATCGCCTGAAACAGAGCCTCGGCGAAGCCAAAAAGACGGTCGATTCCCTGAAACAGAACAATCTCTTCATCAAAGCGCCCCCGAAGCAGAATCCGGTCAAGCAGGTGGAAGGAATCCTGGGCCAGGAGGCGTTGATCGGGGGCAAGTGGTACAAGGCGGGGGACAAGGTGGCGGACGCCAAGATTATCGCAGTCGCGGCGACGCAGGTGGAGGTCGAGTGGGACGGCAAGAAGACGAGCTTCGCGCCGATCACGTCGGTCAGTGCCGGGCCAGCCGACGCCGCCGGCCGCGCCCGGGGGTCCGCCCAAGAAGGAAGCCGGCCCGCAACCGCCGAAGACGATAGAAGCCAAGGTGGTCAAGCCGCCGGCGGAGGACGATCCCCTGGCGTGGATGAACATGAAGTTGTCGCCGAAGGCACGAGAGAGGTTCCTGCAGATGTGGAACAGCATGCCGGACGATCAGAAGGCGGCGGGGAAGGACAAATGGAACAGTATGCCCGAGGACAAGAAGCAGGAGGCGGTCCAGCAGATGGAGCGCTCGTAGTCAGGGCGCGGATAAGAGACATTCAGATGGGAAATGAGAAGCTATGGTGAAGATGAAACTCCACAGAGACAAAGCGAAGCCGCTCACGAAAATTCTGTCCGCGGTCGCGGTGTTGTTGAGCGCTCTGATCTTTCTGAAGATCGCAGGTTTCTTTGCGAGTACGTCCCAGGCCCGCGTGCTGGAGGGGCAGGCGGACGCGGCGAACGCGGGCGTCAACGATATGAAAAAGCTGTTGGCCGAGACGAAGACCGCGGCCGAGGCGCTCAAGAAGAAAAACCTGTTCGTCCTGGCGACGCCGAAACAGTTTCCGGTCAGCGACGTGCTCGGCATCATGGGGCAGGAAGCGTTGATCAACGGCAAGTGGTACAAGGTCGGGGACAGCGTGGCGGAGGCCAAAATCGCCGCCATCGAGCCGACGAAAGTCCGGATCGTCTGGAACGGTCAGGAAAAGGAATTTTCGCCGATCGGGTCCGGCGGCGGCGCCGGCGGGCGGCCGGACCAACCGGGTTCCATGGGTGGCAGACCCGGACCGGGAGGCCCTCCCAAGACGGTCGTTGCCGGAGGCCGCCGCGGGTCGGGACAGATGCAGGGGCCTTCCGCGGAGGAGATGGCGAAGGTGCGCGAGCAGTGGAAGAATGCAACGACCCCCGAAGAAAAACAGCGTCTGCGCGAAGCGTCGCGGCAGCGGGCCGGGCGGCGGAGCTGAGAATCAAGCAGTACGAAAGGTTCACCGGATGAAGCTCTCTAACAGCATGGTATTGGTAATTGTGATTGGAGCGGTGCTGGTTTCGGCCTACGCCATCGGTCTGGTGATACGCCAGGTGCGCACCGGCGCGCGGTCCGCGGCGCCGGTGGCGGGCGCGACGACCGACGGGGCGGCCCGGCGGCCGGGACCGGGCGCGGCCCCGACCAAAGACACGCCCGCGGAACGGGCTCAGGTGAAAGAGAAGAAGGCCAAGCTGCTCGAGAAGATGGGCGAGTTGACGAAAGAAGAGCAGGAGCAGTTCAAGGACAAGGTGATCCAACAGGTTGGTGGTCGGCGCGGGGGCAAGGGACCTGGAAGTCTCTCGCCGGAGGAAAGGCGGGCCCGCCAGATCAAGGTGCAAGGGCCATCCCCGGCGGGTGGCCAGACGCAGGATCCCAACGCTCCGACAGCCCCGAAGGAGAGCGCGAACCCCCAGCAGAGTGCGGAGAAGGCCGGCGTCACGCCGTAGGGCCGGCCTACGGCAAAGGCTCGATGGTGAGCAAAGAGAGGTGAGAAATTGGAACGGTCAAAGATCGTTGTCTGGGTGTTGGTCTTGGTGGCGGCCGGCGTGATCATCTGGTGGGTGGGTTTTCATAGCGTCCAATCCCCCTTGCCGGCGGCGGAACAGCAGGTGGAAGCGAAAGAGGCTCCCGCCGGGGATTCCGCCCAGCAGAAGGAGAAGGCCTCGGCCAGGGGCAGGGCGCGGGCGGCCTCCGACGCCAATCAGCCCAAGCGCGCGGCGAAACCCGCCGGGGGCGAACCCAACCAGCCGGCACCGACCAAGCCGTCCGAGAGCAAGTCCGCCGCCGAGCCCAACCGGCCCGGACAACCCGCCGGCGCGGCCGCGGCCAAACCGGAGGAGGCCAAGCCGAGCGAGGGCAAGCCCCCGGAAGCGAAGTCGGGCGAGGCGAAACCGCCCGAGTCCAAGCCGGGCCAGCCCAAGGTCAAAGAAGATCCGAACGACCCCCTGGAGGCGGTGAACCTCAAAGATGTCGAGATGAAGAACATCATCGAGAAGATCGCCCAATGGACCGGCAAGACGGTCATTCCGAGCGATCAGGCGATGACGCAGAAGATCACCATCTATGCGCCGGACAAGATGCCGCGCAGCAAGGCCCTGTTGAAGATCTACAGCGCGCTGCGCATGAAGGGCTACCTCCCCGAGGTGGTCGACGACACCATCTTCCTCAAGCCGCTGGCGGAGGCCAAGCTGGGGACCTATCCGATCGTCGGTCCGGACCAGCCGCTGGCCCAGTTCGAGAACGCCAGTCAGGTCGTCCAGAAGTTCTTCAAGCTGGCCCACTACTCGCCGGCGCAGATGAGCCAGATCGTCCAGCCGCTGGTCGGCGAGTACGGCCACGTCAGCGCCGACGAGGCGGGCGGGCGCTTGCTGGTGATCGATACGGTGGGCAACCTTCGGCGGGTCGAGCAAATCATCGCGCAGTTCGACTTGCCGGATGTCGGACGCGCGGTCAGCGAGGTATTCGAGATCCAACACGGCGACCCGGTCGAGATCGTCCAGTTCTTGCGGATGCTTCTGGGCGAGTCGCCCGATGGGCGGCGGGGAGGTCCGATGCGCGGACGGCCCTCCGGAATGTCCCGGCCGGGTGGTCCCTCCGGCGGCCCGCCGCGGGGACCGGCGGCGCGTCCAAGACCGCCACTTCGGTCGTCATTGGCGCGAGCGACATTCCCCTCGTTCTCCTCCCGGTGCCCAAAGCCAAACAGATCATCGCCCGGGGCTCGGCAGAGGATATCAAGCTGATCGGCGAGTGGATCAAGAAGCTGGATGTGGCGGAGGCGGTCAAAGCGGAGTCCGAGACGGTGGCCATCGTCAATGGGGATGCGCGGGAGATCGCCCGGAACATCGAGCTGTCGCTCCAGCAGATGTCCGGCACGGACGCCCGGCCCAACGTCGTGATCCAGCCACTGGAGCAGACCCGGCAGATCATGATCTTCGGACGTGCGGACCTGCGCGAGATGGTCCGGGGGATGATCGCGGAAGCGGACATGCCGCCGGGCTCCCAGTTCGAGCACGGAGAATTTCAAGCTCGAGCACGCCGACCCCGATCAGATCAAGACGAATATCGAAGGCCTGTACGAGACCCAGGCGGGCAGCATGTCCAGCTACAGCTACCGCAGCTATCGTTTCCGCACCGTCCAGCCGAACGAGACGGTCAAGGTGATCTCTTATCCCTCGATGAAACAGGTGACGGTCATTGCCTCGCCGGAGAACCTGGAGAAGATTCGCAAGCAGATCAAGGAGTGGGACGTCGAGCTGGACATCAACCAGGTGAAGCCCCGGATCATCGAGCTGAAGAACTCGGACCCGGTCAAGATGGCGGAGCTGCTGACGAAGCTGTTCAGCGAGGGCGGCGACGATACCAGCCGCAACTTCATGCGGATGATCTTCTTCGGCGATGAAGCGGAGCAGAAGAAGAAGATCGTCGGCCCCCTGTACGGCCAGTTGACCTTCGAGTATGTTCCCGAGACGAAGAAGATCATCGTCATCAGCAAGATCCCGGAGGCCTACGCGATCATCGAGCAACTCGTCATGGACCTGGATCGCCAGGAGATGGCGGAGATTCCGAAGGTGGTGCAGTTGAAGTACGCCGACCCGGAGGACCTGTCGGAGCGTCTGAACGCCATGTTCAACGAGCCGGGAACCATCGCGCCCATCCGACGCACGCCGACCGGCCTGGGCAACTACTCGATGGAGGAGAATACGAGCGGCGGGGGCCAATCTGGCGGCGGCGGCCAATCCGGTGGCGGTGGCGGCGGCAACAGCAGCGGCACCAATCCCGGTGAGTACACGCCGTGGTGGTCCCGCGGCGGCAGTCCCCGGGGCGCCGCGGGGCAGCAACCGCTCAGCAACGTGATCGGACACGTGCGGTTCATTCCCGATCCGCACAGCAAGTCCATCCTGGTTCTGTCGCCGCCGGAGTTCCACAATGACATCGAGCAGACGATTCGGACCTTGGATGTCCCGGGCATGCAGGTGATGATCAAGGCCACGGTGGTGGAAGTGGACCACAGTGCCTTGACCTCCCTGGGTCTTCAACTCGCCACGAATCCGGCGTCGTTCGACACCACGCAAGGAAACTCCATCGTGGCCGCCAATGCTCTGGCCGCTCTTTCGACCAATGGCATGGTTGCCCTCGGCCAACCTGTCCCGACCGGCGACACCGGGCAGCTCATCGGCACCCAGGCGACTGTCTACGCCCTGATCGATTTCCTGGTCAAGAACGTCAACGCGAAGATTCTGAATGAGCAGACCCTGTGGACGGAGGACAACGAAGAGGCCAGCTTCTTCAAGGGCGAGAAGGTGGCCTTCCTGGGCGGAAACACGATCTCGGGCAGCGGTCTGTCGCAGCAGAGCGTCGAGTTCGAGAAGGTAGGTATGACGCTGGCGGTACGGCCGAGCATCACCCCGGAGAAGAACGTGGACATGATCGTGAACATCCTGATGTCTGCGCTCTCGGGCGAGCTGGTCAACCTCCAGCCCGTGCGCACGCAGATGGAAACGAAGACGAACATGATCGTGCGCGACAGCGAGACCCTCATGCTCGGCGGCATCCTCTTCCAGGAGAAGACCCGGGTCAGGCACAAAATCCCGCTGTTGGGCGATCTGCCGCTGATCGGCGGGCTGTTCCAGCACAACACCGTGAAGATGAGCAACAATGAGGTGATCGTGTTCATTACGCCGTTCGTGATCAGCGACGCCGGCATGTCCGAGCAAGCGAAGGCGGCTCTGCAGAAATCGAAGGAGCGGCTGGACCAGACGAAGCAAGAGCTCGGCGATGCCGCGGAGCAACTGCGGGAGAAGATGGAGAAGGAATAAGGCTCGTCAAGCGTCGAACGGTTGCGCGGCTTGTCATCGTTTGTAGTGACGCCGTAAGGCGTTATCCTCTGTATGCTCTTACGAGCACACTACAAACGAGCAGCGCGACCGTTTGACGATCTGTTACGAACGCGGCGCGATCCTCTCTTTGCCGCCCATGTAGGGACGCAGGACCAGCGGCACGGTGACGGAGCCGTCGGCGTTCTGGTACAGCTCCAGGAGCGGGATCAGAATGCGCGGCGACGCGATCACCGTGTTGTTCAGCGTGTGGCAGAAGAAGTTCTTCTTGCTCTGCGGGTCTTTGTACCGCAGGTTCATCCGGCGGGCCTGAAACTCGTAGAACTTGCTGGCGCTGTGCGTCTCCCAGTAGCCGCCGCGGGAGGGCATCCAGGTCTCGACGTCGTACTTCTTGGCCTGGCCCCGGCCCAGGTCGCCCGTGCAGACGACCACGACGCGGTAGGGCAGTCCGAGGGCCTGGAGGACCCCCTCGGAGTTGGCCAGAATCTCCGCGTGGTACTTGTTGCTCTCCTCGACGTCATTGCGGCAGACCACCACCTGCTCGACCTTGTCGAACTGGTGGATGCGGTACAGGCCGTAGGTGTCCTTGCCCGCCGCCCCGGCCTCGCGCCGGAAACAGCTTGAAAGCCCGACGGTCTTCAGCGGCAGTTCCTCCTCCGAGAGAATCTCGCCCATCCGGTAGGCGGTCAGCGGCACCTCGGCCGTCCCCACCAGGTTCAGCTCGTCTCTCTCCATCCGGTAGGTCTGCTCTTCGGCGCCGGGATAGTAGCCCGTCCCCTGCATCGCCTCATCCCGCATCAGCAGCGGCACCGCCATCGGCCGATATCCGCGCCCGACCATGAAATCGACGGCGAAGCGCAGCACGGCCCAGTGCAGCAGGGCGCCGTCGCCCTTGAGGAAGTAGTTCCGTGCCCCGCCAGCTTGACGCCGCGCTCGATGTCGATGATGTCCAGGGCCAGTCCCAGTTGCACGTGGTCCTTGGGCTCGAAGTCGAACTGCCGGACCTGTCCCTCGCGCCGGATCTCGACGTTCTCCGTGTCGTCCTTGCCGACCGGGACATCGGGATCGGCCGGCTGCGGCACCTCCAGGAGCAGGGCATCGAATTCCGGCTGCAGCGTCTTGACCTCCTCGGTCAGTTGCTCTTCCTGCTGCTTGAGCTCGGAGAGCCGAGCCAGCGCCGGGCTCTTCTCCTCGGCGGAGAGCTTCGGAACGGACTTGCCGACGCGGTTCTTTTCGGTGGCGATGTCCTGCAGCTTGGTCTTGGCGTCCCGGAGTCGGCTATCGACCTCCAGGAGCCTGGGGATATTCGCGTCGATGCGCTTGTTCCTGGCGGCTTGAATGAAGAGGTCGGGATTGTCGCGGATGAGCTTGATGTCAATCATGGTTCAAGTTTGATTTCTGATTTTTGATTTATGAAGTAAGAAGTTCGACGTCTGTAGTTTCCTTTGATTTTTGCCCTGAAACAAATCAACCCTCAACCCTCAACCCTCAACCATCGAACTTCTTGACGATCACCACGTTGTTCTGCCCGCCGAAGCCGAAGGACTCTTTCATCACGATGTTGACGGGCATCTTCCGCGGCACGTTCGGCACGTAGTCCAGGTCCAGCTTGGGATCGGGGTCGTGCAGGTTGATCGTCGCCGGCACGATGTTGTCGCGAATCGCCAGCACGCACGTGATCAAGCTCCGCCGCCCCGGCCGCTCCGATCAGGTGGCCCAGCATGCTCTTGATGCTGCTGGCCGGGACCTGCCGGGCCCGCTCCTGGAAGACGGTCTTGATCGCCAGGGTCTCGATGGAGTCATTCTCCTGCGTGCTCGTGCCGTGGGTGTTGATGTAGTCGATGTCCCGGTACGTCAGGCCGGCGTCAGCCAGTGCCGCGCGCATCGCCTGGACCGGGCCTCGGCCCTCGTCGTGCATGTCCGTCACGCGAAAGGCATCGGAGCTGCTCCCGTAGCCGACCACTTCCGCGAGAATCTTGACGCCCCGTCTCCGGGCCGAGGTCAGGGATTCCAGGATGAGGATCGCGGCTCCCTCGCCCAGGACGAATCCATCCCGGCTGGCGCAGAACGGCCGCGAGGCCGTCGTCGGGCTGTCGTTGCGCCGCGACAGCGCCGTCAGCCGGTTGAATCCCGTGACACCCAGGGGATGAATCATGGAATGGGCGCCGCCGGCGATCATCACGTCGGCCTCGCCCCGGCGAATCAGCATCATGGCCTCGCCCACCGCCTGCGTGCTGGCGGCACAGGCGGTCAGACAACTCCGGGAGGGCCCCCGGGCCCCCGTCAACATGGCCACGTGCGCGGCGGCCATGTTGGGCTCCTGCTCCAGCTCGTAGCTGGCTTTCATCCGGGCAAAGGCCACCGGCGTGCTCTTCGCCCAGGCCATCGTCTGCTGTTGCGGGTCCCAGCCGGCCAGGATACAGGTGAAAAACGTATCGTGGTCGAGCGCGCCCTCGCCGGCGCCGAGATAGACGCCCATCCGCGTGCGGTCGATGCCGTCCGCCGGCTCTTCGGTCTCCACGTCGAGGGCTGCCTGCCGGCAGGCCTGGGCCGCCGCGCCGACGGCAAATCCCGAACCCCGGCTGGACGTTTCGTGCAACTCGGGTCGAGGGACGTGCGACCGGAAGTCGTAGTTCTTGACCTCCGCGTCGAACGTGGTGGGAAACGTCGAGGCGTCGAAGATCGTGGTGCGATTGATGCCGCTGCGGCCCGACAGGACGGAGGTCCAGAAGGCCTCCACATCATGGTCCAAGGGGCAAACGATGCCCAGCCCGGTGACGACCACGCGCTCCTTGGTTTTGGGTGTCCGCATCGACTACATCCTGAAATATTGGAATAATGGAATGATGGAATGATGGAATGATGGGGATGGGGTGCACCCTGCGCTACCCATTATTCCACTATTCCAATATTCCATTATTCCATTCCTTAGAATGCTCTCAGCACCAGGGCGGCGGTCTGGCCTCCGAACGTATAGCTGCAGCACAACACCTGCCCGAGGGGGCCTTCGCGTCGCTCTGTGACGACGTTCAAGCGGCAGCCCTCGGCGGGCTTGTCGAAATTCCTGGCGGGGGGGATCACGCCGTCCACCATCGCCCGCACGGCCGCCACAACGTCCAGCGCCCCGCTGGCGGCGCCCGTCGTGCTGAGCATGCTCTTGGTCGGCCAGACCGGCACTCGTTCTGCGGCGGGGCCAAGGGCGGCCTCCAGACCTTGCGCTTCCGCCCGATCGTCCTCGGGCACCGCCGTGCCGTGCGGAATCACCAGATCGAGGTCCTCCGGGCCGATCTCGGCGTCGTGGATCGCTTTCTCCACGGCGATCTGAACGCTCCGGCCCTTCGGTTCCAGCCTCTCATAGCCGGGGCACATGCTGTGACTGTAGCCAACGCCGGCCACCTCCGCCAGAATCCGCGCGTTTCGCGCGCGGGCGTGGTCGAGGCTCTCGAGCACGACCATGCCGGCCCCCTCGCCGAAGATCGAGCCGCGGGCGCCGGCGTCGAACGGCCGGCAGATCGTGTCCGGGTCGCCGTCCCGCGTGGAGACGGCACGCCGGAGCAGATGCTGCCGAACCATCACCAGTTGGTTGACCTTGGCCTCGGCCGCCCCTGCGACGGCCACATCGGCGTCGCCCCGGGCGATGACCTGAGCCGCCTCGCCGATGGCCAACTGAGCGGAGGCCTCGCCGCAGGTGATCGTATTGCTGGGACCCTGGATGTCATGGATGATGCCGATATGGCACGCCAGCATGTTGGGCAGGTACTTCAGCAGCCAAAGGGGTGTAACAAAGTCGAGTCCCTCCTTGCCCCATTTGCGCAGATCGAACCGGCCCTCGGTCGTGCTGAGCGCCGTCGCCGGCGCCAACTCCGACAGTTCGCAACAGATGATCCCGGCCCCGACGTTGATCGCCATCCGGGTCGGATCGACGTTCACCTTCTCCGGATCGATCCCTTTCGTGATCAGCCCGCTGGCGGCCATCGCTTCCCCGGCGGCCATGACCGCCAGCTCGATGTCCCGGCACATCAGCTTGACCGCCTTGCGGCAGGTCCGCGGGACATGGTCCTGGATCCGGTAGTCGGGCACCTCGCCGCCCAACTCGCAGGGAAATCCCGTCGGGTCGAAGGCCGCGATCCGCCGGATGCCGCAACGGCCGGCGCACAAGCCCGCCCAGGTTTCCTCCGCGCTCAAGCCCAACGGGCTGACCGCGCCCAGTCCCGTCACCACGACACGCGCCGCACTCATCCTGCGGATTCCCTCCGCGCCCGCCGGAGGGGCTGCCGCCCAGGGCGAAGTCGCGCAGCAGGGACGTGATGGCTCCCGTGAACACGAAGTTCTCTTCGGGGAACCTCTTGCCCGCCAGGTTATGGTCGATGTGGCTGAAGATCAGATCGATCTCCGCGATGAGCTGCTCGCCGCGGGTGATCCGGCCGCTCGTGCTGGCCGCTTCCGGGGAGATCGTGCCGATCTGGGCCTCGATCCGGAGGCTGTCGCCGGGCGTCACGTAGTCGAAGAAAACCGCCTTGCTGATCTTGGCGAGCACGACCTTCTCCTGAAAGTCGCTCGCCTGGCCCACGAGAATGCCGGCGGTCTGCGCCATGCCCTCGATCATCAGGCATTCCGGCATGACCGGAAAGCCCGGCACATGGTCGTGCAGATGCTCCTCGGCCGCGGTCACGTTCTTGACGGCCACGGCCCGCCGGCCGCTCTCAAATTCCACAAATTTATCGATCCAGATCCAGCGCATGGAAGACACAAAAGTCGTCAGTTCTCCGTCGTCAGTTCCCAGCGTGTCAGCCCCAACGGGGAGCCGGCAACGGACCCCCGATCAGGTCGCATTGACTTTGCCCGCGACGTAGTTGACGATGGCATTGACGGTAAACAGGTCGGCGATCTTGCTGATGCTGGGGTCTTTCTCGAACTCGGTCAGATCCGTGTGGGGCACTTTCTCGCGCAGCTCGGCCAGCCCTTTGGCCGTGAGCTTGCCGTTGCTGATCAGCTCGGGGTTGTTCAGCAACCCTTCCGCCGGGAACAACTCCTCCCGCGGCACCTTCATCCCGAACGCCTTCTCCAGGCGAAACACGATGTCCAGGAAATCGATGCTCTCCGCGCCCAGATCGCCCATCAGCGTGGCGTCGGCGGTCACCTCCTCCTCGTCGACCCCAAGGGCATCGATGAGCACCCCCTGGACCTTCTGAAAAACCTCATCCCGACTCATGGTCATGATCGTTGCTACCTCCTTGGAAGTTGCAGGGCGGGGCTTGCCCTACCCATCCTTCCGTCAGACAAATCCTGGTGGGGCAAGCCCCATCTGACCAACATCCAACTTGCTCCCGGCATTCGTTAGCTTGGCGGCGCCAGGAGATTATACCGATTCTTCATCTGCTCCACTATCTGAGCGTCCACGGTGGCCAGCGCGGGATTGCGCTCGGACAGGTTGAAGTGCCGCAGCCCAAATCGGGCTTCGACAATCTTCTCGCCGTCGGCAACGCCGCACCCGGCGAAGCTGCTGACGCTCTCTTCGATCACCTTGGCTTCCACCGTGTACTGGATCTGCGATCCGGGCGGCAGGAAGCTCTTATATTTTACGTTGCGGGCCTCGGCGAGCAAGATCATGCTGTGCGCAAAACCCTCGGTCTTCCGCACGAGCCAGGCCGCCGATTCCACCAGCCCCTCCAGAAGCAGCACGCCGGGCAGGACCGGGAACGTGGGGAAATGATCGCCCAGATACTCCTCGGCCAGCGATACGCTCTTGACCGCCGTGAGCTTCCGGCCTTCTTCCAGCGAAACGATTTTGTCAATCAGTATGAATTTCACGGTCCCTTTGGGATTTACGAGCTACCATTTACGGTTTACTATGGACGCTCCACAATCGGGCAGGCAGGAATTGTAAGCCGTGAGGTCCCAGGAGTAAATAGGAAATTATAGATAGTAGATCATGCCCGTGAAAGTCCGCAGCGCCAAAATCTCCGACGCCAAAGTGATCTGCTCGCTGATCAATTACTACGCCGAGCACGACAAGATGCTCTTTCGGTCTCTGGCGGAGATCTACGAGAATCTTCAGACGTTTCTGGTGGCCGAGGACGACGAGAAGGCGATCGGTTGCTGTGCCCTGGAGGTCATCTGGTCGGACCTGGCGGAGATCAAGTCCCTGGCCATCGAAGCCTCGAACCGGGGCAAGGGCGTGGGGACCGCCCTGGTCACGGCGGCCCTGGAGCAGGCGCGATACCTCGGGGTCGCCAAGGTGTTCGCCCTGACCCTGGAGCCGGGGTTCTTTGAGCGAGTCGGATTTACCATTATCCGGAAAGAGGACCTGCCCATGAAGGTCTGGAGCGACTGCGCCAAGTGCCCCAAGCAGACGGAGTGTGATGAGGTGGCCGTGGTTCGGACACTCGGCGAGGGCGGCTCCCAGGCGGGAGAGCCATTTTTGCCTCGGTCTCTCTGGGGATAATGGGTCCAGGGGCTGGTCTTCACGGGTTGCACCGCGTATGTAACAGATCGGCAGTGAAATGTCTGTCGCTGCAAGTCTCAAAGCCGCTGCGCGGCGCCCAGGTGGGACAAATCCCGGGCTTTGAGTGCCATGCTTACGCTTGCGTAAGCATGTTCTATCCATCGAGTTGAGCATGTCTACGCGAGCGTAGACATGGCACCCAGCAATCATGCCAATATGGAAAGATCCGTGGGCAGTGCGGACTCTGTCATCCTGAGGCGAAGCCGAAGGATCCGGGCATCGAATTAGAGGTCTCTCTCGCTCGCAGCCCAGATCCTTCGCTGCGCTCAGGATGACAAGTGGAGCGTATGATCTGGTCGGAATCCATATCAGCCCACCTGCCGGCGCTGAAAGAGGGCGACCGCCAGGGCGAGAATGCCGGCCGTGTAGCACAGCGGCGTACGAGGCGGTGATGAGGATGTACTTGAGCGGGACGGTACTGCCCTCATAGATCGCGTCGCTGATCCAGAACACCTGCAGGTTGGGCACCAGGAAGCGGCCGAGGCGGGCCCACAGGTACGTCTCGGCGAACCGGCCGAACACGTAGTCGCTGATCAAGCCCAGCAGGAACACGCCGATGCAGGCGGAGAGGGTCACGACGATGTTGAACCGTGCCGAGATGGTCACGGCCAGGGCGGCAATGATGATCGCCGCGAAGAACAGCAGGATCGAGCCGTAGAGATCGAGCCGATTGATGCCGTTCTTGGCGGGGTTGAACTGCCAGTCGCGGTCGATCAAGGCCAGGAACACCAGGACAAACGTCGCCAGGATGGCGCCGAGGACGATGGCGGTGGACGTGAACTTCCAGTCGTAGGCATAATTGAAGAAGGCGCTCAGGAGGACCGTCACGACCAGCGCCGTCACGGCGGAGCCGATGACCGTCAGGTCGTGCGTGTCCGAGGCCGTGGACAGCACGCCGTGCCGGATCGTCATCAGCAGGGCGACCGTGCACAGGTAGTGACCCAAGGCCACGGCCCCGACCACGCCGACGAACTTGGCGAGGAGGAATATCGGACGTTGGACGGGCTTCGTCAGCACCGTCATGATGGTCTTGTTCTCCATCTCGACCGAAACCGCGCCCGAGGCCGAGAAGATTGCTATGAACAAGCTCGTTAAGAACAGCGTAGAGAGCCCGATTTCACGCAGCAGTTTGTTGTCATCGTCCATCGTGTACATGGACAGCGATGGACTGATGACAAACAGCAGCAGGGCAGTGGCAACTATGACGGCGTAAACGGGTTGGCGAAGAGTCTCGACGAAGGTGTTTTTCGCGATTGTGATCAGCTTGTTCATTCGTCACCCGAACAGGAGAGTTGGCGGTGTCAAGTCGCAGGAGTGAAGATGAACGACTCCCAACCCGACACCTGGAACTCATGGCTGCGTATTTTTTCACGATTGTCGCTACACGCGAATCGGTTTTGTGTTATAGTACCGAACTTTCGATCTGTAAAGGGCCGAATCGGTATCGACATAATACTACGTAGGCAGGTGTTGGGTTCGCAACAGTATCAGGAGCCAGTTGGAGCTATGTCATTGCGAGCGAAGCGAAGCAATCTCCCATCGCTCGGTTTGAGATTGCTTCGTCGCTGCGCTCCTCGCAATGACATTTTCCGGCCTTCACTCTTGAAACCTCTCTTCCGGGAGCTTGATCGCCAATGACAGTGTCGTCCAAACGTCCCGAACAGGTCGCCTGGGCCTCCCTGGTTCTGAGCCTGGTGTTCTTCGCCGTCGCGTTCTTCCTCGGCCGCTGGAGCGGATTTTTCGCCGTCTCCG
Source organism: uncultured Planctomycetota bacterium (assembly GCA_963699595.1). Classification (GTDB taxonomy): domain Bacteria; phylum Planctomycetota; class Phycisphaerae; order Sedimentisphaerales; family Anaerobacaceae; genus PLanc-01. Next base: position 1,064,570 of record CAVOUO010000035.1, read on the forward strand.
CCGTCGGCTGGCAAATTCTGGCGGCGGCCCTGATCTGGCTGGTCCTGGCGGTGCAGTTCCACCAGCGCAGTCTCGCCGAGCAGGAAAAGCTCGACATGAGCCAGTTGGCCAAGGAGCGGAGTTCCGCCACCATCTTCCAGAAGGGCGAGCAGGGGGCGCTGTTCGCGGCGGCCCAGCGGCGGCTGGAGGTCCTGGAGAAGTGGTTCATTCCCCTGTTTGCCACCTTGATCGCCGCCTACGAGATCGGCATCGGCCTTTACCTGCTCAAGGGTCTGGGGGCCGCGCGGGAGACCCACACGCAACAACCGCTGGTCTGTGCCATCGTCGCGACAGCCATCGCCTTCGTCAGTTTCCTGATGTCGCGGTATGCGACGGGCATGTCGGCGGAGCTGCGGTGGAAGCCGTTGCGGGCGGGCGGCAGTTTCTTCCTCGGCGTCGCCTTGCTCTCCTTCGTGCTGGCGATCGGCCTGGCCCTCGCGCACTTCCAGATTTCCACTCTGGTGACGGATCGTCGGCTACGTCGTCCCGCTTCTGCTGATCGTCCTGGGCGTCGAGACGGCGCTGAACCTGGTCCTCGACGTCTATCGCCCGCGGCTCAAAGGCCAGTACAGCCGGGCGGCGTTCGACAGCCGGCTCCTCGGCATCATCAATGAGCCGGGCGGGATCTTCCGCAGCGTCGCCGCCGCGATCGACTACCAGTTCGGCTTCAAGGTCTCCCAGACCTGGTTCTACAAGCTGCTGGAAAAGGCCATCGTGCCCCTGATCCTGTTTTCGGCCGGGACGCTCTATCTGGCCAGTTGCATCGTGGTCATCTCGCCCACGGAAGAGGCGGTGGTCGAACGATTCGGCAGCCCGCTGGCCGCGGGGCGGACAGGTCCGCCGGATCGGTCCGGGTTTCCACCTCAAGCTGCCCTGGCCCATCGATATCGCCTACCGGCATCCGACGCAGGAGGTGATGGACCTCTACATCGGCTACGTGCCCAAGACCGATCCGAAGACCGGCGCGATCATCCCGGAGACCCGGCTTCTCTGGGGCCAGACGCACTACGAAATAGAACACGATCTCCTGGTGGCGACCGAGTACACGGCGGACCAGAGTGGGCAGGGATTGGCCGACCGTGCCGTGCCGGTCAGCCTCGTCAAGGCGAATATCCCGGTCCAGTACCGGATCAGCGATCTCTACGCCTATGTCTACAACCACAGCGACCCCCGCCAAGCTCCTGGAGGACATCTGCTACCGGGAGCTGACGCGCTTCGCGGCCAGTGCCAGGGTGGAGGTCGAGGAGGCGACGCTCGCACCCGGCCAGGTCTCGAGGTGAGTCTGCTCGGCGCCGGCCGAACCACGGCCAAGGAAGTCCTCACCAAGAGAATCCAGCGGGCGGCCGACGAGCAGAATCTGGGCATCGAGGTCGTCTTCGTCGGCTTGCAGGGTGTTCATCCGCCGCCGGAGGTCGCGCCGAACTACCAGGCGGTCATCGGGGCCGTTCAGAAGAAGCAGGCCAAGGTCCTCGAGGCCGAGGCCGAGCGGAACAAGGCCCTGAGCACGCTGGTGGGCTCCGTCGCGCGGGCCGACAAGCTGGCCGAACTGGCCGCCCAGTACCAGGAGGCCCGCAAGCAGGGGCGCGCCGAAGACGTCAAACGCCTCGGCGAGCAGTTCGATGCGGCGTTCGGCGAAGCCCGGGGCGAGATCTTCCGGATTCTCAGCGAGGCCCAGAGCTACAAGTTCGCCAAGGCGACGCTGGCCAAGGCCACGGGCGAGCGGTTCGCCGGGCAGGTCCAGGCCTATCGGGCCGCGCCGGAGATCTACAAATGCGAGCAGAGATCGACGGCCCTGGAAGAGGGGCTCGCAGCATATCCGCAAGTACGTGGTGGCGGCGATCCGAACGACACGGCAAGTCATCATCGTGGATCTGCAGGAAAAGCTCCCGACCAACCTCCTGGACATTGGCGGCTTAGACGGAGAGCCAGAAGATAATGAAGAACATAGCGATTCCCATCCTGATTGCCGTCATCTTTCTCGTGATGGTCGTCTATCTCGTCACCTTCCAGGTCCGCGAGACCGAATCGGCCTTCGTGACGCGGTTCGGCAAGCCCGTCCGGGAGATCACGCAAGCCCGGCCTGTACGGCAAGTGGCCGACGCCGATCGAGCAGGTGCACAAGTTCGATTCCCGGATGCGGGTCCTGGAGGCCGAGCTGGGCGAGACGACCACCAGCGGCACGGTCCCCATCATCGTCAACACCTACGTGGTCTGGCGGGTGGCCGAGCCGCTGAAGTTCCTCAACGCGGTCAAGACGATCGAGAACGCCGAGAGCAAGCTCCGCAATCAGATCAACGACACGCAGAACCGGGTGATCGGGCAGCACGCCTTCGGCGAGTTCGTCAACAGCGATCCGGACAGGATCAAGTTCGACCAGATCCAGGACGGAGATGCTGGCCGACCTCAAGGGACCGGTGCTGAAGGACTACGGCATCGAGATCAAGACGCTCGGCATCAAGCAGCTGAAGATCAGTGCGGACGTCACGAAGCAGGTCTTCGAGCGGATGAAGGCGGAACGGCAGCGCCGCACGGATGCGACCATCTCCGAGGGCGACGCCGAGGCCGGGACGAATCCGGACGGAGGCCAACATGAAGAGCGGCGTGCTCCTGGCGGCGGCGGAAGCCCGGGCCAAAACGATCCGCGGGCAGGGCGACGCGGAGGCGGCCCAGTACTACAAGATGCTCGAGGAAGACCCGCAATTGGCCATTTTCCTGAGGAACCTCGAGGCCCTGGTGGCGACTCTGAAAGAGCGGGCGACGATCGTCATCCCGGCGGATGCCGATCCGTTCCGGCTCCTGATGGGGATGCCGTCGTTGCAGCCGAGTAAACCCGCGCAGAAGCCATAAGACAGGTGGATTGCAGGCACAGCTATGGTGGACGAACACAAACACGAACACGAGCACGAGCACGAGCATGAGCCGCCGGAGCCGTCCGCAGCCTGCTGTCCCAGGCCGATGACCTCGATGCGGCCGGCCGGTCCCTCTCCGATGCCCTGCGGATCAGCTTCGCGATCCTCAAGGTCATCATGATTATCCTGGTCGTGGCCTTCCTGGCCTCCGGCTTCAAGACGGTGGGCCCGGACGAGAAGGCTCTGGTCCTGCGGTTCGGCAAGGTGCGGGGCGTCGGCCAGGAGGCGATCCTCGGGCCGGGGGCCCACTGGGTGTTCCCGTATCCGATCGACGAGTTGGTGCGGATTCCGGTCGAGAAGAACATCAATCTCGCCATCAACACCTTCTGGTACAAGGAGACCCGCGACGACATCCTGGGCCCGGGCGTCAAGCCGAGAAACTACCGGGCCGAGCAGCTCGATCCCGTGCAGGAGGGGTATTGCCTCACGGGCAGCCAGAGGAACGCGGTGCGTGCGGCGGTCGCAGGTACGACACCCGTGCCGGCGGTCGCGGCCGCGGCACTGCCCCAGATTCGTCAGGGCGACGGCAGCGACTACAACATCGTGCACACCAAGTGGCAGGTCAACTATCAGATCGCGGGCGTCGAGCAGTTCTTCCGGAATGTCTACGTCCAGGAGGCCAGGCCCGGCGAGATCTACTTCGACGTGATGAACCAGAGCATCACGCCGCTGCTGCGCAGTCTGGTCGAGGACGCCGTGGTCAAGGCGATGGTGCAGTACACGATCGACGAAGTCCTGCAAAGCATCGACACGATCCCGAGACGCGTCCAGCAACTGGTGCAGCAGAAGCTCGACGCGATTGAAAGCGGCATTCGCGTCGTGCAGGTCCAACTGGTGAACGTCACGTGGCCGATGCAGGTCGATCAGGCCTTCCAGGCGTTCATCAGCGCCAGCCAGGCCAGCCAGCAGGCGGTCACCCAGGCCCGCACCTACGCCGACACGACCTTGACCAAGACGGCCGGCCAGGTGGCGGAATCCCTGTATCAGGCCCTGCGGGATAAGAACGCCTCCGAGCCGCAGCGAGCCGCCCTCTGGGCCCAGGTCACGGGCGAAGTGCAGGACGCCGTCGCGCAAGCCCAGACTTACCGGACAAGAGTGGTCGAGAAGGCCCGGGCGAATGCCGACTATCTGGGGCAGATTCTGCCCGAGTATCGCCAGTTGCCGGAGCTGGTGACCCGCTGGATCTACCTGGATGCGATGCAGGAGGTCCTGAGAAACGTGGACGAGAAGATCGTCTTCGACCGCTGCGACGAGGCCAAGGAACGGGAAATCCGGGTCCTGATCAATCGCGATGCGTTGTTGAAGCCGAAACAGAACCCGCAAAATCCGGCGACGAGATGATCGTACGCAGGGCGTCCAGCCCTGGCAGGATTAGAGAACGAGGTTATGGCGCACCAGCACTTGCACTTCCAAGAGGAGTATGGCACCGAGCAGACCCGCGACAAGCAGCTTCGCGTCAGCATCGCCCTGATCGGCACGCTGGCCGGGGGCGTGCTGCTGATCAATAGCGGCATCGGGCGTTTCATCTACGGGGCCGGCAGCTTCAATACGGAGCTGTTCGCCATGCTCGGGGCCATCCTGCTCGGGGCGCCGATCATCATCCACGCGGTCCACAGCCTGCTCCGCGGCGAATCGCACATGGATGAGCTGGCGGCGCTCGGCATCGTGGCGGCCTTCGCCACGGGGGAGTACGTCGCGGCCGGGCTGATCGGCTTTTTCATGCTGCTCAGCGAGCTGGTGGAGACGCGGACGGCGCTGGGGGCCCGCGCCTCCATCGAGTCCCTCATCCGGCTGACGCCGACCCGGGCCAACCTGCTCGAGAAGGACGGGACGCGAGCGGGAAGTCCAGGTCAGCGAGCTGCGGCCCGGCGACTGCATCCGGGTGCGTCCGGGCGACAACGTCCCCGCCGACGGCGAGGTGGAGAACGGTCTGAGCTCCGTGAACGAGGCGACCATCACGGGCGAGTCGCTGCCCGTCGACAAGGTGCCGGGGATGCAGGTCTTCGCCGGCACGAACAACCTGACCGGCGTGCTGGACATCCGCGTGACGAAGGCCGGCAAAGACACCACGCTCGGCAAGGTCCAGTCGCTGATCGTCCAGGCGGAACAGACCAAGATCCCGATCATGCGGATCATCGACCGGTACATCACGTGGTACGTGCCGACGGTCCTGATGATCGCCGCGATCGTCTGTTCTTCACGCGGAACATCGATCAGGCCATCACGATCCTGGTGATTTCCTGTCCCGTGTGCGCTCATCCTGGCGACGCCGACGGCGATGGTGGCCGCGATTTCCGCCGCCGCCCGGCTCGGCATTCTGGTCAAGAACGTGGCGGACCTCGAAGTCGCCGGCAAGATGACGGCCCTGGTGTTCGACAAGACGGGCACCGTGACGACCGGCCGGCTGTACGTGACCAAGCTGACGCCCGCCGAGGGCGTGGAGCCGGCGCAACTGCTGGCGGAGGCCGCGGCCGCGGAGCAGATGAGCAAGCACCCGGCGGCCCGGGCCTTGCAGGAGGTGGCCAAAGAGGCCGGCCTGACATTGCCGATGTCGGAGAACTTCCACGAGACGCCGGGCAAAGGCGTCACCGCCAACATCAACTCGTCCCGGATCATGGTGGGACGCGATACCTTCCTGGCCGAGAAGGGCATCGACGTGCGGAGCGTGCCGGACCCGAGACTGCACGAGGAGCAGGGCTTCAGCACTCTCTATGTCGCCAAGGGCTCCCAGTGCATCGGCTGGATCGGCCTGCAGGACAAGACCCGGCCCGAGGCCCAGAAGGCCATCAAGGACGCTGATGGACATGGGCATCAAGCGCGTGACGATGCTCACCGGCGACCGCAGCGAGGTCGCCAACCGGGTCGCCGGCGAGTTGGGCTGCACGGACTACAAGGCCCAGTGCCTGCCGCAGGACAAGCTGGCCATCGTGGAACAGATCAAGAAGGATGGGCACACGGTCGTGGTCGTCGGCGACGGGATCAACGACGCCCCGGCCCTGGCCGCGGGCGACCTTGGCATCGCCATGGGCGCCGCCGGCAGCGACGTGGCCATCAACTCGGCCTCCATCGCCCTGATGAACGACGACCTGCGGACGCATCCCGTTCCTGGTCGATGTCTCGCGCAAGACGCGGCGGGTCATCAATCAGAACCTGGCTTTCGGCGTCCTGTTCATCGTATTGGGCATCTCTCTGTCGAAGTTTGTGCCGCCCGCCATCGCCGCGTTCCTGCACTTCGCCAGCTCCCTGGTCGTGGTCTTCAACAGCGCGCGGCTGTTCCGCCAGGGCGAGGAGCTGGATGGAGCCCCGAGCGACGCATCGCGAGGGGCAGGAGTCCCCCAAACGCGAAGATCGCACGATGAGAACCCAGCCCGGGCACGAGCCGCAAACCGCGTGAGATACGGATCCTATGGAATACGCCATCGAGACAATCGGACTGACCAAGATCTTCTCCGACTGGTGGGGCCGGGCCAGGGTCTATGCGGTGGACGACCTGAACCTGCAGATCCTGCCCAACGAGGTCTTCGGCCTGCTCGGGCCCAACGGCTCGGGCAAGACCACCACGATCAAGATGCTCCTGGGCCTGCTGCACCCGACGAAGGGACACGCCCTGGTCCTCGGCGGCGATGGGACCAATCCGAAGATCAGCAAGCGGATCGGCTTTCTGCCCGAGGAGTCGTACCTGTACCGGTTCCTCAACGCCCGCGAGACGCTGGACTTCTACGGCCGGCTGTTCGGGCTGGACTCCAAGATGCGCCAGATGCGGATCGAGGCCCTGCTGGAGATGGTCGGCCTGAAGGCGGTGGCGAGCCGGCCGGTCGGCACGTATTCCAAGGGCATGGCCCGCCGGATCGGCCTGGCCCAGGCCCTGATCAACGATCCGGACCTGCTGATCCTCGACGAGCCGACGACCGGCCTGGACCCGATCGGCACGCGGCAGATCAAGGACCTGATCCTGAAGCTCGCCGAGCGCGGCAAGACGATCCTGCTGTGCAGCCATCTGCTGGCGGACGTGGAGGATGTCTGCCACCGCATCGCCATCCTGTACGGCGGCAAGGTCCAGGCGCAGGGCCGCGTGAAAGACCTGCTGCAACAGACCAATAAGACGCAGATCGTCACGGATGCCGTCAGCGACGCCGCCGTCAACCGCATCCGGCAGATCCTGAGCGACGAGCACGCGGAATGCGAGGTCACCGCCCCGATGGAGAAGCTCGAGACCTTCTTCATCAAGACCGTCGTCGAGGCGCAGCAGCAGGCCCGGCCCACCAGCGGGGCGGTCAGCACGACGCAGATCGGCGACTTCCTCACGGCGGGCGGCCACAAGGAGAACATCCTCGACAAGCTGGTCTCGACCTCCGTTTCCGAGAAGACACCGGCCGAGCCGGTCAAGACCGAGGCGGTCCAACCGCGCGAGACGGTCACGCCCGCAGCCGAACAAGGACCTGCTCAGCAAGCTCACCCAGACCAGCGCCAGTCCACAAACCGAGCGCGTCGCGCCCACGCAGCCGGTGGAGACGCCGACGGAGACGTCCAGCAGGAGGAGATCAAGAAGAGCGTGCTGGACAAGCTGACGAAGGACAACGCCCAATCCGCATCCGCATCGCAATCCGCAATCGAAAGACGGAGACTCCGGCCATGCGTAGGATGTGGGCCGTGGCGACGAATACGATCCGGCAGGCCTTGCGGATGAAGGTGGCGGCCATCTTTATCGTGCTGCTGCTGGTCCTGCTGCCCGTGATGGGGCTGACCGCCACGGGCGACGGAACGCTCAAAGGCCGGCTCCAGACGTTCGTCAGCTACGGCCTGTCGCTGACGGGTCTGCTGCTGAGCCTGCTGACCATCATTGTCGCCATCTACACGGTCACCAGCGATATCGAGCAGCGGCAAATCTACACGGTCGTCACCAAACCCATCCGCCGTTATCAGATCATTCTGGGCAAGGTCCTGGGCGTGATCGTACTGGACGTGGTGCTGCTGGTCCTCTTCGCCGGCATCGTCTATGGCGTAACCTCCTGGATCCCGAGATTCGTGAGCGCCACGGACGAGGAGCGGCAGGTCGCCGGGAATGAGTTCTACACGGCCCGGGCCAGCCTCGTGCCCCCGCTGGTGGATGTGCAGAAGGACGTCGAGGCCGCCTACCGCAAGCTGAGCAAGGAGGACCTGGCCACGATCTACCCGAACATGTCGCGGGAGGAGGTCTTCAGGCAGTTGACCAACCGCAAGCGGCTGGAGAAACGGGCTGCGGCGGTCGGCCAGATGCTGGTCTGGGAGTTCCACAACGTCAGGGTGCACGACCCGAACCAGAGCCTGTTCGTACGCTTCAAGTACGATGTATCGGTCACGCCGCAGGACGAGCAGGTGTACGGCCAGTGGCAGATCGGCGATCCCCGCCAATTCCAGCAGGGCGCGCAGGCGCAGATGCAAACGCCCATCTGGCAGCAGACGCGCAAGGATATCGTGCGGAAGTTCCACGAATTGGAGGTGCCCGCCTCCGTCGTCGCCAAGGATGGCTATCTCGCCGTCGGTTTCTACAATCCTCCGTCTCTGAATGAGACCGTGGTTCTGTTCCCCATCGAAGATGGGCTGGAGGTGCTGTACAAGGCCGACACGTTCACCGGCAATTTCGTCCGGGCGGGCCTGCTGATCCTGTGCCGGCTCGTTTTCCTGGCCTGCCTCGGGGCCTTGGCGGCCAGTTTCCTGTCGTTTCCGGTGGCCATTCTGTTCTGCGTCGTGATCTTCTTCACGGGCACGATCAGCGGTTTCATCGTGGAATCCTTCGGCTACATGAGCGAAAACATCAGCCGGATCTACACGTATACAGTGCAAGGGGTCATCCAGCTTTTGCCGCAATTCGATAAGTATAATCCGACGAAGTTCCTGGTTCCGGCGCGGCTGATGACGTGGAATTTCGTGGGCCAGGTGGCGCTGATCATGGTGATGATCAAGGGCCTGCTGCTGCTGGCGCTGGCCCTGCTGATCTTCAGCTTCCGCGAGTTGGCGAAGGTGGTGGTATAGGAGCATGAGGGCTTGGCACTATCATAGTTGCGTTGATCCGCGACTTGTCATCCGGCAGCGAAGGATCGGGCCGCGAATTGGAGGTGGCGAATCTTCGCTTGGCCAGGCTCTTCGCCTTCGGCTCAGGATGACAGACATGCATGGGAATCGTTTCGTGTAATTGACGATGCACGCGTGATTATGTCATTGTGTTTGTCGGTCTGGTCGCGGCGGCGGGGTTCCTGTATGCCGCCGGGCGCAGCTCGACTCCATCAACGCGCAGCGACAGACGCTCAAGCTCGTCATCAATCCCCCCACGGAGAACATGCCTCCCTCCCTGGCATTTGCCACCGTCGCCATGGGAGCGTTTCGCGGCCTGGTCGTGGATATCCTCTGGATGCGGGCCGACAAGCTCAAGGAGGAAGGCCAGTTCTTCGATGCCCGGCAACTGGCGGAGTGGATCACGAAATTGCAGCCGCGGTTTGCCGCCGTCTGGGAATTTCACGCCTGGAACATGGCCTACAACATCTCCGTGGCCATTCCTGCCACGCAGCCGGAACAGCGCTGGCGCTGGGTGAAGAACGGTTATGAGTTGCTGCGCGACGAAGGCATTCCCCTGAATCCCAAGTCGATCCAGCTTTACCGGGAGTTGGCCCGCATCTTCCAGCACAAGCTGGGCGGCGTGTCCGATGATTGCCAGGAGTATTACAAGCTTCAGTTCGCCGAAGAGATCGGGCCGCTGCTCGAATCCTCGGACAACGGACTCAAGCGGCGATGATGACCTGTACTTCGAGGCCCTGATTCGTTCCCCGGCGGAATGGACCCAGATTGCCAGTGACCCGAACGTGGCGGGGTTCCTCCAGGCGCTGCGAGCGGCGGACGAGAGCCTTGCCTCGGACGAGAGCTTCGTGAAGAGCTATCTGGCCCTGCGTCAGGAGGACAGTGCCCGGTCCGCCGCGGCCGCCTCTGAGTCGCCCGCCGGCGAGAGCCTGCCGCCCTCGAAATTCAAGCCGGCCGTGTTCCAGACTCTCGATGCCTGGCGGGGGACCGAGGCGCTCAAGAGGTTCGACATTTTTGCCAAGGCCTACCAGCTTCGCCACGTCTGGAAGCTCGACCCCGCGCTGATGCGGAGAGTCGGCCAGATGTACGGCCCGATCGACTTCCGCGATCCCAACAAGCATTTTCCCTTCGATTGGCGGCACCCGGACAGCCATGCCATCTATTGGGCCATCAAGGGGCTCGAGATCGCCAGGCAGCAGGAGGACCGCGAGATCGGCATGCAGGAGGTCAACACCGATCGCATGGTGCTCCACAGCCTGCAGGACCTGTTCCGGTACGGCAAGATCATGCTCCTCCAGGGGTGGGAGAAGCAGGAATCGAAGGCCGTGGATGGAAGCCCGAAAACAGAAACCGTCGGGCGCAAGGACATTTATCTTGGTCCCGATCCGCGCATCTTCGATTCTTACGAAAAGGCCTACCGGGCGGTGTACCAGAAATACGTGAAGGACCGCGGCCGCGACGAGTCGTTCGCCAACGGCCATCGGAATATGCTCAAGAACGCCGTGCTGGTCTTCTATCAGGCGGGCTTGAAGAACGAGGCGACGAAGATCTACAACATTCTGCGCAAGGAATACCCGCTGGAGGAATTCAAGGTTCCGCTCGAGCAGTTTGCCAAGAATCGCATCGTGGAGGAGCTCGATGGCCTGGGCATTACCGACGCCAGCGAGCAGATCGCGTCGCTCCTGATCAACGCCTACGGCCTGTATGCCGTCGGCGACGATAATGCGGCCGCCGCCAACGAGCAGTTGGCCCAGCAGGTCTGGGACTACTACTGGTCCACGTTCGGCGACAACGAGAGAATCAATCTGCCTCCCGTGCGGGTGCTGAGGTATTTCGCGCTGACCCAGTTCCTCAACAGCGACGCCTATCCGGTCTATGTTCGCCAAGGGTTATTGGCCCGCATCGAGCGTGAGAAGCCCCAGCTTCTGAAAGAGTTGCAGCAGACCGGCGAGGAAGTACGGCAGCAGATTGAGCAACTACAGAAGACACAGAAACAGTGAAACCAGTTGGAAGTGTCAAGTTGGAAGAATGTCATTGCGAGCGCAGCGAGAGCAATCTCAATCCTACGGTTGGAGATTGCTTCGCACTCGCTCGCAATGACATTCTTCACACGTGACACTTCCAACTTCCGATACGCTTTTGAACTTGAATCTTCAGATAGAACAACTGACCTCATCGCAACGGCAGGCCGTTTGCCATCGGGAGGGGCCTTTGCTGGTCCTGGCCGGGCCGGGCAGCGGCAAGACCCGCGTCATCACGTACCGCATCGCGGCGTTGATCGAGTCCGGCGTCAAGCCCTACAACATCTGCGCGATCACGTTCACGAACAAGGCCGCCGAGGAAATGCGGCAGCGGGCGATCTCGCTCGGCGCCTCGGGCGGCGCCCACATCAGCACGTTCCATTCGTTGTGCGTGCAGATTCTCCGTCGCTATGCCGAGGCGGCGGGCGTACACCCCAACTTCAGCATTTACGATGAAGCCGACCAGAGCCGGTGCGTCAAGGAGGCGCTCCAGGATTGCAGCGTCGATGCCACGAGCCTGCCGCCGGCGCGGGTGCTGGAGGCGATCTCGACCCTGAAGAACAAGCTCGTCGAGGCCGAGGCATTCAAGCTCCAGGCGGAGGATTTCTTCTCCAAGACCCTGGCCAAGGTGTATGCCCGCTACCAGAGGATTCTGACCGAGCGCAACGGGCTTGATTTCGACGATCTTCTGATGAAAGCGGCCCTGCTGCTGGAGAACAATTCCACGGTCTGTCGTGAGTTGTCGGACCGCTTTCAATACCTGCTGATCGACGAGTACCAGGACACGAACCATGCCCAGTACCGGCTGGCCAAGGCGCTCGTCTCCTACCACAACAACATCTGCGTGACCGGCGATCCGGACCAGTCGATCTACCGGTGGCGGGGGGCCGATATCCGCAACATTCTGGCTTTCGAGAAGGACTGGCCCGACGCCGTGATCATCAAGCTGGAAGAGAATTTCCGCAGCACGGCCGAGATTCTGCGGGCCGCCGACAAGCTCATCGCCTGCAATCGCCACCGCAAGCCCAAGAGCCTCGTGCCGGTGCGCAGCCACGAAGGCCTGGTGAGCGTCGATTGCTATGACGACGCGGAGCAGGAGGCCGACGCCGTCGCGCAGCGGATCCAGGAGATCCTCGCCCAGGGCGTCTCCGGCCGGGAGATCGCCGTGTTCTACCGGGTCAACGCCATGAGCCGGGCCTTGGAGGAAGCCTTCATCCGCCGCCGGGTCGCGTACCAGGTCGTGCGGGGCGTCGAGTTCTACAATCGCAAAGAGATTCGGGACCTCCTGGCCTACCTCAAGGTGCTGGTCAATCCGGCGGATGAGGTGGCGTTGCAGCGGATCATCAACACGCCGGCACGCGGTATCGGCAAGGTCACCATCGAGAGGATCGGCGACTATGCCGCCCGCAGCGGTAGCACCCTGTTCGATGCCGTCAAGACCGCCAATCGAAATCCCCGGCCTGAGCGCCGCCGTGAAGGAAAAACTGGCGGATTTTGCGAAGATGATGACAGGCTTTGCTCAGCAGATCGAGGGGAAGGTCGCCCCGCTGGCGGAACGAGTCTTTCGCGAAACGGGGCTGGAGACGTCGCTCAAGAGTGCTGGGCCGGAGGGGCAGACCGCGGTGGAGAACGTCGAGGAATTGATCAACACGGCGGCTGCCTACGACAAGCAGAGCGGACAGTCCCTCGCTGGTGGACTATCTCCAGCAGATCGCCCTGTTCAGCGACGCCGACGCCTACGATGCGGCCAGCGGACAGGTCGCCTTCATGACCCTCCACGCCGCCAAAGGGCTGGAATTCGAACACGTCTTCATCATCGGTCTGGAGACCGGACTGCTGCCGCACGAACGGGCCAACGGCAATCAGGATGAGCTGGAAGAGGAACGGCGGCTCTTCTTTGTCGGCGTGACGCGGGCCAAGACCAATCTCTACGTCAGTTACGCCCGGTACCGGACGTTCCGGGGCCAACTGCTCCGCACGATCCCCTCGCAGTTCCTGTTCGAGCTGGGTCCGGGCTTTGTGCATCAGGTGCCCGAGCCCGACGATGAGCACTGCCCAAGCCGGCCGCCACCGGCTGCCCCATCCGCATCGTCCTGCGAGACGGCCCATCGGCCCGCCCCCTTCGTTCCCGGCGAGCTGGTGCGCCACAAGACCTTCGGCCTGGGACGCGTCAAGAAGTTCGTCGACATGGGGGCCAACAGCGTCATTATGATCTCCTTCAACAGTGGACAGACCAAATCCCTGCTGCTACAATACGCCGAGCTTACGAAGGTGTAGCGCGTCGCGGTCTGGAACGACACTGTGTGACGGCGATGCCGAAACGGCCTCGGTGTATCACCCCCGCCCAGGCGGGGTTCACTAACCTGACGCTGAATTGATTGTTGAAGGGAGGAACACCATGTCGGGACAGATCCATCGCAGAGAATTCCTCGAACTGACCGCCGGCGGCGCCCTGTGTTTTGCCGGCGCCGGCCTGTTCGCCGGCCGGGCCCGGGCCGCGGGCACGAAGCTCATCAGCCCCGGTTGCCGCAAGACCCGTCTCAAGGTCGCGCGGATCTACATGGGTCCCAAACGGGCCCTCTGGCCGAAACCGTCGATGAACATCCAGGAGGAGATTGCCTTCTATGGCAAGCAGTTCGGCAAGCTCAGCGCCGAGCTGGCCGACGTGGATTTCCCGGTCGATTCCCTGGTCTCGTCGGCGGCGGAGGTCAGCCAGATCGCGGACAAGCTCAAGGATGTCGATGGGATCCTGGTGATTCACCTGACCATGGGGACCGGGGGCATTCTGCAGGCGCTGGCCGCGTCCGGCAAGCCGGTGGCGGTCTTCGCATCGCCGTATTCGGGCCATGAATGGACCGCGTTCGGCGATCTGCAAAGGCAGCCGGCCGGCGCCAGGATGGAATTCTTCCTCACGAGCGACTACTCCCAACTGGCCACCGCGATCCGGCCGTTCCGTGCCATTCATCACCTGCGCGAGGCCAAGATCCTCAATGTGACCACGCGTTCGTTCGCGGACTATGCCAAGCAGATGAAGGCCAAGTTCGGCACCGAGATGAAGCAGATCGGTCTGGACACGGTGGTGCAGGCGTACAACGCGATTTCCGAGGCGGACGCGAAGGCCGAGACCGAGCGGTGGATCAAGGGCGCCGAGGCGATCATCGAGCCTTCCCCCCAGGACATCTACAAGTCCTGCCAGCTGGCGCTGGCCTTCGAGAACATGATGGCCGAAGAGGAGGCCACCGTGCTGACGGTCGATTGCTACGGCACGATGTGGGATAAGACGATCAAGCTGCCCGCCTATCCGTGCTCGGCTTCTGTCGGCTCAACGATATGGGTTTGGGCGGGATCTGCGAGTCGGACCTCCGCTGCGCCATGACGCACATCATCCTCCAGGGCCTGACCGGCAAGCCCGGCTTCATCAGCGATCCGACGGTCGATGAATCCACGGACAGCATCATCCTGGCCCACTGCATGGGCGCGCGGAAGATGGACGGTCCGAACGGTCCCACGTCCCCGTACAAGATCCGCACGGTCCACGAGCGGGAAGAGGGCGTCACGCCCCAGAGCCAGATGCGCAAGGGCGAGAAGGTGACCCAGGCGATTCTGATCGGGACGGACCTGATGCAGTACTTCACCGGCGAGATCATCGATGCCCCGGTGGGGGTGGAATTCGACCGCGGCTGCCGGACCAAGATCAACGTCAAGCCGGATGGCGATGTCACCACGCTCTGGAAGAACTGGTCGAACGGCCTGCACCGCCAGACGGTCTACGGCAACGTGGCCAAGGAACTCGGCCAGTTCTGCCGGTACATGAACATCAAGATGGTGGATGAAGCAGCCAAGGTCTGACAGAACAGAATCAGATGATATCCGGGTGGCAGCGGCAAGCGCCAGCTTGCCGATGGTTTGGCGAATGCGATGGACCATCGGCAAGCTCCGAAGACTCCGCTTGCCGCTGCCACCCGACGCAGTGCACATGAGACGGCGAGGAGTGAGCATATGCCTATCCGTAGACGAGAGTTCCTGAAAAGCGTGGGCGGGGCGGTGGCGGGTCTGGTTGTGACCGGCCCTGTCTGGGGCAGGCAGAAGCCGACGCAGACCGATGAGGCGGCCATGAGTCAGGCCGAGCAGCGGATCCGCAAGTACCGGACGGGCACCGCTTCCTTGCGGCTCACCGGCCCGGATGGCACGCCACTGCCGCCCGGCATGAGTGTGCGGATCAGCCAGAAGCGGCACAAGTTCCTGTTCGGCTGCAACATCTTCAAACTGGGCCGCTGCCGCACAGCGGAGGACAACGCCGCCTACGAGAAGCAGTTTGCCGACCTGCTGAACTACGCCACGCTGCCTTTCTACTGGTGGCAGTACGAGATGCAGAAAGGCCAGCCGGACGATGAACGCACCGAGGAGATCGTCCGCTGGTGCAACGCCCACGGGGTCACCACGAAAGGCCATCCTCTGGCGTGGAACTACGTGGACCCGCGCTGGCTGGCCGACAGCACGCCCGACGAGGCGATGCGGCTCCAGTTTGCGCGGATCGCACGCTGCGCCGAACGCTTCAAGGGCAAGGTGGACATCTGGGATGTCGTCAACGAGGCGACCGCCTACGACCGCCAAGAGCTGAAGCAACGTTCCCCGAAGCTGACGGAGGCCATCGCCAAGATGGGCGTCCCCGAGTACATCCGAACGGCCTTCAAGACGGCTCGCCAGGCGAATCCGCAAGCGGTGCTCCTGATCAACGACTATCGTTTGGACGCCGCCTATGCGGACAACGTGATCTCCCAGCTCGTGGACGAGGCCGGCAAGCCCATGTACGACGTCATCGGCCTCCAGTCGCACATGCACGGCGGGTACTGGGGCGCGGCGCGCGCCTGGGACGTCTGTGAGCGTTTCGCCAAATTCGGCAAGCCGCTGCACTTCACCGAGACGACGGTCGTATCCGGTCCGAAGAAGGATCCGCTCTGGGCGACGACCCCGGAAGGGGAGCAAGACCAGGCGAAGCGGGTGGCCGAGTTCTACTCGGTGCTATTCTCGCATCCGGCCGTCGAGGCGATCACCTGGTGGGATTTCACCGACCAGGGCGCCTGGCAGCGGGCGCCCGCCGGTCTGGTCCGGAGCGATATGAGCCCCAAGCCCGCCTACGAGCAGCTTCACGGCCTGATCAAGGGCAAATGGTGGACGAAGGTGGAAACGACGACCGGTTCAGGCGGAAGCGCGAACTTCGAGGGCTTCTTGGGACAATATGAAATCCAGGCCCAGTCGGCCGACCGGCGGCTGACCGGCACATTCTCGCTTGAAAAGGGTCAACCGTCGCCTGTGGAGGTGCGATTGGCGTAGCCAGGGAAGGAGCCAGGGAAATGAATTATGCAGTGATCATGGCAGGGGGGACGGGCAAGCGGCTCTGGCCGCTCAGCCGCCAGAAGCGGCCCAAGCAAGTGCTGAAGCTCCTGGATGGACAGACGCTTTTGGGCCGGTGCTTCGAGCGGCTCATTCCGGTTTTCGATGTCCGCAACATCCTCGCCCTGACGAATGCCGGGTATGCCGATCTGGTCCGGGAGAATCTTCCCGACCTGCCGTCCAACAACGTGATTGCCGAGCCGGTGGTCCGGGATACGACCGGGGCCATTGGTCTGGCGGCCACGGTGTTGTCCAAGTATGACCCCGATGCGGTCATGGCGCTGCTCACCGCCGATCAGCTTCTTGAACCGCCGGAAGTCCTGCAGCAGGCGCTGGCGGATGCCTTCACGTTCATCTCAGGCAACCCGGATGCGCTCATCACGTTCGGGATCAAGCCCACGTTTCCCAGTACCCAGCTTGGGTACATCAAGTGCGCCGATCCGCGCAGTTGTCCCAAGTGCCGCAACACCGTCTATTCCGTCGAGGCTTTCAAGGAGAAGCCGGATCAGGAGACGGCCCGGCAGTATGTCGAGAGCGGCGCGTATTCCTGGAATTCGGGCATGTTCGTGTGGCGTGCGAAGACGATTCTGGCCAACCTGCAAAGATTCCTGCCGGAGGCCATGGAGCCGCTTCGTCGCATCGGTGCTGCCTGGGACACGCCCGTGCAGGAGAAAACGCTCCAGGAGTGGTTCCCCAAGTTGCCCAAGATCAGCATCGACTACGCCGTGATGGAGAAGGCGAATGAGGTCCATGCCATCCAGTTGGAATGTCAGTGGTTGGATATGGGCTCGTTCGCGGCCCTGGCCGACGTCATCAAATCGGATGAGAACAACAATGTCGTGGTCGCCGGCGCGAGCGAGTTGCTCGACTGTCGCAACGACATCATCGTGACCGAAGACAAGGGGCATCTGATCGCGGCCATAGGGCTGGAGGACATCGTCATCGCCCATACGCCGGACGCGACGCTGGTTTGTCATGTCAGCCAGACCGAGCGGCTCAAGACCCTCCTCGAACGAATCGAACAGCACGGCCGAACGAAGTACCTGTAGAAGGATTCGATGAAGGATCATACATTCATAAATCATGAGGTACCTGGCCATCGATTACGGCGCGAAGAGGACGGGTCTGGCGGTCTGCGATGCCGCCGAGACGATTGCCTCCCCGTACAGGGTGCTGCACGGCCAGAAGGATCTGATCCAGCAGATCGGCCGCGTCGTCGCGTCCGAGAATATCGAGGCGATTGTCTTGGGACTGCCGCTGAACATGGACGACTCTGAGGGGCCCCAAGCCAAAAAGGTCCGGGCGTTCGCGAGAGAACTCCAATCGCATGTCCGGATTCCGATCTACTTCCAGGACGAGCGTCTCAGCAGTTTCGGGGCCGAAGAGAAGCTGGAGGAGATCGGTCTGAGCAGGGGCAAGAAACGGGAACGGCTCGATGCGCTGGCCGCCGCAGAGATCCTGCAAGCCTTTTTGGAGCACAAGGCAGGTGGCTGAGACCCGCCGCTCATGGAGGCTGCGACGGTCAAGGCCCTTGATTTCCCAGGGAGCGATGTGGGGATTAGGCCCGGTCGACTCGCCGCAGCCGTGCTCGCCAGAGGGAGCCACTGGTTTTTTTGCCCCGGAGGGGGAAAAGGCTTGCCAGAGGCCCGATCTGTCGTATACAGTAAACCGTTCATAACCTGTTTTGTTGGAAGAGCTTCAGTAGGATCAAACAAAAAGGGCATGTAGAGAGTATGTTGACTAAAGAGGATAAAGGGAGCATTGTCGGGGATTACAAAGTCCATGAAGGAGACACCGGGTCGCCGGAAGTACAGATCGCGTTGCTGACGAGGCGAATCAACGATCTGACCGAGCATTTCAGAGCGCATCCCAAGGATCATTCCTCCCGGCGCGGTCTGCTCAAGATGGTGAGCAACCGGTCGGCGTTGTTGCGATACGTCCGCGACAGAGACATCAAGCGGTATCAGACCATCATCACGCGTCTCGGACTGCGAAAGTAGACCGGGAGCGGCAGCCAGAATGACAGAGGACGGAGAACGGAGGACAGAGGACAGCGACGGTGGGTCGGCTCGATACTGTTTTCCGTTTTCCGCCATCTGTCATTGGCAACGAGGTCCGCGCGATAATGCAGGTATAGTTGAATCAGTGAAGGAACGTGGAAAATGACAGATGTACATCGTGTTTCGAGAGAGATCGGCGGCCGGACGCTGACCCTGGAAACGGGTCGGATCGCCAAGCAGGCCGATGGAGCGGTGCTGGTGTCGTACGGGGAGACGGTCGTGCTGGTCGCCGCGGTGGTGGCTGCCCCGCGACCCACGGGCGAAGTGGGTTTCTTCCCCCTGAGTGTCGATTACCGTGAGAAGCAAAGTGCCGCGGGCAAATTCCCCGGCGGTTTCATCAAACGGGAGGGAAGACCCTCGACCAAAGAGATTCTTACGGCGCGGAACATTGACCGGCCGATTCGCCCGTTGTTCCCGGACGGTTACTTCAACGAAGTGCAGATCGCCGCTTCCGTGATGAGCGCCGATCGTGAAAACGACCCCGATGTCCCGGCTCTGATTGGCGCCAGTGCAGCGCTGTCTATCAGCAAGATTCCCTTCTTGGGGCCTCTGGGGGCCTGCCGGGTCGGCCGGGTCGATGGGGAATTCGTCGTCAATCCCACGCACAAGCAGCTTGAAAGCAGCGACCTGAACATGCTGGTCGGTGGCACGAAGGAAGCCATCAACATGATCGAGGTCGGCGCCAAGGAGTTGTCCGAGAGCGTGATTGCCGAGGGGATCCAGAAGGCGCACGAGGCCATCCAGGAGATCGTCTCGATGATCGAGGAACTCCAGGCCCAGGTGCCGGTGGAGAAAGAGGCGCCGATCGTGGAGTTGGACACCGGCCTCTACGAGAAGGTCAAAGCGGAGATCCATGACAAGCTGGTGGTGTTGAAGACGATCGTCGGCAAGCAGGAGCGAAACAACGCCGTCAACGCGCTCTTCGATGAGGTTCGAGCGCGATACGCGGAGGCGGCGGAAGGTGGCGCTGCGTCCGGAGAATCGAAGCCCGCCGTGGACTCGATGATGCTCAACCGCGTGCTGGACAAGATCGAGGAGGAAGTCGTCCGCAAGATGATTCTGGAGGGCAAGCGGCCCGACGGCCGGGGCGAGACGGATATCCGTCCGATCTCGTGCGAAGTCGGCCTGCTTCCCCGAACGCACGGCTCGGCCCTGTTCAGCCGCGGCGAAACGCAGGCGATTGTCAGCGTGACGCTGGGGACGATCCGGGATGCCCAGATCATCGACGGCCTGTCAGGAGGAATACGCCCAGAGCTTCACCTACCACTACAACTTCCCGCCGTATGCGGTGGGAGAAGTCAAGCCGATGCGGGGGCCGGGCCGCCGAGAGATCGGTCACGGCGCCTTGGCCGAGCGGGCGCTCGAGAACGTGCGACCGCCGGAAGAGAACTTCGCGTATACGATCCGCATCGTCTCGGACATCACGGAATCGAACGGGTCCAGCTCGATGGCTTCCGTCTGCGGCGGCTCGCTGGCGCTGATGGACGCCGGTGTCCCGATCCACGGAGCCGTGGCGGGAATCTCCATCGGCTTGATCAGCGGGGAGAGCGGGCGCTACAAGCTGCTCACCGACATCCTCGGCGAGGAAGACCACTTCGGCGATATGGACTTCAAGATCGCCGGCACGACGACCGGCATCACCGCCATCCAGCTCGACATCAAGGCGATGGGGCTGCCGCACCAGATCATGGTCGAGGCTCTGGAGCGGGCGCGGACGGCCCGGCTGGATATTCTCAAGGTCATGAATGAGGCCCTCGGTGCGCCGCGGACGGAGCTGAGCAAGTATGCCCCGAAGCTGATTACCATGGAGATCGATCCCGAGTTCATCGGGAAGATCATCGGCCCGGCGGGCAAGATGATCAAGAGCCTCCAGGAGCAGACGGACACCACCATCGAGATCGAAGAGGACGGCACCATCTACATCAGTTGCACGGACGGCGACGGTCACCTCAAGGCCAAAGAGATGATCGAGGCGATGACCCAGCCCCCGGAGATCGGCCGGATTTACAAAGAGGCCAAGGTGGTCTCCGTCAAGGATTTCGGCGTCTTTGTCGAGATCGTGCCCGGCGTGGAAGGACTCTGCCACGTCAGCGAGCTCAGCGCGAACTACGTGAAGCACGTCGAGGACGTGTGCAAGCTCGGGGACATCATCCCGGTCAAGCTGCTCCTGATCGACGAGCAGGGCCGCTACAAGCTCTCGCGGCGGGCCGCCCTGGAGGAACTGGGCATCGTAGAAGAGAAGAAGGAAGGCCAGGGCGAAGGCCAGGGCGAAGAGCACCGCGGCGAACGCCGGAGAGATGACCGAAGGGACGATCGCAGGCCCCGGCACGGCGGCCGGCGGTAGGCGACGGACTCTTCTCCCGAACGTCAGTCGATTTCTGAACCATGAAGCCGAAACTCAAAAGTGCTGCCCTTTGACCGGGCGGCAGGGCTTTGAGATTTCGGCTCTCTCTTTTGGGCGGGCCAAGGGCCCCGGAGTGAAAGACGTGTGAACGGTTTCTTGAGTGGAATGTTTGCCACCCTTCGCAGGGTGGGGGCGAAGGCCGCGACGCCCTTGTCCGGGACAGAGCGCGGGAAAAGGACAGACCCGGCCCGGGAGCCAACCGACCCGAATGGGGAACTGGCCAAGTTGACCGGCGAGCTCGCCCATGAGATCAAGAATCCCCTCTCGACGATCAAGGTCAACCTCCAGCTTGCCAAGGAGGCGCTGGACGATGTGGACCTGGCGGAACCGAGCCGGGTCTTGTGGGATCAGTGCCGTCACAGCCTGGCCGGCGCGGCACGCAAAATTGCCGTCGTCCAGAAAGAGACGGACCGCATCGAGCAGATTCTCGATGGCTTCCTGAAATACGTTCGGCGTCCCGACCTGCAGTTGACCACGGTCGATCTGAATGAGCTGGTGAGCGACATGGTCGATTTCTATTCGCCCCAGGCGTACAGTCATGCGCTGACTGTTCGGCAGAGCTTCAGCAGCGATCTCTTGCTCTGCCGGGCGGATCCCGGCGCGCTGAAGCAGGTCCTGTTGAACCTGCTCATCAACTCCCAGCAGGCGATGGACCAAGGCGGCGAGCTGATGATCCGGACGGCCCGGCATACTGACCAGGCGGTCATTCAGGTCAGCGACACGGGCAGGGGAATCCCGCCGGAACGACTTCCCACCCTCTTCCAGCCGTATTGCTCCCTGCGCTCCGGCGGCAACGGCCTGGGATTGGCCACGGCCAAGAAAATCATCGAGGCTCACGACGGCACGATCTCGGTGCACAGCGAGGTGGACAAAGGGACCGCGTTCACGATCGAGCTGCCGCTGGTGAAGGGCCTGCCCGAACCGGGCGCCAAGCCTGCCTGACCCGTGTGGCGGCCCGTTGGCGGAGAAACCACAGGAGGGCTCAGGCCGCCGGCGCGTCAGCGCCCCGATGCGTCTCCTTGTCGCGTGCTTTGCGGAGCACCTCCGCGTTATACTGGGCTTTGTCTCCCGGAAGGACCTGTTGGAGCAGGGCCGGGCTCCCGTCCGGGAGGATGGCGACCCGGGCGCCCTGCCGGGCGGCGTTGGTGATCTGCTGGACGTTGAAGAAAAGCCAGCCGTATTCGATCGCGCCCAGCATGACCAGCAGCACGCTGACTCCCAACGCTCCCACGAAGCCCGCGGCGCCTCCCCCATCGGTGGCTTTGGCCAAACCGAGCAACCAGAGGGGCAGGGTCAACCAGTTGGGGATGCGTCCCTGCCTGAGGTCCGTGATGGCGGCGACCAGTGAGGCGCCGATGACGGCGCCCCACTGGAGCCACAGCTCATATCTGTCACTGGTGAGCATTTTGCCTGTTCCGCGTACCGCGATCCCGCCTAGGGCTGGGCGTTGGTCAACTCGGTCGTCATCTCCGCGAAGATCGCCTGGATCGCCGGCCGCGCCCCGACGGCGGCCGCGGTTCCGGCCAAGACCACGATCCCCAGCAGCAAGGCCCACTCCGCGGTCTCGAGCCCGCGCTCGTCTTTCCAGAAGTTCCATAGTGACTTCATCTTCTTCTCCTTTTCTCCCGAAGGTCCTCATGCCTGTGGTAGAGCTTTTCGCCCTCACGACAAAACGAGTATGCGCGCATCTCACTCGATGGAACGATCGTGTCGAGAAACCGTTGGAAGCTGCCGCCCCAGGAACTCCCCTTCCCTCACGGGACACCAGCCCCCTTGACGAAATGATCCCCCCATCCCCCGGCGCGGGTCGCTCTCGACCCGGCTGTTCTCTCCATACCGCCAGGGTCTGCCGCTGTCAAGGATATGCTGTCACTCCAATATCGTGTTATTGTGACGACACCGGCGTCTCACGACGAGGGTCATGCTACAGTGGACCTGGGGCATGCTCTATCGGAAATTACCTGAATTGCGACTACGCAAAACCCTCGTTGACCTGTCGCGGGCCATATGTACATATAACAGTAAATTCGCATCTGCTTTTTCTTCTGGGGTGTCGGCGGGCGGATAAGACGAGAATTCCATTGCACAGAGGGGTGACTCATGGAGCGAAACGAGGGCGCATCGAGGGACAAGAGCGTTCGCCGTGCGCCCGCCAGGGCATCCAAGGAAGTGTCCTGTGGGAGGTGTGACGTCACAAGTGCCTATGCCGCACTTCACCTTCCGAGCCGGAAACGTCCCGCTTCCCCGGGAACGTCTTCTGTTGCCGGGACCGGTGCCCGCGGCATCGCCCTGGTATGGACGGCACTGTTGCTGTTTGTGGTGGTGGGCATCCTGGGGTTGAGCCTGGACTGGGGCAAGGCGGGCTGGAATGTTCACGAGCTCGACAACGCGGCGGACGCCGGCGCGTTGGCGGGGGCGCTCATCGTGAAAACGGATGAGGTGCGGGCCCGGCAGATGGCGATCCTGACGGCCTTCCAGAACCATACGGAGGGGCGGCCGGTGACCGGCGAGCCCACCGCGGGGGATGTTCAGGTTAACGCCACGTCCGAGGGCTTGCCGTGGGCGGCCCTTCGCCGCACTGGCTCGTCCGCCGAGATCGAGATCACGTCGCGCGGCGACGTGAGCTTGGGGATTGCCTGCGACGGCCGCAACTTCGTGGAAAGCTACGCGTCGATTCTTGTCGAGTGATGGGAAACCATGATCAAGAGATTTACACTGCTCCGCTCGCAAAGGAGCCGGGTCTTCGAGTTGCTCCAGGAGGCAGGGCTGGAGCCCGCCGAGTTCTCCTGGGCGAAGGAGGAGATCGCCGGAGGCATCGTGGTCTCCCGGCTGAACCACCGGGATGGAACGCACTATTTCCAGTTCTCGTCCCACGAGTTGAATGCTTGGTGCGTCGCCTGTCCCGGCCGGTACCGGTCGATGGATTATGAATACCTGAAGGATTGGCACGAGCAGGAGGGGGTCTTGCGGAACTGGGCGGCCTGCCTGAAACGCGAGATCGAGATCCCGGACCCGTGGGGCAGGTTGGCCAAGTACCAGGCGGTCCTCGGGATGGAGCCGCCCGATAACGTGGTGAATGAGCCGATCTCGGCGTACGAGGCGGACAACGTCCGACGGGTCCTGACCCGGCTGGGCGAGCGGATCGGGCAGGAACTGAAGCTCGACGGCGAGGCGGTGGCGCTCGTCCGCGGCAAATTCGCCTACCTGGCCGAGGCGGCCCGGCGCGAGAGGAGCCGGGACTGGGTGTACATGGCCCTGGGGGTCTGCGCGACCGTCGCGATGTCGCTGTCTCTCTCGGCGGATGGGGCCGCCGCGCTGTGGGGACTCATGCAGAACGAGGTCGGCCGGGTCGCTCATCTGACGGACGGGACGTAAACCGGGAGGCTCGCCCGCTAATACCGGAAAAACGCCGCCGCGCTGCTTTCGGTCGGCATCTGGTCCCGGGGCAGGGCGTAGATCATCCCCTTGTTCTGCAGGACGCACACGGTCACCAGATCGATCAAGTCCACGTCACCCTGGGCGGGACTGTCGTGAATCTCGACGGCCGATCGCATGACGTCGAACTTCCCCCAGGTGCGGGCCTGCGTCTCGATGAACAGGGTGCGGACCCGTCCGTGGCACGCGGCCGGCAGGATCTCTTCGAGTTTGTCGGTTGCCTTGTCGGTGTTGGAGAGGTCCGCGAAATGCTGGAGGCTGACATGTCTCGCCTCGGCGAAATGAGGCTCGACAATCTCCCAGCCAGCGCGGTGGATCTCCTCCTCGCCCATCCCATCGGGATTGCCGACGATCCCCTCTTCCAGCAGGTTGTGGTAGGAGTTGGCCTGCCGATAGAAGGATTGTTCGTACTCGACGGCGGCCACGATCAGAGGAGCGGTCTGGCCGTCCAGGTACCTTTCCAGCCTCTTGCAGACGATGTTGACGTATCCTCTTACATCGGCTTTGTAGGTGGCCTTGTCGGCAATGGCGCCCTGGCCGTGAAAGATCATGCTCGTTCCGGCGGCCCCAACAGAGCCCAGGGTATGGCTCTGAAGCTGCTCCTGGGCCTCATCGTACTGTTTGAGATCGGCGATGCTCCGGAGCATGTCGGGCAGCACCCGCTCCTGAATGCTGCTACGGGTGGCCTCGTAAAAGCGAATCCGCTTCTGACTGAGCGCCAGGATGTAGAAGCGGCCATCCTCGGAGAACAGGGGAATCAACTGCTTGACGGCGAAGTGGTCCGCCACGACCACCTCACTCTGCAGTTTCAGAGGAACGCGGTAGAACTGCAGCAGGCTCGGGTGCGACAAACAGAGCGAGGCCATCCGCCCGGCGGAGCCAGAAATCGCGACTGGTGACGAGGCGGCTGATCGGCTCCAGCAACTCGGTGATGCTGTCTTTGGGATAGCCGGCTTGGGCAAGCTGCTCCTTGGCCTCGGCCACCGCATTCTTGAGGCGAATCGGGTCCTCCTGCGTTTCTTTTCTTCCGGCCCGGTGTGTGGGCAGGTACAGAGAGACACAGGGCCATTGTCTGCGTTCGGCCAGAGCCCTCAAGTCATCGATCTGGAACAGTTGCATCGGCACACTGCCAACGTAGCGAATCCTCCGCCGCCGGGCAATACGGCTGAGCCTCAGTTTGCCTGAGGAATACGCTTAGAGCCCCCAAAAGGTGGAGGACGGAGGGCGGTAAGTCGCAAGGCCGTAGCATAGCCTTTAATGGCTCACCGGCGGAACGGGGTCCCGCACTGGCCTCCCAGGGATCGCCCGTGCCGTGAACGGGCAACTGGGCCCGGAAGGACACGAACACCCCGCACTGACGCTATCAAAAACCCCGATTTCGGAAACCCAGCGCGCAAAATCCGGCGCACCAAACGGACAAGACATCCCTCCGGACCCCGACTTGGCGAAGATCGCGGCCGCGTGGCCGGATCTTCCCCCGGCTGTCCGTTCGGCCGTTCTGGCGATTGTGCGCAACGCTTCCGGCAATTAGGCAAGAGGCTCGTGCAGGGCACGCCCAGGAATGGCCAAGCCCCCGAATTGAAAAGGGGCTGCACGGTGTCCGCACAGCCCCGATACGATGCTTGCTGATAGTGGATTACGTCGTTCTGCGTCTCAGCCGCCAGCCGACTAAGCCCACGGCCCAAACACCGAGCAGAACGGAGGCGGGGAGAGGGACGACAGACAGTCTTACGTCGTCAATCGTGGCTGTCGTGTCGGCGCCGTCGGCCTCACCTACGAGACGGAAGACGAGCGAATGCTCACCATAGCTCAAGAACCGCGAGCGCTGCTGGCTATCATTATAGAGAACAGTATCGTTGGGGAGGGGGACCAAGAATTCGGTCGATTTCGTGAAGACTGGGTCGTTGTCGAACAGAACGTAAAAGAAGTCGGTTTCGGACGGCGCGGTGACAGTGAGATCGTATGTGAAGGCCACTGCTATCGTTCGTCCTCCCACGGGCACGAAGAAGTTCTGCACAAGACTTGTAAGACTGAATACGCCCAAGGCTTCGTCTGATGACGGATTGCCAAAGCTGTCGAAGCCTCCATAGGGGGTATCCTCGTGCAGGATCGCCGCAACCCCGGAGATGTCAACGGCGCCAGACATGGTCAACCCACCATCAAGCGGCACGTTACCGCTGATGGCGAAGTTCGCCCGAACTGACGCCACCGAGACGAGAAGAACCACCAACACTGCGGCGGTCGTCTGAAACGCCTTCTTTGGCCGCACCATCTTGACCTCCTTCCATCTCCATTCCAGAGACAAATGTGCTCTTCTCCGTACCCGTGTACAAGCATCCGCTGCTCTGTCGATAACGTCCCTCACCCAGCGGGACGCCATACTCCGTGAAGACGAACCGCGTACCAGAGAGAATACTCCCCGCCGTTGACCGCCATGTCAAGCGCCGTCTTCCAAAAGGCACAAAGAAAACTCACCCACGCCCGATAGTTGGCTGCCGCCGAGGGTAGGGGCTCTCTCGGCCACCCCAGGCGGCGCAAATCAGGCGCACCAAATGCCGAAAACACCCCCCTGGACCCCGACTTGGCACGGCTCATCAAAGCATGGCCAACACTGCCCATCAACATCAAGTCGGCAATTTTGCGGGAGGCTGGCCTATGACGACGAGCCGGGATTTGCCACTCATTCAGGACCGCAGGCCAAAGCTGCCGGAGCATATTCGGCAGGCGGTCTTGCGCTGGTCCGTAGCACGTCTGAGAATGGGCAATTGGAGTGAACAGTCAGTCAACCCGAACACGGATTCAAAATCCACACCGAACACTGTATAAAGCGGCCTGAATATGGTATAAGAAAGGCTAATACTGTCAGGCAGGTGAAAGGCAGGCCGATTGACCTATCTTGGAGACAAGGCAAATGGATAAGCCGCTGACCGTTCGACAGGATAGCTTCTGTGTTCACTACACCACTGTCGGAGAGCCGCAATTTGGGAACGGCACGCGAGCGGCGATAGCGGCCGGGTATGCAGAGGCGGGCGCTGCTGTTCTGGCCCACAAGCTTCTGAAAGACAAACGGATCATAGACCGGATCAACCAGCTACACTCCGAGAACATGGTCCGCAACATGATTACGGTCGATAAGGTTCTCAGCGATCTGGAGCATGACAAACTCATGGCCCGCGAGAACCACCAGTACGCTGTTGCGAAGGCTTGCACCGAGCTTCAGGGGCGGTTTCTGGCCATGTTCACGGATCGCACGCAGATTGACGACCCGGCCAAGGTGCGAGAATTGGCCGAGAAGGAGCTTGAGGAAGCGCGGCGGATTGCGGCTATTCGGCTGAAGGATTGCGGGTGAAGAAAGAACGCTTATCCGCCGGCGCGACCCCTTACCCCCCGAAGGGGCCGGGGACAACGAGCCAGGAATGGACGGCGCCATGCTTCCGACTTGGAGCAACACAAGACACAATGTGCCCAGAAAGGTAGAGAGTCCTTTTGGGATTCACTGCGAACCGTTTCCGAAACGGCAAGAGAGGGTGCGTTACTCCGTCCTACGTCGCAGCCGCCAGCCGACTAAGCCCACAGCCCAGACACCGAGCAGAACCGAGCCGGGGAGGGGAACAGGGTTGATTGGCGGCGTTGAATCAGCGGCAAGCTCCGCGATTTCCGCCCTGAGAAGTGCTCTATTGTACAACATGACATCATCAATGGCCCCGGAGAAGTAACCTGCCAGTTGATATGGTCCCGACGTGCTCGGGCTCCACCATCGGGCACCAATCGTCAACTCCTGCGTGCATATTGTGGCCGGAGTCGGCGTGTTGTCCCAGTGCCCGACCACGTAACCGTTGACGTAGATAGTGACTTCGCCGGCGAGCGACCGGGTAACAGCAACGTGTGTCCATGTCTCAGCACGCGGAAAGATCCCCGTGTCGTAGATGCGCCTCGTGTCGCCATTGTCCTCGTAGATCAGGAGAGTCCCTGTCCCCCACGGGTCACTGCGACCGGCGATCTCCAGGGAAGACCAGAGACGATCTGTAGAGGAGTCTTCCCCTCGCGCAACGATTACTTCGCTGGTGGATGTCAGCGACACGTCCCCTCTTGTCTGAACCCACGTTGCCAGCGTGAACTGTGATGACTGAAAAGTACCGGCGTATGGCACGCTGATATAGTCATTGATTCCATCGAAACTGTATGCCCTGTCTGGATTTCCGAGGCGGTCCACGGTCAGAGTGGCCCCATGGACGGCGCCGTCGTGCCCATTGCCACTTTCGTCCTTCGCGTTCCCATTGAATCCGTAACGGGCAACCAGCCCGTCCGACAGGCCAGCCAACAGCGGGGCCGATGCTATGAGAATGACTACAGCCAATACAACAAACGAGCCGCTTTTCATGATGCTCTCCCTTCCCAAAACCAGCATTCTCCCGGGACGGCACTCGCTCCGCGTTGTGTGATTCCTCCAAGGTGTTCGTGCCGCCAACCGTTTTCCAGTATAGAGTCGCACCAGCCTGCGAACAAGGGAAATCCTTGAAAATCTGTCCGGTTGTGACATAATCGGGACGCTATGAAATGGTCGAATTTTACTGCGCCATCATCAAGTCATCTTGCCGGGGAAGGCCGAACCGCAAGGCCGGCCGCGTTCTCGACCAACGCCATAGCACCCCGGCTGCCTTCTTGTCGCTGCCGGCTGCCGAAGAAGGTAGGCGCGCAATGAAGTTCCCAGAGTACCCAGAGGAAGAACTCGCAAGGCATTTCGCCAAACCGAAGACGCCGGAAGAACTTCACGATAAAATATGCGAGTTTCGGGATATCCGCTGGCTGCACAAACAGCCCGATCAGGCGGCCGACCTGCCTCGCACAATACACTTTTCTCGTATGGGCAAGTTGGCTCGCCAAGCGGCAATCAGAATCCGCGATGAGTACAAATCTCGTGGCATCCACCTGCCCCTGATACCGCCCGACGTGCCGTGGCCGAGTCTTCTGGACGATATGGAGCGATGGTGCGTAGACGCGGACAAGATCATTTGGGAGCGCGACCAGCAGAGCGCGCAGGGGCACCCAGGCGGGACGCCGGGGAGCCAGCAACTCATCATCGCCGAAGTTGAGCCTCTGCGGGAGACAATAGACAGGCTGCGGGCATTTGCGAAGGGCAATTGGATAGACAAGGAACTTTCGCAGCAGGAGTGCGACACAAGCTACCATGAGTTGATTGCCTGTTTTCATCCCAGTTTTGAGTATTCTCTGCGATGGCTTGGGCAGCGTGGGCACGCGGATAGTGCTGGCAATCTGAAGAAGCGTCAACGGGACCTCTATGAGAAAGTTCGAGTGCAATATCTGCCCAGTGAGCCCAACTTGAGAGTCCTGTTCCCGCATAACTTGCCCGTGGAGATCCTGAGTCTGGCAGAGGAAATCGAGAAGACAGTCGCGCGCGCCACTACGCCAGAGGTAGAGGGGCTGGGCAAATGTAGCCAACTGAAAGCGCACGCGAAGAAGTCAAGTAATAGGGACAAGATACCGCGAGGACGCCCGCGAAAACACTCAGATGCGAAATGCAAGAAGGCATGGAAGCAATTCGACGACATCTATGCAGAGAGCAACGATTCTACCGGCGCATGGAATACGGTAGCTGACAACCTGGATTTTCCGAACGGAGAGGCAGCCAGAAAGGCTTGTGAGCGATACCGGCAATCTCAAAACTCTGGACAAAATGGACACAATTGATTTTTGTCCAATACAGGAACAACCATATCGACATTCGTAACTGCTTCTTCCGACACGAGATAAGCCACAAGGGTTCTTTTTCTTCGAGTTGATTCTCTGCGCATTATGTCCAATGCTCTAATCTCCAAAAATGGACGCCGAAGATGCGTCCTGAATGTATATTAGAAAGGAGAATGAGCGTGCGAAAGGAGTCGGTCAAGAAGGCGAAGGCCGTCGTCGGCATAGCGACGCCCAACGTCCAAGATACACAAGTACAAGAAGAGGTTGGCTTCACCTTACTCAGGCTGCTATCACGGCGGCCTTGTACTTCCCTTGTCGCGGAGTTAGATCGTGTGCTTCGTGCCTATTGTAAGGATAGGGCGAAGGTTGTTGAGGGAATTCGCAGACGCTCCCGATAGAGAGTCCTGGCGAGCCGATGTCCTCGACGAATTGCGGGCAGCGAGTAGGGATGCCCCGAGCCGGGGCCGCCGGAGACCCTCGCGCGAACCCTTTAGACGACGTTGCCTGCAGGGCGGCTGGATCATCGACCTCGTTCAATGGCCGGCGTTGTCCCCGTTTGCCGTCCACTGAGACAAAGGACTCAGCAGTCTACGTCAACTTGCGTCGGCAGTATCTGACCACCTCGTAAAGGATGATGACAGGAGCTTGGGCGTGGGAATGCCACGATCAGCACGCGAAGGGACGGCTGTCGCATGGAGGAGAAGTCGGCGGCGAAGCATCGGGCACACCGACATACGGCGAGATGAAGGGGGTGTAGAGTTTGCCACCCCCCCTTCACGTGGGCAAAGCTGAGAATCGCTTACCGTCGCAGATCCCCGCAAACCCTTTCAGGGCAAGGACTTGGGCCCGGAAGGATTCGAACCTTCGACCAAGTGGTTATGAGCCACCTGCTCTGCCGCTGAGCTACGAGCCCGACAGGATACGCCAAGCAGGGGCGAACGATCATTCGCCCGTACACGCCACTCTTGCGCCAGTGTACCGGCCGGCAGGGCTCCTGGCAAGCCCTCTCAAATCCTGCACTTGTGCAGTTGACTTGTCCAGATGACTGTACTATATGGAGGAAGGAAAGGGGATCAGCTATGCAAAATCGTCGTGATCGCAGTGCGGCGGCAGGAGCAGGGGACACGGCGTCCGCCCCAAAACGGGCGTTGGCGTGCGCCATCACGAGCCTTTGCCTGGTCGTGGCTGGCGGCGGCTTCGGCGGCTCGGCCAAGGCCGCCGGGAGGGATGCGAAGCCGTGGACGCGAATCGAGGTGGTCGACCGGTACTCCTTCGAGGGCGACGTCGTCGAAGGCAAGGATTTGAGCGGGCTGGCGTTCATCTCGGATCGATTCGGTCTGCTCGGGGCCGATGAGGCACGCCAGGTACAGGTCGTGGAGATGGTGCGGCCGGCCAAGACCTTGCGGGTCCTCGAAACGATTACGTTGCTGCGCTCCGGGTCGGAAATCGATATCGAAGCGATTGCCGCCGAGGGGGACTGCTACTACATCGTCGGCTCGCATGGGGCCGCCAAGGCCTCAGGCCAGCAGCAGGAAAATCGCTATCGCATCTTCCGCCTGCAAGTGGACCGTACCACCGGCAGGCCGAGCGGACCGCTGGCGGCCTCGCTGAAGACCGCCAGCCTGGTCGATGTACTTCGCGCCGACCCGGTGCTCGGCCCGCACTTCGCCCAGCCGCTGCAGCGCCGGGGCGTCAACATCGAAGGTCTGGCGGCCCGCAACGGGCGGCTCTACGTCGGGTTTCGCAGCCCCAACCTCCAGGGCGACGCCTTGGTCATGGAAATCCGCGCGGACGATGTGTTTGGCGGCACGCCCCGACCGACCTGCACGCTGCATCGGCTGCGCCTTGGGCCGGGACTCGGCATCCGGGATCTGGTGGCCGCCCGGTCAGGTTTCCTCCTGATTGCCGGCAATGCCGGCTCCGAGCCCTCCACGGAGTATCCGGACTCGCAAGACTATGACAAAAACCGTGAGTTCTTTCTCTTCCAGTGGGATGGGAGAAGCACCGAGGTGCAGAAGATCGGAGCACTCCCGAAGACCACCGGTCAGGCCGAAGCCATGACGATTCTGGAGGAGACGCCGGACAGTGTGACGGTGCTGGTCCTGTTCGACGGCCCCGACGGCGGCCGACCTACCGTCTACCGCATCTCGTGAAACGACGCTCTTCGTCATCACGCGGGTGTTGCGACCACGGCGGAATTCCGGTGCAACGGGGCCGCGGGGCACAGCGCGACCTCAGGTTGTCCAGGACGTTCATGAAGTTGATGTAGGAATCGTAGGGCGAATCGTAGGGGTTGAAGTACTTGTGCACATCGCCGTCGGCAAACCACTTGGTGCACATGTAATAGAAGTGATCGGAGGTCTGGAGCTTTCGCCAGTCGGCGAGCAGGTCCGGATCGCCGGTGGCCTTCACCATGCCCTCCAGGTTGTACAACTCGTGAATGGCGTTGTACTGCATGGCGTTCCCGAGCCAGGCCGAGAGGTCTCGCTCCGTGTCGGCCCAACTGACGAGGTGAGGCACATCGACCACATCCACGGCCTCGTAGGCGTCCGCCACCTCGCTGGGCGTCTTGAAATCGTTGTCCGGATGCTTCAGGATCTCCGTCGGGCAGGTGGCGGAGGAACTCGAAGATGCCCGTGTCCTCCCACTGGTGCTCGCCGAAGGTCTCGTAGTCCACGAAGAGATTGACCGTGTAGCCGTTGCCGTTGACGGCGTTGACCCACTGGCCGAACTTCTCGGCCCGCAGCGGCCATTCGCGCCAGCCCCGGTTGGAGAACCGAAAGGCGATGTCGTCGCTGAGCCGGTAGTTCTTCAGCAGCAGCTTGAGCGTCGCGCAGTTCGGGGGCCGATAGACGAAATTGGGACTGCGCCACCCCAGGATGTGATCGGCGCCCTCGGCCAGGATCGCGTCGAAGCCTCCGATCCGCTCGATGGTCTCGGCCAGGGCGTTGTTGTAGACCAGCTCGGTGTTGCGGAAGATGCGCGGCGTCTGGCCGAAGAGGTCCTGCATCGAGCTTCTTGTGCGCGTCAATCTGGGCGGCGAACTCCTTGGGCGAGAACAGGAAGCTGAGGCTGTGATAGTAGGTCTCGGCCAGGAACTCCACGCACCCCGTTTCCGCCAGCTCCTGAAAGCTGGCCAGCACTTCCGGGGCGTACTCCTTGAATTGTTCGAGAATCACGCCGGTGATGCTGTAGGCGATCTTGAATCGTCCTTCGTGCTGACGGATCAGATCCAGCATCAGGCGGTTGGTGGGCAGATAGCATTTGCCCGCGACCTTGCGGCAGACTTGCGCGTTCTTGTAGTCGTCGAAGTAGTTGGTGCTCGTTGTCGAAGATGGTGTAGTGGCGGAGCCGATACGGCTGGTGAACCTGAAAGTAGAAACAGACTGAAGCCATGAAAAAAATCTCCCCAAATCACATGCGGCTCAGGCGACGTTCAGGACCTTGTGGTAGACCTCATTGACCCGTGCCGCGGAGTCCTCCCAGCGGAAGCGCAAGGCCTCTTTGCGACCGTTGGTGCGCAGCGTCTCCTGGAGCGGCGGGTGGCGCAGAACGGCGATGATCTTGTTGGCCATCTCGTCGATGTCCCAGAAGTCGACCTTCAGGGCATTGCGAAAGGCCTCCGCAATCCCGCTCGATTTGCTGACGAGCACCGGCACATTGTGCTGCAGCGCCTCCAGCGGCGCGATGCCGAACGGCTCGGAGACGGACGGCATCACGTACAGATCGGCCATCTGGTAGACTCGATCCACGTCGGCCCCGCGCAGGAAGCGGGTGAAGAAGACCTTGTGTCCGATGCCGAGCCAGGCGGCCAGATCGATGGTTCCGTACAGACGGTCGCCATCGCCGGCCATGACGAACTTGACGTTCTGCTCTTTCTCCAGGACCTTCTTGGCGGCGTACAGGAAGTACTCCGGTCCCTTCTGCATGGTGATGCGGCCCAGAAACAGCACGACCTTGTCGCCCCCGGCGGACGCGGCCTGCGGCAGCGCGGCCGCACCGGAATCGGAGAAATCGATGCCGTTATAGACGACCTCCACCTTCTCCGGCGGCACGCGAGTAGCGGTTCACGACGATATTGCGGGTGTAATTGCTGACGGTGATGACCTTGGCCGCCGCGTGCATGCCATGTCGCTCGATGTCGTAGACGTACTGATTGACGTGCTCGCCGCTGCGGTCGAATTCGGTCGAGTGAACCTGCACGACCAGGGGCTTGCCGCTGCGGGCCGACAGGGCGATCCCGGCGGGGAACGTCATCCAGTCGTGGGCGTGGATGACGTCGAATTCCTCGGATTCGGCGATCTTCATCACCCGCATCGCATACCGTTGCACCTCTTCGCAGATGTTGGGGCCATAGGGAGCGGGACCTTCCAGCTCTTCCTCGAGCACTCCGGTTCCGGCCGTCGCCTGCCGGGCCGACCGGGGATTCCCACGCCGGCCATAGGCCATCAGGCTGGAGGGGACGGCGCGCAAACGGACGTGAGGAAATCCGGACTCCAGGGTCATCTCCGGATTGCCGGCCATCCGCACCGGACCCATCCGAGGCAGGAGAAACGTCACCTCCATCCCCATGCGGCCCATCGCCTTGGTCAGTCCATAGCACGCCGTGCCGAGCCCGCCGCTGATATAGGGTGGAAACTCCCAACCGAGCATGAGCGTCTTGATCTTCATCGATCGTTCCTCCCTGACCGCGTTGAACGAGGCCTTCGTACGCTGGCTTGATTTCGCGGATTTCGACGCATCTGCAAGCATCCTGCCGCAGACTGTTGCCTTCCGATAGGGTTGGATATGAAACCTACACTATCACTGCCAATGCAGGACCTGTCAAGAATTACGTCATCATTTTCCACGAGTTCTCGCAAAAAATCTGGTCCGCAGCCCGGCGTGTGCTGTCTCGCCTCGGCGGGATCCAAGAAGCCGTTCCGTCTCTGCGTCGACTCGTCCGGTCCGGTTGACGGCGGCGTGCGGGGTGGGAACCTCAATTCCGCCGCCCGTCGCAGACGCGCCCCATGCAACCGAGATCGGGTTCCCGGACGGATTGCTCCGCGAGATCCAACGGTGCAATCGGCAGCCGCGACGCCGTACCTGACAGGTTCTACGCCTGTACGATTAAACTTACCTATGGAACAGCCTAATGGAACAGGGAAGGCCGCAAATCAGGGAACTTCTTATCTTCAGCCCGGCAAAGACGCATTTCATTGGTTTCGTTGAGCTGCTTTGTCGGCACCCGCATGATGATGTGCGGCTGAACCCAGCGAGAGCGTTTCCGTATTTGAACCATCATCCGGACGTCGTAGCAAGAGGGTGCTTTCGCCATCATGTGTGTCGCCGTGCTGGCGAGATGAGGTAGGGATGGGAGAAGGTGGATGATGGATAATTGGGAGAGACTGGGCATTTCGTGTAAATCGTGAGGAGTAGAAGATGGATAAACGGATACGCGAGATTCTGGGGCCGGAGGCAGACGATTTGTTGAGCCATCGCTGCGCAACGATCTCCAGGGACATGCTTCATCTGCCGGGGCCGACATTCATCGACGAGGTTGTCACTCTCACCGACCGGTCGCCGCGCGTTCTGCGGAGCCTGCAGGCGATGTTCGATCACGGCCGGCTGGCCGGCACCGGCTACTTGTCCATCCTTCCGGTAGATCAGGGAATCGAACACTCGGCCGGCGCTTCGTTTGCGCCGAATCCGATCTACTTCGATCCGCAGAACATCGTGACCCTGGCGGTCGAGGGACAGTGCAACGCCGTGGCCTCGACCCTGGGGGTGCTCGGGGCGGTCTCCCGCAAGTACGCGCACAAGATTCCGTTTATTGCCAAGATCAATCATAACGAGCTGCTCAGCTATCCGAATACGTACGACCAGACGCTCTTCGGGTCGGTGGAGCAGGCTTTCGATCTGGGCGCCGTGGCGGTCGGGGCGACCATCTACTACGGTTCACCGGAGTCGCGCCGGCAGATCGAGGAGATCTCCGCTGCCTTCCGGCAGGCGCACGAATTGGGCATGTTCACGGTGGTCTGGGCGTACCTGCGGAACGAGCATTTCACGAAAGATGGCGTGAATTACGAGACCGCCGCCGATCTGACGGGGCAGGCGAACCACCTGGCGGCCACCATCGAAGCGGACATCGTGAAGCAGAAGCAGCCCACGAACAACGGCGGCTACAAGGTCCTGGACTTCGGCAAGACGCATCCGGATGTGTATCAGAAGCTCACCTCGGACCACCCCATCGATCTGACCCGCTATCAGGTGGTGAACTGCTACATGGGTCGAGTCCCGCTGATCAACTCCGGCGGGGCCTCGGGCAAGAACGATCTCCAGCAGGCCGTCCGAACGGCCGTCATCAACAAGCGGGCGGGCGGCACCGGGCTGATCACCGGGCGCAAGGCCTTTCAGAGACCCATGAAGGAGGGCATCGAACTGCTCCACGCCGTGCAGGATGTCTACTTGGACAAGGATATCATCATCGCGTGACTACTTGCCCTCCAGGTCCATCTTGAGGTTGAGGAACTTCAGCATATCCTTGAGGGTGATGATGCCCACCAGGTGATCTCCCTCGACCACCAGGAGCCGGCTGTTGCCGGTGCGGTTCATGATGGACAGGGCCTTCATGGCGTCCGTGTCCGGCGGGATCGTATTCTCCACCGAGCACGTCGTGAGCGCATCCTCCACCCGGCGCTGGTCCCATTGCTCACGCGGGATGTCCTTGACCTGCCGGGAGGAGATGCAGCCGAGGAGGGTGCCGTTCGTCCCGACGGGGAACATCTTGAAATGGTATCGATAGATGTAATCATTCACCAGCTCATGGATGGAGATCGAGGGCGGCACCACGATCGGATGCGGCTCCATGAAACGGGAGATCGTCTCGCCGCCCAGAGCACTGCGGATCAGCACCTGGCGGTAGGACATCTGGGCGGCCCCGCGGATGAACATGCCGATCAGGAAGTACCAGATACCGGTGATGACATTGCCCGTGATGAACGCGACCAGTCCCAGCAGGATCAGGAGCATGCCCATCCCGGAGCCGAAGGCGGCGGCGATCCGCGTGGACCAGCGCAGGTCGCCCCGGGCCGCCCACAGGATGGACCGAAGCACCCGGCCGCCGTCCAGGGGAAAGGCCGGGATCATGTTGAAGACGGCCAGCACCAGGTTCAGCCAGCCGAGGTATTGCAGGACGCCCCAGACCGGCTCGGGCCATTGGGCGGCGCTGCCGCCCCAGTAGGCCATCAGAAACAGGCCGCCGAGGACGGCGCTCGAGATCGGTCCGGCGATCGCCATCAGCAACTCGGTCTTGGCGTTGGGCGGCTCATCCTCCATCTCGGAGACGCCGCCGAAGATGAACAGCGTGATGCCTTTCATGGGCAGGCCGAAGTGGCGGGCGATGACGGAATGCCAGAACTCATGGAAGACGATGGAGAGAAACAGACCGACCGTGCCGGCTACACCCATCCACCAATAGGTCGCCGTGGAATGCCCCTGATAGTACGCGGGAAAGAGGCCCTCGGCCAACGACCACGCCAGGAGGATGGCCAGCAGAAACCACGTGAAATCGATGCCGACCTCGAAGCCGAAAAGGGTAAACAGGTGTATCTTTCTTCCAAACATGTCCGTCTCTCCTACAGGTTGTCTGGTTATTGTACTGTCCTGGCCTCGTCAGGGTTGATGAATCAGGAGAAACCTTAGGCCGAACCGCACGACCCACGAATCGACAACGTATTTAGCTTTGGTTCATTAGTGCCTCAGGAACCATTCGAAATGATGGCATCGGAGGTAGGATATGTTTGAATCGCTGGACAAATTGATGTTGGCCGGACTCGGGGCTTTGACCATGACCCGGGAACGGGCGGAAAAGCTCTTTGACGAATATGTCAGCAAAGGGCAGGCCGAGCGCGAGGCCCGCAGCGGATTCGTCAAGGAGGTCATGGACAACGCCGACCGGACGCGGGCGGAGTTCCAGCGCCTGGTGGCGGACCAGGTCCGGCAGACGATCAACAACCTGCACTTGGCGACCAAGGACGATTTGCTGCGGATCGAGCTGAAGCTCGACCAATTGCTGGCGAAAAGCACCATCGAGGCGTAAGCCTTCAAGTGAGAAGTCGATGGTGGGGGATAGGTCATGGCGAGGAGCGCAGCGGCGCAGCGATCTCCATCCCGGGGGATGGGAGATTGCTTCGCTTCGCTCGCAATGACATTCCTCACACGGGAGACTTCCTGCTTGAGCCATCGGAGTCCTACGCTTGAGCCTGTGGCAGCCGCGTTTGAAGAGCCGCCTGTACCGGCTGCGGCGGTACCGTCACATCGTGGCCGTGCTGATCAAGTATGGCTTCGAGGAAGCGGCGGATGCGCTGCAGACGAGAATCCGGCTGCAATTTCATGAGTGGGTCGCCCCCCGGCGCATTCGTCCTGTCGCGGAGGGTCCTACCCGCCCGGAGCGCCTGCGGTTGGCGCTCGAAGAGCTGGGTCCGACGTTCATCAAGCTCGGGCAATTGCTGAGCACGCGCCCGGATCTGATTCCGCCGGAGTATGCGCACGAGCTGGAGCACTTGCAGGATCAAGTCAAGCCGGAGGCCCCGGAGGTGATCCAGATCGAGGTCGAGCGGGAATTGCACGGCCCGTGGGAGGAGATCTTCGCCCGCTTCGATCCGGCGCCGCTGGCGGCCGGCAGCATTGCCCAGGTCCATCGGGCTGTCACGCAGGAAGGCGATGACGTGGCCGTGAAAGTGCGCCGGCCCGGGATCGTCCAGATCATCAAGACGGAATGTCAGATTCTGGAGGAAATGGCGCCGATTCTGAAGGTGACGCTCTTCAAGGAGAGCACGGTCGATCCGCAGCAGATCGTGAGCGAATTGGTGGAGACGATCATCAAAGAGACGGACCTGGCGAACGAACGGCAGAACCTGCTGCGTTTCCAGCGGGTCTTCGCCGGCGATGCCACGGTCCACATTCCGCGGGTCTATGAGAAGTACAGCACGGAAGCGGTCCTGACGATGGAGTACATCGACGGAATCAAGCCGAGCGATTGTGCGATTCTTCAGGAGCACGGACTGGACTGCAAGGTGGTGGCGCGGCGGGGCGCGAACTTCGTGTTGCGGCAGATCTTCGAGCACGGGTTCTTCCACACGGACCCGCATCCCGGCAACTTCTTCCTGCTGCCGGGCAACGTCCTGGCGCCGATCGACTTCGGCCAGGTCGCCCGGCTCTCCTTGCCGAACCGCCACCTGTTCAACGAGATGATCCTGGCCATCGTGGACAAC
Source organism: uncultured Planctomycetota bacterium (assembly GCA_963699595.1). Lineage (GTDB taxonomy): Bacteria > Planctomycetota > Phycisphaerae > Sedimentisphaerales > Anaerobacaceae > PLanc-01. Next base: position 1,103,846 of record CAVOUO010000035.1, read on the forward strand.
GATCCCGCGCGGATCGCCCGGGCCCTGGAACGCCGGGACATGCTGGACGAAAGGACCGACCGGGCCCGGCTGATCGCGGGGGCGGAGCAGATCATCGACATGTATCAGAACCTGTCGCTCAAGAGCATTCCCTTCGGGGCGATCGTCACCCGGACCTTCGATCTGTTTCGCTCGAACCACGTCCGCCTGCCGTCCCAGTTCACCCTCATGCTCAAGGCCATCGCCACGATCGAATCGTTTGCGCGGACGCTGGACCCGGATTTCAGCATTATTCAGGCTCTGCAGCGTTTTGCCCGACAGTCGAGCCTGCAGGACCTGGAGCCCCGGCGGCTGCTGCGCCATCTGCGCCGCATGACCCAGGACGCCGGCGACCTGATGACCCGATTGCCGGACGACCTGAACATCATCCTCAGCAAGCTGCGCCAGGGCAACATCCGCGTCCAGATCCAGCACGAGCACCTGGAGAGCCTGATCAAGACCCTGGACCGCAGCTCCGACCGCATCAGTTCTGCGTTGGTCATTGCAGGTCTGGTCGTCGCCTCCAGTCTGCTGGTCCCTCTGAGCGGCTGGCTGCGCTCCCTCGGCCTCATCGGCTACCTGATTGCCACCGTTCTCGGCATCTCGCTGATCATCTCCATCCTCCGCAGCGGACGCCTGTAATAACGGCGGATGTCGGCAGGATGCGTATCCCACAGCGCGTCCCTGGTGGGTGGCAGCGGCAAGCGCGAGCTTGCCGATGGCTCGTGGATACGCCTGCACACCATCGGCAAGCTCCGAGGACTCCGCTTGCCGCTGCCACCCGGCCGTCGCTCGGCCGCCAGGGGGCAAACGGTGCGTGATACGCACCCTACAGGTCTGGACATACGAGGGATCGAGCGGTACATTGAGGCCTGAACAGTCAAAGGAGGTCGTCATGCGCAGCCGCAGATCATGTCTCTTGCTGATGGTTGGAGTTCTCCCTCTCCTGTGCCTTTCGTTGAAAGCGGCGGATGAGGCGCCCTCGACGGGCCAATCCCGGATGGGACCGTTGGCGGTGCATCCGCAAAACCCGCGCTACTTCCAGAACACGGCGACCGGCGCGGTGGTCTATCTGACCGGCTCGCATACGTGGGCCAACCTCGTGGACATCGGACCTTCCGACCCGCCGCCGGCGTTTGATTTCGACAAGTACGTCGCACTGGATGGCCAAGCTCAACCACAACTTCATGCGGATGTGGACGTGGGAGTTGGTCTCGTGGGACACCAAGGCCAACGGCGAGGGCAAGCAGCATACCTCGGCCCCGCAGCCGTACGCGCGGACCGGGCCGGGAATGGCCCTCGACGGCAAGCCCAAGTTCGACCTGAAGCAGTTCAATCCCGCCTATTTTGACCGGCTGGCCCAGCGGGTCGCCCTGGCCCGCGAGCACGGCATCTACGTTTCGGTAATGCTCTTCGAAGGCTGGGGCCTGCAATTCTCGCCCGGCGCGTGGGAGGGGCATCCGTTCCATCCCAAGAACAACGTCAACGGCATTGACGGCGACGCCAACAAGGATGGCAAGGGCGTCGAGATTCACGAGCTGGGCAACCAGGCGGTCACCGCGATTCAGGAAGCGTACGTTCGCAAGGTGATCGACACGGTCAACGGTTTCGACAACGTGCTCTACGAGATCTCGAACGAGAATCATCCGCCTTCGACCGCGTGGCAGTACCACATGATCCGCTTCATCAAGGACTACGAGCGGACCAAGCCGCAGCAGCATCCGGTCGGTATGACGTTCCAGTACCAGGGCGGGTCGAACCAGACTCTGTTCGACAGTCCGGCGGACTGGGTCTCCCCGAACCCGGACGGCGGCTACCGCGATGACCCGCCCCCGGCGGACGGCCGCAAGGTGGTGATCAACGACACGGACCATCTCTGGGGTCTCGGCGGCAATCTGGCCTGGGTCTGGAAGAGCTTCACCCGGGGCTACAACCCCATCTTCATGGACCCCTACGACGGCGATGTCCTCGGCAACCGGTTCGATCCCAAGTGGGACCCGATCCGCCGGAGCATGGGTTATACGCTGCGTTACGCCCGGAGAATGGACCTGGCGCAAGCCCGTCCGGCGCCGGAAGCAGCGTCCACGAAATACTGTCTCGCCAATCCCGGCAAGCAGTACCTGGTCTACAAACCCGGTGCCGGGGATCTCGTCACTGTGAAGCTGGAGCCGGGCACGTATAGGTATGACTGGTTTGATCCGACAGTCGGCAGCCAAGTCGATGTGGGGACAAAAGCCGCGGCCGGCGGAGAGACGCAATTCTCATGTCCAATCAAGGGAGACGCCGTGCTTTTGCTCACGCGGGCGGCTTTTCCGGCCCAGGATTGGCAGCAGGCGACGCCTGAATCTCAGGGTGTGGACTCGGCTCGGTTGGAAGCGGCCGTGGGCTATCTGCGTGAAAACGCCGGGCCGGACGGCGTCAAGGAGGTGGTGATCGTCCGCAACGGCTATCTGGTCTGGAAAGGGCCGAACATCGCCAAGGTTCACGGCGTCTGGTCGGCCACGAAGTCATTTACCAGCACGGTGCTGGGCCTGCTCGTCGACGATGGCAAGGCGACGCCCGACACGCGAGCAAAGGACGTGGTCCCGGCTTTGGCCGCAGCCTATCCGGATGTCACGCTACGGCACTTTACGACGATGACCAGCGGCTATCGGGCGATGAAGGATGAACCACGCGGCACCTACAGGCATGGCCCCAGCCCCACGCCCTTCGACCCGTGCAGCACGCCTTTGTTTGCCACCGGGGACGCAGTACGCCTATTGGGATTCCGCGATGAATGAATTCGGGCTGATCCTGACGCGCATCGCCGGCGAGCCTCTCCAGGACCTGTTCAAACGCAGAATCGCCGACCCGATCGGCATGGACCCCAACGAATGGAAGTGGGGCGACTTCGGCCAAGTCAATGGCATTACGGTCAACGGCGGCTCGGGCAACTCCAACAATCATGTCTTCATCTCGGCCCGCCAGATCGCCCGGCTTGGGCTTCTGTTTCTCAATCATGGGAATTGGAACGGTCGCCAGCTCATCAGCGACAAGTGGGTGGAGATGGCCACGAAAACTCAAGTACCGGCGTCGCTGCCGCTGTGGCCCGACAGCGGGGCCGATGGTCGCGGCGTCTACGGCTTCAACTGGTGGGTCAACGGCATTAAGGCCGACGGCCGGCGGAAGTGGCCTGGCGCACCCGTCGGCACGTACGCGCCAGCGGCTTCAACAACAACGACATGTTCGTCATTCCCGAATGGAACATGGTGATTGTCCGGCTGGGCCTGGATGAGAGCCAACGCCCGATCACCGATGCCGTCTACTCCAACTTCATCGAGAAAGTCGGCCAAGCGATTAACGGCGTCTCAGACTCGACGTCCAAGTGAGCCGGTAGGGTGGGGCTTGCCCCACCGAGCTATGTAGGATGGGCTTCAGCCCATGCTGTTTCTGATCCGCATGGGCTAAAGCCCATCCTACGCGGTTAAAATGCAAGTCCTTTGACAGGGCTGGGGCCATCAAGTAGGATAGATCGGTCGTTCGAACAGACTCTTCGTAGGTCGTGCGTCCTCGCACGACCCAGTGGCATGGGCATCTTGCCCATGAGTTCAGAATCACAGGCAAGATGCCCGTGCCACGCGAGTGGGGACGGGACTTTGAAAGGGGAGCGTATGAGTCGCGCTATGGTCATCGGATTACTGAGTGCCCTCGTTGTCCTTGTGACGCCTGCATTTGCCTCTTCGCGCGCTGCATCGCCGCAGGAGGTCGTGCAGGCTGTGGGGGCCCGCCAGGGGATTTGCGTGGTCGTGGGGGAGGGGGCCTGCGATCTGGCGCTCGAGCTGGCCAAGGGGACCGAGCTGTTGATCTACACGCAACTGCAGAGCAAGGATTTCGAGTCGGCCTGCCGCAGGGTCGAAGAGGCCGGGTATTACGGAAGCCGGATCTTCGTCGGAGAAGATGCGCAAAAGCTGCATTTGGCCGGCAACGTTGCCGATGTCGTGGTTGCCCTCGGGAATACCCCAGGCTTCTCGACGGAGGAGATGTTGCGGGTTGCTCGGCCGGCGGGCAAGGTGATCCTCTCTGACAAGACGGTCACGAAACCCTTCCCGCAAGGTGTGGACGACTGGACCCATCCCTATCACGGGCCCGACAACAACCCGCAATCGAACGACAAGGTGATCCTCGCGCCCTATCTGACCCAGTTCATGGCCGAGCCGCGGTACGCGCCGCTGCCCCAGGTCTGCGTCTCGTCCGCCGGCCGCATGTTCAAGGCGTTCGGGCACGTGGCGTGGAAGGAGCGGGAGGAGCCCTACCTCAACAAGCTCATCGCCTTCAACGGCTACAACGGCTCGATCCTCTGGCAGCGGGACCTGACCGAAGGCGTCATGATCCACCGCAACACGATGATCGCGACGCCGACGAAGCTGTACATCGGCGACGACAAGTCGTGCAAGGTGATCGACACGGCGACCGGCAAGCTGCTGGACGAGATCATCCCGCCGGTCGAGGCGGCCGGCGGCACGTTCTGGAAGTGGATGGCCCTGGAGAATGGCGTTCTGTACGCCATGATGGGCGAGCAGGAGCAGCGCGACCCGACGAAGCGGTGGAAGCGGGACACAGCACGGCTGGCCCTGGGACCCGATCTCGGAGGGCTGGAACCAGCCCGAGAACCCCTGGGGCTTCGGCCGCCACGTCCTGGCCATCGACCCCGAGACGAAGAAGGTCCTCTGGAGCCACCGCGAGCAGGACCCGATCGACGGCCGGGCCATCTGCATGAAGGACGGCCGGATCTACGTCTTTCGCTTCGGGGCCTACCTGGCCTGCCTGGACGCCAAGACCGGCAATGAAATGTGGCGCAAGACCCCTCAGAATGCGTCCGAAGCTGTTCGCCTCCATCGGCGACTATCAGAATCGGCAGGACTGGCGGACCAACTGGCGGACCACGTGCTACCTCAAGTGCAGCGACAAGGCCCTGTATTTCGCCGGGCCGTGCGTCGGGAAGCTGCTCGCGGTCTCCGCGACAGACGGCGAAATCCTGTGGGAGCATCCCTACAGCAATTTCCAGCTTATCCTGCGCGACGATGCTCTCTACGGGCTCAGCGGCCAGATCGACAAGCACCCGAGCATGAAGTTCGACCTGCTGACCGGCAAGGTGCTGGCGGAAGTCGCCAAGCCCCGTCGTGCCTGCACCCGTCCGACGGGCTCCGCCGACGCGATCTTCTTCCGGGCGGAGGACGGCTCGGTCCGGCTGGACCTCGCCTCGCTGCGCCCGCAGTGGATCTCCCCGATGCGGCCGGTCTGCCAGGAGGGCGTCACGGTCGCCAACGGCCTTCTGTACTGGTGGCCCTCGGTCTGCGATTGCCAGTTGACGCTGTACGGGATCACCTGCCTCGGCCCCGCGGGCAGATTTCGATTTCACCCCCGAGGTCGCAGAATCCGAACGCCTCGTGAAGAGCGGCGGCTCGGAGGCGAAGCGTCGCCGGTCTACCGGTCGCAGCCGGCGATTGGCCCACGTTCCGGGCGGACAACGCCTGCAGTGCCGCCACGTCGGCGAACGTCGCGGCGGAGTCCCAGTTGCTCTGGCAGTTCGATCCGCAGGCGTCCACCGCGCCGGGCTTGCCGAGCATGATCTGCGCCCGTGGCGGCCGGCGGACTGGTGTTCGTCGGCGGGACGGACGGCATTGTGCGAGCTATCGACGCGGCAACCGGCGACAGTCCGCTGGAAGGCCTGCACGGGCGGCGCCATCCGCATGCCGCCGACGATCTGGGAAGGGCGAGCGTTCGTCGGCTCGGGCGACGGCTGGGTGTACGCGTATGAAGCGGCGACAGGCCGCTTGCTCTGGCGGTTCCGGGCGGCGCCGGCCGAACGCATCGATCCCCGTCTATGGCACACTGATGTCCACGTGGCCGGTGGCGACCGGCGTCCTCGTGGACAACGGCACCGCCTACTTCGCCGCCGGGATGGCCAACTATGACGGCACGTACGTCTACGCGCTGGATGCGCACGACCGGGCAACTCAAGTGGCACAACAGCACCTCGGGCCATCTCGATCAGGATGCTCATACCGGCGTGAGCGTCCAGGGCCACCTGTTGCTGCACGACGGCAAGCTCTACATGCCCGGCGGGACCTCGGTTTCGCCGGCGGTCTACGATGCCGCGACGGGCAAGTGCCTGAACGACGGGGCGCAGTTGGCCGAGTGCAGCTCGCGGGCCCCGCGCGGCTGGGAGTTGTCGCTGCTGGGCGGTCAGGTCGTCGCGTGCGGCAAGCCGTTCTATGGGCATCCGGCGTATGATGTCTATGATGGCACCGTGTTCAATCGGGTCTTCATGGCTTCGAGCGGTGGCACTTCCGTTGCATGGACGTCCGATGCGCGTACGCAGAGAGTGATGGGGTTCAAGGACTTCGACAACCAGGGGTTCGCCCGCAAGATGGCGAATCCGGGCAACCGGTTCCAGGTCAACTGGGGCCAGATCGCCCCCGCAACCAAGCCCGCGTGGTCCGCAGGGTTCGGAAAAGCCTATGCGATGGCGGTCTGCCGCAACGCGGTCTTGTTGGCCGCCGAGAAGGAGTTGGTCGCTCTGAGCCTGACCGACGGCGCGGTCCTCTGGAAGCAACCGCTGCCGAAGCCGCCTGCACCGTGGGGCTTGGCGGTGGACTCGGCCGGCAGGGCGGTTGTCACTCTGACCGACGGGAAAGTCCTTTGCTTTGGCCCGTCAAAAGGAGCATAGTAGCACGGCCATCCTGGCCGTGAGTACCATGGGCGTCCCGCCCATGAGAAGAACAACAACTGCCAGGGCCAGGATGGCCCTGAGACTCATGGGCAAGATGCCCATGCTACGGAGCATGATGACGTGATCAAACTGAAATGGCTCGCCGCGGTTGCCGTATGCTGTCTCGCATTTCGACCTTATCCGGCATCCGGCTGTGAATATAACGTGCGTGAAGTTGGCTTCATCGATGTGGGGATCGAGCCGTATCGGCTTCTCGTATACCTGCCCGAAAACGCCCCGGCCGAGCGAGAGTGTCCACCCTGAAAGAAGCGATGGAAGTCGCCTTGGCGGAGACGAATATCCGGCTCCAGTTGGTCGCGGCCGGTGCCGATGCCAACCAGGCGGCAGTGGAACTCGCCAAGACACACGGGATTAGCCATTTCCCGGCCGCGATTCTCGTCTCGCCGGACGGCCAATCGCTGCCTTTGGCTTTGCCTGAGAAGTCAACCTCGCTGGCCCAGGCAATTCCCGCGGCTCTGGGAAGTGTGTTGGACTCTCCGCTCCGGCGGCAGATTCTGGAGAAGTGTGCTGACGCCTACGGCGTCGTGCTCCTGATCGAGGGACCCGAGCCAAAGGCCAATGCGACAGCGCGGGAGGCCATCGCGACGGCGATCACTCAGATCGGCGAGCAACTGGAATTCCTCCCCACGCCGGTGAAATCCAAACCGATCACGACGCCCCCCGAACTCGTCGTACTGGATCACAAGTCACTGACGCGCGAGCAGGTACTGCTCTGGATGCTCCGCCTCAAACCCCAGGACGTCAACCAGCCCCGTGCGGCGGTCTTCTACGGCCGGGGCCGCTGGCTCGGTCCGCTGTTCGACACCGAAACCCTGACGGCCGGCAACCTGACGCAACTCCTCTCGATCATCGGCGGGGACTGCGAATGCGGCCTCGACCATCGCTGGCTGCAGGGGACCATGCTGCCGGCCCGCTGGGATGAGACTCTCCACCAGAAGGTAGTGCAGAACCTCGGTTACGATCCGGAGAGTCCCATGGCGAAAATGGAGATGGTTTCCGTCATCCGTCGCGGCATGGGCGGATTCGACTACCCCGGCGTGCCGTTCGAATACCAGGAGATCGAGGTGGGCATGGAGGACAAAGAGGACAAAGGACAGAAGGCGGAAGATGCAGGCCCGAGGCCCGAGGCCCGAGAGACGAGCGAGCCCTCGCCCTCCGCCCCCCAAGCCCCGTCCCAAGCCGCGCCTCCATCCTCCGGAATTGTGGGACAGGTTCTCGTCGGCTCGCTGGCAGGCATGGTGGCGCTGGTGGGCGTGGTATCTTTGGTGATTGTCTTGAGGGCGAGACGGCCCTGGCGCAATTAGGCGTGGCCTCTGTCGGGTGGGGCTTGCCCCGCCGAGACCCTGGAGTAACATGTACATTCTCCGAATGATTTTCAAAGAACTGTGGCACCGCAAGATCAACTTCCTGCTGGCCGTGCTGGCCGTGACGACGGCGGTGGCCTTCCTCGTGGCGTTCTTCACCGCCTCCAAGGCGTCCGAGCGGGAGACCGCCCGCCTGATGCTGTCGATGGGCTACAACCTGCACATCATCGCCAAGGATGCGGACATCGGCGGCTTCCTGATGACGGGGATTCCCGACAAAACGATGCCCGAAGCCTACCTGCAGAAGCTCGCCGCGCAGAAGAGCTTCTCCTACAACCATCTGCTGGCGACGCTGGAAGGCAAGACGAAGTGGCGCGGCATGGACATCGTGCTCACGGGCCTGGCCCCGGAGGTGTGCCGCGCCGGGACAAGCAGAAGCAGGCGATGACGTTCAGCGTGGCAGCCGGGGACGGCCTATGTCGGGTATCGCATCGCCGAGATCGCTCGCGCTCCACAAGGGCGATCACCATCGACTTGCAACGGCAAGAAGCTGAAAGTCGAGCGCTGCCTGGCGGAGTCCGGCGGGCTGGACGACATGCGCATCCAGTGCAGCCTGCAGGATGCGCAGGAGATCCTGGGCCTGCCGGGACGGATCACGGCGATCAAGGCCGTCGATTGCCTGTGCTTCGACAAGGGCGATCCCGGTGACGACGCTGAGGAAGGAAATCGGCTCCGATTCTGCCGGAGGCGCAGGTCTTTCAGGTCAAGTCGCTGGCCGAGCACGCGGGCGAAACAGAGGCAGATGATCCGCAATATCTTCGCCGTCATGCTGCCCTTCGTCCTCATCGCCTGCGGCGTGTGGATCGGCGTGCTGGCCATCATGAACGTGCGGGACCGCCAGCCGGAGATCGGCTTGTTGCGGGCCCTGGGATACAACTCGGTCAAGGTGATGCTCCTGTTTCTCGGCAAGGCCTTGCTGGTGGGTCTCGTCGGCGCCGGCGGCCGGGTTTCTGCTCGGCACGGGGCTGGGCCTGCACTTCGGTCCCGCGCGTCTTCGAGATCACGGCCAAGACCATGCTGCGACCGGAGATGTCCCTGTTCGTCCGGGCCTGCATCCTGGCCCCCTTGTTCGCGATGGTCGCCAGCTTCGTCCCCACCATCATCGCCGTCACGTACGATCCCGCTGCCACCCTGCGGGAGGAGTAGACATGCTGATCCTCCAGGATTTGACCAAGACCTATCGGACGCGGGCGGGGGAAGTGAAGGCCCTCGACGGTGTGAGTCTGCAGATCGACAAAGGCGAATTCGTCGCGGTTTGCGGACCGAGCGGCAGCGGCAAGACGACGCTGCTGATGATGATCGCCGCCATGCTGCGCCCGAGCGGCGGGACGGTGCGATTCGAGGATCGCGACATTTACGAGATGACCGGCCCAGCGCGCGCCCGGTTCCGCGCCGAGAAGATCGGCTTCGTCTTTCAGATGTTCCACCTCGTGCCGTATCTGAACGTCTTGGAGAATGTTCTTCTGGCCGCGGCGGTCGTTCGCAGAAAAGATGGAAAGGCCCAGGCGGCAGAACTTCTCCAACGGCTGGGCTTGCAGCATCGCCTCGGGCACAGACCGTCGGAGCTGAGCGCCGGCGAGAAGCAGCGAACCGCCATCGCCAGGGCCCTGCTGAACCAGCCGAGGCTGATCCTGGCCGATGAGCCGACCGGCAACCTGGACCCGGAAAACGCCCGTTGCGTCCTGCGGCATCTTCAAGATTTTCAAAAAGACGGTGGCACGGTCATCGTGGCGACGCACGGCCCCGCCGCCCACGAATTTGCCACGCGGACGATCCACCTGCGCGAGGGACGGTTGGTGAATCACGATAGCTGACGCGAATCAGGGGAGGTCATCGAACCCGGCTGGCATCTTCGCTGTCGATGGCCTGAGCGCAGCGAAGGATCTGGGCTGCGAAGCGAGACGTGCCGACCGTCCGACACGTCGCATGTGCAGGAGATCCTTCAGCTTCGCCTCAGGATGACAGAGCGTATCGCGCAGGATCTGCAGCTCCGTCTCAGTTCGTGTACCGGACGGTGCCGGACTGCGTCCACTTCGTAGCCCCACTTCCGGATGTAGTCCTGCCCGGAAAGAAACGCATCGTTCGTCTCTTTGAGCCTCTTCGACAAAAGTGCATCCAGGCTCGCCTGCAGGGCTGTGTGTTGCGGCTGATTGCACAGATTGTCGAGCTGATATGGGTCCTGACTGTTATCGTACAGCAGCCAGGGGCCCTGGAGGTCGCGCACGTACGTGTGCCGGCGGGTCCTTATGCCCCGGTACTCCCGGCCGCCTCTGGCCCTCGTCCACTGGCCGAAGGGCGAGGGGCAGGCGATCAATGCGGCGTAGTCCGGGGCCGGCGCCTTTCCGGTGATGACGCTGGAGAAGTCAGTGCCTTCGACCGTGTTCGGGATGGCAACGCCGCTCAGGCCGAGCAGAGTCGGCATGATGTCCGGCGTGTTGATGCGGCAGGTCGAGAGTTCTGCCGCTGCTCCCAAGCAGGGCGGGGTAGCGCAGCAGAAACGGCACTCGAATCGATTCGTCCCACGGTTGCTGCTTGTTCTGGCCGCCGTGGGAGAAGAGCATATCCCCGTGGTCCGATGTGAAGACAAAGATCGTGTCGTTCTCGATGCCGGCTTCACGCACCGTCTGCAAAAGGCCGCCGATGCAATCGTCGAGGGCGGCAATGTGGGCGTAGTAGCCGGCGAGCGCCTGGCGCGCCTTCTGGCGGTCCGCCTCCGGCACATTCGGCCTTAGCGCAAGGCTCTCCGGCTTGAAGAGGTCCCGGTACTTCTGGGGCGCGGTCGCGTAGGGGTCATGCGGCGGCCCCCAGGAGAGAACCAGGAGAAAGGGCGATCCCTCGGCGTGCGTGCGGATGTACTGCTGAGCCTCCTGCGTCTGGGCTATCGCATCGTAGCCGTCCCACGTGAGCCGAATATTCTCATCGCCGTAGTAGAACGAGTTGTTGTAGGCGTGGGTGCAGCCCAGGGCCTTCCAGAACTCGAATCCCTGGCGCCGCTCGCGCGGGATGAAGGCACTCCTCTGGTTGCCGTCCAGGTGCCACTTGCCGATGTAGGCGGTCCGGTAGCCGGCCCGCTGGTAGACCTCCGCGAGGGAGACCGCCTCGCTCCTGAGCGGCACATCGTTCAGGAACACGCCGTGAGTCAGCGGATACTGGCCGGTCAGCAAACTGGCCCGATACGGACTGCACACCGGGCAGCACGACACCGCGTTCTCGAAGTTGACGCTTTCCCCGGCCAAGCGATCCAGATGGGCCGTCCGCACATCCTTGTCGCCGGCGTATCCCGCCGCCTGGGCCCGCCACTGGTCCGCAAAGACGAAGATCACGTTGGGCCTCTTGCGGGAGGCGCTCGCCCGAGCCGGTGGGCGGCTCAACAGGAGGGAGGCCGCACCGGCGCCGATCGATTTGAGCAGATCTCTTCTCTTCATAGTCACCACTGCGTTTAGAATCCCTGGTTGTCGTTGCGACGCGCCTGATCCTGGCCGCTCGGGGGCCTCGCGCCGCGGCCCGGGAGCGAATGTCTGGCGCCTCACGGCGCCGGACCTCAGGGCTGTTCGCCCGCACTGAGGTAGGGGTAATGATTCCAGCACCATTCGATGTCCCGGTTGGAAAGCACGGCTGGATCGCACGGCGCGGCTGTGCCGATCCCTTCTTGGAAGAGCAACCAGGTCTGTTTGTGGACCCAGGTGTGCCGCTCCGCGTGGCCGTCGGCGAAACCGAACGTGGCGGAGTTGTTGTGGTACGCCCCCAGGTTGTCCCACCACCCCTGATTCACCCAGGGCGCAAAACTCCACCCGCCGTGGTCATAGTTGAAATTGCTCCCCGGCGCAACGCGCTTTCACAAAAGATATATTTGTCGGACGGACTCTGGATCTCTGTCAGCTTGAAGACCAGGCGTTTGTGCCGGGCTGTGACCGCGGAATATTCGCCGAAACCGCTGTCGGCGGCCAGAACATCCGGAATAATGTAGCTGCGATAGCACGCCTGGCCCGGATTGGGCGACTTCATCCGGGTATCGCCGGGGCAGTGATACGCCTTGAACGTGCCGACATAGGGGTACAAAGTCCCCGCTTTGATGCCGCGAATGCGGTCCTCCCAGGTAACGGCGGCGCCGCTGACGACATACTGGCCCGCGACATTCAAGGGCGGCTTGGCCCACATGGGTTTCGTGAGGGTTTGCATGGACACAAAGCCCATCGGCAGCCGCGCATCCCAGTCCCCGGCATACATCGTGTACGCCAGGCCCAGAGATTTCTGGTTCGCCGCACAGGCGGAACCTACGGCCAGCTCCCGGGCGGCGCGGAGAGAGGGGATCATGATCGCCATCAGAATGGCGATTACGGCGATCACCACCAGCAACTCGATCAGGGTGAAACCGCGTGTCCTGCTCATCATCTTCTCCTTCCACGCGCCGCGGGCAGGTCGGTGCTCTTGTGCGGTTCAGTATACCGCCCGCTGCCGCACAGTACAACGGAGTCCGATGTCCTATCGGTGCACCCCGTGACCGCATCCGGTCCGCTTCCGGATTCCGCGTTTGCCGGCCAGACCGGGGTGCATGACCGTTCTTGCGAGCCTCTGGGCCGCAACAGACGTGAGGGCGATGCCACCGAACACTTGGCGTTCGCCCGCTGACTGGGGCAAGAAAGGGACATTCTACTTTTCCCTCCGGGATGGGGAAAAGTAGAATGTCCCCTTTTCCGGCGGGGGTCTCTGCCGGGCCAGGATGCCCGCACAAGAACGGTCATGCACCTGCCAGACCGGGGCGGATTGACCAGGCGAGGCACTTGTTCTACACTGGTTCCAGAAACGGCCATCCGCTTGCCAATGGGAAACGATCGCATGGAACTGTCGGGATTGCTGGGAACAAGTTTTGCCTGTGACTGCGGCCGGGTGCACCACGTGCCGGTGCGCAGGTTTGTGTATGAGCGTGGTGCGGTGGATGCGCTGCCCCAGATCGTCCGACAAGACGGTGGGAATGCTGCGCCACGTGGCGGTTGTCGCGGATGTGCGGACTTGGGAGGTCTGCGGACGCCAGGCCGAAGAAGTGCTTCGGAAAGCCGGGATCGGTGCGGCCGGGGTCCTTGTCCCGGACAGGCCCAACGCCGGGCCGATGTGTGACGATGTGACGGTTGCAGCGGTGGTCGAACAGTTGCGCGGGATGCGGCCTGATCTCGTGGTGGCTGTCGGGAGCGGGGTGATCAACGATCTGTCCAAGTGGGCTGCTTTCCAGTTGGGGATACCCTATCTGGTCGTGGCGACCGCCGCATCCATGAACGGTTATTCTTCGGCCAATGTCGCGCCGAGCATCGGCGGTGTCAAGATGCTGATCGAGGCGCGGGCCCCGGTGGCCGTTTTGGCCGAGCCGCGCATCATCGAGCAGTCCCCCCCGGAGATGACCGCGGCCGGCTTCGGCGACACCATCGCCAAACATCAGAGCACCGCCGACTGGGTGATGAACCGCTCTTTGTCGGGCGAGTACTACTGCCAGTTTTGCGCGGGCATCGTGGCGCGCCTGGAGCCGCTATACCTCGAGCATCCGGAGGACATCCGAAACAGCCGGCCCGAGGCGGTGGCGGGCCTCTTTGAGGCGCTCTTCTGGACGGGCATGGCCATGACCCTGATGGGCACCAGTGTTCCCGCCAGCGGCGGCGAGCACCTGTTCAGCCACACCCTCGACATGATTGCCGAGATACGCGGCGAGCGTCACGATCTGCACGGCCGGCAGGTCGGTCTCGGCACGCTCCTTTCGGCCGCTCTCTATCAAAGGGTGCTGGCCCTCGACAGTCCCGTTCTGCAGCCCTTGCCGCCGGCGATCGATGATCGTCTCTGGTCCGTGCCGTCCGTGGCCGCCGCCGTCGCCGCGCAGTACGAGGCGAAGAAGCAGCGGCTGGAGCCGATCCGGCAGAAGATCGCCCAACGCGACGCCTGGGACCGGCTCCGGACGGAACTGGCCGCGGAGGCCAAGAGCCCGGAGACGATTCACGCGTGGCTCCAGCGCGCCGGAGCCGCCGTGTCGATGGCCGACATCGGCTGCTCGCGCGAGCGGATCAAGGCGGCGATCCTGCACATGCACGAGATCCGCAAACGGTTCACGATTGTCGATTTGGCCTGGCTGTGCGGCATCCTGCCCGATGCGGCCGACGATCTGATCGACCAGTGGCTGGTGTAGGACCGATGGCTCGCCGTATCGCGGGCCAGATACCCGTGCTACGGGTAAACATGCTCGCTGCGGTCCAGGGACTGCACGGCGGCCAGCTCGTCGTCGGCGAACCGGAACAGCTTGTGGAGGCCGACCCGCCGGAAGACCGCCTTGACGGCCGGCGACGCGGAGCACAGGACCAGCTCGCGGCCCGCGGCGCTCAACACCCGCTCCAACACGATCAGATGGCAGATGGTCGCCGAGGGCAGGATCTCCACGAGCGAGAAATCCACGATGACGTCGCACTCGGACGCCGGATGCGTCACGCGTGCCACGGCCTCGAGATCCCGGCTCAATTGTGGCTCTGCCGGCAGGGTAATGAGCAGGACGTGTTCGGATAGATTCTGCGTTGCCATACCAGGCCCCCTATCTCCCACCGTCGTCTTGCCCTTCTCCACCACACATTATCGGAAGCCGTTTCGTGAACAAGACAACCGCTACATAAAATCTAATCCGGTTTGCTGATAAAGCCAAATGGTCCGTTCGGTGAAAAGTGGAAAAATGTCGGGAAACAATCCGGTGGACCCGTTGCGCCGCGAGGAAGATTCGGCGACGGCGGGTTGAAAACGGCCGGGCGGGCCGGTACACTGTGCCTTTCGACGCCGGATTGTGGGGCGGTACGCCGCTGGGGTAACCATGCTGAAATTTGTGACGGACAGAGAGATCTACGAGGACGTTATTTGCGGGGCCCTTCCCAAAGCGAAGCGTCTGCTCTGGCTGGCCACGGCGGATCTCAAGGACTTGCACGTCCACAAGCAGGGCAAGATGGTCCCGCTCCTGGAAGTCCTGTCGGACCTGGTGCACCGGAACGTGGAAATCCGCCTGCTGCACGCCAAGGAGCCCGGTCCGGTGTTCCGCAAGGATTTCGACCGGTATCGGAGCCTGGCGCAGGGGCTGGAGCGGATGCTTTGCCCGCGCGTCCATCTCAAATGCGTCGTGGTCGACGCAGAATTCGCGTACACGGGCAGCGCGAACCTGACGGGGGCCGGCGTTGGGGCCAAGAGCACCCGGCGGCGCAACTTCGAAGCGGGCATCGTTACGACGGAGCCGGCACTGATCGGCGAAATCATGGAGCAGTTCGATGGCATCTGGCGGGGTTCCCATTGCCCCGATTGTGACAGGAAGGAGTTCTGCGATGAGCATGCGGGCATTCTGTCGGCCCGGAGAGGGAAACACCGTTAAGAGGAAGGGCGGTTGCGGTTGGAAGCTCGTACCGGTTGCGTGGACCGTGGAGCGGGGCGGCGCCGACCGACGCAACCGCCCGACGAAACGAGTCGCGCAACCCTTTGACGATAGACGGGAAGAACAGTGACCGGGTGAAGTGCTACGGCTACCTGGACATCGAGACGACCGGACTCAGTTGCCACTATTGCGACCTGACGGTGGTGGGCGTTGCAGTCTTGCAGGAAGACCAGCCTCGATTCGGGCAGCTCTTCGGCGGCCAGATCAACGCCGATCGTGTGCTCGGCCTGCTCGACGGCGTGGATGAGCTCTACACGTACAATGGCAGCCGGTTCGATCTGCCGTTCATCAAGGGCCGGCTCGGCCTCGACCTGCGGAAGCAGTTCGCCCACACGGACCTCATGTACAACTGCTGGCGCCAGGATTTGAAGGGCGGCCTCAAAGCCGTCGAGGTCCGGCTCGGCATCGAGCGGCGCCTGACCGATATGAACGGCTACATGGCGGTGCGGCTCTGGTGGGACTACGTCAACAACAACGATACGGAGGCCCTGCAAAGGCTGCTCGAATACAATCGCGAGGATGTGATGAATCTTCACGTCCTGCGCGAAAGACTGGGCGTACAGTAGCATGGGCGTCCCGCCCATGAGTATCACGGGCGTCTCGCCCGTGCAGGCGCGGTGCAAATGAATATATGGACGTGCTGATCTACGGCGGGGGAGCGGTGGGGCTGGGGATCGCGAGTTGCCTGATCCGCCCGGGCAACCGCGTGGAGATCGTTGCGCGCGCCGAGACGGTGGCCGCTCTCAAGAATGAAGGTCTGCTCCGAACCGGCATCTTCGGCCGTGTCCACGTGCAGGCCGGGGCGTTCGGCTGCTGCGCCTCGCTGGACGAGGCGGCCCGCGGGCCCTACGACTTCGTGCTCATCTGCACAAAGTCCTTCGATTCCGTCGCCGCGGCGAAGGACCTGGCCGACCACGAGGACCATATCGGCAGGGGGGCCAAGCTGGTGCTCTTCCAGAACGGCTGGGGCAACGCCGAGGCCTTTGCCGTCCATTTCGAAAAAGGGAGAATTTACAGCGCCCGGGTCATTACAGGATTCCGCCGGCCCCGCCCGAACGAAGTGGAGATCACGGTCCATGCCGATGCCATTCACGTGGGGAGTCTGTTCGCGACAGACCTGTCGGTCATCCAGCCGCTGTGCCGGGCCATCCGGGAGGGCGGCATCCCGTGCGAACGCACCGATGCCATCGAGAAGGACCTTTGGGCGAAGATGCTCTACAATTGTGCCCTCAATCCGCTGGGGGCGATTCTGGGTGTGCCCTACGGTGCCTTGGCCGAAGCAGCCTCCACGAAAGCCCTGATGGATCGGATCGTCGAGGAAGTCTTCGCGGTGACGGTCGCCGCCGGCTATCGAACTCACTGGCCGGAGCCGAGGCAATTCCTCGAGGTGTTCTATGGCCAGCTGGTCCCCGACACGGCGGAGCACAAATCCTCGACCCTCCAGGACCTCGCCGCCGGCAAGCGAACCGAGATCGAAGCCCTCAACGGCGCCGTCATCCAACTCGCCCAAAAGCACGGTATCGCCGTCCCCTACAACCTCGCCGTCTACAACCTCATCAAATTCCTCGAAAGCGGCCGCTCTCCTGCAACCTCCTGAGCCTTGCGGGAAGATGCCATTTCCGTCTGTCCAGATGAATGAATACGCCACACAGAATGGCATGATAGCAGAACGATGTGGTGTCCCTCGGTCCGGGCGAACGGCGGGATCACGACACGCGGCGGACATCTTGTTCACTCGCCATGCTATTGGCGAAAGGCGACAAATGCCGGGGGTTCGGGGGCAGAGCCCCTGGAGTCAGACACCGGTTCCCGGTTGAGAGTTCTCAGTTCCCAGTCGGCGGCATTCCCGGCAGGTTCAGCGCCAGAATACCCGCGTCTTGGCGGCCCCCATGACAAAGGCCACCAGCGCCACCAGGCCCAGCATTGCACCCGCAACCATCTGGCCGCTCTGGCAGCAGATCGCACCCGCACTGCCGCACCCGCTCGTCGTCAATAACCACCCCGCCGGCACATCAATACGTCGTCGCATGGCCAATTCCCCCATAAAGGATCACCGGACCACCTTTCGGGTGTCGATGTCGCGTCACTTCGCTCGTATCATACAGGCAGCGTGCCTCTTCTTCCTGTCGTCAATTCTGCGGTTCAGCACCCTGCTACACGCCCATTGCCTCTTCGGTCTGCGCGGGCACCGGCTTCAATATTTTGTCCCGCCCCGGCGCATGGTCCGGGAACGAAGGCTCTGGAATTGAGTGATTGATGATTTGCGATCTCACGCCCTCGCCACGGTCGCGGGGCGACATTTTTTGACGGAGTGCCGTTAGTCCCGGCGGGACAATGGTTTAGGAAATAACAAAATTCTGGCACTTGGTTGAGATTTGTTATTGACGCCGGGACATGGTTTTTGTACCATTTTATGCTAGGCTGCCCGCGTGCGGCAGTGAATCAAAAATCAAACATCAAAAATCATACATCTTCAGTGTCGGAGGGAAGCTCATGGCTACCGAAGCTCAAGTCGAAGCCAATCGTGCCAACGCCCAGAAGTCGACCGGTCCGCGTACGCCGGAGGGCAAAGCCGCTATCGCCCAGAATGCGGTCAAGCATGGCCTGCGGGCGCGGGCGGCGGTGCTGCAGGGGGAAGACTGGGAGGAGTATACCTGCTTCCGCGCGGGGATGCTCGACGAACTGTATCCGGACGGGATGCAGGAGATGGAGCTGGCGACGCGGATCGTCGATCTCACCTGGCGGCTACGCCGGGCCGGGCGGTACCAGGATGCGGTCTTTGAGGCGCTCTATGACAAGTATGCCGCCGAACCGACGGCGGCGGGCGCCCGTCCGGACCTGGGCGCATCGGTCCCCGGCGATCGGGTGCTGGGGCGGATGCTCCTGGCGGACTTCTCGGGGGAGCGGGTCCTGGAGCGGGCGCTGCTGTACGAGCGGCGGATCGAGAGCAGCCTGTCCCGGGCCTGGGCCGATCTGCGGCAACTGCGCTGCCAACCTCGGCTGGCCGCCCCAAGAAGGACAGCCTCCGGCGCGGGGCGGTGGGAAGATTCCGGCGGAGAGAACCACGCGTCGCCTGCGGCGAGCGCCGACATCGCCCGGGAAACGGCCCACTCGGTCGTCTCGGCCGAGGAGCCTTTGTGCCAAACAAAGCCAATTTCAGAAGCAGTCTCAAGCTTGAGGGGCCAGGGGTCAAACGCGGACCGACCGGGTCGGGTGTGGGACCTGCTGGACCAGGCATGTGAAAGACAGCCAGTCTGGACCGGGGTCCGTCATCCTGCCGGCCTCGCTGCGGCGGGAGAAAGGAGGCGAACAGGCAAAAGATGAGCTGCGCCAAACAAAGCCAATTTCGTCCGGGGAGCATAGTCGCGTACGCGCAGCACGAGCGGCATGAGGGCCGTTGGGCCAGGAGGGGGGAAGTGGTATAATGGCCCCACGAGTAGTCCTACAGGATTGGATGGTGTGCAAGTCCTGAGGCCGTTTGGCTTTACGGTTGCGGAGCCCGGATTGAATGGCTGGTAAGAGAATAGACGAACATACGCTTCGTGTGCTGGAATTCGAGGATGTGAAGACCATCCTCGCGTCGTTCGCGGCGAGCGACTTGGGACGGGATGCGGCGAAAGGGCTGTATCCCTCGGTGGATCGGCATTGGGTGCAGGCGCGGATTGCCGAGACGACGGAACTGGCGAGCGTGCTGGAGCGCGGCGAGCGCGTCCCGATGGCGGGTCTGCGCGATATCCGGCCGGTGCTGAAGGAGTTCGGCAAGAAGCAGACCGTGCTGGAGCCGGTCCAACTATTGGAGATCTCCGATACCCTGGCCGCCAGTGGACGACTGCGGCTGTTTCTCATGAACTTGGAGCCGGCGGAGAGCAGCCACCTGGTCGCGATGGGGGAGAAGCTGGGCGATTTTCAGCCGACGGTGGATGAGATCGGCCGGTGCATCGGGGGCGACAAGCGCGTGCGCGATGAGGCCTCCGACAAGCTCAAGGAGATTCGACGCCGGATCGGGCAACTGAGCGAGGCGATTCATCAGAAATTCATGAGCATCATCGCCGCGCCCGCTCTGCGCAAGGCCATCGAGAACGAGAACTTCCTCATGCGGCATGGCCGGCCGGTGGTCGCCGTCAAGGCCCACTACCGCAGCTTCGTCCGCGGCACCGTCCTGGATCGGTCGAATACCGGGGCGACCCTGTTCATCGAGCCGGATGAGCTGGTTGAGCTGAGCAACGACCTGGAAGATGCGGTGTTCGAGGAGAAGAAAGAGGTCGGCCGGATTCTGTGGCTGCTCACGAAGCTGATCCTCGACCAGCAGGAGGCGATCCTCGACAGCGTCAAGATGCTGGCCCTGATCGATCTGACGTATGCCAAGGCGAGATTCAGCATCGCCTATGGCATGAGCCCGCCGGACCTGGAGGCCGAGGCGGTCCTGCACCTGCGCCAGGCCCGCCATCCTCTGCTGCTGCAACTGGCCGCCCGGCAGAAGAACTGCCAGGTGCTGCAGTTGACCGATGAGGTCGTGCCCATCGATGTGCGGCTGGGCGACGATTTCGATCTGCTGCTGGTCACCGGGCCGAATACGGGCGGCAAGACCGTCGTGCTCAAGACGATCGGATTGCTCACCGCCATGGCGCAAAGCGGGATGCACATTCCAGCGCGGGCCGGCTCCCGGGTGCCCGTCTTATCGCCAGATCTTCGCGGATATTGGCGATGAGCAGAGTATCCAGCAGAGCCTCAGCACGTTCTCCGCCCACATGAGCCAGGTCGTCAAGATTCTCGAACGAGCCAACAGCGGCACGCTGGTCCTGCTCGATGAGCTCGGCGCCGGCACGGACCCCATCGAGGGCGCTGTCCTGGCGACCGCGATTCTCGAGAAGCTGATGGCCAAGGGCGGCAAGGTCATCGCCACCACGCACTTGGGGCAACTGAAGTCCTTCGCGTACACTGCGCCCCGGGCCCAGAACGCCTCCGTTCAGTTCGATAGCGAGACGCTCAAGCCCACCTATCGCTTGATGATCGGGACGCCGGGCAGCAGCAACGCGATCGTGATCGCCCAGCGCCTCGGGATGCCGAAGGATGTGATCGGCAAGGCCGGTGCACTGCTCGCGACGGAATCCGACGGCAGCTCCGAGCTGATCAACCAGATCCAGGCGACGCGGGAGGATGCGGAACGCAAGCGCTCCGAGGCCCAGTCGCTCCTCGATCAGGCCGGGACGACGCGGGCCGAGGCCGCCGAGAGGCTGCGACACGTGGAAGATGAGGGCCGGCGGCTCCGCAACCAGGCCGACCGCGAGATCGACAGCTCCATGCAGGCCGTCCGCCGGCTCACGGAGGAGTTCGCCGCCCAAATGCAGAACGCCCCGGGCACCTGGACCCAGAAGGCCCAGGAACTCGCGGCCAAGGTGGCTGAACTGGCAGCCAGCACCGCGCTGGCCGAGCGACACAGCGAATTCATCGCGGCCCTCCGCCGGGGCGATACGGTTTACGTCGTCCCCTTCCGGCGGGAGGGGACTGTCGAACGCGTGCGCAAGAGCCGCGGCACGATTGTCGTCTTCGTCGACAGCAAGCAGGTCGAAGTACCGTTCCGGGAGATCACCAAGCCGGACGGCACGCAGTAGCACGGTAGTCGGTACTCAGGAGCAAGCATTCGACGGGCCTCTGTCATCCTGAGGCGAAGCCGAAGGATCTGGTCACCGAATGGGAGCGTTCTCTCCCTCGCAAGCCAGATCCTTCGCTGCGCTCAGGATGACAAATCACTCCTCGAACAAGGCCTCCCGAATTCGCGTCAGTCGATCGCTTGGCGAAGGATGTTGACAAGCTCCTCGTCGGTCAGCTCGATGGGATTGCCCTTCATGCTGCTGGCGTTTTTGGCCTTTGCCGCTGCCGTCGGAAAGTCGTTCTCCGAAAGGCCGTACTTGCGCAAGCCGGGCAGACCGAGAGTGGTGCACAAGCTCTTCGATCCACGTGACGGCGTCCGAGGCGCGGGCCGTGCTCCTGCCGGTCAGGATGCGGCCGACCTCATCGAAGCGGGCCAGGGCCGGTGAATCGGCGGCCCGGGCCTGCAGGGCCCGCACATTGGCCTGGCAGACGACGGGCAGGAGTTTGCCGCAGATCACGCCGTGCGGGGCGAGGGTCTGTCCGCCCAGCGGTCCGGCGAAACCGTGGACCGCGCCCAGCTTGGCGTTCGCCAGCGCCATGCCGCTGAAGAGACTGGCCAGCGACATGTCCTCGCGGGCGTTGGCGTCGCGGCCGTCCTGGAAGGCACGCCGAAGAGATCGGCCGGCCCGCTGCAGGCCCTCGCGGCAGACGCCGTCCGTCAGCGGGTTGGCCTTGTTGGAGACGAAGGCCTCGATCAGTTGGGTCAGGGCGTCCAGGCCGGTGCTGGCGGTCAACTCCGGCGACATGGAGTGGGTCAGGAGCGGGTCCACGATGGCCCAGCGGGGGAGCATGAGAGGGCTGCGGATACTCACTTTGACGTGCTGGTCCGGAACACCGAGGACCGCATTGTAGGTGACCTCGGCGCCGGTCCCGGCCGTCGTGGGCACGGCGATACAGGGCGCCGCCGCCTTCCGCAGCGGCCGGCCCTTGCCCACGACTTCGAGATAGTCCAACAGGTCGCCCTCATTGGTCAGCAGGGCGGCCACGGCCTTGCCCGTGTCCAGGACGCTGCCGCCGCCGAGGGCGACGACGACGTCGGGCCTCGCCGCGCGGGCCGCTGCGGTCGCCGCCTGGACCATCTCGGTCGTGGGCTCGCCCGGTGACGCGGAAGCTTTGCCACGTAATCGCGCGGGAGGTGAGTTGATCAAGGATGCGGGCAAAACGTTCCGGCGTGCCGCCCAGCACGAGGAAGGCCCGTCGGCCGAACCCGGCGACCAGGTCGGGGATCTGGTCGCAGACGCCCGGCCCGAACACGATTCTGCCGGCGGTGGAGAACTCGAATTGCATAGGCTACACGTTCATGTAGTCCCAGCCGTCGGGGCCGGGAAACACGTTGGTGTACTTCACGCTGGAGCGGGGCTCGGCCATCATGCTCTCGACGGTGTCGCGCCACTTCTGGTAGTGGGCCGTCTCCTTGTGTTGGCCGGGATCGCTGGCCGAGCGATAGACCTCCACCAGCACGAACCGGGTCGGGTCATCCTGCTGCTGGATGACATCGAAGCGGGCCACCCCCGGCTCCCGGACACTCTCTTGCGCGTTCTCGATGCTCGCCGCCCGAAACGCCTCCACCTGGTCCGCCTTGACATGCACGTGCACATGAACGATCAGCATAGTTCTCTCCTTACCGGTCACAGCCTTTTGCGGGGGCAGTGTAGCACGCAGGCCACAGCTACGCAACCCGTCTTCCTCATGGACCTATCGGGCCAAATCGGGAGAAAAGAAGGATGAATGGAAAACACGTGCGGAGGTTGACAAGGGCTCCCGTTTGCTTATGATGGCCAAGAGCGCGGAAACCGGCCTTGGGCGGCGCAGCCGGATGGAACCGTGGCTGACAGCAGGAAAGGCAAAGGCGACAGACGTGGCGATTCTGGCAGGGATTGACGAGGCAGGATTCGGGCCGCTCTTGGGGCCGCTGGTCGTCTCGTGCAGTGCGTTCTCTGTCAAGCCGGAGCTTTTGGGGGCGGACCTGTGGCAGACCTTCCGCCGCAGCGTGGGCAAGACCCGCAAGCACCTCCAGGGCCGGCTGCTGATCGCGGACAGCAAGAAGGCGTACAGCCGGGAAGAAGGCTTGGGCCATCTGGAACGCACCGTCCTGGCCGTGCTGCAAGGCCTGGGGAAGGAGCCGGTCCATCTGACGGAACTCCTGGCCGCGCTGTGTCCCGATTGCCTGCCGCGGCTGCAGGAGTATCCGTGGCACCAGAAGATGCCGCAGTGCGACCTGAAACGCGGGCCGGCGGACCTGAAGATCGCCTCCCAAGTCTTTGCCAACGATCTGGAGGCCCAGGGAGCGAAGCTGGTGCTTCTGCGAAGCTGCTGTCTCGATGTTGCTTACTACAATACGCTGGTCGGTCGGGTGAAGAACAAGGCCCAGGTATTGTTCATTGCCGTGACCCAGTTGATGCAGAGCCTGCTGGATGGATTCTCGGATGATCTCATCCAGATTCAAGTGGACCGGCAGGGGGGGCGGGCCCACTATCGGGAGAACCTGTTGCGGAGCTTTCCCGGCATGGATTTGCGGATCGTGCAGGAAGGGGACCGGACCAGCGTCTATGAGCTGCGGACCGGCGGCCGGATGGTGCGGCTGAGTTTCGAGGTCGAGGCCGATGACTTGTACCTGCCGGTCGCGCTGGCGTCCATGGTCAGCAAGTATATCCGCGAGTTGTTGATGGAGTGCATGAACGAGTACTTCGTCGGGATGAGCGCGAGCTTGAAACCGACGGCGGGATATTGGAAGGACGGGCAGCGATTTGTGGAAGACCTGCGCCAACATCTGCCCGACATGGAGATTGACGGCCACCGATTGATTCGGTGTCGCTGACGAGTAGCTCAATGAGGCGACGGGTTTGAAGGAATGGGACGGCGCTGCTCCGTGGGAGCAGCCGTGAGATAAAAATGGCACACGAGCCCAAGGAAGAAAACAACGGGTTGATCACCGCCTCGCTGGTGGTGCTGGCCGTCGTGGCGCTGGCGGTCGCGCTGATCTACACGCGGGCCGTGATGATCCCGTTTGTCGTGGCGCTGTTCATCGTGGCTCTGGTCTCCCCGATCCAGGACTTCCAGGTCAAACGGTTGCGGCTGCCGCGCATTGTCGCCGTTATCATCACGTTGCTCGTCGTCTTCTCCGTCATTGTCCTGGCCTCCCTATCCGTCGCACAGGCGATCCGCACGATTGCCTACACCGCGGGGGAGTACAGCACGAGTTTCGCGAACATGGCCGACAAGCTCCTGCAGCCGCTGGAGTACTTGTACCGACTGGAGGAGCCGCCGCCGTCGGCGGCACCGGAGGCGACGAAGACGAAGCCCCCGGCGGGGCCCAACGAAGTCAAGCCTGTCCCGAGCAAGCCGGAGGCCTTCGAGCTGTTCCCTTTGGTCAAGGAGCCCGACAAGGCCGCGGTCCTGGATGTACGGCCGAAACCGAGTGCTCCCTCGCCCATGAAGGGCATCGATCTGTCCGCAGTTCCGCGCGGCAGCGCTCCGCCGGCTTCCGGGACGTTGACGAAAGATGCCGACAAGCCGGCGGCCCCGGCAACATCCCCCGTGCGCAAGTGCCCCGGCGCAGGACGCCAATGCCGCGGCGGCTGCCTCCGGGCCGTCCAACGAGCCGGCGAAGGACCATCGGCGCATCGATACGAGGAAGATCATCGAGGACCTGATCGCCAACGCGAAGCAGATCATCCGGGACCTGGCGAATCACATGTTCAACATGCTCCGGAACACGGTCGGAACGATCTTCGGGCTTCTCTCCGGCATGCTTTTCGTCTGCTTTTTCGTGATCTTTCTGCTGGCCGGCCGCAACCCGTATGCCGAGCACTCGCAGATGTATCGCGATGTCGTGACGAACATGCGCCGCTATCTGGGCACCAAGGTACTCACGTCCGGCCTCGTCGGTGTGCTGGTCTGGGCCTCTCTGGCCATCATCGGCATGGAGCTGGCCGGCGTCTTCGGCGTTCTGGCGTTCCTGCTCAACTTCATTCCGGTGATCGGCCCGGTCATCGTGACGGTCCTGCCGATCCCGCTGGCTATGGCGCAGTTCCAGTCGCACTGGCCGGTGATCCTGGTCGTGGCGGTTCCGGGCGTGATTCACAATGTGATTGGAAATATCATTGAGCCCAAGATGATGGGCAAGGGGCTGGATCTGCATCCGGTGACCATCATGCTGGCCCTGTCGTTCTGGGGCCTGCTCTGGGGGATCGTGGGCATGTTCCTGGCGGCCCCGATCACGGCGGCGATCCGCATCGTGCTGATGCAGTTCGACACCTTCCGGCCGATCGCGAATCTGCTCGCCGGTGAATTTGAGAAGCCGCAGACGGGGCAGATGGCAGAGAGCCGGGCGGCTATGCGTCCTGTAACTCCTCCGTCAAAAGCCGAATCTGCCGGTTCTCTTCGCTGATGATCCGGTCGATGGTGCCCTTGCTGGCCGGATCCCGGGCGAAGTCTTTGAGGCCCCCGTAGAAGATGACCACCTCGTTGGCCCGCCGGATCGCTATTTTGAGGATCTGACGCCGATTCTCCTTGCCGGTCAGCCGGTTCACCTCAGCCTGCTTCGTATCATAGCCTGCCAGGCCCGACATCACCTGCGGATTCGAGAGCACATAGTCGTCGGGATCGAAGGTGCCGAACTCGCCGGTCTTTTCGGAGAACCGCTTCCTCATGCGGGCCCAAACCTTCTCGTGTTTGGCTTTCCAGGTGGCGAGCCGGTACAGCAGATCGCGGAGGTCGGCGTCCGGAAACAATTCAGCGGCCTTGAGATAGAACTTGGCGCCTTTGTGTTCTATCTGCTCGGCGATCTGCAGGATCTCAAAGACGTTGAACTTCGTCTCCACGCCGGGTCTTCTCGACAGAGCATTATCTCGCGTTGGGGACCCAAGCCATATTCCTCAAGAGATACCACCAACGTCATTATAGCGGACAAGGATGGTAAGTCAATCCAAAATAAGCAGTTATCCGTTATCGAGCCGCAGGAGCTGTCCGGCAAACACCTCAAAGCTGTCTGGTCCGAACAGGCAGAAGACCACTCGCTCCAGCCCGGTGTCGCCCCGGAGGTACTCGATGGCCGTCGTCAGCATGATCTCGGCGCACCGCTGGACGGGAAAACCGAAGATGCCGGTGCTGATCGCCGGAAAGGCGATGCTCTTGAGGCGGTGCTCATCCGCGAGCTTCAGCGAATTCACCGTGGCGTCGCGGAGCTTCTCGTCCTCATCGCCTTCGCCCATCCGCGGCCCGACCGCATGAATGACGTGTTTGGCCTTGAGCCTGCCGCCGGTAGTGATCACTGCGCCACCGACGAAGGTGCCCCCGATCCGGTCGCACTCCTCCTGGATCTGCGGTCCGCCTTTGCGGCGGATGGCGCCGGCGACGCCGCCTCCCAGGACAAGCTGGGCATTGGCGGCATTGACAATCGCGTCCGTGTCTATATCGGTGATGTCACCCTGTACAAGCTCCAGGGTACGACCTGCTATGTTCACCTCCATGCTTCGATCCTCCTATGGCTGAGCGTACGGCAAGACTACGGTTTCGGCCAGGTTCGCTTTCCGGCCTGCCCGCTCGAAGGTCCCGCCCACCCTTGCCAGGCGGAACGTGATCGTCGCGGCACTCACCGTGATGCGCACCTCGTTATCGCCAACGGTCGCGGCGGCATCGGGCCCGGCGGCATCTTCCGAGCCGGTGGCTTTCATCACGTGAAGAAAGTAGTCTGTTGTTCGTGGCTCGCTGGGCGAGATCTCGATCCGGCACTCGGGAGCCGGGCCGGTGTTCCGGGAGGGAGGATAGCCGTGACCGCCGTAGGTGTAGAGGTCGGCCCCTGTGACGAGGCGCACCTGCGGATTCTCCGGCAGCAAGGTCTGGACGAACAGTCGGCCTTTGCCGTTGGTCACCACCAACTGCCGGCCTGTTTGAGTCGGCGGCTTCATGGCTTGGAGAAGCCAGGTCTTCTTGAACTCAGGTTTCGGGGAGCAGACCCGGTCGAAGATGACGAACGTGTCGGGACGGAGGAAGACGATCTGCCGGGTGAAGCAGGAGAGCTTCTGTGGTGCGTAGGCCCGCGTGCCATCGCCGGCCACGTAGACATACGCCCCCGTATCCTCGAACGCCAGCATGTCCGCGATGTCGTAGAGGCTCCGCTCGCGCTGCCATTGAGCCGGGTCGGCAACGGCGCCATTGTGATGCGGCCAGTTGTGGTGCTGACCGCCGTCGTTGCCCGTGACGGTTCCAGCGCGAATCCCCGGCCAGGTCTCGGCTGGGTCGTAGACCAGGATCGTGTTATGGGCGACGGTCCGCAGGTGGTAGTTCACGTCGTGCGTCGTGCCGAACTCGTCGTAGTGGCCGCCGTCGCCGGCCAGTTCCTCGTACTTGTAGATCAGGAAGTGCCCGACGTCCAGGTGCTGATGGGCGGTGAATCGGTCGCCGCATTTGAAGAAGAAGTACGTCGCGTCCTCGTCCCACGAGCTGCGGGCATACACGTATCCCGGCCCGGGGCTGATGTGGGACAGGCGAAACTTGCTCAGATCGCCCGGCGGGACCGAGGGGTCGCGCCACAGGAAGTCCTTGTAGGCGTAGGCGCCGACGCTGGAGCGCGGCGTCGTCTCATTGAAGCGTTGGACGACCTGGTGCTCCGGGTCGTCGCGGAAGTGGTTGACGAGGATCCGCCGGGCGGACAGCGTCTTGTCCCGGTCGCCGCCGAAGGTGCGGCCGCCGCCGTCGCCCATCGGGATGGACCGGCGCGAGTTATAGGTTCCGATCCCCGGATAGGTTTCGAACATGCTCGCCACAGCGCGGTGCCGGAAGAACTGCGGGGCATCGGCGTAGAGATCGAGGCCCTCGCAGTGCCGCGCCACCTCGCAGAAGAACAGCCATTCATAGAGGAAGTAGTTGATGTAGTAGCCTTCGGCCCAGCCGCCGCCCGCTCCGGCCAGTTCCAGGGCCGGCGCCGCCCGGTTGCGCCAGTCGTCCTGGAGCACACGCAGATACTCCGGGGCCCGCGGGTTCTCGTAGTAAGTGGCATAGCACGCCAGTCCGATCCCCCAGTTCTTGTACCCATACCAGCCGTTATGGAAGACATGGGTCTCCGACTGAACGTTGGCCTCGATGGTCTTGTTCATGTACTCGTGGCATTTCGCGCGCTGCTCGGCGGTCCAGCAGTCATAGCAGAGGTCGTAGACGATCGCGCAGAGGGCCAGGTCGGTTCCGAACGTCGTATGTCCCTTGCGGATCGGTCCCTCGACGTACTTCATGGCCTTCGCCACGGCGGCTTGGCCCAGCGACCGATCGTCCTCGATCGCACAGACCAGCGCCATCGAGATCATCTTGGAGTAGTCATCACCGCCGGATTGCCGGGCTGCCGCAACCACACGTTGATAAGCCTGCGACCGCTCCTGGGCCAGCTTCTTCAACTCTTCCCGCGACCCGAGCAACCTCGGGTGCTCCCTCGGCACGGGATGCCGGACGGCCAGGGCCGGACGAGGGGTCAGGAGGGCGATCCAACACAGGCAGATCGAAACCAGCTTGGGCATCATAGAATCTCCTTGCTGAAGAACTCACACGGTTCCATGATACCCGTCCCCCGTCCGCAAGCCAACCCTCGGCATAGGCCTCCCCTCGTAACATGTGCCTTGACGCACCGGCCGGCGGTCCATAGAATGCGTGCCCTGATTCGTGTCCGACAAGCTGGAGCGAGCCTCCCTGCTCGCCTGAGATTGCCGCGCTTCGCTCGCAATGACATGGTCGTGCGGGGACGCACGACCTACGAGGACCACAGAGCAATGATCGGAATCAATGAGAACTTTCTGAAGCTGCGGGCCGGGTACCTGTTTCCGGAGATCGGCCGGCGCGTCCGGGCGCTTCAAGCAGGAGCATCCGGGCGCGAAGGTCATCAGCATGGGCATCGGCGACGTGACGCAGCCGCTGGCCCCGGCGGTGGTCGAGGCCATGCACCGGGCCGTGGACGAGATGGGCCGGCAGGAGACCTTCCGCGGCTATGATGACAGCGGCGTCGGCTATGAGTTCCTGCGCCAGGCGATTGTCGACAACGACTTCGACCCCCGCGGCGTTCACCTCGACCTGGACGAGGTCTTCGTCAGTGACGGGGCCAAGTCCGACACCGGCAACATGCAGGAGATCTTCGGGATCGACAACGTCGTGGCGGTGGCGGACCCGGTCTACCCGGTCTACGTCGATACGAACGTGATGGCGGGGCGGACGGGTGGCGAGGGCGTCCCGCCCTTGCGTGCCGAGGGCATCTTGCCCTCGATCGCGGGCAAGATGCCCGCAGACAAAGAGCAAGGGCAAGATGCCCTCGCCACGAGCGCGGGCCAGTTCGCGGGGATCGTCTATATGCCCGCCACGGCCGAGAACGGCTTCGTGCCCGCGCCGCCGGAGCGCCCGGTGGACATGATCTACCTGTGCTTTCCGAACAATCCCACGGGCGCGGTGGCGAGCAAGGAGGACCTGGCCCGGTGGGTCGATTACGCCCGCGCGAACAAGGCCGTGATCTTCTTCGATGCCGCCTATGAGGCTTACATCAAGGACCCGGCGATTCCTCACTCGATCTACGAGATCGAGGGGGCGAGGGACATCGCCATCGAGTTTCGCAGTTGCTCCAAGACCGCCGGGTTCACGGGCGTCCGCTGCGCCTACAGCATCGTGCCGAAGCAGCTCAAGGCCTATACCAAGGACGGCAGGGCGGTCCAGGTCAATCCGATCTGGCGCCGCCGGCATACGACGAAGTTCAACGGCGTCTCCTATATCACGCAGAGGGGCGCCGAGGCGACCTATAGCGCGCAGGGCAAGAGGCAGGTGCAGCAGACGATCGATCTCTACATGGCCAATGCGAGCCTGATCCGTGACACACTCACTAAGCTGGGCTATGCAGTCTATGGAGGCCTCAACGCGCCCTATATCTGGGTCCGGACGCCGAAGGGGCTGGGCTCGTGGGAGTTCTTCGACCTGCTCCTGAACAAGGCCAATGTCGTTTGCACGCCCGGCGCCGGCTTCGGGCCGGCGGGCGAGGGCTACGTGCGTCTGACGGCCTTCGGCCTGCCGCAGAACGTCAGGGAAGCATTGGACCGATTCGCCCGCCTGTAACGGATCGTGGGGCGGTTGCGGCTGCGATACTCGTTTGTTTGGAGTTCCGCCTTCAGGCGGGTAAAACTCTTCCCGTCCGCTTCTCTTGTTTGAAGCGGCTAAGAAGACTCGGACCCGCGTAAACGCGGAACTCCGAACCGACGAAACGAGCCGCGCAACCGCTCGACGATGGACGACGGATTCGCATTGGAGCAGCCAAGAGGTTCACATGACCGAATGGGTGACCGCATATATCGGGTTGGGAAGCAATCTGGGAGACCGGGAGCGCACGATTCGCGCAGGCGCTCCAGATGCTCGGGGGCAACGGGAGCATCGAGGTGACACGCGTCAGCGATCTCCAGGAGACTCTGCCCTTGGGGCAGATGGCGCAGCCGAACTACCTCAACGGCGTGGCCGAGATCCGGACGAGGCTCGGAGCACAGGAACTGCTGCGGAGATTCAAGGACACCGAGGCCGCCCTGGGACGACAGCCTCATGCCAAATGGGCCTCGCGCACTATCGATCTCGATCTGCTGCTTTATGGCGATCGGATCGTTCAGGAGACCGGACTGGTCGTGCCTCACCCGGACGTTCCTTTGCGTTCGTTCGTCCTGGAGGGACTGTGCCAGCTTAATCCGGGGCTGATCCATCCGCTGCTCCAGGAGCCCATGAGCGAGCTTTTGCAGCGTCTCAACGGCGGGAATTTCGTTCTCAACCCGGAGGCCCCGCAGCTGGTCAGCGTCGCCGGCGTCATCGGGGTGGGCAAGACCACCCTGGCCAAGAAGCTCGGGGAGGTCCTGCGGGCCCCGGTCCTGTTCGAGCCTTACGATACCAACCCCTTCCTGCCGGAGGTCTATGCGGGCAAGAGCGAGCTGGCCCTGGACTCCCAATTGTACTTCCTGGTGTATCGGTCCCAGCAGCTCGGCAAAGATGCTCTGCCGCCCGGCCGGGTCACCGTGACAGACTACGTTTTCGACCAGGAGATGATCTATGCCCGGCGGCTGCTCAACCCGACGCAGTTGGAGCTCTACGAGAGCATCTACCGGCCGTTTTCGCAGAGGGTGACGACTCCCGCGCTGGTGATCTGGTTGCAGGATTCGCCCGCCAATTGCCTGGAGCGGATTCGGCGGCGCAGCCGGCCCTACGAGCAGGGGGTCGCTCTCGAGTTTCTCGAAGCACTGGACGGCGACTATCGGCGTATGTTTGACGGTTGGAAGGCCTGTCCGGTGCTTCGGGTGCCGGCGGCGCGGCTGACCGGCTATGCCGAGGCGGTGGTCGAGCATCTCGTTCTTCAAGTGAAAGCGTATATTACGAATCCGTAGTACTCCGGCCGCCCTAAACTGGTGGGTGGCAGCGGCAAGCGCAGCTTGCCGATGGCTCCTGCATAGACGCCAGTGCCATCGGCAAGCTCCGAGGACTCCGCTTGCCGCTGCCACCCGGCATCCACCCAATTAGCGTGGGCGGAGTAGTAGGGTGGGAACTGGCTATGTACACAGCAACGACAATAGCTGAAATCCGGGCGTGGGTGAGAAAGACCCGTGCAGCGGGCAAGACCGTCGGTTTTGTGCCAACGATGGGCGCGCTGCACGTCGGCCACGCCTCGTTGATCCAGGCGGCCGCCGCGCGGTGCGACTCCGTTGTCGTGAGCATCTTCGTCAATCCGACGCAGTTCGGCCCCGGCGAGGACTTCGAGAAGTACCCCCGGCCGCTCGAAAAGGACTTGGCGATTTGTGAGCAGCACGGCGCGGACGCGGTCTTCGCCCCCAGCCCTCGTGAGATGTACCCGCGCGAGAATCTGACGTGGGTGACGGTGGAGAAGGTATCGGAGCCCTTGTGCGGACGGTTCCGGCCGGGCCATTTCCGGGGCGTCGCCACGGTCTGCACGAAGCTGTTCAACATCGTCGGTGCGGATGCCGCCTTCTTCGGCCAGAAGGACGCCCAGCAGGTGGCGGTCATCCAGCGGATGGTGGCCGACCTCAATATGCCGCTGGAGATCGTCGTCTGCCCGACCGTGCGCGAACCGGATGGACTGGCCGTCAGTAGTAGGAATCAGTACCTCAGCCCGCCGGAGAGGAAAGAGGCCACTGTGATCTATCGGTCGCTGCAAAGGTCTGCCGAGTTGATCCGCGGAGGCGAAACGGCAGTCGCACGGATCGCGGACCAGATGCGTGAAGTTCTCGGGCAGGTGCCGGCCCTGCAGGTCGAGTACGTGAGCATCGTGGACGCCGCGAGCTTGGAGGATCTTCCCCGGGTCCGGGGCAAGGTCCTGGTGGCCGTGGCAGGGCGGCTCGGCTCGACCCGGTTGATCGACAATATCGTCGTGGACGCGACGGCAAAATAGGCTATAATGCCGCCGGGATTGGAGCGACCAAGGGCGTACGCGGTGTGATGATATGTTGATAAAGGTGCTCAAAAGCAAGTTGCATCGGGCCCATGTTACCGATGCCAAGCTGCATTATCCCGGCAGCATCGAGATCGATGAGAATCTCATGTGGGCGGCGGGCATTGTGCCCTATGAGGCCGTCACCGTGGCGGACCTGAACAACGGCAATCGGCTGGAAACCTATGCCGTTCCCGGCGAGCCGGGCTCCGGCCGGGTGGTGATCCTGGGGGCGGCGGCCCAGTTGGTCAAGCCGAAAGACGTGATTATCATCTTCAGCTTCGCCTATGGCACGCCGGAAGAAGCCGCCGAGCTGGAGCCCAAAATTGTCCTTTTGGATGAGAACAATCGAATCGTTGAGAAGGCGTAGCTTCGCTTCCGGATGGAGCCAACAAGAGCCTGATGCATCCCGAATTTTTTGAGATCCCAATCCTCCACCTGACGATCAAAAGCTACGGCCTGATGATGGTCGTCGGATTCCTGGCGGCGGTAACCGTCATTCGCTACTTGAGCCGGCATTTCACCCGCGATCCGCAGCTTATCACCAACGCAGCCCTGTACGCGCTCATCGCGGGCGTCGTCGGGGCGCGGCTATTCTTCGTCCTTCACTACCCCGGCCATTTCCGCAACGAGCCGTGGTGGAGTGTGTTCGCCATCTGGAACGGGGGCTTGGAGCTCATCGGCGGCGTCGTGGCGGCGATCCTGGTGATTGTCTTTTATGGCCGATACCACAAGGTGCCGATACGCCATTACATGGACGTTCTCGCGATCGGCCTGACGGCGGCGTTGCTGTTCGGCCGGATCGGCTGTTTCCTGAACGGCTGCTGCTATGGCAGGCCGACCGAGTTGCCCTGGGCCGTGCGCTTCCCGTACGGCTCGTTTTCGTACAGCAGTCAGGTCAGCCCCGATCTGCACCGCCACCGGCCGCAGCCCTATTTCACTCTGCCCCCGGGCTATTTCGGCTACACGAATGACAAGGGCGAATACATCTCCGACCTCAAACCGGCGAAATACCTCACGCCCGAGCAGCGGGAGTTGGTCACCAAGGGGCCCTATCTTGCCTTGCCGGTCCATCCCACGCAGTTATATTCCTCCGCCGGCGCGGGTCTGCTCGGCCTGATTCTCTACGGCTTCTGGCGGCGCGCCCAGCGGGCGGAAGCTCTGGGCCGCTATCCTCTGCTGACCAGGCCCGGCTCGATCTTCAGCCTCATGTTCGTCTTCTACGGCATCATGCGGTTCTCGATCGAGATGATCCGCGACGACAATCCCTTTGAGATGGCGGGGCTGACCATCGCCCAGCTTCTCAGCATAGTCTTGGCCGCCGCCGGTGTTCTCCTGGCGGTCTATTTCGCCAGGAGCAAGCCGGAGAAGCTCCCCGCACCGAAGTCGAAGTGAGAGCGGTCGGCTGCCTCAGACTATCATCAGAATTGACGACATCGTTTCTGACGGTACGGCCGCGCACGAAGAAACACTGACTTGCCCGGGGCCGCCGCGAACAAGGCGTGGCAAACTCACGAAGAAATAGGAGGAATTGCTGATTGACTTTTAGCAAAACGACAGAGAGAATTAGGTGCGCTACGATAAAGAAGCCTCCTGATGGTCCTCGTACTCGATTAAGGGATTGCAGGCATATGGTAGCATAGGGAATGGGACGGCAGCGGCGAGGAGATGGCCCCCGGCAGTGAAATTGGGGTTCATCTGCGCCTTTGACGAGGATTGAGGGGACGCATGACGACAGAGAAGACGCGAGCCGGACAGGCTTCCGAGAGCGATGGGCGGACCGCCAAGTATGTTCTCCGCTTGTTCGTTGCCGGAGATGAAATCAACTCGGCCACCGCGAAGGCGTCGCTGGATCGTATCTGCTCGGAAGATCTGGAGGGAGACTGCCGGATCGAGATCGTCGACATCTTGCGGGATGCGCGACTGGCCGTTGCAGAGGGGATCGTGGTGACCCCGGCGCTGTTGATCACAGGGCCGGGACTTCGAACGGTGGTTCTGGGAAATCTTACGCGACGCCGGGAAAGTGCGGGCTGCTTTGCAGCGTGGGAGCGAGAAGCAATGACGGCGGAAAAACTCACGTACGAGGAGATGGAAGCCAAGCTCGGCGAGGCGGAGGATATCCTGGGGGCGTTGCGGCACCACGAAGTGGATGCGATCGTCGGGGACCGGGATATCGCGGTGGTGCGTCTCCAGGAAGTGGAGGAGGCGCTGCATCAAGCCAAGGCCCAGCTCGAAGAGCGGGTCGTAGAGCGGACGGCCGAGTTGGCCAAGGTGAACCGGAAACTCCAGGAGACCCTCCAAAGCCAGAGGGAGATCCAGCAACAATTGGAGCGCTCGGCCCGCCAGTCGCGCGAGCATGCCGAGCTGCTGGACCTGGCGCACGACATGATCTTCGTCCATGACATGGACGGCAGGATCGTTTTCTGGAATCGCGGCGCCGAGCTCACCTATGGCTGGAAGAAAGAAGAAGCTCTCGGCCAACTGAGCCATGAGCTGCTCCAAACGGAATTTGCCGAGCCTTTGCTGCGGATCACCGCCCGGATTATCAAGGAGGGCTGGTGGGAAGGAGAGCTCGTGCGGACGACGCGCGACGGCCGCCCGGTGACCGTGGCGGCACGCTGGGCGCTGCGCCGCAGCGCCGACGGCAGGCCCGCGGCCATCCTCGAGATCGACAACGACATTACGGCCCGCAAGCACGCGGAGCAGGAGATGGCGGAGGCCCGCCGGTTCGCCGAGAGCATCGTCGATACGATGCAGGAATCCCTCGTTGTGTTGGACCCGCAGCTTCGGATCATCTCGGCCAACCGCTCGTTCCACGAAACTTTCGGGACCGATCCGCAGCAGATCGTGGGTCAGCCGCTACAGACGCTGGGTAGCGGACTGTGGGCCAACGCGGAATTGTGCAGCCGGCTCAATGGCGTTCTGACGCTCGGCGGCAATTTCGAGGGGTTCGAGATCGAATGTAACGGCGGCGAGCCGAAGGCGTTTGTCTTGAGCGCCCGGCCTATCCGCCCGCCGGCCAATGGCGCCGAGAGAATCCTGCTGGTGATTCGGGACGTTACGCTGTGCAAGAGCCAGCAGCGCGTGATCGAGGCCGACAAGGAACAATTGGGCTCCCTGACCGAAGAACTGATGATGATCGAGGAACGCCAGCGTCGGCAGATTGCCCAGGCCCTGCACGACTCGGTGGGGCAATCCCTGGCCTTCTCGAAGCGGGAGTTGAACCTGTTGCGGCAGCGCGGCCCGGAAGAGGTGCGCGGCAGGCTCCAGGAGGTCTGCGAGCAGCTTGACGACGCGATCCAACATACGCGGGATCTGACATTCGAGCTGAGCCCTTCCACCTTGTATACCCTGGGCCTCCAGGCCGCCCTCGAAGAATTGGCCGACCAGTTTGCCGAGTCCGAGGGTTTTCACTGCCAGGTGGAGGGCCCGGGGGATTGCACACCCTTGAATGAACAGGTGCGGTCGCTGTTGTATCGGGCGGTTCGGGAGCTGCTGGTCAACGTGGCCAAACACGCCGAGGCCAGGAACGTCCGGATCGTCCTGGATTGCGATGAACAGGGCCTGCGAATCGCCGTACAGGATGACGGAAAGGGGTTTGATGTTTCTGTTCTCCAAGGACGCGGCAAGGGCGGCGGCTTTGGAATGCTCAGCGTGCGAGAACGGTTGGTCCGCATGGGAGGAGAATTTGCCGTGGAGTCGGAGCAGGGCAAGGGCACAAAAGTGACCATGATCGTCCCCATCGATTGTGGGCAACCATCCAATTGGGGGTTTGACGGCATATCTACCTGAAACAGGGGGCCTGATATCATGAGTATTCGCATCTTGCTGGCGGACGATCACACGATTGTTCTCCAGGGCTTGAGCCGGTTCCTGCGAGAGCAGGAAGACATGGAGGTGGTGGGACAGGCGAAGGATGGCTTGGCGACCGTAGAGTTGGCCCGGGAGCTTTCGCCGGACATCATCATCATGGATATCAGTATGCCGGGCCTCAGCGGCGTCGAGGCCACCCGGCAGATTCACAACGAGAAGCCGGAGATCAAGATTATCGGACTTTCCATGCACGCGGCCAAGCGATACGTCCAGGAGATGTACAAGGCCGGTGCCCGCGGCTATCTGCTGAAGGATTGCGATTTCGATGAGCTGATGGCGGCGATCCGTGCCGTGGCCGGGGGGGGCACGTACTTTGCCGGTGAGTTCGCGGCCGTCGTGGCCTCGGAAGCCGACCGCGCGTCGGCGGCGAAAGGCGGATAGCCTCGGAGAGGCTCCACTCGTCAGACCGTCTTGGAACCGGCGGACGGTGCCGCGGCACGGCCGATACGTAGTCAGCACGGTCAAGGATAAGTCCGTCTTCGTGCCGATGCCGGACCTGGCGTTCTCGCAACTGTTCTTTCCGACTGGCGCAGGCATGGGCCGCCCTGGGGCGGATAGACCCGGCTTTGTCCTGCTACGCCAAGGCTATGAAGCTCGATCCCAGGGTGGATGTCTCACCCGCGCTGCACCATTTTCTGGCCGACAGCTACTTGAGGAAACGCCAATTCCGCGCGGCGCTGGGCCATGAGGAACGGGCTCTGGCCTTGGCGCAGGCGCAGGGTGACGCCCAACTGGCGGCCACGCTCAAGAAGGCCGTGGAGTACTGCCGCCAGTTGGAGCAAGCGGCGAAGCAGTGAGTGGTCTTGAACGTTCGTGCTTTGGTCTTAGAATATCTTGTCCAGTGCCGTGGCCCTGCGGAATTACACCCGAACATTTCGGCAGGTTGCCAATATTATGACGCATGACGTCTTGCTTGCGAACCTGGGTTTTGTTAAAATAAGCACGTATGGGGTTATACGATAGAGATTACACGCAGCCGGAGTCCCGGCGACAGTACAATAATCTGTCGTCCGTGCGCTTCAATCTGCCGCGCACGACGCCGGTGGTCAAATGGCT
Organism: uncultured Planctomycetota bacterium; assembly: GCA_963699595.1. GTDB lineage: Bacteria > Planctomycetota > Phycisphaerae > Sedimentisphaerales > Anaerobacaceae > PLanc-01. Next base: position 1,141,456 of record CAVOUO010000035.1, read on the forward strand.
CCTAATCGCTAACATTGCCATCTTCCTGCCGGGTATTGTCAGTGTGCACGTTGCCACGTTCCTGGTGACGTGGTTTGCGATTGATCCCGGTTCGCTCCTGACCGCGCTGGAGCCGTGGCGAGTCGTTACGTACCAGTTCTTGCACGACATGGGGTCGCCGTGGCACATTTTCTTCAATATGCTCGTCCTGTGCTTTTTCGGCCCGCCGCTGGAACGGTACATGGGCAGCCGCCGGTTCCTGCCGTTTTACCTGCTCTGCGGCGTGGTCGGCGGACTCTTCTACATGGCGCTGACAGCGGTGCAGTTCCTGGCGCCGGTGCCGCTGCTGGGAGCCTCCGGCTCGATTCTGGGCGTGTTGGCGGCGTGCGCGATTCTGTTCCCGAATTCCGTCATCTTTCTCTTCATCGTCCCCGTGCCGATCCGCGTGGGGGCTATCGCGTTTGCGATCATGTTCTTCGTTACGCTGGTCACGCGCGGCGCCAATGCCGGGGGTGAGGCGGCGCACCTGGCGGGAATGGCTACCGGGGCCGGCTATGTGCTCCTGCAACCGATGTGGGATCGCTTCCTCTTGAAGATGCGGTCCGGCTCGTGGGAAAAGAGAATCGAGGAGGGCCGCCGGCTGCAGATCGAAGTGGATCGCATTCTGGCGAAGGTGCATCGCTCGGGCCTGCATAGCCTGACCCGCCGCGAGAAGACCACCCTCAAACGCGCCACGCAGGAAGAGGTCCGCCGCCATCAGTTGTAGAACCGCGGGGGCGCATCAATCCTGTGATACGGATTCTGGTTAATTCGTGCGCTCCGCCTGTCATCCTGAGCGCAGCGAAGGATCTGGGCTGCGAGTGAGAGAACGCTCCAATTCGGTGCCCAGATCCTTCGGCTCCGCCTCAGGATGACAGAGTCCCTGCCGCGCACAGATTTCTCCGAATCCGTATGAGTTTCCGGCTTGTCCATGCCTCCCGGTATCGCTCTATCGGCGGGGCGTGTACGGGCCGTAGGTAGTCGCGGAGGAATTCCAGCCACCATTTGATGCCAGGGTTGGCGGGGGTGCCGTCGCCGCCCGGCGTATGGTTCGGACCGTGGGGCGCGACGCATTGCAGCCAGGTGGAGGCCAACATGTACCCTTCACCCCGTGCGAGATGGGCCTTGGTCTGCTTGATCTGCTCGGCCTTCATGGCATCCGTGTAGACCCCGATATTGATGTAGTTGTAGTAGCCTTCTTTCTTGCTGTAGGTGCCCCAGTAGCCGCCGGGAGCATTGCCGGGTGATGCCTCGGTCTCGATGTATGGCTTGCCCGCGGCCCGCTGGGAATGGTGAATGGCGAGGTCCGCCTCGGCAGGAGGCTCGCCCCGGAAGTTCGTGGCGATTACGCAGGCGGGGTCCTCGGCCTTCCCGGCCAGGACCATCTGGCGGTTGTCGAAGCCCTTGGCGGCACGGGCCATTCCTTCGTTATCCACATCGACGAAGACGTTCCGGTAGTGGTTCTCCTTCAGCCACCTCACGGTGTTGGCCACGGCCCGATTCGCCTCCGCCTGCGTCCAATGGTCCCACTTGGCCTTGGAGGTGCTCCAGTAGAGGCATCCGACGAGCACGATCATCCCGCGTCGGTCTGCCGCCTCGATGATCCGGCCCATCCGCCCGGCGTAAACCGGATCCAGCGTGGCATCCTCGTTGTATCCCTTCACATCCCCGAACCGCGACCCCATGAAGTACACGCTGACCGTGTTGACCCCATACTCGGCAAAAGTACCGAGGTTGTCGATCAGCTCCTGGGTCTCCTGGTCCGAGATCAGCGCATTGGAGCACCGCAGCCCCTTGACGAGGATTTCCTGCCCGTTGAGATACGTCTTCTCCCCCCGGACGGTGAACACGCAGTCTCCCGCCCGGGCAAAACCGCTCGGGAGGAGCACCGCGACCAAAAGGGCCGTGATCCAATGGCCGTGTTTTCCGGCTCTCTCCATCATCTACTTGGCAGGCACACCGGAGATGCTGGCCGGGTCCACCCCGGTGACCCCGTTCGCCGGCGGCAACAGCGTAATGCCGGAGATCGGCGCTGTGGCCGTGACGACGATAGCACCGGCGGCCTGGCCGCCAATCGTCACAGTTGATTTGAACCAGTTGGCCGTTACGAACGGCTGCGGCTCGCCCAGCGGCTTGCCGGCCGCATCCAGGGGCTGAATGAACCCCGAATCGTTGCCGCCTCGTTCGACGATGAAGACGGTGGTTACCGGAACCGCGAATTTGACCGTGATGGCCTTCGCTTCATCCAGGCTGGCATACGTGGCGAGATCGAAGTCGTCGGCATGGGCGGCCGGGTGGTCCGGGTACTTCTCGAAATCCGTCGTGGTCGTGCCCAGGATGAGCGTGCTTGCCTCGATCCCGTTGATCGACTGGATCGTGCCGTCGTTGCCGGTAGCCTTGAGGGCGGTGGCCGGGCCTACCGCAATCGTGATAGCCGGCGCGGCTGCGCTGGCAGCAGGCAGCAGCCGGATGTCATCCACGTAGAGGATGCCCTGGCCGCCGCTGTCGACGCCGATGGCCAGTCTCGTGACTTTCTTCAGGTTCGTATTCACTGAGGCGAGAGCGACATTCCACTGGGTCCACGTGGCGGCCTTCAGGGTGGCCGCGTCGCCGTCGTAGACGACCTTCACGCCGTTGATCTTGAGATACAGCTTGCCCGTGGTGTTGTTCGGATCGCCGCGGAAATAGATCGCCAGGGTGGCGATGCTCCCGCGCGTCCAGTCCTGGGCTGTGTCAAAGGCTCGTTCGGCCTCGGACAGGGCGAAGCCGCCGGTGTTATTGTAGGTCAGCGGCATCGACTGCCGGCCCCCGTGGACCCGCGTCCGCTCGGCGAAGGGCGCCTGGGTATAACCGACCTGGGAACCGTTGGTTGTGGTGCCAAAGCCATCAACCCAGGCCTCATAGATGCGGTTGCCCTCGTCATCCGTGTAGCTCTCGAAGTCATCGACGACCCCGTACTCCTGCGTCGTGAAGCTCCAGAGAGGTCCTTCGTAGACGCCGGGAATTCGGGCCTCATTGACCTCATCGACACGCCAATAGTAGGTGGTGCCAAAGCCCAGGTCCGCCGGGGTGAAGCTGGAATCGGTCGCGGTGGCGGCCGGAACCGTGGCCTTGGCCACGGCGTCCTTCTCCTTGCCAAAGTACACCTTGTGCGACGCGGCTTCGCGTCCGGAGCGCCAAGTCAGGGTCACATCGAGATCGGCGCCCGTCGCGGCGTCGGCCGGCGTCGGCTCTCGGGCCTGGACGGGGACGGCGAGGAACCGCACTTCGCTGAGGCTGGCCTGCGGAATCCCACCCCAGGTACTGTTGATGGTCAACTTCACGTACTTGGCAAAGACGCCCCCGAAGGGGATGGTCGTATTGTGGGTATAGGTGGCCCCACCCGCCCCTCGGGCGAATTCGGGCACGCCGGCCAGCGCCGTCCACGTGCCGCCGTCGAGCGAGTACTCGATCGTGACATTCTTCGCACCGAACCCGACGAAGGTCTCGAGCTCCTGGTTGGAGTTCCAGACCCACAACTCGTGCAGCTTGCAGGCCTGATCGAATTGATACTGAATCCAGTTGGGCTGCACGCCGGCGCTGAGCCACATGTGCTTGAGTTCGGTCGAGTGCTGGTCAGCCGCATCGAGCCCGGAGCCGTTGATGGTGTTCTCCGGTCCCAGGCCTGCTTGGGCGCTGGAAGCGGTGGCCGTCACGTTCCGCAGCGGATAGGCATAGGGTTCGACGGTGAACGACCAGACTTCGCCCTTGAAGGGCGCAGATCCCGGGGCCGCGTCGACTTCATCGACCCGCCAGTAGTAGGTCTGACCGAACTCCAGAGAGGCCGGATCGTACGTCTCGGCGGCCTGGCCCTGGCTGATCAGCACGCCGCGCGGATCGGTCCGGCTGGCGTTGGTGACGTTTTCCAACGATGTCCCGAGATACACATCGTGGGCTGTGGCGCTCTGGGCCGGCGTCCAACTCAGCACAACGTCTCGGGGTACATCCGCCGCCTTCTCCTTCGGTTGCGGATCACGGCTCTGTTTCGGATCGAATCGCACCGGCACGGCACAGACGGTCAGGGCATCGTGTCCCGGGGCCGTGATGCGCACCCCTTTGACCCGCACATCGGTGGTGAAAACCACGCCGAAGGCGTGCTGACCGGCGACATCCACGCCCGTATCCTTGTAGACATTGGCGGCGACGAACGCCACCGGGGTCCCGAGCGAGCCATCCGCCAGGATGGCCTGAAACGTGCCCGTGTCATTGCCGCCCCGTTCGAACACGAAGATCGTATTGGTCAACGACGGAAAGATCGTCTCCTGGAAGTCAATGGCGTCGAGGGACGACATGTCGTTGGCCCCGTTGCGCCGGAAGAAGAAGTTGTCGCCCTCCGAGGCCGGGTCCTCGGGTTTAGGGGGCGCCCCGCGGTGTTCGTCCCGGCGGGAGCCGGATCCCCTTCCTTCCACAGAGTCGGGACTTTGGTGGCCACCGGGACGTACCAGCGCGTGGTGGTGCCCAGCATGAGATCACCTCTGGCCACGACATACTCGGTCCCGCCGTAGCGCAGGCTGACGATCTCGTCGTTCACCACGGTGACGTCCGAGAATCCCGTCAGCGCGTCGGCCCGCACGGCACCGCAGAAGGACATCGAGAGCAAGATCAGCGCAAGAAGAACTGCCAGGGATTGGGTTTTCATCATTTCACCTCCGAGAACAGGCGCCATTATCATCGCGGAGCCCGGATGCTCCACTTAGTGACATAATACCACTCGGAAGATGCCTTGGCAAGGAAGAAGGTGGGGATGGCCCGGGCACTGTGCGACTACGTTTTGTGGGGTCCGTGTCGTCCCCTGTCATCCCTTCGGCTACGCTCAGGGCAAGCTCTAGCCAGCGAAGGATCTGGGCCAAGCACGAGAACAGACGCTGGTTCCCTTCGCCGCCCAGATGCTTCGCTTTGCTCAGCATGACAAACGCAGGCAACTCCCCCACGAAAGTTAGTCGGACACCCTGGGCACCGGCGGTGTTGGATTCGTCCGTCCCGATAGGGGGATGAGCGGGACCGGCCGGACCGGAGCCTGCGGCGGACCTAATCCCACTTGAACCGGACTTTGTTGTCCGTCCGGGCCTTGGTTCGCTGCTTGACGTTTTCCTGCTTGATCTTGGGATCACGCCATTTGCCGATCTCGTCCTTGCTCTCCCGAACCTGCTTTTGCAGCTCATCGAGCTTCTTGAGAAGCTGCTCGTAGGCGATCTCTTTGCGTCGCACGAGCAGGTCATAGCGCTTGGCGACCACATCCTGGAACTCCGCCCCGAGTGCTTGCTGCTTGGCCTCCGATTTCTCGTGGCGGATCTGTTTGCACAGTTCCTCTTCCCTCTTCTTGAGCTCGAAATCCTCTTTGAGGACCCTTCCCAACTCCGGGTTGGAGCTGTCGGCCTCGAAAATGTACCCGTACTGCTTCATCAGGTGGTCAAAGCCGCTGATGTAAAGCTGTGGGTCTCTCTCTTTGAGCTTGGCCAGGGCCTGCTCTTCGCTGGGATAGTTGGCCTTGAGCCATTCGACGAACTTGGCGTTTCGCTCTTGGCGGCGGGCGTCGAGTCGCTCGCGGATGATCTGGTCCAGCTCCGGCTGGCCCTGCTCGCGCAGCTCCGCCTTGAACCGCTCCGGGTCTTTCTTGCGGAGCTCGCTCAGTTGCTTGGCTTTCGCGGGGTCGCGCTGCTGGATCCCCTTCATGATCCTGTCGATCACGTCCTCGGTGAGATCCCGCTGCCACCAGGGCGGCTGCATCTCCTTGGGCTCGTCCTTCCAGATGTCATTCTTGGCCTGCTTGGGCTCGGCCGCCGGCTGCGCTGCGGCGAGCCCACCGGCCAGGGTGAATCCCGCCAGAAGCGCGGCCACTCGAAGCAAAGGCATCGTCACTATCCTTTCCAGAAGTCCGTCTGAATCGCCATCAGCTCATTCTCAAACTCGTCCAGGGTACCGCTCCCGCCTTCGCTTTCCCCGGCGTCCAGCGCCTGCATCTGCGCCTCGATCTGCCCGATCTCCGACGAGAAGTAGGCCAAGTCGAGGTCATCGGCGGTGAGATCATCGCTGTCCCAGATGGCGGCGGGTATGATGGCGGCGTAGGACATGTGGGGCCGATCCGCCGATCTCGGACCAAGCAGCCCGATCAGGGCCAGTACGATCACGGCCGCGGCCGCCGCCAGCGAGCCATGGACCAGCCGCACGATTCGGTGTCTGCGAAGAGCCGCCACGGCCATTTGGGCCTTGATCGTGGCGATCAGCCGCGCCTCCGGTGTCAGGGCCGGATAGGCCTCCAGCAGCCGCTCGCCGGCCTGGATGTCCTCGTGGGCCGCCTGGGCCGTCGGCTCGTCCATGAACCGCCGGAGCAGCTCGATCAGGTTTTCGTGTGCGTGATCTCTCATGGCATCGACCCCTTACCCCTCCATGAGCTCTCTCAGTTTCTTCAGTCCCCGGTGCAGCTTGGACAAAGCCGTACCAATCGGTTCCGACCGGAGCTCTGCAATTTCCTTGAAACTCAGTTCCGAATAAAAACGCAGCAGGATCAAATCCCGGGTGTCGGTATCCAAACGGTTCAAATGGGTCTGGAGCTTGTCGAGCCTTTCCTCGCCCTCATCGGAGATCCGGGACTCGTTCAGGTCCGGCTCCAGCTCCAATTGGCTTCGGCGGGCGTCCAACAGCTTCTTCCGCCGCTGCTTGCCCCGCAGATGGTCGTGGAAAATATTCGACGCAATCTTGAAGAGCCAGCTCTCGAATGCGCCGCCCTTGTAGGAGCCGATCTTCTCGACGAGCCGAATGAACAACTCGCTCAAAAGCTCGTCGCTGAGGTCCCGGTCACCGGTCAGCCGGTAAAAATAACCGTAGCAGCGGCCGGAGTACATGTCAACCACCTGCGCAAAGCTGTCAGCGTCCCCCGATTTACAGCCGTCAATAATTCGGGCTAACTCGACGCTTCTACCCATTAGCTGCGTTCATAACCAAAGACGTTTGCCCGCCAGGGCTTATTGCAGGAAATCACGAAACGAGCGACCGCATATCGGACCTTGCCTATGCGGCGCCGACCCCCACTCCGATCATGGTGGACTATCACCTCCGCGTCACAGCCGGTCAGGACTCATCCGGCTCATCCTCGCCTTCGGCCTCCTGGTCGAATTTCCAACCCTCCGTCTCCTCCATGTCGTTGATCTCCCGCTGGACGTACTTGAAGATCTTGTCCTGCAGCGGGCCGAGCTTGCTGTACCATTTCAGCATATTCTGGTAGCTGCCCAGGAGCATGTCGAGGCGGATGAGCTGCCATTTGGCGATGCACTCGGCCTCCTTGACGTTCGAGAACGGGTCGCACTTGAACATCTTGCGGCCGTCCGGCCCTTTCTCACAGAGCTCGCACTGTTCGCACTGGATCATATTTTGTCCTTTACAGAAGCATTCCGCCTGTGCTAAACTCCATTATACGAGTGTGGACCTCTCTGTATCAAAGATTTTAACCTTTTGTTGGAGCTGTACATGGCCAAACCACGACGTAGAAGGAAGATTGGCAGTAAGAAAAGACGTACACGCTGGAAGATCAGGCATAAGATCAGCGGCTGATGACCGGTTTCTCGCAGGATTGGCAGTCCTGTGGAGAGACTGAATGCTCAGCAAGAGGCCCGCAGGCGCCCAGGCGCGAAGATGTCGATGAAGCATTTCCGTGTAGTCTTCAAGCCGGATGGCAGGGAGATCTCAATCCACCAGGGCGCTACGCTCCTTGAGGCGGCCGGACAGGCCGGCATCATCCTGACCACACCCTGCGCCGGCAAGGGCACTTGTCGCAAGTGCACCGTGCTGCTTCATCCCTCCGGACAACCGATCCTCGCCTGTCAACACCGGGTCGAAGGCGATCTGACGGTGGTCGTGCCGCCGGAGTCGCGCTTCTACGAGCACAAGATCCTCGATCATGGGATCCCCGCCGGGGAGCAAATCCATCCGACCATTTACCGCAAGTACAGTGCTCGCGCAGGTACGGGCGCCGATTCTCGGCGTCGCGGTCGATATCGGGACTACGACCGTCGTTGCCAAGCTGCTCGATATGGTCACGGGCCGCTGTCTTGCCACGCAAGCGATGCTGAACCCCCAGACCCGCTTCGGCGACGATGTGGTCAGCCGCATCAATTACGCCCAATCCGAAGAGCACCTGGCCGAGTTGCACAACGTCATCGTCGAGTGCATCAATGCCTTGATAAGGCGTCTTTGCCGGCGGGCGGGCGCCGACGCATCGAGTATCTACGAGGCCTCCATCGTCGGCAACACGACCATGAACCACATCTTCCTGCGGCTCCCGGTCGAACAGCTTGGTCGGGCTCCGTACCGGGCCTGGTCGGTGGACGCCCACGATATCCCACCCGCTCAATTGGCGCTCGAGATGAACCCCGCAGGCAATGTCCATTGCGCCGAGAACATCGCGGGTTTTGTAGGAGCAGACACGACCGCCGTCGCCCTGGCCGTGGATATGGACGCCATCGAGGACCGGGTGCTGGTCGTAGATATCGGGACCAATGGCGAGATCGTCCTGGGGACGCGTGACCAGCTTTACGCGGCCAGTTGTGCGGCGGGACCCGCCCTCGAAGGAGCACGGATCAAGTACGGCAGCCGGGCGGTGGACGGCGCCATTGAGGCCGTTGTCTTCGATGAAGATATCGCCCTGGATACCATCGGCACGATCCCCCCGCGCTCGATCTGCGGCAGCGGCCTCATCGATGCGGTCGCCGTGCTGGTGGACCTTGGCATCGTCGATGCGACGGGCCGTTTCACGGAGGGCCGGAGTGGGGGGGCGAGCCTGCCGCAGCCCATTGCCGCCCGGATTCTGGAATATGAGGGTCAGCCCGCTTTCTGTCTGGCTTGGAACGAACAGACCTCACAACCCGACATTCTTCTGACGCAGAGAGACATCCGCGAGGTGCAGCTTGCCAAAGCAGCCATCCGGGCTGGAATCCGTATCCTCATGAACAAGCTCGGCATGACCGACCAGGACATCGACAGGGTCCTTCTGGCCGGAGCGTTCGGCAACTACATTCGACCGAGCAGCGCCGTCCGGATCGGCCTGTTGCCCAATGTCCCTCTGGACCGGATCGAGTCGGTGGGCAACGCCGCCGCCACCGGGGCCGAGATCCTGCTGATCAGCGAGGAATGCCGGGAAAGAGCCGCCAAGCTCGCCCGTCGAATTCAGTACATCGAGATCGCGCACGAGAAGGACTTCGCGGATCTCTTCGCCGAGGCGATGCTTCCTGAGCCCGTGAGTGCTCAGGCTCGTCCCACGACCAGGCAGGCGTTGTGGCCGCCAAAACCGAACGAGTTGCTCAGGGCGACATCGACTTTCGCTTCCCGGGCCTTCAGCGGGACGTAATCCATCTTCAGGTCGCACCGCTCGTCCTGATTCTCCAGGTTGATCGTCGGTGGAATGATGGAGTTGTTGATGGTTTTGATCGCCGCAATCAACTCCACGGCCGCGGTCGCGCCCAGCATGTGTCCCAGGCAGCTCTTGGTGGAGCTGATGGGGATCTTGTAGGCATATTCACCGAAGATGCTCTTGATCGCCGTGCTCTCGGCAATGTCGTTCAGCTCGGTGCTGGTCCCGTGGGCGTTGATGTAGTCAACATCTTCGGGATTGATCTTGGCATCCGCCAGGGCCAGCTTCATCGCCATCGCTGCCCCTTCTCCATTGGGCAAAGGCGCGGTGATATGGTAGCCGTCGTCCGTGGCGCCATAGCCGAGCAGTTCGGCGTAGATCTTTGCCCCGCGTTTTCTGGCGTGCTCGTAGTCCTCCAGAATGATAACGCCCGCCCCTTCCGCCAGGACAAAGCCGTCCCGGTCCCGGTCGAAAGGCCGCGAGGCCGCCTGCGGATTGTCGTTCCGGGTGCTCAGCGACCGGGCGGCACAGAAAGAACCCAGGCCGATCGGCGTCAGGGCAGCCTCCGATCCGCCGGTGATCACGACATCGCTGCGTCCACTGGCGATGTTCCAGAAGGCCTCTCCAATCGTATGGTTGCTCGAAGCACACGCGCTGGACACCGTGAAGCTCGGGCCGCGCAGGCCGAACTGAATGGCGATATTGCCGCTGCCGGCGTTGGCCATCAGACGCGGCACGCAGAAGGGCGACACCTTGGTCGGCCCCTTCTCCAGCAGACGGATATGCTGGTCCTCGATCTCCTTGATCCCGCCGATCCCCGTGCCGACGATGACCCCCATGCGATAGGGGTCTTCCCGGGAGAAATCGAGACCGCTGTCCTTCACCGCCTGGATGGCGCCCGCGACGGCGAGCTCGGAGAAGCGGTCCATCCGCTTGGCGTCGCGCTTGTCGATGTACTTGGTCACATCGAAGTTCTTGATTTCGCCTCCGAAATGGACCGTAAACTGGCTGGCGTCGAACGATTCCACGGTCGAGACCCCGCTGCGGCCCTCGCACAAGGCATGAAACAGCTCCTCCACGGACTCGGACAGCGCGGTGATGCACCCCAAGCCGGTTATAACCACTCGGCGTCTATCCATTGGGCCTACGCGCTTTCCTTCTTCTTGGTTTGGGCAATATTGACGATGTAGTCGATGGCGGCGCCGACCGTCTGAATCTTCTCGGCCTCCTCATCGGGGATGCTCATATCGAATTCGTCCTCGAACTCCATGACGAGCTCAACGGTATCCAGAGAGTCGGCATTCAGGTCGTTAATGAAGGAGGTCTCTCGGGTAATCTCCGATTTATCAACGCCCATCTGCTCGCTGATGATCTCGATTACCTTGTTCTGAATTGCCTGGACATCTATCTCATCGATACTCACTTGCGTATCCTCCTTAACAGACTCGAAATTCTCTTGTTGGGCTCCAATCGTGATTTCCCGGATATAGTGCCAGTACCACCCTCCCGGTTTCGGCCGGTATCTTACCGGCGCGGGGGGGGCTTGTACAACCATTTTTTTAGTTTTTTCACATGGCCATCCCGCCATCGACACACAGGACCTGCCCGGTAATGTACCCGGCGTCGTCACCGGCCAGGAAAGCGACCGCCTTGGCCACTTCCTCGGGCGTGCCCATGCGTTTCATGGGGATGAGCTCGACGGCCGCGTCGATGATCGGCTCGGGCCAGCTTGCGGGCCATCTCGGTGTCGATGAAGCCGGGGGCGATGCAGTTGGCCGTCACGTTCTTCTTGGCCAGCTCGCGGGCCGTCGTCTTGGCCAGTCCGATAAGACCGGCCTTGCTGGCCGAGTAGTTGGCCTGGCCGGCGTTGCCCATCACGCCGGAGACGGAGCTGATGTTGATGATCCGTCCGAACTTGTTGCGCAGCATGGACTTAGCGGCCGCCCGGATGCGCCACGAAGGCCGCCCGCAGGTTGACGGCGATGCACCTTGTCGAACTCCTCGTCGGTCATCCGGATCAGAAGGTTGTCCTTGGTGATTCCGGCGTTGTTGACGAGAATGCCGATCCCGCCGTGAGTCCGCAGCCAGCGACTCCAGGACTTCTGTGAATTTGTCCGTCTGGGTGATGTCAACACACCGCGTCACGACTTCAAAGCCGGCCTCCTTGACGGCCCGCTCCAAGTCCTTGAGCTGGTCCTCCATCATATCCAGCCGGCGACGATCCGTCCCTGCTTGAGCAGCTCGAACACGATGGCCCGGCCGATCCCGCGGGCCGCTCCCGTTACTACTGCAAGTCGTTTCTCTGCCATCCTTTACCTCCAGTGTATTGCCCCAGTCCCTTGCAGGACTATGCTCCTTCGATCAAAGCTCTCAGGGAACCCAGGTCGCTGACGTTGGTCACCTTCGCTTTCCTGTTGATGCGTTTCATCAGCCCGGTGAGGACTCGTCCCGGGCCGATCTCATAGAACTGCTCGACGCCGTCGGCCAGCAGCCGTTCCATGCACTTCTGCCACAGGATCGGGCTGACGAGCTGGCGGGTCAGGCCGTCGATGATGCCGTCGGCACTGGCGTAGTAGTCGCCGGTGATATTGACAATCGTCTTGATGGGGCCCGGCGGCGCAATCCGGGCTTGCCGCAAGGCATTTTGCAGGGCTTCGGCGGCACTGGACATCAGTCGGGTATGAAAGGCCCCGGCCACTTCCAGCCGGACCGCCTTCATGGCTCCGTACTTCGCGGCCAGGCGTTCGGCCCGTTCGCAGGCCCCGACGAGTGCCGCTGACGACGATCTGGCCGGGACAGTTGAAGTTGACCGGCTCGATCAGCTCACCCTCGCCGGCCTCCTCGCACAGTTGCCGGACCTTGTCCTCATCCAGACCGATGAGGCTGACCATCGCCTCCCTGCGTCGTATCGGCGGCCGCCTGCATCGCCTCGCCGCGCTTCTTGACCAGCCGCAAACCATCCTCGAAGCTGATCGCCCCAGCCGCGTAGAGGGCGGTATACTCGCCCATGCTCAGCCCCGCCGTGACGTCCGGCTTCAGACCTGCCGTCGCGGGACTCGTTCGCAGCACCTCCAGAAGGGCGGCGGAGGTGACGAAGATCGCCGGCTGCGACATCGTCGTGGTGTTGAGCCGGTCTGCCGGTCCCTCGAAACAGACCTTCCGCAGATCGAATCCAACGATCTCGTTGGCCCTCTCGAACAACGCGGCGGCGCCGGGGAATGCTTGGGCAACGTCGGCTCCCATGCCGACGGTCTGGGCGCCCTGTCCCGGAAATAGAAAGGCGGTCTTCATCGTTCGCATCCCTGTTTCAATCCACACCCGCGTGCGGCGGATGACGTTCCATCCTCTCGCGGCGGCATCCTAAAACTCAATGACATTGGCGCCCCAGGTGACGCCGGCGCCAAAGGCCACGAAAATCACAATGTCCCCTTTTTTCACTTTGCCCTGCCGCACGCACTCATCGAAGGCAATCGGCACCGAGGCGGCCGACGTGTTGCCGTAGTTCTGAATGTTGATGAAGACCTTCTCCTCGGGCAGATTCAGCCGCTTGGCCGCCGATTCGATGATCCGGGCGTTCATCTGGTGCGAAATCACCATGGCGATATCATCCAGGGTCAGGTGGCAGTGTTCCAGGCAGTCGGTGACGGCATCGACGATCCGCCGTACCGCCTGCTGGTAGACCTCCCGGCCCTTGATCTGCATGAAGACCTTGTCCGGGTCGGCCAGGGGTTTCGGGGATGGGTGCCGGGATCCATAGGCCTGGCAGTTCAACGACTCCCAGAACGTCCCGTCCGCGCCCACGGTGCTGTACATGATGCCTCGTCCGGCATCCTGCTTGCGCTGCAAGCACGACCGCGCCGGCTCCATCGCCGAACAGAATGCAACTGGTCCGGTCCTTCCAGTTGGTGATTTTGGTCAGCGTCTCGGCTCCGATGACCAGGGCGTTGTCGACGCGCCCGTTCGCTATGAGCTGATGGACGAGATGCAGCGAATAGACGAAACCGCTGCAGGCGGCCCCGATGTCGAAGGCCCACGCCTTCTTGGCCCCCAGCGCCTGCTGTACAAAGCAGGCGGTGGAGGGGAAGACCATCTCCGGCGTGATGGTGGCCACGGTGATCAGGTCCAGATCTTCGCCGCCCAGGCCCGCGTATTGGAGGGCCCGCTTGGCCGCTTCGGTCGCCAGGTAGGCCGTGGACTCCGCGTCGTTCGTCATATGTCGGGTCTTGATCCCCGTGCGCGAAGTGATCCACTCGTCCGAGGTGTCTACCATTCGGGCGAGATCTTCATTGGTCAATAGCTTCGACGGAACGAACGAACCACACCCGGTGATGACCGCGCGGCTCGTGGGGGAGCGATCCTCAGTCTTCTTCTCCATCCGGTCCGTGCGGGCCTCCGAGAGACACTCCATGATCTTGTCGTTGATCTTCTGCGTGTAGCAGTTCTTGGCGGTGAGCACGGCGTTGCGGATCGTCCGGGCCTTGCTGGCCCCGTGGCAGATCAAGGCCGTGCCGTTGATGCCCAGCAGGGGAGCCCCACCGTACTCATTGTAGTCATGCTTGCGGTAGACGCGCATGATGATCGGCTTGAACATCAGCGCCAGTTCCGGCTTCTCCTGCATCAGCTCCTGCTTGATCGCCCGAAACAGCCCATCCACCGCCCCCTCGGTCAGCTTCAGGATCACGTTTCCCACGAATCCTTCGCACACGATAACGTCGCAGACCCCCCGGAAGATATCCCTGCCCTCGACGTTCCCGATGAAATTGATACGCGGATCGGCCCGCAGCAGATCCCGCGTCTTCTTGACGATCTCATTGCCCTTGGCTTCTTCCTCCCCGATGCTCATGATCCCGACTTTCGGGTTCTGGACCCCCAGATAGTGCCGGGAGTAGATGCTGGCCATCAGGCCGTACTGATAAAGATTGATGGGCTTGCAGGCGATGTTGGCGCCGACATCGCAAATGGTTACCGGCCCGGTGAGGGTCGGAAAGACCACGGCGATGCCCGGCCGGTTCACGCCCGGCAGGGTGCGCATCCGCATCTGGAACGCCGCGACGCACGCGCCGGTGTTGCCCGCCGAGATCACGGCATCCGCCCGGTCCAGCTTGGCCAGCTTCGCCAGCACGCCGATCGAGCTGCGCGGCTTCTTACGCAAGCTGTCGACCGGCTTCTCGTCCATCCCAATCACATCAGGCGCATCGACGATACTGAGCCGGTCCTTGTCATAGGTCATGGCGGCCAGCTTCGTCTCCAACGTCTGCTGCGGCCCCACGAGCAGGACCGTGTCGTCCTTCTCCAGTTGGGGCAACACTTCCAACGCTCCGGCGATGATTTCGTCCGGGGCGTGATCGCCTCCCATGGCATCTATTGCGATACGCATGTTTACGCCGTTTCCTCCTTGCCGAGTTTCAGAGTCAGGCTGGGATTGACATACCCGCAGTTGCTGCACGCTGCGTGGGGCAACTTGGCCTGGCTGCACTTCGGACACAGCGTGTAGTTCATCGGCTTGAGCGCCTCGTGCGCCCGCCGGGTTCGTGTGCGGCTCCTACTCGTTCTTCTTGCTGGTAACATCGTCTATTACTCCAAACCTTTCTGCCACAATCCACACCGCCATCCTCTCGCTACCGATGCAAACCCTCCCTGATACCTTCGGACAGCCCGTCTGTCAAGCGTAAATCCGGCATTGCCGATTGAAAGCGCACCTCACTGCCTGTTGCACGTTGCGGCACGTGCTGCCGAGCCGCCGCGGGCAAAGCCGACAGCCATGTTTAACCACGCCTGCCATCATGCGGCCTACCTGCAGCACGAAGGCGATCTGATTATCCGCACGTTCGCCGGCGCTGTCAATGTCCTGCTGCCCCTATCCGAACGACCCCGAGTTCGGCTCACCGCCGCTGGAGTGCGGCGGAATTTGTGCAGTTGTGTGCACGGGTATGCCGAAGAAATCACACAAATGATGTTCTCGGACTCTGTACAGGAAGCAGGTTGGGCCTAAATGCTTGCTGCTGAAGATGTTATGAATGAAACGCGGAGCCGGCTGTCCGACGCGATTGCCATGGTCATCCTGTTCCTGATGGCGACCGGGGCGGTGATGGTGTTCTCCGCCGGCGCCAATCTTGGCCACGAGTTCGACTTACGGCATTTCTACGACTATCCCGGCCTGCGCCAGATCATGTTCTTTCCCGTGGCCGTGGTAGTGTTGTTCATCGCGTCGATGGCGGACTACCGGTTTTGGCGAATTCGCTCCCATTGGTATGCGTGCCCAACGGTGTGGCTGTTGGTCGTTGCTCTTGCACTGCTTGTCGCTGTCCTGGTCCCGTCGCTGGGCACGGAAGTCAACCAGGCCCGGCGGTGGCTGAGGATTCCCCTGGGCATAGTAAACATCAGCTTCCAGCCGTCGGAACTGGCGAAGTGGATGATGGTGTTCTTCCTGGCGGGCGTGTGTGCTAAAGCCGGGCCGGACATGAGGTTATACTGGCGACGGTTTCTGCCGCTGTGTATCCTGATGGGGCTTGTCTGCGGGCCGATTATCGTGGAGGATTTCGGCACGGCGGCTTTCATAGCCTTGGTTAGCTTCGCCATGCTGATCATCGCCGGCGTCAAGTGGTGGCACATTCTGACATTGTTGCCTGTAGGTATTGTCGGGCTCGTAGCCGCCTTGATTCAGGCGCCGCACCGGGTTCAGCGATTGGCGGCATTTCTGCACCCGGAGTGGTTTGGGGAGTCCGTGGCATACCAGGCCAACCAGTCATTGATCGCCATCGGCTCGGGGGGCCTATGGGGCAGGGGGCTTGGCGAGGGCATCTCCAAGTATGGCCACCTGCCGGAAGACACTACCGACTTCATCTTCGCCGTCGTTGGAGAAGAATTGGGCCTCGCGGGGACGCTCGGAGTCATTCTGCTGTTTATCCTGTTTGTTGTCCTGGGCTTGGCGGTGGTGGCCCGATGTCGTGACCCCTTTGGCCGGCTTCTGGCGGCGGGCATTGTCCTGACGATCGGGATCCAGGCCGCTCTGAACATCGGCGTTGTCACGGTCGTCCTGCCGACCAAGGGCATACCGCTGCCATTTGTCAGCGCAGGCGGGACCAGCATGCTTCTGTCGTCCGCCGCGGTGGGCGTCCTGTTGAGTATTGCCGCGCGAACCCGTCCTACCGATTTGGACATAAGCAACGGCTGCTACGAGACTTAGCACAGGTCCGGTCGCCCGTGTCCCTCCTGCCGCCCGGGTGCGGCCGCAATACGGTGGCAGCGACCCATCGAAAGACACAAGCGCCGGACGGGTAGGAAGAGGAACTGCCGGCATTGGACTCCGGGTGGCAGCGGCAAGCGCCAGCGGCCCTCCTGAGCCTCGAAGGATTGCCGATGGTTTGGCGAATGCGATGGACCATCGGCAAGCTCCGAAGACTCCGCTTGCCGCTGCCACCCAGATAGGAGCCGGCGGAATCCGCCACCGTATGCCGGCCGCACCCTGCCGCCCGCCGGAGCGGTTTTGCACGTGACTTTCCCGACCTTCTTTGGTACAATAAATGTGCGGTCCAGGCTGGGACTGCGCACGTGGACGCATCAGGGCATGGGGGTTGCGATGGGGCTCTGCGAAAGGGTGATACGATAAGAACGTGGTTCTCTGCGGCTGTTGTATCCATGCTGCTGACGGCGGCTGCCTGGTCCGCGCCCGGGCCTTCGGCATCGAGTCGCTTCATGCCGGATGAGATCATCGTCAAGTTTCGCACGCCCATGCCCGATGCGAATGGTGTCGAAAGCACTCCAGGCGATAAATCCGGTGCATCGCAGAGTTTACGCGCACCCGGCCAACGATTTCGGGTCCGGGAAATGCGGCCCATCCTGCGAGACTTCGATCGTCGGCAGGCTCAACTGCGCTCGCTGGGAGACTTGGACCAGTCTCTGCTGACTCAGAAGCAAAGGCAACTGCTCCGGCGTCAGAAACGCGCTGCGGCGACCGGCAGACGCCCGGAACTGGGCAATATCTATCGCGTCCGCTTGGATCTCGATGCCGGCGAGAGCCTGGACAAGGTACTGGCGGCATACCGGAGCCGGGCCGACGTCGAGTACGCCGAGCTGAACCCGATCATCTCCGTGTGCGTGACGCCCAATGACCCGTCCTATGCGGATCAGTGGGCCCTGAGCAAGATTCACGCCGCCGAAGCCTGGGACACGTGCCGGGGCAGCAGCGACGTTGTCATCGCGGTCCTGGATACGGGTGTTGACTATGACCACCCCGATCTACAGGGCAATCTGTGGACCAACGAGGCGGAA
The DNA here is from genome assembly GCA_963699595.1 of uncultured Planctomycetota bacterium. Classification (GTDB taxonomy): domain Bacteria; phylum Planctomycetota; class Phycisphaerae; order Sedimentisphaerales; family Anaerobacaceae; genus PLanc-01. Next base: position 1,159,127 of record CAVOUO010000035.1, read on the forward strand.
CGCGTGGGTCTGCCCTGGGTCGACGACGATGATAATGGCTACGTCGACGATATCCGTGGCTACAACTTCATCACGTACGCCAATGATCCCAGGGACGACCACGGCCATGGCACGGCGATTACGGGCATCATCGCGGCCGTGGGAAACAATGGTACGGATATTGCCGGCCTCTGCTGGACCGTCCGCATCATGCCGGTGAAAGTGCTCGGCGCCGACGGCGAGGGGACGGCGGCGGATGCTGTGCCGGCGATCTATTACGCGGTAGCCAATGGGGCCGACATCATCTCCGGCAGTTGGGGCGGCGCGGAGGCTTCCAATGCCTTGGGGGACGCGATTGCATACGCGCACGCCGAGGGCGTCGTCGTCGTGGCGGCGGCGGGCAACAGCGGCTCAGGCGACCCCTATTACCCGGCAGCCTATCCCGAGGTGATTTCGGTCGCGGCGACGGACGCGGCCGATCAACGCTGGTATCTTTCCAATTACGGCGATTGGGTGGACGTCGCGGCACCGGGGCACAGCGTTTTGTCTTTGCGTGCCGCGCTGCCGGGCGAGGTGACCCGCACGCGGGGTCTCGCCCGGTTGTCGGGGACCTCGCTGGCGGCGCCCCACGTTTCCGGGGCTTGTGCGCTGCTGCTGGCGGCGGACCCCTTTCTGCGGTGCGATGAGTTGCATCGGATCCTCACGGCCACGGGCGATCCCATCCAGCCGGGGATCTGTGCGTCCAACGGCCGGTTGAACGTCTACACCGCCTTGCGGGTGGTCATTCCGCCCGAAGGGACGGTTCGGATGGATCGGACCTATTACGCGGAAGGTGCCGATATCGGTCTGCTTCTGGCGGATTGGCACCTGAGGGGGGTCGGCCACTTTACTGTGTCCATAGAGACCGCCGGCGGGGATCAGGAGATCGTGACGCTGAGGGAGACCAATGTGTCGCTGGGTGTCCTGCGCGGCACGATTGCCAGCCAGAATGCGGCGGTGGTGCTCGGGGACGGCATCCTCCAGGTGCACGATGGCGAGGGCATCGAGGCCCGTTACCTGGACGCCGACGATGGTCTGGGCCACGTCGATCAGTGGCGACAGGCGATCGCGGTCGCCGATTTCAAGCCGCCGGCCGTGGTGAGTGTTGAGGCCAAGCCCCAGGGCTCAGCGGCCATGATTGAAATCCGCACGAACGAGCCCACACGCGCGGAGGTCCGGTTCGGCGAGACCGCCACCGGACCCTTTGTTTCCATCCAGAAAGACCCCGCCTTGAGCGAGCAACACAGCATCCCGTTGCGCGGCTTGGCCCGGCAGACCCAATACTATTTTGTCGTGGCGATCACCGATGAAGCCGGCAACGAGGCGCTGGCGGACAACAACGGACTGAATTTTTCCTTTGCCACTCTTGCCACCCAGCCTTGAGCCAAAACGCGGCCTAGACTGTGTACAAATCCATTCGCCCGTGGGTAAGATAGCGGCCGTGGCGCATCGATACAGATAGGATTGGCAGCCACACAGAACCGAAGTGCCAGAGGCACCCCAGACAAGGAAGTCCAACGTGAGCGACACGACCTTCTTCTTCGCCGGTGGAGGCACGGGCGGGCACATCTATCCGCTCTTGTCCATCGCCGAGCAGATCCTGGCCCGCCGGCCGGACGCCGGAATCCATTTCTTTCACAGCACGCGGAGTGTCGATCAGCGGGTCTTCGAGAAGATCCCGTACGAGCGCACGCCTCTGCCGGCGACGGGCTTGTCCTTTCATCCGGTGAAGCTCCTGCGCTTCATCTCGACCTTCCGTCAGAGTTACCGGCAGGCCAGGGATCGGATGGCGGCCAGCTCCTCATCCCGTCGTGATCGGAGCGGGCGGGTTCGTCGCGGCCCCCGTCTGTCGGGCTGGAAGCAAGCTGGGCGTGCCCGTGGCGCTGATCAACGTGGACCTGCTGCCCGGCCGGGCCAACAGGCTCAGTGCCCGCTGGGCGGACGAGATCTTCGTGCAGTTCGAGGAGAGCAAGAAGGAGTTCAAGCACAGCCGGGCGGTCGTCAGCGCCGTAGGCTGTCCCTTGCGGAGCAGCTTCGAGCATCCCGATCCCGACAAGGCGATGGCGGAACTCGGCTTGGATCGCAGCAAGAACGTCCTGCTGATTACCGGGGCGTCGAGCGGCTCGACGCAGAATCAACGAGGCGGTCTGCCAACTGCTGCCGCAACTGGCGCAGTTCGCCGACCGCTGGCAGATCGTGCACCTGACCGGTCTCGACAACTACCAAATGGTCCTGAACAAGTATAACGGGGCCGAGATAGCCCACAAAGTGCTCGACTACTACGACAACATGGCGGACCTCTTCGCGGCGACGAGTCTGGTCGTCGGTCGCAGCGGGGCGGTCAGCGTGGCCGAGTACGCCGTCGCGGGCGTGCCGAGCATCTGCATGCCCTATCCGCACCACAAGGACAGGCACCAGTACTTCAACGCCGGCAAGCTGGTCGACGTCGGCGCCGCGGTGATCGTGGACGATGTCCCGGACCTGGAGGACCGGGCCGGCTGGCTCTGGGAAGAGTTGGAGGACCTGATGACCCGCGACGAAAAACGCCGCGAAATGTCCCAAGCCTGCCGACAAGTCGCCCGCCCCGGCGCCGCCGCGCGCGATCGCGGAACGTCTGCTCCAAGATGGCCGGGCAATGATCGTGCAGGCGGTTGCGAGACTCGTACTCCGTAGCATGGGCATCCTGCCCATGAGTGAGGTCCTAGTCGCAGGGCGATCTTGGCCCGTGCGGGCAGGGCCGATCCCGGCCCTGTGATCTCATGGGCAAGATGCCCATGCTACGGTCTTGACGCGGGCGGCCAACGGTCCGACAATGACGCGGAATTGTGCGGCCTCTTGAGAAGAAGGAGTGACTATGAACTGGATGAGTGCTAAGGTTTGCGTGTCGGCGATGGCGGTGGTCGTTTGTCTGGCGGGGGGGCTTATCGCGGCGGAGAAGACGGATCAAGCCCTGGGTGGTGTATGAGGGCAAGGCGGGGGCGGGGGTGGGCAAGCACATCGTCTTTGTCACGGGCGATGAGGAGTATCGGTCGGAGGAGTCGATGCCGATCCTGGCCAAGATCCTGGCGGTCCACCACGGGTTCAAGTGCACCGTGCTGTTCGCGATCAACAAAGACCAGCGGCGAGATCGACCCGCTGACGCTCGACAACATTCCGGGCCTGGAGGCCCTCGATACGGCGGACCTGATGGTGCTGTTCACGCGGTTCCGCGAGCTGCCGGATGAGCAGATGAAGCACATCATCGACTACACCAACTCCGGCAGGCCCATCGTCGCCCTGCGGACGGCGACGCACCCGTTCGCCTACACGAAGCACAAGGACAGCCCCTACGCCAAGTGGAGCTGGGACAACAAAGACCCCCAATTCAAGGGCGGCTACGGCCGGCAGGTGCTGGGCGAGACCTGGATCAGCCATTACGGCGTGCACCAGAAGGAGAGCACGCGCGGCCTCATCGCCGAGGGGATGGAGAATCATCCCATTGTCAAAGGCGTCGGCACGATCTGGGGACCGTCGGACGTTTACGGCCTGACGACCCTGCACGGCGACTGCAAACCCGTCATCATGGGCTATGTCCTTTCCGGCATGAATCCCGACGATAAGATCAATGAGAAGAAAAAGCCGCTGCCGGTCGCCTGGATCAAGTCCTACACCGGCGAATCGGGCAAGACCTGCCCGCATCTTCACGACGACGATGGGCCACGCCGGCGACCTCAAAGACGAGAATTTCCGTCGCCTGCTCGTCAACGCCTGCTACTGGGGCATGGGGATGGAGGACAAGATCCCCGCCAAGGGCGATGTGACGATCATCGGCGAGTACAATCCGAACAACATCGGCTTCGGCGGCTTCAAGAAGGGCCTCAAGCCCGCCGACCATCGGCTGAGAGATTGATGATGGGTAAGAAGAAAGTCAATCTATATGCGGAGGTCAAAGAGGGACTCGAAGAAATGGTCGCCATTGAGAAGGGCCGGAAGAAGCCTGAGCGCGTCCATCGCATTTCACAGATGCTGGACAAGGTTCGCCGGTGGCGGAAGAAGGCGTACGTGCCGACAAGGCAAGGCCACCGGTGCCAGCCACGGACAGGAAGAGAGCAGGAGGAATCCCAACGAGGCCCGCCTGCCCTGCGTCTGCATGACGCATGCCGAGGCGATGCACAACGGCCTGGTGAAATCTGGCGTCGTCTTGAACGGGTGCTGGTGCAGCACAGAGGATACAGGAGATATGCTCCGAGTGACTATCGTCCTCATCGGCGGTGTATTGGCTTGTCTTGCCGCGAGCGCTGCGGCGCAGCCGGCCGGTCTGGCGTTCTACGATGATCTGTCGCTGCTGCCGAATATCTACCCGAACGTGCAGTCCTACTACCTCTCCAGCTACGACCGCACGGGCGGCAACGACGATGGGTTCCGGGGCACGTACTCCCAACTCTACGTGGACGATAACGGCGAGCACGTCATCTTCGACGCGAACGGGCCGGGCTGCGTCTACAACCTGTGGTTCACCGGCGACAACCAGAGACTGCGCTGGGGCAGGATCCGTTTCTATTTCGATGGCGACAAGACCGCGCGATTTGAATGCGAGGCCGAGGAGCTTTTCAGCGGGCAGCGTCCACCATTTGTCCGCCCGCTTGTGGCGGACGCCTTCATCTCCAGCGGGGGATACAGTTGCGCAGCGCCGCTGCCGTTCGCGAAGCGTCTGAAGATCACGACCGAGAAGACCGTTGGCTTCTACAACGTCTACTACCAGCTTTACCGGGACGTCTCCATCAAGTCCTGGACGCCGGAGCAGGATTATTCGAAGCTCATCAACCTCTTTGAACGCTGCGGCAGCGACCCCAAGCCCGCAGTCGCGAAGACCAATGTCGTGCGAAAGACCGTCTCCCTCGCCGCCGCCGCTCGCGGCAAGTCGCCGGAGGTCGAACTCTTGTCGCTCGACCACGAAGGGACGATTCAGTACCTCAAGATCAACCCGCTCTTTGCGCCCGATGCATACAGCCTCAACCACGTCTTTCTGAAGGTCTCCTATGATGGCCGGGATGCGGCGAGCGTGGATGTGCCTATCGGCCCGTTCTTCGGGTCCGGCCTGGGCGAGGCCGATGTCCGCAGCCTGTTTGTCGGCATGTCCAGTTCCGGCGTGTACTACAGCTTTCTTCCCATGCCGTTCCGCAAGGGCGTCCGCATCGTTCTCCAGAACAGAAGCTATCAGTCGGGCGGGGAGTTCCACGTGGAGATCGGCTACACGGACAAGCTGCCCCAGACTCCGTCGCCCGGCCAACTCGGCTACTTCGGGGCCAAGTATAACTACGCGTGGCCCATTGTCGAACGGGAGGACTATGTCCTGTTCGAAGGCAAGGGCGCTGGAGCGGTCATCGGCCAGATCATGACGGTCGAGCCGGTCACGCCGGACCGCAAGCGCTGGTGGGAAGGCGACATGCGCATCACGCTCGACGGCGAGGCGAAGCCGCGCTTTCACGGCACGGGCCACGAAGATGAGTACCAGGGCGGCTGGTCCACGTTCTGGCTGATGAATCCGTATTCCCTGCCTCTGTTCGGCGAGCCCAAGACGGAGGGCCTGATCGACGTCTTCGGCCAGGTCAACGGCTCGACGACCGTCTATCGTTTCTGGCCCGGCAAGATCCACTATACCAAGTCGATCCGCATCTCGACCGAGCACGGCAACCAGAACGACACCCCCGCCAACTACTCCTCGCTCGTGTACTACTACTTCCTGCCCTGAGGGTACCGTGTCGGTATGCGGGGTCGGTTCTCACTGGGATTGCTGTTATACTCATCAGAATAACCAGAATCTTGAACCGCCGGCGTCGGCGGTCTGATCCGACAGAAGTCATAACTCACACATGGTTGATGTGCTCGGCTCGCCGGCAAGGCCACTGCTCTCCGAGTCGCCCAGCGTTTGCGCTTTCGAGTCTTTCCAGGCACCTTCAAGCCCTCCTGACGCCACAGTCGATACACCCGCTTGCGATTGACAGACCAGCCCTCGCCGCAGCAGAGCCGTGATCCGGCGGTAGCCGTAGCGAGGGTGAGCACGACTCAGTCGTTTCGTCGCAGCGATGAGAGCCTTGTCTGATCCGTCCGACACAGCTGATACCGCTGCGTGCCCCGCGGCTGAGAAATCAGCGTGCATGCGCGTCGCTGCGAAACCTCCAGGCGTTGGCACACATGCACCACCGCCTCCCGTCGCGCGTCGGGCTCAGTATTTTCCCTGGAGGGCCTCCTTGAGGATCGAATTGTCAGTGACAGATCCGCACCAGCTTCTTGAGCGGCGTTCTCCTTCTGAAGTTTCAGCGCTGCGCGGCTGGCGACTACCGACGATCTTGACAGCAATCTGCTCCGACAGTAGGATAAGAGCATGAAGACCATGGAAGAAATTCGAAGAGAAGCGATGACATTGTCGGCCGGCGAGCGGGCGAGCTTGGCCCACGATTTGATCCTGAGCCTTGAAGATTCTGATGCCTACGAGTTGAGTCCTGAACAAGAGGCCGAGATTCGCAAGCGTGTCCGCAGGGTCAAGAGCGGCAAAGCGACGGGCCGTCCGGCAGCGGAGGTTCTGGCTGAGATCGAGGCCCGGCTGAAATGATTCCCGTCACCATTCTCCATGAGGCGGAGATTGAGTTGTGGGAGGCGGTGCAGTTCTACGAGAACAGATGCCGGGCTGGGCTTAGACTTGAGGGAGATAGGCCGCGATCGAGATCATCCAGCAGTTCCAGTCGGTGGCTCCACAAGGACGGCGCAGGTTCTGATCCACCGTTTCTATTCATCGTCTACCTCGTATACGAGCCATGTGGATCATTGCCTTTGCCCATTGCCGGAGGAAACCAGGATACTGGTCTGGTCGCGCCAGAAGGCAAAGCCTCGCGGCAGACGGCGACCTGAATAGTGCGACGGCTGCTCGACGCTCGTTGGAGATTGCCGCGCTTCGCTCGCAATGACATCTTTGGAGTTCCGGCCCTTTGCGCTTGTTTCGTGTGTGGCGAGGGCGCGAGCGCCTCGAAGCGCGGGCAGAGCCTGCCCTGAGCCTGTCGAAGGGATGCCCGCGACACGCAAGGGCAAGCACGTCCTGAGCGAAGCCGAAGGGATGCCCTCGCCACGTCGGATTTCGCCGCCGTCAATACCCGATGGCGCAGCCGTCGCGGCGGGGGTCGGAGCCGCCGAAGTAACGCAGCGGGTCGTTCTCGCGCCAGATGCCCTGGTAGCCGCCGAAGGCGCCGACGTTCGGGCGGACGCGGTGGCCCAGGTAGGCGAGCTTGAGCTTCACGTCGTCGGGGATGCCTCTTTCGAAGCCGACGGTGCCGCAGCCGACCATTTTGGAGCCGGTGGGGGTGGAACTCTCCGTGTGCTCGACGCGCGGCTGCTCGCCCGCCTGCTGCGGGGACATGCCGAAGTCGATCAGGTTCATCAGGACCTGCGACTGGCCCTGCGGCTGGAAGTCGCCGCCCATGACGCCGAAGGAGAAGACCGGCCGGCCCGCCTTCGTGACGAACGCCGGGATGATCGTGTGGAAGGGGCGCTTGTGCGGCTCGAGCTGGTTGAGGTGGCTCGGGTCGAGGGCGAAGAGCTGGCCGCGGTTCTGGAGGCAGAAGCCCAGGCCGTCCGGGACGTAGCCGGAGCCCCAGCCGTGAAAGATGCTCTGGATCAGCGAGACCATGTTGCCTTCGCCGTCGGCGGCGGTGAGATAGGTCGTGTCGGAGGAGCCTTTGAGCCGGCCGCAGGCGACCTGCTGGGCGGCCCGGTTGCGGTCGATGAGCTTGACCCGCTCGGCGGCGTACTCCTTCGAGATCAGCTCTTGCAGCGGCACCTTGGCGAAGTCCATGTCGGCGTAGTAGACGGCCCGGTCCTCGAAGGCCAGCTTCTTGGCCTCGATGAACAGGTGCAGGTGCTCGGCCGAGTTGGGCTGCAGCGACTCGATGTCGAAGTGTTCCAGCAGATTGAGGATTTGCAGCGTCGCGATTCCCTGGCCGTTGGGCGGGATCTCCCAGACATCGTAGCCGCGGTAGCTCGTGCTGACCGGCTCGACCCAGTCGGCCTTGTGGTCGCGGAAGTCGCGCAGCGAGAATCGCCCGCCCTGGGCCTGCGAGAACTTCACGATCCGCTCGGCAGGTTCGCCCTGGTAGAACGCCTGCGGCCCTTCCTGCGCGCAAGGTCTCGAAGACCGACGCGAGGTCCGGGTTCTTGAAGATCGTCCCGAAGCGCACCGGCTGGCCGTCGGGCAGATAGGTGCTCTTCAGTCCCGGCTGGTCCTCGCTGGCGGGGGACGACCCACCCGGCCGCGACGATCGGCGAGAGAGGAAAGCCGTTCTCGGGCGTGCTCGATCGCCGGCTCCAGGAGCCGCGCGAAGGGGAGCTTGCCGAACCGCTTGTGCATGGCCTCCCAGCCGCTGACGCAGCCGGGCACGCTCCACGACAGGGGGCTGTAGACCGGGATCTCCTTCAGGCCCAGGTCGAGGGCCTGTTGGAGGCTCCAGTCGTAGGGCGCGCGGCCGCTGGCGTTGAGGCCGAAGAGCTTCTGGTCCTTCTCGCTCCAGAGGATGGCGAACAGGTCGCCGCCCGGCCCGCAGCTCATCGGCTCGACGAGGCTGAGCATGGCGTTGGCGGCGATGGCCGCGTCGATGGCGTTGCCGCCCGCCTTGAGGACATCGATGCCCGCCATGCTGGCCAGCGGCCGGCGGTGCAGACCATGCCGTGCTGCGCGACGACGGTCGAGCGGTTCTGATTTCGCTGGGCCAAGAGGCGGCGATCCAGCGGGGGCCCGCCGGCCGCCGCGAAGGACGTTGAAGGAAACGTTGCGGGGATCAGCGTCGCCGTCCCCAAACTGCCGATGACCTTCAGAAATGTGCGTCGTTCCATAGGCTACCCTATCGTTGGTTGTGGTGGTTCGCTCTGCGGCGCCGCCGGCGGGGCAGGGGGCGGCGTGGGCTCACGCGGCCGTACGTCTGCGGGCGGTCCACGGTGAGCTTGGCGCGGACCTTGTCCAGCATCTGGGCCTTCTTATCGACGCGCCAGACGAGCAGGTTGATCGGCGGCCGGTGCCCGTCCTTGAAGATGACGATGATCCGCCCGAACCCGAGCAGCCGCTCGAGGAAATCGCGGGTGTCGATCTTCGTGCTGTAGTCCTCCCGCCCGATCTGCTCGCCGGCCTCGGCCGGTCCCGCCTGGGTGTCCAGATTGTTGGGCGTGATCGCCACATAGAAGAAGAGGCCCTTGAGCCAGGAGATGCCGATCGTCAGCGCGCCGATGATGGCGATGAGCAGGTAGCCCATGCCGCTGATGGAGAAGGCCAGGTGCCCGAACAGCCCCAGAAAGCCGGTGACCCAGCCCAGCAGGTGCAGCCACAGCAGGACAAAGCCGGTGCAGGAGAAGACAATGATCAGCATCTTGAGAGTGACGTTGTACTCTTCGACCAGGAAGTTGACGAAGAAGATCGCGAACCAGATGCCGCCGACGACCTTCGGGTCGATCCCGGCAAACATGCTCCAGCCCGATTCGTGGAGGAACATCAGGACCGAGGCAACCAGGGCGGCCAGCATGGTCGGGACATAGAGGACCTTGGGCGTCCAGCCGAAGATCACGAGCCAGTCGCTCATGTCGGGGTCAAGCCGCAGGGCCTTCTCCGTCTGCAGACGCGTCCGCAGGGTCTTGCGCATCAGCAGCCACGCGCCCACGGCGGCGACGCCCACGGCGAGGGCGATATACAGGGCGATCATCCCGTTCGAGGTCAACAGGCTTTGCTTTTCCACGACCATCTCTTCCATAATCAAGCCTCCCAATTCAGGGACCGATCCGATCTTGGCTTACCGGCCAAAGATTGTACCCGTCCTTGATCGACCAAGCCAATATTTTGCAGCGCTCAGCGACACATCTCATCCAGGCGAGGCGCCCAGCGGCGACCACCCTTGGCTCACAACGGCTGCGCCGCGGCCCGTATCGCCTGGAGAACCGCCGGCCGTCCGATATACTTGCCTTCCTCTCCTTCACCGGTCGCCGCGACAAGCCGAGGGCCGCCGGCACATCGGATGGACCGGGTCCATCATATTGATGAAAGACGCCCGCCGGCAGAGAATATTCAGTCGGCCCGGCAGAGTGCACGGACCAATTACGGTCCGTATCAGAGAAGACCCATCATCTGCTTGAGGGTCCGGGCGTTGTTGAGGGCGTGGCCGCTGACGTCGTTGTTGAAGTAGGCGTAGATGGCGCGAACACTTGCCGCTCTGGCTTTTCAGCCAGCCGGCCCAGTGCTGGAGCAGTCGGTCGGGATAATTGCCGGCGTAGCGGCCGCTGGTCCCGTGAAAGCGAACGTACACCCGGCCGCCCGTGACGATGCGCGGCGGAGCGCTGTCGCCCAGGTCGTGAATGCACAGGGCGACGCCCCGGCGCTCCAGAAGATCGAACGTGTCCTGCTCATACCAACTCTTGTGGCGGAACTCGAAGACCGCGAGGTCCCGTCGGGGCAGGACGGCGAGAAAGGCATCGAGCCGTTCCAGGTTCTTGTGGAGGCTCGGCGGCAATTGGTACAGCACGGGGCCGAGGTGCTCCTGCAGCAGATTGGCGAGATCGAAGAACCGCTGGAGTGTTTCCCCGGGATCGTTGAGCTTCTTGACGTGCGTGATGTAGCGGCTGGCCTTGACGGCGAAGAGAAAGCCGGCGGGGACCCGGTCATGCCAGTTCACCATCGTCTGCTCCCGCGGCAGATGGTAGAACGTGTTGTTGATCTCGACCGTGTCGAAGTGCTGGGCATAGTACTCGAGCCACTTATCGGCGCGCAGCTTGTCGGGATAGAACCGCCCGATCCAATGCTTGTAGTGCCAGCCGGAGGTGCCGATCCGAATCTCAGTGCCCGGGCTGCTCATGACATCCGCCCTTCCATTTACAATTCGTGAATTACGAATTATGATTTGTCATGCGCCAGCAGCATCCTTCTTTCGATCCTTCTGACCCTCATCCTCTGGCTCATCTAGCCACTTTCGCCGGTGAGCACTTGGCGCGTGAGTTGCGCACCGCACGGCCTACGCTGATTCTGTGTGCCCCGCTTGTCATCCTGACGCGTAGCGTGAAGGATCTGGGCCACGAGTGCAAGAAACCTCTCATTCGGTGCCCAGATCCTTCGGCTTCGCCTCAGGATGACAGAATCCGTGCCGAGCACAGATTTCTCCGAATCCGTTCACTCCAGTTGCTTATAGTACTCGGCTTTGCGGTCGGATAGTTGATGCTGTTCGAGCAGCGTGCGAATCTGGCGCACGTCCACATCGCGCGGCTGGCCGGCGGCCGCGGTCGTCGAAGCCGGCTCCTCCAGGATCAAGGGCATCACGCGCCGAAACTGGCTTAGCGAGGCACTTGTAATGAGAAGACCACCAAGCACGGCCGCGAGGACCAGTGGAGAAGCCCTGGAGTGAACGTCAGCACCTGCCGGCGCAGGGATGTCCTGTGTCACGGCGTGTCGGCAGCGGTCACAAGAGAGGCAATCGAGATGATCGGTCGCGGTCAGTCCGAACTCGCACTTGCCGAACCACTTGGCCGGCACCCAGCGGCGCAACAAGCGAAGATGGCTCAGCAACGACAGGAACGCGCCGACCGGGCACAGATAGCGGCACCAGAAGCGAACGTAGAACAACGAGCCGATTAGAGCAACTCCGATCACACCGAACATCCAGGCCGGCCAGCCGGACAGGGCCGCGCACAGGCCGAAGACCGAGGTGAGCGGATCGCCCGCGAGCGTGCGCCGGTCGCGCGAGAGGAAGAAGGCAACGATCAAGAGGGCGAGAACCGCATACTTGATGAAGCGGGCCAGCCGCATCTGGTCGCGAGGCGACACCGGCCGCAATCGGCGGGGCAGAACGTATCCCAACAGTTCCTGGGCCGCCCCGAAGGGACAAACGTAGCCGCAGTAGAGATTCCCGAACAGCAGCACCATCAGCGGCACGCCCACGACCAGCAGGAAGACGCCCGTCAATCTGGCGGTCGGGGCCTCGAGCGTCAGAAGAGTCGCGATCTGCTCGGTGGAGTATTGGGCGTTCAGCGCGATGCCGCCGATCAGGAAGGTCAGCGTCAGTAGGACGATCCGGCTCCAGAACCCGCCCCAATGCGTGACGACGAAAGCGGCAACGAACGCGCCAATCAGGTAAATGCCCGTCACGTCCGGCAAGTGCTCCAGCCGTGACCGGGCTGGGTGCGCCCGGCTCGGCTGAAGGCTGGCCGCCCACAACCTCTTGGGCGAAGCGCTGGCCCGAGGTCTGGAGAGCACTGAGCATGGCGTTGGAACTGATCGTTGCCCCGGTGACGGCGTTGAGGCCGGCAAAGGGCTCGCGGGCGAAGAGGGATTTGCCCTTCAACGAGCCCAGCCAGTTCCGCAACAGATCCAGGTACGACGGTGTCTCATTGGACCGCACGACCAGAAAATCGAGCAGGGTACCCGAGGCATCGATGTGGACGGCGAGATTGAGCCTGCCGCCGAAGCCTCGGACCTCCGGCGCGAAATCGGCGGAACTGAGGATATACCCGGCCGGCTTCTGCTCGGCATCGGTGAGCGCGAAGTAGGTCGCCCGTTTGCCGCTATTCTTCAGAGTCGTGGCGACCTGTCGTGTCTGTTTCTCTGGGGCCAACGCCCGCACCGCGTATTCCGGCAGGGTCGGCTGGAGGCGCATGCCGGCGTGGGCCAGGACATTCGAGCAGATCACGATGCACGCAACGACGCCAAACAAAACGTAGCCGGCTTGGCTAAGCCGGAGGCTGTCCGTGGCCGCGGCGGTCCGCTCCTGCCTCCACAAGGCGTGCGCAACTGCCGGAATATTGGCCGCCAGAAGGCCGGTGAGGACCAGGAGCGACCCGCGCGTTCCCAGTACGGGAACCGCCAGGAGGCTGGTCGCCAGGCCGCCGAGAGAGGCCCCGAAATGGTCGGCGGCCTCGAGCCGACTGCCCGCTTCGCCTGAGTTGGTGCGTCCGGCGGCAAGCTGGGCCGCCGCGATCGGCCAGTAGCCGCCGCAGCATACGCCGGAGAGGACAAAGGCAAACGCGAAAACGCCGTGTCCAGGCTGTCGGCCCATGTCTGCTCCGGCAAGGCCGAAAGCGATTATGGTAAGGACGCAGTCCGTGGGCCAACAACACGCTGACGAGCAGGATAGGCAAGCGGTTCGTAGTGACGCCATTAGGCATTTCTCTACATGCTCTTACGAGCACACTACAAACCATCGCTCCGGCGGTCAGACCCACCATGAACAGCGACGAGATTACGCCGACGTGCAGGTACAACGACCCGAAATGCGTCTCGTAGGCGTACATCAGGATGACAACTGTCGCTATGCCGATCCAGCCGGTTGAGAAGACGAGGAAAGAGCTGTCGAACGCCGATGCACGCGGATGGCCTCTTGGCGTCGCCAGCGCCCACGTGCGCAGGGCGATGAAGACGAGGATCGGTACAAGGAACGGTATCCAGCCGCTGACCGCCAGCAGCGTGACGAACCGTGTGAGGGAGGCGCCCGACTGGCGGGCGGCCAACAGCAGGGCATACAGATGGGTTAGCGGGCGGGCGTCACGATTGACCAGCAACTCCTGCGGCAGATTCGCCTTCTGATAGGACTGCCGGACGCGGGCCGCCACTTCCGGCTGGTACACCGACAGCAGACCCGCCGGCGGAAAGATCTTCTGTGCGCCTTCGAGGGCCGCGAAGCGGTCGCGCAGAATCGCCGGGTCGCCCGTGAGACTCTTGGAGTCTGACGCGATCAGCCAGGTCTGGTCGCCCGGAACCAGCACGAGATTTGAGAAGACCTGTGCCAGCGTCTTTTCCACGGAGGCGCCGAGACTGACGAGTTCCGCCCCCAGGACGCCTTCGCCACCGGCGATGCTGACGCCGATTACGCCGCCGTCGCGCAACGAGGCTCGGACTGTCTCATAGAACTCCATCGTGTAGTAGCGGTTGAAGGCGGAACCGGTCACTTCCGGCAGATTGACGATGATAAGGTCGAAATAGCTCTGCCGCGCGTCGAGATACCGGCGGGTCTCTCCTTCGACGGGTTGAAACCGGTTGTCGCCGGCCCAGAGTTCGCTCGGGACGTGCCGGAGCAACCACTTCATGTATTCGGGGTCCGTGCTCGCCCAGGCCACCTCCTCCATCTGGGGCAGCAGGAGGAGCCGGTTGCACAGAGCCAGTCCGGAGCCGATCACGAGGGCCCGTTTGGCCTGCGGATTCTGGCACAGGGCGAGGGCGGCGGTCTGGCCCGCCTCCTCTTCATTCGGCAGAGCTTCACAGACGCTGCCTTCTCGCACGGCGATCCACTGGCCGTGGTATCGTCCGTACAGGTACTCGGCCTGGTCCGTGGAGAAAGACCCTTCCAGGGCCTCGCGCGGAAGAAGCTTGGCCCACTTGATCTGCACGCAGGTGCTGCGCAATGAGGCCATCGGCTCCCATGACGATGCCGACCAGCGCCGACATGGCCAAGACCAGCGAGACGTATGCTCCCAGGCGATGGGAATGGTGGGCATAGCCCACCCTACGAAAGCCCCGCGATGCCGACAGAGAGGAGCAGCACAAGGGCAAGAAGGAAGGACACCCGCATGGTGTGCACGTGGCAGGCGAGCAGGGCGGTCACGGCCAGACCGCCCGCGAAGCTGCCGAGGGCTTCGAGGATGTACACGCGGGAGATCGGGAAGCTGTCCGTTTGCTCGATCCAGCGGCAGGCCAGCGGAAATAACGCGCCGGTGACGAAGCTGACCGGGGCGTTGACGACCATCGCCCAAAGAATGACCGTCTGCACGGACATCAAATCATAAGAGGCGACGCCCGCCAGCTCGCGCACCTGGACGATCAGCAGGAGTTGCCCGACGAAGGCCGGGACGTAGAGCAGGAACAGGGACTCGACGTGACGCAACAGCAGATCGGCCAGCGCGATTCCAGCGGCGGATGAGCAAAGCCCCCAGACCGATCCAGAAGAACCATGCGGCGAAGAAGACGCCGACGCTGATGTCGTTGCCCTCGAAGGCGGTGGTGAACTCGCGAAAGAGCAGGGTCTGAGCCCCGATGGTGAACAGTCCGCAACTGAAGATCAGCAGGCCGCGGGCGAATCTCATGGCTCTTCACCGAAGACATCGGCCTGGAAGACCTGGAAGCTCGCTCCCTCCTTCCACGCGTCCGCCGGCAGGCCGGCCTTCTCGGACAAGTACTTCAACGTGGTCTCCAGGTCCCAGCCCTGCTCGGGCGCCACCTGCGGCAGGAATACGGCCGACAGTCCGCCTTTGCTCAGGACCATCCCATCGATGCCGATGCGGATGTCGCGCCACGAGGCGACGGGCGTGGGCGGCGTCAAGGCCGAAATCTCGACCTTGATCTGGTCGTATTCGTCCTTTTGCAGTTGCGGGAACCGCCGGTCGCCGAAGCCGGCATAGATCGCGTTCGTAATCACCGACTTGTACAGCGGACGCTGCGGAAAGATATCGCCGACGCAGCCGCGCAACTGCCCTTTCTTCTTCAGCGTCACGAAGGCGGCCCGAGGCGGCTGCATGGATTCCGAGGCGGTGAAATTCAAGTCCGACGGCTCCGGCACCCGCTGGTGGTCCAGCGCATACCGCAGCGTCTGCCGGACCAGGGAAAGAAGCTGCTTCTTGTCCTCGGGTGATAATGTCGCTGGGCCTGACGACGCGACCGGCGGGGCGGAATTGGTCCATTTCCCATGCCACGCTGCGGCCAGGTAACTCACCGAATTCGAGTAATCGCCCGTCAGCTCGCCGGAGGTGGTGTAGCGGACAAGCTCGACCTTGGCGTCTTTGCCCAGCGTCTCCAGCAGCACGGCGATGGGAATACAGCCGCAGATCGTCGCGCCGGTCCTGTCCCGGTAACCCAGCAGGCCCTTGGCGTCCAGTTTCTGAATGAAGTCGAAGGCCCCCATGTCGAGCTTCTTGAGGCCCTCGGGGATGTTCTCCTTGAAAGGCACGTACTGATATCCTGCGCCGTAGTGCGTGAAGTCGGAGCTGGCGACGACCAGCGTGTCCGTGTCGACCAGGCCCGCCAGAATCCGGCCTGCCCTTGGCGATCGTGTCGTACGAGCACTGTCCCGCCACGATCAGGACGAGCTTGAAATCGTTCAGCTTGTATTGGAGCAGGGGCACCTCAATCTGCACGCTGTGCTCCTGCTGATACGCCGCAGGCACGTCCTGGAAGAGCGGGTATTGCAACAGCTTCTCGGCGAATTCGACGTCCATCGGCACCCGGCCCAGGGGTGTCTCATAGTGCGTTGCCCGCGGCACGCTGAACATGTCCTCCATCGGCAGACGATGCGTCGGCCCGATCACAACCACTCGCTTGTAGCTGCGGCCGAGCGACTTGACGCCACAGGCGGCGGTCTGACCCGAGTACTGGTAGCCGGCGTGCGGCAGGATCAGCGCGATGACATCTTCCTTCGGCTCCACCGCCGCCTTCTGGAAATAGCCCGCCAGCTCCGCCCGCAAGGCGTCCGGATCGGCCTTGTACCACGTGCCTGCCAGCGTCGATTTCAGTACTTCCGTCCTTGCAGTTGTCTCGGGGGTGCCACGCCCAAGCGAAGCTTGAGCGTGCTCGACCGGGCTCATTCCCCTTGCTGTGAAGACACGCTCAAACAAGTTTGGGCGTGCCACCCAGACAAAGACCGCCACCAGCGACACGCACAACGCGACAACGACCAGAAACCTCTTGCCTGATTGACTACCCATCTTAGCCACTCCACTTGGATTGTGTGCTGATGTCCCCCAGCGGGACGACTTCGCCCGGATACTTGCCGAGGCAAGGTGGCGAGGGCGTCCCGCCCTTGCGTGTCGCGGGCATCCTGCCCGCGATGCGAGGGCAAGATGCCCTCGCCACGGAAGACAAGGGCGGGACGCCCTCGCCACGGCACACGCAAGCCGCCGACGCTGCACCGGTTATGGCGCGCATGAATGTCCGTCGTGTCATTTCCATATCCCGTAGATCTCCTTGCCGCAATCCGGGCAGTGGCCGTCCTTCAGGCGGTTCTGCAGCACGGCGAAGCCGACCCGCTGAAGCAGCAGCTTCTTGCATTGCGGACAATAGGTGTTTTCGCCATTCTCGCTTTGGCGGTTTCCGATGTAGATGTACTCCAGGCCCTCCGCGGCCGCGATGTCCCGGGCGGACTCCAGGGCCTGCAGGGACGTCGGCGGCAGGTGCCGCATCTTGTACATCGGGGTAAAACCGCTGAAGTGCAAGGGGCGTCTCCTTGCCCAGGTTCGCTCGCACCCAGCGGACCAGTTCGCGGATCTCCTCGGGCTTGTCGTTCAGCGTCGGGATGACCAGATTGACCACCTCGACGTGGACGCCCATCGACTTGGCGACCACGAGGGCGTTCTGCACCGGCTTGAGCGTGGCCGAGCACACGTCCCGGTAGAACGCCTCCGAGACCGATTTCAGATCGATCCGTGCGACGGCGACATGTTGCAGGAGGTCGCGCCAGGGCGGCTCATTGATGTAGCCCGCCGTCACCAGGACGCTGCGGATGCCGGCCTCTTTGGCCAGTTTCGCGGTATCGTACGTGTACTCGTAGTAGACCACGGGGTCGGTGTAGGTATAGGCGATGGAAGGGCACCGGTACTGCTTGGCCAGGGCGACGAGCTTTTCGGGCGAGCACGCGGAGGCCCGGCTGTCTTCCGGGTTCGCCTGCGAAATCTCCCAGTTCTGGCAGTTCTTGCAGTGCAGGTTGCACCCGACGGTGGCGATGGAGAGGATCGGCGTGCCGGGCAGGAAGTGAAACACCGGCTTCTTCTCCACCGGGTCAATGCTCGCGGAGCACGGGTAGCCGTAGACGACGCTGCGCAGCACGCCATCGAGATTGATGCGCACGCGGCACTCGCCGCTCTGACCCGGCCCGATGATGCACCCCTTCGGGCATAGCTCACATTGAACCTTCACGTCTACCCCCACATCGATTCACACGAACACTTGGCTCAGCCCTATGGTCCACTATTATACCAGCGACAGTGTGCTGCTGCCATTGCTGCACCGGTGCGAATCCGGATTACTGTGGGATGCGACTTTCATTTCGGATGTAGGGCAGTTCTGGGCGCGCGTTCTGTCATCCCTGAATCGGCTAGCGCATGCGGAGTGCAAGGATCTGGGCTCGCGAAGGAGATGGAACCTGCGCATTCGGTGGCCAGATTCCGTTCGGCTGAAGCCTCAGGATGACAAAGTTCGGTGTCCTGCGCACGCAACTGTTTACCGAATCCGCATCGAGCCCATGCTGATCTCTTCGCGACTCTGGCCGGTCGCCGCATGGGCTGCACGCCCATCCTACATTACTGGTCAAAACTCATCAGAGTGCACGGGTGACAGGGCCGTTGTGGAGCGGGTATAATCCCCGGCATGAGCAATGCGACACTCAGTGCGATCTTCGACCAGATGGCCGACGTGATGGAGATCCTCGGCGAGGACCAGTTCCGGGTCAATACCTATCGCAAGGTCGCCCGGATCGTGGGCGAGATGCCGACGGATGTCGGCGTCCTGCTCGGAAACGGGACAGCTTGCGGAGGTGCCGGGCATCGGGAAATCCACGCTGGCCAAGGTCGAGGAATTCGTCAAGACGGGCGGCGATCAAGGCCCATCAGGAGTTGCTCGCCCGGATTCCGCCGTCCTTGCTGGAATTGCTCAAGATTCCCGGCGTCGGGCCCAAGAGCGTCAAGACCCTCTATCAGAACCTCCATATCGGGAGTATCGCGGAGTTGAAGCAGGCCCTGGATGACGGCCTGGTCGAGACTCTGCCGGGCTTCGGTCAGAAGAAGGCCGCCGCCATTCGTCGCGGCATCGAGTTCCTGGAGAAGGCCACCGGCCGCATTCGGCTCGACCAGGCGCTGGATGCCGCGCAGCTCGTAATGGACCATCTGCGCCAGCTCCCGGGCATTGAAAGAGTACAGCCCGCCGGCTCGGTGCGGCGCTGTGCCGAGACGATTGGGGACGTGGATATCCTGGTTTGTAGTGTGCCCGTAAGGGCATCCTGTGGCCCAGCCGCCCCCGGCTGGGGATTGAACACCGCCGAGGGCGGCGGTGCCACACACCGCGTCACTGCAAACGAGCAGTTGATCGAGTCATTCACCGGTGCGCCCTTTGTGGAGCGGATTCTGGGCGCCGGCGGCACAAAGGGCTCGGCCATCATCCGGACCGAGACCACGCCGGTGCAGGTGGATGTACGGGTGGTGCCGCCGGAGAGCTTCGGCGCTGCTCTCCAGTACTTCACCGGCTCCAAGGCGCACAACGTCCGCCTGCGCGAGATCGCCCAGAAGGCCAAGCTCAAGCTCAACGAGTACGGCCTTTTTGCGGACGACACGGCGGTGGCCGGCGCGGTCGAGGAAGAGATTTACGCGAAGCTCGGACTCGATTTCATCGATCCGCGGCTGCGCGAGGATCGCGGGGAGGTCGAGGCGGCGCGGGATCATGCCCTGCCCAAGCTGGTCCGGCTGGAAGACATCCGGGGCGATTTCCATGCCCACACGACCGCCACCGACGGCAGCGCCACGATCGAGGAAATGGCCCAGGCGGCGCAAGAGCGGGGCTACGAGTTCCTCTGCATCACGGACCATTCGCAATCCACGGCCATCGCCAACGGCCAGTCGCCCCAGCGGCTCGCGAAACAGATCGAGCAAATCCACAAGATCAATGCGAGGCTGAAGGGAATCACCCTGCTGGCCGGGGCCGAGGTGGATATTCTGGCCGGCGGCACGTTGGACTTCGAGGATAAGCTGCTGGCCGACCTGGATTATGTCGTGGCGTCCATCCATTCCGCGCTGGGCAGTCCGCGCGAGCGGGTAACGATGCGCACGCTCAAGGCGATGGACAGCCCTTACGTCACCTGCATCGGCCATCCCACCGGCCGGGTGATCGGGCACCGGGAGGCGATGGATCTGGATATGCCCGCCGTGATCGCCCACGCCGCCCGGACGGGTACCGCCCTCGAAGTCAACGCCGACCCCTCCCGTCTCGATCTGAAGGACGTTCACTGCAAAATGGCCATCGAGGCGGGCGTCAAGCTGGCCCTCGGCACCGATTCTCACAGCACCGGCAGTCTGGCGTTCATGGCGTTCGGCGTCGCCACCGCCGCCCGCGGCTGGGCCGCCAAGGCGGACGTCGCGAACACGCTCTCTCTGTCGAAGCTCAAAGCATGGCTGAAGGCCAAGCGGCCGTAGGTCACCGCCTACCGGCCCCTGGCAAGGTGACGCATAGGGTATTTTCTGCATTCAAGATTCATGATGGGTGGCAGCGGCAAGCGTAGCTTGCCGATGGCTCGTGCGATACGCGTCAACACCATCGGCAAGCTCCGAGGACTCCGCTTGCCGCTGCCACCCGTCGTGTCGAAGCTCCGATCCTCGCTGAAGGCCAAGAGACCGTAGAATATTCTTCAGGGCAGACGCAAACTCGTGCGGCAGGCCACGCCCATGTCATTGCGAGGAGCGCAGCGACGCGGCAATCTCAATTCGCGGCATGGGAGATTGCTTCGCTCCGCTCGCAATGACATATAGGGCGATGCTATCGAACGACTTTGCGCCCTGGAACATTTTTTCGAGCCTCTTGACGCGGGCCGACGTATGCCTTATAAGGGTTGGGCACATCTCCTGTGGTGCCACGGTGGCGGCAAGCGGTTGTTTGAGGTTGAGAGAATCGGTCTATGTTGACGCAGTTGTACATCAAGGACGGCCGGCTGACGGAGACCGGCGAGGGCGAGGCCCCGGTCTGGGTCTACACGGCCCCGGATGAAGCGGAGCGCAGGTACCTGGTCGAGCAGGTCAAGCTCGATGAACACACCCTGAACTCGGCCCTGGACCCCGATGAGCTGAGCCGACTCGAATTCGAGCCCGACCACGCCGCCATCATCTTCAAACGGCCGAAGCACTACACCGCCGAGGACAATTTCCTTTTCCGCGTGCTCGCGACCGGCGTCTTTCTCTTCAAGGACCGCGTCATCATCGTGCGCGCCGATGAGGCCCCGCTTTTCGAGGGCAAGCCCTTCATCAGAATTCAATCCCTTCAGGACGTCATGCTCAAGCTCATCTATCGGGCGATCACCCATTTCGTCGAGCACCTGCGCGGCATCAACATGATCTCGACCGAGCTCGAGCAGCAAATCAACCTTGCCATGGAGAACAAGTACCTGCTGAACCTGTTCACGCTGGAAAAGAGCCTCGTGTACTACCTCAGCGCCATCAACTCGAACGGCATGCTCATCGAGAAACTGCGCAACGCCGCCCCCAAGCTGGGATTCAGCCCGGAGAACGTCGAGTTCCTCGATGACATTCTGATCGAGAACAACCAGTGCCGCGGCCAGACGGAGATCTACTCGCAGGTGCTGTCCAGCCTGATGGACGCCCGCGCCTCGATCGTCAGCAACAACCTCAACCTGCGGATGAAGACGCTCACGATCATGACCATCGCCATCATGCTGCCGACGCTGATCGTCAGCGTCTTCTCGATGAACGTCCGCATCCCGCTGGAGCCGTACCACCACGCCTTCTGGATCATCACGGCCCTCGCCGGCGTCTCCGTCGCTGTCATCGCCGTCCTTTGGCGCAAATATCACTGGTGACAGCGATCGTCACCAATCCTCAGATCCACCTGCGGCGCAACAGCCATCCTTTCACGGTCTGGGTCAGGATTGTGTAGCACAGCAGCGTCAGCACGAGCAGCGGCCAGTAGAGCGGCGGCAGCGGCTGAAAGCCCAGCGCCGGGCCGATGGGCGAGAAGGGCAGCCAGATGCCGATCACCATGATGACGGCGGTCGTCACGATCAGCGGCCAGCTCGCCCGGCTCTGGAGGAACGGGATGCGGTTGGTGCGGATGATGTGGATGATGAGCGTCTGCGTCAGCAGCGACTCGACGAACCAGCCGGTCTGGAACAGGCGCCGGCTTGTCCCAGCAGCCGAAGACGTAGAGCATCATGAAGTAGGTCGTGTAGTCGAAGATCGAGCTGCACGGGCCGATGAACAGGATGAACCGGGCGATCTCGCCCATCGGCCAGGGCCGCGGGCTTGGCGATCTGCTCGGGGTCCACGTCGTCGGTGGGGATCGGCACCTGCGAGAAGTCGTAGAGCAGGTTGTTGGTCAGGATCTGCATCGGGGCCATCGGCAGGAACGGCACGAAGACGCTGGCCCCCAGCACGCTGAACATGTTGCCGAAGTTGGAGCTGGCGCCCATGCGGACGTACTTGAGGATGTTGGCGAAGACCTTGCGGCCTTCCAGCACGCCTTCCTCCAGCACCATCAGGCTCTTTTCCAGCAGGATGACGTCGGCGGATTCCTTGGCGATGTCGACGGCCGTGTCGACCGAGATGCCCACGTCGGCGGCCCGCAGCGCCGGGGCGTCGTTGATGCCGTCGCCCAGGAACCCGACGACGTGCCCCTTGCTCTGCAGGGCCTGGATGATCCGCTGCTTGTGCGCCGGCGAGAGCCGGGCGAAGAGCGTCGCCTTCTCGGCCGCCTCGGCCAGTTCCGCGTCGGTCATCGCCTCGACCTGGCTGCCCAGCAGCACGCGCTCGGTCGGCAGGCCCACCTCGCGGCAGATCTTGCGGCTGACCAGCTCGTTGTCGCCGGTGAGCACCTTGACGGCCACGCCGTGCTGGCGCAGGGCCGCGATGGCCGGGGCGGGCCGTCTCCTTGGGCGGGTCGAGGAAGGCCACGTAGCCCCGCAGGACCAGGTCGCTCTCGTCCGTCCTTGCGAGTAGGCGGCCTTGCGGCGCCACGTCCTTGTAGGCGACGGCCAGCACGCGGAAGCCGTCGGCGCTGAGGTCGTCGTACTCCTCCTGCAGGTCGTCGATGAGCATCTGCTCCATCGGGTAGAGTTGCCCCTCCAGCTCGAACTGCGTGCAGCGGCTGGAAGACCTCCTCCGGGGCGCCCTTGCTGATCAGCCGGTGGGTGCCCTCGGGCGTCTCGACGACCACCGACATCAGCCTGCCGCGAGAAGTCGAAGGGGATCTCGTCGACCTTCTCGCACGTCGGGCACGTCGATCTCTGCGTGAATCTCCCGGTGCTCGAGGATCGCCCGGTCGAGCACGTTCTTCAGGCCGGTCTGGAAGTGGCTGTTGAGGTAGGCCAGCGCCAGGACCGTCGTCGTCCTCCTTGCGGACCACGTCGCAGTGCCTCTCGAGGATGACGCGGTCCAGCGTCAGCGTGCCGGTCTTGTCGGTGCAGAGCACGTCCATGGCGCCGAAGTTCTGGATGGAGTTGAGCCGCTTGACGATGACCTTCTTGCGGGACATGGCGATGGCGCCCTTGGACAGGCAGACCGTGACGATCATGGGCAGCATTTCCGGCGTCAGGCCCACCGCCACCGCCAGCGCGAAGAAGAAGGCTTCGCCCCAGTCGCCCTTGGTCAGGCCGTTGATGAGGAACACCAGCGGCACCATGACCAGCATGAAGCGGATCATCAGCCAGGTGAACCTGCGGACGCCCTTGTCGAAGCTGGTCTCGACCTGCTGGCCGACGAGGGCCTTGGCCATCCCGCCGAGGTAGGTGTCGAGCCCCGTCGCGACGACCACGGCGGTGGCCGCGCCGCTCTCGACGCTGGTGCCCAGGAAACAGACGTTGGTCAGTTCCAGCGGCGGAGTGGCGGGTCGGCGTCGGCGGGGGCCTCGGTCTTCTCGACGGGCAGCGACTCGCCGGTCAGGCTCGCCTGGATGACGAACAGGTCCTTGCAGGCGAGGATCCGCACATCGGCCGGGATCATGTCGCCGGCCGCGAGCTTGACCACGTCGCCGGGCACCAGTTGCGCCAGCGGCACCTCGCGGGCCGTGCCGTCGCGGACGACGGTGGCGGTGACGCTGATCATGGCCTTGAGCTTGGCGGCGGCCGCGTCGGCCCGGGCCTCCTGGACGAACCGCAGCACGACCCCCAGCACGACCATGGCGGACATGACGGTGGCCGCCCTCAGGTCCCCCGTCAGCAAGGAGACGGTCGCCAGGATCAGCAGCAGAATCACCAGCGGGTTGATCAACGCGTGCCCGAGCAGGCGGATCCACGTGTGACGCTTCTCCTGGGCCACCACGTTGGGACCATGTTCCTCCAGGCGCTGCTCGGCCTGCTCCTGGGACAGGCCCTGCGGTCCGCTCTGGAGCATTTCCAGCGCCGGCTGGGGCGTCACCTGCGCCGCCTCGATCAGCCGGGGCGGGACCCGAATCGCGTCCACCCCGTTGGCGGCTCGCGGCCGGAAAACTCTGGGCAAAATGGCCATGCTGCACCGAACCTCAGAAATCGCGAAAGCTCACCCTGGGTACAACCGACGCAGTACAGTATCCATTGGTGGGCATCTCTACAAGTGGATAGGGACGTCGTCGTAAAAAGAACGGGCGATGTCTTCCACCCGCTTTTTCCTCAACGGACCTGGGGAATTGCCGACAGGTCTGGAATGATATGCCGCCATATGGTACAATCGGTTCAGATTATGGGTCCTTTTGGGAGGAGCCAAGTGCATCGTCCAATCGTGCCGTTGTGGACTATTCTGGTGGTGGCGCTCGGCGCGCCGGCCATGCCGGGAAGTGCCTCTGCCTGGCAGGGAGCGCTTCGGACCAGTACCGTTTGGGGCCCTCAATCGAACCCTCACACCGTGGCGGGCGAGCTCAGGGTGCCGAAGGATATGACGCTGACCCTCCTGCCCGGCACGATCGTTCTGTTCCAGGACGGCGCTCGGATCGTCGTCAATGGCCGACTGCTGGCCGAGGGCACGCCGGACCATCCGATCCGGTTCACGCGGGCGACTGACAAGAACTACTGGCTGGGCCTGCAATTCGACCAGACGATGGAGGACAACCGGATTCGCCACGCCTTCCTCGAATATGCCCGCACGAACGATGGGATGGTCGGCCTGCAGAAGTCGCGTCTGCTGCTGGAGTACGTCGACTTCGACCACTGCGACCGCCGCCGCATCCGGACCCTGAATTCGAGCCTGATCGTCCGGCATTGCCGTTTTGCGGACATGTTCGGGCCCAACGAGCCGCCGACCACGGACAATATGAGCGAGAATATCTGGGGCTCGGGCATTCCCGACGGCGGCTGGCTCCTCATCGAGGAAAACGTCTTCGGCACCAACAAAGGCCACAATGACGCCATCGACTTCGACGGTCCCGCCGCACCGAAGCCCATCCCGTACATCCACAACAATGTCTTCCTGGGCGGCGCCGACGATGCCATGGACCTCGAAGGGGATGCCCTGATCGAGGGCAACACCTTCATGAACTTCGTCCGGGACCAGTACAACAAGGCCTCCGGCGAGTCCAACGTCCTCTCGGCAGGGGCCGGCAAGCACTACACCATGATTCACAACGTTTTTGTGAATTCCCAGCACGTCGTGCAGGTCAAGGATGGCTCGTTCTTGACGTTCATCAATAACACGGCCGTGAACATCTCCCGCGAGGCGATCTACTTCGATCTGCACCTGCCCGGCCGCAAGCCCGGCCGCGGGGCCGTGGTCCAGAACAGCATCTTCTGGAACACCGTGGAAGTCTTCGAAGGCATCACGGACCAGATCGATCTGACGGTCGATCACTGCCTCATGCCGGTGGCCTGGCAGAACCTGGGCGCGGGTAATATCTGGGCCGATCCGCTGTTTGCCAAATCCGGCTACTGGGACCCCAACGGCACGCCCAGCAATCCCAAGGACGACTTCTGGGTCGAGGGCGACTACCATCTGAAGTCCAAGGCGGGTCGATGGGACCCGGCGGCCGGGCGGTGGGTCGTCGACAAGGTCACCAGCCCCTGCATCGACGCGGGCAACGACGATCCCGAGTGGAAAGATGAGTCGTGGCCGAACGGCCGCCGCATCGACATGGGCGCCTATGGTGGGACGGCCGAAGCCAGCCTGTCACCCTCCAAGCGTCGGATCGCCGGCGGACCTCGATGGCGACGGCCGGGTCGATTTTCGGGACTGTAGTGTCTTTGCCGCCGGATGGTTGAATTCGGAGGCCCCGCGCAAAGAGGATCTCAGCCGTGATGGCATGGTCAGTTTCGCAGACTTTGCCGTTTTCGCGTCGTTTTGGCGATGACCGTCCTCGCCACGGCAATGGGCGTTGATTCCATTCGTCGGTCAGATGCTTCACTTCGTTCAGCATGACAAATCCCAGGCTGCCACCCGGATCAGAGCCGGCGGAATCCGCCGCCGTATGCCGGCCGCACCCCACACACGCTTTGGGGGTTTTCCATTTTCCTCTTGCCGGCTTTTGCTCTATGATAGGAGGTTAGTCACGGACGGGTGGATGACGGAAACACCATCCCCTGGCGGGGCAAGAAGGAATGATGGAGAACTGGGCTGACGTGGTAGCGGACGCAATTGTGGGCAGGAGTCCTCTTCGCAAGGGCAGGCCGGCATCTCCGGACGCCAGGCAGCCTATTGGGGGTACCCTCCTGTTGCTTGGCGCTGCCGATACGGGCAAGACGACGCTGATGGATGCCCTTGCCGAGCGATTGGCCCGACGCCAACCGGTGGCCCTGGTCGATGCCGATACCGGCCAGTCCCACATCGGCCCGCCGACCACCGTCGGCTGGACGCTGCGCGAGGCACACTCCGGCGCGCCAAAGGTGCCGGACGCCGGAGGCATCGCCTTCGTCGGCGATGTCACGCCGGTCGGACACCTGCTGCAATTGCTCGCGGCCCTGGCTCTGTGCGTCGAGCAGGCCCGGCAGGCCGCCGACGTGGTTCTGATCGACACGCCCGGTCTGGTGACGGGGGGCGCCGCCTGCTCCCTGTGGTGGACGGTGCAGCGGCTCCTGCGGCCCGAGCGCATCGTGGCCATCCAGCGCGAGAATGAGATGGGGGAACTCCTGGGCGGGCTGGAGGCAGGACTGTCGGCGATCAGGAAGGTCCAAGCGCCGGCGAAGCTTCGTCGCAAATCGCCCGAGGCCCGGCAAGAGCACCGTCGGCGGCTCTTCGAAGAGTATTTCCGGGACGCGACGGACTACACGCTGAGCCTCAAGGGTTTGGCCGTAAGAGCCACGCAGCGGATGACTCCCGATAGCGTTGTCGGCCGGATCGTGGGTCTGACCGATGCCGCCGGGCAGGATATGGCCGTCGGCGTGATCAAGGGTTGGCAACAAAGGAAGGCCAAGATGACGGTTCGCGCCCCGGCGCTCGATATCGGACGGGTGCGCTGTCTGACCGTCGGCAACGCGAGGATCGATATCCCCTCTGGTTGGAGCTAATGTGATGGAGACAGCCTTGAAGTATCGCAACCTGATCGATCTCTTCCATCAGTCACTGGCGTCGGTGACCGACCTGGAAAAGACCTGTGTGGAGATCATACGCCCCGACCGTCACGAGATGCTGACCTTCCGGCAATTGCAGCAGCGGGCCCAGGCGTTCGCGACGCGGCTGCTCCAGGAATTGGGTCTGAGCCGCGGCGACAAGGTGGCGATCCTCAGCAAGAACCGGATGGATTTCGACGTGGCCCTGTGGGGCGCGATCCTGGCGGGAACCATCCCGGTCCTGATCGATCCGGAGCGGGGCCCGCACGGCGTCATTTCGCACCTGCAGGCGACGGATGCCCGTTGCGTGGTGATGGCCGACGATTACGAGCACCAGGAGGCACGGGCGGAGCTGGTCCAGTATGGCGCCGCGCACGGCCTGACCGTCGTGACGATGACGGATGAGCCTCTCGGCGCGACGGGCGCGGTGGACGCCACGGCCCTGGAGGACGCTCAAGGCCGTGTCCACATCGACGACACCGCCGCGATTCTGTGCACCTCCGGCACGACGGGCGATCCCCGCGAGGTGGAGCTGACCCACGGCAATCTGGTCGCCAACCTCCAGGGCTCGGTGACGAAAGTCGATATCGGCCCGAACGATGTCCTGGGCCACATCCTGCCGCCGCACCATTCCTTCGGCATGACCGTGGGCAAGTTCCTGCCCCTGGCCGCCGGGGCGACGAGCATCTACACCAACAAGTACCGCGAAGTGTCGGACCTGATTCGCGACAAGCACATCACGATCTTTATCGCCATCCCGGCGCTGTTCACCACGCTGGCCAAGAAGCTGGAAGAGGGCATCAACAGGCAGAAGAAGGAGAAGCGAATCGTTGCGCTGCTCGACCGCATCGCCCCCGGATACCTCGGCAGGAAAATCCGCCAGAAGCAGGGCTGGACGCAGCTTCGGTTCTTTCTCTCGGGGGCGGCCCCGATGCCCCGCTGGGTGCTCGAAGTCCTGTGGCGGCGGGGCTTCCGGATGTACGAGGGCTACGGCACGACGGAGAACTCGCCGGTCTACGGCTTCAATGACCGGCCCGACAAGATCGGCTCGGTCGGCAAGCCGATCAGTACGCTCATCGTCAAGATCGTGGACGCGGACAACCGCACGCTCCCGCCGCACCAGCGCGGCGAAATCTGCCTGGGCGGCCCCTGCATCGCCAAAGGCTACTACAAGAATCCGAAGGCGACCGAGGCCGTCATTGACAAGGACGCCGGGGGCGTCCGCTGGCTGCACACCGGCGATCTCGGCTATCTCGATGAGGAAGGCAACCTCTACATCACCGGCCGCAAGAAGTACCTGATCATTCTGCCCGGCGGCAAGAACGTCAATCCCGAGCGCGTCGAGACGGCCCTGTCCGAGGCGCGCTTTGTGAAGGAGGTCCTCGTCGTCCCGAGCCGGCATGAGGATGCCAACGGCCTCATGGAGGAATCGGTGCGGGTGCTCGTGCTGCCGGCGTGGGAGACCCTGGAAAGTCACACCGGCCGCTCCCAGCGGGACCTGCTGGCGGAGCCCCAGCTCGTCAAGAACCTGATCTGGGAGAGCATTCGGGATTGCCAGCAGCGTAACAAGCAACTCTCTCACTTCGAGAAGGTGGCCGCCCAGAACATCGAGATTCTCGCCGGCGAGTTCCTCAAGACCTCCACCGGCAAGATCAAGCGCGAGCACTACATCAACCTGGAGCACCTGGAGGCCAAGCACACGCGCATCGCGGAGTACGTGGCCTCCCGCGCCGCCCAAAAGCCGGTGCGCGGCGCCACCGGCGACTGACTGAAGCCATTTGCTATTTACTATTTACGATTTGCGCTTTACTATCGATCTCGGTCGAACAAATCGTAAATCGTCAAATCATTAAATCATAGATTCAAAGGGAGGACCGTAGAATGTCGCGACTACGCAAGCTCACCGAAGCATCCGCAACCAATGCCTCACTGACCCGCCGGGGATTCATGGCCGGGGCGGGGGCCGCCGCCGTGTCGTTCGCCGTGATGGAGCCGGGCTTGGTCCGCGGCTCGGCGGCGAACGCCAAGATCAATCTCGGTCTGATCGGCTGCGGCGGGCGCGGGACCTGGATCGCCAAGCTCTTCCAGCAGCACGGCGGCTACAACATCGTCGCCGTGGCCGACTACTTCCAGGACCGCATCGACAACGCCGGCAAGGAGCTGGGGGTCCCCGAGGCCAACCGCTTCCCCGGCCTCAAAGGCTACCTGAAGCTGCTGGAGAAAGTGGACGCCGTGGCGATTGAGAGCCCGCCGTACTTCCACCCGGAGCAGGCCGCCGCCGCCGTCGCGGCCGGCAAGCACGTCTACGTCGCCAAGCCCATCGCGGTCGATGTCCCGGGCTGCCTGAGCATCGAGGAAAGCGGCAAGAAGTCCCGCGCGAACAAGCGGGTCTTCCTGATCGACTTCCAGACCCGGGCGGACCCGTTCTACAAGGAGGCTCTGCGGCGGGTGCACGAGGAGAAGGCCCTCGGCACGATCGCCTTCGGCGAAGCGACGTATCACGCCACCTGCCCGTTCGGGCGGATGTACGACGCCTGGCGCAAGGACCCGGAGGGCAGCGAGAACGCGCCTCCGCGCCTGGGGCTTGGACAAGGTCCTCTCCGGCGACATCATCACCGAGCAGAACATCCACACCCTGGACGTCATGAACTGGATCATGGAAGTGCCGCCGCTGTGGGCGGTCGGCACGGGCGCCCGCAAGTTCCGGCCGGTCGGGACCTGCTACGACACGTTCAGCGTCCTCTTCCAGTACCCGAACAACGTGGGGATCACCTTCAGCTCGCGGCAGATGGAAGGCTTCGGGACGAGCCCGAGGGCATCCGCAACCGCATGTTCGGGACCGAGGGCGTTCTCGAGACCGAGTACGGCGGCCAGGTCATCATTCGCGGCAAGGGCGCGCATTTCTATCGCGGCGGCTCGTCCCCGGGCATCTACCAGGAAGGCGCCGTCGCCAACATCAAGACCTTCCACGAGAGCGTCACCGGCGGCAAGTTCGACAATCCGACGGTCGAGACCAGCGTGCGCAGCAACCTCGTCACGATCCTCGGCCGGACCGCCGCCTACGGCAATCGCATGGTCACGTGGGACGAGATGCTCAAGGCCAACGAGAAGCTCGACGCCAACCTCAAGGGCTTGAAGGCGTAAGGCGAAGTTTGAAGTGTGAAGTCTGAAGTGTAAAGTGCGGCCGGGTGGCAGCGGCAAGCGGAGTCTTCGGAGCTTGCCGATGGCGTGCAGGCACATGCACGAGCCATCGGCAAGCTGGCGCTTGCCGCTGCCACCCACCAGTTCAAGGCGGGCGGAGCAGTAGTGGGTGCGTATCACGCACCATTTCATCGTCGGCACAAGACTATGCCAAGGAGAAGACACATGATCGACAGAGAAATGAGTCGCCGAGAGATGCTCGCGACCACCGCAGGCACGATCGCGGGACTGACGCTGACGGCAGGGCGTCCCCTGTTCGGGCAGGAGAAGAAGAAAGAAAGAAAGCAACGCACGCCGCAGGGTTTTCAGCTCGGCGTCTGCGACTGGACCATCGGCAAACGGTGCGACCCGGCCGCCTTCGCGCTGGCCAAGAAGATCGGCCTCGACGGCGTTCAGGTCGATTTCGGCGGCGGTCCCGATAAGGACCCGCCCCTGTTCAGCGCGGAGCTGCAAAGCCGCTATGCCGAGGAGATCAAGGCCCAGGACATGCGAATCGCCTCGCTCGCGATGGGCGTTCTCAACGAGGTCGCGTACAAGAGCGACCCGCGGGCCGAGAAGTGGGTGGATCAGGCCATCGACGTGGCCCGGGCGATGCGGCAGCGGATCATTCTGCTGGCCTTCTTCAGCAAGGGCGATCTCAAGGGCGACGCCGCCGGCACCGACGCCGTGGTGAGCAAGCTCAAGAACATCGCCTCCAAGGCCGAGAAGGCCCGCGTGACGCTCGGGCTTCGAGTCGTGGCTCAGCGCCGAGGAGCACCTGGCGATCCTGGATCGCATCGGCTCGCCCGCCGTGCAGGTCTATTACGATGTCGCCAACTCGCACATGAAGGGCTACGACATCTACAAGGAGATTCGCATGCTCGGCAAGCGGATCTGCCAGGTCCACGCCAAGGACTACGACGATCTCTACGGCAAAGGCTCCATCGATTTCAAGCGGGTCCGCGAGGCGATGGACGAGGCCGGCTATCGCGGCTGGATCGTCATGGAAGGCACGAAGTTCCCGAAGGGCGTCGAAGAAGGCTGCCGGTACGACGCCGAGTACCTCCGGCCCATCTTCCCGCGCCGGGTCTAACAGGTTCAGCAGATGTCGCCCGTAAGGGCATCGTGAAACGTGTCGCGGGCATCTTGCCCGCGATACCGAGGGCGAGATCGCCCTTGACTACGAAACGCCTTTCGGCGTCACTACGAAACTGGAGAAAGGAAGGTTCGATGATGAAAGCGAGAAGAGTGATGGCGGTTCTGGTCACGTTGCTCCTGGCGGCCGTGGCGGTCGGGACGCCGCTCGACGACTACATCGCCAAGCCGGATGCGAGCTACACCTACAGCGTGGTCAATACGATCGACAATCCGCTGGGCAAGATCTACGTCCTCGACATGAAGTCGCAGACCTGGCGCACCGAGAAGGAGGTCAACCGCACGCTCTGGCAGCATTGGCTGACGATCATCGTGCCGAACGATGTCACCTCCGATACGGCCCTGCTCTGGATCAACGGCGGCAGCAACGGGGGCAAGCCGCCCTCCAACCCGGACATGATGACGGTCCAGATCGCTCTCCAGAGCAAGACCGTCGTGGCGGACCTCAAGATGGTGCCGAACCAGCCGCTGGTGTTCGCGGACGATCCGGGCAACCAGCGCTATGAGGACGCCATCATCGCCTACACCTTCGACAAGTTCCTCAAGACCCAGGATGGCTCGTGGCCGCTGCTGCTGCCCATGGCCAAGAGCGCCGTCCGCGCGATGGACACGGTCCAGGACCATCATCGCCAAAGTCGGCGGCGGCAAGCTCAAGATCAACAGCTTCGTCGTCTCCGGCGGCTCCAAACGCGGCTGGACCACCTGGCTGACCGCCGCCGTCGACAAGCGCGATCAAGGCCATCGCTCCCTGCGTCATCGACGTGCTCAACATGGGCCCGCAGATGCAGCACCACTACGCCGCCTACGGGTTCTACTCCAAGGCCATCGGCGACTACGAGCAAATGAAGGTCCTCAATCGCATGGGCACCCAGGGCGGCAGCGACATCCGCAACTTCGTGGACCCCTATGAGTACCGCGACCGGTACACGATGCCGAAGTTCGTCATCAACTCGGCCGGCGATCAGTACTTCCTGTGCGACTCGGCCCAGTTCTACTTCAAGGACCTGCCGGCCCCGAAGTACCTGCTCTACAATCCGAACACCGAACACAGCTTGAGCGGCTCGAACGCCGACAAGGCCCTGCTGGCGTGGTACATGGCGATTCTGAACAACCGCCCGCTGCCGGAGTTCTCCTGGAACATTGCCGGCGAGGGCCATACGGTCGTCACCGCCAAGACGAAGCCCACGCAGGTGAACCTGTGGACGGCCACGAATCCGAGCGCGCGTGACTTCCGCCTGGAGACCATCGGCAAGGCGTGGAAAAGCTCGCCCCTGGCCGTCAATGACAAGGGCGTCTACGACACCGACGTGAAGGCCCCGGAGAAGGGCTGGACGGCGTACTTCGTCGAGTTGCTGTTCGACTCCGGCTCCTCGCTGCCGTATCGCTTCAGCACCGAGGTTCGGGTCATCCCCGACACGCTGCCGTTTGCAGACAAACTGAAAGCGGCGACCAAATAATCGATGAAAGCACCAGGCAGGGCGATCATGGCCATAGGGCGTTGTCAACGGCGCGGCGGACTTCTGAGTGCCGCCTGGATTCTGTTGCTCGCAGACCTGGCAAATGCTGCACCCGTGATCGTCGCGCGGCAACAGATCGAAGCCGATTGGGCGGTGCAGGACAAACTGCGCGCGCCGGAGTCTCCGGTCACCCCGGCGCAGGATGCCGCGGGCGGCTGCGACGGCATCAAGGACGGCCAGTGGGGCTTTCACACGCAACACGAAGACCGGCCGTGGTGGCAGATCGATCTGGGCCGGCTGTATGAGTTGGATTGTCTGCACTTGTATAACCGGACCGAATTCGCGCCGAGGGCCGCCCGGCTGCTCGTCCTGGTCTCAGAGGACGGCCTGCACTTTCGCCAGGTCTATCAGCATGATGGGACCGTCTTCCTCGGCCACGCGGACGGCAAACCTCTGAAGGTCCCGCTGCCCGCGGTGGCCGCCCGCTTCGTCCGCCTCCAGCTTCCCGGCCGAGACTACTTCCATCTCGACGAGGTCGAGATCTATCCGGCCGGGGGCGGAGCCAATATCGCCCCGGGGAAATCCTGCACGCAGAGCTCGATCAGCCCGTGGTCCCGCAGGCACGGCTGGCGGGACGAGGCCACCTTGCCTGCCGATCTGGTGCTGGAGCGGGGGCTCCGACTGGCCGAGCGTCTGCGCGAGATGGGCGTGGACACGGAAGCGAAGGTTGCCGCCCTGACAGCAAGCGTGGGTCCGGCGGAGCGGGACAGGAACTCCTCCGGGCGGGCCCGATGGCTCGTGCGCGACCTGGTCCTGGCGAACCCGCTTCTGGATTTCGAGAGCATTCTTTTCGTCAAACGGGCGCCGGGGACGCTGCCGCACATTTCCGATCAGTACTATGGGTGGTGGTCCCGGCCCGGCGGCGGCATCTACCTCCTGGACGGCTTCAAGACGGCAGCGCCGCACCTGCGCTGTCTGACCGACGGGTGGCCGGCGGGCAGCTTTCTGAGGCCCGATTTGTCCTACGACGGCAAGAGAGTCCTCTTCGCCTATTGCCGCTACTATCCCGAAGTCTCGAAGATGGAGAAAGTGGATAAGACGAGGCTGCCGGAGGGGGCCTTCTACCACATCTACGAGATGAACCTCGACGGCACCGGTGTGCGGCGGCTAACGCACGGACGATACGACGACTTCGATCCGCGCTACCTGCCGAACGGCGACATCGTCTTTCTCTCCACGCGCAAGGGCGTGTTCCTGCAATGCACGACGGCCGGCACGGCCGCCACTCTGGCCGGGACTTTGCCGGACAGCTACGTCCGTTGCGGCGGCGACAACGTGCGTCCCTGCGCCGTCTTCACGCTGCACACCATGAATGCCAACGGCGGCAGCCTGCGTCCCATCTCGGCCTTCGAGAGCTTCGAGTAGACGCCTTCCGTGGCCGACGACGGCCGCATCCTCTACACCCGCTGGGACTATATCGACCGCTTCAACGGGCACTTCTTCAGTCTGTGGTCCGTCAACCAGGACGGCACCAATCCGCAGCTCGTCTATGGCAATTACACCGTCAAGCCGCAGGCGGTGCTGGAAGCCTGCTCGGTGCCCCATTCGACCAAAATTCTCTTTACCGCCGCCGCACACCATTCCACGGTGGGCGGCTCGCTCGTGCTGCTGGATCGCCGCCGCGGTGACGAGTACGAAGCGCCGCTGACGCGTTTGACGCCCGAGGTGCCTTTCCCCGAGACCGAGGCCTGGCCCGGCGCGTATTACGCCAACCCGTATCCGCTGTCGGAGGACTTCTACCTGGTGGCGTGGAGCACGCGCCAGCTCCCGCCGCACGCGGGCAGCGCGCCGATCACGGATGACCGCAACCCGGCCAATGCCCTGGGCCTGTATCTGGGCGACCGCTTCGGCAATCTGGAATTGCTGTACCGCGACGAGCAGATTTCCAGCATGTACCCGATCCCGGTTCGCCCGCGCCCGAGACCTCCGGCACGCCCCGCCGAGGTGGACTGGGACGGCGTCCAGGAGGGGTCGCTGCTGGTCCAGGATGTCTATCAGGGCCTGACCGGCATCGCGCGGGGGACGGTGAAGCGCCTGCGCATCGTGGCCGTGCCTCCCAAGGTCCAGCCGCACATGAATCAGCCCAGCATCGGGGTCTCGGCCGAAGACCCCGGCAAGTACGTCCTCGGCACCGCACCCGTCGCGTCGGACGGCTCGGCGTTCTTCCGCATCCCCTCCGGCGTACCCGTCTTCTTCCAGGCCCTCGATGACAAGGGTCTGGCCCTCCAGACCATGCGCTCCCTGACGTATGTCCTGCCGGGCCAGACACTCTCCTGCGTCGGTTGCCACGAGTCGCGCGATCAAGCCCCGCCCATCGGCTCGTACGCCGCTGGCCGTGCGGGATGGTCCCTCGCAACTGACGCCCGGCCCCGACGGCTCTTGGCCGCTGCGCTTCGACCGGCTGGTCCAGCCGGTCCTCGACCGGCAGTGTACGCGATGTCACAACCCCGAGGCCGGCGACGCCAGGGCCGCGCGGCTCGACCTGACCGGGGAGAACGCCTACCGCAACTTGATCGCGTTCGCTGGAAAGGACCTGGAGAAACTCGCCTTCGAAAAGGACAGATCCGAAGTCGGGCATGGCCCCGCGCGCGACAGCAGACTGCTGGCCCTGCTCGCCGAGGACCCGACGCACCGCCCGATCATGCTCGACCAGGATAGTACGGAGCGGTTGGCCACCTGGATGGACACTTACGCCCACCGCCAGGGCCACTTCAGCTCCGAACAGGAAAGCCAGCTCATCGCGTTCAAAGAACGCTACGGCCATTTGTTCCATCCTTGAGGTGAGGAATTGAAAGCACTGCTCTACACGAAACCGTATACGTTCGAGTACACCGATGTCCCGGACCCGGAAGTCGGCGATGACGATGTCCTGGTCCGGGTCAAAGCCTGCGGCATCTGCGGCTCCGATGTCGCGGGCCATACAGGTAAGACCGGGCGGCGGCTTCCGCCCCTGATCATGGGCCATGAGGCCGCCGGCGTCGTCGAGCGCACGGGCCGCAACGTGCCGGGCTTCGCCCCGGGCGACCGCATCTGCTTCGATTCGACCGTCTACTGCAATCAGTGTCCCGCGTGCCGGCAGGGCCTGTTCAATCGCTGCGTCAAGCGGCAGGTGCTCGGCGTCTCCGTGCCGGAGTTCAAGCGGCAGGGGGCCTTCGCCGAGTTCGTCGCGGTGCCGCACTGGATCTGTGCCAAGCTGCCGGAGAAGATGTCGTTCGTGCAGGCGGCATTGCTGGAGCCGGCCTCCATCGGCACCCACGCCGCCAATCGCCCGCCGATTGCCAAGACCGATACCATCGTGGTGATCGGGGCGGGGACCATCGGGCTGTTCATCCTTCAGGCGGCCAAGCTCCGCGGGGCGAAGACCACCATCGCGTGCGATCTCAACGAGTTTCGGCTCGATCTCGCCCGGCAGGTCGGCGCCGACGTGCGTCTCAATCCCGGCAAGGTCAATCTGAAGGAAGAGATCCAGAAGCGGACCGAGGGACGCGGCGCCGATGTGGCTTTCGAGGCCGTGGGCTTTGCCGAGACGTTCCGTCAGGCCATCTCGCTCACGCGAACCGGCGGAACCGTCACGGCGGTCGGCAACCTTCAGAAAGAGACGGAGTTCAACCTGCAGGAACTGGTCTCGCGCGAGCTGACCTTCACCGGCTCCTACGCCAGTGCGGGCGAGTTCCGGACCTGCATCGACCTGATCGCCTCCGGCAAAATCAACGTCGCGCCGCTCGTCAGTGAGGTGCTGCCGCTGCAAGGACGGACCCGGTGCGTTTCAGAGACTGCTGGAAGGGAAAGAGAATCTGTTGAAGATCATTTTGGAACCGTAGCTGGGATGATCGGCAAGCGTGCAGTTGCGAAGGTCGTTTGTAGTGTGCTCGCAAGAGCATACAGAAGATAACGCCTTACGGCGTCACTCAAACGGTAACGACCGTGCGACCATCGACGATTGACGAGTATTGTGATGGGAGTATCGCGCATGGAAAACCTTTTCGATCTTTCGGGCAAAGTGGCGGTGGTTACGGGGACGAGCCGGGGTCTCGGCCAGTATTTCGGCCGGGCGCTGGCCCAGGCCGGCGCGGACCTGGTCATCACCAGCCGGGACAAGTCGCGGCTGACGGAGTTCCAGGAGGAGATCGAGGCCATGGGGCGCAGAGCCCTGCCCGTCAAGCTCGACGTCCTGAACGAAAGCGACATCGAGGGCATGGTCCGGGCCGCGATCGACGAGTACGGCAAGATCGACATCCTCGTCAACAACGCCGGCCTGAACATCCGCCACCCGGCCGCGGAGTTCACCTGGAAGGAATGGGACACGGTCCTCAATACGAACCTCAAGGGCGCGTTCTTCGTCGCCCAGGCGGTCGGCAAGGAGATGATGAAGCGGCAGTACGGCCGGATCGTCAATATCGGCTCGTGCACCTGCGTCTTCGGCATGGAGGGCATCGGCCCGTACTGCGCCAGTCGCGGCGGCATCCTGCAAATGAGCCGCAGCCTGGCCGCCGAATGGGGCAGGTACGGCATCACGGTCAACGTCCTGGCCCCGGGCTGGTTCAAGACCGCCCAGAACAAGATCCTCTACGACAACACCAAGTGGGTCGAGTACATCGTCGGCCGGATCCCGCTCGGCCGCCCCGGACAGCCCAACGACCTCGATGGCACGGTCGTCTTCCTGGCCTCCGACGCCAGCGCCTACATCACCGGCCAGATCCTCCTGGTGGATGGCGGCTTCACCACCGGCGCCACCAAGGCGATCGTGTAGTGCGCAGCAGAGTAGGAAAAGGGGACATTCTACTTTTCCCTCCCAGAAGGGGAAAAGTAGAATGTCCCCTTTTCCAGCGGTGGTCCCTGCCGGGCCGAAACGCTCGCACAAGAACGGTCATCCACCCTGTTATGGGGTCGGCCTTGTTTCACAAAACAGGTTTAAGTAGAATAACAGCTTGTTGATGGATGATGGGCATGTTGCCGCGAGAGGTGCGTAATGGGTCTGCCGAGAGTAACGACGAAAATCACGGCGCTCAGCGATGGTGAAAAGTCCTACGAGGCGGTCTTTCTCGTGGACACGGGGGCGACCGACTCGCTGGTGCCTGTGCCCGAGTTGGAGAAGATCGGCCTGCGGCGGGAGGGCAAGATGACGTACGAGTTGGCGGACGGCCAGGTCCGGGAGTACGCCTATGGTTTGGCCCGGATCCAGTTCATGGGCGAGATCACCGCCGGACGGGTCATCTTCGGCGACCCGGACTGCGAACCGCTCCTCGGCGTCACCGCCCTCGAATCGGTGGAAATTGTGGTCGACCCCGCCAGCAAGACGCTTCGCCGACTCCCGGCCATTCCGTTGAAGTGAGAAGGACCCGAAGGGCGCATGCAAAGGAGTTTGGAGTACCGCCTTCAGGCGGGTGGGAACTGCGTGAACGCGGGACTCCAAACGCAAGGCCATTGTGTACATAGGAGCGCCACGTGCATCGAAGAGACTTCCTGAGAATCGGAGTAGGCGCCGTTGCCCTTACGGCATCGCTGAAGACCCAGGCGGCTGCGCCGAGACGGCCGAATGTCCTTTTCATTCTGGCCGATGACATGAAAGCCGACTGCATCGGGGCGTTGGGCAATCCGCACCTCAAGACACCGAACCTGGACCGGCTCGTCCAGCGCGGGTTCGCCTTCTCCCGAGCGTACTGCTTCGGCTCGATGGTCGGGGCGGTCTGCCTGCCCAGCCGCTCCATGCTCTTGACCGGCCGCTCCCTGTTTCACCTGCCGGCCGAGAAGATTCTGCGGGGCAACTTCAGGCAGTTCCAGGCGGCCATGGCGGATCAGAAGGAAGGCCGCGATTGGGTCCTGCTGCCGCGCGTGCTGCGCGAGGCGGGCTATGAGACCTGCCATATCGGCAAGTCCGGCAATGGTTTTGTGCCGGGTTTGCAGGCGTTCGAGCACAATACGATTCGCGACGACCGGTCCCTGGAGGAGCGGGCGAACTCCAGTCGCAATCACGCGGACCAGGTTATCGAGTTCCTGCGGACGCGGAAGGCCGACCGGCCTTTCTTCATCTATATGGCCCCGCCCGTGCCGCACGATCCCCGCGTCGCGCCGAAGGAATTCATGGAGATGTACGATCCGGCAGAAGATTCCGCTGCCCGTGAATTTCCGGCCTGTTCATCCGTTCGACGATGGGGACATGGCGGTGCGGGATGAGCAATTGGCCCCATGGCCCCGGACGCCCGAGATTGTCCGGCGACATCTGGCAGATTACTACGCGTGTGTCACCTGCCTGGATCATCACATCGGACGGATCATCGAGCACCTGCGGCAAACCGAACGAGTTGGACAACACGATTGTGATCTTCTCCGGCGACAACGGCCTGTCGCTCGGCGACCACGGCCTCTTCGGCAAACAGAACGTCTACGAATATGGCGGTATGCACGTCCCGCTCCTTATCGCCGGGCCCGGCATCCCCACAGGCAGGTCGGATGCACTGGCGTACCTGTTCGACCTGTTCCCCACGATCTGTGATTTCACCAGCACGCCCATCCCGGCAGTGGTGGAAAGCAAGAGCCTCGTGCCCGTGATGACCGGAGAATCCAAGGCGGTCCGGGACTATCTATTCACTGCCTACAAACCGCAACGGGCCGTGCGGACGGACCATTGGAAGCTGATCCGCTATACCCACATCAACAAGACCCAACTCTTCGACTTGCAGACCGACCCGCGGGAGACGAACGATCTCGCGGACAAACCGGACCACGCCGGCAAAGTCGAGGAAATGATGGCATTGCTGGCGAAGGCCCAGAAGCAGTGGGGCGACACCTGCCCCCTCGTTTCCCCCTCCCCGGTCAGCCCCGACTGGACCCCGCCGACAAAAGAACAACCGTCAGCAGCCCCTCGCGCCCGCCGCTCTGTCGCAAAGTGAAATATGTAGGTTTGACACCCGGTTCGTCCCTTCATCTCTATAGTTATCCATCAGTGCCGGCAGTTCCGCATCCCCTTCATCCGACACCGCCTGCAGCGGGCAGCAGAAGGGGGGATACAGCGTCACTTGGACCCTCGCGTCCGCCGCAGAATTCCGGAAGTCAGGGCGTGCTGGGCTCGCATGTTGATGTGGCCCTCTTACTTCTCGCTATACCCTTTGTAAGGAATGGAAATATTGTTGACATCCACTCGCAGAACCTTCTCATCAGTCAAAGCTTGCTGGGTGTAGCGAATTGAGACCCACCCTTGACCGTACGGGTCCTTGTTCACGCGGTCAAAGTCTCCGAGAAGGGCTCGGACGCCCACTCCCCGAAAGTAGGTGTCCAATAAACCCGGAGGAACGTCGCGGATTGCGAGGCCGGATTTCTCTGCCACGGCAATGATGCTACGAATTATCAGAGGCAAGTCTGCGTCATAATAGCCGATCTCCACAGCCAACTGTCGCACTGTTTGAGCAAGCTCCGTTGTGTCTGTGTCTGGGCCGGCATACAGGAACCTTGGACTCACCGGCACAGCTATCCGCACCGAGTCTGCCAAAGAGGCACCGGGAGCAATACGTACGTACGTTCCTGCAGGCGGGCCCAGACCCCACATCGCGTTTGTGGGAACATCCAGCCGCTTTCTGATGAGAAGAGTCTGCTTGTCGGAACGTCAGAAACACCTCGAAAGGTCCGGAGGAGGCGATGCTGCTACAGACCCAAGCGTCGCGACCGGTCCCATTTATTATGTTGTAGCTCAACGTGAGCGTGGAATCATTGACATCCAACTCCGTAATCTCCATCGTCACGCCCAGCCCCTCGCCGTCCTCGGGACCGCCGACTGTGCCTGTGGGCTGTGCGTGAGATGCCAGATTGCACAGACAGCAGATGGCCAGCATCTTCAGACTTCTTCTCGC
Source organism: uncultured Planctomycetota bacterium (assembly GCA_963699595.1). Lineage (GTDB taxonomy): Bacteria > Planctomycetota > Phycisphaerae > Sedimentisphaerales > Anaerobacaceae > PLanc-01. Next base: position 1,200,032 of record CAVOUO010000035.1, read on the forward strand.
CGCATCCATCTTCCGCTCCTTTCATTGTCCTCTGGGGCAACAGGGGCATCGCCGCTATGTCGCTGCATCCATGATCATTATAGCCGAAAGAAGCGAAAAAATGCGAAAGAGAGTGTAGCCCAGCCGCCCTCGGCTGGGGCATCCACAAGACACAGCCGAGGGCGGCTGTGCCACATTTCTTTGTGGGCCTTTGTCGGTCCTTTGGAATTCCGCGGACGCCGGACTTATCTCGGTCTTGAATCGGGCTGGCGCACCGAATCTTGGCGGTGCTCTTGGGGCCTCCGTCCCCAAACCCCTGGGCATTTTCCGCATTCGGCCAATGGCATGACGGGAGAAAGAGGTGGTGTCCTTCGGTCGCAGGCGAACGCTGGCATCACGGCAAGCGACCTGTGCCCTCTTCTCCTGCCATGCTATTGGCGAAAAGCGCCAAATGCCGGGGGCGTGGGGGCAGGCCACCACCCTATGAACGATCACGTTTGTGCAACAGTTGAAAAGGTAAAACACCCCGCGAGTGAAAAATCGCTTGTCCCTTTGGGCACAAAGAGTTGCGCGACGTGGCAGCGTCGTGCGCACAGAATTTCGGCACGATTCGTGCAACACGGCCCCAGGGTAGAGGGACACTCTGTCAGGGACGGCCCTCTGATTTATGATTTGAAAGCGGAAGGAAGAGACATGAGGACGCGGGCTGGATGAATTGCGGATTTCGGATTTCGGATTGCGGATTGAATACAGAAGAGTCATGGCCGGGTCCCCGGTCTGCGACCCTCCGGCCTCGGGCCGTGGGCTGGACCGATTATGCAAAACAAAGCCAAACCTGGGCGGGATGGGACATCTGGGAGGCGGAGGGTCAGAGAGGTCAATCGTGCGAAACAAAGCCAATTCCGCAGGAGCGGATTGAAAGGACAAGTACTTGGCAAAAAAGGAGTTATGATGAGTTGGACCCGTAAAGAGCCCTGGAAAAACAAAGCCAATTTCGAGCAGCCTGACCGAGACCCAGAGACCCAGTTGCGCAAAACAAAGCCAAACTGGGGAAGGATGGGACATCTGGGGGGCGGCGCGTCAGGGAGGCCGATTGTGCGAAACAAAGCCAATTCCCGGCGGCGCCGTTGGGACGGGGCCTGGGGCAAGAGAGGTGGTTGTGTAAAACAAAGCCAATTCGGTGGACCAACGGCGGCCGACGACACGAGGTCCTTGAGTCGGCGGGGCGGTTCGGGTATACTGAGGGGACAAGCTTCTGGGGTCCGCACGCGAAATCCCGCGTGGGGGATCCCGCTCGGGGCGGCAGAATGGGAAAAGATGCCCAAGTGGCAGAACAGAACGAGGGTGCAGCGCATCTAAAGACCGAACAGGCGGTCGTCGGCCCGGACCGGCCCAACCCTGCTGAGGATGAGGCCGCACTGGCGGGCCGGCTCAGCAGGGGAGAGCGGACGGCGGCCGAGGATCTCGTAAGTCGTTACTACGAACGGATTTACCTGTTTATGCGCGCCGTGGGCCATAACCGCCAGACCAGCGAGGATCTGACGCAGGAAACGTTTTTGCGGGCCTGGTACCACATCGGCCAGTTGCGCGATGGCAAGGCGTTGAACGGGTGGCTCTTTCGCATCGCCAGCAATGTGTCCAAGCTGTACCATCGCAGGCACAAGGATCGGCCGACGGTCGATCTCGATACGCATCGAGCCCCAGGCGAGCGGCGCCGACGGCTCCAGCCGTGCTGGGGATCGGGAGCAAATGAGCCGTGTGCACGAGGCAGTGGCAAGGCTGCCGTGGAAACTCAGACAGGCGATTGTGCTGCATTACATGGAGCAATTGACGATATCGGAGGCTGCCGAGGCCGCGGGGATTCGCCAGGGAACGCTCAAGAGCCGGTTGAATCGCGGCCTGGAGAGCCTGAGGGAAGAAGTGAAAGACGAGTAGGGCATCGCGGCGGGTGCGGTCCTGCCGGTCCCAAGGAGTGAGCCGATCATGGCCATACGCAAATTGGAAGAGCTTTTGAAGTCGCTGGCCGAGCACGGCATCGAGCGTGCCCGGCCGGGCTTGGGCCAGGAGATCAAGGATCAGATACCCGCTCGGCTGACGTCACACCGGATGGACACGATCAACATTATCGTGGACCTGCGGATCAGCCGGGTGGCCGCCGCCGCGGTGATCATCCTGACTATGCTCGTGATCGGCCGGCTTGTCGGCGGCCGGGATGCGGCTGCCCCGCAAATGGTCGAGGACGGCAAGCTGTTTCTGAAGTACACGCTGGGCGGCGAACGCGCTTACAAAGCGGAGTTTCTGGGCAACCTGGCCCAGTTCCGCGACGAATTGAACGCCCAGGGGCGCGAGGTTGTCTATTACGGCGACCGGGTCAAGCTCAACGACCCCTGCGTCGTCATTATGCACTGGAAGCTGCCCGATGGCCGGTACGCCGTGATTCTGGGGGATTTGACTACCCGGACCGTCAGTGCCAAAACCTTGATCACACTCCAGGACCACATGCTGCAAAGCGGGGGCAAGTAGGGAAAGGCCGTCGGGCGATTCGACGGCAGCCGATCTTGCCTCGGGGACATGCGTCTGATAAAATGGGAAAATTGGTGTGCGGATTGTCGCGGCTCGCTGACATACGACTTAAGGGGATTGTCATGACCGGACGCAAGAAAGGTTTCACACTCATCGAGCTGTTGGTGGTGATCTCCATCATCGCGTTGCTGATGTCCATCCTGATGCCGGCGTTGAGCCGCGTCAAGAAGCAGGCCCAGTCGGTCGCCTGCATGTCCCGGCTCAAGAGCTGGGGCCTGATCTACAAGCTATACACGGATGACTACCAGGGCAGTTTTCCCATCGGGTGGGGCGCCACCGATATGACGCAGTGGATGGTGACTCTGCGTGCCTGGTACCACAACGAATGGAAGATGCTGCTGTGCCCGACGGCGACCCGGCTCGTCGTCGGCGCCGGCGATACGGCCACCTGGAAGGCTTGGACGCGGAACATCGGCGGCTTCGACTACATCGGCAGCTACGGCAACAGTTCCTGGACGGACAACATGTCCGCCGACCGCGGGGACCGCAAGAAGGAGTGGTTCTGGAAAACGACGCAGAATGTCCCCAGCGCCAGCACGGTTCCGGTCCTCGGCGACTCGACCTGGCACGATGCGTGGCCCCGGCACACGGACACACCCGTGGCAAGCCCGCTGGCGTTTGCCTATGGCGACCAGGGCACGACCAACGAGATGAATCATTTCTGCATCGATCGCCACAACGGCTGGACCAATCTGATGTTCGCCGACTGGTCGGTGCGGCACGCGGGACTCAAGGAGCTGTGGACCCTCAAATGGCATCGTGCGTTCGAGACCAATGGGCCATGGACCAAAGCGGGCGGTGCGACGGGCGCCGACTGGCCCCAGTGGTTGCGGAAATACAAGGAATATTGAGGGCAGGGATCACCATGAACAGACGCAAAGGTTTCACGCTGATCGAGCTGTTGGTGGTGATCGCCATCATCGCGCTGCTGATGTCCATCCTGATGCCGGCCCTGTCCCGCGTCAGGAAGCAGGCTCAATCGGTCACGTGCATGTCCCAGATCCGAAGCTGGGGCCTGCTGTACAAGCTCTACACGGACGATAATGGCGGCTTCTTCCCCGAGGGTCAGGGATACCCGGACCATCATCCGGGCCAGCCGGGAAGCTATGGCCTGTGGATGAACGCCTTGCGGCCCTATTACAAGGATCAGTGGAAGTTGCTTCTGTGCCCGACGGCCACGCGGGTCGTTCTCGGCAGCTCCGACTGGGGTACCTTCAAGGCGTGGTACGGGACTTTCGACAACCGGTATCCCGCCGCCGGAGAAGGCGCCACCAAGCTCTTCCAAGGCAGCTACGGGACCAGCAACTGGATCGACTACATGGCGGCCAACCGCGGCGCCCGCCTCAAAGAATGGTTCTGGAAGAGCACGCAGAATGTGACCACCCCCAATCAGGTACCGGTGATCTCCGACAACACGTGGCATGATGGATGGCCCCTGCATACCGACACGCCGGTGGCCATGCCTTTCGATTTTGGCTGGGGCGACAAGGGCACCACCGGCGAGATGAACCAATGCTGCATCGACCGCCACAACGGCTTTGTCAATTTCGCCTTTGCGGACTGGTCCGCACGCCGGGTGGGACTGAAGGAGTTATGGACCCTCCGTTGGCACCGGGCCTTCAATATCAACGGGCCCTGGACCAAAGGGGGCGGCGTCACGGGCAACGACTGGCCGCAGTGGCTGCGGAAATACAAGGACTATTGAGAGAGAGCGCCGAAATAAGGTGGGCTGTGCCGCTGGGCGACACAGCCCCAAAGGAGACTACCAGGCAAGATTCTCCAGTAAAGCGGAGTCAAACCAATGACAATGCCGGCCGAGGGACGGGCATGGATCGTCGTCAGTAGATGATGGCGGTGACCTCCTCGATCTTTCGGATCACTTCCAGCGCGTCGCTCGGATTCGAGACATAACCGTCGAACCCGCGTTGGAGCAGGGCGGCGGATTCCTGGGTGCCCAGATGATTGGCCAGGGCCACGATCTTGATCGTCGTAAAGTCCTCGTTGGACCGGATGCTCCCGCAAATGCCCTGCGCGTCCACGCCGTTCGTCAGAAGGTCGATCAGCACCACGTGCGGCGCGAGCTTCTGGATGGCGGCGCCGACCTCGAAGCTGCTGCGCGCGAGCTGGACCTCGTAGTTGCCCCGGGCTTTCAGGGCGTCCAGCAGGTCCGAGGCGGGATGCTCGCTGCCGTCCACGACCAGGATTCGGATCTTGCCCGCCGGCAAAGCCTCCGTTGGCATATTGTTGGCCTTCATGAAGCGGAGCAACTCCGGCAACGGAATCCGCCGGTCCTTGCTGCCTGGGATGCGATAGCCCTTGAGTTGACCGGAATCGAACCACTTGGAAACCGTGCGCGGGGCCACGTTGCAGATCTTGGCCACATCACCCGTCGTCAGTACATTCTTGCCTTTTGCCATACCTTGATTCCTGTATATGTGCACTGATGCCGCCAGATTCTTCGGCTTGAAGGGAGCGGGCATTTAGCGATGGACGCAGAATTCCGGCGGGTTTAGAAGGGGGCCGGTGCTGGCGCGGTCCATCGTCCCATAAAGCCGCCTTGCCTTCGACGAAAGGACGATGGGGATTTACGACTTGAGATTTAGGATTTACGATCGAGGCTCTGCTCCACGGCGGGCCCTATGTAGGTACAATAGCAGATAGTGAACTGTAAATGGCAAGCCCGGAACCGGAGAGCACGGATGCAGATACCCTTGTCCCGACCTGACGTCACCGAGGAGGAAATCGAACAGGTGGTGAAGGTGCTGCGCAGCCCGAACCTGTCGTTGGGACCTACTCTGCGCCGTTTCGAGGAGGCTTTCGCGGCGTATATCGGCCGCCCGCACGCCGTGGCGGTCAACAGCGGCACCAGCGGCCTGTTCCTGAGCCTGCTGGCCCTGGGGATCGGGCCGGGGGACGAGGTCATCACGACGCCATTCACGTTCATTGCCTCCGCGACCACGATCATGATGACGGGTGCGCGGCCGGTCTTTGTCGATATCGATCCGGCCAGCCTGAACATCGATCCGGGGCGGATCGAGGCCGCCATCACCAGCCGCACCAAGGCGATCCTGCCGGTCGAGGTCTTTGGAAGTCCGGCTGGATTCGGCGAGGTCGGCGAGGCGGCGAAGCGGCATCGCCTGTTCGTCGTGGAGGACAGTTGCGAGGCGCTGGGATCGTCCTGGCACGGCCAAAAGGCCGGCACTTTCGGCGAGATGAGCGTATTTGGCTTCTATCCCAATAAACAGATCACGACCGGCGAGGGCGGCATGATTGTGACGGATCGCGGCGACCTGGCGGACCTGTGTTTCTCGCTGCGCAACCAGGGTCGCGGGCGGGGCGGCGGCCGGCTCGCGCACGAGCGGCTTGGCTACAACTTCCGGCTCAGCGACATCAACTGTGCCCTGGGGCTCGCCCAGTTGTCCCGGATCGACGAGGTCAAGACCAGGCGACGGCAGGTGGCGGCGTGGTATCGGGAAATGCTGGCCGCGGAAGAACGGCTCATCGTGCCGCAGGATGCGCCGGGGTGCGAGACCAATTGGTTCGTCTTCGTGGTCCAACTGGCCGAACCCTGGGGACTGGCGCAGCGGGACCGCATCCTGCAAGAGATGGAGCGCCAAGGCATTCAGGTGAGCAACTACTTCCCGCCGGTGCATTTGCAGTCCTTTATCGCGGCCCAGTACGGGCACGCCCCCGGCGATTTCCCGATGGCCGAGTCGGTGAGCCGCCGAACGATCGCGCTGCCCTTCTACAATCGTCTGACCCAGGACGAGGTCGCGATCGTTTGCGGCGTCCTGCGCGCGGTGCTCGATGCCTTCCTGCGGTGAGCCTGTTCAACATAAAAGAACGGGTCTCTATGCTGAAAAAGCGGTTTCTGACGCGTCCGGGGCGTTTGCATCCTCGGCTTTTTGTTGTAGACTTTGAGTAGGATACCTTGGAACACGGCTGGGAGGCCAAGAAAGTCCAGTGAAGGAAGGGGGGAAATCCTTACATGGGCTGGAGAACGAAGTTCGTTTCGCTGCTCATCGTCTACGCGGCAGGCTTTGCGACTGCCGTCTACTGCCTGGCGCCAACGCCTGAGCAGACATCGCAGCAACCGCTCCAACTGACACAACTGGGCTCGGCCCTCAATTCGGAAAAGCTCGTCACGTCTTTCAACTCCGGGATGCACAAGTGTATCGGCTTCAGCAAGGAGGCAGCCTTCGAGGCCGCCAAGCTGATCCGGACGAAGATGGATGAAGCCGCCAAGTCGCAATCCAAACAGTTGCAGGGAGCGCGAGCGCCCGTGACTCAGGATCACCGGCAAGATGGGGTCCCCAAACGAGAAACGACGCGTTTGGGTGCCCGTGTCCGTGCTACTGAACGTCCACTTGCAGCCGGATGAGCACTTCCCCGGGATCGCCGCCGTCCTGATTCAGGCCGGCAAACACCCCTTTGGCACGAAGCAGCACAACTCCGCCTGACTCGGTGCTGATGTTCGGGATTTCGAAGCCTCGTTGGCCATCGTGGCAAGAGATGGTGGACTGAACCTCTCTGCCGTCGCTCGAAACCCTAGGTCGCCAAGCCACAGCCAGCCCGTGAGGACCTTGGAGAGTCCCAGTCCTTGACGGCAATTGCTGCCGACTCCCCCTCCAGCACCGTGACGCGCGGCGCGGAAAGGCACTTGAGGGTCACAGAGGCATCGAACGATTCGGCTTGTTCCGGGCTGAGCGCCGCGTAATACACCTCCGGGTCCATTGATACTCCAACCAACTCAATCCCCTGCTCGCGCAGCGATTGCCATAGGCCCTGTTCCTCCTGGGAGACCTTGAAGAAGCGGGTTGCGTACGTGACTGGCCGGCGGTCGGGGTTTGGCGTCTGCCCGCCGGCTTCGCCCGCTCCAGGAGACAGGGCCGGAGGTGCCTCTGACCTCGCCTCCTACGATCATGCTCTTGAGCCACGCCAACGTGGCGTTGACCGCGTGATGCGTCTGGCTGAGAGCCACGGACCCCGTGCCCACACCGAGCGCAGCGATCAGTAGTACAGCCAAAGCAACCGCGGCTGCGATCTTTCTTGTTCCGATGGTCATAATCGTTCTCCTGCAGCTCCACCGGCGCGAGGCCGGCGTCTTCTGCTCTTTTTGCCGTGCATGTGCTCCGATGAGGTCACGGCGGGTTCGTTCACGCTTCTCCTCGCTGACTTCAACGTCGAGCTTTCGAAGGGATTGCTCTATCTGTTCTGCTGACTTCATTCTTCCACCTCGCCATTCAGCATGGATCGCAGCTTGTCGATCCCGTAGCGGTACCGGCTCTGGACCGTATTGATGGATGCGCCCTGGAGATGGGCAATTTCCCGGAAGGTCAGGTCCCCCTTGAGATGCAGGACCAAGACCTCCCTTTGCTCATACGGCAATGTCGCCAAGGCATCGGCAAGCTGTCTCAGTTCCTCATCATGAATCGCCCGGCTCAGCGGCATTGTCTGCTCATCGCTCTGCGGCTCTGCCTCTGGCGGATTTGCTGACTGACGTTTGCCGGCCCGCAGCCGGTCGCGGGCGAGATTCGCCACGCAGGTTGTCAGATAGCTGCGCAGGCTGCCCGCGAGCCTGAGCCGCTCCGGCGACTGGGCGAAGGCGACAAAGACATCATGGACGGCATCATGAGCGGCATTGACGTCGTTCAGCAGCCCGCCCGCCACGGTGAGCATGACGCCCTCGTACTTCTCGTAGATACGGCACAGGGCATCCGTGCTGCCGTGTTTGAACCGTAGGATCAACAGCTTGTCTTCCATCGCATTTCGCCGACACCGGTCACTCAGAACGGCCGTTTCTCCCCTTACACGATTGGCCGGCGTGAATTAGTCTACGGCCGGAGGATTCTCTCGCGAGAGGTGTGCTCGTCCCTTCAGGACGCTTGAAGAAAGCCGCCCAAGGACTTCCCCGGCGGCTTTCGGTACTGGCGGAAAGGCGAGGTCGGCTATTCAATCTCGCGGGGCAGCCCGTAGGGGCCGTGCACCACGCAGGACGATGCGTCTCCGAACTGACGGAACTGGACGATCATCTGCTCCTCGATCTTCTTGCCATTCTTCAGCTTGACCACAGTCGGCACCGCCGCGATAGGGCCAAGGGGAGAGCGTCCCGTTCTGCTGATCTGCCCGATCTTCACAATCTCCACAATGCGGTCTTCTTTGTCCGGCTTGAGCACGATCCGGCGCAGGAACTCATCGCCCCAGTTCCGGCACAAGGGGCTGATGCTCTTGAGCCGGTCCAGGTCCTGATCGATGACGGCCTGGTAAACGGTCCGCACAGCTTTCTCGGCCGCCTCCTGCTGTGTCAGGCCTTCGGCCGAGGTCCCGTCCTGGGGATTGCCCAGGACGCCGACGGTGTCGTCGGGGATTTGCAGCGGCTTCTCGACGTGCTTGGCATCGCCCGGTACGCGGATATCGAAGAGGTTGTCCGGCAGGTCCTCGTAATACATGATCCGAAGGGCGTCGAAGCTCGGGGGCCCGCTGCGCTCCAGGTTCGGCCACTGCTTCACGGTCACCGGCAGCCTGCTGGCCGCGTCGAACTCGATAGCCCAGGACTGGGCCCCGTGGACGTCGATCAGGCTGCACAGCAGCAGCACGCGATCCCGCCCGGTGGCCGGGTCTTTGCCGCGTATAACCTTCGCGTTGTCGGCGGTGCCCAGCATCTCCAGCAACTCCGGACCGAGCCACTGTGTCGCGCCGATCGTCAGGGCATGTTCGAAGTACACCGTGTTCTGGCTGGGCTCGTAGTGATACGTCGAGCCGTCGCGCGTCCAGGTGATAGTGCCCTGACTGCCGCGCACGACCACGTCCGCCGACTGCGTTCGGGCCTGGTTGGCCCGCATCCAGATCTCGGCGGTGCCGCCCGGAAAGGCGCCGACCACGTGGACGGCATGGAAGTCCTTCAGCGCTTTGATGGCATCCTCCAGAGCCCAGGCCGGCTGGGTGAAGCTGTCGAAGAGTGCGAACAACACCACGCCGACGACAAGGGCCGCGGCGGTCAGCTTGCTTACCCTGCTCGTCATGATCGTTCTCCATATCATGCGGCTCGGCTGAGCCGCTTGTTGTTTGGCTTCGTGCATGGCTGTCAACGCGTCTGCGAGCACCTTGGCATCCGCCTTGCCGCTCTCCGGCACGGGTATGTGTTCCAGATACCTCTGCAGCCGCCGTTCTGTATCTCTGATTTCACTCATGGCTCATCCTCACCATCCAGCGCCGAACGCATCTTATCCAGGGCGTATCGGTAGCGGCTCATGGCTGTGTTGATGGAGATCTCCCGAAGTCTGGCGATTTCCCGGAACGGCAGCTTGCTCTGCAGGTGCAGGACGAGGATCTCTCGCTGCTCGTCCGGCAGCAGGTCCAGCGCGGCATCGAGCCTGGCCGCAGACTCGCGCGTCATCGCCGATCGCTCGGGCCCATCGTCGACCTGCTGGATGGAGGCTAACATCGTTCCGGCTCCGCGGCGCTGCGCCGCTGCATCGTGCGATTCCTGTCGCGGGCCCGGTTGGCGACACAGATCGACAGATAGCCCTTGAGACTGCCCTGGAGGTGGAATCGGCCCGTCATCTGCGCAAAATCTACAAAGACATCGTGCAGCACATCCTCGACGCCGCTCCTGTCATTGAGCAGGGCAGCGGCCACCTTGAGCAGCCCATCACGGTACTTCTCATAGATCCGGCACAGCGCCGCCACGTCGCCGCGATTGAACCGCCAGACGAGTATTCGGTCCTCAATCATCAGTAAACCGCCAGATTCCAACAACCGGTTGTCCACAGATGGAAACGACGTGGTCCATCCGGTTAGTCTAACGATCAGAGATTATTCTTGCGATAGTCATGCCGGCTCTCTCGAAGGAACCGGCATCTTCTGGGTTGTCTTTGCGGACTTTGCGGAGGGGCTCGCCCAGGCAGTTCTACTGGTGATCCTTCTTTTCCGCATGGCTCCCTCGCGTCGCGTGCGCGTCCGCGACTCGGATACTCGCGGTATGTCATTACCGTAGTGTCCCCAGGTTGTGGGCGCTGTGATCCAAGCCGCCGTCACGACCGGCATATTCCTATGTTGAGTGGTCGAGGCGATCCGTATATGATAGCCGCAGTAGAAAAAGGAATTTGGGTGTTGAGCGTCTTATCCGCAGAAACCGTGTTACGTGGCATGATTGGATTGATGGGGAACCGAGTGGGATGATTTGGCTCTACGCAGGTTTTATCGCGTTCGTGTTGCTGATGCTGACATTGGACTTGGGCGTCTTTCACCGCAAGGCCCACGTGGACTCCGTGAAGGAGGCCCTGGCATGGTCTGCCGTGTGGATCGCTCTGGGGTTGTCCTTCTCCGTGTTCGTGTACTTCGGCTACGAAGGCCAGTGGCTGGGGCTGGGGGTCGAGCCGGACCCTATCGATCGGGTGGTCAACGATGGCTGGCTGGCAGTGCAGAAGTACCTGACCGGCTACATCGTGGAAGAATCGCTGAGCGTGGACAATGTCTTCGTGATTGCCATGATGTTCGGCTTCTTTGCCGTGCCGCCGATCTACCGTCACCGGGTGCTGTTCTGGGGCATTCTGGGCGCGGTGGTGATGCGCGGCGTGATGATCGCCATCGGCGCGAAACTCGTCGCGGAGTTCCACTGGGTTTTGTACCTCTTTGGTGTCTTCCTGATCCTCACGGCGATCAAGATGCTGTTCCTGAAGACCGGCCACAAAGACCCGAATCGCAATCCCGTGGTTCGACTGGCACGACGGTTGTTTCCCATCACCGCGCGGTACCACGGGGAGCACTTCATCGTGCGGGCCGGGACGCGCGCCTCCGAGGAGAGCAAGCTACCCGGTGCGGCGGTGGAACCGGATGAGGTCGTGGACCGGGCCAAACCGGGCACGCTGCTGCTCACCCCTCTGGCGCTGGCCCTCGCGGTGATCGAATCCACGGACGTGATCTTCGCCGTCGACTCGATCCCGGCGATTTTCGCCATCACGGCCGACCCGTTCCTGGTCTTCACGAGCAACGTGTGTGCCATTCTCGGCCTGCGGTCGCTCTACTTCGTGCTGGCCGGGATGATGGACAAGTTCCGCTACCTCAAAGTGTCACTGGCCCTGGTGCTGCTGGTGGTGGGCGTCAAAATGCTGATCGCCCCCTGGCTCAAGACGCTCATCGGCGAGCACTTCAACTTCTACTTGCTGGCGGTGGTCCTGCTGATCCTGGCCGCCGGGATCATCACCTCGCTGCTGGCCGACCACATCGGCGCTTCTCGCAGAGACAGTTGATTTGTCTGATGGGCCGCGTTACGATTTTGGCCATGGATCGAAAGGGCAAAACACATGGCAAAGAAGAACGGCGTATCGAGACGGCGTACCCTTCAAGGGGTGGGTCTGGCAGGGACGGCCGCGTTTCTGGGGGCAGTTCGGAGTGTGCCCGTAGAGGCATCGAAAGCAACGCCTGACGGCGTCACTACCAACGCGCGAGCGAATCCGGCGATTGCCAGGAAGGTGTTCGAGACGCCGCTGATCGACACGCACGAGCATCTGCTCGAAGAGAAGGAACGCCTCGCCGCTTCTCATCCCCGGGTCCAGGCGGATGACTGGAGCCTGCTGCTGAATCATTATCTGAATTCCGATCTGCTCGTGGCGGGCATGCCCAAGAAGGCCTACGACAGGTTCTTCGCGAAAGAGACCGACCCCGTCGAGAAGTGGCGGCAGATCGAGCCCTACTGGCCGGCCGTCAAGAACACCGGCTACGGCGCAGGCCGTGCGAATCACGATGCAGCAACTCTACGATGTAGATGAGCTGTCGGCCGCCACCGTGAAGAAGGTGCAGGCGGGCTACGAGCAAGACCCGGCGGGCAGGCTTCTATCGGCACATCCTGTGCGAGTTGGGCAAGATCGAGTCATGCCAGGTGAACTACCTGGCCCGGCCGTTCGGCGAATCGGACATGCCCACGCTCTTGATGCAGGACATCAGTATCGTCGGCATGTTCGCCGGCCCGGATTTCAAGGGCTTCGGCAAACCGACCGGCATCGAGGTCCGCTCTCTGGCCGACTGGCACCGTGTCATCGACTGGTGGTTCGACAAGTACGGCAAGTACGCCGTGGCGGTCAAGTCGCAGAACGCCTACAGCCGGGACATCGACTACGAGCAGGTCCCCGCCGAGAAGGTCGAGGCCGTCTTCAAGAAGCGATTGGCGAACGAGCCGCTGACGGCCGGAAGAGCGAAAGGCCCTGGAGGACCACCTGTTCTGGTACGCCGTCAAGAAGGCGACCGAGCACAAGCTGCCGGTCAAGCTGCACACGGGCTACTATGCCGGCCAGAACGGCATGCCGCTCGAGCGGCTCCTGCACAACCCCGGCTCGGCCACCGACCTGTGCCGCAAGGCCCCGGAGACGCGCTTCGTCTTCATGCACATCTGCTACCCGTACTACGAGGAGTTGCTCGCGGCGGCCAAGCACTACACGAATGCCTACGTGGACATGTGCTGGTCCTGGATCATCAACCCGGTGGCGGCCAAGGACTTCCTGAAGAAGTTCCTCGTCACCGCCCCGGCCAACAAGATCCTGACCTTCGGCGGCGACTACATCCCGGTCGAGCCCGTCCTCGGCCACGCCGTGATCGCCCGCCGCGGCATCGCCCTGGCCCTGAGCGAACTGGTCGAGGAAGGCTGGCTCAGCCTGTCCGACGCGATGGACCTGATCGACCCGATCATGCACAACAACGCCCGCCAGATCTTCAACCTTTCTGAGAAGAGCCACGTCCTGCAGAATGCGTTCTGGACGTGAATGTCTCGCTTGGACGACTATGCAGGGTACGCGCATGGGAATACTCAGCAGTCTGCTAAAGAGACTTCGGCCTCTGGAAATCGAGGATGACTTCTTTGGGCACCTTACGTATATGCAGATGCCGAAAGGTCGCACCTCGTACTGGGAGGCAAGACGCACCTTCGCGCCTACCGGCCGCGACATTGAGCTATTCATCGATGCTCCGGGCCCCAAGCAACCGCCAGACGAACTACAGCGTGAGTTCTTTCGGACAGTAGAGCGTCGCTATGACAGTATTCTGTCGGCGGTGGAAGCAGTCCTGCGTCCTCAATTCGAGGAGTGGTCCGACAAGCCTCTCTCCGTACCGTTTACGCACGAATTCACGATGGGGAGTTTCTCCATTCCGCATGTGGCAGGTGACGAAGCGGAGTGGGATATGTCCTTCGATTCCCGGACGGACGCCGACCACTTGTTCACTGTGTATCTCCGTGGCGAGCGTGCAACGGGAGTCTGCATTGATGGGTGACACACCTATCCCGTAAAGGGAGCAAAACCGGTATTCCCGTCGTAGCTGACGGCGCCTATTCCTTTGCTTTGTTCCTCGCAACGTTGCCGGCGATATTCATTTCAACAACCACCTGCGCCGGCGGACCTGTCTTGAAGAACGCACGACGATCTCTACCTCGCCTTACTTGATCTTGTAGCTGATGGACATGCCGTCTTTCTTCTCCAGGGAGGCCCGGATGATGACGGTGTCGTAGTCGGGGCTGGTCTGGACGAAGTCCAGGTAGTCCTTCATGTCCCGGGCCGACACGATGACGTTGTCGGCCACGACGATGGCACCGACCTTGAGCTTGGGCTCGAGAATCTTGAAGTACTTGAAGTAGTCCTTCTTGAGGGCGTCGATGAAGACGAAGTCGATGGGGCCTTCCACCTTCCCCAGCGTCTGGAGGGCATCGCCCTCGACGCACGTGACCACGTTCTCCAGGCCCACCTTCTTGAGATTCTCCTGCGTTTCCTGGACGGCCTTCGGGTTGATGTCGTGGGTCCAGAGGTGGCCGCCGGTCCGCTCGAAGGCGATCCCCATGTTGATCGCGCCGAACCCGCTGGCCGTGCCGACTTCCACGCCGCGCTTGGCCCCGGAGCTCTCGACCAGGATGCGGAGCATCATCGCGTCTTCCGGCGTCGTGTTGAGGCTCGTTCGTTGAAAGTTGTCGATGAACTGCTTGCGGAATTCGGGACTCATCTTGTTCGTCTCCCCGGCGTAGACGATCAGGCCCGCGAAGGCGAGTACAGGAATGCACAGAGCGACGGTCAGATGGCTGCGTTTCATTGTAGACTCCCCAGATCGATTTACTATTTACGATTTACGATTCATTTCGGCGAAGCGCACTTCACACTTCAAACTTCACACTTCACATTTCATGCCACATCGGCCAGGGCGCTGTTCATGCGTTTGATCGCCTCGTCGATCTCGGCGGGGCTCTTGAAGCCGATGGTGACGCAGTCGAGCAGACCCGGCTGCATGGCGAACCGGATGGACTTCTCGCGGTCCTCGGGCTTGGTGAAGCGGCCCTCGCCCATGATCTTCATGCCGATGATGCCGTGGCCCTTCTCGTGCATCCGCTTGACCTGCTCCACGACGGGCGGCACGTGCGACGGCGTTGCTCTCGGCGTTCCAGGACTTCGATTGCGGCGTGTCCACGAGCACGCCCTGCGGATTGACGCGGACCAGGTTGACATCGACCCAGTCGAGCTCGGCCGCCCGGGTCAGGGCGGGCAGACTGTGACAGGAGACCCCGTGGGCCCGGATGATCTTCTTGTCCTTGGCCTCCTGCATGGCGTCCATGACGCGCTTGCGCTCCTCGTCCCAGTTCGGGGTGATCGTGCAGTGGACGAGCAGGCAGTCGATGTAATCGACGCCGTAGGTCTTGCGGTAGGCGTCGATCTCCTCCAGGGGCTTCTCGGGCATTGCCGCCCATCTTGGTCTGGATGAAGAGCTTCTCGCGCGGCAGGCCCTTGATGGCCTCCCCGAGCATCCCGTGCGTCCGGTACGACCGGGCGATGTCAATGAAGGTGATGCCCTGATCGTAGGCGTAGCGGACCAGCTGGTCGAAGCCCTCCTGGCCCAGTTCCTGCTGGACCCGGCCACTGCTGGTGCCGCAGCCGATGCCCAGCCGGCGTGAGCTTCAGGCCCGTCTTGCCCAGCGGCACCAGATCGACCGCCGTTTTCTTCGCGGCCGCCCGCGCCGCCAGGGGCGACAGCAGCACCCCGCCGGCCATCGCGGCGGACCGCTCGATGAACTCCCGTCTGCTAATCACTCTCACGTCCATGGATGACTCCCCTTGTCGATTTACGATTTGTGATTTTCGATTCACGATTGCTCTATGCTGCCAAAATCGCCCCGCAAACGCAACTGTTTTGTCCTACGACGGCGGGGGCCGCCACATGGTGGCCGATTGGGTTTGTTTCGCCCGAAAGGCGTGGGATTGGAATCCTGGAATGATGGAATAGTGGAATGGTGGGGTATCCCGCCGGCCAGCTCCTCGAAATTGGCTTTGCTTCGCACGATAGGCCTCGCCATCCGTCCCCCAGGCCTTGTCCCGCGCAGGGGCAAATTGGGTTCGTTTCGTACTTTTCGCCCTCCGGGGCCCCGGCCACCGGCGAAATTGGCTTTGTTTTGCACGCTTGCCCTCCCTGATGCCAGGTTCCCCAGATGTCCCATCCTGCCCAAGTTTGGCTTTGTTTTGCGCAATTGGGCCGGCGGGTCTGGGTCAAGCTGTTCGAAATTGGCTTTGTTTTGCCAAGGTTCTTGACGCGCCAGACTCATCATAACTCCTTTTCCACCAAGCACTTGCCCCTTCCATCCGCTCCAGGGCAATTGGGTTTGTTTGTACAACCGGCCCGCGCAGGCCGGAGCGATAGGCCGCAGGGTAGGCGTCCCGCCGCAGGTCCGTCCCCAATCCGCAATCCGAAATTCGCAATCGAGAGATTGGGTTCGTTTTGCGCAATCGGCTCGCGCGGGCAAGGAGCCGAGGCCCAACCAATCTCCGGCAAGGAACTGGGGATTCTTTCTGCCCTGCAAAGACCCGACATCCTGTTCTCCTTGGCAAGCGGACAACTGGTTTTGGTTGCGCCCGAGGGCCGCATCGCAATCTCAATGTCTCTGTGACGATATAGTTTCACCATAAGAAGACGCTTCTCGATGCCCACCTGTTGACGCAAAAACCAAGATCCCGCAGAAATTCTTGATCAGGGCTTCTGAACCACGAATTGCACCAATGCCCCAGCGCGGCCTTCGGCCGCAACCAAAACCTGCTCGCGCAGAGACGCGGAGGCGCAGAGAAGAGCGAGATCGAACCTCTTCCTGGCTCTGTGTCCCTGCGCCTCCGCGCGAGACATATTTCTTTGAATTACAGTGTGATGCGTGCCACTCGGGGTCTCCATGTCCTTTCCTGCCGGACCAGCCCAGCCCGGAGGGCGAAAGACAATAGCCCAGGGATTCACCCCTGGGAGGGGGGAACGGGAGACAGCCACCGATTGCTGTACTCCATAAAAGGTGCTGTCCCTTGTATCCGCTTGATCCGCAGGAGGACGAGGTCACACTTTCTGGCTTGCTGCGGTCCGATATCCCTCCAGCAGCGCAACAAAGTCCTCGGCCGACCGATCGAGCTCTGCCCACGACAACGCAATGTCATAGCCATATCGACTTCTGGACCAAAGCAGCGACTCCGCCAGATTGCCAATGGCCCCAAAGTTTCTGAGATCCTCTGACAAGTCGTGACCTTGGAGCTTGGACCAGAGACCCAGGGAGGCGGGAACGGCCAGCAGGGATGTGGCACGGGCGAGCAATTTGAGATAGGGAAGGTGCCTCGTCACGAACTCGGCAAGGGAAGGCGACATTTCGCCCAGATATCGATCATAAGTGTTGAGACGAATGCCCACCATTTTGTTCCCGAACATGGACATGATGCCGACTTCTTCGACGTCACGCCAGGGAATGTGAGTTGTGCCCTGCTCGTAACATTGTTGCATGCCTTCGCCGGTGAGCCTCATGGATACCTGCCTGCGCAGCAGCTTCGGAATCGCCCAGAGGCCGCCGCCGCCAAAAAAGATGATGGCCAGGAGACCGACAAACGGCGCACCGGCGAACATTACCAACGTAAGGCCCACGACAGTGAATGCGGCGCAGCCGATACCCAACAGAATGGCATTTCTCCTGGTCTTGGGTCGTATCTCAATTGTCTCAGGAACCATTGGTCATTACCTCGTTCGCAGCCCTATGCGGCGTACGGAATGGTTTCCTCATCCGCCGGAGTGGTCCTCGTACGTCAGACCCGTATGCTATACTCAGTATTGTACACGTGGCACATGCCGAAGCAAAACGTTGCCATTTACGATTTGCTGCCCGTAGACGCCGGTCGGGCTGTAATAGGTACTTGCAGTGTGCCAACCCTTATTCTGATCTTTCACGAAGGCTTCGCGGATGCCGGCAAACGTTTCCGGGCCGGGACCGAGACTACCTACTTAAGGTCTTGACATTCAGATGCGACTGCCCTTCTTTTCCCTTGACGTGCCCTGAAGTCGCGGCCAACATGATTCCGAGGGCGATATCCGATCCGTTATGGTGCGACGCGCGCCCCGGTAGGTCCAATGAGATAAGAACCAAGGAGACCCAGATGCATCATCGTACGACGATCCTGAGTTCCGAGATTCTGTTGGTGACCGTTCTCGCGTGCGCGCCGGCGGTCGGGGCCGTGACGTTCCTGCGGACCCAGGGACAGGACATGGTGGATGAAAGCGGCAGGAAGGTCCTGCTGCAGGGCGTCGGGCTGGGCAACTGGCTGCTGCCGGAGGGGTACATGTGGCGGTTCGGGGGCCAGGCGGACCGGCCGCGCAAGATCGAGAAGATCGTCAGCGACCTGATCGGCCCGGAGAACGCGGCCCGCTTCTGGTCCGAGTTTCGCAAGAACTACATCACCGAGGCCGACATCGCGCGGATCGCGGAGCTGGGCTTCAACTCCGTGCGTCCCGCACTGAATGCCCGCCTGTTCCTGACCGAGGGGGACAACGCCGGCGTACGTGGAGGAAGGCTTCCAGCTGCTGGACAATCTGGTCGACTGGTGCAGCAAGCACAATGTGTACGTGATCATCGACATGCACGGCGCGCCGGGCGGCCAGACGGGGGCGAACATCGACGACAGCCCCAACGATCAGCCGGAGCTGTTCACGGACAAGAAGAACCAGGACCGGCTGGTCGATCTGTGGGTCAAGATCGCGAGCCGCTACAAGGACGAGCCGGCCGTCGCCGGCTACGACCTGCTGAACGAGCCGCTGCCGCAGCGCACCGGCGCCGCCGCCAAGTACAAGGACCAGCTCGAGCCGCTCTACAAGCGGATTACGGCCGCGATCCGCGAGGTCGACAAGCGGCACATGATCACCCTGGAGGGCTGCGACTGGGCCAACGACTGGTCGGTCTTCTCCACGCCGTTCGACGACAACCTCTTCTACCAGTTCCACTACTACTGCTGGGACCGGCCGACGCAAGCTCAAGGACATCAGCCGGTTCCTCGACCAGCGCAAGAAGCTCAATGCCCCGGTCTGGGTGGGCGAGACCGGCGAGAAGGACAACGCCATCTACTGGGCGACGACCCAGTACTTCGAGGCCAACAACATCGGCTGGTCGTTCTGGCCGTGGAAGAAGATGGAGACGACGAACACGCCGTACTCGATCAAGACGCCGGAAGGCTGGGACGCCATCCGCGCCTACACCCGGAATGGGACCAAGCCCTCGGCCGAGGCGGCGCAAAAGGCCTTCGATCAGTTGATCGAGAACATCAAGCTCGAGAACTGCGTGTACTTTCCCGATGTGGTGAACGCGATCTTTCGCCGCGTGCCGGGCAGGGTCGAGGCCGAGAACTACGGCCACGAGGGGCCCGGACCAATCCTACTTCGTCAAGGACCCCGGCGCAGAAGTCCAAGTACTACCGGCTCTCGGAGCCGGTGCCCGTCGAGCCGATCGCCGGCGGCAATCGCCAAGGGGCGGGACAGGGGATCCGGCTGACGGACAACGAGTGGACCGCCTACACGATCCGCAGCCTGGCCGCGAAGGACTATTCGCCGGTGATGAAGGCCAAGGCCGAGGGCGGTCCGGCCGTCGTGGAGCTCTCCGTCAACGGCCAAACGCAGGACCTGGTCGTGGACGGGACCGACTGGAGTGAGGTTCCGCTGAAAGCGGCGGCCTTCCGGACAGGGACCAACCGACTCAAGTTCCTGGTCAAGAGTCGGCAGCATTTCTCTCGACTGGATCGCGTTCCAGGAGCCTCCGGGCCGGGAACCTCAGAAATCTCAGACCCAGGCGGGTGCGGGCCCGGCGGTCTCGGCCTTGGATTCGTTCGACGGGAAACTCAGCCTCCCCTGGGACATCGTCAATCCGCTGGCCTCGCACTGGTCGCTGACGAAGAACCCCGGCACACTGACGATCACGACCTGCACCGGGGGCGTTCGCCCGCAACCGCAAGGACTACCAAGAATCTGTTCCTCATCGACTGTCCGGCCGCACCGGGCCAGGATTTTCAAGTCACCACGTGCCTGGTTTCCTTTCACCCCACGGACCTGTGGCATCAGGCGGGCTTGATCCTCTGGAACGACGAAGACAACTTCCTGTCGTTGGTCTATGAGTGGGGCGAAGGGCCGCCTGAGCTGCGACTGGAAAACCAGCGTATGTTCACCCTCGGCGTCGAGGCGCGGGGGACGCCGGCGTTCGCCTGGTACTACGCGAATCAGAACCTGGAGAAGGTGTGGCTGCGGATGACGAAGCGGTCGAATTGGTTCGAGCTGTCCGCCAGCGAGGACGGCGAGACCTTCGTGCCCCTGTCCCGATGCGCCCGGGGAACGGCCCAATCCTGCCCGTGGGCAACGGCATGGCCCGGCGCGTCGGCCTGTTTGCCGGCAATGGCACCGCCCGGGATGCAGAGCCGGTCGAGGCCTCCTTCGATTTCTTTGAGGTCAAGACGTTGGAGACAAAACCCCGGACGTCCCGGTCGTACCAGCTTTCGGACGTGGTCGGCAGGTGGTCGTGGATCCAAGGCCTCTGGCACGGGGATTTCGTGCTGAAGATGGACGGCGGCGTGTGCACGGGCACGCTCAACGACGTCTACGAAGGGACCTATGGCGATCCGATCCAGGATGTCACAGGTCGTGGACAACCGCCTCAAGCTCACACGCCGGGGAAGACACAGCATCCAGCATTGGGAAGGCACGTTGACCGAGGAAGCCGGGGTGTTGAAGATCGTCGATGGCCGCTGGGCGAGCGAAGGAGGACGCGGCGGGCCGGTTTGTCGCCGAGAAGGTCGCCGAAGGGTCCGACCGTGCCGGATTCACCGGCTGGCGGTCCCGTGAATCTGGGGCCGAATGTGAACACCAATTGCGACGAGGGCTCGCCGGACATCTCGGCGGATGGCCTGACCCTGTATTTCGATGCCCTGGACCGGCCCGGAGGGCAGGGAGGCTGGGATATCTGGATGTCGCGTGCGACAGACCCCGCATCGGGACTTCGAACCGGCCGTGCCGTTGCCGGCGCCCATCAACAGCCCCTTCAACGATTCAGGGCCGTGCATGTCCGGTGACGGCCTGACGCTCTATTTCGCCTCCGACCGCCCCGGCGGCAGCGGCGATTTCGACCTTTGGGTGTCCACCCGCAAGACGACCGACGACCCGTGGGGCGAGCCGGTCAATCTCGGGCCGACCGTCAACAGCCGGTATTACGATAATCACCCCTGCATCTCGGCGGACGGCCTGACCCTCTACTTCGATTCCCGCCGGCCCGGCGTTCCCGGCCAGTCCGGCGAAACGGACATCTACATGACCCGGCGGGCAACCGTCAATGACCCCTGGGGCACGCCGGAGCCCCTGGCCATCAACACCCCGGGACACGAGTACTCGCCGCGACGATCTCCCGCGACGGCTTGACACTCTACTATGACAGTCCTTATGAGGGCCGCGATCTCTGGGTCACGAAGCGTGCCGCGCCGCAGGAAGCCTGGAAGAAAGGGGTCCGGCTGGAGCCGCCTCTCAACACGCCCGGCATCGATACGGATCCGAGCCTCTCGGCCGATGGCTCTCTACTCTACTTCGTCTCCGATCGTCCCGGCGGCTACGGCGGATTCGACATATGGGTAATGGATACCAAGAAAGGGCAGAACCCGGAGTCGGCGTCTTCGTCGACTGATGCCGTCCCGCGTCGAGGGTGCCCCCTGGTAGGAGCATGAGGGACGTATGGCTGACAACTGGGTACGGATTATTCCCGAGAATCCTGGATATGTTCCGGATCGGGCAAAGCAACGCCGTGCGATGGAGTACTTGCGCATGATCGTACCCGGTGCCTGCGCGATTACGACATCAGCGGAAAACCACATCGTGTTCTACGACTGCGGGAGCAACTTCGAGCACGTATCTTGTCCATCTTGCGGGACCGAACTTGACACCAAGGAATGGCAAGAATGGATGGATTCCGACTTCGACGGAATAGGCTTTGCTTTGATGGAGCGCGAGATGAGATGCTGCGGGGTACAGCACACGCTGCACGAGTTACAGTACGAGTTTGCACAAGGCTTTGGTCGATTCGCATTGAGCACGATGAACCCAGGTTTCAGTGGGCTGTCGGCGGAACGGCGCATGCAGTTCGAGGCATTGCTTGGCTCGCGGTGCGAGTGATCTACCAGCGTCTGTGACGCGTCGAGAGAAAATGGGTGAACCGTTGTGAGGCACGAACATGAGGCGTTTCCTTCGATTCGTTCTGGTGGTACTGGGGATTTGTTCCGGGTGCTCGAAAACCAAGGTACTTACACCCAGCGAGTTCACGAGTGAATGCGTGAAGGCACTGCAGGAGCGTTCCCCGTCGCTCAAGATCGAGGTGGTACGAGATCTTGAACTCAGGTTGACCGGCTCTGATGGACATGAATTCGGTTCTTTTCTCTACAACATCTATGACCTCTACAGACAGGACCCGATCGCCAAGGCCACACTCATAGATCGCGTTGTGGCTACCGCTCTCGAGATAACCACGGGCACCCACGACGGGGTCGACCGGACCTGTATTGTTCCAATCATCAAGGACAGACCTTGGCTTGAGGAATCGCGCCAGCGGTCGGTGACCTTGGGTGCTGAAGGCACTCCAGAACAGGTCTATGAGGATTTCAATCAGGATCTCATCATTCTTTATGGTGAGGACTCGGAAAAGAACATCTGCTATTTCACGCTCAAGGATCTGGAGGCTGCAAAGATTGAGAGAAGAGGACTGAGGGAACTCGCCTGTGAGAACCTGAAGCGGCTGCTCCCGAAAGTTGAGCTCCATGGTTCCAGTGGTTCGTACATGATCACGGCGGGAGGGACATACGAGGCCAGCTTGTTGCTGCTCGACTCGATTTGGCGCAACGAGCAATTGGATGTGCGCGGGGATATTGTTGTAGCCATTCCGACCCGGGATCTTCTTCTGGTGACGGGAAGCGAGGATGCTGAGGGTCTTGCCAAAGTCAAGGAGACGGTCCGAGATGCTTATAGCACAAGTGCATACAGGTTGACACCGAAGCTGTTTGTCCGCCGGGACGGCCGTTTTGTCGAATTTGAGGATGGCACTGGACCGGGTGCTCCATCGATCACTGCGCCACCGCGCCAGTGAATTCATCGCGCGGGCACACGGTCGGCGGCGGGGCGGAGCAGGAGCGGGAGTTGGACGACCAGCAGGCCGGCGAACATCAGGGCGCAGCCGGCGAGGTCACGCGGGGTGAGACGCTCGTGGAGGATCAGGTAGCCGGAGAGGGCGGCGAAGACGGTTTCGAGACTCATGACAATCGCCGCGTGGGCGGGCGGGGAGGTGCGCTGGCAGATGACCTGCAGGGTGAAGGCAACACCGGCCGAGAAGATGCCGGAGTAGAGGATCGGCAGCGCAGCGGCGCGGATGGCGGGAAGCGTGATGGTCTCGAAGGGGACCGCCGCCAGCAGGCTCAGGATCGAACAGACGATGAACTGGATGCAGGCAATGTATATCGGGTTGGCCCGCCGGGCGAGGTAGCCGATCAGGAGCACGTGGATCGTCCAGAAGAACGCCCCGATGAGGATGAACAGGTCGCCCCGGGCGATGGTGAACGATTCCGTGATGCTCAGCAGATACAGGCCGGCTACGGCAAGTCCTGCACCGACCCAGACCGCCCAGCCGCAGCGCTGTCCGAGGAACAGACCTGCTATGGGAACGAGCACCACGTAGAGACTGGTGATGAAGCTGGCCTTTCCGGCGGTTGTGTAGATCAGCCCGATCTGCTGCATCGAGGCGCCGCCGAACAGGGCCAGACCCGCCAGGAGGCCGCCCCACAGCAGGAAGGACCGCCCCCGCCCTCGGGGGTCATCGCTCGTCCGCTCGACAGCCGAGGGCGGCTGTCCTACATGGTCGGAGGCCCCGCCATTGCGACTCGTCCGGAACGCCAGGATCACGGGCACGAGGGTCAGCGCCCCCACGGCGAAGCGCAGCGCGTTGTAGATCATCGGGCCGATGTGCTCCATCCCCAGCCGCTGGGCCACGAACGTCGTGCCCCAGAAGAAGGCCGCCAGCAGCAGGAGCAGATCACTCTTGAGCGTTTTCGTTTGCATGGCCGCTACTATAGGGTTTCCCATCGTTTTCTCAACCGGCGATTGGTATCGAGGAGATAATTGAGGTGTGGGTGTAGGATGGGCTTTAGCCCATGCGGATCGTTTGACGCATGGACTCGAGAACAGCATGGGCCCAAGCCCATCCTACAAGACTTGATGTGTCCGGCGATGTCACGTATACTTCCTCGGTCGGTCCAGCGGGACCGGTTGACGGGACAGAGAGTTCATTGGTGAAAAGGGAACGCTCATGCAGATGCACAAGAGAGTGGGGATCGTCGCGGCGTGCGTATTGGCAGTGGCGCTGGCAGGCTGCGGCAAGAAAGGGGATCAAAAACAATCGGCACAGTCAACCCAGCCGGGGCAGACCGCTAAGACGCAAGCCGCCGCAGGGGATGCGGCGCCGAGCGCATCCTCTATGCCGGACTATGCGAAGATGGCAGAACAGAATCGCCAGACCCTGGCCCAGATGAACGAGGGCAAGGTCGTCGAAGCGGTATCGGCCGCCACGCTCAAGGAACTGCTCCCGGCGGATCTGCCGGGCATGAAGCGGACCAGCGCTTCCGGCGAACGGAACCAGACCATGGGCGTCGATGTCAGCAACGCCGAAGGGCGATACGAGGCAACGGACGGCCAGGGCGCCAGCGTGAGCATCAGGCTCACGGATGTTGGCAGCATGACGGGACCGGTGCGCATGGGCATGGCGAGCTGGGCCATGATGCAATACAGCCGCGAGACCGACACCGGTTACGAGAAGACCACCACCTTCAATGGCTACAAAGCCACGGAGGAATACCGCACGCAGAACAAGAGCGGCACGATCCGCGTTTGGGTCGCCGATCGATTCATCGTCGAGATCGACGGCAACAATGTCACCATGGACGCGCTCAAGGAAATGCTCGGCAAGCTCGATTTCAAGAAACTGGCCGCCGCCGGCGCATAGAGACGTATGAGTCGCAGCCGCAATACGGAAAAAGAGGGCGTACGAGAACAAGCGTGGCAGGATACGGGGCGTCAAGTTTCGAGAGATGAACGCCAACCTGCATTCGTTTCGATTGACGCGAGAAATGTTCAACCGCCTGAAGAGGCGTCGCGAACTGAAGCAGGACAAGTAGATCAAGATGCCTGCGGTGTTCCGGTGAGACGTTTGAGGGCCTTGTCTTTGTCCGGTGGGGCCATGTGGCTGTGGCGGACGGCCTCGGCGAGCGTGGCGATGGTCTGGTCGTAGGTCCTCCGGTCGACCGGGTAGGGGGTTTCGTCCTTGCCGCCGTGGGCGAAGGAGTAACGGGCCGGGTCTTCGTAGGACGGTTTGGCGCCGTAGATGACCTCGCCGACCAGAGACAGGGCGCGGACGGTCTTGGGGCCGACCCCTTCGGTGGCGATCAGTTGCTCATAGTTCTTCGGCCGGACATCGCAGAGCAGGCGCAGGATCTTTTCGAGGTAGCGGCTCTTGGAGAAATCCTCCAGAAGCACAGGGTGCCGGGTGAATTCCTTGTTCTCCAATTGCAGGAAGGTCAATTGCTCGCCTTCCTTGCGGAGGCTGACCATCTTGCTCAACGGTGAGGCGTGGGCGCGGAGGATTTCGATATCCTTCATCAGCGGCCGGTAGCCGGCATCCACGAGCTCCACGCTCAGTTCGCGGGTGCCCTCGCTGTCCCGGGCGGTCAGGTTGAGCGTGTGGTCGAGTCGCGCCGGTGCGACGATGCCGGTGTGCGGCTCGCAGACGAGGTCGCGGGCGTTCTCGGAGAACCAGTGGTACCGCCGGGCGGAGGCATCGGCCTCGTTCATGCCCTGCTGGACCACCGCCCACGCGCCGTTGCGGGAGAAGAAGAACACGTGATGGTAGATCTGATAGCCATCCTGGATCAAGCTATTGTCCACCTTGGCGGCCATGCGGGAGTTGTAGACGAGGTTGTTCACCGAGCCGTCGGGCAGGCTGAGGGTGTTGCCCCAGGCGGCGATCTCGTCGGGGGTCTTGCGGGAGGTCTTGCCCTTGCCGCCGCAGATGAAGAGGCCCAGGTCCTTCTCCTCAGTGCGGATCGCCTCCTTCAGGGCGGCGGTCAGGACCGTCGTCAAGCCGGAGGCATTCCAGTCAAAGGCCAGCACGGTTCCCAGCGACTGGAACCAGACCGGATCGGCGATCCGCCGGACGAACTCATCCGGCCCGAACTCGGCTACGAGGACCCGCACCATCTCCCGGCCCAGCTTGACCATCCGCTGGAACAGCCACGGTGGACAGCGCCCGGTATCCAGTGTAAATGTGGCGATGCCCCTGTGCATGTTTCATCCCGAGTTCGACACTCTGGCACAATTGCGGTGTCCATCCAAGTCCAACCGCTTCCAAATATTATACCATTTCCGCTGCCGGAGGTTCGATAGAGGGGTGTGGTTCGGCTGACCTGCGCTTTCAGTAGTCCTTGAAGCCCCTCATCCATTCGGGCCAGTCCGTGGGCTGAACGCCGCCGCCCTTGGTCCACGGGCCGCGCGTATCGAAGTTCTTGTGCCAGTTCAAGGTCCAGAGTTCCTTGAGGCCGACCGCGCGGACGGACCAGTCGAGGAACAGGTGATTGGTGTAGCCGTTGTGGCGGTCGATGCAGAAGTGCCTCATTTCGGCATCGGCGCCGGTCCATTCCCCATTGAACCGCGGCGGATTGCCGCGCGGCTCGCCATTGGCGGACGGTCCCCCGCCCCGCCACATGGTATCGGCAAACACCGGGATCTCGGCGGCGTTCCTGACATTCATGGTCCGCCAGTGCAGGTTCGAGGCACGCCCCTGGATGGCCGTGACGCCGGCCGGTGGGTTGTAGAGCCAATTGTTCTGTCCGAAGCTGGCCTCCTCCTGCAGGTTCCCTGTGCCGCCGGTCCCCATGACGTAGGTGTTGTAGGGTCCGCCCTGCGCCTCGTTGCCGGGGAGTCGTTTGGTGGCCATCGGGCAACGAAGAATCTCGGATCTTCGTCTCGTACGCGGACCGCAGCACGATCACCCATTCGCCGCGTCTCCAATCGACACCGCTGATGTTGCCGTTGCTGAAGAAGCCGTTGTTGTCGTTGCAGTACAGGAACCAGATGGGGCCCCATTGTTTGAGCAGGGCCCGGCAGGCCACCGTGCGGGCCTGCTTCTTGGCACGCGAGAGGGCGGGCATGAGGATGGCCATCAACAGAGCGATGACGGCGATCACAACCAGGAGTTCGATCAAGGTGAAGGCTTGGTGTTTCTTCATGACATAACCCTCCAGAACGGAAGCATTCAATGAAGAAAGGGCACAGGCAACGTCGGCAACCCGGCCCGGCCCTCCGATCGACCACGCCACCTCGCTTTTCGGCTTTTTGCCCCGGGTACTACAGCTACCATAGACCGAAGCTCTCCCGTGCAATAGCGGACCTGAAACAGCATCCGATAATGCGAGTATACGGGTATGGACTCTGCATTTTGCCCTTGCCCGGCGACCTCCGTGACGGGCTTGCAGCACGGCAGTCAAGCCATGCGTAAAGCTCTTGTGTGCAAAGGGTTTAGCCTATGCCAACCTGTTGACCGGGACGTGAATCTGCCTGTGGGCAGGTCTTCGAGCAAAATCAGTCTTGGCCTGAGCCAGCCGATCTGTTATGATTGGGGTGACTTGTGACGGGCGAGTCCTCATTCGCCCGTTCTTCAAGTCTTTGCAGCATCTGGAGCCGGGAGGCCAGGGTTATGGATGTCATCCTGCTGATAACCCGCGACGCCGCAAATTGCGGCCGGCTCCGGCGAAACGCCATTGTGTTACTCCCGAGAATGAACGCAGAGCGTCTGTGTCTGGAGCGATCCCGTTTAGTCGCGACATCCTGCGTAGTGCTGGTTGCACGTGTGGCCATATAGGAACACCGTGACAATTATTCTTGAAGGAGGACGACCATGGGTAAGAGAATCATCATCGTGACGGCCCTCGTTCTGGGCTTTGTCTGCCCCGTTTTGGCGGCGGAGCCGGACCCGAACCTGATGGGCTATTGGAAGTTCGAGGGCGACTGGCTCGACTCGTCGGGCCACAATCGCACCGGTGTTCCCTCCGGGAACGCGCAATTCGGAGCGGGGCTGGACGGCCAGGGACTGCTCCTCGATGGCTCGGGTGACTATGTCACCATCACGGGCTACAAGGGTATTCTGGGCGGCAACCCCTTCAGCATCGTCCTGTGGGCGAAAAGCACTTCCACCGGGGACGTGACGATGGTGAACTGGGGCTCGTCCACGAACGGCCAGAGAGTGGATTTTCGCCTGTACCTGGGCCGGCTGAGGGTCGAGCACGGCAATGGCAATCTGCAGGCGAACACCACGTTGAACGACGGTGAATGGCATCACGTCGCGCTGACAGTCGCCAAGGGCGCGAACCTCTCCGCCCCAGGCATACAGCTCTATCTGGACGGCAAGGACGATACGCAGACGACGACGGACCCTGACACGTTCAATATCATGGCGGTGACCGACGTGACGATCGGCCGGCGGGGCACGAACAGCGACCGCGCTCTTCCGGGGACGCTCGACGAGGTCCGCATCTATGACCGCGTGCTGACCGCCGACGAGGTCAAAGCGATGGCGTCGCATCCCAAAGCCTTCGGTCCGTCGCCTGCCAACGGGCGCAGGATGTCGGCACCCCGCTGTTTACCTGGAAGCCGCGCGAGGCGGCACTCTGGCACGATGTCTATCTGGGAACTGACCCGAATCTCACGTCCGCCCAACTGGTGGCGCCGCACGCGATGGTCGCCATGTACTGGCATGTACCCGGCCTGACGCCGGGCGTCACCTATTACTGGCGCGTCGATGAGATCGATGCGGATGGGACGGTGCATCCCGGCGACGTTTGGAGCTTCTTCTTCTCGCCAAAGGAGGCCTGGCAGCCTCTTCCGGCGGATGGTGAACCATTCATCGATCCCAATCTGACGTTGAGTTGGAAGGTGGGTCTCGGCGCGATCTCGCACGACGTCTACTTCGGAGCCGATCAGGCGAAGGTCTCTGAAGGCGCCGCCGAGGTGTTCAAGGGCAACCAGATGACCACGACGTTCAAGGCCGGCCTTCTGCCGTCGAGCACCGCGTATTACTGGCGGATCGACGAAGTGGCGCCGGATGGAACGAAAGTCAAAGGGAACGTCTGGACGTTCAAGACGCTGCCGGAGATTGCCGTCGCCGATCCCAACCTCGTGGGCTGGTGGACGATGGACGAGGGCAAGGGCACGCGGGCCGTGGATTGGTCCGGCCACGGACACCACGCGGACTTCGTGGGCCCGGCGCGGTGGGCACCAGGGTATGACGAGACCGCCCTCGGTCCGGCGGCCGTGGGTCAATACCTGGAAGTGTTTGGCTGGCCCGGTATCCTGGGCAAGAAGGATCGGACGTGCACGGCCTGGATCAATACGACGACGACCGGTGACATCATGGGCTGGGGCCTTGGGACGAACACTCAGAAGTGGGTCTTCCGTGTGCAGACCGACAATGGGAACCCCGGGAGCATCCGCGTGGAATGCCAGGGTGGGCGGATTTGCGGCTGGACGGATGTCCGCGACGGGGAATGGCACCATGTGGCCGCCGTGCTCAAGAGCAGCGGCGCCCCTACGACTCTGAACATCGGGCTCTACGTGGATGGCATCCAGGAACCGATCAGCGATTCGTTGGCCATCGACGTCAATACCGTCAGCGGCACGCGGAACGTCCGAATCGGAGACGCGCATCAGACCCGACCCTTCCCGGGCTTGATCGATGACGCCCGTATCTATGATAAGGCGCTGACACCGGAAGAGTTGCAGCTCGTGATGCGCATCGATCCGTTGCGGGCGTGGGGTCCGGAGCCGCGCAATGGCTGGCTGGCGGATGTCCGGACAGCTACGCCGCTGACGTGGACAAAAGGCGACAAGGCCTCCAAGCACGATGTCTACTTCGGCACCGAGGCCGCCGCCGTGGCAGCCGCCACCGCTTCTGATTCGACGGGCATCTATCGTGGCCGAATCGGCACGACCAGCTTCACGCCGGCCGAGGACCTTGCCTGGGGCAAGAAGTACTTCTGGCGGGTCGACGAGAGCAATGCCGATGGAACGGTCACGGCCGGCAAGGTCTGGAGCTTCACGGTGGTCGACTACTTGATTGTCGATGACTTCGAAACCTACACCGATGTGCAGGGCGAGGCCATCTTTGACACCTGGATCGACGGCTATACCAACGGGCTCAGCGGCTCCACGGTGGGCAACACCACGGCTCCGTTTGCCGAGCGGACGATCATTTACCATGGTTCGCAGGCCCTGCCGCTGGACTACAACAACACCAAGTCGCCCTGGTACTCCGAGGCGGAGCGGACGTTTGCCCCGGTTGAGAACTGGACCTTCGGCGGCGTAGATACGCTGGTGGTGCACTTCCGCGGTGCGCCGGTCGAATTCCTGGAGTCGGCGGGCACGATCACTCTCAGCGCGGCCGGCACGGACATCTGGAATACGGCGGATGAGTTCCGCTATGCCTTCAAGCGTCTGACCGGCGACGGCTCGATCATCGCCCGGGTGGACAGCATCACCAACACCAACGTCTGGGCCAAAGGCGGCGTGATGATCCGTGAGACGCTCGATCCGGGCTCGCGCCAGGCGATGGTCGTGGCCACGCCGGGCAGCGGGGTGGCCTTCCAGCGGCGTCTGACCAACAATGATGTCAGCGTCGGCACGACGCAGGCGGGCATCGTCGTCCCGCGCTGGGTGAAGCTGACCCGCACGGGCAACCTGCTGACGGCCCAGCATTCGGCCGATGGCGTGACCTGGACGGATGTGACCGCCACCGGCGCGGCCACGTCGGATACCGTGGTCATGGGTGGTACGATCTACATCGGGGTCGCCCTGACCAGCCATGCGGCGAACGTGGCCTGCACGGCGGTGTTCTCGAACGTTAAGACCACCGGCAACGTGACCGGCTCCTGGCAGCAGGCGGAGATTGGTGTGGATCATCCGGGCAACTCCGCGCAAGGTTTGTACGTGGGCATCGAGGATAGTGCCGGCAAGGTTGCATTCGTGACGCATCCGGATCCCGCCGCGTCAACGCTCGGGGCGTGGACGGAGTGGACGATTCCACTGAGCAGCTTCACGGGTGTCAACCCGGCGAAGGTCAAGAAGATGTACCTGGGCGTGGGCGATCGGAACAATCCGGTCTCGGATGGCACCGGTCGCGTGTACGTCGATGACATGCGGATCACCAAAGGTGTGCCCGCCCAGCCCGTTGCGGCTCCCTGATGGGGCAGCATTCCGCGAAGCTCGTGCAGGTTGGTTTGGATAGTAGCTGGTGGCTCCGCCCTCGTTGATGGGAGCCACCAGCCTCGTTTTGCCATGGTCGAAGGAGGATCATCATGGGCAAGAAGTTGCTGTTTCTGATTCTCACCGCAGCTCTCCTGGTTCCGGCCGGCAACGCTTCTGCGGCCCTGGTGGCCCGTTGGACTTTCAACAACAGTCCGAACGATCAGGTGGGGGCCTTGAACTGGGCGCTCAACGGTGGGGCCGCCTACTCCACGGACCGCAAGGAAGGCAGCCATTCTCTGCAGTGTGACGGGACGGATGACTACGCCAGCTTGGCGGGTTCCGGCCTGATGAGTGCCGTGTTCACGACGAAGACCATCATGCTGTGGTTCAAACCCAACTCCACCACGGGCACGCAAGTTCTTTATGATGAGGGCGGATACACCCAGGGTGTCTGCCTCCGGATCAACAACGGCACGCTCGAAGTGGCCGTGCGGGCCACCAGTGTCACGGCCACGTTGTCCACGCCCTGTCGAGCACCAACTGGTCACACGTGGCGCTATCGTTCGACAACGGTTCGCTCAAGCTGTATCTCAACAGCGTGGAAGTCGGCGCGGTCACGGCCAGTTTCGTCTCGGTTCCGAGCCACACCAACGCGTCGCGGTCTCGGTGCGCGGAACGCGCAGGATGCCTTCGGTGGCTCCGCCACGGGAGATTATTACGCCGGCCTGATCGATGACGTTCAGATGTATGACAACGCATTGTCGCAGACGGAGATCGCGGACGCCATGTCGGGCTGGCCCAAAGCCAGACAGCCTTCCCCCGCGAACGGGGCCGTGAACGTTAGCACCCCGCTCTTCCAATGGACGGCGGGGGGTGGCGCCCTGTGGCACGATGTATATCTGGGCACCAGCCCGGACCTGGGCCCGACGGATTTGGTGGGGCCGCATGCGCTGGTCCCGATGTACTGGCATATTCCGCCCCTGACGCCGGGGGCGACCTACTATTGGCGCGTCGACGAGACCTCGGCGGACGGGACCACGGTGGTCCCAGGCGACGTGTGGACCTTCACGTACGCGTCGCTCGAAGCCTGGGGCCCCATTCCGGCGGAAGGGGCCAAGTACCTCGATCCGAATCTGCCGCTGACGTGGAAGGCAGGACTCAACGGCCTCACGCACGATGTTTACTTCGGGACGGATAAGGTGGCTGTTACAGACGGGGCCGCGAGCGCTTTCAAAGGCCATCTGGTGACTCCGAGCTTCCAGACCGGAGCCCTGCAATTGGGCACCACCTACTACTGGCGTATTGACGAAGTGGACATGAAGGGCGAGAAGGTCAAAGGCAAGGTGTGGACGTTCATGACCGTACCGGATGTCCCGGTGACGGACCCCAGCCTGGCAGCGCGGTGGACCCTGGATGAGGGCATGGGCACGCGGGTGGTCGACTGGTCGGGCCATGGGCATCATGGGGACTTTGTCGGCAAGATGCGGTGGGTGGATGGTTTCGATGGATCCGCGCTGCAGTTCGCCGGTACGGCCGGTGAGTATGTCGAGATGCCTGGTTACGGAGGCGTGCTGGGCAAACAAGATCGTACCTGCAGCGCCTGGATCAAGACGGCCGGACTCGGCGCCATTGTCTCCTGGGGCCAGGCCGTGACCAGCCAGAAGTGGATCTTTCGGGTGCAGGACAGTAATGGAAATGCCGGCGCCCTCCGGATCGAGGTGGAGAGCGGGCGCATCGTCGGCTGGACCGATCTGCGGGACAACGAATGGCATCACGTCGCGGCTGTGCTCCAAAGCGCCGGAGCGCCGACGGTGCAGGACATCAAGCTGTACGTGGATGGCCGGCCGGAAGCAACCAGCGATTCCCTGGTGGTCGCGATCGACACGGTGGGTGGCCGCAACGTCTGGATCGGCAACGATCATCAGCGCCCGGCCCTTCCCCGGCGTGATCGATGATGTTCGCCTCTATGACAAAGCCCTGACCCCGGAGGAACTGGCCCTGGTCATGCGGATCGATCCCCTGCGGGCCTGTGAGCCCAGCCCCGCCAGCGGCGCCATCGCGGACATCCGCACGGCCGCGCCGCTGACGTGGACCAAGGGCGACAACGCGTCGAAACATGAGGTCTATTTCGGCACCGAGGAAGCGGCCGTGACAAATGCCGACACTTCCGACGCCACGGGTGTGTATCGCGGCCGGCTCGGCACGACCAGCTTCACGCCGGCCGAAGACTTGCAGTGGGGCCAGAAGTATTTCTGGCGGGTCGATGAGAGCAATGCGGATGGAACGGTCACCCCGGGCCGAGTCTGGAGTTTCACGGTGGCCGGCTACCTGATCGTCGATGACTTCGAGAGCTACACCGATCTGGAAGGCAGCCGCATTTACGAGACCTGGATCGACGGCTACACCAACGGCCTGAGCGGCTCGACGGTGGGCAACACGACGGCCCCGTTCGCCGAGCGGACGATCATCTATAGCGGCAAGCAGGCGATGCCGCTGGACTACAACAACCGCAACACGCCCTGGTACTCCGAGGCCGAGAAGGAGTTCAGTCCCGTGGAGAACTGGACGTTTGGCGAGGCCAACACGCTGGTGGTGCACTTCCGGGCGCGCCGGTGGACTTCCTGGAGTCGGCGGGTACGATCACTCTCAGCGCCGCCGGCACGGACATCTGGAATACGGCGGATGAGTTCCGCTATGCCTTCAAGCGTCTGACCGGCGACGGCTCGATCATCGCTCGCGTGGACAGCATCACCAACACCAACGTCTGGGCCAAAGGCGGCGTGATGATCCGCGAGACGCTCGATCCGGGCTCGCGCCAGGCGATGGTCGTGGCCACGCCGGGCAGCGGGGTGGCCTTCCAGCGGCGTCTGACCAACAATGATGTCAGCGTCGGCACGACGCAGGCGGGCATCGTCGTCCCGCGCTGGGTGAAGCTGACCCGCACGGGCAACCTGCTGACGGCCCAGCATTCGGCCGATGGCGTGACCTGGACGGATGTGACCGCCACCGGCGCGGCCACGTCGGATACCGTGGTCATGGGCGGTACGATCTACATCGGAGTCGCCCTGACCAGCCATGCGGCGAACGTGGCCTGCACGGCGGTGTTCTCGAACGTTAAGACCACCGGCAACGTGACCGGCTCCTGGCAGCAGGCGGAGATCGGTGTGGATCATCCGGGCAACTCCCCGCAAGGTTTGTACGTGGGCATCGAGGATAGTGCCGGCAAAGTCGCAGTCGTGACGCATCCGGATCCCGCCGCGTCGACGCTCGGGGCGTGGACGGAGTGGGCGATTCCACTGAGCAGCTTCACGGGTGTGAACCCGGCGAAGGTCAAGAAGATGTACCTCGGGCGTGGGCGATCGGGAGAATCCGGTCCGGACGGCGACCGGCCGAATCTATATTGACGATATGCGCGTCACGAAAGGGGTGCCGCAGCCGACGCCGTGATGAAGGTGACGATTCCCGTCCTACATGGCTCCACAGACTACGACGGCCCTGGCAGTTCGCTGTCAGGGCCGTCGGCTTTTCACGAGCTTGTTTCTTATGCCGGAAGGTCTTCGTCGGCCCCGGACAAGAGCTGGGGGTCCCAGGTTTCCAGCAGGGGGGACTCTCCGGTGATCTGTTCCGGCGGTGGCGACACCTCGATAGCGCCGGCGGCTTCTCCGGCGCTGGAGGCCTGCAGGTACGTCGCCAGATTGGCTTTGCGGTTCCGCAGGCCGAGCTTGCGGCGGATATTCTCGCGATGCCGCCGGACCGTGGCCGGGGAAATGCAGCGCAACTGCGCGATCTCCTTCGTGGAGAGCCCATTGCGAATCATCGTGCCGATAGCGATCTCCACCGGGGTCAACTGCACGTGGTCGCGGGCGATATGGGTCAGGAAGGGCGAGGCGATCTCCTGCAGACTGCGGCGCAGCAGCGTCACGTAGGAGCGCTGCCGGCCCGTGACCTCCAGCTCCAGCTCGAAGACGATGGGCATGATGACCTTCTGGATGTTGGCGGCGACGGAGGCCTTGATCCCGTTTTTCTCCTCCTCCAGACGGGCCAGGACCGTCCGCAGGGCGATGTTCGCCTCCTGGAGCGCCTGGTGCTCCCGCTGGATGGCGCGATGGGCCGCCCGCAGGTCCGCCAGGGCCTTCATGTGCATCATGACGCTGCCGACGCGCTCGGCGACCGCCCGCAGCAGGGCATACTCCTCCTTGAGAAAGGGGCTGGCGGCGGTCGTCGGCACCCCTTTACGATAAAACACCTCTACTACGCCGGCATTGCGGCCGTCGATGACGATGTCCGAGGCCATGCGCCATTTGCTCTCGGCAAACCCCTCGGTGATGTACTGCCGGCCGCCGTAGAGGATGCGGGCGCAGGCGTGCTCGGGAAACTGCCAGCTCTTGGGCAGGCAGTCGGTGACGCTCTGCAGGAAGCGGTCGGGCGACTGGAAATGGATCTCGCGGAAGGTCGAGATCGTATAAAGACAATCCAGCTCCTTAATTCGCTCCCGCAGGGCGATTTCGAGCTCCGTCTGGGACCTTCCGCCGGAGGCATTCGCCTCGAGGGTCGCGAGCCGCTTCCGCAAGGCAGCGACCTGCTTGAGCAGTTCGGCACGAGTGGGCGTCTTAGCCATCGTGATTACCCATCTAATACATACGCACGCGCGAAACCGGAACCTCACTCTCTCTATGGTGCAGGAAAACCCGCCAAAATGCAAGCTTTTTGTAGATCCGTATAAGGAAAACTGTATGTCCTTATAATACCATAGGTTATATCGTGTTTCCTCCGCCGCGATCCTGCAAAACGTTCACTAGGGGAGCTACATCTGTGTGTATTGCATGTGTCTCATAATCCACACGACACGTGTGGTATGCGTGTGTGGTTTGTTGGGGTATGGCTCTACGTCTTTCCAGCTACAATACGCGTGCTGCGTATTGGAATGTGGAATGGATCGCCGGTTTGGGGCGGTCCCGGCTTTACGATGAGGAGATGATTATGGCGCCTGAACTTCGACGGCGTACGGTGGTTTCTGCCGGCATGAATGAACTGCCTTCCGTCGTGCCGCTGACGGCCCTCACGCAGCTCGACCACCTGTTGAAGGTGGCCGGTTCGATCTCCCAGGATGCGAACAAGACCTGGGCGGAGATCTGGGGCGAGCTCAAACGGCTCACGACCGGCGGCGGCTTGGTCGTGCCGGAAGGCGAGAAGGGCTTCGTGCCGGAATGTGGTTGGCCGGAGTTTCTGGAGAAATTCTGGCTGTTGAAGCATTACCTGGATTCGATCCAGCGGATCTGTGACAGACAATAGTCCATAGTGTGTCGCCTGCTCGCGACGGCAGCCCGTGTGGTACGTCGCAGCGGGCAATCCATAGCAATGGAAACCACACGAGAGAGGCAGAAGGACAGACTATGACTCTGGCAGCACCAGAAAGTGTCGGCGGCGCCGCGGCCCTCGAACAACAGATCGATGGGTTCATGATGCGGGTGGCCGCCCAATCCCCCGGCGAAACCGAGTTTCATCAGGCGGTGCACGAGGTCGTGAAATCCGTCATGCCCCTCGTGCAGAGCAAGCGTGCCTATCGCGAGGCCAAGGTCCTGGATCGCCTGGTGGTGCCCGAGAGGGTCATCATGTTCCGGGTCGTCTGGGCCGACGATACGGGGCAAGTCCAGATCAACCGCGGGTACCGCGTGCAGATGAGCAGTCTGATCGGCCCGTACAAGGGCGGCCTGCGGTTCCATCCGTCGGTCAACCTCGGCGTTCTGAAGTTCCTGGCCTTCGAGCAGGTGTTCAAGAACAGCCTGACGACGCTGCCGATGGGCGGGGCCAAGGGCGGCTCCGATTTCGACCCGAAGGGCCGCAGCGACGGCGGAAGTCATGCGTTTCTGCCAGGCCTTCATGTCCGAGCTGTACCGCCACATCGGGCCGGACATCGATGTGCCGGCCGGGGACATCGGCGTCGGCGGCCGGGAGATCGGGTTCCTCTTCGGCCAATACAAGCGTCTGACCCAGCGTTTCAACGGCACCCTGACCGGCAAGAACGTCTTTTGGGGCGGCTCGAACCTGCGCCCGGAGGCGACCGGATACGGCTGCGTGTATTTTGCCACCGATATGCTGAGCACCCGCGGCGAAAGTCCCAAAGGCAAGACCGCCACGGTCTCCGGGTCGGGCAACGTGGCCCAGTACACCGTGGAGAAGCTCAACCATCTGGGGGCCAAAGTCATCACGATGTCGGACTCGGACGGCACCATCGTGGACACGGATGGCATCAACAATGACAAGCTCGCCTGGGTGATGGAGTTGAAGAACGTCCGGCGGGGCCGCATCCGGGAGTATGCCGACCACTTCAAGGGCGCCAAGTACCTGGCCGGCAAGCGTCCCTGGAGCGTCCCCTGCGATCTGGCGTTCCCCAGTGCGACGCAGAACGAGATCGACGAGGACGATGCCCGGCAGTTGGTCAAGAACGGCTGCTACTGCGTCTCCGAAGGAGCCAACATGCCGTCGCGTCCCGAGGCGGTGGACGTGTTCCTCGAGCGCCAAGATCCTGTACGGACCGGGCAAGGCCGCCAATGCCGGCGGCGTGGCGGTGTCGGGCCTGGAGATGAATCAGAACTCCGGGTGCATGCGGCGATCTCGCGACGACGTCGATGCCCAATTGCGCACGATCATGCACTCCATCCACGAGAACTGCGTGAAGTACGGCCAGCAGAACGGGTTCGTCAACTACGTGCTCGGTGCCAACACGGCCGGCTTCGTCAAAGTCGCCGATGCCATGGTGCACCAGGGCTACATGTAAGATGACCGGAGGCCCATCGGTTCGATAAATGGCCCGGGTTGATGCCGGGGACAGGCGGGGCTCTCGTCGTAGTGAATCGCAGGGTTGTAGCAGGTTCATTAGCGGAAGGCGAGGGCCTCGCCTGTTTCATTTATGATTTACCATTTATGATTTATGAGCGAGATTCTGGACGGCCGCGTAGAGGACACGCCGCTTCAGTCACTCAGCACCAATTATCGTCCATCACTTTTTCGCGGCCTGATGGGACGCGACCGGCAGCAGGATGTGCGAGGGGTGGCTGGCGTTCATGTAGATCGTGTTGGTCGCTACCTCCGTTTTGTCATCCGCGCCGAAGGGCTGCCCGGTGTTCGGGTTGGGCTCGAAGCGAGGCGAGTTGCTGGACGAGATCGCGACGCGGACGCGGTGGCCCGGGCTCACGACGAAGCTGGTGGACCACAGGTCGATCGTCCAGCTCATAGATCTTGCCGGGCTCCATCGGTTCGCTCTTGGCCATGGAGCTGCGGTGGCTGGCCCGGAGGATACCGTCGAGGACGATGATGCTTCGGCCGTCCGGGTAGACGTCGCAGAGCTTGGCCGTGAAGTCGGTGTCCTTGGCGGTCGAGGAGGCCCAGAAATGGACCTTGACGGGACCGGTGATCTCCACGTACCGGTCCAGAGCCGGGGACGTGAACAGCAGGACATCCGGACGTTCCTCCACCGGGCGCTGGTCCTTCGGTCCTTTCGTGATGGTCAGGTTCGCACCCCCGAGCGTGGGGACAGGGTTCTTGGGGTCGTATTTGTAGGCGAGGGAGCCGAACACCTCCTGCGGCGGCTCGAGCCGCAGTTTCTTGTCCGTGTGGAAGTAGACCTTGACCGGATTCGCGGGCACGGGCCAGTCGTCGGCGGTCCGCCACTTGTTGCCGGGCGTGTTCGGGTCGGCCGGATCGCCCATGACGAAGTACTGCACGGCGGGAATCTGCTCGATCCCCTTGCCGTCGTTCTTCATCCACAGATCGAACCAGCCCCACATGTCGGCGGTCTTGGGATGGTTGGCGTTGGGGAAGACGAGATCCTCGGACCGGCCGTGACCATACGGCTCCATCACCAGCCGGCACATGCCCCGGGCGCCCACGTCGCCTTGCTTGTTGATCGTCACGAAGCTGTTGATCGAGCCGGCGGTGAAGATGTCGTACCAGCCGCCCAGGAACAGGGTCGGCACGTTCACGCGCGACGCGACGCTCTCGGCGTCCAACGCCTTCCAGAAGTCATCATCGTTCGGGTGAGCCCGGAACAGCTCGAGGTTCTTCGGGCTGAATTTGTTCTGCGTGAGCCAGTCTTCGAGCAGACTCTTGCGAAACACCCCGCCCTGGTAGGCGGACTGGGTGTACATGTTGGAGAAGGCCACGCCGACGTAGCAGCAGACCAGATGGGGCGGCCGGCTGGGGGCCGTCATGTTCAAGGCGATGCCGGGGCGCTGATGCCCCAGCCGCCGACCTTGCCGTTGGACCACCTCTGCTTGGCGATCCACTCGACGGTGTCGTAGCCATCCTGGTGCTCGCCCCAGCCGCAGGAGGCAAAGACCGGGATAGTCCACGCCCTCGGAGTCGAACCGGCCGCGAAAGTCCTGGGAGACCAGGGCATAACCCCGCTTGCCGGTCTCGCCCGCCAACGCTTCCGCGCCCTTGCGGCCGTAGGGCGTCATCACCAGGATCGTCGGCCAGGGCCCCTCGCCCGAAGGCAGGTAGATCTCCGTGGCGAGCTTGACGCCGTCGCGCATCGGGACCATCACGGTTTCTTTGGCCTCGGCGCGGGAGGGCGTCCCCATCACGGCTGGTAGGAGGGCGGCGATGAAGATGGCTCCCAGAGGTGCTGACCCGTTTCATTGAAGACCTCCAATTATCTGGTAGCTCGGTTGCAACCGCACACTCCGGCGGACCGTAAGCGTCTATTCTATGGACCCAAGTACAGACGTGCAATCCCTGTTTATATATTGCAGGAGAAACCGCCTGCCTGCGCGTCGGGCGGTGATTTGACGTGATTTGCGGCGGGACCGCCGGCTTTCTGTTGCCGCCGACGCCCTCACACGGTAATGTGGGCGAACAAGCGGTGGATAGAATCCGGCAGCTTCCCTTGGGAAGAGATAGCTTGGAGCGGGTATGGTCAGGGCAACTTGGATCGTAATGCTGTTGTGGGCCGCACCGTCGGGCCCAGCCCAGCGCGGCGTCGTGCCTTTGCTTCACGCTCACGCGCACAACGATTACCTGCACGATCCGCCCCTGCTCAAGGCCCTGGAGCACGGATTCACCAGCGTCGAGGCGGACATCTTTCTGGTGGGCGACAAGCTTTGCGTGGCCCACGAGTCCCGGAAGATCACGCCGGAGAGGACTTTGCAGTCGCTCTACCTGGAGCCCCTGCGGCGGCGGGTGAAGGAGAATGAAGGACGGGTCTATCGAGATGCGTCGCGGTTCATCCTTCTGATTGACATCAAGACCGCCGCCGAGCCGACCTACCGGAGACTGCACGAGGTTCTGGCCGGGTATCAGGACATGCTGACCACCTTCGACTGCGCAAGGGCGAAAGGACAAGGCCATCCTGGTCATTGTCTCGGGAAACCGGCCGCTGGCGCTGATGCAATCGCAGCCGGTTCGGTACGCCGGGTATGATGGCCGGCTGACCGATCTCGATTCCGATCTTTCCGCCGACGTGATTCCCATGATCAGCGACCAGTGGGTCAAACCCTTCACGTGGAAGGGCGAGGGGCCGATGCCCCAGGAGGAGCGGCAGAGGCTGAACGATATCGTCCGCAAGGCCCATGCCAAGGGCCGCCTCGTGCGCTTCTGGCTCACGCCGGACGACCCGTCGCCGGAGCGGGACGCCGTCTGGCGCCAGTTGCTCGCGGCGGGCGTCGATCTCATCAATACGGACGATTTGAAGGGACTCCAGGAGTTCTTGCTTCAGCATGGACGTTGACGGATTCATCGAGACGAAGGACCTGGGCAAGGTGTACACGTTCGGGACGGTGCAGGTGGCCGCGCTGCGCAGCGTGACACTCTCGGTGGCCCGCGGACGGCTCGTCGGTGTGACCGGGGCCTCCGGCTCAGGCAAATCCACCTTCGTGAACCTGCTGGGCGGTCTGGACCGGCCTTCTTCCGGCAGTATCCGCGTCGACGGCCGGCCGATCTCCGATCTGAGCAAGAAAGAGCTGGCGCTGTATCGCCGCAACACGGTCGGCATGATCTTTCAGTCCTTCAACCTGGTCAATGCCTACACGGCCCTCGAGAACGTGGCCTTTCCGCTGCTGTTCGCGAGCGTGGCCAAGAAGGAGCGTCTGCGTCGCGCCGAGGAGCTTCTGCACACGGTGGGCCTGGAGGCGCGGAAGGACCATCGTCCGACCGAGCTTTCCGGCGGGGAGCAGCAGCGGGTCGCGATCGCCCGGGCCCTGGTCAACCAGCCGCAGATCCTCCTGGCCGACGAGCCCACGGGGAACCTGGACAGCAAGACCTCCCGGCAGATCGTGGAGATCCTGTCCGAGCTGAACAAGCATCACGGCCTGACCATCGTGATGATCTCCCACGAGCAGGACCTGCTGCGGGAATTCGCGGACGAGATTGTTTCCCTGCAGGACGGGGTGGTGGTCGGGCACGAGGATACGCTGAGCTGCCTGCACGCCTGTTTCGCTTGTCTATTCGCCCGCCTCAAGCGGAAAGTGCCGCATTCTCGCTCGTCCTTCCGTACTTCATGCCGACGCCTGTTCCAAGGGATGGATGGTTTCTTCGGTCAACCAGGCCGCATACCGCAGCGCCTGTCGAATATCCTCAGGCTCCAAGTAGGGATAATCCCTGATGATCTCCTCCGTGCTCATTCCGTTAGCGACCAGATTGACAACCAGGGAAACGGTGACGCGCATGCCGCGAATACAGGCTCTGCCGCCCATCACATTTGGATCGAACGTGATGCGATCGAACTCCAACATAGGACATCTCCCAGACTGCAACCGTGTTCGCCGTGGCAATACAATCCAAGTCTATCATAGCCGCTTGCCCTCCATTCTGCAACCGAGTATGATCCGCGTCTAACCTCCGAGCACGAAATACGTGAATGGAGGATCGCCGTGGAAGAAGGACTTGCGGCTCTATGAGGATTTCGGATTACATCGGGCAGGCGGGCGGCAATCTGTGGAAGAAGAAGCTCCGCACGTTTCTCACGACCTCGGGCGTCGTGATCGGGGTCGGTGCTCTCGTCTGCATGTTCGCGTTCGGTCAGGGCATCCAGCGGAACATCACCGACCAGTTCAAGAAACTGGACCTGTTCAACTATATCAGTGTTTTCGCCGGCGGCCGTCCCGACCGACCGGGCGAGTCGTCCGATCCCGACGAGCATGGTGGACACGAGGGCCGGCACCGAAGGCGGAGATGCGGGACATTCAGGATGTGAATCACCCGGGTCCGCAGTTGAATGCCCAGGCCCTGGAGCGAATCAGCGCAATCGAGGGCGTGGAGGCGGCCTTTCCGGAGATGCGGTTTCCCGCCCAGATCCGCCTGGGCGGCAAGGAGATGTTCACGCTGGTCCAGGTGCTGCCGGCGAGTGCCTGCCGCTCGGGATTGATCAAGCTTCGCTCCGGGGCCTGTTATGATTCCGATGAGCCGAACGAGCTGATCATCAGCGATTCGCTCCTGCACCGGCTCGATGGGCGAGACCCCGAGGCGGCGCCCGGCACGAAGATCGAGGTCGCCACGCTGACGCTCGACTTCGGTCTCGCGAATCTGCTGCGGATGGCCTTCTCCTCCGGGGGGCAGGCCCTTCCCTTCGCCCGCGAGAACCACGCGTTCACGGTCGTGGGCGTCGCCGGACGGATGGGTTTCATGGGGCCGCTGCCGCTTCAGAGCGACGTTCTCATCCCGCCGGGCGCCGCGGCGAAGATGCGGAAGCTGTCGCTGACCAGCGTCTGGGACCTGTTCGCGCCCTCCGGCGGGGGGGCGAACTACTCGAGCGTGAGCGTGCGGGTCAAGTCGCCGCAGGATGTGGAGGCGGTCACGAGCCGAGATCGAGTCCCTGGGCTTCGGGACGTTCGCCCTGATGGACCAGTTGCGCGAGATGCGCATCGGCTTTCTCATCATGGACATGTTCCTGCTGGCGGTCGGCATGATCGGCATTACGGTCGCCTCGCTGGGGATCGTCAACACGATGGTCATGTCCATCCTGGAGCGGTACCGCGAGATCGGCATCATGAAGGCGGTGGGGGCCACGGACGGCGACGTGCAGCGGATCTTCCTGTTCGAGTCCGGCGCCATCGGCCTGCTCGGGCGGCCTGTTCGGCCTGGGCCTCGGCTGGGCCGTGGGCATGATCATCAACGAGGTCATCAACATCCTGATGGCGCGGCAGGGCGCCCCGCGGATGGACTACTTCAGCTTCCCCTGGTGGCTGTGCCTGGGCGCGATCGCCTTCTCGATCCTGGTCAGCCTGGCGGCAGGCATCTATCCGACCCGCCGGGCGGCCCGCGTCGATCCGGTCGTGGCCCTGCGGCACGATTGATTGTCCTGTCTCACCAATGACCCATGGCGCGGCACGCACCCGCTACTGCGCGCCCTTCGGGCCCTCCGGCGGCCATTCCAGGGGCGGATAGGTGACTTCGTTCGCTTTCGCGACCCAGGCCTGGTCGCCGTAGACGCCGGCCTTCGTGTAGTCGAACGGCTCGAAGCCGAGCTTCAAAGCAGGGGAGTCCGGCTTCAGATGGAAATCAAGGTTCTTGGGATCGACGAAACACCGGATCGGCGACGATCGAGTGCTGATCGTGCTTCTGCTGCTGGCGCCATTGCTCGAGCGACAGGCCCGCGAACGTGACCGGCTGGCCCGCCGTGTTCCAGTAGCAGTTGTTGTCCATGTTGATCGTTGATCTTGGTCCAGGGACCCGCCAGCAGGGGGCCGGTCTCCCAGTAGACGATGTTCTTCTCGAACGTGAACGACAGGTGCTGCTCGACGCGCGTCGCCTGGATCTGGTGCAGCTTGCTGAAGGCCAGGATGTTGTTGCGGATGATGTTCTCTTTGCCGTAGTGCTGGTGGAAGCTGCCGGTCTTGGTGTTGTAGACCAGGTTCTTCTCCATCACGATCCCGGTGCTGCCTTCGTCGGTGTAGAGGCCCCAGCCGCCGTAGGAGTAGGCGTAGATGTCGTGGAAGATGTTGTTGCTGACGACCGTGCCTTCGGAGGGCCCGAGCGTGTAGATGCCGCCCATGTCGCTGAGGACGGCCCAGCCGAGATGGTGGATGTGGTTGAAGCTGATGTTGTTGCGTTTGGCGATGCTGTCGGAATAGCCCCAGCGCCAGCCGACGGAGATCCCGGTGTAGAAGAAATCGGCGATCTCGTTGTGCGTGACGGTATTGTCGGGACTGAAGCCGATCCAGACACCTACGGCGTCCATGTAGATCCGCCCGCCGTTGCGGATGATGTTGTTGTCCACGGTGATATGGTCCGTGCGGGAATTCTCATCGGCCCGTGCCCGGCCCTCGCCGATCCGGACGCCGCCGGCGCCGAGATCGTGCAGATAGG
Organism: uncultured Planctomycetota bacterium; assembly: GCA_963699595.1. Classification (GTDB taxonomy): domain Bacteria; phylum Planctomycetota; class Phycisphaerae; order Sedimentisphaerales; family Anaerobacaceae; genus PLanc-01. The sequence continues at coordinate 1,244,504 of CAVOUO010000035.1, forward strand.
ACCGCTCGACCCGGCAATCCCGGCAGCCTTGGCGGAACCACACGGCGTGCTCCGCCACGTGGCCGATCTCACAGTCCTGGATCGTGACATTCCTGCGCCCCGTCGAGCATGACCGCCGCCTCGGTGGCGAAGGCCGCCTGGTAGGGGGCGTAGCCTGTCGCGGGAAGCACGCGCTGCTGATGCTGGAAGGTCAGGCCCTTGAACGTGACACGTTCGACGAACTTGCCGGCCTCGGGCTGGCCTTCGAAGATCACGAGCTTGGTCACAACCGGCGCAACGACCTCGGCCTTGGCCAGGTCCTCGCCCGGCAGCGGCTTGTAGTAGAGCATCCCGTCGCGGCCCAGGAACCACTCGCCCGGCTCTTCGAGAGCCGCCTTGAAGTTCTCCAGGTGGAAGCGAGTGCCTGCGGGCCAGTCGGAGAAGCTCGCCAGTTTCTCGCCCGTGGTGACGATCTGGTTGTTGTCGAAGTTGACGGCCGTGAGATACCGCCGGGTGATGCACCACTTGTGATAGGCGACGAGCACGATGTCCCGAATCTCGGCCTCGCTCAAGCCCTTTAGAGGTGCGATGGTTTCCGCCGGCACATTCGTCGTCCGCAGGAACTGGCCCGGCTTGCCCTCGATGGGCACTTCGGTGGTCGGCCCCATGTAAGAATAGAACTTGTTCGGCGTCTTCGCCCGCACGGCGCGGTGGCCGTTGACGAACAACTGATCGAAGTACCAGGAGCCATTCGCCACCTCCGGGATGCGAGCCGTCCAGAGCCCGTTCTCGCCCGGCTGGAATCCACGAATGACTTTGCCTCCCGAGAACACCGGATGAGCGCCGGACGCCGCTTCGTAGGTGACACCGCTGTCCTCGGGGGTCAGCACGAAGGGCTTTGCCAGTTGGTAGCGGCCGTCGGCAATGACGACGCGTCTCTCCTCGCCCGCCGCCGGCTTCTTTTGGCGCAGGATGTCCCGCGCGCGTTCGAGTGTGGCGACGGGACCGTCCGTGCCTTGGCCATTCGGCTGGGCGAGCGCGCCGGACCAGTTGTCGTTGCCGTTCGGCGACACATAGACCGTCACACCGGCCGCGTACGTCGGCAATGCGCAGACTACGGCCAGCACGATACTCCAATCGCAAGTTCCTCATTTCGTCACCTCCGGTTATTTCTTTCTGCAAGCAGGTGTAGGATGGGCTGAGCCGATGCTGTTCTCGCGCCCGTGCGTCTGACAATCAGCATGGGCTGGCCCATCCTACAGAACGCACGAAGACCATGGCCGCGCGTTCTACGCCGTCAGGTCCTCCCACTGGATGCCGACCTTCTTGCAGGCGTAGCCGATTTCCTTCATGTAGTCGCCGTAGCAGGTCATCCAGTGGAAGCCGGGCATCCGCTCGGCCAGCAGCTTGCTGTCGCACTTGAAGCGGATGTCGATCTGGCAGCGGCAGATGTCCAGGAACGGGCACGTCGACGATCTCGCCCTTGAGGCCGACCCAGCGCTTGACCAGGAAGTCGGGAACGATGTTGGTCACCATCTGGCCCTTGCGCATCTCGACCTTGGGGGCGGCCCCGTAGTCGGACTCGAAGTGGGTCAGGATGCGGACCGGCTCGAGGTCTTGCCGTCCATCTTGCGCGGGCCGGTGCAGTGGGCCAGCGTGATCACGCCGTCGTGCGGATAGGTCGGATCGTTCAGGAACATGGGCTTGCCGGAGATGTTCGCCAGCAGCACGCCGGAGGGGATCACGACGAAGTCCGATTCGCAGAAGGCCAGGTAGCCGGCGTCGTTGAGGAGACTAAGCGTCAGGCAGGCCGAGGTCTCGGCCAGCGGCATGATCGTGCCCATGCAGCCGTTGATCGTGATGGCCCGGCAGTCGGCCTTCTTCATCAGGCCGCGGAAGACCTGCTTCGAGCAGGAAGGCGTTCTCGACGAATTCCGGCTTGGTCTCCAGCTTGACGTGCGGGGCCTTCAGGTACTCGGCCGCCCGCTCTTTCGCCCGGCTCACGGCGGCGCTGTCGGCCCGGGCCTCCTTGATGAGCTCGCCCAGCTCCTCGTAGGAGACGGTCTGGATGTCGAACTTCCAGACCTTCCGGACGAGGTCCGGCACGACATCCTTGGGCTGAGCCCAGGCGCCGGGGCCGCCGATGGCGAGGATCTTCGTGCCCAGCGTGTTCTGCAGGCCGCACAGCGCCCGCAGCCGCCAGAGGATCTCGTCCTGGTTGTCCACGATCACGTCGCCGTCGTCGATGCCCTGGACCTTGAGGGCATCCGTGTGCTGGCGCAGATAGCGGGGGCTGATGATCTCGTACCAGAGGTAGACCGGCCCGGACTTGTGCCGGCAGAAGAAGATCATGTTCTTGCTGCGTTTGGCGAGGGCATCGAAGGCGTTCCCGCCCGCCGCATAGACGATGGTGACATCGGCCTTTTCCAGCCCCTCGATTTTCGCCACGTCGCCTCGCGTTGCGGATGCCGATGGGCTTGGCGAACTCGACGGGGAAATCCGCCTTCCTTCTTGAGCTCGTCCAGTTCGCTTCTGGATGCGGGCCAGCTCTTGCTCGGCATCCTGTTGGGTCTGGATGCCGCCCCAGGACCGCCAGCTCGTCTGCGGCCGACGCTTCGGGATCTCGTAGACCAGGACCGGTCTGACCACGAGGGCCCGGCGCTGTGGTCCGCTCTGGCTGCCGGTCTGGGCCGCCGTAGCGACCGCCGACCAGGTCAGACCGGTCAGGGCCATGCCCAGGGCCCCAGCCCCGCTGACGCCCTGCAGAAAGCCCCGGCGGCTCACGCCGGCGGTCGAGTGTCCCTCGCCGCAGCCGCACGGACAGCAGGTGGTACGCATCGGATTTCTTGTCTCATTCTCCTGTGCCATGTGTCATCCCCTTAGCCAAGTTCGAGAATTCGGTAGGTCATACCTGTCGATGGCGGCAATATACCCCTCCATGCCCCGTCCCTCAAGGCAAAAACCGCCTCGGCGCCGCCGAGGGGTGCGGCCGGCATGCGGAGGCGGATTCCGCTGGCTCCTATCCGGGTGGCAGCGGCAAGCGGAGTCTTCGCAGCTTGCCGATGGTCCATCGCATTGGCCAAACCATCGGCAAGCTGGCGCTTGCCGCTGCCACCCACAGTCCAAGGGCAGCGGTTCGTCTTCCCACCCGTCAGCCGCTTGTGTCTTTCGAGGGGGCGCTGCCACCGCATTCCGGCCGCACCCCCGCCGGAAATTGGCTTCGTTTCACACGTTTGCCCCCGGGTGGGTGGCAGCGTCAAGTCCTGCGGCCCATTTGCTGCGCTCAGGGCAGGCTCTTGGCGATGGTCTTCCCTGTCCATCTGCGGCAAATTGGGTTTGTTTGGCGCAATAGGCCCTCGTGATGGCAGTGCCGCCGACCTTGCCGGCCGCCGTCGATCTTTGTCCGCGCTGCCAAATTGGCTTTGTTTTGTCGAGCCTCTCATACGAGCAATTCACCATAACCCATTTCTCGCGAAGTACTTGTCGCGACTTTCGCTCTGCGGCGATTGGCTTTGTTTGGCGCAATAGGCCTCTGCGGTCCCCGTCCCAACCGCCGCGGCCGGAATTGGCTTCGTTTTGTACGAATGGCACGAATGAAAGCATGGAATTCCTATTCCCTTGGTGTGATTGTCGCGTTTCGTTGTTTCAAGAAGCACTGCTCATAATAAGACGCTCGCGGATGCCTGTATGTTATGCAAAAATCCAAAATCCTGCACAATTTCTTCGCCGCCGGACCAGCCGGCGGTGTCGCACGGGGCGTGTAAGTACTGGCACAGGGGTGCGTGCCATGGGTCTTGTGGCATCGGCATCCTGCCGATGGTTCATGGGCGGGAAGGGGACCCCCAGTCCCGCAGGGTGGGCGGTGCCCACCACTTGTCGTCCGGTTTGCCCCTGGAGAATTGGTGGGCACAGCCCACCCGACGGAAACTGGGCGACACGTCTTCTTCGCTCTGGACAAGCCTCGACAGAATAAGGTCTGTGGTCTGTCCGGTCAGACATTGTCTGAACCGCGCGAATGGTCTATAATAGATACCGGTTCGACCCGGTGCGGTGCCAGGCCGTCGCGACCGGCAGAGGGCCCACGGACCGCACGATGCGAGAAGCTGTTGAAGTCGGAGGTTGAGAGTATGAAACGCGGAATCTTGTTAGTTGCCGTTGTCTCCCTGCTGTCCGTACCTTGCCTGGCAATCAGGCCTCAGTTTCCGTTGTCATGGTACGTACCTTTCGATCGGCTTATCACCAACACGGAGGCCTTCATCAGGGATCACCCCAACGACCCGCAAGGATATTACACCTTGGCGCGCATGCACTATTTCACGTTTGTGAATCGACTCGAACTTATCCCCACATTGGACCCGGACGGCTTCTCGCCGGACAATGTCGCCCCAGACTGGCAGGTTAGCGACCTCCTTTTCAGACTACGCTCTGACCACGCGGAGCAACTTGTCCTTGAAGCATGGGGATACGCAACGGCGTCGGCTATTCCTAAGGACAGACAGTCGGCCTTTCAGCAAGCTGTTTGGGACAAGACGCGGGAGTTGGAGAAGCAAGGCTGGAAACCGGACTATCTCGAGACCGACAAGGTCCTTGCCCATGCTGCCGCGGCGGTGGACAACTTCGAGAGAGCCCTCGATCTTGATCCGGAGAACGGTCTTTTCTATCTCGGTTTGGCGAGCTTGTATGATGATTACCTCTTCTACACGGCGGATGCCAATATTACCAGCCACCCACGACAACTGGCCTCCATCACTGTTCCAATGATCCGTGTGACATACTACCTGGCCTACCGGTTCTCCATCGAGGAAGAGCGCGATTGGAAGGTCCACCCATTGTGGACTCATCGACAGCTCACAAGCTATGAGGCCGGCACCGCCTATCTGCGGCTGGCGCAGAAGGAACCCCGGATTGTCGACACCAATGCCCTCGCCGAGATCCAAACCGACGTTGCGAGGCTTGAGAAACTCCCGGTGGCGATCACCCCAATCATTTTCTCCGTTCAGACGCATGGGTCGGTGCTTGACTTGCTTGACCCGAAAACGCACGTGAGTTTCGATTTGGACGGCACCGGCCGAAAGGCCCAATGGCCCTGGCTCAAGCCGAGCACAGGCTTGTTGGTCTGGGACCCGCAGACCAAGGGCGAGATCACCTCCGGCCGACAACTGTTCGGCACGGCGACGTGGTGGCTCCTGTTCCCGAACGGATACGCCGCACTCGATGCCCTCGACGACAATCGCGATGGGGCGCTCTCCGGATCCGAACTGCGTGGCATCGGCGTCTGGTTCGACAAGAACGCCAACGGTCGCTCCGACCCTGGCGAGGTCCAGCCGGTCACGGACTTCGGCGTACAGGCGATCCGCACCCGATCCACCGGCTCCGACCACGGCATGCCCATGAACGCGCAAGGCATCGTCCTGAAGAACGGCACTGTCGTCCCGACGTATGATTGGGTGGTAGCCCCGGTCCCCCGGACGTTGGGGCAAAACGACTGAGATAGAGGGACTTGGCGATAGACATGGCGAAGCGAAAGGATCTCCGGCGGCCGCTGATTGCGATCTACTCGCTCTACGGTCCGAATGACCGGGTCGCCTCCAAGGCGGTCGTCGCCATCATGAAGGAGGGCACGGACGACATCATCGAGCTTCAACGCTGGTTGTCCGGCAAGACGGATGTGCGCGAGGACGAGAAGATTCAGAAGCAGATCGGGGATCTTCTCCGGAGGTATGGCATCAAGAAGCTGGTCTCGGCCGGTCGAATCATCGGCTGCCCGCACGAGGAGGGACTCGATTATCCGGACGGCGAGGACTGCCCCTTCTGCCCGTACTGGGCGGGTCGAGATCGCTGGACCGGTCAGATGAAGAAATAGACATTGGGACATGACCGCTATTGCGATCGGGCGTCGGTGGAGGCCGGAGAACCTGGCCCGGCCCTCCACGCAAGATAGTCCCGCCGGGACGACCGACCATAGCCCACCGTTTCAACGGTGGGTGCCGAGGTCCGAAACCAGACCAAGCCCCGCCAGGGGCGAAAGAAAGACAGGGCCCAGCCGACGGTGTTCTTTCGTCCCCGGCGAGACTGGTTTTGTGTCTCGCCCTGTGTCCCAGCCTTACGTTGGCTCCCGCGGAGATCGACAAACTCCTTAGTCTGCCCCGAGACGTGTGGGACCGCGAGTGCACCGCCTGGTACGCGGCCGCGGTATAGGCTCCGGCGGGTGACGCGGGCAAGAAAGCAAAGGTCATGATCGACTGCCTCGTGCCGCCGGTCGCACAAAATCCGTGACCAGACCAGGTCCTTAGTGCCTTTAATAGGCGGCGGGTGGCAGTGGTTCCTCTGCTGGACACCCGCGCAACTCCGGTAAAATGGCGTATACTTTAACTGGAAGGGAGTAATGCCATGCGGAAAAGCACTTTAGGTTGGTTGAGGGCCACGAGGAATCCACAAGAGACACGGCCGCGCGTGCCGCACTTGTTTGAGCGGCTCGAGCCCAGGCTCCTGCTCAGTGGCGTCTTGGAGAATGTGCAGCCGACAGATCCGGCGAGTCCGGGAGACTACGCGCTCTACATCAGCGAGAATACGCAAAGGGTCGATCCGACGGCGGAACAGACGAGTCTCTTCATTGTGACCGACGGGACGCAAACCAAAGCGAACGTTACCCTGGTCTTCCCGGACAGCGGCTACGAGGTGACCAACTGGGGTACCGTGCAGCGGCAGGACAACACCTTCTTCGTGAATGCGGAAGTCACCCGCCAGACGGACCCTCCGGACACGGTCGTCACGACGCTGACCCACGAATACGACCTGGGCACACTGGCCTACGCCGACTACGTGTTTGAATTCCGCGCGTGGGACCGGCTTATCGAGAGCCGGGAATTCCGGCCGGGTTCGGAACAATGGGTGCCGTACGTGCCCACCGCGGAACAGACGAATATCCTGGTCCTGTCGGATGGGGCTGGCGGGACGAAGGCCAGAGTCGCTATCGACTTCGCCGATGCTGGCTATCGCGTCTACAATTGGGGCACCGTGCAGCAGACGGGCAATACGTTCTCAGTAAGCGCCCAGGTCGAGAAATGGACGGGTGGCGCGGTTACCGTTATCACGCCGGATTCTCACGATTACGATCTGGGCAGACTGCCGGACGGCAATTATGTCTTTCAGTTCAATGCCTGGCAGCAGCCGGTGGAAAGCAAGGAGTTTACAGCGCCTGCCACCTGGAGGCCGGTGTATCGTTTTTGGGCCCCCGTGCTCGAACGGCATTTCTATACCCTCAGTACGGCGGAGCGGGACAAACTTATCAACAACTACTCAGACGTATGGACTTATGAGCAGGTAGCGTACTACGCCTTCGCCGCAGATACCGAGCCGGGCACCGCGCCGGTGTACCGCTTCTGGTCGGGCACCCTCAACACGCATTTCTATACCGTGAGCCAGGCGGAACGAGACAAACTGATCGACAATTACTCCCAGACCTGGGCCTATGAGGGAATCGCGTTCTACGCCTACGTGGGTAGCCTGGGCAGCGCTCTTTCCATCGGGATAGACCCCGTGTACCGGTTCTGGTCCGCCAGTCTGGGCACTCATTTCTTTACGACGAGCCAAACGGAGATGAACAAGCTGTTCAATCTCTCGCCCGGGCTATGGTACTGGGAGGGCGCTGGCTGGCTGGGGCTGCGCCCCGGTGAGTCTTGACAGACAAGTCGCGTAGCCAGACCCATCTGAAGGCCGATCTGCGTAGGGCGAGCGTCCCCGCTCGCCTGGAAAGTCGTGCGAGGACGCACGACCCACGAGGAGAGCCGCACGCCCGTCCATCATCGAAGTTGTTCGCCAAGACTCATTAGGCGGGCGGCCACGGGAGGCCGCCTCTACGGCTGCCGATATCTTCCGGCTTGGGCTCTTGACAAACGAGGGCTCCATAGAAGAAAATACCGCCAGGTTGCCAAGATTGGCTATTGTGGTATGATGGGGGCTGCCCACAGGGATGCAGCACGTGGGAAGTCCGAAGTGTGAGGTTGGCAGGGCCCGCGCGCGGGAAACTTCCCCCTGAAACTGGAAACTCCCGGCGGGAAACCTCTTTCTCATGGAAGGTCTCAATGAGCGAAACACTTACCGGCATTTTGAAACGCATCAACAAGGACCAGTATTCCCTGCGGACGGGGGATCGCTCGTACCGGACCGGACCGCTGATGGCGTCGGTCGGGCCCGATCTCGTCCGTCGCTTCGGACTCGTCGAAGGGGCGATGGTCACCGGCCAGGTAGACGCGAAGAAAGGCAAACGCGTGCTGGTTTCCGTCGAGACCGTCGGCGGCTTGTCGCCGGAGGCGTTTCGCCGGCGCCCACGCTTCAGCGATCTGACCGCGGTCGATCCGTATCAGCGGTTCAATCTCGGCGCCTGCGGGCAGGAGAGCATGCGGATCGTGGACCTGATCTCGCCCGTCGGCAGGGGCTCGCGGCAGTTGATCGTCTCCCCGCCCAAGGCGGGCAAGACGGTCCTGCTCGAACAGATGTCGCACGCGATCCTTTATAATTCGCCGAAGACCCGGATCATCGTCCTGCTGATCGACGAGCGGCCGGAGGAGGTCACGCATTTCCGCCGGAGCTGCGAAGGGGTCGAGGTCGTGGCCAGCACGAGCGACCACGTCGCGGACGAGCACTGCGAGATGGCGGAGCTGATGCTGTCTCACGTGCAGACAGAGCTGGAATGCGGCCATCACGTCGTTCTCATGATCGACAGCCTCACGCGCGTGGGAAGGGCCTTCAACAGCCGGACCCGGCGGGGCGGCGAATCCTCCCGTCCCACCATGACCGGCGGGCTGGAGGCGGGCATCCTCGAAGTGCCCCGGCGCCTGTTCGGACTGGCCCGCAATATCGAGGACGGCGGCTCCGTCACGATCGTTGCCACGTGCCTGGTCGATACCGGCTCCAAGATGGATCAATTGATCTTCGAGGAGTTCAAGGGCACCGGCAACAGCGAGCTGGTCCTCGACCGCTCCCTGGCCGAGCTGAGGATCTTCCCGGCGATCAACATTCCCGGCCAGCGGCACCCGCAAGGAGGCCAAGCTCTACAGCCCGCAGCACATGAAGGGCCTGGTCACGCTGCGGCGCGTCATCGCGAATTACCAGCCGCGCGACGCCATGGAAGCCCTCTTCAAGCTGCTGCGAAAGTACCCCACCAACGAGCAGTTCCTGGACGCCATGTCGCGCGGCGGCCAGCCGCTCTGAACCGGCCGGGCCTGAACAACTGTCGGCCGTGTCATACGGATTCTGAAAAGCCCATGCGCGGCAGGGACTCTGTCATCCTGAGGCGCAGCCGAAGGATCCTATGAATTGGAGCCCCGCAAGCGGTAAGTCCTTTTTTCATGACCATCTTACCGTGCATCTTTCGCCCTCGGCCCCCGCTCGTCGCAAGGGGGCGAGGGAAGAAGATGCTTCCACTTCTCGGAGGACCCAAGGGCAGGCGGCCTGCGCTCCTGTTCGTGCTCGTCTCCAGGACGGCGCATCCGACTCCATCCCGAGGAGAGTTCCTATTCTCCAACATCGCACGCATGATCGTCAGTAGCTTGCGGGCAGTGGCAATCACGGCTTGCCGTTGATTTGCCCACCGGCACACATCGGAGGAGGGCCTGCATGTTGGACGCAGGCCCTCCTCCGGGAATTGGACAACCGCATCTGCAGTACGGGCTGCGTTACGCGGGCGAAGCAGCGCTCGCGGACCGTGCCGCGGCCATGCACACCGCCGGTTTCTCTTCACTGAGGACCCGGTAGGCCAAGCCGGCCACCCAGGCGCCGACCAGCGGCGCGAACCAGAACAGCCACAACTGGGCCAGGGCCCAGTCGCCCACGAATAGTGCCGGTCCCGTGCTGCGGGCCGGATTCACGGACAGATTCGTCACCGGGATGCCGATCAGGTGGATCAGGGTCAGCCCCAGACCGATGGCAATCGGGGCAAAGCCGGCCGGCGCCCGCTTGTCCGTGGCCCCCAGAATGATCATCAGGAACATGAACGTCAGGACCACCTCGGCCACGAGAGCGGCGAGCAGGGTGTACCCGCCGGGGGAGTGAGCCCCATAGCCATTCGCCGCGAACCCGCCGCTGAGGCTGAAGCCGGTCTTGCCGCTGGCGATAATGTAGAGGACCGTGGAGGCCACGACGGCCCCGATAACCTGGGCAATCGCGTAGGGGATCACCTCATTCCAGGGGAACCGCCGGCCGGTAGCGAGGCCGACCGTCACCGCCGGGTTGAGATGACACCCGGAAATGTGCCCGATGGCATAGGCCATCGTCAACACCGTCAGTCCGAAGGCGAGGGACACCCCGAGCAGTCCGATCCCGACCTGCGGAAACGCCGCCGCCAGCACGGCACTGCCGCAGCCCCCGAACACGAGCCAGAACGTTCCGATGATCTCCGCCGCTAATCGTTTGGACAATGGCATAACAACACCTCTTATTGTTACTTGACCGACTCAATGGATTTCTGTTGGCGTCCGGATGCCGTCACGGCGTCTGGATCGGCTGGTAGGCGAACTTCTGCCCGCCGACGGCGCCCTTGCCCACCGACGGGAAGACCGCGTAGCCGGCGGCGGTGTCGAAGAACTTCTGCAGCCCCGAGTCGGCCTTCTTGGCCATCTCGATCGCGCTTTCGCTCCTGGTGGTCAGTTGCGCCTGCTCTTCCGCCGATTTCGGGGCTGTCGAGCAGCCGGCCGGCAGTAGTGCGCAGGCCACCACGCAGGTGCACACCCATACCGCGGCTCTCATCGCATACTCTTTTCCTTTATTCCTAAAACTGAAAACGGACGGCCTACACCGGCCGCCGCAAACGCTCGGCCGCAACCGTTCCCCGATGCCCGTAAGGGCCATCATGCCGTCGCAACTTTATGCACGCATGCTGTTGTATCTCAACATGGAATGATGTCAATATATTTTGTGACATGCCTAAAATACTTGACCGGCAACGTGCCGGTTCACCGGGCCGGGGGAAAGAACAGGTATCGTGACGGTGGGACTGTATGCGGCGGACCCCGGGAGAGCCGGCCCGTGGTACGCCACGCATCGAGCGGGACAATGCCGTCTTTCTGCTATCGGCAAAGCGGTGCACCACCGCCCGTCGCCTGCCGGCAACGACTCCTCTCCACTCTCCGACGAGAAACCCTCACCCGAAATTGGGGATGAGTAAGATCCGCGGGGCTTGGTCCGCGGGGAGAAAAATGCTACAATAGTAATAGCGCATTTCGCCAGTCCATTGCCGAAATGCGGTACCGATCAGGCTGGAGGAGATCGATGCGCAAAGTGGGTTGGCTGATGCTGTTACTGGTGCTCGTCCCGGGTGCAGGCACCGGTCGGGCCCAGCCACCGGCCTGGGAATACCCGTCCGCGATCCTTAATCTTCATGATGCCGACGACAGTTGCTGGACGGGGATGGACGCCGCCGGAGCCTTTCCGGCCCGGGTGGTGCCGGAAGACTGGCTGGTCGGGCCGCCGCCCTCCCAGGAATCCGCCGTGACGCTGCCGACGGATCACTGGATCGATCTGGCCTTCTCCGGCAGGCTGGTGGGCGACGATGGCAACGATCTCCTGCTCATTGAGACGGGCAAGGCCGGCGAGCAGGCTCTGCTGTTCATTACCGATGGCGCGGACCAGGAGTATCTTCTGACCAAGGTGGTTATCGAGAACTCCACTACAGCAGGACCTCAGCCACATCGGGATCGATCTTGACGGTGTGACACTGCCGTTCGTGCCTCGTGCCGTTCGCCTGGTGGCGCTGGACCTGGGCGGCCAATCGCCCGGCTTCGATCTGAGCAACCTGCGCGCCCGCGTGTCGCACGACTGCGGCGCTGCGCCTTGCTGCCCCAATCCGGTGAACGGCGCTATCGGCGTCAGTCCTTACACGAAGCTGACGTGGTCTGCCGGCTCTGGGGCAGCGGGACGCGGGGTCTACTTCAGCCCGGTGGCCGCCCAGGTGAGGGACGCGGCGGCCGCGGTGCAATATCGGGTGCCGCCGGGGGATGCGAACACGTTCCAGCCGCCCGCGTTGGGGCTCGGGCGAACGTATTACTGGCGGGTCGATGAAATTCGAGAGCAGGGATCGGGACCACTGATCCCTGGGGCCATCTGGTCCTTCACGGTGGCGGACCAACTCGTGATCGAGGATTTCGAAGCGTACGATCTGAAAGAGCACTTCCTGTATGAGACGTGGCAGCCGCGTGGCTGGGCCGGAGTGTCCATTGAGCAGGGGATTGTCGCCCGTTGCCGTCAGTCCATGTCGTTCTACTATCATTACGACTCCACGTGGTTCTCCGAAGCGGCTCGCGTCTTCGAGCGGCCGCAGGACTGGGCCCACGCGGAGGCACAGGTCCTGCAAATCCTGCTGCGCGGCACCGCCGGCAATGGCACGAAGGGGGGCCAGATGTACGTCACCCTCGGCGACGGCCAGGCCGAGCAGACGGTGGCGTATGCAGGCGATCTGAGCGTTCTCGCCGATCCGCGTTGGAGCGTCTGGAGGATCGCCTTGGCCGAGTTCGACAAGATCGACCTGGCGAATGTCACGGGCATAGCCATCGGGGTGCGTTCCGCCACCATGGATCCGCAGGACCGTGGCATCGGCACGATCTACCTGGACGACATCACGCTGCATCCGGCGTTGTGCCTCCCGAGCCCTGGTTCGACCGAACTCGCCGAGAGTCGGCTCCCAGCGGATCTGACCGGGGACTGCACCGTCGATTATCGGGACCTCCAACGGCTGGCGAAGGATTGGCTCCACGACCGCAGCCGCATCTTCGCGGTGTCGGCTCCGAACGCGCCGATTCTTTGGTATGACTTCGAGGGCAACGCCCAGGATCATGCGGGCGCCGCGAACGGCCAGATTCACGGTCGCTGCAACTTCGTTCCGGGCGTGTACGGCCAGGCGATCGACTTCACGAGCGAGGGCGACAGCGTGACAGTCCCGGAGGCGGCGAATGTCTTCGCACGCACGAGGCAGGCGATCACGATCGCCTTCTGGCAGCGCGGCGATGACTCGACCCACCTGAACGATACGATCTGCTGCTCGAATTACGTCTACGGCCAATCGAATCCGGCCCTCGCGATCCACCTCGGCTGTTGGCGAAATCCGGGCCAATACCGCTGGGATTGCGGTACACCGTGGTCCTTCGAGAATCGCCTGGCCGGGCGGCACCAGGACAAAAGCGAATGGGCGGGCCGCTGGAACCATTGGGCCTTCACGAAGGACATTCGCATCGGCTCCGACGGCCGCACGGGCCGCATGGAGATCTATCTCAATGGCGAGCTCTATGACCGCCGCACCGGCACGGACACCCCCATCGCCGACGTCAATTCCTTCGAAATCGGCTCCGGCTGGTACGGCCGCTACGATGGCCTGATCGATGATTTCCGCATCTATGACTATGCCCTTTCTCCCGCCGAGATCGCCCATGTCGCCACCCGCGGCACCGGCATCCTCCCCCAGCTTCCAGACTCTCCCGCCGACCTGAACTTCGACGGCTCGGTCAATCTCCGCGACCTCGCCATAATGGCCACGCGCTGGCTCCAGAGCGGTTTTTGGCCGTAGGCACGCGCCGCCCATCATCTGCGGGCCGATTGGGGCCCCGGAGCAAACGGAAAGTCGCTGTCGGCTCATATGCATTCGGAGAAATCTGTGCACGGCAGGGACTCTGTCATCCTGAGGCGAAGCCGAAGGATCTGGCCATCGAATTGGAGTCTTCTCTCACTCGCAGGCCAGATCCTTCGCTACGCTCAGGATGACAAGCGGGGCGCACGAATTGACCAGAATCCGCATCACATTCATGTCATTGCGAGGAGTGCAGCGACGAAGCAATCTCGATCCGCAGGACGAGAGATTGCTTCGCTTCGCTCGCAATGATATAGACGGCAGTGCCTTGGAACGAATAGGCGCTCGTCCTGTTGCGGCCGACGCGACATCTTGCCGGAGCGGGCCGGCCTGTGTATCATTGCCGCGTGCTGTAATATGGAGTCGTAGCCCATTCGAAAGGAGAGCGGATCATGAGATATGCCAAAAGAGGTTGGCTGTTGATTGCTGCAGTCGAAGTGCTGCTGTTCGCGGGATCGGTTTGCTTGGGCTCCGAGACGGCCCAGACGCCCAAGCCGGCGCCTCCGGTGGTGGCCCATTTCCATCTCAGCGGCACCTTGACCGAAAAGCCCATGGCCGATCCGTTCGGCCTGCTGGCCGGCGAGATGACCTCCCTCAAGGACCTGGTTCGTCGCCTGGGCGCGGCGAGCACCGATGAGCAAGTGAAGGCCGTGGTCCTGACGTTCGATCGCATGGAGATCGGGTTCGGGCAGTTGGAGGAGCTGCGCCGGGCTATCGAGCGGGTGAAAGCGGCCGGCAAGAAGGTCTACACGTATGCGGAAGATATGAGCACGGCCCAATACGGCCTGCTCTGCGCGAGCGACCGTCTGTGTGTCGGGCCGCAATCGACCCTGTGGCTGACGGGCCTGTACGGCGAGTCGCTCTATGTAAAGGGTCTGCTCGACAAGATCGGAGTCCAGGCGGACTTTTTGCACATGGGGGACTACAAGTCCGCCGCCGAGATGCTGACCCGCACCGGTCCCAGCCAGCCGGCCGAGGAGAACACCAATTGGCTGCTCGACAGCCTCTACGGCTCACTGGTGGACATGATCGCTCGCTCGCGCGGTAAGACCCCCGAGCAGGTCCGCGCCTGGATCGATCGCGGTCCCTACATGGCCGAGCAGGCGAAAGAGATGGGGCTGATCGACGTGGTCCAGACGCGAGAGGAGTTCATCGCGACCGTCCAGAACGATCTCGGCGGGCAAGTGCACGTCGACAATCGCTACGGTCAGGAGGAGAAGACCAAGGTCAACCTGGCCAGTCCACTGGGGTTCTTTTCCCTGCTCTCCGAGCTGTTCAAGGCTCCGGGGGCCCCGACCTCGCAGAAGGACGCCGTAGCGGTCGTTTATGTCGAGGGCGCGATTCTGCCGGGCTACCAGCAGCCCACCCTGTTCGGAGCGTACGAGGCCGCCTACAGCGGCGACATCCGCAAAGCCCTCGAGACTGCCGCCCAGGACGACTCCGTCAAGGCGGTCGTGATGCGCGTCGATTCGCCGGGAGGCTCGGCCCAGGCCAGTGACGTGATTCTCAGTGCCGCCCGGTTGGTCAAAGCCAAAAAGCCTCTGATCGTCTCGATGGGCAACGTCGCCGGCAGCGGCGGTTATTACGTCTCGTGCGGCGCCGACGCCATCTTCGCCGACGCCGCGACCATTACCGCCTCCATCGGCGTGGTAGGCGGCAAGCTCGTGACCACCGACCTGTGGAGCAAGCTCGGCGTCAACTGGGTCAGCCACAAACGCGGGGCCAATGCGGACCTGCTCAGCAGCACCCGGCTCTTCGACGACACCCAGCGCAAGGTGATCCAGGACTACATGCAGCAGGTCTATGACGTTTTCAAAGGGCACGTGACGCAAGGCCGGGGCAGCAAGCTCCGCAAGCCCATCGACGAGATCGCGGGCGGCCGGGTCTATACGGGCCGGCAGGCCCTGGACCTCGGCCTGGTGGACCAGATCGGCGGCCTGCAACAGGCGGTGGAATACGCCGCCGCCAGGGTGTCCCTCAAGGACTACGAGATCCGCGTGGTCCCGGAGCCGAAGGACTTCTTCGCGCAGTTGATGGGGGACATCTCGGGCGAAGGCGAGCGCCCCGCGGATATCCGGCTGTCGGGCGCCAGCAGCCTGCTCGTCGGCCAGCCGACGCTGGCCCCGCTGCTCGACCTGCTCCAGAAGACCGAGCCGCAGCGCGCCTGGGCCCTGGTCCAGGCCCTGCAACGAATCGAGCTGATCCGCCAGGAGAGCGTCATTCTGATGATGCCGTTCGACATGGTTCTCCAATAGGAATTCCTGAGCGTTTTGCCCAACACGAAGGGTGTGCGGATGAGCGACCGATACGGTTGCGACGAGAAGGACATCGGCCACTACACGTGCTATCGCACGGACGAGCGGATCGTGGTTGATGGGCGACTTTCGGAGGCGTGCTGGCAGAGGGCGCCGAAGTCGCCCCGGTTCGTGGATATGGTGACCGGCGTGCCGGGGTTGCTCGATACGCGCATGGCGGCCCTCTGGGACGACAGGAACCTGTATGTTGCCTTCTGGATCGAAGAGCCGAACGTCCAGGCCCGGTTCACCGAGCGGGACTCGCCCGTGTACTTCGAGAACGATGCCGAGGTCTTCATCGCGGGCCCGGACTGCTACTACGAATTCCAGATCAACGCCCGCGGGACCATCTACGAGGTGTTTTACATCTGGCAGGAGTCGTACAAGAAAGGTGGTTTCTCCGAAAAACCCGAGTTCGACCTGACCGCACATGCCGTCGATGTCCTTGGGGGCTTTCAGGATGGGATGCGATATAAGAAGCATCCGCGCGGCCGGCGGTGGGCGTTCATGGACTGGGACCTCCCCGGCCTCCAGACCGCCGTACACGTCGATGGGACGTTGAATGACAACTCCGACGTAGATCGGGGCTGGACCGTCGAACTGGCGTTGCCCTGGGAGGGTCTGCGGACCCTGGCCCAGGGCCGGGCGGTGCCGCCCAAAGAGGGCGACATCTGGCGGATGGATTTCTCGCGTTTCGAGGCCCTGCACGCCAACGGCCGCCTGATCGACCCGTCCCTCGGATGGTCCTTCAACAAGCACGGCGTATACGACTCGCACCTGCCCGAGTGCTTTACTTACGTGCACTTCTCTCACGAAGGAGTGTAGGTCCGATGGAGGCGAATGACAGGAAAGTAAACCTGAGCATCGTCATCAGGCCGACGAAGCAGGAGGACTTTGATGACATCCTGCCTCTGCTGAAGCAACTGTGGCCTGCCAATCCACTCGATCTGAAGGCCGCCCACGACATCTTCGCCAAGGGTCTGGCCTCGGACCAGAGGGCGTATCTCTGCGCCTGCCACGACGGCAGAATCATCGGCTTCTGTACGCTGATCGTGCGGGATTGTCTCTGGCTGCAGGGGGATGTCGGATATCTCTGTGATCTGGTGGTCGATCAGGAGCACCGCGGCTCCGGGGATCGGGACCGCCCTGGTGGAAAAAGCGGTGGAAATTGCCCGGCAGCGCGGGTGTCGGCGGGTCGAGCTGGACTCCGGCTTTCACCGCACGGCCGCACACCAGTTCTATGAAAGGAGAGGCTTCGAGAAGCGGGCCTTTTTGTTCTCCAAGGTCTTGAGTTGAAGGACGGGAGATTCCGATGCGGAAGCTGTCCCTTGTTCTGGTTCTGACGCTGTCCGCCGCGGCCTCTTGTGCGCGGCACGAACAAACACCAATCGGGGAGCGTGCCATGGAGCAGGAGAAAAAGAGTGCCGGGCAGAGCGTGCCTTCGTTGGACGCACCGAAGGGTCTGGATGACGAGTGGAGCCGGTGGCTGATCGGCGAATGGGAGACGTTGGCGGAATCGGATCTGCCGGGGTTCCCGTGCTGGGTCAAGGGCACGGGCCGGATGAAAGCGGAACTGGGCGTGGGCGGGCAGTTTCTGGTTGTGACCAAGCAAGGTGCCGTGGACCAACTCTCGGATGACTACGTGCAACATCTCCGGCGGGACAAGCATACCCCGGAGGAGGAGATTGAAAAGCTGCGGCAGATGAAATTCGCGGAGGTGGACTATCGCACGATCGACCCGCGAACCGGCGCGATCGTCGCGTATCTCTTCGATAGCTGGCGCTGCGTGGCCACGGGCACCGGCACCTGCGATGGGAAAAGGGAAATCATCGAATGGAAGTGGTCGGCGGGCGGGCAGGGGACCTCGATCCGCACGACGGAGCGAATCGGCAAGGACAAGTTCATCGTCACCGAGAAGTACACGCTGCCGGGTGGCGGCACGATGGAAGATCGGGCCCAGATGGTCCGTGTGAGATGACAACGGGAGGGGCGGCACAACTTGCCTGGGATAAGGCTTTCCCTGCCTTTGCCTCGAACCCGGGCTGACTATGATGAATGGCGGCGTCAAAGAGGCAACCGGCGCCGGTTTCGGCGAACTTTATCAGCCCTTCGCCCGTTGAGATCAGGGCACATACTCTTGTCAGCGGCAGGCAGGAGAACTCGAGAAAGGAGCAAAGATGAACGGAAGCAGATGGGCGGTCACGGCGTCCATGGCCCTTTTGACTACGGTATTCATCATTGGCACGGGGCCTTCCGGCACCAGTCAGGCGCAGATGCATAATCATTCGCAGCACCGTCAGCCGACGTTAAGACCTCGTACGGCCGCGGTTTCGCCGTCGCGTCAAGCCACAGCGAATCCATCTACCGGGACAACGCCGGCGGAAGCGGCCTTGGCGAGTATGTACTCCCAGTATCTGCCTGCTTTGCAGAACTCCATCAAGTCGATTATTGGCCAGATCGACAGCGGAAATCAGCAGATGGCCCTGCTGGAACTGAAGCGGGTTCAGAACACCCTTGAGAACCTGCGCACGGCCCTGGAGCGACAGATGAGGCCCGCGTTCGTCAACACGAACTGCCCCATCATGGGGACGCCCATCCAGGCCGCGAGTGTTCCCCCGAGCCTGATACGGATTCTCGACGGGCAGAAGGTGGCGTTTTGCTGCCCCGGGTGCCCCGGAGCGTGGGATCGACTCCCGCCCGCCGAAAAGGTGGCCAAATTGGCGGCCGCGACGCACGAGCCCAAACCGGAACACGCCGGAGCTACCCAGTGACGGAGCAGGCCGGGAGCCTCGTATCGATCCCGCCCGGCGGTCCGTTTCTGCTCTTCTAGCAGGCTTGCAGACCTGTCTGAGATGTGAGACACGTCCGATAAGGGCATGACGCCCCTCTCCGCCGGGCTGTCTCGTATCTTGGATATCCTTTCCACGCCTGCCCCCATACCCGCCCGGCCGCAGTCACTTGGGCCGGGCTCTACGAGGCATGGATTGTGCTTGACTTGCCCCCCAACGGCGTGGTACAATGATCGCACGGAATCGGGGGATAGCAATCTTTCCTCTGTAACGAACAGGAGGTTCTCCACGGACGGCGCATGGTGCCTGGACTGTATTGAGGGTGAACGTTCGGGGGGCGATGAAAATGAGTTGTACGGAACTACAGGGCCAATCTCGCCTTGACGAATCGACTGGGGCGCCCAGACACGGTGTGCCATGTTGGCGGACTCTTTCCCGGGCTCACGTCGCTTCGATTCAGCGATTCTGTGCCGTCGTGCTGGCCGGCCTGACAATCCTGGCCGGCCTGGCCGGCACATCCAACGCCCAATCCGGCGGCACCGGGAAATCCAATAAGAAAGTAGAAGCCGGCGCTCTCGCCCCCGGGATTCGAGATCCGATGAATCCGGGAGCTTACATGCAGGACCTGGCGTCGAGGATGAATTCTCGCAGTGACCAGGGTCTGTTGTTGGGCGGCGTGAGTGCCCCGAAGGCAGGCTCTGCACCGACGGGGCCAACGGTGCCGGCAACTTTCGGGACGGCACCGCGCGTTTCATCGTCCCAGGCTGCTCCTCGCCAGGCGAGCCGTCCTGTGCCCAGCACACCAGTACAATCGACGACGCCCCGCGTGCCGACCACAGGCGTCTGGAACCTAACTCCGTCTGCTGCTCCGGCACCCGCGGCAACGCTGCGCCAGCCAGACCGCGTGGTGCCGAACACGTTTATGACAACCCGAGCACCTGCCGGGCAAACGACTGCCCCGGCGCCGGAGCCAACGGGCGCGACTGTGCCGACGGCACCCGCTGTGGTTCCGGCGTCCGCGACTCAAGCCACAGCGGCGACGCCGGGTCAACTGATCCAGAATGTGCCAACCGCATCGGCCGTAATTCCGGTGCCCGGCAGCCAGACCACAACCGCCGCACCAGGTCAACTGATCCAGGATGTGCCGGCGGCATCCGCCGTAGTTCCGGCGCCCAGTACTCAGACCCCGACGGCAGCGCTGGGCCAATTGATCCGGGATATGCCCACGGCATCGGCATCCGCCGTGGTGCCGGCGCCCAGTACTGAGACCTCGACGGCAGCACCGGGACAACTGATCCGGGATATGCCGATGGCATCGGCATCCGCCGTGGTGCCGGCACCCAGCACTCAGACCTCGACGGCCGCACCGGGACAACTGATCCGGGATATGCCGACGCCATCCGCGGTAGTTCCGGCGCCCGGCAGCCAGAGCACAGTGCTGACGCCAGGCCAACTCGTGCAGGTTGTGCCGAACGTAGCCAGGGGGACACTGGCACCTGCCCCGCAGACGACATTGATCATGCCCGGCCAGGCAGTTCCGTTGGCGCCCGCGGTCGCTCCCGCCTTTATCGGGAACCGGATGTCGCCCGCCTACCCGGCGCTGAGCAGCACAGATAGTCTATACACCCGGGGACCGGGGTCGGTGGAAAGACAACTCATCGCCGGTAGACCCGGTTTGACCCTGTGGAGTGAGCCCGGATCTATGGCGGCGGGCGGGGTGCAAGCAGCTCCGGCCCCCGAACCCGAAGGGCCTTGGACTCTCGGCGGCGATCTGGAGAAGTACAGAGCCCATGCCGTCAAAGATGGGTCCCGCGACTCCGGTGAAAACCTTAAGAAGGCGTTGGAGCGGACCGGTATGACCCTCGGCGACGGGGTCAACGTCTTTGTGCTCGGCTATGCTTCGGACCGGGCCAAGCCGTTCCGGCAAAACGACGGCAAAGGGCTCTTGCAGGAGCCCGGCAAAGTACCGGAGGCCGCCGGGGCCACGATCGGCAGTCTGGGTGTGGGCCTGTACTCGCTGGCCGACCTGCTCACTCTCAACGCTCTGCCCGACGCGAATACACCGGCCTATAAGGACAACAATCCCCTCGTCCGGCCCGTGGTCTTCGCGGGGCGAACGGTTCACGGGGCGTGGAAGACGACGGAGGAAGTGGGCAACGCCGTGACCTGGGGTCTGTTCGACAACGTCACCGGATGTATCGGACTGGTCATCGAGGATATCGTAGAAGTCATGAAGCACGCCGGGGAGGCAGTGACGAACGTGGCCCGCGTGCCCTTCCATCTGGCGGCCGGCAAGAACAAGACGGAGGGTACGGATCGAGCGCTGGACTGGATTCTGCTCGTCCCCCTGGAGTTGGCCAGCAATTCCGTCGAGATGAAGGGCTTCGCCAATATGCAGGACTACAAGACGGCCTTTCGCGAGAAGGGTGTCATCGGTTCGGTGCTGGAATTCGGCGGCTCAACCTACGTTGCGTACCGCGCCGTGGACGAATTGGCCGACAAGCTTAAAGACAACCACCACGAGCAGGGTTCGGGCCAGAACCCGGGTGGAGAAAATCCGCCCGAAACGCCGGGCACAGAGGTTCCCGTGGACACCTCGGGCGATATCTGGTTCTTCTGGAACAGCGACGGCACGACCATCAGCGGATGACGTCTTGCCTCTGGGGATGCGACGCGCTGCCGCGGCTGTTCCGCGGCAGGGGACCGCTCTTGCCGATCGTCGGGAGCGGCTCGCTGCGAACGTACCGCTTCCGTAGACCGGATCCATCGGGGATGCCGGCGCGGCAGGGGGCCGCCGCACGCTACACAGGTCACTTCTTGAGGAGAGGCTGCCGGCGCGATTTCGGGCCGACGTGTGGCTCAGCGCCGCCATCGACGGGGTCGCCGTGCCTGGCCAAAGGCTGCGGTTCCGCGACCTTGCGGTATCCCAGCGCCTTGATGACCTCGAGGACCTCGGTCCACGTGGGGAAAGGCCTGGCGTTGGCCCGCTTGTACTCATCGATTGCCATCATGAACTCGAACTGTTCGTCGGACATCTGGCCCTCCTCGGCTGCCTTGCGCTCATCGCTGCGTCGCCGGCCCGGGCCGCGCATCCGGTCCAGGCCCAGACGCCGATCCACCACACTCTGTCGGCGGTCGACGCCACTGCGGCGGTCGGTGAAATTCGGATCGTAAGGATTGCCGCCGAGGTCGTGCTGTCGCCGGTCGTTGAGATTGACGCGACGGTCTCTCCCGCTGCGACGTTCCTCTGCGCTGAAGCTCTCATCGGTTTCTGGCATAATACTCCAACCTTCGCCTTGCTGCGTGTCTATGGGGCGACCCGAGTCAAAAAGCTGCCCGGCGGCCGCATCGGGGCGCGACAAAGGATCCGCCTAAAACTCGTCGTCGTCCAACATGTCGCTGTCAAAATCGAGGTCCTCCTCTTCATCCATGGCGTAATCGCAGAGGTCGTCATAGGCATCCTGCGATTCGATCACCACGTGGGCCTCGTCCAGGAAGTCCTCGGGCACCATGATTGCCACCGCCTTGCCCTCGGCGCCGCCGTCGAGCTGCTCCCGGATGACGGCGGGGATGTCGTTGAGCCGCAGAAGGGTTTCGTATTCCTTCCCCTGCTCCACGTCGTCCACGAAGGCGACTACCACGTACTCCTTGACTTTCAGGTTCCCTTTGTTGCCTTTCTTCGGGTGCTTGTTCATAATCATTGCTCCGTAATGCACGGCAGCCGCAGATCCTCCTGCCAGCCCCACGCATGTTGCGGTGCCGGTGTGTCCCCGATCCGGCCTCCATAGTATTTTGTCACCCTTGTCCTGCGGGACGGTCCCCGGCAAACCCCTCCGGCCCAGCCCGCACCCTTTTCGACCCGCAACGCCAACGTGGCAATTGGCGTCGCTGGGCCCCAGTCCATTCCGGACGCAACCGCCACTGTGGCATTCCCTCTTGCCTATCGGCGTCACGAGTAGACAGATTTAGTGTTTGGAACGTTTTTTTTGTGGCGGCCCGGTCGCGGTCCAGCGAGACGGGCGTTTCGCATCCGGTGGCGGACGAAAGGAGAGCCCACGCCGGGCAGAAGGCGACGCTCAGCCCGTCGGATCCTATCGGGACGTCTGTGCCACCTGTACCGAACAGACCGTTTGGCCGGCGGTCAGTGGGGCGTCCTTGCCTCGTGAGGTATCTGACAGACGGATACCGGACCCAGCCGGCCCGGACACGGTCAAGAGGATCGGCAAGACGGCGGCGTATCCAGTCCGATAAGGGCAGGACACAGGGCCCTGAGAAGGGCTTACGTTGACGAGTGGGGTTGCTATTCAACAACCCATAAAAACGGCGATACCAGTATTTTGGGGGGCGCTTTTTCGCAAGATTTATTGCACGCGCAGGGGCAGAGAATCCGATGAATGAATTAGGTTATCACCGGGCGCAGGAATGTTTTTTTTTGCCCGAAAATCAAGATTGATCCGGCGGCTGCCGATAGCACCATAAGTGGAAACAGCGATGGGGCCCCGCTGTTGGGCTGAGTCCGTTGGATGTCGCGGTTGACGTAGGGTGCAGGACCCTGAGAGTCTGGTGAAACCTCAGAAGGACGAGGAGTTATGGGACCCAATGACGAGGGGGCACACGTACGAGTCTTCATGCTGGGCTGGGAGTTCCCGCCGTTCATCAGCGGGGGGTTGGGAACGGCCTGCTACGGGCTGACCAAGGCCCTGGACCAGCTCGGCGTGAAGGTGACATTTGTCCTGCCCAGGATGGTGGACAGCCAGTACGCTACCCATGTTAAGCTGCTGACGCCTGGCTCGCGTAATCGCGACGGCGGAACCTCCCGGCAGCAGGAACTGAAGAATGTCACGTTTCGGTCGATCATGTCACCCTTGCGGCCGTATGCGACGCCGGCGGCCTATGACGAGAAGATCAACGAAATCCTGCGCCGGCGGCGGGCCGCGGGAGCCGCGGCGGGTCTGAAGGAGGCGAATGCGGGTCTCGATTACGCCGGCGACCTTTATCGGGAAGTGCACCGCTATGCTTCGATGGCGATGGAGTTGGCGCAGGAGGAAGAGTTCGATGTGATTCACGCCCATGATTGGATGACGTATCCGGCCGCCGTCGGAGTGGCCGCGCTGACCGGCAAGCCCCTGGTCGTGCACATCCACTCGACGGAGTTCGATCGCAGCGGCGAGCATGTCAACCAACTGGTGTACGATATCGAGCGGCAGGGCCTGCAGCAGGCCGACAAAGTGATTGCCGTCAGCCAGTTCACGCGCGGGATCGTCATCAGCCGTTATGGAATCCCCGGCGATAAGGTGGAGGTCGTCTATAACGGGGTCGAGCGCAACGGGAGCTGGTCGGTCGCGCCCATCAGCATTCGCCGGGAGGAGAAGATCGTGCTCTTCCTGGGCCGCATCACCATGCAAAAAGGCCCGGAGTATTTCCTCTATGCCGCCAAGAAAGTGCTCGAGGTGATGGACAACGTCAAGTTCGTGATGGCCGGGTCGGGCGACCTGATGCACCGATCCGTCGAGCTGGCGGCCCAATTGGGCATCGGGCACAAAGTGCTCTTCACGGGCTTTCTCCGGGGCGGAGATGTCCGCCGGATCTACAAGATGGCGGACCTCTACGTGATGCCGTCGGTCTCCGAGCCGTTCGGCATCGCGCCGCTGGAGGCCTTGGACAACGATGTGCCGGTCATTATCAGCAAGCAAAGCGGCGTCTCCGAGGTGCTGCGGCATGCGTTGAAGGTCGATTTCTGGGATGTCAACGAAATGGCCAACAAGATGGTGGCGGTGTTAAGATATCCGCCGCTGCAGATGACCTTGCGCAGCCACGGCAACTTCGAGGTGCGTAAACTGCGGTGGAGGGACGCTGCGCGACGCTGCCTTGAGATTTATCAGGAGATGCTCGTGCCGGTGTAGAGCGTCCCGGCTTGCAGAGAAGGATCGATGGATTAGCGAAAGGATGGGGTGTCGTCATGCCTTCGGTTTGTTTCTACTTCCAGGTCCACCAGCCGATGCGGCTGCGCCACTACACGGTTTTCGATAACGATGACCGGTACTTCGATGAGTCCAAGAACGCGGCCATCTGCAAGAAGGTGGCCAACAAATGCTATCTCCCGGCCAATCGCATGCTGCTGAAGCTCATTCAGCAACACAAGGGACGGTTCCGGATCGCCTACAGTCTGACCGGCATTCTGCTGGAACAACTGCAACGGTACTGTCCGGAAGTCCTGAGCACATTTCACGCCCTGGCCCAGACGGGGTGCGTGGAGTTCCTGGCCGAGACGTACTATCACAGCCTGAGCTTCCTGTACTCGCGGCAGGAGTTCATCGAGCAGGTCAAGAAGCACGCGGCGACGATCAAGGATCTGTTCGGCCAGACCCCGCTGGTTTTCCGCAACACCGAGCTGATCTACAACAACGACCTGGGCCTGCTCATCGAGGCGATGGGTTGTTTCGACGCGATCATCACGGAGGGGGCGGACCATATCCTCGGGATACCGCAGCGCGAATTTCGTCTACCGGCCCCGGGGCTGCCGCCGGCTCAAGCTGCTGCTGAAGAACTACTCGATGAGCGACGACATCGCGTTTCGGTTCTCGAATCGCCAGTGGGCCGAGTGGCCGCTGACGGCGGACAAGTTTGCCCACTGGGTCAGCGCCGTCAACGGGTGCGGTCAGGTGGTCAACCTCTTCATGGACTACGAGACCCTGGGCGAGCATCAATGGGAGGACACCGGCATCTTTGATTTCATGCGGCATCTGCCGGACGAGATCTTCAAGCACCCGGACAACAACTTCAAGACGCCCAGCGAGGTGGCCGCGCTGTATGAACCGCTGGACGTCGTGGATGTCCCGCACGTGATCAGTTGGGCGGATACGGAACGCGATCTCTCGGCGTGGCTGGGCAACCCGATGCAGTCCAACGCCATTCATGAGCTCTACCGGCTGGAGAAGAAGGTCAAAAGGGTCAATGATGCCCGCATTCTCGCCGACTGGCGGCAGACTGCAGGTGTCGGATCATTTCTATTACATGTGCACGAAGTACTTTGCGGATGGCGACGTCCACAAATACTTCAACCCCTACGATTCGCCCTACGACTCGTATATCAATTTCATGAACGTTCTCGACCATTTGCAGGGGCGCTGCGAGGCGCACGAGCTTGCGTCCGCTGCCGGCGGCTCGCTCCAGGGTGCCGGCGCGCGCGCGTGCCCGTCACGGCGTAGGGTCACGGGCCTGCACCGGCGCAGGATCGGGGCCCGACCCGCCGCATGTCAGGCACCACCGGATCCAGCAAAGGAGAAAGCACCAGTGCCAGTCACGAATAGTACGGCTGGAGAGAGAGCCGTCAGCGCGAAAGGGGGCGAGGGGGAACCTGAGGAAATTGTTCGTGTCGCGACGCAGGGCAAGAAGATTGAGGAGCTCCTGAAAAAGGAGTGGCTTCTCACGAATGCCCAGGGGAGTTTTGCCTCCTCCACGATCGCCGGCTGCCACACGAGCGGGTACCACGGACTGTTGATCGGCTCGCCCGATCCGCTGGTCTGCCGGATGATGGCGCTGTCGAATTGTCTCGAAACCCTTCTGTGGAATGGAGGGGCCCTCGAGCTGTCCACGTTCGAGTTTCCCGACCGCTTCGCACCGCTGGGGTACACGCACCAGCAGGAGTTCCGCCGGGATACCGGCGCTCATTTCCGGTATCGCACGGGACCGGTGGATTTGTGCAAGTCGGTCTACCTTGCCCGAGACAGTGACACCGTCCTCCTCGAATATGCCTTCGAGAAGGTTCGCGAGCCTGTCGATTTTGTCCTGCGTCCCTTCGTCGGGATGCGGGATTTCCATACCCTCCAAAGGTCGGACGCGTCCCTCACGTGCCGGATCGCGGACAGCATGGTGCGCATCCAGAATGGCGCGAGCACCGATGGCGAGTTGCGGTTGAGTTGTCCCGGGGCGAGATTCGAGCGCGATCCCCAATGGTGGTTCAATTTTGTCTACCGCGTCAATCGGGGCCGGGGACTGCCGCATACGGAGGACCTGTGGGCCCCGGGGTTCTTCAAAGGGCACATCCAGGGGAGCACGCGCCTCGCGTTCTGGGCGCACCTGGGGGCCGCCGGGGAGTCCGAACGGGCGGTTCCGACCGAGGCCGACGCCGTCAAGGAGGACCTGCGGCTTCATCAGAAGCGGCTCCTGGAGCAGGCCGCCGCCCAAGAAAAGACCCACCGAATTCTGTGCCTGGCCGGCGACCAGTTCGTCGTCAAACGCCACAGCAGCGGCGGGGAGCGAACGACCGTTGTAGCGGGGTACCCGTGGTTCGCCGATTGGGGCCGGGACACATTTCTCTCTCTCCCTGGGTTGCTGCTGGCCACAGGGCGGCACGAGGAGGCCGGGTCGGTGTTGAGCACCTTCGCGGCGGCGGCCGGCGACGGCATGATCCCGAATCGGTTTGACGACCGCACCGGCGACGCCCAGTTCAACAGTGTCGATGCGTCGCTCTGGTTCATTCACGCGGCGTTCGAGTATCTGGACGCTGTCGGGAATGTCGACGAATTCTCCCAGCGGCTCCTTCCGGCGGTCCGGGGGATAATTGACGCGTATCAGGCGGGGACGCACTTCGGCATTCATGCCGATGCCGATGGTCTGATCACGGCCGGGGATGAGAACACGCAGTTGACCTGGATGGACGCCAAGTGCGACGGCATAGCCTTTACGCCGCGCTACGGAAAAGCCGTCGAGATCAATGCCCTCTGGCACAATGCCTTGCTCCGCCTGCAGAAATTCTGCGAGCGACAGCAGTTGGCCGAGGCACGCCGGTATGCGGTCATGGCCGAGCAGGTCGGCCGGAGCTTCGGCAGGTTATTCTGGAACGCCGAGCTGGAGTACCTCAATGACGTGGTGCTGCCGGATGGAAGGGTGGACGCGAGTCTGCGCCCGAACCAGATCTTCGCCGTATCGTTGCCTTTCGGACCGCCCTTGACCCGCGCAGCAATGGGCCGTGGTGAATGTTGTCGAGCAGAGACTGCTGACGCCCTACGGACCGCGCACGCTGAGCAGCCGCGACCCAGCGTACAAAGGGCGTTTTGAAGGCTCGCCCCGGTGCCGGGATGAGGCCTATCATCAGGGCACGGTATGGCCATTTCTGATGGGTCCCTTCCTCGAAGCCTATATGAAGGTCCGTGGCTATCAGCGCCGAGAGCAAGAGCAACGTTGCCGAGTTCCTCCGCCCGCTCCTGCGTCATCTGATCGAAGATGCCTGTCTCGGCAGCATCTCCGAGGTCTTCGACGGCGACCCCCCGCACCGGCCCGCCGGCTGCCCCGCCCAAGCCTGGAGTGTGGCCGAAATGCTACGCATCTGCCGCATGGCTATCGCGGAATGATGCGCCGGCCAAGCGGCAACAGTATGGCACCCACCGTCGGCTCAGAGGGTACCGAGGCCGAACGCTGTCCTCGGTTATCTGTCCGCTGCCGTCTGTCGTCCAAGCTTCTCAGGGATCAGGCAGCCTGCGCAGGGGCAGAAGGCCCGGATGTTCGCTTCGGGGGTGCCGGGGGGGACCTCACAGCCTGGCTGGAGGATGAACCGCTGACCGCCCATTTCGATGTTTTGCCGGGCGGCGTTCGCCACTTCCTGAGGTGTCCCTTGGAGCAGGACTGCTGAGGGGTCGAAATTGCCGGCGAGGGTGATGTCTGGCCCGACCGCTGCTCTGGCCTCGTCCAGCGGCGACCATCCAATCGACGTCGATGATGTCGCACCCGGTCTGGGCCATGAAGCGGATGCTGTTGCTGATGTCGCCGCAGACGTGGAGCTTGACGGCGGCCCCGGCCTCGTGAATTGCCGTGAAGAGCCGCTTCTCGAACGGCAGGACGAACCGCTGATACATCGGTGGGCTGATCAGGCTGGCGACAGAATCACCGACGCCGACCATATCCGCGCCGGCGGCCACCTGGGCCCGGGCGAAGCGGATCTGGTTGTCGATGATGATCTCGGCGGCCGTGAGGTACATCTGCGGATTATCGATCAGGTCCAGGAACATGCTCTCGACGCCGCGGAGGTCGGCGTAGACCGCCAACGGCCCTTCCACCCAGCCAAGGACGCTGTGCGTTCGGCCGACGGCCTGGGCCATCTTCCGCACGCTCTCGACCCGTTGGACAGGCCGCTCGGCCTGCTCGATGGCAAAGGGCCGGACGCGCGAGATATCCTGGGGCGATCGGATCAGCACGCCGCGGGGGCGACCTACGCCGTGCTCGGGGTAGTCGAACTCCATCCCGTAGGCCGAGGCCTCGCGCCAGGGGTCGCTGATGGCACTGACCTGGTCCAGATGGAACGCCCTCATCACGGCCAATTGTGACTCGGCGAGCACGTCACCGTCAAGGTAGTAGTCCCGGTAGGTGCGGCCGATGAAGCCGGCCGCCCACGACATGAAGATCGGAGTCACGGCCGGGCGGTCAGGGCCCTGGCCCCGGATAGTCGCCTGAATTCGTTCTCTTGGTGTCATGACGGAAGTGTAAAGTTTCGAGTGGGAAGTTTCAAGTGGTTACGCCCACTTGACACTTCAAACTCGACACTTGTGCAGCAGCTCCCATTATCGGACTATGGGCAGGATACTTTTTCATTGGAAGGGCAAGAAAAATCGTTTGGCGAAGTGCCGGTCGGTCTGGTAAAATCTTTCGCCACAGAGAAACTGGAGGCTGAGAGGGCTCCCAAACGCGACGTGTCGCGTTTGGGGACCCTGGCATTTGAGGCGTGGAGTTGTGGCCAAGCTGAAGAAGACACTTCAAAAGTCACTGGTGGACAAGGCTGGGCTGCCCCGTGCGCGGAAGCGCCGTGGGGAACCCTCCTCGGGATCGCGCTGCGGCGCGGGAGGTACCGCAATGTTAAAAGTAGGGATCGTCGGCTTCGGGTTCATGGGGCGGATGCACTTTCGGCATTGGAAGATGGTGCCGGACGTGAAGATCGTGGCGATCTGCGACGCGAACCCCAACATCAAAGAGGATACCAAGAAGGCGGTGGGCAACATCAAGGGCGCCGAGGGGGACATCGATCTGGAACGCGTTCAGTTGTTCCGCGACCTGGAGGAGATGCTCGCCAAGGCCAAGCCGGACGTGATCTCCTTGACGCTCCCCACGTACCTGCATGCGGAATGCTCGGAGAAGGCCCTGTCTCAGGGGGTCCACGTGCTGTGCGAGAAGCCCATGGCGCTGACGGTGGCCGATTGCGACCGCATGATCCAAGCGGCGCGCAAGAGCGGCAAGGTCCTCCAGATCGGACATTGCGTGCGGTTCTGGCCCGAGTATGCCAAGGCGAAGGAGATCGTCGACAGCGGCAAATACGGCCGGGTCGTGGCGGGGATGTTCCAGCGTCTCGGGGCGGCGCCGGGCTGGAGCGTGGACAACTGGTTCCTCGACGAGAAACGCAGCGGCGGCGTCGCGCTGGATTTGCATATTCACGACACGGATTATGTGCAGTACCTCTTCGGCATGCCCAAGGGCGTGTGCAGCCACGGGGCCAAGACGCCGGGCGGGCAGTTGATCCACATGGTCACGACCTATGACTACGGGGAGGATCGATTGATCATCGCCGAGGGCGGCTGGGGCATGACGACCGGGTTCGGCTTCGAGATGAGCTTCAACCTGGTCCTGGAGAAGGCGACGATCGTTTACGACTTGACGCGTAAGCCGATGTTCCGCATTTGTCCCACGACCGGGGACGCGTTCACGCCGGAGGTGGTGGATGGCGATGGCTACCTGCGGGAGATCGAGCATTTCGCCAAGGTCGTGCGCGGCCAGCCGGTGGAGGAGGTGCTCACGCTGGAGCAGTCCCGCAACTCGGTGAGAATCGTCGAAGCCGAGAGGAAGTCCATCAATCGCAGGGAAAAAATCATGATCCGGTAAGGAAGGCATTGGGTCAGAGACGGGAGAATGCAGCTATGAGATGCAAAAAATGGCCGGTGGGGGTGTGCAGTTGGTCGCTTCGGACCGATGTGCCGGGTGTTGCCAAGGCGATGAAGGAGCTGGGTCTGCGGCATGTGCATCTGGGGATTCGCGCCGGCCGTGGAGGACAGCAGCGGCAAGGTCATGGAAACGATCAAGGCCCAGAAGTGGACGATCACGAGCACGATGATTGATTTTCCCCAGGAGGACTACTCGACGCTCGACAGCATCAAGGTCACCGGCGGTGTCGTCCCGGACGCGCCGTGGCAGCAGAATCACAACCTGTTCCTGGGCGCGGTCCTCGCCACGGCGGGGCTGGGCGTCAAGTACCTCTCGATGCACGCCGGTTTCATCGATGAGAGCAATAAGGCCTACGTCGAGAAAATCTACTCCCGCATCCGGGACCTGGCGAACATCGCGGCCGACAACGGCGTCATCCTGCTCCTGGAGACCGGCCAGGAAAGTGCGAAGGATCTGCGGCACTTCCTGGAGACACTGAATCACAAGTCCGTGGGCGTCAATTTCGACCCGGCCAATATGATCCTGTACGACAAGGGCGACCCCATCGAGGCCGTACGCGTGCTGTCGCCCTGGATTCGGCACCTGCACGTCAAGGATGCGACGCGAACGACCAAGCCGGGCACCTGGGGCGCGGAAGTCCCCTGGGGCGACGGCCAAGTCGGTGTCAAGCGGTTCCTGGACGTCCTGGACGAGGTCGGCTTCGACGGCGCCATGGCCATCGAGCGGGAAGCCGGGGACAACCGCCAGGGTGACATCAAAGTCGCCATCGAGCGGCTGACCGCCGCGTGCAAATAGAACATCATGGGAGAATGAAGGAGAGCGACATGATCTTCGGAATGGACGTGTGTCTGTACATCAAGCTCAGCGCAATGATGTTCTTGGAGTATGCCATTTGGGGGGCTTGGTATCCCGTTCTGGCCGCGCGGCTCCTGGGGCCCCTGAAATTCAGCGGCAAGCAGACAGGGTGGATTTACGCCGCGATCCCGTTGGGATGCATCTTCATGCCTCTGGTGGCGGGCCAGATTGGCGGACAAGTATCGTGAATACGGAGTATGATCCTCGCCGGCGTGTCATCTGGTCGGGAGTCCTGCTGTTGTTCGTCGCCGCCTGGAAGAAGGAAGTTCAAGTCACTGTTTACCGTGATCCTGCTGTATTCGCTCTGCTTCGCGGCGACGCTGCCGTTGGTGAATTCTCTGATGTTTCACCATTCTGCTTTCCAAGGAGCGCCGATGTCGACGCTGCCGTCAATGCCGTCTCGCCCAAGATATTCATGTGGGCACCGATCGCGTGGGCTCTGGCCGGCTATTTTCTGACGGGCTGGCGGTGGGTCTTCAAGACGGCGGAAGCAGGGCGGGACTGCCTCGTTTTGGCGGCGGTGCTATCCGTTGTCATGGCGGTCGTATGCGGCGGATTCTGCCGCAACACCGCCGGCGAGCGTACGGCGCGGTACGCCCGATTGCAAGCCATGGGCATGCTGCGAGACCCGAGCTTCCTTGTCTTCATCTTGATCTCGATCGCGGCCGCGGGCATGATGCAGTTCTACTTCCTGGGCACGGCTCAGTTCATGCAGGATAGAGGAATCGCCGCCAAGAATGTGCCGGCCTCCATGGCCGTGGCCCAGGCGATGCAGGCGGCTGCGACGCTGGTTGCTTGCTCGGCTCTGTTCCTCGGACAGCCGGCTACAAGTGGACACTGGCTATTGGGTGCGACTGCGTGGCTGATCCTGTACATCCTCTACGTCGCCCCCAGTCCCCGGTGGCTGATCGTTGTCGCGCAGGCCTTCCACGGCTTGGCCTACGTCTTCTTCATCATTGCCGGCCAGGTGTTCGGCAGTACGCCGTAGCGCCGCAGCAGGAACTGGGGCATCCATGCAGGCATTGATCTTCACGGCTCAGAGCGGTCTCGGTCTGTTCCTGGGGACACAGCTTGCCGGCGTCGTGATGGACAGAGTTCCGACGTGGAAGGGCAAGTTCCAGTGGCGTCAGCTCTGGATGGTGCCCGGCGGCGATCATGTTGGTTTGCGTGCTGGCACTGGTCCTGTTCTTCAAAGGAGCAGCGTCTGACGACGGTCAGCCGGTGAACTTCTGGAATTCGGCCATCAGTGCCTTCGTGCAGGGGCCGGGGCGGCCGTCGCCTATGGTGGCCTCGTCGAAGCGGACCACCGGCACGATATCCTTGGTTGTGACGGCAATGAATAGCTCGTCCGCCGTAGCGGCTTGCTGCGGCGTCAGGCAGCGCTCTTCGATCGCCAGGCCGGTGTTCTTGGCCGCCTTGGTGACGAACTGACGCGTGATCGACGGCAGGATATTGGCCGACAGCGGGGCGGTCTGCAATGCCCTCTTGATGATGGCGAAGAAGGCGGAGCCGGCGCCCTCGGTGATGAAGCCGGCGTCATCGACCAGAATCGCTTCGCTGAAACCCTTGTCGGCGGCGGCCTGCTTGGCCAGGATGTTGGGCAGCAGGTTGAGGCTCTTGATATCGCACCGTTTCCATCGCTCGTCAGGGTGCGT
This sequence comes from uncultured Planctomycetota bacterium, assembly GCA_963699595.1. Classification (GTDB taxonomy): domain Bacteria; phylum Planctomycetota; class Phycisphaerae; order Sedimentisphaerales; family Anaerobacaceae; genus PLanc-01. Next base: position 1,277,616 of record CAVOUO010000035.1, read on the forward strand.
GCAGACGGCGATCCCTTGGGCCTTCTCCTGGGGATTGTCCACCAGCTCACTGACCGTCAGGAAGAAGTTCGGTTTGAGATCCGGCTTCCAGGTGTGGCTGCGGGGCTCCGAGCCGCGGGTTACATGAAAGTAGATCTTGGCGTTGGCGAAGCCGGCCGCCAGGAAGGCCCGTTCCACCCGTTGGCGGATCACGCCGATATCGATGCCGGTAATGCGGATCGCCGCCAGGCTTCCTGCGAACCGCTGCAGGTGCTCGTCCAGGGCGAAAATCTTGCCGTGATAGCTGCGCAGCACCTCGTAAACGCCATCGCCAAAGTAGATCCCACGGTCGAAATGGGCGGGGTCAAGCTCCTCGAAAGACGCGATCTTGTCATCCACCATTGCCAACTTCATGCCGGGCACTCCAAAAACATCATTGATATCGGCCACCAGGGTATAAAAATACTACAGAAAAATCTTTACAAAAGGACCATCCGGCTCTATCTTATTGGTTTTCCCAAGATTGCAGGTTTGGACCGGGAGTTTCCGAATGTACGCGATCATTGAACAAGGCAGCAAACAATATAAAGTGGCCGAAGGCGACAAGATCGAGATCGAGCTGACCGATCTGGCCCCGGATGCGAAGACGATCGAGCTGAACAAGGTCGTGTTCATCGGCGGCGACGGCAACAACCGGATCGGCAAGCCTTATATCGATGGCGCCAAGGTCATCGGCTCGTTCCCCTCGCCCGCCGAGGCGGTCGTCAAGGGCAAGAAGCTTTACGTCACCACCTTTCGTACGCGTAAGAGCAGCCAGCGCCGGATCGGCCACCGCCAGAAGCACCTGCTGATCACCATCGACAAGATCGAGGGATAGCTCCCTCGAAGCCGGCTCTGGGCGTGGCTAACGTTTGAAGTAGCAGATCACCTTCTGCTCGAACGGATCGGCGTCCAGGAAGACGCTCCCACTTTCCCCGGATGCGGTGGCCACCTCGATGAGTCGGATCACATCCATCCACCTGTCCGCCTTCGGCACGACCTCCGAGAGCCGGTTGGGCACGCTTTCCAGCCACTGGGTGTTCAGGTAGTTCTTCCCCCGCTGCGGAAACAGGGCCAGATACAGCATGTCCGTCTCCACCAGCTCGTTGAGGAAGTGCGTGCCGAGGGAGACATCCGGCATCAGATGCTCGTGCATGGCGACGATCTCGCACAGTACGGCGGCTCGGTTGATCTCTGCAAACGCAACCGGGATGCCCAGGAAAGGATCGCTCGTTCCCCAGCGGCCGGGCCCCAAGAGCATCGTGCCGCCGGCTCCGGGTACGGCGGTCGCGTGGTTGATTCGGCCGATCAGGCGAGCCACCTCATATCGATCCTGAATTGCCAGCCGGCCATAGGCCGAAGGAGCCACGTAGATCAACCGATCGATGTGAATATGGCGGCTGTGGCCGATTACGGCACCGGTAGCCTCGATGATCGTATCGGCCCGCGCGGCTGGAGCGGCGGATGGTCTGGGCGCCTCGATTCCTCGGACAGGAAGAGGCCGGCATTGGACGATGTGGACCTTATAAGAACGATCCTCGACGAAGTTCAGCGTGAACTCCACATCCACAGGATGCTCATAGGCTTCCTGGAGTGTCCGGAGGATCTCCTGCATATCTTTGACGAAGTTGGTTGCACCCAGCAGATGGTCGAATGTCGGGACCCACACTTTGCGTGAGCCCGGAGAGGCCTCGTCGACCGACTCATCCGCAGAGGCGAACATTTCCACCGGCACATCGGGGCTCTCCGCGATGACATCGAGAAAATGGCCGGACATCAGCCGGTTGGCCTGCAAGTCGAGGTAGTCCACCCGCCGCTGCGCATACTGACGAACCTCATCGAAGTTGGATTCGGGCCGCCTCTGCGGTGCGTTGAGGGCGACGAGCCGGGTGTAATCGTCGTCCGCACGATCCACGGCCCGGGTACCCAGTCCGAACACCAGCCGCAGCACGCCCGCCTTCGGATCGATGGTCTCATGCCAGACGTACGGATTGAACGAGAAACCCACACCGGCCGCGTGCGGATAGTAGTAGCGGCCGTGCATCGCGCCGGAGACCCGCATGACCAGCAGGGCCATCTGCTCGTCGCGGTCCAACAGGCCTCGCTGCTCCCGGTAGCGCAATGCCTTCTCGCTCATGGAGCTGGCATAGATCGTGCGCACCGCCGACAAGAAGTCCTCCAGCCGGCGCTCACGCGGCCCTTGGTTCGGGCAGAATACGCTTTCGTACTTGCCTGCAAAGGAGTTGCCGAAGTTGTCCTCCAGCAGCGAGCTGGAGCGGACGATGATCGGCGACTTGGCCGAAGTAGTCCAGCATCTGCTCGAACTGCTCGACCATGTAGTCGGGGAACTGGCCCATGAGAATCCGCTGGCGGGCCTGGACCGCGCCTTCGAGGAAAGTCTCGGAATGACGCTGCTTCTGCCGCAGCCACCAGACGCCGTTGCGCACGAGATAGGTGTAGAACACATCGGAGCCGACATAGAAGGAGTCGTGCTCTTCGAGAAGCTCGGCCAATCGCGGCGATTGGCGCTTGAGAATGCTGCGCGCGACGAGCATGCCAACCGTCTTGCCGCCGATGAGTCCCGAGCCGATCATGCGCCGCCAGATGTTCAGCACATCTTCGAGCGTGAGATAGCGGGAAACGAGTTTGAGCATATCCGGGTCGCGCGAGATCGCCATCCGACACAGATGGTAGAAGGTCGCCTGCTCGCGCGGCGGGGGACTACGGCCGGCCTGGGCCGCCTCCTGGACGCCCTGAGCCTCCAGGAACGTCCGCTCCCAGTACCCCGGCCGGGCCTCCGAATTCAGGTCCGACCAGTTGACAGAGGCGAGAATGGACGAGATCAGCACGCTGGAGGTCACGGGCCGGAATTCGTCACCCTCCCATGCGTGCAGCATGTTCATCGTGGGCGAGTAGCGCAATTGCACTTTGAGCGGATGGACGTACAGAGTGCCTGCCTGACGGTACAGTTCCAGGAACAGTTGTGTCGTCTCGGTGATGGGGCGGATGGCCCTGGAGCTATGATAGTTGCGAAACAGTGCGAAATAGGCCACCGTCTCGAGGTCGTAGAGATACGGGCAGGTGAGCGTGAAGAAGTTGCCCAGCATCGAGTCCGAGTACCAGTCGCCGGCCAACTCCGACATGCAGTCGAAGACGTAGAGTGCCCCGCGGCCGGCGTTTTCGATTACGGCGTGGATCCTGGCGATGAAGGTCTCAAAACCCTCGGCAGGGTCCAACTCGTGAATCTCGGCTCCGCTGTCGGGGCCGACGAGCGGGGGATGGCTGGCAAAACGAAAGTAGACGACCTTTCGCCCGGATTGCAGCCCGGCCCGGCAGAAGGGCTCGACCATGGCCAGATAGCCGCCGATCGTATCCACCTGCCAGACGATATTGTCGCCGGGCAAGATTCCCTTCAATACCCGGTCCAACCCTGGCAAACCGGTGGTGAGAGCCGTACCGTGATCGCTCATCCGGTTTCTTCCTTTCTCCCCAAGAGTATCTCCATGCCGCAGGAGCCGCAACGGAATCGCAGCTCGAATTGGCGGCCGTCCTCGTCCTCCAGAATCAATGGCTCAGCAGGTTCCGAGCCCTCGCGCCGGCACAGACCCAGTTCTTTGCGCAGGCAGTACTTTGTCGTCATCACGATTTGGCCGGACAGGTCCAAGCCCGACTCGGCGGCCGGCGCGATACTCTCCACGCCGTGACGGCGGTAGAAGGCGCTGGCTTTCTCGTTGAGTGCGTTGCCCAGGTAGGTCAGGTGCTTCTCCGGATACGGAGATCGTGTTTCTCCGGACTGGCGCCGGACAGGCGCGGACGATTGACCTGACGCACCTGCAGGAGTTGCTCGACCAATTCGCGTTTGGCCGCGTTCAGCCGCGAGACCGGCAGGAAGTACGTGTCCGCCGTGCGTACTTGGACATCCGGAACACTCGAAGATCGTATTGCCGAGCTTGGTCAGTTGCGTCAGGATCGTTTGCCGGGCGGCTTCTTTCTTCTGGGCGGGCTGTTTCTCTCCCGCGATCTCAACCGGGGCCTGGTTGCCGTCCTCATCCGTTCCGGACAGGATTAGACCCTGTGGCGATTCCTCCAGCAGCAGGGAAAGGCGAATCTTCCGCTCGGCGACCTGGCCGGTGAGCTGGCGGGAGAACACGTAGTCGAAGTTGCGATAGATCTCTTGTCCGATGTGGATGCCGCGCATCTTCTGCGGATAGACTTGTCGGCCCTCGACACGGTTCACGACCGTCCCATCGAGGTTTCTCTGGCGGTCGAAGAAACAGATTCCATCCGCGTTGTGCAGATCGTGAGCGCCTTCGAGCACAAAACTGGACTCTTCCACGCGGGCAACCGTTCCCACGTATTCGCCGATGGATTTGGGCGTATCCATTGAGGCGAGGGACGAGGACGCTTCGGTCAGGCCATAGTCGCTAAAGCCCCGATTGAAGGTCTTCTCGGGATTTGGGTGAAAAGCCAGCCGCACCGAGCCGGAGGAGCCTCGTTGCAAGCCCTTCCGGGGCAGTATCGCATCGAGCTTCTGCCGATAGAAACCCACCGTATTGGCAACGTAGGGGGTGTCCTTGAGTCGTCCCTCGATTTTGAACGAGGTGACTCCCGCGTCGATCAGGTCCTCCAGGTGCTCCGAGAGATTCAGGTCTTTCAGAGAGAGGAGGTGGCGGTCCTTCGCGATCAACTTGCCGCGTTGGTCCTGGAGGCTGTAGAGCCGCCGGCAGGGCTGGGCGCATTGGCCCCGGTTGCCGCTGCGGCCGCCCAGCGCGTAGCTCAGGTAGCACTGGCCGCTGGCGCCAACGCACAAGGCCCCATGGATGAAACACTCCAATTCGATGCGGGTGCGGCTGCGAATCTGCCGAATCTGCTCGAGGGTCAGCTCCCGGGCCAGGATGACGCGCGAGAACCCGACATCCTCCCAGAACTTCACTTTCTCCACGGTGGCGTTGTGCATCTGGGTGCTGGCGATGAGCGGCAGGGGCGGCAGATCCAGCTCCAGCAGCCCCACATCCTGGATGATCAGGGCATCGACGCCGATGTCATAGAGTTGGTGAGCCATCTTCTGTGCCGCCGCAAGCTCGCGATCGTGGAGCAGGGTGTTCAGGGTCACGTAGACCCTGGCGTAGTACTGGTGGGCAAAGTCCGTGACTTCCCGGATGACGGACATGGCATTGCCCGCGGCCTCGCGGGCGCCAAAGCGGTCCGCGCCGAGGTAGACTGCATCCGCACCGCACAGGATTGCGGCACGTGCCGTCGGGCCATCCTTCGCCGGAGCCAGTAGTTCAATTCTGCCGTTCATCCACGGAGATTATACTGATTCCGGCGCATCGTGGTGCACTACTTGGCGGGTACTGCGCCTGGGTCGGGGATTGGGCGGGCTCTCAGGCTTGCGAGGTGACCAGCGCCCGGGCTCTTTCGCGCCAGGCGGCCGGACCGTTCGCGCGGAAGTACTCAAACGATTCGTCGTCCACGAGCCGGCCCAGCATCGCTTTGCGGTCGGGTTCGGGAATCTGCTCGATAACCTCCCGGCGCACCCGTTCCAGCTCGGCCAAGAACCGGCCGTGCTCCTCCGTGAATATTGTTTCGAGCTTCTTGCGCAGGTGGCCGGCGTAGGCCGGACAGTTGCCCTCCGTCCCGATCGCGATCTGCAAATCGCCGCGTTTGACCACCGCCGGGACGAAGAAATCGCAGAGCCGCGGCTCATCGACGACATTGCAGAGGATCTCCAACTCCTGGCAATCGTGATACACCTGCTCGTTGACGGCCGGATCGTTCGTGGCGGCGATGACGATGACAGCCTGGGCGATGTACTCTTTGGAATATTTCGCGCGAATCAGCTCGGCGCCATGACGGGCGCACAGATCGGTGATAGCATCACTGGGTTTGTGGGCGACGATCACCAGGCGCGCCCCGGCCTCCAGGAGAGATTCGGCCTTGCGGACGGCCACCGCTCCGCCGCCGACGAGCACCACCCGCCGGCCGCCCAGTTCCAGGAAGATCGGATACTTCGCCATGCGGGCGATTATAGCAGACTGGCGCACACCAAAGCGACAGGAATCTGCCGAAATGTTTTGAGCCAATGGCAGAGATGGTATACACTCCACATCCGTGGGCTCTGCCATTCGCCGATGGATGGGTCGATATTCACAGATTTCAGGAGGTCGATCGCGTGAAGAAACTGCGGGCGCCGCTGACGGAGGCAGAGGTGCGTCAATTAAGGGCGTCAGACGAGGTCCTCATCACGGGGATCGTGTATACGGCGCGCGACATGGCCCACCGGCGTCTCTGTCAGAGCATCGACCACGGCGAGAGTCTGCCCATCGACTTGGAGGGAGCGATCCTCTACTTTGTGGGGCCTACCCCGGCCCGTCCGGGCCGGGTGATCGGGGCCGCCGGACCGACCACCTCCGCCCGTATGGACCCCTTCAGCCCGAAGCTAATCGCGCACGGCCTGCGGGCGATGATCGGAAAAGGCTATCGTAGCGAGGAAGTCCAGCGCGCGCTCGTCCAGTACGGGGCGGTACACCTATCCACGCTGGGCGGGGCGGGCGCCCTGCTCAGCCGGCATATCGTCCGGGCCGAGGTCGTCGCCTATGAGGATTTGGGCACGGAAGCCATTCGCAAGCTGGAGGTGGTTGATTTCCCCGTGATCGTCGCTTATGATGCCGCCGGCGGCAGTGTCTACGACGACATCAAAGCGAAGGTACGGGCTGAGAAGAATGGAATATTGGAATAATGGGAATGACTGGAATATTGGGAAAGGCATCGCTGGTGCTTCACCCATCATTCCAGTCATTCCAGTATTCCATCATTCCATTCCTCGTCTGATTGTCTGGAGTGTGAGATGAAAGCGGCGTTACTCGGGCTCATGCAATCTGGCAAAAGTACGATTTTCTCCGCCATCAGCGGCAAGGCCATTCCCATGGCGGGCCTCAATGTCATCGAGGAGGCAATCGTGCCGGTGCCCGATGAGCGATTGCTGTGGCTGGAGAAGCTGTATAAGCCCCAAAAGAGGGTCCATGCGACGATGGATGTCCTGGACCTGCCGGGCTTTAGCTTCACGGACGAACACGGGCGGACCGCGGCCCGGCGGCTGATCGGACAGATCCGGACCGTCGATATGCTGGTCCTGGTGGTCCGGGCCTTCGAAGACCCCTCGGTGCCGCCCTATCGCAACAGCGTCAATCCCAAGCGGGATCTGGCGGAACTGCAGACGGAATTGCTGCTGGCCGACTTGGAGCTGGTGACGACGCGAATCGAGAAGCTGGAAAAGCAGGTCACGAAGCCCACCAAGACCCAGGCGCAGGACAAGGCGGAACTGGCCCTGCAGAAGCGGCTCCAGGAGGCCATCGAGGCCGAGAGGCCCATCAGCTCGGTGGTCCAGACGGAGGATGAGCTGACGATCATCAAGTCGCTGGGTTTCCTGACGCTCAAGCCCATGGCGGTCGTGATCAACGTCGGCGAGAACGACCTCGAGAAATCGTTCGATCTGGGCGACGTGATGGGCGCCGTGCCCGTGGTCACGATGTCTGCCAAGCTGGAGCACGAGTTGGCCCAATTGGACGAGGAAAGCCGGGCCACGTTTATGTCGGACCTCGGGATCAAAGAGTCCGCGGCCGAGAAATTTGTGACGATCTGCTATTCGGCCCTGGGCTTGATCAGCTTCCTGACGGTCGGGTCGGATGAGGTGCGGGCCTGGCCGATCCGCAAGGGGACCATCGCCGTGGACGCGGCGGGCAAGGTGCACTCCGACATCAAACGCGGCTTTATTCGTGCCGAGACAATGGCTTATGACGACCTGAAAGCCCTGGGCGACGAGAAGGCCGTGAAGGCCGCCGGCAAGATGAGGCTGGAGGGCAAAGAGTATGTCGTGAAGGATGGCGACATCATCAACTTCAGATTCAACGTGTAGGAGTACAGCAGCACGGGCATCCTGCCCGTGTGTCACGGGCGTCTCGCCCGTGGAAACCATGACGTGCAGGGCCAAGATGGCCCTGCGACTCATGGGCAAGATGCCCATGCCACGAATTGCAGGAGTGTAGTCACAGATGAAAGCGGCAGTGCTGACAGGGCTCCGTCGGATGGAGGTCGGGGAGATTCCTGACCCGAAGATCGAGAAGGATACGGATGTCCTGCTGAAAATTGAGAGGGTGGGTGTTTGCGGATCGGATGTTCACTACTTCGAGACCGGGAGGATTGGGTCCCAAGTTGTCAAATATCCCTTCATCGTGGGCCACGAATGCGCCGCGACCGTGGCGGCGGTCGGCAAGGCCGTCCGGCATGTCAAAGTAGGCGAGCAGGTGGTCGTCGAGCCGGCGGTCCCGTGCCACAACTGCGACCAGTGCCGCCAGGGCCGGGAGAATACGTGCTTCAATCTGCGCTTTCTCGGCACGCCGGGCCAGGGCGGCGGTTGTCTCTGCGAGTATCTTGTCATGCCGGAGGAGTGCTGTCTGCCGACCAAGGGCAAGCTCAGTTTGGAGCAGGGTGCCTTGTGCGAGCCGCTGACCATTGGTTTCTATTCGGTCAGGCAGTCGCGGCCGCCGCGGGCGGCCGATGTGGCCATGCTCGGGGCCGGACCCATCGGCCTGAGCTGCATGGTCTGCGCCAAGGCGGAGGGCGTGCGAAATTGCTACATGACGGAGAAAATCCCGGAGCGCGTGCAGATGGCCAAAAAGGCCGGGGCGACGTGGGTGGGCAACCCATTGCAGGAGGATGTGGTGATGTCCATCCTGCACCAGCAGCCGCTGGGGATGGATGTGGTGTATGAGTGCGCCGGCCAGCAGGAGACGGTCGATCAGGCGGTCGATCTGCTCAAGCCGGGCGGCAAATTGGTTCTGATCGGCATCCCGCGGGAGGATCGTATCTCCTTGTCAATTGACAAGATACGGCGCAAGGAGATCACGATTGTGAACGTCCGCCGACAGAATGGGTGCACCCGCGCGACCATGGATCTGGTGGCCGCGGCAAGGTCCAGGCGGACTTCATGGTGACCCATCGTTTCAAGTTCGACCAGGTTCAGGAGGCATTTGAGCTTGTCGCCGGCTACCGGGACGGCGTCGTCAAAGCCATGATTGAAATGTGAGAAACGGTTTCCGTGGGTGATGAACACGTCAAGAAAGCCAGCATTCTCAGCATCGGCAACGAGTTGCTGAACGGCAAGACCATCGATACCAATGCCGCATATATCGCGGGACGACTCAGGACCATCAGCCTGCCCGTCGTCAGCGTGCACAGCGTGCCCGATGAAGAACCCGCGATAGAACGTGCGCTGGCCCTGGCTGCCGGCGAGGCGGATGTCGTCGTGACTACGGGTGGATTAGGGCCGACCGATGACGATGTTACCCGGCAGGCCTTCGCCGGATTTCTGGGGGTGGAATTGGTCCTTCACCCGGATTTGTTGGAGAAGGTCAGGCAATTCTTTGACCGGCGCGGGATCGAGATGCCGGCCCGGAACTCCATCCAGGCGTGCATCCCGCAGGGCGCAGCCGCCCTCGAGAACGAGGTGGGGACAGCGCCCGGTATTCGGGTCCAGAAGGATGGTAAGCGGCTGTTTGCCCTGCCCGGCGTGCCGACGGAGATGCGGCACATGTTCGACACCCAGGTCCTGCCTGAGCTGCGGCCGCTGGTGAGCGGGCAGGCCATCGTCGTGAGGAGGTTGAAATGCTTCGGGGCGGGGGAATCCAGGATCGCGGAGATGATCGGCGACTGCCATGCAGCGGGGTAGAAACCCCCTCGTCAACTGCACTGTACACACCGGCATTATCAGTCTGGAGGTCGTGGCCACCGCTGCTGATCGGGTGGAGGCGGAGAAGATGGCCAAACGGGAGGAACGCTCTCTTCGCACCTTGCTGGGCAAGTTGGTCTATGGGACCGACGATCAGACGCTTGCCGAGGTGGTGGGCGAGGGATTGGCACGAACAGGCAGGACCCTCGCCGTCGCCGAGTCCTGCACCGGCGGTCTGCTGGCGGAACTGATTACGGATGTCCCTGGTTCCAGCCGATATTTTACTTATGGGTGGATCCCTTACAGCAACGAGGCCAAGTGCCGCGAGTTGGAGGTGCCTCAGGAGATGATCGATACGTATGGTGCCGTCAGCGAGCAGGTGGCGCAGGCGATGGCTCAGGGCGCACGCCGCAAAGCCGGCACAGACTATGCCATCGCCATAACCGGCATAGCCGGCCCGGGCGGCGGCAGCGAACAAAAACCGGTCGGACTTGTATATATTGCTGTGGACAACCGAGACGGTACGGACACGTCGCGATATGTTTTCTCGTTCGATCGAAGCTCCGTGCGTTTGCGTGCGGCCCAGACAGCGTTGAACACCCTGCGTTTGAAGCTGGATTTGACAGGTCCGGTACAAATCTGATATAATAAGGAGGACCTGTTACGGCAGCACATGAGGTTCGTATGACCAAACAACGGATGCACTTAGGGGAAATCCTCTTTAAGGCAGGCTTGGTTGAAAAGCAGGCTTTGATCAACGCTATCAAGACGGCCAAGTCGAGCAACAAGCGGCTGGGGCAGGTCCTGCTCGAACTGGGTCTGATCAACGAGGACACGCTGGCCAAGGCCATTGCCAAGCAGTTTGGCCTCAAGTACGTGGACCTCGACGAGGTCACCATCCCCGCCGATGCCGTCAAAATCATCCCGGAAGACCTCATCAAGCGGCATAACATCCTGCCTTTGGGCGTCAACAACGGGCGTCTGCGGCTGATTATCAGTGACCCGATGGACTTGGACATGATGGATTCGGTCCGGCTTCGTCTGAACAAGGAGCTGGAATGTCATGTCGCCAATCCGAAGAAAATCCGCGAGTACATCGAGAACTCCCTGGCGGACAAAGTTGTCGCGCCGGAGGACGACCGGCTCAAGCACAGCATCGACGCCACGGCGGCGGAACTGGCCGAGGCGGGTCACGAGCTCCAGGCGGAGGCCCTGCGCATCCAGGCGGCAGGGGGCGACGACGAAGGCCCCGTGATCCGGCTGGTGAACCTGATTATCGACACCGCCTACCACATGCGGGCCAGCGATATCCACATTGAGCCGATGGCCGATCGCGTGCGGATCCGGTATCGGGTCGACGGCGTCTGCCTGGAGAAGGACAATATCCCCAAGAACATGCAGGCCCCGCTGGTCGCTCGTTTCAAGATTCTGTCGGGCATGGACATTGCCGAGAAGCGGCTGCCGCAGGACGGTCGTATCAAGCGGAACATCGCCGGCAGCGACATTGACTTTCGCGTCTCGTCCCTGCCGGGGGTCCACGGTCCCAGCGTGGTGCTGCGTATTCTGCGGCCGGACGCCGTCAATATCGGCATTGAATCGCTGGGATTCGAGCAGGACAACTACGCGCAGTTCCAGGGCATCATCAAAAGGCCCAACGGCATTTTCCTCGTGACCGGGCCGACCGGCAGCGGCAAGACGACGACGCTGTACGCGGCCCTGCAAGAGCTGAATAAGCCGGACAAGAAGATCATTACGGCCGAGGACCCGGTGGAATACATGTTCGCCGGCATGAACCAGTGCCAGGTCAAGGAGGAGATCGGCCTGACATTCGACAAGATCCTCCGCGCCATGCTGCGCCAGGCGCCCAACATCATCCTCGTCGGCGAAATCCGCGATGGGGAGGTGGCCGATATCGCCATCCAGGCCGCTCTGACTGGACACCTGGTGTTCAGCACCCTGCACACGAACGATGCGTGCAGCGCGATTACCCGTCTGATCGATATGGGGGTCAAGCCCTTCCTGGTGGCCAGCTCGATTCAAGCCATCATGGCCCAGCGGTTGATCCGCGTTATTTGCAAGAAATGCAAGGTGGTGGACGAGAACCCGAATCCGCACCATCTGCGGCTCTTGGGCATCGATCCGGCGGAGATCAAGAAGCGGCCGGTCTATAAGGGGGCCGGTTGTGCCACCTGTCACAACACGGGCTACAAAGGCCGACTGGGTATCTTCGAAATGATCGAAATGAACAACGAGATGCGGGAATTGGCCTACAAGAGGGCCCCGACCGGCGAATTGCGGGCGGCGGCCAAGGCCAGCGGCATGCGCACGCTCGCGGAGGATGGTGTGCTCAAGGTTTTCAAAGGGGTTAGCACGCCCGAAGAAGTCTCGCGGAACGCGCAGGTCGAGGGCGTCGTGGAACAATCGACTTAGGGGACAACCAGATGGCAGGTTTGAACATGGATCGGCTCCTCCATGCGTGCGTCACGCAGGGAGCATCTGACATTCATCTCAGTGTGGGGCGGCCGCCGACACTACGGCTCGATGGTCACCTCCGATCACTTGAAACGAAAGTGCTCGAGCCGGAAGATGCTACCGCCTTGATGAAGAGCATTACGCCCGATCGATGCCAGCAGGAACTCCAGGAGGAGGGAGGAACTGACTTCGGCTTTGCGTTCGGCCAAGCGGCCCGGTTCCGCGTGTCCGTATTCAAGCAGAAGGGGTGCGTGTCGATGGTGCTGCGTCAGATTCCCAACAAGATGCTCACCTTCGAGGAGATTGGTTTGCCGAAAATCGTCGCCGCTCTGTGCCGCCGGCCCCGCGGGCTGTTCCTGGTTACAGGACCGACGGGAAGCGGCAAGACAACCACGCTCGCCACGATGATCAACTATATCAATGAGAACTTCGACCGCCATATCGTCACGGTCGAGGATCCCATCGAATACTACCATCCCCACAAGAAGTCGATCCTGAACCAGCGTGAGGTTGGGGTCGATGTACCGAGCTTCGCCGAGGCCCTGCGGCGCGTGCTGCGTATGGACCCGGACGTGATTCTCGTCGGTGAGTTGCGCGACTTGGAGACCATCAGTAACGCCATCCGTGCCGCGGAGACCGGCCACTTGGTGTTCAGCACCGTGCACACCACCAGTGCGGCCGGAACGGTAAACCGAATTATCGATGTGTTCCCGGTGGAGCAGCAGGAGCAGATCCGAACCCAGCTTAGCGGCAACCTGATCGCCGTTCTAAGCCAGGAACTGTGTCCCCTGGCGACCGGACGCGGCCGGTGTGCCGCCTACGAGTTCATGGTGGTCACGCCCGCTATCGCCAACCTGATCCGCGAAAACAAGACCTATCGCATTGATTCGAGTATCCAAACAGGTAAGAAACTCGGCATGCAACTGCTGGATGAACACTTGTGGGCGCTCTACGACACAGGCAAGATCAGCCTTGAGGAAATGCTGGAAAAAGGACGCCAGCCAGGCGCTCTGCAGCAGAAGGCCCTCAATAAGATCGCCGCAGCCAAGGGCAAGATGAAGAAGAAGGCTGAGGAGGCAAAGAAGGAACTGGATGATATGGGACCGATCCTCAAGACGTAGCGGTCCGCCCGTTCTTCAGCAAGGCAGCATCAGGCGGAGGTCGCTGGGGCAGGAGTTATGCCATCTCGGAAATGAGACTCCAGGACTTGTTCGCGGTTTTTAGCCATTTGGCGTCGTCTCATTAACCAGGTGTCCAATTCGTAATTTTCTTTACCATCATTGTTTACTTTGCTAAAATTCAGTCGTATAGAGTTATAGGGTCTTTGAGGGTGTATCGTGATGGGAAAAAAGCCATTCGACAAACTTCCGCCTGTTGAACAGCTCCGTGGGCGGCCCCTGGGAAGGATCCTGATGAAGATGGGCGTTCTGAGCCGGGAGAAGGTTCATGAATGTCTGGAGATCCAGAAGCAGCGAGGAGGGAACGTCCGAATCGGGCAGATCTTCCTGGAGCTGGGACTGGTGGATGAGGCACAGCTCCAGGTCGCTTTGGCGGCCAAACGGGGCATGGAGTATACGAGCATTGACGGAATGGAGATTGCCGCTGACGTGATTGAGAAGGTCCCGGCCCAGATGGCCAAGACCTACCATATTCTCCCCATCGCCTACAGCAAAGAGAAAAACGAGCTGACGGTCGCGCTCGATAATGTCGATAACTTCCGTGCCACAGATGACTTGCGGACGCTCATGGGCTTCACGGTGACGGCGAAGATGACCGACCGCGAGGGCCTGGAGAGTGCCCTGACGAAGTATTATGAAACCAAACAGGAAGATAATATCACGGAGCTGATCGACGAAATTCAGTCTGATGCTTTCCTCGCGGAGTTCGACGGCAGAAACACCAGCATCGACCTCGACGAGTTGAAGGAGTTGTCGGAGTCCAACCCGGTCAAGAAACTGCTTAACCTGGTGTTGCTCCAGGCGATCCGGGATAAGGCGTCCGACATCCACTTCGAGCCGTTTGAGACCGAATACAAGATGCGTTACCGGATCGACGGCGTACTTTACGAGATGATCCCGCCGCCCAAGTATATCGCGGCGGCGTTGAGCTCGCGCATCAAAGTCATGGCAAACTTGGACATTGCCGAGCGGCGTCTGCCGCAGGACGGCCGCATCTCGCTCAGCGTGCAGGGCAGTCCGGTGGACCTGCGCGTCAGCGTGCTGCCGACGATGTTCGGGGAAAGCGTCGTGTTGCGTGTCCTGGACCGCAGCCAGGTGAGCTTCGACATCGAGAGGCTGGGCATGAGGCCCGACGACATCAAGACGTTCCGGGCCTTGATCAACAAGCCGAATGGTATTATCATCGTGACGGGGCCGACCGGGTGCGGCAAAACCACGACGCTGTACGCGGCCCTCAATGAGCTCAACACCATCGACAGCAAGCTGATCACGACCGAGGACCCCGTCGAATACGACATGGACGGCATGATCCAGGTGCAGATGAAGCCCGACATCGGTCTGACGTTTGCCCGCTGCCTGCGTTCCATCCTGCGTCAGGACCCGGACATCATCCTGGTCGGCGAAATTCGTGACTTGGAGACAGCGGAAATCGCCGCGCAGTCGTCCCTGACGGGTCACCTGGTGTTCACGACTCTGCACACGAATGACTCCCCGGCCACGATTGCCCGTTTGCTGGATTTGGGGATCGAGCCCTTCCTTCTGACGGCCACCATTGAGGGGATCGTCGGCCAGAGACTGGTGCGCAAGATCTGTTCGAACTGCAAGACGGCGTTCGAGCCGGATGAGGGGCAACTCAAGGAGCTGCGCTTGACCGAGGAGGAGATCAAGGGAAAGAAATTCTATTACGGGCGCGGCTGCAGCAAGTGCAACGGCACCGGCTACAAGGGCCGGCTCGGAATCTTCGAGATCATGGTGTTCAACGACGAGATCCGCGAGCTGGTCATGAACCGTGCCTCGACCAACGTGTTGCGCGTGGCGGCGCTGAAAGCCGGAATGAGGCCGCTTCGTGACAATGGCCTGGCCGCCATCTACGACGGCATCACGACGATCGATGAGATCGCGAAAGAGACGATGATCGAAAGCTAACCGGCTCCAGAGGTCCAACCGTGTGAGTGGGAACGGGTAACGGGAAAGTGAGGTAGGAACATGCCCGTCTTTCAGTACGTAGCGCTGGACTCCCAGGGTGTGGAGATCAAGGACGAGATCGAGGCCCTTAGCGAAAAGGAGGCGATCAGCAAGATCCGCACCATGGGGTACTTCCCCACGAAAGTCCGTCCCAAGTCGGCCACCAAGGGGGGCGCGGGCAAGGCGGGAGCGAAGCCCAAGAGGCGGCGGGGGGCCGGCGCCCGGGTCAAGGTCAAGAATGTCACGCAATTCGCCCGGCAGCTCTCGACGCTCCAGGACGCGGGTCTGCCAATCCTGCGGTCGTTGCGTATTCTCGAGGAGCAGCAGAAAGCAGGGAACTTCAAACGAATCATCGGGTACGTGGCGGACGACATCGAGGGCGGCTCGACCCTTTCCGAGGCCTTTGCCAAGTACCCTCGGGCCTTCGACCGGCTGTTCGTCAACATGGTGGCGGCCGGCGAGGCCGGCGGCGTACTCGATCTGATCCTGGCCCGCATCTCTGACTTCAAGGAGAAGGCCCTCCGCTTGAAGGGACGCGTCAAAGGGGCCATGATCTACCCGGTCGTCGTCATGACGGCGGCCTTTGGCATCGTGCTGGGCCTGATGACGTTCGTGATCCCGACCTTCCAGGGCGTGCTCCAGGAAATGGTCGGCGGCAAGCTGAATCCCATCACGATGACGGTGCTGGGAATCAGCGACTGGATTGCCCATCGGTATGGATGGGCGATTCTGGCCGGGGTTCCCGTCGCGATCGTCGTCCTTATCCGACTCCTGCGCAAGACCCTGCCGGGCCGGTTCGTGCTGGATACCGTCACCCTGAAACTGCCGGTCATGGGGCAGTTGTCGAGCAAGATCTCGATCACGCGGTGGACAAGAACACTGGGCACCCTGATCAGCGCCGGCGTGCCGATCCTCGACGCCATCAACGTGACCCGCGAGACCGCCGGCAACGAAGTGTACGCGAAAATGCTGGGGAACGTCCACAACTCCATTCGCCAGGGCGATACGTTTGCCGGACCTTTGCGGGCCTCCAAGACGGTGGACCTGCTGGTCAGCAACATGGTGGCCGTCGGTGAGGAAACGGGCGATCTGGACAAGATGCTTTTGAAAGTGGCCGATCAATATGACGAGCAGGTGGACGTGCTCGTCGGCAGTCTGATGTCCATGCTCGAGCCGATGATCATTCTCGTGCTCGGCAGCACGGTGATGCTCATCGTGCTGTCGGTGTTCTTGCCCATGATTCAGGTGATTACCAGCCTCAGCGCTGCCGGTTAATCGAAAATTCCGCAAGATCGAAGATCCAAGAGAGTGTGCATCTGAAAAGGAGAAGACCATGAAACCGACCATGACCCAAGCCAGGAAAAGAAGGGCGTTCACCATCATCGAACTGCTCACGGTGATGAGCATCATCGTGATCCTCATCGGGCTGATGGTGCCCGCGCTCAACAAAGTCAGACGCTACGCCCGGGACGTGCAACAGAAGGCCCAGTTCAAGGCCATCAATGCGGCTGTCGAGCTGTTCAACAACGAATTCGACGGCTATCCGCCCTCGACGGCGGTGGACTCCATGAATCAGCCCTACTGTGGCTCGATGAAGCTCTGCGAAGCCCTCATGGGCCAGGACCTGCTCGGATTCCACACGAGTTCGGTCTTCCGGCGCGATGGGTTGGATGCCGCCGGGAAGCTCCCTCTGTACCCGCCGAACATCGACGGCATGACCCCGACCCTGCGGGACAACAACCTCAGGGCGAGGAAGGGACCCTTCCTGCAGGCCGAGAAACGCCAACTGCCTGGCGGTTGCAGGACATTTACGGCACCAACATCGGTCCCTTCCTCGGTACCAGCTTTGTCCTGTGCGACGTCTACTCGCGTCAGATGCAGTCCGGCGAAAAGACCGGGATGCCGATCCTCTACTACAAGGCGGATACGGCCAACAGCTACCACGACCCGAACTTTGCTGCAGGCGATGACACCGGCGGACAGCCAGGGGAATATCTACAACTACTGGGACAACCATGCCCTGGTCCAGCTTGGCAAGCCGTGGCAAGCGACGAGCGGGACATCGGGTGGAGTAGCTGCCGCAACTCACAAGATGGCCGATCCGGTGCGGTTCTACCGGAATACGCCAGAGCACGCAGATCACGACCACGATCGCGGCCCTTCCGGGCGGATACGTTCATCCTGATCTCCGCCGGCTGGGACGGCGAGTACGGCACGGCCGATGACATCTGCAACTTCGAGTGGCGGTACAGGGAGTAGCGGTCGGTCTTCGCAAAGTGCGTCGCCAGTCTGAAATCTAGGGCGACGCACGAGATGCCACTCTTGGATCGAGCAGTCGAGGAGAGTGAAGGAGCACCTTGATGGTGATAACCCTCGATACTGAAAGAAGAATGCCATGAGAACGAGAACGTCAGGCATGACCGTCATCGAGATCCTGGTCGTGGTCAGCATCATTGCGTTGCTCGTCGGGCTGCTGCTGCCGGCGGTGCACACGGTGCAGAAGATGGCCAAGGAGACGAAGCAGAAGGCCCAGTTCACGTCGATCGAGCTGGGGCTGGCGGCCTTCAAGAGCGACTACGGGGACTATCCGCCGTCGAGCTGGCAGAACCCGAACGCTGCCGGCGGCCGGACGGACTACTGCGGTGCCCAGAAGCTGGCGGAGGCCCTGCTGGGCTGGGACCTGCTCGGTTTCCATCCGGATTCCGGCTGGCGTGCGGATGGCTTGGACCGCAACGGCGGGCCGACGACGTACGATCCGCTGAAGGTCAATCCGACCGCCAGTCCCTGGACAAGAGGAAGGGCCGCTACGTGGAGTTGGAGCACGCCAACGCGTTCCTGCTCGGGACAGCGCGGCGGGATTGCGGGATGGACTGTTCCCGGATACGTCCAACGAGCTCGGGCAATCAGCGCGCTGGCCCGCGCACGTACGTCTTGTGCGATGTGTTCACCGTGAGCGAGCGCAAGGTCCTGGAGAACAGCAGCAGTCCTGCGTGCCGGGCGTGGCGGCCAAGATGGTGTCGCCGGGCACGCCCGATTCTGTACTACAAAGCGAACCCGGCCAGCAAAGTCTGCTCGACCGCGGCGCGATCCGCCGAGAACGCGGATCTACAACGTCCGGGACAACTGGCCGCTGGTCAGCCTGGGAATGCTGGCGGATACGCTACTCAAGCCGCTCGGCGACACAAGCCGGAGCACTCATCCCTGCTCGAGATGGACAGTCCAGACTTACTTCTATCGAGTACATTCGCGATCCCCGGGTGCAGGCGCGGCCCTGGCCGTATCGGCCGGACTCCTATCTGCTGATCTCCGCCGGCGCGGACGGCATTTACGGCACGAACGACGACATTCGCAATTTCGGACAGTAGTTTCGAAGGATCGGGCGGGGGCAGCGTATGGCGAACTCGCGACACAATAGCGGCGTGACGCTCGTGGAGATGCTGGTCGTGCTGGGCATCATCGTGGTCTTGTCCGGCATCGTGGTCACGGTGACGCTGCGCGTCGACACGCAGTCGAAGGAGAACGCGCTGCGCAACGCCTTCGCCCTCGTCGCCGTCGCCCTGCGCGAGTACTACGAGGCCAAGGGGCAGTTCCCGCCGCAGGCGGAGCGAAACCCTGCCAATGCCCTGGCGCATATCGAGTCGATGTACCAGGAGCTTCGTTCGGTGCCGGCCTCGCGGCAGGTGCTCGACAAGCTCGCCCCGGCGTGGTCAAAAATGAAGGGCGGCATCGCGGATCTGCGGTCGATGAGTGACCCGTGGGGAACTGTGATGGACTACGTCTATGTTCCGGAGAACACGTTCCCCGAGCTGATCTCGGCCGGGCCGGACCGGCAGTTCGGCACCGGCGATGACATCAGCAACAAAGGCATGCGATGAAGAACGCATGCAGCCAATCCGAGCGTGGAATTGTCATGCTGAGCATAGCGAAGCATCTGGCCTGCGAATGCGAGCTGCGCCGCGAGTGCGGGACGGTGAGATCCCGCTCGCGGCCCAGATCCTTCGCTGCGCTCAGGCACGCCCTGAGCATCGTGAAGGGATGACAGGGGTGCCTCGTCAAACGCGCAGAGCAAATGGTTTGACGCTCATCGAGATGACCCTGGTCATCGCGACGATGGCGCTGCTGATGGGCTTCGCCGTGCCGGCGGTCCGCTCTCTGATGAAGTCGTTCCAGACGGCCAGCGGCGTCGGGAGCATGATCGACGCCGCGTTGAGCTCCGCCCGCGCCATGGCGATGAGCCAGCAGAAGTACGTGGGCGTTCGTTTCCAGAAGTTGTGCACGTCGGACGATCCGCTCGATCCGCTCAAGACCGTGCTGAACGCACCGCAGTACATGATTTTCATCGTGCATGAGGAGCCGAAGAATATGGGCGGCCTGGCCAACGGGTTCCGGGCGGTCGAAGGGCTGGAGCCGATGAAGCTGCCCGACACGATGGGCGTGATCGATTTGACGGGGATCACCAGCGACGCGACCATCGACGAGCTCTCCGAGTTGAGCGACGCCACGACGTTTTCCATCGTGTTTGCCCCCTCGGGCAAGCTGGCGGTGCACGAGGTTCGCGTTCGCAATCGCAGCGGCGTCTATCGGCCGAACAATAGTCCCGGTTCCACGCAGACCTCCACCGACGACGTGTTCAATTCGGTGGACAATATCTGCCGGTACAAGCAAGGCATGTTCCTCCAGGACGACTATGCCCGGCGCAACGGCACGGACAACGTGGAGTTGGGGCTGGGCAAGGAAGACAGCCGCACGAGTCTCGTGATTTACGAGCTGTCCACGTTGCGGGCGGCCTACGGGGCCCGGGCGCCCTGGTCCACGTACCTGAGCCAATTGACGACCGAAATGTTGTACGTAAGCCCCTATGCGGGAAACCTGATTTCGTCGCATTGATGGACCGCTATGGTTAAGAACAGGCGACAAGCTGGATTCTCATTGACGGAAACGTTGCTGGCCGTCGGGACGCTGGCCATCGGCCTGATGTTCATCGCCGGCACGTTCCTGACGGGGGTGTATTTTTCGACCACGTCGACGGAACGGACGATCGGCGCGGTGGCGGCCGATGAGGCCCTGGCCAAGATGCGGATTTATGGCCTGGACCCGAACAACGCGAATCTGAAGACCGACGGTTTCGTGCCCTACGAGCAACTGGTGACGATCCCGGCGGAGGAGTACCTGTACCCGTCGACGCGCGAGGAATCGACCCGGCAGTACTCCTGGGCGGCGCTGTGCCGGCGGATGAGCGCCGGCAGCCGGCTCGTTCAGTGTACCGTCTTCGTCAGCCGTCAGACCGCCGGGGCGACATACTGGGTGCGCAAGACCGGCGCGGAGGCGCCGCAGCTTGGGACCCCGAATCCCGATCTGCCCCGGCCCGTGCGCATCAATCTCGTGCAGGATGCCAACGCGGCGAACAGCCGCCGAGGTTCTGCTGAAGGATGCCGTCCCCGATGACGGGATCGATGAGCTGGCCTTCGTCAACGACGGCTGCTTTCTCGTGGATGACAAGACGGGGCAGATCTATCACGTGCTGGAGCGGTATGCCAGCCAGCCGGACAAGATCAGGCTGGATCGGGCGTGGACCGGCGGCGCCCTCAGCGCGCCGGCCGGCGGCTGGGCGTGGGTGGTCCCCCCGGCGGCTTCCGGCGGCAGGAATCCGGTGGTCGCCGTTTACCAGGATGTGGTTCGATTCCCGGGATCGTAACATGCGAAGAGCGTTCACATTGATGGAGATGGTGGTCGCCCTCGGGATTCTGGCGCTGGTGATGTCCTTCGCCGGCGTCATCTTCCGGGTGAGCACCGACTCGCACCGGCTGGCCCTGGCCAATGCCGAGATCATGCAGAAGCTCCGCGCGATCACGGCGCAGTTGGACTCGGACTTGCGCGGGCTGCGCAAGGATGGAGAGATCCTCGTCTTCTGGCGGGCGGAGCGCAAGGCGAACTACACCGGCTACCAACCGCAACGCCGAAGAAGCCTTTGACCGGTTCGATCGGATCATGTTCTTCGCCGACGGCGACTTCCAGACCTACCGGGCCAGTCCGGCGGTGCGCGGCAATATGGCAAGGATCTCCTACGCGCTGGCGAGCGGCCCCTCGGCCAATCCCGCCGAGCCGAACCGGCCCCAGACGCAGAAGCCCGAACATCGCATCCTGGCGCGAACGGAGCACATTCTCGTGGCGCCGTCCGCCGCGGCGGACCCCTGCGACCCACTCGGCACCGGCAAGTTCACGGACAACCAGTGGCGCGATTGGATGAGCAACACGGAGTACGATTCCATCTCCATGCGCGGGTGGGAGCTGATCCCTCTGGCCAGGAAAGTGGATATCTTGTCGGTCATCGGGGACGTCGAGGTCGGACTGGACGGGCAGAACCACGAGCCAGAAGAACGTCACCATCGGCGGCGTGACGCTGGACCCGAACAAGCCGGGCTCGCTCCACGCCTTCATGTGCCGCGGGGTGGGTCAATTCAAGGTCCAGGGCTGGAGCGACGCCGAGCACCGCTGGATTCCGGAAGTCAACCCGAATGGAGACGCAAACCTCAAGGACGACTCCGATTTCGTCCTGGAGGGCGACGAGCTGCATCCGCGGCAGATTCCCGGCGTGTGGTACCCCCGCGGTCCGGCGATCTTCGGGAATCGCCAGATCACCGCGCTGAGCGGCGACTTCAACACGATTCTCGGGCTGGGGCGCGCCCTGAAGTTCACGTTCACTCTGTATGACTCGCGCGGCCTCGTCAAGGGCGGCAGGACGTTCACTCACATCGTCTATTTGGACAACTGACGGTACGGCAATGATGGAGCGGATTGAACCAACAGCGGTAGTCTTTCGTCGGGGCTCGGCCCTGATCCTGGCGGTGGTCCTGACCAGCCTGCTGGCCCTTGTGGGCGTGCTGTTCGTGATGGCGGCCCGGATCGACAAGATGGCCACCTCCGCCACGGCGGACAGCCGGGAACTGGCTCTGGCCGTCGATACGGTTCTGGCCGAGATCAACGAGACGCTGATCGCCGATGTCCCCGGTGTCAGGAGCACGACGGCGTACTATGAGTATCCGGATGCGAACAACGCCTGGCTGGCGGACGCGGAGCCGTATCAGTCCGGAGGCAATTATTACTGGCGGCAGATCAGCAACGTGGCCGGTTTGCCGGCGGCCGGGACCCGAAATGTTCGCATCCGTCTGGTGGAGGAGCGCGAGCCCATCAAGGATCCGAACGGGGCCGAAACAAACGCCGACGCCGATGGCGATGGGGTGGGAGACGCGCGATGGTTCCCGGTGCCCGGCGTGATGTCGAGCAAGGGCCGGCCGATCTATGCGGCCGTGCGGATCCTCGACAACGGCGGAATGCTCAATGTGAACACCGGCTACAAGTGCGATCCCGGTGACGCGAACACGGCCCGAGTCGACGGTCGCAGCCAGCTCCAGGTGAATATTCTGGCGCTGGCGGGCGCACCGGGCCAGGTCGTCACGCTGTCGAACGAAGCGGCTTTGCTCGGCGCCCGCGTCAACAATACGGCAAATCCCGTCGCGTTGAACCTGACCGCCTACGAGCAGTGGGTCCTCTGGCAATACCCGGACCTGGCGGCCTATGTGGCCCAGAGCTCGAACAACCTGTTTCCCTACACGCCTTTCGATCTGTCGGATGAGCTGGAGCTTCGCTATCGTTTCCTCCTGAACCAGACGGGCGTCGATACCCGCCTGGAAAACTGGGGCTCCTTCCGGGCCAGCGCGTTGTTAACACCCGCGGCGCTGCCGTCCGCCGAAGAGCTGACGCGGACCAACAAGAAACCGCAAGAGGCGGAGAAGGACCTGCTGGCGGCCTGGTTCTTACGAGTACACGATGTCAATGGCACACTGGATTCCAGCTACTCGTATCGTCCCCTGGCGACCACGTACAATATGGATCGGATCCTCACGCCCCGGACGATGACGACCGACACCGGGGCGAAGTTCCGCAAGATGGTGAACGTCAATACGGCCAACGAGCTGGTCCTTCGCGCGGCGGTCGCCGCGGCGTTATCGGAAGCGGACCCCAATACGATGGGGATCACGGAAAAGGCGATTCAGATCACGGCCAACTCTGATGGACTACATTGACGATGATGACGAGATCACCGTGGTCCAGGGACTCTCCTCGCCGTACTATGGCTTCGAACGCCCTTGCCTGTACCTTTCGGAGCTGGCCTATCGGCAGGTGAAGGACCCGAATACCGGCCTACTGCGCACGTCGTATGCGATCGAGCTCTATCGGCCCTACTTCGAGGATACCGACCCTCGGCCCGGCGACTGGAAGATCGTGATCGACAATCCGTCTGCCGCCGACGTGGAGTTGGATGTGGTGTGGTCGGGATCGAGACGGTTCCACGTCATGCTGGCCGAGGACCCGGCGGCCCCTTTGACGAAGGATTATGTCGTATTCTCCGATCCCCAGGAGCCGGTCGACACGATGCCCCGCTTCGGTTACGACCGCAACGCTTATAAGAAGGCGGTGCAGGACCTGGGCCAGGCGACATTTGAGTCGGGCGCCACGATCTCCCTGCAGCGCCGGGTCCAGTCGGCAGGGAAATGGCTGATCGTCGATTCCAGGAGAGTGCCCGACGCGTGGCTCACGGCCGACGGCGTCGCCCGCAGTCTCCAGCGCGATGTCTCGCCGTACAAGTGTATTCGGCGGCTCTGGGCGACCGACGCCTCGACACCGGGGCTCGGCAACGCCGCGGGCAACTACGTGGACCCCCAGCGGCCTGAGATGCTGATCCAGGCGCATCCGGCCAACAAGCCGCTGACCAATATCGGCGAATTGGGCCTGATTCTGGCCCGCAGTGCCTACAGCATCCCGGAAGGGGCGACGGCGGCCGATTGTCTGGTCGATCTGCGAAATCCCATCTATCGAAGGCTCTTCAACTATCTTACCGTCATCGATCCGTCCCAGCATCCGGGGCTCAGCGCCGATGAAACCCGCATCATGGGACGGATCAACGTCAACACGGCGCCGGCGTTCGTCCTCGCGCAACTCCCGTGGATGCAATACGATGACGCGGCGGCACTCCAGAAAGCGCGGGCCGTCGTCGATTATCGAGACAGCCACGGGCCTTACAGGAGCATCGGCGATCTGATGCAGGTCAATCCCCTGTGTGCCCCGGGCTTCGACAGCAAAGACAATCAGCATACCGATGCGCCCAGGGGGCCCGACATGACGCCCGACACGGTGCGCGACGACTTTGAGGAGCGCGACCTGATCTTCACCCGGATCAGTAATCTGGTGACCGTGCGGAGCGATGTATTCACAGCCTACGTTCTGACCCGGATCGGGACGAACGGGCCGCAGCGGAGGGTCATCGCGATCCTCGACCGAAGCCAGGTGAATTCCGCCCGCGACAAGGTCCGGATCGTCGCGCTGTATCCCGTGCCCGACCCCAGGTAGCAGCGGCTACTCACGGGACCGACGCCCGCGCCCCGCTTTGTCATCCTGAGCGACAGCGAAGGATCTGGCTCGCGAACGAGAGGTTTCTCGGTGTCGCGGCCCAGATCCTTCACTCCGCTTTGCTCCGTTCAGAGCCTGCCCTGAACGCAGCGAAGGGATGACAGACCGCGAGCAATAACAAGTCGTAATTGCATCAACCCTGAATGGCCTTCAGAAGGCCGGGATGCGTCTTCCTGTTTGCCACGGCCATCTGGAAGGTCTGCCCCTCATAGTTGTCGAGATCGATGGGAAAGATCTTCTCTCCGTTCCAGTCGGTCACAATCGCCCCGGCCGCCTCGGCGATCACCGTACCCGCCGCAATATCCCACAGCTTCGGCGTGCACATCAGGGCGGCTACCAGCCCGCCCCGGGCGACGTAGGCCAGATGCAGGGCGGTCGCGCCGAAATTGCGGAACCGCGACTGGCGGATGAGATCGCAGACCCAGGGCGGCAGGGTATCGTTGAAGTGGCTGTCCAAGCCGACGCTGGTCAGCGGGCCGATCTCCTCCTCGCCGGCAAAGATGTGCCGGCCGTCCAACTGGGCGTCCCCACCTTTGACAGCCGTGAACATGGAGTCGCTGGCGGGCTGGAAGATCACGCCGACCACCGGCTCACCCTCGGACAACGCAGCGACGCTGACCGCGAAAACCGGGATTCCGTGGGCGAAGTTGTTCGTCCCGTCGATCGGATCGACCGCCCACCAGATGGCCGGCTCGGCGAGCGGTGCTCGTTTGAACATCCTGCCTTTCTCACCCTCTTCGGCGATGAAGCCATGATCGGGGTAGGTTTCTCGAATCCTCTGGATGATGATCTTCTGGCACTGGGCATCGGCCTGGGTGACCAGCTCGCCTTCGCTCTTTTTGACGGCCTTGACGTAGTTCATCTGCTCCATCGCATGTTGTCCGGCGAGCCGCGCCGCGACGATGGCCGTCTCGAGCATCTCACTTAAGTCTTTTTGTTCTAAGGACATACCGTTCCTGCCGCTTTGGTTGACATTGTCGTAAGCAGGGAATATTCTACACTCTATATGCAGAAAAGCCAACAGGTTAAAGGCAGCAGGTATGTACGGCGGGCGTCCGCCAAGGGGCGCATGATGGCGGCTCTCTTCGCCGCGGGTGTTGTCGCTCTCTTCGGCGGTCTCTGGCTCCTGCAGTGGGTCGGGTTTGATTTCGGGTCGCTCTTCGGCCCCTGCGGCATGAAGCAGAGGACTGGTTTGCCCTGCCCGACCTGCGGGATGACCACGTGTGTGCTGGCCTTCGCCCGGGGCGAGGTGCTGACGGCCTTCTATGTCCAGCCGGCGGGAGCGCTCGTGTGTTCGCTCTTGATTGTCGTGGCATTTTGCGCTTTTCTGACGGCTATCCTTGGCGTATATTTCCACTTCTTTGATCGGCTGTGGGCCGAGCTGAGAGTCAGATACGTGGTTGCAGGTCTGCTCGTGATCTTGACCGCCGGATGGGCTGTGACCCTTGCCCGGGCCTGGGCGGCTCAGACCTGAGCGCAATGACGGGTTGGGGCTTCTTGGAGATGGCTATGGTTAAAGTGCTCATCACAGACAAACTCGCGCAGGAGGGAATCGATCTGATCAACGCCACGCCGGGCGCGGAAGCGGTGATCAAGATCGGGATCAGTGAAGATGAGCTGGCCAATATCATCCGCGACTACGATGGTCTGATTGTGCGCAGCGAGACGAAGGTGACGGCCAAGGTCCTGGCCAGTCCCGGCCGGCTGAAAGGCGTGGCGCGGGCGGGTGTGGGCGTCGACAACATCGACGTACCGGCCGCGACCCGCAAGGGCATCCTCGTGATGAACACGCCGGGCGGCAATACTCTCAGTGCGGCGGAGCACACGATGGCCCTGATGCTGGCCATGAGCCGCAACGTGGTCCAGGCCTGCAACAGCCTCAAGTCCGGTGCCTGGGATCGCAAGAAGTACATGGGCAATCAGCTCAATAACAAGGTCCTGGGGGTGATCGGCCTCGGTCGCATCGGTATGGCCGTGGCTCACATGGCCCGCGGCTTCAACATGAAGGTGGTCGGCTACGATCCGCTGGCTGCGCCGAAGAATGCCGAGCAGTTGGGCATCCAGGTGACGGACAAGCGTCGAGCGGATCTTCCGGGAAGCGGATTTCATCACGGTGCACGTGCCGCGCAACCCGACGACGCTGAACATGGTCGGCGCCGACCAGATCGCCATGATGAAGCCGACGGTCCGCCTGATCAACTGCGCCAGAGGCGGCATCATCAATGAGGAGGTTCTCTACGATGCCTTGGCCAAGAAGAAGATCGCCGGAGCGGCCCTGGATGTGTTCTCGGAGGAGCCGCCGAAGAACCTGCAATTCGCGACACTCGACAACTGCATCGTGACCCCGCATCTGGGCGCCAGCACCGAGGAGGCCCAGGTGGAAGTGGCGGTCGAGGCCGCCCAGATCCTGCTCGACGCGATCAACGGCGGCCCGATTCGTAACGCGGTCAACGCCCCCTCGATGGCCGGAGCGATGCCGCCCGCGGTGAGCAAATATGCCGATCTGGCTCGGCGCGTGGGAAAACTGCTCAGCATGATCGCACCCGGCAGCATCAAGGAGGTCCAGGTCCAGTATCGTGGGTCGATCGCCGGGATGAGCGTCGAGCCCGCCACGCTGAACTTCGCCATCGGCCTGCTGCAAAAGCACTTTGAGATGCCGTTGAACATGGTCAATACGCCGGTGCTGGCCAAAGAACGCGGCATCAGCATCGACGAAACGAAGAATACCGAGGCCCGCGACGTGGCCTCGAGTTTCAGCGCCACGGTCGCCACGAATCAGGTCACGCGAACGGTTCGAGGCTCGGTTTTCGGCGAGACCCTGCTGCGGATTATCGAGATCGACGGATTCCACATCGAGATGACGCCGCAGGGCACGGTGCTGGTGATCTTCAATGATGACCGGCCCGGCGTCATCGGCGCCGTCGGCACGCTCTTGGGCAAACACGGCATCAACATCGGCACCATGGGTGTCGGTCAGAAGCCCGAGGTGCAGAAGGCGGTCCTGGCCGTCAGTCTCGACAAAGAGCCGGATGCGGCCACCATCGAGGACCTGCGCAAGCTCGATTTCGTCAACGAGCTTTACGTCTGCGGACTGGATTGACATGGCGGAAGACCTCATCATCAGCGTCAGCGGCATGCGGGGTGTGGTGGGCGAGAACCTCACCCCGATTGTGGCGGCGGAGTACGGCTCCGCGTTCGGGACCTTCCTGAGGAGCAGCCTCGATACGGGCGGTCGGCCGTTCACGGTCTGCATTGGACGGGATTCCCGTATCAGCGGCCCCATGCTGACGTCGGCGGTAACGGCCGGCCTGTGTGCGGTCGGGATCGACGTGGTCGACCTGGGGATTGTTCCAACGCCGAGCGTTGGGATCATGGTGCGCCGGCTGCGCTGCGAAGGGGGCATCATCATCACGGCCTCCCACAACCCGATCCCGTATAACGGCATCAAGCTGCTGCTGAGCAATGGGATGGCGCCGCCGCCGGCGACGGCCAACGAGATCCGTCGAACCTTCTGGGACCGGCATTTTCACTTTGTCAGCTCCGAACGCTGCGGCAAACTGACCTGCAACACGGAAACCGACCGCGTGCACGTGGAAAAGGTCCTGGGCCTCGTGGACGCCCAACGGATCGCCGCGAAGCGGTACCGGGTCGTTCTTGACAGCGTCAACGGCGCCGGCGCGGGGATTACGAAGATCCTGCTGGCCGAGCTGGGCTGCGACGTGGTGGCAGTCAACGATGAGCCCACGGGGCTCTTTGCGCACGAGCCGGAGCCCACGGCCGCGAACTTGACGGGCCTGTGCTGGCGGGTGAAGCAGGAGCACGCGGACCTGGGGTTCGCCCAGGACCCGGATGCCGACCGGCTGGCTATCGTCGATGAGAAGGGCAACTACATCGGGGAAGAGTACACCCTGGCTCTGGCGGCGCTGCAGGTCTTCTCGAAGCGCAGCGGCCCGGCGGCCGCCAACCTGTCCACCTCGCGGATGATCGATGATGTGGCCCGGCGCGCGGGCGGCAGCGTCATTCGCACCCCGGTCGGCGAGGCCAATGTGGCCAACGCCATGATCGAGCACAACTGCATCATCGGCGGCGAAGGCAACGGAGGCGTGATCGACTTGCGGGTGGGCCCGATTCGGGATAGTCTCGTCGGAATCGGCCTGGTTCTGCAACTGCTGGCCGAGACAGGCAAGAGCATCAGCCAGTTGGTTCAGGAGATCGGCGGCTACTCCATGCACAAAGACAAGTTCGCCGCCGATGCGCAGCAGGCCAGACAGATCCAGGAACTGGCGGTGGCGCGGTTCGACGACGCCACGATGAACGTCGCTGACGGTCTGCGGCTCGATTTCCCCGACGGCTGGATTCATCTGCGCACGAGCAATACCGAGCCGGTGATGAGAGTGATCGTGGAAGCCAAGGATGAGCCTGCCGCGCGGCGGTACCTCCAGGCCATCTCGGACATACGCAAATCGGTCCTGCCGCCGAACACGGCACGCGGTGAACCTGTAAGGAACTCTTGATGCACGCGAGCCTCCGGCGTAGAATGGACGGCGCCCGGAACGTGTGATCGGAGAAGGGAGCATCGGCCGCTGGGCGCGGCTGGCAGGGCGAGTTTCTCTGGTCCGCAAGCGTGCTCTTGAACAAGATACGTGGGTGGGGCCTTGAACAATCGTTGGACAGAGCAGAAACCGGTCGTCCTCGTGGTGGACGACGAGCGGGACCACGCCGATGGCATGGTAGAAGCTCTCGGCAAGCTGCCCGTGGAGGCCCTCGCGGTCTATACGGGCGAGCATGCCATTGAGGTTCTGCGCAATCAGCGCGTCCACGTGGTCGTCACGGACTTGAAGCTGGATGGACAGGTGGATGGGCTGGATGTGCTTCGGGAAGCGAAACGCAACGGCGACGGCACGGAGGTGATCCTGATCACCGCCTATGCCACCATCGACAACTGCAAAGAGGCCCTGCGGCAGGGGGCGTTCGATTATCTCGTCAAGCCGCTCGACATCGACCAACTGCGGACACTCGTCGAAGCGGCTTGCTCCCGCCACGCCCGGACCGAACAAGAGCAGGAATCTCTGGTGTTCGAGGGCATCAAGGGCGCCAGCCCCGCGATGCATGGCATCTTCGAGGTTATCCGTCGCATCGCCCCCACCAGCATCTCCGTTCTGATCGAAGGTCCTTCCGGCACCGGCAAAGAGCTGTTGGCGCGGGCGATTCACCACAACTCCCTGCGGCGTGATAAGCCGTTCAAGCCGGTCAATTGTGCCGGGCTGACCGAAACGCTGCTGGAGAGCGAACTGTTCGGACACGTCAAAGGCGCGTTCACGGGCGCCAACGTGGACCGCAAAGGCCTCTTCGAGATCGCGGATAAGGGAACGCTCTTCCTCGATGAGATTGGCGATATGCCGCTGACGATGCAAGCGAAACTGCTCCGCGTGCTCGAGGACGGCATCGTCACGCCGGTCGGCTCCAACAAGGCGACGGTCGTGGACGTGCGTGTCATCAGCGCCACCAATCACAACCTGACGAAGCTCATCGAGCGAAACACGTTCCGGCAGGACCTGTATTTCCGGATTCGCGGCGTGAACCTCGTGCTGCCGCCTTTGCGGGAAAGGCCCGAGGACATCCCGATTCTTGCCGAGCACTTTCTGCGCGAGGCGGTCGAAGATACCGGATCGAAGGTCACGGGTATCACCGAGGCCGCCATGAGTATTCTCGTCGGCTACGAATGGCCGGGCAACATCCGCCAACTCAAGAACGCGATCCGAACAATGGTCGTGATGTGCGACCGGCCCCAAATCGACGTTCCGGACCTTCCGCCGGAGATCTCGCCCCGCCGGCAACTACCGGGAGCCAGCGCCTCGCCGGCGAGTCTGGCCGGCGTCTCGCTGAACGAGCTGGAGAAAAAGGCTATCGCCGACACACTGGCCCGGACGCAGGGCAATCGCGAGAAGGCCGCCAAGATCCTGGGGATCGGCGAGCGAACCCTCTACCGCAAAATCCGAGAGTACAACCTGTAGGCTCTGACCCGGGATGATGGATGACTGCTTGTCGAGCCGCTTCTGGAGCCACGGCGGCATCTGCTCCGGCGTGACGTTCTTCCACAGTCCTCGCTTGCCGGACCGGGCGGCGGCCTCCAATTGCAGGTACTTCTGATAGTAGCTGTGCTTGAACCGCTGGTCCGCGTAGACGTAGCCTTCCGAGAGCAGCTCCTCGTTGAGGAACTTCCCGTCCGGCAGCTCGATGTAGGCCAGCAGCCTCTGGTAGCGGTCCCGGCTGCCCGCGCGCTCATCGAGATAGACGTGTACCTCCTGTGGAGAGCCAGTCGCTTGGCGAACGCCGTGGCTTCCGCGGCGAAGTACATTCTCGCGCTCCTGGTCGTACCCATTTCCGGCGCATCGATTCCCAGCAGCCGGACCTTGGTCGAGTCGCCGCCGAGGTCCGGCGCGCCCAGATGCAGCGTGTCGCCGTCGACGACCCGGACGACTTCGAATCTTTGGCCGTGGTAGCGGGCCAGGTCCGTCGCGAGCGTCTGCTGCTGCGACGTGGAGGGTCTCGACGCCGGTGGCGAAAGGACGTTTCGGTCCAGCCAGACAAGAAGGGCCGTCACGATCAGGCCAATGCCGACCAGGACGGCTCGTTGCCGCCTGCTGAGCGCACGGTTGCTCCTTCGCCTGCGCGCCACCGACCCACGCTCCTTGCCTGTCAGACAGGCTTGCGCTGCCGGGCGGGCTTATCCAGCTCGAACGCCAGACAGACCGCCTCCAGCGCGCTTTCCACTTCGTCCCTTCCCACGGCACAACTGATGCGAATCTCGCTGGTGGTGATCGAGTCGATGTTGACCTTCGCCTTGGCCAGCGCGCCGAACATCTTCTCGGCCACGCCGTACTGCGACCGCATGCCCACGCCCACCACGGAGACCAGGGCGATATCGTCCCGAACGAAAACGCTCTCGCAGTGCAGCTCCTTCTTCAGGTCGTCCGCCACCTGTTTGGCTGTCCGCAGGTCGGACGTGCTCACCATAAACGACAGATTCGCTTTCTCGGGGCCGATTTCCGTCTGAATGATATCGTTCACCACCACCTTGGCTTCCGCCAGCCGAGCGAACACCTTCGCGGCCATCCCCGGTACGTTGGGGACCCCGATCAAGCCGATTTTCGCCATGTCTTTTTGTATGGTCGCACCGGATACCAGCACGCCTTCCATCTGCGGCACCTCATGAGTTATGATCGTTCCCGGATTATCGTTTCCGCTGTTTCTCACACGAATCTTGACGTTGTAGCGCTTGCCGAACGCCACGGAGCGAATGTGCATCACGCCCGCCCCCAGGCTGGCCATTTCCAGCATCTCATCGTAGCTGATCTCGTCGAGCATCACGGCGTTCTTGAAGATGCGCGGGTCCGTGGTGTACACGCCGTCGACATCGGTGAAGATCTCGCACTCCTCGGCCTTCAACGCCGCCGCCAAGGCCACGGCGCTGGTATCCGAGCCGCCCCGGCCGAGCGTCGTGATGTTGCCGAACTCGTCGATGCCCTGGAAACCGGCGACGATCACCACTTGGTCCTGGTCCAGCTCGCGCCGAATGAAATCGGCGTCGATGCTCTTGATCTGGGCTTTGCGAGTAGACGCCGTCGGTCATCATGCGAATCTGCCCGCCGGTGAAGCTGATCGCCTTGTAGCCCATCGCCTCGAGCGCCATGGCGAACAGCGACACGGTCTGCTGCTCGCCGGTGCTGAGCAACTGGTCCATCTCCCGCTTGGGAGGGTTCGGATTGAGCTCCAGCGCATCCCGGACCAGCTCATCGGTCTGCTGTCCGCGGGCCGAGGCCACGACGACCACCTGGTAGCCTGCCTGCTTTCTCTCAATGACCCGTCGGGCCGCCCGTCGGATCTTCTCCGCGTCCGCCACCGAGGTGCCGCCGAATTTCTGCACAATGATTGCCATAGTTCTATCAAGTCATCCTGAAGATACGTGACGCCGATCCTGCCATGCGTCACTCCACCTCAGCTCTTAAGAAAATACTCCATCAACTCGCATCCCTTCTCGATCCGAAGCCCCGTCTGGGCGGCGTTCGCCTCGCTGAATCCCAGATGGAGGACCCCGCTCACCTGCGTCCCGGCCATCGCAAACGGGACCGGCGCGGCCGAATGGGCGCCGCCGTGGACCGGCGTCGGATGGTCCGGCAGCACCAGGATCCGCCAGCTCTCGCATCGCTCCAGGGCCTGTAATACAGGGCCTACGATGCAGCGGTCCACCTGTTCGATGGCCTTGGTCTTGGCCTCGGCGTTGCCCTCGTGGCCGGCCTCGTCCGGGGCTTCGATATGAACGAAAACCAGGTCGTACTTCTCCATCGCCTCGATGGCGGCCTGCCCTTTGCCCTCGTAGTTCGTATCGACGAAGCCGGTGGCGCCGGGCACGTCGATCAGGTCGAATCCGACCAGCTTGGCCAGACCTCGGACCAGGTCCACGGCCGTAATCGCCGCGCCCTGGAGGCCGTAGCGTTTGCGGAAGCTGTCCAGGCGGGCCTGCTTGCCCTGGCCCCACAGCCAGATCGAGCTGACCTGGTTTTCCCCGAGGTCCTGCCGGACCCGGTTGACGTCATGTCCGGCGAACAGTTGCTGCGACTGGTTCATCAATTGGATCAGCACATCCGCACCCTTGCCGCGCGGCAGGATCTTCTCGACCGGCTTTGCCGATGTGGTCGTGGGGCGGATACGTGCGGACCTCGAAGTCCATGCCTCGGAACACCAGCAGGTGCCGATAGCTGACGCCGGTGTACAGCGAGACACGCTCATCCGTGAGGTGCGACTGCAACTCCTCGACCAGGCTGCTCGCCTCTTCCGTGGAGATGTGCCCGGCGCTGTGATCGACCATCAAGCCGTCCGCGATGGTCACCAGGTTGCAGCGGAAGACCCAGTCCTCCATCCCCAGTCGAATGCCGCGGGCCGCGGCTTCGATGGGCGCCCGCCCGCTGTAATAGCGCTGCGGATCGTATCCCAGGAGGCTCATCTGGGCGACGTCGCTGCCCGGCTCGAAGCCCTCCGGCACCGTCCGCACGAGGCCCAGGCGGCCCTCGTGGCTGATCCGATCCATGTTGGGAGTCTCGAGCCGCCTCGAGAGGCGTCTTGCCCCCGAGTTCTTCCAGCGGCTCGTCCGCCGCACCGTCCGGAACGATGATAACGTACTTGGCCATAAGCGATTGGAATAATGGAATACTGGAATGCTGGAATATTGGGAAGGACGGGCAGGGGCGCCATCATTCCAGTATTCCATTATTCCAATATTCCCTTCTCCTACGTGTCCTTGTCCTGCGGAATATCCACAATTCGTATGCACACGGGCTTGCCGCTGATGACATCCGTGCGCGTCAATTCCGCCAGGGCCTCCCGCATGTTCTTCTCCTGCGTCTTGTGCGTCGTGATCACCACGGGCACCGTGTTGGACGGGCCGGACCCTTCGTGCTGGAGAACTCCCGAGATGCTGATCTCGTGGTCGCCGAGGATCTTGCCATAGCGGGCCACCACGCCCGGCTTGTCCTTGGCCATCACGCGGACGTAGAACCGGCTCACGGAATCGTCGATCTTTTCCAGCAGCGGCATGACCTCGTCCCGCGGCCGCAGGCGCAGGCTCTCGAAGATCGTCCGCGAATTGCCCAAGGCCACGTCGATCAGGTCCGCGACCACGGCACTGGCCGTCGGCATCATGCCGGCGCCGCGCCCATAGTAGAAGGTTTCGCCCACCGCGTTGCCGAAGACGCTGATGGCGTTGAAGGAGCCATCCACGCGCGCCAGCCAGGAATCGGCCGCGATGAACGACGGATGGACCCGCAACGAGATCTTGCCTTGCGGGTTTCTCAGTCCGATGGCCAGCAGCTTGAGACAGTAGCCCATCTCGCGCCCATAGCGGATATCGTCCCGCGCGATGCCGTCCAGCCCCTGGACATAGATGTCCTCCAGGTGGATCTCGTAGCCGAAGGCGATGGAGGCGAGGATCGCCAGCTTGTGGGCACTGTCGCCGCCGGAGATATCCAGCGTCGGGTCCGCCTCGGCGTAGCCGCGTTTCTGGGCCTTGGCCAGAGCGGCGGAAAAAGCCTCATCCTTCGTGCTCATGTTGGAGAGGATGTAGTTGCAGGTGCCGTTGACGATGCCGTACATGCCCGTCGATCGTATTGGCGGCCAGCCCCGTGCGGATGGCCCCGATGATGGGAATCCCGCCGGCGCAACTGGCCTCGAACGCGATGCACCGGCCGTTCTCACGGGCGACCCGGTACAACTCGCCCCCGTGCACCGCCAGCAGGGCCTTGTTGGCCGTGACCACGTCCTTGCCCGCCCGCAGCATCTTGAGCTGAATCTCCTTGGCGATGCCCGTGCCGCCGACCAGCTCGATGCCTACCGTGATACTGGGATCTCCCAGCAGCCGGTTCAAATCGCTGGTCAGCACGCCGTCGGGCAACTGCACGGGACGCGGCCTTTGCGTGTCCACGTCCACCACGCAGGCCAGCTCCAGCCGCACGCCCATCTTCGACGCGATGGCGTCCGCCGTCTTCGCAGATCAGCTTGGCGACGCCGGTCCCGACGGTGCCGAATCCGACCAACCCAACTCGTACACGCTGCTCATCCACAAGGTCACCTTCCCGTAGGGTGCGTATCACGCACCATCCCACCCCCGCTTCAAAGCTGCTACCGCTCAGAGCGAGTCTATTACCGAAAATAAACCCGTCTTAATAAACGACCAGATGGCCAAGGTCAAGCACAAACCAGACGAAACGGGGCAGCGAGGGGGGCGGCCGGCCTCCGGTGGCGGATTCCAGAACCATCGCGTCGGCCCGGGGCGAAAACTGGCTTCGTTTTGCACGTTTGTCCCCGCCGGCGGCCGCATTTGGGGCCCCGGCCCAGCGCCGCTTCCAGTCGGTCCGGGGCCAATTGGCTTTGTTTGTACCACCGGCCCCAGCGGTGCCTCTTGCGGCCGCGCCGAGGCAAATTGGCTTCGTTTCGCACGATAGGTCCCGCCCCCAGCCCTGCCACCGGCGCGCTGTCCGTGTCCGTCCGGAGGAAATTGGCTTTGTCTTGCGGAGGTCTCTTGTATGTTCAATTCGCCATAACTCTTTTTCCACCAAGTACTTGCCCGTCCTGCTGCTTCGGCGCAATTGGCTTTGTTTGGCGGCCTGCCCTCCTGATGGGTGGCATGGTCAAGGCCGAAGGCCCTGGCATGGTCTTCCCTGCCCATCTGCGGCAAATTGGGTTTGTTTCGCACGATTGGTCGCGCTGGCAGCACCGGCCCTTGCCCCTTCCTGTCCACGCGGGAATTGGCTTTGTTTGTACAACCGACCCCGTCGGCGGGATGGGCAGGCTTGCCGGCCGTGCTGGAATTGGCTTTGTTTGGTACGCCTGTCCCCAGCGGCGGCGCCTGCGGCCCCAGTAGCCGGCGCGCTTCCGGGTTGGTGCCGCCCAAATTGGCTTTATTTCGCACGATGGGCCCATGGCCGCCTCTTACTTCAAACATCAAACTTCACACTTCAGACTTCTCCTATTCATACGCCTCCCCCTATTACGCGCCGTGTTGCAGGAATCTTGTCGAAAAAATGGCTTGCGCCACCCTCCGAAATTGCCGTAAGTCCTTGTCCTGACGCCAATAAAAAAAATCTTAGTGCCGGCCCGTTTTAGGTTTTGGACTGTTGCACGAACGAGACCATCCCAGGGGTTTCGCAGGGGCGGGAATTGCCACCGAATTCCGACCGCACCCGACCGGCGCGGATGTAACGCTTCCACTTGCCGCAAGGCTTCCTGGCACCTCCCCGGCGCGCCAATGCTGGCGGTTACGCGGCTTGTCTCGCCGAATGGTTGTATGGGGCATTGTTTGCGCCGCTGGACGTCTGGTGCAACCGATACGAGCGTCGTAACCGCCGCTGTGCGGTGTTTCAGCGATCGTTTGCCCGACACAACTCGCATCAACTCTTCGTCGGCGGTGCCGTCGAGGCAGGGGGGTCGGGAGTCCAGCCGCCGCCGACGGCTTTGTAGAGGGCGACCAGGTTGGTCGAGACCGTGCCGGCGCTCAGGGCCAGGGCAGTTTCCGACAAGTACAAGGCGCCCTGGGCCTGCAGGACGTTCAGGAAGTCGGTCTGGCCCTGGGTGTAGAGCTTGGTCGCCAGATCGACGGCCCGGCGGTTCGCCGTGACCGCGGCGGTGAGGGCCTGGTAGTGCTCCTGCTCCTTGGCCGAGGCGATCAGGGCGTTCTCCACATCCTGCAGGGCCGTCAGGACGGTCTGGCGGTAGACGATCAGCGACTGCTCCTGGAGGGCCTTCTGCACCTCGATGTTGGAGCGGATGCGGCCGGTCGCGAAGAGCGTCCAGCTCGCCGACGGGCCGATCGACCAGAAGCGGTTGGCCCAGTCGCCCAAGGCAGCTGAACTTGTCGCCCTGCGTGCTGAGGGTGCCGGTGAGCGAAAAGCGGGGGAACAGGTCCGCCGTGGCGACGCCGATCTGGGCGGTGGCGGCGTGGATCTGGGCCTCCGCCTGGCGGATGTCCGGGCGGCGGCGCAGCAGTTCGGACGGGACGCCCACCGGGACCGCCGGCGGTCCGGCGGGAATGTCGCCGCGGCGGCGACAACTCGGCCAGCAGGGCCCCCGGCTCGCGGCCGAGCAGGACGCTCAGACTGTAGATGGCCTGCTGGGCGGACTGCTCCAGGGTCGGGATCTGGGCGGCGGTGGTCGCGACCTGGGCCTCGGCGTTGGCTACGTCCAGGCCGCTGACGAAGCCGCCCTGGAATCGCTGGCGGGTCAGGTCGGCGCTGTGCTGCTGGGCCTTGAGGTTCCGCTGGGCGATGGCGATCTGCTCCTGGAAGCCGCGCAGGTCGATGTAGTTGAGAGCGACCTCGGCGGTCAGCGTCACCAGGATATTCAGGCGGGCGTCTA
Source organism: uncultured Planctomycetota bacterium (assembly GCA_963699595.1). Taxonomy (GTDB): domain Bacteria; phylum Planctomycetota; class Phycisphaerae; order Sedimentisphaerales; family Anaerobacaceae; genus PLanc-01. The sequence goes on from CAVOUO010000035.1 coordinate 1,315,350, forward strand.
CGGCGGCTTCGAGGTTCGCGGTGGCGGCCTCGATGCTCCGCCGCGTCGCCGCCGAAGATGTCCAGTTCCCAGGCGGCGTCCAAGCCGGTCTGATACAGGTCGGCGGTCGTGACGGCGTTGCCACTGCGGCGATAGGAGCCGGTCGCATCGACCGTCGGCCCCAGCCCGGAGGCCGCGACACCGCGCGCCGCGCGGGCCTGGCGAACGCGGGCCTCGGCCAGTCTCAGGTCCAGGTTCGATTGGATGGCCCGCTCGACGAGAGAGGTCAAGCATCGGGTCTTCGAACACCGTCCACCACTGGGCGAGGTCCTGTTCCGCCGCAGTGGGCGGCGGGGGGACCGGCCCGACCCACTCGTTCGGGACCTGCGTCTGCGGCGGCTCGAAATTCGGCCCCACCTTGCAGCCCGCGACCAAAATGAGGCAACACAACAGGCACAGCGTACCAATTGCGGATTGCGGCTTGCGGATTGCGGATTCGCGTGGGTCGTTTTCTCCAATCCGAAATCCGAAATCCGAAATCCGAAATTGCTTCTGCGTTTGCATAAAGGCTCCCCTTATCCGATATCGCGACGTCATCCCTGCAGCGTCACTCGTAGCGCAGGGCCTCGATCGGGTCCAGCCGCGAGGCCTTCCAGGCGGGATAGAAGCCGAAGACGATGCCCACGGCGGCGGAGACGACCACGGCGGCGGCGATCGCCGTCGGCGAGGTCTGCGACCGGCCAGCGCAGCAGCATCCGCACGAGCAGCGAGCCGCCGTGGCCGAGAAGGATGCCCACCGCGCCGCCGACCAGGCACAAGCACGACCGCCTCGACGAGGAACTGCCGCAGGATGTCGCGGGCCCGGGCGCCCACGGCCATGCGCAGGCCGATCTCCCGCGTCCGCTCGGTCACGGAGACGAGCATGATGTTCATGATCCCCACGCCGCCGACGACCAGCGAGATCATGGCCACGCACAGCAGCAGGTTGGTCATCAGCTGCGTCGTGGAGGACAGGGTGTTGCTCATCTCGGTCATGTCGCGGATGGTGAAATCGTCGGACTCGCCTTCGCGGATGTGGTGCCGCTCGCGCAGCAGGGCGGTCATCTGGTCGATCGCGGCCGGAATCTCGGCCGCGCTGCCGGGCGGCGACCAGAATCTGATCGACGTTGGCAAAGCGGACCGGCATGCGGGGTGTCGGCCGCCTGGGCCTCCGATTGTTGCGGATACAGGGTCGGCTGGCCGCCGGGATAGAGGTTGCTCAGCGTGTTGACCGTGCTGCTGGCGGCGCTGGCGGCGCTCTGGTTGGTGTTCTGCAAGCGACGAGCCCGTGACACGGTACTTGATCGTGGTCCAGGGGGCCAGGACGATGTCGTCCTGGTCCATGCCCATCATGTTGGCCCCCTTGCGGCCGAGCACGCCGACCACGCGGAAGGCGACGTTCTTGACGCGAATCTCCTTGCCGACCGGCGACGTCGCCGTCGAACAGCTCGCGGACCAGGGTCTGCCCGATCAGGCAGACCTTGTTGGCGTTGCGCACGTCGCGGTCGGTGAAGGGGTCGCCCTCGACGACCGTCCAGTCGCGGACGTCGAGGAACGCCGGCGTCGTGCCGTACATCGACGAGGGGACCCAGTTGCGATTGCCGTAGACGACCTGGACCCGGGCGCGGACGACCGGGGCGACGGTCTTGACGGCGGGGCACTCCCGCAGAATGGCCGTCGGCATCGTCGGGCGTCAGCGTCGTGACGCTGCCGAAGCCGAAGCTGATGCCGCCGCTGGTCGCCGTGCCCGGCATGACCAGCACGACGTTGGCGCCCATGCTGGAGATGGACTTCTGGACGGCGGCCGAGGAGCCGGCGCCGATCTCCATCATGGCGATGACCGCCGCCACGCCGATCACGATGCCCAGCGTCGTCAGCAACGCCCGCATCGGATTGCGCCGCAGCGCTCTCATCGCCGTGCGAATGGTGCGATACACCTTCATACATTATCTCCTGCCAAGGCCGGCATCGACACAGCCGGTCTCGGCATTGTGCATCTGTTCGCCGTTGACGATCACCCCATCGTGGATGTGGATGATCCGCCGGGCGTGTTTGGCCACCTCGGCATCGTGCGTGACCATGATGATCGTGATGCCGTCGGCCTCGTTGAGCTGCTTGAACATCCGCAGGATGTCCTCGCTCGTGCGCGAATCGAGGTTGCCCGTCGGCTCGTCCGCAAACAGCAGCGGGGGATGGTTCACGAGCGCCCGGGCGATCGCGACCCGCTGCTGCTGACCGCCCGAAAGCTGGGAAGGCTCGTGGTCCAGCCGGTCCTCCAGCCCCACCCGCACGAGCACCTCCCGCGCGCGGTGCCGGGCCTCGCGATCCGACAGATCGGACGTGTAGGTCAGCGGCATCGCCACGTTCTCCAGGGCGCTGGTGCGCGGCAGCAGGTTGAAGTTCTGGAACACGAAGCCGAGCTTGCGATTGCGCACCATGGCCCGCTGATCGGCCGACAGCCGCGAGAGTTCCCGGCCCTCGAGCCAGTACTCGCCGGAGGTGGGCCGGTCCAGGCAGCCCAGGATGTTCATCAGGGTGCTCTTGCCCGACCCGGAGGCGCCCATCAGGGCGACCATCTCGCCGCGGGCGACGGTCAGCGATACGCCCTTGAGCACCGGGACGTCGATGTCGCCGATGTAATACGTCTTATAAATGTTACGCAATTCGATGAATTCCATGTGTTTCTTTGCTCCCTGCGAAGCGGCCGTTACCGTGGTGGGCCGCCCATGCCGCCCCCACCGCGCGGGCCGCCGCCGCCACCGCCACCGCGTGGACCTCCGCGCGGGAACCGCGGCGCGAACGGATTGGTCGAGTCCGCCTGGGCGGCGGCCTTCGCCTGGACGCCCAGGACGACCTCGAGCCCGTCGGTCACTCCGGCTCCCTGGACCTCGGTCATCGAGCCATCGCTCTGGCCGACTTGCACAGGAATAGGCCGGACGTACTTCCCTTCGAGAGCCCAGATCGTGCCCCGCGTCATACCGCCGTCGGCCGCCGATCCCGGTTGCGGCCCCCGGGACCGCAAGTTGCGGCCCTCACCTTGGGCCCAGCCGCCGCGCGACGGGCCGCGCGCGGCCGCTGGTGGACCGCCTCCGGACTCGGAGGCGGCACGAGCGATGCCGCCGGACGGCGTCGAATCGGCGGTCTGCCCCTTGGCGCCGGTATCGCGGAACTGCGGGGCAATCTGATCGGCGGCAGGGGTCCACCGCAACGCCGCATTGGGCACCAGGAGAACGTCGTTGCGCCGGGCCAGCTCGAACCGTACGTTGGCGCGTCAGATACGGCAGCAACAGACCCGAGGAGTTGTCGGTGATGACCTCGACGGTGTAAGTAACCACGTTTTGCGTCATGGAGGCGTTGAGCCGGACCTTGCCCACTTCGCCTTTTAACGTCTGGCCGGGGAAGGCGTCCACGGTAAAGCTGACCGGCTGGCCTGGGCGAATCTTGCCGATATCCGCCTCGTTGACCGGCACCCATACCTGCATCCGCGTCAGGTCCTTGGCCAGCAGGAACAGGCTGGGCGCATTCAAGCTGGCCACCACGGTCTGACCGGTGTTGACGCGCCGGTCGATGATCACGCCTTTAACGGGCGAGCGGATCGTCGTGTAGTCGAGATTGCGTTTCGCCCGCTGGGCGGCCGCCTCGGTCTGGAGGATCGCTGCCTGGGCTTGGAGAATCGACGCTTCGCTGACAGCCACGTTGGCTTGGGCGGTCTCAAAAGCGCTTTTGTAACTGTCATATTGAGCCTGCGCCAGAGCCTCGGAGGGTCCGAGTTTCTGGGCCCGGTCCCAGTCCCGCTGCGCCTGGTACAGCTTGGCCTTGGCCTGCTCCAGGTTGGCATTCGTCACCTGCAGAGCGGCCTTGGCCTGTTGCACCTGGGCGTTGGCCTCGGCGTACTGCGCTTGATAAAGAGACGTGTCGATCTCCGCCAGCACGGTGCCGGCCTCGACGTGCGAGCCGTAATCCACGGTCTTGCCATCCGCATCCTTGCCAAAGGAGAGGATCTGTCCGGCAACCTGGGCGCCGACGTCGATCACCTCTTCCGGCTCCAGCGTGCCGGTGGCGTCAATGGAAATCAGCAGGTCGCCGCGCGCCACCTTGGCGGTGCGGAACGCGACGTCCTGATCGCCGCCCCGCTGGACATACCAGGCGGCTGCCCCGCCCACCAGTCCCAGGACCACCAGCGCAATGACAAGCTTCCGAATCAAGTGTTTCATGGGCGTGGCCTCTTTGTGCTCTTTTGCGTCTTGTCCATGTTCTCGCGAATCCCCCGCATCCCCGCCAGGGTGAATTGCGTAACGTGATCCGCCAACTCCTCGACCCCGAACCCAAAGGGCGGGCCGACGGGACGGGGAGTGCCCGGCGACATTCTGGCGTGGCGCAGGTGCAGCATCGGTCCGAAACACTGGCCTACCAAGCTCATCACGCAAAGAGAGACCTGCCGCTCCCTGGCCCCATCCCCGAGCAACTCCTGGACAATTGATCGCATGCCTTGCCGCATTCGCTCCACCCTCTCCTGCATCACCTGCGTGAGCAGTCCGGTGGAGTTCGCCATTTCCTTGTGCAGGATCTCGATCTCATAATTGTCCGGGTCGGCGATCCGCTGCATGAATGCCAAAATCCGGCCGCGCAGCCTCTCCTCGACCGGGGCCTCGGGCGCGATTCCACCCTCCGGCGGGTGGGCCTCCACCGATTTTTCAAACGCGTATTTCCACGACTCGACGTACAGATTCTCCTTGCTGCCGAAATGGTAGTTCACCGCCGCCGTATTGGCCTTGGCCTTCCGGCAGATCTCGGCGTGCGTGGCCTCCCAGTAGCCTTTTTGGGCAAAGACCTCGGCTGCCGCCGCCAGCAGGCGTTGCCGCGTTTCCTGGGCGTCCTTTCGCTGCTTCTTCTTCATCCGAACATCCTTTCTCACCCGCCGTTCGCTTCTATGAGTTTAATTACACAGTTTAATTTGTCAATAGAATATACGATGGATTCCCCGAATAGGTGCGATGACTCTGGCGGTGCCGCGGCGGGCACGAACAGCGCCGCAGGACTTTGGGGGGCACTACTCCATGCGGCGGCTTCCGAGAAGCGTGAGAACCTCCTCCACCGATTCCGGTGCGAGGGCGGCGAGCTTCCTTGTGGCAGGGCCCGCGTACAACTGCAGGACTTCACCGGCCAACTCCTCCCGTACGACGAGCAACAGCACGGCGTCCGTCGAGGTCATCAGGCGGTCCGTGGCGCACCGCCAAAGCTGGGACTTCAATTCCCAGGGTCCGTATTCATCGACGATGATGAGGTCGGCATCCTTCGTCGCCGGTGGACCAAGGGCCTCCTCGCCAAGGCTCAGCCCGTCGGGAAGGAAATGAAAGGATCGGTCTTGCCGATGTTCGATGTCGCGCCGGGCCAGAGGAGCACGCGCGCCGCTGCGGAGGTTGACAAGGTCAAATCCCAGGAGCACGTCGTCGGCATACGCAGACGGCGCCAGGCATCCGGCTACGACAAATCCGCCGTCCCGCGCCGCCTGAACGAGCCGGGCAGCGCTGGTGGTCTTGCCCGAGTGCTTGGGGCCTGCCCACAGGATAATCGCTTGGGGCGTCAGTCGCGTCAGTTCTTTGTCACGGGCGGGGAGCATAGTTGAGAATACAAGTGACGATGCCGAGCACCCACAGTCCCGCCGTCAGACCGGTCACGGTGGCCGGGACCGGCAAGATGCGCCAGGCGAAAGGCGTGGCGACCGCCGATTTGAGCTTGTCGCCAAGTCGCAGGCTCAGCGGCACGAGAAGGGCGCACGCAATCGCGGCCATGCTGCCACTGATGCCGACATGCTCAAGGACCTTAGCGAAACCTCCCTGTACCCAGTGGCTGTAACGAGCGATGTAGGTGATCATCAGGGCGAAGGCGGCGTAGTTGGCGTACGTTGCCAGTCCGGCGGCCAGCCACATGGGAATCGGAAAAGGGGACATTCTACTTTTCCCCGGGCTGTCGGGCCGTCGGGATTGCCTGTGGCCGAAAAAGTAGAATGTCCCCTTTTCCGGCGCATTGAGGAACACGTCGTAGCACACGCCTATCAGGACGATGCCGAGGAGATGACACGCGAAGAACGGCGCGTTCAGGAACTTGTACAGCAGGGCAAACGAGGCGATCAGCGTGGCCGTGCCGGGACGTGGGAAGTACACACGCGCGAACGTCAGGACCACGAAGCCAATGGCGGTCAAGGGCACCGAGGCATAGGGGACGCCGGCACGGTACAACATATCGCCCAGAGTGGCTTCGGAAAGGCCCCACACGGCCCCGAAGAACAATATGCCCAGGATGTATTGTCCGCTCATTTGCGCACTCCTTCCCATCGTATCATCTCGTCCCTGCCCGGCGGCTCTGTGAGGTCAATCGAGATCATGCTCATTGACGACTCCGTCACCGTTGACATCGGCCTTCTGCCACGCCGCATTGAAGGCGGCGTCAGCAGTTGATAATAGTCGAAACCGTCGCCCAGGTTCGTATATTGTTCCAGCACGCCGGTGACCGCCCGGAAGCGTTGCCCCGGCTGGATGGCCGGCACGTACAGATCGGCCTTGGGACGGTCCGGGTTCAAGTAGTCGCTCGCCCAAACCAAGGCACCGGTGTCATTGGGCTCACGGAAGGACGGAAGGCTGCAGTTGTCCTGCGCTTTGCCCATCCCCTGGCCGAGCAGGGCGACGTCCCGAACCTGCAGGAGCATGGCACAGAGCAGGGCAATGATGGCCAGGACCACGAGCCGTTCCACGAGGGTGAAACCGCGCCCAGCCGTCGCAACACTCCGGCGTGTCGTATTACTCATCCTCCTGCATCCTTCCCATCTTCGCCGACACGCGGGACGCCCAACCGGGCTCCCGACTCCACATATCTTGAACATTCCTCCAGTCACGGTCAAGCGGCCGAGACGCGAATGCGGCAAATACGTAGGTGCTAATGAGTTTGACAGACAAGATCGGTACTCAACATCGGGAAGGCCGGGTGCACGCCCAGCGCAGCTTGAGCGTGTCTGCGGGGGGGCACGGTCAAACGAGTTTGGCCGTGCCACCCGGAACCGCACAACCTGTTGTCTAGGTCACGATTTCGCCAGTGCGGGCGCGGGTGCGGGCTTGCGGGGTTTCTGCGTCTCCGCGCAGAACTTGGCCATCAACTCCTTGGCGATGCGCGTTCGGTCGGGCGAGCCGTCCATGTGGGCGAAGGCCTCGACCAACGCCAGCAGTCCGGGGTCGGCCGGCTCGTCGCCATAGTGCAGGGCCGGGTTGACGAAGGCGGCGTCCAAACCGTGTGCCATCGCGTGGGCTGCGTAGGCCCGGCAGACACCGATGGCCCGGCCGGGCAGCTCGCCGGCGGCCGTATCAATCCTGAGCAGACAGTGAGACCGGTGTGTGGATGAGTCGGTTCTGAGTCTTCGGATTGTCTCGAAGGCACTGTACGTGCGTCCGCGACCGCCGGCGAGCGTCGGCTCGTCTTTGACCAAGGGCACTGACACGGGATCGAAGAAGATGTGCCCGGGATCGAAGCCATGGTGATGAACGGCTTGATCGAAAAGTCGTTTGGCGGCCTCACAGGCATTCTCGACGCCGGAGCTGCCGCCGGCCGGATCGCCCAGCAGGGCGACGAAGCTGAAATCATGCTCTTTCTTGAGGGACAGGAGTCTGTCCGCCGTTTTGACACGAATGGAGCTCAGCAGGGGAGACCTGGCCGAAGGATTCGCGCTATACCACTCTTTCAAACCAGTGGCCAGAACATCCTCAAACCGGCTGTCGATACATACGGGCACGCCGCGGCCCCATTGCCGCACCAGCCGGATGTACTGCTTCATCATCTTGACGGCCAGTTGTCCCTCTTCATCGCTGAGGGCATCGACGTTGATGGCGATGTAGTCCGCGCCGTCATCGGCCTGACTCTGGATCAAGGCCCGAAGGTAGCCGATGGGACCTGGCAGCCGGCTCCAAGCCGCCTCGCCCAGATCGAGGATTTCTTTCATCACTTTGCCCGTCTTGGGATTCGCAGCGTTGATCTGGTCCCCGATCGAAATCAGCGGGCTTTTCTTCGTGTGGTCCCTGGCGAACAGGTAATTGAGAATGGAGGAGGTATGCCGCAAGGCCGGGTTTCGCGGCCTATTGATTGTCCCTCTCAGACGCGGCACGCCCTCACGCTCTGCGATGGCGGCGTCATAGATGCGCTCGCCGACGCAGATTCTGTCGAGGTTGTTCCCGCACTTTCCGTCCACGGTGGAATCGCCGCAGGGAACATTGCTCAGGCCTTTCTCGCAGCCGCCCATGGTGCAGCATCCGAAGTTCTCCGGCAGATAGCAATCGCCGCAGTCCTGGCAGTCGAAAGCGGCGAATTTGACCGCTTTCTCCATCGTGGCAAACGATCGATAGGCAAAGCCTGTTCCCTTCCCGGCCCCCATGGCCCGCAGGAGACCGCGACCGGCCTTGAAACCCGTGTGCTCGGGGTCGAGGATCAGGCGGTGTGTCAGGTTGAAACACCGCTGCGTGAGTCTCTTCTTTCGCTTGCCCCCGGTAGTCCGCCGGCCTGCATCGTCATAGAGATAGAAGCGGTCGGCACCGGGCCAGCAGAGATTGTCCTTGTACTTCTCCCAGTCGCCGTCGATCTGTGCGGCACGGCCGAGGATCTTCGCGAACGTATCGAAGTCGGGCAAGCCGCCGACATCCACGCCCGCCGCTCCGATGGCCTTATACATGGCCACCTGCTGTGCCGCCCGCTCGACGTGGTCCTCCAACTTCTCGCGTTGCAGCGTGGCCAGCAGGTCGTCGCTGACGAAGCAGCCGGGGAGCTTGCCGTCGTGCATCAGACGCGGGGCGGGGTTCGTCGTCGTGAGCAGATACACGTTTCCCAGAACGGGAATGTCGATGTGGTTCTCCTGGAGATAGAGCATCAGCTCCAGGGACTTGCGCCAGTCGTAGCCAAGCTGCGTGATCAGGGCCTTGGCTCCGGCAGCGATCTTCTTTTCCATTTTGTAGTACTGCTGCATCTGCGACGCTTCGCTGTACTTGAAGGGCGACACGGCGGCCAGGGGAAAGAGCTGGCTGACGCTGTCCCATTGTCCCGGACCTGCCTTCAGATACGCCGCATCGTTCATCCGCTGGACAAGCTGGAGCAAACCGATGGACTCGACCTCGAAAACACCCTGGGACCGGACGGGTTTATCGCCGGTCAAACAGAGAACGGATTCGACGCTGCGGCCCCGGAACGTCACGAGCGAGCTCGTGATGGCATCGCTGTTATGGTCCTTGCAGGTCACATGCGGGATGAAGTCCAAAGACCCCAGGAGGTCCGCCGCCCTGACGCGCGTCAGGACATCCGCCGGCTCCAGATTGGCCACGCCGCCCGGGCTTTGGGGCGCCGTGACCCCCACGAAATCGAAGCTCGGCGGCAGGCGGTCGGGACCCGCGTCCTTCGCGGCCTTGAGGAACTTCTCAATCGGAGCAAAATTGAAGCTGGGACCGGCGGCCAGTTCCGCCACCACGACGAAGCGCGATCTCTCCGTCAGACTTTTTGCCAAGCTCTTACCCTGCATGTGTGTACCTCCCGTTATTGCTGGTGGGGAAAAGGGGACATTCTACTTTTTCCCCTGCGGTTGGGCCGTCGGGATTGCCTGCGGCCGAAAAAGTAGAATGTCCCCTTTTCTTCCTTGGGTTGTGGGTGAGCCGAATCCTTGTGGGATCGGTGTAGATATTGATTCTGCCGTTGCGGACGAACCCGCACAGCGTGATGTTCCACCGCAGCGCGGCGGCGATGGCGTAGGACGAGACGCCGGAGACCGCGACGACCAATTCGACACCGGCGCGGGCGGCCTTGGCGATCATCTCCAGGCTGACCCGGCCGGAGAGCACGACGCCGCAGCCTCGCGTTGCCTGCCTCATCAGCAGGCATTTGCCGATGGCCTTGTCGAGCGCGTTGTGCCGGCCGATGTCCTCGGCAAAGGTGAGGATCGCGCCGTCGCGGTCGAACAGGGCCGCGGCGTGTGAGCTGCCCGTCAGGGCAAACGTCGTTTGCATCGGCCGCAGCTTCTCGGCGACGTCCAGCAGAAGCTGCTGCGGCACTTGCAGCGAGTGCGGACAGGCCGGCACGTCCGCCAGCATCTTCTGCAGGTTGCGGACGCCGCACATCCCGCAGGAGCTGGCCACGACAAGATTTCTCGCAATGCCGAACTGGGCGGGCTCGCGGATCTCGATCCCGATGACGTTCGGCAGATCCTCTTTGGCATGAATTGCCAGGACGTCCTCCGCGCTGCGGATCATCCCCTCGGAGTAGACAAATCCCACGGCCAGAGCCTCGATATCGGATGGCGTGCACATCACGGTGAAGCTGCCGACCCGATCCACCATGATCGTCACCGGCTCCTCGACGATGACCCGGTCGGCCACCCGCTCAGCGCACGCCGCGCCGTGCACGCGGAAAATGTCCACGCAATCCGCTACCCGCAACGTCTCCTGATGAATCGGTTTACCGAGCTTTGCCATTGGGTCTACCTGCCAACCAGGCGTCCAGGTCGCCCGGACTGTTAAGATTGACGAAAGCATTGGGATTGTCGAAATGGAGGGCGAAACCTCCGAGCTGGGACCATACATCGCTGACGGCGAATTCCGCACGGTCAAGGGCCGCGGAGATCCCGTCCAGCAGATCGACGCGAACGACCGCACAGAGCGGATGTCTGGCACCGTCCTCTGTCTCCGCAAAGACGACAGGTCCGCCGGTGTCGAAAAAGGCCGTGATGAGGGCCGACATCTCTTTCCAGGACAGGGACGGCATGTCGCACGGCAGGCACAGGACCGCGTCATACCGTCCCGCGAAGTATCCCAAGGCGGCTTCAATTCCCGCCAGTGGGCCGGCCTCGATCCTGCCGTCCGGCACAACGGCACAGCCGATGCGCGTATAGGGGCGGTCATCGTTTGCCACAATGATGATCTCCTCCACGCTCGCACGCATCAGGTGAACCACGAGGCGCTCGATCAGAGACAGGGACCCGCCGGCCGGGAGCATCCCCTTGGCGACGCCGCCCATGCGGTGCGCCTTGCCGCCGGCCAGGATCGCTCCGGCAATCCGCTGTGTGGGCCGTGTATCTTTCATGGCACCGCCCTTATCTGTGCCGCGCACACCTTGTACTCGGGGATCTTGGCGACCGGATCGAGCGCATCCTGCGTCAGGGCATTGGCCGGACCTTCGGAGAAGTGGAACGGCATGAACAGCCAGCCTTTTTCAATGCCCGTCGTCACGCGGGCCGGCGTGGTCACGCGCCCCCGCCGGGTGCTCACCTCGACCATCTGGCCGTCCGCGATGCCGAGCCGCTCGGCGTCGGCGGTGTGCACCTCCACGTACCCGGTCGGCGAGACCTGGTGGATCGCGCGGCTCTTGCGCGTCATGGTGCCCGTGTGGAATTGGTAAAGCTGCCGGCCGGTGGATAGGACGAATGGGAACTCTTGCCCCGGTGTCTCGGCGGGACTCTGGAACGCCACCGCGTGGAATTTGCCTTTGCCTCGGGTAAAACGGTCTGCGTGCAGGTACTTCGTGCCGGGATGCTGCCGGTTGGGGCAGGGCCACTGCAATCCTGCGGTCTCGAGCCGCTCGAACGAGATGCCTCCGTAGATCGGCGTCAGCGCCGCGATCTCCTCCATGATCTGCGCCGCCGACCCGTAGGCCATCGGATACCCCATCTTGCCGGCGAGGTCGCACAGGATCTCCCAATCGTTGCGGGCCTGATCCGGCGCGGCAACGGCTTTTCGCACGCGCTGCACGCGGCGCTCGGTATTGGTGAACGTGCCGTCCTTTTCGGCAAAGCAGGCCGAAGGCAGCACGACATCCGCATATTCCGCCGTCTCCGTCAGAAAGATGTCCTGGACGACCAGAAAATCGACTTTCTCTATCGCCTTGCGCGTGCGATTGAGGTTCGGATCAGACAGCGCTGGATTCTCGCCCATGATGTACAGGGCCTTGATCTCGTCGTGCTCGACGGCGTGCATCATCTCCACGACGGTCAGCCCTTTGCGATCCGATAGCTCCACACCGGGTCCCCCAACGCCTAATTCCGCGTTGGGGAGCCCGCCCCAGGCCTGCTGGAATCTCAGACGGATCAAAGGGTCCTCCACCGACTGATAGCCGGGGTAGACGTTCGGCAGGGCCCCCATGTCGCACGCGCCCTGCACGTTGTTTTGCCCGCGCAGCGGATTGACCCCGGCGGATTCCTTGCCCACGTTGCCCGTCAACAGCGCGAGGTTCGCCAGGGTCAGCACATTGTCCGTCCCGGTCGTATGCTGTGTGATTCCCATGCTATAGATGATGCTGGACGATGAGGCGGTGGCGTACAGGCGCGCCGCCCGGCGGATGGCCTCGGCCGGGACGGTCGTGATGGCTTCGGCCTTTTCGGGCGTGAAATCCCGGATCACCCCGACCAGGGCCGCGAAGTCCTCCGTTCGCTCCCGGAGGAACGGCTCCTTGTGCAGTTTCTCCGACACGATCACGTTCATCATGGCGTTGATCAGCGCCACGTCTGTGCCGGGTTTGTGGGCCAGGTGCACCGCCGCGAATCGGACCAGATCGATGCGGCGCGGATCGGCCACGATCAGTTTGGCGCCGTTCCTGGCGACCGCTTCCTTGATGGCCAAGCCGATCACAGGATGCGCCTCGGTCGTGTTCGAGCCAATGACGAAGATGCATCCGGCGTGCTTGATCTCGTCGATGGAATTGGTCATCGCGCCCGAGCCGAACGCCTTGGCCAGACCGGCGACCGTCGAGGCGTGGCACAGCCTGGCGCAATGATCCACGTTGTTCGTGCCGACCGCCGCCCGCATGAACTTTTGAAAGACGTAGTTTTCCTCATTCGTGCACTTGGCCGAGGACAGCCCGCCGATACTGTCGGCCCCGTACGCCGCTTTGGTTTCTTTGAGCCGCTCCGCGATAAGCGTAAGCGCCTCGTCCCACGTGGCTTTTTGGAACGCTCCGTCGCGCTTGATTAGCGGGGTGGTCAGTCTCTTGTCGCTGTTGACGAACTCCATCCCGAACCGGCCCTTGACGCACAGGTTCCCGTTGTTGGGCACGATGCCCACCGGACTGGTCACGCGGACAATCTGGTTGTTGCCATTGACGTTCAGATCGATCTGACAGCCCACGCCGCAATAGACGCACGTCGTCCGTGTGCGCGTGAGGTCTTTGGCTTGCCCTTTTCCTTCCGCCGCCCGCTCGTACAAGGCACCCGTCGGGCAGGTCGAAATGCACTGGCCGCAAAGCACGCACGTGGAATCGTTCAAGGGCATCCCGAAGGCGGTCGACACCTCGACCCAGGCCGCCCGGTCCTTGAACGTCAGGGCATTGTCCATTTGGACTTCCTGGCAGATCCGGATGCAGCGGCCGCAGCGAATGCATTTCTCCGGTCTGTAACGGATGCCTTCATTGCCCGTAGTGTAGTTCTTGCCATTGCCGTTCGATTCCGGCGCTGCAAAGGCCGTGTCGGCAATCTGGTATTCATAGCCATACTTCTGTAACCGGCAGTCGCCGTTCTCGTCGCACGTCGTGCAGACGCCGCGATGCTCGGCAAACAACAATTCCAGAACGGTCTTGCGAATTGCGCGGATTTCCTCGGTCTCAGTCTGGACGACCATTCCATCGGCGATTTGGAATGTGCACGCGGGCACCAGACCCCTTTGTCCCGTGACCTCAACCAGGCACAGCCGGCACGCGCCGGCGGGCCTGAGCCTCGGATCGTGGCACAGGTTTGGAATCTCAATGCCGTGGGCCTGGGCCAGGCCTAAAATGGTCTGCCCGGCCGACCCGGTCAGCCACATTGCCGTTGATTGTCGCCTTGATTTCCGGCATAACTTCTCGTCAGGCCCTCTCGAGGTCGCAGCGCAGGCACCGGCCCGCCTCGGTGGTGGCCTGTTCCCGATCTAATCCTAATACGACCTCCGCGAACCCGCGTTTGCGTTTCTGCACGGAGATCATCTTTTCCTCGACCCGGCTACAGGTGCCGCAGGGCGTTTCACGGGCCGACGCCAACGCGATGCCGATGTCGTGCGGCAGCAAGCCCTTGCCGCCCAGCATCCGGTCGATATTCACCGCCGCCCGCTGGCCGGCCGCGACCGCCGAAATGACCGACGCGGCCCCCGTCACGCAGTCACCGCCGGCGAAGATCTCCGCCCGCGTAGTCCTCAGCGTCACCGGATCCGTCCGAATCGTGCCCCGTTCGGTCAGTTCCGGCCCACCGTCGAAACGAACCGCCTCACACGAAGGCACCTGTCCGATGGCCGGGATCACGATCTCACATTCGATCACGGTCTGGCTGCCCTCGACGGCCACGGCTCGGCGCCGACCGTCTTTGTCCGTCTTGCCCAGCTCAGCGCGAACGTACTCGACGCCTGCGACCCGGCCCGATGCGCCTACGATTCTCGTGGGAATCCCCAGCACGATCAGTTCCGCGCCCTCCGCAATCGCCCCCTGAATCTCCTCTTCGTAAGCGGGCATTTCCTCGCGAGTCCTGCGATACAGGATCGTCACGCGGGCCGCCCCCAGGCGAATCGCAGATCGGGCTGCGTCGATGGCTGCATTGCCGCCGCCGAGCACGACCACGCGTTTGCCCTTGCAGTCGATCCCTTTTCCGAGGGCACGATCGCGCAGGAAGCCAATCGCGTCAATAACGCCTTCGAGATTGCTCCCTTCGATATCGATGGCCTTGCCCTCCTGGGCGCCGGTCGCCACGAATACGGCCCGGTAACCCTGCTGGAGCAGGTCGCTTGCCTGGGCCACGGGCGCGGAGGTGTGCAAGTCCACGCCATGGGACAGGATGAAGTCGATCTCCTTGTTCAACGTGTCCTTGGGCAGCCGGTATTCCGGGATTCCCAGGGCCAGCATTCCACCAGGGACGCTCTGTGCTTCAAAGATCACGGAGCGCCGATCCATCAGAGCCAGGAAGTAGCCGCACGCCAGGCCGGCCGGCCCGGAGCCGACGATCGCCACCGGCGGCTTGTGATTGGAGGCCCGCACCAGCGGTTTATGATCGCCTTCGAGATTGTCGGCGATGTACCGCTTCAAGGCGCGGATCGCCAAAGGCCGGTCGATCTCGCTGCGCCGGCACCTGCTCTCGCAGGGATGATCGCACACCCGTCCGCAAACGGAAATGAGCGGATTGCGCCGGCGAATCACGTCCGCCGCCTCGTGCAGTCTGCCTTCGCCGGCCAGAGCGAGATACTCGGGCACATTGACCCCAGCCGGACAGGCATGTTGGCAGGGGACGCGGACCAGCCCTTCACAGACAGAGGCGCGGCAGGTCTTGAGGACGATGTGCTCGATGTACTCCTCGCGGAAATGCCGCAACGTGGACAGGACGGGGTTGGGGGCGGTCTGGCCCAGTCCGCAGAGCGAACTGCGCTTGATGTGCGCGCCCAAGGCCTCCAGGCGGTCCAGGTCGGCCAGGGTCGCCTCACCGCGGGTGATGGCCCGCAGGATTTCGAGCATCTTCTTGGTGCCGACGCGGCAGGGAGTGCATTTGCCACACGACTCGGCCTGGACGAATTCCAGGAAGTACCGGGCGACATCGACCATGCAGGTGTTGTCGTCCATGACGATCAGTCCGCCCGAGCCCATGATCGCGCCGACCGCCTGCACGCTGTCGTAGTCAAGCTCCATATCGAGATAGGCCGCCGGCACGCAACCGCCGGAAGGCCCGCCGAGCTGGGCGGCCTTGAATTTCCGCCCCTTGCCGACACCGCCGCCGATGTCGAATACAATCTGCCGCATCGTGGCGCCCATCGGGACTTCGACCAGGCCGGTGTTCTTCACCCGGCCGGCCAGGGCGAAAATCTTGGTGCCCTTGCTCTTCTCCGTGCCGATGGCGCTGTACCATTTGGCGCCGTTCTTCATCACGAGCGGTACGTTGCCGAACGTCTCGACATTGTTGATGTTGGTCGGACGGCCCATGTACCCGCTCTGGGCCGGGAAGGGCGGACGCGGATTCGGCATGCCCCGCAGACCTTCCAGGGACGCGATCAGCGCGGTTTCCTCGCCACAGACGAAGGCGCCTGCTCCCATCCGGACCATGATGTCAAAATTGAACCCGGTGCCGGCGATGTCCTCGCCCAGCAAGCCTTCTTCCCGCGCCTGGCTCAACGCGATGCCCACGTTCTCGACCGCAATCGGGTATTCCGCCCGCACGTAGACGATCCCCGTCGCGGCGCCAATGGCATACGCGGCGATGATCATTCCTTCGAGGACGCGGTGCGGATCGCCTTCCAGCAGGGCGCGGTCCATGAAGGCCCCCGGATCGCCCTCGTCCGCGTTGCAGATCAGATACTTCGGTTCGCCGGGGGAAAGGCGGCAGAATTTCCACTTCATGCCGGTGGAGAAGCCCGCGCCGCCGCGCCCGCGCAGGCCCGAAGCGATCATCTCATCGATGACATCCTGCGGCGTGCGCTCGCTGAGCACTTTCACGGCGGTCAGGTACGTGCCGCGCTCGATGGCATGGTCGATCTTCGTGGGGTCGATGCGCCCGCAATTCTCCAGCACCAGTCTCTGCTGCCGCTGGTAGAAATTGACTTCCTCGATCCGGGGCTGCGGCTGCCCATCCTGCACCACGGCGAGTCTCTCGACGGGCTTGTGGCTCCGGATCGTTTGTTCGATGATCTCATCGACATCATCGGGCGTGACGCCGCCGTACAGGAAGTTGTCCGGCTCGATCAGGACGACCGGCGCCTTGGCGCACATACCGATACAGCCGGTCTCGACAACCGTGACCATGTCGGTGAGCGCCAGAGCCTCCAGCCGCTCACGGAACCGGGCCGCCACATCCGCCGCACCCAGCGCCCGGCAGCCGGTCATGCAGATCAGCACTCGCGTGCCGTGCTTTTGCGCTTCGTCCCGCAGTTGCCTGTGCCGTTGCTCCAGAGCCTTCAGTGATCGGATCTTCTCTCGCGACATTCGGCTTACTTGTACCTGTCCAGTATCCCTCTAACTCGGGTCGGGGTCATATTCCCGTAGTAGTCCTTGTCGACCATGACCACCGGGGCCAGAAAACACGTGCCCAGGCAGGCGACGGTCTCAAACGTGAAGCGCATATCTGTCGTGGTCTCGCCCTCGGCGATCCCCAGTTCGCGGCCGACCGCCTGAATCATGCCGTGCCCGCCTTTGACGTGGCAGGCCGTGCCGCGACAGCAGCGGACCGTGTGCCGGCCGTGCGGCTCCAGGTGAAACTGCTCGTAAAACGTCGCCACGCCGTAGATCTGACTGGCCGGAATGCCCGTCCGCCGGCTCATTTCCAGCAGCACACCGGGTGGCAAATACCCATACCCTGCTTGGATTTCCTGGAGAAGGGGACTCAAGTCCGTCGCTGTGACCTTGGGCCTCGCAGCCAGGATTCGGTCCAGCACGTCCATGTCCACGCCAGCATCGATACTCAGTTTCATCATGTCTTCCACGCACCTCCCATACCTTTTGAGTGTAGAAAAATCGCAGGGCCAGGACTATTGTGGAAAGTACGTACAACGGCTGCCCGCGACGGGTTTCGGCCATTTTTGTTGCGCTGAGCGCAGATCGCGCCGCGCGAAGTCGAAAAGAGCGGGTCTACCGAGATAGTGGATAGGACAGTCCAAGGGCCTTCTGGTAGAGTAGGGCTGGTGTCGCGGTCCGTGCCTTGGTCTTTTATCTCGGCTTCAGGAGAACTACGCCGTGCATGAGCAGTTTTGGGAACGGCTGGCCGGACTCCCGCGCGAGGAGACAGCCAAACGGGCCAGGTGCCGGTACTCGGCCGAAAGCGATTCCTTCGTGGTTTCCCTGCTGAGTACCGACTATCTCGTCGATCCGGCGCGACGCACAATCCGGGCCGCACAGGCCTCCGAGGATCGCCCCGCAGGATATTTGCAGCAGTTGTGCATATTGGCGTACCTGGTG
This sequence comes from uncultured Planctomycetota bacterium, assembly GCA_963699595.1. GTDB lineage: Bacteria > Planctomycetota > Phycisphaerae > Sedimentisphaerales > Anaerobacaceae > PLanc-01. The sequence continues at coordinate 1,333,269 of CAVOUO010000035.1, forward strand.
GATGTGAAGGATCTGGCCCCGGCAAACCGGCTGGTCAGTGTGGACAAGCTCGATCCGGGAGGCTTTTTCTTCCGTGGTTCGCATCGGCTTCCCGTGGAGAAACTGGCGAGCGTGTTCGGGCCGGACCCCCAATTGCTGCACAAAGTGGGGCGGGCATTGAACGCAATACCCCGAGCTTTTGGGGATGTATCGATTGAATTATGCGTACTTCCCCGTATACCGGTTACACTGGTAATCTGGGCCGCGGATGAGGAATTCCCGGCCCGAGCGTCGATTTTCTTCGACCAGAGCGCCGCCCTGCAACTGCCCCTGGATGTCCTTTTTGCCGTTGCTGCGTTGACAATCGAGAGCATTCTAAGTACTGTAAAGACGATAACTTAGTCTTTTGCTGGGATTTAGGGCGGCATGTGAGGATCAGGCCGGCGCTGAAAGCCGGCGCCGTCTCTCAAAATCGGGAGAGGATGTGGACGAAGCCGGTATACGTGGTTTCCACAATAGCCGGCATGGGGCCTGACACGTAGTATAAGCGTGACCCGTCCGCGACAACGGCCGGGGGATGGATAGGCGAAGCCAGTGAGGGCATCTGGGCGGGTCTCAACGTAGTGATGTCTGGTGTCGTTATTTTGGGAATGAAAATAGCAATCGGTGGCAAGGGAGGGGTCGGTAAGACAACGGTCTGTTCGGTGTGGGCACAGCTTTTCGCCGAGGAAGGCCACGATGTCTTGGCCATCGATGCAGACCCCAGTCTCAGTCTCGGAGCAGCATTTGGCTTGCCGGCCCAGAGCACTCCCAAGCCGCTGATCGAGATGAAGGACCTGATCGCCGAACGGACCGGCACGAAGAAAGATGCGGTCGGAGCTTACTTTCGGCTGAATCCGACCGTGAGCGACCTTCCCGAGGAGCACTGGCTGAAGGTAGCCAATGTCAAGTTGCTTGTGCTCGGGGCCGTGACCCGGGCCGGCGGCGGCTGTGCCTGTCCGGAAGGAGCATTTCTCAAGTCCCTCCTGACCCACACGATCCTTCAGCGGGATGAGTTGGTCCTGGTCGATCTGGCGGCGGGGGTGGAGTTCCTGGGGCGGGCAAGCGTCCAGGGGATTGACGCCTTCGTGGTGGTTGTCGAGCCGGGCAGCCGCAGCATCGAGACGGCCGGAAACATCGCGGCCATGGCCCGGGAGTTGGGAATCGGGACGGTCGGGGCGGTCGCCAACAAAGTGACGGAGCCGGCGCAGCTCGACGTGATTCGGTCGAAACTGGGAGACACTCCCTTGTTGGGGGCTGTGACCTACAGCAAATCGATCCAGGAGGCGGATCTGCAGCGAACGCCCGTGATCCAGGCGGATGCGGCCGCGGTGCAGGAATTGAACAAGGCCAGGCAGCGACTAATCGAGCTTGGTCGAAGTGAGGGGCGATCTTTGGAGTTGGAAGAATGGAATATTGGAGCAGTGCGGAGTGAGTGTATCCCTGCCCCTTATTCCAGGATTCCACTATTCCAGGGATTTGAGGAACATGCATGGACCCGAGTAAACGCAGCAGCGATAAGGCTGCTCAGGAAATGATCAGTCGCATGGCCCAACAGGGCCAACAGAATGCCTGGGACCGGCTGGAGGCCCAACTGCCGCAGTGCGGTTTCGGCAAGCAGGGGATATGCTGCCGCATTTGCAGCATGGGACCGTGCCGGATCTCGAAGAAAGCGAGCGTCGGCGTCTGCGGCGCGGATGCCGATACCATCGTGGCACGCAATTTCCTGCGCATCGTGGCCGCCGGCGTCAGCGCTCACAGCGATCACGGGCGCACCGTGGCGGAGGTGTTCCTCGCCGCGGCCAGGGGGGAAGCCCCGGACTACCGGATCAAAGATACGGTGAAACTGAACAAGCTGGCCAAAGAATTCGGCGTGGAAACCGCCGGCCGGTCGCCCCAGGACATTGCGGTCGATGTCGGGGAGATCGCGCTGGCCGAGTTCGGCAAGCCGCGCGGGACGCAGTTGATGGCCCGCCGGGCCCCCAAGCCGCGCCAGGATCTCTGGCAGAAGTTCGGGGTGACGCCCGCGCCATCGACCACGAGATTGCCGAGTCGCTGCACCGCAGTTCCATGGGCGTGGACCAGGACTACCGCAACGTGCTGCGGCAGGCCTGCCGGGTCGCCCTCGCCGACGGCTGGGGCGGCGCCATGCTGGCGACGGAACTGCAGGACGTCCTCTTCGGCACGCCCTCTCCGGGGCGCGGCGAAGTCAATATGGGGGTGCTCAGGGCCGACGCGGTGAATATCATCGTGCACGGGCATGAGCCGATCCTGTCGGAGATGATTGCCGCCGCGTCTGGGGATCGGGAATTGCTGGCGGAGGCCGCCCAGGTCGGGGCCAAGGGAATCAATGTGGCCGGGACCTGCTGCACCGCGAATGAGCTGCTGATGCGGCACGGCATTCCCATCGCGGGCAACTTCCTCAACCAGGAACTGGTCATCGCCACGGGCGCGATCGAGCTGATGGCCGTGGACGTCCAGTGCGTGATGCAGGGCTTGGGCGAGGTGGCCCGGTGCTACCATACGAAGCTGGTGACCACGGCCGACAAGGCACGCATCGCCGGGGTCGAGCATGTCTCCATCGACGAGAAGACCGCTCTGAAGACGGCCAAGGAGCTGGTCCGGATGGCCATCGCGAACTATAAGAATCGCGGCGACGTCTACATTCCGACGAGCAAGGAAAAGGCGGTGGGCGGCTTCAGTTTCGAGTCCATCAACTACATGCTGGGCGGCCGGTTCCGGTCGAGCTTCCGGCCGCTCAACGACAACATCATCAACGGCCGCATTCGCGGCGTGGTGGGCATCGTCGGTTGCACGAATCCCAAGGTACCGCAGGATTACACGCACACGACCCTGGCCCGCGAGTTGATCAAGCGGGATATCCTGGTGTTGACGACCGGTTGCGCCACCATCGCCTGCGGCAAACAGGGGTTTGCCAACCCGAAAATAGCTCTCGCATGGGCGGGGCCAGGTTTGCGGGAAGTCTGCGAGGCAGTGGGCATTCCGCCCATCCTCGCCTGCGGCAGTTGCGTGGACAACAGCCGGCTGCTGGTGTCGTGCAGTGAGCTGGTGCGCGAGGGCGGCCTCGGTGAAGACCTCTCGGACCTGCCGATCGCCGGCGCGTGCCTGGAGTCAATGCACGAGAAGGCGATCGCGATCGGGCAATACTTCGTGGCCAGCGGGGCCCTGGTGGTCTTTGCCGACGACATCCTGCCCATTGCGGGCAGCGCGAATGTCAGCGAGTATCTCTACCACGGGATCGAGAAAGACCTCGGGGGCCGGTGGGCCATCGAGTCCGATCCGGTGAAGGCCGCCGAGATGATCCTCGCGCACATCGAAAGCAAGCGTGACGCTCTGGGCATCAATAAGACCAAGGAGCGCAAACTGTACGACATGGCCGACCGCCGGGCACTGGCCGTGGAGTAGTGAGTGGCACGGGCATCCTGCCCGTGGATTGATGATGAATTCGCAGGGCCAAGATGGCCCTGCGACACATGGGCAAGATGCCCATGCCATGTAAAGAAAGGTTTGGTGAATGTCGAAGCTCATTGCCTCCGCGGCGATCCGCGGCGCACACAAGATTGCGAAGCAGGCCCAGGACATCCTGGATCGGGCGATCCAGGAGAAGGGCAAGGACTCGAAGGTCGAGTTTCCGAATACGGGCTACTATCTGCCGATCATCTACTCGATGACCGGCCGAACCGTCCAGACCCTGGCCGATCTCGAAGGGGTGATGGAAGAGATTCGCGGCCTGCTGCCGCCGCAGGTCGATCAGGACTTCTGGACGCCCTATCTCGGTCCGGCCCTCGACGCGGGCATGGCCACCCTGTTCGCCGAAGAGATCATCGAGGCGTGCAAATACCTGATCGGGCCGCACCCGGTGCAGGATCTCTGGCTCGGTGCCGCGGACGATATCATTCTGCGCGAGCGCGGAATTCAGTTCGTCGACGGCACGGCCCCGGGCTTTGCGGCTATCGTCGGCGCCGCCCCGGATGTCGAGACGGCCGTGACCATCGCCCGTAAGCTCCAGGAGCGGAGCCTCTACGTCTTCATGTGCGCCCACAACAACGGCACGAGTTTCTCCCAGCAACTCGTGGAAGGCGGCGTGCAGTTGGGCTGGGAGACGCGTCTGGTGCCCTTCGGCCCCGAGATCACGGCGGCCATCTACTCGCTCGGTTTCGCCAGCCGGGCGGCCCTGAGCTTCGGCGGCGTCCAGGCCGGCGACTTCCGCCGCAACCTGCTCTACAACAAGAACAGAATCTTCGCCTTCGTCATGGCCCTGGGCGAGGTGACCGACGAGTGGTACGCCACGGCCGCCGGGGCGATCAACTATGGCTTCCCGGTCATCGCCGACAGCGATATCCCGGAAATCCTGCCCACGGGCATCTGCACCTACGAGCACGTGGTGTCCCGGATTCCGCACGACAAGATCGTGGAGAAGGCGATCGAAGTTCGCGGCCTGAAGGTCAAGGTGACGAATATCCCGATCCCGGTGCCGGTCAGTCCCGGCTTTCGAGGGCGAGCGCATTCGCAAAGAGGACATGCAGTGCGAATTCGGCGGCCAGCGGACGCCGGCCTTCGAATGGCTCTACATGCGCGATCTCGACGAGGTCGAGGATGGACGCGTCGAGCTGCACGGTCCCGACAGCGACTCGGTCGAGCCCGGCGGGCAGTTGCCCCTGGGCATCGTGATCGAGGTCGCGGGCCGGAAGATGCAGGCCGATTTCGAGCCGGTGCTGGAACGGCAGGTGCATACTTTCATCAACGAGGCGCAGGGCATCTGGCACATGGGCCAGCGCGACATCAACTGGCTGCGATTCAGCAAAGGCGCTGCCAAGGCGGGCTTCAAGCTCGAACACATCGGCAAACTCCTGCACGCCAAGTACCACGATGAATATTCGAACATCCTGGACAAGGTCCAGGTGAAGCTCTATACGAACGAGGCCGAGGTGCTCGAATTGCGCAAGCAGGCGCAGGCGGTGTACGCCGACCGCGATGCACGCCTCGCCGGCATGACGGACGAAGACGTCGAGACGTTCTACTCGTGTCTGCTGTGCCAGAGCTTCGCGCCGAGTCATGTGTGCGTGGTTTCGCCCGAGCGGCCGGGCTTGTGCGGCGCCTACAGTTGGCTCGATTGCCGGGCGGCCCATGAGATCACGCCCGCGGGGCCCAACCAGCCGATCACCAAGGGTAGCTGCGTGGAGCCGAAGATCGGCCAGTGGGACAAGGTCAATGCGTTCGTCGTCTCCGCCAGCGGCGGCAAGATCGAGCGCATGAGCCAGTACAGCATGATCGTCGATCCGATGACCTCGTGCGGCTGCTTCGAGTGCATTGCGGCGATTCTGCCGATGACCGGCGGCATCATGATCGTCAACCGGGAATACCCCGAGATGACGCCCAGCGGCATGAAGTTCTCCACGCTCGCCGGCACGGTCGGCGGCGGCCAGCAGGTGCCGGGCTTCATCGGCCACTCCAAGTACTACATCGGCTCGAAGAAATTCATCGCCGCCGAGGGCGGCATCAAGCGGATCGTCTGGATGCCCACCGTGCTCAAGCAGGAGATTCACGATGTCTTCGTGAAAAGGGCCGAGGAACTCGGGCTGGGCGGCGAGAAGTTCCTGGCCCAGATTGCCGATGAGACGAACGCCACGACCGAGGAAGAAGTTCTGGCGTTCATTACCAACGCGGGTCATCCCGTCACAACGATGGACCCGATGTTTTAGGAAGAGATGTGAAGGATGTCATTGCGAGGAGCGCAGCGACGAAGCAATCTCAGACCCTCGCGATGGAAGATTGCTTCGCTTCGCTCGCAATGACATGCTTCAGACCTTAGGCTACAAAGTGAGGACACTATGGCTTTGACAGGGTTGGACATTTTCAAACTGCTCCCCAAGACCAACTGCAAGAAATGCGGCATGCCCACGTGCCTGGCGTTCGCCATGCAACTGGCCCAGAAGCGTGCGAAACTGGAGACGTGCCCGGAGGTTTCCGAGGAGGCGAAGCAGAAGCTCGCGGCCGCAGCCGCCCCTCCCATGCGAAAGATCGCCTTTGGCAGCGGGGACACCCAGGTGCAAACCGGCCAGGAGACCGTGCTCTTCCGGCACGATGAGAAATTCCACAGTCCCACGGTGGTGGCAGTCACGGTCTCGGACAAACTCGCGGGTCCGGCCCTGCAGGAGCGGATCAAGGCGCTCAAAGCCCTGCAATTCGAGCGCGTCGGCACGCACGTTGGCATCAGAGCCGCCGCGGTGGTGAACGAAAGCGGATCACCGGACACGTTTGCCCAGGTCTGCGCGGCCGTGAAGGACGGCACCGGCCTGGCACTGATCCTCGTAACGGATTCTCCCCAGGCCATGGCGGCGGCCGTCAAGCAGGTGGGCCAATCCGTGCCGCTGCTGGCCGGGGCCCGGGCCAACACCGCCGAGGCGATGGCCAAGATCGCCAAGGAGAGCGGTTGTCCTCTGGTGGCCAGGGCCGGATCGATTGAAGAACTGGCCGACCTCAGTGAAAAGATCAAGGCCGCGGGCGTCGAGAACATCGTGCTGAACCTGGATGCGCCCGCTTTGGCGGACCAGTTATACAACCTCTCGCGGATGCGGGTCCTGTCGCTGAAGAAGGTCTTTCGGCCGCTCGGTTACCCGACGCTGTCGTTTGTCAGCGGCGGCGATGCGAGCCGGCAGGGTGCGGTGGCCATTGGTCTGGCGTGCAAGTATTCAGGGATCGTGGTGCTCGACACGGTCGAGGCCGGGGTGCTCCTACCCCTGCTGACGGCGGTGATGAACATCTACAGCGATCCGCAAAAGCCGGTACAGGTCGAGCCCAAGGTCTATGCGGTGGGCGAGCCGAACGAGAACTCGCCGCTGATGTTCACGACGAACTTCTCGCTGACGTACTACAGCCTGGAATCGGACGTGGAGGCCAGCCGGGTGCCCAGCTACATTCTCGTGGTCGATACCGAGGGCACCAGCGTGCTGACGGCCTATTCCGGCGACAAGCTCAACGAGAAGGTCGTGGCGCAGGCCATGCAGAAGAATGAAGTCGCGAAACTGGTCAAGCATCGCAAGCTGATCATTCCCGGCTACGTGGCCGTCATGAGCGGCAAACTCGAAGAGGCCACAAACTGGGAGGTCCTGGTGGGACCCCGCGAGTGCTCCATGCTGCCCAAGTATCTGCAGGACGTGTGGAAATAAGAAGTTTGGAGTTCCGCCTTCAGGCGGAAGACTCCTCTTATCCGCTTCTGTGCTCTGGAGGCGGCTAAGAAGACTCGAACCCGCGTAAACGCGGAACTCCGAACGGAAGATCGATGGAAGACGGCAAAAAGAAAAGGTGCCTGGTCCACTTCAGCCCCAGCGGCTTGAAGGTCGAGGTCGAGAAAGGGACCATCCTGCTCGACGCGGCCCACAAGGTCGGACTGTACCTCAGCAGCGTCTGCGGCGGCGACGGCTACTGCGGCAAGTGCAAGGTCGCCATCGACGAGGGCCAGTTCCAGACCAAGCCCACGGGTCTGCTCACGGCCGATGAGGTTCGCGACAACGTGGTGCTGGCGTGTCAGACCAAGGTGCTCTCCGACCTGATGGTCACCGTCCCGACCTCGCACGCGCTGGACACGGGCCGGATTCTCATCGACAGCGACGCCCATCGCTTCAGCGAGATGAAGGGCAGTGGGCAGGGGGCGACGTTTCCCTTCGATCCGCTCGTACGGAAGCTGTACGTCGAAATGACGCCGCCGAGCGTGCAGGACCATACGGCCGACCACGAGCGGCTGTACATGGCCATCCGCAAGCAGATCGATGCGCCCCTCATGCAAACCGGTTATCAAATTCTTCAGAAATTACCTGGCATTCTCCTAAATTCCGGGTACAGGGCCACCGCTACGGTCGGGCGCCGTGGCGGCACCACCGAAGTTATCGAGGTGGATGCAGGCGACCACAGCAAGAGGAATCTCGCCGTGGCCGTCGACTTAGGCACCACGACCGTGGTGGCCCACCTGGTAGATCTGACCACCGCCGCGACCCTCGACACCGAGGCAACGTACAACAGTCAGTTGAACTTCGGCGAGGACTACATCCGGCGGATCATCTATGCGGAAGAGAACAACGCCTTCGATGAGATGCAGAACCGCATCGTGAAGGACGTGAACAATCTGATCATGACCATGGCCACGCGGCAGCGGGTGAATCTGCAGGAGATCACCACGGTCGTCTGCGCCGGCAACACGGTGATGATTCACTTCCTGCTGAATCTCGATACCCGCCGCATCCGGCGCGAGCCTTACGTGGCGACCGCCAGTTTCGTGCCGCCCATCCGAGCGGCCGAGATCGGGGTCCAGATCAGCAAACGCGGCCTGCTCTATTGCCTGCCGGGCGTCGCCGCCTACGTGGGCAGCGACATCGTCGGGGGCGTCCTCGCGACGGGCATGTTCGCCCAATCGGGGATCTGCCTGCTGGCGGACATCGGCACCAACGGCGAGATCGTTCTGGGTAATCGCGACTGGCTGGTATGCGCCTCGAGTTCCGCCGGTCCGGCCTTCGAAGGCAGCGGCGTCCGCCACGGCATGCGAGCCGGGGCCGGCGCGATTGAGAAATTCACGTACGTGGGACCCGGCCGCTTTGACTACCAGACCATTGGCAACGGGCCGCCGGCGGGCATTTGCGGTTCGGGCCTCCTGGACCTGCTGGCGGAACTTCATACCCACGGGGTGATCAACCGAACGGGACGGTTCTCCGAGAACCACGATCCGGGCCTGACCTACGGCGATGACGGCCGGCAGTACCAGTTGGTGCCGTCGGAAGACGGTAGGCAGGGAATCGTGATCACGCAGGCGGATATTGACAACCTGCTGCGCTCCAAGGCCGGCGTCTTTGCGGCAATCCGGGTGCTCATGGAAGCTACGCAGACGAAGCTGGAGGACTTGGAGACGGTATTCCTGGCGGGCGGCTTTGGCAATTTTCTGAATGTCCGGCATGCGGTCACGATCGGAATGCTGCCGGATGTGCCGGTGGAGAAGATCCGCTTCGTGGGCAACACGTCGATCGCCGGGGCCAAGATGGCATTGTTGAGCCGGGAGGCCCTCCGGCGGGCGGAGGAGATCGCTGCGAGCATGACGTATTTCGATTTGATGAGCCACCCCGGCTACATGGAAGAATTCATCCGGGCCAAGTTCCTGCCCCACACGGACCTGGGGCTTTTCCCGTCCGTTCAGGGCCAGGGACGCGAGCCCAAAAACTGAGTCCTACAGGTCCCATGGGTCCCATAGGTCCTATGAGCAAAGAGCAATTATGACAACAACGATAGCCGTCAGCGGCAAAGGCGGTTCGGGCAAGACGACGATTGCCTCGATGATCGTCCGGGCGCTGCTGGAACGTTCCGAAAGCGGGCCGATCCTGTGCATCGATGCGGACCCCAACTCGTGCCTGGGTCTGGCGTTGGGCGTCCAGCCCGGCACGACCGTGGCCGAGATTCGCGAGCAGGCCCGCGCCAAGTCGCCCAATGCGGCAGGCATGGACCGGGTACACATGGTCGAATACGGTTTTCAGCAGGCGATCACCGAGGCGGGGCGGTTCGATCTGGTGACGATGGGCCGGCCCGAGGGGCCGTCTTGCTACTGCGCCGTCAACAACCTGCTGCGGCGTATCCTCGATGAGCTGAGCTCCAAGTACCGGTTCGTCGTGATTGACAACGAGGCCGGCATGGAGCACCTGTCCCGCCGGACGACCAACCACGTGGATTTGCTGTGCATCGTCTCCGAGCCGACCTCGGTCGGATCGTTGACCGCCCGGCGTATTTTCGATCTGGCAAGAAAACTGCCGATCGTTGTCAAGGAGATCGGCGTTCTGTGGAACAAGCTGGATGGTGAATGTCCGCCGACAGAAGATCTGTCGGTCCTGGCCCGTGTGCCGGAGGACGCGCTGGTGCTGGAGGCATCCCGGTGCGGCAAGGACGTGTTTGCCCTTCCTGACGATGCTCCGGCATTTCGCGCGGTGCGGACGGTGGTTGAGCGTCTGGTTGCCGTGCCGCACATGAAACAAGAACCAAAGCACGAGAATCAGCAAGTTTTGGAGGATCGATAATGCCTGTTCCTGAAGTAGTGGAAGGTTTCACCGGTTCCGTGAATCGCCTCACGCTCGGCGGGGGGCAACGATCCACGGTGACGGTGGGCGGGGCCCGGAACGTGGTCTATGGGGGCGCCGCCTCGGACGCCGGGCAAAGGCCCTTGATTGCGATGGATGTGCTCGACGTGCAGCCGGACGACTGGCCCGGCGTGCTGCTGGAATCCTTTGCGGTCACCGCGATTCATCCCGGCGACTGGGCGCGACAGTGCGTTGAGGAGTACGGGGCGGACCTGATCTGCGTCAAGTTCGACGGGATTCACCCCGACAAAGGGAACAAGGACGCGGCTCACGCGGTCAAAGTCACCCAGACCGTGCTGAAGGCCGTGAAGGTTCCGCTCGTGCTGTGGGGCTGTGGCAATGACGAGAAGGACAATGAGGTCATGCCCAAGGTCAGCGGGGCGGCCAAAGGCGAGAAATGCCTGATCGGAACCGCCACCGAGGACAACTACAAGTCCCTCACGGCCATCGCCATGGCCGACGACCATTGCCTGATCACCGAAGCGCCGCTGGACATCAACATCGCCAAGCAGGTGAACATCCTCGTGTCCGACATGGGTTTCCCGCTGGAGAGAGTCGTGACCTTCCAATCGACGGGCGCCCTGGGCTACGGCATCGAATATGCCTACTCGATTCAGGAACGCCAGCGCCTGGCCGCACTGGGAGGCGACAAGATGATGGCCATGCCGGCCATCTGCGATGTCGGCTACGAATCCTGGCGGTGCAAAGAGGCGAAGCTGGCGGAGGCGCCGGGCTGGGGCGACCTGCGGGAACGAGGACCGATGTGGGAGTCGGCCACCGCCATCTGCCTGCTCCAGGCGGGTGTCGATATCATCCGCATGAGGCACCCGAAAGCCGTCGCGACGGTGCGGAACTTTATTGACCAGATTTGGAAGTAGGGGCAACCCCCTGTGGTTGCCCTCCGGAAATGGGCAGGCACGGGGGCCTGCCCCTACGAGCACATGACAACACATATGGGAAGGGACGTTTGACATGATTTTGATCGGTGAGCGTATCAACGGGATGTTCAAGGACGTCAAGGAAGCGATTGCCAGCAAGAATCGGAAGGTCATTCAGGACCTGGCATTGCGACAGACCGCGGCGGGGGCCTCCTACCTCGACGTGAACGTCGGCACCGCGGCGGCGGACCAGGAGGGGGCCATCCAATGGTTGATCGAGAGCATCCAGGAAGCCTGCTCGACGCCGTTGAGCCTGGACTCCCAGAAGCCGGCTGTCATCGCCGCGGGACTGAAGGTGATCAACGCCGCGAATGGCCTCATTCTCAATTCCACGCCCTTGAACAAAAAGAGCGATGAGGCGGTCTTCGACAAGTACGTCCAGATGGCCCAGTCCGCCGGCCCGAAGGCGAACATCATCGCCCTGACGATGGACAAGAATGGCGTCCCGCAGGACATCAACACGCGGGTCGAGATCGCCGCACAGATCATCTCCCGGGCCGCGGAGCTTGGCTTTGACACCCAGCGTCTGTTCATCGATCCGATCATCCTGCCGGTCAAGGTGCCGAACGCCCAGGTGCAGCCGGGCAACATCCTGACGGCGATGGACCAGATCAAATTCCTGTCGGACCCGGCTCCCCATATGACCATCGGCCTGTCCAACCTGTCCCAGGGGGCGTCGGAGAGACCGCTCATCAACCGCGTGTTCCTCATCATGGCGATCGCGCACGGGCTGGATTCGGCCATCGTGGATGTGTGCGATCAGGACTTGATGAACGGCGTGGCCACGGGCGAGATGCTGATGAACAAACAGATCTACTCGGACAGTTTCCTGAAGATCTACGCCGCCTCGTGAGCGGTTCCAGGAGTCACCATGAACGAGAGCGCCATCGCCTGCTTGTTTGTTGTGGATGACGATGAGTGCATCCGGGCCGCGGTCTGCGCCATGCTCAAGCGGGCCAAATACGAGTGCCTGGGTTTCCCCGACGTGGCCAGTTGTCTCGCAGAGCTCAAAACGCAGAACCGCGACCTCGGCGAAGGGTGCGATGTCCTGATCTCGGACGTGAAAATGCCGGGGAAAGACGGCCTGGAGCTCCTGGCGGAGGTCCGGACCCTCTTTCCCTGGATCCCGGTCATCATGATGACCGCCTATGGGAGCATCCCGATGTCCGTGCAGGCGGTCAAGACCGGGGCCTTCGATTTCATTGAAAAGCCGGTGGAGGAGGCCAAGCTGCTGAGCGTGGTCGAGTCGGCCCTTCTGAAAGGGGCCGAGCTGCACGACCCGCTCGTGGGCAAGCCGCTCACCAGGACCGAACGCATCGTGTTGTGCCTGATCCTGGAGGGCATCAGCAACAAACGGATCGCGTACATCCTGGAACGGTCGGAGCGGACGATCGAGGTGCATCGCAGCCGCGTCATGCGCAAGCTCGGCGTCGATAACCTGGTGGACCTGGTCAAGAAATCCACCGCCATGGGCTGGACGGAGAGGTGAAATCCGTCCTCCGTGAATCCCCGGCCTGACGGCGGGATTACATGTACGTAGTTTCCACAGCCCTCTCGCCTATCGGAATACCCCCCACGGGCCCGGACCGGGCCCCCGAATCCGTCGAGTCAATGCGTGTGCCTGAGAATCGGCGGGTGGTCTGCCCCCGTCACCTCCGCGCCAGCGGAAGCCATTTCAGCATCTCACCGCCTTTTTCCCAGCATTTCGCCTCGTTTTCGGTCCGGCGACGGATCGCGTAGGGCCGGGCTCCCGTGCTTGGCCGAATGGGTTGGGCAACCACGGGGGGTTGCCCCTACGGATTGCGCCGGCCGGCCGAAAAAGCCCGTTTTGTACGGGGTTTCCACAATAGTTTCAGGGCCTCGCTTTTCGTACAGTAAATTCAGGCAGAGTCTTGAAGACTCCAAGCCCCCGAACTGGTGTGCGTTGCCAGAAACGCACGATGCTGGAAATGATGGAGGTGAGTACGCCATGAAACATGGTCCGATGATGTCACAACACGTAGAGGACCTCAAGAATGTAAAGCCATCCCGCAAACGTGGGCCCCGCGTGATAAGACTCCACGGCGAGGAGACTTCGGTGAAGGGCGGACCAGCGCGCAAAGCCGGTCCTGGTCGCGCCGGCGGTGTCACGCAACGTCCGGTGCTCGATCCGCTGACGATGAAGGATTGGCAGATTGCCGAGGCCGCCGAAGAAGTCATGAAGCCGGTCGGGCTGTTGGCCCAGGAATTGGGCCTCCAAGCGGACGAGTTGATCCCCATGGGGCCGCAACTGGCCAAGGTGGACTACGGCAAGGTTATCAGTCGCGTGCAGGGCAATCCCACGGCGAACTACATCGATGTCACCGCCATTACCCCGACGCCCCTGGGGGAAGGCAAAACGACCACGGTGATCGGACTGATCGAAGGGCTGGGCAAACTCGGGAAACGCGTGACCGGCGCCATTCGGCAGCCAAGTGGGGGACCGACCTTCAACATCAAAGGCTCCGCCGCCGGCGGCGGCCTCGCCCAGTGCATACCGCTGGTGCCGTTTTCCATTCGGTTCACGGGGGACATCGACTGCATCACGAATGCCCACAACCTTGCCATGGTCGCTTTGACCGCGCGGATGCAGCACGAGACAAACTATGACGATGCCCGTCTGGCCGAGAGCGGCCTGCGGCGGCTGGACATCGATCCGAGCCGCGTTCAGGTGCGCTGGGTCATGGATTTCTGCGCCCAGTCGCTGCGCAACATCACCATCGGCAAAGGCGGCAAGATGGACGGCTTCGAGATGGAGTCGGGCTTCGATATCTCCGTCTCCAGCGAGTTGATGGCCATTCTGGCGGTCGCCCGGAACCTGAAGGATCTGCGCGAGCGGATCGGGCGGATGGTCCTGGCCTACGACCGCAAAGGCCACGAGGTCACGACGTCCGACTTGGACGTGGCGGGCGCCATGACGGCCTGGATGGTCGGGGCGCTGAATCCGAGCCTCGTCCAGACGATCGAGGGACAGCCGGTGTTCGTTCACGCGGGACCCTTTGCCAATATCGCCATCGGGCAAAGCTCCATCGTGGCCGACCTGCTGGCAACGAAGCTGGGCGACTATCACGTGACGGAAAGCGGCTTCGGCGCCGATATCGGTTTCGAGAAGTTCTGGAATCTCAAGTGCCGTTTCTCCGGTCTGAGGCCCAGTGCCGTGGTGGTGGTCGCCACGATTCGGGCCCTGAAAATGCACGGCGGCGGCCCGGCCGTCAAGCCCGGCGTGCCGCTGAGCGAGGAGTACACCCGCGAGAACCTGGAGTTGCTGGAAAAAGGCTGCGAGAACCTGGTGGCGCACATCAACACCGTCCGCAAGAGCGGCGTGCGTCCCGTCGTTTGCGTCAACAGCTTCTACACGGACACGAAAGCAGAGATCGAACTGGTGCGGCGGATCGCGGAGCATCATGGAGCATTCGCCGCCGTATCGGACCATTGGCTTCGAGGGGGGGAAGGGGCAAAGGAGCTGGCCGAGGCCGTCGTGGCCGCCTGCCAGGAAAAGAACGACTTTCGGTTCCTGTACGAGCCGAGTTGGCCGCTGCGAAAGCAGATCGAGACCATCGCCAAGGAGATTTACGGCGCCGACGGCGTGAGCTACAGCCCCGAGGCTGCCCAGAAAGCACAGGCCCTGGAATCGCTCAACGGGGAAATGAAGGGCTTCGGCATTTGCATGGTCAAGACGCACCTGAGCCTGTCGCACGATCCGAATCTCAAGGGCCGGCCCAAGAACTGGACGCTGCCGATCCGCGATTTCCGCATCTACAAAGGGGCGGGTCTGATCGTGCCCATCGCGGGCGACATCAAGCTGATGCCCGGCACAGCTTCGGATCCGGCTTTTCGCCACATTGATGTCGATGTCGAGACGGGCAAAGTCAGGGGGCTGTTTTGATTTATGATTTACAATTTGTGATTTATGATTTTGCTGTCGCGTAAGCGGCCCAGATCATAAATCATCATTCATAAATCCTGGGGCGGGCATGCTGGACGTCTTATTTCATCCCAAGTCCATCGCCGTGATCGGCGCTTCCCGGACTCCGGGCAAGGTTGGTTTCGAAGTGCTGTCCAACCTCACGGCGGGCGGCTTCGAAGGACAGATCATCCCTGTAAATCCGGCGGCGGACGAAATCCTGGGGCACAAGTGTTATCCGGCCCTGACTGCCTACGGCAGTCCCGTCGATCTGACCCTCATCGCCGTGCCCTCCTCCTCGGTGCTGGAGGCCGTCAAGAGTTCGCTCCAAACGGGAACGAAAGCCATTGTGGTGCTCACGGCCGGCTTCGGCGAGACGGGGTCGCAGGGGATCCTGATGCAGGCAGAGATTGCGAAGCTTTGTGCGCAGGCCAAGGTCCGGCTGCTCGGCCCCAATTGCCTGGGTCTGATCGATGCGCATCACCGGCTCAATGCGTCGTTTTCGGGACGCATGCCGAAGGCCGGAGGAATCTCGGTCGTGTCGCAATCGGGAGCGATCTGCACGGCCGTTCTCGATTGGGCTCACGCGCGCGACGTCGGCCTGGCCAAGGTCGTCAGCATCGGCAACAAAGCCGACCTCAATGAAACAGACTTCCTGAAGCTGTTCGCCGCCGACGAACAGACGCAGGTCATCATCGGCTATCTGGAGAGCATCACCTGCGGCGAGGAGTTCATCCATGCCGCCCGGGCGGTCACGGCGTCCAAGCCGTTCATTCTCCTGCGAGCGGGCGTCACGCGGGCCGGCATGTGGGCGGCCTGTGCCCACACCGGGACCCTCGCCGGGGCCGATGCCGCCTACACGGCGGCGTTCAAGCGGGCCGGGATCATCCGAGCGGAAAGCCTGGATTCCGTCTTCGACTATGCCCTGGCCTTCTCCGGGCAGCCGCTGCCCCGGGGGGACCGCGTGGCGATTATCACGAACGCGGGCGGTCCGGCGGTGATGGCGGCCGACGCCATCGAGCGGTCCGGCCTGAGACTGGCAAAGTTGGACGGGCAGGCTGTGGAGAAGCTCAAGAGCGAGCTGCCCCCGACGGCGAGCATGTTCAATCCCATCGACGTGCTGGGCGACGCCGACCCGAAACGGTATGCCGCCGCCGTGGGAGCATCGCAGCAGGATGACTGTGTCGATGCCACGATCGTCATCCTGACGCCCCACGCCATGACGCGGCCCTCCGAAACCATCCGCGCTGTCGCCGCGCAGACCAATGGCGCTAAGCCCGTGCTGCTCGTCTTTTTGGGCGAGCCTAACGGCGAACTGAAAGGCGATCATCACCTGCCGGTCTACTCGTCTCCGGAACGCGCGGTGGCGGCGTTGCACGCCATGCACGAGTATCAGCTCCATCGCAACCGGCCGGAATCCGTCGTGACGCGCTTCCCAGTGAATCGACACCGGGTCGAGCGCATCATCACGCGCCACCTTCGGGCCCACAGCGTGCGCATCGGCGAGGTCCACGCCAAGGAAATCCTGCGCGCGTACGATCTGAGCGTTCCCGAGGGTGCCATGGCCAGTTCCCCGCCGGAGGCCGTGGAGATTGCCGAACGGATCGGATTCCCCGTGGCCATGAAGGTGGTCTCGACCCAGATCGTGCACAAATCCGATGTCGGCGGGGTCAAGCTGAACGTCGCCAGCGCCGACGACGTCCGGGACACGTTCGATCTGCTGACCCTGCGGGTGGGCCGTCGGGCCCCGCATGCCCATCTCGACGGCGTGTACGTGGAGAAGATGTGCGGCCACGGATTGCAGGTGATCCTCGGGGTGACGTGCGATCCGAAGTTCGGCCCCCTGCTGGTCTTCGGACTGGGAGGCACGTTTGTGGATCGCCTCAAGGGGCTCTGTTGCCACCTGGCTCCCGTCACGGCGGAGGAAGCGATGCAGATGCTGGCCGAGACCCGGTCCTATGCGCTTTTGCAGAGCACCCTGGATCGTGAGAGCATCGACGTGTCCGCCATCGTCAGCGGCCTGCAGCGAATCAGCCAACTGGCGACCGATTTCCCGCAGGTCAAAGAGCTGAGCATCGATCCGTATCTCGTCGGTCCCGTGGGAACGGAGGCCATGGTCGTGGACGCGCGAATGACCCTCTTCACGAACGGGAACGGGAAATGACCACGCCGCCACGACCTGCCCACAATGTCCTTGGCCCCGCGCGGAGCTACCAGAGTATGGTGGCTTCCGCTTCCGAGGCCATCGGCCGGATCCGGCCGGGGCAGCGTGTCTTCCTGGGCACAGGTTGTGGGCAGCCGCAGACCCTCGTCCGTGCACTGCTGGACCACGCCGACGAGTGTGAGGACGTGGAGATCGTTCTCTTGGTCGCCCTGGGCGAGCCGGCCTGTCGTCATCGGGAACTGGCCCAGCGTTTTCGCCTCAAACCTTTCTTCATTGCCGACGGAGCGGACGGGACTCCGAGCCCCCAGACCGACGGCTCTCTGGGCGACTACACGCCGATCTTCTTCTCGGATATCCCCGAATTGTTCCGGTCCGGACGGTTGCCCATCGACGTTGCCCTGATCCAGGTGACGGAGCCGGATGAACACGGTCTGTGCTCGCTCGGCATCTCCGTCGACGTAACCAGAAGCGCCGTGGAGAGTGCGGGCCTGGTGATTGCCCAAATGAACCCCCAGATGCCCTGGACCACGGGCGACGGCCTGGTGCGTCTCGACGATCTCGATATCCTTGTGCCCGGTGAGGAACCTCTTTTGGAGAGCGCCTTGCCCGATCCCGGCGACACCGCGCGGCGCATCGCCGAGTACGTGGCCGCCCTGATCCCCGACAATTCCACCATCCAGCTTGGCGTGCACCGGATTGCGCAGGCTCTGCCGGCGTTCCTCAAGGGCAAACACGACCTCGGCATTCACGCCGAGGTGGTCAGCGACGAGATCATCGAACTCTTGGAGGCCGGTGCGATCACCGGAACTCATAAGAGCAGCGACCGCGGCAAGATCGTTTGCAGCATGTGCCTGGGAACAAAAAGGCTTTTTGGCCATGTACGGAACAATCCGGCGTTTTCGTTCCGCTCCGCCGAGTACGTGAGCGACCCTGCCGTGATCAGCCGCCAGAGGAACATGGTGGCCGTCGGCTTAGCCTCGGAGATCGACCTTATGGGGCAGGTCTGTGCCCACACGCCCGAGGCGGGCTTTTCCGGTATGGCCAGCCATGCGGACTTCGTTCACGGCGCGGCCAAGGCCCGGGGAGGCAAGATGATCATCGCCCTGGAATCCACCCGCAGCCAGGGGACGGTGTCGCAAATCGTGCCCCACCTCAGCGCCGGGGCAGTAGTCGTGGCCACGTGCTTCGAGGTGCATTACGTGGTCACCGAATACGGCGTGGCCTACCTGCACGGCAAGAGTATGCAGGAGCGGGCCATGGCGCTGATCAGCATCGCCCATCCGGACTTTCGGGCGAAACTGCTCCGCGAGGCGATCGAGCGGCACTACGTAAGCTCCGAATTGGCGACGGTCGAAGGGAAGATTCACGTCGGGCCACCCACTTGGAGAAGCGCCGCCGTGCTCGAGGACGGCACCTTGGTCAGCTTTCGTCCGATGCATCCGACGGACGAGCCGCGTGTGCGCGACCTGTTCCACTCTCTCTCGAAGCAGACCATGTACTATCGTTTCATGTCGAACGTGGCACGGCTGCCCCGGCGGGAGATCCAGAACTTCGTGTACGTGGACTATCGCAACGAAATGGCGATTGTCGGGACGCTGCCGGAGGCGTACGGCGACCAGATCATCGCCGTCGGCCGCTACTACCTCGACCCGGGCACGAACCGCGCGGAGGTCGCCTTCATCGTGCGGGACAACTGGCAGAACCGGGGCATCGGGACTTCTTTGCTGAAGCACTTAGCGACGATGGCCCGAGGTCAGGGGATCGCGGGGTTCACCGCCGAGGTCCTGGTGGACAATCGGGCGATGCTGTCCGTGCTGCGCAAGAGCGGCTTGCGGCTCCGGAGCCGGTTGGACGGCCGGGTCCATAGCATCGAACTGGACTTTGAATAGCCCGGAGGAACGAACAAAAGATGGCAAACGCAGGTATGACAGCTATTGGAAGCCGCGGGTGAATAATGCCAACAACAGGCTTGCTCCCAGGGAACCAATATGGTATAAAAGATGACCCCAGCCTGGGGTCGGGCGTCCAAGCGCGATCCCGTCGCGTTTGGGGTCCGTTGGAGCCCATGCACCATGTATTATTTTCGAAACATATATCGGGCAGTGCGAACAGTTGCGGCCGGTCTGAAGGTGACCCTGCCGTACCATTTTGCCCGCACCGTGGTCGTGCAGTACCCCGATGTCGAGCCGACGTTGCAGCCGCGCTATCGCGGCTTTCACAGCTACGAGATCGAGCGGTGCATTGGCTGCGAAGCTTGCGCCAAGGCTTGTCCGGTGGGGGCCATCCGCGTCGGCAAGAGCGGACCGCGCAAGATCGACAAGGCACGCGACTTGGCCGTCGGCGGGGCGATCACCCAATATCAAATTGACTATACCACGTGCCTGTTCTGCGGGCTGTGCACGGAAGTCTGCCCCACGGAATGCCTGAAGATGGGGTCCATTCACGACAATTCCTGTTACCGCCGCGAGGAACTGGTGACTGATTTCGTCCGCTTGGCCAAACAGGGGCGGCGGACCGTCGAGCCGATCTGGCTGACCAAGCCGAATCTGCCCGCCTGGGCCGCCCGGGTCCGCGATCTGTGGCGCAACCGCGACGCGGACCGACGCGAGTGGATGGCGCGGGCGGATGATCCGGAGTATTGTGCCGCGCTGGCCAAGGGGCCCCCCAACGCGATCCAAAGCGTTGGGGATCCCAAGCAGGCGGCGGCACCCAAGGAAGGAGCCTCGTGACCGAATCCACCCGTTTCGTTATTGAAGTGCTTCTCTTTGCCGGGGTCGGTACGGCGCTGGGGCTGGGGGCATTGCTCTTGGGGGCCTTGTTGCGTCCGAAGAACCCGGGCGGTCTGAAGAACGAGATCTACGAGTGCGGCGAGCCGACCGTCGGACCGGCCTGGGTCCAGTTCGACCTGCGCTTCTACGTCGTGGCTCTGGTATTCGTCGTGTTCGACGTGGAAATCGCGTTGCTCTACCCTTGGGCGGTCGTTTACCAGGACTACATCGCGCAGGGCCTGGGCCCGGCAACGTTCTGGGCCATGGTCTTTTTCCTCGGCCTGATCTCTATTGGATTCCTGTATCTGTGGCGGTTTGGCTACCTGGACTGGGTGCGTGCCGCGTCGCCGCAGAGCAATAAGGGTAAGGAAGAATCTGTGCATCATGGCACTCATTGAAGGCATATTCGAACCCGGATTGGTGGTAACCACCGTGGATTGGGTCCTCAACTGGTCGCGGAAACGATCGATTTTCCCGATGACGTTCGGGATCGCCTGCTGTGCGATCGAGATGATTGCGACGGGGGCGGCTCGCTTCGATATCGACCGCTTCGGCTCGGGCGCCTTCCGGGCCACGCCTCGGCAGGCAGACCTGATGATCGTCGCGGGCACGGTGACCTTCAAGATGGCCGAGCGGCTTCGCCGGCTCTGGGAGCAGATGGCGGAACCGCGCTATGTGATTGCCATGGGCGCCTGCGCCATCAGTGGCGGGCCTTATCATGTGCACGGCTACCATGTGGTCAAGGGCGTGGACCAGGTGGTGCCTGTCGATGTCTACGTTCCCGGCTGTCCGCCCCGGCCCGAAGCCCTGCTCGAGGGCATCATGCGTCTCCAGGATAAGATCAGCACCCGTACGATTGCCAAACCGTAAACGACAATGACTCCATCCGACACCATTGAGCTTCTCCAGCAGCACCACGCACAGAGCATCGTCTCGGCGGTCGCCGACGGATCATACCCGCATGCCGTGGTCAAGCCGGAAGGACTCCCAACCGTCGCTGCCTTTCTCAAAACACAGCCGCGACTGCGTTTCGACCTTCTGCGCTGCATCTCCGCGATCGACTGGCCGGCCAAGAACAGCATAGAGCTTGCCTACGATCTGATTTCCACGCCCTTGGGTCATGCCTTCGCGGTGAAGGTCGTGGTCGATCGAGCGGACCCGCGGGTGGAATCCCTCAGTGCCGTCTGGCCGGCGGCCGAATGGCATGAGCGCGAGGCGTTCGACCTGATGGGCGTCGTGTTCCTCCATCATCCGGACCTGCGCCGGATTCTCATGCCGGAGGACTGGCCCGGCCATCCGCTCCGCAAAGACTATCAGGACATCGTGGAATATCGGGGGCTGAAATTCAACCCATGAAAGAAATCGAGCTGCAATACCGGCATCCGCCCGACCTGCTGCATGACGGCGAAATTCCCTCGGACATTCGCACGGAGGAATTGGTGCTGAACATGGGTCCGCAGCATCCGAGCACGCATGGGGTCCTGCGCGTGATCCTGCAGACCGATGGCGAGCTGGTTCTCAAGGCCATGCCATACATGGGCTATCTGCACCGCTGCGCCGAAAAGATCGCGGAGAAGGTCACGTATCGCCAGTTCACCCCTTACACGGATCGGCTGGACTATCTGGCCGCCATGAACAACAACCTGGGCTTTGCCCTGGCGGCGGAGAAACTGGGCGGCATCGAAATTCCTCCGCGCGCGGATTACCTGCGGGTGATTTTTGCGGAGCTCAACCGCATCGCGTCCCATCTGATGGCGACCGGCTCCTACGGCCTGGACATGGGGGCCTTCACACCCCTGATCTACTGCTTCCGCGAGCGGGAGTGGGTCATGGATTTATTCGAGGCGGCCTCCGGAGCCCGTCTGACCTATTCGTACATCACCATCGGCGGCGTTCGCGAGGATGTGCCGCAGGGGTGGGTCGGCCGCTGCCGGGAATTCCTCGATTATTTTGAGCCGAAAATCACCGAGTACAACAACCTGCTGAGTTTCAACCATATCTTCATCAATCGCACCGGCAACGTGGGCATCTGCCCGCCGGAGTTGGCGGTGGCCTACGGCTTGACCGGGCCGTGCCTCCGCGGCAGCGGCCTGGCGTGGGACCTGCGTAAGGCTACGCCATACTGCCGCTACAACGAGTTTGACTTCGATATTCCGGTCGGCCATGGCGAGAACGGCGCGGTCGGCGACTGTTGGGACCGGTACTTTGTCCGTGTTCAGGAGATGGTTCAGTCGGTGCGGATCATTCGACAGGGACTGGATAAGCTCGCCGATGGTCCCGTGCAGGCCAAGGTGCCCCGGATGGTGAAACTGCCGGCCGGCGAGGTGTACTGCGAGGTCGAGAATCCGCGCGGCCAATTGGGCTTTCATCTGGTCTCCGACGGCGGGACGAGTCCCTACCGGCTGAAGATTCGGGGGCCGAGCTTCTGCAATCTTTCCGTGTTGCCGGTGCTGGCTCCGAATTGCCTGCTGGCCGATATCGCCGCACTGCTGGGTAGTATCGATATCGTCATGGGTGAAGTGGATCGATAGGGTAAGGAACGCCGCAAAGACATGTATACGTACGAACGGCCAAAAGTTGAATACAAGGGACTGAGCCGGTCCATCGTGCAGCTTGCTATGAAGTGGGGCCCGATCGGCATCCCCTTGTTGCTGCGGTTTGCCTGGGGCGTCTTCTTTGCTGCCTTGGTGTTCGTTGTGGCCTTTGTCTGGCTCGTGCAACACTTCATCAACCCGCTGCTGCCGTGGTTCATCCGCGATGTGGTGGTTGTCGTGGGTTTGCTGGGTTTCGCGTCCATCGTGGCGATCATCGGCTGCTGGGGGGAGCGTAAGGTCTCGGGCCGAATCCAATCGCGGCTGGGCCCGATGCGCACCGGCGCCTGGCACGGCTGGGCCCAATCGCCGGCGGACGCCCTCAAGTTCATCCAGAAGGAGGATCTGATTCCCCGGGAGGCCGATCAGCCGCTGTTTCGGCTCGCCCCCTATGTCACGTTCGTCCCGGTCTTCTGTGCCTATCTGGCCATTCCGTTCGGCGTGGGCTGGGTCTTCCATGACAGCAACGTCGGCCTGCTGTTCGTTCTCGCCATGCTGGCCATCGAAGTCCTGGGCGTCATCATGGCCGGCTGGGCCTCCAACAGCAAATGGAGTCTGTACGGCGCCATGCGGGAAGGCTGCCAATTGGTCAGCTACGAGATTCCGATGGGCCTGAGTCTGCTGGCGGCGGTGTTGTCGGTGGGGTCATTGAGCCTGGTCGAGCTGGGCCGCGTCCAGGACGGCGGCTGGTTCTCCTGGCTGCTGTTCCAGAATCCCTTCCTCTTTATGGCCTTTTTCACGTATTACATCGCCTCGCTGGCCAGTTGCAAACGCGCGCCTTTCGACCTGCCCGAGGGCGAATCCGAGTTGGTGGCCGGCTTTCATACCGAATACAGCGGCTTTCGCTTCGTGATGTTCTTCTTCGCGGAGTACGTCGGCATGTTCGCGGTTTCCGCGGTGGCGACGATTATCTTTCTGGGCGGCTGGAACTCGCCGGTCCCCGGCCTGGCCAGTCCCCTGTGGTTCGTGCTCAAGTGCACCTTCCTGGTGTGGGTCCAGATGTGGGTCCGGTGGACCCTGCCGCGCATCCGCATCGATCAGGTTATGCACGCCTGCGTGAAGTACTTGCTTCCATTTACCTTGCTGCTGTTCCTCGGCAGCAGTCTGTGGCAGTTGTATGATAATCCGGACCATCCCTTATTCGAAGGATTCGCCGCGGTGCTGCGTTTCGGCCTGGGATGCCTGGGCTTGTTGCTGCTGGGCCTGTACTTTGCGGGAGCGGCGTACGGCTTCTATCATCGCAATCAGCTTGTGGGCCAAATGGTCCGCAAACATTTACCGGGAGCGTAACGGGTAATGCTCGAAACTGCGATATTCTTCTTGCTGGCCGGACTGGCCGTGGCCGCCGGGATAGCGATTCTGGTGAGCACCAGCATCGTGCGGATGGCGTACTGGCTCATCACCATGCTGATAGCGGTGGGGGGGCTCTATTTCCTGCTGGGCGCGTACTTCGTCGGCGTGATTCAGATTCTCGTTTATGTGGGCGGCGTGGCGGTGCTCTTGGTCTTCGGCGTCATGCTGACCAGCCGGCAACAGGCGCCGAAACTGCGGCCGGGACGTGGCGAAGTAGTCTGGCTGGCCCTTGTCGGCTTTGTCCTCCTGGAGGCTCTGACGCTGAGCATCCTGCACACCCGCTGGCCACAGAGCGCGATGGCGCCCGCCAATTCGGTTGCCGAGATCGGCCGCAACCTGCTGGGAGAGTTCCTCGGTCCGTTTGAGCTGGTCTCGGTCCTGCTGTTGGTAGCCATGCTGGGTGCGGCGTATCTGGCCCGGCCGAAAGTGCCGACCCAGGGACCTCAGCATACGAAGGAAACGATGGTGCCATGATGGGTTTGACTCCGTACTTGATTCTATCGGCCATTTTGCTCGTGCTGGGCATCGCGATCGTCATCAGCAAGCGCAACGCCATCGCCATGCTGATCGGCGTCGAGTTCATCCTGAACGCGGCCACGCTCAACCTGGTCGCCTTCAGCCGGTACGGGATTGGCGGTTTGTCGGGCCAGACGGCGGCCCTGTTCGTCATTGTCCTGGCGGCGGCGGAAGCCGTTGTCGCTCTGGCCATTTTCCTGAACTTCTATCACACCATCGCCACCGTCGACATCGACCAGGGCGACCAGTTGAAAGGATAGCGATCGCAATCTCATGATGCCTTACGCCTTCATCATTGCCTGGTTGCTGCCCCTGGTGGGCTTCGTGGTGCTGGTCTTTCGCGGGCGCCGCATCGGCGAGCCGCGCAGCGGTTACCTCGCGGCGGGACTCATGCTTGCGGCGGCCGCCATCTCGCTGGTCTGTGCGACCCGCTGGGTGATCGGTCACCCGGCCAGTATGAGCGTGTCGATTCCCTGGCTTCGCCTCGGCTCGCAATGGATCAACTTTGGCGTGCACATCGACAGCCTCACCATCGTGATGTTCACAATGGTCACGGTCGTGGCCAGTTGCATCTTCATCTATAGCATCGGCTACATGCACGGCGACCCCCGGTTCCCGCGGTTCTTCACGTACCTGTCCCTCTTCGGATTCTCGATGCTGGGACTGGTCTTGGCCGATTCGCTGATCGGCCTGTTCGTCTTCTGGGAACTGGTGGGCCTTTGCAGTTACTTCCTGATCGGCTTTTGGTTTGAGAAGACCTCGGCCTCCAACGCCGCCAAGAAAGCTTTCATCGTCAACCGCGTGGGCGATTGCCTGTTCCTCATCGGCATCGCCACGATGCTGGGCACGACGGGGGTGGTGTCTCTGGAGGGGGTCTTCAGTCAGGTGCGGCAGGGGGCGTTCGCGGGACACGGCGCCCTGCTGACATTCGCGGGGATATGCCTCTTCTTCGGGGCCGTGGGCAAGAGCGCCCAATTCCCTTTGCACGTCTGGCTGCCCGATGCGATGGAAGGCCCGACACCGGTCAGCGCCTTGATCCACGCGGCGACAATGGTGGCCGCCGGCGTGTACCTGGTCGGACGGATCTTCCCCCTGCTGACGCCGACCGCCTTGCTGTTCGTCGCCTACATCGGCGCCATCACGCTGATCGGCAGTGCCCTGATCGCCATCGTCATGACCGATATCAAGCGGGTCCTGGCCTACTCGACCATCAGCCAATTGGGCTACATGATCCTGGCGCTGGGTGTCGGGGGCTGGGTCGCCGGGCTGTTCCACTTGATCACCCATGCCTGCTTCAAGGCGCTGCTGTTCCTCGGGTCCGGCAGCGTCATTCACGGCTGCCATGGCGAGCAGGACATTCGCAAAATGGGCCGGCTCCATCACAAGATGCCGATCACCAGTCTCACGTTCCTGGTCGGCACGCTGGCCATCGCCGGCGTCCCGCTGCTGAGCGGCTTCTATTCCAAGGACGCCATCCTGGCTTCCGTCCTGGGCTTCAGTTGGACTCATCCAGCCCACTGGATTCTGTTCCTTCTGCCTGCCTTGGCGGCGGCCCTCACCGCGTTCTACATGATGCGACTGTACCTGCTGACGTTCCATACGACGGTCCGCGACCATCACGTGCATGAGCACGCGCATGAGTCGCCGCGGTTGATGTGGGCGCCGCTGGTGGTCTTGGCGATCCTGTCGATCTGCATCGGCTGGTTCGGCCGCCCGCCCGAGCGCAGTTCACTGGGCAACGGCCAGTATGAGTACAAGAACGGCCGCGGCTTGGTGGGCCTGATTGCGGAGGCACAGCCCCGGTGGGCCGTCAGTTGGCAGATGCAGGAAGCAGGACACGCGCCCTCGCACGAGGTCTCGAAAGCGGAGGTGGATGCTGAGTTAGCGCACGAAGAGCACGCCTTTCATATGATGGCCACCATCATCGCTACCTGTGCCATGCTGGCCGGCGTGTTTATGGCCTGGCTTGTCTACAGCCGGGGTGTGATCTCTCCGGCGAAGGCGGCACAAGTTCTCGCGCCGGTGCATAAGCTGCTCTGGAACAAATTCTACTTCGATGAACTCTATCGTGCGACTTTCGTCGCGGGCGTCCTGCTGCTGGCGTCGTTCGGCAAGTGGTTCGACCGGGTGATTCTGGACGGCCTGGCCGACGGCTCCGCCCGGTGGATGGCGCGACTGGCGTTATTCAGCGGTTTGACCCTGGACAATCGCGGCGTGGACGGTCTGGTCAACGGCGCCGCCCGGCTGGCTCTGGCCGGCGGCAACCTCGGCGCAAGGGCCAGACGGGTCGCGTCCGCAATTACATCCTGGCCCTGACCACCGGCGGGGCCGTGATCGTTCTCGTTTTCGTCTGGATTTGGTGACTTTTGGGTACTCGGAGAATTGGCTTCGATGGACAATTCATGGCTGCTAACCTCGATCATCTTCGTGCCGCTGCTGGGCATGGGCGTTGTGCTGGTGGTTCCGCCGCATCTGATCCGGCGCACCGCTCTGGTGTTCACGCTGCTGGCGTTCCTGCTCTCGCTCGGCATTCTGCCGCACTTCTTCGGGACGCCCATCCAGGTCTTCGGCCCGGACTACCAGAACGGCTTTAAGCTCATCGACCGTCTGCCGTGGATTCATTCGGGCGGCTTTGCCATCGACTACATGGTGGGTGTGGACGGCATCGGCTTTCCGCTGGTTCTGCTGACGACGGTGATCTGTCTGCTCGCCTGCATCGCCAGTTGGAACATCGCCAAGAGTCCGCGCGGCTACTTCGCCCTGTTCCTGCTGCTGGAGAGCGGCATGCTCGGCGTCTTCACGGCGCTGGACTTCTTCCTGTTCTATGTCTTCTGGGAGCTGACGCTGCTGCCGATGTATTTTCTCATCGGCATCTGGGGCGGGCCCCGCCGGGAATACGCGGCGATCAAGTTCTTCCTCTACACCCTGCTGGGCAGCGTTCTGATGCTGATCGTCATGCTCTGGTTCTTCTTCGCCAGCAACGACCAGGGCGCCCACACGTTCAACCTGATCCGCCTGACCACGCCCGGCGTGCTGCCGGCCTTCGCGACGCATAAGGCGATGTGGATCGCCTGCTTCGCCATGCTTTACGTCGCGTTTGCCGTGAAGATTCCGGTCTTTCCGTTCCACACGTGGCTGCCGGACGCCCACGTCGAAGCGCCGACGCCGATCAGCATGATTCTGGCGGGCCTGCTCCTGAAGATGGGTGGCTATGGTCTGCTGCGGATCAGCTACCCGATCCTGCCGAACGCGGCGGCGGTGCAGGCGGTGGCTTGGACCCTCGGCACCCTGGGCGTGATCAATATCGTTTATGGCGCCTTGTGTGCCCTGGCCCAGACGGACTTCAAGAAACTGGTCGCCTACTCGTCCATTTCGCACATGGGTTTTGTGCTGCTGGGCATCGCGCTGCTGACCCAGGCCGGGTTCCAGGGCGCCATGTTCCAGATGGTCTCGCACGGAATCACCAGCGCCGCAATGTTCTTCCTGGTCGGCGTGATCTACGATCGCGTGCACCATCGCGACATCCCCCGGCTGGGCGGCCTGGCCACGCGCATGCCGATCTATACCGGTTTGTCTATCCTTGGCTTCTTCGCCGCGATGGGCCTGCCGGGTCTGTGCGGGTTCATCGGTGAGATCTACGTCCTGCTGGGCAGTTGGCAAGCCCAGGTGCTGGGACCTGTCGGAGCCAAGGTGCTGACCGTGATCGCCGCGGTGAGCATGGTGCTGACCGCCGGCTACATCCTCTGGTCCGTCCAGCGGGTCTTTCTGGGGGCGGCAAAACCCGAATATGAAAACGTGCCGGAGATCTCCGGGCGGGAAATCCTCGTCATGGCCCCTCTGGGCGTGCTGGCGATTGCCCTTGGAGTCCTGCCTTGGCAAACCGTGTTCAGCTTTGTCTACGGCACGCTGGATCACATCTTGAAGCTGGTCGCATAAGCGGAGGTCTTTCGCCTTGATGGATGGATTGACATCTGAAAATCTTCGGTATCTTTGGCCCGTGCTGGCCCTGATCGTCACCTTGGGCGCGATCCCTGTCGGCGCTCTGCTTGGCAAGGAAGGGTCCGGACGTCGCGGCTTGCTGGCAGCAGCGTTGGCCGGCTTAGCCATCGCCGTGCTTCTGGCCCTGCGGTTGAATCCGCAATCCGCAATCCGCAATCCGCAATCGCCCGATTGGCTTTCCCAATACCTGTTTCTGGACCCGCTCTACCGGTTCGTGATCGTCTATCTCTGCGTCTTCTTGGCTGGCGTATTGCTTGTCTCGACCTCGCTGTGGCGCAAGCCCGCGTGGGAGTGGCCCGTATACCTGTGCCTGCTCACCGGCAGCCTGATTGGGATGATCCTGCTCGCCTCCGCACGGCATCTGATCTTCCTGGCCATTGCCTTCGAGATGGCGTCGCTGCCTTCGTATATCCTGGTGGGTTTTCGCCGGTTCAACAGCAAATCGGCCGAGGGGGCGGCCAAGTACGTTGTCTTTGGAGCCGTGTGTTCGGCCCTGATGATCTATGGCATCTCGCTGCTCTACGGCGCGACCGGCACGTTTGACTGGGAGCAGATCGTGCTGCGGCTGGCCGTAGAGGGCGTCCCGCCGCTGGCAGTTGCCGCCTTGGTATGCCTGTTCATCGGTCTGGCCTTCAAAATCTCTTTGGTGCCGATGCATTTCTGGTGCCCCGACGCGTTTGAGGCTGCCGGGGCTGACGTGGCCGCCTGGCTCAGTGTCGGCTCCAAGTCGGCCGCACTGCTCGCCCTGGCCCGGCTCGCCCACATCCTGCTGCCGTCCATCGAGCCGGGCGTGCGGGACCATGCGATCCTGCTGGTGGCCGTCGTCGCCATCGTGACGATGACCGTGGCCAATCTCTCCGCCTATTGGCAGACCAGCGTCAAACGGCTGCTGGCCTATTCCTCCATCGCCCACGCCGGCTACATCGTCTGCGGCGTGCTGGTCCTCTCCGATACCGCCGGCACCGCGGCCATCGTGGCCTACATCCTCGTCTATCTGCTCATGAACCTTGGCGCCTTCAGCGTGACCGGCCTGATCGAGGCCCAGAACGGCTCCGACCACCTGGACAACTTCACCGGCTTGGGGACCCGCAATCCCAAACTCGCCGCCGCGATGATGTTTTTCCTGTTCTCTCTCGTGGGTCTGCCGCCACTGGCGGGCTTCGCCGTCAAATGGATCCTCCTGTCCACGCTGTGGCAGCACGAACTCGCCTTTGTGGTGGTGGCGATTCTGGCAAACACGCTCTTTAGCCTCTTTTATTACATGCGGATCGCCCGCGCCATGTACTTCAGCGGCCCGTTGGCCGATGGCCGTCCCCTGACAACCGTTCAGGTGCCCGGCTTCACGGCGGCCGTGCTGGCCGTCTGTGCGACGGGCCTGATCGCCCTGTTCCTCGGCTGGGGGATTCTCAACAACCTCAGCCTCAACCTCTTCGCGACCTGATCGTCGTAGGGGCGACCGGGACCCCAAACGCGAAACATCGCGTTTGGGAACCCGACCCCGTGGTCGCCCGAACCTCAGGGCAGGCACGGGGGCCTGCCCCTACGGTGGCTCGTTTCTGCTCTTCGCCGCCCCCGGTTAAGCCGGGGGCAGGCTCCCCCCGCGAAGGCGGGGGTCAGGAGCCAGATGGATTCGCTGGACGCTGGCGCAGCGGTTTACGGCTGTCCCTATGATAGTACAGGAA
Source organism: uncultured Planctomycetota bacterium (assembly GCA_963699595.1). GTDB lineage: Bacteria > Planctomycetota > Phycisphaerae > Sedimentisphaerales > Anaerobacaceae > PLanc-01. Next base: position 1,363,350 of record CAVOUO010000035.1, read on the forward strand.
ACGCCAGGGAGCCTCGATCCCGTGGCAATCGGCACAGAGGGTCTGGTGAGTCGTCCGCAGAAACGTGCGGCGAGGATTCAAAGGGCTCCCACCGGCGGAATAGGGCCGGTGGGGACCCGAACCCGGCTTGTCCTCTGACACGGGAGGGAACGCAGCCGGGTGCGTCTGATGGCAGGTGGGGCAGGAGATCGTGCCTGTGGGCGAGGGGCGGCCGTGGTCGTCAAAGAGAGGCATGTAGTCCGGGTGCTCCGGCCCAAGACGGTTCAGAAGAGCCACGTCAGGATGATCCACGTGTTTGGGAATACGGCTTTCCGCGCAGCCGCCCGGGCTATGACAGCCGGTGCACAGGGGGCCCCCCAACGCGGCAGTTTGCGTTGGGGACCCCGCGCCCTTGCCGTGGTTGCTCTCCGGCGGCAGAGTCTGTGCCCACGTCCCGCCGCTTCGGGAAGCAGGGTGCACCAAATGACAGGAGCTGCAGGGGCCGGATTCCGCCACCACCTCACCGCTCACGTTGCGTATCTCGGGCGCAGATTTCCTCAGATCGTGAGCCGTATCCAGGATCTGCCCACGCTCGGGATGGCAAGTGAGGCAGAGGGCAGAATCGGCTCGCGAGGCTCGCAACAGCTTTGGGCCCTGCTTGTCTTGATGGATGTCATGACAAGTAGGGCAGGAGATGATTGATTGCGGATTTCGCATGGCGGATTGCGGATCGGGCTTGCCCACATGCGCCGTCTCTGCCACCGGGCCGGGTCTGCCGGCGCGATGGCAGGCATCGCAGAGGCTGCCGGGCGTCTGTTCACCTCCGAGAGATGGCCAGATGCCGGCTTGCTTTTGCGGGCCATGAATCGGATGACAGTCGAGACAGAGTGATTTGGGGACGAAGCTCAGATCCTTGGCCCATTTACTGGCTCCCGGATCGTGCGCGGAACCCTTGATCCCCAGCTTGTCCTGGTGGCAGTTCGTGCAGAGATTGTCGCCGAGAGGGCGAAGGAGCGACGCGGATTGCGCTCCAACGTGCGGGTCGTGGCAACTATCACAAGAGACTTCAGCTTGGGGACCTGCAGGGTTTGCAGAACCTGTTTCCCCGACTGGCGAATTGGGCTCCGAAGCCGGGAGCAGAGGATGATGCGTTCCCTGCGGCTCCTTTACCCCATTGCCGTTGTGGCAAGCACGGCAGAGATTGGAGGTGGGACCGGCCGGCGAATCCGCCGGCGCTCGGGCCCAAAGGTGGGGACCTTTTGCATTGTGAGTCGTGTGGCACGCGCGGCACGGGCCTGCCGAGGGATGGACGCCCAGCGTTTCACACAGAGAAGGCGTAAACTTGGCGGGGTCGTGGGGGCCGTGCAGGGAATCGGCCATTTTGTCGTGGCAGAGAACGCAAAGCTGGGAGCCTTCCCGCCGCAGGAAGGAGCGCGGTGCAGAGATGTGAGAGGGGTTCCCCAACGCGGAATTATGCGTTGGGGGCCCCGAGCCGTTCTGTGGCATAGGTGTCGCTTCGGGTGGGCGGGGAGTGTGAGGATCGTGACACGTCAGGCAGCCGATGTCTCTCGAAGCGGCATCCAGGGGCAGGGGGGTGGCGATGTTCGGCGGCACGGGCACGCCCACTGGGTGCGCCTCCACGTACGGGCGATTGCGCGAACCCGGCCCTCCCGGCTTATGACATTCCAGGCACCCGGAACTGTGCGGCCGGCCGGTGTCGGGAACGTTACGCGCCCAACCGTGGATCCGATGACATGCGCCGCAAGGCCCCGATACGGCGGCCTTCTCCCCGTGCGCGTTGGCAGCGTCGGGAGAACTGACGCGCAGGTCGTGAGGCGATCCGAGGATGGCTTTCTCCTTTTCGTGGCATTCGAGGCATAGGGAGCCGCTTTCGTTCTTGCGGATCAGAAGCGGCCGATCCGCCGACGCATCGTGCAGACGGTGGCACGAAAGGCAACCCAACTCGCCGTTGGGGCCAAACGTAGCTTTCTCATTCAACAGGGTCGCCGGAGGTTTGAAACCGGCGTAGGTGTGGCCGATGCGGTGCACCGGGGCCCCCGCGGGAGGCGAGGTTTCGGGGGCTTTGTCCGTGTGGCAGGCCACGCACAGTTGCGAAGGGGGCAGAACCAGCATCCAGGCATTCTGGGCGCCGTGCGGCTCGTGACAGGTCTGGCAGAAGATCGCGTGCCCATCGGGTGAGGTCTTGCCTCCCGCATCCAGAATTGCCTTGGGTACCGGGGACTTGGCATGACCGAGAGGATGCTGACAGTCGCTCTTCTGCGCATGCTGCGGGTGGCAAGCCAGGCACAGCGACGAATCGACGTTGGGCTGACGCAGGAAGATCACGGTGCGCAGGTCGGAGTCGCCGGGCACGGCGTGGGCGGTGTGGCAGGTGGCGCAGGTCATCCGGCCTTGCGCATCCAGAGGAAACTTGTCCGTGGGAATGTGCACGGCAGGCGACGGCGCCGCATCCGTGGTATGATGACGCGTCGACCAGACCTTGAACCGCGAGTCGACCACCGAGCCATCGTGGCACGACAAGCACATGTCTCCGCTGCCCGTCTGTCGCTCCATGACATCCTGCATGGGACCCTTCTGCAAATCGCTGCGGTCCAGGGCCTGTACCCATCGGATGTGGCAGATGGCACACTCTTTGCTGGAGTTGGTCAGGACCTCCTGGCCCCGGGCGAGTCGTGCCGTCAGAGCCAGGAGCAGAAGAAAAGCGGCGGACGGGCCGGCGCGCTTCAGGAATGACGCTGCCTCGCGCATGCCGCACTACTCCAGGTCCACCCGACAGACGCGGTGTACTTTGAGCTCCACTACGTAGAGGCGATTGCGCTGGGCGTCGATCGTGATTCCGGTTGGCGTGGTGAAGCCGATCGGCGTCCCCGTGGCGTCCGCGAGCGCGCCCAGGAATCTTCCGCCCAAAGCGAAGACCTGAACGTTGCCCAGGTAGCTGTCGGTCACGAAGACCCGGTCGCCCCAGGCCGCGACACCCTTGGGGCGGAAGAGTTGCCCAGGCTGGATCCCCCAACCGCCGGTGAAACTGACGAATTTCCCGTCGGGATTGAGAACCTGGACACGGGTGTTGATCGGCTCGGCCACGAAGAGGTAGCCCGCGGGGGAGGTGTCGATCAGGAACGGGAAGCGGAACCGGCGCTGGTCCCGACCAGGCCCGCCCCACACCGCTTCGAATCGGCGCTCGGCAAGGCTATAGACGTGGATCACGTGATTGTCGTTGTCGGTAACGTAGAGCCGTTGCGCGCGGGATCGACAGCCACATCCGTCGGGTCCGGCGGGACGCCGGAGGCCGAGGCAGGCAGCGGAACCGCCTCCACCGGCTTTCCGCCGGCCGCGAAGATCTGGAACCGGTGATTCCCCGAGTCCGCCACATAGATATTCCCGTTCGGGTCCGTTGCGATTCCCAGGGGGTAGGCCAATTGACCCGGTCCACCGCCTCGGTTGCCAAACTGAAACTGGAACCGTCCCTCACCATCACAGACGACCACGCGATGGTTGACTCCATCAAGAATATACAGGCTGCCGTCGCGGCCCACGGCGGCGTCGCTGGGCATGTTGAAGGGAGTCCCCTGCGGACCCACAATCACGGCCTGCCTGTGCCCGATGACGGCGGGAACATCCCTGCGGGACTCCGGCCCGCGCGGCGCCGCCGGCGCGACCGCCGCGAGCCCGAGTACCAGCGATAAGCAGACCATCCCTGTCGCGATCACTACTTCTTCTCTCTGGGGCCCTGGCCCTGCTCGGCCGGCGGATCCAGCAGCTTCGGCATGTGAAACGTCTCGTAGCGCTGGACGAGATCGACCACTTCCGCACTGACGAGAAAGGCCGCCCGTTCGGCCGAATAGCCCAAGGCCGTATAGGGGAGAAACGTGCTCTGCGCATCGTGGCACGTGCTGCACCGCACCGGCTTCTCGACACAGCGCCGGTGAATGAACTTGTTGCCGATCACTCTCTGGCTCTCGCTCAGGCTGTTCATGCGCTGCCGGAACTGGGCGGCGAACGCCTTCTCCTCTTCGAGTTGCACCGGTTGGGGATCATTCGGTGAACCCGTGAGCGGGATGATCTTGGCGCCGTACTCGCCCCAGGCGCCTTTGTCCATTTCCGGGTTGGCGCACAGTTGGCCGGTCGTCAGATCGATCCAGCCAAACCGCGTCGGCGCCACGGTCTCCTGCTCGCGGACGTGGCAGACCTGGCACGAGATGAAGAGATTGTGCATGTTGAGAAACGCACGCTCTCTGGTGCTGCGCGAGTGGGGGATCGGCCCGTGACATTCGATGCAGAAGTTCTGCTTGTCCGATTGGTACCAGCGGCCGATGTGATGGAAATGGCCGGGGAGCTTCGGCTCCTGGAATTCCCAGTCTCCCAGGTAGCGCGCGACCTTCTTCTTCGGTGAGGGCGACGATGCTGTCGAACACCTGGAAGTCGGCCGCCTGCACCTTCTTGCCGGCCAGCGGGTCGCCGACGGTCCCGACCAGATACAGCGTCAGCCAGCCGGCCGCCCCGGCGAGAACGATACTCCACATCGTTACGTACAAAAAGAGCAGAAATCGTTTCGAGAGGCTTGCGGAATGACTCATGGCTTCACCTCCGCTGTCGCAGCGAAATGACGCAATTCGGCTCCGTGTTCTTCGGCCAGTACCCGCGGGGAGATTTTGCCGTTGATCACCATGCCGGAAAGCGGCGAGAGTCCCGGTCGCCCCAAGACGCCCGGGAAGTGGACGAGCGTGATATGCGCCACGGCCAGGAGCGATTCATACGTGTGAGCCAGATAGGCCACGTTGAGTACCCAGCCGGGAAGCAGATGGGTGACCGAATCCTGGGCCCAAAGCATGATGCCTGTGACACCCAGCAGGGGAATGCCCCAGAACAGGCCCAGGTACTCCAGTTTCTCCTTCCAGGAGAAGCGATCGTAATTGGGCCGGTGGGGGCTCAGGAACAGGACATATTTCGCCGTGCCGACCAGATTGTGCAGATCCTGCAACCGAGGGATCATCGGCAGGGTCAGGATCGCCCCCACCCAGGCGCGTAGCCCGTGCTTCTCCTCCCGTCGGAGCGAACGCCGGACATTGCGGAGGATCAAGAGCACGTGGACGGCAAAGCCGGTCAGCAGCGACACGCCGGCGACGCGATGCACGATCGGCGCGGTGTGGATGCCTCCGAACAGATCGTACAGGACCGGGGCCCAGGACGCGTTGGGGAACTTCATGGGAAAGCCGGTCAGGCACAGAACCACGAACACGACGACGAGGAAGACGTGCTGCACCCGCTGGGCGCCGGTGAAACGCAGGAGTCCGCCCTCCCTGAGCGGCCTTGCGTTCGGCCAAGCTCGTCAGATGCTCGATCTGGTCCTCCGCTTCCTCACTCGGGAACAGCTCGCGCACGAGTCCGAGCACGTTGAGCGTCAGGATGGGCAGCAGGATGCCCAGTGTGGCGAGCACAAAGAATAGTGCCACCGCAAACTCCAGCGGATGCGTGCGAGGATTCCGGTTGGAGTGGACGTCGAAAGAGGCAAGGGCGGGCGCCGCCGCGGCATGGCAGTCCTTCGTCCGGCAGGTGGCTGCGAGGTTGTCGGGATGGACCGAGGACCGCACGTCCGTTCGGGCGTGCATCTGGTGGACGCTGCCCTTCTGGGCGTGACAATCCAGGCAGTCCGGCGCCAGCGAGGAGCCCAGGAGGACCGCTTTGCCGTGGTAGGTCTCCAGGTAGCTGGATACGACGTCCGGCAGGCCGTGGCGCCGGGCGAACTCGGTGTCCGCGTGGCAGGTGGCGCACATGGAGACCACCTCCCGCGAATCGCGCGCTTTGTGGAGACGCGTCGTCACGTGTGAATAGAAGTAGCGGACGAAATTCTCATCGGTGTGGCACAGCGTGCAGCGGCTGATGGCCCGGTCGGAGACGCCGGCGCTCATCTTCTTGAAGATCGAGACGGGCCGAAACAGCGGCATGTCGTGGCAATCCTTGCAGCGGGGGAAGTCGTCCGGACAGCTTCGCAGAGCACCGTTGGGGTCCTTCGAGGCGTGCACGCTGTCTTCCAGGACGGATTGCACCGTCGCATGGGTGAAGATGATTTCCCGCGTGGGCTCCTCAATGTGACAACTGCGCAGGCAATCGACGGGCTTGGCATCGCTATGCGGGATCTTGTCGATATCCGCATGACAGCCCCGGCAACTGACGCGGGCATGCGGGCCGCGATTGAAGAGGGCCTCATCCACGTGAAAGAGCCGGTACGTGCCTTCCTTGTCCACGCGGGCCAGACCCCGGAAGCGGTGGCACATCAGACAGTCTTCTGCATCCATTGCTTGCAGGCTCTGCAGAGGAGCCAGAGTCAACAGTGCCAGAAGGCTCAGTGCGAGCCGCAGGCGCGGGCCCCCGGAGTCCCCGTCGGGACCGTGGACGATCCTAATCGGCTTCCTCAGCCATTTCACTTCTGATGACATGCTACACACACGCTCCCTTGAGGAATGCGAAGACGATGATTGGCGGCCTGCTTGGGTTCCGCGCCCACGGCGCGGGGATTCCCGCCGGGTAATAGACCTTTTTCATGCGGATTGTGGCAGCTATGGCACGTGACGCGGCCGTCCTCGTCCAGCGGAATGGACCGGGGAGTTCGCTTGGTGGCCCGTGCGATCTCCAGGAGTTGCGCGAAGGGCAGACGCATCTTGGATTTCATTTCATACGCCGACATATACTGCACCATATCGACCGAAGGCGTCGCGGACAGGTGCGCCGCAACGGGATGGCTCGGTGCCACCACATGACAATTCCGGCACAGCGCAGCCGATTGGGCACGGAGTCCGTAGGAAGTCCCCGCGCGTGGCTGCGAATCCACGGACAGGATATCGACGTGGCACCAGAGACATGTATCCCTCTTGGGCTGGTCGGCCTCAAGCTGATCGTGGACGTTGAAGGGGCGGTAGTTCTCCGGCGCATGGCACCGGAAACAGAACCGCAGGGGATCGGGAGGGGAACCACCGCGCAACAGGGCGTGGCCGGACGGCGCCGGCTGCTGCCCGGCCCGGCAATTCTGGGCCACATCGTGGCAACTGAGACAGGTCAGTGCTCCCCCCGCGAGAGGAAAATCGCTGGGAATCCTCCGTGCGAGCTTTGGACTTGGTGCGATATCGACCACATGAGCCTCACGAGTGGCCCGCCGCCCATCATGACACGACTGGCACAATTGCGACACATTCCCGCCAAAACGCAGTGCCTCTCGGCCACCGGCGGCGGACGTGTGGCACAATGAACATAGCCCCGAATCCCTATGGGGGTTCGGGGCTACGTCTTGCGTTTTCGATTCGTTTTCTCCGGCCGAGATCGGCTTTAGCAGCACGCTCAGCCACAAGGAGATTATCAGGAGGTTGTCGAGCCTGAGCCGATTTGTCAACGACATCCTCTCATGCATAGACCGTTACGGTCGAACCATTTTCGTCATATTGACGGGCACCTTCGTGCCCAGATCGGCGATGCTGTCGTTCATCACCTGGATCACGTACCTGGCGTTATGGGCAAAGGCGCCGGGGTCCTTCTGAACGTACTGGTAATTGTACGCGGCACAAAGCAGCCGGGGCGTCCAGCTCACGTACTTGTTGGCGCTGGTGGCCTCGTCCGGATCGACTTTGCCATTGCCGTTGGTATCCTTGAAGAAGTACGGATTCGCCGACCCGTCATAGATAATCGGAGCCTTGGCCACAGTGGTGGCATAGCTCTGGATCGTCGCGTAGAGCACGTCGGCCACACCGGCAATCTCCTGGGCGACGCCTTCGGTCCTATTGCCGTCGCCGTCGAAGTCCCTCTGGTCCTTGCGGATGAACTGGACTTTGGTGTTGCCGTGGCAGATCGGAGTAGCGCAGCCCTGCGTCTTTATCTCGCCGGTATGGGTCTCATGGCACTCGGTGCAGGTATCGAAGCTGCTGACGTGCTTGAGGCGTCCTTCGTAGGTCTTGCCCTGGTATTCGTAGGCGCCCTTGGCCTGGGTGCCGAAGAGGGTCGCACCCGCCGCGAAGTAGTGAACATTGCTGAAGGTCACCTTGCTGGACACGGTATCGAGGTCCAGTCCGGCAATCTTGGTGTTGACGCTCACGGTGGACTCGCGGCCCTGATGGCAGCTAATGCACAGGTTGCTGCCGAGGTCGCCCGTATCGAGCTTCGCGCCGCTGGGGAACAGGGCGGTCTTGACCTCGTAACGGGTGAACGCCGGCATGGCGTTATGACAGGTCGTGCACATCAGGCCGTTGGACAGCGGCTGCGACGCGGTGACCCCTTCTTGAATGAAGAACGGCAGACCGGTGGCGGAGTGGCACTTGCTGCATCCGCCGGAGACTTTGCCGTCGGCGTCCCAGTGCCGCCACTGCTCATTGGAGCCGGCGAAGTGACCGGCGTCGTTGCGCGTCAGCTTCGCGACGGCCGTCGCATCGAGGTCCTCGATGGAATCAAACAGCAACTGAAAGATGTACTTGGCGTTATGGGCAAACGCGCCGGGATCTTTCACCGAGAGCTGGTAATTGAAGGCCGCCTTGAGGAGCCGCGGCGTCCAAGGAGCGTATTTGTTGGCGCTCACGGCCTCATTGGGATCGACGTTGCCATTGCCGTTGGTGTCTTTGAAGAAGTAGGGGTTCGCGCTGCCGTCATAGATGATCGGGGCGCCGGCCTTGGCAGCGTAGGCTTGGATCGCTTGGTACAACTTCGCCTGCAGGCCCTCGATCTCGCCAGCGATGCCTTCCTGCACGTCGCCGTCTCCGTCATAGTCGTGTGCGGAGGCCATCATCCGAATCGTCTTCAAATCCTCTTTCTTCTGGATGCCAGGATGGCACGCGGCACATTCCTCGATGCGGACTTCCAGGCTGTGCTGGTCATGGCAATCGATGCAGGTATCGAGACCCACCACGTGAGCGAACTTAACATCGTACGCCTTACCGGTGTACTGATAGCCGCCTTTGGTGGTGCCGCCGTACAGGGTGGCCCCGGCCGCAAAATAGTGCATGTTGGCGAAACCCAGCTTCGTGCTGGCCACATCCGGCTGGTTGGGATCGGCGTTCGTCTTGATGGACGTGTCCACGGACACCGTGGATTGACGGCCCTGGTGGCACGTCATGCAGCGGGCCTCGCCACCCAGATCCTTGACCACGACGCCCGACGGGAAGGTGACACTGGTCAACTCGGCGGTCGCCGCGTTGTGGCAGGCAGCGCAATCGATCACGGTCCCAACCGGTGGAGCCTTGTCCACGACACCGGCCGCACTGCCATCGGCGCCCAGATAATCCTGGAGTCCAGTCGAGCTGTGGCACCGTGCGCAACCGGTGGGGACCACCGCCGGGTTCGCATCGTTCCAGTCATTGAAGGCTTCTGCCGTCTTATCGGCATGCCCGGACGACTGCCAGAGCCCCTCGATGTACGGGACATCCACCGCCGCCGCGTGGATTTCCAGGTCGTCCGCCCAAGTTGCCAACGCGGTCGCTCCTGTCAACAGGACCGATGCCGCCAACCACCTTGTCCAGCCACCAACCGTCGTCTGTGTGCACCCAACCTTCGCCATTGTCGTTCCTACCCTCAACTCTGCGTTAATCCTGGTTTCTTTCTGAACACTCTGCGTGCTCCTCCTTGAAGCACCGCCGCTCTGTGGGAGCAGAACGGCTCTGTTTAGCTATTAGCAACGTCCGTGCCACACTGGCTGCTAAGCCATAAGTTTCCACGCCATACGCCTAAGTTGCTATCTTATAAACACTTACACGCGACATAAAAATAGCTATCTCGCAGAGCTTGCGGAGCCGACAATGGGATTCTCTCAAAAATGAGAGAATTTTGGCTACCCTGTCTCACGCAAGGGAACATGCCTTACACCGCGGATCGAGTGCCATCGAAGTTGCGGCGAGCAAATCCGACCTCCGGCGTCCCTCCCTCGCCAATCGGGTGCGGCCGGAATACGGTGGCAGCGGCTCTCGAAAGACGCAAACGGCTGACGGGTAAGAATCCGCCGCCATTGGACTCTGGGTGGCAGCGGCAAGCGCCAGCTTGCCGATGGTTCTGCGAATGCGATACACTATCGGCAAGCTACGAAGACTCCGCTTGCCGCTGCCACCCAGACAAGGGCTGGCGGAATCCGCCACCGGATGCCGGCCGCACCTCGCCAATCCGCCCGGGCAGATTTGCGGAATACCGTTGCGGGTTCTCGCGTCATAGCGTATATGCTGTACGAATGGGTGTCATAGAGGCAAATGGGTTCCTGCAATGATTCTCGTCTGGTTCATCTACGGCTTGGCATTCTTTGTCCTCGGGCTGGTGATCCTCGTCTATCCCAAAAAAGGCAGCAAGTTTGACCTGGCCCAGTGCATCTGGATGGTGGGGGTCTTCGGTATCGTTCACGGCCTGAACGAGTGGCTCGACATGTTCATCCGCATTGGGGGCCCGCTTCCGCCGAACCTCTTGGCCCAAGTGAGGATGTTCGTATTACCGGCTTCCTTCTTCTGGCTGATTCAATTTGGCGTCACGATCCTCTCGCGAAATATGGCCAAGGGCCGCTTACTGAGAATGATTCCCTCGCTTCTGGTCGTGGGATGGCTGGTGGCCCTCGTGGTCGACGAAACGTCCCGCCGGCCGCTGGTGGAGAACATCTGGTCTCGCTACCTGCTGTGCCTGCCAGGGACCGCCCTCACAGCCTGGGCACTGCTGCTCGAAAGGCGCCGATTCCGAGCGATGGGGCGGCGCTCGGTTACGAGGGACCTGGCCATCGCCGCTGCCACGTTTGTCGCCTATGGCGTCTTTGCGGGCCTCTTCGTGCGAAAGGCTGACTTCTTTCCCGCCAGCGTCCTGAATTATGAAACCTTCACGTCGCTGACGGGACTTCCAGTCCAGATCTTCCGGGCGATGTGTGCGGTTGTCGCGGCTTGGAGCATCATTGGCGTGCTGGACATCTTCCGGTGGGAGAGCCACGAGGCCTTACGCATCAGCGAAGCGCGCTGCGCGACGATTGCCTCGGCCATGCCCGTCTTTCTCTTCATGACGGACCCCGACATGGTTGTCACCTTTGTCCAAGGCAAGGGTTTGGAGGTACTCGGCCTGCGCCCCGAGCAAATCCAGGGCCGGCCCATCGTGGAGGCCTTTCCCTGCGGCGAGAGTCTCGCGGACCACTGCCGGCAAGCTCTCTCAGGGCAGGAGTTCGCAACGACGGTTGCGATGAACGGTGTTCCTTTCGAGATCTACTACTCCGCCCTGAGGCACAGAACGGGTGCGATCACGAAGATTGTGGGGGTGGCTCTGGATGTCAGCGCCAGAATGGAAGCGCAGCGGGAGCTGGACGAGTATCGCCGAAAGATCGAGAAGCACGCCCATGAAGCCGCCGTGGGCGTGTTGAGTGCCACGGTGGCCCGGCACGTGGCCGAGCCGCTGACCGTAACACAACTGGTGTTGGAGAGAGCCGTTACGGACCTGGCCGGTTCGGAGGCGCAGAGCGCCGTGCGCAGCAGCATTAGCAGGAGTCTCTCGGAACTATCCAAGGCCCGCGAGACCCTCAATCGGTTCATGGAAATGACGCATCCCGATGCGGCGGCCGCAGAACAACCCATCGGCTTGTATCAGATAGCGAAGCGGACCATGAGCGTGTTCGCCGAAAGTGCCCTGCGCCGCAAACTCACGATCGCTGTGAAAGACATGGATACCGTGCCACTGCTCACGGTCTCGCCGCGGGAGGTGGAACAGATCTTCTACCATCTGATCCAGCGGGCCATCGACGCCGCCGACGGCAGGGCCCAGCAGAAGCTGACGATCAGTTGCTCCGTGGGCGAGCGGTGCATCGAATTGCTGTTCTGCGATACGTGCGGAGGACTGGCTCCTTTTCCGCTCTGGGAAAAGGTGCCTGCACCCCTTTCCGGGGAAGAAAAGGGGACAGGCACCTTTTCAGAGGCCCGAAAAGGTGCCAGTCCCGCGACGGACGATGTTGACAGCCTGGGATTAGGCGTGGCCGTCGTGAAACGGATCGTTGCGGGCCATGGCGGGCAGATTATTCTTGAGACTGGGACGGGAAATGCGACCCTCAGGGTCCGGCTGCCCGCGACGCGGACGTACTGACAACTCTCACCCTGATAGCGTGTATGTAAGTCGCGCTATTATCGGCACTTGCGATCAATCTGCATGGCGACTGGCAGCAAGAGACACGTTCTTACCCGACCATGGCCCAGTGTCCGGCGGGACTCATTGGCACCCACGAACATTTGTAATGCCAGCACATTTGCGTTACGATATAGTATACACTTTATCGAATATGAGATACTTGGGGTGGTGCGAAGGTTTCATCGTGTCCGGTGACGGTCTCAGGGGAGTGAATGTTGTCCGACAAGGTTGGTCGCGTGCGTCGAAACGGGAGTGAAGATGTTTGAACTATCTGCGCCGGAGGCGGTGGTATTCACCCTGGTCGTGCTGGCCCAGACGGCGGCCGGCGTGGTGGCCGCGTTGCAGCTTGGCGGGAGCCGCCGGCAATATGGATTCCTGCACGGGCCATTTGTCCTGGCGACGGTGATCCTTTGCACCGTTCTGCTCACCCTGCGGGGCATGTCGATCGGGGCGGTGCCGCTGACGGGCTTGTTCGACTCCCTCATCGTATTGGCCCTGGTCTTCGGGGTGCTGTACCTGCTGCTGAAGTCTGCCGTGGAGCAGGTCTGGTTCGGCTCCGTGATGGTCTGGGCGATTCTCGGGATCGTCTTGCTCGCAGCACTGGTGGCCAAGCCGGCGTCGAGAGTTCAGGAACTGGCGGGGACGCCCTGGGCGGTCGCCCACGCCAGTGCCATGATCCTGGCGACGGCTGCCACGGTCTTTGCCGCCGCCAGTTCCGCCCTGTACCTTCTCGGCAGTTACCGGCTCAAGCACAAACGCCTGATGTACGTGCTCGGCCGGATTCCGAATATGGAGACCCTGGCCCGCATGAACCGGATTGGAGTGCGGGTGGGCTTTGCCTTGCTGACGGCCGGCGTGGTCTGCGGCTTGGGGTTGGCCCATTTGGACGGGACAGGGATCACCAAATGGCTGGCCGATGTCAAAGTGATCTGTATCATCCTGGCCTGGGTTTCGCTGGGCACGCTGGTAATCCTCGACCGGTTCGGTCTGCTCAAGGTCAAGGTGCGCGCCTATGGGACAATGGTGGCGTTCGGACTGCTCCTAATCGCAATTATTGGAGTCACCGTGGCGGGTGCGACCCGGCACAGGTTCTCCCAAGAAAGTGCGAAGTTTGAAGTGCGATTTTTGATTTCCGGATCGGTCCCGTGCGACCAGACCTCTTACATCAACAATCAAACTTCAGACTTCTCACTTGCTATGAGTTCGACATGAGTGTTGTCATTCTCGGCCTGAATCATAAGAGTGCGCCTGTGGAGATCCGGGAGCGGCTGGCGTTCGACGCGTCGGAAGCGACGACGGCGCTGGGCCGGCTCAAGGAGATGGATCGCGCGGCCGAGTTCGTCCTGTTGTCGACCTGCAACCGGGTCGAACTGTACTACGCGGGCGAGCAGGACTCGCAGCAGATCGCCGGCCGGCTGGCAGCATTCCTGGCCGATTTCCATCACGTAGAGCCTGAGCAGTTCAAGGCCTGCCTGTATCTCCATGAGAATGAAGAGGCCGTGCGACACCTGCTGATGGTGGCCGCGGGCTTGGACAGCATGGTGGTGGGCGAGGCGCAGATCCTCGGACAAGTCAAGGAAAGCTACCACCTGGCCTGTGCGGCCAAGAGCACCGGCAAGATCCTCAACCGGCTGTTCCACTGTGCCTTCTTCACGGCCAAGAGTGTCTACACCAGCACGGCGATCTCGAATGGACGCGTCAGCGTCGCCGGCGTGGCGGTGGAACTGGCCTTGCAGCTCTTCGCCGATATCGCCCGTGCGAAGGTGGTTGTGATCGGCGCCGGGGAAACGGGCGAGTTGGTCGTGCAGAATCTCCGCAAGACCGGCTGCACGGACATCACGGTGGTGAACCGGTCCTACGACCGCGGGGCGGAGCTGGCCAAGCGGTTCTGGATCTCCGTCGGACGCTGGGAGGAATTGGACGATCAGATCGGCGAGGCGAATATCGTGATCTCTTCCGTCGCCACTGGGGGCTACCTGTATACCAGGGAATCCTTCGCGCGGAAGATCGGCCGGCGAAAGAAAGGGGCGCTGCTTGTCATCGACGTGGGCGTGCCGCGCAACTTCGATCCGGCGATCAATAAGGTCGGCGATGTCTACCTGTATAGCATGGATGAGCTGAAGGAGGTCGCCGAGCAGAACCTCAAGGCCCGCGAAGACGATGTCACCAGTGGCCTGGAGATCGTCTACACCCAAGTGGCCGAGTTCATGGACTGGTTCCGCGCCAAGGATGTCGGCCCGCTGATCGGCCGCATGAAGGACGAATTCCAGCAGATCAGCCGCCTGGAGCTCGAGCGGTTCCTGGTGGGACCGCGGCAGAACGCCTCCTGCCGGGTTCCGCTGGAGGACATGGTCAACCGGGTGGTGAACAAGCTGCTGCACTGTGTGATCCAGAATGTCAACGTGGTGGCGAAAGAGGCGGGTCCGGCCGAGGCGGCCAAGCTGATCGATACCATCCTGCGGCAGGCCCGTGAGATCTCCTGCGCCGAAAGACGAGGAACAGACTCAGGGATGAAACCGCCGACCTCACCAATGCGAATCCTGCGAATGCTCTTCTGGGAGACGACGGTCCGCTGCAATCTCGCCTGCGCCCATTGCCGCCGGCTGGAATCGAATGACGCCGGCGTGGCGGACCTTTCCACCTCCCAGGGCGAGGCCCTGATCGATCAGCTCGCCGAGCTGGGCCGGCCAGACGCAACGGGCGCCCCGATGCAGAACACTGCCTCCGGGATGCCCATGCCGGTGCTGGTCTTCTCCGGCGGCGAGCCGTTGTGCCGGCGCGACCTGTTCTCGTTGATGGACAGGGCCCGCCAACACGGGATCATCCTCGCCTTGGCGACGAACGGGACAATCGATCAATCGCGAAAAAGCCCAGCAAATCCGCGACAGCGGTGTCGCGCGGGTCTCCGTGAGCCTCGATGGGGCGACCGCCGAGGTCCACGACCGGATGCGGCAGATTCCGGGTGCCTTCGATAGGGCGTTGGAGGGCATCCGGCATCTCCACGACGCCGGCGTGCCTTTCCAGATCAACGTCACCCTGACCAAGCAGAACGTCCACCAGTTGGAGGCTGTCTACGAGTTGGCAAAATCGCTGGGTGCCGTGGCGGTCCATATCTTCATGCTCGTGCCGGTCGGCTGCGGTCAGGTGCTGGCCGAGACGGACATGCTCTCGCCCCAGCAATATGAGCAGATCATGCGGGACATCTGCATGCTGGAGAGCCGGGGTGAGATCCAGATCAAAGTCACCTGCGGCCCACATTACGAGCGGGTCAAGAGGGAGGACTGCGGATTGTGCGAAGCCGGCGTGTCTGCTAATCCGCAATCCGCAATCCGCAATCCGCAATCGAAGGGTTGCCTTGCAGGTCTGGGGGTGCTCTTCGTCAGCCATCGCGGCGACGTTTATCCGTGCGGCTATCTGCCGGTCAACTGCGGGAACATTCTGGAAAAGAGATTGATCGAAATTTGGGACCACAATGAAGACCTGGCCCGGATGCGGGATGTCGCGGCCCTGGAGGGTAAGTGCGGCGTCTGCGGGTACAAGCAGGTTTGCGGGGGCTGCCGGGCGCGGGCCTTCGGCATGACCGGCAATTACATGGGCGAAGAGCCTTTCTGTGCATACGATCCGCGGGCGGCAACGCCGGAGCGGACAAGGTGAATACGCAATGATCAACATCAGCAAACTCTACTGCGATCAGATTACGCCCGGCGACTGGCTGCGCTACGGCCGGAAGGGTTCCGGCGAAGGACGGAGCGACGCCGTGCCGGCGACGGCTTCGGAAAGAAGACCCATCGTCGTCTGGAATATCACGCGCAAGTGCAACCTGCAATGCGTTCACTGCTACAACGACAGCGGGCCGGACAAGACCTGCAACGAGGTGTCCACGGTCCAGGCGAAAGCGGTCATCGACGATCTGGCGCAGTTCGGCGTGCCGTCCATTCTGTTCTCGGGCGGCGAGCCGCTGCTGCGGCACGATCTCTTCGAGCTGATCGAGTACGCTGTCGGCAAGGGCCTGCATGCGGTCATCTCGACCAACGGCACGTTGATCGCGGCGGACAAGGCCCGCCGGATCAAGCAGCTCGGCGTCTCCTACGTGGGCATCAGCCTCGATGGGATCGGCCCGATCAACGACAAGTTCCGCGGCGTGTCCGGAGCGTTCGAGCGGGCGGTCACGGGGATTCGCAACTGCCGGGAGGCCGGCGTGCGGGTCGGCCTGCGGCTTGACGCTGACCAAGAGGAACGTCCAGGACATCGAAGGACTCTTTGAGTTCTTCGAGGCCGAGGGTATCGAGCGGGCATGCTTCTATCATCTGGTCCCCAGCGGCCGGGGGGCGGCCATCGCCGGCGAGGACCTGACCCACGCCCAGACCCGCGACGCCCTGGACCGCATCCTGGCCAAGGTCCGGCTCTTCAAGCAGGCCGGACGCAAGACGGATATCCTGACCGTCGATAACCACGTCGATGGCGTCTATCTTTATCTGCAAGCTGCTCGCGGAAGGGTCCGCACGATCCGCCGAGGTCTGGAAGCTGCTGACCTGGAACGGCGGCGGCCTCTACAGCAGCGGCGTCGGCATCGGCTGCATCGACTACAACGGCAACGTCCACCCGGACCAGTTCTGGTGGCACTACGACCTGGGCAGCATTCACGAGAGGCCCTTCAGCGCGATCTGGACCGACCCGGATGAGCCGCTGCTGCAAGGGCTGCGGGACCGGCGGTCGCGGATCAAGGGCCGCTGCCGGCTGTGCCGGTTCTTCGATGCCTGCGGCGGGAGCCTGCGGGTGCGGGCCGACGCCTATTTCGGCGACCCGTGGGCCCCGGACCCGGCCTGCTA
Source organism: uncultured Planctomycetota bacterium (assembly GCA_963699595.1). Taxonomy (GTDB): domain Bacteria; phylum Planctomycetota; class Phycisphaerae; order Sedimentisphaerales; family Anaerobacaceae; genus PLanc-01. The sequence continues at coordinate 1,380,281 of CAVOUO010000035.1, forward strand.
CCTGACCGACGAGGAGATCGGTCTGGATGCGGCCAAGCGTCAGGAACTCGTGGACGCGGGCGAGCAATTTGAGTTGCCCTCGTGACGAAAACAGAATGAGGACGAGCATGGTCGCGCAGACCAGCACATTGGGTGGCTCACCGGATGTCAACGGCGGGCCGGTCTCCGCCACGCCGGGTGTCGCGTTGGGGGACCCCTTCCAGGGGTCGCTCGCCGACCAGACTCTCTGGCTGATCTCCCTGCGCTGGGTCGCCGTCACGCTGGTGGTCATCGGCACCTTGGCAGGGACGTATGTGTTCCCGGTGCTGATGGATCCCAGGCCGCTCTACGCCACGGCGCTGGCACTGCTGGTGTGCAACATCGCCTACGCCGTCGCGGCCCATGGGCAGTCGGGGCGGCAAACCGAGAAACGCCGTCACCCTGGCCACGGTGCAGATGGAGGTGGACTTGCTCGTCCTGACGGCCGCTCTGCACTTCTCCGGCGGCGTGACCAATCCATTCTGCCTCTTCTATGTGTTTCACGTGATCATCGCGACTATCATTCTGCCGCGGAACCTGTCGTTCGCCGTCGGTCTGACGGCCATCACGTTGTTCGGTCTGCTGGCGGTGAACGAGTTGAACGCGGGGGCGATTCTCGGGCATTATCCTTTCCAATTGTCGGCGGGCGGCGGGTTCTGGAGGAACCCGGTCTACGGTCTGGCCGCGTTTGCGGCGTTTGCCTGCACGGTGCTGATCGCCCAGTATCTGACCCGCATCATCATCGTCCGAATGGCCTCGAAGGAGTTGGAAGCCGCGCAGAGCAGTAATCTGCTCCGGGCCATGATCAACGCCATGGCGGAGGGTCTCATTTTCATTACGGTGGACGGACAGGTCGCGCTGTGCAACTGCGCCGCCGGCCAATGGCGTAGGGATCCCAAACCCGGACCGATGGGTTTGGGGACCCGGCTCAACGGCAGCGGGGCGGACCGGGACTCCGTCGACGCCTTTCCCGCGACCCTGGCGGAGCACATCAAGGCCCTGGCGGACCGCGCGCACGAGCGACCGGCCCCCGAGAGGACCATTGAATTCCACACCGGCGGACCGACGCCGCGGCTGATTGAGGCCCGAAGCTGTCCGGTGACGGGACTGCAGGGTGCTCCGCTCGGGTATGTCATCGTCGGGCAGGACCTGACGGAGCACAAACGATTGGAGGCTGATCTTCTGGACCGTACCGAGCAGGTCACGGCCATCAATGAGATGTTGAAGATGTCCCGGGTGCGAATGGCCCAGCGCGAGAAGATGGTCGCCCTCGGCCAGATGGCGGCGGGGATCGCGCACGAGATTGGCAATCCACTGACGAGCCTTTCTTCCGTCGTGCAGTACCTGGGCCGCAAGTGCACGGACCCGGAACAGAAGGAACTGTGTACCGTGGTGGACCACCACGTGGGGCGAATCTCGGCGATCTTACGACGTATGTTGAACCATGCGCGGCCGGCCACCTCGGAATACAAGTGGGCGAACGTCAATGAGATGGTCCAGAATACCCTGGAACTGATCCGGCTGGACAAGCGGGCGGCAGGCGTCACGATTACGGACACCTACAACGCCGAGCTGCCCATGGTGTGGCTCAATCCCCAGAATCTGGAGCAATGCCTTCTGAATATCGCGATCAATGCGCTGGATGCGATGGAGGCGAAAGGGGCCGGATGCGCGCATCGGCTCGAAGTGGCCAAGACGCTCCAGGAAGAGAAGGTCGAGATTCGCATCAGCGACACAGGCGTCGGCATGAGCCCCGAGGTCTGTCGGCGCGCCTTCGAGTCATTCTTTACGACCAAAGAGATCAGCAAGGGAACCGGCCTGGGGCTGTTCATCAGCTACAACCTGATCACGGAAATGGATGGCACGATCGAGCTGCAGTCCGAGTTGGGCCAGGGTACGACGGCGATCATTCGCCTCCCGGTGCGGCCCAAGAAGGATCTGCTCGTTATGGGAGACTAGATAGACTATGGCCGAACAGAAACCTCAGATACTCTTGGCGGATGACGAGGCCACCTTCCGGGAGACCTTTGCCAAGGTCCTGGAGGAAGAAGGCTTCGCGGTCACGGCGGTTTGTGACGGCAAGGAAGCGACGGGCGCGCTCCTGAGACAGCCTTACGCCGTCGCCATCCTGGATATCCAGATGCCGGGCAGCGACGGGATCAGCGTTTTGCGGGAGATCACGGCGCTGCGGCCCCAGACCCGCGTCATCATGGTCACCGCCTACGGCACCGTGGAGATGGCGGTCGAAGCGATCAAGCTCGGCGCGTGTGACTATGTGATGAAGCCGGTCAACTTCGAGGAAATGCTGACCAAGATCCGCCAGCATCTGCGCTACGTCGAGCTGGAGGCGGAGAATCAAAAGCTGCGCGAGGAGCTGGACGGGCGTTTCGACATCAGCCAGATCATCGGCGAGACGCGGGTGATGAAGCAGGTCTTCGAGACGATCCGCAAGGTCGCCCCGACGCACAGCAACGTGCTGATCACGGGCGAGAGCGGCACGGGCAAGGAGCTCGTGGCGCATGCCATCCACGCGTTGAGCGGGACGATCGGGGGACGCTTCCTCGCGGTCAATTGCAGTGCGATCCCGGAGACGCTGCTCGAGAGCGAGCTGTTCGGCCACAAGAGAGGCAGTTTCACCTCGGCGTTCGAAGACAAGAAAGGGCTCTTCGAGACGGCCCGCGGCGGGACCCTGTTCCTCGATGAAATCGGCCACATGTCCCCGAACTGTCAGGTCAAACTGCTCCGCGCCGTCGAACAGCGGCAGGTGGTGCCGGTCGGCTCGAGCACGCCGATCGATGTCAATCTGCGGCTGATCGCCGCCACCAACCGGGACCTGGCCAAGGAGATCAAGGAGGGGCGGTTCCGGGAAGACCTGTTCTACCGTCTGAACGTCGTGGGGATTCACCTGCCCCCCCTGCGCGAGCGGCGCGAGGACATCCCGCTGCTGATCCGGCACTTCGCCAAGAAGTACAACGCCGAGATGGGCAAGCACTGCACGGGAGTCAGCGACCGCGTGATGCAGATCCTGGTGGGCCACGAATGGCGGGGCAATATCCGGGAGCTCCAGAACGTGATCGAGCGGGCCATCATCTTCGCGGAAGACGAGACCATCGAGCTGGCCGACATCGGCTTCGCCGGCGCCGAGGCCGCGGTCGCGACCGAAGGCGAGGAAGATCTGCAGAGCGCCGTCAAAGCCTACGAGCGGGAACAGATCTGCCGGGCGCTCAACAAGTACGATTGGGACAAGATCGAGACGGCCAAGGCCCTGGGAATAGGCGTTTCCAGTCTTTACCGGAAGATCGATGAGCTGGGGATTGCAGACGGCAGAGAGCGGACGAGGAAGACCGGACAACGATAGGATGGAGTGGGACCAGAGATTCATGAGTTACGGGATTCGAGCATGAAGATCAGCCAAGCGTCCGCGTATGCGTTGCACGCGTTGATGTATATGGCCAGACATGTGACCCAGTTGCCTGTCACCAGCAAGGCCATGGCCAAAGCGGAGGGTATGCCGGCAGGGTATCTGGCGAAGGTGTTGCAGCAACTGGTGAAAGCCGGTTTCATACGGTCGGTGCGAGGCCGCGAGCGAGGGTACATCTTCGCCAAGCCTCCGGAAGAGATCAGTCTTCTTGATCTCTTCCAGACCCTGGACCGGGAGCCATTGTTCGACGACTGTCCCCTGAGACGCTGTGCCTGCGGCGGAACACGCCAGAACTGCCACATCTACGCGCAATGGCTGACAGCCACCCGCAAAATGAAAGAACTGCTGGATGAGATGACGATCGCCGCCGCCGCCTGGCACCACCCCGAACATCGCTTCAACGCGCTGCCAAATCCCGAGCTTTCCGCAAAAAGCGATGGTGAAAACGCAAGTTTTTGAAGATTCTCACAAATGAGAATGAACGATCTGGATCGTAGAATCCTGGACGCGCTGCAACATGACTTTCCTCTGAGCGAGCGTCCTTTCGACATCCTGGCCCAACGGCTGGGAGTCGATCCCGACCTACTCTGGCGGCGTGTGGAAGCTATGCGAAAGAGCGGGGTGATTCGTCGTCTGGGAGCCAGTCTGGACTCGAGGAAGCTGGGGTTTCGCAGCACACTGGCAGCCGTCCGCGTTCGGCCCGACTTCGTGGATCGGGCGGCCCAAGCCATCGGCCGGCACCCGGAGGTGACGCATAGCTACCTGCGGGACCACGAATTCAATATCTGGTTCACCATTATAGCCCCAGATGACGAGAAAGTTGACGTCATCCTTCGCGAGATTCGCGAAGACCTGTCCCTGGAACCATCCGACGTTCTGAACCTTCCGATGAAGCGGTTGTTCAAGCTCGATGCTCGGTTCCATGTCCAGCCGTGAGCTCTCGGTCCCGGCACCAGCAAGAGGTTGCCGAGGAAGGTTGGGTTCGATCATCTCCCGAGTGAGTTTGTCCAACTCCCGCGAATATTCTCACATATGAGAACGACCTGCCGATTGAGTGGCCTTTCCGGGTCCGCCTGAGGTGGCGTGGATTGAACGAACATGGTCGTTTCGATAGTATAGAAGGTGAGCCGAGGTGCACCAGGCTTCCTGTTCTTCATTATATCGTGAGGCTTGAACGCACATATGATGAAACTGTCAGAGAGAAACGTCCGCCCGCATGAGGTCGCTGAGCCGAACCTTACGCAGGTCTTCCGTTGTGTCGCCGACGACATGCAGGCGGTAGAGAAGCATCTGGCCGCAACGCTCAAGGACACGAAAGACCCATTGGTGCGTCAGATCGTCGATTTCCTGCTGGAATCGCCGGGCAAACGGATCCGGCCGGCTCTCGTGCTCCTTTCCGCCAGGGCGGCCGGTGCGGGTACAGGCACCTTTTCCGCTCTGGGAAAAAGTGCCTGTACCCCTTTCCGGAGAAGAAAAGGGTACAGGCTCCTTTTCGGAGGCGCGAAAAGGTGCCTGTCCCCTCTGAACGTCGCGGTGGCCGTGGAGCTCATTCACATGGCCTCTTTGGTGCATGATGATCTGATTGACAACGGGACGCTCCGCCATCACCGCTCCACCATCCATGCCAAGTGGGGCAGGAAAGTCTCCGTCTTCCTGGGAAATCACCTTTGCGCCAAAGCCTTCCAACTGGTGGCGGCGTGTGCCGACCCCCGCCTGTTCGCGATTCTGGGTTCGCAACTGTGTGCGATGTGCGAGGGCGAGATTCAGCAAGTGGCCGGTCGGGGCGATTTCAGGATATCCGCGCGTCGCTGCCTGGCCATGACCGAAAAGAAAACCGCGGCTCTGTTTGCGCCTGCAGCGGCGCGGGGGCCCTGGCAGCTACGGGTGAGCTGAAGGCATGTACTGCCCTGCAGGGGTTCGGGGTGCACTTCGGCATTGCTTTTCAGGTTCTCGACGATTGCCGCGACCTGTTGAGCGACGAGAAGGGACTCGGCAAAACGCCCGGGCAGGACCTGCTGGCCGGAGACGTGACGCTGCCTCTTTTGTATGTTCTCCGGCAATGGAGCCGGCGCGGGAGGGAGCCGGGTTCCCAAACCCCCGCCTGCGCGGGGGGAGCCTGCCCCCGGCTTGACCGGGGGCATAAGTCCGCGTTTGGGAGCCCTACCTGGCAAGGGAGTATGCCTACGACTAGTGCACGAAGGCTGGTTGGCATGAGCGAGGCGCTCCTTTCGTCGCAAGTGCCGGTGAGAATCGCCAGGGTGATCGTGTCTCACGTGAACCGGGCCAAGCAGGAGCTCGAACCCCTCGCCGAGTCGAATTTCAAGGACAGTCTCGGCCAACTGGCCGATCACATCGCTGCCTCCGCATCCGGTATTCTGGCGAGGTGAACGCATGAAAAGACAGAAGATCCTGGTTGTCGATGATGATGTGGATTTATGTGACTCCCTGAAGGTGGTGCTGGAGCAGGCCGGCTACGATACGCAAACGGCCGCCAGTCGCACGGAAGGCATGGAGAAGATTCGGACGCAGCCGCCCGACCTGGTCATCCTCGATGTGATGATGGAGACCTGGCAGGACGGCTTCGAAATGTCGAGGGATCTCAAGAGGGACCCCCGGCTGAAGGACACTCCCATTCTCATGCTGACGTTGATTGAAGAGATCACGGGCATTGAGCTGAAGTCCTCGGCGGGGGATCCCGTGTGGTTGCCGGTCGATCGGTTTCTCGACAAGCCGATCGCGCCGGATACGCTGCTGGCTGAGGTGGAGAAGCTCCTGCATGGCAGGACGGCCGGCGCCGCTTCTGGGGGGCAATAGTTCGGCACCGCACGTTTACCAATGGCGTTGCTTGGGGGCCTTGCGGGAGTCGGTGTATACGCAGAATGATGGGTCGTATTAGAAAATACATCGTATGGGTGCCGGCGTCGGCACTGGGCCTCTTTCGCCGCCTGAACTGGCCGGCGCGGATTCTCCTTTTGTTTGTGACGGCAGGGCTCTTTAGTGTCGCGATGGTGGAGGCCACGGGCCAGCCCGGATTCTGCCGTTCGTGCCATATTATGGGTCCATACTACGACAGTTGGAAGCAGTCGGCCCACGCCGAGGTCAAATGCCTCGAATGCCATCTGCAGCCCGGCTTCACCGGATTGGTCAGGGGCAAGATCAACGGCCTGGCCCAGGCCGTGGACTGCGCGGTCGGACGCGTTGGCACGAAACCCAGCGCCACGATCGCCGATGCTTCCTGCCTGAGGTCCCAGTGCCACAATACCCAGACGCTGGCGGCCGAGACGCTCGACTGCAGCGGCGTCTGCTTCACGCACGAAAAGCACATCGATAAGGTCGTCGACGGCATCCGGATCAGCTGCGGGACGTGCCACAGTCATTTCGAAGGAGACGCGCATTTCAGCGTGGACAGGAACGCCTGTTTCGCTTGTCATTTCCTCGCCGGCAATACCAAATCCGGGCGACCCGTCCGAGCCAATTGCCGGGGCTGTCACCAGGTACCGCAGGAGGTTATCCGCCGGGGCTTTGTTAAGATCGACCATAGCGAGTTCGTTTCTTACCGCGCCAGTTGCGAGGAATCCTGCCACAAGCGCGAAGTCCGGCAGACCAGCCGGGTGGAGGAGACGGTCTGCCTGGATTGCCACAGTTTTCGCAAGCCGGCGGATGCCAACAGCATGGAGTTGCACGCCAGCCACACGAATGGCGAGAAGGTCGAGTGCTTCGCCTGTCACGGACAGGTGCCGCACGGCCGGACCGGCGTGGAGTCGGTCTCCGCCATGATGGACTGCCAGAGCTGCCACAGCGATACCCACCAGGCCCAGCGCAGCATCTATGGCACGCAACATCCCATGCAACCGAACGGAACGGATCGCGTATTAGGTCCCATGTTCCTGACACACGTCGAATGCACGGGCTGCCACATCGAGCGAACGGCCAAAGCTCCCGGCACACTCGACAGCTTCGGCACGGCCGCGCGAGCGACACCGGCCGCCTGCGACAAATGCCACGAGGCCGGAACCGGCCAGAAGTATGTTCCCTTCTGGCAGGAGCGGATCAAAGCCCTGTACGCGCAGGTGGAGCGGCGGGTCAAAGAGGCGGAGACGCTGGCCTTGGCGCGGAAAGACAATGGCCAGGCCCAGGACTTCGAGGGGCCCCCAACGCATAATTCCGCGTTGGGGAACCCCGGCCAGCGGGTCGGGCAGGCGCGGTCGATCCTCGATTCCATCCGCTATGACGGCAGTTGGGGCGTTCACAACTTCAAATATACCGAAGCTCTGCTTCTGGAGGCGGATAAAATGGTCTCGCCTGGGAGTCAGTAATGCGCGCACGCAGTCGAACGACAGAGGAACAGACCGTGGTTTGGGTCGCAGTGATCGCTTTGCTCGCCACGGCGTCCGTAGCCGGCGCCGCAGCGCGGCCGGCCGGCCCGCATCATGAGTTTCTGGGCGGCCCGTGGGAGGTCTTCGTCAAGATGGGACTCGAGGGCGATGCCGTCCGCCTGCCCGTATCTGTTGCCGATGAGAACAAGCCCCAGCCGCTCAAGGCGATGGTGCCGGTCGTGGGGACGCCGATCAAGGTCAGACTCGAACGATACTTGCCCGATCTGAAGTGGGAGACCACGGCGGCGGACGACCCCAACGGCGGCCCGGTGGCGAAGCTGTCGCTGCGCGGGGAGAGTCTGCAGCAGGACGTTTGGCTCTCGGCCCGCGATCGGGAGAGGCAATCGATTTCCGCTCACATCGGGAGCGTCGCCATCCGGGAGTTGCCGCGGCCGCCGGAGGGCGCTCTCCTGCAGGAATTGACGGATCCGGAGGCGACGGGCGTCCTGCTCATCTGGCTGTCCGAGACGGACCCTCCACTGATGTACGCGGCCAAGCCGGGCAAGACCGTGACGCTGGCCGGCTCTTCGTGGAAGTTGTCGGTCGTGCGGTACGTTCCGCACTATTCCATCGACAGGCAGACCAAGCAGGTGACGAACCTCTCCGACAAACCCGAGAATCCCGCGCTTGAGATTTGTGCTCAGAAGGATGGGCAGGAGTACCGGCAGTGGCTCTGGTCACAGTTCGCCATGTCGCCGCACAAGCAGCAACAAGTGCCGTTTCGTGCCAGGTTCCTGGATTTTCACGTGGGCGCGGGCCGGTACATTCTGGCCGCGGCGCCGGGCGTCCAGGCGCACCTGCTTTACCTGAGAGACGGCAAGAGGTGCATCGAGCCGGTCCAGACGGGCAAACGATATGCTTTCGACGACAAGCGGTATTCGTTCGGTGTGGATGAGATACGACCCAGAGCGCGGATCGAGATGGCCTGGAAGAATGGTTCCGAGATGCTGCTTCACCCTGCGGTCGTGGCCACGATTCTGTGCGGCGACACGGCCCAACAGGTCGTGCTGGAGCTGGGCCAGCCGTGCCATCACAAGACGGCCTTTGGGCACCCTGGTTGTGCTGTACCGGCATGTGCCATAGCGTTTCGAGGAGTGGTTGAGATGACAGGTGCGAGAAAATGGTGGTATGCGATGGGGGCAGCGCTGGCCCTGATCTTCACGGCTGCGGCGGGGGCCGTTGACAAGCCGACCTCCACGCAAAAGACCTGCGTGACGGCCCAGTGCCACGCGACCTATGCCAAGAAGCCCTTCGTCCACGGACCGGTCAGCCTGGGCGACTGCAAGAGCTGTCATGAGGAAGTGGACGCCAAGGCCCACACCTACAAGCTGAGCCGGGAGGGCCGGGACCTCTGCGAATACTGCCACCTCGACCAGACCACGAAGAAGAATATCCATGAGCCTTTGAAGACCGGCAAGTGCACGGACTGCCACGACCCGCACAGCAGCGAGAACAAAGCGTTGATCCGGGGCAAGACCGTCGCGGACCTCTGCGCGAAATGCCATGAGACTGTCAAAGACGTCCAGTTCCCGCACGGCCCGGTGGCGGTCGGCGAGTGCACGATTTGCCATGCGTCTCACAGCGCCGACCGGCCCAAGCTGCTCGTCGATGAGCCGACGAATCTGTGCTTCTCCTGCCACGTCGTCACGAAGAATGAGTTGTCGCAGTTCGAATTCGTGCACGAGCCGGCGCAGAACGATTGCATCGGCTGCCACAACCCGCATGGCGCCGCCAACCCGAAGATGCTGAAGGCGGATGCGCCGGATCTGTGCTACCCGTGCCACCAGGACATCCAAAAGGCGGCCACGACCTCCAAACACAAGCATACCGCCGTGACGGAGAAGGGCGGCTGCCTGCACTGCCACACGCCGCACGCCTCCACGGTGCAGTTCATCCTGAAAGATGCCCCGATGTCCCTGTGCGAGACGTGCCACAACGAGCCGGTGAAGACCGAAACCGGGCAGCCGGTGCCGTCGTTCACCGCACAAATCAAAGACAAGAAATTCCTGCACGGCCCGGTGGCGCAGAAAGACTGCACCGGCTGCCACGCCACGCACGGCAGCGACCACTTCCGCCTGCTGGCGAAGGACTATCCACAGGCGTTTTACGCCCCGTTCAGCCCGGACAAGTACGCCTTGTGCTTCAGTTGTCATCCGGAGAGCCTGGTGTTGACGGCACGAACCTCGGAACTGACGGACTTCCGCAACGGGGATATGAATTTGCACTACGTGCATGTGAACAAGCAGCGGGGCCGGACCTGCCGCTCGTGCCACGCGACGCACGCGAGCGACCTGCCCAAGCACATCCGGGAGAGCGTTCCCTATGGCGTGTGGAACCTGCCGATCCAATTCCAAAAGACGGACACCGGCGGCGGCTGCCGGCCCGGCTGTCATCAACCATTCAACTACGATCGCAAAACGCCGGCCACGTACCCGGATGTGACGGTCGTGCGTCGCTGAAACGCCTGCCTGGGCAGAAAGGGAGTCTCCTATGTTGAAACAACGAGGCCGTGTATCGCCAGGGCTGGCGGCCCTCGTCGGCGTGATCTGTTCCGTCTCACCAGGCTTGGGCCAGGAGGGTCTGCGCCGCGTGCACGTGGGCGATACGATGCCCGAGTTCTCCTTGACCGACGCCCGGGGAACGGCTTTCCGTTACGAGCATAAGCAGGCCCGTGTCCTGGGCATCCTCATTCTCCAGGCAGGGCAGACCCATCTGCAGCGGTTGGTGACCGACATGGAGGTCCTCCTGCAGAAGCTCCGCCTGGAGGCGCCGGGGTTCGACTGCGTCGGCGTGATGAGCGGCTCAGGCACAAGCGAGTTTCTGCGTTCCCGGGAGCCCGACGCCGGCAACTCATTGCCTATTGTGGCGGATCCGAATTTTGCGTTCTGGGGCAAGCTGGGAGTTATTGCCACCCCGACCGCCATCGTGGTGGGAACCGACCACAAGGTGCGCTGGATCAAGGCCGGCTTCGGGTACGATTTCGTGGCCGGTTTCCACTCCCAATTGAATGAGGCTCTCGGTTTGGGCGGCGGCGGCGGCGCCACCGTACACGTGCAGACGCTCGAGAATACCTCCGTCCCATCACGCCGCGACAGGCATATCCAACTGGCGCGGCGCTCGCGAAGAAGGCGCGGTACGAATCGGCCATTGGCGAGCTGGAGAAAGCGCGCGAGCTCGATCCGAATGCGGTCGATGTTGCGCTGGAGCTGGGCGAGATCTTGTGCCGGGCCGGAAAGAACGAAGCGGCTCTGAAAACGGTGGCCCAAGTCAAAGCCGAGGCGGCCGAGGATAAGGCGCGTGTCATGCTGGTCTCGGGATGGGCCAAACGGCAGATGGGTGACGTTGACGCCGCCGAGCCGCTTCTGACCAAGGCCCTGGAACTCTCCCCTGAATCCCCGCGGATTCTGTACGAGTTGGGCAAAGTCCATCAGGCCAAAGGAGATGTCGCCAAGGCGCTGGCCTGCTATCGCCGGGCACTGGCCGAGGTCTTCGGGGACGCCGAGACGGCTGGTCTTTCTCACAAATAGGAGCCGATTGTCGCGACATTCTCACTTGTGAGACGCGATGCGCCCGACATTGTGCATGTCAAAGAGGATGGACCCTTGACATAGAATCTAAGTCTCTGGTATGATGGAGCTTACAGGGAAGCTCTTTAGGTCATGGAGGTTTGTGGTTGCTGGCACGTGATTTGCAGAAATAGGCAAGGGGCGCGCTACGTGTGTGCCGTGCAGCCGCACGCGACGCGAACGTGGTGAAAAGGGTAGGTTCACCGAGGTACGCAAGCAGGGGCAGAAGAATCTGCATCTCGCCGATGCAGGGGTGTTGGAGGAGTTGAGAAAATGCAGGCAAACAAATGGTTGGGAAGGTTCTGTTTTGGTGTCTTGGTGTCGGGGATGTGGATGGCAGCGGGGGCTTGGGCGGCCACGGCCCACTCGGATCTGGTGGGCTGTGACGGTTGTCACGTGCCGCACAATGCGGATCGGCTGCCGGGCGTGCCGCTGTGGAACGGCAGCGAAACAGCGGTCACGTTCACGATGTATACCAGCACGACGTTCCAGGCGACCATCGACGGTCAGCCCAGCGGGGCCTCGAAGCTGTGTCTCAGTTGCCATGACGGCGCCAATCCAAACTTCCTGTGGATGTCGGATAACAAGAAGTTTCAGGCGGGCGACCTGGTCAACAGCCATCCGATTTCTTTTGTCTATGACTCCGCCCTGGCGGTGGCGGACGGCGCCTTGAAGGATCCGTCCCTGCCCAGCACCTTGGGCCGGACGATTGCCCAGGACCTGTTGGACGCCGAAAGCAAGATGCAGTGCAACAGTTGCCACGATGTCCATACCTCCGGTGTGGGCAAGGCGCTGCGCGGCTACAGCTACGGCTACGAGACAGTGACCAATCCGGACGGATCGAACTCGCAGGTCCATCATGGACCGGAGCTGTGCCGCATGTGCCACCTGAAGTAAGCACCGTCGCACCAATCCAGATGGGGGAGGGGCCCCCCCAACGCAGAATTTCGCGTTGGGGACCCCAGCACGATGACCGGCCCGGAATGGCCTGGAAACTCCGGCAGACGTAGGGGATTTGCACCCACGTACTGAGGGGAATCCAAGCCTGTGACGCGTCGTTCGAGGCGGCGCGCGGCCTCGCCGCCGTGACCGATAATGCCCGCCCTCACGAGGTTGACGCTCTGCAGCCGTTCTTCGCGTGAAAAGGCCTCTGCAGAAGCTCTGTCGCAGCCACAGATTCGGCTAAAGGGGCCCTGTCGCCTTAGACGAAAAACTGCTTATGTCGATTGGTAATCCTTTTTGTTTCAGGGGTTTAGCTCTCATCGCGGGATGCGCTGCGCTGGGTCTCGCAGGCGGATGCGGCACAGTCCGAGAACAGCCCAACGCGGCTGGTCCGGTCTTCTTTCCGCCCGCGCCGGAGAAGCCCCGCCTGCAATTTCTCACCTCACTCTCCGGCCCCGCCGATCTGGGGGCGTCCGGTCCCAGCGGCTTCGAGAAGTTCGTGCTCGGTGAGGCCCAGCAGAAAGAGGGCGTCTCCACGCCGTATGGTCTGGCCATCTTCGACGGTGTGCTCTACGTCTGTGACGTCGGCAAGAGGCGGGTCGAGACGCTCGACTTGAGGAAACGGTCGTTCGGCTACCTGACGGAAGACCGGCGGCTGGCCAACCCCGTGAACATCTTCATCGAGCCGAACGGGACGAAATACGTGGCCGACCCGACCGCCGGGACGGTCTTTGTGTTCGATTCCGCCAACGCGCTGCAGGGGATCCTCGGCAAGGACCTGCGGATCAACCCCATCGACGTCACGGTCCGCGGCGATGCCTGTTACGTGACGGACTTCGCGAGCAATCAGATCGTCGTGATGGACAAGACGACGGGCAAAGAGATCCGCCGCCTGGGCGAGCAGGGCGATGGCGAGAAGCAGTTCAAGCTCATCAGCGATCTGACCTTCGGCCCGGAAGGGGACCTCTTTGCGACGGACAAGCTCAAAGCCAAGATCTTTCAATTCGATCCCTCCGGGAACTTCAAGCGGACGATCGGCCAGCGGGGCGACAATATCGATGAGCTGGTGCGGCCCAAGGGCATCGCCGTGGACCGCGACAACCGGATCTGGGTGATCTGCGCCGGTGTGTCCATCGGGGCCTCGGTGTGGTCCACGGAGGTCGCCAAGATATACGACCAGACAGGGGCGGCTTTTGCTCGTGCTTCGGCCGGCCGGGCAACGAGCCGGGGAACATGAATCTGCCCGCCAAAGTCATCCTGGACTACGATCACGTGGATTTGTTCCGGCAGTATGCCGTCAAGGGGGCCAAGATCGAGTTCCTGGTATTCGTGTCGAACCAGTACGGCCCGAGCAAGATCAACGTCTACGGATTCGGCGAATTTCCGGTTGCCAACAGATCCAAAGAGGCGGCCGTGACGCCCCCGGCACAGAAGAACGTAGCGCCGGAATCGGCCCCTCCGGCCGAGCCGCCTGCGCCCACGCCGGCGCACAGCGCCGAGCCGCCCATGGACGATGCCCTGCGGCTGCAGCGCAGCCGAGAGATCGCGGACGTCTACAACCAGAGCATGGAGGCCTATCGCGCCGGCCATCTCGAAGAAGCGCGGGCCGGCTTCGTGAAGGTCGTGGAAAGCGGGCTGATTCCGCCTCCGATGGAGGATACGCTCCGAGGCTATATCCGGGATATCGACGCCCGGCTGACGCGCAGCCGGAGTGAGCCACGTTGATGGGGGTCACTGAGACATCACGCCATAGGAGCGCAATCGTCATTCCAAGGAAGGCGTTCGTCGAGGATTCGCATGTCGAGTCTATGCGGAAGTTCGCGCGTTACGGTCTGGCATCGCTGCGGACGTTGTCGGTCCTGGCAGGAACAGGATTGATGATGTTCCTCTTGCTGGCCAGTTGCGATGAGGTGGAGCGTCACAAAGCGTTGACGTTCTTTTTCGATGGGGTTCCACCGTTGCGGACGGAAACGTCCGAAGCCCAGGCGGCGGGGCTGAAGGACGGCCGGGCCGCCGACAAGACGCCGGTGGGCCTCTGGCACACGCATGAGCCGGTCAAGAACTGCACCGTTTGCCACGGCGAGCAGCGCCGCGCCAGCGCCACGCCGGAAAGTACAATTGGTCGCCGAGGTGCCGCAGTTGTGTTATACCTGTCATAAAGAGTATTCGGCGCTGGAAGCGTGGGTGCACGGACCGGTAGCCACCGGCAACTGCCTGCTGTGCCATGAGCCGCACAAGGCCAAGAACGCGTCTTTGCTCCGCAAGCCCGTGCCCGAGTTGTGCTACCAGTGCCACGAGGAGCAGGCCATCCGCCAGATCAAGAACCACGGTGAGGCATCCTACGCGCGGTGCACCGATTGTCATGAGGGCCATGCCAGTACAGCGCGAGGCCTGCTGCGGCAGACGTTCCTCGACCAGCCGGCGGGTCTGGAGTATCGCTCCGAGATTTACCGACGCCAGTATGAGGAGGCGTTGCGGCGGGCGCGGAGCGATAGGACGGAAGGCCAGGATTTCCTGGCGATGTCCCGCACGACTCTGGAGTACGTTGAGAGCGGGCAGTGGTGGCCGGCCCGCGCCTATCTCGAAGTCCTGCTCGGCAGCGACCTTGCTGCCGATGTGGAGAAGCCCGTTCTGACGGAGGTCCTGCAACAGGTCGAGGCCCTGCAAGCGAAGGAACCGAACCAGCCTCCGCAAGGCGCGGTGACCCAAGCTGCGACGGATACCGCTACAGCGGCAGAAGGTCCGGCCGCTGCTCTGCGCGCGATTCGGGACCGCCGAGGCGAGCAGGCCCGGAACATGGCAGAACTCTACTATCGCAGTATCAAGCTGTACCGCGCCGGACAAGTCGCGGAAGCACGAGAAGGCTTCCGCCAGGTCCTCGCCGACAACTCTATTCCGAGGCCGATGAAGGAAACGGCCCGAACCTACCTCGAAAAAATCGAGGGGAACCTGGCGCCGCCAGGACAACCCGACGAGGGGGCAATGAAATAGTGCGTCCAAGGTCGAGAAGGGGGCCCCAACGCGAAATTCTGCGTTGGGGACCCCCATCACGGAGGGTGCGATCGAGACGCGGAAATTGACAACTTATTGAATCGATCACGTAACACAGCAAGGCGCAGCCCGACACGGCTATGGCCCACCCAAAGGGTCCTCGGGAGCGTGTTGGGTGGCGGGCTGAGTCTGATAATATTGGCCGGCTGCGGCGTGACGGTGCGGGACCAACAGCGGCCCCTGATCCGACATGACAGAATTCGCGGCGAAATTGAAGGTGTGGTCGAGCATCGCACCGATAAACAGGAATCAGGTCCCGAAAAACGGGAGAGCAGGAGCAACGTGTTCGAGGAACGACTGAGGCTCCGGACCACGGGCGACGTGTATCATCCCGATTTCCTGAACTACGACGTGATGGTGGGAGCCGGATTGGCGCAACAGAGCATCGACTCGGACGAGGTGTCGGGCTGGAGCACCGGGGAGCTCAGCGAGTACCAGGTGTCCGCCCAGATCCTGCGCACCAAGCCCTACTCCGGCACGGTCAATGCCAGCAAGACGCAGGACCTGATTCCCCGTCAGTTCCTGTCGCCCTTGTGGGCCGACAACCAAAGCGAATCCGCGTCCGTCGTGCTGCGTCCCGAATCCTGGCCGATGATGTTCCAATACAGCAACAGCAAAATCAACCAGGAGGGTTTCCAGCATTTCACGCCGGACTTCTTCTCGCGCGACGAGCAGCGGTTCCGCTACTCCGTCGATCACGATTTCAGCAAGTTCTCGCACATGCATTTCGACCTCGATCACACCGACGCGACCCAGGAGACGGTGGGGGCCGTGGTGGACACGGATACGAACGCGTACAACTTCGCGCATGATTTTCTGTTCGGCCAGGAGCAGGAGCACCGGCTCGACTCTCTTTACAGCTACATCGATCAAGGCGGGTCCTTCGAGTACCAGGATCTCCGCCTGCAGGAGCGTCTGAGGCTGCAGCACACCCCGAATTTCCTCAGCAGATACGATCTCCAATACGACGACCTGGAGCGGGACACGCTGAGCAACCAGCAGATCCGCGGCCAGGCGGGCATCGAGCACCACCTGTTCGAGAGCCTCGTGACCAACGCCGATGCCTTCGCCTCCCAAACAGAGTTCGGGGCCGAGGAAGACCTTTTCCAGTACGGCGGGATCTTCGGGCTCAACTACCGTAAGACGAACCCCTGGGGCACCTTGTTCAGCAGTTACGACGCCAGTTTCACTCGCAGCGATCAGACGGGCGGCGCCGGCAGGGGAGTGGTGGTCGGGGAAGCGCACACGGCGACCGATGTGGTCCCGATCGCGCTGGATCGCACGAACATCGACATCTCGACCATCCGAGTCAGGACCGCCGGCGGTCTGCTGTTCCAGCCGGGCGACGACTACACGATCTCGCAGCAGAACGGCCGGGTGTTCCTCACTACGCTCGTCGTCGGCGGTGCCATCCCCCCGAACTTCACCGAAGGGCAGGACTTCCTCGTCGATTACGAGTTCTTCGTGGATCCCGAACGGCAAGAGGACACCGTCCGCCAGAACTTCACGATCCGCGAGCGCTTCCAGAACGGAATCTCGATGTACTACGGCTTGCGGATGCAAGAGCAGGATATCACCTCGACCGCCGCCGAGGTGATTGCCGACGAGTACCTGGCCCACACGGTCGGCATCGACTACACGTACAACGGCCTGTTCCTGGTGGCGGAGTACTACATCGAAGACTCGACCCTGATCCCCACGATCAGCAAGAAACTGGAGGGCCGGTACCGCTGGATGATCGGACCGGCGACCACGGCGAGCCTCGGGGCCGGGAATCAATGGCTGGATTTCAGCGAGCCGGACGAGCGGCAGGTGCAACTGTTCGAAACGACCGCCGAGATCTTCAGCCGGCTGACCGACAGCTACAGCATCTCCAGCGCCGTGAATTATCGCCATGAGGAGGACACGCGCTTCGGGACCACCAAAGGATTCCAGATCGACAGCAAGCTGGAGTACCAATACCGGCAGGTCACGGCCACGATCGGCGCGGAGCTGAATTTCCTGGAACGCCGGGACGACCGGATCGACGGCATCTTTCTCTACGTCAGGGCCCTGCGGCGTTTCTGACCCGCACATCGAGGATTCCCGGAATCATGAGAACTCAACGTCTATGGCATTCGCAAAACCATCGGCAAGCTGGCGCTTGCCGCTGCCACCCGGAGTCCAATTGCGGCGGTTCACCTTCTTACCTGTCAGCCGCTCGTGTCTTTCAATGGCTCGCTGCCACCGTATTCCGGCCGCACCCGCTCTCGACCCTCCTGATCGCATTGATCCTGACGGGCGCCGGTTGCGGCCCGCAGCAGTCCGAGCTCTGGAAATCGGCCCAGACGCCGCTGGTATGGCCCGAGCCGCCCGAGGAGCCTCGGATCACGTATCTGGGCGCCGTGTCCACCGAAGCGGACATGGAGAAGCGCGGCTCGTTCCTCGACGGCGTGGGGGCGCTGCTGTTCGGCGCCAAACCGGTGGGGGTCCTGGTTTCGCCCTACGCGGTGGCGGTCGATCCGACGGGGATCATGTACGTGGCCGATACGGGCGGGGCTGTGGTTCATGCGTTCGATCTGCGCACCCGCGACTACAGGCAGTTCTCTGCGTTGGACAAAGAGACCAAGCTGCGCAAGCCGGTCGCTCTCGCAGCGTCGACCGAGCGGCTCTACGTCGTGGACAGCGGCCTGCGCCAGGTCTGCGTGTTCAAGAGAAACGGCGATTTCCTGTTCGCCTTCGGGCAGGACCGGCTCGTGCGGCCCGCCGGCATCGCGTGCCGCCCTTCTCAAGGCACGATCTATGTGGCGGATGCGGGCCGTCACACCATCCACGTATTCGACCACGAGGGCCAGCCTCTGAGAGAGATGGGCAGGCGCGGGACCGGCTCCGGCGAGTTCAATTTCCCCACCCATCTGTGCATGGATGAGGCAGAGCAGCTCTACGTGAGCGACACTCTCAACTACCGGATTCAAGTGTTCGGGCCCGACGACCGGTTCGTGCGGATGTTCGGGCAGCAGGGCGACCGGCCGGGCAATTTCGCGCATCCCTGTGGCATAGCCACCGATCAGTCCGGGAACGTCTACGTGACCGACCGGCAATTCGAGAACGTCCAAATCTTCGACGCCCAAGGACGCATTCTGATGGCCCTCGGGCAGGAAGGCAGCGGCCCCGGCGAATTCTGGCTGCCGGCCGGCATCTTCATCGACGGCCACAGCCGAATCTACGTGGCCGATTCCTTCAACAAGAGAATCCAGATCTTCGAGCTTCTGAAGGAGGCGCCAGCCATGAGGGCATGGTCTACCACAGCGGCTGCTGATTTGTCTGGCGGCCCTGGCGGGATCGAGCACAGGGACCGGCACAGGGTCGATCCAGGGCACGCCCCACGATCTGTCCCCCGTCGCGGGCGGCGGCTCGTGCAGTTTCTGCCACACGCCGCACGGCGCTCTGCCCGGAACTCCCCTGTGGAGCCATAAGCTCTCCACCGCCGTCTACAAGATCTATGAGAGCTCTTCGCTCAAGGCGAAGGTGGGCCAGCCGACGGGCTCCAGCAAGTTGTGTCTGAGCTGCCACGATGGCACGGTGGCACTGACCGAGACGATCACCGGCGCGGCCGGCGGTGCGTATATTTCTGCCGGCGGCGTCCAACCTGGGGACCGACCTGTCGGACGATCACCCGATCAGCTTTGTCTACTCCTCCGGCCTGTCGGCCGAAGATCCCCAAATCCGGCCGCCCATCGGCTTGCCGCAGTTGTTGAAGCTGGATCGGTCCGGCGAGCTGCAGTGCACGACCTGCCACGATGCCCACGACAACCGCCACGGCAAATTCCTCGTGATGCCCAACGACAGGTCGCAGATGTGCGTGAGCTGCCACGACATGAAGAACTGGACCACGTCCGTGCATGAAAGCTCCGCGCGTCTGGTCGCCGCGTCGAACGATCCGTACCTGCAGAGCGGCAACCGCGGCACGCTGGCGGAGGTCGGCTGTCTGGCCTGTCACCGGCCGCACGGCGCCGGCGGCCGCCAGAGACTGCTCCACTTCGCTCAGCTCGAGGACAATTGCCTGAATTGTCACAACGGACTCGTGGCGAGCACCGACATCCGTGCCGACATGCTCAAGCTCAGCCGGCACAACGTCCTCCGGTATCGGGGTATTCATGACCCCCGGGAGATCCCCTCGGCCGCACCCATGCACGTCGAATGTGTGGATTGCCACAATCCCCACGCCACGCAGCGTGCCCCCGCACAGGCCCCGACGGTCCCCGGCGCCATGCAGGGCGCCTCCGGCGTTACAATCACCGGTGCCGCGACGGCCAATGCCCAATTCGGCTATGAAGTCTGCTTCAAGTGCCATGCCGACAATCCGGAGCGTCCCCAGTCGCGCATCACCCGACAGATTACCCAGACTAACACCCGGCTCGAATTCGAGCCTTCGGGGCCCTCGTTCCACCCGGTCGCGGCGCCGGGCGTGAATCCGAGCGTCCCGAGCCTGATTCCGCCGATGACCGTGGCCACGCTCATTTACTGCACGGATTGCCACGGCTCCGACGGCGGCTCGGGGGCCAAGGGGCCGCACGGGTCCATCTATCCGTACCTGCTGGCCGGCCGGTACGAAACCGCGGATTTCACGCCGGAAAGCAGTTCCTCGTACGAACTCTGCTACCGCTGCCACAGTAGAAACAGCATTCTTGGCGATCAGAGTTTTGCCGGCCACAGCAAACACCTGCAAAACGGAATCCCGTGCTCGGCCTGCCATGATCCGCATGGCATTACCGCGTCCCAGGGATCGAGACTGAACAACAGTCACCTGATCAATTTCGACGTGGCCATCGTCCGGCCCGATCCCGTCACGGGCCGGCAGGCCTTTGAAGACCTGGGGGTCTTTCACGGACGGTGCTATCTGTCCTGTCATGGCCGCAGCCATTCTCCGAAGGAGTACTGACAAATGAATGCGAAAACCGTGGTGAAGCTCGGCATCGGCATCCTCGTCATCGGCGGCGGCATCGGCTACTTCATGTACCAGGCCATGCAGTCGTCCTGGGCCTACTACTATTCCGTCGATGACTTCTCCACCGCCGGGACCGCCTCGCAGGGGCAGTCGTTCCGCCTGGCCGGCCGGGTCAAAGCCGGCAGCGTCGAGCGCGACCTTGCAGAACCTGACGCTG
Organism: uncultured Planctomycetota bacterium; assembly: GCA_963699595.1. Lineage (GTDB taxonomy): Bacteria > Planctomycetota > Phycisphaerae > Sedimentisphaerales > Anaerobacaceae > PLanc-01. Next base: position 1,400,799 of record CAVOUO010000035.1, read on the forward strand.
CGGTTCACGCTCGCCGGGGCCCAGGCCCAGTTGCCGGTGCAATACAAAGGCGTGACGCCGGACAACTTCACGGAGGACAGAGAAGTGGTCGTGGAAGGGCGATTGGCGGCCACCGGCGTGTTCCAGGCCGACACCCTGATGACCCGGTGCGAATCGAAGTACCAGGCGAAGGTGAAATAGACATGCCGGAATTCGGACAATTCGCCCTGCGGCTGGGACTCTTGCTGAGCGGGTACGCGATTCTGGTCGATCTCGTCGGCCGGCGATGGAACCGACGCGAGCTGCTCGCCAGCGGACGCAATGCCACGATGGGCTCTCTGCTGTGCCTGACGGCGGCCTGCGTCGCCCTGGAGATTCTCCTGGTGCGCAGCGATTTCAGCGTCCAGTACGTGGCCGAGAACACCTCGCGGGCGCTGCCTTTCGTCTACAAGCTCACGGCCCTGTGGGCGGGGGCGGCGGGGTCGCTGCTGCTGTGGCTGTGGCTTCAGACCGGCTTCGTTGTCCTGGCTTTCGCGAAATTCGACCGGGACTGCGAGCGATTCTGCGCCACAGCGCGGGCGGCGGCCAACCTCGTGGCGGTGTTTTTCTTCCTGGTCCTGATCTTCGACAAGGACCCCTTTGGACTATCGGCTACGACGCCCCGCGACGGTGCGGGGCTTAATCCGCTGCTTCAGCATCCGGCGATGGTCCTGCATCCGCCGGCGTTGTTCCTGGGCTACGCCGCCTTCGCCATTCCGTATGCCTGGGTGTTCGCGGCGTTGCGGCGGGACAATGCCGGCCAGCCACCTATCCTCTTTCCTCTCGCCCGCAATGGGACCTTGTTCGCCTGGATGTTCCTGACGGTCGGCATCGGCCTGGGAGCTTGGTGGGCCTATGAGGAGTTGGGCTGGGGCGGCTACTGGGCCTGGGACCCCGTGGAGAACGCCTCGCTGATCCCGTGGCTCACCGCGATCGCTCTGCTGCATTGTGCCCGCACCTTCCGGGCCGGCACAAAGACAGGGCTATGGTTCATGGTCCTGGCCCTGGTTACCTTCAGCCTTTGCATCTTTGGGACGTTCCTGACACGATACGGCCTCGTCACCAGCGTCCATGCCTTCCCCGAGCCCGGTCTGGGTATCCTGTTTCTCGTGCTGCTGATTGTGATCTGGGCGGTAGGGGGTCCACTAATTGTGCATGGGCACCTGCGGCCCGGCGTAAAAGCCCAAACGCAGGGCCCCGGCATCCGCTTTGTGGTCTGGAACAACTGGCTGATGGTCCTGCTGGCCTTCGTGGTCCTGGTCGGCACGTTGTTCCCGTTTTTGAGCGGTCTGGTCAGCAGCGAGAAGATCACGCTCAAGAGCGACTACTTTACGAAGATCACGGCCCCCGGCGGCCTGGTTCTGCTGCTTTTGCTCGGCATCTGCCCCCATCTGATGCGCCACGGCCTGGGCAAGAGTTGGCGCATAGTGGGGGCCGCCGTCACAGGGATTGCTGCTGTACTGATCTGGATGCTGGGTCATCAGTTGGCGGTTGCCTATCTCGTGGCGTGCGCGTTCGTCGCGATAAACCTGGTCGCGGACTTCATTCAGCGGTACACACGTCGCGGAGAAGCCGGGGAAGCCACGCCGATCAGAGCAAGCCTGCGCTGGTATGGGGCCAGGATCGTGCACATTGGCGTGCTGCTGGCATTCGTGGGAATCGCCGGCTCCGGCGGGTTCGACCTCCAGAAACAGGTGGCGCTCAGGCCCGGTGAGCGGACGCAGGTCGGCGATCTCGATCTCGCGTACGATGGTCTGGATGCCCAGCACGGCGCGAACTTCACCGCGGTGAAGGCCAATGTGTCGGTCTACCGGGGACAGACCCGCATCGCCCAGCTCGCGCCCGCCGTCGCCTTCTATCCTCAATCAGACAAACGCACCAGCGAAGTGGCCATTCGACGCACTTTGGTCGGGGACCTCTATCTGGCCTTGACGGAAGCGGATAGCAGCAGCAAACTGATCAACCTGACTATCTACATCAAGCCGCTGATCAACTGGATCTGGATCGGCAGCGGCTTGATGGTGCTGGGAACGGCGCTCGTGCTGGCGGCGGGCCTCGGACGCACGCGGGTGCTCCACAGGGGAATGGACAATGATGTATCTGAAGTGGGTCTTGTTGCTCGTCTGTGTGGCCTTGGCGCTCTGGCCGCTGCTGGCCAGACGCGAAGATTCTGCCGGTAAAGAAGGGAAGGCACCGTGAGGTATACGTTCGCAACGGTTCTGATCGGTCTATTCCTGGCCTGGATGCCAGCCGCCGCCGTCGCCCAAGCCAGGCTCACGGTCGAGGTCAAGAACCATACAGCCAACGGCGCAGCCGTTGCGGGCGACGAAGTCATGCTCCAAGTCTACCGAGGGCAGGAGCAGATCGAGTCTTTGCCGGCAAAGGCCGGCGCGGACGGGAAGGCGGTATTTGAAAAGGTCCTGACCGGACCGAACATGGCCGCCGTCGCCACGGCCAAACACCAGAACATGGCCTTCCGCAGTGAGCCCGTCGCGCTGAACCCCGCCACCGGTGAATTCTCGGTCGGCGTGCAGGTGTTCGATGTCTCGACCGACACCTCGAAGCTGTCCGTGGGTGTACATCACATCATGGTCGCGGTGCGCGGCGGGGCGCTCGAATTCACGGAGTACCTGCAACTGGAGAATACCTCCGACATGGCGATCACCGGCGCGAAACGCGATGACCAAAACCAGCCCTCCGTGATCGAGGTCAAGCTGCCGCAGGGTTTCCGAGACCTGGTGGCGTCCGGCTATCTCGAACCCCAGGCCCTCGTCGTCACGCCGGATGGATTCTACGATACGATGGCCGTGCCGCCCGGCGAGCACCAGGTCACGTTCTCCTACAAGGTGGGAATCGACCGCGGCACCGTCAAGATCGTCAAGGAGATTACCCTGCCCACGGCGGAGCTTATGCTCTTCTGGCAGCACGGGCAGGGCAAGCTGGAGGGACTGGGTGAGCCCAATGACCGGCTCGCCAATGCCGAGGGAGTGCCGATGGAGTACTATCGGCGCAGCACTCTTAAGCCCGGAGATCGGATTGCCTTTCAGCTCTCCGGCTTCAACGCGAAGAAATCAAGTGACTACACGTGGATTGTGCTGGGCGTGGTGTTTGCCGCGCTCGTGGCAATTGCCCTTTGGCGACTGCGCCCAAAGCCAAGCGGAACCGGACGACGGCGTGCGTGAGATGACGACCCAAGACGAGTTGACCGGTGCGGCGTTGAACGTCCGCTCCGTCAGCAAGACGTTCGTGACTAAACCCGTGCTGCGAGGCATCGACCTGGTCGTGCCCCGCAGGCGAGGCGGTCTGCCTGTGCGGGATCAACGGTGCGGGCAAGAGCACGTTGCTGCGGGTGATCGCGGGCTTGCTGCGTCCGGACAGCGGCTCCATCGCGATCAAGGGATGTGAGCTTCGCCGGGAGCCGGAGAAAAGCCGGCGGCAGCTCGGCATGATCTCTCATGCGAGCATGGCGTATCCGGAGCTGACCGTCAGCGAGAATCTCACCTTTGCCGCTCGTCTGTACGGCGTGCCCGACCGCACCGAACGCATCGAGGAGCTGCTGACCGGCACCGGGCTGACCTCCTACCGTCATGACCGGGCGGGGATTCTCTCCCGTGGGCTCCAGCAACGCCTGGCGATTGCCCGGGCCCTGCTGCACCGGCCCGCCGTGCTGCTGGCGGATGAGCCGTTCACCGGCCTGGACGCCGGCTCAACGGAAGATGTGCTGCACGATCTTCGACCGGTTCGTCCGTGACGGAGGCACGATCCTGATGACGACCCACGACCTGCGCCTGGGGCTACGGTGCTGCCGGCGCGTGGCCGTTCTGGATAAAGGTGTTCTGATTCTGGACGCGCGGACGGAAAAGATCGACGCTCAGCGTTTTCTCGATGATTACCTCTCGTATGCGAGGAGCATGAGTTGAAAGACGTGTGGCTGGGTCTGCGGGCCATTCTCATCAAGGACATCGTTGTCGAGCTCAGAGCCCGGCAGGTTCTGCCGACGATGGTGGTCCTCGGCATGCTCATCGTCTTTATTCTGCGGATGGCTTCGGAATCCGCCTCGGCGGGCGCCGGCGCGCCGGTCATGGGTGCGGCGGCGCTCTGGATCGCCTTTCTTTTCTCCGGCCTGCTGGCCCAGGAAAGGTCTTTCGCCGCCGAGCAGCAGAACGGCTGCATGGACGGCCTGCTGCTGGCCCCGCTCGATGCCGGGACGATCTACCTCGCGAAGCTGCTGGCCAACGTCATCATGCTGACGGTCTTCGAAGCGGTGGTGGTACCCATGGTCCTGATGGCGTTCCATCTGCGCGTGGCCGGTTGGGGGCGGCTGGCCGCGGTTCTGCTGCTGGGCAATCTCGGCATCTCCAGCGTCGGCACCTTGTTCTCGGCAGCGGTCCAACTGACCCGGACCCGCGGCGCGCTGCTGAGCATCGTGGTGCTGGTCCTGCTCATGCCTATGATGATCCCGGCTTCGTTCGCCTTGCTCGTGCTGTTTGGGGCACTGCCGGAAAAAGTCGTTGGGTCCGGCTCGTTCGCCTTCGTCGGCAGCTTCCAGGCGGCGGTGGCGTATATGCTCGCCTTCGATGCCATCTTCACCGTGGCGTCCTGGCTGCTTTTCGGGGTTGTGGTAGAGGAGTAAAGGAATGAGACGACTGCTGTTTGCGCTGGCCTTCCTTCTCTTGATCGCGTCGACCTGGATCGGGTTGACGCGGGGCCAGATCGATCCTCTGCAGCGCAATATCCTGTACGTCCACGTTCCCAACTCGGTCTGTGCATTGCTGTGCTTTGTCGTCGTGCTCGTCGCAAGCATCGGCTACCTGGCCACCGCCGGGCAGACCTGGGACCTGGTGGCGACCGCTGCGGCGGAAGCGGGCTTCGTATTTGCGACCATCTTGAACGCGACGGGCATGATCTTCTCGCGGGCGGAATGGAATGTCTGGTGGACACCCAGTCCACGGCTGGTAACCTCCGCGATCCTGTGGTTCCTGTACGCCGTGTACCTGATCCTGCGGGTCAGTCTGCCCGGCGCGCAGCGCCGCACGGCGCGCATCTTGCGCCGTCTTCGGCATCGTCGCCTTTCTGGATGTCCCGCTGGTGTACATCAGCGCGCGGTTCATCCCGGATATCCACCGGCCGAATTCCAGTTTCGATTCGGCCTGGCAGACGGCGGCCCTGATGCTCGGCATGGCCGGCACGGCCCTGCTGGCCGCCGGCTTGATCTGGCTGCGCACGAATCTGCTGCGGGACAGTCTGAAGCTGGAACAAGAGCTTCTCCATTAGGGAGTCTGGAATATGTTCTATCTGGTGTTGGGATTCTGCGTCGTGTGGGTGTGCCATTTCGCTTATCTGTCCGTGATCGACCGGCAGGCAAAGCAACTGCGTCGCCGGCTGGATGCCCGCGTGGACACGGCATCGGATCGCACGTGACGGCCTGTGGCGCACGGGAGAACCACTGATGCCGCCGCTGGACGTCAGCCTATTGTGCCATGATTTGCCTTCCCGGCCGCGGCCGGAGATCGGCCGGGTCCTGGTGACCGGCGCCACCGGCTACATCGGCGGGCGGCTCGTTCCGGAGCTGTTGGCCCGGGGGTACCGCGTGCGGGTCATGGTGCGAGCGTCGTCGGACGAGTACCGCGACCGCTGGCCCGGCGCGGAGGTCGTGGTCGCGGATGCACTGAACGCGGACAGTCTGCGCGAGGCGCTGCACGGAATTCACGCCGCCTACTACCTGATCCACTCGCTGCTGCTCGGGCAGGAGGAATTCGAGTCCAAGGAGACCCAGGCCGCCGGGAACTTTCGCACGGCCGCGGAGAAAGAGGGGGTCGCCCGCATCATCTATCTGGGCGCGCTGGGAGATATTCGCGTGCCGCTGTCGCCGCATCTGAGGAGCCGGATGCGCGTGGCGGAGGAGCTCGGGCGCGGGCACATCGCGACCACCGTCCTGCGCGCGGCGATCATCATCGGCTCCGGCAGCGCCTCCTACGAGATCATCGAGCATCTGGTGAGGAATCTCCCCGTGTTCTTCGTGCCGCGCTGGGCCCAGACACGGTGCCAGCCGATCGCGGTTCGCGACGTCATCAAGTATCTCGTCGGCGTGCTGGAAACACCCGAGACCCGCGGGAGGTCTTTCGATATCGGCGGCCACGATGTGCTCACCTACCGGCAAATGATCGGCATCTTCGCGGACTTGCTTGGAAAAAGAAGGATCTTCGTCCCCTGTCCGTTCTGCAACATCGGGCTGTTCTCCTACTTTGCCAGTCTCGTCACGCCCGTGCCGGCGGCGATCACGCGGTGTCTCATGGAAGGAATCATCAGCGAGGTCGTTTGTCAGAGTCAGGACATCCGGCGCGTATTGCCTTTCCAGCCCCTGGGGTACCGGGAAGCGCTCGTCCGGGCACTGTCGCGCGAGGAGCAGGACCGCGTACACACCCGCTGGTCCGATGCTTATCCGCCCGCGCACGAGCTGGCGATGAAACTCCACGAGATCCAGGAGCCCGTGCGCTACACAAGCTCGTACTCGCTCCTGACGGAGAAAGACGCTCCTTCGCTCTTCCGCTCGATCTGCCGAATCGGGGGCAAGGAAGGGTGGTTTTACAGCAACTGGATGTGGCGGCTGCGGGGCACGATCGATCGGATCCTGCTGGGCGTCGGGTCCTCGCGAGGCAGAAGGAGTTCCTCCAGCCTGAGAGCCGGGGACGTGATTGACTTCTGGCGTGTCGAAGACCTCAAGCCCGAGGCCATGCTTCTGTTGCGGGCGGAAATGAAACTGCCGGGCAGGGCCTGGCTGCAGTTCAACGTGGATCGGAAAGAAGGCGGCCAGGGGCCCCCAACGCATAATTCCGCGTTGGGGAACCTCAATCGGTTGTCTGTGAACGCCTATTACCAGCCCTCCGGCGTACTGGGAAAACTGTACTGGTACGTATGTCTTCCTTTTCACTTCCTGATCTTCCATAACCTGATCAAGCAGATCGAGAAGAGAGCGTAACGCGCGGGGCCGGATCGTCGGGCCCTTCGCCATCGGGGCCGAACCTGCTGCTCCCTTCAGCGCTCCGACCGCCCCAAATCAGCAAATCCCTCACGGGGACGGCCTGCAGGCCCGCGTAGTTAATTCGTAGTAAGCTCTCGGATTCAAAGGGTCAGCGAAACTACTGTAACAAACAGGATCGACTCCAACGTGAGGAAAGGACAAACCATGGGACTGTTAGGATGGGCTTTGATCTTCCTGATCGTCGCCCTTATCGCCGCGGCTTTTGGTTTCGGTGGCATAGCCTCGGCGTCCGCGGGCGTGGCAAAAGTGCTGTTCTTCATCTTCGTCGTGGTCTTCTTGGTGTTGTTGATATCGGCTCTTCTGGGGGTTGGCGCCGTAGCGGTCTGAATGGGCAACCGGCTCTGAACGGCGCTCTTGGAGGGCGTGGCAGGACGGTTGCTTGCCGGAACCGGTACGGATCCACGGACCAGCGATGGGGTGGATATGATCATGGAAACGAGCAAACCGAACGTGAATGCGGACGTTGAGATACTCAAAAGTGATGTCCGCAGATTGCGCGATGACGTGGTTGGAATGATTCATTCGGCCAAATCTCGCAGTAAGGATAAGGTTATGGAAACGGGCGATAGAATACGTGGAATGATGACGGACTTGGGGGGCAAAGCGACGGACCTTGGGAGCAAAGCCAAGGAGCAGGTTCTTGATAAAACGGAGGCGCTGAAGGACCGCGGGTACGAGGCGGTCGAGAATTGGCGCGGCAGCATCGAGCACCGGCCGGTGACTTCTCTCCTGGTGGCCTTCGCGGCGGGGCTGGTCTTCGCCGTGTTTATCACCAGGAGACGATACTGAGAAACTGCGAATTTTGTGTTGAAACGATCATCGGAATCAGGTATAAGAGACCCGTTTGTTGCCCGGTATGGAGATGGTCTGTGGCAATCCCGGCCGGGAAAGGGATCGGGTTCTCCGGTGCGATTATCGACTGGCAGACCCCGACCAGATGGATTGGTGGCCGCTACGGAGTTGTCGGCTATGAAGCGCTACACGGGACAGAAAGCGCTGTATGAGGCAATAAACCGCTCTCGTGCTAAAGCCAAGCGTGGCAATATCTTAGAGAGGTTTCTTCCGGAGTTGACCAGGCAGGAAAAGGGGCCCCCAACGCATAATTCCGCGTTGGGGAACCCCAAGCCGCCCGAAGCGCCGGTCGAGCCGGCGGTCGTGAAAGAGCCGTCGCGGCCTGTGCTGGAGAGATTGCGTGAGGTGATAGCCGCCAGGCAGAATGCGAAGCTCAGCCGACTGGAGAAGCCCCAGAACGCGGAAGTCCTGCCGGAAGAGCCGGCCTTGCCGCCGGTCGTCAAGGGGCCCCCCAACGCGAAATTCTGCGTTGGGGACCCCGAGCCGTGGGCCCTTGAAAAGGCCGATGAGAAGGCCGACCGACTGGCGCCACCGAATCGCACTCCGATGTGGTGGCGGCTGAAGCCGCTACAGTTGAATGAGGGCCGGATCGAGATCTCGATCTCGTACCACATTGGCCTTGCGGTCGCATTGGCGGTGCTTCTGATGATCTTGGCGGGCTTTCGGCTCGGGCAGAAGTACGCCGGCGGCAAGGTCAAGGCGCCTGTGCAGACGAACGCACCTGCCCGTCCTGCACCGTCGAACGCTGTGACCGAAACGACCGCCGTGAAGACGCCGCAGACCGATGCGCAGGGAGTCGTTTCGCCGGCCGGTGAGTCGGCACAGCCGACAGGGCGACAACTGGATCGTCCTGGCGACACACAAGAACCAGGCGGATCTCGACCCGGTGGTGGAACACTTTGCCGAAAGCGGCATTGCCCTGGAGAATCTGTGACTTGCCGTCGCTTCGCCAGCAGCTCAGCGCAAAAGGGCTGACGGCTGCCGGGCTGCCGAGCGGTGATGGATATATGTTGGTGACGAGCGGTTCGTACCACGAACCCGCAGAGCCCGGGTACAGATGGCTACAAAATGAAACAGAGGATCACCGCGGTGGGCGCAACCTACAAGGCACAGAAGGGAAGAGAGCCGTTTACGCCGAACCTCTTCAAAGATGCGTACGGGATGAAAGTCAGCAGAGCAAAATAACAGGAGAGAAATTGGATGTCTATCGATCGTTCACTGAAGCTGAAGGACGCGCTGGTCCGGCACCGCAACGTGCTGACGCGGGCCGAGCGTATTGACGTTTTGAAGGATGAGGAACGCTGGAACGAAGGGGATTCCGTGGTGGGTTTGCCCAAGGTGGCGCACCGCAAGAGTGCGGCCGGCAAGAAGGCCAAGGCCGAGGCGGCGGCCGAAGCAGCCGCGGCGGGAGCCGCAGCCCCTGGCGCTCCGGCGGAAGCCCCGGCAGCGGCGCCGGCCGCCGGCGCCAAAGCACCCGTTGGCGCTAAGGCCCCAGCCGGCGCTAAGGCCCCCGCCGGCGCAAAGGCGCCTGCCGGTGGTGCCAAGGCACCTGCTAAGGGAGCCGCGAAGGCATAAGCGACAGTACTCTCACCGGCCCTGCAATTGTGTGGTCGGTGAGGCGTATGTCTTTTTCGATTCAGGCAAGGAACATGCCGAACGCAAGTCCGGCATGTTTTCTTTTGTCCGGGGAGAGCGTCATCATGACCCAGAGGAAATCGATCCGGGGAATATTGAGTCTCTTGCTCGCCGTGGCGACCTGGCCCGCGCTTGGACAGAACAGTACCGCGGTTCTCTGGCCGCAAGCGCAATGGGAGACGGCCACGCCCCAGCAGGTTGGGATGGATTCGGCACTGCTGGCCAAGGCACGGGATTGTGCTCTCACCGGCGGCGGTTCCGGCATGATCACGCGGCACGGCAAGGTCGTACTGCGGTGGGGCGATCAGAAACAGACTTACGATCTGAAGTCATCCACCAAAGCCATCGGCGTCACCGCCGTCGGCTTGGCACTGCTGGACGGCAAGTTCGCGAGTCTGCACGAGCCGGCCTCGAAATACCATCCGCAGTTGGGCATCCCGCCGGAGACGAATAAGGGTAAGGGACTGGATAAGATCACACTGTTCCACTTGGCGACGCAGACCGCCGGCTTCGACAAGAACGGCGGTTACACGGAACTGCTCTTCGAGCCGGGCACGAAATGGTCGTATAGCGACGGCGGGCCGAACTGGCTGGCCGAGTGCGTCACGCGTGGCCTATGGACGGGACCTCCAGGAATTGATGTTTGACCGCGTCTTCTCACCCCTCGGCATCGGGCGTGACGATCTGAAATGGCGGGCCAACTCCTACCGCTCCAAGGAGATCGACGGCGTGATGCGCCGCGAGTTCGGCGCGGGTATCAGCGCCAACGTCGAGGCCATGGCAAGGATCGGCTATCTGTATCTCCGCCACGGCCAATGGCAGGACCGGCAGATCATCCCGGCCTGGTTTGTCGAGGCCGTGCGGACTGTCCCCTACGGGATCACGGGGCTGGCGGTGGTCCGGCCGGAGAGTTACGGCAACGCCTCGGACCATTACGGCCTGTTGTGGTGGAACAACGCCGATGGGACAATGAAGAATGTGCCCCGGGACGCCTACTGGTCCTGGGGTCTCTACGACAGCTTGATTGTGGTCATTCCCTCCCTCGATGTTGTCGTCGCTCGCGCGGGCAAATCGCTAACCGGCCCGCGCAGTCCCCATTATGGGCCGATAGAGCCGTTCATCGAACCCATCGCGCTCTCCATCCAAGACAAAGGCAAATGGCCTGGTGCGCCGTATGACGCAAGCCAGATCATCCAGAAAGTCGAATGGGCGCCGGCGGCCGCCATTGTCCGCAAGGCCGAGGGCAGCGACAATTGGCCGATCACGTGGGCCGAGGACGGCAACCTGTACACCGCCTATGGCGACGGCCAAGGCTTCGAGCCCAAGGTGGACAAGAAACTCAGCCTCGGCTTTGCGAAGGTCGTCGGCGGCCCGGAGGACTTCAAAGGGATCAATATCCGCAGCAAGACCGGCGAAACGGTGGGGGAGGGGGCTCGGGGCGCCAAGGCCGGCGGCATGCTTTGCGTGGATGGCATCCTGTACATGCTGGTGCGCAACCTCGGCAATTCCCAGGTGGCCTGGTCGGACGATCACGCCGTCACATGGCATCGGTGCGACTGGAGATTTGAGACGAGTTTCGGCGCACCGACATTCCTGAACTTCGGCGCCAATTACGCCGGCAGGCGTGACGATTATGTCTATCTCTATTCCAATGATGACGACAGCGCCTACACGCCGGCGGACCGGATGGTGATGGCCCGCGTCCCGCTGGACCGGATTCGCGAACGTAAGGCTTATGAGTTCTTCAAAGGTCTGGATGCGGCCGGTCAGCCTATGTGGACGAGAGACATCCGCGAGCGCGGTGCGGTTTTCGTCAATCCAGGGCGGTGCTATCGCTCCGGCATCAGCTACAACGCCGGTCTGAAGCGGTACCTCTGGTGCCAGATTCTCCCTTTCAGCACGGACGCGCGCGGCCCGCGTTTCCAGGGCGGCTTCGGTATCTACGAGGCTCCCGAGCCCTGGGGCCCCTGGCGCACGGTCTTTTACACCGAGAATTGGGACGTCGGCCCCGGCGAGACGAGCAGCTTCCCCACGAAATGGATGGGTCAGGACGGCCGAACCTGCCATTTGGTCTTTTCCGGCGCGGACTGCTTCTCTGTCCGCAGAGTTGAACTAACGGTACACACCGATTAGGTAGGGGCGGTATCAGGACATTGGCTCTGGGAAGGTGTCGGTGGAGGTTGTTTTGTCGGGGTTGGAGTCGTCGCCGGCCGGCACGGCCGGCTCTTCGGGGGCCGAGCTCCCCTCGACTTGGGGGGCGGACTCGTCGGGGGTCTGGCTCCCGTAGGATTCCGGCGAACCATCGTACGTGGTCTCGGTCGCGTGCGTGTCGGCCTCCGACACGGCTTCGTTCGTGGCCTTGTTGAGGTCGCTCGCGACCTCGTCGGCGCTGTCCTGGAATTCGCGCATGCCCTTCTTGAATTCGTTGACGCTCTTGCCCAAGCTGCGGGCGACCTCCGGCAGGCGGCGGCCGAAGATCAAAAGAGCGATGACGAGGATGACCATCCACTCCGTGCTGCCGATGTTCTGGAGAAACGCGATAGTCTGCAGATGCCCAGCCATATAGACTCCATCCCAATCTCGATTCGAACCATGATGTAGGGGGCGTAACGGCCCGTAATACGCTGGGCCGGCGAATATGTTTGGCCGTCCCAGGCCACGCTCAACGCATTATACTACCTGCGAATGGAGTTGAGAAGCGGCAACGGAAAACGGTCCCGAGGCGTTGACACGCACTGCCAGCCGGTGTAATTCGCAGGCGGACGGGGGACGTGAGGGGAGAATTTTTGCATATCCTCCGGGCCTCTGTTGTCAACCCTCCGGCGGGGGGGTAGAATCCGCGCATGAGAAAGATCTTTCGCATGGCCCTTCTTCTCCTTCTGTGCCTGTCCGCATGGGGTTGGTGGACCGCCGCGGCAGAACCGAACGCGCCAGGCGTGGCGCCGCGAGTAACCCGTGAGGCCAAGGCGGTGGTCATTCCTTGCCAGGGCCTGATCGACGATTCGCTGTTTTATTCCATCAAACGCCGTACGGAGACCGCGCTGCGGGGCGGGGCGAATTACCTCATCTATGAGATCAGCACGTATGGCGGCCTGGTCGATGCGGCCGACTCCATTGCGAAGTACCTGATCCAGCAGGTGGCGCCGCGCGGGCATACGGTGGCCTACGTTACGACGGAGGCCATCTCGGCCGGGGCCCTGATCAGCGTCTCCTGCCGGGATATCATCATGCGGGAGAACACCACCATCGGCGATGCGGCGCCCATCACGATGGGCGGCAAGCTGGAGGGCGTCGAGCGGGAGAAGGCCGAGAGCTTCATGCGGGCGGCGTTTCAGCGGGCGGCGGAGGCCAATGGATACCCGCCGCTGTTGCTCAAGGCGATGGTGACGATGCAGATCGAGGTCTTCCGCGTGCGGAACCTCCAGACCGGCAAGTACGAGTTCTTTGAAGGCGACCGCCTGCCCAAGGACCCGAACACGTACGATGTGAAGAAGGCCGAGGAGATCGACGGCAAGACGGAGCTGCTGACGTTGACGGCCCCCAAGGCCCTGGAGTACGGCATCGCGCGGGCGGTGGTCAAGGACCGCGCGGAGGCGCTGGCCTTCCTGGCGCAGCGCGACGGCGTGACGTTTGGGCCGGAGCCGCAGGTGCTGGAGACGAGTTGGTCGGAGCAGATGGTCAGTTGGGTCAACTCGCCCGGCGTGATGGCGGTCCTGGTCATGCTGGCACTGCTGGGGGTCTACGTCGAGTTCAGCACGCCGGGATTCGGTCTGGCCGGAATCGTGGCCCTGATCTGCTTCGCGATTATCGTGGGCAGCAAGTACCTGGTGGGCATGGCCAACTGGGTGGAGATCCTCCTGCTGCTGGTCGGAATTCTTCTGCTGCTGGTGGAGATCTTCGTGCTGCCCGGGTTTGGGATCGCGGGAATCCTGGGGATCGTCGGCATCCTGCTCGGGCTGTTCGGGATGCTGATCCGCAACGCGCCGGACGAATTGCCCTGGCCCGAGACGACGGGGGATTGGCAGTCGCTGTCCTCCGGCGTGATCTCGCTGGCCTTTGGATTCGCAGGTTTCCTCGTTCTGGCTTGGATTGCGTCGCGGTACCTGCCGAAACTGCGCTTCATGAGCGGGCTGGTCCTGGCGCCGAACCCCGCTACCTCCGGCGGCGCCAGGGCGAGTCAGCATGACGGCCCCGCCGCAGAGCGTCGAGCCGGGAGTGCAGCGTCGGCGACATCGGCGAAGTGGTTTCCAAGCTGCGACCGGCCGGCAAGGCCCGTTTCGGCGAGGCCCTCGTGGACGTTGTCGCCACGGGCGAGTTCCTTGACACGGGCACACAGGTCGAGATCATCGCGATAAACGGCAGCCGGGTCGTCGTCAGGAAGGCCGACGAGGGCGGCGAGGCGTGAGACGCGAGAATTGAGTGGCATCAGCAGGGGCGCAGCCCTGGCGATGGCTTGTTCATGTAGTGAAAGGAAGCACTGGTGGATTGGTGGCTGCTATTCGCCGTTTTCCTCTACGTCGTCTGCGCGGCACTGATCGTGGCGGAGGTGTTCATTCCGAGCGCGGGGCGTGCTGGGCGTCGGTGCGACGGTCGCCCTGATCAGCGGGGTGCTGCTGTTCTTTCACCACAGTACGGCGGCGGGATTGATCGGCTTGGTCGTCGCGGTTTTCATGGTGCCGTCCTTGCTGGTCCTGGCGTATAAGACTATTGCCGCGAACGCAGTTCGGCCGGCGGGTGCTGCTGGCGCCGCCGGTGCGGCAGCGGGGCGATGCGATTACCGATGCGTCGGAGTTGAGCAAGCTGGTGGGCCGGACGGGCCGGGTCCTGACGACGATGCGGCCGGTCGGCATGTGCGATTTCGACGGCCAAAGGATTGAATGTGTGGCCGAAAGCGGATATGTACAGAAAGAACATGCAAGTCAAGGCGATTCGCGTCGACGGGACTCAGGTGACCGTACGAGTCATGGAAGAGGCATAGGGAAAGGATTGAGAAATGTGGCATATGGAACCAATGCTGTTGGGGATGAATCAGCAGGTCGTGCGTCGGGATCCTGATCGTCATTGGCATCGCGATCCTGGTCTTCGCGTTGGTCATGCTGAAGTTCGCGAGGATGTGGCTTCAGGCGTATTTCTCCCGGGCGGATGTCAAGCTCTCTGAGCTGATCGGGATGTGGCTGCGCAAGGTGGACATGCGGACCATTGTCCTGAGCAAGATCACCGCCGTGCAGGCAGGACTGAAGCTGACCACGAACGACCTCGAAAGCCACTACCTGGCAGGGGGGCGGGTGCCGAACGTCGTGCGGGCGCTCATTGCGGCCGACCGCGCCAATATCGATCTATCGCTCAAAACGGCCACAGCCATCGACTTGGCCGGACGCGACATCCTCGACGCGATTCAGACCAGCGTCAACCCCAAGGTGATTGACTGCCCCGATCCGAAAAAGGGCAAGGATACCATCGATGCCGTGGCCCAGGACGGCATCCAGCTCCGGGCCAAGGCCCGCGTCACGGTCCGGACAAACATTCAGAGGCTTGTCGGCGGCGCGACGGAAGAGACGATCATCGCCCGCGTCGGCGAGGGCATTGTCACGACCATCGGCGGCTCGATTACGTACAAGAGCGTGCTGGAGAACCCGGACCGAATCTCCAAGTCGGTGCTGCAAAAGGGTCTGGATGCTGGTACAGCGTTCGAGATCCTCTCGATCGATATTGCCGACGTGGACGTGGGTGAGAACGTCGGCGCCCAACTCCAGGTGGCCCAGGCCGAGGCCGACATGCGCCGTGCCAAGGCCGAGGCTGAAAAGCGCCGAGCGATGGCGGTTGCACGGGAGCAGGAGATGAGGGCAGTGGTGGTCGAGAACGAGGCGAAGGTGCCGCTGGCGATCTCCGAGGCCTTCCGCGCGGGCAATCTGGGCATCATGGATTATTACCGGCTCAAGAACATCGGCGCCGACACCCAGATGCGCGAGTCGATTGCCAAACCCAAGAAACCGGATCAGGCGTGACGCCCGCCTAGTGGAGACCAGCCGTTGATGGGATTTCCTGCACAATTCGGCCTGTTGGCCCAGGAGGGCCTCGGTGACTGGGCGAACATCCTGTTCGTGGCGGTTCTGGCGATCCTGTGGCTGCTGGGGGCGCTGGTCAAGGCCATCGGCAAGAAAGGATCGCCCCGGGAGCAGGCGGGACAGAAGGATGTGCCGAAGGAGCGACGCAAGCCGGGCGAAAGCTGGCAAGAGCGTCTGATGCGCAAAGCCGAGGAGATGCAGCGCCGCATCGAGGAAGAGGCCGGCCTGCGGGAGCCGGACGAACCGCCGCGACCGGCCGCTCGCCCGTCACCCCAAGCCCCCGCCGGCAAGATCACCGTTCGCTCGGGCCCAAAAGGGGAGTCCGTCATGGTCTACGAGCCTGCGGAGTCTCAGCCGTCGGCCGAACGGCAGCATCAGGCTGCTCGTCAGCGCGAGGCGCAGGAGGCGGTGGCCGCCGCCGGACAATACGGGGCAAGACAGGCATCTCCCGTTGAAACGCCGATCAGGATAAGTGTGCCCAAGCGTGAGCCGGTGATGGACGATCTGTCGGGCTCTGTGGCGGAACCACCCAAGCCGCTGGAGCCGGGGGAGTGCAGCGCGAGCCCACGTCCGAACCTGCCGGTTTCGAAGTGGGCGCCGTCATTGACTACAGCGATCCGGATGCTCTGAAGAAAGCCCTCCTCCACTACGAGATTCTCGGCAGACCGTTGGCTCTTCGCGACACGACTGACCAGACATCTCAATTCTGATCGTTGTCAGGAGCTTCCGGGAAGACTCTCACTATCCTGAACGCCCTGCCAGTGCGACTTATTGGACCATCCATACCGAGGCATCAGGCGGCTCGGTCCATGTTCTTTCGCACGGCTTCCAGAAAGGCGTCAGGCAGGTGCGGCGAGATCACGATTTTTGCGCCGTTCGTCTTCGTGATAAGCACAAGATCCCTCTGGTTCGTGGCGCAGGCACGGAACTCCCCAAGCCTACGGCTGCGGAACAGGCCAAACCAACCCAAAAAGCCCGCCGAGCCGAACACCCGCCAGGCAAAGCCGATTTCCTCGCGATGCGTACGCCGGACCTCGCGAATTCCCTCGTATGGTATCATAAGAGGCGCTCCCAGCCGGCCGACTACAATGGCATCCGACCGCACCATATAGTCCCAGGGTGCAAATCGCGCGATGCCTGCAAAGATGCTCACAGACAGCAACACGCCGAGAACAGCCACGGAGTGACCCGGCTGCCCGCGGGAGAAGCTGAACGCGGCTTGAACCAGCAACGCCTCCGCGACCACGACCAGTACCAGGACTCCGATCGTAACGCTCCAAACCAACCGCGACCACCGGGCCTCAAACCGCAAGGAACTCATCGACATCAGTGACTCCCTATCTGAACCTGCCAATCACCGTTTTGGCTGGGATTATACCGTAGGCCGAGGCCCACAGGCCAGAACGCAACCTCAGAAAAACCGCCCGGTCTTAAACGTCCCATAAGATATGTTATGTTTCATTCGGGCTTTCCACAGAGTTACCGCCGAAATAGCCCGTTGGATCCCCTGCAAAGCGTAGTTTCACGTCTTGGCCATGCTGGCGTGCGCGGCGGTCTGGCAGAGGTTCTCCCACATCAATCCGGTGGTGTCGGACAGACCGAGATTCTGCAGGACGATGGAGATGTTGGTGGCCGGATCGAGGCCAGAGGCGCCGTGCCGCGTCTCATCGGCGCTGCGGCGGTCTGCTTCGATCTGGTGCTGGAGGTTGATCATGGAGGAGGCGAATTTCACGCGGTTGCAGTACAAGCAGCGCCGTTCGGTAGTACAGATCGAGTGTCGTCGCGTCGTAGTCCTGCTGCGGCATGATCAGATCGAGGGCTTCTTCTTTGTGGCCGGTTTCGAACAGACAGACGGCCAGTTTCATGGCGGCCCGGGAAAAGGTCGGATTGATCGCCAGGGCGGCTTTGAAGCATTCGGACGCCTCCGCCAGGCGGCTGCCGTTCATGTGCAGAAGCCCCAGTCGGTAGTGCAGGTCGGGGTTATTCGGGCATTGGATCAGATGGTGTTGATGGGCAGCCAGCACGCCCTGCTCGAAGAGTTGTCCGTCCGGCGGCGCCGGCAGCAGGTTGGCTTCCAGAGCCGCCTTGAGGATCAGCTTGGCCGTCTCGGCGAACAGAAAGGAGCTGTTCGGCTGGATCGCGGAGGCCAGCGAAAGGGTGTTGGCCGCCTCGGCGGACCGGCCGGCCAGCCTCTGGGCGGCCGCCAGGCCCATATAGGCCTCCACGATCTTATCGTTGATCTCGATGGCCCGGTTGAACTGCTGGGCGGCAAGCTGATCGGCGTGCATCTTCAGGAAACAGGTCCCCAGCTTGATCGTCGCTTCCAGGAAATCCGGGCAGATCCGCAGTGCCTGCTGGTACCGGGCAATCGCGTCGCTGATGCCTCCCATCATGGCGAGGATGTCGGCCTGCTTGGCGATTAGATCGGCCCGCTCGGGCTCGTCGGTCAGATGCACATCGATCTGGTCGAGGGCATCCTGAAGCTGCCCGGAATAGACCAGCTCGTCCAGGGAATCGTCATGCATCACGAAATTGTCCGGGTGAATCAGAATGGCCGTGTTGAAGGTCTCGACCGCGGTGGGATATTGGCCGGTCGCAATATAGAGATAGCCCAACGTCACCAGCGTCGAGATGTCGTCGGGATACTGTTCCTTCAGCGGCTCATACTGGGCGATGGCCTCGTCCAGGCGTTCCTCTTTGAAATAGATCGCGCCCAGACGCTGGGCCGGCAGTTGCAGATAACTATTGAACTTGATGCAATCCTGGTAGAACTCGACGGCCTGGGCTTGGTGGCCGAGCCGCTCAAAACAGTGACCGAGGAGGTACAGCGCCAGCGTGTTGCTGGGCTGACGCATGTAGATGGAATTCAGCTCCTCCATCGCCTCTTTGAGATCGTTGTCCTGCAGCGCCAGGGCGGCGGCGGCCATCCGCCCGTCGCAGCAGGATGGATTCGCAAAAAGATACAGCCGCACCTGCTCTTTGGCTTCGGAGAACTTGCCCAAGCCCATCAGGTCGATGATGTGGCCCAAATGCGGATTTTCCTCCGGCTGGTCGGCATCGGTTTGGGTCTCCCGCCGCTCGCTGAGCCAGTGCCAAATCAGCCCAGGTGTGTCAATCGTTATCGCCCTGCCCAGAATCTCCAGCAAACCACCCATCCCTCACTCCTGATATCCGGTCGTGTGAAACAAAGAACCCGGTACTGTTGAGGTATCGTCCAATTGCCCCCGGGTGTTAACTTGAGCCAGGAGATCGTGGGAGCCGCCGGCGCACTTGGTCCGGCCGGGATGGCGATTGTGTGTGCTGTAGGGTCTGTTTGGGCTGAGAAAGCGAAGTTATCGGTCACACGCAGGCAAGGACCACGCGGAGAAGGCACGAACAAAGGTGCCTGGTTGTTACTCCCCCGACAGGGACGTCCGAGTCATTCAAGGGACCTTTCATGCCGCTCGGTGGCGTCCGGCGGAGCTGAAACGGCGGTTTGCGTCTGCTTCTCGACCTCGCTCAAATAGGCCATCGTCCGCTGCAAGCGGTCGGTCAGATGCTTGAGTTTGAGCATCGTGCGAATGCGCGTCAGCAGTTCGAGCTTGTTGATCGGCTTGCTGACGAAATCGTCCGTGCCGGAGTCGATGCCGCGCTCGATGTCGCCGAATTCGTTCAGGGCCGTCACCATAATGACCGGAATCATGCTCGTATCAGGATCATTCTTGAGCCGCCGGCATACCTCGAAGCCGCTCATTTTGGGCATCATGACGTCCAGAAGAATCAGATCGGGCTTCCCACCGGCCACCAGCTCCAGCGCCTCGATGCCGTCGCGAGCGGCCATGGTCTCGCACTCGATATCCTCCAGGTAGGCTTGGACCAACTCAAGGTTCTGTTGATCGTCGTCCACCACGAGAATGGTCGGCAACTTGTCCGCATCCTTGTTTTGTTGATCCATCTGTGACTCCATCGCTCAAGACACCTGCCTATTCGGCATGGCTTTCCAGGAATACACGCACTTCCGGACGCAGGTAGATCGTCTCGATATCCACCAGCTTCAGAACGGCGTCGGCACATAGCGTGGCCACATCGGCGCTGGTCGCCTCCGTATCGACGAAGAAGAGGGTCGCGCCCTTCATGGCGGCCAGTCCCCCGCCCCTGCCGCCCAGCGGCTCGCGCCGGATCTTCACGTTCTGCGCCTCCAGCAGGGCCAGCAGCTCTTCCAGAATCCTCTGATCATTCATACTTGCAAAATAACCCGTTCCCGTGGACAATACCGGGGTATGGATACCCTGTGAAGATTGTATGCAAGGAGTGGGCCGTTGGCAAGCATCATCGAAAGACGCCAGTCATTACATCACTGTCTCGCCCAGAAAGAGGAGGAGAACCGGGCGCTGAAATCCCAGAACCTGCAACTGCAAGCCCTGGCCAATCTCGGCTCGGCGACGTGCCTAATCGCCCACGAGATCAATAACCTGCTGACGCCGCTGGCGAACTACGCGGCTCTGGCGGCGCAGAATCCCGGCGACCAGAAGCTGACAGAGAAGGCGCTCGACAAGACCGTGCGGAACTGTCAGCGGGCCTCGAAGATCATGCAGAGCATCCTGGCGATGGCCAACGGGCAGAAACAGCAGCGCGAGACCGTCTCCGCCAAGGTTCTGGTCGAGGAAGTGTTCACGTGCCTGTGCCGGGATTTCGGCAAAGACGGCATCAGGGTGGAAATCCACGTCGACGACACGTTGCAGGTGAGCTGCATTCCGGTGCAGATTCAGCAGGTGTTGATGAATCTGGTGCTGAACGCCCGCGACGCAATGCTGCCGGGCGGAGGCTTCCTGCGGGTGTCGGCGACCGCGGACACCGAGCACATCGACCTGGTCGTCAGCGACACCGGCACCGGCATCACGCCGGAGAATCTCAAGAACATCTTCCGCCCGTTCTTCACGACCAAAGCCGAGGAGGACCGCCCTGCCGGCTCGAATTCCGGCTCGGGCGTCGGACTGGCGTTCTGCCGGCGGACCGTGGATGCTCATGGCGGCGAGATCACGGTCCAGTCGCAGGTCGGCCAGGGAAGCACCTTTACAATTCGGCTGCCGCGCCTGCCGATGCCTGGCGAGCGATGATCGCGCCGCTCTATCAAACCCTGGGCAATGTCCTCTTGATGCTGCTTCTCGTGGCCTGCTCGGCGTTCTTCTCCGGGTCGGAGACCGCCTTCTTCAACATCACCCAGCGGCAGATCAAGCAGTTCGAAGCCTCCCCGGTCAGGCTGCAGAGACTGACCGCCCATCTGCTGCGCCGACCTGGGCACCTGTTGAACTGCCTGCTGTTCGGCAACATGATGGTGAACGTCCTGTTCTACGCCGTATCGAGCGTGCTGGTCGTGGGCATCCGGCACGCGTGGGGGCTTGGCGCCGCGACGGTGGCGGCTTTCGCGACCTTCCTCACTTTGGTGCTGTTCGGCGAGATTCTGCCGAAATCATTGACCTACTCGAGCGCACGGTCCCTGGCGGTGGCGGCGGCTTTGCCGGCTTTTCTCGTCGTTCGGATTCTGGGCCCGATAACCTCGGTCTTTCGCGTCCTGTTCCTGGAGCCGGTTCTGCGAATCTTCTTCGGCTCAGCGCCGTCTGCCGCGGGTGACCACGCTGGCGGAATTTCGCTCGCTGGTGGATCTGACGCGCCGGCGCGGGCTGATTGGCGAGGATGAGAACCGGCTGCTCGGAGAGGTGGTCGAATTGAGCCTGCTCAAGGTTCGCCACGTGATGCAGCCGCGCGTGGACATGATCGCCTGTGACGTCGCCGAATCCCCCGACGTGGCCCGCAAGCTGATGCAGGAGCACCACTTGACGAAGATCCCTGTCTACGCCGGGAGCGTGGACAATGTCGTCGGGGTCGTCGCTTTGCGGCAGTTGTTCCTGAAGCCCGGCGTACCCCTCGACCGGCTGGTCCAGCCGGTGCAGTTCGTGCCGGAGCAAAAGACCGTGGAATCCCTGCTGGAGTTTTTTCGCAAGGCCGAGACAGACATGGCCGTCGTCGTGGATGAATACGGCGGCATCGCCGGCTCGGTGTGGCTGGAGGATATCGCGGAGGAGTTCTTCGGCAGGATCGAGACGCCGCCCCGCCTGGAGCCCATCAAACTGCTGGGACCGTTCCAGTACCAGTTGGCGGGCGATCTGGCGATTCATGACTGGGCGGAAGTCCTCGGAATCGATCTGGAGGAAACACGCGTGTCGACGATTGGCGGTCTGGTGACCGTCCTCCTGGGGAGGATACCGAGGAAAGGGGACACTGCCTATATCGGGAACCTGAAGTTCACCGTCGAGCGTGTGCACCGGCATCGGATCGAAACCGTCATCCTGTCGTTGGAGCCTCTGGCGAGCCATGAGTAGCGCGGCTTCCATCCTGTTGACCATCCTGATGGTTCTGGCCGCCGGTCTCTTTGCCGGCTCCGAGACCGGAATCTATCGGCTCAGCCGGCTGCGCCTGCGGCTGGGCGTCGAGAGAGGCAAATGGCGGGCGATCCTGCTGGCCCGCGTGATGCAGGATAGCTCGGGCCTGCTCCTGTCGCTGCTGGTGGGGACAAACCTCGCGCATTATGTAGCGACCAGCCTCATCACCGGGCTGTTTCTCGGCCTCGTGGCTTCCGAGCGTGTGGCGGAGCTCTATGCGATGGTCGTGGCGGCCCCCCTGCTCTTTGTCTTCTCCGAGTTGATTCCCAAGAACATCTTTCTGCATCGGGCCAATGTCCTGACCTCGCTCGTGGCGCCGTTATTGTACGCGAGCCACAAGGTCTTCACCTGGTGCGGGGCGGTGCCGCTGCTGAAGGTGATGTCACGTCTTTTCGCGCGGCTGATCGGTTCGCCCGTCTCCCCCAAGGCCCTGATCGCCTCCAGCCAGAGTCATCAGGTCAGAGCCATCCTGCGCGACACCCAGGAGGAGGGGATTCTCAGCGACGTGCAAACGCAAATGATCGACCGCATCGCCAATATTCCCGGCGTTCGCCTGAGCACGGTGATGGTCCCCTTGAACCTGGTCCACGCCGTCCCGATGCGCACCGATCGCGCCGCGTTGCTGAAGGGATTGGAGAAGCACGCCTGGACGCGGCTGCTGGTGTGGGAGAACACCCCTTTCGAGATCGTCGGCTTCATCAACGTCTACGATGTCCTCGGCACGGGCGAGGAATTCACAGATCTCCGGAGATTCCTCTTGCCGCTGCGGAGCCTGGACGGCGATACTTCGATCACGGAAGCCATCAACATCATGCGGCGCGAGCAGTTGCGCATCGTCCTGGTCACGCGGCAGCGCGGCCGGCGCGAGGTGCCGATGGGGATCGTCACGATGAAAGATCTGGTTGAGGAGCTTTTAGGTGAACTCGCCGAGTGGTAAACACGAGAAGAAGGTGAGAAGCGCAGAAGGTAAGAAGGTACGCGGTGAGGGAACTACCGGGCGCTGCGACCTTCTTCCGTTCGCACCTTCTTACCTTCTTCCGTCGTACGTCGGTTTGCCGTCATCGTGGTCCTTCTGCTCGCTGCCGCCCTTCTGGCCAACAGCATGACGAAGGAGGTCAGCCGGGATGAGCAGATGTACTGCACAGCCGGCGTCCTGCTCGGACAGGGCCAGACGATCTATCGGGATTTCTCCTATCCCTCGCAACTGCCCTACCATCCGCTCCTGTTGGCGGCTCTCTACCGCAGCCTCGGCACGACGCACTACCTGCTCGCCGGCAGGCTCGTCTCCGTCCTGTGCGATATCCTCGTTGTGATCTTCATTCTCCTGATCTATCGGTCTCTCTTCGGCCCGGATCGGCACGACCGGATTACTGCTCGGCGTGGCGGCGGCCGTTCTGTACGTCTTCAATCCGCTCGTGGACTATGCCGCCGGATACGCGTGGAATCACGATGTGGTGATCCTGTGTGTCGTTGCATCGCTCTGGTTGCTTGTGACGACAGACTTCCAGAAGGGGTCCCGCTTCTGGCGCATGGGGGCCGTAGGCGCCCTGCTGACTTTCGCGACGTGCATGCGCGTGACCACTGTCTTGATCGAGATGCTGTTCGTAGTGGCAGTCCTCTTCATCGCCGGTGGATCTGTGCGCAATCGGCTCCGGACCGCCCTGCCCTTCTGTGCGGCGGCACTGATCGTGGCGCTCTGGCCCCTTTGGGTGATTGCACAGGCGCCGCGGGCCTTCTGGCTCAATCTCGTGCAGATTCCGACCCTCTACGGCCGCTGGTTGCACGAGATCGGAAGGACGTTTGACAAAGCGACCCTCACCGTTGATGCCCTGACGCAGCCGGGATACCTCGTACTGCTGGTCCTGGGCGTCTATCTCGTTGTCCATGGATGGCGGAAGAGGTCGAGGTTGGACCGGATGGAAAGGCAAAAAGCCGCCGTGGCCGCCCTGCTGGCGCTTCTGTTCTTCGTGATCGCCTACATTCCGCCGACCATGTGGCATCAGTATCTGGCCATGCCGGTGCCGTTCATCGCCATCGCTATGGCATATCCCTTGGTCGCACTGCGGCGGCACGCCGAGGAATCCAGGGACAGACGCCGGTACAGACTGACCTGCGGCCTCGTGGGGGCCGCCGCCATTGTCGCGGTCCTGGCCTATCCCGTCGTATGGTACCGCTGTCTGTTGCTCGCCGTCCCGGAAAGGTGGACACCGACGGAATTTCACAAGGTATCAGTGAAGATCGGGGCCGACCTCAGCGCGCCGGGGCCGGTCTTGACGTTGGGCCCGCTCCACGCCCTCGAAGGCGGCCGGGACATCTATCCTGAGCTCTCCTGCGGCTCCGTAGTCTATCGGGTCGCGGATCGCATGGCCGCACAGGAGCGACAGATCACCCATACCGTCGGCCCGGAGACACTCTCGGAACTGGTACGTGCCCATCCCCCTGCCGGTGTAATCGTGGGCGTCGAGCCATCCTATTTCGCCTCTCTTGAAGAGCCGTTGCGAAAGCTGGTCCCGCCCGACTGGCTGCGGGACACGTACGGCGATACGCTCCAGGTTTACCATCGCCGTTAACGCGCGGACGAGACTCAGATCATACAGATTTGGACTGATTCTTGCGCCCCGTTTGTCATCCCTTCGCGGCCCTCAGGGCAGGCTCTGAACGGAGCGTAGCGGAGTGAAGGATCTGGGCCGCGAAGGAGAGAGACTTCCCATTCGGTGGCCAGATTCTTCGCTGCGCTCAGGATGACAATCGCGGCACGGGGGACGAGACCGATATCACTTGCCGTTGGCGGCGTATTCGTCGATGATCGCCTTGGCGACGTTGTTGATGGCGTCGCGGCTGAGACCCTTGGGGCCGTTGGAGAGGATGGAGAAAAGGTAGGGCCCCGTGTTCGTGACGCAGACGCCGGACAAGGCCCGCACGCCGCTGATGTAGCCGGTTTTGGCGTGGATCTTGCCCCGGTATCTGGCCTCATTGAAGTACTTGTCGATCGTGCCCTCTTCCCCCGCCACCGCCAGAGAGGCCTGGAAAAGCTCCCAGTTCTTGCCTCGGTACAGGTCGAGGAGGATCTTCGAAAGAGCATCCGTGGTCAATCGGTTCCGGCGGCTCAGACCGCTGCCGTCGTCGATGACGAACTCTTCCGAGGGAATGCCCAAGTCGGTCAAGAACTTGCCGATCAACTCTCGGCCCCCGGTCCAACCGCCGTTCTTCCGATCTGGTTTGCTGTGGGCATCGATCGTCTTGAGCAGCGCTTCCGCCGCGAGGCCCAGGCTGTCCGTATTGGCACGGCGCACACAATCGACCAGCGGCGTCGTGAACTCGACGAGCAGCTTGAAGCCGGCCTCCACGTTGACCGCCTTCTCCATGAGCTTGCCCTTGGGCGTGATGCCGGCCCGGGCGAGATTCTCCGCCAGACAGAAGCCGAAGAACGCCGCCGGCTGCTCGATGGCCACGCGGAACGGACCCTCCCGGCTCTTGCACTTCCCGAAGAGGGTGATCTTGTTCGGCTGCTGGGTGCGGTTGGCCCCGATGGCGCTATCGCCGCCGGTCACCGGCTCCACCTCGTTGATGATCTGCACGAAGGCGGTCCTCGGCTCGATCTGGATCGCCACGCGGTTGCCCAGGTTGCTGGCGGTCACCTCGATGCAGTTGTCGTTGTAGTTCAGGCCGCAGACCTCGCAGGCGTACCACTTGTTGTAGTCCTTGGCCGGCCAGCTTGGGTGAACCCGCTCGTCGTCGAACACCGTCGTGTCGACCACGATGTCGTTGACCTCGGTAATGCCCTGGTCGCGCAACGCCTGCACGATCTTCTCGAAGATCCAGCCGGTCTGCCGGTCGTACCGGTCATCCGTGCTCTGATCGCCCAAAAGAGGGTCGCCGCTGCCGATGACGACGAGCGCGCCGTTCTGCCAGCCGACCCTCGTCCGGTACTCGAAGTCCGCGCCGAGATATTTCAGCGCGGCCGCCGTGGTCACGACCTTCATGTTCGAGGCCGGCATCAGCGGCTTGTGGGCATTGTGACTGTAGACAACGGTTCCCGAGTTCGGCTCGACGACTTGGATCGAATAGGCCTCGGCATCCTGCTGCGAGCCGACCGCCTTGACGAACCGCTGGGCCAGTCCGCCCAGACTGACCCCGCAGAAACACACACTCAGGAAAACAACCCCCGCCTGCCTTCTGGTGAGAAAATGCATATCCTGAAACAGACCTCATCGATAATGGATAAAGGATGATTGATTATGGAAGAGGAAGTCCACACCTCCTCCCAATCATCCATGATCAATAGTCCTTCATCAATTCTTCAACGCCGCCTTGATTTGCGCGATGGTTACTCCGAGAGTTGCCTGGGCGATCGGATCGAGTTGTGCCTCGCTGCCGGCAAAATGGTACGTGCGATGGGTGTGGAGAATGCTCGCGCCCGGCGCCAGGGCCGCCGCGGGCGAGGACGTCTCCAACTCGTAGAACGGGCCGAGCGGCTTGCCGCCGGGCGAGGTCGGCCCATCGTTGTAGGAGTTGACCACGTCGCCGCGATAGGGTTGGTCCTGAATCTTCCACATCGAGTTGACGTAGTCCACCACGCCTTCGGGCTTGTTGTACTGCACGATCGTCAGTACGCCGTTGACGGCGTCGTAGCTGCCCAGCATCGTCCTGGCTCGTTGCGGCGACAGGCCGATCTTGCTGCGGTACTTGCCGTCGCCGCTGAAGAACAGGACGCCATCTTTGACGACCAGGCGATTCGCCGGCACCTTCCCGAAGTAGGTGTCGTTGACAACGGGGCCCAGCTCGATCCTCCGGACCGGCTACAAACGGGACGACGATCGTGATCTCGGGCGACGGGTTGAACATGCCCAGGATCCAGATCGACAGCAGGCCGGTCTCTTTCTTCCAGGGCTCCTTGCCGAGGTTCACCACCTTGTTGTTCGACTCGTAGGCCACCATCTTGACGTCCGCGCCGGCGGTGGCGTTGAGCCGTTTGAGGGCCGCGTCCCGCTCCAGCACCCGGACTTCCCGCTCCGCGCGCAGGTCGAAGACCGTGCCGGAGTAGTTCTTGACCTGCATGGTCTTGCGCAGCACCGCCGCCCGGGCGGACTTGGACACCAGCTCCCAGGCCTCCGTGTCGACCGGCGCCGGCGTGTACCAGTGCTCCAAGTCAAAGGCGACGCCTTTGTCGAAGAAGATCGAGAATTGCCCGCCCTCGGGGCCCAGCCAGAAGCGGTCCTCGCCGCCGTAGGCATTCATGTGCTGGACGGGCTTGCCCGCTGCCACCAGCTCGCGATTGATCCAGCCGAAGCTGTAGCCGTTCGGGCCGGCCGCCGTGCTCGTCATCACGCGTCCCTGCATCTTCGGCAGCACGGCCACCCGCCCCTGCCCGGATTGGTCCATCAGGATCACGACATCCGTGTGCCTTTGCAGAAACGCAACGTCTTCGTTGAAAGCCTGTTTCTCCGTCGGCTGTGGCCCGGCCGTCGTACAACCGGCCAGCGCTGTCACGATCACCCCAAGTGCAATGGTCTTCGAACCCATTCCAAATCTCCTTACGATCGTTAGCTGTTGTCAGCGGCTAACATAGCCCATCGCTTTGCCGTTGGCAAGCCCTCCCGTCACCGATTTAGGCAGCCTGACAGGCATATAGGATCTCCTAACCGTCGAACGATCACACGTGTTCGCCGTCCTCTTCCCAGACGGTGCGGTAGGCCGCGACGGCCTCGAAGTACTCGATCATCCGCCGGTAGAAGGGATGGCCCGAGAGCGTCGCGCTGTCGCCAACCACCAGCAACCTGCGGCGGGCCCGGGTCATGGCCACGTTCATCCGGCGCACGTCCTGCAGAAAGCCGATCTCGCCCTGCGGATTCGAGCGCACCAGCGAGATCACGACGGCTTCCTTTTCGCGGCCCTGGAAGCCGTCGACGCTGTCGATCTCCAGGCCGGGCACGGAGCAATTGCTCGCGCAGGAGCCGCACCTGGGCGGCGTAGGGGGCGATGACGGCGATGTCGCCGGCCGCCACGCCGGAGCTCAATAGGTCCCGGACCTTGCGGCCCACCAGCGCCGCCTCCTGCCGGTTCAGGCGGCTCTCGCCGTCGGGCTCGACTTCCTCGTCGAAGCTCGCTCCGGCGGTGTCGATGAACTCGACGGGCGCCTGGGTGACATGCGGTGGCGGCGACGCCCGGCAGGTCGGCCAGCAGGTGTCCGGCCACACCAGGGTCGGCCTGCAAGCCGGCCTCGTAGAATTCCCGCGAGGAGAAATCCATGATCGCCTGGTGCATGCGATACTGGACGATCAGGGGCCGGGCGAGGGACCGGCCGTCGCGGACCATCAGCCGCTCGAACAGGCTCACGCCCAGACCCTGCCGCCGCCGCCTCCTGACTGACGACGGTCGGCGGCAACTGGCAGTGGTCGCCGGCCAGCACGACCCGTTCGCACCACTGCAAGGGTATCCAGCAGCCC
Organism: uncultured Planctomycetota bacterium; assembly: GCA_963699595.1. Classification (GTDB taxonomy): domain Bacteria; phylum Planctomycetota; class Phycisphaerae; order Sedimentisphaerales; family Anaerobacaceae; genus PLanc-01. Next base: position 1,429,276 of record CAVOUO010000035.1, read on the forward strand.
GGCTCGGTGCTCTGGCAGGCCTCGTCGATCACGGCCAGGTCGAACCGCCGCGGCCCAGCAGGTCGCTGTCCAACGCGGTCGTCGTGGCGCACAGGACATCGGCGGTGTCGAGGATGTGTTCGACCGCCTGGGCCTCCAGACGCCGGGCGTCGGCGAGCAGACTTCTGGCCTCCTGGCGGGTCTCCTGCCGTGCTCCCGGCGGCGGCGCGGCGCGGGTATAACGCCCGGCCTGGCGGAACAGGCCCATCGCCTCTTTGACGAGCTTGCGGGCGAGTCGAACGTCCGGATGGTCCTCCACGAGCAGATCCAGCGTGTGGGCGCGCAGATCGGCCAGCACGCGGGCCGGATGCCCCAGCCGCACCGCGCGTTCCCCGGCGGCCAGCAGCCGCTCGAAGATGTTGTCCACGGCCAGATTGCTCGGCGCGCAGGCCAGGACCTTTTCGCCCCGCCGGACGGCCCGGCGAATCAGCTCCACGACGGCGGTGGTCTTGCCGGTGCCGGGCGGCCCGTGAATCAGGGCCACATCCCGTGCCGACAGGGCGAACCGCACCGCCTGCTGCTGGGCCTCGTTGAGCCCGGGATCGAGGGCCGGTTCTTCCTGCTCGCGGTCGAACTCCGCCGGCCGTCGGCCCAAGAGAACATCCCGCAGTTCCGCCAGGCGTTCCGCGCGGGCCAGCCGGGCCCGTTGCAGGGCAGCCCGCTGTCTCTGTCCGGCGATCTCGTCGCCGGCGAGGTCCAGCCGCCAAGTCTCGTGCTCGGCCAGATCGTCCGACATGCCGGCGAGGGCCACGCGGATCGATCCTTCGGCCCGCTCGTAGACCACGCCCCGGTGCCCCGCCGTGTCTTTGCCGCCGTCGGGCCAGAGCACGATCGGACTGCCCACGTCCAGCCGGGTCCAGGGCAGCGGCGACCGTCGGCGTTTGGCCAATTGCAGGAGGTAGCGGCCGCCCAGACCGGTCTGGTCGTCGATGATGACCAGGTCCACAAGACTCGTTCCCGTTCGCTCTGCGTCGGCGGCCGAGAGTCGCCGGCCGCGCTGGGCCGTTTCCTGGGCTTCCGCGCGGCTCTCCAAGTCGAGCAGGCGGGCCAACCGCTCGAAATGACCGCCGGCGATCGGCATCATCCGAGGGGCCATCCGCCCAGGCTCGGACGCGATGATTGCCCAGGGTTTGACCATCCAGAGCCTTGACCAGGCGGGCCTGCCAGTCGTCGGGCACTTCGATCAGGGCCCCGCCCGCCCGCAGCTCGATCCGTCCCACCCGGCGCGGCTCCAGCCCGCCGACCGAGTGCAGAAACTTCAGCAGGTCGGACTTGGTGATCTGTCTTGAAAGCCGTTCCAAATGCAGCATGGTTTGGCGATTATAGGCGTCTCGTGTCCGCGCAGCAACCAGGGAACTCGTTGCACTGTGGGTTGACAGCCAATACGGAATTCGATAGATAAGGATCTCTATACAAGCGTAGGCATGATGTGCGGCGGAGAGTTTCGGCTGCGGAAAGGTGTGGCGCCCATGAGCCAAGGTTCGCTTCGGCTGTTTCGGTTCGCGGGGATCGATCTGTACCTGCACTGGTCGTGGTTTCTGGTGGCCTACTATGAGATCAGTCAGCGGGCGGGACGCTACAGTTCGCTGACTTGGAATGTGCTGGAATACCTGGGGCTCTTCCTCATTGTCTTGTTTCACGAGTTCGGCCACTCGCTGGCCTGCCGGCAGGTGGGAGGCCGCGCCGACCACATTGTGCTGTGGCCGTTGGGCGGCGTCGCGTATGTGCAGGCGCCGCCGCGGCCGGGCGCGAATCTCTGGAGCACCGCGGCCGGCCCGCTCGTGAACGTGGTTCTGATCCCCGTGCTCTGGCTGCTCGGCATGCTGGCGCAGGCCGTTGGGCTGGCCCAGACGGCCCCCGACGTCTTCGGGCTGCTGCGGGCCCTCACATTCATTAACATTGGGCTCTTGGTCTTCAACCTGCTGCCGATCTATCCTCTGGACGGTGGGCAGATCCTCCGCTCGCTGCTGTGGTTCCTGCTGGGACCCGCCTGGAGTCTGACGGTGGTGACGATATTGGGCCTCGTCGGCGTAGCCGGTCTTGGCCTGCTGGCCCTCGCGGACCAATCCGTCTGGCTGGGCATCCTGGCGGTGTTCATCCTCCTGAACTGTTGGAACGGACTGCAACATGCCGTGCGGCTGATGCGCCGGGCCAAAGTGCCCCGGCGGGAGGGGGTAGCGTGCCCGGCCTGCCGCGCTGCGCCGCCGGCCGGTGCCTTCTGGATCTGCCCCCAGTGCCGCCGCACCTTCGACGTCTTCGAGACGGAACCGGCCTGTCCGCACTGCGGGGCCGCCGTCGCCATGATGCGATGCCTGGAGTGCGGCAGCGACAACCCCATCACTGCCTGGACTCCCGCGCTCGAACCCCGCCCGGATCTCGGCCCGACGCCCGTCTGAACACACGTGTTGCCGCTCGACGGTTGCGCGACGCGTTACGCCCCACGCCAAACGTCTTACGTTACGAGCATCGCAACCGCAACCGATCCACGATCCTCTCTGCGTCTCCGCGTCTCTGCGCGAGGGCAAGATTTCGGGGTTTGTGGTTTCTTTTGGCTGGGGCAATCCGGTATAATGAACGGCTGATGAAGACCAAAAAGAGATCAAGGCCAGGCCGGTGCGGCAGGATCGCGGTCCTGCTGATGCTGGCGCCATTGATGATGCTGAACGCGTCGCAGGCGATGACGCTGTGCGTGCGCGGACACGGCGATGTGGCGCTTGAGCTTCTGGTGGAGGGCCATTGCACTTGTGAGATGGGTACGTCCGACGCGGATTCAAGCGGATCGACCGTGGACGTGGCGTCGCGCGGTATCAACGACGGCGGCTGGCCCTGCCTTGATATTCCCATCCCCACCAGCTCGTGCGACCGCCGGGTGAGCCTGGCGGCGGAGTCGCATCCCCCCTGCTTAGCCGGGGCCGGCGGTCCTGAGCCTGCAATGGTGGACTTATCCTGCGCGATGACTCGCGCGTTCAGCACTCTCCCTACACACCACACACCTCTAAAGACCATCCTGCTGCAGGTGTGATCTTGCGCCATTCCGTAGATGCGGCCCCCAGCGCGAGGTCTGCGCCGGTCGAGCGATCTGTGATCGCTTTGGCGTGCAGCGCCCCTGCACTTCGGGCCAATTGGATCCATCCTCCGTCAGGGAACAATGTCTATGTATGGCAATACCCTTCTGATCGCTGTCGTCACAACCTTGATGGCCGGGTCGGCCTCGCCAAGTCTCGCCGCGAAGGACGCGACTGTGGGCGAGCCGAACGGCGTGGTCAACTTGCGCGATGCGTTGGCGTTGGCTTTGGCGCGCAATCCGCAACTCAGTATCTACCCCTATGACCTTCGCGCGGCGGATGCACTGATCCTTCAGGCGGGCTTGTGGCCGAATCCCGAGCTTAGCGTCGAAGTCGAAGATGTGGGCGGCCGCGGCGAGCGGCGGGGTTTCGATGCAGCGCAGACAACCATCGGGATCAGTCAGCCTCTCGAGTTGGGCGGCAAGCGCGCCAAGCGGACACAGGTAGCTTCGCTGGACAAGGAACTCGTGCAGTGGGACTACCGGGCGGCTCGGCTCGACGTGATGCGGGAGGCCACGGAGGCATTCGTAACGGTGCTGGCGGCCCAGGAACGATTGGCTTTGGCCGAGCGGTTGCTCGAACTGTCCCGCCAGGCGCAAACGGCGGTAGCCCAGCGCGTCAAGGCCGGCAAGGATTCGCCCGTCGATGAGTTACGGGCGGACGTCGCGTTTTCGGAGAGCCGGATCGAACGGCAGAACGCCCAAAAGGCATTGACCGCCGCACGGCACACGCTGGCGGCCGTGTGGGGTAGTCGCTCGCCTGCATATGAGAGAGTTGGGGGCGATTTCTACCAGACTTCGGAGCCCCTGCCGCTGGCGGAGATGGCAGCCGCGACCGCCAACAATCCCGACCTGGCCCGCTGGCAGACGGAGGAGGACAGACGCCGAGCAGCTTTGCGGTTAGAGAAAGCCCGAGCGGTGCCGGATATCGCCGTCGGCGGTGCCGTACGACGCTACGAGCAGACGGACGATGGGGCGTTCGTCTTGGGCCTTTCTCTGCCGCTGCCGCTGTTCAACCGCAACCAGGGAGGCATTCTGGCGGCGACAGCGGAGTTGGGAAAGGCCCGGCGACAGTATGAGGCGGCTCAGGTCAGGATCTCGGCGGCGCTGTCCGAGGCGGTCAGTGCCCTGGCGGCTGCGTACGACCAAGTGACAATCCTGCACAATGACGTTCTGCCCAAGGCGCAGCGGGCCTTCGAAGCGGCCCAGCAAGGTTATCTGCAAGGCAAGTTTGATTATCTCCACTTGCTGGATGCCCAACGTACTCTCTTTCAGACGCAGGCCCAGTATGTCGATTCCACCGAGGCGTATCACAAGGCGCAAGCCGACGTCCAGCGGCTGACGGGCCGGCCTCTGGATACTGATGGCAACGACGGTCGTCCGTCGCGCCCCGTCCAAGAATCATCTTCGCAAGTGAAGTAGCATGGGAGACGAAAATATGAAACGGAAAATCTTGCCGAGCATCGTGGCTATCGCGATGATCAGCACCGTCGTTGTTCTGTGGCATTTTCAGGTTTTGCAGAAGCTCTTCGCGGGCCATTCCGGTGCGCGCTCTGTCGCCGTTTCTGAAGAAGAACAAGCCGAGGCGAGCGAGGGCGAGAAGATCGTCCGACTGGACGAAGCGTCACTGAAGGAATCCGGCATCGAGATCGCCACGGCGGGTCCCGGCAAATTGCAGGTCCATGACACCCTGTCGGGCGAGATCGCCTTCAATTCGGACAGACTGGCCCACATTGTGCCCCGCGTGCCCGGCGTCGTGCGGGAAGTCTACAAGAACCTGGGGGACACGGTGCGGGCCGGGACGGTGCTGGCCGTGCTGGAAAGCCGCGACCTGGCCGACGCCAAAGCGACGTACCTGGCCGCCATTGCCAGGCTCGGGCTGGCGCAGGCCAACTTCAGCCGCGAGGAGAGCCTGCAACAACAGAAGATCACGGCCGAGAAGGACTATTTGGAGAGCAAGCAGGCCCTGGCGGAGGCCCAGATTGCGTTGCGTTCGGCCGAGCAGAAGCTGCACGCCCTGGGCATGACCGAGGAAGACTTGAAAGCCCTTCCGTCTCATGCGGAGACCTTGTACACGCGGTATGAAATCACCGCGCCCATCGACGGCACGGTGGTGGAAAAACATATCGTGTTGGGCGAGGTCTTCAAAGAGGATTCCAGTCCGTGTTTCGTGATTGCCGACCTGACCAGCGTCTGGGTCGATCTGAAGGTGCACCAGCAGGACTTGTCGCACATCCGGCCCGGCCTAGACGGCCGTGGTCAAAGGCGGCGAGGACCTGCAGACGGAAGGCACGATTGCTGTTCGTGAGCAATATCGTATCGGAATCCAGCCACATGGCGTTCGCCCGGATGACGATTCCCAACCCCGACGGCCGCTGGCGGCCGGGCCTGTTTGTGACCGGGCAGATTGTCATCGATGAGGTATCCGCCGAGGTGGCGGTCCCCAAGGATGCTCTGGTCCGGCTGGACGGTCAGACCTGCGTGTTCCTGCAGACCGACCGGGGGTTTGTGCCGCAGACGGTGATGGTGGGGCGCTCGAATGACAGCTCCGTGGAGATTACGGCGGGGCTCAAGGCCGGGCAGAAGTACGTCGCCCGGGGAGCCTATACGCTGAAGTCGGAGTTGAACAAGCCCTCGGTGGAGGAATAGCATGATTGAAAGAATAATGCATCTGGCGCTGCACAATCGCCTGCTGATATTGCTTCTCGTTGTGCTGATCATAGGACTGGGCGCTTTGGCCTTCAAAACGCTGCCCATCGATGCCTTTCCGGATGTGACCAATATCCAGGTGGAGATTATCAGCACGGCCCCGGGCCTGAGTCCGCTGGAGATCGAGAAATTCGTCACCTATCCGATTGAAATGTCCATGCGCGGCTTGCCCAAGCTCCAGTTGATGCGTTCCATCACCAAGTACGGGCTGTCGGTCGTCACGCTGGTGTTCCATGACAACGTGGATGTCTACTTCGCCCGGCAACTGGTCTTTGAGCGTCTGTCGTCGGTGACGGAAAGGCTCCCCGAAGGGGTGTCCACCGAGATGGGGCCCGTGGCGACGGCCATGGGAGAGATCTACCAGTACACACTGGAAGGCAAGCCGCCCGCTGATCCCGAAGAGCGGATCACGTACTTCACCGACCTGCGGACTCTGCAGGATTGGGTGATCGCGCCGCTGCTCAAGAATGTGCCGGGCGTCAGCGAGATGAACTCCTTCGGCGGCTATCTCAAGCAGTTTCAGGTCATCGTGGACCCGGACAAGCTCCTGAGCTATGGCCTGTCCGTCAAGCAGGTCTTCGAGGCGATCCGCAACAACAACCAGAACGTCGGCGGCAACATTGTGCGTCAGGCTTCGGAGCAATACATCGTTCGCGGCGTCGGCCTGATTCGTTCCGAGGAGGATATCGGCAACATCGTTCTGACGGCGCATGACGGCGCGCCGGTGTTCCTCAACCATGTCGCACGCATCGAAATGGGCCACGCCGTGCGCCAGGGGTCCGCCTTGAAGAATGGCGAGGGCGAGGCCGTGGGCGGCATCGTGATGATGCTCAAGGGCGAAAACAGCCTGGAAGTGGTCCATCGGGTGCAGGAGAAGGTCCGGGAGATCAACAAAGGGACGATCCTGCCCGCCTCGCTCAAGATCGTGCCCTACTACGAGAGATCCGAGATCGTCGGCCAGAGCATCCACACCGTGGTCCAGGCGCTCGCCGAGGGCTCTCTGCTCGTCCTGGTGGTCCTGTACCTGTTGTTGCGGAGCATCCGCGGGGCCTTGATCGTGATCTTCGCCCTGCCGCTGTCGCTGCTGCTGACCGTGATCGTGATGAAGTATGCGGGGCTGTACGCCAATCTGATGTCGCTGGGCGGCTTGGCGATCTCCATCGGCATGATTATCGACGCCACGATCATTCAGGTGGAGAACGTGCAAAGACACCTGGGGGCCATGACCGAGAAATCCCACAAGCTCGCCACGGTGCTCAAAGCGGTCCTGGAGGTGCGGAAGCCCAGCATCTTCGGGGAACTCATCATCGCCCTGATCTTCATCCCCATCATTAGCTTGCAGGGCATGGAAGGCAAGATGTTCTCGCCGCTGGCCTATGCCGTGGCCATCGCTCTCTTTGCCTCGCTGTTTCTTTCGATCCTCGTGATTCCCGTCTTGTGTGCCCTGGTGTTGCGGCATGGACACGAGAAAGAGAGCCTCGTGGTCCGCGCCGTTCGCAGGGTGTATGTTCCGCTCCTGGGCTGGTCACTGCGCCATCGGGCCTCGACCCTGGTCATTGCGGTCCTGTTCGTGGGGGTCGCCCTGTTGCTGGTGCCCCACCTGGGGACGGAGTTCGTCCCGATCATGGATGAGGGCGCCTTTGACATGGATGTCCAGATGCTGCCGGGGATATCCCTGGAGAACGCCACGGAGCTCGCAGACCGGATCGAAAAGAAACTGAAACAGTTCCCGGAACTCAAGACGGTGCTCTCGCGCACGGGGCAAACGGGACTGGCGCTGGAAGCACGCGGCGTGGACAAGACCGGCTTTGTGGGCGACCTGAAGCCGCGCTCCCTCTGGACCAATGCGCGAACCCGGGAAGAGTTGTTCGGCAAGATGCGCGACGCCGTGGCCGTGATCCCCGGTATCGCCTTCAGTTTCAGTCAGCCGATTCAGTGCCGCATCGACGAGATGGTCGCCGGCACCCGCGCCCAGGTGATTCTCAAGTTGTTCGGCGATGACACGGACATCCTGCAACAGAAGACAGCGGAGATCGCCAAGGTCGTCGCGCCGATCGCCGGCGTCACGGACCTGGTTACGGAAGTCGTCGCGGGCCAACCGTACATCACGGTCCAGATCGACCGCAATCGGATCGCCCGCTACGGGATCAACGTCAATGATGTGCTCAGCGTCGTGGAGATTGCCGTGGGAGGCAAGGCGGCCTCGCAGGTGTATGAGGAGAATCGCTTCTTCGACCTCACCGTGCGATTTCCGGAAGAGAAACGCAGCTCCGTGAATGCCATCGGGAACATCCTGATCGACTCGCCCGGCGGCGCCCGCGTGCCGCTCAAGGAATTGGCCGACGTTTCCATCGTCGATGGGCCGGTGCAGATCAGCCGGGAGAACGGCCAGCGGCGCATGGGCATCGAATTCAACATCAAGGGACGCGACATGGGCAGCGTCGTGCGCGAAGCCCAGGAGCAGATCGCAAAGAAGGTCACGCTGCCCAGCGGTTATTATCTGAGCTGGGGCGGCCAATTTGAAAACCAGCAGCAAGCCATGAAACGGCTGGCGCTCATCCTGCCGATGGTCGTGGGGCTGATCTTGCTGCTGCTGTTTATCACATTCAATTCCATCGGGCTGGCTCTGCTGGTTGTCTGCAACCTGCCGTTCGCCCTGGTCGGGGGCGTGTTCAGCTTGCTGATCTCGGGTCTGTATCTCTCGGTGCCCGCTTCCGTCGGGTTCATCGTCTTGTTCGGCGTCGCGGTCCTCAACGGCGTGGTGCTGGTCTCCTATGTGACCCAGTTGCGGCGGGAGGGGATGTCCTTGCAGGAGGCGATCTCGACGGGATGCGGCGCCCGCTTGCGTCCCATTATGATGACAGCCTCCATCACGGTCTTCAGCCTCATCCCCATGTTGATGGCCACGGGCCCCGGCTCGGAGGTGCAGCGCCCGCTGGCGGCTGTAGTTGTGGGCGGTCTGTTTACCTCGACCCTGGCCACTCTGCTCGTGTTACCCACCCTCTACGGCTGGTTCGAACGAGCGAAGACAGAACCCGAACTCTAAGGAGAATCGTCGTGAAGGAAATCAAAGCCGTCATCCAACCTTTCATGCTCACCCAAGTCCTGGAGGCGCTGCGGGAAATCCCCGCCCTGCCGGGAATTACGATCAGCCATCTTCAGGGCCTGGGCGGAACACCGCCCACCGGGCAGGACGATCTGATCGAGCCGGCCGCCAAGGTGAAGCTGGAAATGGTGGTGCCGGACGATTTGGTCGGAGAAATCGTGCAGACCATCGAAGCGAAGGCACGCACGGGCAACAGCGGCGACGGCAAGATCTTTGTGTTGCCGGTGGAAGACGTTGTCAAAATTCGGACAGGTCAACGGGGGGAAGGAGCTATCTGACGCACTATTCAGTTGATGATTCGATGAAGCGTGGGAGAAGAGTGGTTACGCAGCAACAAGACTGCTTGTCGCTCGCATCTTGGCCGGTCAGTGCGAATGGGCCGGCAAGTCGTCGTGCCTGTGCTCGGCGATGTGATGATGACTCTCGCCCGAGGCGTTCAGTGGATCGACGTGAACCGTAACATGAGACAGATACCGTAGATGATGCAGGAGTTGGTGTCGGACCTCCGTGGCAATCTCGTGCCCCTGGTTGACGGAGAGCCCCGGATCGACGGCAATATTCACCTCGGCATAAAGCCTGTGGCCCAGCCATCTGACCCGGACATCGGACACATCTTGAACACTGGCCGCGTGATGCACCGCATGCCGAATCTCGTCGAGAACCTCGGGGTCTACCCCGTCCAGCAGACGCGTGAAGACACTCCTGCCAGATTCCCATACGATATGGAGGATGGCGACGGTGATGAGAAGACCGATGGCGGGGTCCGCCAAGGGCAGGCCCAGCCAGACTCCGATGGCGCCGAGCAAAACAGCCAGACTGGTCAACCCATCGACGCGCGCGTGATAACCGTCGGCGACGAGTGCCGCGCTGCCGATCTCGCGGCCGACCCGAAGACGAAACTGCGCCACCAGTTCATTGCCGAGGAAACCGATCACCGACGCGACCCCTACGGCCCATAAACGCACTACCAGCCGGGGGTGAACAAGGCGGTCTATGGATTCGTAAGCGGCGACCACGGCGCTAGCAAGGATGATGAGCACAATGACGACGCCTGCCAGGTCTTCCATGCGACCATAGCCGTAGGTGAAGCGTTTGCTCGGCCTCCGCCGGGCCAGAAGAAAGGCGAGCCACAGGGGGACCGCGGTAGCCGCATCGCCGAAGTTGTGAATCGTGTCGGCCAGCAGCGCCACGCTTCCCGAAAGCAGCACGATGACAGCCTGAAAGACGGCAGTGGCGAGCATTCCGACGAAAGACCACTTGACCGCCCAAATCCCGCGTTCGGTGGTAAGGAGAGACGGATCTGCCGCACCGTGCGTATGGGCATGAGGCTGGTGAGCCTGCGCGTGCTGGTGCGTCTGATTGCCCCTTGGAGAATGCGTGTGCCTGAACATACAGGAGGGATGATACCTTGCCACGAGCAGGCCGTCAATCCCCGTGAGGAAATCCGGCATGGTGCGGCGGTCCATTGGCCGGCGGCCACGGTCGTGGTCGGAGGATTTCGTGCCTCCACTGTGGCGATGCCGCTAATTCCCTTACAGCCGCCAGGGGCTGCGCATGGCGCGGGCCAGCATGCGGTCGGCTTCGGGATCGTTGACGAAGTGCTCCGTCGCCGGGTCCCACTGGAGCTTGCGGCCCAGACGCAGGCAGATATTGGCGACGTGACAGGCGGTCGTCGAGCGGTGGGCCACCTCGGGCGACGAGATGGTGCGGGCGCGAGTCCGGACGCAGGTCAGGAAATCGCGGTGGTGGCCTTCCATGTACTCGTAGCCGTGCTGCGTGGCGCTGAGCTTGCGCATGATGGCGTCGCTGGAGGCCGTCACTTTGCCGGTGTCGTCGACGCTGACCCAGCCGTCCGTGCCGACGTACTTGTTGCCGCGGGGTCCCCGGCCCGGCTCGGTCTCATCGTGCATGATCATCTGCACGCCGTCCGGGTACGTGGCGGTGACCTCGAACCGCACCGGCGTGTTGAACAGGCCATCCTTGGGGAACTCGGCCCAGCCTTCGTAGTGCGTGGGACTCGTGTCGTCGCTGTCGTGCGCCCACTGGGCCAGGTCGGCGAAATGCGCCCCGAGGTCGGTCAATTGGCCGCCGGAATAGTCATACTGCCAGCGGAAGCTGCCGTGACAGCGCCGGGGCGTGTAGGGCTCGAAAGGCGCGGGGCCGAGCCAGCGGTCGTAGTCGAACCCGGCGGGGACCGGCTCGACCGGCTGCGGCGGGCACGTGGGACCGTTGTGGTAGTAGCAGTGCAGCGTCTGGAGCTTGCCCAGCATGCCGCTGCGGGCGATGTCCACGCCGAAGCGAAAACACGCGATGCTCCGCCGCTGGGTGCCGCTCTGGTACACGGTCCCGAGCCGCTTCATCGTATCCGCCACGGCCCGGCCTTCCGCAATCGTCAGCGAGATCGGCTTTTCGCAGTAGATGTCCTTGCCTGCCTTGGCGGCTTCGATGGCGAGGATTGCGTGCCAATGGTCCGGCGTGGCGATCAGCACCGTATCGATGTCCCGGCGCGCGAGGACCTCCTGGAAATCATTGCACGTGGCGCAGTCTTTGTTGCCGTAAGCGTCGTCGACGGTCTTCTTGGCCGTCCGCCGGTGGTTGGCATCAACATCGCAGATGGCGAGCACGCGCACATCGGGAAAGGTCAGAAAGCTCTTGAGGTTGTGCATCCCCTGCCCGCCCAGGCCGATGGCCCCCATCGTAATCCGCTCGCTGGCCGGCGTGCCCGCCCGCAACGAGGAAATGACCTGCGGCATGACCAACGCGGTCGCGGCGCCGCGTCGAAGCATTTGGCGTCTCGATATCCCCTTCATGGTGCACCATTCCCGGCAATCCGTCCCACGCGTCGGCCCCGCGGGCACGACGCGGCGGCGTATGGGACCATTGTAGCGTGGGGCCCGCCCGTCGCAAGGATCGGTGGGAGATTGGCAGAGATAACGCGAGAATCCGCAACACGAATGCGCACCCAGACAAGCACGCTCAAGCTGCGCTTGGGCGTGGTACCCGACAGGGTGTCCGGCCAGCCCCATACGGTCCGCGGCCAAGAGCTACCTGCGGAGTCCGGGCTCACCCGGCACGATATCACGCACCCTCGTCGGTCCCTGGCGCTGTCTGGCGAGGTACTCTCGCATAGTCATAGCCCGGTAGGGCAATCTTGCGTATCTGGGCCCGAAGTAGTAGACGTAGGGGTACGACCCAGGCGCGTAGTAGATGCCCCACGGATACACATGTGACTGCGGATAAAGATCGTAGGTATAGGCGTTGGGAAAGTAGGTGTACGGTGGAGCTCCGTACGCCGCAGCACCAGGCACTTGGGCATAGGGGTTCGGCGTATACGAGTACGAGGGCAGGTATCTCGAGGCATACGGACCCGGCACGGGAAAGACGAACCACGGCCCGGCGGGATATCCATAGTACCCATAAGGGTACATGTACGTGGGCGTCCAGGTCTGACTGAACACGGTCACTCCCGGACCAAGATGCACTTGCGCCCGGGCGGGACCCACCCGCCCCATGATGAGGAACAAGGAAATAAGCACGCACCCCCAAAATGTCTTCGACGTCATAGCACACCTCCCTCTGCATTAGCATGAGGCTTTCTAACATTGTTCTTACGGTGGAGCGGTCTGCCGTGTGTGCCGATGACCATGGGGAAAAGGCCCAATTACGGGCATCCATATCCGGAAATACCCCAGATGCCTGCCAGGCGATCCGCTCGGCGGGATCACCGTCCGGCCTGTTGGGCCCTGCGGCAATCGGAAGATTGAAGTGCGCCGGTCCTGTAGGTAGAATTCTCACCCAAAGGGCAGGCCCGTTCGTAAGGGCCGAGCCAGGTGTCTGTCCAACAAGGAGTTGTACAGGATTCAGAGTGTAAGGGAGAACAAACGATGGCGACACATGCTGTCAGCCTGCGGCTTACTTCGGTTCTGGCTCTACTGATCCTGGGTGCGGCGCTGGGCGCCGGGCAGAAGGCCAAAGAAGACGAGGGTTTCGTACCACTGTTCCCGCAGGACGGCGTCGTGAAGGATTGGCTGATCCGCAGTTGGAGCGACGTGAACAAGCCCGCCGATCCCAAGACGGTCTGGGTCGTGAAGGATGGGATTCTCCAGGGCGGCGAGCCGCGCGGGAGCTGGCTGCTGAGCAAGCAGGAGTACGGCGACTTCATCCTGAAATTCGATTTCAAGCTCGGTCCGACCGGCAACAGCGGCTGTGCCCTGCGGGCCCCCCTGTTCGGCGATCCGGCCTTCGACGGCATGGAGCTGCAAATGGCCGACTACCGCTACAATCCCGACGCCAAGGACTCGGAGCTGACCGGCGGCATCTACCGCGCGATCGCCCCGCGCACACAGGTCTACAAACCGACGCAGTGGAACTCATACGTGATCACGCTGAAGGGCGCGCACCTCAATGTTATGCTCAACGGCGAACTGATCCAGGACCTGAATCTCGATGAGCAGAACCAGAAGGTGCTGCGGCACAACGGTCAGCCGTGCCCGCCGGTGAAGGACCGGCCGCGCAAGGGACACATCGGCTTCCAGGAACTCAGCCGCGGTGCCGAGCACGCCCAAATCCGCAACGCCCGCATCAAGGTGTTGGATGGCTCGAAGGGCTCGACAGACCAGAAGCCTCCGGGCAGACCCCGGCAGAAATAGCAGTCTGATATGCCGGTCCATCCAGTTGCGTCATAAAACGTGAGGCAGCCATGAACTCGTCGATGAGGCCATATAAGGAGGAGGTGCGATCACTTGAGAAGCAGGTACGCCAGATCCTTCTTGCGTGGAACCCCATAGGCGTTCCCGTCCCCGACGATGAGTACGATTGTGTAGTTCACAAAGTCTTAAGCTCCTGGCTTCGGGGACAATCAAAGGAGCAGTTGCGCGCAGCCATATTGCGCGAGAAATAACCGATCATTTTGGGCGGCCCGATGTCTTACCAGGCGTCGATGCTGTTGTTGAGCAAGTCTTTGCTCTTCCATCGCCAAGCTCCGAAGACTCCGCTTGACGATGGCACCCAGAGAGAATCGGGCTTCCCACACGCCCCCTGCGACCTCACAAGTCCCATTTGAGCTTGTCTTTCTGACGCAGATAGAACCGGCCGAGCAGGTGGCCTGCGATCCAGAGGACGTAGAGATCAGCCGCATAGGGGATTAGACGCGGCAGGCCCAGCCACCAGGCGTCCCAATGGACGAGTCCGGCAAACGCCGCCAGCAAGACCAATCGGATGATCAATCCCAGATAGGCCGGGAGCGTGGCGGCAATGGATGCGACAATCAGCGCCGGTTTCAGGGCCTCGGCGCCGCCAAAGAGCGTACACGCCAGCAGTAACATCGGCAGAACGAACGCACCCAGAGAGACCAGAATCCAGAAGTACAGGCCCAAGTCTCTCGTAACGGCGGCGTAAAGGGCGGTGAAGCCCAGGCAAAAGGCCACCGCACCTATGAGCATCATCGACGGCAAATCCCCACCGGTATATACATATCCTGACCAGATGGCCGGAGCACGCGTGCCACCCTTCGTGCTGTCAAAGATGCAGTGGGCAAAGTAGAGCGCCGCACACCAGGCGATGAATAGATAGAGCAGGACCATGAGCGTTATGGTGCGATCCATGATATAGCGTCGGGCGAATCAGGATAATACAGCATGGGGAAAAGGCCGACAATCCACAAACCGAGAGCGAAGATGGCGATCCGGACGAGACTATCGAAATTCATCGGGTACAGAAGCACGTCGATGAGTCGGGCACGTGACAGCGGGACAGCCTCTTGCCCGTGTTGAATCGCGGGTTCGGACGGCTGCATGCGGTGGGCCCTGTAACTCACAATAGAACGCCACTTTCTGATCCGCATGCTCATCAGGCCCGGAGGGCTTGCGTACGAGCTTCAGGGGCTGCTCACCCGGCGCGGGCGGCCTCGAGATGGGGCACGGCGGGCCGGAAGACCCAGCTTCGGCAGGCGGTGGTGTGTCACTGACTCGCGGGACATGCGTTGTCCGCCGGCAAAGCGGACATCGGCCCGTTTCCCCCGCCCGGGTCTCGGCGATGGTCAACCACTCGCGGCAATGCTCGCAACGGAACCGAATCATACATGTTAGCTTACGCGGTTGGCCCCGGCCAAGTCAATCCGTGGGGCAGGCACGGACGAACGCAAAGTCGTTCGGTGGCACCGCCCTCGATGTCATGCTGAGCGAAGCGAAGCAATCTCCCATCCGCCGGATTGAGATTGCTTCGTCGCTGCGCTCCTCCCAATACATGACTGCGGCTCGGCCTGCCTGAGCGAAGCCTTAGTGATTCGGTCAGTACGGGTAAGAGCTTGCCGGGGCGACGTCGGAAACAAAGCCCCCGGGCGTGGGTTAGTCGCACGGGGGTTTAGAAAGGAAGTAAACGATGACTACGTGCTCATCCGTAGCTGGTAACGTCCTTGTCCCTGGCGGCCTCCGTGCCATCCAATCCTTTCAGTAGTTGATACGAATGGTCGGATAATGTGTGCGGAAAAAACCTGGAAAAGGAGATTGGTTGTCTCTGTTAGATGCAACCCTGGGAATCAGGCACAACTTGTAGGGAATTGCGGGATTTGGCCTTGGGGAGGGACAGGGCCCCCTGGGGCGAGGTCTATTGCGAAGTGACCTCGAGCTCACGCGTCTTCATCAGCTCGATCATCTCCCGGGGCGTCTCGGCCTCCCGGAGAGAGGCGACGAAATCCTCGTCGTAGAGCATCCGGCACAGGCGGGCCAGCGTGTGCAGGTGGTGGCGGTCGTCCTGGGAGGCGGTCAGGAAGAACAGATCCGTCAAACGGCCGTCCGGAGCGCCGAAAGCGATCCCCCCAGTCGTTCGCGCGACCACGAGGATGGGCTCGGCGAGCGCGTGGGGCAGCGGCCGGCGCGGGTGCGGGATCGCGATCCCGTTCTCCATGGCGGTGCTGTGCAGCTCCTCACGATGCAGGACCGCCTCCACCAGCTCCTGGGCGTTGAGGACCAGGCCGGTCCTTTCGGCCAGGGCCGCCAGTTCGCGCAGCGTGCTGTCTTTCGTGCGGGAGCCCAGATTCGTTGTCACCGCCTCGATCCGCAACAGAGGCGAGATGATCATCTCGTCCTCCGGCGTCTGCCGCTGCTCGGTCATCCCCGCATCGACCTGGGCGAGGTGCTCGTCGCTCATGCCCCCCACCCGCTGCTGCAGCCATTCGGTGACCTCCGCGCGGTTGAAGCGGAACTGACCGCCGACTTTCTGGGAAGGGATCTCCCCCTTCTGGGCCATGCGCTCCACGCGTCGCACCTCCGTACCCAGCATGCGGGCCACTTCCTGGATCGTCAAAGTCCTGTAAGGCATGGCGTCAACTTCAAAGGAGGCCACGATCACACCTGCCGCACCACGTGGACCGGTTCAGACCCACGTGCCTTTCTGAAGTTTATCCGTGAACGAATGGTTCTGCAACGTCGTCCCAGACCCATAATCTTGCACACGGCCAATATCGGACGCATCGGCAGGCGACTTTAGAAGTATCGCTGTTTCCGTTAGCCCTTGAAGGCCGGCCGCGCCTGTGCGACAATGCCGGCATAGTCCGATGAGAAGAGGTCATGAACGAAGTTACACGAATTCTCAATGCGATCGAACACGGCGATGTGAAAGCGACCGATGAGCTTCTGCCCGTCGTCTACGAGGAGCTGCGGCTCCTGGCCGCACAGAAGCTGGCCCACGAGTCGCCCGGCCAGACCCTCCAGGCGACGGCCCTGGTGCACGAGGCGTATCTGCGCCTGCTGGGGGATGAGGGTCAGACCTGGGAAAACCGCGCGCATTTCTTCGCGGCGGCCGCCGAGGCCATGCGGCGGATTCTCATCGACAATGCCCGCCGCAAGCGACGGCTCAAGCGCGGCGGCGGTCAGGAAAAAGTCGATCTGGGCGACGCGGAGCCGGCCACCAACGGCCCGGACGACGATCTGATCGCGTTGGACGAGGCCCTGGAGAAGCTCGCCCGGCTCGATAAGGTCAAAGCCGACCTGGTGAAGCTGCGGTTCTTCGCGGGCCTGACCGGCGAGCAGGCGGCCAAAGTCCTGGGCATTTCCCACAACACGGCGGACCGCTACTGGGCCTACGCCCGCTCCTGGCTGCACCTGGAGATCACCAAAGGCGCGGGAGCCGAGCCGGGCTGAGGGGCGGCACGAGCGTGGAGCGTGGGACGGTTGCGCGGCGGATGGGATTGGAATAATGGAATAGTGGAATGATGGAATAATGGGTGGCTTGGCGCGCTCCTCACCCCCAGTATTCCAATGCTCCGGTCTTCCAACGAGCTTCGCAACCGCAGCCGCTTGACAATGCCAGAAAACAGGCGCGTTTTCCCGGCGCACAATTTTTTTCCTTTGAGCTGGGGCAAGGGGGCCGCGGATGACGCATGGTAGTGGGAAAGACAAGGATTGGGCTTATGAGCGACGAACGTATCATAGACGAAGAAGCAATCTTCAGTGCGGCGGTGGCCATCGACGAGGCCGACCAACAGCTCGCGTATCTGCGCCAGGCGTGCGGCGGCGATGCCGCCCTGCTGGCCCGCATGGAAGCCCTCCTGAGAGTCCACGCCAGCCAGAACAGCTTCATCGAGCGCGCGGCCGACTCGCTGCAACTGACGATCGAAGTCCCGGGGGCCATCGAAGGTCCCGGCACCGTGATCGACCGGTACAAGCTCCTCGAAAAGATCGGCGAAGGCGGCATGGCGGTCGTCTACATGGCCGAACAGCAATATCCGCTCCGCCGCCGGGTCGCGCTGAAGATCATCAAGCTGGGCATGGACACGAAGAACGTCATCGCCCGCTTCGAGGTGGAGCGGCAGGCCCTGGCCCTGATGGACCACCCGAACATCGCCCAGGTCTTCGACGGCGGCGCCACGGAGACCGGCCGGCCCTACTTCGTGATGGAACTGGTCCGGGGCGTCTCCATCACCGACTACTGCGACCAGAACCGGCTGAACACCCGCGACCGGCTGGAGCTGTTCGTGCAGGTCTGCAACGCCGTCCAGCACGCCCATCAAAAAGGGATCATTCACCGCGACATCAAGCCGTCGAACGTGATGGTCACGCTCCACGACGGCAAGCCCGTTCCCAAGGTCATCGACTTCGGCATCGCCAAGGCCACCAACCAGCGGCTCACGGAGCAGACGCTGTTCACCCGCTACTCCCAGATGATCGGCACGCCGGAGTACATGAGCCCCGAGCAGGCCGAGATGAGCGGGCTGGATATCGACACGCGGACCGACATCTACTCGCTGGGCGTGCTGCTTTATGAGCTTTTGACCGGCGTGACGCCCTTCGCCAGCGAAACGCTGCGGGATGCCGGCTACTCGGAGATGCAGCGAATCATCCGCGAGACCGATCCCCTGAAGCCCTCGACCAAGATTCGCACGCTGGGCCAGACGCTGAACGATGTCGCCCAGTCCCGGCAGAGCAGTCCCGAGCTGCTGCCCAAGCTGGTTAAGGGCGACCTCGACTGGATCGTGATGAAGACTCTGGAGAAAGACCGGACCCACCGCTATGAGACGGCCCACGCCTTAGCCGAGGACATCGAGCGGCATCTGCGGCAGGAGCCCATTCTGGCCGGTTCGCCGGGCACCGTGTACCGCGTGAACAAGTTTCTGCGCCGCCACCGCACGAAGGTGCTTGCCTCGTTGGCCGCCGCCACGGTCCTGGCCGGTCTGCTCTTTGCCGGGGTCACCTATGCCCGCTTCAACATCGAGCAGACCCGCGGCAGTCACGAGAGACTGCTCGTGCAGGTCGAGGACCGGTTGTCGGGCGGCGAATACCAGCAGGCGCTCGCCGAGATCAAGCCGATTCTGGCGAGCCGGTACGTCGGACCCAAGGCCCGGCTGTTGCATGCCCGGATCGTGCTGGAACTGCAAGGGCCGCGGGCCGGCATCGAGCGGTTGCAGACGTTGTTGAAAGAGCCGGCGGAGGTGGCGGCCAATGCGCACTTTCTCCTGGCGCGCATCTACCTGCAAGGCGACCCCGACGACCCCTGGATCAAAGGCAAGGCGGAGATTCACCTGCAACAAGGCGAGCGTCTGATGCCCAAGACCGCGGAAGCGTACGTGTTGCGGGCGATGACCGTGCCCACGGTCCGCGAGATCCTCAATTGCCTCGACAGCGCCCTGAACCTTGACCCTACCCACTACGGGGCACGCCGAACGCGTGCCCTGGCCTACTACGCTCTCGGTCAATACCGCGAGATGGAGACCGAGGCCTCGATGATGATCGGCAGCCAGCCGGCCAATCCCATGGGCCACATGCTTCGCGCGATGGCCCGCCGGGAGATCGGACTGGGGCGGAACGACGCGGATATGCTCGCCCAGGCCCTGGAGGATCACGACCGGGCCGCCGGCCTGACGGCCCCTCGGGACAAACGCCGCGCGGAGGTGTGCGACCAACGGCGTCAGACCCTGATGCGCCTGGGCCGGTATGAGCAGGCGCTGGCCGATGTGCAGACGTGCCTGCGCTTGCAGCCGGACGACGTCCTTCATCAATTCGATCACTTCTTCATCCTGACGGCGCTCGGTCGGCAGGAAGAAGCACAGACCAAGTACGACGAGATCGTCAAGTCCAGCGAGGAGATGCGGTATCGGCTTGATTCGCTGGCGGCCCGCCATGTCTTCGACAGCCTCGCGGCCGGTCAAGCGTGGCACCCGCCCGACAACGTACCGGAAGGGACCGCCTTCGCCGCCATGCACCGGGCGGCAGAGCAGTACGAGCAACTGGCGGCCGTCGGCAAACGTGTCGTGGCCGAGGGCTTTCATCCCAGTTGGTCGCCGGACGGCAAAGAGCTGGCCTACAGTCGCGGCGTGCTCGGTTCCAGCAGCATCGAGATTCTCAACCTGCAAACCGGCAAAACCCGCCTCCTGACCATCCCCGGCAAGGACCCCGCCTGGTCGCCCGATGGACGTTACATCGCCTACGTCCGCGACCGGCAGGTTCTGTCCCTGGCCGATCTGACCAAGGAACGACAAGGCGAGCACCGGCCCTTCCAGCAGGAGGAGGTCTGGATTCTCCGGACCGATGGGTCGGAAGCTCCTCACTTCCTGGCGCGCGGCGGCTGGCCGAACTGGTCCGCCGATCCCACGCGGGTCTATTATCACAGCCGCGCCGACAGCAAGATGTATTGCCTCGGGATCGATCCGAAAGCCGGTGGGCAGCAGGAAGTTATCGAGAGCATGGACATGTTCCCTTACGTGTCTCCCAATGGGAAATATGCCGCCCTCCTGACACCTGAGGCGACGCTGCGAATTGTGGATCTGTCCAACCGGTCGGATGTGCCCGGCTGGTCGGGCCCCCCCCAGCGGCAGCACTTGTTCTTCAACTGGTCGCCGGATAGCACGCTGGTGACCGTCGGGTGCTATTTTGGCGGAGGACTGTGGATCTACGATATCGAGAAAAAGGAGGCGTCGAAGATTCTGGACGGCTCCTACGGCTGGTGCAGTTGGTCGGATGCGAAACGCAGCCGCCTGGCGATCGAGAAGGACTACGCCCAATGGCATCATGAAATCTGGGTCACCGACCGGCCCCTCGGCCCGGCCCCGGCGACACCCAAGGTACACCCAGCGGAACACCTGTAGTCAGTAGAAGTGGACATAGCGTAAGGGCTGGTAAGTCTTTTGATTTCGGCAACAGCCTCACCAGCCCGGACCTGCCCCGAGCGCACCGGTTTGCGCGCTCGAAGACAGGACAAACGGATTTTACCGCAGACCAGAGAGGACGACAAGCATGAGGACTCGGAGGATCAAACAAGTAACAGCGGTGGCGGGGCTGGCGCTCCTGTCGGTCTGGATGGGACAGGCACGCGGGGACTTCTTTTGCACCCCTGCCACGAAGGTGGCGAATGTGAACGGCGGGATTACCACTCTCGGCGGCAGCATCTCGGCCGACGGGCTTTCGCTGTACCTTTCCTCAGAGCGGCCCGGCGGTTTGGGCGGCACCTTCGATATGTACGTCGCGACGCGGGCTTCGGCACAAGACGAGTGGGGCCCGGCCGTGAACCTCGGGCCGACGCTCAACGGCGCCACCTGGGAGTACACCCCGAACATCTCCCCGGATGACCTGTCCCTGTACTTCTCCTCGGAGCGGCCCGGCGGCTCCGGCCAGATGGATATGTGGGTCACGACCCGACCGGCCACGAATAGCCCCTGGGGCAAGCCCGTGAACCTGGGGCCGACCCTGAATAGCGGCGCCTACGACCTCAGTCCCAGAGAGTCGGCGGATGGATTGACGCTGCTGTTCCACTCCAGCAGAGGCGGCATTGGCGGGGAAGACATCTGGATGTCGACGCGGGCCACGAAAGACGATCCCTGGGGTAAGCCCGTGAACCTCGGGGCGCAGGTCAACAGCGGCACCAACGACGGTGAAGCCGTCATGACGCCGGATGGATTAACGCTTTTCTTCAGCTCGGACCGGGACGGCGGGGTGGGGAACTACGATCTGTGGGTGACGACGAGACGGAGCACGAGCCATGCCTGGGGACGGCCCATAAACCTCGGACGCTCCGTCAATTCACGGACCGTCGAGTGGACCGGCTCGGTCTCGGCCGACGGCTCCACCCTGTATTTCTGCTCCGACCGGCCGACCGAGTGGGGTCCGTGCAGTGTCTATCAGACGACCATCACTCCGGTTGTCGATTTCAACGGGGATGGCAAGGTGGATGACGCGGAGGTCCGCGCTCTCCTGGACAACTGGGGCAAGGATGAGCCGCTGTACGACATCGGCCCGACCCCCTTCGGTGACGGTGTGGTGGACATGCAGGACATGGCCGTTCTGACGCGCTATGCCTCTGGGGAGGTTGTCGACCCGAGCCTGGTGGCGTGCTGGGAACTTGATGAGAAGGATGGGACGGACGTGTCCGACAGTGCCGGGACTTACCCTGCCCGCCTGATCGGCAACCCGGTCTGGCAGCCCGAGGGTGGCGCCGTCGGCGGCGCGCTCGAGTTGGACGGCGTCGACGACTGTGTCATGGTGACCTTCCCGAGCGCTCTGCAACCAGGGGCGATGAGCATGCTGGCCTGGGTCAAAGGCGGTCGGCCGGGCCAGGTCATCTTCTCGCGACAAGGCAGCGCCAACTGGCTGGCCGCAGAGAAATCGACGGGCGAGCTGATGACGGATGTGCGCACCACCACCCGCGGCGGCCGCCCCCTGTGCTCGAAGACCATGATCACGGATGGCCAATGGCATCGGGTCGGCTTGGTCTGGGACGGGACGACCAGAACGCTCTATGTCGATGGCGTCCCCGTGGCGGCAGACGTGCAGGATAGCCCCAAGGAAGCCTATACCGATCTGGCCATCGGCGCCGGAAAAGACCTGGCGCCCGGCACCTCCTGGTCCGGTCTGATCGACGATGTTCGCATCTACAACCGAGTGGTTAAACCATAGACCCCCTACGGCGCACCTGCTCAGGAAGACGGGGCCGGCACCTTCACCAGGGCCGGCCCCTTCACTCTTGGTGAGATTCGCTGCTCGCGGCTGTCTATCCCTGTCATGCGTTGTCTCCCGCTATCAGCCCCCTGACCTCCGTAGAGTAATACTTGTACCAGTGCGGGTCGCAGCCGGGCGGCAGAAAGGACAGCCAATCTTTGAGATACTGCTCCGCGTCAGAGGGGGTGTCGAACAGGCCCCACCGGTTGAGCTTCTCGTGATACACTCTGAATCGTGATCCTTCCTCATCGTAGCTTCCCGGAGATGTGAGGAACATCCCCTCGGCTATCGGCGAGTCACAGGTAGGTGGATAGAACGTGTTGGACTCATAGCCCAGAAGCACCATCCCTGGCGGGGCTTCATCGTCGGCATCCATACGGCGAGCCCAAATGATCTCGCGCTCGACTGGTGGCTCAATCTTCTTCACTACTTCTCTGGCGTCCTCCAGAGTCAAGATTATGTCATCCACGACCTTTCCCGCTCTGCGGAGCTCGGTCAGAAACAGGCTGGCCGCAAGCTCCTGATTCGTAGGCTCCACAACACCGGAACCACGAAGAGCCTCCAGCCAGTCCTGTATCGGCTCCCGCTGAAGACCCCGATATTGCTTGGGCGCCTGCTCTGGCGGGACATCCGTGCGCGGCGTGGAATACCCGCCCGTATTTAGACGGCGCGGGTGAAATAGCCGTTGGTACGCCAAGAACTGGCGGTACATACGTTCAAACGTCTTCTCGATTAGAAAGCCTGATGGAGTTGTGAGTTCATCCATGGTTCACCATCCCACATGCTCATCGAACCAGCTCATTTCTTCGCGAGCGGGAGGTCTGTGTGGGAGAGGCGGACAGTCGCAACACGATTCAGGACCACCGGCTCGTTGACATCCTTGAATCGAGGGATCTTGAACGTGTCGAGGGTGAGCTGGTTCACGTCTTCGCAGATCATCACCGGCCGCTGATCGGGCTTGACGCAGATCATGCGGAAGTCCTCGAGGGTGAGGTTCTCGACATGGCGGGCATAGAAACCCCAGGCCGGGAGCGGGCGGGCATCGACGCCGGGGGCTTTGACTTGGGTCGGGATCTTTCCGGCGGCGGCGCCGCCTTCGAATTCGATGTCAATGTCGCGGAAGGTTACGTTCTTGAATGGGGCTTCGGCCCAGCTTTCAACGGAGCAGGCGGCGCGGTAGACGCCCGTGGCGGTCACGCGGGTGACGGTGATGCGGTTGGCGGTGTTGCCGGGCTTCATCATGAAGTGAAACGGCGTGGACACGTTCTGCATGGTGATGTCGGAGATCAGCACGTCGTCGAGGTCGCCGGTCGTCTTGTCCCACGCGCCCGGCTGAAGGTTGATGCCCGCCAGCATGTTGTAGCGCTTCGAGCTGCGGTGCGGCTGGACGCCAGGGCCGTAGAACAGGCAGTCGCGCACGATCAGATGCGTGGCCGGACCGATCAGGCGAATCCCGTTGCAGGAGGAGTTGACGATGCAATCGGAGATGACGACGTTCTCCCAGTAGCGGCCGGCAATCGAGTCGTCGCCCGTGTAGAAGCGGCAGCCGATGATGCTCACGTCTTTGCACGACTGCTTCGGGGCGCCGCGGAAATGTACGCCATCCCAGCCGCCGGTGAATTTGACGTTGCGGATGTCCACGTGGTCGCTGATCTGGAAGTAGATGGCGTAATTGGCCGAGTCCACGAACGACACATCGCGGACCGTCACGTTGCGGCAATTGACGAACACGAACGTGTGCGGCCCGCGCATCCGCTCCTCGCCGGTCGGATCGAAGACCTTGTTGCCGTCGATGACGCCGGAACCGGCGATCTCGATATCCTCCGCGCCGTCGGCCAGGATCAGCGCCCGGTGCCATTTGCCCCACTTGGCCTCGGGCAGGAAGGCGGGCGGCGTCGGATGCTGATACAGGTTGGGGTCTTTGGCGCCGACCAGCCGGGCACCGGCTTCCAAATAGAGCGTGACGCGACTCTTGAGGTGTACTGTCGCCGACAAGTACTGCCCCGGCGGGAAGCGCACCTGGCCGCCGCCGGCCTGGGCGCACGCGGTGACGGCCTTGTTGAGTGCCGTCGTGTCAAGTGTCTTGCCGTCGCCGGTGGCTCCAAAATCACGAACATTGAATACGCCGGCTTCGGCGGCGCGGGCCGTCTGCGCCGCCACGAGCAGCGCCAGGGCCAGAACCAACCATGCGGCCACCGCCAGCCTCCGACACCGATTCGCAGTCGCCTTTACGTATGGCATCACACGATCTCCTATAGCACACCGGTTCCGCGTCAGGGCACGTCCCCTCTATCTGGCCTATCTCTTTAACAGAACTGGTTCCGGCAGGCAAGAAAAGGATGAGGATTTGTGCGCGCCAACGAGCGCAAGCCATAGGCGCAAAGGATGAATCAGACGTGCTGCCGGTTGGCCGGAGAGGCCGTCACCCGGTACGCAGTAGCCGACGAGGCATTCTCAGTCTGGACTGTCCACCGCCGCCCACGACCGCCGGGCTCACGTACGTCTGTCCCCTGCACACGGCCTCGATGACCTCGATCAACTCGTCGATGTCGCCGTCCTTGAGGATGTAAGCGTGTGCTCCCGCATCGAGCATTTGGCGGGCATAGAACTCGAAGCAATGCACCGACAATCCGATGACCTTCACGCCAGGATTCGTTTGGACGATTCGGTGGGTGGCCTCGATGCCGTCCCAACCGGGCATGTTGACATCCATGAGCACCACGTCCGGCTTGAGCTTGGCCGCCAGCCGAACCGCGGCATAGCCGTCGCAGGCCTCCCCCACCACCTCGATGTCCGGTTCTGATTGCAGAGCCCGCGTCAAGGCCGCTCGTATGGCGGCATAATCATCAGCGATCAAAACTCGCAACGTTCCCATAGTCGCCCCTTCCTTGGGGGCCTCTCCCCGAGTGCGTCCTTCCGCACTTGGGAGCCCCCTTTCGGCCCATCCCGACACGGCCCCGATGACCGCGTCACCACCCTGTCCAACGTCACACATATGTCCCTATTCATACGTGATAAACGGCAAAAGGAGCCGCGGACTTGTTGAGGAATTTCCTTAATTGCGCGGTTTGCCTTTGGCGGTGACAAAACCCTGTGTGCTGAGCCTGCGTTCCCCGGGGACACTTTTCGTTGCTTATTGGCCCGGGAAGGCCGATAATCGAGCGGGCAGGGGTCATCGGGCGAGACGCAGGTGACAGGCAGTGGTCCAGTGACAGAAAGGGCACGACCATGAACAGAGGACACAGGGTAGTGATGGGGGCAGGGGCGGGCGTTGGGCTTGTTCTTCTCGGCTCGGTCCTGGCGGGCTTCTCGCAGACCGGGACGCCCAGGGCAAGCGGACAGGACATCGACCCCACCGCGGACATTCACCCCTCGGTGATCCTGGAGGGCAGGGTCAAGGTGGGGGCTTATACGAAGATCGACGCCGGGACGATCATCACCGGCAATGTCACCATCGGGCATCATACCCTGATTCGCTGCAATGTGACGATTCGCGGGACGAACCAGATCGGCAGCTACACGCACATCTACGATAACGTCTGCATCGAAGGCGGTCGGCCGGCGAAAGTAGGTGGGTCCAAAGCCGAGGTGCCTGACCGCTCGATCATCGGCGATGGCTGTTGGATCAATCATGGCGCCACGATGCACGGCACGCAGATCGCCGACGGCGGCGCCGTGGGACTCAACGCGTGCTGCGACTACAACACCCACCTCGGGAAAGGCGCCATCCTGGCCGACGGCAGCGCTACACATGTGGACCAAGTGATCCCGGACAACAATTTTGCCGAGGGGGTGCCGGCCGTAGTGAAGAAGACCGGTCTGACCGAACAGGATCGTCAGGATTATTTCGGCGTGCTGCCCTCCGCCTGGACCCGCTACGAGGCCGGCAATATCGAGGCGGGCATCCGCCGCAAGCAGGCAGGCCGCTAGACACTGCCGTCCGGCTCGTGCGGTGGGCTGACCTCACCGCATTCGGCGTGCGGCGACGTTCATCTCGTTGATGTCGGCCCGGCGGCAATGTGGACACCGGAAGTGCCCCTGGGCCAGCAGCGTCTCATGTTCGTGGGTCCCCACCATCTCCAACCCCCAGGAAACCACCGGACGAAGCTCGCTCAGGCCCCTCTGACTGCCGCTGCGCCGCTCGACTTGTACTTGCCTCTCATCCATGATTTTTTCTCCACAAAGCCATCCAATATTTTGACATTATACGCCGGCCACGGCAGATCGTTCAAGCGTTTACTCTGGGCAAAATATTCAAATTTTTGTCGGGCAGTTATGAAAGACGAGGGGCGTGAGCGATTCTCACGCCCACGCCCCGGCGGGAGGCAATTCTGAAGGGACGAGCAACTGTCATTTCTTGCGGATCGGGAAAACGATCTCGCCCGAGCCTTCGTCCGGGTCAGTGCTCTCGTCGGCCTGGTCGGCCGAGCCGCGGGCGCCGATGATCAGCGTGGTCCGGTAGGGCACCGCGAAGCCCTTCTGGCAGAGCGCCGCGCCATCGAGCACGCCATCGACGTACAGGCTCATCGTCCTCGTTCCGGCGTCGTACGTGCCGGCCACATGGCACCACTGGTTGGGCACCAGGATCGTATGCCATTGCCCGCGCGTAGACTACTGTATCAAACCCGGGTCGGAAGAGCAGGCGGAACCTTATCGGATGGCCAGTGGCAGTCGGACGCGGAAAGTGGCGCCGTGACCGAGTTCGCTCTGCACGTCGATCTGGCCGCCGTGGGCCTCAACGATTTGCTTGACGACATACAGACCCATCCCCGTCCCCTCCGCGAGAGCATCGGCGGATCGGCCCCGGCCAAAGGGCTGAAAGAGCACTCCCAAGTCGTCTTCGGCAATGCCTGGCCCCTGATCGGAGACCGTGAGCACTGCCTGCGAATCCTCCTTCTGGACCCGCACGGTCACACAGGTGTTGCGGGGGCTGTACTTGACCGCGTTGGACAGCAGGTTCATGACCACGCGCTCGATCCGGCGGGCATCGCCCTGAATCAGGCAGCCTTCGTCGGTCTGCACCACGATCTCGTGGGCCGTGAAGGTCCGGCTTTGCGCCTGGGTGAATTGCTGGACCAGAGCGCCGAGATCCACGTCGGTTTTGCGAATGGAGAAACGTCCGTTCACTACCTGGATATCATCGGTAAGGTCTCGAATGATCCCGCGCAGATGGCCCGTCTCCTGGGTGATGCCCTCCAGATAGCCACGGCGTTCTTCCTCCGTAGGGGCGGATCCGTGCAACATACGTGCGGCCATCTCGATGGCCAGCACGGGATTCTTCAGATCGTGCACCACCATGGCCACGAACTGGAGCCGGTTCTTCTCCCGGTCGGCAATATCGCCGGCCATGTTGTTGAAGGTTCGTGCCAGAGCCCCCAGTTCGTCATCATACAGAATGGGTGCCTTTACCGAGAAATCCCCTTGGCCAAAGGCCTCCGCCGTACAGGTCAGGCTCAACGTAGGGCGGATGATCCGCCGCACCAGGCTCCAGGCGCCGGCCGACAGCAACAAGGCCGTGCCGAGCGCCAGTCCCAGCATCCAGTACGTGACCATCGCCTCCACATGGCGGGCGGCCTCCATCGACTGCTCCATCTGGCCGGCGTTTTCCGCCTGAAAATCGCTCACGAGGGACAAGAGACCGCCCACCTCGCTTATCTCGGTCGGCGCCGGAATGGCGGAAGCAGAATCCAACTGCTCCCGGAACTCCTTCAGTTTATCCTGGACCGCCAGCCAAAGCACTTGCTCTTTGGCTGTGCCAACGTGGGGAGCGAAATCCCGAGTGATCTGTTCCGCCGCCTTCAAGTGGGTATCGGCGCGCTGCCGGTAGGAATCCTGACCGGTGGCATGCCAAAGCCGGTCTTCGCGCCGATAGGCGAGGATCGCCGTCTCCAGTCTGTGCGTGGCATCGAGGGCCTTCGTGTCGTCGATCACCTGGCCCCCGATCTGCGTCAGCCGGTTCTTGGCGGCGAGCCAGCCCGTCGCCAAAATGGCCCATGCCAACAGCGCACTACCTACCCACAGCACCACGAACACCCGAATGGTCGGCCGTCGGAGAGAAATCCGACGAAATGGCGTGCTCATTTGCCTATCGCCTTACTCATTAAGTGCGGACAAATCATCATTCGCTTCTGCAGAACCACCTCTGCCTAAAATTTACTACGTCGCAATCCGCCTGGAGGGTCTATAGCGTAAGCGACCTGGCGCCGGGAATACGGGGATTTGCCTATGCACAGACGGCGCGCCGGTATGGCACCTTTGACAGCAGCGGCGTGAACGAGGAAGAGCTCTTTTGACGAAATCGAGGTGTGCCATGATGAACGCAATCGCCGTGCTCGTGCTGGAAGCTAAAGTGGACGCGTGGAAAGCCTGGCTCCTGGAGTGCATGGGCCCGCGCCGGGAAGAGTTTGACCGCTTCAACGAGCGGATGGGGCTCACCCTGCACCGCGCCTGGCTGATGCAGACCCTGCAAGGGCCCCTGGCGGTCGCTGTCTTCGACGGGCCGGGCGCGGAGAGCTTCCTGCAAAAGATGGCGACGTCCCAGGAACCGTTCGACCGATGGTTCCGCGAGCGCGTGGCCGAATTCCACGCGATCGACTTCTCGAGACCCGACATCCTGACCCCGGCGGAGTTGTTCCTGGACTGGCAGGCGCACCGCTATGCCTTTGCAGAGATTGAGGGATAATGGACTGAAATCAACAACGATGCCTCAGAGGAATACGGACCTCCTCTTCCATCATCAATCATCAATCATCGATTATCCTTCATCAATTTCTGAGCGGCCTTCTTGGCGAAGTAGGTCAGGATGATGTCGGCGCCGGCGCGCTTGATGGAGGTCAGGACTTCCATCATGCAGTTGTCGCGGTCCAGCAGGCCGGCATCGGCAGCGGCATTGAGCATCATGTACTCGCCGCTGACGTTGTAAGCGGCGAGGGGACAATCGAACCGTTCGTGCGCTCGGCGGATCACATCGAGATAGCTCAGGGCCGGCTTGACCATGACCATGTCCGCGCCCTCCTCGATATCCAACTCGATCTCCCGGAGCGCCTCCCGGGCGTTGGCCGGGTCCATCTGGTAGCTCTTGCGGTCGCCGAAGGCCGGGGCCGACTCGGCGGCGTCGCGGAACGGACCGTAGAACGCGGAAGCGAATTTGGCAGCGTACGAAAGGATCGCGACGTTGTCGAAGCCATTGCACTCCAGGACCTGCCGGATGGCCCGGACGCGGCCGTCCATCATGTCCGATGGCGCGACGATATCCGCGCCGGCTTGCGCGTGCGACAGCGCCATCTTGGCCAGCAATTCGAGCGTAGCGTCGTTATCGACCCGACCGTCCTTGATCACGCCGCAATGGCCTGTGCTGGTGTACTCGCATAAGCAGACGTCGGTGACGACCAGCAGGTCGGGGGTACGCTTCTTGATCTGGCGGATGGCCTCCTGCACGACGCCGTTCTCGGCCCATGCCTCGGAGCCTTTTTCGTCCTTGTGCGCGGGCAGGCCGAACAACAGCACGGCGGGAATCCCCAGGTCTGCGACCTCAGCGGTTTCATTGGCGATGAGGTCCGGCGAGACGTGGAAGCAGTCGGTCATTGAGGCAATCGGCTTCTTCAAGCCCGTCCCGGCGCGGACGAAAAGAGGATAGATGAAATCGTTCACGCTCAGCGCCGTCTCGCGCACCATCCGCCGCATCGTGGCACTGGTGCGCAGCCGCCGCATCCGAATGTCCGGAAAGCCCATCGCAAAGCCCCTTCGGAATCGATGATTTATGATTTACGACTTATGATTCGCGAATCGGCATGGTAAATCATGGATCGCGAACCGTCAATCCGGAGGCCGGCAGCCAGCCACACAACACAGGCGTCCGGACAGCACAAGCCACAACAACACGAGAGCGGTTGCGCGGGGCATACCTGCTCCTTCTCAACCGCGCTCGGCGGTCTCGATGGCGTCCAGCAGGCCGTCGACCGTGTGCTCGGCGGCCTCCAGATCGACCCGGACCCCGAGTGGAGTCAACTCCCGGGAGGTCACGGGGCCGATGGAGGCAATCCTCACCTTACCGGCATTGACGACACTGAGCCGGACCTGTTGGAAGAAGCCCCGCACCGCCGACGGACTGGCGAACGTCAGCCAGTGGATTCGGCCTTGCTGAATCTGCTCCTCAAAAGCGGTCGCATCGTTCTCTTGCAGCACGGCGGTGTAAATGGAGACGTTGCGCACGTGGGCACCCCCCTGCCGGAGCACCTCTACCAGCTCATCCGAGGCAAGCTCCGACCGGAGCAACAGGACCTTCTTGTCATGGAGATTCGCAAACGATAGAAGTTGGAGACCCAGGTCCCGGCCGGTAAAGACGGTTGGCACGAAATCGGCTTTGATCCCATATTGTGCGAGACACTCGGCGGTCTTGGCTCCCAGCGTGGCCAAACGGACGGAGGCAAAGACCCGAGCATCCTTGCCGAAGACACCCATGGCCTCGAAGAACATGTCGACACCGTTGGGGCTGGTGAAGATCACCCAGTCATAGCCCGCAAGCTCCGTCAGCGCCTGGAGGAACTCGTTGCGATCGGTCAGCGGCTGGAGGGCCATCGTAGTGAATTCCACGGGGTTTCCGCCGCGCAAGATGATCTTCCGCGCCATTTCGGCGTTGCCGGCGGCGTCGCGGGTCACGACAATAGTCCGGCCGAACAGCGGCCTTCGCATGAACCAATTCAGGCCGGCCTCGCCCTGGGCCGCCGGGCCCACGATGATCAGGGCCGGCGGCTCGATCTGCTCGCGGCTGCACGTCTCGACGATCTCTTTCAAGGCCGAGCGCACCACCTTCTGGGTCGGAAGCGTGGCGTTGGCGACCAGGGCCACGGGCGTGTCACCGGGCAGGCCGTTGGCCGTCAACTGCCCGGAAATCGTAGGCAGCGTGCCGATGCCCATGTAGAAAACGAGCGTCCCCGGAAAGTGCGCCAGGACGTGCCAGTCGATATTCGAGTCCTCTTTGCCCTCGGCTTCGCGGCCGGTGATGAAGGCGACCTGCGAGCTGTACCGGCGGTCGGTCAGCATGATGCCGGTGTATTCGGCGGCGGCAATCGCGGCGGTAATGCCCGGCACAATCTCGAAATCGACGCCCGCCTCATTCAGCAGCGCCGCCTCTTCCGTACAGCGGCCGAAAATGCAGGGGTCGCCGCCTTTGAGCCGGACAACGATCTTGCCCGCCAGTGCCTTTTCGACGAGGATGCGGTTGATCTGGTCCTGCGTGTAGGAGCCGGGACCGATCCGTTTGGGCACGTGGATGATCTCGGCGTCCTTGCGGGCCAGCTCCAACAACGCCGGATTGGCGAGCTTATCGACGATGAGACAATCCGCGGCCTTGATCAACTCGGCCCCGCGCAGAGTAATCAGGTCCGCCCGTCCGGGTCCGGCCCCCACCAGGTACGCCATCCCTTTTTTAGGTCCTGAGTTCACCTTTGCCTTGCTCCCTTTCCAATTCCTGAAGAATCTCCCGGCCCCCGGCCTCGAGCAACTCCTGGGCCAGCCGTTCGCCCAAGGACACAGCCTCCGACACAGGACCCTGGGCCTGCTTACGGATGATATTGCGGCCTTCGACATCCGCGATGAACGCGTGGAGCTCCATGGCCTCGCCGTTGCGCTCGGCATAGGCTCCGACCGGAGCATGACAGCCGCACTGGAGCGTGACGAGGACCTGCCGCTCGGCCAAAACCAACGCTCGGCCCAATGGGTCATCCAGAGACTGCACGATTTTCACGGTTTCTTTGTCGTCACTGCGGGTCTGAATCGCCAGCGCGCCTTGGGCGGGAGCGGGAATGAACTGCTTTGGGTCGAAGATGATGGAGATCATGTCGGCCAGCCCCAGCCGCTCCAACCCGGCCCGGGCGAGGATGATCGCGTCAAGGTCGGTGGTTTGCAGCTTGCGAATGCGCGTCTGTACGTTGCCGCGCAACGGCACCAATTCCAGGTCCGGCCGAAGGTGCCGCAGTTGGGCCGCCCGGCGCAGGCTCGAGGTGCCGACCCGCGCCGATCTGGGCAAATCGTCCAGAGAGCCGACGGGCTGTCTGGCCAGCAGGCAGTCTTCGGGCCATTGGCGGTTGTAGATCGCGGTCACGGCCAAGCCTTCGCGCTCCTCGGTGGGCAGGTCCTTGAAACTGTGGACCGCGAAGTCGGCCTCCCCGGCGAGCAAGGCGTCTTCCAGGTGCGAGGTGAAGAAGCCCGTATCCTTCAAGTCCCACAATGCAGTCCGCCGGTCCCGATCGCCGGCGCTGACGACCTCGTTGACGCGGACTTCCAGACCCGGGTGCTTCTCTTGCAGGGCCGCGATGACGGTTCGCGTCTGGGTGAGCGCCAACTCTCCTCGGCGTGTAACAACAGTCAAAACCTTCATATGGATTCCAATTGTACCGTTTACGTCCGGCCGCCGCCGCTTCACCCGGTGTATCCGCAGATGCCGACCCGCGGGGAATTGACCACCGGCAGGCACATCTCGTCGCCACACTGGTGCGCGCCGGCACACTTCTCGCAAAGCCAGCCCTTACCGGAGTAGACACACTCCGCACAGACTTTCACGGCCGGCGCACCACAACGCGAGCAGGGAATCACCGGCGGGTCATTCCGGGCCAGCACCTTGATTTGCTTGCTTTTGATCTCGCTCTCGCGCTCCGCGACGACTTTCAGCGTCAGGTGTGTCGTGCTGCCGAAATCATAGGCATGGTAGAACTTCGTCCCCGGCGCGAGCACGTCCTGGAGCTTCACATTCATGTCTCCGTCATCGAGATCCATGGGCTCGACCGAGTACCGCTCGCCCTCGATCTCAAACTCGCTCATGTGTCCGCAACATTCCAGCCAGGTATCTCGGAGAAAACGGTCGAGGGTGTCCAAGGTCGCGTCGGCCGGCACTTCCAGATGCATCCAGTACTCCGGCAGATAACGGCCTTCCACCGACAAGTGAAAGACCGGCTTCCGCTTTGATCCTTTCTGCGCCGGCGCGGCCTCGGCCGTCGCATGTTTCCGTACGCAAGACTTGAGATGACTGGTCATCGCCGCCTTGTCGAAGACCCCGCCGCAGAGACTACATTTACCGTTCGAAATTGTCCTTTGCCGTGCCATCCCTGTGCCTCCTAACCAACCCCTACACCCACTGATGCACCACCGAACGCTGCTTGCTCAGTGTAAAGTACTTCACAGGTAATGTACAGTGTTCACCGTGGATTGCGCAAGGGCGTAAAATGAGGGCAGGCCGGGCTTCGAAGCCGGCGACCTGCCACGCGGACCCGACGAATATGTTTGCGAAACTTCGGTCCATCCCGATAATAGAGCGACCGTAGGGATGCCTTGCCGGATCGTTAAGGAGAACGAATGAATCAGTTCAGACGGGCTCTGCTCTGGGCCGCTTTGATTGCCGTCATCCTGTTGGCTCTGCTGTCGATCTACGGAGCCTTCCTGGGCGCTGAACGGGCGCGGGCATTCTTCAACTCCCTGCCGCTGACGGCCTACTGGTTCGCCTTGATCGCCCTGCTGCTGGCCGGATTCATCACTTTTCGCCGGCTGCTGCGAATCCCTTCGCTGCTGCTGATGCACCTCGGGTCCATTCTGGTGCTGCTCGGCGCCCTGTGGGGCTCGAACGACGGCCATACCCTGGCGAAACGGCTCTTCGGCCTCGACAGGATTCCGCAGGGTCAGATGGGCATCCTCGAACAGACGCAGGAGAATCGTGTCCGGCTGGCCGACAGCAACAGCACGCGCGAGCTGCCTTTCTTCGTGCGGCTCAAAGACTTTCGGATGGACTACTATGAGCCGGGGACCCTGCTCATCCGCAGCCGCACCGGGGAGAACTGGCGCCTGCCCGCCAGCGCGGGGCAAACGCTGTCGTTGAGCGAAGGACGGGGCACGGTCACGATTCGACGTGTGTTCGAGAACTTCAAGATGGATCTCGCCGGCGACGAGCCTGTCGCCTACGATGTACCGGGCGGGTCCAATCCGGCTCTTGAGATTACACTGGAGAAGCCGGGAGCGACGCCCGGCAGACGGTATGTCTTCGAGCGGATGCCTGGACATGGCAATCCCGATGACCCGCTGAAAATGAGCTATAGCCGGATGGTCCGCGACTATATCAGCGAGTTGGAAATCGTCAAGGACGGCCAGGTGGTCGCCGCCAAGAGCATCGAAGTCAATCACCCGCTGCACTACGGCGGCTACCACCTCTATCAGCATTCCTACGGCGAGGACAAGCTCGGCGACTATACGGTTCTGATGGTCGTCTCCGATTCGGGATTGAATCTCGTCTACAGCGGCTACGCGATGCTGGTGGCCGGGGTCTTCTGGCACTTCTGGGGCCGCCGCGCCCTGGCGGGGATCAGGACCCGCCGGATGATTGCACCGGAGGTTTCGCAGCAACACGCATAGCTGGACGCCTATGGAAATCAAATACACGATTCAGGGTTTGCTTATCTACATCACGATCACGGCGTACCTGCTGGTCCTGGGGACAGAACTGACAGGCCGCAGGAAGATCGGACAGATACTTTTCGCCGCCGGTTTTCTCCTGGCCGTTATTTCGTTCATCTATCGCTGGTATGACGTTCCGGCACGTACCACTGCAGAATCTTTTCGAGGTCTTTCTGTTCCTGGGCGTCGTCTGCTATCCGATCTCGTGGTTCTGTCGGCGCATCCTGCGGATCGGCGGCCAGGGGGCGGACATGCTCATTGGCGCGGTCGTGCTCTTCCCGGCCGGCTTCGTCTTCAACGCCGAGCCGATGCAGCTTCCCCCGGCCCTGCAGAGCTGGCTCTTCGCCCCCCACGTGGCGGTCTACATGCTCGCGTACATCTTCATGGCCAAGGCGGCTTTCCACGGCGCCGAGCAGTTGGCCGCCCGAAAGCCCATCGGCCAAGAGGCCTGGCTGCCGCCCGAGCAGGCGACGTACGAGCTGATCGCTATCGGCTTTCCTCTGCTGACCCTGGGCCTGATCCTGGGCAGTTGGTGGGGCAAGCTCGCCTGGGGCCATTATTGGGGCTGGGACCCCAAGGAGCTCTGGTCGCTCGCCTCCTGGCTGGCGTACCTCGGCTATTTCCACTGGCGGTACATGTTTGGAAAAAAGCACCCGAGCATCAACAGCCTCTGGGCAATCGCGGGAATGGCCGCTATCATAATCACGTTGTTGTGGGTCAACCTGTCGCGTCTGTTCCCGGGCCTGCACAGCTACGCGACATGAATCGGTGTTGCCGGTAGGCATCCCATTATGGCTCGGTGGGTGAGGATATCAGGCGAGCCAGCGCACCTCTCAACTCATCCATGAAAGCCTTCAATGATTTGTCGTTTCTGCCTGCTCGGTATAGGTTCATGCACTCGACCACCTCCGGTGCGAATTCAATGCCACCCAGTGGTGCCAAATGGCCGGCTTGACAGATGGTGTTTGTCAGAAGTGCTTTGTAAATGTCGCGTTTGCACTTCCTTCTTCCGACCGAGGGCTGGGTACCCACCGCTGAAGCGAACCCTTCGGGATCGGCCATATACCAACGTTCGATGTGCGGGTCAGGACAGGCTACGACAACCCGCTCGCACAACCGCGAATCTACACAATCCCCGACTTCCTTGCGTGCATGATCATACTTTTTGCAGTTCGCATCAATACAGACAATGACCAAATCGGGCATTCGCAAATGGCCTGAAAGCACCAGTTTCTGGAACAGATCGAACTCGTGCAGCGCTCGTGCGTGTCCGCCTACGGCCGAACGCACTCGCGGCTCCAACAGGCCACCTTGTTCTCCTGCCAAACGTATGGCAAACGGTACCAAGAACGCCGCGTGCGCCGCATCTTCCCCAAACAACTCCGCCGTGAGAGTCTCATTCATCGAGCATCCCTCTTAGCGCAAGCCCCTCGAAGACTCCATCTTCGCCTCGATCTGCCAAGGCGGCGGAAACCTCAGAGTCGGCAAAGAGGGGACCCGTCACATCGAAAGGCTCAATCTCTGTTCCAGAGGGAGACCGTCGCACGTTGAAGAGTCCGATTTGCTCGTTGTTCGATCTCGCCTGTTTGATCACGGATGCAACGAGAAGAGGAGAGTGGGTAGTCACAATCAATTGCCGTTTCTGTTGGAGGGCGATGGAACACAACAAGTTGGTGATCAACTCGATGCGGCGCGGCTGCACGCCGTTCTCGGGTTCCTCAAACGCTAGGACCGGACTGGCCCATGGATTTACGGTGATTGCACACAAAGCCAGTATGCGCAGCGTTCCCTCGGACAGAATGCGTGACGAAAAGTCGACCCCATTCTGTCGAACGGTGACGTCCAGCGTTCCTCGCTGCCGGTCCAGGTCTACGCCGATCCCTTCCACACTCGGGACGAGCGTACGCAACAATCGTTTGACGGCGGCAAAATGGCGGTCGGAAGTCTGCTGCAGACGATAGAGAAAGGGCGCAATATTCTCGCCGTAGGCACCGATATCCTGGACCTCGGCAGGAGGAACAGGACGACGCATGGCAACTCTTGGATCCAGGTAGTAAGCACGCCATCCACCGAATTCGTCTCGACATTTCTCTATTCCCCGGTATTCCGCACCACTGAGCCGGAGGTCGGATATGATCGTGTGATTCAGCCCTACTGGCTCTGTTCGCGGATGCGCGGGCTTGCTCTTGCGCCGGATACGGAGTTCCTCCTTTCCGCCATTCTCCTGAATCCGCTCGATCAAGGCATTCCCCTTGACACCCCCCTGCGTTGTCAGCGCCGCCAGATACTCATCCGTGACGGAGAGTGACCCCGTGGCGGGAACAATCCGTATTGTCAGCCTGTACTCGAACTGTTCCCGATCAACTTGCATGACCGATCCGAATTCAAAAAGTGCCTCCGGCTGACCCAAGAGGCCCTTCAGGCCACCGCTGGGAAACGAGTAGCTCTCTGTAGGATAGCCGCGAATCGGTTCCTGCCAGGCATCACCAAGCATTCGGCCAGTTGCCAGCCGCGACAGAGCCTGAACGGCATCGATAAAATTCGATTTGCCCGCGGCGTTCGGGCCAAAGAAGACCGCCATCTGCGGAAGCTTCAGGTCGGTAACCTTTCGCAGCGATTTGAAGCCCGTCACGCTTATTTTTCGAATCATCGTGTCACCTCGACGCTGCCGTTCGCGCCCTGCTTGACTGTTTCTGCCTCTTGTCGAAGTCAGGATACATCGCCAGGCGACCATTGACAAGACGTACAGGAACCAATTTACTCACCCAGGTCATTGAAGGGAATCTGAGTTCGGATATAATCACGCTGTCAACGTATTGCCATGTGAGATCTGGGCCTCACTGTGGGGACATGTCTTCGGACTGGATCAGGAGTCTTTTGGAGGTGATAGAATCATGCTGGGGAGAAGACAAATCTCGTGCGTGCTCGGTGTCACGGTTCTCTGTGGCGCGACGGCGCTGTCGGCCGTCACCATCTCACAGGACGGCCAGGCCAAGGCGGTCATCGTGATTGCTGCCGATGCGCCGGCGCCGGAGCAGCATGCGGCGAAGGAACTGGCCGACTTCCTCCGGCAAATCACGGGCGCGACGTTCGAGCTGGCCGGCCAGCGGAAGCCGGAGGCGTCCTGCATTTTCGTCGGGCCCGCGGCGGCGAAACTGGCGGATGCGCAGTTCTCCACCGAGGGACTCGGCGCTGAAGGCATTGTCATCAGGACGGTCGGTAACGATCTGGTCCTCGCGGGCGGCCCGCCGCGCGGGACGCTGTACGCGGTCTACACCTTCCTTGAAGAGGAGTTGGGCTGCCGCTGGTGGTCCTCGACCGAGAACACTATTCCGAAGAAGCCCACGGTGAGGGTGGATGGGCTCAACATCCGCTACGTGCCGCCCCTGGAGTATCGGTCGGCGTTCTGGTTCGACGCCTTCGATGGGGATTGGGCCGTACGGAACAAGTGCAACGGCCAAAGTCACAGGCTCAGTGCCGAACAGGGCGGCCGGCACATCTATGAAGGGTTCGTGCACACGTTTTATCCGTTGATCCCGCCGCAGAAGTACTTCGCCGAACACCCGGAGTGGTTCAGCGAGATCAAGGGCAAGCGCACGACGGAGCATGCGCAGCTCTGCCTGACCAACGAGGAGATGCGAAAGGAGTTGGTCAAGAATCTCAAGGAGCGGCTGCGGAACAATCCGGCGGCCACCATCGCCTCCGTCTCGCAGAACGACTGGCACGGCAACTGCCAGTGCCAGGCCTGTGCCGCCATCGAGAAGGAAGAAGGCAGTCCCGCCGGCCTGATGCTGCGGTTCGTCAACGCCGTCGCGGCGGACATCGAGCCGGAGTTCCCGAACGTCGCCATCAGCACGCTGGCCTATCAGTACACGCGCAAACCGCCGGCGATCACGAAGCCCCGGCACAACGTCATTGTCCAACTGTGCAGCATCGAGTGCTCCTTCTGCAAACCGCTCGCGGATGAACGCAACAAGGCGTTCGGCGACGACATCATCGGCTGGTCGAAGATCTCGAACCGGCTGTACATCTGGGACTACACCACCAACTTCCGGCACCACATCATGCCGCACCCGAACCTGCGGGTCCTCGGCCCGAATGTGAAGTTCTTCGCGGAGCACAACGTCAAGGGCATCTTCGAGCAGGGCGCGTACACGACCAACGGGGCCGAGATGGCGGAGCTGCGGGCCTGGGTGCTGGCGAAGCTCCTGTGGGACCCGAGCCACGATGGCGAGATGCTCACGAACGAGTTCATCGAGGGCTACTATGGCCCGGCCGCACCGGAGATCAAGGCCTACCTGAAGATCACGCACGATGCGGTCGAGGCCAGCGGCGACTGGCTCGGCTGCTTCGAGAGCCACACCGCCAAGTACCTGAATTTCGACACGCTCGCGCGCGGCTGGCAGCGGCTTGAAAGCCGCCGAGGCCGCCGTGCAGAACGATCCCGCGCTGCAATTCCGCGTCCAGACGGTCGAGTTGCCGGTCCTGTACACGTTCCTCATGCGCTGGAACGATCTGCGTGCGGCGGCGCAGGCCGCGAACGCCGACTGGCCCATGGCGCCGTCCATTAAGGACACGTACGACCAATTCATGACCATCGCGAAGAAGAAGAACGTCACGCGGCTCAACGAAGGCACGGCCGGCTTCGGCCCCCTGGAAAAAGCCCTGGAACGCGCCAAGAATTAGCCGGAGCCAACTGCGACGGCACTTCTGCTTGACAGGTGGGGCACGGATTTGGTTTAATACTTATAGGACGTGGGGCCGCCTGACGGTCTGGACGGGCGGCTTACCTCCTGTTGGAGGTGTGGTGGACCAGGGCCCCCCGCCGGGAAAACAGGGTGCATCCCGGCCGGGATTTGGCCGATATCACGTCTTTGGGCACGTCTTACGTGTAAGGTTTGTTCGTGTGTGGCCGACGATCAAGATCCGAACGATATCCATCTCGACGGTAAGGAGAACCATCATGTGTAGACCGCGTGCAACTTTGATTTCTCTGCTCCTTATGCTGGCCGTGCCGGTCAGCGCCCAGAATGTGCCCAACGACCCGAACCTGATCGGGCACTGGACCCTCGACGACGGCGCCGGCACGGTGGCCAAGGAGTCGACGGGCAAGGGCGTCGACGGCGCGCTGTTCGGCAATCCCACCTGGTCCACGATGGGAGTCAATGGCGGCTGTCTGCTGTTCGACGGCGTGGACGATTACGTGTTCATCGACGGACGGTGGCGGATCCCGGCCTACACCATGTCCGTATGGTTCCGGTGCGACAGCCCGGGCCAGAGGGATATCCTCTCCGCCTACGAGCGCGGCGTACAGCACGGCGTCCTGGTGGAACTGGGAGCGGACGGCCGAATCCGATTCCTCCACCGCTTTCCCCTGGGCACGGCCGGCGGAACCAGTATTTACTCCACCGGAAACGCCGGCGATGGGCAATGGCACCATGTGGCCGTCACCAAGGCCAAAACCGAGATCGTCCTGTATCTGGACGGCGTCAAGGCCGCCTCGGGAGCCGATTCCAGTGTGTTCAATCCTACCGACTACTTCAGTCTCGCCGTCGGTACTCTGGACAATGAGCGGGCGCTGGCCCGGATGTGGATCGGCGCCATCGACGATGTGTGCATCTACGACCGCGTTCTGACCCCGGCGGAGCTCAAGCCGCTCGGTTTCCGCGGCAAGGCGAATGGTCCGACCCCCGCCGACGGCGCCACGGGCATCGATGTGCAACTGATGCAATGGAAAGCGGGGACCGATGCGCTGTTCCACAACGTCTATGTCGGAACGAGCCCGGAGCTCGTCCCGGCCAACCTCGTCGGCAACAAGCTGAGCGCGACCATGTATTGGCACATCCCGGGGTTCGATCCGGGCGTCACCTATTACTGGCGCGTCGATGAGATTCTGGCGGACGGGACGACCTTCACGGGCGACGTGTGGCGGTTCACCACCCTGCCCCTGACGGCCTGGGTCCCCAAGCCGGCCGACGGTCTGAAGGGCATCTTCCCCGCGCCCAGCCTGACTTGGACGCCGGGAAAGGCCACGGTGCAGCATCAGGTGTTCTTCAGCGCCAACCAGGCCGAGGTCGAGAGCGGCGCCGCGGCGGCCGACAAGGGCAAAGTGGGCCCCGCCCAGTTCGATTCCGGCGTGCTGCGGGCCTCGACCACCTACTATTGGCGGATCGATGAGATCAAGGGCGACGGCAGCGTGAGCAAAGGCCAGGTCTGGAGCTTTGTCACCGCGGATGGCGCTGCGAAGAAGATCGTGCGGCAGTGGTGGAGCGGGATTACCACGGGCAGCGCCGTCGTCAACCTGACCGGCAGCCCGAATTATCCCTACCAGCCCACCGGCAGCGAGCTGCTCGACACGTTTGAGGGACCGACCGCCTGGGCCGACAACTACGGCACGCGTATGTTCGGCTGGCTGACGCCGCCCGCCACAGGCGACTACACCTTCTGGATCGCCTCCGACGACGCCTCCGAGCTGCGGCTGAGCACCGACGCGAATCCCGCCAACGCCAAGATGATCGCCGGCGTCAATACCTACACGGCCTCCCGCGAGTGGACCAAAGAGGCCAACCAGAAGTCCGCCCCCGTCACCCTGCAAGCGGGCCAGAAGTACTATATCGAGGCCCTGCACAAGGAGGGGACCGGCGGTGATAACCTCGCAGTCTCCTGGCAAGGCGGTCCGATCGCGACGCAGGCGGTGATCGCGGGCCAGTACATCGACGGGTACGCCCTGCCGGCGCTGCAGGCGTTCGGCGCCAGCCCCGCCGACGGCGCCGTCGATACGGCCCAGGCGCTGACCCTGAGCTGGAGTGCCGGCGAGAAGGCCCAGAAGCACGATGTCTATCTCGGTACGGACAAAGCCGCCGTCACGGCCGCGGACGCCACGAGCCCGCTCTACCAGGGACAGCAGGCCGGCACGACCTTCAACACCGGCGACCTCGAGTGGGGCAAGACCTACTACTGGCGCATCGATGAGATCAACGCCGGCGAGGCCGACAGTCCCTGGAAAGGCGCGGTCTGGAGCTTTGCCACGGCGAACTATATCCCCGTGGAGGACATGGAAAGCTACACCGATGCCGAGGGCAATCGTATCTATGAGGCCTGGATCGACGGCTTGACCAATGGCTTGAGCGGTTCCATCGTCGGGAATGCCGTGGCTCCGTTTGCCGAGCGCACCATCATTCACGGCGGCCAGCAATCGATGCCCTTCGACTACAACAACGTCAACACGCCCTTCTACAGCGAGGCCGAGCGCGAGTTCGCCCCGCTGGCGAACTGGACCGGCAACGATGTGAACGCCCTGAGCCTGTGGTTCCGGGGCAACCCCGTATCCTTCGTCGAAACGGCGCCGGGCGCCATTACGATGAGTGCGGCCGGCACGGACATCTGGGACGTGGCGGATCAGTTCCGCTTCGGCTTCAAGCGTCTCACCGGCGACGGCTCGATCGTGGCCAAGGTCGATAGCATCGGCAACACGAACGTCCTGGCCAAGGGCGGCGTCATGATCCGGGAGACCCTCGACGCCGGCTCCAAGTTCGCCTACGCGGTGATGACTCCGGCCAGCGGCGTCTCCTTCGGCTGGCGGCCCAGCCCGAATGGCACGTGCACCAGCACCACCATCGGCAACATCAGGCTCCCCCAGTGGGTCAAGCTGACCCGCGCGGGCAACGTCTTCACGGCCCAGTACTCCGCCGACGGCAAGACCTGGACGGATATCAAGGACACCGCCGGCAAGCCGGTCGCCACGACCATCGCGATGACCGGCACCCTTTACGTCGGTCTGGCCCTGACCAGCCACGCGGCCGGTGTAACCACGACCGCCCAATTCTCCGGGATCGCGACCACGGGTGGCGTGAGCGGGCAGTGGCAGGCGGCCGATGTCGGGATTGCCCATCCGGGCAACAGCCCGGAGCCTCTCTACGTCGCCGTCGAGGACAGCGCCGGCAAGAGCGCGGTGGTCGTGAATCCGAATGCCGCCGCCGTGACGCTGACAACCTGGACCCAGTGGAAAGTCCCGCTGAGCAGCTTCACCGGCGTCAATCTGGCCAAAGTCAAGAAGCTGTACCTCGGCGTCGGCGACCGCAAGACGCCCGTCAAGGGCGGCACCGGCCGCATCTACATTGACGACCTCCGCGTGACGAGGCCGTAAGCATTTGTGATTTATGAATTATGATTTGCGATTTATGATTTAGCGATCGCAAGTCCGGGCGGCAGTCTCCGGGCAATGAGCGGCCGTCCGCCGCAACAAGGTGCAAATCTGAGGCCCGCGCCAAGATCGGCGCGGGCCTCGGTGTTTCCATCCAGAGCGACCGATTCCGCTGCCTCGTTGGTCTGCTCAACTCGCGCCCGTGCTCGGGCCCCGAATCGCCGCGATCAAGTCTTCGGCGGAGACCGTCTTGAGGATGTAGCCCTCGGCTCCGGCCTCGAACATCTTCTTCCTTCTTGTCGGCCTCGTCGTACATCGACAGCGCGATCACCCGCGTGTTCGGCAAGCACGTCTTGATCTGCCGCGTGGCTTGATCGCCGCTCATCAGGGGCATGGAGACATCCATAATCACCACGTCGGGACGGAGGTCGATAGCCAGGTTGATCGCACTACGACCGTCGGACGCCTCTCCGACCAGTTCGATACCTGCTGCTTCCCGAAGCAGCGC
Source organism: uncultured Planctomycetota bacterium (assembly GCA_963699595.1). Classification (GTDB taxonomy): domain Bacteria; phylum Planctomycetota; class Phycisphaerae; order Sedimentisphaerales; family Anaerobacaceae; genus PLanc-01. Next base: position 1,472,707 of record CAVOUO010000035.1, read on the forward strand.
CGCCAGACCCTGGCGCACGATATCGTGATCGTCCACCAGCAGGACGCGCAAGCGGCCGTCCGAATGTAGCTCAGCCGCCCCCGGCTGAGGGATACTCACCCCCGAGGGCGGGGGTGCTACCATCGGCTTGCTGTCTGGGACCATAATGCTCAACCTGCTTCCTTGGCCTTTGGTGCTCTTGACTTTCATCCGGCCCCCGAGCATTTCCGTTCGCTCGCGGATGCTGAACAACCCAATGCCGGAGGTCTCTTTCAGTTCCTGCGGGTCGAACCCCTGCCCTTGATCGGACACAGAAAGGCACACGCAGCGGCCGACCCTCCTGACTCGGATGCGGGCCTCCTTGACTCGCGCGTGCTTGATTACGTTGAACAGCATCTCCTGGGCGGCCCGGAACAGGAAGGTTGCCAGTGCTTCCGAGTGCAGCATCATGTCGCCCAGGACATTCACGTTGACGACCAGGCCATGCCGGGCGCGCACCTGGTTGACCAGCCACTGAAGGACTTCGGCCAGATCGTTCATGTGCAGCACGGCGGGACTGAGATCGTACGACAGACTGCGGGACTTCTCGATCGCTTCGTGCAGCATTTCGTCGACTTTATCGACCTCGGCGCACAGTCGGTCGTCCCGGGTCCGGCTCCGCACCAGATTCAACTGGAACTTGGCCCCGGCAATCTGCTGCTGGAGGTCCTCGTGCAGGAGCACCGCGATGCGCCGGCGCTCCCGCTCCTCCGCCTGGGACAACTCCAGCGCCAGCTTCTGAAGCTGGCGCGTCCGCCGCTGCAACTGGGCGGTCCGCTCGGCGACCTTGCTCTCCAGCGTCGCGTTCCACTCGCGCAGGGCCTCCTCGGCCTGCTTGCGCTCCGTGATGTCTATGGAGACGCCCACCATGCGGCGGGGCCGCCCGTCGGGGCCGCGCACGACTTCGCCGCGCGTGTGCAGCACGCGGAGCACGCCGTCGGGACGAACGATGCGCAGCTCCAGATCGTAAGACGCCGTGTCCGCCAGGGCCCGCTCAATGGCCGTGTCAAACGCCGGGCGGTCTTCGGGGATAATGCGCTCTCGAAAAGCGTCGTGGCTGGACGGAACCCGGCCCGGCGTCTCGCCCATCTGCCGATAGACCTGCTCCGACCAGAGCAACGCGCCCGACTCGATGTCCCATTCCCAACTGCCGACGTTGGCGATCTGCTGGGCGTGTCGCAGCCGCGCCTCGCTCTCGCCCAGCGCCTCCTCGGCCCGCCGGCGGCGAACCTGCTCCGCGGCCTCTGCCAGGGCACGGCGGACGGCCGGCGCAGCGCGCCATGCGCTGCTTGAGAACGTAGTCACTGGCCCCCATCTTGAGGCTCTCGATGGCCGTGTCTTCCCCTATCGTGCCGGACAGAAAGATGAACGGCACGTGGGGACAGAGCCGTCGGGCCAGCCGCAAGGCCTCCATCGGGTCGGTGCCGGGCAACGTATAATCCGAGAGAATGAGGGCGTAACACTCGTGCTCCAGGGCGGCCTGAAATTCCGGAAGGGTATCGACCCGCTCGATCTGGGCCGGCAGACCGTCCGCGTCCAACAAGTTGTGGACCAGCTCGGTGTCCAGGGGGTCGTCTTCGAGGTGCAGAATTCGCAGTGGCTCTGTCATTGATCCGTCATCCTATATCCGGCCGCTGTGATTTCGATATCGATTCGCCCGGTTGCTGGGCCTTGGTGTTCGGAGGCGGCTCGTTGACCACCGCCCAGAAAACGCCCAGTTCCTTTACCGCATTGACAAAGGCATAAAAGTCCACCGGCTTGACCACGTAGGCGTTGGCCCCCAGGCGGTAGCTCTCCGCCACATCCCGCTCCTCGCGGGACGAGGTCAGGACCACGACCGGCATGAGGCGCAGCCGGGGATCGCTCTTGATCTGCCGCAGGACTTCCACGCCATCGACCTTGGGCATCTTGATGTCCAGCAGCATGACGACCGGATCGCCCTGGGGCCGGGCAGCGAATGCCCCCTGTCGCAACAGGTAATCCAGCGCTTCTGCTCCATCTTTGACCACGTACACCTCATTGGCCAGGTTGTATTCCGCCAGCGCCGTCAGCGTCAGCTCCACGTCGTTGGGATCATCCTCGGCCAGCAAAATTCGTTTCAAGTCCATCATCAATCCGTACTCCTATTCGGCAACGAGAAGTAGAACGTGGCGCCGCGCTCTACCTCGCCCTGGGCCCAGACTCGTCCACCATGCCGCTGCACGATTCGCTTCACGCTGGCCAGCCCGATGCCGGTTCCCTCGAACTGTTCGGGGGGATGCAAACGCTGAAAGACGCCAAAGAGCTTATCGACGAAGCGCATGTCAAACCCCGCACCATTATCTTTTACGTAGCAGATGATCTCGCCGTTCTGGGTCTCGCTGCCGATCTCGATGCCGCGGGGTCCCGGTTACGGCTGTACTTGATCGCATTGGACAGGAGATTGGCGAGCACGGTCCGCAGCAGCGTGGCGTCGCCGCGCACCCGGGGCAGCGGACCGATCTGCCATTCAATCGTCCGCCCGGCCATCTCCGGGGCCAACTCCTGGCGGACCTCCTGGACGACGCGCCCGAGGTCCACGTCGGTTTCCGCCATCGCCACGCGGCCGACCCGCGACAGCATCAGCAGGTCGTCGATCAACTTGCCCATCCGCTGTGCGGCTTCGGAAATGACCCGCACAAACCGCTGGCTTTCCTGATCCAGACCGTCTCCGGTCCTTTTCTCCAGCAGCTCGATAAAGCCTGTGACGTGCCGCAGGGGAGCGCGCAGATCGTGCGAGACGCTGTACGTGAAGGCTTCCATCTCCTGGTTGGCCGTGGTCAGCTCGGCGGTCCGCTCGGCCACCCGGGTCTCCAGCGTCGCGTTCAACTCCCGCAGGGCCTCTTCCGCGCGTTTGAGTTCGTCGACGTCCGTGTTGGTCCCGAACCATTGGACGACGCGGCCGGCGGCGTCCTTCAGCGGGAAGCCGCGCGTCAGGAACAGCCGGAAGACGCCATCGGCCCCGCGCAGGGGAAAGGTCATCTCGAACGGTTCACCCGTCGCGATGGAAGCCTTCCATTGCTCCAGCACCTTGGGCAGTTCGACCGGGTCATGGACGCTCTGCCAGCCCCAGCCTTCCATCTGTTCCGGCGTGGTGGCGGTGTATTGGTACCAACGCTGGTTGTACCAGACGATGTATCCGTCAGCCTGTGCGATCCATGCAAGCTGGGGGATGGCGTTGGCCATCGTGCGGAAGCGATCCTCGCTCTGCCACAATGCCTCCTCCGCCCGCTTGCGCTCGGTGATGTCTTGGCCCTGTGCGATGGTAGCCAGAATCGTCGTGCCGTCTTCGGCATAGACGTTTGCCGAGTTCCAAAGAGCAACGCGAGTCTCGCCGTCCTTGCGCTGGATGGGGATTTCCACAACCTCCCACCGTTCGGTCAGCGCCCGCGCTATCTTGGCCAAGGAGTCGTCTCTGGTCTCGTCGGGGAAGAGCATGCTCAGGTCCCTGCCGATGACCTCGTCGGCCGCGTAGCCGGTCAGACGCTCGAAGGCGGGATTGAACCGGGTGATTGCCCGTCGGCGGTCCCAGCAGATGATCGGAGCGTTGGCGTAGCCGAAGAGTTTCTCGAGGTAATCGCGGGTCTCGCGCAGCGACTCCTCCGCCCGCTTGCGATCGGTGATGTCAGCACACACGCCGATGATGCGGACCGGGCGGCCTTGGTCATCATAGTGAAAACGACCGGTTGACATGACCCAGCCGATGCTGCCGTCCGCCCGGCGCATTCGCGCTTCTACAGACATTGAGGTTTTCCCGGGAGCAGGCGTGTGAGCGTCCAGAATTTTTTGGCGATCCTCCGGCAATATGTGGCGTAGCGCGATCTCCAACGTCCACTCCGATTGAGGCTCCGGGTAACCGAAGATCTGATCGTGGCGCGGGGAACGAACCGCCTGGCCCGTGACCAGGTCGAGATCCCATGTGCCGAAATCGGCCGCCTCCAAGGCCAGGCGTAGCCGCTCCTCCGTCTTGTGCAGCGCCTCCTCCGCCCGCTTGCGCTCGGTGATCACATCGAACACGGCCACAAAGTGCTCTTGCTGCGGGCTATACACCGAGATGAGAAACCACATGCCCATCGGCTCGACGTAGGTTTCAAACTGCTCGGGCCGGCCGGTCAAAGCCACGCGGCCATAGACCTCGAACACCTCCGGATTCGTCGCGCGGAGGCCCGGAATCACTTCGGACACTCTCTTGCCGGTCACGTTCTTCAATCCGGTCAGACTCTCGAAGGCGCGGTTCACTTCGAGGTAGGTGAAGTCCACCGGTCGGTTCTCCTCAAAGTGCATCCGGCAAAAGGCAAAACCGTTCAGCATGTTGTCGAACAAGGAACGATAGTGCTCTTCACTCTCCCGCAGGGCCGCCTCGGCCCCTTTGCGCTCGGTGACGTCAGTGAAGATGGCGGCGAATTCGCCCGGCAGCGGGCTGTACGCGTAGATCGAGAGGTATTGCCCGGTGGCTTCGAAGAACTCCTCGAACTTGATCTCGCCGCCTTCGAGGGCGATCTTGCCGTAGACGCCAATATAATCAAACGCGTAGTTCCGGATCTCCGGAAACACTTCGGTGACTCGGCGGCCTTCGATGTTCGCCTTCTTGATCCCGATGATGCGTTCGTAGGCCTCATTGATTTGCAGGATCCAGTAATCCACCGGCCGGCCGCGGTCGTCCGTGATGATCCGGCAGTGAGCCATGCCGTTGATCTTGTTGGCGAAGAGCGCGGAATACCGGCCTCGCTCTCCCGCAGGACCTGGGCCGAGCGGCTGGCCCGGCGGCCTGTATGATAGGCCAGAGCGGAGAAGATGACGATGAACAGGAGCATCATCATCCCGGTGCCTGTGGCGGCATCGAAGAGACCGACGCGCTCCCCGACCAGTCGCAGCCAGCCCAGCAGCAGGGGCAGCAGCACAAACGTGGGCAGCAGCCGCCGGATGCTGGCGCCGCCGGGGTCGTTCGCGGTCACCTGCGCCATCAGCCCCTCGGTCGGCCGAGCGCACAGTAGTCCCACTCCCAGCAGCACGAACACCACGGCCGTGGGCCAGGCGATCGCCGTGTACCGGGTAATCCCATAGAATTCCTGGGCACCATAGAGAAAACCGATAGTAGGCAGCAGCCCGACCAGACAGACAGCCAACGCCAAGGTTTGTGCCGTCCGTACTCCCCGATGGTTGCGGCGGCTCAGAAGCAAAAGGGCCAGTCCAATCAACGTGAAGCCCAAGGAGCCCGGCGTACCCATCCGATTGGGGCTGACCACGTCGATCGCGCCGGGCGTCTCGACCGCCAACAACTGGTCGATGCCAAAATTCCAGCCCGAAAGGTTCTCCACCAACGTCAAGAAGCCCAGCAGAAGCGCCAGCGCGGCGAAAGCCCTTGCGATCCAGCGTCGAGTCGATCCCGCCTCCGGCGCGACCAGCAGGATCAAGGCCACGCCCACCAGCGTCAGGCAAAGGGCCGCGTTGGTCTTCATCGTGATCGTGCTCAGACCGCGTTGTGACAAATAGCCGCCGAGCCAGGCGGCCAAATGCCCCGCGCCCACCAGGGCCGCGATCATACCCATGGCCACCGCAACGCGTGCAAGCCCGCGGGCAAGACTGTCCCCAGACGCCGTCTTCAACGCCTTATCCGGCGAATCGCGCACGGACCACCACGCCGGCCAGCCCTGCCGGGGCCGGCGCACACTGTCATTCGTACCGGAATCTGGGTTCTTGTCCATCGTTCGCCCTCTTGGGGCCTCCAACTACGCAGAAGTATCCACTTGCGCCCTTGCCGAACTTGGATAGAGAACGTCACGCTTATCATACTACGAAGGCTTATCCTGACATAGGATTAAGGGAATTCCTTAGTCAACCACGCCGCCCGCCGCCGGCATTCGCGGATTGTGGAAAAATCACCAAGAAAGGACGAAGCGGTAACAAAACGGTAACACGCCTGGATTTATGATTTATGAGTTACGATTTATGATTTGGCCTCACCCGTGATCGGCAATCATAAATCATCAATCGTAAATCATAATTCTGAAGGGAGTGCAGCCATGAAACGAGCCACGATTCCATTCCTCACCGCGGCACTGCTGCTGGGCCTGTTGGCCTCGACGGTTCCGCCAAGTCGGCGGCGGAGTTGCTGCGCGAGGGTTTGTACGCCGAGGAGGTCGAGGGAAATCTCGATGCGGCCATCGGGATTTACCAGCAGATCATCCTCGACACGACCGCCCCGAAGAACCTCGTCGCGCAGGCCCTGTACCGCCAGGGCATGTGCTTCATGAAGAAGAAGGATGAGGCGAAGGCCCGGGAGGTGTTCCAGAAGCTGGTGAGCGACTACCCGGACCAGACGGAGGTCGTCGAGAAGGCCAAGCCGGTGCTGGAGGGGCTGGGCAACGCCGATCCGGCCTCGCTCATGCCGCCGGAGACGCTCGCGTACATCGAGATCGGCAGCTCCCGGCCAGCAGGTGGCGACCATCCTGAAGATGCTCAAGGGCACGCCGCTGGAAAACCCCTTCAACATCATCGGCATGAAAGATGGCCCGCAGAGCTCCGGCGGCGGGCAGAAGTCGGATGCCGGCAAGAACCCGGTCCAGATGATCAACGCCCTGCTGAACCCCAGCATGCTGGCCGAGTTGGAGAAGGTGCGCGGCATCGGCATCGGCATCCAGGACATCGGCGCGAACAACCCGCCGGCGATCGTCGTTCTGTATCCCGGCAAGAGCGACGCGTTGAAGGGTCTGCTGCAGATGGCCATGGCCGGCCTCGGCAGTGCGGCCGACCCGATTGAAGGCGTGACCACCGTGACGTTCGCCGACGGCGGCGGCGCCGCCTACGACGGCATCGTGGTCATTGTAGTCAGCCCGTCCCCCAAGGCGCGAGAACTGCTCCAATGGTCGGTCCGGCAATACAAGGGCCGAGCCAGCCAGCCGTCGCTGGCCTCCGGCAATAAGGCGTTCGCCAGGATCAGCAAACAGGCCCGCCAGCAGAATGCGCTCGACTCTGTGGCTCAACGTCGATGAGGCCCATGCCCGCCTCCTCAAGGTCGTGCCGGCGGACCAGATTCCGCCGCAATTGCACATGGTCGATGGCGTGGTCAATCTGAAGGATATCGACGACGTGATCGCCACGCTGTCCCTCCGTGAGACCGGTCTGGCCCTGGAGGCCAACGTCGGTTTCAAACCTGGCTATCAATCCATGGCGTACAGCATGATCCACACGCCGAACCTGAACAAGGCCGACCTCCAGGTCATTCCGGCCGACGCGGTCGCCCTGGTCAGTTTCACCTTGGGCGCCGCCGGCACGCCGCAGGCCCAGGCGGCCAGCGAGAAGATCAAGAGCAAGACCGGCCTCGATCTCGGCGCGGACATCTTCGGTAATATTCAGCAGGTGTCGCTGTTCCTCGTGCCGCCCAAGGAGTCCGTGCTGCCGCAAGGCCCGCAGGTCCCGCCGATCGCGCGGTCGATCGGCTTGGCGATCACCAGCCGCGATCCGGAAAAGACGCATAAGCTCCTGATGACCCTGCTGCAGATGATGAACTTGGTGGCCCCCGAGACGCAGCAGCCCCCCACGGGAACCGGCCGGTACGAGGTCGCCCTGGGCAACGGCATGAAGCTCTTCGGCCACACGAGCGAGGCGAGCAAGACGCTGGTGCTCTCCCTGAACTCGCAACTGGTCGACCAGTCCGTCACGGCGACGAGGCAGAACACTTCCGTGCTCAGCGGCGGTCCCTTGCAGGATGGCCTGGCGACCCTGTCGCCGACGACCAGCAAGCTGGTCCTGATCAACGTCGGCGCCGCTCTTGAGCTCGTGGAGCAGAACGCGCAGTTTGCCTCGGACGAGGCCGCCAAACAGGCGAAGCAGGCCCTCGACGAGGTGATCAAAGCCACCCAGAAGACCACGCTTCGCCTGCTGACGAGCGAATCCGCCGACAGCTTCGGGATCCGCCTGAGCATCAGCGATCTGCCCCCGATCCGGCAGCTTTTTGGCCCGATCTCGCAATTGGTGCAGATGGTCACCCAGGCCAAAGCGCAGGTCGGCGCACGCCCAGACCCGGCCGTCCGCCCCCCTCTGTATTCCGTCGGCCGGCCGGGCGCCGGCGATCGACGGGGACGTGGACGATGTCTGGGAGAGCGTGCCCTCCAATGCGATCAGCCACGTCACTTATTCCCCCCTCTCGTCCGACGCGGATCTTGCGGCCGGCTTCAAGGCGATGTACGACAAGGAGGCCTTCTACCTCCTCGTGGATGTCACCGACGAGCGGCTGGTCAGCGACTCCGCCGAGAGCTGGCTGGATGACGGCGTCGAGCTCTTTGTCGCCGCGGACAACAACAAGTCCGACCTGTACGGCGATAAGGATTATCAATACCACTTCGATTGGGACAGCAGTGCTCCCGCCCTGGGCGAATCCCACCACAACAAGACCAACGGCGTCCAGTACGCCTTCGCCCGCACCGATAAGGGGTATCGCCTGGAGGCCAAGGTGCCTTGGGCGACGCTGGGGACTACGGCGGCCGTTGGCAAGAAGATCGGACTCGATGTCCACGTGAACGACGATGATGACGGCGGCGACCGCGACACGAAGATCATGTGGTTCGGGCAGCGCGACGTCGCCTGGCAGCAGCCCAGCGCCTTCGGGACCGCCGAGCTGGCGGGCCTGGTCGGCTGGTGGAAGCTGGATGAGAAAGACGGCCGGACGGCCGCCGACAGCTCCGGCAACGGCCATGAGGCCACCGTCCAGGGCAATCCCGAGTGGCAGCCGGCCGGCGGGCGGGTCGGTGGCGCGATCGCCCTCGGCGGCGACGGCGATTTTCTCGACGTGGCCGACACGTCGGCCTTCGATTGCACCGGCGGCGTCACCATCGCCGCCTGGATCAAGGCGAAACAGCTCGACAAGCCCTGGCAGGCGATCATCACCAAGGGCGACAACACCTACAGGATTCAAAGAAACAACGAGACCAACACGCTGGAATTCGCGTGCACCGGCCTTCAGATCCCCAACGGCAATGAATACGGCAGTCTCTTCGGGAGCAAGGCCATCACCACCGGCGAATGGCACCATGTCGCGGGCGTCTACGACGGCAAGAAGATGTATGTCTACGTGGATGGTGCCCTGGACAGCTCCCAGGAAGCCTGGGGCGCGATCAACACGAATGACGCACGCCTGCAGATCGGTGGGAACACCCAGGTGGGAGATCGTTTCTGGAACGGCCTGATCGATGAGGTCCGTGTCTACAACTGCGGCCTGCCCGAAGCGCAGATCCAGCAGCTTTATCGCGAAGGAAAATAAACCTCTACTCATGATAAGGAGCGTGGGAGGCCGGGGCGGACCGGCCTCCCGCGGTCCGACGTGGATCAGGCCGGCAAGAAGCTGGTCAGCGTCTCGCTGTGTCAGATCCAGCCCGGCGAGCCGTTCTCTTTGATGCTGGAGGTCGCCGTCGATTCTGAAAATGGGACTCGTATGCATCCGGTGGAAGTCTCCGCAGGACAAACCACGGTTCTCCTGCCCACCGAGGGCAAAACCAAAGCGGTTCGGCTGGACCCGCAGCACAAACTGCTTACGTGGTGCGAGGACTACGGTCCCTCGCCTGTGCGGATAGCCGGTAAGTGAGGTATGGTCTGTGCATGTACTTCCGATATCTGTGCTGACCGCTCCTTGCATGATATGATGGTGCCATGAAATTCCTTCATCGCCTCCATCCCGGTTTCGGTCAGTATCGCTGGGTGGTCCTGCTGCTGGCGGTGGCGGTGATCCTGCCCACCGTGTGCCTGCTGTGGTTCATGAACAAGGTCGTCAAGAGCGAGCGGCTGGTCGTGCGGCAGCGGCTCACGACGTTCTACAAGGGGCGGCTGATCGAGGTCACCGGCAAAGCCGGCGAGCAATGGGCCCAGGCGTGCCGGCAGTTGGAGCGAAAGCCCTCGGTTCACCCCTATCGGCAGTTCGTCGCGGCCGTGGGCCAGGGCGGCTATGACGGTCTGCTGGTTTACGACGACACCGGGCAGCGTCTCTATCCCGTCATCTCCACCGACGCCGGGACGTTGGCACGGCCCTCGGAGGATTTCCGCGACGTTCTGGGAGATGGAATTCATCAACCAGCGGTATGAACAGGCGGCGGAACTGTACGAGGAGCGGGCCCGGATCAGCGACGACCACGGCCGGCTGGCCGCCTACATCGGCAAGTGCCGGTCGCTCGCCAAGGCGGGCCGGATCGACCAGGCGGTCGCGGAGTGCAAACTGCGGGTGGCCTTCAGCCCCCTGGCCGAGACGGGTGATTCCCGCTGCCAGGCCCTGATCGCCAACGCCCGGCTGCTCCTGCTGAGCTGGATGCAGGATCGTCCCTCGTATACCACGCTCTATGAGGAGACTTTCCGCAAGCTGCTGGCCATGCTCTACAATGCCAATGGCGCAGGTTTCGCCCTGCCGGCGGACGAGAACCTGTTCATCGCGCGCAAGGTCCTGGAGATCGGCGACCGCACCGGCCTGCTCCATAAGAACGCCGACCTTCTGCGCGGCACCAGTCTCAAAAGGCTGATCCAGGTCGAGGAGCAATCGATCCGCTTTGCCGAGCAGTTCCCCACGATCGAGAAGTTTGACGACTGGCAAGGCGACCGGCTCCAGCCGCTGGCGCTGGGAGAAGAGCCTCTTTACGGCATCAGTCACCGGGCCGGCCGCGGGACCTGCGTGGCCCTGGTCTCCCGCGTGCATCTCACGAGACTGCTGGCCGAGTACGCGGCGAGCTTTCAGGATGCCAATGTGGATTACCGGATCCAGGACGAGGCCGGGCATCTGGTCGCCGGGGTCGGGGAAACCAGCCGGGAGCCCTGCGCCGCCGGGGCCGTCGGGCCGCACTTCCCCGGATGGACGATTCAGTTATTCTTCAAAGGCGGAGACGTTTTCTTCGAGCAGGCCGCCAGCGAGCAGATCGCCATCTACACCTGGACCGGCGTGCTCTTCATCGTGCTGATCCTGGCCTCGGGCGCCGTGGCCGCCAAGAGCATCGGGCACCAGGTCCGGCTCAACAAGCTCAAGAACGACTTCATCGCGACCGTCACGCACGAGCTGAAAACGCCGCTGGCCTCGATGCGCGTCCTCGTCGATACGCTCCTGGAAGGCAACTACCGCGACCAGAGCCAGGTCACGGAGTACCTGCAGCTCGTCTCCCGTGAGAACGAGCGGCTGAGCCGCCTGATCGACAATTTCCTGACCTTCTCGCGGATGGAGCGCAACAAGCAGGCCTTCCAGATGCGGCAGGTCAGCCCGGTGAGCATCGCCCACGCCGCGGCGGAGGCCGTCAAGACCAAGCTGGGCCGGGGCCACTGCTGCTTCGAGATGGTCTGTCCCGACCAGTTGCCCGAGATCCGGGCCGATCACGATGCGCTGGTCACCGTCCTGGTCAACCTGCTGGACAACGCCTACAAGTACTCCTACGACGAGAAGCGGATCAAGCTGAGCGTCGCGGAGGATGCCGGTTCCGTGCGCTTCACCGTGACTGACAACGGCCTGGGCATCCCGCGCCGGGCCCTCAAGAAGATCTTCGAGCGGTTCTACCAGGTGGACCGCAGTCTAACGCGCCGGGCCGAAGGCTGCGGCCTGGGCCTGAGCATCGCCAAGTTCATCGTCGACGCCCACCAGGGCACCATCACCGTCGAGAGCAAGCCCGGCCAGGGCAGCACCTTCACTGTCACCATCCCCACCACGGCCTCCGCCTGACCGGCTAGCGTGGGGAAGGCCCACGTTGCATGTTTTTGCCCGCCATCCCGACAGAAAAGAAATGTTTTGGAACGGGGCCCGTCCTACCAGTTGAAGACGCTGGCAGACGTTATCGAGACCAGCGTCTCCTGCGGCCCATCACCGCATGTTTCCACACACACAATGAAACTTTTTGAGCAAGGAGAAAAGAAATGGGTACAACCACCGCTCCCTTGCCGGCTCCACTGGTTACGCTTCTCGGGGTTCTGATTTTGGGCACGATTTCTGCCGGGGCGAGAGCTGCCGAGGTCATGGAAGACAGGATTGACAAGCTGGTTCTGCAAACGGTCAAGCCCGAGGGCCCCGGTTGCGCGATCCTGGTCGTCGAGGACGGCAAAATCGTATTCCAACGCGGCGTACGGGATTGCCGACATGGAGACCGGCTGTCGCATCACGACCGCCACCGCCTTCAACATTGCCTCTGTGACCAAACAATTCACGGCGGCGTGCATTGCCCTGCTGGTGGAGCAAGGGCAGATATCGTTGGACGATGATATCCGCAAGTACCTGCCGGAGATGCCGGCCTACGAGGCTCCTGTCCGGATCAGACACCTGATTCACCACATCAGCGGAGTCCGCGATTTCGCGCTGTTGTCGTTCCTGAAGGGACTCCCACTGGACGAGACCTATCCCGAGCCGGTCCTTCTGGACCTGCTGGCGCGGCAGAAGGAGTTGAACTTTCGGCCCGGCGCAGCGCGGAGCTACAGCAATTCCGGCTATTTTCTGCTGGGCGTCATCATCCGACGAGTGACGGGAATGTCCGTAGGCGAATATGCCGAGAAACACCTCTTCCGTCCGCTCGGTATGACGCACACCGCGTACCACCGCGATCCCGAGAGAATCGGGAAGAACTTTGCGGTCGGGCACGTGCCGGACGACGCGGGGAAATACCGCCGCACGTACGTGGCTCTTGACACCCGGGATTTTGGGTTCGGCGGACTCTACACGACCGTGGAAGACATGTATCGGTGGGATCAGAATTTCTACCAGAACAAGATCGGGGGAGAGAACTTCAACACGCTCCTGCTGACCCGCGGCACGCTCAACAACGGCGACATCCTCACCTATGCGTTCGGTCTCGAAATTGGCGAACACGGTGGCCTGCGCACCGTGAGCCACCAGGGTGGCTCGCTGGGCTACAACGCGTTCATCGTGCGCTTTCCGGAGCGCAAGTTCAGTGTGATCTGCCTCGCGAATTATGCTCTCAACACCACCAAGCTGTCCTATGAGATTGCCGATCTGTATCTGGGTATTCCGAAGGAGAAGTCCGCACCCGCACACGCGCCGGTTACGTGCACCGTGGCCGAGGTGGATCCCGCCGTCTATGCGGGTTTCGAAGGAAGATATGGGGTCGATAACGGCGTAATCCTCGATGTTTCCACCAAGGACAACCGGCTGTACGTGCAACCGCCGGGTGCTCCTCTGTTGGAATTGTGTCCGAAATCGCCAACCGAATATTTTATCAAAGGAGCGCCTGTCCAGGTGTCGTTCTCCCGAGATGAAAACGGAAGGACTTCCAGGCTCGTCTGGCATCAGAACGGCCATGATATCCCCGCGGAGAGATTGGTGGGTGGACCCTTGAGCCCCGCGCAGCTTGGCGAATACGAAGGGGAGTATTACAGCGAGGAGCTGCAAGCCACCTATGGCGCGTATGTACACGAGGATCGATTGTGTCTCAAGGCCCCGCGCGTGCCCGACCTGTTTCAACGCAACTTCCGCGATCCCCCCGGAGAGAACGCCTTGAAACACATGGCCGGGGACCGGTTCATAAGGTCCTATGGCGCGATTGAGTTTTCTCGTGATCCCAACGGGAAGATCGCCGGATTCGCCCTCCATGCCGGCGAGGATCTGAAGAACCTGAGATTCAGCAAGCGCTGAAACGGGATCATCAGAGATTTCGCCAGGGACCCATCCCTCTGGGTCGCGCTCCAGATAGGATATGCTGTCCCCCGGAATTCCACGGGATGGAGGATGAGAACACGAAGTCTTTTGCTGCGTAGAAATTTCAGAAAGAAATACGCAGGTACCGAGGAGGCACGGGACGATGATCCCATCCGCCTCGTGTCAGCCCTCTGGAATCGGAAAAAGGAGCCACAAGATGGCCAGAAACAAGATAAAAGGATCATGGACAAGAGACGATCTCCGACGGCTCAAGAAGCTGTTTTCGAACCGTCCGACGGCGGAGGTTGCCGATGAGCTGGGCCGTCCCACCGAAGCCGTCAAAAAGAAGGCATCGAGAATGGGCCTGCGAAAATCCGGCCGCTACATGAGGTCGCTCGGCCGAATCTAACGCCGCTCTGTTTTCGTCCCTTTGCCGCGTCCCCGGAATTCAATCCGTGGATGGGCTGCACCCCGGATCGCGGTCCGGGGTGACGATGGTGCGAGCCGTGTATCGGCTCAGCGTCAGGCGTCCAGCGGTGTAAGCTATGAGCGACGAGACCGACTTTGGGGCCGGCCCTTAGGGTAATACTTTGCGCGAATGCGTGCCGGTGCCTTTCGGCGGTATCGGCGGGCCGAGGTAGCGAGTGCGAGGGGTTTTCTAAAAGCTCGGTCTGATTCGTATGGGATAAAGCCCAGCCTGCGGCCTACCGCTTCCGGCCTGCTGTCTTCTCTTCTCCACCTTCCGTGTCCTCGGTGCCCCCCGCCTTTGCGGGTACAGGCTCTCTGCGGCCAATGCAGTTCCATGGCCTTGACTCCGTGACGCAATCGGGTATAGCTAAACGGGAAAGGTCGGCTCATCGGAAATGGAAGGGGCGATGCATGAGCGTGCGGTACTTTCCGGTGAAGCTCCAGGCCGGACTGGTCTTGGCCTTCTGAATCCTGCGAACGGTGGCCTCGACCTCTTGTGACTGGCGGTGCCGTCGGTAGAATTGAATCTCGTGTCGGCGAAGCTGCGCGAATGAGCTTCATGGGCAAGCCCGCCCTGAACCATGCGAACGGGATGCCCCTGCCACGGTGTCGTGCGGGAACCCCTGCCTTCGCAGGGGGAGCCTGGCCCCGCGGAGGCGGGGCCATGACCTACGAAGAGGTGTCGCAAGTGAAGGGGAATCCAGATGACTCGTGAGAGCAACTCGAATTCGCCGGGATCGCTGCCGGGCGTCTCGCGGCGGATGCTCCTGAAAGGCTCGGCGGCCGCCGTCGCAGTCGTTGGGTGCGGCGGGCCTGCCCGCGGCGCTGGCCCGGCCCGGCAGCCAGCCGGCGTCGAATACAGCCGGCGGTTTGCCCCGCCAGAGCAAGGTGATCGACTGTCACGCGCACTTGACCCATCACAGCCGCCGGGATTGGGAGGCGGATGATCGCAAGCTGATCGAGGCGGCGGACAAGCTGGGGATCGATCAACTGTGCTGCTCGACCCTCACGCCGCAGCGGCCGGCGAGCCCGGACGGCTTTCGGGAATGTAACCAGTGGACGGCCGAGGGCATGAAGCGGTTCCCCGGCCGGGTGCTCGGCTACTGCTACGTCAACCCCGGGTATACGCGGGAGGCGTTGGAGGAAATCCGCCGTTGCGTGGGAGACCGCGGATTTATGGGCATCAAGCTCTACAACGAGTACACCTGCAACGAGCCGGTGGTCTTTCCCGTCGTGGAGCTGGCGATCGAGCTGGGCGTGCCGATCCTCCAGCACGCGGGCCACTCCCACTACTTCGTGGAGGACCAGCCGCGTCTGACCGACAGCGGACACCTCGCGGAGCTGGCCCGCCGCTACCCGGAGGCCATGCTCATCTGCGCCCACATCTCCGGCGGCGGCGACTGGGAGTGGGCGATCAAGGCCGCACGCCACGCGCCGAACCTCATGCTCGACACCAGCGGCAGCGTCACGGACGCCGATACGGTGGACATGGCGGCGGCCGTGGTCGGCGTGGATCGGCTCGTGTTCGGCTGCGACTCGTCCATGACGGCGGGCATCGGCAAGATTCGCGGGGCGGACCTGAGCGCGCAGGACAAGGAGAAGATCCTGGGCGGGAACCTGATGAGACTCCTGGGGAGGCGAAAAGCATGATCATCGACGTGAATGCGTATCTCGGCCATTTTGCGTTCCGGCGGCTGCGGCACAACACGGCCGTCGTCGCTGCTGGCGCTCATGGACGCCAAGAAGATCGACAAGGCGGTCGTCTCCAGTGCCGCCGCGATCACGTACCGCAACGCCCAGGCGGGCAATGAGGAGGTGGCGGAGGAGGCCAAAGGCCATCGCGACCGGCTGATCCCGTTCGCCGTCATCAATCCGTTCTACGCCGGCTGGCAGGACGATCTGAAGATCTGCCACGAGGAGTTCGGCATGAAGGGCCTGCGCCTCTATCCCAAGTGGCACAACTACAGTCTCTCCAGCCCATCGCTGCCGGGAGTTGATCGAGGCCGCGACGGAGCGAGGCATGGTCATCTCCATCCCGATGCGCGTGGAGGACAACCGCGAGCGGAGCTGGCTGCTGAATATCCCCGACATCCCGCTGGACGAGATCGTCGAACTGGTGAAGGCCCATCCGAAATCGCGTTTCCTCCTGCTCAACGGCCTCGGCTACACCGGGTCGCCGCTGGGCCGAAAGAACAATGGCTTGCCGTCCAACTATGCCATCGAGCTGTCCCGCCTGAGTGCCCTGCTGGCCAACGAGATCGGGCAGCTCATCACGAACCTGGGCGCGGACCGCCTGATGTTCGGGACCGGGATGCCCTTCAACTATCCCGATCCGGCGTTGGTCAAGCTGGAAGTCCTGGACGCGAGCGAGTCCGACAAAGAGAAGATCCGCGGCCAAAATGCCGCCGCCTGGCTGCGCCTGTGACCCGGAGGACGGAGGACAGACGACGGACCGACTACCGATTACGGACTACCGACAACCGATTATCGTCTGCCGATTTCCGCAGATTCAATTCGGGACTGGAAATCATCATTTTCAGGCGGTCCCTATCCGGAAGAAGTACCTGACACCGTCCCGTTCTCTCGTTCTCTAAATCACCAATCCAGAGCCCCCCTCGCCCCACGTCTCGCAGACCGCGCCCCATCCCACAACTCTAAACTCTACACTTCACACTCTGAACTTCGAACTTCCCAATCTTTCCCCTTGCTCCCGCCGATAATCGGGGGTAGGATTCGGCCGAATCCAGAAATTGTGACAGGGTTGCGCGGGAAACGGGGTTCGTCCCTAGGATCTAAGTAACAGAGGTAACCCCCCGGCTAAGCCGGGGGACTCCCAGAGTTTGACAGATACAGGAGTTGTCTTTGAGCTTGCCAAATAGGGAACCGGGTGAAGCCCCGCGTGATTCCGCATACGCATTCGCCAGCTTATGTACGCGGGTACATCAAAGGCAAGGTGCCCGGAGGGCGGAAAGAGCGAATAGTCCCGGGAGAGGGCCTCTGGATCTCTCGGTGTGTCGTGGCACCAGTGGTGCGCCGCGAGAGGGCGGGCGAGAAAGACACCAAACGGAAGCAAGAGGAAGGCTGGCGGGCTGGACCAGATGCGGGGCGGGGCTGGCCGACTGCCGCCGCAGGCGGCTCCCAAACAACCCGCTTTGAGCGGTTCACGTTACAAGCCTCCACCTCTGGTGGAGGTATTGACATCGCTGTCGCCTTGTCTTTTTAGCGCCCTTTGCGTCTTGGCGCGAGGATCGGTTTCGGTTGCGGCCGAAGGCCGCGTTTGTGCAACAGTTCAAAAGTAAAAACACCCCGCGCGCGAGGAATTCTTTATTCCTGTGGGGACAAGGAGTTACGCGAGTCTCAGGGGTCGTGCGCGCCCAGAATTCCGCCACGCTTCGTGCAACACGGAGCATAGGTAGAGGGGGGTCCTCTGATTTATGAGTCATGATTTATGATTTGAGAGACAGTTTCAAGTTTGAAGTTTCGAGTGTCGAGCAGGAGAAGCCGATGGCCGGGTCTTCAAACTTCACACTTTACACTTCACACTTTCGACGGCCTACCGGCGGGACCGCTTGTACAAACAAAGCCAATTCCGCCGGATGGGACACGGCAGGGGAATTCCAGGGACGGCGTTCTTGTGCGAAAAACTCAGACCGCCAACGATCAGACCGCCAACCGGCCTCTGGGGGCCTTTGGCGGTCTGATGACCCGAGCTGGCGCCCCTGAAAACGCGGTTTTTGGGGCCGGTCAGGCGGGCGTGACACTATCAGACCGTCACACGCACAATTTGGCGGTCTGAACCGGCGCCTCTGAAAACGCGGCTTTGGCGGTAGGGCGTCCTTGGCACGTGGCGGTCTGGATTTTCGGGGCAAAAACGAGGGTAATAAGGAAGACAGCCGGCAAGGAAGCAGCCGAAGCTGGTGGCCGGGTCTTCGCCCTTCACACCTTACACTTTCCAGAACCTGCCCGTGTGTACAAACAAAGCCAATTTCCCGGCCGGTCCCGGCTCAGTCCTCCGGCAGGGGTTTGCCCTTGGTCTCCGGGGCCCAGATCAGGGCAACGATGCCCACGAGATAGATCAGGCACATTACGACCGCCACGCGGCGGAACGGCAGCATGGTGCTCAGCCAGCCCAGCAGCAACGGGAACGGTGCCGCAAAGTAGCGGACCGTGTTGTAGCAGAAACCGACGCCAGCGCCCCGCAGGCGGGTCGGGAAAATCTCCGGGAAGTAGATCGAGTAGCCCGCGAAGCAGGACAGCGTGCCGAACCCCATCAGGGGCAGCATCCAATACACGTCCGACTCCCGCTTGAGCGCGTAGAACACGAACGCGACCACGATCCCACAGAACGCGAAGGACGCGAAGAACGCGGTGCGCCGGTTGAAGCGCGAGGCGACCCAGGTGAAGGTCAACATGCCCAGCATCGCGCCGACGTCCTGCAAGAGCGTCCCGCGGCTTTTGCACTTGTCAATCGTCACTTGCAGTTCGGCGATCGCGCCAGGGAAAAGCTGCTCCACCAACTGGCGGTTCAGCAGGACGATGTCCGGCTTCTCGCCCTTGGCCTGGACCAACTTCGCCAGGTTCGCCGTCCCCTTCGTCAGAGTCACCGACTGGAAGGCCTCGGCGTTGTACAGGTTCGTCGTCTGGATGAGCCGGTTCAGGTCGGCCAGCAGCGTCTCCTGGGCGGCCGCCGGGAGAGCCGTACCGGGATCGACCTGGTCCACCAACTTCTGCATGTCGGGAGAGAGCTGCCCCTTGACGTGCGCTACGCCGGAGTTGGCCGGTGCCTTGAGTCCGGCGAGGATCGCCATCGGCTGGACCAACTCGTGCGCCAGCAAGGGCCGGTTCTTGAACGCCGCGGTGATCAGCTCCGGCGAGAAGAACGCGATGCCCCACAAGCCGACCATGCCCGCCACGCCGAAACAGATGCCGATGTGCGTGCTCTTGCGCCAACGGATCTGGGCCGGCAACTCCTTCTGGGGCAGGAAGCGGAGCACGAAGTAGCCGGTGATCACGGCCAGAACGGCCATGAACAGCAGCAGGATCGTCTTCGGCCAGGCCGCCGGCGCCTGGAAGGCGACCAGTACCATGCTGACCAGGATCAGCGCCAGCGCGATCATGCTGCCGTGGCGATTGCCCGCAATCGTCCAGAAGGCCGCGGCGACGACCATCAGGCCCAGCATCGCGTTGATCGGAGGTCGGGGCCAGGAGCTGGGCACGATGAAGGGGACCAGCATCAGGGCGATGCCGCAGACCGCCGCGACCAGCGCCGTGTAGTGCCACGTGGGATTCGCCAGCAAATCGCCGTAGGAGCCCATCTTCTTGCCCCGGCCGGCGGCGGCGTCGGCCTTGGCCTTCTTCCAGGGTTCCGGCTCCTTCAGGAGCAGGACAATGGGCACGATCAGAACGACCGGCAGGACGCCCACGAAGAACAGGATCTGCCAGCCGCTCCAGTGACCCCAGAAGTTCTCCTTACCCAGCACGATCTGCGTGCTCACGCCCGAGGCCAGGATATTGCCGATGGCCGACAGCGACTGCATCACGCCCAGGGCGAACGTGCGGAAGCGCGGCGTCACGCTCTCGGCCAGCAGGGTGGTGGCCGAGCCGAACATGCCGCCGACGCCCAGGCCGCACAGGAAGCGGTAGATCAGGAATTCCGTGCCGTTGCGGGCCAGCCCGGACAGGCCGGCGAAGATCGTATACGCCAGCAGGGTCGCGACCATGGACTTGACCCGGCCGTACTTGTCGCTCAGGATGCCGAACAGAATGCCGCCGGTGGCCCAGCCGATCATCAGGATCATCGTGGCCATGCCGCCCACGTATTTCACGTGCCGTCCGGGGCGGTCGCCCCCAGCAACTCCCGCAACGCCGGCTCCCGCGCCAGCACGAAGATGCGCTGGCCCATGCAGTCGAAAAGCCAGCCGCAGGCCGCCAGCAGCAGCACGGTCCAGTGATACCACGTGACTTCGTGCCACCAGGGTCTCTCGGCGGTTTGGGGGAGGGCGATCGGTTCAGCCATGTGCGATTCTCCTTTTTGAAACTGCGGTTGTACCTGCGGCACGCGTCGCTGCGTCCGCAGAGTCGTCCCATCGTGGCAGTCGCCTCCCGGCCTGAAAGGAACAAGGCCGGTTGGCTGCGCCACATACGACCGGCGGTAGTTTACTCCCAAACCGTCGCCGGGCCAACTGATTTTTTCGGGGAAACGTCACAGCCCATCGGCTCGTCACACACGGCTGTTGGCGCGGACAGACCTTCGGGTATAAGTTGAGACCCCGGCGAAGGTCGCCGTGCCGCCGGGACAATGATCCGAGCCCGCAGCGCCGCTGCGCATCGGGGTTTGTGGTTTGTGGCTGACAGGAAAGGAACAGTTATGAGCAAGGTGGTGGTGGTAGTGGCGGTCGGCGTGGCCCTGCTGGGGCTGGTGACCGGCTGCGCCACGAACGAGGGAACCAAAGCGACCAGCCTGCGAAGGCCCAACCGGCCCAGGCCGCGCCGGCCGAGCAGAAGCCGAAGATCGAGTACGTGGACACGCCGAGCGGCCGGTGGATGGTGCACGATGAGAACCGCCCCGCCCCGCCGGTGATCACGCCGGGGACGTTCAGCTCCGCACGCCGGGTGGGCCAGGGCCCCTCGGACGCCGTCGTCCTCTTCGACGGGACCGAAGCCTCCATGAAGAACTGGACGGACACCAAGGGCAATCCCTCCAAGTGGGTGGTCGGCGAAGGCTACATGGAGAGCGTCAAGGGCGCCGGGTACATTCAGACCAAGGAATCGTTCGGCTCGTGCCAACTGCACGTGGAGTTCGCGACGCCGGAGAAGGTCTCAGGCACCAGCCAGGGCCGGGGCAACAGCGGCGTCTTCCTCCAGGGCGAGTTTGAGATCCAGGTTCTCGATTCCTACGAGAACAAGACCTACCCGGACGGCCAGTGTAGTGCCCTGTACGGCCGGTCCGTGCCGCTGGTCAACGCCTGCCGCAAGCCCGGCGAATGGCAGAGCTATGACATCGTCTTCCATCGGGCGCACTTCGGCAAGGACGGCAAGATCGTGACGAAGCCGACGTTCACGGTCATCCAGAACGGCGTGCTCGTCCAGGACCACGTCGCGCTCGAAGGCGGCACCCAGTGGAACGGCCCGCACGCGATCTCGCCGTTCCGGGCGATTCCCGACAAGGGCCCCATCCAGTTGCAGGACCACGGCAACCCCGTCCGCTACCGCAACATCTGGGTCCGGCCTCTGCAGGACTGAGCGAGGTCTTCGCCCATCGTTGCTACACGCGGGGCGGCCTCTCGAAGCCGCCCCGCCTTCTCTGCTTCCGGCACAACAGGTTACCGGCCTCTCAGGTAGTCTCAAGTGCACGGGCAGCAGCTTGTGCCGGTATTCCTGCGGCCCCTGGAACGACCATAGCCGGCGCTCGTAGGGAGCGCAGGCAACGTCAATCGGTGCGTAGACGAACGTCACCGGCGGCCCGGCGGCTTGGTCGGCGCACCGCTGCAGCCTGTCGAGATAGTAGTCGTAAGTCCAACCGGCCTTCGGGGCCTGCTCGACCAGTAGCCGGGCGACCTCCGACGCCAGAGCATCGTCCTTTCGCCAATGGCTGAGCATGATGAGATCGCAACAGCGCACGAAGTCCTTCCAGGTCGGCACATGACCCTGGCTGACCTTGGCTTTCAAGAGCCTGTACTGCTCGCCGCGCAAGTCCGCCAGAAGCCCGGTATAAAGAGGGTTCCTCCGGCGCTGCTCGGACTCCGGGTCCTCCTCGTAGTAGAATACCTCATAGGACATGATCGATTCCACGAGTTGGTCGATGATCGCGTCGTTCTCGGGCTCGCGCTGGTGGGCGATCTCGTCCAGCAGCCGGGCCGCATAGATGTAGGGGTACGCGGTATCAGACAAGCAGCCGCCCAGTTCCCAGAACCGGTTCCGCAGGGCGATTCCCGTCGTCACGAGTCTGTTTACATCCAGGGCGTCGATGTCGAGCTTGGCCTGGAGTTCCTGCTGCAACTGGTCCTTCACCTGCTCGTAGCGCGGCCATTTGGCGACACATTCATCCATGGGCAACCTTGATCTTTGTGTCGCCGAGCAGGCGCACCTGCGGCCTGGGAACATTCGGATCAACACCGAGCAGGGACAGGCCGCAGACATCCGGCAGCGGCAGATGGTCGAAGTCGCCGAGATAGGGCTCGGCCAGAGGTCTGCTGCGCGAACGCTTCCTCCGCCGGGGTCTTCGGCTGTGCCTCCGGGGTCTTGTGGCTGGGATCGTGATCGTGGACCTCATAGTCGGCGGGAATCTCCGGCTCAAACAGGCTCTCCTCCAGCGGCACGCCCCATTCGAACTGATCCAGAATCGTCGTCGTTCGCACCGGCGAGCCCTTGAGGACGATGCTGATCTCCATCCATACCGGCAATTCGGTCTGGATATCGATCCAGAACCGGGCGGCGAAATCGTCCGGGAAATCCCCTTGGGAGCGCTTCTTCTGCCTCCTCCTCGACCAGGAAACTCGGGTCGCGCAGCTCGACACCGCGCACGGCCTTGCCCTCGATGACGTCGGTGCCGAGCTCCACGTACTTTCCTGCCAGGATCTTCGCCAGCATGTCCGCCGTGGATCGTCGGTGTGGAATTCCCGAACCTCCTCGTCACTGACAGGGTCGCGAAGGCACAGCTTGTGCCGGTGTCCCTCACTGAAGTACAGATGCTGTCTCTTCGACAGCGAGGTGTAGACGCGGCGAGTCAGTTTGCCATTCTCGTAGGTCTCGCTGAAGGAACCATACGTCTCGGAGCGATAGCTCCTTGGTTTCCGTTTCGGTGGCGAACTCAAAGCCGTCGGGTCTGGGGCCGTCGTTGTCGATCTCGCGGGTGCGAAAGACACAGGTGTCGAAGCCGTTCACCTTTCTCAGCACGGCGGCCCAGACGACGGCCGAGGTCCCGGTCCAGAGAAACGTCTTGGCCCGTGCGGTGGCAATGACCATCGCCGCCGCGACGGCCAGTTTGGCCAGCGAACTTCTCCAATGCCGTCTCCCGGAAACGTGGGTGTGTTCGGCCGGGCTCAGAAGCTGGCGAAACCGCGCAGATCTCGGCCCCGGACACTCCCTGCGGGTCGATACCGTCCGCGCGCAGCAGTCTATCTCTCATGATGTCATGGCGATCCATAGTCTCTCTCCAGTTCTTGGCGCAGAGCCTGCTTGGCGTAGTGAAGCCGGGACTTCACCGTGCCGGGATGAAGGCCCAGAATCCCGGCGATCTCCTGGTGCGAGAGCTCTTCCAGGAAACACAATGTCAGAATCTCGCGATGGGCGGGACTCAGCGTCTCCAGGGCCTGGTGGATGCGCGCCGCATCTTCCTCCCGGAACGCCGGCTCGGGATCGTCGGTCAGCGATTCCAGATGTTCCTCTGTCAGCTCGACAAAGGGGTCCTTGGCTTTCGCTCGGCCATATACTTCATTGCGCGCGATGGTATACAGCCAGGCCACGAAGGCTCTTTGATCCCGCAGGGAACCGATCCCGCGCACGACTTTGGTCCAGACCTCCTGGAGTGTATCGTCCGTATGATCGCCATCGGTGTCCAGACGATGGACGTAGTAGCGAAGCCGCGGCTGAAACTGTCGGAACAGCTCCTCGAACGCCGCCGCATCGCCACGCTGGCATCGCCAGACCAAGGTCTGGAGCGGGTCCTCTGCACTCATCCCATGCCCTTTACGCGGACAAGATCTTGCCTTCTCTCTATAAGGATGAGTCTTGCGCACGGAGGTTCAAGGAAAATCTGGAGTTTTGCGGGCACCGGTGGTACTCTGCAACCATGATTGGAGCGGTTTGGGGCTTCGTTGGACAGAGGTGCAAGAGCTTATGAGGAACGTGAAACGTGCAGATGTGCCCCTCCTTCCTGTCGGGGAGGTCTTGACATGATTCCATGCCTGTTCTCTGTCAGTTACGCCGGGCTGTGGGGCCAGGCGGCTCTGTCGTTGCCCGAGTTCCTCCGCAAGGCTCAGCAGTTAGGCTATCCGGCGGTGATGCTGATGGCCAAACGGCCGCATCTGTCGCCGCTCGATGCCTCGGACGAAATGCGGGCCCGCTGGAAGGAGGCGTTGGCCGAAACGGGTGTTCGCTGTGCCGTGCTCGGCGCCTACACCGACTTCTCGGGGTCGGGGGCGGGGGAAGTCCCTCACTTGGAAATGCAGATCGCCTATGTCGAAAGCGTGGCGCGGCTGGCGCAGTCGCTGGGGGCCAACATCGTTCGTGTCTTCACCGCCTATGAAAGCGCCGCCGCGCCGTTGGCCGCCGTCTGGAATCGCACCGTCGCTGCCCTGCGGGAGTGCTGCGATCGAGCGGCGGCCTTCGGCGTCACCATCGCCATCCAGAACCATCACGATGTCGCGGTGCACAGCGACGTGCTGCTCGAGTTGCTGGGCGACATCGATCGCCCCAACTGCAAGCTGGCATACGACGCCTGGTCGCCGGCCCTGCGCGGCGAAGACCTGTTCGAGTCGGCCCGCCGCCTGGCTCCGCACGCGGTCTGCACCACCAATGCCGACTATGTGCGTTTGCCCCGCTATCGCTATCAACCGGAACTGGTCAATTATGTCCCGGCTGCGCCCGACTGGATCCGCGCGGTGCCATTCGGCGATGGGTTCATTGACTACCGGGCGTTCTTCGCCGGACTCCAAGCCGGCGGGTTTGACGGTGTCGCGACTTTTGAAATGTGCTCGCCCTTGCGCGGCGGCGGCAACCTGGAGAATCTGGATCGCTGTGCCAGCCGGTACCTGGACTGGATGCGGAAGAACGGCTTTGTTCGCTCCTGATGCCTGCAATTCTGATTGACGCAGACGCGCCTCTTGTGCTATGCTACGGGTTGGCTTGGGTGTCTTCATTTCCGAAGAGTAGGAGGATACGGTAATGGCAACTGCGAGAAGACTGTTCACCACCTGCACAATGTCCATCGTCATAGGCCTGCTGTGCCCGTCCCACAGCAGTGCTCAGGTGAATCCGGAATCCATTGCCGGGCTCTGGCTTCTGGATGAGGGGTCCGGCACTATCGCCCGCGACAGCTCGGGACACGCGTACCATGCAGACCTCAAAGGAAACCCGGCATGGGTGAAGGGAAAATTCGGTCGCGCGCTGGAGTTCGAGGGTAGCAGTTATCTGGAGATCCGCGATTCCGCCCGGAACCTGGCGTTCGGTGGTGTTTCTCCGTTCAGTATTACGGCCTGGGTCAAGAACCAAGCTGGTGGCACGATCATGGGCAAGTTCAACGGCGGCGTCATCGGCGCCTACATCGTCCAGGTCAGCGGTGGCGGCACCATCTCCTTTCACCGGGAAGTGGACCCCTGGGCGTACGACGGCACCAAGGCCCTGCCCAGCAATGACTTTGGACATGTCGCCGTCACCTACGACGGTGCCAAAATGAAGATCTACGTCAACGGGGTCTTCGATGCCGAACAGGACCGCGGTGCTCAAAACACCGACACCGCTACCCCCGTGCTCATCGGGGCCCGAATGACCCAGGGTGTGCCCAGCGAGTTCTTTACCGGCGTGCTGGACGAAGTGGCCATCTTCAATGTGGCCCTGACGGAGGAGCAAATCAAGGCGGTCATGAAGGGGCTGGCCACCACAGAAGCCAAGGATCCGACGCCGGAGGATGGAGCCACCGATGCCCGGCGCGATCCGATGCCTGGGGTGGACGCCGACCGCCACGGCGGCGACACACAATGTCTACTTCGGCACCAGTCAGGACGATGTCAAGGCGGCCACCGTAGACACCCCGGGGAGTGTGCTCGTCAGCAAAGGCCAGACGGGAACCACCTTTAGGCCGGCCGACCTGCTGGAATATGGCAAGACCTATTTCTGGCGTGTCGATGAAGTCAACGGCCCACCGGACAACACCATCTTCCGGGGGAAGGTCTGGAGTTTCACCGTCGAGCCCTATGCCTATCCGGTTACGGGCGTCACGGCCACCGCCTCCAGCTTCGAGAAGTCCACGACCGGACCGGCCAACACGATCAACGGCTCGGGTCTGACCGGCGATACGCACGGGACGAACGCCACGACCATGTGGAACACCGCCGTCACCGATCCGGGGCCGGTCTGGATCCAGTATCAGTTCGATAACGTCTACAAGCTTTCCGAGTTGTGGGTCTGGAACTACAACGGGGACTTCGAGCCCGTGCTGGGCTTTGGGTTCAAGGACGTCAAAATCGAGTACTCGACCGACGGCACGACCTGGACGCTCCTGAAAGAGACGCAGTTCGCCAAGGCGACCGCCGTAGCCGGTTACGCGCACAACACGACCGTGGATATGGGTGGTGTCGTGGCCCAGTACATCAAGCTCACGGCCAAGAGCAACTGGAGCGAGGTAGGGATTAAACAGTGCGGCCTGAGCGAAGTACGCTTCCTCCAAATCCCTGCGCAGGCTCGCGGGCCGCAACCCGCCGCCGCCGCCACAGGCGTAAGCGTCGACAGCGTCTCTGGATTGGCGGTCGGGCCGTGATATGACCTCCGAGCAGGTGTACTTCGGTACGGACAAGGCGGCCGTGGTCAGCGGCACCGTGGCAGCCAAGACAGTGACCAGTCATGGCTTTGCCCCCGGCGCTCTGAATTTCGGCACCACTTACTACTGGAAGGTCGATGAGGTCGGCACGGCCACCTATCCGGGCGCCCTGTGGAGCTTCACGACCCAGGAATTCGCACCGGTGGATGATTTCGAGAGCTATACGGATGACGAGGGCAGCCGCATCTACGAGACGTGGGTCGACGGCTGGACCAACGGCACCGGCTCGGTGGTCGGATACCTGCAGGCTCCGTTTGCCGAGACGAAGGTTGTTCACGGCGGCAGCCAGGCCATGCCGTTCGAGTACAACAACATCAAGACGCCCTACTACTCGGAGACCCAGCGGACCTTTGACACGCCCCAGGATTGGACTGTCAGCGGAGCCGATACGCTGAGTCTGTGGTTCAAGGGCAACGCAGCGAAATTCGTGGAGACCGCACCCGGGCAATACAAGGTCAGCTCCAACAGCGGCGACATCTGGGGCACCGCCGACAACTTCCGCTTTGTCTACAAGCAGCTCACCGGGGACGGTTCGATTACCGCCAAGGTCGTCGCCATCGCCGATGCCACCACGGTTTGGGCGAAGGCGGGCGTGATGATCCGCAGGAGTCTGGAGCAGAACTCTGCCTATGCCTTCATGTTCCCGACGCCGGACGGCCGCCGGGCCTTCCAGAACCGGCCCACCGTCGGCGGCAGTGCCCTCTCGGCCCATAGCAACCCCGGCATGATCACCTTCCCGCTCTGGGTCAAGATCGAGCGCAAGGGCAATCTGTTCACCGCTTCCTATTCAACGGACGGCAAGACCTGGACCGTCCAGCCGGACACCGAGAACACCGGGACCGACAGGTCGCCCAACCCGCAGACGATCTCCATGCCGAGCATCGTTTATATCGGCATGGCCGTGGCCAGCAACAACGCGGCGGCCGGCGCCTGCATCGGCGAGTTTTCCGAGGTGGTCACGACCGGCACCGTCACGGGTCAGTGGACCGTGGCGAACGTCGGACCGAACCCCGCCAACGATCCCGCCGGCCTGTACGTAGTGGTCGAGGATAAGGCCGGCAAGTCCAAGATGGTCGCCCACCCGGACCCGGCGGCGACCACCGCGTCCACCTGGACCCAGTGGCGGATCGCCTTAAGCGACCTGACCGGCATCAACCTGGCCGCCGTCAAGAAGCTCACGATCGGCGCGGGCGATAAGGCCAATCCGAAAGCGGGCGCCGCCGGCATGCTGTCCATCGACGACATCGGCTTTGGCCATCCGGCTCAGTAGCCCAACACTGTAGTTGCGCCGCCACTACGGGGCGCACGAAAACACCCAAACGGGGCGTTCGCCCACAAGGCAACGCCCCGCTCTCTTCAGTCAGCCTTCGCGAGATCGAGGAAGACGATGATCGAAGGATTGCCGACGGGTGTGTAATGGCCGGTAAAGGTCAGGCCGCCCGTCTGACGATCCACGCGGAAGACGGCGAGGTTGTCGCCCCGCTGATTGCAGGAGTAAAGGAACCGGCCGGTGGGGTCGAAATTGAAGCTGCGCGGATAGTTCCCGTGCGTCCACTCTTCCCCGACGTAGGTCAGCGTACCGGTGGCGCCGATGGAGAAGATCGCGATGCTGTCGTGCAGACGGTTGCCCGCATAGAGGAACCGGCCATCGGCGGAAACCAGGATCTCCGAGCAGAAGTTGCTGCCGGCGAACCCGGCGGGGCAGGCTGGAGACGGTTTGCCGTGCGGCCAGCCGCCCCTGCTGGGCATCGTAGTCAAACAGGACGATGTTCGAGCCTTCCTCCTGGAGGGAGTAGAGCCAGCGTCCATTCGGATGGAAGAAGAAATGCCGCGGCCCATCTCCCGGCGGCAGCGAGATCGCGGCCGGATCATTCGGCGTGAGCACGCCCTTGGCGTCGTCGAACTTCCAGACGAAGATCCGATCCAAGGCCAGATCGACATGCAGAACGAAGCGCCCCGAAGGATCGGTCTGAATCATGTGCGCGTGAGTTCGGTCGTGTCCGCTGAAGGCAAAGCTTCCCGGCGGGGCGTTCGTGGCCTTCTTCGGTCCTATGCGTTCCCTCATCCCTCTTGATGTCTGTGGCGACACTCAGACTGCCGTCGGGCAGAATCGGCAGCACCGCCACGGAGCCGCCAAAGTAGTTGGCCACCAGCAGGAACCTCCCGGACGGATGCACGCTCACGTAGGTGGGTCCGGCCCCGCCGGAACGGACGGTGTTGAGCAGTCTCAACTGCCCGTCGGCGCGGTTGATGGCGAAGGCGCTGACCGTGCCTTCGTTGCCTTCGCCCACCCGGTCCGTCTCATTGGCGGAATACAGGCGGGTCCCGGCGGCATTCAACAGCCAGGCAACTCGGACTCGTCCCCAGCTCATAGACGCCGCACGGTGTCAGGGCCCCGGTGGTGCGATCCACCTGAAACAGGTGAATGCCGCGTCCATTTCCGGGAGGCAAATCCACCTGCGTCGGCAGCACGTCCCGGAGGGGCGAGCTGAACGTGCCCACATAGGCCATGAGCGGCCCCTTGGCTTCGGCCGCTTGCGCCGTGCGCAGACCTGCCATCAGCGCTGTGCCGCCTGCCAGCGCGGACGGAAGATTTCAGAAACGAGCGTCTGGAAACTATCAAGGGCATCGGATTACTCCTCCACGATTCGGTCCGGTATCTTGCCGGGATGAGCCGCTTGACCTTTGAAATCCGTCAGTTCCAGGCCTGTGACGTCGTGTGCCTCCAGAGCAGCGCCGAAGTAGTCGGGCCGGGTCTCGCCCCAGACGACCTTCACATTCCGAAGCGTCACCCCATGGGCATGCTGAACATAGACGCCCGCCGTCTTGTGTTCATACACTCCCTCGTGGATGCCAGGCCGCAGGTCGTAGAAGCCACCCGGCCACGTCGTCCACTTGCCGATCTCGATTTGCACGTTGTCCAGCACGATGTCCTCGAGGGGGTGGCCCTTGGAGCCATGGAGGAATACGCCGTTCTCGCCCCGGCAGAGGATATTGCTGAATCGAATGTTGCGGATCCTGCCGAGCTTCGTCTCGGCCGTGCGCGGGACCGCCGTGACATAGATGGGCTCGGCCTTGCCCCACCACAGCGGCCCGTGCGATTGCGTGTTGACCACGATGTCGGAGAAGATGATGTTCTCAACGGTGCCGCTGTCGCGAAGCTGGATGCCGAGGCCGCGATTGCTGCCGTAGATCACGCACGAGTCGAAGACGAAATTCCGGAAGTCGCCGCTGCTCTCGGTGCCGATCTTGATGGCACAGGAACGCGAGATGATCGTGCAACCGGTAACGACGATGTTCTCGCACGGGCCATACTCGGACGATTCGCGGGTACACTTGGCGACGATGCCGTCATCCCCGGCCTGGATGAAGCAATTCGCGATGCGCACGTTGCGGCACCGGTTCGGGTCGATCCCGTCGCAGTTGGGTACGCGCAGGTCGTTCAGAATACGAATGCCCTGGATGAGAACATCGTCGCAGCCGAGCAGATGCACCGTCCAGGCCGCACAGTTGCGGATCGTGACGTCGGTCAACGTCACCTGCCGGCAGCCCCGCAGGTACATCAACCCCGGCCGACCTGACTTGGGGCGGAAGATGTCGTCCACGAGCCCCTCCATCCACGCGCGGCTGTCGCCGTCGATGGTCCCGCCGCCGGTAATGGATACATTGTTGCAGTCCCAGGCGACGATCAGCGCCCGCTGGGGCCCGTAGGCCTTCCGGTCCGTCGTGCCTTTGAGGGTGGCCCCGGTTTCGAGGTGCAGGTCCACGTTCGCTTTCAGCCGGATGGTGCCGGACAAGTACGTCCGCCCCGCGGGCAGCAGCACGCGTCCTCCTCCGGCCAGATGGCAGGTGTCCACGGCCTTTTGAATCGCCGCCGCATCGTTGGTTCGGCCGTCGCCCGCCGCACCAAGAGTCAAAACGTTGTATGCTTCGCCAGGGGCAGTGGCAACACGGCTCGCGGGCTGCGGCGTGGCTTCACCCCAGAGCGTCACGCCGGACAACAGGCACAGCACGATGGCCGGCAGACACTGCTGAGCGTCAGACCGATTCAACACCGTGGCGGTTCTCCCTTTCTCCCGTGGTGATGTTTCCCGAGGGATGCAACGTACTCTGCCAAAGCCTCGCCACGAGGCCAAGTCAAGAATGATATGACTCGTCGAGAGAGTGGAGCCTGCGGTTTCAAGGTTTGCCCGTGCGCCGCTGGTTCAGCGCCGGCCGCCCGGTCAAAACCCGCCCGCAGAATCATCACACAAACTTCGTTTGTCCCGGCATGGCCATGGGCTTGATGGGCAATTTCATGTCCCAGGTCAGGTTGTCGGGCACGAGTTTTTCCTCGGAATTCAGGGCTTCCGTCCAAGAGACCTCTTTGCCGGTGTAGGCGGCCATGCGTCCCATGAGGGCCATGAGCGTGCTGTGCGCCATCCAGATGCCATCATTGATGGGCTTGCCGCTGCGGATGGAGGCGAACAACTCGTCGTGCTCGACCTGGTACATGTCGGCCTTGGGACCGGTATAGCGCCAATTCTCCTTGCCCGTGATCGTGGGATCGGCGAAGCCCTTGATGGTGCCCACGCCGTCGCTGCACATGAGGTAGTCCGAGTTGTCACTGTAGCAGCCGCGGATCTGGCGTTGGGCCATGAACGCGCGAACGCCATCCGGGAATTCGTAGAAGACATCGATGTGGTCGAAGATATTGCCTTCGTTATTCGGGAATTGCCGACCGCCGGTTCCCACCGCCTTGAGCGGCAGGACCCCATTCATCGCCCAGGCAATCTTGTCGATGCTGTGACAGGCTTGTTCCACCAGCCCATCCCCGGATAGCCACGTGAAGTTATACCAGTTGCGGACTTGCCACTCCACGTCACCCATGCCGGCGGGGCGACTACTGGCCGGGGGCATGGGCTTCACCGGTCCGGTCAGATACGTGGCATAGATGGAACGAACAGGGCCGATGGCGCCCTGGAGGATCTTCTGGTAGAAGGCACGCCGGGCTGGGTGATACCGCCAGCAGTAGCCGGAGACCAGCGACAGGTTCTTCGCCTTGGCTTTGGCGGCGGACTCGAGAACGCTGCGCACGCCGAAGGCATCGGTGGCCACGGGTTTCTCGCAGAAGACATGCTTGCCGGCCTCGACGGCGGCGCGCAGATGTTGCGGCCGGAAACCGGGGGGCGAGGCCAGGAGAACGACATCCACGCCGCTATCGATCACTTTCTGGAAGGCGTCCAGGCCCACGAAGCACGCACTGTCGGGGACCTTGACGCGTGACCCGAATTCCTTATCGGCCGCGAGGCTCTTGCGACTGCTCTGCACGCGATTCTCGAAGGCGTCGCCCATAGCGGTCAGGACCACGCCTTGCCCGGTGCTCAGGGCCTGCGCCGCCGCGCCGGACCCGCGTCCCCCGCAGCCGACGAGTCCCACCTTGAGGGTAGCGCTCGAAGACTGGGCGGCGAAGGCCAGGGGGCTGGCGAGAGCACTGCCAAGGGCGGCGACGCTGGAGGTTTTGAGGAATTGACGACGGGATGAACCCACGACTGGTAGTGTTTTTGAGTTTTCCATAACGGTGCTTATACCCTTGTGTGACATCCGGATCAAGGGAAAAAACGGACAAGAATCTGATGCGTGTGGCCGATACCGGCGGCGGATTCTGGGCCCACTGGGTTTGTTTGGCATAATTGGTCCCCGGCGGCCCGCGCCCATTCCTGGGCGCCCGGGGGCAAATTGGCTTTGTTTGACGCGCCCGCCAAAAGTCGGGATCAGCGAGACTGATCCCCGATTCTGACTCAGAAACGCGGGTCGAACCCGCGCTCGCGGACTCTTGTCGTGCGCGTCTTGTTTGTACAATCGCCCCGGCCGACAGGCCAAATTTAGGTATGTTTGGCACAATAGGCTCCAGCCACGGCCCCGCCTGCCCGTCCGGCGGGGGCAAATTGGGTTTGTTTGTATGAGTATTCACCACGGAGGCCACGGAGAAGAAAGCTGAGGCATGCCCGCCGGGCCAGTTGCGCGGCTTTGCGCTTCGCTTTGCCACGCGTCCTCATGTCTCCTCCTTCCGCTTTCAAATCGTAAATCATAGTTCATAGATCATAAATCAGAGGGCGTCCCTCTACCCTTGCTCCGTGTTGCAGGAATCTGCACGGAAAAATGGATTTCGCCAGTCCCCGAAATTGCCGTAAGTCCTTGTCCCGACTCCGATAAAGAAAATCTTAACGCCGGCCCGTTTTAGGTTTGGGACTGTTGCACGAATCTGGCAGTCCTACTGATACGAATTGGGAAAAGTCCGTGCGCGGGACAGACTTTGTCATCCTGAGGCGTAGCCGAAGGATCTGGCCACCGCATGGGAGGTTCCCCTCCTTCGCAGCCGAGATCCTTCACTCCGCTGCGCTCCGTTCAGAGCCTGCCCTGAGCGCCGCGAAGGGATGACAAACGGGGCGAAGAATCAATCCTAATGCGTATCAGGCCGTACCACCCCCAATCGCCTGCTTGCCGAAGGGCCGGATTTCCGTATCATGGACGGGGCCTGCGGCGGGCAGATAGAATACTCGAGCTGTTGGGCACCGTGACACCGTTTACAGTTGAGTTCTTCGCAGCCCAAATCGGCGTTCGGGTGGCAGGGGTCCCCAAACGCGATGAATCGCGTTTGGGAGCCCCATCCGCAAGGCCGAAGCACGTGCTTAGCTTGACAGCCGCTGTCTTGGGTGCCACGGCCAAACTCGTTTGACCGTGCTCTATCGCACCCAGAAGACACGCTCAAGCTGCGCTTGGGCGTGGCACCCGGACTGTGAGATACTCACGCGTAACCCGTATGAGTCCATACTAACGCGATACAGGGGACGAAATTGATGGAACAGACACGAATATCGAGGCGATCGTTATTGAAGATGACAGGCACAGCGCTGGCTTCGTCCGCCTGGCGTCCGCTGGTGGCCGGGGCCACCGGGAAACCGGCACGACCCAACATCCTGTTCTGCATCGCCGATGATGTCTCGTGGGCGCACATGGGGGCGTATGGCTGCTCGTGGGTGCGGACGCCCGGGTTCGACCGCGTGGCCCGCGAGGGGGTGCTGTTCACCAATGCCTACACGCCCAATGCCAAATGCGCGCCGTCGCGCTCCTGCATCCTGACCGGCCGCAATTCCTGGCAGCTCGAAGCGGCGGCCAATCACTGGTGCTATTTCCCGGCCAAGTTCAAGACCTACGCCGAGGCGCTGTCCGCGCAGGGCTATCACGTGGGCTTCACGGGCAAGGGCTGGGGGCCGGGTGTGCCCGGCGAGATCGACGGCAAGCCGCGGCAGTTGACGGGCCGGCCGTATCAAACCCGCAAGGCGACGCCTCCCACGCGGGCGATCAGTGGAATCGATTACGCCGGCAACTTCGCCGACTTCCTGGCCGCCAAGCCGGCGGATACGCCGTTCTGTTTCTGGTACGGGGGCCAGGAGCCGCATCGCGGGTACGAATTCGACTCGGGCCGCAAGAAGGGCGGCAAGCAACTCGACCAGATCGACCGCGTCCCGCGCCCGTGGCCCGACAACGAGACCGTGCGCACGGACCTGCTCGACTACGCCTTCGAGATCGAGCACTTCGACACGCATGTGCAGCGCATGCTGGCGGAGTTGGAAAAGCGCAACCTGCTGGACAACACGCTCGTCGTCGTCACGGCGGACAACGGCATGCCGTTCCCGCACGTCAAGGGCCAGGCGTACGAATACTCGAACCACCTGCCGCTGGCGATGATGTGGAAAGCAGGGTATCCGCAACCCGGGCCGCAGGGTGGACGATTTCGTCTCCTTCATCGATTTTGCCCCGACGTTCCTGGAGCTGGCGGGCGTCGAACCGGGGGAGGCCGGGATGCAGCCGATCACAGGCCGCAGCCTGACCGAGATCTTCCAATCGACGAAGGCGGGCCGCTGCATCGCCGCGCGCGACCACGTG
Source organism: uncultured Planctomycetota bacterium (assembly GCA_963699595.1). Taxonomy (GTDB): domain Bacteria; phylum Planctomycetota; class Phycisphaerae; order Sedimentisphaerales; family Anaerobacaceae; genus PLanc-01. Next base: position 1,507,275 of record CAVOUO010000035.1, read on the forward strand.
CTGATCGGCAAGGAACGTCACGACGTCGGCCGGCCCAACGATGTGGGCTATCCCATTCGCGGGATCGTCAAGGACGGATTCCTGTACCTGCACAACTTCGAGCCTGAGCGCTGGCCGGGGGGCGATCCGGTGACCGGCTATCTCAACGTCGATGGCGGCCCGACCAAGACCGAATGTCTCCAGGCCCGCCGCAAGCCCGAGACGCAGCGCTACTGGACCTGGTCGTTCGGCAAGCGTCCGGCGGAAGAACTCTACGACATCGCCAAAGACCCCGACTGCCTGGACAATCTGGCCGGTCGATCCGAATTCCAGCAGCGCCAAGCCGCCCTCAAGGAGCAGCTCTTCCAGGAACTGCGCGCCCAGGGCGATCCGCGCATGTTCGGCCAGGGCCACATCTTCGACGAGTATCCCTACGCCGACGGCACGACGAGCCACTTCTACGAGCGCTACCGCCGCGGCGAACTGGACAAGAAAGCCGCCGGCTGGGTCAGCCCCTCCGACTTCGAAGACTCCGTTCCCTGATCGAGCGCATCACCGGGCTCCGGCTGGGCGTCCCAGGGTCACGAGGGTACTGCTGTTCGTCCACAGATTACGCCGATTTCCGCAGATTCCGAACTGAGAACTGACAACTGTCTGTCCACCCACTACCGCCTACGGTCTCTTGGCCTTCGGATTCCCCTTGCTTCGGCCGATAAGACAGGGTAGGATTCAGCCGATTCGTGAGAGGCGGGGAACACGATCCGAGGTCGATTTCAGAAACGAAAGGAGTCTGGTTTGGCGACGAAACGTAAGACCACCACCCTGGTGCCCATCGAACGAATCGAGCGGCATATCCTTCTGGTTCGGGGTGAGAAGGTGATGCTGGATTCCGACCTGGCAGAACTGTACGCGGTCGAGACTCGGGCCCTGATCCAAGCGGTCAAGAGGAACCTCGCGCGCTTCCCGGAGGACTTCATGTTTCAGCTTTCGGCCGAGGAGGATACCTTTTTGAGATCACAATTTGTGATCTCAAAGACGCCCGGTCGAGGCGGCCGACGATATCGGCCCTACGCCTTCACGGAGCATGGTGTCGCGATGCTCTCCAGTGTTCTGAACAGCCCGAGAGCGGTTCAGGTGAATATCGAGATCATGCGGGCCTTCTCCAGACTCCGCCGGATTCTCGCCTCTCATGCCGAACTCGCACGCAAGATCACACGCTTGGAGAAGAAATACGACGCCCGCTTCAGAATCGTCTTCGATGCGATTCGTGCCCTGATGGAACCACCGGAAACACCGCCGAAGGACAAAATCGGTTACCTGTCGGAGGCCAAACGCTGAGGCCGATGGGGAAAGAATCGGATCGGGGAGCTACGGAAAGGTCTTCGACGAGTATCCTACGCCGACGGCAAGACGAGCCACTTCTACGAGCGCTACCGCAGCGGCGAACTGGACAAGAAAGCCGCCGGCTGGGTCAATCCCTCCGATTTCGAAGACGCCGTTCGCTGAGAGTGCGCGTGAAAAGTGGCACGGGCATCCTGCCGATGATTCATGGGCTGGAAGCCCATGCCACGAAGAACCGGCTTCTCACACCCTCTCTGAGGGAGCGCAGCACCGGGCTCCGGATAGCGGGTCAGTTTGGCGGCAGCGTCCTAATTCCAGACGTTCTCGGTAGTTTATTACGAGTCGGTATCGGTGGGGACGAAGTCAACCATGTGGGTAGAAACCAGGCCGGTGATGGCAGCCACCATGAGATTCTTGTCTTGGGGTTTGCTCTCGGCCAGGCGAACCGTGAAATGATACAGGTCAGCCATGTCTACCCGCAACCATTTGCCGTTCTTGAAAAGCAGGACAAAAAGGGCAGTTATCGCGATCCTTTTGTTGCCATTTTGGAAGGGATGGTCTTTGACCATCAGGTAGAACAGGATACCTGCCTTTGCCGCCAAAGTTGGGTAGGGATCCTGCCCGAAGAACCGCTGAAACGGCACAGCCAGGCAGCCTTGGAGGATTCCAGGGAATCTGGAGGAGAAGTCTGGAATGGGCTCATCAAATTCCAGGTGCCTCCTGGCCAGCTCAAAAGCCAATTCCTCGACTTCTATTACGCTAAGACGTTCCACTATTCGTGACTGAGCCTCTTCAGCACTGGGCCGTACTCTTTCACCACGCGACCTACGGCATCATGGATCCGCGCTCGCTGCTCTTGCGTCAGGGATCGACCCAGGACAACGTTGGCGTCCTGGGCCGCGATAACATATTGGGCTCCGACCTTCTGTGCGGGTATCTTCCCTGATTTCACTTTGTTCCACACAGCAACGCGGCTCACGCCCAGCTCGCGCAAGCTGTGGTATGGTCATATCTCTTTGAACCAGCATCGTCTCTCTCCTGTCCAAGTTACCGAGAGCGTCAACTCTGCCATACGGGTTAACTTCGGTTAACCTTCTCATATATCTTAACATTTATACCTAATTAGTCAAGGCTGTGTTCAGCACATTTGTGTCTTTGGGGCGTGTTTTCTGCTCTGTGGTCCGAGAAATCGGCCAGGGGCGTGCGCCGTCGCTCCCAGCAAGCGGCTGGTGCGACGCCACCCCAAGAAGGCCCCACGCGCCCAAGCCTCGTGATTCGCAGGAGGCGGGATCCAGGTTCCTTCACCATAGAGCCGCTCAGGGCCACCGGCTGGGTCAACCCCTCCGACTTCGAAAACGGCGTTCCCTGACAGGTATCTCTTAATTGTTAATTTGTGGGCTGGCCCTCGTAGCCGCTGGAAGTCCTGCGGGCGGTGTACTATGCTGATGTTCGGAAGGTCACCTGATGCAGTCGAGTGCAGCTAAATGGGAGATGTCGGATAATGCGTATAGGTGCGACTATAAAGAGACTCCTTCCGGAGACCATTGCCGCTATACTGCTTCTGGTGGGTGCATTGTATGTGGCCACATCTTTCCCCATGGGCAAAGGCTCCCGTGTATTTGCACGCCTATGGCGTAGGCAACTGCTCGCCTGTCAGTCGTTGGATGAAGTCAAGCGGCATTTCAGTTGCGTTACGCTGGAGGGCAGCACGATAAGAGATGTAACGAAGCCTAAGTTCGGCCGACCATGCGCTTTTGTCAAGGGCTTTCCGGATGGCCGATGGATCGCCTGTGCTTACGGCGACAGTCACGGTGCGTGGGGTGGTGGGACTGTCGTATCGCGGGATAGCTCCGGTGAGACCCACGTATTCTTCGGGCATGTGTGCGGAGGAGTATATCCGGAAGGCGAGACGTTGGAGGAGTGCTCCGCGTCCCTACGAAACGATGAGGCTGGTTCGTTCTGGGGGCAGGAGGTATTCCGCGCAGACTCAATGCACGGGATATCGTCGTGATCGTTGGATTATGTGTTGCCGCCGGATTCTTGCTGTGGAAGCGGTGGGCTCGCAAGCTCGCTTGTGCCTGCCTTCTCTTGGCGGGGGCACTGCTCTATTTCCCGGCCTGGCACCCGAAGCCCCCCGATCTCAGTGCCATCATCCCCACGCCTCCCGACCTCTCGACTTGCACACGCCTGGAAGTGCGATACTTGGATGGAGCGCTCCGCCACTTCTTCGGCCGAGGTCCTTACTGGCAGGACTGGCTGAAAACCGTCTTGAATGAGGAGGAGAGAGCGGGTGTACGATCCTACGACACATGGACGGTAACGGATCAAGAGCAGATCAAGGCATTTGCAGACGATGTTCGTCAGGGAACCTACGTTCGGAAGCATGGCGCCAGGTGGAGAGGTCATGGAACACAGATCGTCTGCTGGCGTAATAGTGAATGCATAGCATCGCTCAGTGTATTCGGCCGGTGGATGCTCACGGCAGACGAGAACCAATTCAGGTACTCGGGAGAGAAGACGGACCTGACGATCCTGAAGCCGGCGGGCATCAAACCCCTGGAGGCGAGATGGCTATGCGGAGAGCATCTGAGTTACGTGGGTCGATGGCCTCTCTTTCGCGTTCCTCGTCCGCCTCTGGAACCGAATCGCTGGTGTGACAGCGCTGTTGGAGACTCTGCGTAACCCACGCACCAACCCTTACGGGTTCTCAGCGATCTTATTCACCTGCCCGAGCATACATGGATCAATCGACGCGAACGAGGTCCATCGGCAACCCACTGATGCAAGCGGGGAGAACCGATCCGTGCGAGCGTGGACATCCGATTACGCGATGAACCCAAATTCCAGAGGCAGAGGAGACTCGCCCAAGGAGATGGTCTTCCTCTTTGAATCGAAACCGGGCTGGAATCAGTGCGGTGGACCGGAGCTGTTCACCTTCGACAATCACAACCCCAAAGGCGGCTTGGTCCTGCTCAATGACGGCGCTGTCAAGTTCATTCGCACCGAGGAAGAGTTGAAGCAGCTTCGATGGAAGTAGGGCCGCGGCGACGAAGGTGTTCACATCTGCCTCGCCACCGCCGTCTGCTCCTTGGCCAGCAGCCGATGCCGCGTTGTCGCCGCGTGGTCTTCGGCCCGGGAGCCCACGTCGTCCATGTCCACTTCGTCCTGGGGCAGGGCTGGCACGGTCCGAATGAACTGCCGGCAGGTGTTGAACACGAACAGGCGCGGCCCCTCTGGCTTGGTCACGTTCTTCAACGGCTCCCGAAGCAGCTCCCAGCCGTTCTGGCTGCCCGCGCCACTCGTACCCCCCCATGTACCATGTACTCCGCCGGGCGAATACCCCTTATCTTAGGCTTTAGCGTACCTTCGGAACTTCGGCGACGCCTCACTTATCTTGGTCTCGGATTGAGTAGGGTGGCGCCGAATCTTGTTGTGCTCTTGGGGACTCCTGCCATGCTATTGGCGAAAAGCGGCAAATGCCGGGGGTCCGGGGGCAGAGCCCCCGTGGTTGGCCGTTCTCCACCTGCAAGTACGCAAGAACCGGATGAGCCACATTTCTGTCGGCCCTTGGGACGTGACACCTTTAATTCTCCCCAAATCCACGGGAGGGGTGGTATATTGGCAGGTCAAGAAGGCCGGCGCTGTTGCCGGACGAAGGTCAGTATGGGAAATGTCGGGTACGAGAAGAATGATGAGAAGATCAAGTTGGCGATTCGTGTTGATGAGTATTGGTATGGTATTTCTTGCCACGACCTCCATTGCGGCTCAGGACTGGCCCCAATGGCAGGGGGTCAACCGGGATGGCAAATCGGTCGAAACAGGTCTTCTCAAAACCTGGCCCGCCGGAGGACTTAAACTCCTCTGGAAAACCGGAAAGATAGGGGATGGTTATGCCGGTGTCTCCATCGTCGGGAACCGTCTCTATGCCATGGGCGGCCTGAGCGACACGAATGTGATTATGGCCATTGACACAGAAGACGGCAGGATTCTCTGGTCGACCCCATTCGGCGTGGCGGGATTGGTCGGAAATACGGGATCGGGTAACGTCTTTCCCGGCCCCCGGGGCACGCCGACGGTGGACGGCGATAGGATCTATGGTGTCGATCATCGTGGGGAACTCATCTGTGTGACGGCGGCAGACGGTAAAATTCAGTGGCACAGACATTTGGTGAATGATCTCGGCGGAACCCTGCCGAGGTGGGGCTTTGCCGAGTCACCGCTGGTGGACGGCGATCGGGTCGTAGTCACTCCGGGCGGCTCGAAAGGCGCCCTGGCCGCACTCAACAAGAGAACCGGCGATCTGATTTGGCAATCCAGGGAATTCACCGATGAAGCACATTATGCTTCCATTGTCGCCGTCCAGATCGATGGGATCCCTCAGTACGTCCAGCTTACCAGCCAAAACGTCGTCGGCATTTCACCCAAAGACGGTTCGGTTCTATGGAAGGCATCTCGAGTGGGAAGGACGGCGGTCATTCCAACCCCCATTGTCGCGGGCAACTATGTTTATGTCACATCCGGTTACAATGCCGGCTCTCATCTTTTTCATGTCACCTCCCGGGACGGTCGGTTTTCCGTGGAAGAGGTCTATGCAAAAGAGAGAAATGGCCAATCAGCACGGCGGTGTCGTAAAGGTGGGTGATTATCTCTATGGCTATTCCGACAGTAGAGGACTGGCCTGTCAGAATTTTATGACCGGTGAGATTGTATGGGCAGAGAAGGAAAAAATCCTTAAGGGCGCTGTTTCTTTTGCAGAGGGTATGCTCTATTTTCGCGAAGAACAAAGCGGCGCTATGGTGTTGGTGGAGGCGGTTCCTACCGGTTACTCTGAGAAAGGCCGTTTTGGACAGCCCAACCGTGCCAAAGAAATGGCCTGGCCCCATCCGGTGATGGCACACGGTAAGCTCTACCTCCGGGATCAGGATAGTCTTTTCTGCTATGAATTGAAGGCAAGGTAGGCTTCCGCGCGGGGGGCGAGAGGCAGCTCTCAAGGGAATCTCGCGGATCCGGAGGTACTCTGCCTCTGTGGGTCGCAGGAGATGGTGGTCCCTCGGAAGACCAGTGAGGACGTCAGATTGTGGAATGTGCAGGTGTAATCCTGATTTCGCGGTGAACTCTTTCCGGCCGGAGATACTATTCTCTTATTGTCCCACGATGGGAGTAAAACCCTCGCCTTCAGGCGAAAACTTTAGTTAAATCGGGTGCATGGAGCACTATCGGACTTCGGCACATACACGCTTTGATGTGAAGTACCATTTTGTGTGGATCACCAAGTACCGCAAGGCGATCCTGGGAGGTCCGGTGGGGTTGCGACTGCGGGAGTTGGTGGTGGAGGTGTGCAAGACCAATGACGTGGAGATCTTGCAGGGGCACATCGCGAAAGATCACGTGCACCTGTTCGTATCGGTGCCCCCGTACCTGGCCCCCAGCAAACTGATGCAGTACATCAAGGGCAAGACCAGCCGTAAGCTGGCGATGGAGTTCGGGCATATTCAGAAAGCATTCTGGGGCCGTCACATCTCGGGCCCGGGGATACTTCGTGGCCAGTTCGGGTAATGTGACGGATGAGGTGATCCAGGAGTATATCCGCCTGCAGGAGACGGACGAACCGGCAGACGGCGCTGCGAACTTCCGGGTTGCAGACGAGTGAGAAAATGGCTTCAGCCGTTTTCACTCGTCGTCCCGTAAAGCCTTCGCCTTCAGGCGAAGGTGGTCTTACTTGGCAGGAACCCTGTGTGGATCACGCAGGACGAACGTAGGAAACTGGGTTTGCTTGGACAGGAGGAAACTATGAACAGACTCAACGTGTGCTCGTTTTTCTGCCGGTTGCTGGTCCTGGGCATCGCTTGCTGGAGTCTTGCCGACTCCGTCCTTTTCGGGCAGGATCCTCCCTCGTTGCCCGCAGGCGCGAGCGTCCCATTGGGTACGGGGACGGTGACGGTCAAGCGGATGGATGCCCTGCCCTATGTCCAGAGCGAGTTCACCCAGCGTTTTCGGTTCGACTCCTTCCGCAATTCCAAGCTCCAGAAGCTGCGCGAGGCCTACGAACTCGACAAGGTCGTCGCCCGCGGCCAGGACGAGTTCGAGAAGCAGGTCCTGTTGCTCGATTGGGTCCACCACCAGTTCAAGAAGTTCGGCCCTCCCTCCTCTGAGGCGAAAGGCGCGCTCGAGATCCTCCAGGCCGTCCGCGAGGGGCACACGTTCCACTGCTCCCATTACGCCCACGTGTTCGTCTCGGCCGCCGCCAGCATGGGCTGGATCGATCGAGAGCTGGCGCTGCGCCGGCACCAGGACCCACCCCAGGGCGGATCCTCCGAGCACGCGGTGACGGAGATCTGGTCCAACCAGTATCGCAAGTGGGTCATGATGGACCCCACCGCCCATATGTACATCGAGAAGGAGGGCACGCCCCTCAATGCCTATGAGATTCGCCAGGAGTGGTTCTATCGCGAAGGGCGGGACCTCGTGTTCGTCGTGGGGAAGGAACGCAAGAAGTACCGCAAAGCCGATCTGCCGATCTTCCTCGAGCGGTTTGAGGGTTTCGGGGATCTGACGGTCCCGGCCGATGAACTCGATAAGTACGGTTTCATCGGGTATATCCCGAACACCGATCTGATGGACGCCGGGTTGGACTACGGGCAGATGTTCATCGTAAAGGACAAGCTCTGCGAGGGGACCCGCTGGCACGAGCGTACCGCTCCTGCCAATCCCGCGGTGGACCCCTATTTCCCCATCAACCAGGCCGCCTTGAGGCTGGTTCCGGAACAAGACCAGCTCCGGGTCGTGCTTCAGACGCTGACCCCGAATTTCCTGGCCTACGGAGCCCGGATCGACGACGGCGTCTGGAGACCGGTGGGCGAGAGTTTTCGCTGGAGTCTTCACCAGGGCTCCAACCGCCTGGAAGTCAGGACCGCCAACCAGTTCAGGGTCGAGGGCCCGATCTCGGCGGTCGAGGTCCTCTTGACGACCGGGAAGGCCGCCGCCGGACCGGACGGGTATCCGTTCTTCCCCTTCTGCATCGATTGGCACGATGCGAAGAAGCGTTCTTTCGAGCAGCAGGCGCAAATGCTCAAGGAACTTGGTTACCCCGGCGTGGGCCACATCTGGTTGGATCAGGTCGAAGAGCGGATCAAGACGCTCGATGCGGCCGGGCTGAAGTTGTTTCAGATCACGATGGTCGTCGAGGTCACGCCGGGCAAGACGCCTTACGATGTGAATCGGTTCCAGGACGTTCTGCGCTGCCATCCGAGGGCGCGGCGTGCAGTTCTGTCTGCTCCTCAACGGCATGAAGCCCTCCGATCCGGCCGTCGATCCGCACGCGGTGGACATCCTGCGCGCGATGTCCGATCAGGCCAAGGACTCCGGCGCGCAGTTGCTTCTCTATCCGCACCAGGGGTCCTGGGTCGAGCGTATCGAAGACGCGATTCGCGTCGCCGACAAGGTGGATCGCCCCAACGTCGGCGTGATGTTCAACCTTTGTCATTGGCTGCGCGTGGACCCGGGTCGCGACTACCAGCCGCTTCTGAAGCGGGCGCTGCCGCGGCTTTGGGCCGTGTCGATCAATGGAGCGGACGAGTTCGATGAGAAACCCGGCTGGGAGCGCTACATTCAGCCCTTGGACAAGGGCAGCTTCGACGTCGGCAAACTGCTCAAGACACTGAAGGAGCTTGGCTACAAGGGCCCGATCGGTCTCCAGTGCTACGGCATTGGCGGTGACGTCCGCGAGCACCTGGCACGTTCCATGACCGCGTGGCAAAAGTTGAGGGAGAATCTGAAGGACTGAGGCCTTCGCGCTGCTCCCTCGCGTCTCGATCGTCCACGGTCCTCGAAGCAAGAGCTTCAAAAGGGACGGACTCAGGAGGAAAATCATGACAGAAGAACGTAATCCGGCCAGGGCCATACGTGTGGCCGTGACCCTCAGCGCGGTGCTGCTATCGACTGCGTTTGGCCAGGGGCAGAAAGAAGCCGTGACCTTTGCGCGATACCTGCGCGACAGCGCCGTGCCCAAGAGTGTCATTGACACATTCCTGAATGAGAAGTCCTGGGCTCAGTTTGATGGCGAGCTGGGGTATATTCTGGGCAACTACATGCCCCGTGACGGCATGGACCGCAGCTTGACCCTTTCCACCACCCAGGCCAACGGTCAGCGGACCTCGTTTCTCTATGTGAACAGGCCCTGCCGGATCAATACCTATGGAGATAGCTTCACGCAGTGCCACCAAGTCAGTGATGGAGAGACGTGGCAGGAGTATCTGGCGGCCCATCTGGGCGAACCGATTCGCAATTTTGGCATGGGCGGTTATGGTGTCTATCAGACCTACCGGCGCATGGTGCGGGAGGAGCAGCGCGAGCACGCCGCCAAGTATGTGATCTTCTACGTCTGGGGGGATGACCACATCCGCAGTCTCCTGCGGTGTCGGCATGCGTCTTTCTATAAATGGTGGAATAACCAGGGCGGGAGGATGTTTCACAACAACTTCTGGCCCTGCGTCGAGATGGACCTGACCACGGGCCGGTGGGTGGAGAGAGAGAACCTGCTTGCCACACGTGAATCTCTGTACAAGATGACGGATGCCGATTGGATGTACGAGAATCTGAAGGACGATCTTGCTTTGCAGATGTACGTCTTCGCCCAAGGATACACCAGCGATATCGACGTGGCGGCGGTCGGTCAACTCGCCCAGCGATTGGATCTGCCGCCCGCCGGGTCAGCCTCGCCCTCGAAAGACCTGCGAGCGTACGTCCGGCAGGTCCTGGACAAGTACAGTCTGGCCGCCACGAAATATATCCTGGCCAAGGCCGGTGAATTCGCCGATCAGCACGGGAAGAAACTCCTCGTGGTGCTATTCGACCCCGGCCGGGTCCTGCCGCAGCTTGTCGAGGGGTGCGCCCGTTACGATCAGGAGATCATCGACTTTTTGCGGGGGAGTGGCTTCACATATTTTGACATGAACGTCGTCCATGCCGAGGACTTCAAGTGCTTTCGCCTGACCTACGAGCAGTATCGGCGTCGCTATTTCATCGGGCATTACAATCCGAGCGGCAATCACTTCTTTGCCTTTGCGATCAAGGATACCATTGTCAACTGGCTGGATCCCAAGCCCATCACCTACGGGCCGGGTGACGAGAGCATGATCCGGTGAGGCTTTGGCCTCTTTGTCATCCCTGGACGGGGAGGCCACGGGGCGCGGCTTGCGAAATATCAGCAAAAGGAGCCAGGCGGGGCCCTTGACCGGGGCCGGCGGAGCGCGTACGATGGCGCCATGAGATATTCGGATGACTTCCATCGTGTCGATTTCGGCGAGGTGCTGTACAAGGTGCGGCGCTGGTTGCCGCTCTTCGGCGCCGGCCTCATCCTTCTGCTGCTGGCCCTGGGCGCGCTGACCCTGATCTACACCGTGCAGCCGGAAGAACAGGCGGTGGTCAAACGGTTCGGGGCGGTGATCAAGACCACGGCTCCGGGCCTGCACTTCAAGCTGCCCTTCGGGATCGACCGCGTGCAACACGTGGCCACTGCGCGGGTGCTCAAGGAGGAATTCGGTTTCCGTACGGCGGCGGCGGGCCAGCCCACGCGGTACGTACAGGCCGATTTTCCCGATGAGTCCCTGATGCTGTCCGGGGACCTCAATATCATCGACGTCGAGTGGGTGGTGCAATACCGCATCGCCGACCCGATCCAGTTCCTGTACAACATGCGGGAACCGACGCGGACCCTCCGCGACATCTCGGAATCGGTCATGCGCCGGGTCGTGGGGAATCATCTGGGCAGCGAGGTCCTGACCACGGCGCGCGTGAAGATCGCCAACACCGCCTCCGCGGAGATCCAGGCGGCCATGGACCTGTATAAGACGGGCATCCATGTCGTGACGGTGGAACTGCAGAACGTGGTGCCGCCCACCGCCGTCCAGCCGGCCTTCAACGCGGTGAACGAGGCGCGGCAGGAGCAGGAGCGCATGATCAACGAGGCGACCAAACAGACCAATGAGGCGATTCCCCGGGCCCGGGGCGAAGCGAACCGCATCATCGCCGAGGCGCAGGGGTATGCCGCGGAGCGGACCAACAAGGCGCTAGGCGAGGCGGCGCGGTTCCGCGCGATCCTCGCGGAGTACCAGGCGGCCCCCGAGGTCACGCGCCGGCACATGTACCTGGAGGCTCTTACGGAAATTCTGCCCAAGCTGGGGTCGGTGGTGGTGATCCAGGAGGGGCGGGGCGCGCCGCTGCCCTTGCTGCACCTGCGCGAGGCGCAGACGCCGCTGCCGGAGCCGCCGCCATCGGAGACACCCGCCTCGAAGCGCGAGACGCAGAAGCCGAAGGAGGTGAGGCGATGAAGAAGCTCCTTCTGCCCCTGCTCGTGGTCGGCCTCCTGGCGGCCGCCGTGATTCTCAGCGCCGGTCTGTTCGTCGTCGACCAGGCCGAGCAGGGAATCATCGTGCAGTTTGGCGAGCCCGTGGGCGAGGTGGTCGCCACGCCGGGGCTGCACTGGAAGCGCCCGTTCATCCAGGAGGTCCGCCGGTTCGACAAACGCCTGCTGGCCTGGGACGGCGATGTCAGCCAGATTCCCACCCTGGGCCGCGAGTTCATCGTGGTCGACACCACCGCCCGCTGGCGGATCGTCGATCCCCTGAAGTTCCTCCGCTCGGTCCGCGACGAGCTCGGGGCGCGCACCCGCCTGGACGACATCCTCGATTCGGTGGTGCGCGATATCGTCTCCGGCGCCGATCTGGAAGAGATCGTGCGGTCGCGCGACTGGGACGTGGACCCCGCCAAGCTGGAAGAGGCGCCGGCCCGCGACGACGTAGCCCTGGCCAAACCCAAGGTGGGGCGGGAGGGCCTGGAGCAGAAGATGCTGGCCGCCGCCTCCCGGCTGATGCCGGAGCTGGGCATCGAAATTGTCGATGTCCGCATCAAGCGGATCAACTACATCGAATCGGTCCGCCGGCAGGTGGAGAGCCGCATGATCTCCGAGCGCCAGAGCATCGCAGCGCGGTTCCGTTCGGAGGGCGAGGGACGCAGCCAGGAGATCCTGGGCACCATGGAGCGGCAATTGCGCGAGATTCGCTCCGAGGCCGAGCGCAAGGCCGAGGAGATTCGCGGCACGGCGGACGCCGGGGCCACGAAGACGTACGCGGCCGCCTACGGCGCCGATCCGGAATTCTTCGCGTTCTTCCGCACGCTGGAAAGCTATCGGGCGCTGGGAAAGAACGCGACCGTGATGCTCGATGCCCAGGCGGAGTTCTTCCGGTACCTGGAATCGGCGCAGCCGGGGAATTCCGAAAAGGCCGCAGCTCCTGCACCCGCTTCAGCCCAGGAACCATGAAAGGCTGTTTCACCATGAGACACCTCGCTGTTCTTCTCACTATTCTGACGCTGATCCTGATAGCTTCCCCCAAGACCCGGGCCGCGGACGGATCGGCTTCGATTGTCCCGCCGCCTCGCAAGTCACCCGGCCAGCGGGAGGCCCGGATGGCCTGGTGGCGGGAGGCCCGCTTCGGGATGTTTGTGCATTGGGGGCTTTACTCGGGCCTCGCCGGCACGTGGGACGGCAAGCCCGTCGGCACCAACGGCGGCATGGAGTGGATTCAGCAGCGGGTGAAGGCCGACACCGACACGTACGCGCAGCGGGCCCTGCCGCTGTTCAAGCCCACGCCCGACTTCGCCCGCGAATGGGCGCGGCTGGCGAAGACGGCGGGCTGCCGCTACATCGTCTTCACCACGAAACACCACGACGGCTTCGCGCTGCACGACTCGCAGGTGAGCGACTACGACGCCGGCTCGGAGCTCCACCGCGACCTCGTGCGCGAGATCGTCGACGCGGCCCGCGCCGAGGGTCTGCGCGTGGGCTTCTATCACTCGGTGATCGACTGGCATCACGACCAGTACGGCTACGCGAAGTCGAAGCAGCTCCCGCACCCGCTGCAAGGGCCAGCCCTATCCGAACGGCACGCGCGACCACGCCAAGTACCTCGAGTACCTGCACGGCGAGGTGAACGAACTCGTCTCGAACTACGGCCCGCATCGACATCCTGTGGTGGGACTACAGTGCCCAGGATTTCCAGGGTGACGAGGCGTGGCGTGCGACGGCGCTGATGCAGCTCGTGCGCGCCAAGCAGCCGCGATCATCATGAACAACCGTCTGTTCCGCTCGCCCGAGGCCGGGCTGGACGAGCATGGGCACCGAGGGCTATATGCCGCAGCTCGACCCGAAATACGGCGACTTCATCACGCCGGAGCAGCACATCCCCGCGACCGGCATGCCCGGCGTCGATTGGGAGACCTGCATGACCATGAACACGACCTGGGGCTACAGCGAACACGACCACGCCTGGAAGTCCGACGAGACGCTCATTCGCAACCTCATCGACATCGCCAGCAAGGGCGGCAACTACCTGCTCAACATCGGCCCGAAAGGCGACGGGAGCGTGCCGCGCCGAGACCATCAAGTCGATGCAGGCCATCGGCGCGTGGATGAAGGTGAACGGCGAGGCCATCTACGCCACGACCGCCAGCCCGTTTGCGAGCCTCGACTGGGGCCGCTGCACGCGCAAGGGCACGACTCTCTACCTGCACGTCTTCAACTGGCCCAGCGACGGCACGCTGCTGGTCCCGCTGCAGAATCAGGTGGCCGGCGCTCGGTTGCTGGCCGACCCGAGTCAGATGCTTGGCGTATCCACATCCTCCGACGGAGTGCGCATCCGACTCCCGGCGCGCGCCCCGGACGCGATTGCCACGGTCGTCGCTCTGCAGATCACAGGCGAACCGCGTGTGATCGCCGCCTCTTCCTCGAAAACGCCGGAACGATAGCGGCACGCCTGGGATATCGGCCACGCTCGAAACGGTGCACAAGGAGATAAGTAATGAGGTGTGCAGTCAACTTCGCCATCCTCTCGGTGGTCGTTATGAGCGGCCTGGCCTTGTTTGTCGAGCCTGTAGGGGCATCCGTATCAGAGCAGAGCGGAGGCAAGACGTTCGAAGTCCCGCGGCTGTGGGAGTATAGCGCTCCCTTGATCGCGCCCGAGAAGCGTGACAGCAATCCCAGCCATGCGCAGAAGGATCCCACCGTCGTCTTCTACGGCGGGAAATGGCATGTCTTCATGACCGTCAAACTCCCGGGCCGGTCGGCCATCGAGTACTGCTCGTTCGAGAAATGGGAAGAGGCCGACAGGTCTGCGCGTACGATTCTACCGGTCAGCCGAAGTGACTACTACTGCGCTCCCCAGGTCTTCTACTTCACGCCGCACAAGAAGTGGTACCTGGTCTACCAGATCGGTGTGCCCGGCGCCGATAAGATGTGGGTCGCCTACTCCACGACGGCGGATATCGCCGACCCCCATTCGTGGACACAGGCCATGCCGATGCTCGACGGCGGGAAGAACGACCCGCGCCAGGTGGGAGGGCTGGACTACTGGATCATCTGTGACAGTCAGCGCGCCTATTTGTTCCTGACCAGTCTGAACGGCAAGATGTGGCGTCTGTGGACGCGGCGGGAGGATTTTCCACGCGGCTTCGGCCACTGTGAGCTGGCCCTCGAGGCCCAGATTTTCGAGGCCAGTCATACGTACAAGCTCAAGGGAATGGACAAATACCTGACGATCATTGAAGAAAACGGACGGCGCTACTACAAGGCGTACCTGGCGGATCGGCTGGACGGCACGTGGATGCCCATTGCGGACACGGCGGATCGGCCTTTTGCCGGGTGGAAGAACATCCGTCCGGCCCCGGGGGTCCAGCCGTGGACGGACAACGTCAGTCATGGTGAACTCCTCCGCGACGGATATGACGAGACCTTGACCGTCGATCCCGGCCATCTGCGGCTGCTCTTTCAGGGCATGTGGGACAAGGACAAGGCCGGAACAGGGTATGGGCAGTTCCAGTGGCGGCTGGGCATACTGACACCAGTCTCAGCGGCGGCTGCACCGGATTGATCCAGGATGGGCCTTATGATGGTCCCATGGCAAACGCAAAGTCATTGGCGGACGGTATAGTTCATGTCATTGCGAGGAGCGCAGCGACGAAGCAATCTCAATCGTTGTGTTGGTAGATTGCTTCGCTTCGCTCGCAATGACATGGGGGACGGAGCCGTCGAATGACGTTTTGTTCGCCCTGTATGATGGTCCCATGGGTGATTGACAGGGACACACATTTTCCCTATGATAGGACAATGGAACGGAGGCCGAGGGGGTCTGGCGTGGGGGACAAGTGAGAGCCGGGCGGCGAAGGAAGGTCATTCGTAGCGGCACGTGGACACGAGGAGAATTGGAAGGAGGTTCTGCCATGAGTAAGTCGCGGCTAATTACTGTAGCGGCCCTGAGTCTGATGACCCTGCCGGCCTGGGCGGCCGACAAATCGCTGGTCCTGTACCTGCCCTTCGACGAGGGCGCCGGCAGGACGGCCACGGACAGCTCCAGCTACAACAACCCCGGCACCATCGTCGGCAACGCCGCCTGGGTCGCCGGCGCCAAGGGCACGGCGCTGCAGTTCGTCAGCGGCTCGCGCGTCACTGTCCCGGAGATCCCCGAGTATGACGTGACGGCCGCGGTCAGTCTGTTGGCCTGGGTCAAGACCAACAGCGTCCCGAACTGGGCCCGTGTGATCGACAAATCCCAGTGGCAGACGACGGGATTCGATCTGGTCCTGACGCAGAACGTCGGTCTGCCCCGGCTCGAGTTCTTCGTCAACAACACCACGTCGCTGGTGGATGGGACGACCGTGGTCGCCGATAACGAATGGCACTTTATCGTTGGCACCTTCGGCAACAAGACGCTGCGCCTGTACGTGGACGGCAAACGGGAAGGCGAGGCCCAGTCCGCCGGGCAGGTGGACATCAATCCGAACAACTGGCCGCTCATGATCGGCGCGGAGTCGAGCTCGAACGGCGGCCAGCAGTACTTCGGCAGCATCGACGAGGTGGCGATGTATAATCGTGCCCTGGCGGCGGAGGAAGTGATGAAGATCTTCCAGAACGGCATGGCGTTGCCGGAGTCCGCGGCCGATCCTGGGCCGAAGAATGGGGCCGTCGATGTGCCTCGTGATGTCGTGCTGGGCTGGACGCCCGGCGGATTCGCCGCAGCGCACGATGTGTATCTTGGCGCCTCGCTTGCGGACGTCAATAACGCAAGCCGGGCCAATCCGATCGGCGTGCTGGCGAGTAAGGGGCAGTCGGGCACGACGTATGATCCGGACGGTCTGCTCGAATACGGCCGGATGTACTACTGGCGCGTGGACGAGGTGAACGCCGCCCCCGATAACACGATCTTCAAGGGCGAGGTCTGGAGCTTCACCGCCGAGCCGTTTGCGTACCCGGTCACGCCCGTGGCGGCCACGGCTTCCGGCTCGGGGACCAACATGGGGCCGCAGAACACCATCAACGGCTCCGGCCTCAACGCCGCCGGCCAGCACTCCACCGAGTCCACGAAGATGTGGATCAGCAACGGGGTCAAGCCCGCCTGGATTCGGTACGAGTTCGACAAGGTCTACAAGCTCGATGAGATGTGGGTCTGGAACGCCAACCAGGAGATCGAGAGCATGTTGGGCTTCGGGGCCAAGAACGTCACCGTGGAGTATTCTATCGACGGCGTGACTTGGAAGGCCCTGGAGGGCGTGCCCGAATTCGCCCAGGCGACCGGCGCGCCGGCCTACGCGGCGAATACGACCGTCGATTTCCGCGGCGTGGAGGCCAGGTTCGTCAAGCTGACCATCAATGCCAACTGGGGCGGCGTCGCGCCGCAGGCCGGTCTGAGCGAGGTTCGATTCTTCTACGTGCCGGTCCGGGCTTTTGCGCCACAGCCGGCAGACAACGCGAAGAGCGTCAGCATCGAGGCCTCGCTGCAGTGGCGGCCGGGCCGGGAAGCCGAGTCGCACCAGGTCTATCTCGGCACCGACAAGAACGCCCTGACCCTGGCGGACACCACGCCGGAGCACGGCTCCACGCCTGTCTCTCTGAACCTGGCGACCACGTATTATTGGAGGATCGACGAAGTCGGCGGTGCCGGCCCCTACGCAGGCGACGTGTGGAGCTTCACGACCGAGGAGTACGTAGTCATCGACGACTTTGAGAGCTACACCGACGCCGAGGGCAATCGCATCTACCAGGGGTGGACCGACGGCTTTACCACGGGGTCCAATGGCTCGCAGGTGGGATACGATGTCGCGCCGTTCGCCGAGAAGGCCATCGTTCATGGCGGCCTGCAGTCCATGCCTCTGAAATATGACAATTCGGCCGCCCCGAACTACTCCGAGGCCGAGCGGACCTTCGATCCGCCCCAGGACTGGACGCAGCATGGAATCACGACCCTCGTCGTGTACTTCCGCGGGCAGGTGACCAACACGCCGGCCCCGTTGTATGTGAAGATCAACGGTACGAAGGTGTCCTTCGGCAACAATGCCGCTACCGCGATGCCCGTGTGGAGGCAGTGGGCGATCCCCCTGGCCGCCACGGGGGCCAATCTCAAGAGCGTCAAGAACCTGACGATCGGCGTCGAGGGCGGCGGCAAAGGCTTGGTGTTCATTGACGACATCCGTTTGTACGCCGTAGCCCCCCAGGCCGTCAGTCCCGCCGACCCGGGCACGACCGGATTGGTTGCCCTCTACACGATGGACGGAAACGTCCAGGACACTTCCGGCAAGAACTATCACGGCACCATTTACGGCACGACCAGCTATGACGTCGGTTACGCCGGCCAGGCCCTGGTCTTGAATGGGAGCAACGCCTACGTGGACCTGCCCATCGGCACGCTGATCTCTTCGCTGACCGACACGACCGTGGCCACGCACGTCTACTTCGGCGGCGGCAGCGGCGCCTGGCAGCGGATCTTCGACTTCGGCTCGGGCACCTCGAGCTACATGTTCCTGTGCCCCCGCCAGGGGACCAGCGGCAACATGCGCTTTGGGATCCGCTCGGCCACGGTGAACGAGCAGATCGTGAACAGCCCGGGCCTCCTGACCGTCGGCTGGCACCATGTGGCGGTCGCGTTCGACGGCCAGGCCAAGACGATCACTCTCTATGTCGACGGGGAGCGCATCGCCTCGGGCGCCACGGCTCTGCTGCCCAAGGACCTGGGCAAGACGACCCAGAACTGGATCGGCAGGTCGCAGTACGCCGCCGACGCGTACCTCCTCGGCTCCATCGATGAGTTCCGCATCTACAGCCGTGCCTTGTCCGCCGCCGAGGTGCGTTACCTCGCCGGCGATCGATAATCCACGCTCCGCGCCAGGGGACCCCAGACCAGGCAAACCGGGTTTGGGGTCCCCTGTGGCCCGCGTTTGTCATGCTGAACGAAGCAAAGCATCTGGGCGGCGAAGAGAACCAGCGTCCGTACTCGTGCCCGGCCCGGCCAGAGCTTCGAGACGGAGATGGAGGCCAGAATTGTCCGGGCTGCTGAGGGGGTTGCCCCCGTGGTGGGCTCGTTCCAAGCCGTCTACACTCTGGAAGTGAGTAGGGAAACGTTCCCCGCGCTCGAATCGGTACCGCGACGGCCTCCTGGGCTGGGCACAGTCCGGTCGGGCGTTTGTGTCCTTCGCGTGTCTTCTCCCCCGCCGCCCGCCACCCAGAAGTAGGGGCTGATCAGGCCGGCCACCGCGCCCGGCGCATCTTGTTTACCCGCCCCTCCGTTTGCGGCAGCCGGCCCTCTCAGGCATTCTGCTCTCCAACAGAGAGGATAGGTTCAGGTCCCCAACGCCAAATGCCACGCCGGGGAAACCTTCCCGGTCACTCCACCTCCTCTTCCGACCACTCCACCTCCTCTTCGGACCATTCTTCCTCCTCTCCGAGATAGGCTCCACCATTTTGAATGTCTTGAACGAGTTTCTCGTCAAAACCAGGCAACTCATCGATCTCTTCCCAACTGTCGAAGGGGCGTTCATCGATGAGCATCTGCGCCCGTTCATCGCCGATTTTGGGCAGAGAAGTGAGTTCGTCCTTGCTCGCCGTATTGATGTTGACCTTCTTCTGAGCCATAACCGCATCTCCTTCCATCGCGCAGTATCCGCGGGAAGCGGACGCCGCATAGATGCCCTTCAGATTCTCTTATCATAGCACTGCCGACCTCCGCACGGGCGGCAGTTGTGGACATCTTTTGGACCATGCTTCATACGATTACTCGGCTCCTGGTTGGATTGGCAGGTAACGCAAATCGACGTCAGCAAAATCCTCAACCGCTCCTGGGGCGCAGCGGCCTGAAACCTTGGCCGTAGCGAGGCTGCTCTCCATGCCGGCCCGGGAATGTCGAGCCACAAAGCGTCGCCAGATGTTTGAACGCCACGAGACTCTCGGCTACAATGCTCTCCGCAAGTGTGGATCGGCCCAGGCGCCGGAGCAACCGTATGGCCCCGTGCCGCAGTTGCCACAGAACGAGAGAGGTCAGATGCCGCCCGGCGGAAAGGAGCGAAGGACTGTATGAACCATGAAAAGGCCAAGGGGATATCCACAGCACCTGCGGATCGACGCCAATTCCTGAGGCAGGCCGGTACCGCGGTCATCGGCGCGGCAGCGTTCGGGATGCCGAAGTCGCGGGCCGCCGGGGCGAATGACCGCATTGTCCTCGGCGTGATCGGGCCCGGCGGACAAGGGTCCGGCTTGCTCAAATCATTCGCCGCCCAGAAGGATGTCGAGGTGGCCTACGTGTGCGATGCGGATGCGAACCGTATGAGCGCCGCCGCGAAGGCTGTTGAGAGTGCCACCGGCAAGGCCCCCCGGCCCGACAAAGACATGCGGCGGATCTTCGACGATCGCTCCGTGGATGCCGTCGTCATTGCCACGCCGGACCATTGGCACGCACCCGCCACAATTCTCGCCTGTAATGCCGGCAAGCACGTCTATGTTGAGAAGCCCTGTTCGCACAACATCCGCGAGGGCCGCTTGATGATCGAGGCCGCACGCCGCAACAACCGCGTGGTGCAGGTGGGCACGCAGACTCGAAGTGCGGAACACGTGCGGCGGGCGATGGAGTTGCTGCACTCGGGGGCGATTGGCGAAGTGCTCGTGGCCAAGGTCTGGAATAGTCAACTCCGGGCGAACATCGGCCACGCGAAGCCGTCCGATCCCCCTGCTCATCTCGATTATGACCTGTGGGTCGGTCCTGCGCCGATGGTCCCGTATCAATCCAATATGCTGCCGAGCATCTGGCGCTGGTGGTACGCCTTCGGGGTGGGCGACATCGGCAATGATGGCGTGCACGACATCGACCTCGGGCGCTGGGGCCTGGGCGTCGAGACGCATCCAACCACCGTCACGGCCCTCGGCGGCAAGTACTTCTTCGACGACGACCAGCAATTCCCCGACACGCAGACCGTGATCTTCGAATACGCCGGCGCCGGAACGAAGAAGAAGCAGTTGATCTATGAGCAGCGCATCTGGTCTCCCTACGTGCAGGAGGGTCACGAGAACGGCAATGCCTTCTACGGCACGAAAGGGATGATGATTCTGGGCAAGCAGTCGGGCTGGCAACTGTTCGGTCCGCGCAACAAGCCCGGCGAAACGGTGAGCCAACCGCTGGACAGCGTGCCGCACCATCGTGACTTCCTCGAGTGTGTCAAGACGGGCCGGCGTCCCAATGCCGACATCGAGATCGGACACCTGTCCACCGCGCTCGCCCATCTCGGCAATATCGCCACGCGTGTGGGCCGGGTGCTCCATTTCGATCCGGCGGCCGAGCAGTTCACCGGCGACGAGGAAGCCAACCGGCTCATCCGCCGGACGTATCGGGAAGGCTATTGGGCCGTCCCGAAAGGAGTATAAAGGGGAATTTGAAATGCGAGGCCCTGCATGGGTGGCAGCGGCAAGCGCAGCTTGCCGATGGCTCGTAGGATACGCGTCAACACCATCGGCAAGCTCCGAAGACTTCGCTTGCCGCTGCCACCCGTCGAAATCTGACACAAGCGAGAATGTCCTTAATCCAGAACATGTCATTGCGAGCGAAGCGAAGCAATCTCCCATCGTAGCGGTTGAGATTGCCGCGTCGCTGCGCTCCTCGCAATGACATGAACAGCCTGGGCCGGCGCCAGCGTTTCGGTCACTGGTACTTTGCATTTTGGATTTGTCTCGCATTTCGTGCTTCGAATTTGGAATTTGCCTTTGGCTATCGGGATTGACGATTGGTGCTCTGGGACTTACGATTCATGAATCGTCAATCATAAATCATAGATCAGGAAAGGGGTGTCCGATGAGTGTGCAGCATAACAGTCGAGAGCTTTCCACTTCCCGGCGTGAGTTCCTGAGGCAATCGTCCGGCGTGCTGGCCGGGACGGCGCTGGCCCATGCCGTCAATGTTCGGGCCTTTGCCGGCGAGAGCAATACGATCAAGGTCGCCCTCGTCGGTTGCGGCGGACGCGGGACCGGGGCGGCGGAAAACGCCCTGTCCACCGAGGGACCAACGAAACTCGTCGCCATGGCCGACGCCTTCGACGACCGGCTCCAGGCCAGTCTCAGAAATTTGAGCCAGAAGTTTGCCACGCAGGTGGATGTGCCCAAGGACCGCCAGTTCGTTGGCATCGAGGGTTTCAAGAAGGCCATCGACGCTGTCGCCCCGGGCGGGGTCGCCCTGCTGGCCACGCCGCCGGCGTTTCGGCCGATCCACGTGGAGTACGCCGTAGCCAAGGACTGCCACGTATTCATGGAGAAGGCGTTCGCGGTAGACGCCCCGGGTGTCCGGCGTATCCTCAAGGCCGGGCAGGATGCCCAGAAGAAGAACCTCAAGATCGCCGGCGGTCTGATGAGCCGGCACTCCAAGCCGCTCGAAGAGGCCGTCGACCAGTTGCACACGGGCCGCATCGGCAATCTCATCACCTGCTGGGCCTATCGCGAGCACGGCGTCGTCCCCTTCTCCAACAAGCGCGAAGGCGAGAGCGAGCTGGCCCACCAGATCCGCAACTTCCACTGCTTCACGTGGCTCAACGGCAGCTTCCTCCTGGACTGGCTGATCCACAATCTCGATGTCTGCTGCTGGTGCAAGGACGCCTGGCCGGTCGAGGCCCAGGGCCAGGGCGGCCGCCAGACCCGCACGAATCCCGACCAGCTTTTCGACCACTACGCGGTCGAATACCACTTCCCGGATGGGACGCGGCTCTTCGCCCAGGGCCGGCACATCGACAACTGCTGGGGCTTCTTCGGCGACATCATCCACGGGGCCCGAGGCTCGGCCGTGCTCGGCGAAGGGGTCAGCAATCCGCGCCTCTTCAAAGGCTACGCGCAGAAGCCCGAGGACGTGATCTGGCAGTACAAGGGACCGCCCTGCAACCAGTACCAGGTCGAGCACGATCTGCTGTTCGCCGCGATCCGTCAGGACAAGCCCTACAACGAGTCCGAGCGGTCCGCCTACGCCGCGATGACCGGCATCCTGGGCCGCATGGCCGCCGAGTCCGGCCAGTTGGTCACGTGGAACGAGGCCATGACCTCGAACCTCGAACTGGCCCCCGGCCTGGAGAACTACACGATGACTTCCAATCCGCCGGTCATGCCGGACAACAAGGGCAACTATCCGATCGCCATGCCCGGAACGACCAAGGTGTTGTAGTCATGCCACGTGAATGGCTTGTGTTGCGCCGTAATCTCCATTCGGAGAATACCAGACTTCATGCGGACAGATTGATATTCGGCCGGCTTTTCGAGGATTGGATGCGGGAGAAGAAACAACACGCAGGATGATTGCAGAAGGGAGAGTGTGCCATGACGTGCGCCAAGTTCTTGTGTTGTGCCGTTGCACTGGGGTTGTCGCTCGGGCAGGTTCACGCCGGAACCGCGAAACCGGATCCGGCCCTTGAGGCGGCTGCGACGGCCCTCCGCACTGCCCTGCCAGGACTCGCACCGCAGCCGTCCTTCGAGTACGCACGGGCCGCGCCGTCTCTCTTGGTGAAGTACAAGACCCGAACGTTCATGATCCACGGTGGGTCGATGGTGGGCGAATACAGCCAAGAAGCACGGGAGGAAGAGGGGCCGCGATACGACGGCTTTCTGCTGAGAGTTCATCTCCAGGAGGCCGGCACGGTAAACCAGGCGGACGTGCCACAGACGATCAGGGAGCCTTATTGGCAGACCGATCTGGACGTAGTCGTTTGCGGAGCGGGCAAACAACTTTACTGGGCCCTGTCGTATGGTATCCGTGTCAGTCCCGCCGTCCTTACACAGGCCAAAAATGCGCTGCGAGGACTGGCGGTGACTGCTTCCTCCCAACCCAACATGCCAAAGACGAGTTTGGAGACGGAGCATCCACCTACATCGCCGAGGGCAAGAGAGAGCGCCACGGAGGAACGTGGGACGATGCCGGAGAGCCGGCGGATCGAGATGCTCAAGCCGCCGGGCAAGCGGCCGGTGCGGATGGTGCTGGATACCGATACCTACAACGAGATCGACGATCAGTTCGCTCTGGTCTATGCCCTGATCTCGCCGGAGGTGAGCGTGCAGGCGGTCTATGCGGCGCCGTTCCGCAACAATCGGTCGAGGGGGCCGGGTGATGGCATGGAAAAGAGCTATGAAGAAATTCTCCGCATCCTCACCAAGCTGGGCAAGTCGCCGGATGGGTTCGCCTTCAAGGGCAGCACGAACTACATCACGGACCTTGCCAAGCCCGAGCGCAGTCCGGCGGCCCTCGACTTGATCGAGCGGGCCAAAAAGAGCAGTCCGCAGGACCCGCTGTATGTCGCGGCGGTCGGGGCGATCACCAATGTCAGCAATGCGATTCTCATCGAGCCCTCCATCATCCAGAACATCGTCCTGGTCTGGCTGGGCGGCAATGGTCATCACTGGCCGCATCAGAAGGAGTTCAACTTCATGCAGGATCTGAAGGCCTCCCGGGTCATCTTCGACAGTGGCGTGCCGGTCGTGCAACTGCCCTGCACGCCGGTCGTGACCCACTTTGCGACGACCGTGCCCGAGATGGAACGCTACGTCGGCGGGCGCGGCCCCATCGGCGACTACCTGCTGACGATCTTCAAGGACTATCACAAGGACCACTTCGCCTGGTCCAAGGTCCTGTGGGACATGACGGCGGTGGCGTGGCTCGTCAACGACAAGTGGCTGCCCTCCGACCTCGTGCACAGCCCCATCGTGACGGACAATTACACGTTCAGCTTCGATCCCTCCCGGCATTTCATCCGCTGCGTCAACTTCGTCAACCGGGACCCAATCTTTCGCGATTTCTTCACCAAGCTGGATAAGCGGGCAAAGCCGTAGGGTTCTCAACCCCCGCGGCCTCCCGCAGCAATGCACACGGAACGTTGGCGAGCGGGACGCTCGCCCTACGAGGAGCAGGAGAATGAGTATCAGCGCGGACGTACGACAGAAGCTGCTGGCCTTCCAGAAAAACGAGATTACTGAGTACCATATCTACGCCAAGCTGGCCCAGACGGTCAAGTCGGCGGAGAATCGGCAAGTCTTGGAGCGCATCGCCTACGATGAACTGCGGCACTCCGAGCAGTGGCGGGCATACACGCAGCAGGACGTCACGCCGGACCGCTGGTTGATTGCCAAGTACTTCTGGATCAGCCGCATCTTCGGGTTCACGTTTGGCGTGAAGCTGATGGAGAACGCCGAGGGCAAGATCCAGGATGACTACGCGCAACTGGAAGGTGTAATCCCTGAAGCCCGGACGATCACACAGGAGGAGGACCGGCATGAGAAGGCCCTGCTCGGAATGCTGGATGAAGAAAGGCTCCGCTACACCGGCTCGATGGTCCTGGGGCTCAACGATGCGCTCGTGGAGTTGACCGGGGCCCTGGCCGGTCTGACGTTGGCCCTGCGGGACGCGAAGCTGATCGCCCTGACCGGCTCCGTCACCGGCATCGCGGCGGCCCTCTCCATGGCGGCCTCCTCGTATCTCTCCACGAAGTCCGATGACACGGCGAAAAATCCGTTCAAGGCTTCAATCTACACCGGCGTGGCCTATATCGTCACCGTGTTGATTCTGATCCTGCCCTATCTGCTCTTGTCGAACTACTTCGTGAGTCTCGGTTTCACCCTCGCGGCAGCCCTCGCGATCATCGCCCTGTTCACTGGCTCTCGCGATCATCGCCTGCACTACTACATCTCGGTCGCCAAGAGCGAGCCGTTCCAGGGCCGTTTCCTCGAAATGGCCGGCCTGAGCCTCAGCGTGGCCGGCTTCAGCTTCCTGGTGGGCCTGCTCCTGCGCACGCTTTTCGGTATTGAGGTCTGATGTGAGCCATCTCCATCCGTATTGTGTGAGGGCCTCCAGCGCGGCAATAGTCTGAGCGACTTGGTGCTTCTCCGGCCCCGTTCGCCAGGGCAATTACATGTGAGCGCTGGGCACACTTGTGGCATCGGCATCCTGCCGATGATTCATGGGCTGGAAGCCCACGCCACGTCGGTAAAAGACCACGTGCAGCGAGATGTCAGAGCGGTATCCTTGAGATGGCAGGCAATTGATGTAGCGATGGGCATGCTCGATGCGCCTCGGAACCTGCCGAAGATTCAGGGATGGAGCCTGCACCGCGCACGCTTTCGGACAATGCCCACAGGCGATTGCCCTGCGCGGACGTATTCGTGGCGGACTCGACAGCAACCGTCTTAGCGAGCCTCTGGGCGGAACGGCTGCCGGACCCGTGCAGGGCAAAGGAAAAGAGGACATTCTGACTTTTCCCCCGGGCAGGGCACAAGTGGAATCGGCATCCTGCCGATGATTCATGCGGCTGGAACGCGTACAAGACGGCAGCCCCCCCGTTCTCCTCCTCCGTTGCACCCGGCTGGTGGCCGGGCTACAATAGTGCCGGTCAGGCTCAGGTGTGATGCATATCGCTAAACGCGTGACATGCTCAGAGATGGAGGCTCGGATGGGACGCAGGATTCTGATGTGCGGTCTGGTGGTCGTTTCGACAATCTGCTCTCTGTCCTGCCGAACGGCCCAGGTTTCTACCGGCGAGCAGGAGAAGACCTGGCTGGCGAAAGCTTACCGGTACGACGAGAATGGCTGGATCTTCCTGCACACGGAGGGGGCGCCGTTTGCGCGGGGATTTCAGCGGGGCTATCTGACGGCTAACGAGATCGACGAGTTTCTGCGCACGTTGGCCTGCACCGAAGAGTTCCAGACCGGTCACGATCTCAGCTTCTTCGTGCAGGCTTCTGCCCGCCTGTTCAAGACGAATGTCCCCGCGGAGTATGTCGCGGAGATGCGCGGCATCGTGGCAGGCATGGAACGGGCCGGCAAGAAGGTGACCTACGAGCAAGTGCTCTACATGAACGGCTTCATCGACATTCTCTGGTACTGGTGGCCGCAGGAGAAGAAGAGGTCGGCGGGCGACCATCCGGGCTGCAGTGCCTTCATCGCGACGGGCGACGCCACGGCCGACGGTCGAATCGTGATGGCCCACAATTCCTGGGTCGGCTACGCCCTGGGCAAATCGGCGAACATCCTCATCGACATCGTTCCCGAACGCGGCCACCGCATCCTGATGCAGTCGTGGGGCCCCTGCATTTACAGCGCGACGGACTTCTTCCTCACCGGGGCCGGGCTCATTGGCACGGAGACGACCATCGGGGAGTTCGAGCATTTTGACCGCCGGGGGACTCCCGTGTTCGTCCGGGCCCGGCAGGCGATGCAGTACGCCAACAGCATCGACGAATGGGCGGAGATCCTGATCCGCAAGAATAGCGGCGCCTACGCCAATTCGTGGCTCTTGGGCGATATCAAGACCGGTGAGATCGCCTGCCTGGAGCTTGGCCTGAAGCATCACAGCCTCGAAAAGAAAAGAAATGGCTATTTCGCCGGCTCGAATGTCACCGCAAACGTGAAGATCCTCAGGCTGGAGACGGAAGGCACGTGGGATGATGTGAGGAATGGCTGCGTGGCCCGGCGGGTCCGCTGGGACCAGTTGATGAAAGAGAACTACGGGCGGATCGATGTGTCCCTCGCCCGGCAGATGCTCGCCGATCACTACGATATCTATCTCCAGAAGGAGCAGCCGGGCTGCCGAACGATTTGCGGTCATGGCGAGCGGGACGATGGCCACGTGCCCGGATCGGGACCCGCCTACCGCCCTTCCGGAGCCTTTGATGGGAAGGTCGTCAATGCGCAGATGGCGCAGAACTGGCAGTTGTGGGCCAAATGGGGCGGGTCCTGCGATCTCGGCTTCAACGCCGCGGATTTTCTCCAGAAGCACCCCCAGTATGACTGGCTCAAGGGCTGGCTGCCGGATCTTCCGGCCCAGCCCTGGACGATCTTTCCCCGGGAACACCAATGAATCTTTGCGGGAGTGATTCTCATGTCACAGTACCTTTCGCGTCGAGTGTTCTTGAAGTCGATAGGTTGGACCGCCGCGGCTTGTCTGTTGCCGGGGCGTGCCAAAGCAGCCGAGGAGCGGCCCCGAAATGTCGTATTCATCTACGCTGATGACCTGGGCTATGGCGACGTCGGGTGCTATGGGGCCACCAAGGTGGCGACGCCGAACGTGGATCGGCTGGCCCGCGAGGGGGTCCGGTTCGTCAACGCCCATTCGGCCTCCGCGACGTGCACGCCATCCCGCTATGCCATGCTGACGGGCGAATATGCCTGGCGGCGCAAAGGGACCGGGGTCCTGCCGGGCGATGCCCGGCTGATCATCGAGCCGGGGCGGACCACCCTGGCGTCGCTGATGAAAAAGGCCGGCTACCGGACCGGCGTGGTCGGCAAGTGGCACCTCGGGCTGGGGGCGGGCGAGCTGGACTGGAACAAGGAGATCAAGCCGGGACCGCTCGAAATTGGCTTCGACTACTGCTTCCTGATCCCGGCGACCGGCGACCGCGTGCCGTGCGTATTCGTCGAGAACCACCGGGTCGCTCGCCTGGACCCGAAAGACCCCATTGAGGTCAGCTACCAGAAACCCATCGGCGACGAGCCGACCGGCAAAGATCACCCGGAGCTCTTGAAGATGCACCCCAGCCACGGGCACGATCAGACGATCGTCAACGGGATCAGCCGGATCGGGTACATGAGCGGTGGCCAGGCGGCCCGCTGGGTCGATGAGGACATCGCCGACACCATCACCGGCGAAGCCGTCGCCTTCATCGAGAAAGTACAAGGACGAGCCGTTCTTTCTGTATTTCGCCACTCATGACATCCACGTCCCGCGCGTGCCGCACCCGCGCTTTGCCGGCCGCAGCGGCTTGGGCCCGCGCGGCGATGCCATTCTGCAGCTCGACTGGTCCGTTGGGGAAGTTCTCAGGACGTTGGATCGCCTCGGTCTGGCGGAGAACACGCTCGTGATTTTTTCGAGTGACAACGGGCCGGTGGTCGATGATGGATATAAAGATCAGGCGGTCGAGTTGCTCGATGGGCATAAGCCCGCCGGACCGCTGCGCGGCGGCAAATACAGTGCCTTCGACGCCGGGACGCGGGTGCCGTTTCTCGTCCGCTGGCCGGGACGAATCAAACCGGGTGTCTCCGCAGCCCTCGCCTGCCAGATCGACCTGCCGGCCTCCCTGGCGGCGCTGACCGGTCAGAAGCTCGGTTCCGGAGATGCGCCGGACAGTTTCGATGTCCTGGCGGCATTGCTGGGCCGGACGCAGACCGGCCGCGACCACCTGGTCGAGCATGCCGGCTCGCTCTCCCTGATCCGGGGGGACTGGAAGTACATCGAGCCGGGCAAGGGGCCAAGGATGAATGTCAGCACGAACACCGAATTGGGCAATGCGCCCAGCCGCAACTGTACAACCTCAAGGACGATCTCGGCGAAAGGAACGATGTCGCGACGCAGTACCCGGAAAAGGTCAAAGAAATGGCGGCCTTGCTCCAGAAGATCCGCCAACAGGGGCGCAGCCGCGCCGGGACAAAGGAAGGATAACCAGCGCCCCTGGAGGACGCCCTCGCGTCGAAGGTCACGAGGGACGACGGCAGGCAGGGCGCGGTTTTGATATAGCAGTTCACAACAGCAGTTGACGGATTTGTTCTTGACATCCATGTGACGTTGCGGCAATTTAGAACCGGTTTCTGTGCAACCGAGTGTGCGATCCGTGTTTTATTCAGTGTGGTTTTGGAGGTCCATTATGGAACACCAGCGTTGTTTTCGGCCATCTGTATGTCTCGTGCTCGCGCTGCTCTTGACCCCCTCGGCGTGGGCGTACCTGGAGCCATCGGTGAACCTCGGCTTCACCAGTTTTCTGGATGGGGCCCCGCCGGCCGGTCCCGGCTTCTATTTCACCGAGTACCTCTCGTACTACACCGCCAACCAACTGGCGGATCTGCCGGTGCCTGACCCGCAGGTCGACGTGTGGGTCAGCCTCAATCAGTTCATCTATCAATCGAACACGCCCATCCTCTTTGGCGGCAAGTGGGGTATCGACGTCATTGTGCCGCTGGTCAGCCTCGAAAGTCGGCCTCAGCCTCCTCTGAGCAATGAGGATGGACTGGGTGACATCCTGGTCGGTCCATACCTCCAATGGGACCCGATCATGGGCAAGAATGGCCCGATTTTCATGCATCGCGTCGAGCTGCAGACAATCTGGCCGACCGGCAGCAATGACGAGAACAAGGCCTTGAACGCCGGCAGCAATTTCTTCTCGTTCAACCCCTACTGGGCCGGTACGCTGTTCCTCACCCCCAAATGGGAGGCGTCCTTGCGTCTGCATTACCTCTGGAACGCCGAGAACAATGATACCGACGCGCAGGCCGGCCAGGCCGTCCATGCCAATTTCGCCACCTCGTACGAGCTCATCGAGAGAAAGCTGCGTCTCGGCCTCAACGGCTACTTCTTCGAGCAGATCACCGATTCGGAGATAGCGGATGTGGAAATCCCCGACGACGAGAGTGTCTTCGCCATCGGACCCGGCGCCCTGTGGAGTTTCTCCCAGAATTCACACCTGTTCCTGAATCTCTATTTCGAGTCGGGTGCCCGGAATCGTCCCGAGGGCGAGCAGCTTCGTGCTGCGCTTCGTGCATCACTTCTAATTCTCATCCCTCACACTCTGGGGTCGCCCCTCCATCTTCGGGCAGGAGCCGGGCGATGTGGGTTGTGACCCCAGAGTGCTTTCCTATTCCCGCGAACGCGGAGGCCGTACCCGCTCCGTCACTTCCCTGAGTGTCGCCTTGCTAAGGGATCAGCGCACCGTTGTGAACGCGGATGTCGTCGATCAGGCCGGACCAGAAACTCCCCGGTTCGAGGTCTTTGCCGGCCGCGAAATGGAAGTCCGCTGTCGAGGACTTCAGAGGATTGAGTTTCCGCTTGTCGGAAGCGACCTCCTTGCCGTCCACATAGAGGCGACGGCCGGAGCCGTCCCAGACCAGCCGGATACCATGCCAGACGCCGTCTGTGACGATCGCACGGGACGTGAGCGGTTGCGTGATCCGGCTGCCATCCGTCAGACGAGTCAGGACGGCGCCGGTTGAGGCATCTGTGCCGAGCCAGACTTCGCCTGTTCCGTTCTTGTTGGACTGCGAGAGAATCGTCTGGCCAGGTCGGCCGCCTTTGATCCAAACGAACACTGTAAACGGCCCATCGGCCGGGTTCAGGATGCTGCCGGTGCTGATGTAATCGTCGACGCCATCGAGTTCCACCGCCCCGCTCATTCTGCCCCCTTCGGGCAGCCAAAAGGGCGCTCCATGCACTACTCCGGAAAGGCGACCGAGCCTGTCGTGAGCGACCTGTCCCTCGGTCTCGTCGAGTTGCCAGTGGGCAATCAGGCCCGGATACGTCATCCAGAAGCGGACCAGCCCGCCGAGATCCAAGCAGTCAATCACGCCATCGCCGCTCGGTGGAGGAGCGACGTCG
Source organism: uncultured Planctomycetota bacterium (assembly GCA_963699595.1). Taxonomy (GTDB): domain Bacteria; phylum Planctomycetota; class Phycisphaerae; order Sedimentisphaerales; family Anaerobacaceae; genus PLanc-01. The sequence goes on from CAVOUO010000035.1 coordinate 1,538,277, forward strand.
ACTGATTGCTCATTCTGTCGCCATGCCGCGGCAAAGAACGCGAAATCTGCCAAATTCAGGACTCCATCGTGATTGACATCCGGCAGGAAACGCACGCCCAGCAGGAAGGGAACCATGGTCTCCGCCATCAGACCGGCTCCTTCGGCGTTGGGGTGAATGCCATCCGGGAACAGATTGGCGTGATCCTGCAACGCCGTGTAGAGGTCAATCACAGGCACGTTTTTCTCGCGGGCGATCTGGTCGATTATCGGCAGGATCTCATCGTGGATGACCTCGGGCCGGATGCTGAAGTTCATATAGAAAGCCGGGACCGGCTTGCAGATCCATACCTGGGGCTTGCTGGGCAAAGCTCGGAAAGCGTCGATCATGTGCTCGTAGTCGGGGACGAAATCGCTCTTGTACTGCCAGTTCTGAGGTTTGGAGTCATTGGTGCCCAGCTTGATGATTACGATGTCCGGGTTGCAGGCCTGGGCATTGCCGAACGCGGCCTGACGTACATAGGGCAAGTCGCCTCGGCTCAGTAGTGTCGCGCCGCTGACTCCAAAATTCTGGACCTCCCACGAGAGGTCGTACTGCCGCAGGAGCCGCTGCAACTGGGCGGGATAACTGTCGACGGTCCGATTGGCAATCCCGGAGCCGTAGGTGATACTGTCCCCCACGCAGGCCACGAGCTTCGCCTGGGCCACCGCCGCGAGCCCACAGGCGCTCAGTACCACGACAAGACATGCGGCAGTTCTCATATCTTCACCCCTCTCAATAAAATGTCCCCGACGCGGGGGCCGCACAGCCCCTGCGCTTGTCCCGTCAGTGATTGGCCCGCACGATTTGGCCCGGGGCTGAGGCGGGTGCCAGGGTGATCACGGGAAGGGCCAACCCGGATCCGTCCTTGGAGACCTCAGCCGCTCCCTCGGCCGCCTGTCGCTCCTCCTTCGGGCGGGTTTTCCACCGGCGGTGGACCCACCAATATTGCGTCGGGTCCTGGCGGACGAAGTCCTCGATGGCCTTGGTATACGCCTGACTGACCCAGGCGAGCGGGTCCTCCTTGTCGGCCCAGTCCCGCGGGAAGATGATCCGGCTCAGAACGTAATCGAAGAAGAACCGGTTGCCGACGCGCCGGGTGCAGCCGACGACGATGGGCAGGTTGTAAGTAATCGCCAGCAGACCGATGCTCTTGTAGGTACTGGCCTTGCGCCCGAAGAAATCCACGAAGATGCCCTTGCGGCCGGCGTCCTGGTCCGCGATGAAGCCGAGTGTACTGCCCTGTTCGATAATCTGGGGCATCATCTCGGCGGCGCCTTTCTTGTCGATCAGCTTGAGGCCATGCCGCTGCCGCACCTCGTAGAGGAAACGATTCAAATACTTGTTGTCCAGCGGGCGGGCGACGCTGTAGACATCGAAGCCAAAAAGGCCCGCCATATACCCGATCAGCTCGAAGTTGCCGTAGTGGGCCGTCACCATGATCAGGCCCTTGCCCTCTTTCATCAACCATTTCGGGTATTCCGCGTTGGTGAACCGCGCGTACTGACGCCAGTTGTCCTTCCGGACCAGCCGGGGCGTGACGAGCACGTCAATGGTCAGCATGACAAGCTGTTCGAAGCTGCGCTGCCCCGTCTGCTGGATCCACTCCTCGGATTTCTCCGGGAAACTGGCCCGCAGGTTCTCCAACGCGCGCAGCCGGCCGCGTTTGTAATATTTCCACAAAACATCGCCCAGGAAGCACGCGAACCTGAGGTCCGTCTCTATATCGAAGACGTAGAGAAAAATCATCAGCGTGCGCACGGCCGCGTAGACCAGCCAGTCGCGAATGGGATGTGGTTTCTTTTTCTTCTTACGGTCCTTGGATGCAACCATAGGCCATGATTTTAGGACCGCCGTCCTATTTGTCAAGCTCGGGCAGGAAAGGATAAGGGGTCCGCCTACGGCAGACGATGGTTTTCCTTGTCTTATCTAGCTTCACTCTCGCGACGATAATTACGATAATATAGTTAAAGGCGCACGATAGGCGCTGGCTGGGGGACGGTTGCGCATGAACGTTGAGCAGATTGCCGCCGTGGAGGAAGAGTGGCTGAACAGCCAACGAAGTCTCGTCGGGGACAGGGAGACCCTCTACGAACGAGACGGGGTGTATGCCGCGTGGCGGGACGTATTCCAGCAGTATGTGGCCCTCACGCGAAAGGGCGATTTGGAGGCTTTGAAGCGAGCCTTGTTCTTCGTCTGGGCGGAATGCTCGATGAGTCACCTGATGACCGGCATCAAGGACCTCGATGAGGAGACCGTCAGAGAGGCACTTGGCATTGCCGACAAGCTGGCGCGAGACGCTCGGGTCGATGCGGAGCTGGAGTGGATGTTGCCCTACTACTACCTCGTGGCACCTTTGTATTTGGACCGCTTTGAGGAATTGGACACGCTCAAGCAGGCGAGCCGCGTGAATCTCTTCTTATACCGCCGCCGCTGCCTGGAGGCTTCCTTCGAGCATCGCGGCCAAATGGGCGAGTATTGGAAGACCGAACAGGCACACCTGCGACGCTGGTCATAAATCTTGGGTCGCAACCCATCAATCCCAGCCGTTTCCCATTGATAATCCGCGAATACTCACGATAATTGCGTCTACGAACAGGGTTCAGACATCGCAACCATCGCTTGTTCGAAAGGACGCAATCATGCGGGGACGGCTTCGAGTGCTGCTTCTGCTGGTCGCTGGGTCGCTCCTCGCACCGCCGGGATATTCGAGGGTCTCGGGACGCCCAGAGGCCCCGAACACCAGGGGAACAGGGGACGCGACCGGCGACATCGTGACGGAATCGGACCGCCAGATCCCGGTTCTGTATGATGTCGACGTTCTGGTCGTGGGCGGCACCTCGGGAGCCGTCACGGCCGCTGTCGCCGCGGCTCACAATGGCGCAACGGTGTTTCTGGCCGCCCCCCGGCCTTATCTCGGCGAGGATATCTGCGGAACCTACCGCCTCTGGCTGGAACCGGGCGAGGAGCCGAGGTCGCCCCTGGCCCGAATCATGTTCGCCGAGCCCCCCACCACTACCCAGCTCCGCAACGCGATCCCATTTACGTATGAGGCGGATGTCGCATCCTCGGCCCCTCACAGGGACTCCGCCCGGCCCTCGATGCTCGCGGATGGAAAATGGCGCAGCGCCTCGGCCCAAAGCGTCCAATACAACGGCGATGTCAACCTCATTGCCGACCTCGGCGCTGAGCAGTTCGTCCACAGAGCCAGCGTCCTGGCGTACCAGCGAAACAACGATTTCGAAGTGGCGGATCTCGTTGTTTATGTCAGTGGGGACAAGCAGCAGTGGCGGCGGGCAGCAGTTGTCCAGAACCAGAGGCTGGGACAAGGCGCCTTCGAGGACGCCGCCATCCCGCTGTCTGTCGCGGTTCGGGAGCAGGCTCGGTATCTGAAATTCGCGGTGAAAAAGACGCCCGGGGCCAAGCGTGTGCTCCTGGGTGAAATCGTCCTGGAGAACAAGCCCGAGAGCAGTCCCACGAAAACCGGGCCGCGCGTCCCCCACCCCCATGCAGGTCAAGCGGGCCCTGGATGAGGCGTTGCTCAACGCCGGTGTTCCGTTCCTCTACGGCTGCTATCCCACTGAGCTTCTGCGCAACGGCGCCGGCAAGCCGGCCGGCATTATTATGGCCGATCGCTCCGGCCGGCAGGCCATCAAGGCCAAGGTGATTATCGATGCCACCTCACGGGCGACTATCGCGCGGATGGCCGGAGCACAATTCGACTCCTATCCCCGGGGTATGCAGACGTTTAGGAGGATCGTCGTGGGCGGACAGCCGCGCGAAGCCGAGGGCGTGCAAGTCAGGCAACTGCCGGCCCCTGTCTACGGGGACAATGGACGAATCTACCCGGCGATTGAGTACACGCTGGAAGTCCCGATGGCGGACGGCTCATTCCCCTCATTTGCCAGGGCGGAGCAGATGGCCCGCGACAAGACCTGGCATCCCGAGCAGGTGGACGCCTCGGAGACACTGTTCCATGTGCCCCCGGACCACATGAAGGGCAGGAGCCAACGATGCAGCGCGTGGCCTGGCGCGGCGGCCATCGATCTGGCCGTCTTTCAGTGTGCCCGGATTGAACGTCTCTTCGTTCTTGGCGGTTGCGCGGACCTGTCGTTTAAGGCGGCAGAACAGTTCTTGCGGCCGCTCGAACTGATGGAGGTCGGCAGCCGGATCGGGGCGGCCGCAGTAGTGGAGGCCAAGGGAATTGCTCGGTCAAAGAGCGTCGGAGTCCCTGCGCAGACCGGCAAACCTGCTGCGACCGGCGACGTTCGCGAAGACCAGGGGTGGATGCGCCAGGCCCGGAAACAACTTATGTGAAAGCCGGCCGGCAGACGCTGCCGGTGCTCGGCCGCTATGACGTCGTTGTTGTCGGCGGCGGTACCGGTGGGGCGCCGGCCGGCATTGCCGCAGCCCGCCAGGGAGCCAGGACGCTGGTCGTGGAGTACCTCTACGGCTTGGGGGGCATCGGCACGATGGGCTTGATTGGGAAGTATTACTACGGCAACCGCGTAGGCTTCACCAAGGAGTTGGACGAAGGCTTGATCGAGCTCGGCGGTCCAGGGGAGGGCAAGAGCGAGCCGGGCCAGGCTTGGAATAGCCAGGTGAAAATCGAGTGGTACCGGCGGGAATTGCGAAAGGCCGGCGCCGATCTCTGGTATGGGGCTCTGGGCTGCGGCGCCTTCGTCGAGGGTAACCACGTCAAAGGAGTCGTGGTCGCGACGCCCCAAGGCCGGGGCGTCGTTCTGGCGAAGACCGTTGTGGATGCGAGCGGTAATGCGACCATTGCGGCGGCGGCAGGCGCCCCATGCGTCTACATAACCGGTGAGCACATCGCCGTGCAGGGTACGGGACTGCCCCCCTGGGACCTGGAGGCACGGTACACCAACACCGACTTTGCCTTTATCGACGACCTCGACATCGTCGATTCGTCGTATTCGTTCTTTGCCGCCCGAAAGAAGTTCAGCAAAGCCTACGACCTGGGCCAGATCGTGGACAGCCGCGAGCGGCGGCAGATCGTCGGCGACTTCTGCCTGTCGCCCATGGATGTGTACCTCGGCCGCACGTTCCCCGATACGATCGTGGCGGCCAGCAGCAACTTCGATTCGCACGGCTTCACGATTCATCCGCTGTTCATGCTCCGGCCGCCCGACCGCAAGACCATGCCCTGCCGTGTCCCCTACCGCTGTCTGCTGCCCAAGGGAATCGAGGGCGTCCTCGCGACGGGCCTGGCCGTCAGTGCGCACCGGGACGTGATGCCTGTGATTCGCATGCAGGCGGATATCCAGAACCAGGGCTATGCCGCCGGGGTGGCCGCCGCGACGGCCGCCCGCGAGGGCAAGAGTCTGCGCGAGATCGATATCCGCCGGCTGCAAAAGCATCTGGTGGAGAAGGGTAACCTGCCTGCCGCGGTCCTTGTGGAGAAGGACTCCTTCCCGCTATCGAAAGAACTGATCGTGCAGGCCGTCGGGACTGCGCGGAAGGACTTCCATGGCATTGAAGTCATATTTGCTCAGCCCGACCAGGCCGTGCCCCTGCTTCGCGAAGCCTACACGGCCGCCGATTCCGGCCCGGCGAAGCTCACCTATGCTCACATCCTGGGCATCCTGCGCGATCCCACGGGGGTCGATACACTGGTCGAGGCCGTCCAGGCTCGGGAGTGGGACAAAGGCTGGAAGTACACCGGTATGGGCCAATATGGGCCGAGCATGAGCGAGTTGGACAGTCTGATTATCGCCTTGGGCCGGACCCGGCGGGACCAGGCCGTGGAGCCGATCCTGGCGAAAGTCCGACAACTGAGGCCGGACGATGCCTTGTCACATCACCGGGCCGTGGCCGAGGCCCTCGAGACGCTCGCCCACCCCTCAGCCGCCAAAGCCTTAGCGGAGTTGCTGCAAAAGCCCGGCATGGCCGGGCACGCCTATACGAATCTCGACGTGGCCACAAAGAACATCCCGCCCAATCCCGAGGACACCTCCACGCGCGAATGTTCGCTGCGCGAGCTGTTTCTCGCCCGCGCCCTGTATCGCTGCGGCGATGCCGACGGACTGGGCGAGAAGATACTGAAAGAGTACGCCCGGGACCTGCGCGGCCACTACGCCCGCCATGCCCTGGCGATTTTGCAGGAGAAACAGGGTCGCAAGTAGACAAGAATGGAACGTTGGAATACTGGAATAGTGGAATATTGGGGAGCGCGCGGGTTGCCTGCCATTATTCCATCATTCCAGGATTCCAGTATTCCAATCCTACTCTTAAGGAGGTCTCGTATGCCAGGAGAATACCGTTTCTCGTTCGGGCCGTGGAATGTTCATGAGGGCGCTGATCCGTTCGGGCCGACGGTCCGACGCGGCCTGACCTTTGCCCGCAAGCTCAAGCTGTACAAGAAGCTCGGCTTCGAAGGGGTGCAGTTCCATGACGACGACGCGGTGCCGAACATGAACGAGCTGGGCCCCAAGGACATCACCAAGCAGGCCAAGGAAGTGCGACAGATGCTGAATGGGGAGGGCCTGGCGGCCGAGTTCGTCGCTCCCAGACTGTGGGAAGACCCGCGGACCATTGACGGCGGCTACACGTCAAACGATGCGGAGGCCCGGCAGTATGCCAAAGAGCGCAGCCGGCGTGCCATCGACATTGCCGCGGCGCTCGAGACGAAACTGATCGTGCTGTGGCTCGCCCGCGAAGGCACCTATATCCGGGAGGCCAAGGACAGCAAGCTGGCGGTGGACCGGCTCGTGGCGGCCGTCAACGACATGCTGGACTACAACCCGGACATCAAGATTGCCATCGAACCGAAGCCGAACGAGCCGATGGACCAGGCCTACATCCCGACCACGGGCCACGCGCTGGCCTTGGCCTGTCTGACGAGAAATCCCAAGCGGGTCGGCGTCAACATCGAGACGGCGCACGTCATTCTCGCCGGACTGGACCCTTCGGATGAGATGGGGTTCGCGCTCGCTTGCGACAAGCTCTACACGGTCCATCTGAACGACCAGAACGGCCTGAAATTCGATGAGGACAAGAGCTTCGGGTCGGTCAACCTGCGCCGCGCTTTCAATCAGGTCCGAATCCTGGACAAGTACAACTACGGCAAACGCGGCGAATTCGTCGGTCTCGATGTCAAGGCCATGCGGACGCAGAAACAGGATGTCGCGACCAAGCACCTCAGCAACAGCCGGACGATCTTCCTGAAACTGGTGGAGCTGGTCCGCAGCCTCAACCAGACCAAGGTCGATCAATTGATCGCCGAGCGCGACTACGAGGAGCTGGATCTGCTCATCATCAACCACCTGATGGGCAGGTAGTGGACACTCTCTTGCGCAGCTTATTCTGTCATCCTGAGCCGCAGGCGAAGGATCTGGCCGCCGAGGGAAAGGTTTCTCCCGTTCGCGGCCCAGATCCTTCACTCCGCTGCGCTGCGTTCAGGATGACACGGGCACAAGCGAGCCCACGGCGTTACAATGGGCGGGAAAGGATCACGGATACACATGCTGGAAAGTGACAAGACTGTTCTGAGCCTCGGGGCTCATCCGGATGACGCGGAGTTCATGTGCACGGGCACCCTCGCCCTGCTCCGCCAGCGCGGCTGGCAGATTCACATTGCCACGATGGCGCCCGGCGATTGCGGGACTTTGCAGTACACGCGCGAAGAGATCAGCCGGATTCGCAGGGGTGAGGCCGCGAAGTCCGCCGCCATGCTCGACGGCAGGTATCACTGCCTGGAGTCGGGGGACATTTTCATCCTGTACGAGCGGCCGCAGTTGCTCAAGGCGATCGAGGTGGTGCGGAAAGTCCGGCCGCGGATCGTCTTCACGACCAGCCCTTCGGATTACATGGTCGACCACGAAATGGCCAGCAAATTGGCCGAGACGGCGTGCTTCTGCTGCGGTGTCGTCAACGTCGACACGCCGGGAGCCGAGCCGTTCGAGCCGATCCCGCACCTGTACTACATGGACGCGGTCGAGGGCAAAGACAAGCTCGGGGCGGAAGTCAAGCCGAGCATGATCGTCGACATCAGCAGCGTGATGGCCACCAAGGAGAAGATGCTCTGCTGCCACGAGAGTCAGCGGGACTGGCTGCTCAAGCATCATGGCATGGACGAGTACGTCAACATGATGAAGATGTTCTCACAGAAGCGCGGTGGTCAGATCGGCCGCCCGTTCGGCGAGGGCTTCCGCCAACACCTCGGGCACGCCTACCCGCAGGACAACATCCTCCGGAAGGAACTCGGTGACCTGGTCCACATGATGTGACAAAAGGAGTACGAAACCGCTGTATTATGTGACGCACCGGTTTGTCATCCTGAGCGAAGCGAAGGATCTGGCTCTCGAACGAGAGATTCCTCACATCCGCCGGCCAGATGCTTCACTCCGTTCAGCATGACACTACAACGGTGGGATTGGACTTGAGGAATGGGATATGGCGAGAAAGACGAGTATTCTGGCGCCCCAGTGGTGGGACTACACCACCCTGGATGACGAAATCCTCAACGATGCAGCGCGACTGACCGTGGAGGACATGGCCGCCTTGAGCCGGGAGGGATTCCGCGTTGTCTTTTACGACACGCTGGAGGACTTCTACCTGGCGGAAGCCCTGGAATACATCACGGCGTGGAAACAGGCGACCCCGGCCCAGCCCGCGGGGCTTTGCGGCCCGATCGGCCCGACGGAGCAACTGCCGCTCGTCGCGCGGCTCGTCAACGAATTGGAGCTGGATCTGACGAACGCCCACTTCTGGGGCATGGATGAGTGGTATATGCACGGCCGCGAGGTGCCGCAGACCCATCCGCTGTCGTTTGCGCGGGCGGACCGCGAGCTGTGCTTCGACCGGATTCGGCCGGACTCGAAGATGCCGGAGAGCAATATCCATTTCCCCAAGGCCGACACGGCGGCGTACATCAAGAGCTGGGAGGGCGTCCGCTGCGTGACCATGCAGGGCGGCCAGGGCGATATCAAGCATTGGGCGTTCAACGACCCCCTCCGGCGGGAAGGCAAGTACAAAGACCATCCGCCGACGCCCCAGGAATTTCGCAAGCTCACGACGCGCATCGTGGATCTGCACCCCGTGACCGTGATGCAGAACGCCCGAACCAGCGGCGGCGGCGTGGTCACGAGCGTGCCGACGCAGGCGCTTTCCGTGGGCCCGGTGGAGACGTGGAAGGCCGAGAAGGTCTCCATCTGGCAGGCGGGCACGCACGACAATCCCTTCGGCATGCGGCTGACCACCTTGATGATCGGCAAGCGAATCCCCGATAGTGCGGTCCCGATGTCGCTGCTGGCGGACCACCCAAACGTCCAGTTCAACTTCTACCGCCCGGCAATCGGCACCTGCGCCGCGGAAATGCATTAGAATGATGGAATATTGGAATAGTGGAATACTGGAATACTGGGGACCGCGCGAGTCGTCCACCCACCATTCCATCATTCCAACATTCCATTATTCCAAGGAGAACTGATCGATGGCTGTGGATGTCCTGGTCTTGAATACGGCGGTAGTGGATCTGCGGCGGCCGGACTTCGAGTTCACCGACAGGCTCGTCGGCAAAGGCGGCTTGGCCAAGTGTCGATTCGAGGACATGCCCGGATACTCGCAGACGCAGATCCGACAATGGATCGAGGGAGGCTTTGCCACGGCCGGTGGGCCCGGCAACATGGCCCCGTTGATCGCCCGGACCGGCTTGAAGGTCGCCGTGGGTGTCAATCTCGGCAAAGGCGGTTACGAGGGCCTGGATGCGCAGGGCCGGTACTTCCACGACATGATGACCGCCAACGGCATCGACATGTCGGCCACCTGCATCCATCCGCGCCTGTGCACGGGCACAACCTTCATCCATAAGACCTCCGGCGGCGACCGCGGCGGCATCGCGTACTTCCCCAATGCCAATAATGACTTCGACTTCGCCGTGTTCCGCAGGGCCGTGGAGCGCCTCCAGCCGCGCATCGTGTACTACATGTACTCGGGCCTCTCGGACCGCGGGGATGCCAACGGCGGCCGCGACCTCGCCGATTTCATTCGCTGGTGCCAGAGCCAGGGGGTCGTGACCATCGCCGACAGCCATACCTTGACGGGTGACCCGCACAAGCTCATTGCCGAGGGTAAGCCGGTCAAGGAGTATCGCCTTCTGGAGCCCCTGCTGCCGGAGTTGGATTTGTTCTTCACGTCGTCCGACGAGGCCAAGCTCATCGAGAACACGCTCGGTCGAAGTCCCGCGCGGACCGATCTCGACGAGCGGGCCTACAACGCGCATTTCCTCGAATTCCTGACCCGGCGGTTCTGGCAGGATGATGGGCGAACCAAGCTCTTCGGCGTGACCGTCAGCGACGGCGCGTACATGAAATACATCGGCCCGGAGGGCCAGACCGGCGGACCCATGAAGGTGACCTCCCGGTTCATGGCGGGCGAGGTGGTGGACCTCGTCGGGGCCGGCGATTCCTTCCGGGCGGGTCTCATTACGTATGTCGCCAACAACCTGGACGGCTTCCGAAAAGGTGTGATCGATTTTGAGCGGGCCGTGCAGGCGGGCAACCTGTTCGCCTCTCTCTACATCAAGGCCCCGCTCGGCGACCGGTACGGCCACATAAGACCGTACGCCAGAATGCTGGAGATCCTCCGGGCGAAAGAGGGCTTCGAGAGCTTCGAGGCTCTGCGCAAGGCGTTGGATTAGGATGGAGCAAGTAATGGCCGCAAAAAGAACGCGAGTCAACTGGCAAGGCAAGGTAGTCAATCACACGCAGATCGGCGGCATCGAGACCTCGGTCCTGGATAACGGACTTGGCCGAGGGACGCGCATCGCGTGGATCAATACGGGCTCGGGGCTTCGGTACAAGGTCGTGATCGACCGCGGACTGGACATCGCCGATGCCTTCTACAATCAGCACAGTCTCGCCTGGCACAGTCACGCCGGGGTCACAGCGCCGCGGCCGGACGCGAACACAGGCCTGGAATGGCTCTGGACGTTCGCCGGCGGCTTGGTGACCACCTGTGGCTTGACGCACGTCGGTGGACCGGAAACCGATGCGTTCGGCGAGCGCGGCCTGCACGGGCGATTCAGCAATCTCCCGGCCCAGGTGGAATCCATCGTCCAGCCCGACCTCAACACCGGCAGTCTGGAGATGAGCATCACGGCCCTGGTGAAGGAGTCGCGGGTCTTCGGCCCCAATCTCGAACTGCGGCGTACCATCTCGGGCACGCTCGGGGAGCCGACGATCCGCATCCATGATGTGGTGACGAACGTCGGCAACTCCCGCACGCCGCACATGCTTCTCTACCACTGCAACTGCGGCTGGCCCCTGGTGGACAAAGGCACGAAGATCGTCTGGAAGGGCCGCTGCGTCTCGCGGGGTCTGGACATGGACAATGCCATCTTCAACGAGGCGCACGACTTTCGCACCTGCCAGGGTCCGCTGGAGCGCCATCGGGGCACGGGCGAGGCCTGCGGCTTCATCGATGTCACGCCCGACGAGGATGGCATGTGCACGATCGGCCTGTGCAACGAGAAACTCGGACTTGGCGGTCGCCATGCGGTACAAGAAGAGGCAACTGCCGTCGCTGGCCAACTGGCAGCACTGGGGGCCGGGCGAGTATGTCACGGGCCTGGAGCCGGGTACGAATCCGCCCATCGGCCAGGCAAAGGCCCGCGAGCAGAAGAAGCTCCTTCATCTGGACCCGGGCCAGAGCCGGACGTATGACCTCGAAATCCGCGTGCTCAGCCAGGCACAGGACATCCGTCGGTTCCTCAAGACAGCGGGTCAGTAGCATGGCAGAGCACACGTTCGTCGGCTTCGGCTTCGGACCGATTCAGGCGGGACTGTTCGCCAAGGAAGCGTTCCAGAGCGGTCATTTTCGACGGATTGTCGTCGCCGAGATCGACCAGCGGCTCGTCGATGCCGTGCGGTCGAACAAAGGCACCTACTGCGTCAACGTCGCCAAAAGCGACCGGGTCGAGACGATCAAGATTGACGGCGTCGAATTGCTGAATCCGGTCAATCCCGAGGATGCGAGGGCTCTGCGGGCGGTGCTGGCGGAAGCTACCGAGATCACGACCTGCCTGCCTTCGGTCAAGTTCTACGATTCGGCCGGCGACAACAGTGTTGCCGCACTAATCGCCGAGGGCCTGCGACATCGCAAAGCCGAAGCAACCATCGTCTACGCGGCCGAGAACCACAACCAGGCGGCCGAGATTCTCGAACAGGCCGTCGGTCGCAGACTCTGTGGCACAGGCATCCTGCCCCCATGATGGGCGGGGATGCCCATGCTGCGAAGAGTCCAATTTCTCAACACGGTCATTGGCAAGATGAGCCAGGTAGTGACCGATCCGCGTGAGATGGCGGATCGAGATCTTGCACCGATTGCGCCGGGCCTCGATCGGGCGTTCCTGGTGGAGGAGTTCAACCGCATCCTCGTCAGCAAGAACAACAATACCGGGCTTCGTCCCAGGCATCGAAGTCTTCATCGAGAAGGACGATCTGCTGCCATTCGAGGAAGCAAAGCTCTACGGGCACAACGCCATCCACGCCCTGCTCGGTTTCATCGGCATGCTCAAGGGCTACACGAAGATGACCGAGATCAAGGCCGATGCGTCCCTGATGCATGTGGCGCGCGACGCATTCATCACGGAATCCGGCGCGGCTCTGATCCGCAAGCACGCCTCCCTCGGCGATGAGTTATTCACCGAGGCGGGCTATCGTCTCTATGCGGAGGACCTGTTGGAGCGAATGACCAACCCCTACCTCGCCGACACAGTAGCCCGCGCCGGCCGTGATGTCGTTCGCAAACTGGGGGTCAACGACCGCATCTTCGGCACGATGGCGTTGGCCCTCGAACACGGCATCGAGCCGAAGAACATGGCGATCGGCGCGCTGGCCGGTGTCGCCCTGCTGCTGGCGAATGCCGCCGAGTACGGTTTGCCGCCGGAGATGAGATCGCTGAATTGGCAGGCGTCTAACCGTTGACAGCCTCACACGACTCGCTCAGCTTCGTCTGGCAAAGCCCGACGTCACCCTCTCTCCAGAAGCTGATCGATTGCACCCACGCCGCCTACGATCCCCTCATGAGACTGCTTGGCACATCAGTAATCCTTGAATCCTTTCATCCATTCGGGCCAGTCCTGGGCCTGGACGGCGCCGGCCTTGGTCCACGGACCCCGTGTCTGATATTCTCGATGCCAGCGCAGCGTCCATAACTCCTTCAGACCGATCTTACGCGTGGAGAAATCGACAAACGCGCCGTTGACGAAGCCGTTGTGCCGGAGCAGGCAGATCATCTTCATCGCATTCGTGGTCCAGTCCTCGTGCTGTCCCTCGTATTGCGGCGGCTGGTCGGTGTGATGCGGCCGGGTGTCCCACCAGCGGTCATCGACAAACATCGGGATTTCGGCCGCCTCCCGGACATCGCGCTGTCGCCAATAATACGAGGCGGGTTTGCCGCCCTCCTTGCCGGGCATGGGATCGGTCACGTAGAGGTTGATCCCGTAGCTGCCGTACTCCTGGTGGAAATTCGGTCCCCAGGCCACGTAGGCAAAGCGGCCGCCGCGCGGGTCCGGCTTCGTGGACGTCGGGCAGAAGCGGATCTGCGGCTGCTGGAGATAGTAGGGGCGGAAGACCTCCATCCAACTCGTCTGCGGCTCGCTGCCGATGTTCCAGCCCCGGTGGAAACGGCCATTGTTGTCGTTCGTGTACATCGAAAAAAAGAGCGTCCATTGGCGCAGATTGGCCTGGCAGCTCAGGGTCTTGCTTTGTTCCTTGACGCGTTGCAGGGCCGGCATCAGGATCATCATCAGCAGCGCGATGATCGAGATCACGACGAGAAGCTCGATGAGAGTGAAGCCGAATCGGATGCTGCGGTGCCCCATTTGCGTCGCCATCGCTGTAGCTCCCCACGAACTTACCGAGACATCGGAACGATCATTCCGGCCATACACCCGACGCCGCCCTGCTCGAATCCCAATCCGCAAGCCATTGTACCGGGGTCGGCCACGCCCATACAAGAGTATTCACGGCCCGCCGCCCACCGGGGCACTTTTCACGCGGCGCTCCACACCCGGGCATCATATAATGCCTGCCCATGAACAGCAGTGACAGGCAACACAGATTGGCTTATGTTTATGCGGCCCTGGCGGTAGGATTCTGGGCCACTTCCGCTACCGCGTTCAAGCTCTCCCTGGCCTGCGTGGGCCAACTGCCACTACTGTTGCTGGCGACAGCGGTGTCGACCGGCGTCTTTCTCGCTTACCTGGCTGCCACAGGCAGACTGGCACTGCTGCGTACTTTCACAGGAAGGGACTACCTCTGGTCCGCCGGACTGGGGTTGCTGAACCCTTTCCTCTACTACGTGATTCTGTTCAAGGCGTACGCGCTGCTGCCCGCCCAGGAGGCCCAGCCGATCAATTTTGTCTGGCCGCTAACGCTGGTGCTGCTCTCCATTCCCCTTCTGGGCCAGCGTATCCGGCTCACCAGCATGGTCGCCATCTTCATCAGCTTCCTCGGTGTCGTGGTTATTGCCACCCATCCCGCCCGGCCGGCGGACATCCTGGACTTTCGCTTCAGCAACGGGCTGGGCGTCCTGCTGGCCCTGGGCAGCACGATCATTTGGGCCCTGTTCTGGGTCGTCAATACCAAAGATCGGCAGGACGAGGCGGTGCGCCTGTTTGTGAACTTCGTCTTCGCCTCCCTCTATATCCTCATCCTCGCCCTCATGCTGGGGCAAGTCCGGGTCGGCGGGTGGAGAGGTCTGCTCGGGGGTGTTTACGTTGGCCTGTTCGAAATGGGAGTCACCTTCCTGGTCTGGCTCAGGGCCCTCAAGAGCGCCAAGTCAACCGCCCACGTCGTGAACCTGATCTATCTCGTCCCCTTCCTCTCACTGCTCGTCATAGCGCTGATCCTGGGTGAGAAGATCCTGCCCTCCACCATCGTCGGTCTGCTCTTCATCGTCGCCGGCATCATCCTGCAAAAGGCATGCGGATAGTGTGGCGCGCATGGAGGTCCAATAATAGAGCCAGGGCATCCCACTGCGACCGGATGCCCTGGCTGATAGCAATCGTTGTGATGTCCGGCGGTAGTTCTACACTTGTTCGGGCACGACGAACGGCTTGCGATACGGCCGTGTCAACATCGCGTTGGCCTCCTTGTTCTTCACAAATCTCTCCCTCTGGGGATTGAACGTCAGCATCGGCCCGAGTTGGTACGTGCCCTTCGACACGTCGAGACCGATCGCGCCCTTGACGGTCTCCAGGACCTTGTCCCAGGACTTGGCAATCTCCTCATGCTTGCCCAGAACGTCGGGCTTGGTCGTACCGGCGACTTGCTGGCCGAGGCGATAGGAGACGTTGCCCAGTTGGCAGCACGCGGCGGACAGATACCCCTCGGCGATGTCCGCGTTGAGGTCCTCCACCTTGCGGCTGCGCACGGCCTGGATGAAGTTGTCGAAGTGCTCATTGCCGGGCCCCATCTTGACCTCGACGTCCACCAGCGGTTCGGCCTTGTCGGAGCCTTTCGGATAGAACTTGCCGCCTTTGATCGCACCGGCTTCCAGGTAGAACTCGTTGCCCACGTTCTGCGGGTACTTCTTGCCGTCGACACCCACTCTCTCGACCAGACCGATGACCTCGAACACCAGCAGCGGCCCGCCGAAGTCCATGATGGTCAACTGGCAGTTGGGCGTCTGGGCCTGATCGGTGTAGGGCGGATGCCCCTCGGTGGAGTTGACCCAGCGGCCGCCCAGGCTGATCACGCTCTTGGGCAGCGTCCCGCCCGGAATCGCCCAGCGGGCGATGTCCATCTGGTGGACGCCCTGGTTGCCGATCTCGCCGTTGCCGAAGTCCCAGAACCAGTGCCAGTTGTAGTGGACGAGGTTCTCGTGGTACGGCTGCTGCGGGCGCCGGGCCGAGCCAGAGGTCGAAGTCCAGGTTCTCCGGCGGCTCCTTGATCGGCTTGAAGCCGATGCTCCACCGGCCGGACCCGTCCTTGGAGGCCGCGCCCTTGGAGACCAGCAGCTTGCCGTACTTGCCGCTGGCGATGGCCGCCACCTGCTTGGCCCAACTCCGGCTGGAACGGCTCTGCGTGCCGTGCTGGACGATCCGCTTGTACTTGCGGGCGGCCTCGACGACACTGGCGCCCCTCGAAGACGTTGTGGCTGCAGGGCTTCTCGACGTAGACGTCCTTGCCCGCCTGGCAGGCCCAGATGGTGGCCAGCGAGTGCCAGTGGTTCGGCGTGGCGATGGAGATGGCGTCGATGTCCTTGTTTTCGAGAAGCTTGCGAATATCGACGTACGTCTCCACTTTCTTGCCGTACTTCTTCTCGAAGGCGGCGGCCTTGCTGTCCAGGACCTTGCGGTCCACGTCGCACAGGGCCGCGACCCGCACGCCTTTCATGCCTCCGAAGCCGCTGATGTGCGAGCCGCCGCGTCCGTTGATGCCGACGACGGCCACGCGAATGCTCATCATTGGCCCCCAGGACCCGTGACGACGGGCCGGCATAGATCAGGCCCAGTCCGGCGGCGAGCGATCCTTTCACGAACTGTCTGCGCGTAATGTGCATCATTTTGTTGCCTCCTTTGGATTGCGTTGTCAGGGAAGGTGCGTCCGCATTCACGATACGAACACGATGGTCTGCTGCACAAGACATCGAGAGCCCATTTTATCCCGGGACGGCCCATCATTCAACAGAATGTTCCAGCCGGACGGTCTTTATCTCCCAGGGCTTGAGGGGGAACACGCGTGGCAATATGTCCTGCTCCTGCCCGGCCAGATCGACCTCCCTCAGGCGAGTCCGCCCGGGGGCGCCGTCCAGCGTCACGTTGCCGCCCGTGCCCCGGTAGTCGTGTACCCGCACATGGGTCTTGCCCTGGTGGTTATACAGAGCCGAGACCACCGCGTCGCCCGACTGCACGCGGACAGGTTGAAAAGTCGCCCCCAGGGTCCCGCCGGCGGCCGGTGCCGCCGCCCCCACCAACGGGAAGTTGTACTCCACGGCATGCCGATGCAGGTCCGCCCCCATCCATGGGCCCGTGAAAGGATAAAGGGCAAATTCGTACTCGAAATCCCCGCTCAGCATCCGGGTGCCCCAGATGTAGTAGGCGGCGTAGGCCAGGGGAATTGAAAAGCCGCCATCCTTTTCCCGCACGGCTCCCATGGTCCCTTTGTTGAAGACAGCGATGCCCTTGTCCCCATCGGCAACTGCCGTCCAGTACAGTCCGTTGACGTAGCGGTCCGCTGTCTCGCTGACCGCGAACGGGAGGTCGCGAACACCTACCGCATTCTCACGCAGCGCCGGGAACAGCTTGAACCGGAGCTTGTCCTCATGAACGAATCCGGAGACCGAGTCGCGCACGTTGTTGGTGACTCGTCCGATCTTCTCCCCCGAGAAGCGAAAACGCATCCAGCAGTCGATCCGGGGACTCTCGCGATCGAACTTCATCTCCAGAGTGTACGGGATCGTGCCAATCAGGCCGCTTTGGCGGGCGACAGCCCAAGTCCCGCCGGCGCGTGCCGCGTCCAGGGACCAATGTCCCTTGGCGATCATGTCCTGCCCGTCGATCTTCCCGGCAAACAGATAACCCGCCGCCTGCGGCCGCAGAAACTCCGCCCCGGTACGCCGGTCCTTGAGTGACGACAGGCCGCCATCCGGATGAAACCGAACCTCCCAAAATGGCGTGGTAAGGGCCAGGTTCTGGTTGTCAACCTGCGATCCCACCGGCGTCCCCCACCGCCGCACCGGCGCCGGCCGGACGCAGTTCAAACGCTCCCACGCTGAGCCCATCCAAGTCCGCCAGAACTGCCAGCTTGGCTTCGCGCAAGTTGCCGTCGGAATACGAATCCGCCGACAGGATCACGGAGGGCACGATCTTGCCCTCGTGACGAACCTCCAGGCCCTTGGCAAAGCCCTTCTCGAACGCGACGGGTATCTCGATCCAGGACTGCCGCCGCCAGGAGACCGGATTGAAGATCACCACTTGCGGAAAGCCCCCCGAAGCCATCCGAGAGGCAATCCGTTGCAGTGACTTGGTGGTGATATCCTGGGACGTGCGGATCGACTCCGGCAGGAATTTGCGGGCATCCGCCAGCAGTCCGCAAATCTGGATATCGTGGTGCTGGGCCACGAGCAGGCTCTTCCAGGCTCGCTCCAGGTCGCTCTCGCAGCCGTCCTCGCCTGCCAGGGCCGCCAGAGCGGCGATCCGTTCCGCCGTGAGGACCCCCACTTCGGCCCGACGGGACATGTTCCAGATCTCGTTGCCGCAATAGCCCCAGGGCATGCGCACGACGAAGTCGTTGGCCGCCGGTCCTCAGTTCTTCCTGCGGCGCAGGAAACAAGGCGAGAAGCTCTTCAAGGAGAATCCATCTGGAAACCAGGTTTCCCTTCGCACTCCTTGACGAGTTCTTCCTTCCGGAGACCGGCGTCATCGGCGCGGCTGGCCAGCAGCGGCTGGATGCGGCTGAACTCCTGGCGGAAATCGGCCGGCGATTTCGGCGCATCCTTGCCCGGATAGCGGGTCAGAATCCAATTGTCGACGGTCGTCTTGCCAAACTGGGCCCCTTCGCCTTTGTAGGTGGGTACCGTCGCCACGCGCGATCCATCGAGACCGATCCACCAGCCGATGGGGACGTCGAAGCAGGGATTGTACCCGTACATCATGTAGTGCGTCCGCATGATCGCGCCGCGGAAGCCGAATCCTTTGAGAAGCTGCGGCATCTGGGCGTGCATGGCATGCTCGCTCATCAGGTACACGTCCGGCGCGACCCCGAAGTACTTGCGGTCGGCAGCCAGGGCGTACTCGATCTGCCGGATGTTGGACTCTTCATTGACGAAGACCGACAGCGGCTGACCATAGGTGCATGTCCCGATGCCGAACCGGCCCTTGTACTTGCTCAGATACCCTCGAATCTCCTCCAGCACCGCCGGGTCCTGCTCGGCGAGCTTGTCGTACGTGTAGGCCTCGTTGTCCAGGCCGATCTTGAAACTCGGGATAACGATCCAGCCAATCCACGGCACTGTGGAGGTACTTCACGAAGTGGTCCCGCCCCCACAGCACCAGCCCACCGTGGTCGTACGTCAGCAGATACAAGGGCTCGGCAGATACATCCGCACCGGCACGTGCCAAATCTCCGACCAAGGCCAACAACAAGACAGCAGAGGCACATACGCGAATCCACATAATCCGTCGAAGTCCTTTCGAGGCTCAGCTCTCGTCCTCACGGACAGGTTTAAGGTCGATGTACGTCGGCTGCCCGGGGTCGGCGGCCAGGAGTTTGCCGTCCGCGACGGATAGCTCGACGACGTTGATCGCCGTGGTGCGGCCGCGTCGTGACGGCGCCGCCGCCGGAGGCTCGTGCGGGCCGCCGAAGTAGAACCACCACGCGCGGTCGCCGCTGACGACGACGTCGCCGTGCGAGCCGAACAGGGCCTCGTCCTGCGGCTTCCACTTCAGGCAGTCGTCCGAACTCCACACGCGCATGCCGTTGGTCCAGCAGTCGGCGATGAGCCAATAGCGGCCCTTCCAGTGAATCACCTTCGGTCCTTCGCCGTTGTAGTCGGTCACGGCGTTGCCTTTCGGCTCCCAGGTTCTCAGGTCGCGGCTATCGGCGTAGGAGAGCGCCTTCGGCCGGCGCTCGTCCTTATACCACATCCGCCAGGTGCCGTCGGCAAGCCGGATGACACACGCGTCGATCACGCGGTCGGATTTCAGATCGACGCGGCCGACGGTGTCCCACTTCACACCGTCCCGGCTCGTGAGGTACACGATTTCGCGCGGATGGTTCCAGTCGGTGAAGATGCCCGGCACGAAGCTCAGATACATGTGGTAGAGGCCATCGTGCCAGATGACTTCGGGCGCCCAGTACGTGGTCGTCGTTCGGATGGGCGTCTTTGCCGTAGCGGATGTCGGCGGTGCCGCGATACGTCCACGTCGCACCCCCGTCGGAGGACTCGGCCATGCCGATGTTCGAGCCGTGAATCCACGTTACGCCCGGGAGTGTCCGGGGCCGTGGCCCGTGCGCGCGGTGTAATACATGAACCATATTCCCTGCTCCGCGTTGAAACAGAGCACCGGGTCCGTCGGCGCATCGAACGGAGGATCGCGGTAGAGCGGTCGCGGCACGAGCTTCCCCCGCGACGAAACGGCGGGAGCGGACGCTTCGCCGGCGAAAACGAATCCAGCAGAGAGCCCGGCGGCAACCGAACCAGTCACGAACTGCCTGCGTGTGATACCCCTGCTGGAGATAGGCATACGAAGACCCCTTATCCGTAAAGCAACCGGGTGCAGTCTACCGGTCCACGCCGAGACTCGCAAGGGCGCAGGAAGGTGAAAACCTTTGTGGACGGACCGTCTGCATTATACAATCGGGCAGGATCACAACTCGCTGATAGGAGCAACAGTCATGAAGACGAGAATGACGATGGTTTACTGGAAAGGGCAGAAGTACTGGGTGGGCAAGCTCCTCGAACACCCCGAAATTATGACTCAGGGCCGGACGTTGAAGGAGCTGGAGGAAAACATGAAGGACGCTTATCATCTCATGGCAATGGATGATGTGCCGAAGCAGCATAAGGTGAAAAAGATCGCGATATGAAGCGCAAGCAGCTCATCCACGAACTCGTGAAAGAAGGGTGCGTCCTCTTGAGAGCTGGAGCGAGACACGATATCTACCTGAACCCCTCAACCGGGAGAAAGCAACCTGTACCAAGGCACACCGAAATCGATGAAGCGCTGGCCAAACACATCCGCAAGTATCTCGGCTTGAGGTAGCTGGGCCCACATCGCACGTATGGGGCCCTTACGCAGCCGGCGGCCCACTACTCTCTTGGCGGACTCGACCGTGTTGTAGAGGAGCATGGTGATGGTCATGGGACCGACGCCGCCGGGAACCGGGGTGATGAGCGAGGCTTTCTCCTTCACGGCGTCAAAATCGACGTCGCCGACCAGCCGGAAACCCGCTTTTTTCGTCGCATCCTCCACACGGTTCACACCAACGTCGATGACGACCACGCCGTCGCGGACCATGTCGGCGGTGATCGTGCCGGGCCGACCGGCGGCGGCGATGAGGATATCGGCCTGCCGCGTGTAGCGAGGCGAGGTCCTTCGTGCGCGTGTGGCAGACGGTGACCGTCGCGTTGCCGGTGGGGCTCTTCTGAATGAGCATGTTGGCGAGGGGCTTGCCGACGATGTTGCTGCGGCCGACGATGACGACGTGCGCGCCCTCCAGCGGCACGCCGTTGCGCACCAGCAGTTGCACCACGCCGTGGGGCGTGCAGGGCAAAAAGGCCTTCTCCCCCACCACCATCTTGCCGACATTGATGGGATGGAACCCATCGACGTCCTTGTTCGGATCGATGGCCAGCAACACCTCGGATTCGTTGAGATGCTTCGGCAGCGGCAATTGCACCAGGATGCCGTGAATCCGCGGATCGCCGTTCATCCGCTTCACGAGGGCGATCAGGTCTTCCTGAGAAGTCTGCGCCGGCAGGCGATTGTCGTCGGAAAAGATGCCGATCTCTTCGCACGCGCGTTCCTTGCCGGTCACGTAGGACTGCGAGGCAGGATCCTCGCCCACGAGAATGACCCCCAGACCGGGGACGATTCCGCGTGTCTTGAGTTGGGTGATTTCCTCTTTGAGCTCGGCCCGGATGTCGGCCGCCACCTGCTTGCCGTCGATGATTCGCGCTGCCATGGCCTACCACTTACTATTCACGATTTGGGATCTACTATTGAGACTGCAACGCCAAATCTTAAATCGTGAATAGCCAATCGTCAATCAAAAGAGGCCGTGGACCTTGCCCGTATCGACATCGACGTCAATTCGCCGAAAGGCCGGGTCGGAGCCGGTGCCCGGCATCAGCTTGATCTCGCCGGCCACCGGGACGATGAAACCCGCCCCCTTGTACACCAGGATATCGTTGATGGGGAGCATCCAGCCGCGCGGCCGGCCCTTGAGCGCTGGATCATGCGAGAGGCTCTGCTGGGTCTTGGCCATGCACGTACCCAGGTTCACCACAAGGGACCCGGCCTCCAAAGCCTTGAGCTTGGCCAGAGCATTCTCCGTGTAGGTTACTCCCTCGGCGCCATAGATCTCGCGGGCGATCAGCTCGATGCGCTGCCGCAGCGGCATCCCCAGATTATAGAGGAAATGGAAATCATTCTTCTGCCGACAACTCTCCATCACCGCCTCCGCCAATTCGATGGCGCCGGCCCCCCCTTGGAGCCAATGCTTCGAAGTGACGGCTTTCGCGCCTTGGGCCTCGGCGATTCTGCGAACGGCCAGGATTTCCGCCTCGGTATCCGTTTTGAAATGGTTGACGCAGACGATCGGCCGCACGCCGCTCTTGGTGACGATGTCGATGTGGGCGGCGAGGTTTTCACAGCCCTTCTCGACCAGCCCGACGTTCTCGGTGGTATACGCCGGATCGAGAGGCACGCCGGGCTTGACGGTCGGGCCGCCGCCGTGCATTTTCAGGGCGCGGATCGTGGCAACGATCACCACCGCGTCCGGCTTCAGGCCCGACATGCGGCATTTGAGGTTCCAGAATTTCTCGTAGCCGATATCGGCGGCAAAACCGCTTTCGGTGACGTGATAGTCGGCCAGTTTCGTTCCGAGCCGGTCCGCCAGGATCGAGCTTTGCCCGATGGCGATGTTGGCAAACGGCCCGGCGTGAATGAACACCGGCTGACCCTCGATGGTTTGCACCAGGTTCGGTTTGATGGCCTCGACGAGCCACGCGGTCATGGCACCGTCGACCTCCAGGTCGGCGGTCGTCACCTCCTGCCCGCTGTGGCTGTAGGCGACGACCATCCGGCTGATCCGCTCGCGCAGGTCCCTCAGGTCCCGGGCCACGGCGAGGATCGCCATCACCTCGCTGGCGACGGTCATCTGGAAGCCCGAGTCCATCTCGAAACCGTCCAGCTTGCCGCCGAGGCCGATGCGGATCTTTCGCAGGGCTTGGGCACAGAAGTCGATGGCCCAGGAGATCTGAACGCGGCCCGGATCGATGTCGAGACGTTTCAGGCCACTCTGCGCCAGCCGGGCATCATCATAGTTGCGCTCGTGCTGCATCCGCGCGGTAAGGGCCACCATCGCGAGGTTGTGGGCGTCGGTGACGCAATCCAGATCGCCCGTCAAGCGGATGGAAATGGGCGTCAGCGGCACGCATTGTGCCAGACCGCCCCCCGCCGCCGAGCCTTTGATATTGAACGTCGGCGCGCTGCTCGGCTGGCGGATGGCCCCGCAGACGCGTTGGCCGAGATGCCCCAGGCCCTCGATCAGGCCGACGGTCGTCGTCGTCTTGCCCTCGCCCAGAGGCGTGGGCGTGATGGCGGTCACGTCGATGTACTTGCCGATGGGAGCATCCTGCAAGCGGGCGAGCACCTTCTGGTAATCGACTTTGCCAAGCTTATGACCGTAGGGAATCAGCTCCTCGCCCCGCAAGCCAAGCTCGGCGGCAAGCTGCTGAATCGGCTTCATTTGCTCTTCCGCCGCCTCAGCGATTTCCCAGTCCTGCATTCTTCGTGGATCAAGGTCCATGATTCGCTACATCGGCCTCTCTTCCCGGGGTCGGTTTCGCATCTCATTCACCGCCTGCCAAAGCCGCCCAATCTCCTGCTTGAGTCCCTCCAGGCTGCGAGCTACTTCGTCCTTCAGGGATCGGCCCCGTAGCTCGGGGTCTTGTCTCTTCTGCTCCTTCAGGGGGCGGGCGTCACCCATCCGGCCCTCACGCAACTGCTGCTCCAGACGATTTGCCTCGTTCCCGAGGCGCTCGGCATCCTCCCGGCGGTCTTGCTCCTTGGCCCTCTGAGCTTCGTTTCGCAATTCTTCGATCCTGCGTTTCATCTCCTGCCGCTGGTCCCCGCGCGGACCCGGCTGCTCAAATGCGCGCCTGCCTCTCTGTTCTTGCAGTTCACGTGCCACCATCTCGGCCTTTTCGCGCTGGCGGCGCGCATCGTCCATGCGGCCCTCTCGCTCGGCCTGTTCCGCGGCCCGAAGGATGTCCTGGACTTCCGGCGGCATCGGCTTGCCGAACTGGCCCCCGTCGCGCGGTCCTTGCTCGCGCTCAATCTGTCTCTTGATCTCCTGTCGCTCTTCCATGCGTGGGCCGGGCGGCATGGGCTGGAATCTCCCCGGCTGCTGCGGGCCAGGGCCTCGATCCATTAGCCGCTTCGCCATCTGGTCCAACTCGTCCGCTTGGCGGCGCAGCCGGTCGGAAAGCTCCTGGGCCTCGCGCGCCTGCGCCCGCAATTGCTCGGCCAATTCTTTCATCCGCATCGGGGGAATCGGACCGGGACCGCTAGGCGGTTGCGGCTGAGGCGACATGACCATCGTCGGCTGTGGACCACTTTCACGACGCTCATTTGTCTGTGCCGACGAAACAAGGGCAAGAACGAGCACCAAACCCATCGCAGCAATAATCTTTCCACGAACCATACAGATAACCTCTCTTTCTTCTCTCACGCGCAACTGAGAAAGACCCATAATGATCCGTTCGGATGCGATCCAGCCACTGTCGGGCCGGGTCGTCACGTAGATTCTCAAGTATCTCGACGCGTTCCCCTGCCTGCTTTAGGCGGCGATTGGCCGCCGGTTGTCAAACCACAATCTGTTCTTTCTCCACGTCGAACCGCGCGGTCTTGCCGGCGCGCAGGCCGAGCATGCCCATCTGCAGCGCCGTCTGGACATAGTACGCCAAATCCATGGGACTCGCGGTCTCTTTCTTACCGGACCGACAGCAGGCCAGAAAGTCGCGCCAGTACCGCGTCATGTCCTCGCCGTGCTCGATGGCGAATCGTTGCGGCTTCTTCTTCGAGCCATCGGCGGGTGCAAAGACAATCTCCTTTCCCTGGATGGTCAGCGTGCCGTCCCAGCCGCGAATCACAGGGATTCGACCCGGGGCACCGCGACCGCCGGTGCCCTGGTAGTCGTTGCCCTGCGTCCCCAAGACCGCGACCGTGATCCCCTCGGGGTAATCGATGAGAGTATTGAACGTATCCGGGATCTCGCGCTCCTGGTAGCGGTATTTGCCGCCGGTGGCGACCACGATGCTCGGCATCTTGACGCCCAGAACATAGAGGACCGGCGTCAGACTGTGCGGGAACAGGTCCGTCGAAGGCCCACCGGCATAGTCCTCGTACATCCGCCAGCGGAAGAACCGGCTGACATCGAACGGCCGTTTCGGCATGTCGCCCAGGAAGGCCTCCCAGTTCAGGTCCGGTCCCGGCTTGGCGTTCGGGTCATCGACGGGCATGCCGCGCTCGCCCCAGTCGCCGACGCGGAAATAGCCGCACTCGGCATGGATCGGCCGGCCGATCAAGCCATCCACCACGAGCTGCCGCATCTGGTGGTAGGCCGAATCCGACATCCCCTGCGAGCCGAGTTGGAAGACCTGCTTGGAGTCCCGAACCGTCTGCGCCAGTTTCTTCGTCAGCTCGAACTGCCGCCAGTGCGTCACGGGCTTTTCGCAGTAGACGTGCTTGCCGGCCTTGATCGCATCGATGGCCTGGTAGCCATGAAGGTGGTCCGGCGTGGCAATGCAGACGACGTCCACGTTCGGATCGGCCAGCAATTCATGGTAGTCCATGTACGCTTTGCCGCCGTAGCCCTCGATGCGTTTGTTCAGTCGCGGCCGATAGACGTCGCACGCCGCGACGATCTCGACTGGCTCTTTCCCCTGCGGTCTTGAGCCAATGCACCGCCTGGAAGTGAGCACCGCTGCGTCCGCCGCAGCCGATGAACCCAACCCCCAGCCGCTCGTTGGCGCCCAGCACCCTGCCGACAAAAGGCTTCTGGGGCTACTCCCGCCAGTGCCGCCCCGGCAACGGCACTCTGCATGAATCCTCGTCGACTGATCGTCTCTTTGCTTTCTGTCATGGTAGTCATCCTCGATTCTTAGACACGGTCTTTTCAAGAATACCCGACGGTGTGCAGATCATCGACTTAAGTACGTGGGCCATACGGTGATCGCCATCTCTGCCCATTTCCTATAGAGGGCTTCGATCTCCTCCATTTCCGGGCGACCATCCCACAGGGCCACACCATAACGCAGCACCAAGAGCGTGCCGGAGACCAGTTTCAGTGGCTCCTCGTGCAGCCGCAAGGTCGCCGACATATAGGCGAAGGGCTTGGCCATGATGAACCAGGTCGCTGGATGGCGCGGATTCTCCGGGTGGTCGAACATCGCGACCGTCACGATCTTGCGGTCGGCTTGGGCCGTGTAGGCGCACCACCTCGACCGCGCAAGCCGTTCCTCGCCGCGAAAGACGACGCCGGGGTCGTTGTCCGGATTGCGAAACTCGCCTGTGGCATCCATGGACCGAATGAACCGCAGACCAAGCCCATGATAGTGAGAGCCACTCAGGACGGGGGCCTCGTTGCTGCTCGGGGAGGCCAACACAGATTCCCAGGTCAGCACGGTGGCTTTCGGCGTTCCCACTTGACCGGCAGTGATTGTCCGAGTCTCAATCAGCCGAGGCTTTTCGTTCGCCCCGAGACGTCCAGGGCACGAGATCGCCAAAGCGGCCGAGGTGATACCCCTCCGGGCCACCCACCGCGACACGGTCGAAGGACAAGTGCCGCTGCTTGCCCGGCTGCGCCTCGAAGTGGCCGTCGGGCGGCCCCACGGCTTCGCCCCAGAAATCAACGTTGTTCACGGCACAGGCGAACATCAGCGCATGATGATGCAGATGATCCGAGGGCGCGTCGAGCAGCACGTTGACACCGGCGGGCGTGAAAAGCTCCTTCACATACGGCTTGAACGGGACATCGCCGTAGCGATACTGAAGCACGGGGGACGGGCCCGCTCTTACCCAGATGCTGTTGGCGTCCACCGTAACTTGGAGCGGCTGTGACCTCTGCGCTGCGTGCGCAGGAGCGACCGTCAAGAGCATGACACTGGTCAGGATGCCGGGCAGTATGCTGACCTTGCCCATGTGTTCTCCTTCTCGTCGCATGGGCGTCTCGCCCATGGGTTTCCGTGGCATCGGCATCTTGCCGATGATTCATGGGCTGGAAGCCCATGCCACTTTCACGGGCAGGATGCCCGT
Source organism: uncultured Planctomycetota bacterium (assembly GCA_963699595.1). Taxonomy (GTDB): domain Bacteria; phylum Planctomycetota; class Phycisphaerae; order Sedimentisphaerales; family Anaerobacaceae; genus PLanc-01. Next base: position 1,565,305 of record CAVOUO010000035.1, read on the forward strand.
GCCACTCTCACACGAACTGCTTCAGGTGCTTGATGCTGCGCTCGGCCTGCTCGATGGTGCCGCACTCGACGCTCAGGACGATGTCGCGCTTGGCCCGGCGGCAGATCTCGATCACCTTCTTCCAGTCGATCACGCCGTCGCCGCAGGCGCAGCCGACCGGCGTGCCGGTGACCTTGCCGCGCTCGGCCTCGGAGTGCTGGATCGAGATGTCCTTGGCGTGCAGGTGGACCAGCCGGGCAGTACGCGCTCCAGCCAGGCGATCGGGTCCTGGCCGCCCAGGTAGGTGTTGCCCGTGTCGAAGTTGATGCCGATGGCCGGCGACTCGACCAGGTTGTAGATGCGGTCCAGTCCGGCCGGGGTCTTGCTGTACTGCTGGTGCGGCTCGATGCCGATCAGGATGCCGCGGGGCTCGGCGAATCGCCGCCGCCTCGGTCAGCGTGTAGCGCATCAGCACGTGGTCTTCCTGCTTCGTCGTCCACGGGGGCTTGGGGCCTTCGTCGGTGTTGACCACCGGCGCCCCGCACTCGGCCGCGAAGCGGATCGCCTGCTTGAGGTACTCGCCGCCGATCTCCGGCCGGCACAGCGGCCGTGTGGGCGGACAGGCCGGAGAGCTTGATGCCCGCCTTCTCGCACGCCCGCCGGATCCGGTACGGATCGTCCGACATCGAGACGCTGTGGAAGTAGCCGGCCTCGCTCATCAGCTCGCGGCCCCAGTGGACCATCGGCTCGACGTACTCGTAGCCCAGCTCGGCCGCCTTCTCGACGCCCCACTCGAAGGGCTTGTCCTCATGCCGGACGAACTCCATGTTCACGCCGATTCCCACTTTACCCATGGCCGCACTCCTTCAAAATGAGTTCCCGGTAGGGTGCGTATCACGCACCATTCAACTTTCTCCGTGTCGAAACGCGGTGCGCAGTACGCACCCTACAGCTTTCATTGAAAAATCGCCCGCAGATGGTCCATCGTCACGAATAGCAACGACAGCAAGGCAATGACCCACATAGTAGGCTTTACCTGTCCGGCCTTGCCCGCGACCAGCTTGATCAGCACGAAGGAGAGGAACCCGAAGGCCAGGCCCGTGCTGATATTGTAGCTCAGCGCGATCATCACGACGATGATGAAGGCGGGCAGCGCCTCCTCCGTGTTGTCGAAGTCGATCCGTTTGATCTCCTTCATCATGAACAGGCCCACCATGACCAGCGCGGGCGCCGTCGCATACTCCGGCACGATTTCGACCACCGGCACGAACAGCAGGGCCAGCACAAAACACAACGCCGTGACGAGGGCGGTCAGGCCGGTCCGGCCGCCCTGCTCGATCCCGGCGGCCGATTCGATGTAGGACGTGATGGTCGAGGTGCCCAGGACCGCCCCGAGCATGCTGGCCCCGGCGTCGATCACCAGGAGGCGGTCGAGCCCCCGGATCTTACCGTTCTCATCGGCCATCTTCGCCTCGTGGCAGCAGGCGACCAGCGTGCCGATGCTGTCGAACATGTCCATGAACATCAGCGTGAACACGCTCCCGAGGAGGCTCCACTTCAGCGCGCCGAGAATGTCCAGTTGCAGCGCGATCGGGCGGATGTCGAAACTCAAGGACACCAGCGCCGCCGGTCTTTCCGCATAGCCAAAGAGCAGCGCCAGGAGCGTGGCGAAAACGATTCCGACCAGCAGCGCGCCTTTGACCTTCCGGATCTCCAGGAAGGCCATCAGGAGCAGACCCGCCAGGCCGATGGCGACCTTCCCCGTCAGAGGCCCCGCCGTGACGAGCGTCGCCTTGTTCCCGATGATGATGCCCATATTGCGCAGGCCGATGAATGTGATGAACAGGCCGATGCCTACCGAGATCGCGGAAACCAGGCTCGCGGGGATCGCTTCCACCAGCCGCTTGCGCAAGCCGACCACCGTCAGCACGACGCCCAGCAGGCCCGAGAGGAATACGACCCCCAGGGCCGTCTGCCAGGTCATGTGCCCGGCCAGGACGAGGCTGTAGGCGAGAAACGCGTTGAGCCCCATGCCGGGGGCCATCGCAATCGGGGCGTTGGCCACCAGGCCGGTAACGGCGGTCGCCACCGCGCTGATGATGCACGTGACGATCACCAGGGCCTGCCGATCCATGCCCGCCTCGCTCAGGATGGCCGGGTTCACGAAGATGATGTAGGCCATCGTGAGGAACGTGGTGACGCCCGCCACCACCTCCGTCTTCACCATTGACTCCTGTCGCTCGACCACCAGGTACTCACTCCGCTGCACGTTTGCGTCCCTCGCCAACGATCTTCACCACCAGGCCGGCGGAATTCTTTGCCGCCATCATGTAGAATAATTGCTTGTCCATGACCGCGCTGCGGTCCGCCTTGTCGCTGATGCTCCGAATGACCAGGCACGCGATGCCCCGCTGGTAGCAAAGCTGCGCCACGGCCGCTCCTTCCATCTCCACGGCGCAGGCCCCGAGTTCCCTGGACAACTCCGCGCTCTTCTCCTTCGAGGCCACGAATACATCACCTGTGACAACCGTCCCGACGACGACTTTGGGAGGCCGTTGACCCGTCTGCAAGCCGACGGACCCGAAAGTCATACCCTTGGCGGCCTCCTCGGCGGCGGCCAGCAGCGCGGGGTCCGCCGGGAAGAAGACCGGATTGGGCTCGCCGGTCATCCGGCTCCTGACCCCGCCGTACTCGAGGCCTTGCGACCACAGCGTTCCCATATCGTGATACGCCGTTTGTTTCGCAATGACGATGTCGCCCGGCTCCAGATTGGGATCGACGCCGCCGGCGATCCCGGTGAAGATGACGCGTGCGGGCCGGAAATGCTCGAGCAGCAGCGTCGTTGTCATGGCCGCATTGACCTTGCCTACCCCCGTCCACGCGAGGACAACGAGTTCGGTCCCGATCCGGCCGGAGATAAACTGAATTCCCTCGATCTCCTGAGCCTTTACATCGGTCAGCATGCTCTGAAGCAGCGTAACTTCCTGATTGACTGCCCCCAGCACGGCCAAGACAGGAGCGGAGAGAGCCTGCCCGGAGGGGGCCTCAGACGCGGCCTCCTGCGCTGGAGAGGGACTCTCAGACGCATTCTGCCGCCCTGGGGGCCTCGAACCCGGTGCCGTGGTGCAGGAAGTCACCGAAAACGCTGACACGAGGCAGAACACCACGGCGAGGCAGCGTCGTTTCATGGCTTCTCCTGCTCCAGTCGGGACTTGCGAGGTACCGTCCGAGGTATCCACGCGTATGCAATGCGAGCGAGAGGAGTCGAACCTCCACGTCCTTAACGGACACCAGGTCCTAAGCCTGGCGCGTCTGCCGATTCCGCCACGCTCGCAACAAGTATCCCAAACGCCGAACTCCACCTTGGGCGCCGATGCCCCGGCACCCTGCGGCCGGGCTCATTATCGCCTGTTCCGGGCCCCGCAGCAACCGAAAATCACCCCATTGTGGACTGAGCGTGTACGAAGAGGGCCACCGGCGTGAGGACATGAGGGGCGGCCACCACGTGCAGGTCGGCACCGGTGCGTCACTGGATAGCGGTTCTGGTGCGACCGACGCAGGTCCCTACTGCTGGACCGTAACCTCGACCTGCGGCCGCCCATCGCCCAGACGGGCATCACGGTCCTGCCTCTCGTTGAACCCCTCACACCCCGCGAGGAGGAACCCCATGAGAATCAGCAGGCAGCCGAGCAGTCGTTTCATGCGTTTCTCCTCCATGAATGCGGGTAATCCGGTCTTCGTTTCCATCCATGCGCGAACTTCGTCCGAATATACGAACGAGGGGTGACAGACTGCATCACAGGGGTTTGCTTAATCAGCGGCCTGATTTCACCATCATCGGGAAGGTGATAAGGGCGTGAAAGGGGCAAAGAGATAGGAAAGAGGCGAGCAGACTATCCTCCGAGCAACGGCTCGGAGTCGTCCTTTTCTTCTTCCTGGGACTCGGGCGGCTCTTCCTTGGAGATTCTTCTCGATGCGTTTCTCGGCCTTCTGGAGGATGTCCCGGCAGTGCTTGATCAGGGCCATGCCCTTCTCGTACTGCTCCAGGCTGTCCTGCAACGGGATCTCCCCCTGCTCGATCCGATCCACAATCCCTTTGAGCTGCTGGATCGCCTGCTCGAAGGTCATCTTTTCGATGTCGTCGTTTTTGCCGGTTCTTGCCATAGCGTCATCCTATGTCCTGCGTCTTATCCGTCACTTGACTTTGCACCAGGCCGCCCCCCGCCAACTCTGTGGTGAGCGGATCGCCGATTTCGACGTTGCCGCTCGATCGGACCAGACCACCGGTCTTGCGGTTGGTCGTGATACTGTAGCCGCGGTTCAGGACGGACTTGGGATTCAGAGCGGCCAGGCGATTCTCCCGGGCCGTGATCTCCAGCTCCCGGCGGCTCAGGGCCTTCGTTACGGCGGCCAGGCTCCGGCCCTTCCATTCGTTCAACTCGACCATCTTGCGGCCGAGCAGCCGGTGCGGCTCGATCTTCGCCACCTGATCCTGGTAGTCCTGGATCCGCCGGCGGGCGTCCAGCAGAATCGTGCGCAGCGCATCGCCCAGGCTCCACGTCAGATCGTCGAGGTACTGCTCGCGATTGAGCACCGACAGCAGCGGGTTGCGAAAGGCCGCACTGGCCAGGATCGTCTGGAGGTACTCGCAGCACAGGCCATACTGGCTGCGGATGCTGCCGGTCAGTCGCCGCTGGTGGTGGATCAGCTCGCTCAAGACATCCTGCATATCGGGCACCGCGACCACGCCCGCTTTCGTCGGGGTCGAGGCCCGGGCATCCGCCACCAGATCGGCCACGGTCGTATCGACCTCGTGCCCGACGGCACTGATGACGGGAATCCGCGAGTCGAAAATGGCGCGAGCCAGGACTTCTTCATTGAAGGCCCACAAGTCCTCCAGCGAGCCGCCGCCGCGACCGACGATCAGCACCTCGAGCTTCAGCTTGTCGTTGCGCCGGTTGACGTCGCGCAGGGCCGCCGCGATCGCTTCCGCCGCCCCCGGCCCTTGCACCGGCACCGGGTAGAGAAAGAGCCGCGTGCACGGCCAGCGGTTGCGGATACTGACGGCGATGTCCTGCACGGCGGCCCCGGACTCGCTGGTGAGAATCCCGATCCGCTGCGGGTACTTCGGGAGCGGCTTCTTGTGCGTCTCGGAGAACAGCCCCTCGGCTTCCAGCTTGCGCACCATCTGCTCGAAGGCCAACTGCAAGGCCCCCATCCCCGCCGGAATCATCTCATCCACGATCAACTTGTACCGGCCCTGGGGCACGTACAGGTCGATGGAGCCGGTGACCAGGACCGCCAGGCCGTTGGCGGGCTTGAACTTGATCTTCGCGAGGGTGCTGCGCCACATCGCGCACGGCAGCACCGATTCCTCGTCCTTGAGGGAGAAATAACGGTGGCCGCTCTGATGCTCCTTCCAGTCGGTGATTTCGCCTTTGATCGTCAGCCAGGACGGCAGATTCTCCTCCAGCACGTCCTTGACCAGCGTGTTGACCTGCGTAACGGTATAGATTTTCGTTCTTGTCGGCGTCGGTACCTGCATGAGAGCCATCCAACGGGATTCCTGTTGCCTGACCTGATTATAGGCCAAGCCCCGGGTCTTCACAACCCGACCCTCTCTGCTATACGGCCGATGCGGCGCGGGAGTGTTTGGAATTCACCGCGGAGGCTTGCGCCCCGAAGGTCCATAAGGCAGGATTTACCACGAACAAAGCCCGCCTGCAGGTCGTGTAGATTAGATGAGAAAGTGAGGTACGTACTCTTCGTAGTGGCAGCATCGGGCACGGTCAGGGTGCGGGTGCATCGACATTCGAGTGTGAGGCAGTTTCGATTTTTTTTACTGAGTTGGTGAATTAGATGAATAACGCGTCCAATCGTCGTTTGAGAGCAAAGCTCGAAGAGATAAGGCGACTTGTGACGGTCTCTCCAGATTGGATGCCCCGGTTGGGGTATTACGGGTTGGCTCTGCTTTTCGTGGCGGTGGCGACCCTGCTGCGCTCGGCGTTACGGGATGTGCTGAGCCCCGCGCCGACTCTGGTATTCTACCTGGCCTGGGTCGGGGCCGCGGCGTTCGGCGGACTGGGACCGGGGCTGCTGGCGACGCTGGCCTCCTGGCTGTGTATCGAGATTCTGTTCGATTCCACTCCAGGGCAGATCGGCTTCAGCGATCCCATGTCCATCGGCCAGGTTGTCGGTCCTCCTGGCCGGCGGCCTGGTCGTCAGCTTCGTGGGCGAGAAGATGCGCCGGACCCGAATCCACGAGCGCCGGCAGATGCACGAACTGGCGGACCTGACGCAACTCACCAATCTGGGCCAACTCCTGATCCGGGATGACCAGGATCGTATCCTTCTCTGGAGCGACGGCTGCGCCCGGCTCTATGGCTTCACCGCCGAGCAGGCGGTCGGCCGCGTCAGCCAGGAATTGCTCCAGACCGAATTCTCTCAGCCCCTGGAGGCCATCCGGGCGACCTTGCACCAGACCGGGCGGTGGGAGGGGGAGCAGACCCAGCACCGCGCCGATGGAAGCATCGTTCATGTCGCCAGTTCCTGGGTGCTGCGCAACGGCACGGCCCATCCGGTGGTGCTGGAGGTCAACAACGATATCACCGACCGCAAGCGCGCGGAGGAGGCCCTGCGGGAGGCCCGCGATGGACTGGAGGTGCGGGTCCAGGAACGCACGGCGAAGCTGCGCGAGGCGGAGGCGGCGACGCGGGAAAGCGAGGAGCGTCTGCAGTTCGCCCTCAAAGCCAATCATACCGGCGACGTGGGACCTCGACCTGGAGGATCACACCGCCTATCGGCTCGCTCGAACACGACCGCGTCTTCGGCTACGAGCAACTGCTTCCGCAGTGGACTTACGAGATGTTCCTCGAGCATGTGCTGCCGGAGGACCGTGCGATGGTGGACGCCAAGTTTCGCCAGGCCACCGCGACCGGCAAGCGACTGGAGTTTCGAGTGTCGTATCCGGCGTGTAGACGGTGAGGTCCGGTGGATTTGGGCGACCGGGCGGCATCGCACCGATGCGGCGGGCCAGACCCGCCGCATGGCGGGCATTGTCGAGGACATCACCGAGCGCAAGCGGACCGAAGCGGAACTGGCACAGCACCGCGCGCACTTGGAGGAACTGGTCCAGGAGCGCACCCGTCAACTCGCAACGGTCAACCAGGAGCTGCGCGAGCGGGAGCAGGCGCTGCGGGACAGTGAGGAGCGTTATCACCGATTTTTCGAGGACGACGTGGCGGGGGATTTTATCAGCACGCCCGACGGGCGAGTTCTCCTGTGCAATTCGGCTTTCGCAGAGGTGTTTGGCTTCTCCTCGGCCCAAGAAGCGGTCGGGACCAGCATCCTGGATCTGTACCCTGACCCGGGCGAGCGGGGGCCGCTCTTGGAGAGGCTAAGGCAAGAAGGGAAGATCGACCGTTTGGCGGTTTGGCGGAAACGCCGCGACGGTGAGCCAGTCCATATTGTCGAAAACCTCGTGGGCCATTTCAACGACCAGGGGGAGTTGTACGAGATCAAAGGGTATCTTTCCGAGGATACCGAACGCCAGCGTGCGGAGGAGGCGCTGGGAGAAAGGATGAAGGAACTGGCCTGCCTCTACGCGGTGAGCCGGGACATGCAGAAAGACTCGTCCCTTGATGAGCTTTGCCGGCGTGCTGTCGGGCACCTGGTTTCCGCCATGCAGTACCCGGAGCTTACCGTGGTGGTGATTGAACTGAATGATAAACGATTCACCTCCGGGAACTACGCCGCGGGGCTGTCGCACGGCCTCCAGGCTCAGATCCGGGTGGAGGACGAGGTCCTTGGGCACTTGACGGTCTATTATGCACAGGAGAGGCCTTTCATCATTCCCGAGGAGCAGAACCTGGTCAACGGTGTCGCGGAAGCCCTCAGCACGTGGCTGGAGCGCCAGCGGGCCGCGGAGGCGTCTGCGCGAGAGCGAAGAGTTCGTACCGCCGGCGATGGAGACCAGCTCTCGACTGCATCATGACACTCGACCTGCCGGACGGTCTGCTGTCGATGACTCCGGCCGGCAGTTGTTGGCTGAGCATCGGGAGGTGCCGATGCTCCGAACACCTGCTGGATCGACTTCTGGGAAGAGCTGCCGGCCCGGGGACCGACCGAGGCGGTTGCCGCCGCAAGCGCGGCGTGGAGCGGGCGCGCTTACCAGGAGTACCGCGTCCGACCGTCAAGACGGCAAGCCCAAATGGTTCGAGGTGGCGATTGACGCCGATCCGCGATGCGAGCGGACAGATCGTCGAGCAGCTGGTTCGATGTCGCGATCATCACGAAGCGCAAGCGCGCGGAGGAGGCGCTGCAGGAGAGCGAGGCGCGGCTGCGGGTGGCGCTGGATGCCGGGCGGATGGGGACGTGGGTCTGGGACGTCGCGACCGACACCGTTGACACGGATTATCTGCACCGCCGCCTGTGGGATCTCGACGACGCGGACGTACGCGTGCCGGCCGGCGTGATACTCCAGAGGATTCACCCCGCGGACAGAGCCCACGCCTTCGACCGGGAATCTGCGCAGCAGATGGTGACCGGCCCCCTCGACATGGAATTCCGCGTAGTGCGTCGCGACGGCAGCATAACGTGGCTCCAGGGCTCGGCCGCGCCGGTACGCGACGCAGGCGGCGTGCTGCGGAAGGTCGTCGGCGTGAACTTTGACATCACCGAGCGCAAGCGAGCGGAAGAAGGGCTACGCGAATTGACGACGACGCTGGAGAGCAAAGTGTCCCAGCGCACGGCGGAACTGAGGCACAGAGCCAGGCAACTGCAGAAGCTGACGCTCGATATGTCCGTGGCGGAGGAGCGCGAACGCGAGCGCGTGGCGGAGATCCTCCACGATGATTTGCAGCAAGTGCTGGCGGCGGCAAAATTCCACGTGGGGCTGATGAGAAACCGGGCCAGGTCCGATGTCTCGTTGCAGGCGATCGCTGCGGAGGTGGACCACATGCTCAAAGAGGCGATTGACAAGTCCCGCAGCCTGTCCCACGAGCTGAGCCCCGCCGTGATGCACCACGCCGATTTCGCCGAGACTCTCCGCTGGCTCGCGAACGAGATACAGGCCAAGCACGGCCTGGTGGTTCACGTGCACGCGCACGGCGAAGTCCGATCACAGTCGGAGGCGCTCAAAGCTTTCCTGTTCCGGGCGGTCCAGGAGTTGCTGTTCAACGTCGTCAAGCACGCGCGGGTCCACGAGGCCAGAATCCTGGTGCGGCGGCTCGGCCGATGCCTCTGCCTGTCCGTCTCCGATCGCGGTCGCGGCTTTGACCCGCAAGCGCTGGGCGAGACGGCCGGCTACGGGCTCCTGAGCATCCGCGAGCGCATCGAGCTGCTCGGCGGCCGGATGACGATCAAGAGCGTCCCAGGCAAAGGCAGCACGCTCCGCATCGTGGTGCCGGAGGGCGAGCCGGTGATAGCACCCCCGCCCTCGGGGGTAAAGACTACCCGGCCCCAGGAGGCTGGGCTGCCGGCAGAGGGCCGATTGCGCGTGCTGCTGGCGGACGATCATGAGATCGTCCGCGAGGGCCTGATCTCGCTGCTGAGTGAGGAGCACACGGTCGAGGTTGTCGGCGAAGCGGCCAATGGCCGCGAGGCGATCGATCTGGCCGGTCGGCTGGAGCCGGATGTGGTGATTATGGATGTGTCCATGCCCTTGATCGAAGGCGCTGAGGCCACCCGGCAGATCAAGGCGCATCTGCCCGAGATGCGCGTCATCGCGCTTTCGATGTACGACGAACCCGAAAAGATGGAGAGCATGTACCGGGCCGGGGCCGAGAGCCTACGTGCTCAAGACCGCCCCGACCGAGGAGTTGCTCGCGGCGATCCGGGGCAAAGAAGCCGGCCCCTGAGGGAACCCTCCGCCCTGGAATCTCGTGACGCCCCATTTTCCGTGAACCGGGATTTCCTGCACGCCGTATACAGCACGTCCCGATTGGTCAGGTCGGCAAAGAAGCCTTGGGTGGGCCGATAAAATTGAAAAGCAATGCCAGTGAGGGGAACCGGACTTCGCCCGTGGAAAGCGCGAGCATGCCCAATTCCTGGGAAGTCGTCGCACGCAGGGAAAATGGATGATGGGCACGTTGAAGGGTAATGACAGCCAGGCGGAAGCAAACCAGCTTCTGATGACCGAGATCCTGGGCGTTCTCAACGGCGGCGGCGACCTGCAACCCCTGATGGCTCAAGTGCTGCACGGGATTCGCGCGCGGACCGGTTTCGACGCGGTGGGACTGCGGATGCGCGAGGGGCCGGACTTTCCGTACTATGTGCAGAATGGCTTCTCGGAGGAGTTCGTGCGGGAGGAGAATTCCTTGTGTGCCAAACGGGAAGACGGATCGGTCCTCCGCGGCGCCGACGGCCAGACGGTCCTGGAATGCACGTGCGGGCTGATCCTCTCCGGACGGACCGATCCGACGATGCCTTGCTTTACGCAGGAGGGCAGCTTCTGGACCAACCGATCGTCGGACCTGCTCGCCCTTTTGCCCGAAGTCGATCCGCGTACCCATCCGCGCAACCGCTGCATTCACAGCGGCTACCAGTCGGTCGCCTTGATTCCGGTGCGGTCGGGTCAGGAGATCATCGGTCTGCTGCAACTGAACGCACGGCAGGAAGGACAGTTGACTCTGGAGTTGGTTCGCTTCTTCGAAGGTCTGGCCGGCAACATCGGCCTGGCTCTTCGGCGCAAGCAGGCCGAGGAGGCCCTGCGCGAGAGCCAGCGCCGGCTGGTGGCCGCGCTGGAGATCGCCGCGTTCAGCGTCTGGGAGTATCGCCAGGACACGGGCCTCATTGAATTCGACCAGCGCAGCAGCGAGATGTTCGGCACGGGCGACCAACGCGCGATGACCATCGAGGAGTTCCTGGTTTTCGTTCACGAGGAGGATCGCCCGCGCGTGGCGGCCGATATCCGCAGCGCGCTCGACCCCGCCGGCGACGGGCTCTACGACACGGAGTACCGGATCGTCAGGCCCGACGGCGTGCAGCGCTGGCTGGCCGCGCGGGGCCACGCGATCTTCACGGAGGGCGGCCAGGTCCGGCAACTGGTCCGTGCCGTCGGTACGGTCATGGACATCACCGACCGCAAGCGGGCCGAGGAGGAACGGCAACGACTGTCGGCCACAGTTCAGTGCGAACGCGACAGACTGTCGGCGCTGGTCAACAGCATAACCGATGAGATTTGGGTTGCCGACGCGGAGAAGAGACTGACGCTGGTGAACCCCGCCGTGTGGAAGGAATTCGGTGCGGGCGTCGCCGATGCGAAGGAAGTGGAGAAGATCGCGGCGAGTTTCGAGGTCTATCGTCCCGATGGCACGGCGCGTCCCGTCGAGGATGCTCCGCCTCTGCGTGCCCTCCGGGGGGACATCGTGAAAGATCAGGAGGAAATCGTTCGAACGCCGGCTACCGGCGAGTTGCGCCACCGCCAAGTTAGTGCGGCTCCGGTGCGAGACGCCGGCGGGGCCATCATCGGATCGGTGTCCGTAGTGCGAGACATCACCGAGCGCAAGCGGGCCGAGGAAGCCCTGCGCGAGAGCGAGGAGCGCTTCCGCGCCGTGTTCGAGTCGAGTTCCGACTGCATTCTGGTGTGGGACCGCCAGTACAACTACCTGTATGCCAACCAGGCCGCCATCGATCACGTCGGCACGACGCGGGACAAGGTGATCGGCAAGAACATCCGCGACGGGCTGGGCCATCTTCCCGATTTCATGCGGCTGTGGATGGCCAGAGTGGATCGGGCCTTCGCCACGGGCGAATCCTTCCGCGTCGAAGACGCCATGCCCGTGGGCGACCGGCTGGTCTATAGCGAGTCGCAGGTTTCGCCCATCCGGGACGCCGCAGGCCGGGTGTTCGCGGTCGGCGTCGTCTATCGCGACATCACCGACCGCCGGCATGCCGAGGAGGCGCTGCGCGAATTGAACGCGACGCTGGAGACCAAGGTGGCCCAACGCACCGCGGAGTTGCAGCGGCGCGCCAGGCAGCTTCAGAGGTTGACGCTGGAGTTGTCCCAGGCCGAGGAGCGGGAGCGCCGGCGGATCGCGGTGATCCTGCACGAGGACCTGCAGCAACAGATTGCCGGGGCCAAGTTCCATCTGAACCTGGTGCGCAACTGGGCCAGGGAGGACCGACAGCGCAGGGAGGTCGATACCGTCGATGCGATGCTCAAGGCGGCCATCGAGCAATCCCGCAGCCTATCCACCGATCTCAGTCCCGCCGTGCTGCGCATGAATGACCTGGCCGAACTCCTTCGGTGGCTGGTCAACCGGGTGCGGGGACAGCAGGGGCTGCATGTCCACCTGGAGGTCCGGGGCGACATGATGCTGCACTCGGAAGCCCTGGCGACCTTCCTGTTCCGGGCCGCCCAGGAGATGCTGTTCAACGTGGTCAAGCATGCCCACGTCCGTGAGGCGGCGATCCGTATCCGGAGGGTCGGCCGCTGCGTGGGCCTGGTGGTCTCCGATCCGGGGCGCGGGTTCGACCCGCAAGAACTGAAAGAGACCTCCGGCGTGGGGTTGTTCAGTATCCGCGAGCGAACGGAGATGCTGGGCGGCCGGATGAAAGTCAAGAGCGCCCAAGGCCAAGGAAGCAGGTTCAGCATTATCGTCCCAGACAGCCTGAAAGCAGAGGACAGACGACAGAAGACAGATGACGGCAAATGGAAGGCGCAAGGCGAACCCGATCCGTCCTCTGTCCTCCGTCCTCCGTCGTCCGTTCTCCGCGTCCTGCTGGTGGACGATCACGATGTGGTGCGCGAGGGTTTGGCGGCGATGCTGCGGGAAGCACCCGGCATTGAACTGGTCGGGGAGGCCCTCGACGGTCGCAAAGCGATCGACATGGCGGTAGACCTCCGGCCGGACGTGGTGATGATGGATGTATCTATGCCCCTGATGAGGGGAGATCAAGCCACCCGGCAGATCAAGGCGTACCTGCCCGGGACGCGGGTGATCGCGTTGTCAATGTACGATGACGCCGACAAGAGGGAGAGCATGTTCCGGGCCGGAGCCGAGGGCTACATCCTCAAAACGATTCCCGCCGAGGAGTTGCTCGCCGCGATCCGGGGCAGGGAAGCCAACCTCTAAGGGGCACGGCCGAAGCCCATCTGGTTATTCGGATCAGACTTCATCTCCAGCGCTACTATCGAATTCCATAAGCCTATATGGCACAAGTACTTACTGCATCCGTCTGCCTCGGATGGCCGGTTTGGTTTCTACACAGTGTGGCAATTCATCGCGCAGTTGATGATGGAATTCCCTTGATCCTTCCCCAGAAAGAGACCTCGTAGTATGATAAGCGTGACGCTTTCTATCTGAGCTCGGCGAGGATGCAGTGGATAACGCCGCATGGTTGGAGGCCCCCAGAGGGCGAACGGTGGAAAAGTACACAGAACCCCGGGGCAATAATCGTGTGCGCCGGCCTTGGCTGTGCCGACCGGCGCGGTTGCCTATCCCGTGCTGGTTGTGCCGATGGCGGCGTTGTACCGCTGTTTTCGCAAGAAAGCATTCCCCGTATCATGAGGTACCAACGGATGAAGAGGGTCCTTGGTTATAACTGAGGGTAGCCTATGCCAACGCCCACATTGATCGTCGGAATCGGGGCCTCGTCGGGAGGGCTCGAACCGCTGCAAGCGCTCGTCCAACGTCTGCCCGCCGGCCGCGGCCTCGCGGTCGTGGTGATCCAGCACCTGGACGCCGCGGCGTCGCGCAATCCGACCGTCGACGTGCTCGCCGGCACGTGCCCGCTGCGCGTCGTGGAGACGGAGAATGGCATGGCCGTCGAGGCCGACACCCTGTACGTCACGCCGCCGGGCCGGCACCTGGACGTGGCAGGCGGACATTTCACCGTGCGGGAAGTCGCTCACTGCGACCGCCTGCGCATGCCGATCGACCACTTCCTCTGCACCCTGGCGGCGCAGCAGGCCTACCGCTGCTGCGGCGTGCTGCTCTCGGGCGGCGGGTCCGACGGCATGCTGGGGCTTTCCGAGATCAAGGCGTGCGGCGGCCTGACCATCGCGCAGGACCCGGCCCAGGCCCAGACGCCGGAGATGCCGCAAAACGCCCTGACCGCCGGCGTGGTGGACCTCACGCTCAAGGTGGCCGAAATGCCGGCCGCCATCCTGGCCTACGCCGAGAAGGTGGCGAGCCAGGACCTTCCCGAAGACGACGAGGCCGCCTTGCGGGGAATCCTCGCCGCGCTCAAGACCCGCTCCGGCCACGACTTCCGCTGCTACAAGCGCGGCACCCTGGTCCGCCGCATCCGGCGGCGGGCGGCGTTGACGAAGTCGCCGGGCCTGGCCGGCTACCTCCAACGGCTCCAGACGCACGACGAGGAGATCGCGCAACTCCGCAAAGACCTGCTGATCGGCGTCACGGATTTCTTCCGCCAGCCGGAGGCCTGGCGGGTGATCGAGGAGAAGGTCATTCCGTCGCTGCTCGTCCGCGGCCCTGGCCGACAGAAGCAGCTGAGCGCCGAGCTCGCGGAGGCCCGGGACTCTCTCCTTACGACCCCCGACGCCGCAACGGCGGCCCATGACGCGGTGCGCACGCTCCGCATCTGGGTCCCCGGCTGCGCCACGGGCAAGGAAGCCTACACGCTCGCGATGCTGCTCGTCGAGGCGGTCAAAGCGGCCGGCGCGAAAATCGGCATCCAGATTTTCGCCACCGATACCGATGAGTCGTCCCTGGACATTGCCCGGGCCGGGATCTACCCCGAAGCCGAGGTCAACAACATCCCGCCTGCCCGGCTGCAGCGGTTCTTCACGCGCAAGGCCGGACGCTGCCAGGTGAGCAAGGAAATCCGGGACCTCGTGGTCTTCGCGCAGCAGAACCTGACGAGCGACCCGCCGTTCTCCAAGCTGGACCTCATCAGTTGCCGCAACCTGCTGATCTACCTCGACCCGGCGGTGCAGAAGAAGATCGTCACCCTGTTCCACTTCGCCCTCCGCGAGGGCGGCTATCTGTTCCTGGGCAACGCGGAGACCGTCTCGGGACAGGAGGAGCTCTTCGAGCCCCTGTCCCGGAAGTGGCGCATCTATCGCCGGATCGGCGCCGGGCACCGCGCCGCGGTGGAACTGCCGCTGTACGCGGGCCGTGAAGCAGGCGCCGCGGGCCGGTTGCCCGCGCCCGGCGGTCCCGCCGCGTGGCGCCAAAGCCTGGGTTACCTGATCCAGCAGGCCCTTCTGGAACGGTTCGCGCCGGCCGCGGCCATCATCGACCGGCGGCGGCAACTGCTCTACAGCCACGGGCCGGTGGACCGGTATCTGACGGTGGCCCCGGGCGAGAGCTCGCTGGACTTCATCGAGATGGCCCGCGAAGGCCTGCGCACCCGCCTGCGCGCCGCCGTGACGAAGGCCGTGGAGACGGGCCGCCCCGTGACGTTCACCGCGCGGGTGAAGCGCGGCGGGACGTCCGTGCCGGTGCGGGTGACCCTCGGCCCCCTGCGCCTGCCCCACGAGACGGATGGACTGCTGCTGGCGACGTTCGAGGACGTCAAACTGGCGGCGGCGGCGCCCGCCGAGCCCGTCGCGGGCGACACCAGCGCCCGGCAGTTGGAGGATGAGCTCCGGGTCACGCGCGAAGAACTCCAGAGCACCATCGAGCAACTGGAAGGCTCCAACGAGGAGCTCAAGGCCAGCAACGAGGAAACGACCGCCGCCAACGAAGAGCTGCAGTCCGCCAACGAGGAGCTGGAGACCTCCAAGGAAGAGCTGCAATCGCTCAACGAGGAGCTCAACACCGTCAACAACCGCTTGCAGGAGCGGGCGGACGAGTTGGAGCACAGCAACAACGACCTGGTGAACTTCCAGACCAGCTCGAACATCGGCACCGTGTTCCTGGACCGCGAGCTCCAGGTCCGGCGCTACACGCCCGCCGTCACCGCTCTCTTGAGCCTCATCGAGACCGATATCGGCCGGCCGATCGGCGACGTGGTCCGCAAGTTCAAGGACGACGCGCTGATCCCCGATGCCGGCAGAGTGCTGGCCACGCTGACGCCGCGTGTCCGCGGAGGTCCTGGCCGATAACGGCCTCTGGTTCATCCGCCGCATCACGCCCTATCGGACCCGCGACGACCGCATCGAGGGCGTGGTCGTCACGTTCGTGGACGTGAACGACCTGAAGGAGGCGCAGTCGCAGTTGGAGTGCAAGGTCGTCGAGGTGGCCGTGGCCAAGGATCGACTGGAAACCGTTCTGGCCAGCATCACCGACGCCTATCTCGTTTTGGACAGCGACTGGCGCTTCGTGGAAGTCAACCCCGTGGCCGAGACGCAAGCCTTCGCCCGGCCGGCCTCGGAGCTGCTGGGTAAGGTCATCTGGGACGTCTTCCCGCAAGCCGTGGGCGGCGAGGTTTACCAGCAGTACCACGCGGCCGTGGCGAGCGGCCAGCCGGTCCATTTCGAGGCCAGGTCCCGGATTCTCGACAAGTGGTGGGAAATCCACGCGTACCCGCGCGAGGGGCGGCTGGAAGTCTACATGCGCGAGATCACCGCGCGCAAAGAGGCGGAAGCCCGGCTCGCGTACCTCGCGTCCTTCCCGGAGCGCAACCCCAATCCCATCGTGGAGGCGGACCTGGAAGGCAACGTCCGCTATGTGAACCCGGCGGCGTTGCGCCTGTTCCCCGATCTGGGCGAGCAGGAGGCCGGCGCACCCGTGGCTGGCGGATTGGGCCGAGGCCGTGCGCGTGCTCCGCGAGGAGCAGGCCGACTCCGCCGTGCGGGACATCGCCGTCGGCGACCGCGTCTATCAACAGTCCTTCTACCTCTTCGCCGAGGAGGGCGTGGTCCGCATCTACGGCCGAGACATCACCGAACGCAAGCAGGCCGAGGAGGCGCTGCGGCAACTCAACGTGGAACTGGAGCAGCGCGTGGCGGAGCAGACCGCGGAAATCCGCCGCCAGAGCGCGTACCATCGCAGCCTGATCGAGGCGAGCCTCGACCCGCTGGTCACCATCGGCCCGGACGGCAAGATCACCGACGTGAACGCCGCCACCGAGCGGGTCACCGGGCTCGCGCGCGGCGAGCTGATCGGCACCGACTTTTCCGACTACTTCACGGAGCCGGATCAGGCCAAAGCCGGCTACGAGCAAGTCTTCCGCGAGGGGCTGGTGCGCGACTACCCGCTGGAAGTCCGCCACCGGGATGGGCATACGGTCCCGGTGCTCTACAACGCCACGGTGTATCGGGATGAAGCCGGCGAGGTCATCGGCGTCTTCGCGGCCGCCCGCGACATCACCGAACTCAAGAAGGCCGAGGCCGCGCTCCAGGAACTGAACGCGACCCTGGAGAGCGCTGCCGGTGTACGTGGTGCTGCTGTCGACGGACTACCACGTGCCCTTTGCGAACAAGTTTCTTCCGGGAGCGGTTCGGCGAGTCGCACGGCCGGTGCTGCCACGACTACCTCTTCCAACGCACGGAGCCGTGCGAGAACTGCGAGAGATACAAGGTCCTGAAGACCAACGCTGCCGCACCACTGGCACTGGACCGGCCCGGACGGCCGCCACTATGACATTTACGATTTCCCCTTCACCGACGCGGATGGCTCGACCATGAATCCTGGAGATGGGCATCGAAATGTCCCACCGGCATTCGAGGTCTCGACGAGATCACCCGGCGGCTGCCGCCGGCAGGCCGACGCTGGTCTGCGGCGGGGCCGGCTGCGGCAAGACGCTGATGGGAATGGAGTTCATCGTCCGCGGCATCCTGGATTCGACGAGCCGGGCGTGTTCATGACTTCGAGGAGACGGAGAAGGACCTGGCCAAGAACGTCGCCTCGCTGGGCTACGACCTGCACGAGCTTGATCCGCCGCAAGAAGCTGGCCATCGACTACGTCCACATCGAGCGCAGCGAGATCGAGGAGACCGGCGAGTACGATCTGGAGGGCTGTTCGTCCGGCTGGCGCGACGATCGACAACGGTCGGCGCCAAGCGGGTCGTGCTCGACACCCTGGAGGCGCTGTTCGCCGGGCTGCCCAACGAGGCCATCCTGCGGGCGGAACTGCGCCGGCTGTTCCGCTGGCTCAAGGACAAGGGCGTGACCGCGATCATCACCGGCGAGCAAGGCCGCGAGCACGCTGACCCGCCACGGCCTGGAGGAATACGTCAGCGACTGCGTGATCTTCCTCGACCACCGGGTCATCAACCAGATCGCGACGCGGCGCCTGCGGATCGTCAAGTACCGCGGCTCGGCGCACGGGACGAACGAGTACCCGACCCTGATCGACGAGCACGGCCTGTCGGTGCTGCCGATCAGCTCGCTGGGGCTCGAGCTACCCGGTGACCACGGAGCGGGTCTCCACCGGCATCGCGCGGCTGGACGCGATGCTGGGCGGCCAGGGCTATTACCGGGGCAGCAGCATCCTGGTCTCCGGGACGGCCGGCACGGGCAAGAGCAGCATCGCGGCGGCATTCGCCGACAGCACCTGCCGCGCACGGCGGGCGGTGCCTGTACTTCTCCTTCGAGGAGTCGCCCGAGCAGATCATCCGCAACATGCGCTCGATCGGCTTCGACCTGGGCCCGTGGGTCAAGAAGGGCCTGCTTGCAGTTCCAGTCGGTGCGGCCGACGCTCTACGGCCTGGAAACGCACCTGGCGACGATGCACACGCTGGTCACCGAGCTTCGAGCCGGAGGCCGTGGTGATGGACCCGATCACGAATCTCACCGCGCGTCGGCGACACGCGAAGAGATCAAGGCGATGCTGACGCGCGATGATCGATTTCCTCAAGAGCCAGGGCATCACGGCCATGTTCACCAGCCTGACCAGCGGCGGCAGCGCGTACGAGCAGAGCGAGGTCGGCATCTCCTCGCTGATGGACACCTGGCTGCTGCTGCGCATGCTGGAGTCGGCCAGCGAGCGCAACCGCATGCTGTACGTGCTCAAGAGCCGCGGCATGGCGCACTCGAACCAGATGCGGGAATTCATGCTGAGCGACGACGGCATCAAGCTGCTGGACGTCTATACCGGTTCCGGCGCTCGTGTATACCGGTTCAGCGCGGGTAGTGCAGGAAGCCAGGGACGCGGCCCAGGCGCTGGCCGACGAGCAGGCCGCCCAGCAGCGCCAGCGTGAGCTGGAGCAGGAATCGCCTGACGCTGGAGGCCCAGATCGCGGGCGACGCGTCTCAAACACGAAGGCGTCGAAGGCGCAGCTCCGGTCGGGGCGGGCCCAGGAGAAGGCCCGCGTGGCAGTCGCCAAAACGGATCGCGAAGCAATGGCCAAAGTCCGCAAGGCGGACTGAAAGGGACGAACCATGGCGAAGAACGTGAACACTGAGACGAGGCCCGCCAAGGCGTCGGGAGAGACGCTGGGAGCTGCGCCTGTACGTGGCGGGCCAGACGCCGAAGAGCGTTGCCGCTTTCAGCAATCTCAAGAAGTTCTGCGAGGAACACCTGGCCGGCCGCTATCACATCGAGGTGATCGATCTGCTCAAGCACCCGCAGTTGGCCAAAGGCGACCAACATTGAGCACCGCATCGTGGTTGACGGCAAGGTCAAATGGGTGCGGGAGAGAGCCTACCTGGAGTTCGACGAGGCCGGCTCGCTGCTGGGCGGCTTCGGCATCACCCAGGACATCACCGCCCGCAAGTTGGCCGAGGAAGCCTTGCGGGTGAGCGAGGAGAAGTACCGGAGCCTGTTCGAGACTATCGAAGAGATGGTCTACCGCGTACGAGGTCGAACGGGACGACAACGTGACAGATCGCCGAGCGGTGGCGTGCCTAGGCGAACCGTGCGCAGCGGACGGCGGCGGACAGTCCTCGAGCGCAGATTCGAGGCAAGACCTGCAGCGAGATCCGGGAACGTCTGGTCGAGGCCGCACCGGCCCGGTTCAGATAAGCCCTGGACACGGGCCAGGTGCAAGTGCAGCGAGGTCTACCGCCCCGAGTCCGGCCGGCGAACGCGACGTCACCCCTGGACGTCCCGGCTGACGCGCAGACTAGCTTCGCCAAGATCGGCGCGGCGACGACATCACCGAGCGCAAGCAGGCGGAAGAGGCGCTGCGGCGGAGCGAAGCGCGGTGGAATGCGGCGATTGAGAACTTTGGCGAGGGCGCCATCATCGCCACCGAAGCCGAGCAGGTGACCTACTGGAATCCGGCGGCCCGGGCGATGCACGGGTTTGCCAGCGAGAACGAAGGCCTTGGTCCGCTCCAGGGGACGCCGAATACGTTCGAGTTGTGGACGCCGGACGGCCAGCATCTGCTGGAGTTGGACGAGTGGCCCATGCGGCGCATCAAGCGCGGCGAAACCGTGCGGCACTTGGAGCTGCGGCTCGCCGGCCCGACCAGGGCTGGGAGAAGATCGTTTCCTATTCCGGCGCGATGGTCGAGACCGCGAGCAGCGAACGCCTGATCTTCCTGTCAGTCTATGACCTGACGGAGCTCGAGGAACGCCAAGCCGAGGCGGAGGAGCGCTGCGGCAGACCAACGAAGAATTGACCCGATTCAACCGGGCCGCGGTGGACCGCGAGCTACGCATGATTGAGCTGAAGAAGGAAGTCAACGCCCTGTGCGCCCAGGGCGGCCAGCCGGTCAAGTATCCCCTGGACTTCGAGAACGAAACCCAAGAGGAGGCGAGATGAACCTGAAAAACATCAGGGCGAACGCAAAGTCGCCCGGCAGATCACATTTATGTCATTGCGAGGAGCGCAGCGACGAAGCAATCCCAATCCCTGGCATGGGAGATTGCTTCGCTGCACTGCAAAGCCGCAGCATCTTGTTTTTCTGGCAAGAAAGACCGAAAGAAGGAGAGAGCATAGAGCCGAAAAAAACGAAAGAAGACGAAAAAAGCAAGAGAAAGCGAGCAAGCTCCACTTGTCCCTTTTTTTCGCATTTTTTCGTTTCTTTCGGCGATGGTTTTGGGGTTTCGGCCGGAGGCCGCGCTGGGCTCGCAATGACATATGGGGGCAGTGCCACCGAACGACTTTGCGTTCGCCCTGTTAAAGACGCCCCATCCTCTTGTTTTCGGCCCTTCGTTCGTCTATTCTGCTCGCAGAGGACCGACGCGAAAGGAACTGAGTGAAGATATGGGTTCCAGGAAAGCAATGAGGCGTAAGCCGCGAAACCAGTCCAGCGCACCCGCCGGCGCGGGCGAGGAGGAGAACAAGGGCAAGATGCCCTCGCCACAGAAGAGCGCAGCCGCCGAGCGCAGGCGGCGGTGACCTGCCGCGTGAGCCGGAGCGGCCCGAGGAGGACGCGCCGGAGGCGATCGGCGCCACGTCGGGCATCCCTGTGGTCGGCCTGGGCGGGTCGGCCGGCGCCCTGGAATCCTTCAAGGGTTTCTTCGCCGCCATGCCCGCCGACAGCGGGGCGGCCTTCGTCGTCATCCAGCACCTGGCGCCGGCCCACACGAGCCTTCTGACGGAACTTCTGGCCCAGCACACGCCGCATGCGGGTCGCCGAGGCCCAGGACGGCGTGCCCGTCGAACCGAACTGCGTCTACGTCATCCCACCCAAGCACTACCTGGGCATCCGCGATGGAGTTCTGTACCTGGTCGAGCCCATCACGGAACACGGCATTCGGATGCCCATCGACTACTTCTTCCGCTCTCTGGCGGAGGATCGACAGGAACGGGCGGTCTGCATCCTCTTTTCCGGGGCGGGATCGGACGGAACGCTGGGCGTGCGCGCGGTCCGGGGCGCCGGCGGACTGACCATCGCCCAGGACCAGACGGCCCAGTTCGGCGAGATGCCGCGCAGCGCCGTGGCCACGGGATTGGTGGACCTGGTCCTGCCGCCCGCCCAGATGCCGCAGGCCCTCACGGATTATCTCCGGCAACCCTATGTCCGGGGCGGCGAGCCGAGGGCCGTGGTGGAGGCCGAAGGCCAGCCCGGCGGCTTCAGCGACATCCTCGACCTCGTGCTGGCCCAGACGGGCTGCGATTTCCGGTGCTACAAGAAGAGCACCATCCTGCGGCGCATCGAGCGCCGGATGGGCCTGCACCACCTCTCGGACCTGGCCCGGTACACCGACCTGCTGCGCCAGGACGCCCACGAAGTCAACCAGTTGCACAAGGACCTGCTCATCAACGTCACCGCGTTCTTCCGGGACGCCGAGGCCTTTGAGGAACTCCGTCTCCAGGCCATCGCGCCGCTGGTGGCGGCCAAGCAGACGGACGAGCCCTTGCGGGTCTGGGTGCCCGCGTGCTCCTCGGGCGAGGAAGCCTATTCGGTGGCCATGCTGCTGGTGGAGGAAGTGGCGGCCGCGCGCAAGCACTGCCCGGTGCAGGTGTTCGCCACGGACATCGACGAGGAGGCGCTCCAGTTTGCCCGAGCGGGAATCTACCCCGAGAGCATCGTGGCCGACGTTGGCGCCGACCGCCTGGCGAAGTACTTCACCCGCAAGGACCAGGGCTATCAGGTCAGCGAATTGCTGCGCAACTCGGTGGTCTTTGCGGACCAGAACTTGATTACGGATCCACCGTTTTCCAAGATGGACCTCATCAGTTGCCGCAATCTCCTGATCTATCTGGACACCGAGACGCAGGCGAAACTGATCCCGCTGTTCAACTTCGCGCTGAATCCGGGCGGGTATCTCTTCCTGGGCAAGTCGGAGGGTGTCGGCGGCCGGGACGACCTGTTCGACACGATCTCGAAGAAGGCCAGGCTCTACCGGCGTCTCACCCCGGCCCGCCCGATCGCCCTGGATACCCCGATTCTTCCCGGAAGGAGGCGGGCCCTGCCGGCCGCCGGTCCCGCCGCCGGCAAGCCTCCGGCCGCCTCCTACGCGGACTCGATCCGGCAGGCCCTGCTGAGTCACTTTGCCGCCAGCGTCGTGTTGGTCGACCGCAAGGGGCAGATTCTCCAGTTCCACGGCCAGACCGGCAAGTACCTGAACCTGCCGATGACGGAGCCCAGCCTGAACCTGCCGGACATCGCCAAGGAGGGGCTGTCGCTGCGACTGAGGTCGGCCCTGCACCAGGCCGCGGACGACGGCAAGCCCGTAGTGATGGAGAGTGTCCCGCTCACGCGGGAGCAAGGCGCTCCGTTCGCCCGCGTCACCGTAGCGCCCCTCGTGCCGGCGCGGGGAAGCGGAGCCGCTGCTGGCGGTGATCTTCGAGGACGTTCCCCGGCCCGCGCCGGCCGGCGTCGAACCGGTGCAGAGCCGCGCGAGTGAAACGGCCGTGCAGGCAGCTCGAAGACGAGCTGCACGCCACGCAGCAGGACCTGCAGTCCACCATCGGGGACCTGCAGGCCTCCAATGAAGAGCTGCGGGTGGCCAATGAGGAAGTGGTTTCCAGCAACGAGGAACTCCAGTCCACGAACGAGGAGCTGGAAACGTCGAAGGAGGAATTGCAGTCGGTCAACGAGGAGCTGATCACGGTCAACAGCCAGCTCCAGGACAAGGTCGAGAAGCTGGACAAGGCCAATGCCGACATGGCCAACTTCCTGGAGTCCACGCAGATCGCGACGCTCTTTCTGGACCGCGAGCTGCGGATCAAGCTCTTCACCCCGGCCACCACGCGGCTGCTGAAGCTGATCCCCTCGGATACGGGACGGCCCGTCAGCGACCTGTCGATGAGCTTCCTCGACTATGACCTGCCGGCCGATGCCCGGGCCGTCGCCCAGGACGGGTCCGTCGTCGAGCGCGAGGTGACCGGCGCCGACGGTTCGGTCTACCTGGTGCGGGTCCTGCCGTACCACGCGCAGCCGGACCGCGTCGACGGCGTCGTGGTGACGTTCGGGGATGTGACCCGGCTGCGACGCGCGGAAAAGCAGACCCGACGGCTCGCCACGGTCGTGATGGACTCCAATGATGCGGTGATTCTGGTGGACTTGGACGGCGGCATCCAGGCCTGGAACCGCGGCGCGGAGCGCCTGTACGGGTGGAGCGAAGCCGAGGCCTTGGGGATGAACCTCCGCGATCTGACGCCTCCCGACCAGAGTGCCGAGGCCGCCGGTCTGATGCACCAGCTTGGGGCCGGCGAGACGATTGCCTCGTTCGAGACGCAGCGTCTCACCAAGGACGGCCGCGTGCTGGACGTCTGGCTGACCGCCACCGCCGTGCGCGACGAGGCCGGGAAGGTGGAGACGCTGGCGACCACCGAGCGCGACATCACCGAGTTCCACGCGGTCAACGCCCAGTTGCAGGACTCCCGCCGGGCCGCCCTCAACCTCATGGACGACGCCGTCAGCGCCCGCCGGCAAGCCGAGCAGGTCAGCGCCGACTTGCGGCGCGAAGTGGCCGAGCGCCAGCGGGCCCAGGAGGCGCTGCGCGAGCTGAACACGACGCTGGAAAGCAAAGTGGTCCAGCGGACCGCGGAACTGCAACATCGGGCCGAGCAGCTCCAGAAATTGACGCTCGAGCTGTCGGAGACCGAGGACCGCGAGCGCCGGCACCTGGCGGAGATCCTGCACGACGATTTGCAGCAGCAACTGGCGGCCGCGAAGTTCCACCTGAGCCTGCTGAACAACCGGGCGAAGCACGACCCGTCGCAACTGGCGATCGTCACCCAGGTCGATCAGATGCTCATGGAGGCCGTCCAGAAGTCGCGCAGCCTGTCTCACGAGCTCAGTCCGGCGGTGCTGTACCAGGGCGACTTCGCCGGGGCTCTCACCTGGCTGGCCGGCCAGTTGCAGACCAAGCACGGGCTGGAAGTCAAGGTCGATGCCTTCGGCGCGGTCCGCGTGCACTCGGACGCCCTCAAGAGCTTTCTGTATAAGGCGGCCCAAGAGCTGCTGTTCAACGTGGTCAAGCACGCCCGGGTCAACCGGGCCCGCATCCGGGTCCGGCGGCTGCGACACTGCATCTGCCTGTCGGTCTCCGACCAGGGGCGCGGTTTCGACCCGCAGGACCTGCGCCAGGCCACGGGCTTCGGGCTGCTGAGCATCCGCGAGCGCATCGAGTTGCTCGGCGGGCGCATGAAGATCCACAGCGCCAAAGGCCGAGGCAGTACGTTCCATGTCGTCGTCCCGGACGGGGAGAAACCAGAGGACAGAGGACAGAAGACGGAGGGCGGAAAGAAGGCCCACGAGGAATCGCCGTCCTCCGTCCTCGGTCGTCCGTCCTCCATCTTGCGGGTGCTGCTGGCGGACGATCATGCCATCGTGCGGGAGGGCCTGATCTCGCTCTTGAGCGGGGCCGGCGACATCGAGGTCGTGGGGGAGGCGGCCAACGGCCGCGAGGCGGTGGACCTGGCCTACAGGCTCCAACCGGACGTGATCATCATGGACGTGGCCATGCCCCTGATCAACGGCGACGACGCCACCCGCCAGATCAAGACGCGCCTGCCCCAGACACGGGTGATCGCATTGTCTTTGTACGCGGAGCCCAACCTGGTGGAGAAGATGCGCCGCGCCGGAGCTGAGGGCTACATCCTCAAGACCGCCCCCGCCGAGGAGTTGCTCGCCGCGATCCGGGGCGAAGTGCCGGACTCATAGCGAAGTCCCGCTACCGGGGTGGGTCCAAACCTCCTACGGCGACTCGCATTCTGCTCCCGCTTCGTATGCGATCTTTCGCACCAGTTCCGTAGAAATTCCGAGCCTGGCCGCCAGCGCTGCAACGGTGTCGTTGTCTATGGACCGCCCGGAGACAATATCAGCTCGGCATTTGGCGTACTGGGCCGAGGCCTTCGGATTCTCGCCTTCCAGGTAGATCACGAGGTCCGGCTCCGTCTCGTGCAGGACGGAGTTGCTTTCGACGATGAGCCACGTGGCGCCGCTATGGTTCTCTCGGATGGTTTGAAACGGCGTCCCGGATTCGTAGAAGTGATTCCGGAGGCCGGGCTTGCGTGCGCCGTGGCCTATCTTCACCACCTCCGCACCTTCCAGCAGCACGCCCCAAGCTCTGGGCCAGGGTGGTCTTGCCGACCTTCGAAGAGGCACCGGAAATGACGATCACTTTCATGGCTCACGCGACCCGTCACATCTGATGCGGATTAGGATTGATTCTTGCGCCCCGTTCGTCATCCCTTCGCTACGCTCAGGGCAGGCTCTGAACGGAGCGCAGCGGAGTGAAGGATCTGGGCCGCGAAAGAGAGAAACCTCCCATTCGGTGGCCAGATCCTTCGGCTGCGCCTCAGAGCTGCCAGCCAGCGAAGGGATGACAAAGTCGGCACCGCGCACGAACTTTTCCGAGTCCGTATGACGTCATTGGAAACATCCCAACTGGCACGCACAGATGCGAATGTCGTTTTCGTCGCAGATCCGGCCGATGTCCCGGAGCGATATGCCATGCTGACGGTGAATCTCAAAGGCCCGGGCACAGGCAAGGGTCTTGCGGCCGTTCACCTCGACGGCCATTCCAATGACGAGTTGTCGCATCGTATCCTGGTCCATGTTTCGACCTCAATTCCTGGGGATTGCCCAACCCACCTGATTGTAGTATTCTCGGAACCGCGCGGCAAGTCGCCTTCCCGGATCGTCGCGCGCGTACGGGGCAAATTTGTCCGAACCATCCGGATAGAAAGTGCAAGAAAAAGCGATGAGCACCGGCCGGCTTGATCCTTCGTATAGCCATCCGGTTTGAAAGGCACCAGTAAATGCTGATGGAGTTGGCCTATGAAAGAGACCTTGCCGGAACATTTTCAGAACTTTATCAGGGACTACCCCCAGGTGTGGGAGGCCCATCAACAGCTCAGCGAAGCGTGTGCCCAAAGTGGACCGCTCGACCGCAAGACCCGCGAGCTGATCAAGGTGGCCATTTCGGGAGCCGCGAACCAGATCACCGCTCTCCAGCGCCACGCCGTCATGGCGGTGCAGGCGGGCGCCTCCGAAGAGGAGATCTATCAGACGATTTTGTTGCTGATCACTACGGTCGGCTTCCCCGCGCCTCCGCCGCCATGCAGTGGGCCAAAAGCGCGCTGGAGGGCACGTAGCAGACAGAGACGATGGACGCTGCGGGGACGGCCTTCGTCCCGGTTCCAGTCCTGCTATTGGGCCGGCGATTCCGTCAGAGCCGCCTGCGAGACCTCGGCGGGTACGGTGAGCGGTAAGACAATGCGGAACGTCGTGCCGCGATCAAGCTCACTCGAGAACGCGATGGTCCCATGATGCAGCTCCACGATGCGTTTCACCAGGGACAGGCCCAAACCATCGCCATCGGGCTCCCTCTGTCGGGCATTGCTCGCGCGATAGAATTCCTCGAAAATCCTGGGCTGTTCGTCCGGCGGAATTCCGATGCCGGTATCCGTGACTTCAATGATGACGGATTCGCCGTGCGGTTGGGCTCTCACGGAGATCGTGCCGCCCGCGGGCGTATACTTGATGGCGTTCAGCAGCAGGCTGGTGATGGCCTCCTTGAAGGAAATGGCGTTTCCGGAGACAGTCGCGGGGGCCGGAATCACGTGGCACTCGAGGCGCAGCGATTTCTCCTGGGCCGCAAGCTGGACCGCCTCCGCGGCCTCCTCCACGGCATCGGACGCACGGAAGAACTCCGTTTCCACGCTTCCATCGAGCTTCAACCTTGTGAGCCTCAGCAGGGTTCGCACGAAAGCCGTCAACTTCTGCGTTCGATGATAAGCGCGGTGGACAAACTCCGCCGCCTGGCCGGTCAGCGAATCCGTGGCCGCGACGCCCAGGCAGCTCTGGATGGCGGCGAGATGCCCTTTGATGTCGTGCGTGAGATGGGCGACATACTCGTCTTTGATCCGATCCTTCAGGCGCAGCATCTGATTCGCCTGCCGCTGGGCCTCCTCGGCCCGCCGGAGTCTCAGGGCGATGTAGCCGGCCATGTACACGACCAGGTAGACGGTGATCGCGAAGGCGCCGAACTTGGCCGCCAGATAGGCCGGCTCCTCATAGCGACAATGAGCCACCAGGGCGGTGAACGGATGCCCCAGCGCTGCGGATGACGGCTGGGGTCCCAGGCAGTAATGCGGCACCACTCCCGTCGATTCCAGCAGCAGCAGCATGCCGAATAGGGAGATGGCCAGAGTCGCCTGCAGGAAGCTCTCCCAAACCGACAGCAGAATGCTCGCGATGATCACGTGGAAAATGAAGAACAGGACCAGAGGATTCTCCGGCCCTCCCGAGAAATGGAGCAGAATGGTGAGGATGATCAGATCGGTGGAGATTTGAACGTCGATCATCTTCTTTGTTCTGCACAGGCTCTGCTCGGAGACCACCTTCATGAAGCGGTTCAGCAGATCCAGAACGGCCGCGTTGTAGACGAAAAGCAGTATGGCAATCGTGTACAGGGGCGCTTCCCGCACCGGTATATGGAGGATGCGGGCGGACACGAACGTGCCACATACGACGGCGGTGGCAGCAACCCATCGGAGCCGAACCAGCCAATAGGCACGCTGCCTCAGATCATCTTCTTCTACCGGTTGCTGCATTCTCAATTCGCATTGCATGAGTCGCGCCTGGCGACTCTCTATATCCTATCAGTTTCTTACGAATCATGCAATTGGCTGGGTCGCTCGCGAACCCGGAGAAACCAGTGGCACGATCGCAGATTCTCATATCTGGGAATCCTTAGGAGACTTGGGTAGCACAGTATCTGCCTTCCGGATCGATGTCGATCTCCATGTAGCGACCTGGGAGTGAAGTGCCGCGACAGAACGCCTGATTCTCATCGATGAGAATTTATGGAAAGCCTCTTTTCCAGGATTATGGCCCGGTTATCCGGGTGCAAAGACTCTGTCTCGTCGACCATAGAGCAGAACAACCATCGACGGTGCAGGCCGCTCTTGCCTCCGCGTCCGGGGTTCTGATTGCGTCCGGAGGGACTCGAACCCCCAACCATCGGTTCCGAAGACCGAGGCTCTATCCAATTGAGCTACGGACGCGCAGCGCCAAGCATGAAGGACCCCGCTCGGCAGGCTTGCGACGATACCGCATCTCGAAAGGATCGTCAAATCAAAATACTCCCGCGCAGAGGGTCCGCTTTGGTGGGTAGGCCGGCCAAGGCTCACAGGGCACACACCGCCGGGCCTCGGATCGACAGACGGGGACCCTTTACCCGGTGCCAAGGCAGCCCACGTTGCAGGCTGGATGTGCCGCCGGTTCACACGACCATAGAAGAGTCCCGTCGTCAAACGGGCGGCACGCCTGCCTGCGGCGTCTACTTCGGCCCTTGCTGGGATTCGACGTACGACTGAAGATCCTTGAGAGTCATTGCGGCACTGTTCAGTGCCTTGTCGGAATTCGCTTTGGCTTCTTTCCAGTCGCTGCCGCTGGCGGTCTTCGCTTTGTCCAAAGCCGCCCGGGCATTGATAAGATCCTGCTGGAACTGTTTCTGGAGCTGCTGCGCTTTCTGCTGCGATTCCGGTTTCAGCGTGCCGATCTGCGGCTGCAGCGTGCTCATCTTCTGCTGCAAGCTGCTGAGCATCTGGTTCGAATTCTGAAGGTACGCCTGCTTCTGCGCCGAGATGTCGGCACTCGCCGGTGTTGTCGGGCCCGGCTGCGCCGTCGCGCGTGCGGCCGGCTGGTTGGCCTCCGTCCCACCTGCTGCTGCCGGAGGCTGCTGGGCCGTGCCGCCGGTGGGGGGCTGTCCACCGACACTCGTGGGCGGCGGCGATTCCGCCGTCCCGGTCTTGCCCTGGGACGGCGCTTTCGCCGGTTTCTTGGCGCCGGCCGGCCCTTCCTTGCGGCAACTGGCCGAACCCAATAACACCGCGGCCGCTAACAATGTCAATGCCATCTTTCGACTCATGGGAAAACCTCCTAAACAACGTGGCCTCACGGACCACTCCACGATCTTGACGACGGCGTTCCGCTCCCTCGCTATCGGCACCCTGCCGACCCGACTGCGCCGTCCGCGGCGGACTATTCCGCGGCCCTTTCCATCGAGCTCCCCGTTACCCCTGTGATTGTGGATTCATGCTATCGATTTTGCAAGCCTCTCGGCCGCCTACGTAAGGCCACTCTTATCAGAGTCCAGGGGGCGCCCGTCAGTGGGATTCTGCCTAATTCACGGCCGTGGAAGACGCAAATGCGCCGCCGCGATTGTGGAGTTGCCGCAGGCATTTTTCGGGCTCGCCGGGGCATGATGCCTCCGTAAGCTTCTTGCCCGACCACATTGCGGTTTTCGCCTACTTACGGGCACCGCACCGGAGCCTAGAGTGGCAGTACGAATGGTACGAAGCACGGCACCGACAAGGCCGGACCATCCGGTGCGTCGGCGGCAAGGCAAGTGCTTATGGGGGTACGTTCGGCAGCAGCACGTTGAATCGGAGTTCTGCCGGCGGCAGGCAAGAAGGCATGGGGAGAAGATTACGCGGGTGTGGGGAGTTGACGGTTGGTGCATGTTGTTCACACGAGGACGGACATCCCGGGCTGACTGTCCGGCTGTTCCGTCCCAGGCATGAAGACGCCACTCCTGAAATCGCAGCGCCAGGCTCACCCATTCTCTCGCTCCTGTGTCGCCGGCCCGGAACGAGAAGTCGCATGTACGGCCAAACGATGAGAGAACGGGGTCCGCAGTTTCACCGGGGGATGATCCGCGAGAATCCTCCCACGGCAAAAATAGCCGGTATGCATCCTCTTTGGGAGGGCGCAACAGGGCTTACGAGCGCACCAGCAAACAAGACCAGGGAACTCTATGGCCGGCCCGTGACGGTACCTCCGGCCGGAGGGGCGCGCGGTCCGCCGCCGCCGTCCCGGACAGCCATGTCGCGCGTAAGCTCAGGAACATTTGCGTCCTATTGACATCACGGAGGAAAACATGAAGCGATACCTATTCGTGGCACTCGTGTGTGGGCTCGCCACCGTGCCATCCCTGGGGGCTCCTTCTCTCGGCTCCTGGGATGAGGGAGATTCGGGAACCACCCATCTCTTCTGGAACCTGGAGTCCCCTTACGTTCTGGAGACAATTCCGGACAAGTCGTTCGACACGGATCCCAGCGACCAGGCGGCCTTCCCTCTGGGCGGCATTCATAGTCCCATTGCGGCCGCCATTATCAGTGGCGTCGGCTTGACCTACAATGCGGGCGCCGGCTCCTTCTCCAGCCCGAACCCCATCGACGTCCACCTGAAGATCAACAACTTCCCCGCGGAGAACGCGTTCAAGGTGGTGTGGGTGGATGCCATTGGATCGGGTACGACGGACCCCACGGGCGTCATCGCCCTCGATCATGGGTCGGTGACTTTCTCCTATACGCCCCTGGCGGGACCGGGCCCGGGTACGGGAGCCGATATCGGCTGGCTCATCAAGCCGAATCCGTTCTATGAGGAGGTCGAGTTCTCCCTGGTCCCTGCCGCGGGCCAACTGGCCGTTCTCGACGGCATGCATGTTGACACGATTTGTATTCCGGCCCCAGGGGCGCTGCTGCTCGCCGGCCTGGGCGCCGCCGTGGTGGGCTGGCTTCGGACGAGGCGAAGTTTGTAGGCACATCGACACGGTACCACCCGCAGGAGGGGTTGCAGAACACGTACGGCAATCCCTCCTGCTCTTGTCGTGTCCTCATCGACAGAGACCGGGGCCCCAGCTCCAAGGCTGGCCCGGAGCGTCAGCAAAGGGGGCCGCCGATGGTTCCGCCGCTCGCGCGGGAGATCATCGGCGGCCCTTCCATACCGCCCTTACTTCGTTTCCGCTTCCTTCTTCAGCGGCGTGGTCCACAGGTAGACCGTGTGGCCGTAACCGCCGTCTCCATCGACCGTCACCGACCTTGTCCGGCGTGACCCCTCTCATGTCGAAATCATGGGAGACGATCCGCGAGCCCGGCTTGAGCTTCTCCAACTGCGGAATCAGCTTCACGTTCAGACTGGGCAGCAGGTACAACGTGACGACGTTGGCCTTGCTGAGGTCCAGCGTGAAGATATCCTTCTGCTCGATCGTGACCAGATTGCCGACGCCATTCTTCTCGACGTTCTCCTTCGACTCCTGGATCCGCTCCGGATCGACGTCGAAGCCGAAGGCCTGGCAGCCGAATTTCTTGGCGGCGGTCACCACGATGCGGCCGTCCCCGCAGCCGAGATCGTAGACCACGTCATCCTTCGTCACCTGGGCCAGCTCCAGCATCTTGTCGACCACTTCCTGGGGCGTCGGAACGAAGATCACATCCGGCCTCTTGGGCTCTTGCACCTCTTCGACCGCCGGCGGATTCTGCGCCGTCGGTGCCTGAGCCGGCGGGGGCGTCGTGGCGCTGCTCGGCGCCTTGGGCTCCTGGCTCGGGGCGGGCGAGGTCGGCTGGCTCGCGGCCTGGCCCGCCGTGCTGTCGGCAGGCTTCGTCGCGCTGGCCTTTGAGCCCGTCGTCTTCTGGGGCTCCGATTTCTCCGGCAGCACCCCACAAGTCCCAAGCACACACCACCACCCACACCCATTTCATTCCTTTGCTGCTCATAGTCATCGTCATCCTTTCTGAAAGCTTCTTCGGTCATCGAGCGCCACGATACGAATCGGGGCCCGCTCGATTACTCTGTCGGTGTCTGTTTCTTCAGCGGAGTCGTCCACAGGTAGATGGTATGCCCGTACCCGATATCGTTGACAACCTGATCGGGTGTGACGCCTCTCATGTCGAAATCATGGGAGACGATCCGCGAGCCCGGCTTGAGTTTCTCCAACTGCGGAATCAGCTTCACGTTCAGGCTGGGCAGCAAGTACAAAGTGACGACATTGGCCTTGCTGAGGTCCAGCGTGAAGATGTCTTTCTGCTCAATCGTGACGAGATCGCCGACCCCATTTTTGTCGACGTTCTCCTGGGACTCCTTGATGCGTCTGGGATCGACATCGTACCCATAGGCCCGGCAGCCGTACTTCTGGGCGGCGGTCACCACAATCCGGCCATCGCCGCAGCCCAGGTCATAGACCACGTCATCCTTGGTCACCTGCGCCAACTCCAGCATCTTGTCGACCACCTCCTGGGGCGTGGGAACGAAAATGACGTCCGGCTGATGCGGCTCTTCCACCGGCTGGGCGGCCTGCCGCGCCCTCTTGGCCGGACCCAGCTTGGCCGCCGGACGATCGTCCGGCTGTGTCAGAGAGATGCCGTCCAGCCGCGGCTGGAACTTCGTGACGTCTACTCCCAGCGCTTCATAGATCGTCGGTGCAACGTCTTGCCGGCGGCCATCCCGGCTCACGGCCTGGTTGTTGGTCGCCAGGAACACGTATGGCGCAAAGCCGTGACCCTTGGCATCCTCGTTGAAGCCGTGGTCCGCGGTGACGTAGATTTGGGTCTTCTCGGCCAGTCCCAGTTCCTTGATCTTGTCCATGATCTTGCCGGTCCAGAGATCATTGGAGATCAGGGCATCGTTGTACTCCTTCGAGTTCTCGCCGTACTTATGCCCGCAGTGGTCCACCTCGGCGAAATGCACGAAGAAAAAGAACGGCTTGTCCTTGTACTTGTCCAGCAGCTCGATGGCCCGCGCTCCGACCTTCTGATCCTCCATCAGCCCGAACTCCCAGACCTCCAAGGCCGCGTGCATTCCATAGTACGGCGAGCCGGGAATGACGCGGTACTTGACGCCATTCTCCTCGACGATCGTGCCCCGCGGTTTCTTGCCGGCGCCGGCTGAGCGTTCGCACCGGCCTTCTTGGCCTTCTTCTGACCCTGTTTCCTGCTGTTGCCGGTGGCGGCGGCATCGGTCTGTTTCTTCTTTTTCTTTCCGGGCTTGGCGTTGACCTGCTTGCCTTCGTCATCCAGGCGAATCTTCTGCGGCGGATTGATCTCGCCGCAATGCTGCTTCTTTCCAATGACCGCGACGGTAACGAACTTGTCCGCCCCGAAGTTGTTCTCCAGACGCTCGAAGATGCTCAGACCCTTGGGCACCGGCTGGAACCGGCCGTTGCTGTACACCCCGGTGACCTCTGGACGGTATCCCGTGAGAATTTGGCTCCAGCCGGCCTTCGTGTCGGTGGTGCCCTCCACATCGATCCGGACATACTTGCCCTGGCCGATGAGCCGTTGCAGGCTTGGCAGCTCTTTCCGGACCAGGCACTGCTCCACATGCTCGCGCTGGGCGCCGTCCCAGCCGATGAGGATCACGTTTTGCGGATGCTCGATGGCCGCCGCCAGCGGACAGACCAGCCCGGCCAGCACGACCGCCGCCAAAGCCAACGACACCTTCTTCATCATGGATCAACCCTCTCAAGGACAACGACCTGGCCTACCGGCGTTCACACGAACTTGGGGTCTTATTGTGACCTCGGGGCCGGCAAAAATCCACAAGATTTCCGCGCGCTTCTGTCAGCACTATCCATGGACGCTCCGGTATGCTATCCTATCGCACGATTCGGCGCAGAGAGTCCCGTGCGCCGCTGGTGCCGTTCGTCACGATAGGTCGGGGAACATCCATTCCGCCGTGGCGTATGGGATTTGGTGCAGAGGCCGATGATTGGGCGTGCATGTGCTCCGGAAGGATGCGAACTGCGGATGAGCCACCAACAAGGATGATGTGCAGACGATGATACACCGGGTCAACAAGGAACAACTGCTGTACGATATCACGGAGCTGAGCCATCTCTTCCGCGAGAGCGCCAGCATCGAAACGCTGCTGAACCGGGCGGTGGAGATGGTGGCCAAACGCACCCACTCCGCGGTCTGCTCCATCTATCTCTATAATCCGGAAAAGCAGGAGCTGACTCTCCGCGCCACCAAGGGCCTGAATCCGGAGTCGGTCGGTCGGGTGCACCTGAAACTGGGCCAGGGGCTCACGGGTCTGGCGTTACAGGAGATGCGGCCGATCTGCGAGTCCGACGCCAGCCGCAACCCCAACTATCAGTTCTTTCCCGGCATCTTCGAGGAACAGTATAACGCGTTTCTGGCCGTGCCGATCGCCCGCGGCGTCTCCAAAATGGGCGTCCTGGTCCTCCAGCGCGAGGCCAGCCAGTGCTACGACGAGTCGAGCATCACCGCCCTCGAGACTGTTGCGTCCCAGCTCGCCAACATCATCGAGAATGCCCAGTTTCTCCTGGGCATCCACGAGCCGCCCCTGGAGCGCGTCCGAAGTGTGCCGGACAGTCTCAAGTTTGTCCGCGGCAAAGTGGCGGCCGAGGGATTCGCCTATGGGCCGGCCATGGTCCTCCACAAGCACAAGAGCCTGTCTTTGGTCATGCATCAGGAGTTTGAGAAGGTTTACACGCTGGAGGACTTCCGCAGCGCCGTCGCGCATACCGAGCATCAACTGGAGAAACTCCAGGAGCAGGTGGAGCACAAGCTCTCCGACGCCGCTTCTCTGATCTTCGCCGCCCACCTGATGATCCTCAAAGATCAGGACTTCACTCGGCAAGATCACGCGGCGGATCGACAGCGGCGTCAACGCGCCCGTGGCCATCGCCGAGGTCGCGACGGACTACATGCAGAGTTTCCTCGCCAGCGACAACGCTTACACCCGGGAAAAAGCCAACGATATCGAGGACCTGGCCCTGCGGCTGGTGAATAACCTCCTCAGCCGGGGCGAGGAGATGAACGTCCACAAGGACCATGTCATCCTCACGCGCGGGCTGTTCCCTTCCGATTTGCTCAAGCTCTCCTCGGAAGGGGCGGCCGCCATCGTCCTGGTGGGCGGCGGCGTCACCTCGCACATCTCCATCCTGGCCCGCTCCCTGGCCATGCCCATGGTCATCATGGATGCCTTTGAGCTGCTGGACGTGCCGGATGGCACCCCGATCCTGGTGGATGCCGAGATCGGAAACATCTTCGTCGATCCGGACGATCAGGTGCTGGAGAAGTTCTGGATCCAGCAGCGGGCCCGCCTCACCCTGGCGGATCAGAAGCGCCTGATGAAGCCGGTCACGCAGACCGCCGACGGCACACGCGTGCTGCTGTTGGCGAACATCAACTTGCTCAGCGACCTGAAGATCGCCCACGAGCTCAACTGTGACGGCGTCGGACTGTACCGCACGGAATTCCCGTTCATCATCCGGACCGTCTTTCCCGACCGAAGCGGAACAGTACGTGATCTATCGCAAGCTCGTCGATTCGATGCCGGGCAAGCCCGTGACCATCCGTACGCTCGACGCCGGCGGCGACAAGATCCTGTCCTACTACCACGACCTCAAGGAGCAGAACCCCGCGATGGGCATGCGCTCCATCCGCTTCTCGCTGCAGAACAAGGCCGGTCTTCGCCGAGCAGCTCCGGGCGATCCTGCGGGCCGGCGCCGGGGCCGATCTGCACATCATGTTCCCGATGATCTCGTCCCTCGACGAATTCCGCGAGGCCGCGCGACGTGGTCCACGAGTGCCTGGACCAACTGGCCAAACAAGGCATCGAGCATCACCGACACGCCCAAGCTCGGCATGATGGTGGAATTGCCCTCGGTGGTCGGACCTGATCGACGATTTCGCCCGCGAGGCGGACTTCTTCTCGATCGGGACGAACGACCTGATCCAGTTCCTGCTGGCCGTGGACCGGACGAATGAAAGCGTGGCCGATTTCTACCTGCCGCACCACCCCGCCGTGCTGCGCATGCTGAACCGGATCGCCCGGGCCGTCCTCGCCAACGGCCGCGAGCTATCCATCTGCGGCGACATGGCCCACCAGACGCCGTACATCCCCTTCCTGCTCGGCATCGGCGTCCGTGCCTTCAGCGTGGACCCGATCTACCTGCTCCGCACCCAACAAACGATCCTGGCCACCTCCCTGCCCGACGCCGAAGCCTTCGCCCAGTCCCTGCTCTCGATGAGTCGCATCAGCGACATCGAAGAACTCCTCAAAACACGGACGGGACACGAGTGATAATATAGAAGAATAAGAGCTTCTTCCACCACGGAGGTCACGGAGACCACGGAGCAAACAATCGCGCGGAGTGCGGCAACCTTCCGATCATGTCATTGCGAGCGAAGCGCGGCAATCTCAAGGCCGCAGGCCAAAACTGAGAACTGACAACCGGGAACTGTCAACTGATCTCCGGCCGCCCCCGGCTGGGGAACAATGGACTCGGCGAAGCCTCATTCCCCCCTTCCCTCCTCGAACGATACCACCCGCGAAAATGGACGCGTAGCTTTAATTCCCCCCGCCCCCGTCCTTGCGTTCCCCATGGTCTTCTCTTGGAGATTCCATCCCCAAGCCCCTGGGCATTTGCCGCTTTGCGCCAATAGCATGAGAAAGGCGGAACGTCTCCCGTCAGCGTCCACCGCTGTTCCCTCTGTGGCCCCGTCCACACCAGAAATGTGAAAGTGAATGCCTGACCCCCTGTTCCCCTATGGTCACTTCGGTAGAATCCCGACATGGAAAAGGTTGAGGTCCGGCGGATAAAGCAGAGAACGAAGAGGATTAACTCATGCCACGACTAACCCAGCTTCAGACATTGACCTTTTAGGGTGCTTCCTTGTCTTTTCTGTGCTGACGTTCGACTCTCTGCTCCAGCCACGCACAGATCGTCTGCCAGTACTTGTCGAAACGGTGTTCGAGGACCTGCAATTCCTCCACGCTCAACCGAGACAATTTCCGGTGAAACATCTTGCGGAGGGTGGCTGTGATCGTCCGCCGCTCCGTCATTTCCTTCTTCGTCCGCCGAGGCATGGCACTCATCGGCACCCGTTCGTTCGTGATTAAGGTCCGGACATAGGATTCCGGTCGGGACGTATCCTTGCGTCGCTGGCTCATCGTCTTCTCCATTGCCGGGGACCCAATGGGCAGAAACCTGCACTTTTTCGCAGTATCGCCCGGGGCAGGTGGGGAGTCAAGTGTCTATTCCTTGCGGATTCCGTGTGAGCAGCATCCCCACGACCCTTTCTGGGCTGTCAGGCTCGCTTACCACGCACGATTTGACACGTCCGGCACGTGTTCCTAGGGCTCTTGCCGAACAATGGGCCGACGGTGGGTGATGAGGCCATAGTCCCAGGCAGGGTTACACCCCATAGAAGACCGGACAAGGAAAAAATAGTATACCGCTCATGGACCGCCATTCGTAGTGGGGTCCTCTGCCTCAAATAGAAAACGGTGCATTATGTTAGCCATTGTTTCCTCCTGGGCTTTGATTGTGGTCATCATTGTGACTGTGACGGGCGTCTGTGCTTACCGGATGGGATGTCGGCGGGCTGGTCGGGAGCAACTCGGGTGCTGTGACCCAATGCTACAGTACAGGTGCGGTGAGTGGCACTGGCCGGTATAGCGGTGTCGGCGGGCTGGTGGGGGCCAACGGCGGCAGTGTGACCATTTCCAATGCCCATCGAGGGGAGATTGTCGATTGTGCGACCCCAAAACCGCCATGGTAGCGACTGGGAAAACATGGATGAGACGGTGGTGAACTGGCCCGAAGGGCTCCGACTATTCAAGGACTACTGATCGCCGCGGCTTGTGGCCCTCCTACCGGAGGTCTTCGAGGAGCCTGTCCACGACGACGTTGAGCTTCCCCTCGATATCGTAACACCCCTCGGCGAGCTGACGCTTGATATCGAGGACTTTCTCGACCCTGAACTGCGGCACTTGTTGCCCCGTGGCTGCCGTCCACCCGGTCTGGTTCTCTACGCACGTCACAGCATCCATCTGGCATCCTGCCTCATAAGGGTTGGGCCAACACAACGCATCCATGAATCCACAATCAACCGTATAGAGGGCCGCCCGTGAAACCCGGCAGCCCTTCCTCAACGCATTCGTCTTATGACGCTCTACAACGATCTTCTACGCCATACGCCGGTTCTTATCTATGGGGTGTAACCCTACTTGCTATGGAAAAGAATTCGGGGGACACTTTACTTATCTCGGTCTGGAATTGGGTATGGCGTCCCCAGATCCCCCCAGCAGCTTGGGGGCTGGGACCTCCCGCTGCAACGCCACGCCGCTTTGGCGGGCCAAGTCGGCCAAGAGCTTCTCGGGCAGACGCTCCCGGGCCTTGCAGTAGGGGTCGGTCTTGGCACTGCCCCCCTCCTTTGGTCCGACGCACAAGAAGGCCAGCAGCCGGGCCACGGCCGCTCGGCAGGATTGATCCGAAGAGAGCACCTGGTACAGGAATGTCCAGATCGTCACCAGCGGCGTGTACAAGCATTCGCGATAACAGACTTGATGGCGTTTCAGGGCCGCCTCGACTTGCTCCTGGGGCAGCAGCTTCGTGAGGCACACATCCTGCTCTTGTACCACCTGCCGCCGACACTGGCGAACGCGCCGGACTTGGCTGGCCATCCGTCCTTGGGTATACTGGTCCATGATAGACCTCCTTGTGAAAAGATTGCCATTACAACAATCTTCTCGGCTTGGAGGTCTATTCTTCTACACTCTTATCGGTCCTTGGCGGGCAGCTTATGGAAGTGCCATTCAGGGCAGACCCCGCGAACCCCGAAGCCCTCCGGCCGCACACTAACCCGCTACTACCTGCTATCCATCCCCGGCGGGCCAGCCTGCGTGTTCTCGTCGCGCAGGGACGAGTCATCTAGCGCGGCGTCCTCAGGGAAGACAAGTGACCGCCAAAATTCTGGCGGCAATGGCGAACGGTTCTTAATACAAGCAAGGATGTAGGCAGACTGTGGGATATCCGTGGGAAGGTTCCACGGGAATCGTTCCCGGGTAGATCGTACGAGCGACATGACCTGAGCAACAATGTGTTCGGCACTGATCGCTCCGCCATCATTGTCTCTCGAGGCGAAGCTATCGGTTATTATGGCAATACCGTTCTTTACAGGTTCGTGGAGTACCCTGTTGGCCCAGTCGTCCGGTGGGACCCAACTCACGAGATCAATCTGCCGGTCGACGAGACGCTCGCCAGCGTCACTTGTCCCATATACCAAGCGGTTGACGTATCGAGTTACCAGAGCGTCCCGCTTGTTTTCGGGAAGCGCGCACGCTAGCTCGATGAGCATGAGGAGCAGGTAGGAACTCGAATCGGAGTAATCGTCCGGCCTATCTCCAGTCGCGGCGTATTCTGCCAGAAGGTCCAGGCGGTTGTTCGAGAGGATGTCCCATCGATAGTTGAAGGTTGAGAGAAAAGCGATGGCTACTCCGGCCTGATGGCAGGTACCATCAGGCCAGCCAATTACTGACAATTTGAAGGAGTAGCCATGAACAAGACAACGTACCAGATCGCCGACAAGACCGATAGCCGCAAATTAACGGAATTCCTCTGCCAGGAGGGGCAGTTCCTCCTGCCGATGGTCGAGTTGATCACCGGGGCCGAAATGGCTGTCGATGAGCTGATCGAGGTCACCGGACGGGCGGCCGTCGAAGCGGTCCTGATGCTCTCGGCCCAGGAGGTCGCCGGCCCCAAGCATCCCGGCAAAGCCGCCGGGGAGATCACCTGGTATGGTCGCCAGCAGACGACAATCCCGCTGGTCGAACGCAAGCTGCGGGTCGAGAAACCCCGGCTGCGCCGCAAAGGATCGGGTCCGGACAAGGAAGTGGCGATCCCGGCGTACGAAGCGATGCTGGGCAACTCGCGGCTGGGCCGGCGGATTCTGGAGATTCTGCTGCACGGCGTCTCCACGCGCAACTACCGCAAGGTCTTGCCCGAGATGGCCGAGACGGTCGCCGTGAGCAAATCCAACGTCAGCCGCGAGTTCGTCGAAGCCAGCGCGCAGACGCTTAAGGACCTCTGTGAGCGACGGTTCGAGGGCCAGGACATGCTGATCGTGTATCTCGACGGCATCCAGTTCGGCCAGACCCACGTGATCGTGGCGCTCGGCGTGGACCGCCAGGGCTACAAGCACGTGCTGGGCCTGCGCGAGGGCTCCAGCGAGAACGCCACGGTGGTCAAGGATCTCTTGACGGACATCGTGTCGCGGGGCCTGGATCCGGGACGGCGGCGGCTGTTCGTGATCGACGGCAGCAAGGCGTTGCGCAAGGCCATCGACGAAGTTTTCGGGGACAAGAACCCGATTCAACGCTGTCGCAATCACAAGCTCCGCAACGTGCTGGACTATCTGCCCAAGGATCGCCAAGAGAATGTCCGCTGCGCGATGAAAGCGGCGTTCCAACTGCCCGTCGAGCAGGGAATGGCGAAATTGAAGAAGCTGTCCGAATGGCTGGCCCCAGAATACCCCTCGGCGGCCGAAAGCCTCTTGGAGGGCCTGGCGGAGATGTTCACGATCAACCGTCTGGACCTGCCCGGCCAACTGCGTCGCTGCCTGGCCAGCACGAACATCATCGAGTCCCCCAATGCCGGGATTCGCGAAAAGACCGGTCGGGTGACCCGCTGGCGGGACGGACAGATGGTGCTGCGTTGGACCGCTTCGTCGCTGATGACGCTGGAGAAACGAATGCGGCGGATCATGGGGCATCAGCAATTGTGGATGCTGGAGGCGAAACTACAGAATCACGACGAGCAACAGGAGGTTGCCAAAAAGCTCAAGAGTGCGTAGCATTCACCGTGGAGTGGCCATCGCGCCTTCAACTGAGATCGGGACAACTTCGTTGTTCGATTCGATAAACGGGAAAACGAACTCTTCGTTGACTCTCCTCATGAGCAGGCGATGCTCAAGTTCCGAAAGCCAGTCAGAAATCTCGTTCTCTCGTCTCGCTTGCCACAGAATGAGCCAAACTAAGAATAGCTCGATGTGGTTCACATCGATGAGTGGTCGGAGAACTGCCGGACTGAGCCGAAAACAACTGGCCAGCCAATCTGCCGCTCGGTTGATTGCCTGCGCCAAGTCCTCGTCAATTTCCTGCGTTAGGTCCTGACGCGCGAGTGTGAGAATGGCGAGCCGGCCCAAGTGCCAGTAGGCAAGATAAGCATCATTGATCCGAGCGACTTGAGGCCCTGCTCCGCGTGGTGGCGTCACAGAGCCATGGTACGTCAGCATGAGATCTTTCACGTCAGCGAAGTATAATTCGAGCTGGAAAATGTATAACTGCCTCCATGTCTGAAGTACAACCTGTTTCATCTGCTCGTCAGCCTTGTCTCGACAACAATCCCAAAGCGCGAGCATGGCCCACTCCACAAGATCGATCCAGCCCACCTGAGAATTCGGAGTGTCTTTCCTGTAATTAGCTGCGATGAGCAACACGACTGGAACTAGTCGGACTTTCCTCTCGTCAGGATCACGTAGAAGGACCCCAAGAAATGATTTCCAGGTGGTGACCAGTTGATTCTCCCACTGCTCCATCCCAAAATCAAAGTCCTGCATCTGACGGCAGATATATCTGAAGCGTTCCGAGAGGTGCTGGGGAAGTAAGTCTGGTTTGAGGAGATCCTTTTTGACTTCTTCTACGATCCTGAACAGATTCCATCGCTCGAATGCAAGATGAACGTTATCGCCTATCTGTGACCCCAAAGAGTCGACCAGATTCTCAAACGCTGTCACACCTGAATTGTTCTCGCCTTTGTTATACGCAAGAATTACCCTCACCGCTTGAATCTCGGTGACGTCGTGGTGTCGCAGATTGGGCGTGGCTGCCATTCTCAGGTCGGTGTCGAAATCGCACTTTGTCCAGTTCGCGTAGGTCAATTCCTCATCCTTCAAGACATAAACCCGCAATTCCTTCTCAGATGGGACCAGAAAGGCAAAGTCAATCCCAAACTCTGGTTCGCTCTTCGCCTTAGACACCTGTCCGTCCGTTCGGGGGTAGAATGGCAATCTGACGGGAAACCAGTCTCGCGCGAGTGCTAGCTGGTATATAATCCAGTCGAATCCAAGCTTCAGCCCGGTCTTCTCGGAGCGTGTTCTCTCGTACAATGATCCAATATACGTGGTCAGGAAGGAATTTAGGGAGCTAACGTCCATCTTCTCCTCTCTCAGACTGCCTACGCGCGGCAAAAGAACAGTCGGCCATACAGAGATAACGTCACTTGATCTCGCCTTTCAGCTCTTTGATTCGTGCGGAGGCAGTGAGCCTTCGTAGGGCCATGCCTTCCGGGTCGATCACCTCCAACCATGGGAACTCCATCGAGCCGCTATGCTCTGAGAAAGAAGACGGACCATCCAGCCTCCCGCCCATGAATGTAGCCCAACGATCTCCATACATGATCTCGAAATGGCGTGCGAACCGGGCGAAGACGGACTTCTCCATCGCTTGGCGTCGGACTCTTCCACTGAAAACTTGGTCAGCTTTGCGATCGGCGGAGGCATAGCCCGGAAAAGTGAAACTCACTGCTGGGGAGTCTCGTAGTTTCGAGAGATCATCGAAATACTTCTCAGCCCGTTTGACAGCCCCCGACATAAGTGGCGACTCCGCCTTGGTAGTCTTCCACGCCTTGAGGCATGCCTCTCGGTAGTTCATGGCCTGCACGGCAAGCTCGTTCCTGAAGGCATTCTGCAACTCGGGCTTCACGTTCCGAAAGTAAGGTTCGAGTTGGGAGAGGTATTGGGACGTCGCCTTTGTTAAGAAGGGTGAACGCACAAACTGCCACAATGCTATCTCCAATTGTATCTCCCCTGCTTTGCTGAGGACCTCATCTGACAGCCGTATAGCACCGTCCGCAAAAACTGATTTGCCTACCTCCCATTCGTCGACTTCGGCGGACAACAGGAGCTTCGTGACAATCTCCTCACAGTGTGCGCGTGCCTAGTTCCCCTCTGAGGAATCCACCCACTTTCATCTGCTCCAGTACTCCGCCGGGATTAGATTTGACCAGCCGGCTGAAAACGTCGTCGAATTCGGACCGAGAGAGGTCGAGTATGGTGCGGAGGTAGCTCTCCAATTCGTGCCAAGTGCCCTTATGCTCGCGCGGGATCGGCTGTATGACAATAAGCAAGTCATTAGCGCGAGACACGACGAAAGCGCGATCGGCAACATCCTTGGAGCCGCAGAGGAGCCATAAGGCTTTCACCAAGTGAAGCTTGGCGAAATCGGGAAGAGCGGGTGAGCTGTTGCGCTTGTACCACTCCAAGGCGAATCGCGTGAACTCGGTGTCACCTCTGTCTTTGCCGAGGCACCGGCCCATAACATCAAAAGCTTCCGACACCTCTTCAGGCGTACCGTCGAGCATTCTGGCCAGCTTTCCTCTCAACTGAGGAATCGACAACGTCCCAAGATTAAAAGAGCAGACCAATGATCTGTCGTACATGAGGCGCTTCTGCAGGATTCTGCTTCTTTGGAGTCTGGCGTCCCACTTGCGCACGGAGGACGCATTCACTTTACCAAGAGCGCTCTTTGCCCGCGCTGTGCCGAGTAGGAGCGGAAGTTGTCAAGCCGAATGAGACAGTTCCTTTTCAGAATTAAGCTCTAATGAATCAGTTGCTTTGGGGTGTCCTTGGGCGGATTGATCCAGACGGCCTGAGGCGGCAACGCCGCCTCGGGCGGTTTGCGTACGAACCGGTTGGGAGACCGCTGGTAGGCGGCATCCAAGGCCGCCTGCCGACATTGGTGGACCTGTTCCACCCGGCCGTAGTGAACGTCGGAGGGGGAACAGCGCCACGCCGGAGTGCCGATGCTCGCCGTTATACCAGGGGAAGAAATCACCGCCAAAGGCCCGCGCGTCCTGGATACACCCGAACCGTTCGGGAAACTGTGGACGATACTTCATGGTCTTGAACTGGCTTTCCGAGAACGGATTGTCATTGGATACGTGCGGGCGGCTGTGGGTCTTGGTGACGCCGAGATCCGCCAGCAACTGTGCGACGACCTTGGACTTCATCGAGGAGCCGCGATCGGCGTGCAGTGTCAGTTGGTCCGCGACGATCTTCTGCTTGGCACAACTGTCCGCGATCAAGCGTTGGGCCAGCGTGGCCGACTCCTGTTCGGCGACCATCCAGCCGACGACGTAGCGGCTGAAGATATCCAGGATCACATACAAGTAATAGTAGGTCCACTTCACCGATCCCTTGAGCTTGGTGATGTCCCAGGACCAGACCTCGTTGGGCCGGGTGGCCAGCAACTCGGGTGGGGTGTACCCCGGATGCGCGGCCACGGCCCGCCGTTCGCGCACCTCCTGGTGGGCCGCCAGGAGACGATACATGGTTCGGATCGAACAGAGGTAGCGTCCCTCTTCC
This sequence comes from uncultured Planctomycetota bacterium, assembly GCA_963699595.1. Lineage (GTDB taxonomy): Bacteria > Planctomycetota > Phycisphaerae > Sedimentisphaerales > Anaerobacaceae > PLanc-01. The sequence continues at coordinate 1,609,945 of CAVOUO010000035.1, forward strand.
AGGAGTTGGGCATAGACTTGCGGCGGCGCCACATCCACAAAACGCGGTTCATGCAGCGTCGCCAGCACGGTTTGCCGTTCCCCGTCCGACAAGGCCTGCGCCGGGCGTTTGCGGGTCACGGCCAGGGCCGTGGGGGTCTTGGGGTTCCGTTGCCGGTAGAACGACGCCCTGGGGACCTCCAGGGCCTCACACAGGGCCCGCGTGCCGAGGTCCTGACGATGCTGCTCAATCAGGCTCACGAGAGGGCCTCGCGGTTCGAGGGCGTCTCGAGGGGGTTGCCCAGCAGGGCCGCAACTTTTTTTTGAATCTCAATGATCCGTTCCGCTTGACGCAGCTTTTGGCTCAGCCGTTCGTTGTCCTGCTGTAGACGTTCGAGTTCCTGGTCCCGGGGATTGCGCCGGCGTTTGCGGCCGCGTTGGGCCTCCTGGAGGCCCTGGAGGCGCCGGATTGGTATTGCCGACGCCACTGGGTCAGGGCCGAGGAATACAGGCCTTCTCGTCGCAGGAGGGCCCCGAGTTCTCCGGACTCCGTACAACGCTGTGCCTCTTCGACCACACGGGCCTTGTACGCCGGTGTGAACCGCCGTCTTTGGGGCTTGGCCAAGACCTCCGGATCGGGGGCGGGGGAATCGGCGGCCCGGTTGTTGGCCCCTCCGTTCGGCTCGCCTCCGCTGCGCTGCGGCTCCCCTCTCTCCGGGGCCAACAACCTCTTGTTCTGCTTCTTATCCATAACATCCAGCATACTCATGATCTCCTTGCCCTCTACTCTAATTATCGGCAAGGAATTGTCTCACCCATTCTGACACAGAGGGGAGCGCGGCCAGATGGACCGTGAGGGGATCGAGGTCTTGGGAGACATACTGCTCAAAAATGGCCAGGGCGGACTCAGGGAACGTTTCAGCATATCTGCAGATAGCGTTGTAGAAATCACCACCAGCCCAATCTCCCGCCACTCGTGTGCCAAGATCATGAAACCATTTCGCCGCGAAGGCGGCGGGGAGTTCAACAGTCGTACAGAACGTCGGAAGGCAGCGAACACTCGGCCAGAATCCACGTTGATCATCAACTAGCAAGCCAGAGAGAAGCTCAAGCCTGCTCTCTGGCGGAAGCTTCAGAAAGGCGCTGGCCCATATCCTCCCGGCAAGCGCGTCATATGCAGGCCCATAGCCAGTGCACTGCTGGAAGTCGGTTAGTACATCGTAGAAGCCTTTATCGATCCTTGGTTCAGGGCCAAAGAGCGTCTCTGCTAGCAGCGACACGTCTTCGTCGCTGATGAGGCTATTAACCTCTCCATCGATCTCTGCTCTATGGACTCCACGAGCCCTTCTTATCTCGTCCAGGCTCGTACCCTCGGCAACAGCCTTCGCCACCTCAAGAAGGTATTTCATATCTGACCTCGGATAGGCCAAAAGGAAGGCGGATCGGACACATCCAGCGCTCTTCTCGCCATCCCTAATTTCCATTGGGCCTCGTTAGATCGCTGCTCGTTCCTCATCGGCGATTGCGGGCCACGGAATCCATCATCCATTATCGCCTATTGGCGGTTAACTGTAAAGGCACAGCGAACGGGGCGGTGTCAGATACTCTCTTCGCACTGGGGTCGGGGGTCACGTCGTAATTATTTCATTATTGGCATTGGCGGCCAAGGCCGGGATGGCGAGGCCCTTGCGTATCGAATATGCCGGTGCGTTCTATCATGTGCTCAACCGCGGGCAAGTACTACAACCTGGCACCGCAGACGACTCTCGCGCCCCGGGGCAAGCGCAACTGCCGCCGGGATGTAGCGATTTGCCTGTCTCGAGAGTTCAGCCGCCTGCGCTGCCGGGACCTCGGATGCTGTTTCGGCGGCATCGGCGGCCCGGCGGTGGCGATGCGCTGCCGCGCGATCCTGCGTCACGCCGCCCAGGATCGCCAACTTGCCAAGGACTTGGGCCGCCTGCGACGCAGAATTTCTGCCGGATTTTGGATTTTTGTATAACATACGGGCGTCGACAACCGTCTTCTTATAGAAGCACGGTTACCGGCGAGACGCAATGATTTCACCACAGAGACACAGAGATCGCAGAGAGAATTCCCAGCTTATCTCAGGAGATAGCTTCGCTCCGTCTCCGTACTACTACTTGTTGGAATCTTGTTTTCTCGCGAAGATTTCTGGATGTACACAGCGTAAGTCATTGAAGAATCAAGAATTATGTCTCTCGCAAAGACGCCAAGATCGCAAAGGGTAAGGCCCTCACCGTCCTGTCTTCTTGGCGTTCTTCGCGTCTTGGCGAGAGGATAGGTTTTGGTTGCGGCCGAAGGCCGCGCTGGGTCCTCTGTGTCCCGGTGGTGAAGATTCGTGCGAAACAAAGCCAATTCGGCGGCAAGCCAGGCTTGGGGTCGGGGTTCCCTGTGGCCCAGCCGCCCTCGGCTGGGATCGAACACCGCCGGGGGCGGCGGTGCGGGACCCCAAACGCGATATATCGCGTTTGGGAAGGGCTCCCAAGTGCGGAATTTTGCACTTGGGGACCCGAACCCTGCCCCGTATTGGGGGGCCCCTCTCAATCGGGGCGGGCCGCTTTCAGCGGGTAGTCATAGACGGACTTGTAGCCGCCGCCCATGTTGCGGGCGAGCCAGAGACGATAGTCGAGACTCTCCGTCGCCGTGACGTACCTGCTGGAGATGGGATGCATCGCGGTCACTACCGAGATCGTCCGCTTGCCGACGGGACTTGTGGTCGAGAGCACCAACTCGTCCCGGAAGTCGCCGCAGAGATCGGCGGTCATCAGGACGCTGCTGCGCGGCGGGAGAACCGGCTTGGCCTCCGGCGCCGGGACGATCTCCTTGCCGTTGAAGTTGCTGATTTCGGCGCGGCCGCTCAGGAGTTCGCGTGTGCTGTCGCCATCCCATTCGAAGGGCGTCCAACCGTCCGGGAAAGGCTCGAGCAGCGGGCGGCCGGTGGCGCTGTACAGGGCCAGGGGATCGCCGCCGTGCCCCGCGCGATCGGAGACGCACTCCATTCCGGGCGAGCCGGCCCAGATGTCGGCCGACCAGCCGCTGTGGCCGTGCGTCCAGCGCGGGTCATCCTCGCGGTTGATCTTCCAGATCACTTGGCCCGAATTGGCGTCCACCATATAGATCCCGGCGTGGACGCTGGATTCGACGATGAAGAACACTTCCAGGCCGGGACGATCGGGAAGATGGTCGTGGATCGAGACGATATCCGGGTGCTGGCGGTAGATCGACCACCGCACCGTGCCGTCGTGGTTCAGGCAGGTGGTCCCGTCGAAGACCTCCTGGCAGCCATCCCCGTCCACGTCGGCCACCTCGATCTTGTGCCCGCCGCTGCCGTTGGTCTCGGCGAAGCTGTTGAACCGCCACAACTGGCTCAACCGGCCGTCATAGGCGACGAAGACTTCGTTCTCGTAGAGCCCGGTCTGCGTGACGACGGCCGGGTGCTTGCCGTCCAGGTAGGCAACAGAAAGGTGGATGCGCGTGGAGGACTTCGCAAAGTCGGAGACCATGTCCGGCCACTTGGTCTTGGACTTCACCTGCCCTGTCATGCCGTCGAGGACGGCCACATACACCTCGTCGCCGATCTGGAGCCGGGTGATGACCTCGGCCTTGCCGTCCTGATCCATGTCCCAGACGTTGAAGGGCACGTTGTTGGCGCTGCCGTAGCAGTGGTCGTGGTAACAGATATCCTTGCGCCACAGGGACCGGCCGTAGGACGTGAACGCCTCCAGTTGCACCGGCAGACCCGGGTCCTGCGACATCTCGTTATTGCCGTTGTCCAGCCGGATGACACAGTCCAGGGCGCCGTCGCCGTCGAGGTCGCCGAAGATCGGCACGAGCGAGCCCTGCTGGAAAAGAGGCGCGAACGTCACGATGGTCGCAGAGCCTTGCCCGGAGGCAGTCACCCCTGCCCATTCGGAGCGCCGGCCCTCGTTGTCCATCTTGTCCACGGGCCGGACGTAGTACTGGTAACGCCGACCCTCCTTCAGACCGGAATCGACGAAGGTGGTCGATTCACTCACGGGCTCTTTGCTGACGCGAAAGCCCGCGTGGCTTCGTTCCTCGGCGCGATAGACATGGAAGCCGAGTCGAGCGGCTGTCCGAGCCAAGCAGCGCCCAACTCAGATGCGTCTTGCCGTCGCCCAGCGAGACGGCGGTGAGTTTACGGCTCTGCACCGCCCAATCTGCCCCTTGCGGCTGGCGCACCGGGCGAAAGCCGACATCCGGATGGCGGATGCCGGCGGAGATGCCGAGGCGAGAGCCACATTTGAGATAGCTCCTGGCCCTCGCCCAAGAGCCGCCCAGCACGGCATTCTCGATCTCGGCCGGGTCCGTGATCCGGTACTTGAACTGCTCGGTCGCAGGGTCGTGGTTGTCCGCCGCCATCTGCCAGACGTTGCCGGCCATGCCGTAGAGCCCGAAGCCATTCTTCTGGCCCCAGCGGGCCGGCTGGAGATATTCCTGCCAGTGGTCGAAGCGACGATTTCCCTGGGCATCATAATTCGCACGCCCATCGGGATCGTCGTCGCCCCAGGGATAGTCCTTGCCGGTCAATCCGCCGCGAGCGGCATACTCGAATTCCAGAGAGGTTGGCAATCGATAGACCCGCTCCTCCTTGGCGGTCCTCCAGCGAAGATAGGCATACACGTCCGGCCGATTCACGAAGATGACCGGGTGGTCTTCCTTGCCCGCCGGGATTCGCCCCCCTTCCCAATGGCCGGGAGCCTGGTGGCCCGTGGCCTCCACGAACGCCTTGTATTCGGCGTTCGTGACGGGATGGTCGAGGATCTCAAAGTCCTCGACCCGCACCGACGCACCCTGATTGCCGCCGGTGCCGCGGCGGAATGTTCCGCCTTTGATCAGAACGAAACCGTCCGGGGCCGCTTGCGCTGGACAAGGCACGCCGGCCAGAAAAGCTGCCACAGCCACGAGAACGTACAGACGGTTCATAATGACCCTCCAAGCCCAAGACTCACACCATCACCGGGCGGTCCTCCCGTCAGGGCACGCAATGCGATCGCGCGTTGGAGGCTCCACTGCAAACCCCGACGCGCAGCGGCGCTGCGGGCGTGGTCATTCGGTTCACTTGCGCTTCTGCTTGATCCCCTTGCCGGGCTTACGCTTCTTGTGGCCGGATTTCAGCGTGCGCTGGCGATTGAGCACCTTGCGGCCCCCTTTGGTCACTCGGCGCGAGCGGAACCCCTGGCTTCGCTTCTTCTTGCGATTGCTGTTACGATGATTCTCCATGATTACCCTTCACAGATCTATTGTCTACTGTTTTCGACTTCAAGAATACCGCCCCGACGCCCAGCGGCGCTGCGGGTCAGTCAGCGACGCCGCATGGTATACTGTGAACAGCCACTTGTAAATAGCGAAGCGGGCGGCCTTAGCCGAATGTTGCCGGGTCCTGCTGGTAGAACCGCTTCAACTCCTCGTAGAGCCTCGGGTACCTCTGCTGCAGGTCTTTCGGCCTCTCGAAGAACGACTCCGTGGCCACGGCGAAGAACTCGGCCGGGTCGGTCGCCCCGTACTCGTCCAAGACCTCGGCCCGGTCTTGCTCAATATCGCGTTGGAACTTCTCGAAATCCTCGCCCAGGGCGCGGGCCCAGGCAATGAAACTGGATCGGTCCTGTAATACCGGCGTGCTATCGCCGCGGGCGCCGGAGCTGTCGAGCTGGTGGGCGAACTCATGAAAGACAACATTCTGGCCGTCTTGAACATCGCCGGCACTGCGGCGCACATCGTCCCACGACAGGACGACCGAGCCGTGATGCCACGATTCGCCCAGCCGCACATCGTCCGTTTCGAGAACCGTGCCCCCTACGAAGTGGTGCGCGTTGGCGGCGACGTACGCCCGAGGGTATACGAGGATGGTTTTCAGGCCGGGATAGTAATCGGTCTTGCGGTGCAGCAGGAGGATGCAGGCGTGGGCGGCGATGGTGATGCGGATCTGATCGGTCATCCGGAGCCCGCCGCAGGCTTCGAAGCGTTTCTCGGCCATGAAGACAAGGATGTACCGCCGCAACTCCTCCTGATCGGCCTGGGGCAGCCGGCTGTAGAGAGGCACGTTCTTCTTGAGAAGCACCAGCCACGCGTCCGGGAAGGGCCGGCTCGCGATCTTCTTTCGCCGTCGATCTTTGAATCCAAACACACGCGTTCCCTTGCACATTCGCGGAAAACGATGTACTTATAACACATTATGCAGAATTCACTACCATTTCTTACGACCGATCTGCCCGGCGTCGGCGGTGTCATCAAGGCCCGGCCGGAGGATTTCTTCGTCGAGGAGTTGCCGCTCTATCCGGCCAGCGGCGAGGGCACCCACGTGTACGTCCTGATCGAAAAGAAGGGAATCGGCACGCGGGAGGCCCTCGACCGTATCGCCCGGGCTTTGAACGTCTCGCGCCGGGAGATAGGGTTGGCGGGCCTGAAAGATGCCCAAGCCGTCGCTCGGCAATGGATCTCCATCGAGCACGTCTCTCCGGAACAGGTCGAAGGAGTGTCCTTCCCCGAGGTCCGCGTGCTGAAGACGACCCGGCACACGAACAAGCTCAAGCCGGGCCACCTGGCGGGCAACCGCTTCGCCGTCCGCCTCCGCAAACCGGCCCTGCCGCTGCCGCAGGCGGCCGAGATCGCTCAGCAAGTGCTGTCCATCCTGAGTCGTCGCGGCGTGCCGAACTACTTCGGCCCTCAGCGGTTCGGCAATCACCTGGACAATCACCTGCTCGGCAAAGCGATCCTCAAGAACGATATGGCAGCCTTCACCAACCTGCTCCTGGGCCACCCCGACAAGGAATTGGACAGCCCGCCCGTGTTCCAGGCTCGCGCCCTCTATGAGCAAGGTCGCTACGAGGAAGCGGCCAAGCTGTGGCCCGGCCAGTTCTTCGATCAGCGACGTTCCTTGCGGATCCTGGCCGGCAAAGGCAACCCCAAGAAGATCTTTTACCTGATCGACAAGCACCTCAAGGCCCTCTACATCTCCGCGTACCAGTCGCACCTGTTCAATCGCGTCCTCGCGGCCCGGATGCCGAACATCGATAAGCTACTCCTCGGCGACATGGCCTATCTGCACAGAAACGGCGCCTGTTTCCACGTGGAGCAGCCGGAAGTGGAGCAACCGCGCTGCGACCGCTTCGAGATCAGTCCCACGGGTCCCCTCTGGGGCGGCCGAACGACCAAGCTCACCGGCCCCGCCGGCGCGATCGAGAACCCCATTCTCGACGGCGAGGACCTCAACGACGACGACTTTCGCCGGATGAAGCATCTCGGCTCCCGCGGCGGCCGTCGCCCGCTGCGCTTCCAGCCGCGCGATGCCGGCATGACCACCGGCAAAGACGATTGGGGCGAGTATCTCGAATTCCGCTTCGAGCTCGACTCCGGCTGCTACGCCACCGCCCTGATCGCCGAGATCACCAAAGACCGCGCCGCCGTCGCCGCCGAGCCGGAAGAGTAGCTGACTTCGGGAACGGGATTGCATTACCTGCCTCGTTGATCTGGACGATGCGGTGTGTTATGTTGGTGACTATGAAGAAGAGTGGTTCGGTCACTCATGATCGGGGCGAGGAGTCGATGGAGGCGAAAGCTCGCTGGTTTCAGTCGCTCTCCCTCACCGACCGCATGGACATGCTCTGTGCCTTCACGGACTTGGCACTGTCGGTCAATCCTACGCTGCAGGAGCGAAAGCATGCTCAATCGGTTGCGGGACGTATTCAAGTCCTTTCAGCAGCATGAGGTAAAGTACGTCGTGATCGGAGGAATTGCATCCGTTCTGCACGGCGTGCCACGTGCCACGTTCGACCTGGATATCCTGATCGAAGCCACGCCGGAGAATGCGGAGCGGCTTCTGCAAGCGCTGCTTGACGCTGGTCTCGGCACGGCGTCTCTCACGTCGGCCGATGAGCTGCTTTCCCACGAAATCACCATCTTCAAAGACCGTGTCCGTATAGACGTGCAGACCTCCACACCCGGCCTAAGCTTTGAGCAGGCGTGGAAGCATTGCCAAGTCATGTCCTTTCAAGGCGACCAGTTCTTTGTTGTATCGAAGGAGGATCTGATCCGCTCGAAGCGAGCCGCAGGTCGAGAGATCGACTTGGAGGACGTTCGTCTCTTGGAATCAGGCGAGCAGACAGATGCGGGGCGAGCAAGTCCAGGCGAGGAGCAATAGCAGCGGCACAGCATGTGCGGCCCGGCCAGGTTGTGAAGCCGAGTACGTGGAAGGAGATGATGATGAGACGGATGTGGATTGCGGTGCTGGTCTGGGGGATGGTGCAGAGCGTGGCGCTGGCGCAGCCTGAGCCTACGGCGCGGGAGTTGCCGCGGTGGCGCGGGTTCAACCTGTTGGAGATGTTCTATAAGGGCAATTCTACCGGCCCATTCAAGGAGGAGGATTTCAGGCTCATCTCGGAGCTGGGGTTCAATTTCGTGCGTCTGCCGATGGACTACCGCATCTGGATTAAGGGCAGTGATTGGACCCAATTCAACGAGACGGCGTTCCAATGGGTGGATCAGGCCATCGAGTACGGACGCCGCTATGGCATGCATGTCTGTCTCAACTTCCATCGGGCGCCGGGGTACACGGTCGCCGACCCGCCCGAGCCTACCAGCTTGTGGACCGATGCCGTCACGCAGAAGGTCTGCGCCATGCACTGGGCCCGCTTTGCCAGGCGGTACAAGGGCATACCGAACAGCCGCCTGAGCTTCAACCTGCTCAATGAGCCTTCCGGCGTGGACGCCGCCGGCTACGCCAAGGTGGTCGCCCTGCTGGTCAAGGCCATCCACGACGAGGACCCCACTCGCTTGATCATCGCGGACGGGCTCGACTACGCCGTGACGCCGTGCTGGGACCTGATCCCGCTGGGCGTGGCCCAGGCCACGCGGGGATATCAGCCCTTCACCCTGACCCACTACAGAGCCAGTTGGGCCGCGGGATCGGACCAGTGGGCGGTGCCCGTCTGGCCGGAGCCGTTGGGATTGGCCGGCTATCTGTATGGGCCCGTCAAGAAGGACCTGCAGTCCCCCGTGATCATCGAGGCGAACCTGCCGGAGCCGTTCACGTTCCGTGTCCGCGTGGGCACCGTGTCGGCCTCCAGCCGACTGGAGGTCTTTGTGGATCGTCCGACTGGAGCCCATCTGGTCTCAGGACTTCAAGCCCGGGCCGGGGGCGGGTCCCTGGAAGCAGGTCGTGTACATGCCCCAGTGGGATGTCTACCAGAACATCTACGATCAGGAGTTCGTCATCCCCATCCCCGCGTGCCGGCGGCAGATTCGGTTGGACAACACGGCTGGTGACTGGATGACGATCACAGAGGTCGGGCTGCAGTTGCCGGACGGCCGGGCGTTCTCCCTGCGCGTAAATCCTCGTTGGGGCGAGTCCAACCGGGTGCTTCGATTCGACCCATCGAATCCGGCGGGCGCGTTCCAGAGCGACGTGGCCATGGACCGGCAGTGGCTGTGGGACAAGTACGTCCTGCCCTGGGTCCAGCTTAAGGAGGCGGGCGTGGGAGTGATGGTCGGCGAGTGGGGTGCGTACAACCAGACGCCTCATGACGTGACCTTGCGCTGGATGGAGGACTGCCTGAAGAACTGGCAGCAGGCCGGACTCGGGTGGGCCTTATGGAACTTCCGTGGCTCTCTCGGCGTGCTGGACAGCGGCCGGGCGGACGTGCCCTACGAGGACTTCCGCGGGCACAGACTCGACCGCCAGATGCTGGACCTTCTGCAACGGCACTAACGGGATCGGCCGACATGCTCGATGCTCCTTCACGCAACAGAGTTCTGTGTGGACTCCGATTCTGTTGCTTTGACAGCGGCAGTGTGTTATGATTCCAACAGTAGGCGAAACAGAATCGCACGTTTGGAGCGATTGAGCCCCGTGAAATACGATGTTCAGCTCAAACCTGGAGCCGTCAAAGACATCAAGGGCATGCCAATCGGCATTCAGTCCCGCGTTCTGGCGAAGATTGAAGCTATGAGCACTGACTTGAGGGGCGACGTAAGACGTTCTGACAGGTTTTACCAGGGAATATCGCTTGCGCGTCGGCGATTATCGTGTTCTGTTCGAGATTGAAGGAAGATCAATCGTCGTCTATCGCGTCCGTCATCGGCGCGAAGCATACAGATAGTGGAGGCTGACATGGATATCCCGAAGGCTCAAATCATTAAGAAGAACGGGAGGAAGGAGTTTGCCGTCCTCGCTTATGCCGACTTTCTCAAGATCCAGGAGGACTTGGAGGACTATGAAGACTTGCGTTGCCTTCGTGAGGCCAAGCAGTCGGAAAGGAAGGCTCCCACAGTAGGGTTGTCTGATCTGAAAAGGAGCTTGGCACGGCGGACGAACCACCCCGGCGGGCGTACAAAAGCCCGGCGATGAGCTTGGCCGCCTATCGTAGAGGGGACCGAGAACCCGGAGACGAGGTGATGGCGTCTGTCGCCTGCGAGTGATCGGCGTGCTGGACAGCGGCCGGGCGGACGTGTCTTATGAGGACTTCCGGGGCCACAAACTCGACCGCCAAATGCTGGACCTCCTGCAGCGATCCAACAAGTCCGAGAGGATAAGGACTCCAGGCAGGCATGACTGCGCAGGATGACGCCGGCGGAAGGCCTAGTCGTTTTACAGGTGAACGATAGATGGTTGCCTCAGTTGGCTTCTGCCGAGGCGAATTGCTTGCGGTGGTAGTCGCGGTAGAGCCCGCCATTGGCGAGCAATTCGTGGTGGGTGCCGGATTCGACGACTTGGCCCGCCGACAGGACCAGGATGCGGTCGGCGTTGATAATGGTCGAGAGACGGTGGGCGATGATGAATGTGGTCCGCCCTACGACGAGGCGCTTCATTGCAGCCTGGATCAGGTGCTCGGATTCCGGGTCGAGGTTGGCGGTGGCTTCATCCAGGATCAGGATTCTGGGGTCCTTCAGGAAGGCGCGGGCGATGGTGATCCGCTGGCGCTGGCCGCCGGAGAGGAAGCAGCCTCGTTCCCCCACCTCGGAATCGAATCCGTGAGGCAGGTCCAAGACAAATTCGTAGGCGTGGGCCGCCCGGCTGGCCGCAAGGACCTCCTCGTCCGTCGCGTCCGGCTTGCCATAAAGGATATTCTCACGGACCGAGCCGCTGAACAGGATCGGGTCTTGCAGGACCATGCCGATGTGACGCCGGAGAGACTTGACGGTGACCTCCCGCACATCGTGTCCGTCTATCCGGATGTGACCAGCTTGGACATCATAGAAGCGGGGAATCAGACTGACGATCGTGGTCTTGCCCGAGCCGCTGGGGCCCACCAAGGCCACCCGCTCGCCCGGCCGCACACGAAACGCCACTTCGCGCAGGACCGGACAACTCTCGTTGTACGAGAAGCTGACGCGGTCGAACTCCACCTCGCCCCGGATTTGGGGCAACTCCACCGCGCCGGGGGCATCGAGGATCTCCGGTTTCTCATCCATGATCTCGTAGATGCGATCCAGGGCGGCCATCGCGTTGGCGTAGACCACGTTCAGCTCCGAGAACCGCTGCAAGGGCAGGTACAGCGGCGCCAGGTACATGGTCACGGCGATCAGCTCGCCCACCGTCATGGCGCCCCCGATCACGCGATAGCCGCCGAAGCAGATCACGATCAGAGGCGAGATACCCACGAGCGTTCCTGTGATGGACTGGTTGAGGCTCTGAATGAGGACCCGCCGCATGTTCGTCGAGAACAGTCGCTCCGAATCACATTCGAACCGCTTTCGCTCGGTATGCTCCTGGGCGAACGCGTGGACCACGACGCTGCCGGCGATCCGCTCTTGGGCGCTGCTGCTCATCGTCGACAGCTCATCCTGGAGTTGCCGGGTCACCGTCCGCATCTCGCGGCTGAACCGCCGGAAGAAAAACAGGTACACCGGAAAGGTCGCGAGGGCCACGACGGTGGTGAGCACGTCGATCCGCAACAGAAAATAGAGGATCACCACGAGGGCAATGGCGTCCATCCAGATGTTCGTGATGGCCGTGCCGACCAGGTTTTGCGCCAACGCGATGTCGCTGATCAGGCGGGTCAGAATCGCCCCACTCTTGTTGCGATGGAAGAACGACGCCGACATGCGCAAAATGCGGTAATAGAGGTCGCACCGCATGTTGAACACCGCCCGGTTGCTCGCCTTGTCCGCACACAGATGCCGGACGTAAACGAAGGGGGCGTAAATGAACACGAAGATGCCCATCATCCCGCCCGCATAGAACAGCAGTTCGTGGATCTTCTGCCGGCTCGTCATCATCTCGTTGAGAAAGACGTCGTCCAGCAGATGCCGCGTGACCTGCGGCATCAGCAGCGGCACCGTAAACTTGACGATGCCGCCGGCGACCGCCAGGAGCAAATACTTCCAGTAGGGCCGAACGTATTCAGCGAACCGCCAGAAATTATGACGTTTTACTTCTGTACTCACACCTATACCTTCGTCTGTGAACCCCCTCCCGCTACAGAACATTGGTCGAGTGATGGCAGCATTTTACACTTTACATCCTCTCGGATCAATGGCTTCAATCATAACCAAGTGAGAACATACGTGTGTTCCACGCCGGGGTTTGCACGGGGTTT
>CAVOUO010000036.1:0-120138 GCA_963699595.1 uncultured Planctomycetota bacterium
ATGCTGTCACCGTCACCACATCGTCAAGATCATCGTCGTTGAAGGTGCCCGTATTCTGGGCCAGAATACCTTCGGGGACGGTGACGGTGGCGTTGTCCACCACAACGGTCGGAACCGCGTTGGGTAGGTTGACGGTTGTGGTTGCGTCCGGCACGGTGGGTGGGTCTTCAGTATACCCCACATTGTCGCGGGCCACGCTATAGAAGGCATAGGTGTGGCCATTCTCGCCGGTGAACGTCGCGGAGGTGTCAGGCGTGCTGCTCTTCCAAGGCTGTACCCACCGCCATCATCACCGACATAAACGTCGTAGGAGGCAATTCCCGAACCGCCATTGCATCCTCGCCGGCCCATGACACGACGAAGATCGAGTACCCGCTCATTACCCGGAAGCGGATTCACCTCGCTGGTCGGCACCCGGCGTCGATCGTGTTGACCCAGGGACCTGCCTTCGACAACCAGGGGCCGAGGAAGTCAAACTGGACGAAGGCCTGGTTGGAAACCTGCGTGCCGGTGGGCAGATCGGCCTTGAGTCTAACCGTGTACTCCATCCAGCCGATCTCGAAGCCGGTCGCCGGGTTGAAGGGGGGCAGGAAACCAGCGTTCACGTCTTCCGGGTAGTCCCCGGTCAGCGGGTCAACCGTGTGGAACCACCATTCGATCCGGCCGGTCTCAGGGTCAAATGTGCCTGTGATGTCGACGGCGATGTTCATGTCCGGCCGGCAATCCACCCGCACCGCAACCGCCTGTCCGCCCGGCAGCGGGACATCCCATTTGAGAAATCCAACCCGTGTGAACTCAAAGGTGCTCAGATCAAAGACACCCGGGTCGAGATAGTCATAGATCACGGCATCCTGCGTGGGTACCGGAGCCTCAGGCTTGTTCCACATCTGGATTCGATAGGCGAACTCTTCATCACCTGGAACAAACGCTTCGCCTCGGTTGCTGACATATCCGGCCCATCGTAGCCCGCAGGGCCCCATTTGTCTTCAGGCGACCAAGACGTTTGAGGATTGGTGGTACCATTGTTTTGGCCCTGGGTATTTGGATTCGGGTTTCCTGGACAGGGGATGGGGTCACTGGTGAACAGTTCGTCGATATAGATGACTGTGATGAAATCGCTTGCCCATCCGTGCTGGACGAGATCCTGGGCCATTATGTCGTCCTTCCACACGCCCATGGTAGTCGTAGAGATCCGTGAATGTGTATTCCATAGTCCCACTGACGGTGAACGTCCCATTCCCCTGGTTTACGCTCGGATTGGCAAGGACATACGTGCCCGTGCACATACCCCCGAACGCGTAGCTTAGCCCGATGTACAGGCCTGCGTTGTAGAAATCCAGCGGGTGACAGGTGCCTACCAGAAGAGGCAAGCTGGCACCATTGACAGCAACGCCCAGGAATAGCCGGGATTGGACTCTGATTTACTACTCTTCACCTGACTGAATGGGTAGGCAATGTCACCTATATGTGTACCTTGCACGTACAAGGCAACCCAAGAACAAGGATCATAGAGGATTGAGAACCCAGGGCCCCGGGGGATTCGGCCCCCAAGGCCCCAAGTAATGCAGGGAATGTTCGGCGGCCACACTCCACCCAAATGGAACGTGCAGCACAGACTAGCCTCACTTGCCAGCCAGTGCTCCTCCAGATCCAGGATTAGCGTCGTTCCACTTCCTGCAGCCGGAACATCGCGAGCGTCTGCCTCTCATGAACACCAGGAGCAGCCAATTGAGGTGCCGTAGCGCGCAGGAGTCAGGGAGAAGCAGAGAGGATCTGGCAGACCTCCTGATGGGAGAGTCACCGCCTGCTCGAGGGATTCGTATCCTTCCGATACCAAGACTACGGTATACTCGCCTGGGGTAAACTGCGATGCGGAGAACCTGCCGTCAGTATCCGTAAAGATGGCTGCTGCCAGACCGCTATTGAGTCCACCAAGACAAGGACGCCGGCCAATCCGGTCCCACTATTGGCATCGACTACCTGTCCGGCGATTTCCATACCCGTGGGCAAAGAGAAATCGACGTTTTCAATGTGGTCGGCGAGTTGCAGCCCCGCCAGGTCCCTTGACGCGGCAACATGTCCGTCAGCCGAGATCGCCAGGGAGCAGTCGCCAAAACCAAGCCCGGTGAGCAGGTAATATCCGGCACTGTCAGTAACGGCAAAACTGACCATTCCACTGGTTGTAGAGCCAACCACATGAGCCCCGGCCAGGGGGACACCGGTATCGACATCAGTGACCGTGCCGGATACAGATGCGCCGGTGGTCGCGCGACGTTCACTACGGCGGTTTCGCCTGCCACAACGTCCACGACGACCGGAGCGGGCATGATCATTCCCTGCGTCTGGACCGATAGGCTCCATAGCCCGACCGGCACCGTCACAAAACGGAAGCTTCCGGCTACATCAGTAAACGCCTCCAAGACAGTAGCATCCAGATCCTGCAGACGGACACAGACTGCCGTCACCGGCTCACCCGAAGGGCCGAGAACAGTCCCGGTCACGCTGCCTGCCTGGACAACCTCAACAATTCGATCAATACATCACCGGACAGATCGACACTGCCGCCAGCAGTCACCAGATACTGCTCAACCGCAATGGAGTACACACCTGGTGCCACATGCGATACCAGGAATCTCCCATCCGCTCGGCTCTGGGCCTTGCCAACGCGATCCCGTTCTCATCCAGGAGCGAGACGCGGCAGCCGCTAACAGGCGCTGTGTCGTGGCCTCCTGGATTGTTCCTGCTACCATGCCGGTGGGTCTTCCGAAGGCTCTGTCGAGTTGCACGCCAAAGAGTTCTCGAACGCAGTAGTTGCGTATGCCAGCGGCCGCCCATCGGTCGGCATCAGCTCGCAGAACTGACGCATCGTCACCCCACATCGACCCGATCTGTGCCTTGAGTTCCTCAAGCACACCTACAACAACCGGATCGATCCCCGCCGGCTTAACGTCCTGCTCGAACTGCTGCCAGTCAATTGCGTCCTGTGATCCATCGTTCGTTGTGGCACCGACAGAGGAGAGGTTCACCGTTACCGGTTGCACTCTAAAGGGCACGCGGAGCTTGATGATAACCGACTCGCGTTGACCTGGACGGAGGATCGTGGCGGGACCGCTGCTGCTGAGCCCCATGATCTGGAACTTGGGACCTACAATCCAGGTCTCTCGCCCAGGCAGTTGCCATTCCGTGTCAGCCAAACCACTATCCAGCGCCAGGATGGGTGAAGGCACGTCCACGATGCCAGGGTTCCAATAGTCAACACGGACATCGATCACCCGCCCGGGGCGAGTCGTTGATGGCAATTGTATACTGGCCTTGAACTGTGCGGTCGCTGGGGCTAGTCTAACATACACTGCGTCAGCCAGACTAATCGAGACCGGGCCGGGATTTGTTACCACTATGTCGTACAGCCCCACTGGGGCGTGGGCCGCACCAGATCAAACGTGGCGAACAACGTGCCTGAGTCTTGGCGTAGTTCATCGCCGTCAATTTCGTGGCCGTCGGGTGCAATCAGATGGACCTCGGCCTGCTGGTCAAAATTGTCGCCGATGATCTCGATGGTGGCCGTACCGGTGTTGCCAACCACATTAGGCGTAACGCGTCGAATGGCTAGGCCGGTCGGCTCACCGAAGGCGCGTAGCCGAGCCAGCCGGCAGGCTGCGTAGAGCCCGATGTAGTAGGTGCCCTCTAAAGGAGGAAGAGGATGCCAGTTCCTGATCCGGGCTGTTGGCCACCGTTGCCCGCACGTCATACGTTTGGAGCGTGGGCGGCGAGCCGTAGCGGACATATAGCCCCGTGGCCCCCCACTGGGCGGCGGCATCGAGGTTGAGCAAGATCGTGTTGCCCGCCGAGGCCTCCAAGCGGACATAGTTCCATTGGCCCTGTGCTACCGTTCCGGAAACCGACCCCCCGACCGTCAGTACCGGCACGTCGACCGCCAGGACCTTTGCCGCAGTTAGAGTGTTGTTCCAGGCGACCGGCTCGGCAACCGCGTCCGAGACGACAGTGCGAACCAGGACGCAGTAGACACCGGGCTGGCTGGGAGCAGCGCCGGTCATCGTCTGCGTATAGCGTTCGCCCGGCCAAGGTCCCCGCTGTGGGCGAGAGTGCCCAGCAGGATATCATCCGCGCTGAAGTACTGGTCCCGGGAGAGGTAGGCCGCATCGGTCCACGGCCCCGTGCAGCCGGCGTTCCCGACATTCGCCACCGTCCACTCGACCGTGAGGGTCTCGCCGGCATTTACGAACTCCGGGATGGGCGGCGACCGCGACTACCGCCAGGTCGGCCATCTGGGTGTTCGTCTGCCGCTCGTAGGCCCCCATATCGACGTAGACTGGATAGCCGGTGCCCACGTTGGGCATCCCGAGGTCGTCGAACCGGGCTTGGCCGAGGATGTCAGTGGCCGGGGCGCCAATCCCGCCACCGGCATCAATGGCCGGCGAACCGCACTCAATTCGTAGTTGTGTGAAGCACGGTCGACGAACCGCGGGTCGGCCACGATGTTGCCGTTTTGATCCGGTTGTGGCCGCGTCACGTCCCCGACATCATAGAAGAGGCAATGGGAGGAAGGTGACATTGCCGGTGGTTGGATATCCATGGTTGGTGAATGCTACGATACAGTTGTCCAATACGATCGTGGGTGCGCCGGTGGAGCCGAAGGAGTTGTCGACGATCGTGCAATTCCTGAAGGTGCCAAGACATGAGGCCTGCATATAGATGCCGCGTCGTGTTTTCGGCAATCACCAGGTTTCCGCGGTCAAATCCACGAAGAGGCTGACGATCCGGATACCGTACTGGTTGTTGCGCAGGATGCCGCCCCGGACGAGATTGACCTTCCGCCCCTCGTACAAGCCGAGGGCGCAGATGGCGTTCCCGGCGTAGAGAACCACGAAACCCTTGAGATCCGCAGACCCCTTCTCCAGCATCGCAATTCCCGTCCAGATACCGGGTGCCGCATGGTGCTGTTGCCGTCCCCATTGGTGTCCCCCGCCACTGTATCATCCCGTAACGACGTGAGTACCACCGGTTTGCTCGGCGAGCCAAGTACGCGCAGTGTTCCTGCCACTTGGATGCCCGCGCCGCCGGCGAACTTGACCACTGTACCCTCCTCAATGGTCAGGATCACCCCTGTGGGGATCGTGCAGGTTCCAGCCACCACGACCACGCCGTCCTCAGCCCCACGTTGTATCCGCCGTGAGCGAGCCTGCCCAAGTCGTGCGGATCGTCGCCCTGTAGCAGTCCTCAACAGGTTCCCCCACGATCCCGTCTCGGTCCTGGTCGAGGGCGTTCCCATAGGTGTCGCTGACACTCAGCGAGTACAAACTCATAGAGTCCCAGATGCCTTTGCGGGGCGAAGGCGATCTCCAGCGTCTTGTCATCCAGCCACGTAAACCCTGTCGGCGTCACCTCGCCCTGTGGGCCGATAAAACTCACCACGTCGTCGGTAAGTGAGAATAACGTCGGTCCATGGCCCGGTCAAACGACAGCCGCAACGAGTCGACGGGCGGCAGCGGTGTCTGCTCGGCGCCTTGGGCCGTGACCCACGGTCCTTCAATCGAGAACCTCGCCACGTACTGATCATCGGGAACCTCGCCCAGTACCACATCCCAGTCCAGATCAATGGCGTTGCCGTAGGGGTCCAAGATGCCGCCCCAGGACCAGCATGTACAGCACCGCCGCGCGCTCTTCGAGATAGATCTCCAGTGTTCTTTCATCCACCCACGCAAACCCTGTCGGCGTCACGTCGCCCTGTGGGCCGGTGAAACTCACCACATCCTCGATAAGCGAGAACAACATCGTGTCCATGGCACAGTTGAACGATAGGCACAGTCGACAGGCGGCGACACTGTGCCGCTCGGCCAGTGGGCCGTGACGGTAACCCGCGGCACCTTGGGGAGCTGAACTTCAAAGGCACCGATGTCAACCTGTTCGCCAAACTGCCGCGCGAAAGCCGGGCCTCGCTGGTCCCAGAGCAATGCGTGCCCAGAGGGATCGACGGCCACCGCATTGTCACCAGCATCTACGGCCGGCCCGCCGCGCGGCAGTGCCTGTGTCCAGGTAGGACCACCGTTGTCTTGAAGAGGACCGAGCCACGGGTTAATTGGGCTTGGCCTCGTGCCTACCAGGTTGCCATTTATGCCGTGAGAAATCCCCGTCATGCCACTGCCATTGCCGATCAAGTTGTACGTACCCTGAACAAAGCCGCCGATATCCGAAGGACTGTTCTCAGCCACAATCGTATTGTGCGGCGCAAACGTTCCATATTCACGCTGGATTCCACCGGCCACGCCCGATGAGCGAGACACGTTCGCCGTTACGGTACAGTTCGTCAGGGTCCAGTCGCCGTACGTGGTCCAGATCCCATGACCGTCATTACCCGACACCGTGGAATTCGTTAGTGTCCATTTCCCCCCGCCAAGATTATATATGCCGCCCCCGTTATTACCCGACACCGTGCAGTCTGATATGGACCGGACAACAAGATAACCGCCACCTGCGTAGTGATAGATCCCGCCGCCAACATACCCGCCCAGTTGTCCGCCACCATACAATTGTTCAGAATGAACTCAACGTTGTCACCAAAGTCGCGTCTGCCCTGGTAGATCCCGCCGCCATACATACCCGCTGAGTTCCCGGATAGAATGCTGTCGAATATCTGTAATCGGGCGGCTTTGCTGGAGATCCCGCCGCCGCGGCGGATTCAAGGTAACCCTCACCATAGTAGAGGGCCCGATTCCCCGATACAACGCAATCATGGAGTTCTACGCCCCATCCCGCACTATAGATGCCGCCACCGTCGCCCCAACTGTACCATTCTGGAGAACCGGCCGTGTTGTTTGAGACTGTGGAATTCTCCACAGTCAGATACCGTCTTCAACATAGATCCCACCACCATAGCTATAGATGCTGGAGAAATATCCGGATGAATACACCGAATTGGCGGTTACGGTGCAGCCATCAAGCAGCACCTCACCTACCGCGCTATAAATCCCGCCGCCGTATCCACCGTAGTCCCCACTGCTCACGTTGTTGGACACCGTGCAGTTGTGAAGCTCCAACGCCCCCCCGGACCTGCATTGACGATACCGCCGCCGCCGTTGTAGGATACCGTGCAATTGTTGGAGGAAACGTACAGAGCCACCCTCACTGCGGATTCCACTCTGGGCCCGTCTGTAATTGTGAGGTTGCTTAGCTCAACAAAGACAGGCGCAGGGGGTTCAGGAGACTCGGGGTCGATGCTCATGGCCATGATATTTACGACAGCCCAGAAACACGATGTGCCACCCAGGGTAATACCCCCCGCCGGTCCTATTATGGTCACATCGTCG
The DNA here is from genome assembly GCA_963699595.1 of uncultured Planctomycetota bacterium. Taxonomy (GTDB): domain Bacteria; phylum Planctomycetota; class Phycisphaerae; order Sedimentisphaerales; family Anaerobacaceae; genus PLanc-01. The sequence goes on from CAVOUO010000036.1 coordinate 7,326, forward strand.
GAGATAAACAACCCGCTGGTCAGTTCGATTCGACCGCCAGACAGTGAGGGGGCAACGTTATTGACGTCTACGCCCCACTCATCGCCAGGACGCGCATCTCCAACCCGTTGGGTTATTGTCAGCCGCCTGCAACGCTTCACGGAGGGTAATGCGTCCGTCATAATCGACTCTGTCGGACAGGGAGTTGACCACATACTCAGTGGCTACGGCGGATAACAGACCACCGGATCCACTCTGGTAATCTGCATGTTCATACCCCAGTATATGCCCTACCTCGTGGGAAAGAACGCCCGTAAGCCGATCACCGAACGAACCGCCGGACTCCCCACTGGAGGGCAACAGTTCACTGAATACAAAAGCGTTGTCGCCTTGATTCCGATTCCCCATATCCAACTGGTCTGCTAGACCCAGGAAGGAGCCGTACCGTGCGAATGGTGAGCCGTCGCCGCCGACGTAGATGGTGGAGTAGGATTGAGATGTGGAAGGCTGTTCACAGGTGAAAGTGATACCCGTCTCGGCAAAGGTATGTTCGAGTTCCCAGGAGAACTCCTTGGCTGATCAGTCCTTGTTGGCCTTCCATGCCGGAAGGGGCCGCGAACGCCGGCACATCAAACGGCCCCACAGTCCCGGGGCCAGGGCCATCATAGACTACATCCCGTGCCCCGTCGAAGTCGAGGTAGATGATCTGGCCTTGCCGGTCGTGGAGATATCCGGATCGACCAGACGCAGGCCCGGCAGATCGGGAGGCCCACGGATCCCGGCAGACGAGGTATCCGAACCAAGCACGATCTCCTGCTCGCCCGGAACAACCGGACCGGCAGTATCGTCTTCCGCATGTCGGAGGAATCACGGCGAGGCGAGCTCTCTGCGACTACACCACATTCAACCTGTGCAGCCGCGTTCTCTGAGGACACGGGCGTTGATGCCGGCTGGTTTGCCTCATCGGAGGCCACATCGATGGTGAGGACGGGCGACAGGTCGGTTTGGGTGGAACCATCTTGCCGGTCGAGATCGACGTAGACAGCCTGTTCGGGGAAAGAGACGCCGCAGATGAGAACGGTTGAACGTCCGGCAGGTCGGCATCCAAAAGCAGTCGCGGCTCCAGCGGCTCGAAGGAGGGCATCCGGCGGGCCGTACGGGCGAATGATTATTCGCCCCTACCGGAAGCCCGGTTTTCACCCCCAACCAACTCACGATTCTCTTGAGCAACCCTGGACCCTCTGTTCACTCAGCAAGTCTATGATAAAGAATCCGCACAAACGTATCTATTGTGCTAACTACGTATTTTTCAAAGATTTTTGTATTTTTTCGGACCACCTCCGGCCCTGCGTGCATCAACGTCCCTCGCCTACGCGGGGGCAGGCTCACCGCGGTTGGGAAGCGGTTCACAGTTACGTTCCCGGTTCCCAGTCCGTCCTCTGTCTTCCGCCCTCCAGCCTACAGCCTACCGCCTCCGGCCCGCCATCCGTCCTCCATTCCTTGCGTTCCGCGTAACGTTTGTGCAACAGTTCAAAAGGTAAAACACCCGGCGGGCGGAAAATTCTTTATTCGTTCCCGCACAAGGGGTTACGCGATTCTCGGGCCTCGCTCGCGCCAGAATTCCGGTACGATTCCTGCAACACGGTCCCTAGGTAGAGGGAGCTCTGATTTATGATTGATGAATTATGAATTATGATTTGAAAGCAGAAGGAAGAGACATGAGCCGGCGGGCCAGTCCTGCCGCGCTCGCCACGGCGATCCCCGCTTCGTGGCCGGAGATGGCGTTTTTACGCGAAAAATCCAGAATACCGTTTCGGGCATGTGTGGTATTCTGGTGTTCTGGTATTCTGGGCTGGCGCTATCAGAAACGCGGTTCTTGTCCTGGGCAGCGGCGTTTTTACGCTAAGAATCCAGAATACCAGTTGGTAGATTCTGGTATTCTGGGCCGGCACTCCGAACAACGCGGTTTGGGGGTGCCGGGACCGTGTGTAGTTGGCACGTGGCACGTGGCGGTCTGGATTTTTGGGGCAGAAACGAGGGTAGGAAGGGGGACAGCGCACGGGGGAGCCTGTTGTGCAAAACGCACCCCGTCCGAGAATTCGGAGGAGACCCCTTGACATCCCGGTGCGGATGTCGTTTAATCCCACCCAAAGAGTAGGGTACTGAGCACCACGAACGAGCACCGGTCCACCTGACGCGCTCTCTTAAGATGTTTTCCAAAGCCTGATGAAGAATAGGTTCTTCGGCCGGCCGTGTGACCGGTCGAGGCGAATCTACTTATTTCGATGTGCAGAAGGAGATGCATCATGAAAGAGCAAGCTCAAAGCCGCCAAGCCAATCGACGCGAGATGTTGAAGCTGTCCGGAATGGGCGTCCTCGGCAGCGTGGCCGCCGGTTCCCTGATCGCGCCGAACGCCCAGGCGGAATCCGCCGTCAAGATCGCCCACGCGATGTGGATTCACGGCAACAGTATGCAAATCGAGAATCCGGATCGGGTCGCTTCTCGAGTGGCGTGCGGGATTCAGCATCAATATCGAAGGCAAGCCCGGCAGCACCAACTGGTTCCACTTCGCGATCCCCACGCCGGTGATCGTCGACGATGTGCGTCTGCGGGCCGACTCGGTTATGCTCCGCTTCAAGACCTATTCCGTCGATGCCTGGGTCCGGGATGTCGGTGTCTACGACGGCGAAAAGCTGATCGCCGCTCCACAACGGCGTCAATCTGTCGAAGGACCACCTCTTCGAGCGTTTCATGATCCCGGACCGGCCGGAAGTGTTCTGGGGCCTCGGGATCTCCATCGGGGTCGCCTGCGGCGTCGAGATGCATGGACCACCACATGGAATTCATCGCCGCCGGTTGCGATTTCATGACCGAGAAGCTTCCCTGACCGGCGACGGCTCGGGGCTATACGTAGATCGGCAGGATGACGAAGGGGATGCCCAGGCGGTGCAGTCTCTTCTGGATCGTGAAGACAAGCTGGTTGTGAAGCAGCTTGTTGATGAGGTTCTCATTGAGGAAGAACAGTCTGCCGCCGAAGAACACCGCACCGGGGTACTTCTTGATGATCGTCGGGACGATCCGCGTGATCTGCTCGGCGGCATCGACCCCGATGTCCCAGACGGCTTCCGCGTAGAACCCCTCTTTGTTCAGCAGGTCCACATACCGGTTCAGGTCGCTCTGGACCCGGCCTTGCAGGTGTTCTATCTCTTGCGGTCCCTTGAAGGTGCCGACGTCCAACTGGCCGATTTCGAGAAAGACGAAGTTCCGGAACGTGGTGCCGAACAAGCGCATGATGGCCAGAAGGGTATGCAGGCCGGTGCCGTTGAAGCCGCTGACGAGCAGCACGGCGGTCTTGGCCTTGGGATCGAACGCCGGCTTTCCCTTCGCCTCCCCGGTCCGCTTGGCCGCGGATTGCTGAATATAGGATTCCGCCCGCTCGGCCAGCTCGTCGAGCCGCCGAAGCTGCAACGCCACCTTCTGGTAGTGCCGTCGCACCAGGATGGCCAGCACGATCAGCGTCCCGGTGATCAGGAGCGTGACCCAGCCGCCTTCGAAGAACTTGAAGGCCACCATCGAGATCAGGATGAAGCTGGTGAGCACCAGGCCGACGCCGTTGATCAGCAGCTTGCCCAGCCAGCCTTCCGTCCGGCCACGGTCGAGCCACCAGTGACGGACCATGCCCAACTGCGACAGGGAGAACGTGATGAACACGTTGATGCTGTAGAGGACGACCAGGAACTGCACCGAGCCCTTCGTGAGAAGGATGATGACCATGGACAATCCCCCCATGATCAGGATGCCGTTCTGAATGACCAGCCGGTCGCTGAGAACGGAGAACCGCGTCGGAAACCAGCGGTCCAGCGACATGTTGGCCAGCACGCGGGGGCCGTCGAGGAAGCCGGTCTGCGCCGCGACCGCCAACAGGATCGCCTCGGACAGAAGGCTGACCAAGATGAAGGTCCTGGCGGCATCCCGGCTCCAGCCGGCCGTCACGCGGTCGAACAGGACCGCATTGAGGGTCTTGCCCGGCTCCGGCCCCACGCCGTACAGGAGATAGCCGATGATCAAGCCCATGACGATGAACGCCAGGGAGACGGCCATGTACGACATCGTCAGCCGGGCCGTGTGGACCCTCGGCTCTCTCAGAACCGGGATTCCATTGCTGACCGCCTCGATCCCGGTGTACGTGCCGGCGCCCATGCTGTAGGAACGCAGCACGATGAACACAAGACCCCAGAAGCCAACGGTGGAGATCGTGCTCGTGCACTTCGGCCCGCACCGAATGTGCCACCGTGCCCATCCGGGGCAGGTGCGTGAACAGCCCGTACAGAATCACGAAGACGTGCGTCGCGAGAAAGGTCAGGAAGATCGGGACCAGGGGGATCACCGATTCCCTCACCCCGCGCATGTTCAGCAGCATCATCAGAATGACAATGACCACGGCCAGTTCGAGCTTGTACTGGTGCCATTCCAGCGGCAGAAAGCTGAAGATGGCGTCGGCGCCGCTGGCGATGGAAACCGCAATGGTCAGCACGTAGTCGATCAGCAGCGCGCAGCCGGAAACCATGCCCACCCAGGGCGACAGCAGCTTGGTGGCGACGAAGTACCCGCCGCCGCCCGTCGGAAACAGCTCGACGATCTGCGAGTAGCTGGCCGCAATGACCAGGATCGTGATGACGGTCCCCAAGCCGACGAAGATGCCCAGGTAGGGGTGCGATGCCCAGCGTCAGGAACGCTTCCGCGGGTCCGTAGCACGACGAGGACAGGCCGTCCGCGCCCAGACCGACCCACGCAAAGAACGCGACGAGAGACAGGTGGCGAAAGACGGCGACGTCCCGGGGGTCGCGCGACTTGCCGAGAACCAGCCGCTTCAGAGTCTGCCCAAACCTGCGTTCGGATTGCGCCAAACTGACATCTCCAGGGTACCCAACAGACGACACGAAATCGAAGGAAGCATCATTCTACCCGGTTTGCGGTTCTATGGCAATGAAGCAGGTGGGTATTGATATGCCGGAGAAGGCCCTATATCCTATGGAGAAATCCGCAACCTGGCGGGGAATGTACCTATGCAGACGAGAAAACTTGGGTCGACGGACCTGCTGCTGACGACGGTGGGCCTGGGCACGTGGGCCATGGGCGGGCCCTGGCAGTATGGCTGGGGACCGCAGGATGACGACGAGGCCGTCGCCGCCATCCTGACGGCCCTCGATCTGGGCATCAACTGGATCGATACGGCTCCGGTCTACGGTCTCGGGCACTCCGAGGAGCTGGTGGGCCAGGCCCTGCGGCAGACAAAGCACAAGCCTTTCATCGCCACCAAGTGCGGCCTGCTGTGGAATGAGCGAAAGAGAAAGTGGTGCACCTGAAACGCGACAGCATCCGCCGGGAGTGCGAGGCCAGCCTCCGGCGGCTGGGCGTCGAGCGGATCGACCTGTACCAGATGCACTGGCCCGACCCGTGGCAGGACATCGAGGAGGCCTGGGAGGAGATGGCCCGGCTGGCGGACGAGGGCAAGGTGCGGTACCTGGGCGTCTGCAACTACAACGTGGAGCAGATGGAGCGGGTCCGCAAGATCCATCCGGTCGCCTCGCTGCAGCCGCCCTACAGCATGCTGCACCGGGAGGTCGAGAAGGAGTTGCTCGGCTACTGTGCCGTACACAATATCGGCGTGGTCGCCTACAGCCCGATGCAGCGGGGCCTGCTGACCGGCACGTTCAGCCACGAGCGGCTGGCCGCCCTGGCGCCGGACGACCATCGCCGGCGGATGCCGGAGTTCCAGGAGCCGGCGTTCTCGGCGACTCTGGAGCTGGTCGAGGGCCTCAAGAAGATCGCCCAGCGCCACGGCCGAACCGTCGCGCAGTTGGCGATCAGTTGGGTCCTGCGCCGGCCCGAGGTCACCGCCGCCATCGTCGGCGCCCGCCGGCCCAGCCAGATCCCGGAGACCGTCGCGGCCGCCGACTGGAACCTGAGCAGGGAGGATATCGACGAGATCGAAAAGCTCCTCGCCGAGCGCGAGAAGAAGCTGGCGAGAAGTTCATAAGTCCCCCGCCTCGCGGGGGCAGGCTCCATCAGTCCTATTGGTCTTATAGGTCCTATAGGACGAATGGGACCAATAGGACCTATGTGCGAGTCCACGCACAGAAAAGGAAAAGGATGCCGCAAGAACAAAGCATCTACACCAGTCCGCTGGTCGAGCGGAATGCCTCGCCGCGAGATGGCGGAGCTGTTCGGGCCGCAGAGGAAGTTCAGCACCTGGCGGCGGCTCTGGCTGGAGCTGGCCAAGGCCGAGAAGCAGCTCGGCCTGAACATCAGGCAGGGCCAGATCGACCAGATGGCCCGCCACCTCGACGACATCGACTTCGAGAAGGCCGCCCGCTACGAGAAGGAGTTCCGCCACGACGTGATGGCGCACATCCACACGTTCGGCGACGCCGCCCCCAAGGCGGCCCCGATCATCCACCTGGGCGCGACGAGCTGCTACGTCACCGACAACACCGACCTGATCCTCATGCGGGAGGGCCTGCGGCTGATCGCCGGCAAGCTCGCGGCGGTGATCGATCTGCTTGGGCCGATTCGCGGCCGAGTACCGCGCCCTGCCCACGCTGTCCTTCACGCACTACCAGCCGGCCCAACTGACCACGGTCGGCAAGCGCGCGACGCTCTGGGCCTACGAGTTCGCCATGGACCTGGAGGAGGTCGAGCACCGGATCGCGACGCTGCTGTTCCGCGGCGTCAAGGGCGTCACCGGCACGCAGGCCTCCTTCCTGGAGCTCTTCGACGGCAACCACGCCAAGGTCAAGCGGCTCGACAAGATGGTCGCCGAGGCGTTCGGCTTCAAGAAGGTCTGCCCCGTCACCGGCCAGACCTACCAGCGCAAGATCGACACGATCGTCGTCAACACGCTGGCCCTGATCGCCCAGTCGGCCCACAAGGTCTGCAACGACCTGCGGCTGCTGGCGAACCTCAAGGAGATGGAGGAGCCGTTCGAGAAGTACCAGGTCGGCTCGTCGGCGATGCCCTACAAGCGAAACCCGATGCGCTGCGAGCGGGTGACGGGCCTGGCCCGGCTGGTCCTGAGCCTCGCGACCAGCCCGCCGATGACCGCCTCCGAGCAGTGGTTCGAGCGGACGCTGGACGATTCGTCCAACCGGCGGGTCGTCATCCCCGAGGCCTTCCTGGCGGTGGACGGCATCCTGCAGATCCTGCTGAACGTCTTCGACGGCCTGGTGGTCTATCCGAAGGTGATCGAGGCCCACGTCGCCGCCGAGCTGCCGTTCATGGCGACCGAGAATATCCTGATGGCGGCCGTCAAGGCCGGCGGCAATCGCCAGGAGCTGCACGAGAAGATCCGCCTGCACGCGCAGGCCGCCGCCGCCGAGGTCAAGCGCTTCGGCCGGCCCAACGACCTGATCGACCGGCTGCGGACGGACGTCTCCTTCGCGAACATCGACTTCGCCAAGGTCCTCGACCCGGCGGCCTACGTCGGCCGCGCCCCCCAGCAGGTCGATGAATTCCTCCGAACCATCGTGGCCCCGATCCGCAAAAGGTACAAGCAGGAACTGGGCCGAAAAGTGGAATTGAAAGTCTGATGCAGACCCTGTCATCCTGAGCGTCAGCGAAGGATCTGGCCACCGCATACAGGGGACCGTCCAATCCGCAGGCCAGATGCTTCACTTCGTTCAGCATGACAAGTAATAAGGATGCTGTCATGACCCGAAACGAACTGATCAAACGTATCAAGGAAACCGCGTATCTCGAAGGCGATTTCATCCTGCGCAGCGGCAAGCGCAGCAAGTACTACCTCGACAAGTACCTCTTCGAGACCAAGCCGGATGTTCTCAAGGCGCTCGGCAAGGAGTTCGCCAGGCACATGACGGACGATGTCACGCTGATCGCCGGAGCGGAGCTGGGCGGCGTGGCCCTGGCGGCCGCGACGGCCATGCAGACCGGCAAGAACTGGATCATCGTCCGCAACAGCAAGAAGGACTACGGCACGGGCAAGCTCGTCGAAGGCACGCTCAGCCCGGGCGACGTCGTGCTGCTCGTCGAGGACATCGCCACCACCGGCGGCCAGGTCCTCGAAGCGGCCAAGGTCATCACCGACGCCGGCGCCAAGGTCAAGAAGATCGTCTGCGTCATCGACCGCAAGCAGGGCGCCCGCGAGAACATCACCGCCGCCGGCTACACCTTCGAATCGATCCTCACGAAAGACGACCTCGGGATTGTTGATTGATGATTTGATTGATTTTTGATTGATGATTCGGATTGCGCGGCTGGTCCGGTCTGCAATCAACAATCTAAAATCAAACTTGGGGTCAATCATGATTATCGGCGTACCGAAGGAGATCAAGAAGGACGAATACCGGGTGGGTCTGCTGCCCGTCGGCGCGGAGCTGCTGACCAAGGACGGCCATACCGTGCTGATCGAGAAAGAGGCCGGGGTCGGCAGCGGCTTCGACGACGGACGGTACTCTTCCGTCGGCGCCCAGATCGTTGCCTCCGCCGACGAAATCTATCGCCGCGCCGAGCTGATCGTGAAAGTCAAGGAGCCGCAGCCGCCGGAAATCGCGCGGTTCCACGCAGGCCAGATCCTGTTCTGCTATTTCCATTTCGCCGCGTCGCGGGAGCTGACGGCCGCCTGTCTGAACGCCGGCATCACGGCGGTCGCGTACGAGACCCTCAAGGACCCGCAGGGCCGGCTGCCCCTGCTGACGCCCATGAGCGAGATCGCCGGCCGCATGTCCATCCAGGAAGGGGCGAAATGCCTCGAACGGCCGATGATGGGCCAGGGCATCCTGCTGGGCGGCGTCCCCGGCGTCGCCCCCGCGAACGTGCTGGTCCTGGGAGCGGGAATCGTCGGCACGAACGCCGCCCGCATGGCCGCCGGCCTGGCCGCGAACGTCGCCATCATGGACGTCAATCTGGACCGTCTGCGCTATCTCGACGAGGTGATGCCCGCCAACGTGACGACGATCTACAGCGATCCGCACACGATTGAAGACTACGCCATCCGCGCCGACTTGATCGTGGGCGCCGTTCTGATTCCCGGCGGTCGGGCTCCGATCCTGATCCCCCGCTCGCTGCTTCAGAAGATGAAGCCCGGCAGCGTGATCGTCGACGTCTCCATCGACCAGGGCGGCTGCACGGAGATGTCCCGACCCACGACGCACAGCGACCCGACCTACCTCGTGGACGGCGTCGTCCACTATTGCGTGACCAACATCCCCGGCGCGGTGAGCCGGACCTCGACCCTGGCCCTGTGCAACGCCACGCTGCCCTACGTCCGCCAACTCGCCTCGCTGGGGGTCAGCGCCTTCGCCGCCCTCGACCCCGGCCACGCCGCCGCCCTCAACATGGCCAACCACAAGCTCACCAACGCCGCCGTCGCCCAAGCCCTCCCCGACCTGCCGAGCTCATGACGTACCCGCGTGTGCCGCGCGTCGCACGGACGCCGGAATTGCCCTGAAAGGAATCGTGATCTCCATCCTGAGAGGATCATAATCGCAGTCCCACGCCGACTCCGGAGAACAGTAGTTCAGCCATCTTCCACATCGGTCTTCTGGCGTGCCGATCTCCTACGCATACCGCAGCCGACCACGGGGGATGGGGATCTCACGCCCGAGTTCCTTGGCGGTTTCGAGCCACTCTTCGACTACTTTTTCGGCGTTCGCCACGGCCTCGCGATAGGTGGGACCGTCCGCCATGCAACCGGGCAACTCAGGCACTTCGACCACGAACGACTGGTCCTCATTGCTCCAATAGATGATCATCTCGTATCTACTCATGCTCGTCTACTCCGAGGTTGTACCTGAGTATCATATTTCGAACCTGTTTCACCTGATACGGCTTCGCCATCGACCCCTTGGGTTGGAGGTTTAGGATATCCTCAACGTCCTCTCGCGTGAAGATATGGTGATCGCCTCGCGTTCGCTCAGCAAATCCCAGATGGCTCAGAAGCTGGACAAGTTCCGAGAACCGGATGCCAGCATCCGATCTGCCGCTGAGGATACGTTCAAGAAGCTTCGCATGCTTCCCCATAGTACAAGCACACCTCTTCAGATGTGTTCCACACGGCTGACAAGACTATGACTCCCTGCCATTTCACCACTGTCGGATTCCCTTGTAAGCACCGGAAATATCGTAGCACGACTTAGCCGGTGAATCAAGATCGTTGCGTCGAAAGCTATCCGTCAGTTTCCGTGTGTTCTGTTTCCGTCCCAGGAGAAATGTCGGTCGGTTGTGTCTTCCATACGGCGGTCGTGGTAGAATGGGGGAGACGGACCGGTTCTTTGAAAGGGAGTTCTATGGCTTCGATGAGTGTGGGCGTCGTGGTCGCAATCGTGTTCCTCTTCTTCGTCGCGGGTGTGCGGATCATTCGTCCGACACACCGGGGCCTGATCGAGAGGTTCGGCAAGTATCATCGGTTTGCCCCGCCGGGGTTCCACTGGATCATCCCCGGCGTCGACCGCATGATCCAGATCAATACGACGGAGCAGATGGTGGATGCCCAGCCGCAGGAGATTATCACCAACGACAATCTCAACGCGCGGGTGGATGCCCAGGTGTACTTCAAGGTCAAGAGCGACGAGGAGAGCGTCAAGAGCTCGCAGTACAACGTCAACAACTACCAATATCAGATCGTCAACCTCGCCCGCACGACCCTGCGCAACATCATCGGCACCCTGACGCTCAAGTCGGCCAACAGCGAGCGGGACAAGATCAACACCTCGCTGCTGGAGACCTTGGCCCGGGAGACCAAGAACTGGGGCATGGAGATCGTGCGGACGGAACTGAAGGAGATCGACCCGCCCAAGGATGTTCAGGAGACCATGAACAAGGTGGTCAAGGCGGAGAACGAGAAGGTCGCCGCCCTGGACTTCGCCAACGCGATGGAGCGGCAGGCGGACGGCAAGAAGCGGGCGGCCATCAAGGAGGCGGAAGGGATCAAGCAGGCCAAGATTCTCGCGGCGGAGGGCGAGGCCGAAGCGATCCGGCTGGTCAACGAGGCGGCCAACACCTACTTCGTGGGCAACGCCCAGCTTCTCCGCAAACTCGAGGCCCTGGAGAAGTCCCTGGGCCAGAATGCGAAGATCGTCGTTCCCACCGGCACCGAGCTGGTCAACGTGATCGGCGAGATGGCCGGCGTCCTGCCGCTCGTCCGGCAGTCTCAGGACATGGGGTCGAAAACTAAAACCACAGAGTGATGCCTTCAGGTGATTGCGGCCGGAATACGGTGGCAGCGGCCTATCGAAAGATACAGGCCGCTGGCGGGCAGGAAGATGAACCGGCGAAATTGGACTCCGGGTGGCAGCGGCAAGCGGAGTCCTCGGAGCTTGCCGATGGTCCATCGCATTCGCAAAACCATCGGCAAGCCGTGCGTTGCCGCTGCCACCCGGATAAGGGCCGGCGGAATCCGCCGCCATATGCCGGCCGCACCCCTTCCGGTTGCGATTCCCGCAAGTGGCTTGCGGCGGCGGGGCAGGTCTTGATAGACTGGTACGCAAGGACATCGACAGCCACGACTCTCAGATCAGGGAGGCTTTATGATCAGCGTGCTGGTATTGGTCACGATTGCGATCTTCGCGGTCGCCTACGTCACGTACGGCCGCTTCCTCGCCCGGCAGATGGACCTGCGCGACAACTACAAGACCCCGGCCCACGAGATCAATGACGGCCTGGATTACGTGCCGGCCCGCGCCCCCCTGCTCCTGGGCCAGCATTTTTCGGCGATCGCGGCGGCCGGGCCGATCGTCGGGCCCATTCTGGCGGCGTCTGCGTTCGGCTGGCTGCCGACGTGGCTGTGGATCATCCTCGGCGCGATCTTCATCGGCGGCGTGCACGACTTCGCCGCCTTGACCGCCTCCGTGCGGCACAAGGCCGCCTCGGTCGGCGAGATCGCCCGGCAGTACCTGCCCGGCCGGACGTACATCTTCTTCCTGATCTTCATCTGGCTGGCGCTGGTGTACGTGATCGTCGCGTTCACCGACATCACCGGCCAGACCTTCCGGGCGGTCGCCCAGGGCGAGGCCTACGGACCGGGGGTGGCGGCCTCCTCCATCCTCTACCTGGCCCTGGCGGTCGTCATGGGCGTGCTCCTGCGCTTCAGCAAGCTCAAGCTGTGGCTGCTGACGGCGATCTTCCTGCCGCTGGTGTTGCTGGCGGTCTGGATCGGGCCGCAACTGCCGGCCCCGGTGCTGGATTCCTTCGGCGGGCGTCTCGGCCAAGCAGTGGGATGTCTTTCTGCTGATCTACTGCTTCATCGCCTCGATCATCCCGATGTGGCTGCTGTTGCAGCCGCGCGGCTATCTCGGCGGCTGGCTGCTGTACCTGACGATCTTCATCGGCCTGGCCGGGGCCCTGTTCGGCGGCTTCGTGATCCAGGCCCCGCCTTCAATGTCGCGGGTCTCAAGAGCCTGGCCAACGGCAGCCTGCTGTTTCCCTTCCTGTTCATCACCGTGGCCTGCGGGGCCTGCTCGGGCTTCCACGCCATCGTCTCTTCCGGCACGACCTCCAAGCAGCTCAACAAGGAGACGGACGCCCGGCCGATCGGCTACGGGGCCATGCTGCTGGAGGGCGTCGTCGCCGTGCTGGCCCTGGCGACCGTCATCATGATCAAGCCCGGCTCGGACCAGCTCAAGATGGACCCGAATCTGATCTATGCCAACGGCCTGGCGAGCTACCTGGGCCTGCTGGGCGTCCGCTTCAGCATCGCCTTCCCCTTCGCCCTGCTGGCCTTCTCCACGTTCGTGTACGACACGCTCGATGTCTCGACGCGTCTGGCCCGGTACATCTTCCAGGAACTGACGGGCTGGCGCGGGTGGGTGGGCGGCTGCCTGGCCACGGCGGTGAGCCTGGCCGCACCGCTGGTGTTCCTGCTGGCGACGGAGGAGAAGGCGTACAAAGTCGCCTGGCCGATCTTCGGCACGAGCAACCAGATGCTGGCCAGCCTGACGCTGCTGGCCATCTCCGGCTGGCTCATCGGCTCGGGCAAGCGGGCCTACTACGTCCTCGCGCCGATGCTCTTCATGCTGATCACGACGATGGTGGCGCTGGTCCTGCAGGTTCAGCCGTTCGTGGCGGCGCTGCCGGACTGGTGGGGCGGCAAGGACGTCAAACCGGAGATCATCATCTCCGGCGATCTGCGGGGCGGTTCTGCTGGTGCTCGGTGGGTTGTCGGCGCTCTTCGCGGGCAAGGCTCTCCTGGCGTACCCGGCGCAACGGGCGGCCCGAGTCCCTTCGTGATGGCGCACTCACGGCGCGGCCTCGGCGGTTGTCCCAGGGGTCTCGACGATCTGCCGCAGCGTGAACCGCGCCGTCGGCGGCTTCTGGTCCGCTTCGATCTGACCCTTTTGGACGTACTCGCCCGGGAAATTGAAAACGACCGCGCGCTGGATCGGCTCCGTCGCCTGTCGGTCCGCGTCCTGGATGAACAGGATCATCTGGTACTGCATCTGGGCGTAGGCCTGCTTGGCGTCCGGGGTCGCCCGGATCATGACCCTTGCCCACTCGGTCGGGTCGTTCTCCAGGATGACACGATACTTGCCCTGCATGTTCTGGCTGAAGCACAGGCCGACGGTCGCCGGCACCCAATCGCTCAGGAGGGCATTTTGCGCCGGCGCCAAGGTGACTCTGACTTTGGCGGAAACGTCGCGCCGCTGCCCGGGGGCCAGCTCGACGTAGGGGGTCTTCTCCACCGGCTCGTTCTTGGCCCGGTTCTGCTCCTCCGGCGACAATCGAACCGTCGCCTTGCGCACGCCGGCCTCCTCCTTGGGCACATACGCCTCCACCGTCTCCGGCTGCACGTTCACTTGCATCGAGGGATCGAGTCCGGCAGCGCTCGACGGCCACCGGCATCTTGACCAGCTCCTGCACGCGCAGGGTCAGTTGCTTGGGCTCACAATCCATCACGGTCAGCCCCAGCTGGCGGAGCTCGTCGCTGCGCTTGAGAAAATCCAGCACGCCCAGCGGGTGGATATCCGCTTTCGTCATCCCTTCCCGCTCGGGCGATAGGAAGAGATTCAGATTCAACGTTCCCTCGTTCCGCAGGAGTTGCACGGCGGCCACTTTGCGGGCCGGGCCTTTCAAAACCACCGATTTGAGGGTCACGGAGGTTCGCAGCGCCGGCTCTTCGCGTTCCGCCACGAAGCTCACCCACAACGCCGGATTGCTCGATTTGGCCACTTCCACGACGACATCCGGCAGATCCAGCGATTCATCCTGCGCCAGATCGGCCCAGACCCAGATCAGGGCGGTCAAAAACACGACGATGGAGATCTTGCCGAATTTGATCTTCTTGAAGGTCACTTGTGCTCGACTTCCTCATTCGTCCATTCGCTCGGGCGTCGGAGCCACCGTTCCATGAGGGCCACGTGTCCGGCCGGCGCCGTTCCGCTCAGATGCGACCGGACCTGGGATTCGGTGACGTTGCGGATCAGCTCGCCATTGCGGGCCACCGAGATGGCCCCTGTCTCTTCACTCACGACCAGGCACATGGCGTCCGATCCGACGGTGATGCCGACGGCCGCCCGGTGGCGGGAGCCCAGCTCGACGCCGGAGACGCTGCCCGCCTCCGCCAGCGGCAACTGCACGCTGGCGGCCACGAGCCGGTCGCTCCGGATGACCACCGCCATATCGTGCAGAGGTGTGCCGGGATAGAAAATGGTCTTGAGCAGATCGGACGTGACGCGCGCATCGAGACGCACGCCCGTCTCAATGAACTCGCCCAGGGCCACCTGCCTTTCGATGACGATGATCGCGCCGATGCGGGCGGCGGAAAGCTCGGTCACCGCCGTGACCAGTTCCTCCACCGTCCGGGAAAGCTGATGGGAGGAGCCCGTCCAGATCCGGGGCTGGCCGATTTGGATCAAGACCCGGCGAATCTCGGGCTGGAATCCCGCTACCGCCACGATCAGGATGGCGATCAGGAAGCCCTTATACAGATACTGCAGTCGGTCGAACGGCAACCGCTCGACGACCAGGTTCAGGATCAGGACCCCCGCTACGAGAATGAAGATGACGCCGCGAAAGAGCCTCTCGCCGCGCGTGCCTTCGAGGAAGTTGACCACCCACCAGACCACCAGGCCGATGGAGAACAGTTCGATCGCGACAATCCACCATTGATTCTGCGCGACCCGATTGAGGTAATCAACGAATGTGTCCACCGATCCAAACCCTTTCCCTGGGCGTGGATGACCTATCATCTATCATTTACGATCTATGATTTATCATTGAAGGGCACAACGCGCCCCCACCATCCATATCGGTCAATCATAAATCGTAAATCAGAAATCGCAAATCCCTATGGGACTCTCCTGTCGGTCAGCATGCTGGGCCTATCGAGCAGCAGGAACTTGTCGATATCGGCCCATATCATCTGACCGTTGAGACTGCCCGCTCGGTGGTGCCTTCGATGAACCTCGGCCGCGGTTTCGCCCGGCTGTCGCGTGGTACAGCCCGCCAGCAGCAGCATACAGACGTACAGACCCGTGGCAAACATGAAAAGGCGCAACCTGAAAGTCCTACGTCGTTCTTTCCTATCTTCTACAGCCATCACGCTTTTCATCATATCCCCTTTTCCAATGTGTCTTTCAACGGCTGCGCTGTTTTCGGGTTCGGGTCCCGGGCAATACTGGGTTCCCAAACGCGACAAGTCGCGTTTGGGAGCCCGCTCCAAGCCTGGCCCAGCCACGGACTCGTTCTGGCGGTAGCGTAAAGCCGGTCCCACCATGCACTTAATTATAACGGCCCAGCCCCGGTGGTGTCAAGTCCGATACGGATTTTCCCTGCCGCGCAGGTCGCGACGCAGCGGCGCTTCCGCCGGGAGGGTCCCTATAACCGGGGCGAATCTGCCGAATTGGAGGATTTCCAGGGGCCTTTCGGCCCTCAGACGGTTCCACCTTCTTCGCGGGTGATTTTGGCGCCGAGGCGGTTGAGCCGCTCTTCGATCCGCTCGTAGCCCCGGTCGATGTGGTAGACGCGGTTGACCGTCGTGGTCCCCTCGGCGGCCAGGCCGGCGATGACCAGGGCGGCCGAGGCCCGCAGGTCCGAGGCCATAACAGGGGCTGCGATCAGCCTCTTGACCCCGGCCACGAGCACCGCGGAGCCTTCCTTGCGCAGGTTGGCCGCCATACGGTTGAGCTCCGCCACGTGCATGAAGCGGTCCGGAAAGATCTTCTCGACCACGACGCTGTTGCCGTCCGCCATGGCCAGCAGGGCCATGAACTGGGCCTGCAGGTCGGTCGGAAAGCCGGGGTAAGGCTGGGTGGTGATGTCGGCAGGCACCAGCCGCTCGCCGCCGGCGACCGTGCAGCCATCGCCGTTGGATTCCACCGTAACGCCGATATTTCGCAGCCGATCCACGACGGCCATCATGTCATCGGTCCGGCAATGTCCGATATGCACGTCGCCGCCGGTGATGGCCGCGGCGACCATGAACGTGCCGGCCTCGATCCGGTCCGGAATCACGCGGTATTGCACGGGGTGCAGATGGCCGACGCCGTCGATCGTCAGTCGCGGCGAGCCGATCCCGCTGATCCGGGCGCCCATCGCGTTGAGGCAGTGGGCCAGGTCCGTCACTTCCGGCTCACAGGCGGCCGATTCGATGATGGTCCGGCCCTTGGCCAGGACCGCCGCCATCATCACGTTCGCCGTGCCGAGGACGGTCGAGCCGAACGGGCCGCCCAGGAAGATGCTCGCTCCCTTGAGGCCCTGGGGCGCCTCGGCGATGACGTAGCCGCTCTTGAGGTGAATCTGGGCCCCCAGGTGGCGCAGACCCAGCAGGTGCAGATCGATGGGCCGGTCGCCGATGGCGCAGCCGCCGGGCATCGAGACTTCCACCCGGCCGCACCGCGCCAGCAGTGGGCCGAGGATGCACACACTCGCTCGCATCTGGCGGACGATGTCGTAAGGGCCCACGGGATTGTCGATCTTCGTGGCATCGATGGTCAGCGCACCATCCTCCTGCCTTTCCACCGGGCAGCCCAACTGCTCGATCAGCTTCTTGAAGACGCTGATGTCGGCGAGCTGGGGGATCCCGATCAGGGTCGAGCGGCCGGGGGCCAAAAGGGCCGCCGCCATGATCGGCAGCGAGGCGTTCTTGGAACCATTGACTTCAACGTGGCCGGAGAGCCGGACCGGTCCTTCGATCTGAAATACGTCCATGTGAGGATTTACTAATTATGATTTATGATTTACTATTCAAACCCTGCAGGAGCCTGACAGCCAGATGCAGTTTCCTGCCTCAAAATGTGAATATAGTTAGTCGATAGTGAATTGTAAATAGTAAATTGCATCGCCTGTGGCCAACGGAGTCGAACAACCGGTCAACGCTTTCACGGTCGTGGATGCCGTCACGATCTTCGGGGGTGTTGCTCTGTTCGCCCGGTGGCTGTTGAGCACCTCGCTGGGCCGGGAGTCGCTGGCGTATTCCAAGCCCCGCCGCAACTGCATGGCCCCGGCCACCCCGATCGTCCTGTTCCTTGCCTGGCTGCTCGGCGGCGGGCTGCTGCTGTCGCTCACTCTCCGGATCATGGGCAATGCCGCTCCCTGGCAAAAGGCCTTCTGGGGCCAACTGGCGTCTTCCATCGGGTCGCTGGGAGTCGTCGTTATCATCCTGATCCTGGCGAAGCTCGATTTTGCCCGGGGGCTCAAAGGGCTGGGGCTGCGGCTCAAAACGGCTCCGAAGGACCTGGGCCTGGCCTTTCTCACCCTGCTGGCGGTCTGGCCGCTGGTCCTGGCAGCGATGAGCCTGACCGTCCTGGTCACCCAAAAACTGTCGGGGCCGGAGTACCAGGTCCCCCAACACGAAGCCTTGAAATTGATCACGGAATACCCGGCCCTCCCGCTGCAGGTGCTCCTGGTGGTCATGGCGGTGGTGGTCGCCCCCATCGTGGAAGAGATGCTGTTTCGCGGCCTGTTTCAAACGGCCATCCGCTCCTATCTCCAGCGCCCCTGGCCGGCGATCGCGCTGACCTCCATTCTCTTCGCGTCCATCCACCCGTACGTGAGCCACTGGCCGTCGCTCTTCGTGCTGGCCCTGGGCCTGGGGTACACCTATGAGAAAAGCGGCTCGCTGCTGCGGTCGATCTTCATGCACGCCCTGTTCAACGGCATCAACGTCGCGGGCGTCTTGACCCAGCAGCCGGGATGGATATGATGCAAGCCCGAAGTCCGAGTTCGAAACCAATGGTTCAGGGGAAAGTGTGAAGTTTGATGGTTGATTGTTGATTGCCGATTCACAAATCAAAAATCACACTTCACACTACAAACTTCGGTGTTTATGGAGCCAACAACAGCCAAGCTCGTCGTCGAAAACGGTCTGGACGTGACCCTGGTCACCTTCGAAGACGAGAATATTCTCGAAGAGCAGCAGATCCGCAAGCTCGAACGGGCCTTGCTGCCCATCGTCCGTCAGAACGAGCAGAAGCGGCTCGTCCTGAACTTCCAGAACGTCAAGTTCATGTCGTCCTCGTTCCTGGGCCTGCTGGTGAAGATTCATAAGCGGGTCATCGAGATGCGGCGGCCATCTGCAACTGTTCAACCTCGACCCGAAGATCCACAAGGTCTTCGAGATCACGCAACTGGTCAAAGTCTTCGACATCGTCCCGCCCGGCCAGGAGTGAGGCGCGGGGGCCGAGTCCTTGCTTCGAGGGGAATCGTAGGAGTGGAAGGATGGCTCGCTCGCCTGGAAGCGGCGGGAGAGCCCGGTTTGGGGAGACATCGACATGAACACACTCATGAACACGGCATGCCTGTGGGTAGCCTGCATCGTTTCCTTGGTAGCCTCGCGCGATGTGAGTCAGGCGGCGAGCGCGAAAGGGAGCATCCCGGAAAATGTTCCCATGGGCTCCATTTTCTCCAACTACAATTATCCCGGCATCGACTGGCAGGCCCTGCACGACCCCAAGAACGATGCCGTGCTGCGGGCGTGTATCGGCGGAGCGGCCAGTTCCGACCTGGCCGCTCTGAAGATCAGCGACCTCGACGAGCGGCTGACGCGCCTGGAGAAGGGAAAGCTGATCCAGCGCCTCGACCGCGGGTACTCGCTCCGGTTCCCGGTGGTCGCCGGCGATACCCATGCCCGGTTGCAGGCCTCGATTCGAGCCGCGGCCGCCCGGATGACCCCGGCCGCGAGAGGGATGGTCCAGGAGATCAAGGCCCAACTCAGCGGCCACGAAGAGATGCTCTATCACTTCGTGTGGTCCGTCGTGATGGATGGTGACATCGCCTGGAAGCTGCTGCAGATGCAGCTCCAGCGGGACCTCCAGAAGGACACCATCGATCTGGTCACCTGTTGGTGGCTGTATCCCGAGCATCCTTTCTCCGTAGGGACGAACGGCTACCCCGGGTCCAACGGATTGTTGATCATCACCTGGCGCAGGTCCACTCCGGCACCGGGTGAGATACATCGCATCTTCAGCGCTTCCGACGACAGTTTTCTGATCGCCAGCGCCCGCCGGGAGCCGATTCCTGCGGACATGATCACGGATCGGCTCCGTTCCCTGGGTTTCGTGGATGCCGCCCATCGTTCTACGCTGTTTCTGATCGATCTATCGTCTCCTCTTGTTCCGGTACTGGCGCAATGCTCCTCGCGGTTTTGCGCGGCCGGGCGACCCACGGGACGTGAAGGAGCTCGCTTCCAGCCTGGGCGTCACGCCGGAACAGGCCCTGGTGATCGCCTACCACGAACTGTGCTACGAGATTCTCGGCCGTCTGAGTGCGGCCGGCGATTTGCCCATTCCCCAGGTCTCGAAGGACCATCCGCAAGATGCCCGCACTCTCGTTTCCTTCCTGCCGATCACGTCGCCGGCGCAGCAGGACCAACTGAACGAGATGTTCAACGAGATCGTCCGGAAGGCGATGGCCGAGGAGCGCGACCATTGAACGCTTCTCACTTCGCGCCAGGAATTTCCTGATCATCTCGGTGCAGACACGGTCCAGACCTTCCGGGCGCCGTCGCCGCCACGATTGGTCGCCGCCAGTACGGCGAAGTTCTTCCGCGGGGCGACCCAGGCGACGCAGAAATTCCCGCCGTTGCTGCCGGCGTGCGTGAGGGCCTGGCCGCCGGCCCAGTCGCGCTCTGCAAGCCCCAGCCCAGAGCGTAGCTGCCGCCGAAAGGAGGCTCTTTCAACTGCTGCACTTGGGCGGCCGAGAGCAGCCCCTCTTCCGAGCGCATGGCCTTGAGAACGCACTGCACGTATTTGGCCCAGTCGCCCATCGAGCAGTGCACCCGGCCCGCCGGCGTGATGAACGGCGGATTGTCGCTCAGCGGCCCCGGCTCGATCGGGCCTGATTTTGCCGTCCTGCTTGCGGTGCTGCCACGGGGCGTCGATCTTGCCGGACGTGCCCATCGGCCCAAACCCGGCGGTCGTCATCCCCAGAGGCTCAAAGAGCATTCGCTGAAGGACCGCCTCGTACTCCTCGCCCATCACCCGGTCCACGATCGCCCCGGCCAGGGAAACGCCCGCGTTCGAATACTCGAACTTCTCGCCCGGCTTGTTGACCGGGGGCTGGGCCAGGACAATCTCGGCCATGCGCTTCCGCTGGTCGGCGGGCGACGGCATCATGCAGAGTCTGCAAGACCTGCAGCGGAAGCAGTGGAGCGAAGCCGTTCGTCATGGTCGGCACGCCCGCCCGATGGGACAGCAGATGCACCAGCGTCACGTTCTGGTAGTCGGGGTGCAGCTTGTCCTTCAGCTCAGGGAAATATTCCGCCAGCGGCGTCTCCCACTTGAGCTTGCCCTGCTGCACGAGCAGACCGATCAGCGTGCCGGTCATCGCCTTCGTGCACGATCCCAGGTGGAACGGGTCGTTCGGCTCGGCTTTGACGTCGGTGCCATACTTCCGCACCCCGACCACGCCCATGGCGTGCAATTTGCCGTCTACGATCACGGCGGCCGCCAACGCGGGGAAGTCATACTTCTCCCGGACCGACGTGAGGTCCGGTGCCAGATCGACCACCTGCGAACCGCCCGCCGAGAACCCCGGTGCGGCGAGAACCAGCGAAAGGATGACCAGCACGAGCCTTGCCACAGACAAGTGTGTGCCCATGTGACTCCTTCAAGCCCTGTGTTGGGTGCCACAGAGAATGATGCTATGTTTCTTCCGTGCAGGCTGTCTCACAGTTCCTTCAGCAGCACGTCGCGGACAACGATCTTCATCGGGCCGAACTCGGCGCCCGGGTGGACCTGGAAGCCGATCTTGCCGGAGTCGCTCCTGGCGTCGTGTACGTCGGCCGTCTGACGGCCGTTGAGCCAGACCTGGAGATGGTCGCCCTGGGCCCGGATCTTGATCGTGTTCCAGCCGTCGCGCTTCTCCAGCGTCTTATCGAGATTGGCGGCCAGAAAAATCCCGCTGAAACCGGGGCAATACAACGTACCCGAGTAAGCCTCCGGCTTCTTGTACTCCAGAATGTCGGCCTGATACGCCTTGCCCGGCGACTGGAACCGGAACCACACGCCGCTGTTGCACGGCCACTCGGCCCGGTAGGTGACCGTCGTCTCGAAGTCGCGGAAGCTCTGGGTCGTGAACAGATCGCCGGGGGCGTTCTTGTCGCCCTGGGTCCCGACGAGCAGACCGTTCTCGACGACCCAGCGGGCCTTGCCGGTGGACTCCCAGCCGTTCAGGTCCTTGCCGTTGAACAGGTTCGTGTCCGGCTTCTCCCCGGCGGCCGTCGGCGCACCGGATTTCCCGGCCGGCGTTTCCGTGGATTTTTGGCAACCGCCCAACACCAGCGCCATCATCACGACCGCGATAGACATCCTCTTCAGCATCGGTTCCCCTTTCTCTTAATTCATCATTTCTTATGTCATCCTGAGCGAAGCGAAGAATCTGGCGCCACTCGAAGTTTGCCGGTCAGGCTACTTCTTGTCCTGCCAGATGTCGGCCGTGCGGGCCTCGACGTCGGGCAGGGCCGGCAGCGGGGCGCTGGGCACCGGCTCGTACCAGAACGTCGCCGTGGACCAGTCGTCCTGCGTCTCGGCCAAGCCCTTCTGCCAGGCGATCTGCTGGATCGTGATCCGGGCCTCCTTCTGCCAGGCGATCGGGTCGGGCAGGTGCCAGCGGTACATCGAGACGAAGTTCTTCTCGTCGAGGCTGCAGCCGTTGTAGAGATACGGCGTCTGCTGCATGCCCCAGGACAGGCCCACGTAGTCCTCGCTGCCGGTGCCGCCGATGGTCGGGAACTCCTTGTCGCCGTCCATGTAGATCTTGATCTCGCCCTCGCCCCACCACTGGTCGGGGTGCAGGTTGCGGATGCCGATCACCGCGCCGACGAAGCGGCCCTTGCCGGTCCGCTGGGGCAGCAGCTCGAAGTCCTTCTTCTCGGTCGTCGGATTCTCGCGGCGGAACAGCACGTGCAGCCGGCCCACGTCCGCCGGCATGGGCTGTCCCCGATCGTGTAGTCGATCTGGTAGAACAGCGGGACGTTCTCCTTGCCCTCGTTGGTGAAGGTGAACTTCGCCCGCTTCGCAAACGGCATGGGCAGCCAGATGTTCATGCCCGCGTTGCGGCCCAGCGAGTGGACGGCCGAGAAATAGGGCATGACCTTGCCGTGGGCGAAGCCGAAGAAATCGCCGACGGGACACTCGATGCTCGGATGCTCCTGGCCGTCCCACCAGGCCCGGATCACGACGCTGCGCAGGCTCGGCGGGGCTCCGCGGTCGTCATCCAGATGTGGCGGATCGTGCCGGGACCTTCGATGTCGCAGAGCTGGACTTCCTCGCCGGCCTTGAGCGTGCTGGACGGCGCCCCCTTGCGGCCCGACGCCCAGCTTGCTGGCCGCCTTGCCGCCCTGCGCCCGGCGCGCCGGTCGGGTTCTCGAAGGAGATCGACCGCGAGACCAGACCCGTATCGAGCAGGTACGGCTCCTGGACTACGTCCCCCCCGTTCGCAGACCTCTTCGCCGTGGACCGGCACGAAGCACCGGCCACCAGGAGCAACGCCACGACTGCAAACAGAAATGTCCTTGTGAGAATTCCTTTGCCCATGACTTCCCCTTTCCATACCGATTGCAGGTGTCACCCAGCGCCGATCCACGCTGGGCGCTGAGTCTATAACCGCCGCCAGACCCCGTCAAGCAGCCGCGACGCCGGTTCGTCGTGGCATGGGCTTCCAGCCCATGAATCATCGGCAGGATGCCGATGCCACAGAATCCCACGGGCAGGATGCCCGTGCCACCTCTCACACACCCTCTCAGCGGGAATTGGGTTCGTTTCGCACAATCGACCCCTGCGTTTGTAGTGACGCCGTAAGGCGTTATCCTTGACGTCCCCACGAGAACACCATCAGGCGACGACGTAAATTGGCTTCGTTTTGCACGATCCGTCCCCCGCCTGCTCTCTGCCGCCTGCGGCTTCCCTTCCTGCAAATTGGCTTTGTTTTTCACCGCCGCACCGTTCGCACATTCTCTCCTAATCCCTTGTCTGACAAGCACTTAGTCTCCAATTCTCCTCCCTGCAAATTGGCTTTGTTTCGCATAATAGGGTCCCCGACGCCGCCACCGCCCAGATACCCCAGCCTGCCCAAGTTTGGCTTTGTTTCGCATAATCGCTCCCGGCGGGGGCGAGGCCGGAGGGTCGAGGGGCAAGGGAGGGCCCCCCGGCCCGTCGGGCAAATTGGCTTCGTTTTGCACGATTGCCCCTCGTCCCACGTCCCCCGGGCCCCGTAGCGGTTGGCGAAATTGGCTTCGTTTTGCACATTTGACCCCACCAGATCGGGTTCGTTCTTGCCAGCCGCCTACCGGCTACCGACTGCTGTCTTGGGATTGTCTCTGTACGGCCAAGGCGTGACATCTCGTTTTTGTGACAAGAAGAACAAAAAGAACACAAGTGAGCAGAGCCGCAGAAGAGCGGTAGGGGCGACGCATGCGTCGCCCGCACTCTTATAAAAAGACGATTCTCGACGCTTGTATGTTGTGCAAAAATCTAAAACTATACAGAAATTCTTGCCCTGCAAGGGGATGTTTGAAGTCAGAACAAGACGCAGGCCGGAGGCTGGAGGCGATAGGCCGGAGGCCCGAACCACCGCTCTTGCACAAACTACCGGCTACTGCTTCTATCCGCTGCTAAAGCTCAACGTAGTGCCTGACCCCGAAACTCCCCTAACGCTCGGTCCGCAATCCCCCGACGCCCGGCGGTTCAAGACCATGGTGGCCCGCTACAGTCCCCTGCTCCAACAGGAGTTGTCGCAACTCTGAGATGGCAAGGCTGAGTCGGACCCCTGAGTTCACGACCTGCGGCAGAGAAGGTGTGGTCAGAGGCAAGGTGCGCCGGCACGCGGTAGGCCACGAAGAATGGGTGGACGAACAACAGAAACGTGCTATGATGCGATCATGCAGTCACAACTGACGCTATTTGAAGACGATAGGCAGATAATACCCGACATCAAGCTGTCGCGATCGGGCACATTTGTTGACAACATGGCACTCCCCGTTCACCGGTGGTTTCGCTATTCCGCCGGCTTTGCCGCACCATGGGTGGAACAAGTCCTGGCCGACTGGGAGATCGGAAAGCAGCACCTCGTCCTTGATCCATTCGTGGGATCGGGAACCGTCCCCGTGGTCTGTGACATATTGGGAATTCCGAGCCTCGGGGTCGAAGCCCACCCTGTAGTATCGAGAATATGCAAGGCAAAACTGCTCTGGACAACGTCCGCCCGAACGCTTCGCCGCTTGGGCGGCCAACCTCGTCAGGCAAGCAGAGAAGCAGACGCCACGGACTGCAGGCTACCCGCCTCTGATCGAACGGAGTTATGATCCCGACGCTCTCGCCTTTCTGGAGAGACTGAAATCTTCTTGGTTGCAGTTGCAGGACAAGTCTCAGGAATCGGAATTGGTCTGGTTGGCGTTGACTGCGATCCTTCGCCCGACCTCAAAAGCGGGCACCGCGCAATGGCAGTACATCCTGCCAAACAAAACGAAAAAGAAGGTGCTTGCACCGCTTTTCGCTTTCGAACAACAGGTGGAGATCATCAAGGCTGATCTTCGATGGATGCAGGCGCGAGCGAGCGAGTGCCTCGCGGAGATTGTGGCGGGGGATGCTCGAGCACTTGCCGGCAGCACGTCACGCGAAGTGGATGCCGTGATCACCTCGCCGCCTTATGCCAACAATTACGACTATGCAGACGCACTGCGCTTCGAGATGACTTTCTGGGGCGACGTGAACGGCTGGGGCGATATTCACGACACGGTACGCAAGCATCTGATCGTCTCGTCATCACAGCATTCCTCGCGCGAGAGACTGCGACTGTCCGACCTTCTGGAGTCGGAGGCCGTGGCCCCAATTCGTTCCGAATTGGCGTCCGCCGCCGAACGGTTGGCGGAAGTCCGAGAGAGCCACGGAGGCAAGAAACACTACCATACGATGGTTGCGGCCTATTGCCGCGACATTAGTCTTGTCCTTCAGCAACTCCGGCGGATTTGCCGCCAGGGTTCTCACATGTGCTGGGTTATCGGCGACTCCGCTCCCTACGGTGTCTATTGCCCGATTGAGAAGTGGATTGCGGAACTGGCAATCGCCGCGGGGTTCAAAAGCTATCGCTTTGACAAGCTCAGAGATCGAAACATCAAATGGAAGAATCGCAAACACCGGGTCCCCTTGAAGGAAGGACTGCTATGGATCGAGGGGTAGCGGATGGCTGAATCGCTGGCACACACGTTCGGGCAGATTATCGGCAATGTGCTCGAAGATGCGGTGGAGCCGGCTTTGCAACAATTCGCCAACGAGCACGGCTTATATTTGGACAAGAAAGGCCCGCGCGAAGCCAGAGAGGGAAGGAAGGTCACGTGGACCGATCTTTATGGCAATGCGCACGATTTGGATTTCGTCCTTGAACGCGGCGGGACGGATAAGGTTATTGGCACACCGGCGGCGTTCATCGAGACCGCTTGGCGGCGCTACACCAAGCATTCGAGGAATAAAGCCCAGGAAATTCAAGGTGCAATTCAGGTTCTTGCGCTGACCTATAAGCACTGTTGCCCGTTTACGGGTGCGATTCTCGCCGGAGTCTTCACCGATGGGGCACTCAATCAACTCAAGTCCCTTGGGTTTCACATACTGTTCTTTCCGTACGCGTCAATAGTCGACGCCTTCCAGAAGGTCGGCGTCGACGCGAGGTTTGATGAGGACACGCCTGAGAAGGAGTTTCGCAAGAAGCTGAGTCGTTGGAAGACCATCAGCAAGAAGGCAAGGCGCGGCGTTGCGGCGCGACTCATCGAGATACACCGGAAGGACATCGATGATTTTCTCTCCGCACTCGACAATACTGTCACACGGTGCATTGATAGAATCATCGTCATTCCGCTCCACGGTCGGGAGATGGAGTGTTCCTCTGTGGACGAGGCGATTAGCTTCCTGTCTTCTTACGAGTCTTCGTCCGTTCCCCAGGCAGTCTACAAGTATGAGATACAGATTCGGTACAGCAGTGGAGACAAGATCACGGCTGAATTCGCCGACAAAACGGCCGCCTTGGAGTTCCTCAAAAGATACGAGTAGCCACGGGGCGATCGAGGGGCCTTCGTGGGGTCCGCCCTCAGATTAACAATGAAGCGATTGCGGGGACATTTTGCGAGGCGAGAGAGAGGGTCTTCTGTTCGGAGTACCGCCTTCAGGCGGATCGAGAGTCTTCCGGCGCCGCCGGCTCCACACCGCGTAAACGCGGAATGAGGAAGGAGGTGCGGACTGTTGACCCGCCTGAAGGCGGTACTCCAAACGTCACCTTGCCTGGGCGTATTTTGCGTTCTCTTTGCGTTTCTTGCGGCAATCCTTTCTTGGTTGATCGCCGTTTCTCTGTGGTCGAGGGCGGATTTTGGCGAGCGGGGATCGCTTGCCCTGACGCAGAAAGGGCGAATGATTATTCGCCCCTACGGTCGTGTCGTTCTGACTTCAGACTTCAAACATCAAACTTCCCACTTCAGAAGACATCCCCTTGCCAATCGAAGCCTGTCGGGTACGATGAGGCCATTGGTTGCTGATGGTTCAGTTTGGGTAGAGAAGTGGGATGAGTCGAATCATTTCGGTATCGCGGCGGACGGATGTGCCGGCTTTCTACGGCCCCTGGTTCATGCGCCGCATCCAGGAGGGCTTCGCCGGCGTCGTCGCGCCCTACGGAGGCAAGCGCTACCTGGTCTCGCTGGCGCCGCAGGACGTGGACTGTTTTGTCTTCTGGTCGAAGGACTTCACGCCGTTCGTCCCGCACTTGGATACGCTCGACCGCCTCGGCTACCGGTTCTACTTCAACTACACCCTCACGGCCCTGCCGGCGGTTTTTGAGACCAACGTCGATAAGGCGGCGGCCTTGAAGACGCTCCAGTACCTCGGCGAGCGGTACTCGCCGCGGCACATCAACTGGCGGTTCGACCCGATCATTCTGTCCAACACCACCGGACGCGGATTTCTACCTGGACCACTTCGAGCGTCTGGCGGCGCAACTGGCCGGCCGGGTCGAGCGCTGCTACTTCAGCTTCGTGACCGAGTACGAGAAGGTCAAGCGCAACCTCCTTCCCCTGCTGGCCGACCAGGGCATCCGTCTCCTTCAGCCGCACCCGGACGAGAAGATCGCACTGGCCGACCGGCTGGCGGCGATCGCGGATCGTTACGGCATCCGGATGTACTCCTGCTGCGGCGACTACCTGCTGGGCCCCCGGATTCACAAGGCCCACTGCATCGATGGGGCGATCATCGAGCAGTTGTTCTTTCCGCAGGGGTTCGAGTACAAGGCCAAGCCCACGCGCAAGGAATGCGGCTGCACGGAGAGCATCGACATCGGCACCTACGACACCTGCCCGCACGGCTGCCTCTACTGCTACGCCAACGCCAACAAGGCCGTGGCCGGCGCAGCCTTCCGCCGGCACGATCCGGATTCCGCTTTCCTGGGCTTCGATAAACCCCAGTCCGATTCCTGGGTGGCCGAGATCCGTTCCAGCGTCTCCGATCCAAAAGCGAACAGCCCCACATTATTTCCGTGATGCGTGAGACGGTGGCGCAACTCGTTCCGTCCGTTCGGAGTTCCGCGTTTACGCGGGTCCGAATCTTCTTAACCGCTTAATACGAAAGAAGCGGACGAGAAGAGTTTTACCCGCCTGAAGGCGGAACTCCAAACCAACGAGCTTCGCAACCGCTTGACGATCGACGGCCTACCCATTGTCCATGGCTTGGAACGCCAGGTTCACGAGGTCCTTGTACGCCTCCAGAAAGGCGTCGGCATTGACCTCGTCCATCGCGTCCCAGACCACTTCTTCGATGATCTGGATGCGACTCAGAATCAAAGGCAGATCGTCCGCCGTCGGATGCTGCGGATCGGAGAGCCCATCCTCATTGAGGTCCTCGATCAAGTCCTGGCGTTCCTGGGCCGGGAGAGCGGGGTCGTTGATCGCTTGATACCAATACAGTTCCGCCTCCGCATCCGCCCCGACATAACCCAGCGCGGCCCGCGCCATCGGATCCTGGATCGGCGGCTTGCCGGGCCTGCGCGCCGGCGCAGCCCCCGCTGCCTGCGGCGCTTTCCCCTGGGCGGGGGCCGCCTTTTTCTCGCTCGTCCCGGCGGCGGCCTGCGTCTCAGATTTCACGGGCTCCGCCTGGGGTGTACTGGTCGGCGGCGCGGGCGCTCGTCGGAAGACAGCCGCGACCGGGTCGGCCCGGTCGCCACGCGCGGCTCGGCCGAACGCACCGCCTGTCTGGGCCGAGCGGATCGGGCTTCGCGCTGAACTTCTGTCGACGGCGGCCCGGCCGGCGGCGCCACCTGACGGTCGGGGAGCAAGACACGCACGACGCAATACAGGGCGACCACCAGCAACGCCCCAAAAGCTATGTTTCTCATGCTCTTCATGGCATCCTCCGGCATACATCGCCTGACAACACCGTTCGCACTCTACCTTAGCTTACCAAAACGATGGCGGAATCTCAAGTTCCCTGCTCCAACAGGAATTGTCCCAGCTCTGATCCCAGATCGTGACCGTCTTTCCCGCTCCCGCGTCTGAGATTGCTTCGTCGCAGGGCTCCTCGCAATGACATGACCGGGCCTTGTATGTCATTGCGAGTGCAGCGAAGCAATCTCCTCGGTATCGTTGCCGGACTTGCGGAATGCCGTGGGTGGCAGCGGCAAGCGCGCGTCGCTTGCCGATGGCTTTACCGATTCGCGATGGCGCCGGTGCTCGCGAGACGCAGGACCAGTTGCTCGATGAGGACCGGGGCCTGGCCCTGGCCGGTCTTGGTGGCGTGGTCAATCGCCGCAAGCTCCTCCAGGAAGGCGGCGATCTGGACGAGCGAGATCCGCTGGAGCTGGGCGAAGAACCGGTCCTTGTTGCCCCAGATGCGCAGTTGCTTGGCGATCTGCGTCGGGATTGGTGCGCTTTTCGAGCAGGACCTTGGCCTGGAACATGCGCCGCAGGTGGAAGGCGAAGGCCCCGACGGCGGTATACTCGGCGCTCTTGTCTTCCTCGAACATGTTCCGCAGCCGGCTCACCGCCTGGCCCGCGTGGCCGCCGATCATGGCGTCGATGACCTCGAAGGCGTCGTAAATGCGATGGTGGCCCGTCAGGGCCTCCACGTGGTCCATCCGGATCGCCGCCTCGCCCCGCGTGAAGAGGACCAGCTTTTCGACCTCGTTGTAGAGCTGCGCCAGCTCCTCCCCGATCAGCTCGACCAGCATCTCGGCGGCGTCTTTGTTGAGTCGTGATCTTGTGCTTGCCGGCGGCGTGCTGCACCAGATGCTCCGGCAGCTTCCACCGCGGCGGCGGCGTCAACTCGATCAGCGTGCCGACTTTCGGCAGCATCTTGGCCAGCCGCGTCCGCGCATCCCAGCTCGAGACGGTCAGCACGAGAACGCCGGTCGAGGCAGGCTTCTCGAAGTATTTCTCCAGGATCTCGCGGTGCTTCGAGACGAAGCCGTCGGCCCCCCGGATCGCCACGACACGCTTATCCGTCAGGAAGGGCGTGGTCCGCAGCTCATCCAGGACCTCGGCAATCGCGGCCTCGTCGCCATCCACCGAGAACAGCCCGGTCATGCGCTGCTCGGGCTCGAGCAGCTCATCCAGCAACTCCTGGCACCGGGCGCCGACCAGCGACTCGTCCTTGCCCGCGATGACGTAAATGCGATCAGCCATGTCATGATAAGGTCATATGAGGCTCGGTCCTATCATCTATCCATCCATCATTGGCCTTCTTGTCTTCCGGTCCCGGCTTCGTCCTCGCCTTCGAGGTCTTCGGCGGCGATCTTCTCGGCGGCCACGAGCTTGTCTTCCGGCTTGAGCTTGATCAGGCGCACGCCCTGCGTGTTGCGGCCGATGGAGCGGATCTCGTCCAGGCCGGTGCGGATAATCATGCCGCCGGCCGTGATCAGCATCAGATCGTCGCCCGGCTGCACCGACTTCGAGGGCGACCACCTTGCCGTTGCGGGCGCTGGTCTTGATGTTCTTGAGTCCGACGCCGCCGCGCGTCTGCGAGCGGTAGCTCTCGACGCCGGTCCGTTTGCCGTAGCCGTTCTCGCAGACGGTGAACAGCGACGCCTTTTCCGTCGGGACGACCATGCCGACCACCTCGTCGTTCGGCCGCAGCTTGATGCCGCGCACGCCGCGCGAGGCCCGGCCCATCGAGCGGACTTGCTGCTCGTCGAACCGGATCGTCATGCCGTCGCGGGTGCCGAGAATGATGTGGTCGCCGCCCGAGGTCAGCACGACGCCGATCACCGCGTCGTTCGGATCGAGGTTGATCGCGATCACGCCCGTGGCGCGCGGATTGCTGTACTGGCTGAGGCGGGTCTTCTTGACCAGGCCGTTCTTCGTCGCCATGACCAGCTCGTGGGCCTGCCCCTCTTCCTTGTCCTCTTCGAAGCTGCTGACGTTGATGATCGAGGCGATCTGCTGGTTGGCCAGGTTCAGCAGGTTGGCGATGCTGCGGCCCTTGCTCTGGCGCGGTCAGGCTCGGCACGTCGTAGACCTGCAGCCAGTAGCACCGGCCGCGATTCGTGAAGATCAGCAGGTAGTCGTGCGTGGAGGCGACGAACAGGTGCTTGATGAAGTCGCCTTCTTTGGTGTCGGAGCCGATGATGCCCCGGCCGCCCCGGCCCTGCCGCTTGTACGTGTCGATGGGCATCCGCTTGATGTAGCCGTCGTGGCTGACGGTGACGATCACGCTCTCCTCGGCGATCAGGTCCTCGTCTTCGAGCATCTCCGCCTTGGCGGCGATCTGCGTCCGCCGCTTGTCGCCGTACTTGTCCTTGATCTCGTTGATGTCCTCGCGGATGATGTCGAGCAGGACTTTCTCGTCGCCGAGAATGGCTTCGTAGCCCTCGATCTCCTCGACCAGGCCCGACGTACTCCTTGGCCAGCTTTTCGATTTCCAGGCCGGTCAGCCGCTGCAACTGCATGGCCAGGATCGCGTCGGCCTGCGGACCGGTCAGGAAATGCTCGCCCTTGCTCTTCTCTCGGACGAACTCCTTGGGCAGCAGCTTGCGCAGCGTCTCGCTCTCGGCCAGGCGCAGCGGCTTCTTCATCAAGTTCAGCTTGGCCGTCGGCACGTCGGGCGACTTCTTGATGATCTCGATGATCTCGTCGATGTCGCTGACCGCCAGGATCAGGCCTTCGAGGATGTGGGCCCGGTTGCGGGCCTGCTTCAGCAGGAACCGGCTGCGCCGCCGGATGACCTCTTTGCGGTGCTCGATGAAATGCTCGAGCAGCTCGCGGATGTTCAGCGTCTCGGGCCGGTTGTTGACCAGGGCGATATTGGCAATGGCGAAGGTCGTCTGCAGCGGCGTGTACCGCCACAGCTTGTTGAGCACGATGTCCGCGTCGGCGTCTTTCTTGAGCTCGACGACGATCCGCAGGCCCTGCCGGTCCGACTCGTCCCGCACGTCGGCGACCTCCGGCAGCGAGTCGTCGTGGACACATTCGGCGATCTTCGAGACGATGCTCGTCTTGATCACCGTGTAGGGGATTTCGGTGATGATGATCTGGTCCTTGCCGCGCTTGCTCGCCTCGACCTCGGCCTTGCGCCCGCACGGTCAGGTGGCCCCGGCCCGTCGTGTAGGCATCGACAATGCCTTTGCGGCCGCAGATGATGCCGCCCGTGGGGAAGTCCGGCCCGGGCAGGACCTTCATGATGTCCTTGAACCCGCACTTGCGGATCGTCGATCACCAGCAGCAGCGCGTCGCAGACCTCGCCCAGGTTGTGCGGCGCGATGTTCGTCGCCATGCCGACCGCGATGCCGGTCGAGCCGTTGACCAGCAGGTTCGGGAACCGCGACGGCAGCACCGTCGGCTCGTTCCGCGTGCTCGTCGTAGTTCGGCACGAAATCGACCGTGTCGTAGTCGAGGTCGGCCATCATCTCCATGGCCGGCGCCGCCATCCTGGCCTCGGTGTATCGCATGGCGGCGGGCGGGTCGGCGTCGATGCTGCCGAAGTTGCCCTGCGGATCGACCAGCGGGTACCGCATGGCCCACTCCTGGCCCATGCGGACGAGCGTGCCGTAGGTGGCCTGGTCGCCGTGGGGGTGGTAGTTGCCGCCGGTGTCGCCGACGATCTTGGCGCACTTGCGGTGGGTGCTGCGCGGGCCCGAGGTTCAGGTCGTTCATCGCGACGAGGATCCGCCGCTGCGAGGGCTTGAGCCCGTCGCGCACGTCGGGCAAGGCCCGCGACACGATGACGCTCATCGCGTAGTTCAGATACGAATTCTTGATCTCGTCAAGAATCGGCATCTCTTCCAAACGGTCTTTCACCGGCTGTTCTGGTTCCTTCATGTTCCTTATCGATTCCTCAGCGGAGTTCTACAAACTCCATCAACTTAATAAGCACTCCAACCGCACCAAATCAAGGGGTGACGCGCTTGCGTGAAGATCGGCCACCATCCCTGGGTTCGCCCAACGCGGCTGACCGCGCCGGGAGGCCCCGTCCAAGCCTTTTCCAACGGCCGTTACGCTACCCGAAAGGACGCGAAAAGTCAACCTCATTGTGCCCGGTAATCACTGGGAAAACAGGCTCCCCTGCGGCAGAAACACACTATTTTAATACGCTGAAGGACCCCCTGATTGTTCTCCCCGAGGGCCGCCGGGTGCGAGGTGTCTGCAAGGCGTGCCGGAGGAGGCCGCCGCCGCCGGCCCAATGCCTCTCCATTAATCTTTCCCGGACTGACGCCGGCGGGCCGATCCCATTTTGCCTCGGCCGGAACATGCCGTATACTTTGGGTGAAAGGAGTGGCAGAAAGCACACGACACGAACCAGTTGCTCATAATACTCCTTCCTTCTTTCCAGGGGGGGCGGCAGACCGAACTATTCTTGGGGGGGTCGCTGTCTCCCTCTATTTTTGCGCACCTCATTTAGGAGCACTGCCCACCAGCCATCCGGCTATGTGCGCAGGCCGGCTTCACGGCGTGAATCGTCTTGCAGATGGTCTCGCCCGCCCATCCCAGGGATCCAGTAGCGCAGGCAGGAATCCGATCTGCAGCGCGGGAGTCGGCTGGGGCGGGCAGAAAACGGCACGGGCCGCGGCCGAGAGTCCGCAGCCCGTGCACTCCAAGGTAAGGGGGGCCTATAGATCAGTTGTAGGTACGGCGCCGGCGGATCAGGGCCAGGCCACCAAGTCCGAGCAGAGCCAGCGTCGCCGGCTCCGGTACCGCCACCAGGTAATTCTGGGCGCCGGCGTTCATGAAGACCCGCAAGTCCGCCTTCGGGCCGCCGCCGTCGAGACTCTGCAGCCAGCGGTTGGCGGTCGCGGCATCCACGTTCTGGGCGAGGAAGCCGCCGAAGCCCGACGTGCCGTCGGCGGTCACGTCCCACCGCGCGGGCGAGCCGGGCACGTCTTCGTAGACGATCTCCCAGACGGCTGCCGCGAACGCGGCCGCCTGGCCGTCGTAATGGGTGCCGGGTACACTTTGGGCCCAGGCGGGATCGTAATAGCGGGCCCACAGCTCCCGCAGGTAATTGCTCTTCGTGGTTCCCAACGTGCCGCCTGTGTAGCTGACGATCATATCGTCGGGCATACCCACGGCGTACCGCAGCGTCTCCGTCGGCGCCATCTCGTTGAGCTCCACACAGAAGCCGGCAACCGGGCCGTTATGCCACGTGCTGCCGATACCGCTATCGCCGGCCTTGTTCAGCGTGTACACGCCCGCGTCCACACCGTCGCCGTAGCTGCCGCCGCCCCAGACGGTGACGGCATCGTAGGCGCCGAAGCCGCCGTTGACGATGTCCACCGTGTCAGCCACGCTCGGCCCGGCCGTCACCAGCAACTGCGTGATGGCCCAGGCCAGAAGTCTCGATGTGATACGCATTCGCATGACCGCCCCACCCCAAGAAGCTCCACGCCGCTGGTAGTGTGCCCATCAGGACAGCACGAGAAGTGTGATTTTTGATGTGCGATGTTTGATTTAGGAATCAACAATCAACCATCAAACTTCATACTTCCCGAGAACGCGTCACGGCGTCACTACGAACGACCGCTCAACCTTACCTGGTGCCGAAAGGAGAGAACTTCGAGCACCCCCCAAACGGAATCGACCCCCATAGGCGATTCACAACGGTAAGTCTACTCGATTGGCGAGAAAAAGTCAACAAAATTACCCGCCGGCACCGTGTCGGGCACGCCGCCGTCCCGCCCCGCTTCCCGCGCGGCCGTCCGGCCCATCTTTATCGGAACCGCCCCCCTTTTCACCAAGACCGCGGCAAAGATTTTCCCGCAGGAAGATCTTGCGACCACAGAGGACTTAGTGCGTTCTGTCATCCTGAGCGTCAGCGAAGGATCTGGCCAAGCATAATAACAGACGTTGTCCCATCGCTGCCCAGATGCTTCATTCGTCAGCATGACAACGGCGGAGAGATCCAGCAAGAACGCCTCGCACCCGTTCGCTCACCTTGAAGGAACTCGGCCTTGACGCCCGCCGCTGAGCGTGCATAGAATCTGGTCGTGGCGAAAGAGTTGAAAGAGCAGCCGTCTAAGGAGGATTTTATGTCTACCCGTCGTGAGTTTGTCGGCAATGTGCTGGCCGGCGCTGCGGCGCTGACCGTCAGCGGAGCTTTCCCATCCCGCCGTGTCCTGGGAGCCAACGAGCGCATTCGCGTCGGCCTGATCGGCGCGGGCGGCCGGGGCCAGGAGATCTTCAAGTCGGCCCTGCAATGCCCCAACACGGAAGCCGCCGCCGTGGCGGATGTCTACACGCGCCGCCTGGATGAAGTGAAGAAATTCGCGCCCCAGATCAAGACCTACCAGGACTTCCGCAAGCTGCTGGACGACAAGAGCGTCGACGCCGTGCTGATCGCGACGCCCCAGCACCAGCACGTCCTGAACTTCGTCCCGGCGCATCCAGGCGGGCAAGGACATCTACCAGGAAAAGACGATGGCCTTCAACCCGGACCACGCCAAGCGGATGCGCAAGGCCTTCCAGGGCTCGGGCCGGGTGGTCCAGATCGGCATCCAATCGACCAGCAGCGACGCCGTCGCGCGGGCGAAGGAGTACCTGACCCCCGACAAGATGGGGACGATCACCGCGATCCACACGCACCACTATCGCAACGCCCCCTACGGCGGCTGGAAGCGGGCGATCCCCGCCGACTGCGACGAGCAGCACGTCGATTGGCCGGGCTTCCAGGGCGAGGCGAAGAAATACCCCTTCGATCCCAACCGCGTCATCAACTGGCGGTTCTACTGGGACTACGCCGGCGGCAACGTCTACGAGAACATGGTCCACCAGGTGGGCTTCTGGTACAAGCTGATGGGCCTCAAGATCCCGGCGAGCGTGACGATGACCGGCGGCAATTACCTGTCGCCGGAAATGCAGGTCCCCGACACGATGGACGTTTCCATGAGCCAGCCGGAGAACCTCTTGTTCACCTGGAACTCGATGTTCGGCAACCGCTACTTCGGCGAAGGCGACGACCTGGTCCTGGGCAACAAGGGCACGATCCTCCGCGACGACCACGACCAGGTCCGCTACGAGCCCCAGGACAAGCCCCGCGGCACGACATCCGCCGAGCCGGCGGGCCCCGGCGGCAAGAAGAGCGCGGACATCGTAGCCGGCGGCGACGCGACGGTGGCGCACATGCAGAACTTCTTCGATTGCATGCGGACGCGCAAGGAGCCGAATTGTCCCTTCGAGATCGGCTTCCGCTCCGCGATCGCCTGCTACATGGCCAATACCTCCTATCGCGAAAAGCGAACCGTCCGCTGGGACGAAAAAACCGAAGAGGTCGTCTGAGGACAGCCTGCCTGTTTCAGCTTGGAGCTGAGTCTGGCGTACCCGAATGCCGCTACCGTCGTAGCAGCGAGGTGAGGTTCTCCGGCGTCAGCAACGCCATGTCGGCCGGCCGCTCCAGGAAAGGTTCCACGTCTGCTGCGACCTGGTTCCACTCCAGCGTTTCCACCCGGCGGGCGACAAGCTGCCGCCAATTCTGGGCGGTGACGTGCGGCCCGCGCCAGGCCGTTTGCGCGAGGGCGTTGTCCAGCAACTCCAGGTTCGGCTCTGGCCAAGCCCGGTCCGAGAGATACCACAGGAGGTCATAGATGTCCCGGCCTTTGACGTACCGCCGCGCCAGGAATGCGTGCAGCTTGCCGGCCAGCAGGGAGGCCTTGTCGTGGTGGCGAAGGTTGAGAATGACATGACGCCGGACGATCGTAGAGACGACCTTCGCTCCCGCCGGCGGATTCGAGTCGATTTCCACCTTGATCGACAGAGTCTCGGAAGCATGGGCGGAAAGACCCAGCTCCAACAGCAAGCCTTTGAAACTCACAAACGCCGCTTTGACGGTCCGCTTGTCGTTGATTCGGATGCTCACCTCATAGCCTTCGGCCGCAAAGGTTCGATCGGCGTTTGTCACGTGGTCGCGAAAATCAACCGGCATTCCCGCCTCGACCACGGCGAAATCGAGGTCTTCCGAAAATCGCGGCATGGAGTACAGAAAGCGCAGGGCCGTTCCGCCTTGGAACGCCCAGGTGTTGAAGGCTCCACGCTCCTGCAGGGACTGCAGGAGCCGGGCCTGCAGATACTCCCGGGCGAGGCAACGCGCCAAGACCGGATTGCCGACACCGCTGAGAATCTGGCGGAGGTAATCCTTCATGGCTCCCGCTCTCCTGCTTCCTCTGTCAGCCGCTCCAAGAGCTGGACGGCGCGCCGCAGCTTCGGGCTTCGGCTCGTCCGGGCCAGGTGGGCCAGCACCTCACGGTCCAGGCTCTCCAGATTCTGAAGTCGAAGCTCCGCCAGGAAGTCATAGTCGTCCGCCCCCGGCGTCAGGTACACCAAGTCCAGCAGAGCCTTCTCCGGCGTGGCGACAAACGCCCTCTGGCCGGACCCGAGGTCCACCTGTTGATAGCCGCAGAACCAGCTCTTCTTGACATGCCGAAACAGGAAGCGGCCCAGA
Source organism: uncultured Planctomycetota bacterium (assembly GCA_963699595.1). Classification (GTDB taxonomy): domain Bacteria; phylum Planctomycetota; class Phycisphaerae; order Sedimentisphaerales; family Anaerobacaceae; genus PLanc-01. Next base: position 44,643 of record CAVOUO010000036.1, read on the forward strand.
GGGGTCTCGACTCGCGCCGGTCTGAGCGTGGTCACGCTCGTCACCGTCGGAACATGCTCGGGGATCATCCCGAAGTACCCCAGCGCCGACTGAAGGCTCACGTACGAAGCCTTCTTCATCGCATTGGCCAAAACAAAAGGGTGCGGCGTTCGCTTTCGGTAAGGCTCGGCCAGGGCGTACAATCCCTTGGCCAGTTGGAGCAGCTTGCCGGTCTTGACCCAGCGGCTCAACTGCAGACGCAGAGCCAGCAAGCTCTCGCCGCTGCCGGCCAAAAATCCTGTGCGAAACACCGGCTCATCCGCCACCTGCCTCAGCAACTCTTCCCATTTCATTGCAGTATATTATCATTTATGCCTATGTAGTGCAACGCAAATCCACCAACGCTCCACTGCGACAATGGCCCAGGCTTCCGTCGCGAAATGACCTCCTATTCCTGCTCTCGCGGAATGCTGATGGCCCAGTTGCGGAAGGTCATCAAGGCCAAGAAGCTGACGCAGGCCAGGGCGGCCAAACTCCTCGGGGTCAGTCAGTCCCGCGTTTCCGATCTGGTGCGAGGCAAATGGGAGAAGTTCAGTCTCGAAATGCTCATCACCCTGGCCACAAGAGCCGGCCAGCACGTCACCGTCAAGACCGCCGCATACAACCGGACCCCCAAACGGTCCGCAACCGTATGGATGGAGAAGAGCGCCTGCCCCACGTCTTCCGTGTGAGATGCGCAGGCCTGACCTCTATACTCCGCGCTGTGTCACCGCAACTTGGGTAGAACAGATGCCAGCTGATCTTCATCTCCTGGAAAATAACCCTGGCACATGCGCAGCGGCAAAGGGAGAGCCTTAGGGTCAACGCCAACCATTACCGGCACCAAACATTTCTTGAGGTCGCTGATCGTGAGAAGGTGAAACGCCCGCCACTCATACTCCACGTGAGGTTTCATGATGTGTTTTAGGCTGGTGCCAACCAGAATCAGCTTCTGTGCGGATTCCAGGGCCAGCATGAGTTGACGCATGTAGTCCCCATCGTGTATTGTCTCGGCGCTGAAGAAAACGCGCTTCTGAGTGTTCTTCCTCAGGTATTCATAGATGCGTCTGGCCAAGCGTTCATCCTCTGAACCAAAGCTGATGAAGATATCGTACCGCCCCTTTGGTTTGCGTGTGAGTGTGGATATGTATCGCCGGACAACTCCACGCGTGGCCGGACACATGTCGAACTTCAATGACGTGTTCTCGTACTCCCGGGCGCATTGGTACGGGCGCATTCGGGACATCCTCTTGACATAATGCGCGACTTTCCGCTCTATCCACCTCGGACCATCCCCATAACATCTTGCATCATAGAAAAACAGATCGGGCAGGAAATGGTTGCACCCTGACCTGACAAGCTCGTTAAACCGCTCTACTTCAAATAGACCTACCGGACTGTTGATGAGGCTATCTCCACAGCTTTCTCCGTCATAGAGTATCGCATCTTGGTCTATGGTGATCCATGCGACTCGGTCTATCTCGATGCCAAAGTCCTCGGGGTTGATGTTTAAGAAACAACCACGTGTTTTGGAGGGGCGTCCGCCCTCGAAACTCACGAGCAGCTTGTCAGGTCCATCGAGCCACTTGCAGGGGATCTCTGTGATGTCGAATTCTCGAAGGCCGAGGCGAGGGTACTGCTTGTCCATAATCGCGCGAATGTTCAGGAACTCGGGTCTGGCCGCGATATCCCCTTCGCCGGCCTCAAATAGCATCCACTCACGGCGGGAACAGTTGAAGACCACTACTTCTTCACGGAGTTCCCTCTCGATTGTCTCCACAGGATGCAGCAACTCGTGGAGAGAATCACACCCTCCATTCGCAATATTCCAGCCGACGGGGGAAATATCACGGTAGAAGAAGGAATAGTATTCAGTGTGGCCCCGCTGAACAATCGGGAGGGTACCGCCACTGGCATAGCGAAAGGGGAGTCGATTCCTCTTAGGCTCGAGGAGATCGTTTGGGGAGCCACGTAAGAGGTCATTGAGCGACTGTCGGTATTCTGCGGCCTTCATTGCGAAGTTGCGTATCTTCTTCCTGACTTCACGTTTGCCAAGGTCGGACCATACAGCCAGATCCTTGTCCCCGAAATCTATATGCATCTCAAGTCCGCTTCGCGTCCTGCGCAACGTGAATTTGCTAACGAGCACCTGGATGAATCGATGATGTGCCTTTAAGAAAGGCAGTATGATGTCGGATCGCAGATTCTCCATCATGTTCCTCCCTTCCGCAAACGGTACGCGCGCGGGGAACTACGTCTCATGCCACGAGTCCTACGCCCCGCATAGTCAACTCGGGGTCGCCATGCTTTCCTGACCTGCGCTGGCCTCAAACCACTTCGTTGCAGCTTCATCGACGGTACTTCTCTGGGGAGCATTATCGCGGGCGGAGGTGGAGCGAGCAAGGGAATAAGTGACACGTGCTAGGTGAAAAGCAAATCGATTCCCGCCGCGGATCAAAGTCCGGGGGGACAAGGTTGTCGGTCAACCTGTCTTTCGGCGTCGCCTCTTGGCGGACGGCTCCAAGGCCATGCCGGCGGCGAGAACCGCACGAGCCTTCTCGTACAAGGAAGCCAACGGCTGAGGCACCGAATCCTGCGAGGTGGCTTCCAGTAGCAATAACGGCAAGGGTTTGTCGACGGCCTCCTGGAGTCGCAGGAGGTGCTCAATCGTAAGGCTCCGCTTCTTATTCGCCACGCGACTGATAAAGGATTCGCTCAGTCCCATCGTATCGGCAATCTGCTGCAACGTCATGCCCTGCGATTGCAGGCACCTCACAAGATCGGCGGACAAATTCGCTTCGATTTGTCTTCTTGGCGTATCCACGTCTGTCTCCGCTGTGTCTCTAACCGGCATTTCGAACACCTCCTCTACTCTATCAGCATGTTGCCCATTGGGCAAGCCGGCTTTCGTCACTCTTCTGGGAATCGAAGGTGTCAAGGTGGACGCCGATGGGTGCAGGGAGAGAGTCATGGAGGTGAGGTCACAGCGTCGATCTGTCTTTGGGCGACCGGTGTGTACGACTACATTTCGTGGCGTCGGTGCCCCCCACCTGTCATCCTGAGCGAAGGATCTGGGCTGAGCACAGTAACGAACGTTAGCTGCATCAGCTGGCCAGATGCTTCACTTCGTTCAGCATGACAAATACGGAGGAGGCTCCCGCAAAGCGTAATCGCACATTGACCCATTCGCCGCCGAGACAGGGACGAACAAAGAGAAGCGTCACCTCGTAAGAAGGCCAGACGTGAAGGTGCGGTATTCAAGGTTCCGTGTTGAGCGAGTTGGTTTGGGAGAACAAAAGATAAGGTCATGCACCTGACGTTACTTGGTTCCTGACGCCGGCCTGGCCCGCGAGCATCGCGTCGGAGGGGCCGGGCGGACGGGAATCGGTTCGCTTCGAAGTGTGCGGAAGTCTCTAAACCCATTATACGTCCCGCAAGGGAAGAAGGGAGGTCTTCATGCGCATTTTGCTGGTCAATCCGCCGCATCCGGCCATCGGCAGCCGCATTCCACACGAGCATTTGCCACCCCTGGGACTCCTCTCAATTGGCGGGCCGCTGATCGACGCGGGACACGAAGTGCAGCTTCTGGACGCGGAATTCGGCCCGATGTCCACGCAGGAGATTGTGGCGCAGGCCGTGACGTTCGCGCCCCAGGCCATTCTTCTCGGACACTCCGGCTCCACCTCGGGGCACCCTGCCACCGTGTTAGGGTCTGCCTTGTTCCAGCGTGAAATAGTGTTCGGTTTCTCGTGGGCGATGTCATCCTTGCATGCTAATCGCCTGTAACGAAAGTGCCCTTGGCGCCGCCTTATAAGTGAAGACACTGAGTTCCTAGCGCGTGGGTCTCGAAGGAACGCGGACAGACAACAGCCTGCCTGCTGTAAAGCAACCCGACAGGCGGGAGAAAGGAGGACTGTATGCGCATCCTTCTGATCAATCCGCCCCATCCGGCCATCGGCAGCCGGATTCCGCACGAGCATTTGCCGCCCTTGGGCCTGCTGGCCATTGGCGGGCCGCTGCATCGACGCGGGACATGAAGTGCGGCTTCTGGACGCGGAGTTCGGGCCCATGCCCACACAGGAGATTGTGGCAGCAGGCCGTGACGTTCGCACCCCAGGCCATTCTTCTCGGGCATTCCGGCTCGACTTCCGGGCATCCCTCCGTTGTCCAAGTCACTCGTGCCCTGCGCGAGGCGCTGCCGGCGGCCCGGATCGTCTATGGCGGCGTGTTCCCCACCTTCCACTGGCGCGAGATTCTGGCCCGGGAGCCGCAGATCGATGTCATTGTCCGTGGCGAAGGCGAGGAGACGATCCTGCGGGTGATCGAGGCCATAGAGAACGAGGCTCCGCTCGGCGACGTGCCGGGCATTGCCTTTCGGGACAAGGGTGTGCGCCGCGCGACGGAGCCGGCTGGGATCATCGAGGACCTCGACGCCTTTCGCGTCGGTTGGGAACTCGTCGATCTGAGACGCTACAGCTACTGGGGAGATCATCAGGCCGTCGTCGTGCAGTTCTCGCGCGGTTGTCCGCATCAGTGCAGCTATTGCGGCCAGCATCCCTTCTGGAAACGCTGGCGGCATCGCGACCCGCGGAAATTCGCGGCCGAACTCGCCTGGCTCCACCGGACCTACGGCGTCGAAGTGATCGATTTTGCCGATGAGAACCCGACCGCATCGCGGCCGGCCTGGCAAGCCTTCCTGGAGGCACTTATCGCCGAGAATGTCCCGCTGACGCTGATCGGCTCCACCCGGGCCGATGACATCGTCCGCGATGCGGATATCCTGCACCTCTATAAGAAGGCCGGCGTGGCGCGATTTCTCCTGGGCATCGAGAGCTACGATGACCAGACCCTGCGCAAGATTCGCAAGGGCGCCACCACCGCCAACGACCGTGAGGCGATCCGCCTGCTGCGTCAGCACGGTATTCTCTCGATGGCAACCTACGTGGTCGGGTTCGAGGAAGAGACCGATCGCGACTACTGGCGGAGCCTGCGGCAACTGCTCGCCTACGACCCGGACCAGATCCAGTTGCTGTACGTCACGCCGCACCGCTGGACGCCCTACTTCCACGAGGCCGCCGACCGGCGGGTCATCCAGCCGGACCTCTCCAAGTGGGACTACAAGCATCAGGTGCTCGCGACCCGGCACATGTCGCCGTGGCGCGTCCTGTTATGGGTAAAGTTCATGGAGGCTGTCCTCCAGGTGCGGCCGCGCGCCCTGCGGCGGGTCTTCGCTCATCCCGACCTGTCCCTCCGGGACGCCATGAAATGGTACTCGCGCATCGGCCGCAAGGTGTGGTCCTACGAGATACGGAACTTCCTCTTTCGGGACCGCTGCCGGCGGGATGGACCCACGCTGACCGAATTCTGGGGCCTGCCACAAGCAGAACGGACGACCAGGTCGCAGGCCGACCATGATGGTCGACCCGGCGCGGAATCTATCGAGCAGGTCGCGGAAAGGATCCGTGCAGATGCCTCCTGAGCATGTCGCAATCCGGGTGGCAGCCACAAGGCCGAAGGGCTTGGTTCGTAGTGTGCTCGTAAGAGCATAGGAGGATAACGCCTTACGGCGTCACTACAAACAAGGAGGCTCACTTGGGAACCACCCTAATCGGTCTTCGTCAGCCGGGGCAGGTGGCCGGCGAGGCCGACGCGGTCGTCTTTGACGAGCAGCACGCCGTCGACGCCTTCGATGCGCATGATCTTCTCCAGGGCGGCGTCCACGTCCTCGACCGTCTTGACGAGATTGCCGGCCTGCGTGGCGGCGGCATCGGCCAGGGCGGCGTCCTTCGCCACGATCGTCGCCAGGTCGCACAGGCCGAAACTCATCGAATGGCCCATCTTGCCCGAGGAGGAGCAGATCGAGAGCGGCGTGTCGTCCGGCTCGACCGCGAACGCGAGCCGGTCGGCCAGCTTGGCGGTGCCCGTGCCGAGGGCGACGAGGACCGGCTCCGTCGCCTTGAGATAGATGTCGCCGCCATTATCCACGATGGCCTCCTCGGCGCCGGCGGCCAGGGCCGCCTCGGCGGCGATCTGGGCCATCGCGCCGGCGACCGCCGCCATCGGACCGACCCCGGCCCGCCGGGCCGCCCAGGCCATGCGCCGGGCGACTTCCGGGGCATCCGCCCGCAGATCGATGGGCACGAGCGCCGACTGGAACGAGGGATGCCGGGCGATGTACTCTTCGAGAATCCGCCGCTGCCGCACGATCTCCGCGGCGACGACGTCGAACTGGTCGCAGCAGATGCGGAGGACCGCTTCGTGGTGCGTGAAGGTGCGATAGACGCGTTTGCGCGTGTCAGCCATGCGGCAATGTCCTGTCATCCTGAGCGCAGCGAAGGATCTGGCCGGCGAACGAGAGGTTTGTCAAGTACGCACGCCAGATCCTTCACTGCGCTTCGCTTCGTTCAGGATGACAAGACGCACGCACAACAGATCGCCAATCAGAACGCCGAGGCGCAGGCGTTGAAGGGACAGACGCGGATGCAGGCCAGGCACTCGATGCACTCGGCCTCGTCGAACACCACCTGGCGCGTGGCTGGGTCGGCGAAGTGCAGGGCCTCGGTCGGGCAGTGGGGAAGGCACTGGCCGCAGTGCGTGCAGCGATGCTCGTCCCAGGTCACGCCCTTTGCCGGTGCAGTTGATCGTGACGTTGAAGGTCTTGACGAAATCCATCGCCCCCTGGATGTCCTCCTCCGTCCCGGTCACGTCCAGCACCAGGTAGCCTTCCTCCTCCGGCGTCACCTTCGCCCGGTACACGTTGACGATCAGGTTGTGGTCCTTCACCAGGTGATAGATGATCGGCTTCTCGCACTCGCATTTCGGGAAGAACAACATCAGCTTCTTCGTCACGGTTTGACTCATATCGAATCCCCAAGTTTGAAGTGTGAAGTTTGATGTTTGATTTCAGATCTGCAAATCAAAAATCACACTTCAAACTTCACACTTCCTCACTTCTCTCTGATCACCAGCGGTTTCATCTTGCGTATCGCGGGGCAGCGGCGCGATGGGTCGGCTCACCAGGAACTCGCCCCGGCGAATCTCGTCGGCCAGCAGATTGGCGATCTCCAGGGCCTTGTAGTAGGACGACATCGAGCCGACCTCGACCTTCTGGCCCTCGACCTCGATCTGGCCGCTGCGCAGTTCCTCGTAGTTGGCGTGGCGGATCACGCGGCCGGTCTTTTCGGGATAGTCGCGGCTGTAGTCGATCACCGGCGCCAGGATGTCCCGGTCGCGGACGCACGTGCGCTGGAGGATCTCCTCGTTCAGGATCGGGATCGGCACGCCGACGCCCAGCGCCAGCGACACGCCGTAGCCGCGCAAGCTCACGCCCCGCACGAACTCGGGCCGCATCTGCTTCATGTCGGCGGTCAGGGCCAGGGTCCCGGCCCCTTCCTTCGGCACACCGTTGGGGGTCCGCGCGCAGTCGCCGGCGTGCTGGGTCCCCTCGGCGTAGACGTGCCCCTGGGCGCCCGCCAGCCAGACGCGCGTCCCCACGCCGATGGTCTCGTAGTAGGGATCGTTCAGCAGCGGCGACAACTGGCCCGCGGAGCAGTAGGTCGCGTTCTTGCGATGAGGCTCCAGGATGCCCAGGTACGTGTAGATCGTCCGGTCCGAATCGTTGATCGCCACGTTGTAGTTCTGGTAGCAGTTGCGCGGGTTGACCATGATGGCCTGGTTGAGGTCCTGGATCGTGAAGTACGTGCGAATCTCGCGGCGCGGATACTCGTCCGTCCCGTAGGAGAGGGCGAAGAGCTGGAGCGTTTTGCCGGCGACGAGGTCCTCGATCACGTGGCCGCCGCCGTAGCGGAACTCGCCGGGATAGTACATGTTCGCCGGGTCGGCGTGGCGCAGTTGCGTCGCCCCGAGGTAGACATCTACCGCCGCGACGCCCGCGTAGACGAGGACATCCTCGATCCACGCCTCGGACATGCGAATCCGCGGCTTGGAGTGCCCGAAGTTCAAGAAGCAGCCCGACGAGCACATCGGCCCGAAGGTGGCGGTCGTGACCACGTCCACCTCTTTGGCGGCCGCCGCGACGCCCTTTTTATCGACGTAGTCCATGATCTCGTCGGCCGTCAGCACCACGGCCTTGCCCGACTCGATCCGATCGTTGATTTGCTCGTAGGTTTTCATGGTCGCACAATTCTATTCCCGTTGTGAGCCATTGCCACAATATTGCAGCGCTCCGGGTGGCAGCCTCAAGCGCAGCTTGGGGATGGCGGGACCGGTCTGGGCGTCAGACCATCCCCAAGGCCTTCGGCCTTGAGGTCGGGGTCCCCAAACGCATCATTTCGCGTTTGGGGGCCCCTGCCACCCTTTGTTCTTGCCACGCTGCTTTGGCCCACCCAAACGCGGTGTCTATTGTAACCTCAAGGTCCGCCGGAACAAAGAGCCTCGTCCGCAATTCCATCGCGCGGTGTGCGACTACGTCCTGCGGGAGACCATGTGCACTTGTCATGCTGAACGAAGTGAAGCATCTGGGCACCGCAGGAAAAACCGGCGCCGGATCGAGAACACGCATCCATCCATGCCCAGATCCTTCGCTGTCGCTCAGAGCTTGCCCTGGGCGTAGCCGAAGGGATGACATGATAGCCGTGCGGTCGTCACAAAATTGGTCGCTGCGAGGAGCGGTTCTCGCACGGTACCGCCTGTCAGCCGGCGCGGACCGCGGCGTGCTCGACCGCCTGCACCAAGTTGCGAATACGGTGGCGGACCGTCGCCGGCAGGAGCATGGGCAGGTTCTGAAGGGCCGCCGTCTGCGTCTCGATCTCGAGCAGCGCGCCCAGAACGTCGGCAAAGGCGCAGCAATCGGGTTTCAAGGGGCTCTCAGGGTCCTTGCGGAGCCAGAGTCGGCCCTCCCGACAGGGCAGGTGTCCCGTCAAGACACCAAAGCTGGCCGTAGAAGCCAGCATGATGTTTTCCACGCTCAGGGCGCCGTGATAGCGGTTCTGACCCGTAAGCCGGTGGAGGATGGACGCCAGGTGACGAACTACGATGGCGATCACGATGAAGCCCTGATCGGGCCGCTTCTGGAGCACAAAACGCCACAGATCGCCCAGCGCGAAGCTGGGCGGCAGCGGCTCGACCAGATACGCGCTGCCGGCGGCGACGAAGAGGTCGGTGAACTGCGTGACGAACGGTTTGTCGAAGTCCGGCGGCTCCGGGCCGGCGCTCAGGGGTTCCAAATCGAGCAAGGCTGCCGCCGGCCGGAATTTGTGCAACAGCACCGGCTGGCCGTCGCTCTGGCGGGTGGCGCGGAAGGACTGAGCCCCCGTGCAGGCGCCGAGTTCGGCGGCCCCCTCGATCGAGAAGTCCCGCAGCGCCGTCGCGGTGCCGACACCCCATGTGTGCAAGATCTTCAGTGCCATAATCCCCGAAATCCACCGGGCCGGGCCAGCCGACCACCTTGGCCGGGCCTGCGGCCGCGACCGTGCAGAACAGGCCCCGACCTCTGCTCGATCTGCATACTTTTTATCGGTCAGGGCGATGGCTTTCTTTAGCCCCAGGGCAGGGCCACGGGCGCGGGGCCATCGCGGCGGATCTCATTTTGAGATCAACATAGAGCGCTTGCCATACGCCTTCTTCTGTAGCGGATGCCCAGGAATGGGCTTTCCCTTCCGGCGGGCACGAGCAGACCACCCGCCGATCCTGGCGGACCGGCTTGTGATGGAGCACGACGTGCGATGATGCGGCAGTTTTGTGAAGCGTGTGGGTTCTTCGCGCCGGCCTGGAGCCACACGGGAAGGCCCGCATGGGGCCAGTGTCTGAAGCTGGTCGAGGGGAAGAGCAGCGGGACTACCGGAAAGCCGCAGCCCCTATTCACCTGGGCCGACAATCATTGCGATGACTTTCAGAGGCAGGAACCGTCGGTCGTCGGCCGACGATGACAGACTGTCGCATGGCTGGGGCGGCCGGGACAGGGGCGAGCCAAGTCTACCGCACGGGAGGACAGGGAGTGTTTGGGCCGGTGCCAGTATCGGCGGTCACTGGGCCGGGAAGAGCGTCTGGAGGACTTCGTCCATTTTCTGGTCGGTGGGATACGTGAAGATCCAGGTCGTCGTCGGGACCTCCGGGCTCCGCGCCGGGCACCTGACGGTAGTACTCCATCTTTTGCGGCCGTCCCGTGGCGCGGTCGATGTACATCAGCCGGCGGCTGGGCGGGGATGACTTTCTCGCTGGCGGCGGCACGCGCAGTTCATAAACGTCCAGACCCTTGTCGGCACTGCTGGACATCTCATCTTCGTCAAGACGCAGCCTGGTATCTGAAGATATGCCCTCCAGCAAGTCCTTCAGGCAGCCCGCCATGAATTGCCGGGCCCGCTGGGCCCCGTATTCGTCCGGGCTGAGTCGTTCGGATGTGTACACGCCGGTCTGGAGATTGAGGATTCTCTTGCGGTTGAGGGCAAGGTCATCCCGGACGCAATACTCCTTCGTCTTTCTCACCAGGATCTTCGACTGGCCGGCGATCCAAGACTCCTCAATGACCCCGGCTCTCCGGTCGCTCTTGACAATATGGAGGTTCCTCGTTCTGGCCAGGAGCTTATACACGTCGCCGAGATTGGTCCCCGACGCAGTGGGGGTTGTCATGCGCAGGAGCATGGTCAGAGCCACCCCGACAAGCACCAGCGCCGCCAGCGGCTTGGCGGAGCGTTCGAGCTTGCGCAGGCCGGTCACCAGAGCCGCCCGAACACCGCGTGCCTCCCCGGTCGCTTCGGAAGCGCGGTGCAGAACCTGCACGCTGACAGGGTACGGATACTCACCTTGCGCTTCTTTGGCGTCATTTTCGGCATGGTACACGGTCACGACTTCGGAGTCGGCACGGGCCACGATCGCGCCAATCGTGCGCTGCAGTGTCTGCATTCTTCGCAGGCACGCCAGACAGCTCCGGACGTGCCGCGCAACTGCCTTCCGCCGCTCACGCGCCGTTCTTCCTCCGAGCGGCGCAGTTTCGCTCGGGACTACGCAGTCGAAGAGGTTGGCCATCGCGATGGCGGCGCAGGCGATGTGGGCGTCTTCGGACGAAGGAGGCTCTGGAGCCCCTGCGGCACAGGCTTCCAGCCCGCGCTTCAAGGGCGGGACACCCTCGACACGACGCAGAGGCGCGCTGCGCTCGCCATTGAGGAGCCGGCCCAACCGCTTCAATTGATCGGCCGTGAGGTGGAGCTCGCGGAGGGCCGCCAGGTCCGCGGCGCACTGCGGACAATGGTCCACGTGGACCGTTACGGGGGTCGGAATCCTGATCTGGGGCGACCCCAGCGCCAGCTCGGGCAGCAGCGGCCTGGCCTCGGAACATGTCACGCGCTCATCGAGCAGTTCGAACTGCTGGGCCAGGGCCTCGACGGTTTCATCCTGCCAGGGGCCGGCCGCTCTCGCCGGACGCTGCGTCTCGAAAAGGGTCTCGCGCAGACGGCGCATCTGGTCCTGGCACACAGGACAGGTCACCACATGGCGGCGCACGGGCGCCGGAACGGCCGCTTCCTCCTGGCAGAGGAGATCATAATAATGGACTTTCGCCTCTTGGCACAGGCGCTCGTCCTCGCACGATCTCATAGAGATCCCTCTTAAGTAGTCAACATCTCGCGGAGCCTCTTGAGGCTCTCGGACAAGTACCGGCTGACGGTCCTGGCATTCACACCCATCCTCGCTGCAATCTCTCCGACGCTGAAATTGTCACGGTACCGCAACACGAAGGCCTGCGCTTCCCGCTCGTGCAGATGCCGGGCCAGATCAGCGACGGTCGCGTTTCTTTCCTCCGTATCCTCTATAAAGGCGTTTCCTGCGGATCGATTGTTGATGGGAAATCGCGTCTTCTTGGCATATTTCTTCACCGTGCGCGGTAGTTGTCCCGCGCCCGCAAGGAATCGAGGACATGATGGGCAACCGCGCGATAGAGGAAGCCTTTGATATCCCGCACGTCGGCGGGCACGGGTCTGCGGATCAGAGCCAGAAAGAACTCTTGAAAAAGGTCCTCCCGCCAGGACCTGTCATGGGTCTGAAAACGGATGACGGCGCGTATGAAATCGCCGTATTCGTTGAAAATCGCAACGGCCCGCCGAACAGCGTCGCCGCCAAGCCGTCCCCTTCTTCGATACCCTGCCACGACCGGTTGCTCCCAAAGGCAACCCCCGTGCCCGCGGGGGGAAGAACGTACTTCCCGCACAAATTATCGCGCCGTCGAGCACCGAGCCTATTATAGTGGCCGGTCACATAAATGCAATCTCCGATGGGCCCAAATCGCCGACAAATTTAGGAAATTACCTATTCTGCACGATTCCGGCAGTATTTTTGCCCATGCGGACGGTAATCGGCGTAATCGAACGTGACAAAACCGTTGACAAGGAGGGTCGGATTTGTTACGAGTTTATGTGTGTCCGCGAAAATTGTCGCGGCACAACCTGGTCCATCCCAGATGGTTGGGATGGTTACGGAGTTGCGACAAAGGCACGTATCTTCGGGCCGGTGGATCGTTCTTCGAAAGTAAGAGCGATTGGCTGCCCGGAGGGCCGAAAAAGCCGCAATCCGCCGGAATAACCAAAAGGCTTCCACGTAACATGGGCGTCTCGCCCATGGATTCCGGACCACGGGCAGAGCCAGCCCTGAGCGAAGTCGAAGGGATGCCCGTGCCACGGTAGAGGCCTGACGCGTTGATCAGGAAGGGAAAGGGTATGCAGACTGATTCTCCATCCACGGCCCCTGCGGCCGAGCGCACGATCCCCAAAACCGGCGCCCAAATCATCGTCGATGCCCTGCGCGCCGACGGCGTGGAGACCATCTTCGGCTACATCGGAGCGTCCGTATTGCCTTTATTTGACAGGCTTTATGACTCGCCGATTCGGTTCGTCGTGCCCTGCCACGAGCAGGGAGGTTGCCATATGGCAGACGCCTACGCTCGTGCCAGTGGGCGGGTCGGCGTGGTGATTGCCACGAGTGGTCCCGGAGCCTGCAATCTGGTCACCGGTCTGGCCACGGCCATGATGGATTCGATCCCTCTCGTCGCCCTCACGGGGCAGGTTCGAACCGACTTGATTGGCGACGATGCTTTTCAGGAGGCCCCGACGACCGGGATCACGCGGGCGGTCACCAAGCACAACTCCATCGTCACTGACATAAGGGATTTGGCCAGAACGATTTACGAAGCTTTTCATATCGCTTCCACGGGCCGGCCCGGGCCGGTCCTCGTCGATATTCCGGCGGATCTGGAATTCCAGAAGCACAGCAGCAATGGGTCGATTCGCGTCAGTTTGCCCGGCTACAGGGTCCCCAAGAATGGCCACGCCAGGCAGATCAGCGAGGCAGCGGAGGCCATTAACCGGTCCGAACGCCCGGTCCTGCTGGCGGGCGGCGGGGTCATCACGGCAAATGCCTCGAAGGAGTTGCGGGACCTCGCCGCGAAGGCGAATCTGCCCGTGGCGATGACCCTGATGGGTCTGGGCAGTTTCGACCAGCGCCGGCCTGAATCGCTGGATATGCCCGGCATGCACGGGATGCCCTATGCCAATTTCGCTATCCAAGACTGCGACCTGCTGATCGCCGCCGGAGCGAGATTCGACGACCGGGTGACCGGAAGACTGGAGGCTTTTGCCCCCAAGGCCAAGGTCGTCCACATCGACATCGACCCGTCGAATATCGCCAAGACCGTCCCGGCCGATATCCCCATCGTCGGCGACGCCAGGGTCGTTCTCGCCGCCTTGGCGGAGTTGGTGGAACATCGGGCCAGATCGGCGTGGTTTGCCAGGATCGCCGATTGGAAACGCCGCTATGCCGTGGACTACGACCGCGCCGCCGCCACGATCAAACCCCAGTATGTGGTCGAGGAGTTGTGCCGCCAGAGCGAAGGTGAGGCGATTATCACCACGGGGGTGGGGCAGCACCAGATGTTTGGGGCTCAGTTCTATAAGTTCAGGTGTCCTCGGCAGTTAATCACCTCCGGCGGCCTCGGCACGATGGGTTTCGGTCTGCCGGCGGCCATCGGGGCCCAGATCGCCCGGCCGGATGCCCTCGTGGTCGATATCGACGGCGACCACAGCTTCAACATGACAATGGTCGAACTGAGCACTGCCGTCCAGCAGGAGTTGCCGATCAAGGTCTGCATCCTGAACAATGGCTTCATGGGCATGGTCCGCCAGTGGCAGGAGCTGTTTTACCGTAAACGCTACGCCTACAGCCACTTACGGAATCCCAACTACGCCGAATTTGCCCGGGCGGTCGGCGCCGTCGGCATCACGGTGCAGTCGAAGGATCAGGTCGGCCCGGCCCTCGCGCGGATGCTTCGCGAGGACAAGCCCTGCGTCGTGGATTTCCACGTCGAGGCCGAGGAGAATGTGTGGCCGATGGTCCCGGCGGGCAAGAGCCTCGATGAAATGCAGGGCTTGCAGGTGCTCCAGAATGCGATGTGACCGGCGACGGCCCGTCCCCGGGCGAAGCTTGGCCAGTTGTAGGTCCCATTCGTCTGTCTTGCGGCTTGGGCCGCGAGGATTTGAGGACTGTCGGCCGACAGCCGAAGTAATTGACACAAGGAAATTGAACGCGATATGATTTGGACCCTTTGCGGGTCCCATCCGAAAGGAAAGAAGATGTCGTCTGAGTCTCAACCGTCGGCCCCGGCCGTCGAGGCCCCTGCCACCATCAAAACCGGCGCCCAGATCGTCGTCGACACCCTCGTCGAGCTCGGCGTCGAGACGATGTTCGGGTATACCGGCGGCGTGGTGTTGCCCTTGTTCGACCGGCTGTACGATGCCCCGATCCGGTTCATCATCCCTCGTCACGAGCAAGGCGGCTGCCACATGGCCGATGCCTATGCCCGCGCCAGCGGCAAGGTGGGCGTTGTTATCGCCACCAGCGGCCCCGGGGCCTGCAACCTGACGACCGGCCTGGGCACCGCCATGATGGACTCGGTCCCGCTCGTGGCGATTACCGGCCAGGTCCGCACCGATCTGATCGGCAACGACGCCTTCCAGGAGGCCGACACGACCGGCATCACCCGGCCGGTCACCAAGTACAACTCGATCGTCAAGGACATCAAGGACCTGGAGCGGACCGTCCGCGAGGCCTTTCATATCGCCTCGACCGGCCGGCCCGGCCCGGTCCTGATCGATGTGCCCGTCGATATCTCGGTCGGCAAGTGCCAGTGCAACGGCAAGGCCGCGATCGACCTGCCCGGCTACCGGATCCGCACCAAGGGCCACGCCCGCCAGATCTCGATGGCCGCCGAGGCGATCAACAAGGCCGAGCGGCCCGTGCTCTACGTCGGCGGAGGCGTCGTCAGCAGCAACGCCAGCGAGGAGCTTGCGGGCCTTGGCCGAAAAGGCCCATATGCCCGTGACCATGACGCTGCTGGGCCTGGGCACCTTCGACCAGCGGAAAGCCGAGTCGCTCGACATGCTCGGCATGCACGGCTCCGCGTACGCCAACTACGCGGTCCAGGAGTGCGACCTGCTCATCGCCATCGGGGCCCGGTTCGACGACCGCGTCACCGGCAAGGTCGCCACCTTCGCCCCGCACGCCAAGGTCATCCATATCGATATCGACCCGGCGAGCATCTCGAAGAATGTCCAGGTCGATATCCCGGTCGTCGGCGACGCCAGGCACATCCTGACGGAGCTGATGAAAGAGGTCGAGTACCGCGAGCGACGGCCCGTGGTTCGCCAAGATCGCCGAGTGGAAGAAGAAGCACCCCTTCCGCTACGACAAGCGGGCCAAGACGATCAAGCCGCAATACGTGATCGACGAAATCTGCCGCCAGACGAAGAACGAGGCGATCATCACCACCGGCGTGGGTCAGAACCAAATGTGGACGGCCCAGTTCTACAAATTCATCCGGCCCCGGCAGCTCATCAGCTCCGGCGGCCTGGGCACGATGGGTTTCGGCCTGCCCGCCGCCATCGGGGCCCAGATCGCCCGGCCGGACGCGACCGTGATCGATATCGACGGCGACCACAGCTTCAATATGACGATGACCGAGCTGGCGACCGCCGTGCAGTACGAGCTGCCGATCAAGGTCTGCATCCTGAACAACGGCTACATGGGCATGGTCCGCCAGTGGCAGGAGCTGTTCTACAATCGCCGCTATTCGTGCAGCTACCTGAAGAACCCGAACTACGCCGATGTCGCCCGGGCCCTGGGGGCTGTCGGGATCACCGTGGATAAGAAGGAGGACGTGCCGAAGGCCGTCACGCAGATGCTGGCGGAAAAGCAGCCCTGCGTGGCCGACTTCCGCGTCGAGCGGGAAGAAAACGTCTGGCCGATGGTCCCTGCCGGCAAGAGTCTCTCCGACATGGACGGCCTGACGAT
Organism: uncultured Planctomycetota bacterium; assembly: GCA_963699595.1. Lineage (GTDB taxonomy): Bacteria > Planctomycetota > Phycisphaerae > Sedimentisphaerales > Anaerobacaceae > PLanc-01. Next base: position 60,951 of record CAVOUO010000036.1, read on the forward strand.
CCTGGAAAGCATGGCATAAATCGGTGGTCAGTGGTCGGTTGCCAGTTGTCAGCAGGCCAGGAGGCAACCAGCGGCCGCGGGAGTGGATGGAATATGAAGCATATCATTAGTGCTTTGGTCGAGAATAAACCGGGCGTTTTGGCCCATGTCGCCGGCATGTTCGCCGCACGCGGCTTCAACATCGATTCGCTGGTCGTCGGCCGGACGGAGGACCCCAACCTCAGCCGCATGACAATTGTCGTCATTGGCGACGATCGCATCGTGGAGCAGGTCCGCAAGCAGCTCGCCCGCATCATTCCGGTGGTCAAGGTCCAGGACTTCGCCGGCAAGCCCGTCGTCGCGCGGGACCTGATGCTGATCAACATCGCGGTCCCGCCGGAGAAGCGGCCGGAGGTCTTCGCCCTGATCGAGATGTTCCGCGGCCACGTCGTCGACATCAGCCAGAAGTCCGTGATGGTTGAGGTCAGCGGCCCGGAGACGAAGATCGAGGCCTTCATCGACGTGTGCCGGCCCTACGGCATCAAGAACGTCGCCCGCACCGGCACCATCGCCATGCCCCGCCAGGGCACCAGCGGCGAGGATTGACGGAAGGACAACGCCGGGTGGCACGCCCAAGCGCAGCGACCCTCCTGAGTCTCGAAGGATTGAGCGTGGGTCCCACGTGATGGGACATGCCAGAGAGCACGGTCAAACAAGTTTGGCCGTGCCACCCTAGAATAGCATGGCCGGGTGCCAGACTTGCGCTGGCGTAGACATGTTCTATTCGATTCTCATACGAATTGGGATTAATTCTTGCCCCGTCTGTCATCCCTTCGCTATCACTCGGGTGAGGGCGCTGGTCGTGCCCCGTCCTTCTGAACGCCGCCATGGAACCGGCGTACAATCTGCAAAGAGTGCACGACGCCAGACGAACGGGAGCCCAATCGGTTTTGACAGACAAGCTACTCCTGGTCGCCCTTCTGCCGGCGCCGCGCGTTTTTCGGGCCTTGGGCTACTCTCGTATAGTTCTCGCCGTAGACGCTCGTGAGCACCGCTTCGACCTTCTCGCGGTTCGTGCGATTCTCGAAGGCGGGCAGGAGCGGATCGTGCGTCCGTTTCATCCAGGCGTGCAGTTCGCTGCGCATGCGGTCAAGGTCGTCCTTGCGGTCGGGTTTGTCCACGAGATTGTTCAGACAGTCGGGATCGTTCTGGAGGTCGTAGAGCTCTTCGAAGGTGCGGTACCGGAACATCCGGACCCGCTCCGCGGCGCGGGGATCGGTCTTGGCCGCTTCGACCATCGCCTTCATCGTGAGACCCTCGTTGTTGTTGCGGTAGACGAACTTGCCGTCGCTCCAGGGACTGAAGATGTAGCCGAGGCGCTGGTTCTGCACGCACCGCATCGGCACGGCGTCGCCGCCGGCTTTCATGTCGATTTGCGTGAAGACCTGGTCCCGGCCGGATTGTTCGCCGCCTTGGAGCAGGGGCAGGAAGGAAAAGCCGTCGAGGCCCGAGGCCACGGGGAGTCCTGCGGCCTCCAGCACCGTCGGGAAAAAGTCGATGCCGGAGATCATGTGCTGCCGGTCGAGGGAGCCTCCTTTGACCACGCCGGGCCAGCGAACGATCCAGGGCGTCCGCGTGCTGGCCAGGTACGCGTTGCACTTGGCGAACGGAATGGCGATACCGTTGTCGGAAAGGAACATCACGAGCGTGTTCTGGGCGAAGCCGGACTCCTGCAGGGCCTGCATGGTCTTGCCGAAGGTGTCGTCGAGACGGCGGACCGAGTTCAGATAGTAACTGAGCTCCTCGCGCACGCCCGGCAGATCGGGGACGAAGCCCGGCACCGGGACCGCCGCGGGCGTATACGTCTTCGAGGGCTCCCTGGCGCCGGGGATGGGCTGGCCGGGGATGTGGTACGGGCGGTGCGGATCGTGGGAGTTGACCATGAAGTAGAAGGGTTTCTCTTCGCGCCGGCACCGGGCGAGAAACTCCTGGCAATAGCGATAATAGATCTCCGGATCGCGGCCGTTGCCGAGTTCGTTCTGGTCGTGCACGAAGTCCCACGTATAGCTCACCTTCGGCGTGGAGTGATCGACCTTGCCGAGGATGCCCGTGAGATAGCCGGCGTCACGCAGGGTCTGCATGACCGTCGGGATTTCCCGGTTCGTGTGCATGAAGCCCATGACGCCGCTGTTGTGCCCGTAGCGACCGGTCGCCAGGACGCCCCGGCTCGGCTGGCAGATGGCGGCGTTGACGTGCCCGGCCGCAAAGCGCACGCCCTCAGCGGCGAAGGCATTCAGATTGGGCGTCAGATCGGGCACCTTGCCGCCGAAACAACCGACGGTATCGCAGTTGAGGTCGTCGGCCGTGAAGAGAAGGATGTTCAACTTGCTTTTCTTTGGCTCGGCCCCTCGCAGCGCGGGCCGCAAGCCCGCCACACAAGCAGCACCCCAGCCAAGCATCTTCAGAAATGCGCGTCGATTCATCCACATTCTCCTTCCCTTTTGAGGATCACTCACCAGAGGATGCGTGAGGAGCCACCTCTTCTCCGGGTGGCAGCGGCAAGGCCGAAGGCTTTGCCGATGGCGGATGGGCAAACCATCGGCAAGCTGCGCTTGCCGCTGCCACCCGCCACCTACCGCGCTGCTACCCTTGTACAGACTTCTGCTTCTTTTTCTGTTTCTGCTGGCCTTTCTTGCCGGTTTGGTCCGGCCGGTCATAGCCGCGCTGGCAGTCGGCCCGGCAACGCAGCTCGGTCTTGTCCGGCTCCTCGCCGAGTTCCGCCACCAGGGCTGCGTGCATCTTCCGGACGCGGTCTTTCTGGCTGGGATCGCTCGCCAGGTTGTGGAACTCGCCGGGATCGGCTTCCAGATCGTACAACTCCCGCTCGGCGGGATGCGCGGCGTCGGCCGGCGTGTGGTAGACGTACTTGAAGCGGCCCAGCCGAATCATGGCGTAGCCGGAGGCAATGTTGTGGGCATAGTATTCGCTGACAGCCTTGTCCTTCCAGCGTGTTTGCGGATCGTCGAGCCAGGGGACCATCGAGTCGCCGTTCCAGTCTCCGGGGACCTTCGCGCCGCCGATCTGGGCGATGGTCTGCACCACGTCCACCAGCGAGCACGCTCCGGCTCGTCGCTGCCCTCCCTGCCATCGGGCGGGCCAACTGACGATCAGCGGCACCCGTGCCGCATTCTCGAATAAGGCATTCTTCCACCACAGGCCGTGCTCGCCCATGTTCTCGCCGTGATCGGTCGTGTAGATGACGACGGTATTGTCGGCCGCGGGGCTGCGGGCCAGGGCGGCGAGGACCTTGCCGACCTCGTTGTCCAGCCACTCCGTCAGGCCGTAGTAGAGCTCCCGCCCTTTACGGACCACGTCGTCCGGCGTGTCCTCGACGTTGAAACCGATGCGCAGATGCTTGTAGTTGCGCGGCAGGGACTCCAGATGTCCCGCGGGAATGACCGGCATGGGCACTTTGCCTTGGTAGTGGTCCCAGTACTCCTGGGGCACCGTCAGAGGAAAGTGCGGGGCCAAGTACCCGGCCAGGAGGAAGAAGGGCTTGTCCCCGGCCTGGCGGTGTTCGAGGAAGTCGACGGTTCCCGCTGTCACCTTGCGGTCGTGGTTCAGGATGCTGGAGTCGTCGCCGGCGTGGAAATCATTGAATCGCTCGGAGAGGCCGGGCGTCGGCGTCAGATCGTCCGCCTGGCGGCGGTTGCCCCGGCCGTTCTTGACATTGTTGTTCATGTTGCCGCCGATCTCGCGGAAGCCGTAGCGGCGGGTGCTGTCGTAGTGCATCTTGCCGCACAGGACCGATTCATAGCCGACGGCATTCAGGAGGCGCGGCAGGGATGGATAGTCGGCGCTGGGCAGCCAGCAGGAGTTGTTCCAGGCCCCCACCCGCGAGACGTACTTGCCGGAGGTGAAGGCCAGACGCGAGGGCACGCACAGAGGGGAATTGGTGTAGCAGTTCTGGAAGGTGGTCCCGGCAGCCGCCAGCTTGTCCAGGTTCGGCGTCCGGATGATGGGGTTGCCGCAGCAGCCGAGGACGCCCGCGTTGTGCTCGTCGGACATGATGACGAGGATGTTGGGCTTGCGGTTTGTAGTGACGCCGTAAGGCGTTTTATTGGATGCCCTTACGGGCACACTACCAACAGGTGCGCCCAAAGCCAGGGACAGGGAGCCGAGACCCACCATCTTGAGAAAATCGCGTCGATTCATGCAGGTCCTCCTTTGCGGTCGTTCCTTCATCGTTCACACGCCGACCGCAACGATTATACCCATAACCGATGAAACATAGAACTGCCGAGCGAAAGATGGTGCGTGATACGTACCCTACGGGACAACATTGTTTGACAACGGCGACGCACTTCCATACAAACAAGAGGCGTGCGAAATGAAGACCAGGTTTGCTTGGAGAAGGTGATACCGATGGGCGGACTTGCGACAATCTGTCTAATTGTGGTTCTGTTATCAGGTGGCACCGGACGCGGTCCGGTCCACATGGCGGACGGGATCAAGATCGGCGAGGTCCGCCAGGATTCCGCCATTGTCTGGACGCGTCTGACCAAGAACGAGCAGCGCAACATCCATGGGCTGGCCTTCGGCCGGACAGACGACGCCGTACCGGCGGGTCATACTCTCGAGGAAATGGAAGGCAGCGTTCCCGGGATGGCCGGCGAGGTCCGCGTGGTCTATTGGCCGAAGGAGTCGCAGGATCGCTCGCGCGCGACCTCCTGGCAGGCCGTGGACCCGCAGGCCGACTTCACCCGCCAGCTCCAGCTCACCGGCCTGGCGGCGGGAACGAGGTACCATCTCACAGTGGAGGGCCGTCCGGCGGGCGCCGTGGAGCCGACCTGCACCCTGTCCGGCGGTTTTGAGACCGCACCGGAGGTCGGCACGCCAGCGCGGGTGGCTTTCACGGTCGTCACATGCCAGGAGTACCCCCTGCGAGACGACCCGGAGAACGGACATCGCATCTACCCGCTGATGCAGAAGCTTCAGCCGGATTTCTTCGTCCACACGGGCGACATCGAGTACTACGATAGGCCGCTACCGTTTGCGAAGAGCCGGGAACTGGCCCGTTTCAAGTGGAATCGGATCTTCGCCCTGCCGTTCCAGCGCCGGTTCCACGAGAACGTGGCCAGTTACTTCATGAAGGACGACCACGACACGCTCAAGGACGACGCCTGGCCCGGCCAGCGCGTATGGCGACTTGACCTGGGAGCAGGGGCTCGCGATCTTCCGCGAGCAGGTCCCCATGGGAGAATCGACCTACCGGACGGTCCGGTGGGGCAAGGACCTCCAGATCTGGATGGTGGAGGGACGGGACTTCCGCACGCCGAACAAGCAGCCGGATGGACCGGGCAAGACGATCTGGGGCCGCCAACAGAAGCAGTGGTTCTTTCAGACGGTCAAGGAGTCCGACGCGACGTTCCGCATCTTGATCAGCCCCACGCCCCTGGTCGGTCCCGACCGGGCCAACAAGAACGACAGCTACGCCAACAAGGGATTCACGTACGAAGGCGACGAGATCCGCAAGTTCCTCGGCGCTCAGAAGAACATGTACGTCATCTGCGGCGACCGGCACTGGCAGTATGTCTCGATCGATCCCAAGACGGGCGTGCGCGAATACGCCTGCGGCCCGAGCTCCGATGCGCATGCAGGAGGCTTCAACGAGTCCCTGAGAACCGACATGCACCGGTACTTGCGAATCAAAGGCGGCTTCCTGCTGGTCACGGTCGAGCGTACCGGCGGGAAACCGGCTATCACCTTCCGCCATTACGGCACCGATGGCACGGTTTACCATGAGGACTGCCTGCCGCTGCGATAAACGGCTGGCGTTGGCGACACCAATCTGGTATGCTGAAAGCTCGGCCTGGGTATGGATCCAGCACAACGGTGGACGGTTTCAACGCACAACGCCATACAGGGGTAGCACCGATGAACAAAGCACGCCGCACCCGGCATTGGGCCGGGTATCCTATCGCTCTCACACTGGTGGTGGTTCTTTGCCTCATTCTTGCCGTCCTGGTTCGTAGTGTGCCCGTAAGGGCATCTGAAGAAACGCCTGACGGCGCCACTACAAACCAAAACTGTGGCCCAGATGCGCCATCCGCCGATTGGCCCATGTGGCGGTACGATGCCGGCCGCAGTGCGGCGTCGCCCGTCTCGTTGCCGGCCGAGCTGCACCTGCACTGGGTCCGGGACCTGCCCAAGCCGGCGCCCGCGTGGTCCGAGGAGCAGTACAAGCTCCAGTTCGACCGCTCCTACGAGCCGGTGGTCATGGGCCGGCAGATCTTCGTACCTTCGATGGTCAGCGACAAGGTTACGGCCTACGACACCGACACGGGCGAGCAGAACTGGCAGTTCTTCTGCGATGGACCGGTGCGCTTTGCTCCGATTGCGTGGCAGGGCCGGGTGTACTGCGCCAGCGATGATGGGTGTCTCTACTGTCTCGACGCCAAGAAAGGCGAACTGGTATGGAAATTCAGCCTTGCGCCTTCGGAGCGCAAGGTCTTCGGCAACGGCCGGCTCATTTCCGCCTGGCCCGCCCGCGGCGGACCCGTCCTGCAGGATGGCAGGATTTACTGCTCCGCGAGCATCTGGCCGTTTATGGGTGTTTTCATTTACGCGCTCGATGCCGCCACCGGCAAAATCGTCTGGGAAAACAGCGGCAGCGGCGCAACGTACTTCCCGCAACCGCATAACAGTCCCGCCTTTTCCGGTGTGGCGCCGCAGGGCTACCTGGCCGCCGGCGCGGACAAGCTCCTGGTGACGAGTCGCACGGTCCCGGCGTGCTTCGACCTCAAGACCGGCGAGCTGCTGTATTACCGCCTGTCCGAAACCACCTATGGTAAGACGGTCGGCGGATGCAGCGCGTACATCTGGGACGATTGGTACTTCAACAACAAGATCGTGTATCGGTTGTCCGACGGCCTGGGACTGGGCGCCATTTCGGGGCAAGTCATGACCAAGGACGGCGCGGTAGGCATCGACGCGACCGGCACCATCATGGCGTACCGGCTGGGGGAAACGGAAGCGCGAGACGCCAAGACCAAGAAGCAAAAGACGGTGGCGCTGGCCAAGGCACGATGGAAGGCAAAGACGGAGCCGGTGCTCGACCGCATCCACCTCGCCGCCGGGAATCGGCTCTATGGCAGCAACGGCCTGGGGGAAATCGCTGCCCTCCAGATTCCCGAGAGCAACGAGCCGGCCGAAGATCGTCTGGCGTGAGAAGGTGATCCGGACACGTGTGGAACATGCTGGCCGGCGCCGGCAAGCTCTTCGTGGTCACAGAAGAGGGCCAGTTATACTGCTTCGGCACCGCGAAAATTGACCCCAAACGTTATCAGAACGAAACCGCCACGCTGTCTTCGGGATTGCGCAGCGCCCGGCGACGCATCCAGGAAGTGCTCCAGCAGGCTCCGGACGCTCCAGGATATTGTCTGTGGCTGGGGACCCGCGATCGCGGCCTGCTCCGCGAACTGCTGCGGCAGTCGCCTTGGCACGTGATTGTCATCGAGCCGGACGCGGCCAAGGTTGCTTCTTTGCGTCAGGAATTCGATCGGGCCGGCCTGTACGGCTCGCGGGTCTGCGTGCTGCCCGGGGACATCAACACCCTGCTCCTGCCGCCCTACGCCGCCTCACTGGTTGTCGTGGAGAGCCGCGCCGCGGCCGGGCTGGACGGGTCAAAGTCCTCCGTCGAGAGACTGTGCGATTTGCTGCGGCCCTACAGCGGAGTGGCCTGGGTACCAGCGACCGAGCTTCGCGCGCAATTCGCCGACGCAGATCTCGCAGGGCTGAAGGTGGAGAACCTGAACAACACGCTGCTGCTCAAGCGGACCAGCCCGGTGCCGGGGTCGGCGAATTGGACGCACCAGTACGGCGATGTCGCCAACACGGTCTGCTCGAAGGATCAGCTCAAACCGCCGCTGGGCCTTCTGTGGTTTGGCGAGGAATCTGCGTTCGGCGACGTTCTGCCCCGGCACGGCCACGGCCCACCCGAGCAGGTCGTCGACGGGCGGCTGTTCATCCAAGGCATCGACTCGCTCAGTGCGCGGGACGTCTACACGGGCAAAACGCTCTGGAGAAAGCCGCTGAAAGAGCCCGGCAGCTTCGGCGTCTATTACAACGCTTCCTACAAGCATGACTTTCGCGACCTCGGCGGCAATCAGAAACACATCCCCGGCGCCAACGTGCGCGGCACCAATTTTGTCGCCCTACCCGACCACATCTACGTCATTCAAGAGGCCCAGTGCCATGTCCTCGATGTAAAGACCGGACAGACGGAGCGGGTCTTCTCGTTGCCCGACCAGAAAGATCAGACCCAGAAGGAATGGGGTTATATCGGCGTCTGCGATGACTGCCTGATCGCCGGCTCGGGATTTGCCAAGCTCCCCGCCGGCTTTGGCACAGGCATCAAAGATGCCAACTCGATCGCCGGCCTCGACCGCAGCGCCAGTCGGCAGTTGGTCGTGATGGATCGGCATACCGGCAAAGTGCTCTGGACCTTGGATGCCCAATACGGCTTCCTCCATAATGGCATCGCCGCGGGCCAGGGCAAGATTTTCTGCCTCGATGCGCTGCCCTATCCGGCCCGGGCCAGGGACAAGGGGACAAAGACCGCAGAGGCTGACTCCAACTCCGCGCCGGTACCCCTGCCGCTGCGGCTCCTGGCACTGGATCTTCACAGCGGGCAGGTCGTTTGGGAGAATCACGACTGTGTCTTTGGCAGTTGGCTCAGTTACTCGCCGGAGCATGATGTTCTTCTGCAGGCCGGCCGCAAGTCGCGGGACATGACCACGGAGCCCGGTGACCGGATGGCCGCGTTTCGCGCCGCGACGGGCGAGGTGCTCTGGGACAAAAAGATCACGTATACCGGCCCCTGCATGCTGCACGGTGACACGATCATCACGCAGGAAAGCGCGTACAGTCTCCTGACGGGCAGCAACAGAACGCGCGAGCACCCGCTGACGAAGGAATCGGTCCCCTGGAAGTACTCCCGCAATTACGGCTGCAATACGGTGATCGCCAGTCAGAATCTCCTGACGTTCCGCTCCGCCGCCGCCGGGTTCTATGATCTCACCGCCAACGCCGGCACCGGCAATTTCGGCGGGTTCCGGTCCGGCTGCACCTCCAATCTCGTCGTCGCCAACGGCGTCCTCAACGCGCCCGATTACACGGAAACCTGCACGTGCAGCTACCAGAACCAGACCTCACTGGCGATGATCCACATGCCGGAGGTCGAGACGTGGGCCTTCAGCAGCCTCGAACCGGGCACCGCTTCCGATTCAGCGGGTGGGCGTCAACCTCGGGGCGCCGGGCGACCGCCTGGCCGACAATGGGACGCTCTGGCTGGAATATCCGAGTGTGGGCGGGACATCGCCCAAGCTGGACATTGCCACCACGCCGGAGAAACCTTCCTTCTTCCGGCGGCATTCTTTGCGGTTGATGGGCGGAGACCTCAAGTGGGTCGAAGCTTCGGGAGCGAAGGGACTCCGGTCGATCCGTGTCGGGTTGGCAGGCCACAAACCGGGCGTAAAGATCGAAGTGGCACGTTTGCGGCTGGAGATCCCTAATCCTCAGCTTTCCGACACGCCCGTGACTCCCAGGACCTACACTGTCTCTCTGCATTTCGTGGAACCGGACGACAAGAAACCTGGAGAGCGGGTGTTCAACGTCGCCCTCGGAGACCAGACGGTCCTGAAAGGCTTTGACATCGCGGCGGAGGCAAAGTCGCCCAACGTGGGTATCGTGAAGAAGTTCCAGGGTATCGTTGCCTCGGATTCCCTCACCGTTTCTCTGACGCCGGCCGACCCGAAGATGGAAACGATCCTCTGCGGCGTCGAAATCGTCGCAGAGACACAAAACGCCCAGTAGTCTCTCCTGATACGGGTTAGGAGAAGGCTGCGTACGTCATGGACTCTGCCATCCTGAACGGAGCGCAGCGAAGTGAAGGATCTGGGCGGCGTAGGAGAGCAACCTCCCCTGCGGTAGCCAGATCCTTCGGCTGCGCCTCAGAGCTTGCCCTGAGCGACAGCGAAGGGATGACAAAGCCGGTGCCGCGCACGAACTTTCCCGAATCCATATTACTGGAACAGCTTCGGCGCCAGGTCGGCGAGGTAGAGCCGCCAGACGGGCCAACTGTGGGTGCCGTCGGTCAGATGCCATTCGTAGCGGATGTCCTTCTCTTTGAGCATTCCGATGAACTCCTGGTTGCGCTGGAGCAGGAAGTCGTCCTTGCCCACGCCGATCCAGAGCAGCTTGAGCTTCGCGTTGGCGGCCGCCGGGTCGTTCAAGAAGCCGGCGATCGCCTCGCGCGAGGGACGGCTGAGCTGAAGCCCGCGACCCAGGCGAATTTGTCCAAGTGGTTCAGGCCGATGGTCAATGACTGCCCGCCACCCATGCTCAGGCCCGCGATCGCGCGGTCCGCCGCCTCGGTTTTCACGCGGTAGTTGGCCTCCACGAACGGCATGACGTCCTCCAGCAGGTCGCGCTCGAAGGCCGTCGTATTGTTCTGAAAGCCGGCCATGCCCCGATCGACGGACGCGTGGCCATCCATCATCACCACGACCATGGGGCGGGCCTTGCCCTGGGCCATCAGGTTGTCGAGAATCCAGTGGGCCTTGCCGTGGGCGACCCAGGTGGCCTGGTTATCGCCCATGCCATGCTGGAGATAGAGCGTCGGGAAGCGGGCGTCCGCCTGCTTGTCATAGCCGGGTGGAGTGTAGACAACCAGCTCGCGCACGCGGCCCAGCGACTTGGACAAATACGTGTGCTGGCGCACCGCCCCGTGCGGGACATTCTGAAAATCGTGCGGCAGGGGCGGCTCGCCCGGGATGTGCAGGATGCTGGTCCGTGGCTCGCGCATCGGCTTGAGCGCCGGGTTGCCGGGGTCGATCATCTGCAGGCCGTCCACCTGGAAGCTGTATTCCCAAACGCCCGGGGGGATGGGACCCACGGTGACACTCCACACCTCATAAGTCCCTTTGGTCATCGCCGCACGGCCGTTGGGCCACTGCCCGGTTACTGCAACCTCCGTGGCCTTGGGCGCACGAATCTGGAATGTCACCTGCCGATCCCCCAGAATCTGAGGAGATCGAACGGTGGGAGGTCTCTGTCCTCGCCCAGCCGAGGCAGCCCCGGCCGGCGGCTGGGCGGCCGCCGGGACCTGGGCGACAAATCCGATGACTCCCGCATTCAACAGAACGAACAAGACGAGACGATTGGACCTCATGATCACCTCCCTTGCCGGCGGTTCCGGCATAACCTGTGTCCTTTAGACTTGGACGGACAAAAAGACGATTCTACCGTTGCACCGCTGCCTGTCCATAGCCTATGATTCCTGATAGACTGGGGACATACGTGGCAGGGCAATCTCATGTCCACCTATGGAGCCCTGCCTTCATATAGGGATGGTGCGTGATACGCACCCTACGGGCCGCGGGCCGTGCGCCATTCGTAGGGTGCGTATCACGCACCGCTCCATCTTGCGAGGAATATGACGATGACGCGAAAGGCGATGCTTCCGACCGGACTGGTTTTCTCCGTGGTCCTTCTTGCCGACATGTCGATGGCACAGCCGACGGACACGCCCAGCAGTCCCGTCCCGCAGGTGAGACAGGCGCAGAACTCCACCGTCATCCCTCGGTATGAAGTCTTCGAGATCGCCTTCCAGCACGAAAGCCAATACGAGAGCCCGTTCTTCGATGTGACCATCGACGTTACGTTGACCTCACCGTCTTCGAAGCAGGTCCAGGTTGGGGGCTTCTATTATAAGCCGGGTCTCTGGAAGGCGCGATTCGCACCCGGGGAACTGGGCCGCTGGACGTATCGGTTCATCTTCAAGAGTACGCAGGGCCAAGCCGCCTCCGGCGACGGCGCCTTCACCTGCATCAAAGGACTCAAGCCCAATCCCGGCTTCCTCCGCCAACACCGGGAGAACCCCTACCGGTTCGTGTTCGACGATGGGACGGCGTACTTCCCCATCGGCGTGCAGGACTGCTGGGGCGACAACAATCACAACGGTTCCGTCCTGGACGTGTTCTCGATGGAAGGCCCCTTTCGGACCGATCTCAAAGAGCCGCCGGCCCTGCCCCCGGGGCCGATGTTCGTGCGCGGCCCGTCCTCCAATCCCCAGAACGCCGATGTCTTCTTCCGGTCCTTCGGGCAGTGCGGCTTCAACCTCTATCGCTTCTCCCAGAAGAACTGCTCGTACGACCTCTACCGCGACCTGGACCATTACCTCGCCCCGGAAGGGATCATGACGGACGAACTGCTCCAATCCGCCCGCAAGTACGGCTTCCGCAACTTCTACGGTTTCTTCGGCTACCAGAAGGTCTTCAACAATGAGCCCAACAATGCCGAGGGGCTCGCCAAGGTCAAGCGCTTCCTCAAGTACAGCGTGGATCGCTGGGGCGCGTACGTGGATTTCTGGGAGTTCCTCAACGAGCAGCACGCCGCCGACCGCTGGTACGAGATCATGATCCCCTACCTCAGATCGATTGACCCGTACTATCATCCGATCACCACGAGTTGGGAACGGGCCTACTTGAAGGGAATCGAGATCAACGCCCCGCACTGGTACCAGCGTGAGGACGAGTTGAAATCGGATCAGGTGACTGCCGCGCGGGCGAACGAGTGGAAGAAGCATGGCAAACCGGTCGTCGTCGGCGAGCAGGGCAACACCAGCGACCGCAAGAAGCCCATCCCAGGCGTCGGCGGCGTATGGGACGACCGCTCCGCCTTGCGCATGCGGATTCGCAACTGGACGGCGCTCTTCAACGAAATCGCCTTTGTCTTCTGGAACACGAGCTACGCACGGGACGGCCACTACATGAACATCTGGCTCGGCCCCCAGGAGCGGCAGTACGTGCGGGCCATGCAGGATTTCGCCTACCGGCTCGATAAGGATGTCATGATGCACACGGTCAAGGTCTCGCAGCCAAACGCGGTACGAGGCTATGCCCTGGCCTCCGAGCGCCGGGCGGGAGTCTACCTGCACCATTTCCAGAATCACACGACCCGGACGGAGGGACTGCGCATCGATGTAGACCTGCCCGGTGGGACGAAAGGATACTGGTACAATCCCCAGGATGCCTCGATTCTCAAGATCGTCGATATCTCGGCCGGCATGAACCAACTCGAAGTCCCGCCTTTCACGGTCGATCTCGCCCTGCTTGTCACGCCGGAGGGAGCCCCCGACATCGACCACGATGGCCGGCCGAACCACCTGGATCCCGACGATGACAACGACGGCGTCCCGGACGATCAGGATGCCTTCCCGCTCGACCCCTCCGAGGGGGCCGACAAAGATGGCGACTGGATCGGGGACAATCTCGACGCAGACGATGATGGCGACGGCGTGCCCGACGACGACAACAAGAACGGAATCCCGGACTACAAAGAGATGGACTTGGACGGCGACGGCGTGGCCCGCGCCGAGACCATTCCGTGGGATGCCTTTCCTCTGGATGCAAGAGAATGGCGGGACACGGACGGCGACGGTATCGGCGACAATGCCGATCCCGACGACGACAACGACGGCTTCACCGACGTCAAGGAGCGGCAAGCGGGCACCGACCCACTGGACCCGCTAAGCTTCCCGAGAGAATGATCCACGCACAGAACTGGGTGACACGCTTACACCTACAGGACATCCAACGGTTCGAAGCGTCCGCCGAGCACGGGCTGGCTTTCGAAGCCGAGCCAACGGTCCAGCACGGTGGCATAGACGCGGCGGAAGTCCGTATGCACTTTCAGGGCGCCTTTGTCCAGATCGGTGAGACTCGGATGCGGGCCGACGAGGCCGCCTTTGACCCGGCCGCCGACCAGGAACACGGGAGCCGCCGCACCGTGGTCTGTGCCGCGACGGCCGTTCTCCTTGACCGTTCGTCCGAACTCGGAGAACGTCATCAAGAGGACCCGATCCAGTTGCTTGTCCCGCTTGAGATCATAGATGAACGCCGCCACCGACTCGGCTAACTGGTTCAGCAAGGCACAGTGGTTGCCCAGTTGATTGGCATGATTGTCAAAACCTCCAATGCCGCCACCGCCAAGCTCCGTGAAGAAGATGCGGATGCCGATGTCGGCCCGAATGAGTTGGGCGACCGTGCGGAGGTCCCGGGCCAGCCCGAACGGTGGATAGTCACCACCGGGCGTCTGGAGCGCTGCTTCGATCCGCTCACTCTTGGCATGGGCATCCGAATCGGCCCGCCGTAGGAATTGGAGCAGCGGACTATCCGTAGGGTGGGCTGTGCCCACCAATCCTCCCGAATGCGCAGGGTGGATGGTGGGCACAGCCCACCCTACGCGCTGGCGAAGCTCCTCCATGGAATGAAGGGACGGGACCACCACGTTCTCGGCGTTCAGGGCAAACGGCCGAGCGATCGGCCCGACAAATACGGCGGTAGTATCCGCCTTGGTCGGACTCCAGGCACGATCCACCACCCGGCCCAGCCAACCCGTTTGCCTGTGGAACTCCCAGCCGAGGGCGGCTGGGCTACAGGATCGGCGGTGTGCCACATCCGCATCGCCCGATCGTGGTCTTGATCCGAAGTCGGACTGCCGGCACCCTGAACGATGGTCAGGTAGCCGTCCTTGTATAGTCGCAGGAACGCCTCCATGCGCGGGTGAAAACCCAAAGCCGCGTCGATCTTGTGGAGATCGTTGGTCGGCAGACGCAGAGTGCTGCGGTTCCGGCCGTATTCATCATCCGCGTACGGGACCACGGTGTTCAAGCCGTCGTTGCCCCCGGTGAGTTGAAGGACCACCAGGACCGTGTCGCGGTCGCTGCGTCGCCCTGCCGCCGTCGCCGAGCGGATAAGGAAATCCGGGGCAGCCGATCCCAGGGACATCAGCGTCGAAGTCCCCAGAGCGGTCCGCAAGAAATCACGTCGGGTAGACAACATAGTGTTTTCTCCAAGTAGCAGGTCGCCCATGAAGCACGGGCAGATGCCGTGCTACGCCAATGGTACTCTGGCAGAGTCGCCACGGCATAGGCCAGCCGCCGCAGCATGGCTCCCGGCCCACCGTCGCCGTCGGTCGCGGGCGTCCGCAGGTCCTGAAGCAGAGCCTCACGAACGGCGGGTTCAAGGTCGCCCTGCACCAGCAAATCCAGCAGGAACCCAGCCGCCGCTTCCGGCGTCGTGTGTCCGTGTTTTTGGGCGACGGCCCAAGGGTCCAGCCTGCTATCGTACGGTTTGCCACTGTGCAAGAGCGCTGCGGCGAGATTGTGGCGGCCCACGAGAGTCGCGGTGCTGATCCAGTACCGGCCGCCTGTCCAGCCCTTGACCGTGGGCGGATGGCACAGGTCCTGGCCGAGATTCGCTGCATCCTGGGCGAGCTGCGTGGCCGAGACCATCCCTTCCAGAGCTTTGACGATGCCCAGGCCGAACTCCAGCGGGCTTTTGACCCGTTGACGGTACGCCTGCCCGGAAAAGAACAGATTGGACCGCAGCATCGTCTCGACGAGTTTCTCCACGTTGAAATTTTGGCGAACGATTCCGCCAGCGGCGCGATCCGGGCGTCGCTTGGTTCCTCCGTCTCGCTGATCAGCCAGCGGTACAAGCGGCGCACGACCGTCCGGGCCGTGGCCGGTTCTTCGAGCAGGATGCGCGTCACGTCGTCGGCGGCGAAATTGCCCTCGCGGCCGAGGATGCTTTTGACGGTCTCATCGTGCTCCTGGGGCAGATCGCGAAGCTGCCCCCGCAGCACGAACCGGCCCGTGAACGCTCTGGCCGCCCCCCGAACATCCTCTTCGGCGAAATGTCCCGGTCCCAACGTGAACGTCTCCAGGAGGGGCCGGACGAAGCCGTCGTTGGGAGCGGCCTTGCGATTCACATCCGCCCCCAGCCAGACGAGCATGGCCGGATCGCGCGCGATGGCCGGCAACAGAGAGCCGAAAGAGCCCAGGGCGTGGCCGCGGAGAAGCCGCACGTGCTCCTTCATCAGTCGCGGGTTGTTTACCGCGGCCGGCGTTCACGGCGAAGTAGCTGTGCCAGAACAGCGTCATCTTCTCCAGCAGCGGGTGTGGCGTCTCCATCATCCGCCGGAGCCACCAGGCCCGCAGGCCGTCGACCGAGCCGGCGGCCGTGTTCTCAGATTCGTCGCAGCGGCGGTTGAAGGCATCCACGTCGGCCCGCGGCCGCAGCAGCTTGTCCACCGTTCGCTGCGGCCCATCTGATAGTGCCTGCTGAAGCTGCTCCCAACCGGCGCCAAAGCCGCAACGCCGGTACAGGTGTGCGGCCAGGGCCAGATTCCACGGCCGCTTGGCATCCGGCTCGTACGGTGCCCAAGCCCAACCAGGATCGTTCGTCGCGGGACCGATTGGCGCGGGTCGGCGATTCTCAGCTTGCACGGGCATCACGGCTTCCTTTCGGAATAGGACCTATAGGACTCATGGGACCGATAGGACCTATGATTCAAGATCATGGCAGGCTCAGTTTTATTGTCAATTGCGCCTGAGTCAAATCCTTCTCCGTGCCCAGGCTGAGCTTGACTTGATCGACCAGCCGCACCAGGTTGATCAGGAGATCAATCCCTGCCTCGGACTCCTGCTGGGACCGGCCCTTTTTGACCATGTCGCCGCGCACGATGGTCTCGCGATTGGCGCGGAGGATCGAGACCACCTGGCCGCCATCGATGTCGAGCACACTGTGGGTCTGGGCCACGGGCTGGACCGGTTGGCCGGCCTCCCGGCCCAGGACATCGATCAGGTCGCGGGCCAGGCCGTCGGTCGAGCTCAGGATCAGGTACTTGCCGGGCATGGCCAGCGTGGGGCGGACATTGAAGCGCGTGTCCGGCTTCGTCTTGTCGTTGGCATCGGCCGGCGAGAAGTAGGCCACCGTGTACTTGGTCTCTTGGTAGACCGGACGGTCGATGATCATGCCGGGCTGTGCCTTCTGGCCGCGCGTGAAGTTGACCAGACCGATCGCCTTTTGCCAGGCCTCCTCGACGACCGTGCCGAACTGCTCCGGGTGGCGCAGCCGCAGGACCACCGCAAAGGCGGGGATCTGGACCTGCGGCTTCCCCGCGGCCGGATCATATTGCGGCTCGGCGACGACGATGCCGGATTTCCGGCTCGGTCTCGGCCAGGACCTCGGTCGTCAGGTCGCGGCCGGTGAAGAAGATGCCCATCATGTTCTCGAAGAAGATCAGGCCGGAGGAGCGCTCCGGAAAGAGGGTGTCCTTGGCCGCATAGAAAGCACGCAGGTCGCGGTAGAGACTGAGCGCCGCGATCCGCCGGGGCACGGCGAGGTTCGGCCAGGCGCCGTCGCCGGGCTTCTGCGGCACCGCGAAGGCGCCCGGATTCGCCGGCCCGGCCATCTTGCCATCGGTCAAGGCCCGGACCGCCAGTGTCTTGCCCTCGACGTTGAGCTCCAGGCTCAGCCAGTTGGAGTTGCGCAGGGACTCCGTGACGCCGGCAAACACCAGTGCCGCCAGAGGATTCGTCCGCGGTTTCTCCAAGAGGCCCGGCAAATCCGGAATGCCCAGCAGGGGCTTGAGGTCCACGAACACGGTGGCCACGGCCTGCGCGCCTGCCGCTTTCCGGGCCGCTTGGAAGGCTGGACTGGCCGCCAGGCTTTTGCCGCCGGACGGGTCACGCAGGTCCAGGATCGTCTTGAGACCTTCCGCACGGCTGGAGAAGATGAGCCGTTTGCCGACGATGGCATGGGCCTCCTTCCCGTCGAACGTCCAGGCCGTGACCCCCGCGTACTCCTTGGAGGTCACTTTCTCCGCCTGGCCCTGCTTCTCGGCTTCTGCCCGCGTGATATTCAGGATGGTCTCATGAAGCTTCTGCAGGAGGCCTTCATCTTCCGCGTCGATGATCGCCACGACCGTATCCTGCGGACAGACGGCAAGCGTGATGCCCCCGCCGGTCAGGCGGGCCAGGCCGGTGCGCCAGTCCGTCTCCAGGGAGGTCTCCAGGAACTTGATCCCGTTGACGAACTCCTGGAATTTGGGCTGTGACGCCAGACCCTGATAGAGCGGCGAGGACGTGATCGCCCGGGTCATCTCTTTGCCGGCCAGGAACTCCAGCAGCGCCTTGGGCCGGGACACGTGCAGACAAATCACCGCATCCTGCGGCACCCATTGGGCCGCCGGAGGCGGGGTCTGCGCCGCTGCGGGCGGGGACAGCCACGAGAGGGAAAGAGCCAGGCTCAATGTCAGGACGGATCTCGTACACATGCCGCACCTCCGGACTTAGTTAATTGCCATTCGTAGGGCCAGCACAGCCCACCCTACGATTATGCCTCTGCCATGTTACCGTCTTGTTACGGTTTTGTCCTTCTCTTGTGACGCTCCGGCCGTGAGGCGGAACGCCAGCACGGATTGGCCCGCCGGACCGAAGTTGCCTTTCAACCTGACCCAGTCGGCTGTGCCCGTGGACGAGACGACGATGCGAGCGGGCAGGGCCTTCCGCTCCATTGGATCGAGAACCACCGCCCAGCTTGTAGGTGTGATCTCCCAGTTGGCGGGCGTTTTCACGCTGATCGTGCCGGAGACCTTGGCGTCGCTGAAGTTGTAGGCGAAGAGCGGCAAGGTCCGTTGGTGCGCCGGGCGGGATGACATGAGCTTGTTTGCCAAGATCCGTCGCCGAGGCCGGCATCTGGAGCTGGAGAACGACCGGGCAGGTGCCGCCCGGATGATCCGCCGTCGTGGTCGGGACCTCCCGTGCGATCCGGTAGGGATCATGTCGCACCTCCTGAGCGGAGGTCCGCGCGGCGAGAACGGCAAGGACCGCGCACAGCCCCAAAATGAGAACCCGCGGATTTTTCATATTTCGCTCTCCGGCAATAAAAGATACCCTCTGGCGTAGAATGGAGTCTGAGCTACGTTGCCCTGAAGCGGCGACATGGAAAGGATAAAGGATATGGATGCGAAGCGTAAAGAAGAATTCATGAAGCTCTGGGATAAGTACTTCCCCGGGGCCGATCTGCCCATCACTTTCTACTACACGAATCAGGCACCGGCGGCCGATCTGGTGCAGCCGCCCGCCGGACACCGGTGCATCTTCGCCGATCTGGTGCAGGTGAGGACCGGGCAATCCCTGTGCTTCGAGGCCCAGTCGCTCGGCTGCTTCGGCGGCAAGCGCTACCTCGGATTCAGCGACAAGCTGATGCCCAATTTCGAGTACTTTCTCTCCTGCGGCATCCCGGGCAAACTGGAAGGCGAGCGGTACAAGAAGACGCCGGAGATCGTGAAGAGCCTGATGGAGAAGGCGCCGAAATTCAAAGCACCGGGCAAGTTCATCGTTTTCAAGAGGTGGGACAAGCTCGAAGCCTCAGAGCAGCCGGAGGTGGTGATCTTCTTCGCTCGGCCCGATGTCCTCTCCGGGTTGTTCACCCTCGCCGGCTTCGATATGGCCGATCCGAACGGTGTCTTCACCCCCTTTGCCGCCGGCTGCGGTTCGATCATTCAGTATCCCTACCTGGAGAGATCGTCCGATGCGCCGCGGGCGGTCATCGGGATGTTCGATGTCTCGGCCCGTCCGTTCCTTCCGGAGGACATGCTGAGTTTCGCGGTCCCGATGAGCAAGTTCGACCGGATGATCGACAACATGAACGAGAGTTTCCTCATCACGGAATCGTGGAGCAAGATTCAGAAGAGAATCCTCTGGTCCTTGCATAATTGAAGAAAGTGATACAGATTAGGATTAGTTCTTGCGCCCCTTTTGTCATCCCTTCGCTACGCTCAGGGCAGGCTCTGAACGGAGCGTAGCGAAGTGAAGGATCTGGGCCGCGAAAGAGAGGAACCTCCCATTCGGTGGCCAGATCCTTCGGCTGCGCCTCAGAGCTTGCCCTGATGCCAGCGAAGGGATGACAAAGTCGGGGCCGCGCACGAGCTTTTCCGAATCTGTATGAGTAGAGGCGGGTGCCATGTCTGCGCTTGCGTAGACATGTTATGCCCGATGAGTGAAGACATGCTTACGCGAGCGTAAGCATGGCACCCGAAGCGTGCGGCTCGGTTCCTGTCGTCGCGTGCACGAGGCCCGGTTTATCGCTGCGGTTCCGGCTGCGCGATGGGGCGATGGCGCGGGATCTCGGCCTTGAAATCCCCGAGGCTCACCCATTTGCGCGCTGGTTCAGATCCACCTCGGCGACCGCCACGGTGCCCCATTCTTTCGCCAGGGCGATGGTCTCGCCCGTGTGGTCGAAGACCGCCGAGAGCATCCAGTTCCGCGCGATGTCCTCGTAGGTGCTGCTGACGATGTAGACATGGTTCTCGCACGCGCGGGCCCGGGCCAGCAGCGGATTGCAGCCCCAGACCGGCCAGGCGATCACCTCCGCGCCGCGGTTGGTCAACTCCCGTGCCACTTCGGGGAAGAAGCCGTCGTAGCAGATCATCATGCCGACCTTGCCGAAGCGGGTATCGAAGACCGGGTACTCGCTGCCGGTCATGACGCCGGCGTCGATTTCGCTGCGCGGCAGGCAGACCTTGCGATATTTGCCGATGAGCCTGCCGTCGGGGCCAAGCAGCACGGCGGTGTTGTAGACCAAGTGACCGTCCCGCTCGTCGAGACTGACCACGATATGCAGGTCGTGCTTTTTCGCCAATTGGCTGAAGTACTCCGTGGTGGGGCCGGGAATGGGTTCCGCGATTTCCTGGACCGGCTTATTGATGCCGACACTGGGGACGGTCTCGCCCAGGACAACCAGATCGGCCTTCTGCCGCGCGGCCTCGGCGATCAGCGGCTCGTACATGCGGCAGTTGTCCATCGGCGTCTTGCCGCCCTTGGGCCGGAAATGGACCGCGGCCAGCCGCACCTTCCGGGGGGCCGGCGGGCCCGATTCCGTGAATGAGACGCTGTTGAAGCGGACTTCGCTGTTCGTCGTCCATTGCAGGTGCAGCTCGATCACCGCGCGCGTCGCCTTGCTCGGCGAGCGGTAGATGTCGGACAGTTCGGTCCAGCCGTCGGCGTTCGTTCCTTTCGGGGTGGGAAACTCGGTCTCCGCCATCGCGGTCGCGCCGCGCAGGTAGCTTGTGACCGGCTGTTCATCGAGCGGAACTGACCGGCCCCGATCATCCTGCCACTGAATCTTGGCCACGATGCTGCGCCGGGGCACAGAGACTCCGCTGGCCCTGTAGAGGGATTCGAAGCGATAACATTTGCCGCCCTGGATCGGGAAGGTCTTGCGCCAGGAGCCGTCCAGCCCTTCCCGTTGGTCGGCCCGAATGATGAAGCAGCCCGTGCCGCCGGGCCCGTCCTGGGCGTCAAACGCGAACTGCGGCCGGATTTCGTCGCGCGGCGCGGCGGTCGTCCAGCCGTCCGGAGCCTTGCTTTCGCTCGCCATGAGGCCCATGGATCCCCAAGACGCCGTGAGTACCAGAGTCAGTACGATTCGGTTCATAAGACGGTCCTTTCCACCTGATCGTAGGGTGCGTACCACGCACCATCTTTCGTCGCACATAATGGTTAAACGGTGCGTAATACGCACCCTACAGAGCCTTTGCGCCTTTGAGAATCTGGATCACCTGCTCAGCTCCGATGCCGGCCAGATGCAGATAGCGTCGGTCACCGACGGGGACAACGACGCCGGATTCGCCTTTCTTGAACGGGAGCGACGTGCCGAAGGGCCGCATTACCGTCATACGCTCCGGCGGTACAGACAACGTCAGGCTCAACTCGCCCTTCTGGGCCCAGAGAACTACGTAAGTGTCCTCGGGTTGTGAGACACGATGGAAGAGGAATACTTTCACGCGTCCGCCGGCGACCGCCGGGATTTCGCGGATCGGCACCAACTCGTACTCGCCGCGCTCGTTCACGAACAGATGGTGCTCCTGGTCGTTGAAGGTCCCTTTGCTCCAGGCATCGACCCAGCGGGGCAGGAATACCGCGTTCCAGACCTTGACGTATTCATAGTCCTTCGGGTCGAGCGTTTTGAGCATCGTCCGCTGGGCGTCCGTGAGCTTGCCCGCGATGCGGGCGTCCTCCCAGACCTTGATCGTGTCGAAGCAATCTTCCGCGCGGGGATGGGCGGCCGCATCCGCCGGCGTCATGCGAACCGAGAACGGGCAATCCCAGGCGGCGCCGCGACTGAGGACGTATTCGAATACATCCGGTCCCATATTGGGATGAAATCGGGCGATCCAGCCGAACTCGATCCGCGTGAAGTCCCGCGCCCGGATCGGCGCGGTGCGGCAGGAAATCTCCCGGCAGAAGCTCTTGACGTGCTCATTGACGACATCGTAGGCGCAGCCCCGGCTCATGATGTGCCAACTGAAGTGGCCGCTCATCGCCGCCTCGCAGACCGGCGGGGCGGGCTGGAGCAGTCGGTAGACACGGTACTGGGCGTTGGCCACATGGTACCAGAAGGGATCATGAACGTCCTCGGCCCCGTCGAAATAGAGCATGTCGTAAGGGCCGGTAGCATTGATGATCTCGGCGAGCCGCCGGGCGGCCTCATCCTGGATGTCCGTGTTCTGATCGAAGCGGATGAACTTCACCCAATCGTCCACGTCCAGCAGTCCCGCGGGCTCCCCGGCAGAATGAGCGGCGGCCGCGGTCTTGAGGTGGCCGCGCTCGCAGCCGGTAAACTGATACGGCGGCTCGGTCGTGTAGTCGCGGTAGGCAATCAGCTCCTGGCCGATCTGCAGAATTCGCCGGTCCTTGTCCCGCGTGCAGCCGGCGGGGTTCTCGTAGACCGTGAGCGTATCCGCCTTCTCGTCCACGGCGGCGGCCAAGAGGAACGTGCGCGCCTTGCGCAAGCGCTCGTCCGGCACCGGCGTGACGTAGGAGTCGGTGCGATCCGCCTTGGAATAGTGAATGTGGATGCCCACCGCGAGCCCGGCGCTGCGGATGCGGCCGGTCACCTTCTTCAGATCGTCAATGCCATTGGGAAACTGCTTATTGAACAGGAAGTGCCCTGCGCCCTGGGTGACGCTGGTATACGAGAAGAGAATCATGCGAAATCCCGCGCTGGGCCAGCGCGATGTACTGATCCACGTCGCCGGGCGTGGGGTAGCACCAAAGGTAAGAGTAGTCCTGCATGGGCGAACGGCGATTCTTCGCGCCGGCGGGCATGCCAAAATCGCGTTCGACGATCTCCATGACATCAAGGAACCGCTCCTTCGGATTGGCGCAGCCGAACGAGCACGGCGGTCGCTCCCTCCAGGGCAACGTCCCGCGTGGCGAGCGCCCGCATTTCCACGTACTGGGGATGCTGGCTCATCCCGGCGTTCGTTCGGATGTTGCCGGCGCAGAGACAAATGCCGAATTGATCGTCATAGGCCACATCGATCCACGGCCCCAGAAACGGCAGCCGCTTGATGCGAAGCTGCAGCAGGTCGATGCGGTCGATGATGGAGTCGGCGGCCAGAGACAGCAGCTTGAAGGCCAGATAGTGCGGCTCGGTGGTGACTTGGTAGGTGGCCGTGACGTTCGGCCCCGGCAAACCGGATCGTCAGCTTGTCGCCGGCCAGCGACACCGCCGAGGCCGGGAGGCATTGCCCGCCGCGATAGGCAGGGACCTCGAATTCGCCGTAGGCTTCCTGCGAGCCGACCGCCATCTGGCCGTCGCGATACACCGAAGCAATCGGCATTGGCGCGGCGGTCCAGGCATACTCAGTCCCGGAAGCTTTGGCTTTCAGGCTTTTCACCAAGTCCGTCCGCGCCAATCTCCAGTCGCAGGTCCTGCGTTTGGAAAACCACCTGGCCGCTTGCCGGTCCGGCGAGAGCGAGAAGCACCGCGACCATCAGGCCGAATCGGCTTGCGAGTCTCGCGTACATGATGTCAATCCTCCGATCCAACCCATTCCAGATCGTCCCGGGGCCGCCCCATAGGCGACCAAGCCGTACCAACCGCGTCCTTCATGTTATCCTCTCGCCCTTCCCTCCTCAAGCGACGCTCCCGAAAATGATGATGATGGAGCAATGTCCAAATGGTATAAGAGTACCGATGGCCTCGCTTGGACTCTACGGGAGCATGTTCATCGTACGATGTGGCACTGGTCTGAAAGCACGAAGGATCGTTCGCGGTATGCCGGCTGGGCAATCCTGGCCGGGTATACTCTGCTGCTCGTGTGCCGGGCCCTGTACCAGAATCGAGGTGCAGGGGCGGACACCTCCGTGTGGGAACTGCAAGATTCACATCGGCTGGTCCGATGGATGGCCGGACTGGCTTTCACGGCTCTGGGCGAGTGGGCCTGCTTCATTCCGCTGGGTCTCGTGGCCGCGCTGGTGGTTCCGCGCAGTACCGGATGGCGGCGCCGACTTCCGATCAGTATTCCGGGCTTGCTGCTGGCGGGTGCGCTGGCGGCCCTGGTATTCACGGTCAAGATCGGCGGATCGTGGAGCCCGGCCGCGACCGTGGGCCTGACGATCCCCCTGCTGGGTTGCCTTTTCGGGGCGTGGATGGGCACGGCCTGGCGGCGCGGTGGGCGGGCCCGGCTGTGGTTTGTGCCCAAGGCCGCTTTGCTCGTGGGTCTGGCCGCCCTGGGCGCCGGCGTTCTTCTGTGGCTGGCCTTGGAGAGCAGGCCCTTGGCTTTCGAAGCGGCCCGTGTGACTTCCGAGGAAAAGCGGCGGCTCGTGCATCTGATCCGCAGCAAGAGCCCACGGTCTCTGGAAGAGGGCCAGACGCAGAGGTTGCAGTTGACGCAGTACGATATCAACGTCCTGCTCTCCTGGGGTCTTTCCCTCGGCTCGCCCGAGCGAAAAGCCGCGGTCCGGCTCGCGTGCGATGCGGCGTCGCTCGCGGCATCCGCCGGCGTACCCTGGGGCAGCCGGGAGTCCCGATACCTGAATCTCACCCTGGTCGGCGGCGCCGGAATCGAGAAGGGAAGCCTGCGTCTGCACGTGGATCGATGCCGCCTGGGATCTCTCGAACTCCCGCGCTGGCTTCTCAACCCTCTGGGATCACTCGTCACGTCATCTCTTCACCGTGACCGGCGCTGCCGGCCATTTCTGGACGCCATCCTGGGAGTGACGATGGAGCCCAACGCGATCGCCGTCACCTATGGTCCCGTGCACCTGCCGCCCGGATTCCGGGAGGACCTCTTCGGTCCGACCGCGGCGAGCGCCGAGACGCTGGCTGCTACGCGCGCCCAAGTGCGTCGCCTGCTGGACGTCGCCAACCTCTCGCCCGGTTCGCCGCCGAGCTTCGGCACGTGTTTCGAGACGGCCTTTGCCTTGGCCCGCACGCGCTCCGTCGAGGGGAACCCCGTGAGCGAGAACCAGGCGGCGATCTTCGCCCTCGGAGTCCTGCTGGGGCATCCCCGCATCGAGGAATTCCTGGGGCCGGTCGCAGACGACAACAGCCCCGGGGCTGCGCGGGGCTCTGCACCGCGTCACCCTTCGTGGTCGATCCGACTGGACCAGGCACTTCTGCGTCAGTGCGGCCATCGCGCTGCTCTCCGATGCGGTGGTGAGCGACGCGGCCGGTCTGCTCAAGGAAGAGCTCGACGCCGGCGCCGGCGGAAGCGGCTTCTCGTTCGGCGATCTGCTGGCCGACCGGGCCGGGACGACCTTCGCCCTCACGGCGACCCGTGATGAAGCGGCGGCCCGCGCCATGCAGGACCGTCTCGCGCGGGGGCTTTCACGTGGATGAGTTCTTCCCGCCGGCGGCCGATCTTCCCGAAGGGATTCCCGATGCCGAGCTGCAGTCGCGCTACGGGGGTGTAGGCGGAGAGCCCTACCGCCGGCTGATTGCGGAGATCGAACGGCGCATCGCCGCCTGTGCGGCGTATCGCTGACAGTCACCGCCCCTCGGTGCTATTGACCAGGTTCCCTTCTTCATCCAGGTGGACCCAGGGGCCGTTGACGTGGTAGCCGCCGATGAGCCTCTTGCTGATCGCCTCCTGCCGATCGATGGGTTGATCGAACTCCGGCGTGGGCTCGAAATAGCCGGCTTTGGACAGGTATTTCGGCTCCCGCAGGTACTTCTGGACCACCTCGTCGTTCAGCTCGACCCCCAGCCCGGGCTTCTCCGGCACGGTGTACTGGCCGTCTTTAATCAGCGGCTTGTCCGGGCCGGTCACCAGGTCCTCCCACCAGGGAATATCCATCGCGTGATTCTCCATGCAGATAAAGTCCCGGACGGTGCAGGCGCAGTGGACGCTCGCCATCGCCCCGACGGGCGAGCCCGCGTGATGGAACATCGTCTTGATGCCGTACCGGTACGCGTAGTCGGCGATTTTCTTGGTCTCCATGAGACCGCCGGAGGTTTCCATGTCGGGATGGATGATGCTGACAGCGTTTTCGCTGATGAAGGGCCGAAAGTTGCTCAGGCCGAAGAGGTCTTCGTAACCGAGCGTCGGTGTCGGAGACTTGGCTGTGATCTGGGCCATCATCTCGACCGCTTTGGGGGCGCTGTAGGGGATCACGTCCTCGATGTACGCCAGCTTGCGGCGGGGCTTGGCCATGGCTTCGCCCAGGCGGATGCCGGAGTCCACCGTCATCCGGCCGAAGTGATCCGCGCCCAGGGACACCTCATATCCAATAGCGTCCCGGACGGCCTCCACGTACTCGCCCCAGTATTCCATGCCTTTGTCCGTCGGAATGCCATTCTCGAAAGCGCCGGGCTTGTTCCGGAGGAGCCGGGGCACCAGGTCCATCTTCAGGTGCTTGAGCTTCCATTTCTCCACGCGGATTTTGGTCCGCGTCGCAAAGATCCTGGGATCGTCATTGGCGTTCGTGTCGCCATAGACGGGAACCTTGTCTCTCACCTTCTCGCCCAGAATCTTGTACGCGGGGACGCCCAGCACCTTGCCGGCGATGTCGAACAGGGCCATGTCCACGCCGCTAAAGCCGCCGCCGAACCGGCCGTTATCTGAGTGCGGCCGGAGGCTTTCCATGATCCCTTCGATGTCCAGAGGGTCTTTGCCGACGAGGTAGGGCTTGAGGATGAGCGCCTGGCCGAGATAGCCCGCATCGCGGACCTCGCCGAGACCGTACACATCCTGGTTCGTGTAGATCTTGATGATGGGGTAATCGAAATTGGACGCCACGGTGCAGCCGCGGATGTCCGTGATCTTGAGTTTGGTCGGCCGCGACCAGGTCTTGGCAGGATTGATCGCCAAGCCCGCCATCGCCATTGACGCCAACCCCGCTGACTTCTGGAGAAACTCCCGTCGATTCATGAATGTCACCTCACTTCTTGCTTGTCTCGGATTTCGAAGAGGGAACCGGCCAGCGCACGGCCAGAATCTGGACGTGGTCCTCACCTTCCTTGCTGCCGCTGTAGAAGCCGATCAGCGTGTTTCGTTTGAAGTAGAAAGCATCACCCTGTTTCGAGGGGTAGCGCATTTCTTTTTTCGCCGTGTCGGCGCCTGCGACCATATCGCCGTGGCCGCGCAGAACGTAGTAGATTTCCTCTTCTTTGGCGTGCCGGTGGGGGATATTCGTGCCGCCCGGCGCAAAGTCCATCACAAAGAGGCTGTTGATCTGCTGGGCCACCGCGAGCTTGTCGCGCTTACTCTGGGTGGTGCCCATCAGCAGTTTGAACTGGGTCGTCGGCCCATGGCTCGGCAACACCTGGAGCCGCACATCATCGGCACTGGCCATCATCAACTTCGGCGTGGCCGGGACTTCGACTCCCTCGGGAATCTGGAACGCCATCACCAGCAGACGTAACGGCTCCTGCGATTGATTCGAGACTCCGTACTCAATGCCGGCGGGCAGGTACACGAAATCGTTCTGCTTCATGGGCGCTTTGTCTTGCCCGTAGTGCAGAGTGCCACTTCCGGCCAGAATGAAGAAGACCCCCTCGGCATCCTTGTCCCTGATGCTCTTACTGCCGCCGCCCGGCTCGACGGTCAACTCACCGAAGCGAAGGACGCCTTTGACATTCTGGGCGTTCGGGTCTCCCGCGCCGAAGATGGGTCTGTAATGGGCCGTCGCGGTGCTCAGGTCGGTGGACTGCTCGGGAATGTCCGCCACGGACCGTCGCAGGAAAGTCGGTTCCGCCGCGACCGCATACGCGTTGGCAATAGCGATGCTCACCAGCAGAACCACTGTACCACGTTGCGTCTTCATAACCTGCTCCTCACAGTGGCATGGGCATCCTGCCCATGAGTAGCACGGGCGTCTCGCCCGTGAGGGCAGGGCCGGGACGGCCCTGCGACTCATCGGCAAGATGCCGATGCCACGGTTACGGCTTCACCATTTTCACGCACACCGGCATGGACACCTGGCATACTTGCCCCGTGGGCGTCAACTCGCCCGTATCCGGATTGATGCGGAAACTGACGATCGAGTTACCGTCCTGATTGGCGGCCAGCAGGAATGTGCCGGATGGGTCAATCGCGAAATTGCGCGGATTTCTCCCTTGGGTCGGCGTGTAGCCGAGCGAACGAAGCTCGCCCGTCTTGGCGTCGATGGCGAAGCACGGCAATGCTGTCATGTCCGCGATTGGACCCGTAGAGGAATCGGCCCGAGGGGTGCACCTGGACCTCGGCGCAGGTGCTCGATTCCTTTGAAGTCCTTGGGCAGCGTGCTGATTTTCTGCAGGGACTTCAACGCGCCGGTGGCGGCGTCGTAATCGAACGCCGTGACCGTAGAACTGATCTCTTCGATGACGTAGGCGTGCTTGCCGTCCGGATGGAAGGTGAAGTGCCGGGGACCCGAGCCGGGCTCGCACTTCGCGAAGGGTGGATCGTTGGGCACGAGCTTGCCCTGCTCGCGGTCGAGGCGGTAGATCATGATCTTGTCGATGCCCAGGTCCGGCGCGTAGGCGAAGCGGTTCGCGGGGTCGAGCATGATGGAATGGGCGTGCGGCCCTTTCTGGCGTGACGCGACGACGCTGGACCCTTCGTGCTGAATCACACTGCTGGCGGGCTGGAGGCGGCCGTCATCGGCAATAGGGAACAAGGCCACGCTGCCGCTGCCATAGTTGGCGGCCAGGGCGAAACGGCCCTCACGGTCCACCGTCACATAACAGGGACCTTGGCCTCCGGAGGGCTGTTCGTTCAAGATGGTCAGCTCGTTGGTCGCCGGATTCCGCGCAAGGCGACCACCGCCCCGACCGGACCGCCTTCCCGGACGGCATAGATGCACCGCCCCTTCGGGTCGATGGCGACGAAGGAGGGGTTGTTCAGGCGCGGCGACTTGCTGACCTGTTTCAAGCCCCCGGTGGCAGGGTCCAGGCGATAGACATAGACTCCTTCGCTGCCTTTGTTCGTGTAGGTCCCGACGTACACCAGCACATCCGAAGGCTGGGAACCCGCCGAGAGACAGTTCAGACAAATCATGGCGATTACCTGGCTCATAGTGTCTTACCTCCCGCAGGATGGGCTTTAGCCCATACTGCCTTTGCGCGAATAGCCGCATGGGCTGAAGCCCATCCTACAAACTCAATCCACCAGTTGACGTTCGATATCTTCCAGGGACTTGCCCTTGGTCTCCGGCACGCAGGCACGGATGAATACAAAGCCCACAGCGCAGATTGCCGCATAGATCCAGAACGTGTTGCCCGTCCCGATCCCTCGTTCGAGGAGCGGGAAGGTGTAGGTCAGGAGAAAGCAGGCGATCCAGAGCGCGGACACCGCGACGGAGATGGCCGTGCCGCGAATGCGGTTCGGGAAGATCTCCGAGATGAGCACCCACGTCACCGGGGCCAGCGACATCCCGTAACAGCCGATGGCCGCCAGGGCAAAGACCAGCACGGCCAGGCCTTTGAGCTCCAGTGCGTAGGCCAGGCCCATCAGCAGATGCGAGACGGCGATGCCGGCACAGCCGAAGAGCATCAGGCTCCGGCGACCCCAGCGGTCGACTGTGCCCAGGGCAATGAACGTGAAGAGCATGTTCACCAGGCCCGTGATCACGATGAACAGCAGGATCGTGTTCACGCCGAAGCCCGCGTTTTGGAAGATGTTCTGGGCATAGTTGAAGAGGACATTGATCCCGCTCCATTGTTGCAGCACGGCCAGGGCGCAGCCGATCAGCAGGACCCGCGTCATCTTCGGCTCCAGCAGGGTGCGCAGCCGGACCCGGGCGATCTGCTCGACGGCGATGGTGCGCCGGATGTCGGTCGTCTCCGCCTGGGCATAGACCGGGCCGCCGATCCGTGCCAGCACCCGGCGGGCGAGCTCATCCTGACCGTTCTTGACCAGCCAGCGCGGGCTTTCCGGCACGAAAAAGGCGGAAAGGAAGAAGAGCAGTGAAGGTGCGGCGACGAGCGTGAACATCCAGCGCCAGCCATATTGACCGTTCCAGGATTGGGCGATCATCTGGGCCGTGGCGCCGTCGGGCACCTGTTGCGCGATGCGCCATGTTCAGCAGTTGCGCCCCGAGAATGCCAAAGACGATGGTCAACTGATTCAGCGTCACCAGCCGCCCGCGCAGCGACGCCGGAGCCACCTCGGCGATGTACATCGGCGAGAGGTTTGAGGCCATGCCGATCGCCACGCCGCCCGAGCATGCGCCAGACGATGAACTGGCTGAAACTGCCCGCCCAGCCGGTCAGCACGAGAGGATACCGCGAACAGGACGGCCGAGAGGATCAGCAGACTCTTTCGCCCGAACTTGTCGCTCAAGCCGCCCGCGACCAGCGCGCCGACCAGGCAGCCGAGCAGGGCACAACTGTTGGCCCAGCCGCTCAGCGCGGCCTCCGTATTCGGTGGAGCAGACGTGCGATGGGATTGCGGCCCCACTGCTCAGCAATCTGCGGCAGGTTCCGAAGTAGGGCTCGAAGAACGGTTTCGCGCCGCCGATCACGACCCAGTCCCAGCCGAAGAGCAGTCCCCCCAGGGCGGCGACCGAGCAGATCAGCCAGATGAAGGCCATGTTGTAATGCACGCGCTCCTGGGACCGCGGCAACGCAAAATCTGCTTCCATTCGTCAATCCCTGTTCACAGTGGACATCATTCACTTCCTGGCCGTCTGGATGGCCAAAATGGCGTTCGCCACCTCCAGGCGGATCGCGTTCAACCGGCCGAGGGAACTCGCCTTCTCCGGGTCCAGCCTGGCAAAGCCATCGTCGGGGAACCGCAGGCCGCCTTTGCCCTCGTACAGCGTCCAATCGTCGGCGATGCCGTCCGCAATGGTCGCGAGCAGAGTCGCGGGCATTCTTCACCTGCGGCAGGTCCGGATTCGCCTGAGCCACGAGGGACTCCAGCCTGCACAGGTACTTCAGATCGTCGATGCCCTCGCGGCACCGCTCGTAATCCAGCGTTGGGCGGATCGTCTGGCCCTGCGTCTGCACCAGCGAACCCCGCTCGTTGCCGAGGTTGTAGTACCACTCGACCTTGCCTTTGACGCCGTAGTGGCTCATCTTCCAGAAGAAGAAACCGAACGGAAGCCGGCCGCTGCCCGCGTTGACAAACCAGGGAATCGCCCCCGTCTTGCTTTGGACCTCCTCGATGAAGGCCCGATTCAGCAGGTGGCGATCTTTGTTGTGATGGTCCGCGCCGTCCCAGCCATTGTTGAAGGTCGCGACGTTCAGATACGGGGCCATCGCCATCACTTCTAGGTAGCCGTTCATGTCGCTGGTCGTGGCGATCTCGGGCAACTCTTCCCAGACGAACTTGGCCAGCCGCCCGGCGATTCCGACGCCCTCCATGCCCTTATTGGTCAGCTCGTCGCCGATGGAGAATAAGGTCGGCACACCATGCTTGCGGACCTCGTCGTACATGAGGCGCATCACCTGGATGTACTTCTGCTGCCAGCGCCGGCTGGTCTCATCGCCGTAGCCGGCCAAATCCGTCAGTTGCAGGCCCATCGGCGGCGACCAGTAGAAGGTGCCGGGGAAGCCCGCCTTCTTGTAGGCCTCCAGCAGAGCACCCAACTCGCTGGTGTCCGTGTCGTGGACGGGCTGGTGCCAGTTGTAGAGCGGGGCCACACAGGTCATCCCGTGCTCGCGCATGTCCTGGAGGTGGGCCGCGAGAATCCTTGCCGTCTTTGTCGTTGTCGGGCTTGGAGTAGTTCAGGCCCAGCCCAAACGGCGGATCGGACAGCTTGATGGGCAGGACATCGAGGGCAATGCTGATGGCCCCGACCGGCTTGCCGCTCGCGGTCACGGTCACGTCGCCCCGATACGAGCCGGGCACGGCATCGTCGGGCACTTTGACCGTGCACCAGAAGAACTCCGTGCTGTGGGCCGACATGCTCCAGGGCCGGCCGAGCGGCACCAGGACATCGCGCCCGCCTTCATGGAAGCTCTCGACCGACCGGACCACGACGTTGCCGGCCGGGATGATGGCCCCGGCAGGTCCTTTGAGATCGCCGGCGGTAATGGACACCTGCGCCAACGCTTCGGCAGGCCGCAGCAGGAAGCTGAATGGCTCGTATTCGCCGGCAGCCGCAAAGAGTCTCGCCTCGCGCGGGTTGCCGGCCAGAGGCTTGCGCACGCTGACGCTGGCCGGCGACTGAAACGTGACGGTCTTGCCCTCGGCGGTCTTGATCGTTACTTCCTGCGGCTTCGCGAATACCAGGGGCTGGTCGATCAGCGGCTTCTGCTCGGTCGTCGGGTTCTCGCCGTAGTCCGTGACGAACAGCTCGACCTCAGCCGCTGGCGCCGGCGATATTGCCAGGAGGCCGAGAACCACAATGACCGTGATCGTGACGACGGGTGGCAGCGGCAAGCGCAGCTTGCCGATGGCTCCTGCGCACGGGGGAACGCCATCGGCAAGCTCCGAAGACTGCGCTTGCCGCTGCCACCCGAGCGCGAGCGTCGCTTGCGCCGCGGACGTCTGACGCAACCGATACGAGTCGCGTAACCGCAACCGATCTACGTTTCCTTCCTCACATCTATTCATCGAGCTTGCCTCCGACGGGGACCAGCTCGACATCGTCCAGCCAGATCGTGCCCCCGCCGATGGAGTAGAAGTAGACTTGATAGGTGTTCTTGCCCTGGACCGGCTTGCCGAGGACGGTGTACTGCTTCCAGGGGTCGCCGATCTTCTCCCGCAGGGTGCCGGCGGCGCCGTCCTCGAAGTTGACGAACAGCATATTGTCGCCCTCGCCCTTGGCCCAGAAGGTCAGCTTGTAGTCGGTTGCGCCGGGGATGGCGGGCAGTGGCGGCGTGCTGATCCCGATGCGGCCGGTGGCCCCGGTGCAGCGGATGCGGGCGGAGAACTGGCCGCTATGGACAAACGCCGGCCGGTCCTCCCACATATTCTCGTAGTCGCCGCCCCAGCTCCAGCCGCCCCACCAGAGCCAGCGGGAGCGATTCCTGTCCGAGTTCTTATTGACCTTCTCGAACCCGCCGTTCTGGACGAAGTTCAGAGGCGGGTCCACCACCGACAGGGACTGGGAGACATAGGCGCCCGACAGGCGGGCTTGGAGCATGGCGATCTTCTTCTGGTAGGATACGTCGCTCAACAATCCGTTCTGGCGCTGCTCCTCGACCGCCTTGATCGCCTCCTGTAGCCGGCCCGGCGGCCAGAGCTTCCTGCTCAGCGACGCCTTGTCCGTCGGGCTTGGGGCGACGCCCAATACCGTGGCCACGGCCAGCAGCACGCCGCACGCCGCGATGAACCGGCCCGGAAACCGTCGTCTCGACCAGTCTCCCATAGCACGTATCTCCTTCTTGCTCTTGCCGCCTCGTGGATCGATGCATGCACGGGCACCGTGACAGCCTAATCCCCCCCACCCCAAATTGCCACAGCATTTTCGGGAAGTTGCCAACCACCTCGTGTATCAACCATATCTTTAAGAGACACAAATCCTCGGTGAACCGGCAGGAAACGGTCACGTTTGTGCAACAGCTCAGAAGTAAAAACGCCCCGCGAGTGAAAAATCCTTTATTCCTTCGGGCACAAGGGCTTGCGCAGTTTTCGGGCCTCGCGCGCGCACAGAATTCCGGCACGATTCGTGCAACACGGCCCCAGGGTAGAGGGACACTCAGGCGCGAGGCGGACTCTCGACCGTGGAACGGACGGCCTGGAGCACAGCCGCCGGGTGGCTGTGTCTTGGGGTTCCCCAGCCGAGGGCATCGGGCTTGGGGCCCCCAACGCATAATTCCGCGTTGGGGAACCCCTCCCACACGCATTCTTTCGCGTTTGCGGTCCCTGCTGGGCTACACGCTTCTTTCGCTTTCTTTCGTTTCCTTCGGCAATGGTGATTTTGGTTGTAGCCCGAAGAGCCGGCCCGGAGCGCGGTCAACGGGCGCCGCCGGGGCGAATCGTGCGAAACAAAGCCAATTCGCCCGGACGCGTCAGAGAGGGCAAGTGCCGTCTGGAAAGAGAGTTATGGCGAATTGGATATGCAAAAGCCCTCGGCAAAACAAAGCCAATTTGCACAGGAGTTTCAAGGTGAACGGCCAGGAGTAAGCGTGGGAAACAAAGCCAATTTCCACCTGTCGGGCCGAGACGGGGATGTGGGACCCACAGCCGTATGGGAGCCACACCGGTCCCGCCTGGACCTGCTCTTGCTGGTTGTTTGACGTGCGGAATCCGGCTACAATGCCTCTGTCTTGGATATTATGACACATAGGAATTGACCACCGTGGCGGTTTTGACCTCTATCCTGAAAGCGAGGCCGGACATGAAAGCATTGCTCGCTCTGATGACCCTGGTTCTCCTGGCGCTGCCGACGCTCCTCCTGGGCGCGGAATCGAGTCCCCCTGTCATCCGCCCGGCCCTGCCCATGCCGGCGGGGGAGACGGCGGGGGCCCGGCCCTATGAGATGGTCTGGGCCGACCGCAAGCCACCCCACGTGCCTTTGGTCGATTTCGATTGGCTGGAAGGCTGGCAGGTCGAATGTACCGAGGGCGCGGTCGCGGACCTGATCGCCGCGCAGAGGCAGCGCGTGTGGGAATCGCCGACGGGGCGGCTCGTCTATCGCGGCACCTCGAAGCAGAGCACGGTGGTCTTCCGCCCGCCCAGTCCTATAACAATCCCGGATGCGGTGTCGGCGACGACGATCTGGGTCTACGGCAATAACTGGTCCTGGGCGCCGGAGCCGGGGACGCCGCGAACGACGATCTCCCTGCTGCTCCTGGACAAGGACAACGCCGCCCACACGCTCGACCTCGCCCAGGTGGGCTGGAAGGAATGGTGGCTGGTGCACAAGGTCCTGCCGCCGAGCCTGCTCGACAAGAAACCCCTGCGTTTTGCGGGGATTCGTGTCACGGGCGGCTCCAACAAGGAGGACCGCGAGCTTTACTTCGAGGACCTGGTCTTCTTCCAGGAGAATCCGGCCCCGCTGTCCTTCGAGCCGCGACCGCAGCGCGGCATCGATCCCTTCCCCGGCCAATCGCCCGGCGCCAACACCGGTCCCGGCCGGCTGCCCTTCCCCACGCGCGAAGAGACGATTCTGCCCGACAACCTGACGGCGGACTTCACCACGAAGCTGGAACAGGCGGGCGAAGGCTGGCGCTTCACCTACAAAGATGCCGACACACAACTCGAGTATGAGCTCAAGCCGGGCACCGGATTCTGGGAGCCTGTCGTCGTGAAGCTCAATGGAACCGTCGTCGGCAAAGCGATGACGGAGGCGGGGCTGAAGTTCGTGGCCGAGCCTGGGAATGGCCGGCTGATTCAGGCGCAACCGGCCGACAACGAGTTGGAGGCTTACTGGCGGGCGACCGTCAACGGCACGGAGGTCGTGATCCAATCCATCGGTGCGCCTGTGGCAGAAGAGCCTCGTCGTGGACTGCTTCTGCCTCGGCGGGTCGGCCACCGAGCTTTCCTACGGGCGCATCGACGGCGTCGAGAGTCCGGAATTGCTGCTGTTGCCTTACATGAACTACGGCGGCCATCATCTGAATGTCCTGATGTCCAAGGGCAAGGTCCCCTACTTCGCCTCGGTCTGGATGGACTGGTATCGTTCGAATGCCTCCGCGCCCTACTGCGTGGACAAGATCGAGGGGGACAAGGTCCAATTGAACGGCGGCGTCCGCTACCTCGCCGAAGACGGATGGAAAGCGCAACGACCTCTTCGAGCGGTTCTTCGTGACCTTCTCGCCCATCTTCGAGGAGACGCTGGCGACCATCGCCAATCCGCCGGCCAAAGGCGGGCGCGAGGCCGCCACGCGGCTGTGGCAGGAAAGCTGGGGTCCGAACAACTACCAGCGCGAGCACGAGCGGTCGAAGAAGCTGCGGGCCTATGGCATCGAGAGGCTGACCCAGTGCAACCACGAGATCACCTGGCGCGACGGCGGCGAGAGCTTCACGTTCCGCGAGAACGCCGCACCGGGCCGAGGCGGCGATGAGGCCCTCATAGACTATGTGGCCGCCCAGCGTGCGCTCGGCTGGCGCTCGGGCCTCTACACGAACTACACCGATTTTGCCCCGGTGAACGCCTGGTGGGACACCGACCGCGTGATGCGCCGGTCCGACAACAATCTGGTGACCGCCTGGCCGCGCTGCTATTCGCCCAAGGCGCTCTTCGCCGTCGAGGCGGACCGCAAGCTGGCCCCGCTCGTCCAGCGCAAGTTCGGCACGAATGCCGCCTATACCGACGTGCACACGTCCGTCAGTCCGTGGGACCGGACGGATTTCGACGCCCGCGTGCCGGGCGCCGGGACGTTCGCCGCGACGTTCTACGCCTACGGCGAGCTGCTCCTGCACGACCAGGGGGTCTACGACAACCACTGCTGGTCCGAAGGCAATCACCAATGGCTCTATGCCGGCCTGTGCGCGGGCAACTACGGCCTGACGTACAGCAGCCTGCGGCTCTGGGAGTATCCGTATCTGCCGCACTTCGACCTGCTCAAGATGCACCCGCTGTCCGTCGATATCGGCGTGCCCTGGACGAGCCAGTTCTTCACCGGCAAGAAAGACTGGCAGAAGCCGGAGAATATCGTCGCCAGCATCGACCAGTTCCTGGCGGCGACCATCGCCTACGGCCACATCGGCTGGCTCGTCGAGGAAACCCACGGCATGCGCCAGACCTGCCGGTCGTATTACATGCTCCAGCCGCTGCAATCGCGGTACGCGATGCTCAAGCCGCAGGAGATCCGCTACGGCACGGACGACGGACTCGTGAGCTCGTCCGAGGCCTTCCAGAGCGGCGCTGGCGCAAATCGAAGCTGTTCATCCTCTATCCGAACGGCCTGCGCATCTGGGTCAACGGCAATGCCAGCGAATCCTGGCAGATCGCCGGGATTACCCATGACCTGCCGCCCTTCGGCTGGCTCGCCTTGGGCATGGACGGCTTCCTCGAGTGTTCCGAGTCGCTCGACGGGAAACGATACGATCGCGTCAGCTCGCCCGAGGGCATCTTCCTCGACGGTCGCGGCACGTGGCACCGCTTCGATGGGATCGCGACCTCGGGCAGCGTCGCCGTCCGGCGGGCGAAGAAGGGGACAGGCCTTTCGATCATCACGATCGAGGGAGTGGACCAGCTCCTGATCGCAGAGCCCGAGGGCTCCTTCGCCGCGGACGACGTGCGCACGACCATCGGGGCCATTGCGCAAGCACAGAAGATCACCGCCCGTGCTTTCGACGAGACCGACCGGAACCTCGGCGACCCCGCCGTGCGGCAGACCGATTCCGGATGGGAGATCCGCCCGCCCGGCTCCGCCGTCCGACTGGAGATCGCCGCAATTACGAAGTAGCATGGGCGTCTCGCCCATGAGTATCACGGGCATCTTGCCCGTGGCGTCTTGTGGCATCGGCATCCTGCCGATGATTCATGGGCAAGATGCCCATGCCACGAGAAGAAATCGGAGTGACCGCCATGAATGAACCAGAACAATTGGCACGAGAGCATACCGACGTCACACGCCGTTACTTCCTCGAACTGGGTGCGGCGGGCGCGGTCGCCCTGAGCACATCACGACTGTGGGCACAAGGGCCGGACGACAGATTCCCAGCGCCTGCTGGAGGAGGCGATCGCGAAACTGGACTACCTGACCCGCGAGGAGGATTTCATCAACTTCGGCCGGGGCACGCCGCCGCCGCACGAGCTGCCGCCGGAGAAGCTGCGCGAAGTGGGGCTGGCGCGCGAGACCTGGCAACTGGAGGTCGTGCCGGACCCGGAAAGCGACGCCAAGGTGGAGCAGCCGCTGTCCAAGGCCTCGGGCACCGCCCTGAACTGGGATGCGCTGATGAAACTCGCCGAGAAACACGCCGTCCGGTTCCTGAGCGTGACGTCCTGCACCAACGGATCGCGCCCGTGCGGCATGGGGCTGTGGGAGGGTGTGCCGCTGCGGGATGTGGTATGGCTGGCCCGCCCGACCGGCAATGTCCGGCGCGTCTTCTACTACGGCTACCACAACGACGATCCCAAGCAGCGATTTCAAAGCTCGCTGCCCATCGGCCGTGTTCTGGAGGACCCGCCGGGCGAGCACCCGGTGATCCTCGCCTACAAGCTCAACGATCAATGGCTCACCGCCAAACGCGGTGGACCGGTCCGGATGCTGGTCCCCGGCTCGTACGGCAATGCCTCGGTCAAATGGCTCCAGCGTATCCTTCTGACCAACAACTACTCAGGCGAACGACACCTACGCCTTGTGGAACAATGACACGGACAGCGCGATCAAAACGTGCGCCCGTTTCATTTCCACGCCCAAGACAATGAAGGCGGGAGAGCCGGCGGCGATCACGGGCGTCGCGCAGGTGGGCATGTCCGGCCTGAGCAAGGTCCAGTATTGGGTTTGCCCGCGCGGCGAGCCGCTCTCGAAGGATGATCCTTACTTCACCAAGGCCGACTGGAAGGATGCGACGATCCTGCCGCCCCCGCAGCAGCATTGGGGCGGCGGCGTCCCCGACGGCAAGCTGCCGCCGGTGCCGCGCCAGATCGACCCCACGACGGGCAAGCCGCTCCAGTGGCCGATGCGCCATGCGATTGTTCACTGGGCGACGCTGCTCAAGATCGAGCGCCCCGGCGAATACGACCTGCGCTGCCGCACGATCGACGCCAACGGCCTCGCGCAGCCCATGCCGCGACCGTTCCCGAAATCGGGCCACAATGCGATTCAGACGGTGAAAATTGTCGTCGCTACGCCTTGAGGGCCTTGGTCAGCCGCTGGAGCGTGTCGTCCACTTCCTTCGGCTGCATCATGCCGATCGTGATCGCGTCGACCAACTGGTTCTGGAAGACGTACTTCAGGGAGGCGTCCTTTTGCTCGGGCTTGGTCAGTTTGCCGGCTCCGAAGATCTTCATGCCGATGATGACTTTGCCGTTGGCGCGGGCCTGCTTGAGGACCGGCGCCACTTCTTCGGGCGACCCGTCCATCTCGGCCTCTTTGCCCACATTGTTGATGCGGGCCAGGATGACGTCCGTCCAGGGATGCGTGGCGGCCACCTTCAAGGCGCCGAAGTCGTGGCAGGAGACGCCGACGGCCCGAACGACGCCCTTTTGCTTGAGCTCGGACAGCTCATCGCGAATGCGCTCGAAGGTCTTGGGCCACTCGGTGT
Source organism: uncultured Planctomycetota bacterium (assembly GCA_963699595.1). GTDB lineage: Bacteria > Planctomycetota > Phycisphaerae > Sedimentisphaerales > Anaerobacaceae > PLanc-01. Next base: position 100,167 of record CAVOUO010000036.1, read on the forward strand.
CCGTCATGCAATGGATCAGGCAGATATCGAGGACATCCCGATCGAGTTCCTTGCGGAAGCGGTCCACTTCCTCCTTGGCCCCGCCGGAAGGCGAGTTCCAGAACTCCTTCCGCGGCCAGATCTTGCTCAGGGCGATGTACTTGTCCTGCGGAACGCCATTGAGGGCCGTGCGAACGTAGGGATGCGCGCCGTACAGATCGGCGGTGTCGATGAAAGCGATCCCCTCATCGATGCTATGACGAACCAGCTCCGTGAACGCCTTCTCGCCCATCCGGGTATGCGCCGAGGAGCGGGCCCCGCCGTTCCAGCCGGTGCCCTGGGCGAGCCGGGTGGTCTTGATGCCGGTCGAGCCCAAGGTCACGATGTCCGTGGCCTGGCCCCTGGCAATCTGGCCTTTGGCGGCGCCTTTCTTCTTCTTACCCTCGGCGGCGGACAACAACTCCGGCCCGGCGGCGAGGACCCCCGCGCCTGCGAGAGCGGTGGTGATGAACTGGCGGCGGCTGTAGCCTTGGATCGTATCGTTCGAAAGCGGCATCTGGTCACACATAAGGTCGGCTCCTTTCATATCTATTCGTTATAGGATGGTCTCCAGTATACCCATGGGGCGGCTGAGTTCAAAGCCGTTTGATCTTGATATTGCGATACCAGACGGGCCGGCCGTGGTCCTGGAAACCGACGTAGCCGACGCGGGCGAAGTCCTTGATCGCCTGCTTGAACTTGTTGGGCGTGCCGTCCGGGTTCTCGCCGGCCTTGGTCCACCGGTCCAGATCCATGTCGATCACTCTCTCGCCGTTAAGAACGACTTCGATTCGACTGCCCCGGCACGTGACCTGGCACCGGTTCCACTCGCCGGGGGCTCTGAGCACGTTCTTGGAAGGCTCCTGGCAATCGTAGATGGCTCCGGCGGTGCCGGTCTTGGTGATCTTCGGCCGTCCGTACGAATTGGCGATCTGGACCTCGATCCCGGTGTAGACCGGGTCCTTCCGGTCGGCCGTGCGCAGGAAGATGCCGCTGTTGGTGCCTTCGACGACCTTGAACTCCAGGTCCAGGATGAAGTCCCCGTAGGTGTCTTTGGTCCAGAGATAGTCGAAGTTGTGCTCCTGGCCGTCGAGGGACGGGTGACGGTCAGGACGCCGTCCTGGACGATCCAGAAGTTGTCCGGGCCGGTGAGCCAGCCGGTCAGGTCCTTGCCGTTGAACAGCGTCACGAAGCCGTCTGCCGCAGGCCTTTCGCGTGCCCGCCTGCTGCCCTGCCCCCGCGGGGAGCTTGCGAATCAGGACGTTGCGGAACTGCACCAGGCTGGAGGCCGGACTGAGCTGGCCGGTCTTCGGATCGATGCCGCCGTGGTGCTGCAGGCCGATGGGACCACTGGCCGGCAGGCCGGGAATCTGGGCGTTCTCGATGACGATCTTGCTGTTGAGCATGACCGTGACCCGGTCGCCGACCATCGTGATGTCGAGCGAATTCCACTGGCCGACGGGGTTGTCCGCGCACACCTTGGGCACGGCCGCCGCCCGCTGCTGGGGCGTCAGGCTCTCGTCCAGCCGCACGGACCACAACTCGCCCGAGCCGATCGGCCAGCACCAGAGATTGACCTGGGCCCGGCCCACGCCGCGCAGCAGGATGCCGGAATCGGCGTTCGGCGTCGGCGTCTCGATCACTTTGCCGCTCGCGTCGGTCTTGTAGGACCCATCGGGCAGGATGGTGCGCATCGGGTACAGGCCGGTCGTCTGCTTGAACCGCCATTCGACGTGGAGGGAGAAGTCCTCGAAGGACTCGGCCGTCCAGAGATTCTTGTCGCCCTTGGCCTCGGACCCGGCGTCGTAGTCGATCACGCCATCGACGACCTTCCAGTGGCCGTTGTCGCCTTCGGGCACTTTCCAGCCGGTGAGGTCCTTGCTGTTGAACAGGACCTGGTACTGGGGCCACTCCCGCCAGGTGGGATACGCCATCTCCGGGGCCAGCTTGTGCAGCAGCGGCGGGGTCGGCGGGTTGCCGTGATTGTAGAAGACGTACAGGCCGCCTTTGCCGGCGATGATGATGTCGTTGCGGCCGTCCTTGTTCAGGTCGGCGATGTTGAGCTTCATCCCGGCGCTGACCACGTAGTTCGGCGGCGGATTGATGCCGCCTTCTTCCGGATAATAGGGCAGGTGGTTGTACGACAGGATATGCCGCTCGAAGTTGCCGCCCTTGAGATCGTACCAGAAGGTGTACAGAGGCTCGAAGGCCCCGATATCGTGGCCGTGATGGGCGAAGAGGCGCTTGCCGGTGACGAGGTCGGGCTTGCCGTCGCCGTTGAGATCGCCCATCGCCAACGTGTGAATCTGGCTGAAGTCGGTCTCGACCCAGTGCGTCGTGAAGGTCCGCTTGCCGGCGCCGTCCACCTTCTGCTCCAGCCAGGCGAAACCATAGGCGTGGGCCGAGCCGATGATGATGTCGTTGCGGCCGTCGCCGTCCACGTCGTAGACCAGGATCGGGTGCGAGCCCGACCCGCCTTTGCCCTTGGCGGGCTGGAACTCGTAGTCGGCGTGGAACGTCCAGGGCGTGGCCGTGGCCCGCTTCGGCTGCTCGTACCAGCCGACGGGCGTCACGATATCCACGCGGCCGTCGCCGTTGATATCGCCCAGGCCGTTGCCGTGAATGTCGCCCTCGGTCCCGACGACGTGCTCGACGAACCACGGCGCCTTGTTGATGTGCTCCAGCCAGGTCATGCCCTGACCTTTGACCAAGGCCCAGTGGTTGCACAGGATGTCGTCGTCGCCGTCGCCGTCGATGTCGCCGTGAATGATGCCCTCCATGTTCACGGCCTGATGAATGCGGGTGGACTTCCAGACCACGTCCTTCTTGCCGGGGTTCTCGTACCAGAAGGCGCCCTTGAGGAACATCCAGCCGGAGCTGACGATGTCCATCCTGCCGTCGAAGTTGACGTCCATGGCGAACTCGCTGTTGTCGTCGGTCTCCGGACCGTTGGTCTCGGCGCCGTCGCGGAAGTTGGCGTGCTTCGTCCAGTTCGGGGCCTCGTACCAGTTCCGGCCGGCGGCGATGTCCAGGTCCCCGTCGCCGTCGAAGTCGAGGACCGAGGCACACTCGCAGAACGGCCCGAACCAGTAGCTGTGCTGCGCCGGATCGTGGACCGGACCATCGATCTTCGTCGGCTTGAAGATGACCTCCTCCGCCCGCACGGGCAAAACCATCGCCAGCACCATCACGCCCAACAAACATCCACGCTTCACCATGGCAACTCCCCTTCACGATACGTGTTATCGTCCAACGTCGGGTGGCAGCGGCAAGGCCGAAGGGCTTGCCGATGGCGAACGGGCAAACCATCGGCAAGCTACCGCTTGCCGCTGCCACCCGGGAGAATCAATGGACCTCATCTACCCATGATACTTCGCCAGCAGCTTGCGCAGGTTCTGGATGTCCGTCTTGATCCGCTGCATCGGCCCGACGGTGGCTTCGTCCTCGATGATGTACCACTCGGTGCCGCCGGCGCCTTCGCAGATGCGGAACATGGCGGGCCAGTCCACGTCGCCCTCGCCGACCAGCGGATCGGGCTGGCCCTTGCGGAAATCCTTGACGTGCACGGTCGTCAGCCGGCCGGGGAACATCGCCATGTACTTGGCGGGATCGGCCCCGGCCCGGGCGATGTGCCCGATATCGACCTGCAGGATCACGTCCTGGCTGCTATTTTTCGCGAAGACCTCCCAGGCAATGAAGCCGGCCTTGGCGTCGAACTCTCCGGCGTGATTGTGATAGCCGACCCGCATCCCCTGCTCCTTGGCCTTGGCGGCCAGCTCGCTCATCTGTTTGGCGAACTGGACAACAGCTTCCTGGGAGCCCGTCCGCATGCCGCTGGGCGCGATCAGATTCTTGTTGCCGATGATCTTATTGAACTCGACCGTCTTGGCGAACCGCTCGCCCATCATCTCGTTGATGCCGGTGTGCGTCCCGCAGCACTTGAGGTTGTGCTGGTCGAGGACCTTGCGAATCTTCTCGGCCGGCCATTTGTAGTACCCGGCGAACTCGACCCCGTCGTAGCCCATCTCGGCCACCTGGGCCAGCACACCCGCCAGGTCCTTCTCGGCCTCGTTGCGGACCGAGTAGACCTGCAAGCCGATCGGGATCTTCTTCGCCGCCGCGGCCGAGGCCGTGCTCTGCCCCAACCCGGCGACACCGGCCGCCGCCACCACCCCGGCCCCCAACTGCATGAAGCCGCGCCGTGTCATTTCGTTGGAATCACTCATGATAACCTCCTTCTGATATGAAAAAGAGAAATTTGCCGTCGTGCACCGCATCATGCTACCCGCCGTCGCGACGCTCTTCAATCTTCTTTTCGACCTACGAGGCACAAGGGTGCGGAGCGAGGGTTTTCCTTGACGCGCGAGCGTGCGGTTATCAGGATACACGCAGATTGCAGGAGTGTTACAGGTGGACACAACAACGACTTCCATCTTCGATCTGAGCCCAGCGGAGAAACTCCAACTCGTGGAGGACTTGTGGGATGATCTGGCCGCGACGCCGGAAGCGGTACCGGTCCATGATTGGCAGAAAGAGGAGTTGGACCGGAGAAAGGCGAATCTGAGGAGGAATCCCGCCTCCGGACTCACGTGGGAAGAGGTCAAACGCAGGGTCAGCCAACATGACTAAGGAACCGCATCAGGAGACCCCGTGTGTCCACGGCGGCGGTCTGCGGGACGCCGCGACCGGCGGCATCATAACTCGTCCATCTACACGTCCACACCCGTCGGCGGCGCAGACGTGATTGACGACGCGAGGCCGCGTGTTAGAATGGCAGTAAAGTAAGCGTAGCAGGCATCAGTACGACGCCTGGGCAGGCGTGACTCGATCGCTCTGCCGGTTCCAAGAAGTTCTCTCGGGGTCGAATACCGGTGGACGCAGACGTTCTGACATTCATCAAATCCTGTGTGAAGCGTCGCAGAATACGTTGGACGTACCACATCAACATGCGATTGAAAGGGCGGTTCATACCACGCGAGACCGTCCTGTCGTCCGTGGATGCCTATGAGATCATTGAGGAGTATCCTGAAGACAAGTACTTGCCCAGCTATCTCATATGCACCGAATACCGGGCCGACGTGGTTCACATTCTTATCGCCGTTGACTCTGTCAACGACGTGGTGACGATCATCACGGCTTACAGACCGGATCCAGAGGAATGGGAAAGAGACCTCAGGACAAGGAGAAAGACATGACTTGTCATGTTTGCGGAGGCAAGCTCGAGAGATTGGTTACGAGCTTGCCGTTCAAGGTGGACGAAAGCAGCATCGTGATCATCAGGGATCTCCCTGTTCTGCAATGCCGCAATTGTAGCGAGTACGTGATCGAGGATGCCGTTATGGAAAGGATAGACGCTATCCTGAGCCGTGTCGATGCGGTCGCCGAGGTCGAAATCCTCCGCTATGTTGCGTGAAAGCCTGGGAGACAAAGAGGTCAGTTCTTGGATCGCAGTAGAATCGCCGCGTTACGTACTTCCGAGAACCGATCCCTCTCGCCAGCAGGAGCACTTGCCGCATGTCATGATCCGACTGTAAAATGCTCCCCTGTTGAAGACATCCAGCCACGAGCCATCGTTGGGGAGCAGCCGATATGACAAAGGAACCGCATCAGGAGACCCAGTGCGTCCACGGCGGCGGTCTGCGGGACGCCGCGACCGGCGGCATCAACTCGCCCATCTACACGTCCACGGCCGCCGACTATCTGGACCGCGACCGCGTGCCGTATCAGCGCTATTTCAATACGCCCAACCAGGAGGCGGTCGTCCGCAAGGTCTGCGCGCTCGAAGGCGCCCAGGACGGCGTCCTGTTCAGTTCCGGCATGGCGGCGATCAGTACGACGCTGTTGGCGTTGCTGCGGACCGGGGATCACGCCGTCCTGCAGGACGAACTCTACGGCGGCACGCATGCGTTCGTGGCGGACCTGTTCCAACGGCTGGGCATCGCCTTCGATTTCGTGGCACTGACGCCGGCCGCCATCGAACGGGCACTGACGCCGAGCACCAAGGTCATCTTTTTGGAATCGCCCACCAACCCGCTGCTGCACGTGATTGACCTGCGCCAGGTGGCGGACGTGGCTCGCGCCCGCGGCGTGACCACCGTGATCGACAACACGTTCGCGACGCCCATCCATCAGAACCCGGTGGCGCTCGGCATTGACGTCGTCGTTCACAGCGGCACCAAGTACCTCGGCGGCCACAGCGACCTGCAGTGCGGCATCGCGGTCACCAGCACCGCCCTGGCCGCCCAGATTCGCCACCACGCCTGCCATCTCGGCGGCAGCCTCAATGCCGAGATGTGCTATCTGCTGGAACGCAGCCTCAAGACCCTGCACCTGCGCGTGGAACGTCAAACCGCGAATGCCGGCCGGCTCGCGGAGTTTCTCGCCGGGCATCCGGCCGTGGCCCGGGTCTTCTATCCGGGCCTGCCCGGCGCGGTCGGCCACGCCATCGCCAAAGCGCAGATGCGCGGCTTCGGCGCCATGCTCGCCTTCGAGGTGAAGCCTGAGGTCGCGACCGCCGACGCCGTGCAACGCCGGCTGCAACTGATTCGCCCGGCGGTCAGTCTGGGCGGCGTGGAGACCACGATCTGCGCCGGCGCAAACCTCGCACGCGAAGCTGTCGCGCGCCGACCGGGAGCGACAGGGCATCACGGACGCGCTGTTGCGGCTGTCCGTCGGCATCGAGCACTCACGAGGATCTGATCGCGGACCTGAACCAGGCTCTGGGATGACTCCAGCATCGGAATCCCGGGGATGCCGTCCCCAGGATTCATGCGAACCGGATGACGCCTCCGCAAGACGTGTTATTCCGTCAAGCTGTTGTAGCCACGGCCCTTGCCGTGTGGTATGATTCCCGGCCAGTCTTGGTTTGTCAGCAGTGGCTCCGCGTAGGGCGAGCGTCCTCGCTCGCCTGCTACGGAGTCGTGCGGGGACGCACGACCTACGAAGAAAGGAGCCTCGCAATGAGCAGCATGTCCATGAGCGTCCGAATCCGCCTGAGTATCATGATGTTCCTCCAGTACATGATGTTCGCGGCCTGGTGGGTGCAACTGGCGCAGTACGTCGACAATATCGGGATCACAGGCACTCTGAAAGCCCTGATTCTCAGCAGCATGCCCCTGGGGTGCCTCGTGGCGCCGATGTTCTGCATGATTGCGGATCGTCACTTCGCCAGTCAGAAGGTGCTGATGATCCTGAATCTGCTGTTGCGCGGCGTTGTTCCTCCTGGGGGGCTTGCAGACCAATCCGACCGTCCTGTTCGTGATCCTGCTGCTGGGGATGCTGTGCTACATGCCGACGTGGAGCCTGACCAACGCCATCGCCATGGCGAATGCCCCGTCCGAGAAGTTCCCGCAGATTCGCGTCTTCGGCTCCATCGGCTGGGTGGCGGCCGCCGTGTTCAGCCTGGTGGCCTCGAAGTGGTTCAACGGCCTGAAAATCGACGGCACGGCGATTCCCCTCTACTGCGGCGCGGGCACGGCCCTGCTGGCGGCTCTGCTCAATCTGACCTTGCCCAACACCCCCCCGCCGGCGAAGGGAAAGCCCTCCTCGGTCGTGGACGTACTCGGGCCTGCGGGCCGTGACGCTGCTGAAGGACCGCAATTTCGCCCTGTTCATGTTCCTCGCCATGCTCGTGATGCTCCCGTTCACGATGTACTTCTCGCTCGGCTCGCAGTTCTTCAAGAGCCAGGGATTCGAGCAGGTGACGGCCACGATGAACCTGGGACAATTCGTGGAAATGTTCGTCATGCTCCTGGTGCCGATGGCGCTGGCGCGCCGCGGCGCCAAATGGGCCATGGGCGCCGGGCTCGTGGCCCTGCTGGTGCGGTATGCCGCGTTCATGGGCGGCGGCATGCTCCATCAGGCCTGGCTGTACTACGTGGCGATTCTGGTGCACGGCGTGATTTACGGCTTCTTCTTCGTCGGCGGCCAGGTCTACGTGGACATGAAAGCCCCGCCGGAGATCCGGGCCCAGGCGCAGGGGCTGCTCTCCCTGATCCAGTACGGCATCGGCATGTTCCTCGGGACGTTCTTCAACGTGAAGCTCATCGACATGTACACGGTCGACAAGGTCACCAACTGGAACACGATCTGGGTGATTATCACGGTCATGATGGCCGTGCTGCTGGCCGCGTACTACCTGCTCTTCCACGATGATGTGCTGGAGAAGAAAGCCGTGCCGGCAGGCGTCGTCCCCGAGCACGAATTAGCACCCACGGCGGAGCACTGAGTCTCGGCATTCAGCGCCCGTCTTCTGGCGTCCGGGTGGCATCCTCAAGGCCGAAGGCCTTGGGGATGGCTCGTGTCACGGACGAGAGCGCCCTTGCTTTTCGTGGCGAGGGCATCTTGCCCTTGACTTCGGAAAGGCAACGCGAGTCTTGGCTTGGCAGGACGAGGCCAAGATGGCCTCGCGACGCAAGGGCGGGACGCCCTCGCCACGAGCGAACACCCTCTCAGCGACCGTCTTTTTCTGTAGCTGGAATCAACCGGATAGTCTGGCCGCCTCGGGCGGGCAGCGCCATCTTCAGGGTCGCGCTGCGATCTACAATGCGGCGCTCGATCTTGACATGCGTCCGTGTCGGGACCGTCGGATCGTCGGAGTAGATGTGCGCCGTGTACTTCTTGTTCGCGTCGAGGAATTGCAGCGGGACGGCGAGCGAGCGCGGCTCGTCGCTGTTCATGCCACCGATGAACCAACGGTCGCCGCTGCGCCGGGCGATCACGGCGTATTCGCCGACGCGGCCGTGCAGGATTCTGGTGTCGTCCCAGACCGTCGGGCAGTGGTCGAAGAACTCCAACTCGGGCTCATCGCCGATCACGTTGCGTGCATCGGCGGATCGACCCGTCACTTCGCGCGAGACGAACGGGCGGTCGTACCAGAACAGGAACTGCCACGGGCTGTAGAAGCAGACCGCCTTGGCAAGCTGGTAGGCATGCGTCGCCTGCAGGTCCACCCGCTCATCGTAGTAGCAGATCGTGTTGTCGCCCGCTCCGGCCAGCATGCGCGTGAACAGCGTCGTCAGCGACATACTGTTGGGCTGGCGTTCCTCGTCGCCGCGAATGCCCTCCTGGGTCATGAAGTTCGGATAGGTCCGCGACCAGCCGGTCGGGCGGTACTCATCGTGGACATCGACCATCAGTTGGTGCTCAGCGGCCTTGCGAATGGCCGCGTGCATCCAGCTTGTCCATTTCTGCGTGCCGACGTTGACGAAGCCGAACTTGATACCTTTGACGCCCCAACTCTGGTAGAGCGGCAGCAACTCATCCAACTGCCGCTCCAGGGCCTTGTGGTTCACGTACAGGATGATCCCGATGCCGCGCTCGGCCCCGTAGCGGATCACTTCCTGCAAGTCCAGTGGCCCTCGGGAGCGTTTGGGATCGAGATGGACTGCCCGGGCGTCGGAGGCCTCGTCATTCTCCGGCCCATACCAGCCGGCGTCGAACTCGACGTACTGGAGGTTGTGCTTGACCGCGAAATCCACGCAGGCCTTGCCGCCCACGGTGCTGAGCGTCACTTCGCGGAGACACTTGCCCGGTTTGATCCACGACGTGTCCGCAATGGCGCAGGCGTCGTTGAGGTTCAGAAGGATGTCGTTGCGCTCCAGCAATTGCCCGGGGCTGTCGGCGAGCATGATCACGCGCCAAGGGGTTCGCAGAGAGAGCGACGCTGAGACCTCGCTGCCCAACTCGGCGACCAAGCCGTTCGTAGTGACGCCGTGAGGCGTTTCTTGGGCTCCCAAACGCGACTCATCGCGTTTGGGGTCCCCTTCATATGCCCTTACGGGCACACTACGAACCAGCGGCGAGAGCTTCATCCGCGCATAATCGACCAGCCGGGCCTCCGCGATCGCCGCGTACATATCGTCCGCCACTTGAACGACCAGCGGACGCTCGCAACCGCGCTTGATCTGGCTGATCGGCACCTTCGTGTAGACGCCCTGCGCCGTGTAGGTCGCCCAGGCGGTGTAGTCGGCCGGGAAGCGGAATTCGGTCAACTCGCGCGCGATGGTGACGTTCTCCAGCCCGGGCTGCCTCGACAAGGTGTAGCAGAACGCCGCACCTTCATCGTACGCCCGCAAGGCCAGATACAGGAATCGCTTGGGCGCATCGGGCTCCTGCAGCTCGACCACCACTTCGTTGTAGTGGTTGCGAATCAGGCTCCGCTCGCCGTAGACCGGCTTCCATTGCGTGTCGACGCTGCTTTCGGTCTGGCGTGCGATTTGCAGCCCCTCGGCCAGCGGCGTGGTCGTGAGCGCCAATCCCAGGCGGGATGGGGCAATCACGACCTTGTCCCGATAGGTGACGCTGTAGACGGGACACGAGGCTGCTCCTTCAAAGTCCTTCACCTCCAACGACAGGACCACGCGCCCGTCCGGCGACTTCACTTCCACGGCGTGAGCAATCGAGCATGTCCACGCGAGCGTGGACATGGCACCCAGCATCAGCACGTTGCTCCAAATCCTCATTCACAATTCCTTTCAAAATGTAGGATGTGGGCCTGGGCCCTTTTCGCGTTTGGGGCTAGCCCATGCGGTCTTCCCCGGAATCTTCACAAGGGCAGCATGGGCTGAAGCCCATCCTACAAACAATCACATGGGCGGGACGCCCATGCTACGGACGTTTCGCGAACCCGTCGAATACCGTGATGACCGGCAAGGCGTTGCCGTCGTCGTCGAAGAAGCCCCGGACCGCAGGGGGCCGGTGACCGCCGGCTCCCACCAGAAGATGCCTTTGCCCAGAGCCGTGCGGCGTCTCCAGGACGAGGCGATTGACCTCTTCCAGGAACTGTCTCTGTCCTTCGGGCGTCTCCGGAAACGGGGCCTCCTTGTTCTTGTACTCGGTCGGCCGCCAATTGTAGGCCACTTCCACGACGATGATGTCCTTGCGATACTCGTTCGCCATGAAGGCCAGGTTCTCGCGCAGGTCCTGCAGGGAGCCGTGCCACCACGGGTAGAAGGACTGCCCGATCACGTCGTACTGGACGCTGTAGGAGTTCAGCTTGTCGAAGAACCATTTGGTCGCCTTCATGTTGCCGCCCTTGTCGATGTGGATCATGATTCGGGGCGACGGTGCAGTCGCCGCTGCCTGCCTCCACGCCTTCGATCCCGGCCTTCAGCAGTTCCGCGAAATTGTCCCAGTTGGCGGGCAGCTTGCCGTCGGGCCAGAGCATGCCGTTGCGTGATCTCGTTGCCGGGCTGGACCATGTCCGGCATGAACGCCCGCCTGCGCGAAAGGCGGTAATCGTGTCGCGCGTGTACTCGAACACCGCCTGCACCAGCTCCGCGTGCGACTTGCCCTCCCAGGCCTTGGGGATGAACTGCTTGCCTGGATCGGCCCAGGTGTCGGAGTAGTGATAGTTCAGCAGGAACTTGAAACCGAGTTTCCTGGCGTCCTTGGCCAGGGCGATGGTGTAGTCCAGGTTGTTCGGCAGCCGCGTCGGCGTGTGGAACAGCCGCAGGCGAATCCAGTTGTAGCCGTGATCGTTGAAGATCTGCAGGCCGGGCTTGGCCTGGCCGCCATCCTTGAACACCGTGCCCCGCTCCTCGGCCTGCTTGAGAAACGACAGGTCGGCCCCGATGGCGTAATCGGCGGGCGCGTTGGTAGTGGGGTCCCCAACGCGAAATGCTGCGTTGGGGGCCCCAGTGACGCTGTGAGGCGCTTCTTCCGATGCCCTGATGGGCGTAAGGGAAACCAGCCACAGAACCAAGGACACGGACATTACACTCGATATCTGCTGCATGATGAGTCTCCTGAATCGGTACGCTGCCATCGTACCATCCGTTCTGCACCGGCGGAAAGACATTGTTGGCGATCTTCGTGCCGGGCCCTCCGTACCTCACGGCGTGATGACGAGCGCCCGGCGCGCCGTGGCCGCGGATCAAGTGGGAACGCGTAACCGCCGATGATATATGAGTTTGGCGAATGACCCCGGGATTGTGCTTGATTCCAACCGGCCGCATGTTGTAGAATGCAGCGTGAAGTGCCTTGACCATCATTCTTATCGGGCCTCGTGGGTGACGATATTTGAAGGTTCGGGAGGAGCAAATCGACCGCCAATTGCAGGCACACCGCCTGCGGCACGTGCGGCGCTCACATACCACATTTGAAGGAGGACCACCATGTTGAGAAAACCCATTCTTGCAACGTTCTGTCTCTTGCTATTAGGGCCGGCCTGGTCGGCTCTGGCCGGGCTCGACCCGACTCTGGCCGTCTATTGGCCCCTGGATGAGGGAGCGGGCACCGTCGCCACCGACATGAGCGGCCACGGCGTCAATGGCACGATCTCGGCCGGCCCGACGTGGGCGGCGCCGGGAAGATCGGCGCCGCGGCACTGCGGTTCACCGGCACCGGTGACGTCCGCGGGCCGCATGTCGCGATGGACCAGCGCAGTTTCACCATCGCGTTTTGGGTCAATCCGACGCTGCCGGCGAGCGGCTCCCAGATTGTCTTTTCCGAGCAGGTGTCGGGTGCGAATTCCGTGAGCATGCACTTGCGTATTGGAGGGCCGGCCAGCACGGATTCGCCCACGAATGGAATTCGCTTTGGGTTCTACAATGATGATCGACAGTACCAACAATGTCCTGCAGACTGGCACCTGGTACCACTTGACCTTCTGGTACGACTGGGCATCCAAGAACAGAAAGGTCTACATTAATGGCGTGGAGTCACCCGCGACCTCGGGGGGTACGTCGACGACTGGGTTCCTGGCGACGTCAGGCGTTATCTGCCTTGGCTCCTGGACAGGTGGCAGCAACTTCACCGGCATGGTGGATGATTTCCAGATCTACCAGAAGGCCCTGTCCGACGCGGAGATCCAGAACATCATGAAGGGTCTGTCCGATAAGTCCCTGGCCGTGAACGTCAGCCCGGCCGACGGCGCCACGGACGTGCCGCGCGACGCGACGCTGAGCTGGACCGCCGGGCCAGTATCCCGCCACGCACGACGTGTACTTCGGGACCGCGTTCGCCGACGTGAACACCGCCTCCCGGACCGACGCCGAAGGGCGTGCTGGCCAGCCAGGGCCAGGCCGACACCACCTTCGATCCGGCCGGCCTGCTCGCCTACGGCCAGACCTACTACTGGCGGGTCGATGAGGTCAACAAGAGCCCCGGACAACACGATCTTCAAGGGCGACGTGTGGTCCTTCACGGCCGAGCCCTACGGCTATCCGGTCACGACCGTCGACGGCCACGGCCTCCAGCGCCCAGCCCGGCATGGGCCCGGAGAAGACCATCGACGGCTCCGGCCTGACCGGGCGACCTGCACGGCACCGAGCCGACGCACGATGTGGCTGAGCACGCGGCGCGCAGCCGAACTGGATCCAGTACGAGTTCGACAAGGTCTACAAGCTGCACGAGCTGAAGGTCTGGAACTCCAACCAGCTGATCGAGAGCTTCCTCGGCTTCGGCGCCAAGAACGTCACGATCGAGTACTCCACCGACGGCACGACCTGGACGCCGCTGGCCAACGTGCCGGAGTTCGCCCAGGCGACCGGCACGCCGGGCTACGCCGCCAACACCACGGTCAACTTCGGCGGCGTCGAGGCCAAGTACGTCAAGCTGACGATCACCAGCCAACTGGGGCGGCATGGCACCGCAGACCGGCCTGAGCGAGGTGCGGTTCTCCTACGTCCCGGTGCAGGCCCGCGCGCCGCAGCCGGCGACCGCCGCCACGGGCGTCGAGCGTCGATGCCGCCCTGAATTGGCGGCCCGGCCGCGAGGCGGCCTCGCACAAGGTCTTCTTCGGCACCGACCCGAACGCCGTGGCCAACGGAACCGCGGCCGCCAAGACCGTGACCGATCACGGCTTCGACCCCGGGTCGCTCTGAACTTCGGCACGACCTACTACTGGAAGGTCGATGAGGTCAACACGCGTCACCTATCCGGGCGACGTCTGGAGCTTCACCACCCAGGAATACGCGGTCGTGGACGACTTCGAGAGCTACACCGACAACGAGGGCAACGCATCTTCGCCACCTGGATCGACGGCTTGGCCAACGGCAGAGCGGCTCGCCAGTCGGCCTACCATGCACGCCCCGTTCTGCCGAGACGACGATCATTCATGGCGGCAAGCAGTCGATGCCGTTCGAGTACAACAACGTCAAGACGCCGTACTACTCCGAGGCCGCGCGGACCTTCGACACCGCCCAGAGACTGGACGACCAACGGCGCCGACACCCTGTCGCTGTGGTTCCGCGGCTATGCCGGCGGGCTTCGTGGACAACGGCAACAACGCCTTCACCATGAGCAGCAGCGGCACCGACATCTGGAACAACGGCGATCAGTTCCGCTTTGCCTACAAGCAGCTCAGCGGCGACGGCTCGATCATGGCCCGGGTGGACAGCCTCGTCAACACCAACGTCTGGGCCAAGGCCGGCGTGATGATCCGCGAGAGCCTCGGACGGCCGACTCTCCATGCATGCCGACATCGCGGTGACGCGCCGGGCAACGGCGCCGTCCTTCCAGCGGCGTCACGCGCCAACGGGGCCTCCGACCAACAGACAAGACGCACCGGCGATTGACGGCTCCGTACTGGGTCAAGCTCGACGCGCAAGGGCAACATCTTCACAGGCCGAGTCTCCGCCGGACGGCAAGACCTGGACCCAGTTGGGCACGGCCCAGACGATCACGATGAGCGACCCGGTCTACATCGGTCTGGCCGTGACCAGCCATGACGCGGCCCCGACCACCGCGGCGGAGTTCTCGAACGTCTCCACGACCGGCACGGTCACCGGCGCCTGGCAGGCCGCTGGCCATCGGCGCAGCCACAGCCGGCCAACGATCCGGCGCCGTTGTACCTGACGGTCGAGGACAAGGCCGGCAAGAGAAGACGGTGGTCAATGCCGAATCCGTCGGCCAGCGACCGACGGCGGCCTGGACCGAATGGCGGATTCCGCTGAGCGACCTGACGGGCGTCAACCTGACGGCCGTGCAAGAAGCTCACGCTCGGCGTCGGCGACCAGACCAGCCCGAAGGCGGGCGGCGCCGGCATGCTGTACTTCGACGACATCGGGTACGGCCATCCGGTCAAGTAGCCCAAGCCCGTAACCACGCCGCCCACGCGGCGCACGATGACACCAAAGCGGGGCGTTGGTCCACAGGACAACGCCCCGCTCTTTGCCGCACGGTTACCCTGTCAGACGGATTCGGAAAAGTTCGCACGCGGTACCGACTTTGTCATCCTGAGGCGAAGCCGAAGGATCTGGGGCACCGAATTGGGGACTTCTCTCGCTCGCGGCCCAGATCCTTCGCTGCGGATTCAGGATGACAAGCGGAGTGCACGGATCAATCGCAATTCGCAGCAGCCGGACCGGGCTGATGGCATCCTGGATCCATTTCCGCGGCACGTTCATCTGGTGCAATTCTGAATCACCTTCGGGCCGCTGCGTCTTCATGGTAGAATCGAAGATATGTGGATAGTATGCCGCAGGAGGTGACAACCATGAATGTCAGCTTGGCGGGCGGGAGCGAGCATTTGTTGCGGCAATCCTGTTGATCGTAGGGGCTGTGGCCCCAGGGCTCTAAGCACACAAGCCGGGGCCGGCCGAGACTCGCCCGGTCACGACCGCCACCAAGGTCCTGCACTTCC
This sequence comes from uncultured Planctomycetota bacterium, assembly GCA_963699595.1. GTDB lineage: Bacteria > Planctomycetota > Phycisphaerae > Sedimentisphaerales > Anaerobacaceae > PLanc-01. The sequence goes on from CAVOUO010000036.1 coordinate 115,771, forward strand.
CTCAGGACCAGACTCTGGGAGTGCTATCGATTGAGGATCGGATTCCGCGGAGCGAATACTTCCAGCACAATTACGATCCATCCCTGCCTTGGGCGATGAATGTCGGGCTGCTGAATATGGACACCGCCTGGGAATCCTTGGCCGTCGCCCGGGGCGATGTGACGGTACCGGCGGATCGGGACGTGGCAAGTCACATCATGCTCAAACCCAGGCCGTCGGAACTCGTGCATCCCAACCTGCGGGACCGGTGTTTTGCCGATCCGGAGGACTTGACCGGATTGTCCGGGACTCGAGCCGAACGACCTGAGCATGCTTTTCGTCAGCACCCTCGGCGAAAGGACCTACGCCGATCAGCGCGTCGTCGAGCCGCTGTCGCGCCTGACGGGCTTGAAGATGCTCCGCCTGCACCGGACGGGGGTGGCGGACAAGGGGATGGAGTACCTCCGCAACCTGCGGTCGCTCAGGTCCCTGGAACTCACAGAGCCCAGGGTCGGCGACGCCGGGCTGGCCGTACTGAAGAAGCCTGTCCGCGCTGGAATACGTGGACCTCTGGACCGCCACCGGCGATGCCGGACTCAAGTACCTGGGCCAGTCGCCCAATCTGCGGTCGCTCGGGTCCCGGATGGGTCGCATCGGCGGTCCCGGATTGGCCGAGTTGGCGAACCTGCCCCGCTTGAGGGGCACGCTGTTCGCCTGTGGGGCGATGGGCCGGGATTGTCGGACCAGCATATCCGCCACCTGGAAGGCCTGACGCACCTCAAAAGCCTCACCCTCTGGGGCACCGACGAGCCTCCCCTCACCGACGCCAGCCTGGCCTCGATCGGCAAGCTCGCCGAGCCTGGAGGAGTTGTACTTCGTTCGGATCGCCACGAGATTCACCAGCGCCGGCGTGGCACACCTGAAGAGCTTGAAGAATCTCAAGACGGTGGACTTCGGATCGATGATTGATCCTGCCAGCACGCGGCACCTGGCCGCCATGCCCAACCTCACCACGATCAACGGCGGCTTGCCCTTGACCGCCGACACCGCAAAGACCCTCACTTCCTTGCAGAATCTCAAGTCGCTCGATGTCTGTCTCCAGGACCGAACCGCTCCCAGCACGCGCCCTTCCCTGTTTGCGCTGACCTCCCTGGAGGAACTCCGCTTCACGGGCAGCGTCGTGGGCGTGTGGCTCTCCGACGACAATTTGGCCGGCCTGGAATCCCTGAGCCACTTGCACCGGTTGCACCTCTGGGGCGATGAGGTGACCGGTCAGCACGTACATGGCCTACACTGTCAGCAAGTTGAAAGAGCTGGAGTCGCTGACTCTTTGTGCCGACGTGAGCAAGCAGGGCTCAACGAGTTGAGCGGTCTGACGCGTCTTTCGGACCTTCGCCGTCATGCCGGCGGCGGGCCGGACCGGGGGGATCCGACGAGGTCCCGTTGCCGAAAGTGTCCGCCCTGACGGAGCTTGAGGACTCTGTCTCTGCGCGGTCTGGCTCTGCGTGACGAAGACTTGGCGTCCCTGGCGGGCCTGCGCCATCTGGAATGGCTGGTCCTTCAACGGCGCCTCCACGGAAAGGTGCGTTTGTGGCGTCTGAAAGACCTCCCCTGAACCTGAAGCTGCTGGACATCAGAAGCGTCTCCTGTCCAACGGGGGAAGGCTTCGCCGAATTGGGCGGATTGAAGAGGCTCGGGGATCTGACGATCGGCGGCCGGATCACGGATGCGGCTGTGGCGCGGCTGCCCGCCTTGCCTTCCCTGTGGTCGCTGCACATCGTGACCGATGAGCCGATCCGGCCGGAGACGAGTTACCCTTCTCAAGCAGACTCTGCCCGTGATCGAGTACGTTGATATCGACAAACTGACGCAGGGCAATCCGCCGCTGATCAAGAGCAGCCCGCCCGGCGCGGGCGCACCCCTGCCAGTCCACCGCGTGTGCGAGACCGACCGGCACGAGGGCACCTCAGCGTCGCCGGTGACCAGTGGCACGGGCATCTTGCCCGTGTTCTGATGGATGCTCGCGCCCATGCTACGGGACGATTTCGAAAGGAATCGCAGGCAAGAAGCCCAGGGGGATGCGTTGACGGTTCGCTTTTGCCTTGCCCCGCTGTGGCGCCCAGCTCTCTCGCCGGAGACCTCGATGATCAAGTTGCCACGCAGGCCGGGCTGGCCTTGGCGGCATCACCTTGCAGCACGATCTGGGCGTCCTGCTGCTCCAATGAGACCTCCCGCACGCTGATTCCCTCCGGCGGCTCGCTCAACTCCAACTGGATCTTGTCGAAGGTCGGACGCCAGGCACGCTCGCTCGAACCCGCGCCGTCGCCGGCGGGGATTCTCACCGGCAGCGCGCTGAGGATTCGTCGCTGGAACCGTATCGCCGACGTCGGATCGCGGCCACCTTCAGGTCCTGCGGCGGGCACGAGATGCCGGTAGGCGAACGCCTGCATCATGTCTTCCGCCGGCACGGCCGGCCGGACGACCTCCCGCCCCTGGATCGTCGCGCGGCCTTCCAGGCGCAGGCTCGAGCGGTTCGTCCAGCGGCGCACGGCGGGACGGTCAGCGTGAGCCGCACCTGGTCCTGTCCGGCCGGCACCCGGCCGCCGCTCAGCGCGAATCCCTGCGGCGCGTCCTTCAAGAGCCAGCGCGATCTCGCCGGAGAAGCCGTCCTTGCGCAGGGCATAGACGGTGATGGGAACGGTCTGCGCCGGCCGCGCGGCGTTGATGCTCGACGGCACGACGCGCAACGCGAAATCGGGCCGCGGCGCGCTGATCCGCAGGCGGTAGGCATACTCCGCGCCGCCCTGGCGCTGGGCGTCGCCCAGGTGAAGGTAGTAGGTCCCGTCGGCGGGCAGCGTGGCGAGGAGTCAGGAATCGGCGTGGTGCGTGTTCAAGCCCGGCCCCCTTGTCCTCGTGATCGTCGTTGAAGGCCAGTTGCCTGCCGGCGGCGTCGGTCAGCTTGAGCACGGAATCCAGCGGGGAATCGAGCCGGCGGGCATAGACCTCCGCGACGATCTGCGTCGCCGGCGCGGCCCTCGAACCGGAACACGTCCCAGTCGCCCGGCCGATCGATGCGCCCGTTGACGATGATCGGGCAGCGTCGACCGCTTGCGCGTCTGGCGGCGCGTCGTTCGGCTCCTTCTCCAGGCATTCCGGCAGCGTGTCCACGGCGAACGGCACGCGGTTGGAGATCCATGTCCCCCTTGCGCACGCGAAAGCGGATAGATCCCCGCCGCTGCCTTGTCCTTGGCGTCCAGCGTCAGCTTGTCCGCGGGCAGGTTCCAGCCCTTCAGCTCGACGGCGGTCTGCGTCGCCGGCCCGGCCGCCCAGCGGGAAGATGCTCGTCACAAACGGCAGCTCGCCGATGGTGATGCGATAGACGAAATCCTCGCGGCCGCGGTAGATGGCGTCGCGTGATCTCGAGCACGTACTCGCCGTCCTTGGGCATCTCGTAAGAGAGGACCGGATCGGGCTTGAAACGGTAGTCGTCGTCGTAGGCCACCTCCTTCCCGCTGGCGTCGTAAAGCGCCAGCGACGGCCTGGAACCAGCCGGGAACGGCGTCGGCGAGATACGGGATCAACTGCCGCGCCTGGCGGCGATGACCAGCCGCTGGCCCTTGCGGGCCTGCGAAGCGATAGCGGTCCACCTCGCCGGGCAGATCTGGCCGTTGACGATGCCCGGCAGCGTGATGCGCTGTCTCCACCTCGTCGTGCCGGCCGCTTGCGCAGCGCGAGCTCCTCCTTGCCGAGCACCTGCAGCGTCGGCGGTGACTCATCGGCTTGCTCGCGGAACTTCGGGCAGTTGGCCGACGTGAAAGACCAGCGGGTTCGACACGCCGCGCGGCGTTGCCAGCCGCAGCTCCCGCTGGCCGGGCTCGGCGTCGGGAGCCATCGTGACCTCGACAATCGCGAGGCTTGGCAAGCGCGGCGCAGGCGGGCTTCTGTACGAATGTCGGCCAGCGTCTTCTCGATTTCGGCGATGAGCTTCGCCGTCGCCTCGTCCTTCTCCTTCTTTTGCAGTTCACTCGCGACTTGTTCTCGCAACTGGTTGAACTGTTTAGGCGTCATCGGCTTGACGTGCTCGACAATCTTGGCCTCAACGCCGGCGCCGGAGACAAACGTCTTATCGACGCCGTCCAGAAACTGCCCGCCGATCGTGATCTGAAACGACGCGCCCTGGCGGCCGCCCGCCGGATAGACGTAGCCGATGTGCGGGGCAGCCTGCTGCGGCCCCATGCGGCGGGAAGGACCGCCAGAAGAGTTCCCAGCATTGCCGCGGCCTGTCGTCGGAACGCGTTCACGATCATTTTGACAAACCTCCACTACTGCCAAACGTGCCCGTAGCGACGCCGTGAGGCGTCTTCGTGGCATCGGCTTCCAGCCCATGAA
>CAVOUO010000037.1:0-90409 GCA_963699595.1 uncultured Planctomycetota bacterium
TCTACCAGGAGCCTCGATGCGTATCCGTAGCCCGCGGGGGCATCGGGCTCGAGGCGGGCATTACGAAGGCTGAGTTCAGTGCCCTGATCGATGTGCTGGAATCGCGCGGGTATGCCAAGGTGCTGATGCGGCCCTCGGTCGAGGTCGTCAACGGACGGACGGCCAAGATCCAGATCAAAGAGCGGATCCCTACTCCTGAGAAGATCCTCTCCGGCACGATGGTCATCGACACCGTCAAGTACCAGGATATCATGGACTACCTGGAGGTAACGCCGAATGTCTATGCCGACGGCACGATTGGCCTCAAAACTTCGGCCGGCATCGCCAGCAAGTCCCCCGACGGCGTCGAGCAGGTCCCCGTCCTCACGGACCGCCAAATTACCAACGAGGAGAACCGCCTCCGGCGGGGCCAGAGCCTGATCATTGGCGGCATCATCAAGACCGAGCGGATGTCCGTCATTCGGGGCGTCCCCCTTCTCCAGGATATTCCCGGCCTGGGCACCCTGTTCTCCGCCAAGGACTTCGAGGACAGGGCCAAGGAGATCCTGTTCATCCTGACCCCAAGCATTTCAGGCAATGGGACAAGTCACGAAGAAACCATCGCCCGAGTCAGGCAGAAGCATCACCGCAGTTGACTATAGTCCGCCCTTCATGAAGACCAGTGACTCCGCCAAGCGTTGTCCTATGTGAAGACCCTCGACACAACGATTGCGTGGCTCTCGCCGGGCCGAAGAGGGCCGTGCGTGTTCTCAACCAGACGCACCTACCCTCACGGAACAGCGGGCCCCTGAGACAAGGCCCTGAGGAGGTTGTGATGGACGAAGAACAGGGCAATGTCGGTCTTCCCGAACTCATGACCGAAACGGAGCTGATGCATTTCCTGCGTATTCCCGACGTGAGCCATGGCGCCAACCCCCGCAATGTCGTCGAGAATCTCAAACGCTTTCACCACCTCCCCTGCCTCCACATCAGCGGAGAACCTCTCTACCCACTTAGGGCGGTGAGGAAATGGGTCGAGGAGAAGCTCGCAAGGGAGGGGACCACATGATTCAGAATTCCCAGCTCCGGCTACAGATGATATCATCGCCGACGGATCGGTCTTACCAGCTAACCCAGTCGACCAATTGCCCTGCATAGCCCCCGTCGGCCCAGATCAGCCGCAGGCGGCCAAAGCGTTGGCCCAGACGCTCCAGCACCAACCGGGCGCCGTCGCGGTCCTGAATATCCCCGGCGTGCACGACCACCACGAGAATCAATCCCAACGTGTCGACGAGCAGATGCCGCTTGCGGCCCAGGATCTTTTTGCCCGCGTCGTAGCCGCGAAGCCCCCTTTTTCCGTGGTTTTCACACTCTGGCTATCGAGGATCGCGGCACTCGGGGTGGGCTTCTTGCCGGCCTTGCGGCGGACTTTTTCCCGCAGAGCATCGTGCATCTTCTGCCAAACCCCGGTTCGCCGAAAGACGCGGAAATACCCGTAGACCGTTTGCCATGGCCCGTACTCCTGGGGCAGCATCCGCCACGAACCGCCGCCGCGAACCATATAGAGGATGCCATTGACGATCTGCCGCATCTTGACCTCACGCGGCCGACCGCCCGACTTGGCGGGGGGAATCAAGGGGCGAATGATGTTCCACTGCGCATCGCTCATGTCACTGGGATAACCTTTCTCACTCATCGGGAATCCTTTCCTATCCGATATCCTTTACAAAGGGTTATCGGACAACAGAAAGGCCTCCCTTGAAACTTTCAAAACACCTTCTGAGACCTTTTTGACCGGCCGGAACAGAGTGACGAGCAATCTATACTCCTCACAATCCCTGGATATGCTACAGGTCCCGCGGGCACATTTGCCGTGTACGGTCCGGCTCCCAAACCATGAGTCTCGGCATCTATGCGGGCTCCGGTCTCCTTGGCTTGAGACACTACTGAATGTGTGTATGGGCATTGTCCGCAGGCTCACTCCACAGGAGTCTGTTGGATGCGCGACCGCTGCCAGCCAAGGCTAGAAAGCCGTTGATCGATTCGGTCGATGAAGGCTCCACGGCCGTGGCCAGCTCACCATCCACCCACGTGTGGGCATATGCGTGCTGCACGGGACTTGGGGCTTGTATCGTACTGTCTTTCATGACTTATCTCCATCAGACAGGAAGATGTCTTCACAAGACATTCCAGAACCAGTCTTCAAACAAGCGACGCTGGCCTTCGGTGGATCGGCCGTAATGCCATGTGCCAAGGGCCGGAGTCACCGTCGGGCCCGCCACGAACTGGGTCTCGACACGGCGAACACCCGCCGACAATGTCTCAGACATCACGTCGGCCGCATCCACCCCAGAGCTCAGATCCCGCAAACCCCAGCACGGGGCCAAACTCGTGCATCACCACGGTGAGGAGGTCCATATCGCCAAAGGCCGCGCTCTCGCTGCCCGCAACCAGTGCGGCCTCTCCACCAATCTGGTGGCTGAACTCCGCATCGTCTATGGGCGTGCTGTCGATGAACCACCCATAGCCCGCGGCATCCGTGTCAATACGTATGGTTGTGCCGTTCGTCTCACCGAGGCGCAGCCCGCCCACGTCGAAGATCTCGATGTTCACCGATTCCAGCAACGCCCACTGGCCTGCATCAAGAGCATAGGCATTGCTCATGCGGTCGATCGCCGCGTCGACGATGGCATCCAGGTTCTCGATTGTCAGCGCGGTTCCATCTCCAGCCACCGTTGCCTCCGGCGCAGTCGAAGCCAGGAGAGTCTGGGTCCCGAAGGCGGGGTCGTCGGTCTTTAGGGCCACCTTATCGAAGGAGCTGCTTCCGCTTCTGCTTAACAGACCGAACGCACCGTCGACGGTCACCGCATTGAATACATGTCCGGCCATCCCTTGCCAACCGGCAACCCCCGCCTTCTTGACGGAGGCGCTGATGGTTGTCCCCTTCAAGGGGAGGTTAAGCGCGTAGTCCACACCCGCATCGATAACCATGGCATGGGTCCCGTCGGTAACCCAGCCGTAGCCGGCATAGAGGTGGTCTTCGTTGGTGCCACGGACGAGCCAATCGTGGCAGCGGCCCACCGACCGCGGCCACCGCCCACTTTCTCGCCCGAAGCGCTGGAAACTCCCGACCTCGACGCTTTGATGGCGCGCGGGCCCGGCGACCTGGCATGGCCCACCCCGCCGTCAGGTGGGATCAGTAGATTATCCCTATCAATTCGCCAAATCGGAGCCGCCCTTATCGTTCTGGTCCGCGCCAAAGATCCAGAGCCAGTCCTTCTGCTGATCGCCGAATACCAGGTCCACGACGGCGTCGTCGAACACGGTCGAGAAGTTCAGCTTGTAGATCGCATCGGTGCCGACACCGGCTTTCAGCAGGGTCCGCCGCTGATCGAGGGAGGCGGATGTGTTCCAGGCGGCCATGACCGCGTTGACGGCGTCGAGGTCGGTGGACTGCGACCATGTGCCGCCGATGACAACGTCGTAGCCCTGGTCGCCGTGAACGGTGTCGGCGCCCAAGCTGCCGACGACGATGTCGTTGCCGCTGTTGCCGGAGAGGGTGTCATTGCCGTCGCCGCCGTCAAGGAAGTTGGCACCCTTGCCGCCCTTGAGGGTGTCGTTGCCGTCGCCACCGTAGAGGGCCGCGGCGATGGTCGCGTTCAGGTCGTCGAAGATGGTGATCGTGTCATTGCCGCCGTTGCCGTAGGCGATGACACGGTTGATGGCGGCCGTGCCCGTGCCGCGGGCGAACTGCTGGCTGACACCGTTGACCGTGACCTTGATAAAGGCGTCGCTGGTGCCGCGGCGGATCTCGATGACGTCGTTGGCCGGGCCGCCGCCGACGAACAGGGCCGTTTGCGCCGGGTTGCTCGGGTCCTGGCTCACGGTGACGTTGTTGACGGTCACGTCGGCGGAGTTGACGACGGCTCCGCCGCTGGGGGCCGGGGCGCCGGCCGGCGCCGTGAGCGGCAGCGCCGTGTTGCGGTCGTCTTCGGGCCCTCCCTGGGTGTCGCGCTTGGCATGCGTGTGTCCGGGTTGCGGGTCGCGCGGGCCGCCGTGCTGATCGCCCCATTCAGGGTCTTCCTGAGAGGTCAAGCCGATTTCGCCGTCCAGGTGGAGGGCCGGCTCGGCCAGGGAGAAGTCGTTGCCGCTTTCCCGGGCCAGGCCGCGCAGGAAGTCGTCCACGTGCGGCGACGGCGAGCGATTGATGGTCGGGTGGCCGAAGGGAGCGAACGGCACGAGGAAGCTGTTGAATTCGCCGGTAAAGTCGAACATGCGGTCGCCGCCGGTGTTGGCGATGAGCACGTCGAGCCCGCCGCCGCCGTAGGCAAAGTCGCGGTCGGCATAGGCCACGGCATCGGGCTGTTCGTTGTTGTTCGGCGTCTCCTGGTTGTCGTCGAGGTTGTGCACGTCGTCGCCCATGCCGCCAAACATGCGGTCGTTCTCGGTGCCGCCAACGAGCCAGTCGCTGCCCAGGTCGCCGAACAGCCGATCCTTGCCGTCGTTGATCTTCAGACCGGCGGCGTCCGTGGCATCGAAGTTCAAGAAGAAACCAGCGATCTTGGCGAACGGATTGTCGGCGTCGTAGGCGGCCAGCTTGCGTGTGACCGGATCGTAGCCAAGGAAGTTGCCACTGACGATAGCCGCGGCGTCGCTGTAAGACGCCGCCAGTGCTTCGGCGCCCGACACGGCGTCGTCGCCGGCACCGGCGTGCAGGAAGTCGTCGCCCAGACCGCCGTAGATGATGTCGTCGCCGCCCACCGTGTAGGCTTCGAGCTCGGCGGCCTTGTTGAGCCGACCACTGATGAAAGTCCAAGCACCCGTGAACGGGCCAGGCAGCGAGATTTGCGTTTCGGCGTTCGGCGTCGTGAGACCGTAGAGCGTCTCGGTCAGGCCGTTGCGGCTCGTGTAGATCTTGCCGTCGTCGCCGACAATGCCGTCCTCGCCTGTGCCGCCGAAGAGGCGATCCATGCCCGTGCCGCCGTAGATGTCGTCGTCCTGACCGTCGCCGTAGAGCACGTCATTACCCTTCTGGCCGTGGATGACGTCGTCGCCGGATTCGCCGAGAACCAGGTCCTCGCCGCCGATATCGCTCGCGGCGCCGCCAGGTGTATAGTCGAGGAGAACATAGACGCGTGGGATGATCTTGGCCGGGCCATAGTTGTCGTAGGTGAAGGTGAGGTAGTCGCCCGAGTTGGCGCCATTGGTGCCGACGAGGCGGAACAGGTCGCCGTTGTCGGCGAGTATAACGTCTGCATCACGCGCGTGGCCACTGGCGCTGGTGTCGCCGGGATCATGGCGGGCGATGTCGGTGCCGGCTCCGCCGAAGATGATGTCGGTGCCGTCCGGCCGCAAGGCAGTCGTGGTCAGGCTGAACAGGTTCGAGCTGCCGCCGACGATGTCATCCTGCCCGAGATTGCCGAAAATCACATCGCTGCCGGCATTGCCCTCGATGTAGTCGTCGCCATCGGTCGAGGCCTCGTCCGAGGCGTTCACGGTCAGCGAACCACCGGTGCGGCCTGCACCGACCGTCAGGTCAATCGAACCATCGCCCTGGATGGTGTCGTCGCCGAGTTGACCGAAGATCTCGTCGTTGCCGCCGCCCCCGGCGATGTAGTCGTCGCCGAACTGGGCCGGGATCGCGGTCTGATCCACCGTGATCGTCCAGTCCGCCCAGGCCGGTCTACCGCCGGGCACCGGCTGGATGGCCGGCCCAAACTCGCTGGCAACCTGCGCTGCGCCATCTGGACCGTAGATTGTCGTGTCCGTGAGCCCGCGGAACCTCGGATCGATGGCATCGCCGGAACCGACATTGCGAACCAGCAGCACGTTGTCGCCAAAGATCAGGTCGTCCTGCATCCCGCCGTCCAAGTTGTCGGCGTTTGCTCCGCCGATCAGGACGTCATCGGCGGGGCCACCGTACATCGTATCTACGCCGCCGCCAGTCCCACTTGTAGTGTCGACTTGGATGCTCGTTACGCCATTCGCATCGTACAGCACATGGGCCGTGTCGCCGATGAGGACGTCTTCGGCCCCAGACCCTGAGATCACGTCGTTGCCCAGACCACCGATGATGAGATCAGGATCCTCGTCGCCGGTCAGGATATCGTCGCCGATGGTACCGGGATCCTCGACACTCGCGATTTTGGCGGCATTCAACCCGATGATCGCCTGGTCGCCCAGAAGGACGTCAATGCCGGTCTTGCCCACGATTGTATCGTCTTCGGCCCCACCGACAAGGACATCATTGCCTGCGCCGCCGTCAATCGTGTCGTCATCACCAAGATCGACCGAGGTCGTCTGCACCTGCGCCAATTGCGTCGGCCCCTCGTCTCCCGAGATCGGCTCGAAGTCGAATCGCGCGTTGTCACCGGCCGCCCAATCATCGTCGTCCCCGGCGCTGATCCCATCTGCGCCGTCACCGCCAATGAGCAGGTCGTTGCCGGAGCCACCGGTCATGGCATCATTGGCGCCGAATTCCGGCTCCGTGGTTTCGATGCGGGTCACGACGCCGCCGGACAATATCACCTGGCCATTGTCGCCAACCAGAATGTCATCACCGGCATCCCCTCCGATCGTGTCTCCGTCGTCGCCGCCGAGCAAGATGTCCCGGCCGGCGCGACCGACGATGATGTCGCTGCCGCCAGAGACCGAATGGGCCGCAAGGATCATGCCGCCCGGATGCGACGATCCTTCGTCGCCGACGACAACGTCATCTCCATCGTCCATTGCGTCGTCGCCAAACAGCCTGTCGCCCAGGCCACCGCCAAAGAGCACGTCGGCACCAGGACCGCCGGAGATCGTGTCACTGCCGGCTCCCCCTGCGGCATTGGTGATTACATTGCCGGTGGGTGAGATCGTGCCGTTATCGCCCAGAAGGACGTCGTCGCCCTCGTTGCCGAGAATCGAATCGGCGCCGTCGGAACCGACCGGCATGGAGCTGCCGCCGAGCACCAGGTCATCACCCCCGCCCCCGTAGATAATGTCATTGTCGGCATTGCCCTCGAGGTAGTCGTCGCCGGGGGTGCCGCCGGAACTGAGCTCGACGGCGCTGGTGATGGGGTTGAACGTGGCGTTGTCGCCCGCGAGCATATCGTTGCCGGCCTGGCCGTAGAGGAAGTCGCCGCCATCGCCGCCGATCAGTATGTCGTTCCCGGCGCCGCCGCCGAGCGTGACCGAGCCGATGATCCCGTTATCGCCAAGCAGGGTGTCGGCGCTGCCCTGGCCCAGGGAGGGATCCCCGAGGACGAAATCGCCAATGAGGACATCGTGGCCGTCGGAGTCGGTCCCCGTAGTCATCGTGCCGCCGATCAGGTTGTCCGAGCCGTGGCCGCCGATCAGGTTGTCGTTGGCCGGCCCGCCCACGAGCAGGTCGTCGTCCTCCTGGCCGAAAAGTGCGTCGGCGTCTTCCTCGCCGAAGAGGGTGTCGGCGCCAGGGCCGCCCCGCAGATCGTCGTTGCCCGTGCCGCCCTGGAGTTCATCGGCGTCCTCTTCGCCCAGGAGCCTGTCATCGTTTCCGTCGCCGAAAATGATGTCGTTGCCCTTGCCGCCCCGGACCGTGTCAGCGCCGTCGCCACCATGAAGCTCGTCGGCGTCGTCCCCGCCGGAGATGGCATCGTCGCCGCCATCGCTGTAGATCGTGTCGTTGCCGCTTGCGCCGCTCAGGTCGTCGTTGCCTGCGTCGCCGGATACCGCGCCGCTGTCACCACGAATCACGTCGGGGCCGGAGCCGCCCTGGATCCGGTCGTCGCCGGGCCCCCCTGACAACGTCGCCTCCAGATTGACGCACGAACACAGCAAGATGGCATCCGTGCCCAGACCACCGTCGCCGTGGATGCGCAGCACGCCATCGTAGGTTTGGGTCTGCTCAAAAGCAGTGACCTTGACCTGGTTGGCGCCGGTCTGTTGGAGAGTGAAGCTCTCATCAGCATCCGTGCTGGCCCCCGGCTGGCGCAGACCCGCGTAGGGTCCCATGTGGAGCACCAGAGTGCCCGCCTCGAACCCATCGGTGCCGTCGCTCACGTGCGCCAGTTCCGGCGGGGGCAACGGGGTGCAGGTGAAGGAGTCGAAGTTGAACAATTCCACGGGAGGGGTGATGTTGTAGGTGTCATCGAAGACGCACTCGTCATCCAGCGGCCAGGGGCGCACAGGGCCTTGACCCGCACGCGCAGGAAAGCCTCGAGGACGCCGCCCAGATCGAACAGGCAGCTCAGACCGCCGGCCGCCGTGGCCCGCAGTTCGTCGAAATAGATTTTCCCATCGTGGTTCGGATCGTTCGCGTTCGCGGTGACCTCGCCGTGAATGCCTCCTTGTACGCTGGCGCTCCCGATGATGGGCACGCCGGCCGCCGCCTCCACGCCGACCTCGAACCCGACGGTCAGCTCGGGGATGTCGTCGCCCGTCGGATTGAAACTGGAATCCACCGCTTTGTCCGCAATGAAGAACCCGTCGAAGAAACTCAGACCCGACCCCAGCCCGCGCGTGTCCAGTCCCACGGCCAAATCGGCCTTGGCGAAGATCGAGCCGAACACCTCGATGGAAACGACACCGAGGAAATCAAACAACGGGATGCTGATCGGGAACTCCGCACTCAGCGGCGGGATGTCCCAGACCACGAGGTTGACCGTTTGGCCGAACAGCAGCTTGAACAGGTTGCCCGGGCTCTGGAAGATGGGGAAGCCGAGTCCAAAACCGTCGCTGGGGGAAGGTGTCTGGGCCAATGCCTGCAGTTGGGTCTTGCTGGCTCCGCCGGGGATCTGGTCCAGGACGCCGTTGAAATCGGTGAAATCTTCGTCCAGAAAGCTGCTGCTCGACGGATCGTAAAGCCCGGCGTTCCCAAAATCAAATGTATGGCGCAGGTCCGCCGCCGGGGCCGTGCCGGCGAAGTGGAAATCGCCGAACGAAATCATGGTGCTGCCGCCCAGGGACGAGATCGACGACGCGAGGGCGTCGACCGCCTGCACGATGCGCACCACGGTTTTCACGGAATCCCGGGACGACGCATCCGGGATGAGGTCGTAGAAGAAGATCGGGCCCAAATCGAGAAACTCGGAGAGGTCCGAGAGCACCGGAACCTCGCTGCCCAGGAAGTCGATAACCGGGCGGATCGGAGTGAGGAATATGCCTACACTGTCGAGAATGGGACCCGCGATACGGCTGAAGAACGAGCCGAGCGACAGCTCCACGTTGTTCAGTTGAACGTCCGGCTGCTGGCCGGCTGTGTCATCCCCGGCCAGGAAATCCCAGGCAATCACGAGATCGGCGTTGATTTGGGGCAGATCGCTGCCGGTCGTGGTGCCCGCCAGGAGGTGCAGGTTGATTTGAGCAGTCGCGGCCGCGTCCATCTGCGGGTTGATGGGGACCATGCCGATCTCCGAGAACGAAAGGCGTCCGTCGGCAGAGGTGCCCATGCCGGGATCGTCCAGATTCACTTCGACGGCCGCATTGAATCCGGTGCCCCCGCTATCGGTGGCCTGAACCTCCAGGAAGAACAGCTCGGCCAGGATGGTCGAGCCCGGCGCCAGCGAGGCATCGAAACTGGCTTCGATTTCCGGACTGGAATCCGGGTTGAGCAGGAAGAAGAACCCGGTCTGCTTGTTCAGTCCCACCCCCACGTCGGCAAGGAAATCCAGCGCGACCTGCACCTGCCCCTGGCTCTGAACGTCGAACACCAGCGCATCGAGTCCGACATCGAAGTCCGCCGTCGCGTCCAGAGCGACTTTCAACCCCAATTTGAAGGTGACCTCCGAGGCCGCGATCGAAACTTCGACATCGTCTTCATCGACGACCATCGGATTGCCCCCGAACGCGGGGTCGAGAATGCCCGTGGCGCCGAGCACGCCCCCCGGTCCCAACGTGGCCAGGATGAACTGCTCGACTGCCATGGCGGGATCGGCCTCCGTGAACTTCGCTTTCAGCGGCACGACGAAATCCGTCCGCAAATGGCCGAAGAAAGCGCCGACCTCATCCAGTCCGCCGCCGATAATGGGCAATTTGGACAGGGTGTTGCTCGTGAGCGTGTTCTCCAGAAGCGTGAGAAACGCATCCAGGCCGTTGATCAGGAACTGGAAGTCGAAATCGGCGTCCAACAGATGCGTCAGGAAATCGGTCGGCAGCGTGATCGAAGGATTCAGCGGATCGCTCAGGTCCAGCATCACCACCAGATCGCCGATGTCCGTGCCCAGGATGTAGACCGGGAACGTCGCGTTCAGCTTGCCGTCAATGCTCGGGTCGAGGTTGGCGAGCACATCGCCGAAGGTGTAGGCGCCAGATCGCCGGGCGTTGCCGTGTCCGTCACCTCGACCGTCAATGCGGCGGGACCACTCTGGGCGGCGTTCTTGAGCGTAATCTGCCCGGGATCCGTAGCGCGTCCAAGCTCCAGGGTGATGCCTCCGATCCCGGCGTTGAGGAAGATGGGGAAATCGACCTGGGCCGTCACCGCCAGTTCCGAGGAATCCAGGATGAACGGCGTGGTCGTGCTGAAATTGAAGCCGAAGTCCAGATCGACGTGGCCGCCCAGGGTGGCCTCCAACACGCCGCCAGCGTCGAACCTGACGGGACCGAAATCCTCCAGTGAGAGGTTCAGCGGCACCGTGATCGGAGCTGTGTCGGGCTCGAGGTGCAGCCTCACGACCAGGGCACGCTCGAAAATGCCCGGGTTCTCCGGTCGGGCGTCCACGAATTCCAGCATCAGCGTGCTGGGGGCGCTGAGACCGAGGAGGTCCGCGATCTTGTCCGCCACGGTCTGCGCCGACGGGACCAGCGACTCCAACGCCTCACGGACGCCGTTCAACGCGGTCTTGTCGATGGTGCCGGGGAGCCCGTCCACGGCGTCCATCAGCGCCGATGATGCTGATGACCGTGGGCGGCAGGTTCGTCGGGGTGCCGTTGACGATCGCGTCGTTCAATGCCTCGAGGACGACCGTCAGCGGCGCGACCTCCGGCGGGTCGGGCAGCGCGGTGAGCGTGCCGATCGCCGCCGCCAGGTTGTCTCGCACCGGCATCAGCGCGGCTCCGGTAACGCCGGCGGTGAGGTCCGCGACAATGCCCTCCAGTTTGTCGACGACCTGGAGGAGATCGTTGACGCTGCGGCCCAGAAGCGGAATCTCGGCGTTGAAGGCGCCGATGTCGCTGCTCTTCAGGAAGGCCACGAGCGCCTGGAGCGCCGCAATGATGTCCTCAGTGCCGAAGTCGGCGAAGCCGTTGAGCACGGCCTCGAAGGCGGCGTTCGGTGTGAACTGGATTGATGAGAGATCGTTGGGCGTGGCCAGCGAGATCGCAATCGCCGGCGGATTCATCGGATCGATCCCGAGCTGGGTGCTGAGCGCCAGGGGCGTAACCGCAAAGGGAAGGTTACCTGCCAGCGTGGCCGTCAGCGGGTCGAGCACCGGGACACTGCTAATGTTGTTGAGCAGCTCATCGAATGTGATGCGGAGATCGGCGTCCGGGCCGGTGCCGGGGTCCTTGAGGGTGATGCCTGTCCCGACGCTCGCGTTGAACGAGCCATTCTGCACCTTCAAGCCGAGAATGCCCAGTGCGGCGGCCACATCGATGTCGTTGGCGGTGATGCTGGCATCCACGGTGGCCGTCCCGCCGTCTTCGATGAACAGATGTTTCGTCAACGTGTCACCCGTCTGGAGCGGCGAGAGGTCCACGCCGATCCGGAGGTCCACGGCGGCGTTGGCCGCCAAGGTGGCGTCCGCTGCCCCCGTCACCGCCAGCGGTCCCAGCGCGGTCCCGAAATCCAGCGGGACGGACTCGTTGAACGACTTGTCGAACATCAATCGGAACGACAGAATATTCGTGAGCGGATCGTACTGGGGATCGATTTGCGTCGCGTCCAAAGGAGTCAACGAAACCAGCTCATCCACGAGCGATTGGATCGTAGTGAACTTGGGAGACCCGTCGGGATTGCGCAGGCCGGCGGTCAAATCGCTGATGAGGTTGGCCAGATCCACCACCTTGTCCAGGGCCGTGCTCACGAAAGGAATACCGTCGGGCACGTTCAGACTGGAGGCGCAGCGTTTGCAGAGCCGTCCCAAGATGGGCCAGCAGGGTCAACAGGTCGGCGGCCCCGAGATTCCGGAAGTTAAGCAGCTCCTCGAAATCGAGGCTGTCCGGGAGCAGGAGGTCGATGGAGGCCGGGTCCGTGATGTCGGACACCACGACGCCAATCGTGGTGGCCGCGGAAGCCGCGATCACCAGGGGCGAAGTCACGCCGAGGGGCAGGACCGCCACGGCAGCACCGGTGACCGTCGGCGCCCCCAGCAGGCCCAGAGGATCGCCCAACGTCACCGTATCGATCAGCTCGCGCAGCGAGATCCGCGCACCGTCCAGGTCGCCGGTATTCCCGTCGGGGTCTTGCAGGGCGACTTGCAGCCGCAAGGGCGCCAGGACACCGGCAGGCGGATGGGCCAACTGCGTCAGGTCGGACAGATCGAACGAGGGGTCGGCCGACGGGTCGAACGTGTAGGCCCTGCCTCCCACGATGTTCACGTCGAGGAAGCCCAAGCGCGCGCTGGCGTTGATGTTCTGGGCGTCGATGGCGGCGTTCGCCGAGACGGACGCGTCACGAACAAAGAAGGAATCGGCCAGCGAGGCGCCGCCGAAGAGATCGCCCAAATCCGCGCCAAACGCGACGTCGACCGAGATGGCGCCGTTGAAGTCCGCGGCCGTGCTGACGGCGAAATCCCCGACCGGCTCGAAATCGAAGCCAAATCCGAGCGTATCGGAAAATGTCCCGAGGTCGTGCGTGAAGCGGAGATGGTAAGTCAGTTCCTGAGTGGCGTTGTCATACTGCAGATTCAGGGTGGAGAGATCGACCCCCAGAATATCGGCCAGACGGACTGCCAGCTCCTGAATCGTCGGCAGAGTCGCGGTACCGCCGGAGATCGAGGTCAGCGGATCGAGGACCTTGTCGTCGAAGGCTTCGATCAGGTTCAGAGCGTTGTCGAGCACGTCTTGAACAAGGGACAGATCTACGAAGCCTTGGGCGTTTGCCAACGCATTGACCTGATCCCTGAGACTAGTCAGCTGACCCACGAGATCGTCGGCCGTCACGTTCAAGAACCCAAGCAACGCGCTCACACCCGAATTGTCGGCGATCGTTACGTGGCCGAGCACCGTCGCATCCGCCCACTTGAGAGAAGCATTCAACGTCAGGAGATCGAGCGTCACGTCGAAGCCGGGGAGGATGGCTTTCACGTGGAAATCGCCGGCAAAGACGACGTTGTCCGGCCCGCCCGCGTGAGGAACGACGGCCCCGGTGACCACGGTCCCGGCGTCCTCGGCACCGAGCTCCGACACGCGGATGATGCCATCGGCGTCCGGGCCCATGCCGGGGTCGGAGAGCTTCAGCGTGATGGCGACATCCGGATCGAGCGTGAGGGTGCCGCCCGCAACGTCGACGCCCAGGAAACCAAAGCGTCCGGCACCCTGAACACCGCCGGAAACGGTCAGGTGGTTGACTGAGACCTCGGGGACAGAAGCATTCGGCTTCACGAAGAACCCTGTCGCGCCCACACCGAAGCTCAGGTCCAGATCCACCTCGGCGTCGACCTGGACAAGCCCGGTGAGCTCGACGTGCCCGCTGAGATTGTCGACCTCCGCGTCGATATCGAGGTCAACGATGCCGGTCAGGTGCTTGTCGAGGACCTGCACGCGATAGAAGAGATCGTTGCCCGCCACTCCGTCCTCGTCGGTCAGTCCGCCGTTGAAGCTCACGTTGGGCGCCCCAAAGAGCGCGACCAGCTTGTCCCTGAGCGCTCCGGGATCCGCGATCGCGCCGCTCGTGGTCAGCTCGCTCAGCTTGAGGCCGTTCTCCTCGAACAGCCGGAGGAGCCACGAGGTGGAGTTGTCGAGCTGCACGTTCCCCGCCAGCGCGGGAGACTCGCCCGTCGGATCGGAGGGATCGTCGATTTCCACCGGTTCTTCGATGATCTGCCCGTTCAGGGCGCCGCCGAGAGAGAACAGATTCAGGCCGGCAAACTTCAAGCCGCTCAGAGAGTCGTTCATCAAGTCCTTGAAGGCTGCCGCGAGGTTTCCGAGCCCCGCGCGCAGCGTGTCGACGTTCTGAACGACGGTGACGGTGTTGTTCACGTTCGGATTCACGACGTGAGTCCATCGCACCAGCTGGTTGGCGGACACTCTGAAGGGATCGACGACGCTCAGGAGAAGTGATCCGGAATCCGGGTCGGGGCCGAACTTCACCCCCGTAATGTCGAAGACGGTGGCGCTGCCCGCCAGGAATTGGATCGTGTTGCTGTCGAGTCCCCCATCGATCGTGATATCACCCGGCACCGCGATGGCCCCATTCGTCGCGTCGATGATGAAGCGGTCATTGCCTCCCAGACCGTTGATAGTGATGAATTCGAGGGACGCGAAGGGGACGCTCGTGAGCGGCGTGCCCGGTTTCGGCTGCCCGTCGAGATACGTGAAGACGTTGAGCAACCAGGGTTGGGCCGCATCGCGTTCGAGATAGAACACGTCGTCGTTGCCGCTGCCGCTGAGGTGAAGCCCCGCCGGCGTCCCCAGCGTCCCGCTGGCGGTCGAGACCGTCCACGCGCCGCGGCCAAACGTCCCGGCGAGCAGGAGGCTATCGGCCTGCTCGAGCGAGGTCGCCACGGAATTCGGCAATCCCGCGCCATACTCGTGCCATCGGCCGTTCCCAACCTTTCGGAACACGCCGCCCTCGCCGCTGACCAGGACAACGACGGTGTCGCCAATCCTCTCCACCGCGATCTGCTGCAAGAGGTCGGCACCTGGGAGCGTCTTGAGTTGGATGTTCGATAGCTGGTCCCAGAAAGCGGTGTTCGGCCCTCCTTCGCCCGGGAACACTGCCGTCTGACCCGCATTCGGCGAGAACCAGATGTCGCCATTCTCATCGAGCACGTACACCTTGCGCCAGTCGGAGGGATCGATCGCGATATCGACGACGGCGGCTCCGCCCTCGTTCTGGTAGTTGGCGAGCGGCGACAAGGCCCCGTTCACCCCGCCGCCGGCCTGCCGTACCCAGAGGGTGTTCGTCATCGCGTTGTCCGCTTTCTTTCCATTCGTGCCGACGTAGATGACGTCGTCGCGGTCCGTAAACCCGCCCGAGCCATCCGGCTCCCGGCCGCCATAGATGAGTGCTTTCACGACGCCAACGTCGGCGGCGCCTTCCGGCACGAACTTCGTGCCGGTCGTGTTGCTCAGTTTTCCGTTCCGGAGAGTCAGCGTCCGGCCGTTGTCTCGGGACTCGTACACGAAGTTCGTGCCGATCAGGATCGCGCCGGGTGTGATCGTGTTGAGCACGAAGGGCTGGGTGAACTGGACGGTCTTGTCGACATCGAACAGGGTGC
Source organism: uncultured Planctomycetota bacterium (assembly GCA_963699595.1). Classification (GTDB taxonomy): domain Bacteria; phylum Planctomycetota; class Phycisphaerae; order Sedimentisphaerales; family Anaerobacaceae; genus PLanc-01. The sequence goes on from CAVOUO010000037.1 coordinate 15,318, forward strand.
GCTGGAGTGTAGCAACCGTTCCCGCGGGCAGCACGCCCGGGAAGCCGCGATCCACATCCACTTTCAGGTTGCCGCCCACAGGTGACGTCGCGGTTACCGTGTAGACGAGGCTGTCGATGGTCAGCACGTCGTCCTTCTGGAACCGTGTCCCAGCCGGGGCGATGAAGGACTTGTCGTCAAGCGCCACCGGATTGACGAAGGCCGCCGTCACGGGGCTGCCGCCGACAATGACACCGTTCACGAAAAGTGACGGCCGGAAGTGCGCCGGTGTTCCGGCCGGCAACACACTGCCAAATGTGAAGTTCAGGTCCACCTTCAGATCACCGGCCGGCGTGGCCGACGTTCCGGTCACCGTGTAGGTGAATCCGGCAATCTTGACTCTGTCGCCCTTCTGGAGCGGTGTTCCCGCCGGGGCGATGAAGAACTTGTCGGTGGCCGCCACCGCATTGACGAAGGGCACCGTCACGGTCGTGAAATCTCCCAACTTCTGGCTGCTGTACGCCAGGCCCGTCACGGCGTCGGCCGCGACGAGGCTTCCATCTCCACCTTCAATCCTATTCCACACCTGCGCGCCGGTTGCCGACTGGAGGTCCACGCCGTTGTCCTGCGCGCCGCCAATGATGGCATCGTTCACCAAGTCGTAGGCAACGTCGTAGAACTCAATGGCCGCCAGATCGGCGATGAAAGAGGACCACGCTTGGGTACCCACCACCCCCGGTTTGGTGAGGAGGTAAATGCCTCCATCGTCTGCCTCGAGGAGGTGTATGCCCTGGAAGGCCATCGCGCGCGAATCCGCATGGGGCGCCGATCCCGTGAGTGTGCCGGCGCCGTCCGGATCGGCGGTGCGGTTGTCGGTAATGGCCACCCAGGCAGAAGCATTGGTGTCAGGATCGAACACGAACAAGCGTCCACTGAAATTCCTCGCTCCAATGAGATTGGGGAATTTGGGTTGCCCGCTCCCACCGCCAGGCTGGCGGTCGCCGCCCACATAGATCCGATTAACGTCGAAGGGATCGGCAACGATGGAGAAGAAGCTTTCGCCGTTGCCTTCGACATGGACCCCGAAGAACCCAGTGGTCCCGTTCGTCTCGTTCGTTCCGGGAAGCGGCAGGGATGCCCAGCTCGCCCCATCATTCGCCGACCGGAACACGCCGGAAAGCCGGTGCTTCCTTTTAACCGTCTCGACGGAGCCCGTGAGGTTGTAATCGTTTTTCAAATCCCCACTCAATTTGAGTTCCAGGTTGCTGCCCACGGTTTTCGTGGAGAGAATGGTGAACGTCTCGGGCTCTGTCCCGGCCGGGTTGCCGCCGCCGCTAATCCTGACTTCGTCTCCGGCCTGAAGAAGACTGGTCCCGGCCACCTCCACCAGGTCCACACCGGCAAACACATTAACCGCGAGGGTGTCGCCGGTGACCTCTCTGATGATCGCAGCGTAGACCGGACTGCTGCCGGCGTCGAGCTTCGCGCTGATCGCCAATTCGATCCTCGTCGCATCCGCGACGCCTGTCAGGCCGTTGTTCGCCAGCTTCCAGTACTGGCCGCCGCTGGTGCTCACAAAGACGCCTTCACCGGGGACCGCGGCGTAGAACCGGTCGGGATCGTTGGGATCGAGGGCGAGGTCCGACACGGCGGCCGAGGGAAAGACCACCGAGTTCGGATCGCTGGGATCGAGCAGACCATCCGTGGCGACATTCGCGAAGACATCGCCATTGACCGTGCCGCGAAACAGGCCCGCGCCGCCCGTGGAGACGCCATCGGTGGCGACCAGGACGACCCCGGTTTCGCTGGTCACGATATCGACGATGTCGCTGTTCTTGAACTTCAGTGGCTCGACGATCTGCCAGTTGGCGCCGCCATCCCTCGATCGGAGCAGACCGATACCTCGTTGCGGCTTGCCGGAGATGTCGCTACTGCTGCTGACGCTGCCGGTTCCCGCAAAGATCACGAGCTTATTGGTCGGCGTCGCCGCCGTGACAGGATCTCCGTCGGCATCGACCGGGCTGATCGCGATGGAAGCCAACGAGGTCGACGGCAACTGATCCGTCAACGGCACCCAGTGGTTGACGATCAGTTCCACCCGGCGGTTCAGCGGTTGCTGTTCGGTGGTAGGATCGTTCGGCATGATGGGGTCGTTCTCGCCGAAGAACCCCACCTCGAGCCGCGCTTCCTCCACTCCCTTGCTGACCAGGTAATCCGCGACCGCATTGGCGCGATTCAGGGAGAGAGTGTCATTGGCGCCCGTGGTCCCCACGGCATCGGTGTACCCGTTGACCTTGATGTGCGTGAGGCTCGGATTCTGGAGCAAAAAGGCCGCGACTTCATCCAGAACAACCTGATTCTGGGCCGCGAGAACGGGGTCCGCCGGGTCGAAGAGGTTGAAGGAGTTCAGAAGAAACAGAACCGTGCGGTCGGAGTTGTGCCAGACGCCGCCACCCACCGTGGCGATATAGACGCTCTTGAGGTCCCGCGGATCGACCGCGATCGCCTCGATCGCGCCCGACACCGGGTTATTGGGAATGCCGACGGGACTTCCATCATGAATCGGAGCCGGTCCCTGGGGCGTCCAGTCCGGAACACCCGTCGTGGAGGACACCTGTCCGGTAAAGCCGGCCGCGTTTATGGACGGCCCGCGGAGGACCGCCCGCTCGATACCGTTGAGGTGGGCCGCCTGCACGGACGCCCGGTCGAAGTACACGTCCCGAAGGCGGCTGGGATTGGTGCCGGCAAAATCGGGATTGTCGCCGGTGGAGTTCGATCTGTCGGCCCACGCCATGTACATCGTACCGTCGGCGAACACCAGGGTGCTGTACTCCATGAAATCGACACCACCGATCCCCGTCTGCGCCGCCAACGAGATGGCGTCGCTGACAGGCGTATTGGCCGACCAGGTTTGGCCTCCATCGATGCTAAACGCGGCGAAATACTCGATCTGGTCGTTGAGTACATTGGGCGGCCCCGCCGTGTCGTTGCGCGCGTCGTACCAGGAAATGGCGACGTTTCCGTTCGACTGGTCCACGTCGAGCCAGGGCAGGAACTGACTGGCGTTGCCGGGCTCCTGGCTCACGCGTAACGAGCCCATGGCCCCGGTCCCGCCGTGGGCGTTCCAGTTCGTGCCGCGGTCGGCGAGCGGGACGGTAGATCCGGCGGTGAAATCATCGGAGGCGAGAACGAAGATGTCCAGGTCGTCGTGGGCCGCCGTCCCGGTGTCGGGGTCGCTATTCTGGTCCTTCTGATCCGAGAAGGCAACGTAAATCCGCCCGTGGTGGGGTCCGCCACTTCGATCCACCTGGATCGACGGGCTCATGTTGACCCCACGATCAGACGCCGCGGCTATCTGGTACCTTCCAGTTCCTCCCCCCGGCTTCGGGTCGAAGGCGTTGTTCACGTTCCCCCTGTAAATGTCGCGCTCGGGCTCCCAGTTCATTCCGCCATTCAGGGAGGCGCTGAACTTCACCACCGACTGGCCGGGCGTATCCTGGTTCAGCCAGACCACGTAGATCTCGCCGTTCGGACCGAACGCCGGACACGCAAACGAGACGGCGGTCCCCGATGTACTCACCCTCACCGGCGTCGGGGTGGCGGGCGTGCCGCCGAGTGCATTCCACGTCATTCCGCCGTCGTCCGAGGCAAGTACGAAGATGCCGCGGTTCCCTGCCGTCTGGTCAAGATACGCGACGACGATCCGCTCCTGTGTCAGATTGCCGAACCTGGGACCGACGGCGAGCAATTCCTTGTCGGGACCTGGGCTGACCAACGTCAGGATCCGCGCCGCCGTCCAGGGGTCGCCCTGATTCGGCTTCACGGCCGCAGCGAGGTCGTCCGCATCGGCGAGATGGGCATAGATCGCGCGGCCGGACCGGTCAAAAACGACGGTCGGATCTCCCCTGCCCGGGGTGACTCCCGGCGGGGTCGGAATCTCTTCCCTCGTCCAATGCTTGCCTCCGTCTACGGTGACCCAGACGTTGTCTCCGTCCCGGATGGTACCTGCAAGTCCGTTCTGCGAGTTTAGGTCGTTTACCCCGATAATCATGTGGTCCGGATTCGTCGGGTCGACGGCGATCGCCGTCTCCCCCTGCACGCCCGGCCGTTGCGTGACGTTGACGTCCGTGCCCGGGAAGCGGAGGCCCAGCAGGGAGGTGTCGCTGAGGGTGATCGGGCTCGTGCTGCCGTAGCGCAGGACGTCTCCCGTTCCCCCGCCGCCGTCGATGGTGTATGAGCCGTGGCCGGTGATGACGTTGATCGTGACGTCGTCATCATCCAGGCCCGCATCGATCGTGAGATCGCCATCGAACCTCGCGTCGAGCGCGTCGAGCACGATGACGTCGTTGCCGGCCAGCGGCGTTGACCGTGAGGCTCGTGATCCCGCTGGCGTTCGCGAAGGTGACGTCCTCCTGACCCGCCGTGTCAATGTCGACGATGAAGCGGTTGTCGGCCGTCGCACCGACGTCCCGCAGCGCGATCCGGTCGGGACCCGTGGTGGCATTGTTGAAGGTCCGCGCACCACCCAGGTTGTCGATCAGAGGCTCGAGGCCGAAGTAGCGGATCACGTCGTCGCCCCGCTCGACGGTCCCTTCGCCGAAGCCCGTGCTCGTATACGTAACATCGATGACGACGTCGCCGTTCAGCGTGAGGCCGTCGAAGCCGCCGGCCCCACCCTCGACGAAGCCGCTGATGCTGCCGGGCACCTCAAAGACGAACATGTCCTCGTTGTCGGGGCCCCCGACCAGGTTCTCCACGTCCGCGAAATGGATAGCGCCCACGTAACCGGCGTCAGGCCCTGTGACATTCCAGGTGTTGTCGGACCGGGAACCGCGCAGGGTATCGCCGCCGCCGACTCCGCCATCGAAGGCGACGGGCACGGGCAGCGGACGATCGAGATCCAGGCGCAAGATGTCGTCGATCTGGGGCACGCCGCTAATGATGATCTCGCTCACCTGATCCAGAGGTCTCTGGACTTGAACGACACCCTCCGGGTTCATAACTTCAACGATCTCCGCTCCCGCGGGGCCCCCGAGGCGCAGACTCACGTCATTCAGTCCAGGGTACAGGTTCACCAGAAGGGGCTGGACGAGCGCCGCCGTCGTCAAATCTGCCGACAGCAGGACCCTTGGCTCGAGCAACTCCAATTGGGGCGTCCGGCGTTCTTGGTCACTGGAAATCTGCCGGCGCATGAACTTCCTGAGCGTTCTCAGCGCACCCATCGTGTACCTCCTTGCCACCTGATAAGGCCAGACCTATGCGAACCCACAAGGCGACGGGCTATCCCACTTTACGGGGTCCGGCCCGCGGCCTGGAAGATCTACGTCGTACCTATCGAAGAACGAATCGTTGTGCTGCTGGATATGCTCCTATCAACCTCTCATTTCCATCCCACCTGTGACATGTCCTCTGATACTCCGAGGGACTTGGGTAGTCGTGCTAAGCCTTCAACCGGCCTTTGCGCAACCATTGGGCCGAGGGCTTGAATTCCCGACTCGATCCCCCGTATCAGCCCAAGAGTCAGCGGCAAGCATCCGCCCACGCATGGACAACTGAGTTTCTCGCGTGAGCTACTATATGAAATGCACCAAATGTGGCGGATGTTGCGCGCGGCACGCCGAATTCCCTGCATCTGAGTATTTTCCTTACATGTCCCCCGCCTTTTCCTTATACGTTCGCCGCGATGGCAACAATTGAGCTCTGACTCCCTCCTCGTCGCCTTTATCCCAGCGCCAGATCCGCACCGACGCACGCTCCCGGGCAAGGACGCCGCGGCCCGCCGGGGGACAACTTGTGTGGACACCGTGGCCAATGTCACGCAGCGTCAGGCGAACTCACGGCTCACAAAATCTCGGGGTGTCCCCGCACCGCGACCCCAGGAATCCGTACTTCTACCTGGTTGAAAAGGATGTCACGGAATGCGTGCGGCAACGCAATTGTCGCGGATGCGTCATACAATCCAGCCCCGGTGTGCTTTCTATGGCTATGGAAATAGGCCCCCACGAAGGAAGCGGCGTGCAGTGTGATCCACCAGAAGTGATCCATGGGTCATCCGCCGACGATGGCCAGTCGGCCAGGCAGGACAATCGCATGCCCGTCGAGCTGTGTGTGCAGGACTACTGGAAGTTCATCTACAGGCACTTGTGTGAACGTGGATACTGCCGGGACCAGGCCAAGGATCTGACCCAGAGTTTCTTCGCCGATATCTTCCTGCGGCAACCCAAGTTGATAGAAGAGGCCCGGGCCGACACCAACCCTCGATTCCGCGGGCTCCTTTTGGTGATTCTAGGCAGGTACTTGATCCGTGTACGCCGTCGGGAGATGGCGATGAAGCGAATCCCTCGGAACAAGTTGATCCGGGTCGAAATACACCTTCGCTCTGCATCAGCCCCCAGCCGTGCGCCCGCCACTCCGGGTGACTTGTTGGACTACGCCAGAGTCTCCGGGATACTCAAACAAGCCCTCATGGAGGTTGAGGTTGAATGTCACAAGAACGGCAGGAGTCTGTACTGGCGTCTCTTCTTGGAGAGAGTGCTCATCCCCTTGGAGAGCAGAGACCCGGCACCTTCCCTGGCGGAACTCTGTCAGATGCATGGTGTCGAGGATATCAGAACCGCCTCCAACATGATCGTCACGATAAGAAGGAACCTCCAGAAAGCCTTGATCCGGCATCTGCGCGCGGCCACGGGCTCAGATGAGGAAGCTCTGGATGAATTGAGGGAAATCCGACGTATCGTCGCTTGTGTGTCGCACGGAAGCCCGCGGTAGACCACCCCGGCATCTGACCGTGCAACTCATGACTGCCCTGGAAGGGCCGCCCCCGATCCGCTCGGCCGGCACGGCACGACCCCTTGCAGACACAACTTGCGCCCAGCTCTGTCTGAGAACCCAGCCGAGAGCCCAAACTGCCTGGTCTGAACATCGGCACCTGCGTCCCTGATTCCGGCGATGGTATCGAACGGAATGGCCACCCATGTCCGTAGCGCCACCACGTCGGAGCGACTTCGTGTCGTCAGGCCGGGCGTGGAACGATCCCGAGACTATTGTGGCGACGATCTCGGCGGAGGCCGGATAGATAGTCCCTCCTCCTGATCCAGGCACACCCTGGGCGCCTTGATCCCCGGAACCAGTCGCATCGGGTGATTCCAGTGTCCCCTGGGGCCCATCATCGTGACGTAGCTGTAGCGACCCGCGGGAAGGCGGAGGTCGATCCTTTCCCATTGCCATTGCGGCGCTTGGCGGCGTTCAGCTCGATTTCCCCGAACTGCTGCTCGAACCGGCGTACGATCTGCCCCAACGTAATGGCGAGCCGTTTGGCCGAGTAATAGCTCATGATGAGCCGGTTGTTGGCTTGGAACACCAACTCGTACGGATGCTCCTTATTGCCCGTAGGGCGAATCAGATTCAGGCCAAGGTCCAACATGACTTCTTCCGCCGTCATGGTCGGAAGAAAACCGCTCACATAACCGGTCTGAAGGTTCCTCTCATCAATGCGTACCCGGATCTGTTTGTGTCCCGTCTGATCCTGGCCCTGTTGCTCAATGGTCTTTTCAGATGACACATCGTCAGCAAGATCCTCTTCTCTGTGTTCCACATCAGCCATCGGCGTCTCCCTAGAATCACAAGGACTACTGGATTGGACTATCTGTCCAGACCTGGATGCACGATACATCCACAGGTTATTGTCTTGCGCTCCATCGACTCGGAACCTGCTCATCCTTTCATTCACCTGCCTCTACTAGCTCCCCCCATCCGTGTTATGTCCGCCACGAGGTCACCAACACGAGCGAGCCGTTGACGTAGCCCATGAATGGCTGACACGCGTAGTGTTAGTTCCCTCGATAGGTTATCAGGGTGTTCCTCAAGTCCGTGTCGCAGTGTGACCGTACATCTCCTTCACTCAGGGCCAAATCACCTCTGCACCAACAACCGTTTGAGGCTGCCGGTCCTCCCGACCGTGACATGGCTAAGGACGCAGGTACCGCCAAGAGCATCGGCCGGTCTCCACTTGCTGGAAAACTCTTTCGTACGCCTACGCGGGGGACGAGCGTTCAGTTCACTTAAGTGTTCGCAGGCTCACAAGAAATTAAAAGTTGTTGTGTCGCTACGCCGACACGAAAGCTCGGTTGGACGCCGTCATGGCGGTGCTTTGGAGCTTTAGCGGGGAGGGGTGCGATCCATTATTCGCGGGAGAGGTGTGAGGCGGGACCTTCAAGGAGAGTAATCCCACGGTCATCGGGAGCGATTGATGGCGAATGGGAGTGGAATCGAGGGCCGAGATAGGATGTATTCGTGTGGTCGGGATGGACCGGTGTGGTTTCGGGGGGCCAAACCCTACGAGTAAGGTCTGATGGAATGGGGAATATGGTGGAGGCAGGCGGGATCACGGGGGCGCTCCCCCGGGGTGGCAGCCGTCCGATCCAGAGGAGCGTGCCGGTCTTACCATACGGGCAGGGTTGGGCTTGCGGTGGCAACGACAGTGCCACAGGCGAATCGAGCCGAGAATGGCGGCTGTTCGTGGGCCGGCGGCTTGGCCAACCGGTTTTGCTACGTGTGCAGGCGGTCCCGGTGGGAAGGACTCCAGAGCCCGTAGTAGGGTATGAGAAGAATCCCGTCATATGGGGGCTCCAAGCAGGTGCGATTTGCTCCTCTAAACACCGGCGACCCGAGCATGGCTCCGGCCCAGGGATAGAGGCGACGTAGCCGCGATACTACGGCGTCTCCTCTTCACTCCGGCCTCTGGCCCAACGCGGTAAACCTCAAGACGGGAGAACTGAACAGGCGGCCGGTCGGCTTTCGCCAGCGCCATACCGTGTTGCACCTCGCGTGCTAATCCGCAACTACATAATGACTCCTCACTCGGCCAGGATCTCGATGCCGCAGATCTGGGGGTTCTCGATGTTGGGCGTAAAGCCGATCACCAATTGGCCGTTCTCCACGGACACGCCCTTGTACTCCTTGACCAGGGGCTTGAGGAACCCGACGGTCTTGAACAGGTCGAGGTCCTTCAGCACCGCCTGGCCCGGCACACTGACGGAGAAGACCCTCTCCCCCGGTCCGGTGATGCCCTCGAAGGTCTCGGCAAAGTGCAGACGCACGGTGTACTTGCCGTTGGGAACCGTGAACTTGTACGAGCCCATGCTGTATCGCTCGGTCTCGTAGATCCGCGGGATGTCGGTGCCTGTGATTCCCACTTCCTCGCGGTCTATGGTCAGGCCGTCGTCCGCACCCCAGGTCTTGCCTGCGCCCAACTCCTGGTCCGCGGCCCAGACATTGCCGAGCTTGTCCTTGTACGCCTCAAAGGCTCCGCAATCGACCCGCAGCACGAACTTCTTGGCAGGTTCCGGGGCCGCCGCAGAGGGGGCCGGTGGCTGGGTCGCCGCAACCGTCGTGGGCGTTTTGAAGATGTGCTGGGCGAACAGATACAGGTTGTTGGCCCATTCGGTGCCGTCGTGGGCATTGCTATCGACGTGCCAGACGTGCGGCACGTTCTTTTCTTTGAGGTAGTTGTGGACGCCCTGGCTGATGCGGATCAGGCCATCCTTGTTGCCGCAAGCCAGCCAGAGCAGCTTCAGCTTCTCCTTGGCGGCTGCCGGATCGGGCACGAGTTCGGCCGGAGCTCTTCGTGTTCGGGGCCGAGGAGAACCCGCCGACCCAGGCGAAACGTGTCGAGGTGAGCCAGGCCGAAGTTCAAGGATTGGCCGCCGCCCATCGACAGTCCGGCCAGGGCCGATTTTCGCGGTCCGCGTACACGGAGTACTTGGCACTCGATGTCGGGGATCACGTCTTTGAGCAGATCGTTCTCGAAATTGGCGAAAGCCGGCGGCAGTCGGCGAAGACGTTCCCCTCGGCGCGGTCGTTGACCTGGGCCCGGCCGTTGGGCATGACCACGATCATCGGCTGAATCTTGCCGTCGGCCAGCAGGTTGTCGAGGATGTTCTCCGCGCGGCACAGCCGCTGCCATTCACGTTCGTCGCCGCCGATGCCGTGCAGCAGATAGAGCACGGGGTACTTCCGGTCGGTCGAATAGCCGGGCGGCGTGTAGACGAGCATCTTGCGACGCGTCCCGACCGTCTTGGAGTCATACTCAACCATCGTCAGCTCGCCGTGAGGGATATTGTCACGCTTGGCTCTGAACCCGGCGGGCGGATCGTCGAAGGCGGGCTTGTCGTCCGGACCCAGCTCGATCGGTCCGCCGAATCCGCCTCGTCCACCGCCTCTACGAGCGCCTGGTGCGGCGGTGTCACCGCGTGCAGGGTCGGCTGGCCGCCGCGGCGTGCAGAAGAGTCTTCCGTGAACAGCAGCGGAGCGAACTCGTGCAGGCTGCGCCGCCAGGACTGCCACTCGTGAGCGGTATTCGGGGAGACGTAGAAGACACTGTTGATGCCGGCTTGTTTCAACGCTTCGGCGTTCGCCTTGGGGTCGCCGCCGAAGCCGCCGCGGCCGCCGCCTCTGCGGTTGTCGAGTTCGCGGCTGCCGTAGCTGACGAATACCAGCTTGACCTTCTCCTTGAAACCGGGCGTATTGTTGACATCGGCCGGGGAGATGCTGCCGCCGCTGAAGAGGCCGATGTGGGAGAACTTGTCGAGGTTCTCCAGGGTGATCTGCCGTGGTCTCCATGCCGCCCATGGACAGGCCCGCCATGGCGCGATGCGGCTGATCGGCGAGCGTGCGGAAGTTGGCATCGATGTAGGGGATCAACTCGTCGACGAGAACCGTCTGGAATGGACCGATATCGAAATTTGCGAGGCCGCCGAACCGGATGTCGTTGGTCATGCCGTAGGTCATCACGATGAGGAAGGGCTTGGTCTTGCCTTCGGCGATCAGGTTGTCCATGATCAGATTGGCGTGGCCCTGGTTGCCCCAGCCGGTTTCATCCTCGCCCCAGCCGTGCTGCAGGTACAGCACCGGATAGCGCTTGGTCTGGTCCTTGTCGTAGTCGGGCGGCGTGTAGACAAAGGCCCGGCGGGAGGTGTTGGTGCTCTTGGAGGGGAAGAGAATCTGCCGCACTTGGCCGTGGGGAACGTCCTTGAGGGCGTAGAAGTCCTGGTCCTGGGCGGGGATTTCGATGCCGCTTTCCCAACGAGTGGAACCGTAGAAGTTCAAGGTGCCGGGATCGTTGAATGTCCCCCCATCAATCGTGAGATGGTAGTAGTGGAAACCTTCATCCAGGGGCCGCGATCGTGCCGACCCAGGCGCCGTCCTCACCCTTGGTCAGGGCGAGTTCCGCCCAGGCTCGACGCTGACGCTCTGGGCCTGGGGCGCGACGATGCGGAATCGAGCGCGGCCTTCGGAGTTGACCTGGGGATACTGCTTGCCCGGCTGATTGAGGGTCGAGGGTTTCCAGTCGTTCGCCTCCGCAGGCTGACTCGCCTGCGCCAGACACAGCGGACCCGAAAGAGCGAGCGACAACACGAGTGCGGTCAGGTTACGTTTCATACGTTCTCCTTTCATCCTCATGATGCTCCTGCCTTTCAGATTAGACCGTTGGTGCCTGGCTGGTACTACCCCCATTACACCGCTCAGAAAGGTCAGGAGTGAGATGAAAAAACGGAACCCGAGCACGATTTTTTCACTTTCTTGACATTTTTCATATCTCACTTCACTGTTTCTACCGGTGATAAGATAGAAAGAAGGTAACCAAAACAGCATGGATTGGCTATGGGTCAGGACAAACGCACTCTGGACTTCCTGGGGCTCTTCGTGCGGCACCAACAGGAGATCTATGCCTATATCCTGACTTTGGTGCCCCACGTGAATGACGCGGACGACCTGTTCCAGGAGGGGATGACCGTGATGTGGCGGAAGTTCGATCAGTTCCAGCCGGGGACGAACTTCGCCGCCTGGGGCATTCAAATCATGCGTTATCAGATTCTCGAGTACCGTCGCAACCTGGCCCGCAGCAAACGCGTCTTGATCGAGGATTCGCTGTTCGAGGCCTTGATGGACTACGTGCCCACCCTGCAGGACGAAATGGCCCTGCGGATCGAGGCCCTGCGCAAGTGTCAGACCCTCCTGGACGATCGGGCCAAGCGGATCATCAAGATGCGTTACGAGCACAACACCCCGGTCGAGGAGGTCGCTTCCTACTTGAAGGTCTCGCGCCGTCACGTCTATCACATTCTCGGTCAGATCAACAGTGTGCTGCTGCGCTGCATGCGTAGGACGTTGGCGGAAGGGAGCCGTCCGGTATGAGTACGCCTCCTTTTCCGGATATGGATGAGCTGGTGCAGCGTCTGCTGGACGATCAGATTGAGCCCGACGAGATGCAGCGTCTTGCGGAAGGCGATCCGTGAGGACCCCCGCGTGCGGGACTACTACGTCGATAGCTTGTTGGTCTCTGCGGTGATCCGGCGTTCCAGCCAAGTGACCGGGGAGCTTTCCAAGTCGGATCTGATCCAGGCGCTCTCGGGCGGCACAAATCAGGGCGGTTCGGGTCCCCACCGGCTCTGTTTCGCCGGTGGGAGCCCTTCCAAACGCTTGAGGCAACGTCTCTATGCGATTGCGGCGCTCCTGGTGTTCGGAGTCTTGGTCCTGGTGTCTCTCTACTTGTTCCGTCATAAGGCGCAAGGCCCGGCGCTCGGCATGCTGGCCGGCGCGTATGAGGCTCAGTGGGGAGGGTCTCATCCGCGTCCGGGCGAATCACTGTACATCGGTTCTTACGACCTGCGCGAGGGTGTGGCACAGATGGATCTGGACCAGGGGACGAGCCTCTTGCTCGAAGCTCCTTGCCGGGTCGACCTGACAGAGCGTTGGTGAAGTAACCCTGACGAATGGCAGGCTTGCCGCGGTGGTCCCTCCGCAGGCCAAGGGTTTTCGAGTGCGAACACGCACGGCCCTCATTACGGACCTGGGTACGGAATTCGGCGTGATCGCCCATTCCAACGGGAGCACCGAGGCCCATGTTCTGAAAGGTCATGTCACCGTAGCTCTCGATCCGAACCGATCGGTCGAGCGACATCGCTCGTTGTGAACGAGGGACAGGCCACGGCAGTTGACGCAAGCGGACGGACAATTCGAGGCGGGCTGGCTGCTCGGGCGGACCTCTTCCTCCTGCAATTGCCCTCGCTCAGCCAGCCCTCCGGTCCGTCGGGACGACTGAACCTCGCCGACATCGTGGGCGGAGGCAACGGCCGTGGCACCGGCACGTTGGAGCGGGGCATTGACTTGGGGACCGGCCAGGCATTCAAGGGGCCCGCTACTACGATTCGGCGGGCCCGACGAAACGAGTTCCGGCCGTCGCCGCAGTTGCGTGGCGTTGACGGCGTGTTCGTGCCCAACGGAGCCTTGGGCCCGGTCGTGATCAGCTCCACCGGATTGACCTTCTCCCGAATGTCCTCGGACGACGGGAAGTTACTATGGCGGCCCAGCCAACAGCGGCAAGTTCTTCGACATTCCCAGTCAACAGACCCATACGGCCCGGCTCAATGGCATCAGTTTTGGCACATCCACGCATCCGGCCCTGACCCTCCATCCCAACGCCGGCATCACCTTCGACTTGGATCAGATTCGCCAGGACAATCCGGATAGTCCGGATCGACCGGTTCACCGCCGTGTGCGGCATCCCCAAGGACTTGCCTCAAGCTCAGTTCAGCACCGCCGATGTTTGGGTCCTTCTGGATGGCGTCGTTCGCCTTCACCTGCAGTATCCTGTGGAGCGGAACGTCGTGGAGAAGGTGGACGTGCCGATCCCCGCCCAGACACGATTCCTGACGCTGGTCGCCACCTGCTCCGGGCGGGCGGACTATTCCTGGATCTTCTTCGGCGATCCGTTCCTGCAATAGGTGTTCACTCTTTGGGAGGCTCATATCGTGATCGGCACACATCCTACACTCCTGGCGTTGATTCTGACCCTATCCGGCAGTGTGGCCATTGCGCAGCCGCCTGCGGAGCCGCTGAGTCTGTGGTATCGCCAGCCGGCCAAGCAGTGGGTCGAGGCCTTGGCCGTGGGCAATGGGCGGCTCGGGGCGATGGTCTTCGGCGGCGTTGCGCAAGAGCGGATCCAATTGAATGAGGACACGCTCTGGGCCGGCGGACCGTACGATCCGGCGAATCCCGAGGCGCTGGAGGCATTGCCGAAGGTACGGGAATTGATCTTCGCCGGCCGCTACCGGGAAGCGCACAATCTGATCGGTCAGAAGATGATGGCCAAGCCCCTGACCCAAATGCCCTATCAGTGCGTGGGGGACCTGTTGCTGAAGTTCCCGGATGCCAACGGGGTGACGGACTATCGGCGCGACCTCAACCTGGATACGGCCGTGGCCACCGTCGCGTATACGATCGATGGAGTGCGCTACACGCGCGAAGTCTTCTCCAGCCCCGTGGATCAGGTCATCGTGGTTCGCTTGAAGGCGGACAAGCCCGGCAAGGTCACGTTTACGGCCGGCATGAAGACGCCGCAGAAGGCGTCGGTGACGGTGGAGTCGCCCAATACTCTGGTGATGCAGGGCGTCAACGGGGGCTCTCGCGGCATTGCCGGCGCCTTGAAGTATCAGGCCCGCGTGGCCGTTGCGGCTTCGGGCGGGCGGATCGTGCCGGGCGACGGCCAGATCACCGTCACCGACGCGGATTCCGCCTTGCTGCTGATCGCGGCGGCGACCAGCTACAAGAGCTTCAAAGACGTGACCGGCGACCCCGAAGCGCTGACCAAAGAGACCATCGCCAAGGCGAGCGGGAAGTCTTTCGAGGCATTGCTCAAGGATCACGTGGCGGCTCACCAGAAGCTGTTTCGTCGGGTCACGCTGGATCTCGGCACAACGCCGGCCGCCCAACGTCCAACCGATGAGCGGATTCGAGACCCCAACAAGGCGAACGATCCCCAACTGGCGGCGCTCTATTTCCAGTTCGGCCGGTATCTGCTGATCAGCAGCTCGCGGCCGGGCGGCCAGCCGGCGAATCTCCAGGGCATCTGGAACGACAGCATGAACCCGCCCTGGGGCAGCAAGTACACGATCAACATCAACACCGAGATGAACTACTGGCCGGCCGAGCCGACGAACCTCGGCGAGTGCGTCGAGCCGCTGGTGGCGATGGTGATGGATCTGACCGAGACCGGCGCCCGCACGGCCAAGACCATGTACAACGCCGGCGGCTGGGTCACCCATCACAACACCGATCTGTGGCGGGCCACCGCTCCGATCGACGGTCCCCAGTGGGGCATGTGGCCGACGGGCGGCGCCTGGCTGTGCCTGCACCTGTGGGACCACTACGATTACTCCCGCGACAAGGAATACCTGGCCAGGGTCTATCCGGCCATGAAGGGCGCCGCGCAGTTCTTCCTCGACACGCTGGTCGAAGAGCCCAAGCACAAATGGCTGGTGACCTGCCCGTCGCTGTCGCCGGAAAACGGGCATCCGTTCGGCACGAGCGTCTGCGCCGGGCCCGACGATGGACATGCAAATCCTGCGCGACCTGTTCGCCAACTGCATCCGCGCGGCGGAGATTCTCGGCGTCGACGAGGACTTCCGCAAACAAGCTGGCCGCGACACGCGCGCGCCTGGCGCCCGAACCAGATCGGCAGCGCCGGCCAGCTCCAGGAATGGCTGGAGGATTGGGACATGAAGGCTCCGGAGATTCATCACCGCCATGTCTCGCACCTCTACGGCCTGTATCCGAGCGACCAGATTCACGTGCGGACCACGCCGGACCTGGCCGCCGCGGTGCGCAAGAGCCTGGAGATTCGCGGCGACGAAGCCACCGGCTGGGGCATCGGCTGGCGCCTGAACCTCTGGGCACGCCTCCACGACGGCGAGCACGCCTACAAGATCCTCACCATGCTCCTGCGGCCCGAGCGGACCTACCCGAACATGTTCGACGCCCATCCGCCGTTCCAGATCGACGGCAACTTCGGCGGCACCTCCGGCATCGCGCGAGATGCTCCTGCAAAGCTGCGCCGGCGAGATCGAGCTGCTGCCGGCCTTGCCCAAAGCCTGGCCCAACGGCTCCGTCAAAGGCCTTCGCGCCCGCGGCGGCTTCGAGTTGGACATCCAGTGGAAGGAGGGCAAGCTCGTCAACGTAACCGTGCGTTCGCTCGCCGGCGGATCCTTGCCGACTTCGCTATGGCGCGATCACGCGAGACTTGAACCTGGCCAAGGGCCAGAGTTGCTCAATGGGATGGAGTCAAGGGTGAGCCTGTGCCACTGAAGAAGTAACCCTGTTTGAGGAGTATCGCCATGCAACGCTTTCAACATCTTCTGGGATTCGCGAGTCTGGTCGCGCTGACCGTCGGCGTTATCACCGCCGCGCCGCCTATGCTTCCGGGGCCTCCCCTGACCGCGGCAAAACACTGGACCGCCGACAACGGCAACGGCACTTACTCCAATCCCCTGTTCTACGAGGAGTTCGAGGACCCCGACGTCATCCGCGTCGGCGACGACTACTACCTCGCCGGCACCACCATGCACATGAACCCCGCCGTGCAGTTGATGCATTCCAAGGACCTGGTGAACTGGGAACTCGCCGGCTACTGCATGGATCAGGCTCGACCTCGGCCCGGCCTTCCGCCTGGAAGACGGCAGAGGCATCTACGGCCGGGGCATCTGGGCGCCCTGCATCCGCTATCACAACGGCATGTTCTACGTCTTCTCCAACGTCAACGGCGCCGGCCTCCAGGTCTTCCGCTCCAAGTCGATCAATGGTCCCTGGGAGCGCAACCAACTGCCCGGCAGGCACGACCTGTCGGTCCTCTTCGATGACGACGGCAAGATCTACATCATCTCCGGCAACCGCAGCCCCTATCCGATCGAAGAGCTCGCCCCGGACCTCAAGTCCTTCGTCCCCGGCGTCCGCCACCAACTGGACGCCAGGATGGGCGAAGGCCACCACCTCTACAAGATCAAGGGCAAGTACTACGACATTTCCGCCATCCCCGGCGGCCACGACGGACCAGATGGTCGCCCGCGCCGATTCGATCGACGGTCCCTGGACGGTCGAGCGCATGGTCCAGGGCGAGTCGCTGGGCGTGCCGGCCGCGGCGCCCGCTCGCGCCACCGCCCAACGACCGCGGCCTGACTGGCTCCACCAGGGCGGCATGTGTCGATACCCCCTCGGGCGAGTGGTGGAGCATCATCATGTCGGACCACGGCAGCGCCGGCCGCATGGTCGCCCTGGTCCCGATCACCTGGGACAACGGCTTCCCGCTCATCGGCCTGCCGGGCAATCTCCGCAAGGCCCCCAACACCTGGATCAAGCCCAACACCGGCTCACACGCAGGATCCCAAGCCGGCGTTCGTCCACGACGACAACTTCGACAGCGGCAAGCTCAATCCGCACTGGCAGTGGAATCATGTTCCCGATGACACCAAGTGGTCCCTCACCGAGAAGCCCGGCGTGCTTCGCCTCCATTCCCTGCCGGCCGACGACTTCTACGCCGCCCGCAACAGCCTCTGCCAGCGGCCGCCCGGGCCCGAGTCCATCATGACCGTCGAGCTGGACACGTCGGGCATGGTCGCGGGAGACACCGCGGGTCTGGCGCTGCTGAGTTCTCCCTATGCCTGGATCGGCGTGGTGAAGACCGCCGAGGGCACGACGCTGCAGATGCTCGACAACACCGGCAGCGGCGGCGGACGCCGAGGCGCCCCCGCTGCCCCGGCCAATCCCCCGACCATGGGCCCGGCCAATCCCCCCACGCATCTCTGGCTCCGCGTCCACTGCAACTTCGACACCGACCAGGCCATCTTCAGTTGGAGCGCCGACGGCAAGGAATTCACGCCTCTGGGCAATCCCTTCACCATGACCTTCCAGTTGACGACCTTCCAGGGCGTTCGTCCCGCCCTGTTCCACTACAACACGTCCGGCCAGCCCGGCGGCTATGCCGACTTCGACAACTACACCGTCGACGAGCCGCGGGCGTCGGGGCATCGAACGCGAGATTCCCATGGGCAAGACCATCATGCTGACCAGCGGCGCCGACGGCAGCTTCCTGGCCGCCGACACGCAGAACAACACGCTGGTGAATGTCGCGGCCGATGCGGCGGGCGCGGTCCCCCAGAATGCGAAGTTCCAGGTCATCGATCTGGGCATGGGCCGCGTGGCGCTCAAGGCCGCCAACGGCCGGTTCGTTTCCGCCGGCGCAGACGGCGTGGTTCTCAAGGATCTGGCCGGCGCAAGCGCCGGCGACGCCGAATCGTTCCAATGGGTCAACCTGATGCGCGGCGACACGATGCTCATGTCGCTGACGAACCATCAGTACCTGGCCACCAAACCCAACAGCCCCGGTCCGGTCACGGTGACTGCCACTCGGCGCCACCGCCGCCCGCAAGAGCGGCGCTGAGTTCAAATGGAAGGCGGTGGAATGAGCCGCACATCGTTCGCTACTCTGTTCGTCTTCGCCACCCTGGCCGCCTCGTCCGCCCGCGCGGCGGACCCGGAGATCGGCAAGACAGCGCGCTACTGCAACCCTCTGCCGATGGTCACGGCGCCGGGCGGTAATGCGGCCGGCGATGTTACGGTCATCCGCGAGCAGGGCAAGTACTACATGTACTGCACCGGCGGCGGCGCCTGGATCTCGGACGACTTGCTCAACTGGTCCTTCCAGCGCGTCGCCAATGTCCCTGTCGCACCGCACGTCGTCAAATACAACGGCAGCTTCTACATGTGCGGCAACAGCGGCCCGCTCTTCAAAGCCGACAACCCGCTGGGGCCCTTTACCAGCATCGGACAATGGAAGAACACCGCCCGACGTTGCCGGTGGATGGCGCGGCCCCTTCGACATGGACATCTACATCGACGACGACAACAAGCCGTATCTCTATTACCCCGGCCGCGGGATTGACGGCATCTACGTCGTGCCACTCGACCCCAACGACCTCACGAGATTCGCCGGCCCGGCCAGGCATCTCTTCGCATTCAACAGAGACCACGTCTGGGAACGTTACGGCGAGATGAACGAGTACACGGATGTGGCGTGGATCGAAGGCCCGTGGCTGCAGAAATACAACGGCACATACTATCTGCAATACTCCGCCTCCGGGACCCAGTGGAAGACCTATGCCTCGGGATACTACACCGCGAAGTCGCCGCTGGGCCCGTTCACCTATGCCTCCAACAACCCGTTGCTCCGCCGGACCGACGGCCTCGTCACCGGCCCCGCGCATGGCAGCATCGTTGAAGGACCCGACAAGAATCTCTGGCAGTTCTACACCATCGTTCTCTCGAACCCGCCCGGCGGACGACGCATCGGAATGGATCGTATCACCTTCGACAAAGACGGCAACATGGCGGTGAAGGTCACCGACACGCCGCAATGGGCTCCCAATACGGTCAGCGACCCCACCAAAGGTGACAGCGGCTCGATCCCACTGACCATCAACAAAGTCCGCGCGATGAACGCACTTTCGCGATTCTCCTCAGAGCAGCCGGGGCGCGACGCCGCCTATGCCGTGGACAACTCCAGCGGCACCTGGTGGGAGCCCGCCGCGACCGATACCCAGCCGACCCTGACGATCGAGCTTTCCCCCGCAACCCGCTTTGATGCGGTGCAGTTGTTCACGATCGACTCCGTCCGCCTGATGTTCAACGGCGGGCGCGGTTTCGGCGGTGGGCGCGGCCGCGGGGGACAAGGCATCGGTGGCACGCCGACCGCAGGGCCGGCGGCGGAGAGCAAGCCTGTAACGGCCACGGCTCCAGAACCGCCTCAGACTAACGCGTATCAATACAAGATCGAGGTGTCCTTGGATGGGCAGACGTACACAACGGCCCTCGACCAGACAAAGAACGCCATCTCGCGCAATGTGATCTTCGAGGAAATACCCCCGGTGAAGTGCCGCTTTGTTCGATTGACCCTGACGAACTGGCCCCGAGCCACGCCCCTGGGGATTATCGAGTTCACCGTCTTCGGCAAACCAGCGGAGTCCTTGCCCGCGGCGCAGCCGATTCCCGGTACACGCTAACAAACCGGCGAACTCGAGATCATGGTCGGCAATTCCTCACGGGACCAGGACTTGCAGAAGGTCACACTGCGCGTGAAATGACATCGCCTGTTCGTCATCCCGAGGAGAGGCGACGGTGGCACGGCCGAGTGCAAGACCCTCGCCGAGTTCCGACTACGGACTACCGGATGCCGGTTTTCCCTTGTCTCTTTCGCCCCTTTGCGGCATAATTGTCCCCAGAGAAGCACCTTGATGAAGCTGCGACGAAATGGTTGGCGGTTCTGGTACGCTGGACGGGTTTGGTGAGGCGAAGGCGGGTCAAATGGTTGCGGGAGTCCAAATGCCGTGTGAGAAACGGGATCGGAGAGCGAGAGAATAGGTGGTCGGCCCAAAGTTTCTTTCCAGAGGTGTGACATAGGAATGCAGAAGAGGACTCGCGACCTCAAGGCAACGGGAAGACAACCAACAGGGACCGAATGGGCCTTTTGCACGCTTCCATCAGGCGAAGTCCGCGCACGTAACGAAGCTCTCTGCCGTGATTATGCCCAAATGGATGAGCAAGATCTGCTGGAGATGAGCTGTCGGTGGCGCGAGATGGCCGAGGAATTCACGGAGACCACCAAGCGGACTGGCCACTATCATGGCCACATCGTACATGACGAGCAAGTACAGCGCATCACGAAACTCCTCGAGACAGCCGCGTCCCATCGAAGCATCGAGGGAGTTGATCGTCTGGGTCGCTGTCTGCGGCGGCCAGATACCGGTCATCTGCATTGGGCGTTGGCCACGCTCGACGAACTGGACGCCAAGTTGCGAGCGGAGGCGTGCAGCCGCCGATCCGCGACGCAAGCAGACAATTCAACGCTGAAGAAGACGGAGTCCAGGAGGAAAGGGAAAGCGGCTATGGCCAAGAAGTACGTCTTTCTGTCCTATTGTCACGAGAACGAGACCGAAGTCACTAGGCTGTACGCCGACCTCAGAGCAGCAGGCGAAGCCGTCTGGTGGGACCAAGACATCTTGCCTGGCAAAGACTGGAAACAGGAGATTCGACGCGCGATGAAGAGTAGCTATGCCGTGGTGCTCTGTCTATCCAAGGAATTGGCCACTCGGATCGAGTCCGGGGTCTATCCGGAAGTTGCCGACGCAATCGGAGTCTACCGGAACCAAACCCCTGGTAACGTATTCTTGATCCCGATTCGTCTCTCCAATTGCGAGATCCCAGACATCGAGATCGACGATGTGCGCACTCTGGATCAGCTTCAGTCCGTCGATCTGTTTCCAGCGCCGAAGCGTACCGCCGGATTACAGAAGCTCCTTGCGGCTTTGAAGGCCTCCGGAAACCACCCTTAGGAGGCCCGTCGGTTTCCTGCGGCGCATTACCGATGGGCCATACCACAGCGCCATCTATCGAGAACCCCACTGGAATTCTGGGGACTGGAATTCTGGGTGGAAATTCTTGGGAAGCCATACTCAATTCGGGACCGAAATAGGTAAGCTGTCCGCGGAATTGAGCCCGTCCCCGGAATTGAGCCCCCGTATAATATAGGGACATTCCTCCGGGGAATTCAAGTGCAGGATGTTTCTTTGGACAGCAACCGACGCCGGAGTGCGGCGAAAATGGCACTCAGAATGCCCGGGCAGGCGGTTTGTCCACGGATGGGCGATAGCCACAGCGCCGTCCCTTACGCCTGCGCTGGGTTGTCCGTGCCGGCGCCGGGTCATATCGGTGCGGCCCTCAAGAGATCATGTCTGCCGCGCCACCGCCGTATACCCTTGATCAGCAGCCCGTAACGGGTCTCATCGCCCACATGGTCCTCGGCCCGAGGGTCCACATCATCCATATCCATTTCGTCGCGCAGCAGCGCCGGCACGATGCACATGAAGTGGCGGCAAGTGTTCAACACGCACAGCCGGGGGCGCAACGTGTAGAGTCGAGACGTGGCGCGGTGGTTTAGGTGGAGCCTAGGGTCTTGATCAACCGAGCCGGAACACCGCCTACAAACGTGTTGTCGGCAACGTCGCGGTTCACGACCGCGCCTCCCGCCACCACCGCGTTTTCTCCGACAGTGACGCCCATCACGATCACCGCACCGGCCTTGATGCCAGAGCCTCTCTTGATCAGCACATCTTTCTGCCCGCAAGTAGACGCCAGGT
Source organism: uncultured Planctomycetota bacterium (assembly GCA_963699595.1). Classification (GTDB taxonomy): domain Bacteria; phylum Planctomycetota; class Phycisphaerae; order Sedimentisphaerales; family Anaerobacaceae; genus PLanc-01. The sequence goes on from CAVOUO010000037.1 coordinate 37,319, forward strand.
GCTCTTCCAGAAACGGATTGAAGTTATAGCGATTGTGCGTCATGATGATGGTGCCCGGCCCGAGGCTTACGCCTTGCTCCAATGTAATCCGTGCCGTCAAATCGAGATAGGTGTTGCCTTGCACGACAGCGTTGTCCCCGAGGGTCAGATTGCCGTAGCCCTGCGCGGCGTTGTGCAGAACCACCGGAGGAAAGACCCGGACGTGTCGCCCCACATGACCCCCAAACGCCTTCAACAGAGCTGTATTGATCTCCAGACTGTACATAAGGATGTGGGGAGGGCCCAGGAGCCTATGAGTCCAAATGAGAAGGGTCTTGATGATGCCCAGAACAAGCTTCTTTGCCAGCATTCTTGCGGCCATGATTCGACCTGAAAGAAGATCCATCGTTGTACGTGTTGTCTTGGACCGCCGGTCATCCTGGATTGCTGATGGCCCCTCAGCGACCGGAGGGCCTCGGACTTCATCGGAACATGCCAACGCCGACTTAACCCTGCCTCCAACATCATTCAGTCGTTGTGCTGGAATCCGACGGCTCCACGCTCCATGTGAATCGGACGAGATTGGAAAACCACCGTGCGTAAGTGCTTTACAAAAAGAGGTTTAGAGAGCAGAGTCCGAGAAGCGTACGCAGGTATCATCGGAGAGAACGTCGAAGCCGGCGTGGACACGTATATCAACGTGAACAACCACTATTATGAGGGTAATGCGCCGTTGGCGGCGGTCGTGATGGCAGAGATCAGAAAGACGTGGATGGCGCCGGTCGCCCAAGCCCTGGAGGAGTTGGCCTGCGGACAGAAGGATCTGGCGGCCGGGGATGATTAGCCGGACCCGCATGTCAACGTCATGATCGCGATCGAAGACTGCGCCGCGGAGCAACGAGTACACACGGCCAACCACGCTTCTATCACTTTTTCCTTGAAAAATTAACATAATATGTTAACTTTTCTAGCATGTGGATCAATAGAGAAAGGCTCTGCCGGCAAATCGACACGGCTCTGCGGCGTAGCCGTATTGCCGCCCTGCTTGGCTCTCGGCAATGTGGCAAGACTGCATTGGCCCGGCACTTCGCTAACGGAAAGAAGGCCGAGTATTTCGACCTGGAAGATCCGACGGACACACGACGACTGGAAAACCCCTTACTGGCACTGGGGCCTTTGGAGGGGCTCGTGGTTATTGATGAGGTACACCGAAAGCCGGAGCTGTTTCCACTTTTGCGTGTGCTGGCGGATCGCCAGCCCTTGCCGGCCAAATTCCTCATCCTGGGCAGCGCCTCACCCGACCTTATTCGGCAAGGCTCTGAGACTCTCGCCGGACGTATCGAGTTTGTTTGTATGTCCGGGTTTGACCTGGAGGAAGTTGGGGCAGAGCACCTGACGCAGTTATGGCAGAGAGGTGGTTTTCCGCTCTCTTATCTGGCCCAGACGGACGAGGACAGTGCCGCATGGAGAGACAGCTTCATCTCCACCTTTCTCGAACGCGACCTGCGAAATCTCGGAATCGGATCCCCCCCGGCCCAACTCCGCCGGTTCTGGACCATGCTGGCCCATGCGCATGGTCAAATCTGGAATGCCGCGCAGTTGGCCGCTTCTCTGGGTCTCTCGCATATGACCGCCCGCCGGTATCTGGATATTCTGAACGGGGCCTACATGGTCCGCGTGCTGCAACCCTGGCACGAGAACATAAAGAAACGACAAGTCAAATCTCCGAAAGTATTCCTGCAAGATTCCGGGCTTCTCCATGCTCTGTTGGAGATCCGCGATCAACGAACCCTGCTGGGCCATCCCAAACTGGGAGTTTCCTGGGAAGGATTCGCCCTCGATCAGATCATCAGGCTTCTTCAAATCAGCACCCCTTATTTCTGGGCCACCCACGCCGGCGCGGAGTTAGATCTTTTGGTCACCATCGAGGGACGAAGGTATGGTTTTGAATACAAGTACCATGATGCCCCCGGCGCCTCCCGTTCCATGCACATCGCCTTGGCAGAGCTGCAACTGGAACATCTCTTTGTGATCTATCCTGGTTCGAAGGCATATGCCCTTCAGGAGAAGATCTCGGTGGTCCCGCTTTCTCGGATGGAAGCCTGTCGCAAAACGATATCGTCTCGGGGAACCATCTGACTGCGGCCGTTACGATCGAACACTATGATCAACGATCTGCGTGGCCCCTTCACGACCTGCCAATCATCTACCGCGGCGGTGAGCCAGTGCTCATTTAGCCTGCAAATCTAACCCGACTTCGCGGATTCGGAGGTTGAAACCGGCGTAGCGGGGTCAAGAACGGCCTTTTCGTCTGAAAGTCTTCACTACGTAGGCACCTCCTTTCCACTCGGGGCGGCGGTGATCCGGGGCGGCGGTTGGGCCGGCAGTTCCAACTTCAGCCGCGTCAAGAGCAGTTGTAGGTCCGGCTCCGGCTGGGTGTAACGCGACAGGATCAGCGTGCGACCATCGCTGGTGGGGATGTGCACATCGACCATCTGGACCGCCGCAAACTTCTCCAGAACGCTACGGGTCGTCAGGCCGGGGGCCAGGGTGCGCAGCCATTGGCCCAGTGTCACATGCAGGCAGTACGCCAGGAAGCTCACGAAGATGTGCGCCTCGATCCGCGTCTGCTCCTGGTGGAAGATCGGCTGGAGCGCCAGGTCGCCCTTGAGGTTGCGAAACGCCTGCTCGACCTCCACCAGTTGCAGGTAGTAGGTCCACACCACCGCCGGGTCGGTCTCGGTCAGATTACCGAGCCGCAGGCCAACTATCTGCCTTCCCAGATGTGCGCGAATGGTGATTTGGAGTCCGTTGGCCAAGGCCGTGGCGCTTTCTAAGTTCGCAAACGCACGAAATAATCGCACAACAACTCGGCGAATCGCACGTCGTGCGTTATTTGGGCTTTTCCGTGCGATTCCGGTGACGATCGCGGGGCCGGAACTCGCTGTGCGACCATCTGCTGGTGGGCCGGGGCCATTATTGCTCGGAGTGCGGCAGCAAGGTGGCTTGACAATACGGGCGTCTCCCATTGCAATGGTGATTGGAGCCGGCACAACGCGGTGGGCCGCTGCTCCATGTCTTCGATAAGCAGGCAGGGAGCGTTCGGTGTTCGACAAGCCATCGGGCACTTCGTTCAATGAATTGGGTGCAGCGGTACTGCCCCAGGGGCGTATCGAACTCGAATGGAGTCCGGTCCAGGAGCCCGTTGGCAAGGATCAGAGGCTGCTCCAGGACGAGTTATGGAAGCGGATGGGAGAGGGCTATGAGTCGTTTCTGCTATTCCTGGGGTTCTCCGACCGGTCGGTGCCGCTATCGATCTCGCTCGACTACTGGCGGAAAGTGACCGGGCGGTTCGCCGAGGAGTTGGTCCGGACGCCCGACTTGGAGGTCTTGCGGCACAAGGCGACGGTCGCGCTGACGGAGGCCGAAGCCGCCGAGCTGCTCGACAGCGCGCCCTTCATGCCCGGATTGGAGTACCTGAACCGGGAGTTGCTCGACGACCTATGGGCCAAGCTCAATGCCACCTACCAGCGGCAGGTCAAGTCGTACAAAGGACCCGTCGCGGATTTCGTCGCCGCCCTGAGCCCGAAGATGCACCTGGTGGGGCGGGTGTTCTTCCATCTCGTCGAGAGCAAGAAAGATGAGTATCCGTTCGCTTTTCTCGCCACGTACTCCACCGGCTTGGACCAGAAGAGTTGCTGCAAGCACGTGCCGCTCAAGCACGCCCTGGCGGAGTACGGCGCCGACAGCCGCAAGCTGCTCGATCTGCTCACCACGGTCCATCAGGCGGCGGCGGAGAGCCAATTCCTCGCCGGAATCCTGGACAGCGGGGAAATCTTTCATCCGCTGGCCCTCTCGGCGGGTGAGGCGTATACGGTCTTGAAGGAAATCCCGATCTATGAGCGGGCCGGCATCCTGTGCCGCATCCCCAACTGGTGGAAGAACCGAGCAGCGGGGCTGCGCCTGAACATTCAGATCGGCGAGGCCCGGCCTGCTGCGCTGGGGATGGACGCTCTTCTCGATTTTCACGCCGGGCTGCTGGTGGGCGATGCGGCGATTTCGGAAGAAGAGGCCCGGAGGCTGTTGGACGAATCCGAGGGCTTGGCCTTCATCAAGGGCAAGTGGGTGGAGGTGGACCGCGAGAAGCTCGAACAGACGCTGCGGGCCTATGAGAAGGCACAGGCGCTGATGGCCAAAGAGGACCTGACCCTGCGCGAGGCCATGCGGCTGCAACTGGACGCCGAGAAGGCCTTGGGTTTGTCCGAGGAAAATGTCGAGGTGCAGGTCTCGCAGGGCCAGTGGCTGGAATCTGTCCTTGCCCGGCTCCGCGAGCCGCAGCGGATTGAGCCGGTTCGAGTGCCCGGCCGGTTCCAGGCGACGTTGCGGCCCTATCAGCGCCAGGGCGTGGACTGGCTGTGTTTTCTGGATGGCCTGCAATTCGGGGCCTTGCTGGCCGACGACATGGGCTTGGGCAAGACGGTGGAGCTGTTGGCCATGCTCAGTATCCGGACGGTCGCGACCTCGCGGCCAGGGCCCAGGACGAGCTTGCTGGTTCTGCCGGCATCGCTGATCGGCAACTGGGCCAGTGAGATCGAGCGGTTCCTCCCGTCGCTGCGGTATTTCGTGGCTCATCCCTCCAGCGGAGCCGACACGGAAGTGCTCCGGCGAGGCCCGACGCTGGATGAGGTCGATCTGGTCATTACGACCTACGGCCTGTGCCAGAAATACGCCTGGCTCCAGGATGTCTCGTGGGACCTTGTCATCCTGGATGAGGCCCAGGCGATCAAGAATCCCGGGACGCAGCAAACTCGGGCGGTCAAGAAGCTGCACGCGCGCAACCGGATCATCATGACGGGAACGCCCATCGAGAATCGCCTCGGCGATCTGTGGTCGCTGTTCGATTTCCTCAATCCGGGGCTGTTGGGCACGGCCCAGGAGTTCAGCGACTTCAGCCGCAAGCTCAACCGCGATGCGAGCGGTTACACCCGGCTGAAGAAGGTTGTGGGGCCGTACATTCTCCGCCGGCTCAAGACGGATAAGACCGTTATCTCCGACCTGCCCGACAAGATCGAGATGAAGACCTACGCGGAGCTGAGCCGCAAGCAGATCGTCTTGTACGAGGACCTGGTCAAGGAGCTGCGGCGGATGCTGGAGGAGGAGCCCGAGGGCATCCGGCGCAAGGGCCTGATCCTGGCCTCGCTGATGAAGTTCAAACAGCTCTGCAACCATCCAGACCAGTACCTGGGGCAGGGTGCGTTTGCCGAGACTGACAGCGGCAAGTTCCAGCGGCTGCGTCCGATCTGTGAGACGATCTTCGAGAAAAGAGAAAAGATGCTGGTCTTCACGCAATTCAAGGAGATGACGGGACCGCTGCAGCAATTCCTCCAAGCGGTTTTCGGGCACGAGGGCCTGGTCCTGCACGGCGGCACGCCGGTGACGAAACGCCAGCAGATGATCGAGCGTTTCCAGAGCGACCAGTACACGCCCTTTATGATCCTGTCCCTCAAGGCGGGCGGCGTGGGACTGAATCTGACGGCGGCCAATCATGTGGTGCATTTCGATCGCTGGTGGAATCCGGCCGTAGAGGATCAGGCGACGGACCGTGCCTTTCGCATCGGCCAACACAAGAATGTCGTGGTCCACAAATTCGTCACGAAGGGCACTGTGGAGGAGAAGATCGACGCCATGCTGGCCGAGAAGACCGAGCTTTCGCGACAGATCATCCCAGACTCCGGCGAAGCCTGGATCACCGAGATGAACGATAAGGAACTGATGAAGCTGTTCACGCTGTCTTTGTAGAGGAGACTCAATGAGACGCTACTACGATTACGGTTTTCCGCCCTACGTGTCTGTGGCGGAGAAGCGGGCTCGGGCCCGGCGTAAGCTCGAACAATTACGCAAGAAGCACCCGGACATCCGGCCGGTGGTCATCGAAGGCAACACGCTGGTTCGCACCTGGTGGGGCAAGGCGTGGAACGGCAATCTCGGCAAGTACGCCGATTACGCGAATCGGATCGGACGTGGACGCAGCTACGTGCGGCACGGCGCGGTCTTGGACCTGCAGATCAAGCCGGGTCAGATCGAGGCGCTGGTGCAAGGCAGCCAAGGGAGCCCGTACACAGTCACGATCAAGATCAAACCCATCAGCGAGCCGATCTGGCAGCAGATCAAAGCGGCGTGCGCGGGCCAGCTTGCGTCCTTGCAGGAACTGCTCGCGGGGCGTTTTCCCAAAGGCCTCGCCGAGCTCTTCACGGCCAAGGGCAGCGGCCTCTTTCCTTCGCCCCAGGAGATCGACTTCCATTGCAGTTGTCCCGATTATGCCTACATGTGCAAGCACGTCGCCGCCGTGCTGTACGGCATCGGGACACGGCTGGATGAAGACCCGGGCCTGTTCTTCGTCCTGCGCAAGATGAAGATGGACGATCTGATTACGCAAGCCGTCCAGGACAAATCCGAAAGGCTATTGAGACAGGCAAAGAAAAAGACCGCCCGCGTCATCGACGACGCTGATCTGGGAAAGGTGTTCGGCATCGAGATGGAGCCGGCGGCCGCGCCTGAGAAAGAAGAGACAGCCGCCCAGACGGCGGCCCAGAGGCCACGCAAAAGCTCCTTGCGGAGGACGCCAAAGAAGCGGGCCAAGTAGAAGACCGCGCCAGACACGGCTATCTGGTCAAAGGATATCCTTATGGCAGAAGCACCTCATTGGCGGACGTCCCTGGTTGACGTGGTGGGCGGCTGTATGGAGGCTTACAGTCCGCAGGGCTCTTTGGCATTTCGCTGGGGCGAGGAAGGAGGTTTCTGGGAACTCATGGTATACTCCACCCCCGGCGAGGTGGTCGGGGGAGCGGACGATGGAGCGCTTCTCGTGCCGGGCTTCTCGCTGGATGTGCAGGAGCTAATGTCGGCTTTCGAAGAGGTGGTCGCGGTTCATTGGCGCTCTCAGTCTTTTGGTCCCCACGACGACGCGGGACAACACATTTCGCTTGAAGGCGTGTTCCAGGGGCATCAGGTGTACCTGCAAGTCTTGGCGGAAGCGCCGGCAGATGAACAACCCGGATTCAAAGTGGATTTGTTGAAGCCGAAAAGGGGCCCGTAAAGGATGACTCCCCCGGGAACAGTCGGAAGCCCGGCCACCACCGCCGATGGAGCGGGAGCGTACCGCACCCCAACGGCATAAGGCATCAGTAACGCCAAATCATCCCGCAAGGTCTCCGCGTCAGCACAATATGGCAGGATCTCCTCCAACAGCAGGAGCAAATCGTGAGTGAAAGGCGGCTGAACACCCGTTGCCACCAGATAGGCCTTCAGCAGTTTCTCCGCGGCTTGCTGACAATGAAAACAGACCGTGTCATAAGGGATGCTCTCAGATTTGAGGTTATTGTCGGCATTCAGCAGATCATTCTCTGCTTTGGCCAACCACTGTCTGGCCAACTCCATCTCGGCGTTCATAGAGCGTTTTGCCCTCGCGTAAGACGGTGGACACGAAAGTGAGCGCGGACTTCTTCCCCTCTTCTATTTCTTGCGGTGTGTACACCACGATATCCATCCCAAAAGGATAAGGACGGAACTGCTTGTACAGGCCGACAGCCCTTTTGTGCCGTAGCAAATCGGTCTCGGCCACCACAGGAAATCCACATCGCTTCGTTCCGTGGCCTCCCCCCGGGCGTACGAACCAAATAAGATAACCTGCGAGGCGTTCGCCGCCTTTGCCAACTCAATGGCCGCCCGTTGTATCTGGCTCTTGTGGATCATACCGAAGACTATACTATGGGAAGAACCCTCCTGTAAACCACGAATGCCGAGAGATTCCAGGCAGCCCCAAAGCAGAAATCATGGTGCCAAGATGTGATTCCTGCCACAGGTTACAATCCTCGGTCACCTGGAAGTCTTCCACCGTGCCGGGGATAACCCCGGCCGATGGCACCTGCGACGGCAATTCATTCCCCAGTCTCTCCGGTGATGCCGCATGCCGAACGACCTGCTCCGTCGATAGGCCGTCCGCATATGTGGCGAGTTGAGGGAGATAAAGGGGGGCCTCCGACGCATGGAAGTCGGCACAGACGGTTCTGTCACGGCCAGCCTCAAGCGCGTTAGCTCCCGTTCCAGCATGACGATCAGCATCCGCCGGACCTGCTTGGCGAATTTCGCGCACCGTCGCCGGCGCTGTTGGAGGTGGGCAGAATGCTCGCGCGACTTCGCTTGGAGCCACTGCCGGAATTCCAGCGGGTGCGGCTTACCTCCAAATTCCGTTCCATCCTGGGCTTGGATCCGGCTGGCGAGGACCATGTCCTGAGCGGCCTCGAAGGGAGCGCCACCTCCGCCTTTTTCTCTGGGATTGCCAGCCTCGCCTCCGGGTTGCCCTCCTGATCCGGCCGGTAGATCTCCCGCGCCGGGGCATCCACTTCCATGGTGTCGTTCACGGACCGCATGGCTACCAGACCTGTCGGTGCAGCGGGAGGGGGGAGGGGAGAATCCTCAAAAAGCGACCGATGAACCCCTTGCAAAGAGAGAGGACGAGGGCTGGGATGTCCCCCAAGACACCCAAGCCCCTGGCCGTGCATGCCACGCTTTGCCCCCGGGTACCGGCCTACGGGTAGGAACCTGAAGCAAAAGCCGGGGGCCCTGACGGTCTGCCGACCCGGCAGTTCCGACAAGGCAGAAGCAGGGGTACCGCGAGCCAACGCTGAGGCGCGGTGTTCCATAGGCAAGCACGACCCGGCAGCCCACCGGGACACCAGACGCCGATCGAGTGATCCGATTCGAGATCGCGAGGGGGCTCGGCTACAAAGCATCCACTTTGAGCTTGGCCAAGGCCTTGAAGATGTGTTTCTGGACTCTCTGGTACACCAGGGAGAAGCGGCCTGGACCCTGGGGCTCAGTTGCCATCCGCATCGCCTCGACCACTTCCAGGACCGTGGCCTTGTGCTCCCGGTCGGCCAGCACGTAGCCGCCGTGCGGTCCCCGAACCGAGGCGGCCAGGCCGGCCTCCATCAGCCGGATCATCAGTTGCTGCACGTAAACGGGTCCAATCCCCAGGGCCGCCCCGAGCTGGAACTTGGTCAGGGGCCCCTGGGCCTTACGCAATTCCTGCAAGACCAGGATGCCGTAGGTGGCGTAATGGGACAACTGCATAGGACCTCCTGCTATGGTTGAGTCAGGTTAAAAGTATATACTCAGTATAACTAATTAGCCTCCGCTGTCCAGCTTTTGGAGGACGATTTCCCTGAATAGACCCGCCTCTTGCCCAGGAACGCAGACAAAGGTGGAAAGAGTCTCCACGGATATTCGCAACTGCGGAACATTCCACCCGCTCGGGTAAGTGGGCCCCTGACGCGAGAACGTTGGCGAAAGGTTGGCACGCTTCTCCACCAAGCCGGGCGTATGCTCGGTATGCAGGCAGCAAGAGAGCGCGGTCTTCATTCCCGCATCCGATATGCCATACACGGCGCGGGCGTTTTCCCGCGACTCCGCCGAGGTTTTGTCACCCGACCGTCGATTTCGGTACTGTGCAGCAAGCTGGGAACCAGACATGGTGAGCGGGTCTCTCCGGCGGCCTGCCCCCCACCGCTCCTTGAGCCACGCGGGGGTCGTGTCTGCGCGCCCGGGTTAAGCCCATTATGGCTATACACTACGATCAGGGGACTCACGGCGTCCGAGGGTTCTTATCTGGACCTGTCACCGGGGTTAGTCGGCAATTCTGTTTCATAGTACCGAGAGGCTCTTGAAGCGAGAGGGAATGAGCCTCTGGGGGCGGCGGAGCAAAATAGTTGCCGATAATTTGCCGATCCTTGTTGACACTGAAATAGAATTAGTATATTCTTTTAAGTAATGGCACCCGTGTGCGTCACCGACCTCGTCGAACCCCGGAGGAAAGACCAGGAGGGACTGCGACAACGGCCTGATGCCAGATGACGACTTGTGACGGGCCTGATGGAGGATGGATCGCACGCATTCACAGTTCATGGACCCGTGGGTTTTTGGCACGGGCCCCCTGATAACGCAAGACGCCCCATAGAGGCATCTGTTGCCCCAACTGTTGTGCTATTTTCGGAGGAGGTCGGAAGATGGTGTGGAGAAATGGTCAGCGCTGGAAGTCTGGACACGGGCTGCGCCCTTGCCGCGAAGATGAGTTGTCCCGCCTGGGCCGGCGACTGGACTGGCTGGTCGCCCAGGTGACGAAATACCGGGATGGTTGGAAATGTCAAAAGTGCGGCAAACAGTTATTCGCACACGAGGCCCACTGTGCGCACGTGCTGCCCCGAAGCGCCGGCATTCTCCTGCGCTGGGACCGGCACAATACGATTCTCCTGTGCGCCCAGGACCACCTCGAGTGGGCGCACCGTCATCCAGCGGAATTCCGGCAGTGGTTCCAGACGAAGTTCCCCGCGCGTCTTGCCCATCTGGAGGAGCTACGGCGGCAGCACGGGAGATTCGATGAGCAGGCCCGGCGGAGGCTAATCGCCGTGCTGGAGCGGGAGTTGAGGCATTTGGGAGGATGGCCGTGAGAGGCTGCCTGAGGATTCATGAATTCGCCTGCTGTCATTGGGACAAGGCTCTGCCATAGTCCCCAAGGTGCTAAGCCGGTATCCTCACTTCTCATTCTCCGCCTCCCTCCCTGCCCTCGCTGTGGCATACTGGTCCACTGATGGGTGAATTGAGAGTGAACCACTACCGCAGCGTCCAACACACCCAGAAGTCCTTTTCGATAATCGCGGGCGACCGATCCGGATGCAGAACTGCCGCCGAACTCCGGAAAAGTTCGGCACGTTCCGCCGAGGTGGCCCGGGCAATTCGGTCCATCAGTGCATCTCCTCGCTCGCGATCTTTTCGATCACCGGCGTCATCCAAGCCGCGGCGTAACGGAGGTTGTGCCGCAACTCGGCCTTGTCTTTCCAGCAGAGGGCCGACCGCAGGCGATGAATCACCTCCGGCGTCACCCCCTTAGGGCCCAAGTATCGCAGGGCCTGGAAAACCAACGGAGCCACGCGGCCACGAACATCCATGGTCTTAGGTCCGCGATTGAGGAGCCTGACGGTATACGGCCCGAGCCTGAGCGTCTGGGTTCGGCCGTTGGTGTAATACACGATCTTCGCCGGGACCTGCGTCGAAAGCCCCAGCAGATTTGCTGCGTACGCCCCGGATGACACAAGCCGCAAGCCGTTGTTCCTGCCCCATGCGCGGACGAGTTCGTCGGGTGACGCCGCCACGGGCTGGTTCAGCAGCCTACCCATGCGCGGGAGTTCGTACAGCCCCCGCCGGACGCGACGGACGATCCCCTGCTGCACCAAACGCGAGAGGGCCTGATCCACGGCCGGACGCGTGCCCAAGTCAAGCAGATCCCGCGTTGGCACGGGAGATCCCTTCTGGGCTCGTAGCTTGCCAAGTATCTTTTCTGCAATAGGATGCGTCACATTCATAGGACATTATTGTCAGAAATAACGGTCGTTATTTCTGACATTATCTCCCGCACCAGAATTACTGTCAATCCTTTCCTCTCGCGAATTCTCCGGCCTGTTGTCTGGTCTTGACCGATCCATACAGTGCGGTGCCGACCCGATCATCAACAAGTCCGTCTCACTCTCTCATTCGGGTGACCCACACCGACACCCTCATGGAAGAGGTGCGTCCGTTGCGTACGGATGCCCTTTTCCAAATTGCTGGAGGTATGTGTCGGTCGCGTTCTGCAGGTCGGCCGGCGACGGAGACCTGGGTGTTCTGCCGGACGAACACTTGGGGTACCCAGACAGTGCGAAGGCTGAACTTGACCACCAGAGGCAGAAATGCCTTGCAGATTTATCATAGAATGTTAAATTTGCAAGCATAGGCGAAAGGAGCCTCATCATGATCCAGCGTCATCTGGAACAGAAGCTGCGAAGCGCGGCCGAGCAATACCCTGTCGTACTGCTCACGGGTCCGCGCCAATCCGGCAAGACCACTTTGGTCCGAGCCGTCTTTCCCGACCATCGGTACATCTCCCTGGAAGACCCCGACCGGCGCGCATTCGCCACAGAAGACCCCAGAGGCTTCTTGGGCCAATTCGCACAGGCCCTTATTCTGGACGAAGCCCAAAGGGCGCCGGACCTGTTCTCCTATATCCAGGGGCTCGTGGATCGGATGGATAAGCCGGGACAATTCATCCTGACCGGATCGCAGAACTTCCTCCTGATGGAGAAGATCAGTCAGTCTCTGGCCGGCCGCTGTGCCGTGTTGCACCTGCTTCCCTTCACCCGCTCGGAACTGAAGGGGCGCGACGGGCTCGACGTGTCGCAACTCGGAAAGACCATCCCCGTGGGCGGGCCAGCGCCGCAGGACGATTTGTTCGAGGTACTCTTCGCCGGGTCGTATCCTCGCATCCATGACAAGAAGTTGGCACCTCAAGACTGGCTAGCCAACTACTACCTGACCTATCTCGAACGCGATGTCCGACAGTTGCTCAACGTCGGCGACCTGGAGGCGTTCGGCCGTTTCATTCGTCTTTGTGCGGGTCGCTGTGGCCAGTTGCTCAATCTGTCGTCGCTGGCCGCCGATGGCGGCATCTCCGTCACCACCGCCAAGCGGTGGCTTTCTCTCCTGGAGACAAGCTTTCTCCTGTTTCTGCTGCGGCCGCATCACCGCAGCTTCAACAAGCGGCTCGTGAAGTCTCCGAAGCTATACTTCCTCGACACCGGGCTGCTCTGCTATCTCCTGCGGATTCAGAGTTCCGAGCAATTGGCCACGCACGCCGCCCGCGGGGCCGTATTCGAAACCTGGGTAGTCTCGGAACTCCTGAAGAACTGCTACAACCGGGGGGCGACGCCGGATCTGTACTTCTGGCGGGATTCGACCGGCCATGAAATCGATCTCCTCCTCGACCAGGGCGCGGAACTGGTCCCCATCGAGATCAAATCCGGCCAAACCTTTGCCAGCGACTACCTTCAGGGTCTAACCTACTGGAAATCCTTGCCGGATCAGGCAGACGCACGGGCCGCCCTGGTCTACGGCGGGGACTTATCCTACCTGAGACAGGGAGTTGCGGTCCTCTCCTGGCAACACTGGGAATAGCGTAGTGATTATACCGCCGACGGTACTCTTCTACCGGCCCCTGGGCTTTCCCTTCGAATCCCTTTCCGATTCCAATTGACCCATCCTCCATTACAGATCTGGCCCCGCGCGGACCGTCGTAGCCTGTCCGTTCAGGCGAACCTAGGCCAGCTTGGCGGCGCATGGAGCCGAACCGGCAACACCGTACGCCGAGTTTGAGCCTATCGACCCACGGGAGGGCCGGGCGATGGATACGAGGGCCTCGGCCCAATCCGTGGGAAAACTGGCGCCGCCGGTAAACGCCCACGCGCACCAATCTGGCGGGCCGTGCCGCCCCGCGGGGCTCAAAAATTCCGCCCGCGGAAGGTTTTTCTCCTTGCAATAGGGGATATTATAGAGTAAGATACACTTGTATTATCACTGGACACCTAGGGCCAACCAGAAATCTGAAAGGAGAACCGGATGAGTACGACAGAACAGACCACCAGGCGGTACTTCACGCTGTGTGAGCGTGCGCTGCGGGCGGAGCCGGAATACGCGGCCGCCCGGGAGGCCTTCGAGGAGGCGGTGGAACGGGGCGGGTACGTGCACGCCTGCAAATGGCGGATGGCGGCGGTCGTGATGGCGGAGATCAAAAAGACGTGGATGGTGCCGGTCGCCCAAGCCCTGGAGGAGCTGGCCTGCGGGCAGAAGGATCTGGCGACGGCCCGCGCGGAGCTGGAGCAACTACGGCAGTACCATATCCGTCAGTTATGCAGTGAGCGATCGTGGGAGCGACGGTCCAACAACCCCGAAGCCAACCGCCTGGGCGAGTGGGAGGCAACGGTACGGGCGGAGGTGATTGGGGCGCTGGAGGAGCTCTGCGAGATCGAGCTGGCCGAGGAGACCCGACCGGTTCGGCGCAAGTAATGGTCGGGGCAGGTACAGGAGGATCGTTATGAAAAGGCAAACGAACTGGAAATCACGGCGAGCGAGGATGTTCTACGCGGGCGAGACCCCGGGGCAGCGCCTGGGCACCAGGGTGGAGAAAGAACTGACCGCGCCGGCGGCGATCCGCTTGGCGGGGTGGGACTGGGAGGTCCAGAAGCGGCCCCTGTACATTGCAAGCAGAAATACGGTGGATGCCCAACGTGCGGATCCGCCAGAATCTGTCGGCTGAGCTGACGGCAAATAAGACTACGAATCATAAGGAGCAGTACGAATGGGCGATGAAATGCGGATTTGGCGAAGTGATGATCTGGGAACTCTCATCAGCGAGTATGCAGACGCCTCCTGGCAGGCAATCGGCGAAGCGATCTTGGAGGTCCTGCATGAGACGATCGGTCCAGAGGAACTGGCCGAGATGACTCCAGAGGAGTTGGTCCACTGGGGCTATGCGCAGGGTGCCGGTCACCTGATCATGGCGCTGCTCGCCCGCGAGGTACGACTGGAACTGATCTCGGCGCAAGCGAGAGTGCAGAAGACACGGCGGCCAAGGGGTCGGCGGCCGAATATCGCGCCGGAAGGTTGATGGGGAAATCGAGTGCAGCCAAGCCCGTCAAGATCAAGACTCGGATCAGCAGATGGATTGGGCGGAAAATCGCAGAGGCTGATAGTCCGATCCGGCTCCCGAGACCAGACATGAGAGTGCCAACCACGATTCATCGAGCAAGGACGCATGGGGACAACATTCAACCGGCCCAAGACTCTGGTTTGAAGCATTTGTCACACAATGATTCACGACCGTCATTACAGGACTCATGATGCAGGCCGAAGCGGAGCCGAAGCCGCATAGTAGGCTGAACGAATCCGCTTGTGGCGCCTGTTGCTGCGCGTCGTGGCTTGGGTTGGCCCATTCAGTTACCGCTGCGATACCTGAGCGTGACTCCTGAAGAGAACGGGCGACTTCCCTTGTCTGTCGGTCACTCATGTTGATTCGGCTGAAAAACCCCAGAAAACAGCCAAACCACCCGCGTTTTCGGGGCCGAAAATGAGGGTAAATAGGCCCAAAATGGTACTTTTTCAGCCGAATCTCATGTTATCCTATGACCTCTGTGCGCTCAAGTATCGGCGCTCCCACCCAGGTACCGGTCACATGTTGTGGCGATCCATCGTTGACAGTACAATCCGCAACTATGAAACGAACCTTGCTCATTCTCTATGCTTTGTGTGGTTCAGCGTACGCCGCCACGAGTGAGGTCGTCGTGACGGCGGAATCGTTCGCGCGGGTCGTGGCGGACGCGGGGCCGGGACAGACGTTGGTGCTGGCCGAGGGCGTTTATCGCGACGTGGAGTTCAGTTTCAGCACAAAGGCGAGCCGGACCGACCGATCCTCTTGCGGGCGCAGACGCCGGGCAAGGTCTTCCTCGTCGGCCGGTCGGAACTCACCGTATCGGGCGAACATCTGGTCGTGAGCGGACTGCTGGTCGACCAGGCATGGGGCAGGAAAGTCGTAGAGCTGTCGCGGGCGCAGCATTGCCGGCTCACCGACTGTGCGTTTATCTCATGCGGCAACCCCGACAGCACGTTCTCGCACGTGGTGTACCTGGTGAACGGCTCCGCCTGCAACCGCGTGGACCATTGTTACTTCGAAGGCAGCCTTTCGATGAGCCTGGGCGTGCGTATCCATGCCGACGATCCCTCCAACCCGCACAACCGGTTCGACCACAACTACTTCAAGGACATCCTCCGCCGCGCCTCCAACGGGCAGGAGGCGATACAGATCGGTCAGAACAAATTCAGCGCACGGCAGGTGATGCACACACTGGTCGAGCACAACCTCGTCGACAATGCCAGCGGCGACGGCGAGATCGTCTGCAACAAGTCCTGCGGCAACATCATTCGCGGCAATACGGTCCTCAACTGCCGAGGCAGCCTGTCGCTGCGCTCGGGCGGCTCGGCGCTCGTGCAGGGCAACGTGCTGCTCAACTGCAACGCCGGCGTGCGCGTCCACGCTTCGCACTCGGTTATCTTCGGCAACCGCATCGAGGACTGCGAAGAGGGCCTGGTATTGGATGCGGGCAACGGGCCCCAAATGGACGTGGACGGCCACGCAACGGCGCACCACTGCGTCTTCGCCAGCAACGTGATCCGCAACTGCAGGAACAGCGCCATCCGCATCGGTCGTCACAGCCACAGCGACCCCAGCGCCACGCAGGCGCCGTTCGCCAATGTTTTCGTCAACAACGTTCTGTCCGGCAGCACGGGCGAGTTGCTGCGGTTCGATGCGCCGAATGATCAGCGCTGGCGTGCCACGAGCGTGGGGCCCGAGAGTCAGGCGAAGCCCGGCGCCCAACCGCCGGGCGTAAAGGTCGAGCGGGTCGCCATCTTGCCGGCCCAGCGCGTCGCCGAGTTCAAAGCCGACATCGCCCCGATCCTGGCCGCCATGCTGTACCCGTGCCGTTTCGAGGAGGCCTGCCCGACGACACTGAAGGTCAGGGTACTCGAACCGCGCGAAGTCGGCCCCACCTGGATGCACGGCGACCCACGCCAGGTGACGCGTCTCGGCGGGCGCCAAACGGTGCCGAACCTGCGGACCCCCAAGGCAAAGAAGAAGTCGTGACACCTCCGCGACCAAGGCGATGTTCAATGCGCACGCTACGAGGAACACCTTGGCAGTGACAAGATCGATGAATCGACGCCGTCTTGTGGAATTGGTTGGGTTGGTGACACAGTCATACAGAAAACGGAGGCCTGTCCCGTTGAGCGGCCCGCTTCAGCGCGGCGGAGGGCCGAAGCGGAAGAGGCCGTTGCCGCCGGTGCCGACGTAGAGGCGCGACGGATTTACGGGATCGACGATCAGCGTGCCCACGCGGTAGCAGGTGAGCCCGTCCCGCGCGAACGGCGCCCACGTTTCGCCTCTGTCGTGCGAAACAAACACGCCGCGTCCGTTGCTCACGTCGTAGCCCTCGTCCCGGAAGGCCGCATAGATCGTGCCGGGCGCGGTGGGATCGGCCGCCAGACAGGTCAGGCAGATGCGCACGCCGCGATCGCCGTGCCGCGAACCCGGGCTGTTGAGGAACACCGACTGCTCCAGGCTCGTCCACGTGTCGCCGCCATTGAGGGAACGGTAAAAGGCGTTGGGCTGGTCGATGCCCGAGAAGTTGCGGTTTCCGACGTAGATCGTGCGGGACTCGAAAGGATCGATCAACACGCATTGTGGCTCGATGCCGGTCTTCACCAACTCCCATTGTCTGCCGCCGTCGGTCGACCGGGCGATATAGCCGTGCAGCCGGGCGTTGGCCGCGTCCTGCGAGCGCACGACGGCGACCAAGAACAAACGTTGCGGATTCTTCGGATCGAGGACCAGTTGCTTCAGCAGCCGGCGGTCCGGCGGGAGTCCGTCGGATCGCTCTTTCCACGTGAGTCCGCCGTCGAGGCTGCGGTAGACGCCGTACCCGTCAACCGCCGCATACACGGTGCGGTTTTCGGGCGGGCTTTCGGGATCGATCGCCATGCTGAAGATGGCTCCGGGCGGCAGCCCGCTGCCGGCATGGCCGACCAGGTGGAACGCGCCGCCGGCGTCGATGCTCCTGTAAACCCGCTGCTGGTCGTAGTTGCGGCCTTGGGAGAGATAGACGATGTCCGGATGGTCGGGGTCCAGCACCACGCAGCCCATCCGCCCGTAGCCGCTGTCGATGCCGTTGGTCAGCCGGTAGCAGGTCCGGCCGCCGTCGTCGCTCTTCCAGCAGTGGGCGTCCATATAACCGAAATAGAGTGTGCGGGGATGGGTGGGATCGACGGCCAATGCCTGCGGCCCGCCCATGCAGAGGATCTCGCATCCGCGTCCTTGCCAGACGGCCGGATGGTCGGGCGTGGCTGGGCGAATCCTGTTGGTGGCGACTTGGTTCCAGGTCGCGCCTCCATCGGTGTCTGGTAGAGATCCATGTCGTTCGAGTAAACCAGGCGCGCGGGGTGGCGCGGGTCGACAGCGATTCCCGTGACGTTGTGCCCCACGAAGAACCACGCCGAATGGATGTTGCCCGACAGGTTGACCGGCCGCCACGTCGCGCCGCCATCGCGCGTCACGAACAGTCCCGAATGCCGATGCCAGCCGACGTAGTAGGTGTTGGGATCCTGTGCATCGGCCACGATCCTCCAGGCTTCTTCACTCGCGGGCAGCCCCTGGTTGGCCGGTTGCCACGATTGCCCGCCGTCGGTGCTCTTGAGCACGCCGCCGCGTCGGACCGGACCGCGGCAGTAAGCCAGCAGCATTGTGTCGGGTCCATCGGCTTTGGGCACGAGAAGCGTGGTCAAGTAGCCATCCAGGCCACGGCCCAGACGTTGCCACGACTGGCCCGCATCGTGGCTCTGGAACAGGCCGTCTTGCGTGGAGGCGACCAGGTGCTTGCTGTCACGGGGATCGAAAACGATGCTGAATACCGAGAGTCTTCGAGCCGGCTCGCCGCCGGGCAAATCCACCGGCTTCCACGCGTCGCCGCCGTCCGTGCTCTTGTAGACGCGGCCGCCGTAAGTGTCCGCCCGGAGTTGCCCGTACTCGCGCTCATGCCCGACGCCCGCGTAGACGACGCTCGGGCACGTCGGGTCGATGGCGATCGCCGAAATGGAGGCGCTCAGGCCGAAGGTCGCAACCGGCCCAAATCCCGCGCGGCGAATCTGCCAGGTCATGGCCCCGTCGGTGCTTTTCAGCACGCCGCCGTTGGAGCCGGCGAAAACCACGTTGGGGTCGCAAGGGTTGAAGGCGAAGGTGTTGATATACGTGTTGGAGATGCCCGTGTTGACGATCCTCCAACTCTGACAGCCATCGCTGCTGCGGTACACGCCGCCCACATCACCGCCGACCAGACACGTGCCGTCGTGCGGCGAGATGGCAACCGTGCGATACCAACCACCGCCGCCCGGGCCGAGGTTCGTCCAGCGGCGGTCTTCCGGAGCGACCGCACTCGCCCGCGGCACGAGCCAACGTCGCACGCTTTTGGCGGGCGGTCGAAGCTCTGCGGCCACTTCGGCCGGCGAGAGGAACTGGCACCGCCGCAGATACAACGTGTAGCGCTGGCCGATTTCGCCCGGCTGCCACAGGTAGATCACCACGCCTCGGATCGTTTCCGGCGGACGCTGGTCGAAATCGGCGAACAAGAGCGTGCGGCGGTTCCACTCGGGCCCAAACATGAAGTCCTCTTCGTGGACGGCTGCGGCCCGCCCGTTCGCATCCAACAGCACCAGCCGCGAGATGTGGACGGCCAGCCCCGTCGACTCCTCGCCGCGTCCTTCCAGCACCAGCCGGTCCTTGCCGGCCAGCAAGACGGGACGACCAAAGACCAATGACACGTCGGCGCCCGACGCTGGGGATTGAACATCGAACCGCAAGGGACGTGAATCTTGGGCACCGATGAACTGAGCACGCCCTTCGGGCCGGACCCGACTGGCACTCAGATCCACATCCAAGACCAGCCGTTCGGCGCCGGCAGAGGCCCACGGAACGAACAGCACGAGGCCGGCCCAACAGAACAAACGTTGAAAGATCATCGTCGATGCTTCTCCGTGGCTGGTCATGCGATCCCAAGGAGGCGTTTCCAATACCCGGAATCAGTGCGGCGTGGATGGGCTTTCATGGCCATTCCTTTGCTGCATCCGGGGCCAACACCGACCGTTCGTTTCCGCCGGCTACCTGCTGGGCAAGACGACCTCGGCCGCCGGTCTTTGATAGTTCTTGTGCCACGATCTCTGCCACAATTCCTGCAGGGGAACACTCTCAACCGACAGGCTCTTGTTAATCATGTTGATCTTCTTGCTGTGGCGGTCAATACACCGCTGGTGCATGCCGCCGCCTGCGCCGCCCTGTAAATCCGTTGGCACCGGGTCAGTCGCCCTGGGCCAGGAAGCCGTCCAGGTCCCACATCCAAACGACGGAACCGCAGGAGGTACATCCAACCAGTCGCGATACATATACTCTTTTAGACCCGCGGTCATATCATAAAGAACATCATGACCAATCCAACCATTGATCGCATAACTGCCCAGCGTGGAAATGCCGTTGGTGCGATTCCATCGCCAGGGCCTGTGAGCCTCACCCCAAACTCCCGTGGTAACGTCTGCCAGTTGTTGCGCGGTCACATTGAACTTTGACGCCGGCGCAGAAGGGCACATCAAGACATCAATCACCTTGCCCTCTTTGATATCCTCCGCATAATGGTCATCGCCAAGGTAGGGCGCCAGCTTTCCCCACCAATACCCATCCGTCTCGGTACCATCCTTACGCATTTCGAACCGTTTGTAGTCATAGTTTGTCTCGTACACTTCCAGGGCCTTGGCCAATTGCCCCAGATTCGACTGGCAAGCGACCTTGCGGGCCTGCTCTCGGGCCTTTTGCAGGCCGGGCATCAAAATGGCCATCAACACGGCAATGATGGCAATGACGACCAATAACTCAATCAAGGTAAATGCGTTGTTCGATCTCACGATCCATCTCCTGTCACGGCCGCACGGCTGGGGCAACAACGTGGATCACCATATCATCATCATCTATCGCCAGGCAAGTCTCAAGGGGACCTCGGAAAAGAACGGCCCGCACCAACCGGTGCGGGCCGTTGCAAGAGAACGTGCTCATTCACTCAGTTGCCCGGCTTCGCTTCCGGAACGGGGCCGAAGAAGAAGTCGCCGGGCCCACGCGCGACGCGACTGATGCGAACTTCATCGATCAGACCTACCAGATAGGTCCCACCACTACCACCACCGAAGGCCAATATCGTGGAGCTCGTCACGCTGCCGGGCAGGGGCGCCATGGTGAATTCCCCGATCTGATTGGCCTGGTCGGCGCCGCTGAACATCTCGGTCCAGTACACTTTGCCCTGTCGGCTGTTGCCGTCGTAAGTGACGGCCACATGGTACCAGCGGTCCGGATAGAAGGCGTGGAGGCCCTCCGTGGGAATCGTGGCCTGACCGTAGGCGCTGGCATCGGGCATCGTGGAGGAAACGAAGAGCAACGTCCCGTTCATGATGGAGAACTCAAAGGCATTGCCTTCCACGTTCCGATCGATGAGCCGCATGCCCTGGTCGACATAGGCGCCCACGAGATCGTCGACCCTGATGATCGCCTCGCAGGTGAAGGAACCGTCCGGTCCCTGGAACTTCGACTGCGGTTCACTGAATTCCGAGGTCGCGCCTGCCGGAGCACCTAGCAGGAAGTTGGATTGAAAGGCATAGCCGAAACGGGGCAAGGAATCACGTCGGGTGCCATACACGTGGATCAGGTCGGTCCACACCGTGGGATCCGTACTGTCCGGAAAAGCCGAATCCATGAACCAGTCGGCCGGGTCCAGGGCCGGCGGATTGACCAGTTGCCGCTCCAGATGCCACAGGTGCAGGGTGTCCGCATCCGGGGTATAGGGACCGGACAGATTGACGGGGACCGCATACGTGGTGAAGGACCAGGTGCTACTGCGGTAGGTCCCACCGTTGGAGGCGTCCACCGACCAGTAATAGGTCGTTCCCTCAGCCAACAAGCCGTTCACGTCCAGGACGGGTTCGGTGAGGCCGGCGGCAACTTGCGGATCATTCGAGGTATTGGGATCCGTGCCCAGACGCACGGCATAGACGGGATGATCCGTAAACGTGGGGGGAACCCATCGCAATACCGCATGGGGAGACACTCGCTCGGCGCCGTCGGGCGGGGAGGGATCAGAGGCCTGGTACGTGGGCGGGAATTCCGCGGGCAGGAACATGTCGTTCGGTGCCCGGGCAATGCTGCTGATGCGGACCTCGTCGATCGGGCCTTTCAAGGCATCCCGATACCCGCCCCGTCGGTGTACGGCGACGGCCGTGATCCCCCCGTGCGTCGCCGCATAATCGTTGGCCATGGCGAATTCGCCAATCTGGTTGGCCGCCATGACCCCGGGAACGATCCGTGTCCAGTACACCTTTCCGCCCTTCGGCGCCGTGCCGGGCGTTCCGTTGTAGGTCACCGCCACGTGATACCAGCCGTCCGGACTGAACGCGTGCACCCCATCGGTGGGAATATCCCACTTGTAGGACTCGCCCGTAACCTGGGTGGTGATGGCCGCAAATTCCAGTTGCCCGCTGTTGATCCGAAACTGATACGTGCGCACGTCGGTACCACCGTCGTTTTCCCGGGAGAAAATCTGTTGAATCCCGCCCAGGTCCTCCACCTTGATGATCGCTTCGATGGTAAATGCGCCATCCGCGCCCTGATAGCCGCCCTGGGGTACGCTCCGCGCGATCGAAGCCCCCTTCGAAACGTCGTTGGCCCCTTCTCGCACCGTGCGAAACGCATTTCCGCAGTCAATACCTCCACCAGAGGTGGAGGCTTGTAACGTGAACCGCTCAAAGCGGGTTGTTTGGGAGCCGCCTGCGGCGGCAGTCGGCCAGCCCCGCCCCGCATCTGGTCCAGCCCGCCAGCCTTCCTCTTGCTTCCGTTTGGTGTCTTTCTCGCCCGCCCTCTCGCGGCGCACCACTGGTGCCACGACACACCGAGAGATCCAGAGGCCCTCTCCCGGGACTATTCGCTCTTTCCGCCCTCCGGGCACCTTGCCTTTGATGTACCCGCGTACATAAGCTGGCGAATGCGTATGCGGAATCACGCGGGGCTTCACCCGGTTCCCTATTTGGCAAGCTCAAAGACGACTCCTGTATCTGTCAAACTCTGGGAGTCCCCCGGCTTAGCCGGGGGGTTACCTCTGTTACTTATAAAAGGATGCCACCGCGCGGTCTCCGGCGACCTCCGGCAGATCCAGGCGGTTCGGATCCGCCGGATCGGCATACACCCGGTCCAGGACCGGGCCGGTGGTATTTTGAAAACGCCACATGTGCAGGGTATATTTATCCACGTCGAGTTGCCCCGGCGCGTCCCCCGCGCCCGTGGTGAAGCTCCAGATGCTGCCTTCATGCACGGCCCCTTTGTCCGTCACATTGACCTGCCAGTAGTATTCGGTGTTCGGCTTCAAATTCCCCACCGTTCGATAGAGATTCAGCCTGGCATCGGCCAATCCTGTGGCAATCTCTGGATTCTTGGTCATATCGGGGTCCGTGCCAAAACGAACGGCATAGCGCGGGTCCACCGTCACCGGCGATCCCACCCACGACAGCATGATTCCCAGGGGGACGCCCACTTCCCCCGGGGACGGGCTCGGACTCGATAGCTCGACCACGCCCCCGACCTCGATGGGAAACAGGAATTCACTGGGCGGCCAAGCCACGCCACTGATGGCGACTTCGTCAATCAGGCCCGTGAATACATTGGTGTTGCTGCGCCGTTGGATGCCGATGGCCGTGTGGCCCAGTTTCGTACCGGCAATACCGGTAAAGGCAAAGGTCCCCAGGGCGTTGGCCACTTCCACCTCAGGGGCCAATCGGGTCCAGTACAGCGTTCCGGTGTGGAGCCAGGCATCACACGTCACGGCCACGTGATACCACGCCCCGGCTACGAACGCATTCGGTCCGGTCGTGGGAATCGCAAACGTGCCGTCACCGCCGCCGATGCCTTGAAAATCCAGTTGGCCGCTTGCCGTAATGCGGAATTGAAAGCCGCGGTTCTCGGTGCCGCCGGCCCCTTCCCGGGTCACAATCATCTGAATGCCGCTGGTGATGGAGGTCGGCTGAATGATGGCCTCGACCGTAAAAGAACCGTCCTGGCCTTGATAGAGGCTCTGGGCATCCGGCGCCGCCGCCGATGCGCCAGAAGGACCGGCAGGACGAAAGGTATTGCCGAAGCCGTAAAACGATTCGACGCCCTGGGTGCCGTTGATCACCGTCAGCGGCACATTCCGGGGATCCCCCTCCGGATGACTGTTGTCATCCCGGTAACTGCCGGTCGTTTCATCCAAATGCCAGAGGTGCAGGATCAGTGCGTCCGGTTGATAGGCATTGACGGTCTGCGCCTGTCCCGTTGGGAGCAGGAAAAGAAGCGTCAAGACGTACGCAGTTAGAACTGACCTTCTCGTTGTCATCACTAAGCCTCCTCAAAAACAAATCACTAACGCGGACGCCTTGAAGCAAGGCACAGGGATTGGAAATCGCGCTCGTTCACTTCTGAGTCGCCAATTCATACGTCCATTATAGATTATACCCGCACGATGATCCCAAGGGAATAGCCTCTTTGTGCGTCAATTTACCGTCTCGCTTTCACTGGAGGAAATCAGAGCAAGGCAAACACCAGACAGCCGAAAGCGCCCCTTCGGAGCACCCATCCGGAGTGAACGAGAGACACCGACAAGAGGGGCCCGAAGGAGAATGCCTTGTTTTACGTCACTCACCACCCCTGGGTTGTGGTATAATCCTCACTGACGGCTCAGGACAACGATGTTTAGTTGAAGAAGGCCGTCGAGGTCCGGCTCGTCGACGGCAGGCCGTGGAAGGCCCGGCCGCAACCGAGACTCCGCCAGGCGAGCGAGCGGCTCCGGCCGTGACCTTCTTCAAGTAGATGAAGATGCAAGATGGGCACGTCGAGCCAGACCTAATTCCGTGATCTTGGCTTGAACGGCTCCGAGCGCTACGTCCCAGTTGTTCGGCCACCTCTTTGAGGGAATATCGTCCGTAAAGTGTCCTCAGACGCGCCTTCTCCTCCAGTATCCAGGCGCTGCGTTAAGGTGTTGTGAGTCCCAGTTTGGCCATCTGCCAACTCACCGAGGCAACGGACCGCTTGAGACGCCGGGCGATCTCCACTTTCGTGGCATGGCCATGCATGGACTTGAGGATGCCGATCTCCTGCTGGGTCCAGGACTGCTGTTGACGCTTGCGAAGACCCAGTTTGTGGGCGTAGGACAAGACCGTGTCAAGCGAACGGCTCATTTGTTGCGCGATCCATGGATACGACTTGTCCTGCCAGTGTTCGAGCAGGAAGGCCACGTCCTGTTCGGTCCACCCATTGCGTTTGCCACGCAGTCCCAGCCTGTAGGCCCTGGTCAGGACGGCCCTAACCGTTCGGTCCAATTGCTCCGCCAACTCCCCAGCGTCCCGTTTCGACCAATGCTCCCGCAGGCATTCATCCTCTCGCTGCGTCCAGGATCGAGATCCCTTTCGCTGGAGACCCAGGGCACGGGCCCGGAGTCGAACACCGGTCTTCGACCGATTCAACCGTTTCGCGCTCTCTCTCCAGGACAGGCCGAGATAATAATACTCACGTATCAGGTTGTCTTCCTCTGCCGTCCAAACCCGCCTTTCTGTCAACCCCAGCTCACAGGCCTTATTTTTAATGGACGCCACCGAACGATGGTCCAGGTTCTTGGCGATCTTCTCCGGGGAACTGGTGGGGTACATATGTTTGAGGCACTTGACCTCTTCTTCCGACCAGGGTCGCGGTGCGGGTCGTTTTGACTTTCGTTCGCGTGACGCAATCCCTTCTTCCTTATCTCCGGAATCAGCAGCCACCATCGGGCGTCGTCTCAATCCCAGCCTGCGGGCTTTTGATCTGATCGCACGCGGGGCTCGCTTTAGAATCCCGGCCAATTCGGAGAGGGTTCTATCCGGCCAAAGCTGTCGTAACAAGGCGGTCTCCTCTTCGGTCCAGAAATTCTCTCGACTCAGTCCCAGGATATGTACCCTGGCTTGAACGGCGCTGAAGCTCCGCCCGACCAACTGCGCGGCGATTTCTTCCTGGGGTGTATCGGGATACAAGTCGCGGAGTAACCCGATCTCCAGGTCCGACCAAGGCCTGCACGTACGATTTTCGTATTTGAGTTTCTTCAATCCAAGCTGCTGGGCCTTCTGCCGAATCGACAGCCAGGAACGCCCGAAATGCAGTTCCAGTGCCCGGTTCGTTCGGCAGGGATACATCTCTCGAAGATCTGCCAGCTCCTGGTCTAACCAGGGATGGCCTTGACGGAGTCGCTTCTTCTTGTCTTTCTCGTTAAGCTGCATGTTCGTGTCGTTAATCTGAACCGATATTTCCCCTATGACCTTTGCCCGGCAACGCTGCCGATCTCCTCGTGTATAATATAGGGACATTCCTCCGGGGAATTCAAGTGCAGGATGCCTTTTGGCACAGCAGCCGACGCCGGAGGGCGGCGCAAATGGCACTCAGAGTGCCCGGGCAGGGGGTTGGTCCACGGATGGGCAATAGCCACAGGCCGTCCCTTACGCCTTCGTTGGGTGGTCCGTGCCGGCGCCGGGTCATCTCGGTGCGGCCCGCAGGAGATCATGTCTGCCGCGCCGCCACCGCCGTATACCCTTGATCAGCAGCCCGTGACGGGTCTCACCGCCCACATGATCTTCGGCCCAAGGGTCCACGTCATCCGTATCCATCTCGTCGCGCCGCAGCACCGGCACTATCCGCATGAAGTGACGGCAGGTGTTCAACGCGAACAGCCGGGGGCGCAACGTTCAACCAATCTGGACATATGTCCTACCGCCCGGGGGTAGTTCCATTCTGTGGCCTGGCTTGGGGCTGCGCCCCAAGTCAGGAGGTTTGTCGCTTTGCGGCCAGAAGATGGATGGGAAGGCAGGAGCACAGGCTGTAGCCGATGCTCCTGTCCATCTCCCGGCATCGACCGAGCGCTCAGGGTGCACCTCTGCAGAGCCTTATCCTCTCGGCCGATATGCGATGATCCTACGAAGTGCGCGGACCAGGTCAACCATCTTTTCCCTCCAATTCTCGATCGAGCTGCAGATAGGCTTCCACCAACCGGAGCGTACAGTTCAGGATATGAGCGGTCTCCATCGGAGTCAGGCCTTGTTGGCGGCAGTGACGGACCCGATCGAATTGACCGAGGTAGCGGTCCACGGCGGTGAGACTGTGGTAGGTTTCCTGAGCGATCTGTTCGGGGCTTTTCCCCTCGACATACCGCTTGTAGCAGATGATCGCTTTGTGGGACAAGCCACCCCCGGCATCGTGCAAGGTACCCCGTCGAGGGACCAGCTTCTTGTTCTCGCGTTCGTAGCACGCCAGCAGGTGGGCAATATAGGAATCGGACAACCCCATGATTTCGGACAGATCGAAGCAGGTTAACAGCCCTCCTTGTTCGTAGGCCTGACGGCACAGACGCAGCGCCCGGTTGAGCTTGCGCTCGTGATCGGGAACACGATCGATCTTCGCATGAATATCCTCGGCCGTACTGACATCGAGCACGACGCTCACGAGGTCCGTCTCGGCGATCCGCTGGTACCGACCGGGACGATGGTCTTTGCGGACCGCCGCCCAGACCACCTGGCCGTGACGAACGGAGTCTTTCGGTCGGACGCAGTTGTTCACCACCTCCAGGATCATCTGGGCACAGAGCTGACAGATCCGGGGCCCTCCCATGCGGGGGAACTCCCTGGCGATGCGATGGGCCAGGGCGTTTTCCAGGGTTTTATCGAGAATCGGCCGGATGCCGGCCGTGAGGCGGTCGCTCTGATTACCCATGCGGGACCCTCCTTCCGTCTCCTTTTTTCCCCCCGGGACAGGTACCCAGTCGCAGGAGTTCCTCCAGATGGTAGGTCTTGTTCTGGTCGGATTGACACTCCGCGAGAAGATCGAGGTATTGTTGGACGAGGCGTTTGCCCCGCCGCAGGAGAAAGGCAATCTGGCCTGGCTCCATCTTCTTTTGGGCCAGCTGGGCGCAGCGGATGAAGGTGGACAGATAGTTGCTGATCGCCTGGGGACTATGGTGCATGAACTGGCAGATCTCGGTCATGGTCTTGCCTTCGAGTGCTAAGCGGACAATCTTGGTCCGGTGGGTCAACACAGGTCCAATGTCCTGGACCGTGCTGCGCAAGGGAATGACCACGTCCGGCTGGGTGCTCCGCAGCAGGCTCAAGTCCCGGGTGATCGTGCGGGGACAAACGAAGAAGACCCGGTAGGCCAAATCTTCTCGGGTCAGCAAGGCTCCCTGGCTGAGTGCCTCCTGGCAGAGGTCCGGAATCCGCGCTTGCCGAAATCCGCCCGGGCCCTCCTTCTGGATGATCTGATCGTCCTGGGCCCCCCGATGGACGGTCAGGCAGACCGTCTGCTTCTCGCACTCCACGATGGGTTTGCCGGCGGGCTCCTCCGCACTGACGGCGACCAACGTCACCTTCCCGGGTGGAGCTTTCATACAGTGCTCATCGACGAAAGGAAAGTAGACTTCTTTGACGACCTCCAGCACGGCCTCGGCCTCAAAGGGAGAGCAGGTCAATCCTTGCTCGATCTCGGTGAGGAATCTGGCATCGAGGGTCTTGGAGTCCAGACGCTGGAGGATCTCGCGGTTCTGATTGCGGATGCCCATAGACCAATCCTTTCTGGGACGGGATCTCGCCGCCATTATAGACGGTGAGACATATGTCCAGAAGGTCAGTCCGAATACCCCCTCCCACGCAGTAGGAATTCTCCCGTCTGTCGCCAGTTGCTCCTGTTCCAGGACGGCGTCTTCTGCCTACTTTACGGCCAGCTCCCTGCCCAACCCCGCCTCTTCCCCTTCCCCCTCTCCCAATAGGGCGTGATGCTCCCCATCCCCTTGGCGGCAGCCAGGAGTCTCGTAAGGAAAGCCACACCTCGAGCCGCAGCGGAACCGGCGACATGCTCGCTACTCAATCCTGTCGCCCCTACCGTGATCTCTGTTGACGAGGCTGTGGCGACGCCGGGGCCGGCTTGGTCGGCTGTGCGGGTGGAGGCAATCACACTGAGTGGCAACGCCGAGCAGGTCAAGGAGGAGATCGTCCAACTTCAATCGTTCGCGGAGCGGACGTTCCGGTCCAAGTACTCTCGAAATCAACGCTTTCCCATCTCTACACAGAACAGATGTTCGTCACCTCGCAACAGCAGGCGACCGTCGGCAACTGCAGGAGAGGCAATGATTCGTTCACGCATCGGGTTCTCGCTCAAGACTTCGAACTTGTCCTCCACGCGTACGGCGAAAACGACGCCATCTTCCCGGGCCGCGTAGAGCACTCCGTTCGCAATCACAGGGGACGCGTAGAAATTGGCGTTCGCACGCGGCAGTGATCCGGTCCAAATCGTACTTCCTGTGGCAGGATCCAGGCAGACGATGCTGCCACGGTGTCGTAGGAGATAGACGCGACCTTGGTATTCCGCAAGGGAAGTCACGAACACTCCTACATCGTCTCGTTTCCACACGCGCTGCGCGCCGGTCCCATCTCCGTTGCCCTGGAGCCTGATGGCATGCACGTGCCCTTGGCCCGGCCGATCGTCTCGTCCCACAGGCACGATTGCCAGGTTACCGGAGATGATAGGCGACGCGATGGCTGGCCAATTGCCTTTGCCCTCGGGATTGAATTGGTCGCATGTCCACAGCACGGAACCATCGGAAGCGGAGTGGGCCGTTAAGTGATCGGCACCCCAGATGAGAAATGCCACGCGTCCCTGGTACCGGAAGAACACGGGGGTGGTGTATCCATTGTCATTCTCGCTGGGCACCTCGTAATTGCGCTTTTGTTGCCAACGCAGAGCTCCCGTCGCCTTGTCGAATCCCGCGATCCAGGAATCTCCTTGATGCAGGCGACTCAGAATCACGGAATCATCCGTCAGCACCGGCGAGGTGCCGGAGTCCCAAAAGAGTTTTTCGGGTCCAAACTTGGCGGCAAGATCGACGGTCCAGCGGACAGACCCATCCAGGTCGAGCGCGCTGAGGCGACCGCTACGGAAGTAAACGAATACTTCTTTGCCGTCCGTGACGGGAGACCCGTTGCAGCCCGAACTGAGTATGCGCTGTTTGGGCGGGCTTTGGGCCCCGAGCCGCGTGAGCCACATTTGTTTGCCCTGAAGGTCCAGCGCCAGAACTGCATCCTGTCCGTTGTCGGGGGTCGTAAGGTAGATGCGATTGTTCCATATGATCGGAGTGGAGCTCCCTTTCCCTGGCAAGGTGAATTTCCAGGATACACTCTCGACATTCCAGGCAGTGGGATAGTTCCCGGTCGAAGTGCTGCCGTTGGCAAGTGGCCCGCGCCAACTGGGCCAATCGTCCGCAAAGACCCGCGGCACTGTTGGCAGAACCGAAACGGCAGCGATACAAAATGCAAATGAGTATTTCATATATGTCATAACCTACCTTTTGGTCGTGTGCGTACACCCAGAAGACATTTCGGCGTCTGGCGTTCTGCCTGGCACGCCGTATCACAGCCCAGGATTGTAAGCCCATCCAGACTGCCCCACAAGCAGCATGATCTCACTCTAGCGACCCGAGCGTCTCTTACGGCTTTCAGGGATCCTCGGCGGGCACACGGCGGCTCCAGGGTCTGGGAGAGAGGGCACCAAGCCCAAGACTGCCTCGTTGTCTGGCACCTGTCTGTTGAGTCGGCTCCTCCATACCGAAGCCCAAATCAGCCTCGGCAACCATAGCCAAACCGCCACGCTCACTCAACACAGAAAATCCTTCCTCGTGCGTCTTCAGCAAACGTCGCGGGGGGGACCTATCGTTCATAGACCTTCGCGGACCCAGTGAAACCAACGATCTCCTCAGATCTTCTACCAGGGAAGAACTCCACCTTCACACGGTTCGGTGTGAGCATCCGCACCAACAGGATTCCTGCGGCAGAGGTCGCTTTGTGACTCGGCGGGGCGGTCTCCCGAAACTCGGGGATGGTGAGGACAAGTCTCAACAAACCACTTTTGACGCTGATCTCCGCCGGATCGGGCGAGACTGCAGACAGTCCATAGAGGCCCGCCGGCGCGATCGTGCCGCCGATGGATACCAGCCGTGCTCGCGGCCGGTGCACATCGTAGGCAAAGGCGAGTTGTTTAGCCCATATCTGGGGTGAGCCACGAGAGCTCTCGGCCGCGGACAGACCTTCGAGAAACCAGTTGCCCGCGAGTCGCCCGGCTATGTCATAGTCAATCCGCCCATCCTTGTCCGTGTTGTCGCGCATCACCTTCGCGTAGAGTTGACCGCGGAGCGGATCGCCGTAGAGCTTCAAGGGCGAAACGCAGTGCAACGTTGACTCAGGATACCGGTCGGGATTCACGAAGCCTTTCAGCGCCATGTGAGTATCTGCACAACCAAGATCCAGCAGGCTGCGACCGGAGGTGTAAGCAATGACTTGGCCGCTCTCCACAGTGCTGCCCACACTCAGCCCCTTCACCGGCAGCACGTGGGCAACATAGTAGCTGAACCGCTCGTTCACCTGGATCTCGATCTTGAAGTCGTCGGGGACCTGGCTGCGAATAGCGAAGACGCGGCCCGAGGCAGGTGCGCGTACGGGCAGACCCTCGCGGCCGCCATAGTCCAAGTAGATATGGTCGGTCGGAAAGACATGTCCGCCATGCGGATTCAGGTTGCCCAGCGGCGTGATGGAACGGATTTCGGCCAAATCCAATGGGCAGATACGAAGCTTCGGTTCGGCTGACGAAGGAGCAGCGGCTTGTTCCATCGCTCGTGCCGTCACTGAACAGGCAAGGGCGAGGAATGCAAAGTGCACTCGCAGAAGACCGTGTCGGCAGCACGTCTCCAACGTTCGCACCAATATGACCATGACCCGAAGATGATCCACGGACGATCCGTCTCAATGTGCCGGGACACGACTCCGGCGTTGATTTCAGAGGCACCAGCCGCGTTGCCGCCCGGTCATTGTACCACCTGGCTGCGAGACCATGCAACGCATCAACTACCAGAGCCCCGCCACATGCAAACGACCGGAGAGCCGCCTGCGATCTCCGTACCGCGAACGGTATGAGGGCCTTTGGAGGGTCGTGAGGGAGGGAGGTTCATCCTTGGGCGGCGTGACCGGACGCCGGCACAACTCCTTCTCCTCCGCTCGTCCGCGGCGGCCACCGCTCCAACGCATCCGTCTGCGCGTCTGCTGGATGTACCCCGCCTCTGCTTCCTCTGCCTCGCTCCCAAAACAGTCTTTCATGATTCCAAAACCCTGTGTTCCACAGGGAAAGCGACGCCCGGAGCGGCTGCGGAACCGGCATTTTCTCGTCTGGAAGGCCCCCCTCGTCCCCGCCCCCGCCGTCCCGGGCGGCCTCTATCGCCGGCCTGCTGCTCAGCACGGGACTCACGAATAGAGAATCCCCATCCTCCTCCACGGCCCCGCTCGCCCCGGCCGGACACCGTCAGTTGTGCGAACCCGCCGCCTCGTCCCGGGCGGCCTCCATCAGTTGGGCGAGTCCCCTGCTCTTGCCCACGCCTCCGTCGTCCCGGCCAGCCGCCGGCAGTCGTGCGAATCCACACCCGCAGCCCCCGCTCCGTCGTCCCGGGCGGCCACCGTCAGTCCTGCGAATCCCTGTCCCTCGCCCACGCCTCCATCGTCCCCAGCCTCGTCCACGCCCCCATCGCCCGTTCCGGCTCCCGTCGTCCCGGGCCGCCGCCGCCAGTTGTCCGAATCGCCCTTCGTCCTCGCCCATGCCCCCGCTCGTCCCAGGCAGCCACCGTCAGTTGTGCAAATCCCCACTCCCGGCCACGCCTCCGCCGTCCCGGCCCGCCAACGTCAGTTGTCCGAATTCCCCGGCCTCGGTCACGGCTCCATCGCCCGTCCCGCCCGTTCACTAAGACAGCATTCCTACGACCTCTCCTTGTCCAGCGCCTCCTCCAGCCACCGGCCGACCATCGCTGCACAACGCCGTTCTCGCCTCGAATGGCATCAAAAAGTCTTTGCCGGAGTGACTACCAGGTTTCGGAAGTGTATCTCGCTGCCTTCAGAAGTCAGGCATATTCTGCCAAGATTGAGATCACATCCCGTGGCCCGGTTGACTTCCTCGCCGTTGATGACCAAGGTGACCGTATGGCGGACGGCAATGATTTCGTACGTATTCCACTCGCCCGGCGGCTTCTCAAGGGCCTTCATCTTCTTCAGATTGGTCAGTCTGCCAAATTCTTTGTGGTCGGAGGACTGCATTCTTTCTGCAGGGCCCGACAGTACGTATCCTGCCAGACCCCAGAAATCACCGGCGTTGTCAGCATTGAGTTGAGCTTCCAGACTCTTGGGCCAGATGCCGTGTTCGCCGGTCATCCGGATCAGCACTCCACCGTTGCCCGGCTTCTTTCCAGAGGGCCATCGCCACTCAAGTCTGAGCACGAAGTCGCCATAGTCGCTCTTCGTATACAGATACCCCAATGGCCTACCCGTACAAATGAGCACGCCGTCTTGGATATACCACACATCCTGCACTTTGGCCTCTCGATCTGCCAAGTAGCATTCCCAATCGTCAAGGTTCTCACCAATGAGTGAAGAGCTTGTCTGATGGCCTTGTTGTGTTGTACAGCCGGCACCCAGAAGGCCAATTGTAGTGATCACAACGGCTCGCATCATATCGCGCATGGCATCTTCCTAATTCGAATAACATCGTTCCCAACTGTACCGGCCTATCTACCTCAACTACCCTTCCACATCCGTTCGCGTATCTGCCTTCTCGCAATGGTCTGCTTCCTTCTCTTGGTCCAGTGTCTATGAGAGAATTCCACAATCTTGCACTCCATTAAGCAGTGGCGTCTGTGGCCTGATGCAGCCGGCCTCGCGACACAATCCACCAAAGCCTGTCGGTGTCATATGACCCAGGTTGCTGCGAAGCCGGCAGTGAGTATAGCCCATCCGCCAATGCTCCACAACGTATCTCATCTCATCGATATGTAAGAACTGCTCGCAGATAACGGGCAGCCACCTTCGGTTGTGGGAATCGCCTACCACGCTCCGTCGTCCCGGCCGGCCACCGTCAGTTGTGCGAATCCGCCGCCACGGCGCCGTCGCCTCCCGGGCGGCCGCCGTCCGTTGTATGAATCCGCCAGCCTCGCCCACTGTCAGTTGCGCGAACCCTCCCCCTCCGCCACCGCTCCGTCCCGGGCGGCCACCATCAGTTGTGCGAACCATCATCGCTTGCCCTGGTTTTACTGCTCCTCCCGTCCAGTCACCGTCAGTCGTGCGGATCCATATCCTCAAAGGGAATCGCTATCGGCATACCGGGCAGGCCCGAAGGCGCATTGCCTCTTGCCACCGTCCAGGAGATCACAAGGAGAATCGCGACAACGATACTGCTACCTTGCCTCATGGCTGCACCCTGCGTGATTCCGTCAGATCTCAATGGCAGAGCGCCCCTTCGGTAGATCGAAACAAATCGTTGCGCCTTTGTCATCCTGATGCCAGGTGCCGCTTTTCAGCCGCAGCGGACTCTGCACCTTCTCCGGTTTCGTGACGGCCCCATTGGCGGCGACGGCCGGCGGTTGCGAAGGCACGCCGGCCAGCCGCACGGTGAACCGGGGGGCGGCAAACGGCGCAGCGAATATGACACGGTTTCCTTGCCGCGTAATCTGTGTCAGCTCCCGCGCCGCCCAGTAGCGGGCGATCTCGCTCTGCTTCATCCAGATCAGATTGTCGTAGCGGGCATGGAGGCGGCGAACGACCTCCTTGAAGATGTTGAAACCGACCTCCTCGCCGTTGAAGTAGATGCCCGGCCAGTGACAGACGAGGATCGCCGGCTCGCCCTTGTCGATCACCTGCGGCAGTCTGCCGCCTTGGAGATCTTCCGTGATAAACCTGTCCACCGATCCGCGCTCCAGGCCGTCCCAGCCGCCGAACCAGTCGCCGGTGCAGCCGATGATCGAGACCACGCACTTCGGGTCCGGGCCGTCCAGACCGGAGGCATACTCCACGCGCGGAGCGACGCTTCGGTCGTCCGTGAACAGGTGCCGGAAGTAGTGAGGAATCTCGGTGCGGAACACGTCGCGGCACGCCTGCAGGGTGGCCTGCGACAACTCCGGCAGGACCCGGTTGCCGAAGCCGCCGGGCGTGGTGATCCCCTCGCACTCCAGCCCGATGTTCTTCAGGATCTGCAGAGCGTAGCTCATGTAGTCGGCGATCTGGTCGACGGACTTGCCGTCGGTCCAGCCCCAGTTCTCCATGAAGCGCTGCGTTCGCTCGGGATACGGCCGGCCCGTCTTCGTGTCGATCACCCAGGTGTGCGAGACCATCTCCGGGTGGATGTCCCAGTCGGGCATCATGAGCTCGCGGACCAGCTCGATGCTCTCGACCAGCTCCTTCTTCGACCAGCCGGGCAGGTCGCGGTCGAGCCAGCCGACGCAGGCGGGATAGGGAACGATGCTGTACTTGCCCTTGACGCCGTGCTCGTGGCACCACTCGCCGAACTTGCGCACGAAGGAATCCGGGATCTCCCGCGGCAGCTTCTTCCAGTCCTGCTTGTAGTTATCGGGAAACACCTCCGCGAACTGCGGGATGCCGAAGTGGGCCAGGTTCACCAGGCAGGTGGAATCGTCGATGATCAGGCTGACGGGGACGCGACCGCAAGGATTCAGCAGCTGGATATCGGGCGATGGCGCCGGACGCGGCCCTCTCTCCTGGGCGCGTGCGACCGTACCTCCGTGCCCCATCTTGACAGCCGTTGCAGCCAGAGCGGCCGTCCGGAGCAAATGACGACGCGTAATCGCGGGCTCCTCGTGCATAGACTCCATGGATTTCCCTCGTTGCTCTCTCGGACGATTCGCCTGATTCTGCATGACGTAATCCTGCCCACATGGGTTCGTGGAGAATTCTTGCAGCGCCTCACAGTAACCATTGGCAGGTGCAGCGTCAACATCTTCCCCGGGGGACAGATCGGACGGCTTCCAGTTCATCGAAAGAAAAGGCGGCAAGGTGCCGCCTTCAATAGACAGTCTCTTCCTCAACACTGTCGTCCTCCTGCTGGGCCCCAACGATATGCTCAAAGCTCTTCTACAGGCAGTACACTGCCAATGGTATCTCGTTCCTGCTGAAGCTGTTCGATGACTTCCACTGTCCGTCGTTATCTTTGTACCGTCGCTCGACACTTGCCTTGAGCATCACGGCTATCGCGCCGTTCACGGTAATCTCGTTCTCCCAAATCGCGGCTGACACTGGGCCAGCCCGAAACTTCGCTCCTGGTTTTGCCATTTTCGGTTCCTCCGAGAGCCGCCTGATGCGACGGGCTCTCTATTCCAACCTATGAATAGAGAGCCGGGGCAGGGTTTTAAGGGTTGCGGCGGGCCGATGGTCCAGCAGGGAAGCCCATTGCTCTCCAGGCCCCCGGCAAGTACTATGTGAAAGTGCCGGGAACGTAGGATGCCCGCGCAAACTGAGCAAGACCAAAGAACCGGACGTGATGAACCATGGATTGGAGCGACCGACTCAAACTCGGCAAGTCGTCGGCCTTCGTCAAGAGAGATCTTCGCCGGTTGCCATTGACTGAGGCAACCTTCGAAGCCGACTTCTTCCTCGACCCTGCCTCCTCCAGCGGACACGGCGAACGTTGGATGGGCATGGTCATCGAGAGAGGGTTTGGTGACCTGCTGGCGATGGAGGACGTGCGCTTCGGACCATGCACCGTCAACGACCTTGCGACGCTCTTGGCCCACGCCATGCTCCGACCGCTGAATGCACAAGATCGCCAGCGGCCCCGCACGATCTACCTTCGGGATCGGCCCCAATGGCAGGAATTGCTGCCGCATCTTCAGCAACTGGGGATCGAAGTCGTCTTGTCCGAGAACTTGCCCGGATTCGATGAAGCAGTCCTCGAGTGGATGCAGCAGACCAAACCAAAGAACGGGCCCTCTGCAGACGAGATCAAAGACCCCCTCCGTCAGCCCTTTCCCCAGGGAAAGCCGACTTTGCACACAGATGCCATGGGCCGCATGGCAAGGATAGAGACGATGCCCAAAGGAGCCAGTCGGCCCGCTGGGCGTGCTGTCCCGTCCAATGATGCCAGGATCGCCATGCCAAATACCGATGAACCCACATTCCCCCTCCGTTTGACCGCGGCCCAGCGGTGTGTCATCGCAAAGCTCGTGCCTGCTCTTGGGCCTCAGCTCCGCCTCGACTGCTTCAATGGCCGAACCCTACAGCTCACACTGGGAGAACTGAAGGAGGTCGCCCAAGCCTGTCGGGCTGCCAAAGCGTCTAATGGTATGGAGCGCAACTCGCTGCGCCATGTGACCGACGCCGTCAAGGAGGCTGTGGACAAGTTCAGCGAGGGCAATATCTACCGCATTCCAGCCGGCGAGCGGCTGTACCAGTTCAAGATCACGTTGAAAGGCATCCAACCGCCGATCTGGCGGCGCATCCAAGTGAAGGATTGCTCCCTGGACAAGCTCCACGAACACATCCAAACGGCGATGGGATGGACGAACTCCCACTTGCACCAATTCATGATCGGTGGCGTTCTGCATGGCGATCCCGACCTGCTCTGCGAAGGCTGGGAGGATGAGATACAGCCGGTCGATTCACTGCACACCAGGAT
Organism: uncultured Planctomycetota bacterium; assembly: GCA_963699595.1. Taxonomy (GTDB): domain Bacteria; phylum Planctomycetota; class Phycisphaerae; order Sedimentisphaerales; family Anaerobacaceae; genus PLanc-01. The sequence goes on from CAVOUO010000037.1 coordinate 74,379, forward strand.
CAGCACAATCGTTCCCGAGGATGCAAAGCCATTCCGCTTCGAGTACGAGTATGACTTCGGCGACGACTGGCAGCATGAGATTCTCTTCGAGGGATGCCTGCGTGCAGAAAGAGGAGCGAGATATCCCCTCTGCCTGGAGGGCGCACGGGCCTGCCCGCCCGAAGATGTGGGCGGCATACCCGGCTACGAGGAGTACTTGGCGGGGATGGCCGATCCGGAGCACGAAGAGCATGAGTCTTTCCGGAGATGGCGGGGACGATTTGACCCGGAGAAGTTCGACGCAGACAAGGCCACCAAGAGAATGCGGCGGGGTTTACCGGATTGGAGACAGGAAAGATGGATGTGAGGGAGGCGGAATTGAACAGGTATGGGGGTCTTCATGGGACTCATCGGCCGTGGGTGCAGTGCCGATATGTACGCTGGTTCTGGCCCCTCTTCGGTCTGTGCTCCCTCGTCTGGTTCCTCGTGCGTGTGGTTCCGAAGCCATCCCGTGCAACGTACCCCTGCCAGCGGATCGCGTTTCCCTTGGCTTCCACGTTCGTTCTTTGGCTCGCCGGCCTGGCGGGCTCTGCTACGGCATTTCACTATGCGAGACGGCATCTTGCCCAGGCACGGGTCCGCGCCGCCGTGCTCTGCCTCGGGCTCAGTATGGGCCTCGTGTGGCTGCTGGTGGATCCGGCAGAGGATGTGGTGATTGCGGCGGGGACGCGCGCCCCGAACATACCACTCGGTGTGGCACGGGGCGAGAAGCCGGGGCGGGTCGTCTGGATCCATGAGCCGAACGCGACCGACTGGGATGGATATGGCTCGGCGGGGTTGTGGTCCGACGACGCACATACCGATCCGGCCGTAGTCCGCAAGATGGTGTCGCGAGCGATCCGTGGACTGGCGGGCCGAAGCACCGACGCCGAAGCGTGGGATGCGCTCTTTCACTACTTCAATGCAAGACGGGGCAAGGGCGAAGTGGGATACGCCCCCGGCGAGAAGGTCGCCATTAAGGTCAACAACACGCTGTGCCACAATGCGAGCACAACCACCTTCGAGAAACGGTCGAGCTATCGGTACAACATCGACACCTCACCCCAGTTGATTATCGCCCTGTTAGACCAGTTGGCGAATGTCGTCGGGGTGGCTCAGCAGGACATCACCATCGGCGACCCGGGTCGGATCATGCCGGGTTTCATTTATGATAGAGTCTACCCGGAGTTTCCGGCCGTGCGGTACCTATCCAACCTCGGTGGGCTCGGGCGAACGGCCGCGGAGTTCTCCAACGTGCCGTCCTATTGGAGCACAGCCGCCGCCGCCGGGACGAAGCAGGACTTGCTGCCGAAATCGTTTGCGGAAGCGGATTACTTCATCAACCTTGCCATTCTCAAAAGCCATGACCAGGGCGGCATCACGGTCTGTGGCAAGAACCTGTACGGCGCATTGATCCGCAACCCGGATGGGTCCCTGGGCGGCAAGAAGTACAACTACTACAACCTGCATCCGGCCCTACCGAAGAACAGTGCCGGCTCCGCGAAATACCGAGCCCTGGTGGACTTGATGGGCCATCGTGAACTCGGCGGCAAGAGCTTGCTTTATGTGGTGGATGGTCTTTTCGCCGGCCGCAATTGGTCATCCGAGCCTGTCAGGTGGAGCATGCCCCCGTTCAACGGTGACTGGCCGTCGAGCCTGTTCGTTTCCCAAGATCCCGTCGCGATTGACTCGGTCTGCAACGACTTCTTGTGGACCGAGTGGAGTGACTACCCACGCATGAGCGGTGCCGATGACTACCTGGTGGAAGCGGCCCTGGCAAACGCCCCGCCCTCTGGCACGTTCTATGACCCCGAAGCGGACGGGGTCCGCATGGAGAGTCTGGGTGTCCATGAGCACTGGAATGACCCGCTGCACAAGCAGTATTCACGCAACCTCGGGATGGGTATCGGGATCGAGCTTACCCGCCCCGTGGAGGCGGACTTCAATGGTGATAGTGCCGTACGATTCGCTGATTTGGCGGTGCTCTCCAGGCAGTGGCTGAAAGCCTCACCCGATCTGGCGGTGGACATCGACTCGCCCACTGGCGACGGCGTGGTGACCCTGAAGGATCTGGCCAAGTTTGCTCGTCACTGGAGATCGCCTTCGGGCGTCGCGACAGGCTCGAGCGGCGGGTCCGCGTCGGCCCGGTGACAAGAGCGATTTTCGAAGTAGACTGCGCTGGGGTGTACCAACCGCAACGTGTCCTCAACTGAAATGCGAGGCGCGAACCCGCTGGCAGGGAGGCGCAACGTTCAACCAGTCCTATGTCCCTCCGTTCAGCGAAGCGCGTAACTGTTGCTGCATAAGGCTTTACGATCCAGCCATTGTTGTGCTTCCGACACCATGTCACCATCTTGTCACCACCATGTGCACGACAGCTGGGCTCCATTCACCTTCCCCGCAGAAACCACCGCAGTCCGTTGCCCGGACCGATAAATCGCAAAAACTGCGTTTCTTGCGCTTGACAGGGGTTCCACACGTGACGATTTCGACCAAAATGGATGCGAGCGGAGTCATTTTGGAGACATGGTTCTTTGACAGTCGGGGCATACTTCCTGCTTCGCATCCAGGTACTTCAATAAGGGATCAAGGTTTTGCAGCACTGCCTGATATCACCGTGACAAGCTGGTCAACTCATTTTCCATAAGGCACCCCGAGTTTACACTTCACCGCCCGGGCAGCATCCGCTGTTGTTCCGCCATCAGAGATTCCCGACCCTTTGTTGGCGAGCCACCAATCTACTATTGCCATCCGACGGTTGCTCCATTCTGTCCATGGGGTAAAACCCGACTGGCTCGTGTGATCCATCCGGCGATGTGGATGACGTGTTGCCTGATTCCCCAAGATCACAGGGACAATCGCCGCGAGGATCTGGCTCGGCGTCCGTCCAAGACGGCCCGAAACCTGCCCGGTCTGTCAGACCCTCCCGCCGACTGGATCTTGTCCCCGATCCAACATCGATTGTCGCAGAATGTAGGCATTCGGGTTTGAAATCTTACGGGAGGTGCACTATCCTGATACTCGAAAGGTTACGCGATGCAGTCGGGCATCGCTAAATGGGAAATGTCGGGTCAGTTGTGGAGGATCCAAACCATGAAAGGAAACGCGAAGATCATCGAGCAGCTGAATGCCCGCCTGGCCGACGAGCTGACGGCCATCAACCAGTACATGGTCCACGCCGAGATGTGCGACAACTGGGGCTACGAGCAGCTCCACGAGGCGATCCAGAAGCGGGCCATCGACGAGATGAAGCACGCCGAGAAGCTCATCGGCCGCATCCTCTTCCTGGAGGGACGGCCGATCGTCAGCAAGCTCAACAAGATCAGCATCGGCCCCGACGTCGAGAAGATGCACAAGAACGACTGGAAGGCCGAAGAGACGGCCATCAAGGACTACAACGCCGACATCCGGCTGGCCGTCGAGCTCGGCGACAACGGCACGCGCGAGCTGTTCGAGTCGATCCTGAAGGACGAGGAGAAGCACATCGACTGGATCGAGGCCCAGCTCGACCAGATCGAGCAGATGGGTATCCAGAACTACCTCGTCGAGCAGACCGACTGATCCGGGATAAGATGACTCCTGTGCAAGGACCACCAGAGCTTGACGTGAGATACTCTCGTATCTCGTCATCACTGGGTTCTGGGATTCTCAAGGAGGTTTCGACGATCTGCAGGTCCCTGTGTTCTCACTCCATTGCTTAGCATGTGTCTCCTGGGGACGGAACCTGTCTGGATGAATCTATCACACGGTGCATCCATGCCATCCCGGCTTTCTTATGGCACAGGAACTATAGGAGTAAACAGTGTCCGGCCATCGGATGGAGATCGAACCACCCAACACCGTGTGGCAGCAAGATTCTGTTGGTGATATCATCATGAAACCAAAGAAGAAAAGAGACTCTCGAGTAGAACGCTGCGAAGTGCCAACCATCAATCCCGAACCTCCAAGCTCGGCGACCGATACGCAGAATCCGCCCGCTTCAGTCGCTGATGCTGCGTCGGCTGACCCAGCCATACTCCAGAAGGAGTTGGCCGCACAGAAGGACGATTACCTGCGCCTCGCCGCCGACTTTGACAATTTCCAAAAGCGCACCCGGCGAGATGCCGACCAACAAGCCGCGGTGGAAAAGGACGCATTCATCCGCGACTTGCTGCCCATTCTCGACAATCTGGAACGCGCCCTGGCTTCCGAGCAATCGATTTCCTCCGAACCATTACATCAAGGTGTGAGGATGACGCTGCAACAGGTGGGCCAGTTGCTCCACCGCCACGGCATCGAGGCCGTCGAAGACGTGGGGCGGCCCTTCGATCCCCACCGGCACGACGCCGTCTTTGTGCGGCACGACCCCAGCCAGCCCGATCATATCGTCCTCGAAGTCACCCAGCGCGGCTACTGCCGCGGCGACAAGGTCTTTCGTCCAGCCAAGGTCATTGTGAATGATCTGAGCTATTCCCCCGGAGTCCGTCATGCCCGTTGAATTCAAGGACTACTACGACGTCCTCGGCGTGGCTCGAGACGCGAGCGACGAGGAAATCAAGAAGGCGTTCCGCAAGCTCGCCCACAAGTACCACCCTGACGTTGCCAAAGACAAAACTACGGGCGAAGCAAAGTTCAAGGAAATCAACGAGGCCAACGAAGTCCTCAGCGACCCGGAGAAACGGCGAAAGTATGATGAGTTGGGAGCAAACTGGAACCATCCGGAACGGCAGCCGGCACCGCCGCAGGGCGGATTCGGCGGAGGTTACGAAGAGGCTTCGGAATTCCATTTCGATGGCACGGGCTTCAGCGATTTCTTCGAGCAGTTCTTCGGCAGTCGCGGTCGTCCCTCCGGTGGTTTCGGCCGAACACGGGGGGATGGCATGGAAGGCGAGACATTCGCCCAGCGCGGCCAGGATATCGAGGGCGACATCCTGGTGACGCTGGACGAAATCTTGCACGGTTCGACGCGCACGATCCAGCTGCAGCGTACCGATCCGCGCACCGGGCAATCGGTCACGCAGACTTTGCGGGTGAAAATCCCACCCGGCGTGCGGGAAGCGCAGCTCATCCGTCTCGCGGGCAAAGGACAGGAAGGCATTGGCGGGGGCGACTCGGGAAATCTGTATTTGAGGGTAAAATTCGCCCAGCACCCCGACTTCCGCGTGCGCGGCGCCGACCTGTATTACGATTTGGATCTGGCCCCGTGGGAAGCGGTGCTGGGTGCCACCGTCCACATCCCAACTCTGGATGGAACGGTGTCCTTGAAAATCCCGGCGGGCACCACGGCTGAACGGCAATTACGTTTGCGCGGGAAAGGTTTACCCACGAGCGACGGAACGCGGGGCGACCTGTATGCCGTTGTGTCCATCCAGGTCCCGGCGCATCTGACGCCGGAACAGAAAGTCCTGTGGGAACAGTTGGCCACAAAATCGACGTTCAACCCGAGGCAACCCTCATGAGCAAACGATTTGTTCCGGACAGCCCCCCACCTCTGGCGATGGAGTTGTTTCAGCCGAAGCCAAACGTTTTGTACAGCCTCGATGCGGCTGCCCATCTCGCGGGTGTCCCCCGCCGTTCCATTCTGATCTATTGTCGCGCCGGCCTTGTACGACCTGTCGTTCAACCACCGTATGGGGTGATGGAATTCACGGAAGAGGCGATTTATACCCTGCGGCGAATCGAGCACTTGCGACACCGTCCACGGCCTCGATTTAGCCTGGCTCAAAACCATGTTCGATCTGCTCGATGAGGTGGAGCGCCTGCGCGCCGAGTTGCGCTTTTTGCGTAACCGTTGAGAAGGCGAACCTACACGAGGCTTATACCCTATGGCGAAGAAACTCAATCAAGCCTGTGTCTTGGCGATCAACGGCGGCTCGTCGAGCATCAAGTTCGCGCTGTACCAAGTTGGCGAAGCACTGGAGCAAAGGCTTTATCAGGTGAAAAAGTGGATCGGCTCCTGCGCCGCTGCGCTCGGTGGATTGGAGACAGTCGTCTTCGTGGGAGGCATCGGTGAAAACACGCCACTCGTCCGCACGCGCATCTGTGAGGGGCTGAACTTCCTCGGCATTGAACTGCATGAGTCGCGCAACGCGGAGACTGCGGGGGTGATTCCCACGGACGCCAGCCGGGTCACGGTTCGCGTCATTCGCAGAGACGAAGAACGCATGATCGCCAAGATGGTGTGCCGCGCTGTTGGCCTCCCGGGTGGATAGGAAATGGGCCATGAAGACGAAGAGGACTAACCTCAGGGACAGACCGCAATGACGATGGCCGTTGGTAATCTGGTGCACGACGTCTGGCACATCGCTGCCATCGGACTGGGGTTGCTTCTCGCTGTGTTGGCGGCTGGGCACGCGGTTCTCCACAAACGTGACTCGCGCGCCGCCATCGCGTGGGTGGGTTTCATTTGGTTCGTGCCCCTAGGTCGGGGCTGTCATGTACTTCCTCTTCGGCCTGAATCGCATTCGCCATAGGGCCGCTTTGCTGCGAAAGAACCTGGAGCGATACCGGGCACAAGCCGCGCAACCCGAATGTCTGCCGGAAGAGTTGCAGCGCCACCTACCGCATCACGGAGGGCATCTCCAGATGCTGGCTCGGGTCGTTGGGGGTGTGATAGAGCGACCCTTGCTGCGGGGCAATCGGATCGATCCGTTGGTCAACGGAGAGGAAGCCTATCCGGCCATGCTGGAAGCAATCCAAGACGCACGCCAGACCGTCTCTTTCGTGACCTATATCTTCGATCGGGACGAGGTCGGGATGGCCTTTGCGCATGCGCTGGGCGAGGCCCGTCGCCGGGGCGTGGAAGTGCGGGTGCTGATTGACGCGATGGGGACTCGGTATTCCTGGCCCACCATTCTCCACACGCTGCGACGAGAAGGGGTGAAGTATGCCCGGTTTCTCCCGCCGTCTGCTTTGTGGCATCTGATGTCGATGAACATGCGCACACACCGGAAGATCCTGGTGGCGGATGGGCGCGTGGGATTTACCGGCGGCATGAATATTCGAGTGGGACATTGCCTGCAACGCCAACCGCCACACCCGGTACAGGACATCCATTTCCGCGTGAAAGGCCCTGTGGTGACCCAACTGCAAGAAGTGTTCACCGATGATTGGCTGTTTACGACCGGCGAAGCTTTGCGTGGGGATTCGTGGTTTCCCAAAAGCGAAAACGCGGGGCAGGTGTTGGCGCGAGGCGTGCCCGATGGCCCGGATGAAAATTTCGAGAAGCTTCATTGGACGCTGTTGGGAGCCCTCTCGATTGCCCGCTATTCCGTCCGGATCATGACTCCCTATTTTCTGCCCGACCCTGCCGTGGTCTCCGCCCTGAATCTGGCAGCCATGCGGGGTGTGCAGGTTGATATCATTTTGCCCGCACGGAGCAACCTGCCGTTCATCTTGTGGGCCTCCCGGGCGATGTGGTCGCAAGTCCTCCAGCATGGATGCCGGATGTGGCTAACCCCGCCTCCCTTCGATCACTCAAAACTCATGTTAGTGGATGGCTGCTGGGTGCTGCTGGGATCGGCCAACTGGGATCCGCGCAGCTTGCGCCTCAACTTCGAGTTCAACTTGGAATGTTACGACGTGGAACTCGCCCAGCGGCTTGACCAGTGGGTCGAGACGAAACGAAAGGGCGCCCATCCGGTGACGATGGAGGAGGTCGATGGCCGCCCACTGCCGGCTCGCCTGCGCGATGGCATTGCGCGATTGCTGACGCCGTACTTGTAGTTCGGGACTTATGTCTGGACAAATCCATCTGCAATCGATGTTGGATCGGGGACAGGAGCAGCGGTCAGGCTGCCCCGCCAGGATTCTTGAGCCAGATGTGTCCAGAGGGCCATCGCAACGCCTTCCTCGGTTGTCAGGTTGTTCGCCGGTGCGCGAAGACTGATGACCAGAGCTATTGAGATCGGATGCAGTACCTGGGTATGATGGGACGTGTACCGTGCAGGAAGATATGCGAGAAGGAAGGTGCGTGGCAGGACATGCTTTTCGTCCTGCTTCATGAAATGTTCAGATCGTGTTGAGGGAAGGGCCCAACTTATGATACCCAATAACAGCGAGGTAAGGTTCGAGGTAATAACCAATTGCAACTACAACTGTACCATATGCTGTCGCGACAAGCTTACCAGGAAGCTCGAATCGATGGACCTCGGGACATTCAAGTTTCTCCTTGATAAGATAACCGGCAAGACCGACCAGTACACCGTGTGCACATTTTCCGGTTTCGGCGAACCGCTTCGTAGACAAGACCCTGACAGAGAAGATAGAATATGCCGCCCGAAGAGGTATGAAGGTCCTGATACTCACGAACGCGTCGCTTCTTACGATCGAGAGGTTCCGGGTGTTTGACGAACTGGCGGTGCTGTCGATACGCGTCAGCATCTACGGCGACTCGCTGGAGGTCTACAACAGGATGCACGGTATCAGGGATCCCGGCACGTTCCTCAGGATAAAAGAGACGTTAACCAAGATATGCGAAATGAAGAGGACCACTCAACTCCTGCTGACTTACAACGTGGAGCAGGGTGTTAATGAAGAGGACTCGAAGCGCTGGATCGAGTACTGGAAGGACAGGGCCGATCTTGTAGAGGTCTGGAGGCCGCACAACTGGGTCGACGGGAAGAAGTACAGAAAGGTCCAGGAAGAACTTGTGTTGAGCTGCGGCAGGCCGTTCAAGGGGCCGCTACAGGTACAGGTCGACGGGACCGTGAACATGTGCTGTTTCGATTTCGACGGAAAGCTTACGCTGGGCGACCTTAAGACTCAGTCGCTGAAGGAGATATTCAATTCGCCGCTGTATAAGAGGATAGTCGCTTGTCACGAAACCGGGAATTACGCTGGCAGCGGCCTCATATGTGAGAGGTGCGACCAGAGGAATGCCGATAAGTCGGACGTTATGATGTACAATTCTAAGTTTGACATCGAGGAGAGGATCAAGAAAGTGTCGACAACTTATCAGGATATAGCCAGATGAGGCGTACGAGTATAACGATCGCATCCAACACGTGGCGGCCATGTTTATAGGCTCGGTCGCCGATAGAACCCCGAAGGACGCGCTCTCCACAGTCTTCTCTTCGATCGTGAGTCGCGAGAAGCCCCGACGGGTCTTTCTTACGGCACGCCGGATACAGGAAGAAGCATCCGATCAAGCGGTTTATGCGGCGATTCTGTTCGGCTGTATCCGGGATCTTCAAAGGTCTGGTCAGGATCATCCGCCCGCCGAGGCCGCACGACGCAGGGGCGCACCGATCGGCCCCGCAACCCCGAGGTGATCCGCCACGGTGCCCGCGGGCGGCACCAGGATGGCCCAGAGCTTGCCCCACCCCACCTCCGACTGTCAAGGGAATTGCTTACGGGGACTCGCTGGTTGTAGAAAGGCCGGAACACGGCGAGCAGGACAGAAGGGGAGACCCCGCAGGCGTGGGGGATACGCGGGCGTGTCAGATCAGAGGGGACGGGAAGAGGATTATGCCGCGACGACCCGTTGCAGAGAGGACGGCAACGGGTACCCTGCCGGCCCCACAGGAATAGTCGGCCCTCGAATCCGGGCTAACGAACCCTAAACTCAATCTCGCTGGCCCGCTTCACAACAATTCAGCCCGGCGACTCGATGTCGCGGCCAATTCAAGGCGGCGACGGAAAGCCACGCGTCGGCCTGGGGAAGCGAACGTACCGAGATGGGCCGGCGATCGGCCGTGGGGAAGTGCGCCAGAGCTTTCCCCGACAAGCGTGCGGAAAAGGCAGGCTCGCCATCCTCCACTGCCGATGGATGGACATGGATGTCCCGCGGATCCACAAGATGAAAGGCGCAGCCCAGGGCCTTGGCGACGGCTTCTTTGATAGACCAGAGCAGCGCCGCAGCCCTGGCCAAGTCTCCGCCCGCCAACTCCAAGGCCTGGCGAAACTCTTGTACGTGGAAGACCCGGTGCAGGGGGTAGCCCTCCTGGAATTCGGCGCTTTCGGCCACGTCGATGCCGATATCCGACTCGTCGCCACAGAGGGCGGCCCAGACTTCTTTGCCCGCCGTGCTGAAGGAGATGGCCGGGCCCCGGTGTTCTCCCAACAGGAGATGGGGCCGGCCCAGCGTATCGTGGACTATCTGAATGGGGAGTGCGACTCTGTTGGAGAAATGGGGGCGTTTCCAGAGAGGACTTTCCCTCTCCCGAAGGTGTTGTTCCCAGAGGATGGTGACGAGCCGGCGACGGCTTTCCGTCCGACTGGTCGCGCATGCGGTGGGAGGTTGCGGAGTTCCCGGCACGGAAGGCGTGAGAAGACGATGCCCGCAAGGAACGAGACGCACGGCCTGAACGATTACTTCCTGGCAATCCTGTGCCACGGCTGTCCCCCTCTGTCGAACCGCGTCACGGCGAAACCCAGTGGGCCATCGCACGAACCTGCATTATAGTGCGGCCTTGATCGTCAAGTCCCCGGGCGTCCCGGGTGAGAGACTCCTGGTCCTAGACCCGCAGGCGGGCCTCCAGGGTTATGTGTTCGCCCGGTCGGCATTGGCACAGAAACCGCATCTCGCCGATCTCTGTGGGCAGCATCGAGCGGCGATCCTGTGGGTCCATGGCCACCATGTGGAAGCCGGCCAATTGCATAAGGGCCTCGAACAGGTAGAAAGAGTACTGATAGCGGGCGGCGTTCAGATGTGCGAAATCATCGGTCTCCCGGTATATGGTTTGGCCCCGGACCAGCCCCGGACCGGCACCGTCAATGACCTCCAGCACACGATCCTGCCGTCGAGTCCGGTGCGGTCTTCATACCATTGAGCACCTCTTCATGATTCACCGGGTGAGTCCGCAGCTCATCCGGACGAACAGGGAAATCCTGGAACCACTCGGTGAGTTCTCCACACCCGCCACCGAGGAGCACCTGGCCCGTGCAGTGCGGGATGAAGCGGTCGGCCAGCCGGCCCGTGGGGGCGATCTCTTTTACGGATAGAGAGGTCTCGCATACCACCTCCCGAGGGTCGGCACCGGCTCGGCGGCAGGAGATTCTGGAAGGCCGGGGAACCTCAGGAGGACAGGAGATCATGTCCATGAAACGCACCCGGCGTACGCCCCGCACCTGGAGGTGGGGATAGAGGATGCGGGCGGCTTCCATGAGGGTCTCGATCATCATGGTGGCGGAGACCAGAGGATGGGCGAGGGACCTGAGTGGCCGGTGATCCGCGATCCATAGATCGTTCTGCCTGGAGAAGGATCTGGAGGCCTCCAAGTGTTCCCGGCGGAGGTCCAGGCAAGAGAGGCCATCGATCATGGGGAAGTCCCGAGGGCTGAAGGCTACGGGGCCGCCACCCAGTTGTCCGCTGGCGCGGGATGGCTGAGATCACCAAGCGGTGCCGTCTTCACGGAGGGCAGGGTCCTGATGAACATGACCCAATCGTCGTCGGCCGGGGCCACGAAGAGTTCCCGGCAGAACAGGCCGGCAAGCTCATGGACATGGATGTAGGCCACGCCTCGGCGTCTGAGCAAGTCCCGGACCTCCGGGTTCTCGGCCATGCCCGCCCCTCCACCGGGGGCAGCATCAACGCCTTGAAGCGGATGGCGCCGTTCTTCGGTGGAGGTCTCGGAGCAGCGCCGACATCATACGGTTGGCGGCAGCGTAGTTGGTCTGGCCGAGATTTCCCTGGATGGCCGCTACCGAGGAAAGGCCCACGAAGAACCTCAAGCCCGCCCCTCTGCAGCCGAAAATAGACTCCAAGCTCCCAGGAATTTAACGTCCGCGACGAGGGAAAGATCCTCGGGGGTCATTTGGTCGAGGAGACCGTCGCGGAGGACGCCGGCGCCGTGAATGATGCCGTCGATCCGACCATAGCGTCCGGCCACCTCGCCCAGGGCAACACGAACCGCCTCGGGGTCGGTTACATCGCAGACCAGGTACGTGGCCTCGATTCCTGAGGCGCGATCCGCCAGGGTCTGGGCGATCTCGTGGCGCAGGGATTTGTCAAGGGCAGAGGCAGAAGACGAAGGCTCGGGCTGTGGCTCCAGAGGATCGGCGCATGGCTCCAGCCGGGTCCGGCCAAGAAAGACCAGGCGAGGCGCGAAGGGCACCAAACTGCGGGCCAAGTGGGCGCTGATCCCCGTGGCACTCCCGACATGACGACAACGTCTCCGGGGTTCAACTCAAACTTGGCGGGTCGCCGAAGACCGGGGGCCAAGCTGCCCCTGCGACGTGAAGAGCTTGCCTTCGCGATGAATGAGCTCCACCACGGCGCGAACCTTTGTCAAGAGCGGCTCGCAGGGCCAGACGCAGGTCGGTGTCCCGGTCGATTTCCAGCGTGCGAAACTGGACCGCGGGGTATTCCTGGGCGGCATCAGGAACAGCCCGAGCAGCCCCTCTGTAAGCAGTCGACCCAGAGTGTCGGCATCCTCGCGGCGATGAATCAGGACGACGAATTTCCTGGTTGGTGATTCGAGAACGGCAGCAATGCGTTAGCACTAGTTTGACGTATTGCTGCCGTTCTCGAATCACCAACCAGGAAATTCGTCGTCCTGATTCATCGCCGCGAGGATGCCGACACTCTGGGTCGACTGCTTGAGGGGCTGCTCGGGCTGTTCCTGGCGCCGCCAGGGATGCCCGCGGTCCAGTTTCGCACGCTGGAAATCGACCGGGACACCGACCTGCGTCTGGCCCTGCGAGCCGCTCTTGACAAAGGTTCGCCCCCCGATGGACTCATTCATCGCGAAGGCAGAGCTCTTCACGTCGAGGCAAGGCCTGGCCCCGGTCTTCGGCAACCCGCCAAGTTTGAAGTTGAACCCCGGAGACGTTGTCGTCATGTCGGGAGGCGCACGGGGATCGCGCCACTTGGCCCGCGGTTGGTGCCCTTCGCGACTCGCCTCGTCTTTTTTCGCCGGCCCGGCTGGAGCCGTGCGCCCATCCTCTGGAGCCACAGCCCGAGCCTTCGTCTTCTGCCTCTGCCCTTGACAAATCCCGCGCCCACGAGATCGCCCAGACCCTGGCGGATTTGCACACTCAGGAATCGAGGCCACGTACCTGGTCTGCGATGTAACCGACCCCGAGGCGGTTCTTGGGCGAGGTGGCCGGACGCTATGGTCGGATCGACGGCATCATTCACGGCGCCGGCGTCCTCCGCGACGGTCTCCTCGACCAAATGACCCCCGAGGATCTTTCCCTCGTCGCGGACGTTAAATTCCTGGGAGCTTGGAGTCTATTTTGGGCTGCAGAGGGGGCGGGCTTGGGTTCTTCGTCGGGCCCTTCCTGGTAGCGGCCATGCAGGGAAATCTCGGCCAGACCAACTACGCTGCCGCCAACCGTATGATGTCGGCGCTGCTCCGAGACCTCCACCATAACGGCGCCATCCGCTTCAAGGCGTTGATGCTGCCCCCGGTGGAGGGGACGGCGTGGCCGAGAACCCGGAGGTCCGGGACTTGCTCAGACGCCGAGGCGTCGCCTACGTCCATGTCCATAGACTTGCCGGCCTGTTCTGCCGGGAACTCTTCGTGGCCCCGGCCGACGACAATTGGGTCATGTTCATCAGGACCCTGCCCTCCGTGAAGACGGCACCGCTTGGTGATCTCAGCCATCCCGCGCCCAGCGGACAACTGGGTGGCGGCCCCGTAGCCTTCAGCCCTCGGGACTTCCCCATGATCGATGGCCTCTCTCCCTGGACCTCCGCCGGGAACACTTGGAGGCCTCCAGATCCTTCTCCAGGCAGGACGATCTATCGATCGCGGATCACCGGCCACTCAGGTCCCTCGCCCATCCTCTGGTCTCCGCCACCATGATGATCGAGACCCTCATGGAAGCCGCCCGCATCCTCTCTCGCCACCTCCAGGTGCGGGGCGTACGCCGGGTGCGTTTCATGGACATGATCTCCTGTCCTCCTGAGGTTCCCCCCGCCTTCCAGAGTTCTCCGCCGAGCCGGTGCCGACCCTCGGGAGGTGGTATGCGAGCACGCTCTATCCGTAAAAGAGATCGCCCCCACGGGCCGGCTGGCCGACCGCTTCATCCCGCACTGCACGGGCCAGGTGCTCCTCGGTGGCGGGTGTGGAGAACTCACCGAGTGGTTCCAGGATTTCCCTGTTCGTCCGGATGAGCTGCGGACTCACGCCCGGTAAATCATGAAGAGGTGCTCAAATGGTATGAAGACCGCACCGGACTCGACGGCAGGTATCGTGTGCTGGAGGTCATTGACGGTGCCGGTCCGGGGCTGGTCCGGGGCCAAACCATATACCGGGAGACCAGGTGGATTTCGCACATCTGAACGCCGCCCGCTATCAGTACTATTTCTACCTGTTCGAGGCCCTTATGCAGTTGGCCGGCTTCCACATGGTGGCCATGGACCCACAGGATCGCCGCTCGATGCTGCCCACAGAGATCGGCGAGATGCGGTTTCTGCGCCAATGCCGACCGGGCGAACACATAACCCTGGAGGCCCGCCTGCGGGTCCAGGACCAGGAGTCTGTCGCCTGGGACGCCCGGGGACTTGACGATGAAGGTCGCACTATATGCAGGTTCGTGCGCTGCGCCTGCACTGGGTTTCGCCGTGACGCGGTTCGAACAGAGGGGGCAGCCGTGGCACGGGATCGCCAGGAAGTCATCGTTCAGGCCGTGCGTCTCGTTCCTTTGGGGGCTTCGTCTTCTATGCCTCCGTGCCAGGGAATCCGCAACCTACCGCATGCGCGACCAGCCGGACGGAAGACCATCACCGGCTCGTCACCATCCTCTGGGAACACCTTCGGGAAAGGACGTCCTCTTTGGAAACGCCCCCATTTCTCCAACAGAGTCGCACTCCCCATTCAGATAGTCCACGATACGCTGGGCCGGCCCGCTGTTCCTGTTGGGAGAACGCCGGGGCCCGGCCATCTCCTTCAGCACGGCGGGCAAAGAAGTCTGGGCCGCCCTCTGTGGCGACGAGTCGGATATCGGCATCGACGTGGCCGAAGCACGAATTCCAGGAGGGCTACCCCCTGCACCGGGTCTTCCACGTACAGAAGAGTTTCGCCAGGCCTTGGAGTTGGCGGGCGGAGAATTTCGCCAGGGCTGGGCGCTGCTCTGGTCTATCAAAGAAGCCGTCGCCAAGGCCCTGGGGTGGAGCTTTCATCTTGTGGATCCGCGGGACATCCCCATTTCCATCCATCGGCAGTGGAGGATGGCGAGCCTGCCTTTTCCGCACGCTTGTCGGGGAAAGCTCTGGGCGCAAGTTCCCCACGGCCAGATCACGACCATCTCGGTACGTTCGCTTCCCCAGGCCGACGCGTGGCTTTCCGTCGCCGCCTTGAATCCGCAGCGACATCGAGTCGCCGGGCTGAATTGTTGTGAAGCGGGCCGGCGGGATTGGAGTTGACGTGGTTGGGGCCCGGAGTCGAGGGCCGAGCTCTTCCTGTGGGGCCGGCAGGGTACCCGTTGCCGTCCTCTCTGCAACGGGTCGTCGCGGCATAATCCTCTTCCCGTCCCCTCTGATCTTGACACGCCCGCGTATCCCCCACACCTGCTATCTGCCTTCTGTCCTGCTCGCCGTGTTCCGGCCTTTCTCCAACCAGCGAGTCCCCGTAAGCAATTCCCTTGACAGTCGGAGGTGGGTGGGGCAAGCCTGGGCCATCCTGGTGCCGCCCGCGGGCACCGTGGCGGATCACCTCGGGGTTGCGGGGCCGATCGGTGGCGGCTCCCTGCGTCGTGCGGCCTCGGCGGGCGGATGATCCTGACCAGACCTTTGAAGATCCCGGATACAGCCGAACAGAATCGCCGCATAAACCGCTTGATCGGATGTTTCTTCCTGTATCCGGCGTGCCGTAAGAAAGACCCGTCGAGCTCTGGCGACCGCAGTCGAAGAGAAGACTGTGGGAGAGCGCGGTCCTTCGGGGTTCTATCGGCGACCGAGCCTATAAACATGGCCGCCACGTGTTGGATCCGGATGCGGCCCCTACCGTACGCCTCATCTGGCTATATCCTGATAAGTTGTCGACACTTTCTTGATCCTCTCCTCGATGTCAAACTTAGAATTGTACATCATAACGTCCGACTTATCGGCATTCCTCTGGTCGCACCTCTCACATATGAGGCCGCTG
>CAVOUO010000038.1:0-115478 GCA_963699595.1 uncultured Planctomycetota bacterium
CAGAGCTTGCCCTGAGCGTAGCCGAAGGGATGACAAGCGGAGCGCACGAGTCAGTCCGAATTCGTATCACTCAATTCCGGTCGCCACGGGTGCAAAGACGATTTCGGCGGTCTTCTGACGCAGGGGCTTGGAGGCGCCTTTGTCGTGCGGGTGGACGCTGTTGGTCAGGAGGATCAGGTAGGTGCCGGTCGCGGGGTCGCAGACGAGGCTGGTCCCGGTATAGCCGGAGTGGCAGAAGGCGCTGGACGAGGCGTAAGGGCCTTTGATCCAGGCGTAACTGGAGCTGATGTCGAAGCCGTAGGCCCGGCCGTGGGATTGCATCGTCGTCAACATTTGGACGGCGGCAGGGCTGAGGATTTGCCGGCCCTGCCAGGAGCCGCCGTTCAGGAGCATTCGGCAGTAGAGGGATAGATCGGAGGCCGTAGAGAACAACCCCGCGTTGCCGCTCGTGCCGGCCATGAGCCGGGCCAAGGGATCGTGCACGGTTCCTCGGAGCAACTCACCATCGACGATCTCCGTTCCGGCGATCTCCTTTTGCCACGCCGTTGGCGGATGGAAGCGCGTGTGCTCCATCCCGAGCGGGGCGAAGACATTGGCTTGGGCGAACTCGTCGATGCCCTGGCCGGTGACCGTCCGAACGATCTGCGCCAGGGTGATATAGCCCAGACAGCTATAGCGAAACTTCTCGCCGGGCTCGGATTGCGCCTGGAGGCTGCAAATCTCCTCGATGACTTTGTCGGGGCACGGGCTGCCGTAGCGGGTCTTCAGATCGTTGGCATCCGTATACGCCGGCAGGCCGGAGGTGTGAGTCAGGAGATGTCGGAGGCGAACGTTTTCCTTGCCGGAGCAGGCAAACGCCGGCAGGTACTTGGCGACCAGATCGTTCGGGTCCAGCCGGCCCCGGTCCACCAGGACCAGAACCGCCGCCGCCGTGGCAAGCGGTTTGGTCAGCGAAGCCATATCAAAGACCGTGTCTTCCCGCATCGGCTCCTGGAACGGCTCGGCCACCGCCAGTCCAAACGCCTTGTGATAGAGAACTCGGTTCCCTTGGCCGACGAGGACCACCGCCCCAGGCAGATGACCGGCCTGAATCTCTTCCTGAACGGCAGCATCGATCTGCGCCCAGCGTGGATCGCGCGCCTGTTCTACGCGACAGGACAGGGAGAAGCACAGGAATGAGACGAGGATCAAGTGTGAAGTGTGAACTTTGAAGTGGGAAGTGTGAACTATGTCATTGCGAGCGAAGCGACGCAATCTCCCACCACCGGCCTTGGAGATTGCTTCGTCGCTGCGCTCCTCGCAATGACATGTCTCAGACGTTACGCTTCTGATCTCATTCTTCATGCGGTCTTCTCCTCGTTCTTCGTGCCGATGCGCTCGATGGCCAACGCGACCGGTGACGGGACCTCTTCGCCGGTCTTGGGCACGACGGCCGGTCTCCTCGATGGCCTCGTGCAGCACTTTGCAGGCGTGCTCGTAGGTGCAGCCCGTCTGCTGCGCAATGAGGCGGCAGCCGCGGTCGATCAGCTTCTTGTTGCTGGGCGAGACCCAGACCATCGCATTGCCGATGACCCGGCCCATCCGCACCATCGTGGCGGTCGAGAGTGTATTCAGGATAAGTTTGATCGCCAGATGGTCCCACAGCCGTAGCGGCGACGCCGGCAGGTCGCAGGAGATGTGAATGTGCTCGTCCACGCCCAGAGGCTCGGCGGCGGGCCCGAACGTGAGGGAGGCCGTCCGCTGATATTGATGATCGATGATTGATGATTGATGATGGGACAGATCGCCGACGAACACCAGCAGCGAATCCGGGGCATTCGTGCGCGAAGGATCGGATTCATTGCCGATGCGGAACTTGTAGATCTCCTCGTTGTCGAGCTTCGGCGGGTTGGCTTGGAGTGGCAGCGGCGCCTGCAACTGCCGGTAGATTTCCGGCCCCCAGGTCAGGCCGCGTGGCTCACGCTGGAGCATATCGGCCCACGCCTGGCGCGTCGGGTGATACGGGCTCTTGACGAAGGACCACGAGACGGGCGAGATCGTGTCGCCCTCCTTGCGGAACGGCGGCAGCATGAACGTCGGGGCACGCTCCGTGGTATCGGTCAAGATGTCGAGCAACAGCGCATCGGCAACGTAAGTCACCAATCCATGCTGGCGGTAGACCTGCTCCTCCAATTCCACCATGCGAGCGATGGCCGCGACGGCCTGCGAATGGGAGAGCTGGCCAAGCAATCCCTCAAAAAGCCGGCCATACTCCGGCGCGGAACGCACGTCCACACCGGACTCGGGTGCCATGCCTGCGCTGGCGCAGGCATGGCCTGTCGCTATTTCGAGAGCAGCGCCGACGACCAGGAGTTCCGTCGTCGTGGCCTGCATTCTCGTCGAGCCGGTGATCGCCATCGGGCCGGTCGCGAGGTCGAGCTTGTGGATGCGCGGCTCCTCGAGCACCTCGCGCGACCGCTGCACGTGCCGGCGCAGGAGGTCGCTGGGGTTGTTGTAGACGAAGAACACGTGGGCGCCGGCTTCGAGCCCCTGCCAGGCCGTGCCGATGACGAACGAGGTCTCGCCCCCTTCGGTAATCGCAACGACCACATCGTCCGGTTGAACACCTGCCTCTTTCAACTGGTGTCGGCCGAAATCCGGGAAGTCCTCGAACCCTTCGACCGACTTGATGAGGGCGAAATCTCCGCCGGCCATAACGCTGATGCAGCGGTCCTCCATCCGGGCCGGTCCTGAAGTGGCGAGGGCGTCCCGCCCTTGCGTCGCGAGGCCATCTTGGCCTTGTTCTTCTTGTTCTTCAAGGGCGGGACGCCCTCGCCACGACGGCTCCCTCTCGCGCCAGAACCGTCGCCAGACGGCTTCCAGCAGGATACTGAGCCGGCCCGTGGCCCCGCAGCCGGTGAAGAAGATCCGCCGGCCCGCGCGCATCGCCGTAGCGAAAGCCTCGACCAGCCGGTTGAACGAGTCCTGCGCGAAGATTCTTGCCAAGGCGGCCGGAATGTCCTCGTCCACCGATTGCAGCAGGCGAACGCCCGCCCGGACGTCGGTTTCCATTGTCTGCGAGAGTCGCCGGGTCTTCGGGTGCGATGACTCCGTCAATAATTGCCCCAGGCGAAACGCCTTCTCTCGTTCGAGGAATTCCTGGGCCCTATCGTGTGCGTTGGACATGGCGGTATTCATACCACGCGACCCGTGGCCTGTAAATGGGGCACACGGAGCGACAAACGGCGCGTCCCCCTGATCAACGCGCTGCTTTCTGCCTGTACGACGCAGGTGCGAGCTTCGCAGATCTGCGCAAACGCCAAGCCGAGTGGGGAAGTAGGTTGCGTATCGAGAGAAGAAGCCAAGGGGCGAACGGACGCCGACACCGGAGCGGTAGGGTTTTCCCATCATTTGTTGGGTGAGCCGGGCTTGTCCACCTGCTCGTAGATCTGGGCGATTTCGCGGAGGAGGGGCTCCAGTTTGGAGAAGTACTCTTGTTCTGAGTACTTCGCTTTGCTGTCGCGGAGCTCCATGACCTGAAGCTCAAGCTGGTCGCGCTTGGCCCGCATCTCGGCGGGCATGGCGGCTTCGCTCGCACTGGGGAGCAGATGAAGCTGCTGGGCGCGGTAGCCATCCAGCGAAGCGCCGTCCTGGGCCTTCTGGACCGGGCGGATGCCGCGGAACCACTCGGCAGGGGTGCCCAGGCCGTCGCCGTTGTCGTCGAGCAGGGCGTGCTCGGTGGCCAGCCGGCCGGCGGCGGCGTAGAACTGCCCGACCGCGTGGGAGGCGCTGAGGAAGGCTTCGAGCAGGGAGGTCTGGCCGTCCTTGTCGAGGTCCGCTTTCGGATCGACGATCGCCTCGGCGAAGTACTGGCCGAAGCGCGCGTAGTTCTGTTCGAAGCCACTCTTGGTAGCCGTGACAATGAGTGCGCCCGGGGGAAGACAGCTCTTTCAGGAAGGGCGCGCTCGACGAGGTCGCGTCGATCACGGCGAGGGGTCTGCGCACCGGCTTGAGCCATTCCGCCAGATCCTTCGCTGCCAGGTCGGGTCCCCGGAGATTGAACTTGGGGGTTCGGCCGTCGAAGGTCCCATGCCCGATCAGGACCAGCCACAAGGCCGCGGTAGTTTCCTCCGAGTGGCTGGTCAGGATTTGCTGGATTCTTGTGAGATCCGACGCATCTCCGGGTTCATCCAAACCGATGGCGGTGAATGTCGCACCGCTCTTGGCGCATGCCTGCTCCCAAAGCTTGGCCCAGGCGGTGAACTGCGCCGCATACTCCGGCGTCCCGGCTGCGCCGACGACCACGACCACGGCGGGCCTCGATTCGGGAGCCGTAGGGTGGGCTGTGCCCACCATTGGTCGTGCAGATTCTCCGGCATTGGTGGGCACAGCCCACCCTACGAGACCGAATAGAACGATTATTGCGGCTTTCACGGCATCCCCTTCCAGCGGCGCAGCGCCCATTCGGCGATGAAGCAGGCCAGGGCGAACAGGAAGATGGCCGGCTGAATTCCCGGCAGGTCCCAAAACGGCCGGACCCAGGTCTCCGCGATCGGGACCTCACGGCGGGGCAGGTTCCGGGCGAATTTGTCCAGCTCCCCGGCTTCGATCAGCCGGCCCCCGGTCTGGCGGGCGATCTTTTCGAGCAAGGGCCGATTCGTCCGGACGGACTGGAACTCGCGCGCCTCCAGATCGACCGTCCATCCGGTCTGGGCGTCGCCCAGTTTCGCGCCTTCCGCGTCGGCGACGGTGGCCTCGGCCAGGTAGCCGCCGCTGGTGCGCGGGACGTAGACCGCCTCGAACAGACCGCGCTCGGCCGCGGCGGGCGCCGCTGTCAATCTCACGCTGCGGTCCCCCGGCTCGCGCACGTCCAGGGCCACCGAGACGTTATCCATAGGCTCAAAGGCTTTGTCGCGCACCCGGACCTGCAGGGTCACCGGCTGGTTCGTCTCGCCGGTCTTCTGATTTGCCTGGATCGAGATCCGGCCGGGCACATCGGCGATCAGCCAGCGCAGCGTTTGCCGCCAGAACTTGTCCATATCCTCGTGCATCTCGGGCTGGTACATGCCCCAGCGCCAGACGTCTCCGACCGCCAGCGCCGCCGTGCGGCCGTTGCCGAGCCGCTGGACGGCCAGCGCGGGCAGCTTGCGGTCCTCGCCCACGCCGGCGGTGGTCACCACGGCGGCTCCCGGCTTGACCGTGCGGACGCGATTGAGCACGCGAAATTCCGGCATCTCCGTGAGCCGCTGCTGCTCATCTTTCTCATTGTCGCGGAGCCGGGCCCAGGGCTGCAGCCAGCCTTCCCGAGTCAATTCCCAGCGTGTCGAAGCCGCCGCCTCGGTGGCCGGCAGGGCGTCCAGGTAGACAGGCAGAATGCTGCCGATGGGCGTGCGGTCGAAACCGCCGCGCTGGAAGGAGTCTTTGCCGCCGAGCATCAGGAAGCCGCCGCCGCGTTCGGCCACGAACCGGCGGACCAGGTCCATTTGATCCTGCGAGAAGAAGGAAGCCTCGATATCGTCGAAGATGACTGCGCAATAGTCGAACAAATCCTCTTTCGTCTTGGGAAATCCGTCGCGCAGCTCCGCCTCGTCGCGGGTGTTGAGCCGGATGAGGACGGGCTGATCGTATTCCTCGGTCTTCTCCTTGTCCTGGGGATCGAACCCGCGATACAGCGGATTGGTCGCCTCGCCGCGATGCCCGAGGAAGTCGTATTTCGGCTCGCGCCGGGCGACCCGCAACAAGACCACCAGTTGCACCTGCTCATCCTCCTCGATCGCGCGCTTGAGGAATTTGAGGTCCCAGTTGGGCCGGCCCGCGACGTAGAGAATTCGATAGGGTCCTTTGCCGCGATTGACCACGAGGGTCTGTTCGTTGTTGACCAGGGTGGCCTCGGACGCGACCCCCGGTTCGTCCGCGACCGCTTCTTCGCTGACCCGGATGCGATAGAAGAGGACCCCGGTCCGGTCCGGGCGCAGGCGGAAGCGAAAGGTCTGTTTCTCGTCGTTCTTGTCCACTTTCCAGGGCTGGCGCTGGATCACTTTCTCGGCGTCGCCCACCAGATTGATGCTGACGGTCCGGCCGGCGCAGCCAGTGGCCTCGACCTCGGCCTGGATCGTCACGGGGGCGTCCTCGAACGAGGTCTGGCTGACCGAGACGTTGGCCACCGACAGGTCTCGCAGCGGTCGGTCCTGGCCGAGCGCGACGGCGTAGACCGGCGGCACGCCGGAAAGATCGTAAGACGACTCACCCGCATCGGTGGCGCAGCCGTCGGTCATCAGAAGGATACCGGCCAGCGGCCGGCCCCGATAGCGTTCCGCGAGGGTCCGCAGGGTTGTGCCGATCGCGGAGGCCTTGCCGTCAAAAACGAGGTCGGAGAAATCCGTCGTCCGGCGCAGGCGGGAATCGAACAGATATTGACGAAGCTGGAAATTCTCGGAGATCGCCGCGAGCCAGCCGGTCTCACCGGCTTTCAGGATGCCCTGGAGCATCTCGCCGCGACTCTGACTCGCATCGGCATCGCGCACGCTCATGCCGCTGCTGTTGTCGACCACCACGGCAAACACGTTAGCGCCGGCTTTGGCGCGTCGGCCGCTCCAGAGCGGCTCGACCAGGCATAGCGCCAAGGCCAGGATGCCGAGCAGCTTGAGACCGAAGGCGATCCGGGGCATGGGGCCGGCCCGGGCAGCACGCCGGTACGACCAGGCCAACAGCGCCAGGGCCGTCAGCAGCAGCGCCCCGGCGGGCCAGACCCACGGGCCTGTGGGAATCGTGATAGTCGCCATCGGCATCATCGCGCACCCTGCCCCAAATTCTCGAAATAGGTTTTGACCAGCTCGGTGAAGCGGTCGGGCACCGGATCGCGATCGATCGGGACCATCGCTTCGGTCGACTGAAGCTGGGCCAGTCTTTCGCTGACCCGCTCGCGCAGCTCCGTCAGCGGTTTGATGACCTGGGTCTGCACCAGGTCCCACTGCGGCTCTTTGCCGTGACGCTTGGACTCGGCGCGCAGGGTGCGGGAATTGTCCCAGACTCGCGCCAGATCCTCGCGAAGGTCCCGCTGCGGCAGCATGTCTTCCACGTCGCGCAGCCGGTCCGACCAGTCTCGGTAGGTTTCATCGGTGAAGGGGCCTCGTGGTCCGCGTGCCGCCCCACCCGTCGGATGTCTGGGCTCCTCGGTTGGAGTCCAGAGTGACGCGCTCGCCGCCCCGGCCCTGCCGATCGGTTTGGCGGTCACCCGCATTCGCCTGACCCCGTTGACCCTCCGATCCCTGCGGTTGCGTACCATCGCGCGGCGAACCACCCTGTTGGGCTTGGCCGGAACGGTTCGATTGCGGATTGCGGATTGCGGATTGCGGATTCGCAGCGGCACCGTCCTGTGCTCTTTCTGTCCCGTCCTGGGCTCTCTGCTCTCCGTCTTGTGCCTGTTGTCCGCGATTCCCTGATTGTGCGTTAGCTTGCTCTTGACGTGAGGCCGGGTCCGTCGGCTCATTGGACTCGCCGGGCCGCCGCTGACCTCGACCGGCGCGAGCGGCCTGGTCACCGTTCGCCTGTTTGATCAGCTCATCGAGCTGCTGGCGGGCGAGGCGCAGCGATTCGGCCTCATCGCCCAGGACGTTTCGAGCCGCCTCTTCGACACCCTTGCGGAGCTGGTCGATCCCCTCGGAGGCCCGCCGCTCGATCTGCTGGGCCTGGGGCAACAGGTCACGCCGCAGCAACTCGCCCGTGGTGTCCAGCGCCTGGTCGGTGTTTCCCGTGTGGGCCTCACGCAGCGTATCGTAGAGCTTGCGCGACAGCAGCGGCTCCGAGGACTCCGCCTGGTCGCTGACGTTCTTCATTTCGTCGAGCAGCTTCTTCATGCTCTCTTTCTGCTGGTCGAGCTGGTCCGCCAGCTCCTTGCCGACATTCGGCCCCGCGAGCGTCTTTTGCCGCGCATCGAGCTGCTGCTCTATCTCCTGGGCGATCTGGTCCTCGCGCTGGTCGAGCTGCTGGGCCTGATCGCGCATGTCGCGCATCTCATCGGCGAACTGGCTGGAGGTCCGGCGCTGCAACTCCTGGCGCATCTGCTCGAGCTGGCGCTGGGCGCGCGTGGCGCTGGTCTGCGCCTGGGAGAGCCGGCCCTGCTCCATCGCCTCGGCCGAGTCGCGGATCTGCGAGCGGGAGTCATCGAGCCGCTGGCGGGCGTCGGCCATCCGCTGGCGGTTCTGCGAGCTGTCCATCTGCCGGCCGATCTCGTCCAGGTCACGCAGGGACTGAAGCTGTTCATCCCGCAGACGTTGGAGCTCGCGGAGGGTGTCCTGCCTCTGCTGCTCGTTGCGGGCCTGGCGCAGGGCGGCCTCGGCCTCGCGGAGCTTGTCGCTCATCTCGCTCTGCCGGCGCGCCAGGTCGCGGAGCCGATTGAGCATTTGCAGGTCCTCGCGCTGGCTGTCCTGCTGGCGGGCCTGGGCCAACTGCTGCGTCTCGTAGCGATTTTCACGCTGCGTCAGCTCCAACTGCTGCAATTGCCGCTGGGTGCGCTCGGAATTGGCGTTGTTGCCCCGGCCCGCGTTATTGCGGCCCCGGGCGATCTGGTGCTCGCGCTGCCGCAACTTGAGCAGTTCCTGGTAGGCCGATTGCTCCGCGCCGAGGGCGGGCGTCAGCTCCGTGGCGGCGGCCGATTCCGACGCCTTCGTCAGGTGCTTCACCGAGGTCTCCATGTGTCCGGCGGCCGCTTCCAGCGACTTGGCGGCGGCCGGGTCTTCCGCCTCCGTCAGGGCCTTACGGGCCTGCTCCAGGACGTTGTCCTGTGATTGACGCACGACCTCCAGGTCCTGCTTGCGTTGCTCCATGCCGCCCGCGCGCTCGGCCTGCTGCTTGATATTCCACGTGGCGATGATGATCTGCTTTTGCAGACGGGCGAGCTGATCGCCGGACTGGTTTTGCTGGTCGCCCTGGTTCTGCTGTTGCTGCTGGTTCTGCTGGTCCTGGAAGGACTGGCTCTCGCGGAAGATCTCCTCGAAGGGGCGGACCTCGGCGAAGTACATGTCGCTGGCGGTCCGGCGGGGCCGGCCGTCCGGCCCGATGTCATCCGCCCAGAAGTAGTACGTCAGCAACTGGTCCGGCTCGGCCTTGAGGCCCTCCAGCGCCAGCAGGTAGCGAATCTGGGGCTGTTGGCTGGAGCCGTCGCCCTCCTCCAGTTTCACATCCTGGCTCTCGGCGCCGACCAGGTTGTACGTCAGTCCGTACCCGACCAGGCCGTAGTCGTCGGCGACTTTCGCTTCCAGGGCCATCTCCTCCAGCGGCGAGACGACCACGTCGTTCGCCGGAAACACCGGCGTGATCTGGGGCGGCAGGTTCTTCTGGACGTCGATCACAAAGCGCGGCGGCAGCTTGTTCGGTCGTCCCCGGTCGTCCGCCAGGTGCAGCTCGTACTGCTGGCTCTGCGTGGCGGTCAGCGTGGCGGTCAGCACGTTCGGATACTGGCTGTCGATGGTCAGGCCCGGCGCGATGCCGGCCTTGGGGGCCAGCCGGGCCGTGGTCACGGGCTTGTTCAGCGTGAAGGTGAGCGTCACTTCCGAGCCCTCGACCACGCTGATCTGCCGCGTGTCCTCGACGGTCTTCTCGGGCAGCTTCGTGTAGGCGGGATAGGTGATCTTTGCATCGGCCCGGACCAGCTCCGGGGTTTGAAAAACGCTGATTGTGTAGTCCCGCGTGTGCGCGTCGGCGTACTCGATGCGATAGAGCTGATCGGAGCGAATGTCCTGGATGATGCCGCCGAAGACGGGATCTTCGAGGCTCTTGGTCAAGGTCATTCGCTGCGGCTCCTGCCCTGCGGGGCCGTACATGAGGCTCACCGCCGCCGGTAGCCGTCCCTCGAAACGCGCCAGGATCACCACGGGCGACCCTTGCTCGACTTCGGTGTCTCCGGGAGTCACCGTGATGCTGTACCCGCCGAACAGCAGCCCTGTCCGGGCGGACGCACCCGAGGGCGTGCGGCCGGGCCACAGGAGCAGCAGGACGAATAGCAGGCAGGACAGAGCGCCCAGCCAGCCGAGGTTGGCCAGCGCCAGCCTCCGAGCCGAGACCGTCTGCACCCAGTCGTGATCCGTGGCATGGGAGATCGCCTGCAGGAGGACCTGCTTTTGCAGGTAGCCGAACAGGCCGTCGGGGCCTTCGGGCCGCTGCTCGATGGCCGCCAGCAGCAGGGCCCGCAAATCCGGATGTTGCTGCTCGATATTCCGCGCGATCGCCCGGTAGTCCGGCCCCAGGCGGCGGGATCGATAGATCGCCCACAGGGTGGCCGCCACGGCGGCGGCGCACAAGACCCCGAGCGCCAGCGGCGACCGCCACCCCCAAAGCCGGTCGGCGGCAACCAGAGCGGCGCCCACGAAGGCCAGAGCCAGCCAATAGTTCGACAACCGCCAAGCCAGCGACAGGCGCCGGCGGCGATCCACGACGGGCTCGAGTTGTTTGCGAAGAGCTTCCTCAATCATATCGGCTCCCTTTCAGGCGAAGGACTGGAACGGGTGAGCCAGCCGCCCAGCCAGGTCTCGATCAATAGCAGGAGGAACAGCACCACCAGCACCCACCGCCAGAGCTTCTGCCGAGACTCCATTTCACTGAAGCTGTTGTGACGGGCCGCCAGCCGGGTGGCATCGGACACTACGGCGGCGGTCGGCTTCAGCGAGACGCCGAGCTTCTCCAGGTCTTCGATGGGCATAGGGTCGGTCCGGCTCTCGGCCGCCGGCAGATTGACGGCGAACGATTGCGGATTGCGGATTGCGGATTGCGGATTAGCGCTGCGCGTTGAATCGGAAATCGAGTAGATTCCCGGCAAGTCCGTCTGCGCGAAAACCTGCTGATCCTGTCCGACGTTCACGGTGGAGCCGTCCGGCTTGCGAATCTGGATATCCGCGGCACCGGACGACATCTGGTTTGGCATCGGTACGGGATCGCCTACGAAATACTGCGATTGATGCGTGACGAGGCCCCCGCCGTATTCGAGCGTTCCGTACAGCAGCGGGACGAATTTCGAGGAGAGGGCCAGATCGCTGTCCGAGGGCTGCCAGCCGCTGGTCCAGACCAGCAGTGTCCCTCGGCCGACCGGGACCTCGAACCACGCCGGATCGTTGTTGTCGAAGCGGGCCAGCACCCGCGCCTCAGGACAATTGGCGAGGTCCACGCGCCGGTACTTCCAGAAGTGAATCCGCGTGAAGTCGCCGAACCGCGGGTCGGAGAATGGCTTCAGGAGTGGGTGATCGAACTCCAGCCGGCCCAGCATCGCATAGCGGTTGGTCTCGGCTTCCTGCGCTTCGATCTTGTTGATGCCCGCGAGACCCGACAAGGCCGTCGCTGCTTCGGCGGACTTCAGCGCCAGCAGCAGCGGCTTGCCCGATTCGAGATAGTGCCGCAGAGTCGCGATGTTCTGCTGATTCAGCGTGTCCGTGACCACAATCAGGTGAGCGGTCTCGATCTCGGTCGGGTTCAGAGTGGCGCTGCCGGGGCGAGGTGAGATCCGCGACGTCCACGCCTTGCCGGTTCCGAACGCCTGGCGCAGATAGTACAGCATCCCCGCCGTGTCGTTGGGATCGTCACTGCCGACGTAGAGAACGTTCACCTGCCGGCGCAGCTCGGGCATGACATAGAGGGTATTGTCGAAGTCCTGGTCGTCGCCGGTCAGAAGGAGCTTGGCCGCGGCCTGCCGGTCCGGCTTGGCCGGGGCACGCACGACCGTGCTGTGGCCCGCCGCGACGTACACGTCCAAGGCCGCACCTGGAGCGGACCCAGGCGCATCGGCCCAGCGCAGTTGAAAACGATCGGTGGTGGCGTCCGGCGAGTTCGTGATGCGGATATCCGGCAGGTCATCCTCGCGCGCCGGAGCCAGAGAGTCGCGGCTCGTCACCAATTGCAGCGAGGCGTTCGTGGTACCTTGGCAGGGGATCGCCTTGACCACCAGCCCCAACTCCTGCGGCCATTCGTAGGCGAGCAGCGCATCCAGCTTGCTGCCCTGCTGCAGATCGCTGACCAGCACGATCTGGCGCTGGGCCTGAGATGGTCCGGCGTCGTTGGTTTCATCATCTTCCATCGCCTCGGCGGCGGTGACCAGGGCGTGGCCCAGGTCCGTGGCCGACCAGCCGGGCGACAGCTTTGCCAGCTCTTGCGCCGTGATCGACGCGCGTTGGCCGAGGTCCATGGTCTCCCACTGCTCGAATCCGATCAGCGTCCGCGTGCCTTGATCGAAGCTCATCACGCACACGCGGTCGGCCGGTCCGGCGTCTCTCAAGACCGACTTTGCCTCATCGAGGGCCCGGGCCCACAAGCCGGGACGTTGCATGGAGGCGCTGGTGTCGATCAGAAGGACGACCCGCTTGCCGGGGTCGATAGGGCCCGCGGCGGCAGGCTGCCGCAGGAAGGGACGGGCAAAGGCGAAGGCCAGCAGGCATAACACCGCGCAGCGCACGATCAGCAGCAGCACGTGCTCCAGACGGCTGCGGCTCCGGAAACGCGGCAGCGTCGGGCGCAGGAACATCAGCGAGCTGAACGTCACGCGCTCGCGCGTATGCCGGCGGATCATGTGCAGCAGGATGGGCAGAGCCACCGCAACGATTCCGACCAGAAAGAGCGGATAGAGAAGACTCATAGCGCCCTCCCGGCTCCGCTCGGCGCCGTTCCCGGCCCGTGGATGCGTCTGACCCGCTTGCGGGATCGCATTCGATGCTGGAGAAAATCGAGCAGGGCCAGGTCGAACGGCCGGTCCGTGGCGAACAGGTGGTAATCGATCCCCAGACTCTGGCAGACGGATCTGGTCCTGGCCAGATGACTGTCCAACAGGTGCTGATAGCCCTTCTGGGCGGCGGGTGGATCGACGTACAGGTCTCGGCCCGTCTCCACGTCCTGGAACAGGGCCGGCTTGTCGAAGTCGAAGCTCACCTCCGCCGGGTCCAGGATGTGAAACACGACGACATCGTGGCCGCCCGCGCAGAGATAGCCGAGATCGCGTTCGAGCCGGTCGATCGACGTGAGCAGATCGGAGACCAGCACGATCATCCCGCGCTGGGTCAGCATCTGCGCGAGCCGCTGCAGGGGCGGCCCCAGGTTCGTGGCGCTGCCGCGCGGCGGCGCCTCCAGGGCGAGGATCAGCCGGCGCAGATAGCTCGCCCGGTTGCGCGGCGGCATGTACTCCCGGATCTGGTCGTCGAAGGTCGCCAGGCCGACGGCATCGCCCTGCGTGAACAGAAAGTAGGCCAGCGTCGCCGCCAGCGTGCCGGCGTATTGGGCTTTGCTGTAGTCCCCCGAGGCGTAGCCCATCGACCGGCTGTGATCGATCAGCAGGTGACAGCGCAGATTGGTCTCATCCTCGAATTTCTTGATGTAGAACCGGTCGCTGCGGGCGAAGACACGCCAGTCGATGTAGCGCGGGTCGTCGCCGAACGCGTACTGGCGATATTCGGTGAACTCGACGGAGAAGCCGTGATAGGGGCTGCGGTGAATCCCCTTCCAGAATCCCTCGACCACCGCCTTGGCGCGCAGCTCCATCGACTTGATCTTCATCAAGGCCGCCGGATCGATCAGGCCTTCGGCCTTGCCGACGGGAGCGTCAAATCGGGATGGAACCGCTCGATCTTTCACCTTGGCTGCCGTTCTCCTTCACCGATTTCAGCAGACGATCGACGACGCTGTCGACGACCACGCCCTCGGCCTCGGCGCGGTAGTTGATCAGGATGCGATGGCGGAGCACCGGGATAGGCCAGGGCGCGGATATCGTCGAACGTGACGTGCGCCCGCCCGTGGAGCAGCGCCCGGGCCTTGGCGCCGAGCACCATGTACTGCGCGGCCCGCAGGCCGGCGCCCCAGGTGACCCACTCGTTGACGAAGCCCAGGGGATTGTCCGGCGCTCGGCCGCGAGGCGGCGGCGAGCCGCACGGCGTACCGCACCACGTCCTCGGCGATCGGCACCCGGCGCACCACGTCGTGGAACCGCAGCAGGTCCTCGCCGCTGAACACCTTGGCCATCGGCCTGCGGCTCTGCCGTGGTGGTCTGGCGGACGACGGCCACCTCATCGTCCTCGGGCAGATAGTCGATGGACACGTTGAACATGAACCGGTCGAGCTGCGCCTCCGGCAGCGGATACGTGCCTTCCATCTCGATCGGGTTCTGCGTGGCGAGGACGAAGAACGGCTCGTCCAGCGCGTACCGCACGCCGGCGGCCGTCACCTGGTGCTCCTGCATCGCTTCGAGCAGGGCGGCCTGCGTCTTGGGCGGCGTGCGGTTGATCTCGTCGGCGAGGATCATGTTGGCGAAGATCGGCCCCTTGACGAACGCCATCCGGCGCTCGTCCGTCCGTCTCCTGGAGGATTTCCGTGCCGGTGATGTCCGCGGGCATCAGGTCGGGCGTGAACTGGATCCGCTGGAACTTCAGGTGGAAGATCTGCGCCAGCGACTTGACCAGCAGCGTCTTGGCCAGGCCCGGCGCCCCGGTGATCAGGCAGTGCCCGCCGGAAAGCACGGCGATCAGCAGCTGCTCGATGACATCCTGCTGGCCGACGATGACCTTGGACAGCTCGGCCCCGATGCGGTCCCGCGCGCCTTTGATCTGTTCGACCGCCTGCCGCTCGGCTTCGTACGCTTCGTTATTCAACGGCCTGTCCTTTCCGATCGGTCCTATCGGTTCCATTGGACGTCTGGACTCATAGACTCATATGACCATCCTGTTCAATGCGTCATCGCATAGACCACGATATTGATTCCCAGCGGATAGGCCTTCTTCTCGGAGAACTCATGAAAGTACCACTCGTCTTCGCCCTTCCCGCTCCCAGCCGTCGCCGAGGTCGGTGTTGTGGCAGATGATCGCCATCATCCGGCCCTTGTCGTCGAAGATGCCCTTGAAGTGGACCTCCTTGGCGTCCGCGCGCTCCCAGGTGATGCCGTAGGGCCGGCCCGCCAGGGCGACGTTGATGCTGGGGATCTGCGGCTTCTCCTTCAGGTCGAACACGGAGTGGAAGATCGGATGGTCCAGCGGCAGCTCGACCGGCTCGCGGTCGGGGAACACCCGCTTGATCTCCCGGTAGAAGTTGACCCACTCGTCCTCGCCCCAGAAGTCGTCGACCATGAGGAACCCGCCGTTGAGCAGGTAGCTGGCGCAGCGCCTCGACTTCCTCGTCGCTGAAAACCAGGCTGCCCGGCTCCATCATGTAGATGAACGGATAATTGACCAGCTCCGGGTCCGTCAGTTCAAGGACGATGCCGTCCGGATTGACTTCCATCGAGGTCAGTTGGTGCAGGCGATAGGAGAAGTTCAGATCGCTGTCCGGGTAGTCCGTCGCCCAGCCCCCGCCCGCCGTAGCCGTAACCCGCCCCGGCCGCGCCCCGGCCGCCGCCGCCGATCCGCCGTAGCCGGAGGAATACTGGATGCGCACGAAGGTGAAGACATCCTGGGAGAATTCCTTGTCGGGCTGCCAGTTGGGCACGCCCCGCCGGTCGTCATACCCGCGCCGGTCCCGGCCGCCATAGTATCTCTGCGCCAGTGTCGCTGTAGCCGCTATGGCTATCACCGCAAGCACGATGGCAGGCCATCGAATCCTCATCATTTCGACTCCTCTTGCTGCGCCGGCATCTTCAGCAGCAGCTTGTGGCCCTCGCGAAAGCGCGGGCGCATCGGCCAGCGCCTCCAGGAGGTGCCTCTTGGCGGCGGCGGGGTCCCGCGGCTGGAGCAGCCGCGCCAGACGATAGTTGACCTCGACCGGATCGGAAGGGTCGAGCAACAGCAGGCGCTGATACGATTGAATGGCCGCCTCCGTCACGGCCCAACTCCTCGTTGGCCCGGCCCAGACGCCCATACACGGCGGACAGCATCGGGTAGACGGCCAGGTATCTCTCGCCGTTATCCACGACCTGGGCCCAGTTCTTCTGCTCCATGCCGATCTCCATGAGCCGGGTGTACGCCTCGGCGGCATCGGCCGACAGGCCCGCCAGCGTGCTGAGCACCTGGACTTCCTGCGGCGTTTCTCCCAGGTTACGGTGCACCTCGGCCAGGAGTTGGTAAGCGTTGTCCTTATCGACATGCTGGGGATACAGGGAGATCAGCTTCTGCAGCGGCGCCTTGGCCTGTTCCCACTTGTGGTCGGCCAGAAGGCTCCTGGCCTGCAGGCTCAAGGCCCAGAAGCTGTTGGGGTGCTTACTGAGCCACTGGGCGACCGCCTCCGGGTCGGAAGGGTCGAGCTGCTCCCGCGTCGGCTGCTCCCAGTCCACGCCGGGAGCCAGACTCTCGGCCCGCTTGCGGGCGAAGGCCTCGAAGTCCTTCTCGATCTTCTCCAGCGGCCCAGCGTGTTTCACGATGGCGGCATTGATCTCGCCACCCTTGGCCAGGTCGGCGAGAATGGCCTTGAGAGCGGCGATGCCGGACCGTTCGACGAGGAACTCCACCACGAGAGCGGATTCGTAGTAGGCGAATTGCAGGTGCATCGGCGTTTTCGGGCTCAGAAAGGCCGCACTGAGATGGCCGATCGGCGTCAGCTCCCCGTCCAGGATCATCCGCCGGTACTGGGGACTCATCTGCTGGCCCCACAAGGGATTGTGCTGCGATTCCTCGTAGACGGAGATCCCCTCGCTCAGCCACCGGGGCATCTTGTTGGCGGTCAGGCTCAGGGTCACCACGTGGCAGAATTCGTGCCAGAGCATCGACTGCCAGTTGAATGCCGGCGCCGGCTCTCGGGCTGTTGGCGGTGATGACCTTGCCGAAGCAGACGCCGAGAAAGCCCTCCACGGCGGGCATGCCGAACGTCCGAACGGCAAAGTCCTGCTGATTCGGAAATAGCTCAATCGTGACCGGACCGGTCGGGCTGAAATCCGTACTTCTCGCAAAGCTGCGCCTTGGCGTGCTTGAGCAACTCCACCACCTTGTCCCCGTAGATGGCGGCTTCGCGTTTGTCCATCTTGATGAGCAATCCGTCCGCCGACAGGGTATCGAACGCCGACAGCGCATCGTGGAGATGGACGAGGTTATACGCCTCGACGTTGTAGGGGTCTTTCTTGTTGACCTCGTTGGCCAGGGTCCAGCCTTCCTGCTCGTCGCCGAGCCGCAGCAGGTCCTCGGCCAATTGGATCTTGGCGGGCAGGTAGTTCGGGTCGGATTTCAGCGACCGGCGCTGGCAGGCGGCCCCCTCGGCAAAACGATAGTTCTGCGACAGTTTTCTGCCGATCAGGTAGTCCACGCGCGGATTGGCCGGCCAGAACTTCAGCGCGTTGGCCCGGCGGGCGTTGCAGGCGTTGGGATCGTTCGCCAAGTGGGCCAGCACGGCCTGGTAGGCCCAGGCGTCCGGCTGCCAGGGATTGACCGCCAGCGCCCGCGCCAGCGATTTGGCCGCCGTTTCGCGGTCTTCGGAGTCGATCTGGTGCTCGGCCAGCAGGACCAGCGCCGGCACGTGCTTGGGGTTCACGTGCAGGGCCGCGTCCAGCGCGCCAATCATCGACTTGCGGTCGCTGTGGTAGAACGCCTGCGCCAATCCATAGTGCACATCCGGGTCATCGCCGAACCGTTTCAAGGCGTCCTGGTAGCGGTCGGCGGCCAATTTGTAGTCCTGCTTGGCCAGGGCCAGCGAGCCGACCGCCAGGTACACCTCCCGGCAATTCGGATCGTTCCGCAGGGCCACGTTGTAGAAGTTCTCCAGGACCACCCGCGGCTCGGCCCCGAGCAACAGCAGAGACTGGCCCAGGGCCACCACCTCCGTGCTGCTGAGGTATTCGCTGCGGCGGTAGCTGGCGATCCGGTAGATCATTGCGAGCATGCGGGTAGCCTGATCCGCCTGGCCGTTCTGCTGGAAGGCCGTGTGTGCCAGCGCCAGAAGGCGGATATCGGTACGGGAATCCCGCAAAGCCGCGTCGGCACGGTCCGCCGCCTCCTTGTAGCGCCCCAAGGCCAGCAACGACTCGATCTCGAGGAGCCGCCACTGGGTGGAATAGGCGCCGTCTTTGATGGCCTTCTGGGCTGTCTCCAGGCACTTCTCATACTGACCCGCCCGGAGCAGCTCACGAGTGGCGTCGGTATCCGAGGCGGCCCAGGCGGCCGAAATCCCACCCCAGGCGAGGACGATCCACGCCAGCGTCCATACACGGCGGCAACAGGACCTGTCTAAGAGCGGGCCAATCATTTCATCCCTACCCAGCTTCGGCCGACTTGAATCGTTTGTTACCGGATGCCGACCACGCAGATACATACGCCGCAGCGTGCGGGTTCAGCGTATCCGAATCAGTATTATACCCTTCGGCTTGGCTGTCAGACTAAGGAACTGCGAAAAACACGTTGGAACGTTCCCCGACGCGCGGCGGCGCTGCGGGCTTGGCTGCTCGGCCCGCGCAGACCCCTTCTGCGGAGCCGTGCCCGGATCAGGACACATTGGTCTCTACTGTACTCAGTGTTGAGGACAGACCGGCCGGTGGCAAATCCTGCGAGAAAAATAGACGATTTTTCGTGCAGGCATCTATCGCGGAAGCAACGCCCGGGGGTAGAATATTACCGCAAAGCTCAAAGCTGCAACGGGGTTCAGTTGCCGCGTGTGCAACTCGGTGCGGCTCAGCAACGCAATTCGCACGGGAGGTTACCATGAAGAACACGAATCGATGCAGAGCGATGGCGGCGGTCTGCGTGGTTCTGATCGGCGCAGGCGGCCTGTTCGCCCAGGACTGGCCGCAATGGCGCGGACCGAATCGGGATGGAAAGGCCGGCGGCTTTGCCGCACCGGCGCAATGGCCGCAGCAGTTGGCACCAAAATGGAAGATGGCCGTGGGTGCGGGCGATTCGACCCCAGCCCTGGTGGGCGACAAGCTCTACGTCTTCTCTCGTCAGGGCGGCGACGAGGTCCTCACCTGCCTGAACGCCGCCGACGGGAAGGAAGTCTGGAAAGATAAATACGAGGCGCAGGCCATCAGCGGACCGGCCGCCAAGGTGCATTCGGGGCCGCGCAGCTCGCCGGCCGTGGCGGACGGAAAGGTGGTCACGATGGGCGTCGCCGGCGTCGTCTCCTGCTGGGACACCTCGGGCAAACTCCTGTGGCGCAAGGACCCGTTCCCCAAGGTCGCGCCCAGGTTCTTCACGGCCATGTCCCCGATCATCGTCGATGGGATGGCCATTGCGCACGTTGGTGGGCAGGGCAACGGTGCGATCATCGCCTTCACACTGGCTTCCGGTGAGGAAAAGTGGCGCTGGGGCGCCGAGGGCCCGGACTATGGCTCGCCCGCCCTGCTGACCGTGGGCGGCGTCAAGCAGATCGTGACCCCGACGGAAAAGAGCATCGTCGGAATCGCCGTGGCCGACGGCAAG
This sequence comes from uncultured Planctomycetota bacterium, assembly GCA_963699595.1. Taxonomy (GTDB): domain Bacteria; phylum Planctomycetota; class Phycisphaerae; order Sedimentisphaerales; family Anaerobacaceae; genus PLanc-01. The sequence continues at coordinate 19,272 of CAVOUO010000038.1, forward strand.
CTCCTGTGGCAGCGGCCGTTCACGGTCGCGGGCATGGCCTACAACGCCGCCACGCCGATCATCGATGGCCAGACGGTCATCTACACGGGCAAGGGCCGGGGCGCCAAGGCGGTCAAGATTGAGAAGAAGGGCGATGCTTTCGAAGCGACCGACGTCTGGAGCAACCCGGATCTCGCCCCGCAGTTCGCCTCGCCGGTGCTCAAGGACGGCCTGCTCTTCGGCCTGTCCGACAAGGGCAACCTCTACTGCCTCGATGCCAAGACCGGCAAGACCGCCTGGACCGACACGACCGCGCGCGATCGCCAGGGCTTCACGTCGATCGTGGACGGCGGCTCGTGCCTGGTGGCCCTGCCGAGCAGCTCCGAGATGGTCGTCTTCAAGCCCGACGGCAAGCAGTACCAGGAAGTGGCCAAGATCAAGGTCGCCGACACGGCGATCTATGCCCATCCGGTCCTCGCGGGCAACCGCATCTTCGTCAAGGACCAGGACTCGGTGGCCATGCTGGCGGTTCAGTGAGCCTGAGGAAGAGGATGCCGGGCGGAAAATCGGACTCCAAAATGCAATAAAGCCGGGCCGTCGAGCGTCACTACATGAGCAGCACCCGTATGAAAAGCCAGACACCCTTTCCCACTGTGGGAGTCGGGCCAATGGCCATTCACAATTTTAGTCAGGAGGAAGTCCCATGAAGAGAAGCACGATTGTTGCAGTCAGTGTCCTGCTCACCATGGCCGTGGCGTGGGCAGCCTACGGACAAGCAGGTGGCGGCGGCGGGCGCGGCGGGCGCGGCGGCATGATGGGCGCGCAGATGCAGAAGACCGTGGCCGACCTGCAAGAGCAAGTGACCAAGCTCAAGGCCCTCGTCGATTCCGGCGCCAAGGCGATGGAGGGCCGGTCGTTCCAGGACATGACGGAAGAGGACCGCGCCAAGATGAAGGAGCGGTCGACGCAGCAGCAGGCGCTCATGGCGGCGATCCAGAAGGATGTGGACCAGCTCCGGATCCGGCAAATCGCGGCCGAGTACAATGAGTCCATGACGGCGTTGAAGGACGCCCAGGCCTCCGCCCAGAAGGAGAACGCCAAAGAGACTGCCCAGAAGCTCGGACAAATCATGGCCGCGCGCGAGAAGCAAATGGAAGAGAAGGTCACGGCGATGGGCATGACCATGGACGACCTGCAGAAGATGGGAACCCGCGGTGGCGGCCGCCGTCAGCAGCAGTAATTCGTTTGCAGTAACGCCGTAAGGCACGCTACAAACCATCAGGGCTCCTTCTTGCATCCGTGTGCCGTCCCGGCATAATGGTTGCAGGAAGGAGCCTTTTTCGTTGCTGGTTCGGCGGTTCGATCTACGGTGAGAGATGGAGGACAGGACTATGACCAGGCGTTGTGCAGGTGTCTACTCGTCGATCGTTCTCCTGGCCGCGACAGCGGTGGCGCCTGCCGGCGACAGCAAAGCACCGCCGAGCACTGCCCGCAGTCTGCTCAACGTGAACTACCAAAACCTTGTCTCACGGGCGGACCTGGACTATAACGAGCCGGCCCGCCGGAGTGAGGAGGGGATGCCGGTCGGCAACGGGCGCATGGGCAGCCTGGTCTGGACATCGCCGACACAACTCAAGTTCCAGATCAACCGGGTGGACGTGTTTGCGGCCGACGGGCGGACCGTCAGCTTTCCGGAGGCGGACTCCGATTTTGCCAGTGGCTGCGGCTATGTGGATATCAGTCTGGTCTCGGCAGGCGAGGATGTGTTTGCCGGCGAGACGTTCAGAGCAGCACTTGTCTCTGTATGACGCGGTCATGACGGTCCAGGGCCGGGGCGTCACGGCACGCGTACTGGCCTGGCCCCACCGCGACGTCATGGCCGTGGAGATCGACGACCAACGCGCGGTGCCGGAGCCGGTCAACATCGATCTGCGCATGCTGCGCTACCAGGTGAAACGCATCACGGGGCGCAACTACGAGTTGGCCCAGCAGCACGCGGTGGAGTTTCTGACCGCTCAACACCGGGCGACCTCCATTCTGGGCATCCGCGACGGCAGAATCACGTTAACCCAGAAGTATCAGGAAGCATTCAAAGATGCACCCCCGTTCTATGATGCCTCGGCGGTGGCCATCGGGGTGATCGGCCGTGCGTCCAAGGCACGCTATCTCAACGATGCGACCGTGCAGTTGTCCGCGGCACCGGGCCGGGGCAGTTTCACGATCCTGATTGCCAGCACCGCGAGTTTCGATCCGCAAGCCGATGTGGCCGGCTTGGCGATCCGGGAGTTGGAAGCAGCGGCGCCCAAGGGATTTGCCGGCCTGCGTCAGGAGACGGCCGATTGGTGGCGGGATTTCTGGGCCAAAGGATTTGTGTACATGCACAGCAGTTCCGGCCAGGCGGATTTCGTGGAAGCCCACTACACCTATTTCCTCTATCTGATGGGCAGCACGTCCCGGGGAGCCTATCCTCCTCATTTCAATGGGATGCTCTGGCGCACCACCGGCGACATGAGTCGCTGGGGCTCGCAATTCTGGTCGGCCAACACCCTGGCCTACTACAGCAACCTGATGCCCGCCAACCGTCTGGACCTGATGGACCCCCTGTACGCGATGTACTTCAATATGAAGGACGCCTGTGCCCTGGCCGCACGGCAACAGTGGGGCTCGCAGGGGATCTGGGTCCCGGAGATCTGCTGGTTCAACGGCCCGGAGCCCCTGCCGGAGAACATGATTCAGGAGTTCCAGGACCTGTTCCTGGTGCGAAAGCCCTATGAAGCACGCTCGAAGGAGTTCCAGTGGTATGCCGAGACCAAGAACCGGCACGCCTCCCGCTGGAACTTCCAGGCGGACGGCTCCTGGGACCACGGGCACTTCGTGGTGCCGACCAAGGCCGCGGTGCAGCCGGACCGCTTCGGCTCGCCCGCAGATCAACGGCATTTTCGGTCACTGCACGCACATCCTGAGCGTGGCCTCGCGCATTGCCAACCTGTTCTATCAGCGCTACCAATTCACACAGGACAAGGACTGGCTGCGGGACAAGGCCTATCCGCTGATCAAGGGATCGGCCGAGTTCTACCGCCATTTTCCCAACTTCAAGAAAGGTGACGACGGCAAGTACCACATCCATCACGTCAACAGCGGCGAAAGCGCCTGGAACTCGTCGGACACCTCGAATGAAATCAGTGCGATGCGCATGATCTTCCCGTTGGCGATCCATGTCTCTCAGTTGCTGGAGGTGGACGCTGAGCTGCGCCCGATCTGGCAGGAGATCCATGACAACCTGCCCGGTTCCGAGAGACGCGCCGAGCGCACCTCCGGCAGCCGGCGCCCACGGGCGTACGGCTCGTTCGTGTATGGCGGTCCTGGAGCGATTGAGCCGATCGGGCCCGAGCCGGAGCTCAAAGCCCGCTTTCTGGGCTTCAATGCCCTCAACAGCTTCATCGATTCCAAAGGCGCCGGCGGAGCGCAAATCTTCCGCAACCGGCTGCGGCTGCGCGAGGGACCGGGCGCGATCGACGCCGAGCACATCGGCGGTCTATCCATGGGCATCCATGAGACAATGCTGGAAAGCTCCCCCGCGTCCATCACCAACGAGGAACCGATCCGGATTTTCAATGACTGGCCGAAGGACTGGGACGCGGCATTCAGCCTGCGGGCACGGGGAGCGTTTCTGGTCAGCTCCGCCTTTCAGAGTGGCAGAATCCCTCTGGTGGAGATCCAATCACAGGTGGGCGGGCCGTGCCGGCTGGCAAACCCCTGGGGCCAGGGCGAGGTAACGCTCTATCGCAACGGGAAGAAGGCCGAGGATCTCTCGGGCGCGACGCTGGTGTTCCCGACCGGCAAGGATGAAACTATTGTCGTCGTTCCCACGGGGTCGGAGCCATCCCGCGTGAAAGTACTATGAAAGAAGATCAGCAGATAGACACCGTACGTGCCGGCCGCATCACTTCCATTGACGCCTTGCGCGGCCTGGTCATCTTCACGATGATCTACGTCAACGACATCGCGGGCGTGGACAGCCGGATTGTCCCCGCGTGGATGCGCCACTACCACGGCCCCAGCGGTATGACCTTTGTCGATCTGGTCTTTCCCGCCTTCCTTTTCGTCATGGGCATGTCCGTCCCCATCGCTCTCGAGCGCGCGTCTGGCCCGGGGCGAACCGTTCTGGAAATGCCTGCTGCACATCGTCATCCGCACGCTGTCGCTTCTCTTGATCGGCATCCTGATCGTCAACGGCTCGCCCGATTCCGAGAAGATGGGCTGGTCCGCCGCCCTCTGGTCCGCACTGATGTTTGTCTCGGCCATCTTCGCATTCAGTTCCCTCGCGGCGCCGGGTCGGGAGCAGATCTCTCGTGTTGTCACTGTCGTTCTGCGCGTTCTCGGCCTCGCCTCGCTCGTATTCCTGGCGTTCGCCTTTCGCGGCAGCGACGGCCATCGGATCATCTCGCTGTCCCCGTTCTCCATCACCACCAAGTGGTACGGCATCCTCGGCCTGATCGGCTGGGCCTATCTGGTCGCCGCCCTTGTTTTCCTGGTCTTTCGGACCTATCGCACTGCCCTGCTCGGATGCGTCGTCCTGCTCTTTTGTCTCTATCCCGCCGACCGGACCGGCGCCTTCGACGGCTTCTGGCTCACGCGCATCGTCGGCATCGGCAGCACGCTCGGCTCCCAGGGCGCCATCGCCGTCGCGGGAATGCTCCTGGCTTCCATTCTCCTGGCGCCCGAGGCCACCACCATTCGCGCTCGCGTGCGATTCGCTCTGCTGTTCATCGCCGGCTGCTCGGCCGGCGCGTTGCTTCTGCACGGCCTGTACGGCATCAACAAGAATCAAGCCACGCCCTCCTGGTGTCTCTGGGCCTGCGCGATCACCGCCGCCCTGTGGCTGCTCTTCTACTTCCTGGCCGATGTTCGGCCGCAGAGCGTTGCTTCCAAGTTTGCCAAGCCCTTTGCCATCGCCGGGAGCAACGTCCTGCTGGCCTATCTGCTCTCTGAGATGCACGGGTCCGCCCTCGACTTGCTGGGTCTCGATGGCTGGTATTCCCGGCTCGCCGAACCCGACCTCGCCCATGCGATGGCCCGTTCCATCGGCTGTGCCGTCGTCATCCTTGCCGTTACCGCCGGGCTCAATCGCTTCGGCTTTCGTCTCAAATTGTAAGTCTCAAATGAGGACCTGCTACTGGAGTTGACATCATGCACAGAAGACGCATCGAGCACGGCAATCGCCGTGGGACTGAGTCGTGGACGCATCTACGTCTGTCTGGCCCAGATGTGGCCTGGCCCAAGAGCAAGGACAGAAGAAACGCCAGGGACAAAGCCAGCCGAAGACGCGGCGCACCCAACGGGTGGTGCCCATGAAGGAGGTCCAGGTCACCAGCCCGGACGGCAAGGTCAAGTTCACTCTCGGCTCCAACCCGGAGCGGCTGACCTGGACGGTGACGCTGGAGAATACCACCGTGATCGAGCCGTCGCCGCTGGACATGCGCGTGGACGGTTACGATCTCTCCTCGGGCGTCATCTTCAACGGCCTGGAACCTTACAGCATCGACGAGACCTATCCCTGGCACGGTGCCCACAGCACGGCGGTCAATCGCTGCAACGGCGTCAAGGTCTCGCTGACGCACGACCTGAGCCAGATGCCCTACGTCCTGGAGATTCGCGCGTTCAACGACGGCGTGGCCTACCGCCACATCATTGCCGGTGCGGCCGACGCCGTGCGCGTGCCGAACGAGTACTCGACCTTCATTCATTCCGGCCGGGACCACGGTCTGGTACCACGACCTGGATGGGCACTACGAAGCGGAATACGACCAGCAGGACATCTCCGAGGTGAAGGCCGGGCAGTGGGCCGGCCCGCCGGTGACCTTCCAGTTGCCCGGCGGTGCCGGTTATGGCTCGATCACGGAAGCGAATCTGGTCAACTACTCCGGCATGGGGCTCGAAAGCGACGGCCGGCGGGGCTGGATCGTGGGCCTCGGCCATCGACAGCCCATCAATTATCCCTACGAGCTTCGCTACGGACGCGACGAGGCCAAGCGTCTCGCCACGCCGGCGTCCGTCACCGGCACGATTACCACACCCTGGCGCGTGGTGCTGGTCGCCCGCGACCTGAACACGCTGGTCAACAGCGACATTCTGCCCAATCTGTGTCCGCCGGCCGACCCGAAGTACTTCCCGCAGGGGATGAAGACGCCCTGGGTCCAGCCGAGCCTGTGCGTCTGGGACTACGTGGACCGCAATTACGTGCCCCGAGGCAACGCCAGCCAGTTCGACCGCATGAAGGACTTCTCCCGCATGGCCGGCCAGATCGGGGCCAAGTACCACATCCTCGAAGGCTTCGCCTACGGCTGGTCCGACGAGCAGGTCCGGGAGTTCGCCGAGTACTCCAAACAACAAGGCGTGCGGGTGCTGTTCTGGCGGCACAGCAATCAGTTGCGGACTCCCGAGGCGCGGGAGGAGTTCTTCTCGCGTCTGCACCGGCTGGGAGTGGCCGGGGCCAAGATCGACTTCTTCGATCACGAAGCCAAGGAGAACATCGATCTCTACGAGGAGTTGCTGAAGAAGGCGGCCGAGTACCAGTGCGTCCTCGACTTCCACGGCGCCAACAAGCCGACCGGCCGGCTGCGGACCTGGCCCAATGCCATGCTCTATGAGGGCGTCCGCGGGATGGAATCGAGCGGCTTGAAGCAGCGGGCGCGGCACGAGACGATCCTGCCTTTCGCCCGCTACCTGGCCGGGCCGACCGACTACACGACGATGATCTTCACCCAACGGCGGGCGGACTCGACCTGGGCGCATCAGATCGCCTGCCTGGCGACCTTCCACAGCCCGATTCTGACGATGGCGGCCCATCCGCAAAGCGTGCTGGACAACCCGGCGGTCGATGTCATCAAGAGCATCAAGGCGGTGTGGGACGAGACGATCGTTCTGCCGGAATCGAAGATCGGCGAACTGTCGCTCTTCGCCCGGCGCAGCGGCGACATGTGGATGCTGGCCGTGATGAGCGCCGGGCCGGCCCGGACGATTCAAGTGCCGCTGTCGTTCCTGGGCGACGGTTCCTACAAAGCATCGCTGGTCCGCGACAACAAGGAGAAGGCTGACGCGGTGGTCCTGGAGGACAAAACCCTGCAGCGAAGCGACACGCTCACGATCGACTTGGCCGACGGCGGCGGTTTCCTCGCTCGCTTCACAAGATAGAACTCCGCCCACACTGATTTGGTGGATGCCGGGTGGCAGCGGCAAGCGGAGTCTGGGCCCCCAATCGCCACACGTCGCGATTGGGAACCCTCTTCGGAGCTTGCCGATGGTATTGTTTGCCACTCGTCTGAAGGAGAAATGGAGATGAGAAAGAGCCTGTTCTGGCTTGTGGTCGCCTTGGTATGCGCTGTCCGGACTGTCTTGGGCGGCCGACAACGTTGTGCCGCTGGCTTCGTCGGGGACACTGGCCATTTCCGAGGTGTCGGTCAGCAAGACGCAAGTGGCCCGCTATGAGACCGTGGAAATCACGTTCCGGATGGAGGGCCAATGGCACAACCCCTTCGATCCTGAGGAGGTTCGTGTCGACGCGGTCTTCACGGCGCCGGACGGATCGCAGGCTACGGTTCCCGCTTTCTTCTACCAGGAGTACCGCCGCACGGTTTCCAACGGGCGTGAGTCCTACCAACGCGTGGGCGAGCCTTGCTGGAAAGTGCGGTTTGCGCCGGCGCAGACGGGAAAGTACACTTGCGCGTTGAAGGCGAAGAACGGGGGACGGGAGATCGCGGTCGAAGCTCCTGCCTTCGCTTGCACCACGGCGGCCGCCGGCCACGGCTATCTGCGGATTTCTCGACACAATCCCCTCTATTTCGAGTTCGAGGACGGCACGCCGTTCTGTGCCGTGGCGATGGACAAGGCGACTGGCTCCGTCGCCCAGTACGAGCGGGTCTACGACCGCTTTGCCGGGGTCGGGGGCAACTTCAATCGCCTGTTCCTGACGCACAGCAACTTCAACATCATGGAACGCGTCGTCGGGGCCGGGCGCCCGGACAAGGGCGTGGGCAAACTGAACCTGGAATACTGCTGGTGCGTGGATCAGGTTCTGGCGTTGGGCGAACGGCTGGGCGTGTACCACATGCTGACGCTCACCAACCAGACGAACTTCCGCACCACCGACAGCGGCTGGGACACGAATGTCTACAATATCAAGAACGGCGGCTTCCTCCAACAACCCGGCGAATACTGGACCGATGAACGGGCCCAACGCGTCTTCGAGAAGCTGCTGCGCTATGCCGTCGCCCGCTGGGGTAGCTCGACCAGCCTCTTCTCGTGGGACCTGTGGAACGAGGCCAGTGCGGCGGGAGGATTCAACCCCAAGACCGCGGCGCAGTGGCATCAGCGGATGGCGCGCTTTCTGCGGGCGGCAGATCCGGTGAAACACGTCATCCACACGAACTTCGGGAACCTCAACAGCTACGCCGAGGTCGACGGTCTGCCGGAGATGGAGCTGGTCTCGACGAACACCTACGCCGTCAAGGACATCGCGCAGATCGGCGAGGTCTGGACGAAGCGGCTGATCGAGCAGTTCCGCAAACCCTACATGCTCGCGGAGTACGGGATCGGGCACAACATGCGCTCCGGCGGCTACGCGGCCGCACGATCCCGAACGGGTGATGGTGCATGATGGACTGTGGAGTCCCCTGCTCAGCGGCAGCGCCGGCACCGGCATGGCGTGGGACTGGAACTGGCTGGACGACGAGCATTTCTATCGCTACATCCAGGCCGTGGCGCAGGTGGTGAAGGACATTCCGTTCAGCCGGCGCACGTGGCGGGCTGTGCAGGTGCAGGCGTTCGAGTTTGCCGACGCCGCGCGGCCGCCCTACTACGCCGATACCTTCATCGAAGGTTTTCCGGGGAATTACACCTTCCCGCCGGAAGCGCGGGACCGGGAGACGTTCACCGTGCTGGAGAACGGACGGCTGGACCGGCAGGACCTGCTCTATGCGCGGCTGGAAAACCGGCCCAGTGGGCAGGCGTCGGGCCAAGTCGTTCCAGGTCCGCTATCCGGTGGACGGACAGTTCATCGTCTACGTGCCGGAACTCGATCCTGGTCCAAAGTCCGCGCCGCGGCTGACGGTGTCCGTGGATGGCAAGGTCGTACTGGAGCGGGAGCTTTTGCCCTATGGTCCTCCCGAGCAGTACGACCCTCGCTCTTACTACCAGAGGTATCCGGTCGAGATTCCCGCCGGCAGTCACACGATTCGGGTGGCAAACACCGGCGGCGGCTCCATCACGACCGCCTTTGAGCTCACGAATTATGTGCGGCGTAACGGACCGAATCTGGAAGTGCGCGGGTTGCAGACCGACGATTACGTGCTGCTGTGGCTGAAGCACCCGGAGTTCAACTGGATGTACCGCCGGATGGGCCTGCGGACCGAGGAGCAGCCCGCCGGACGGCTGACCCTGCGGGACGTGCCGGACGGAAAATGGGACGCACAGTGGACGGACACCGTGGAGGCCCGCCCGGTGGGGCAGGAAACCGTGACGTCCAAAGACGGAATCCTGGTATTGAAAACGCCGCCGACGGCGAAGAGTGTGGTGGTGCGGCTGCAGGTCGCGCACTGATCTTGAGGAGGTAAGTACATGAGGTCTTTGCAGAGGCAGTTCCTGATCGTACTGAGTGCCGTTTTCTCGGCGGTTTTGTGCGGTGCCGCGGAGTTCCAGTGGGAGACTGCCACGCCGGAGAGTCAGGGAATGTCGAGCGAGAAGCTCGCGACGATGCGGGACGATCTGGCGGCGCGGAAGACCACGGGTCTGTTGGTCGTTCGCAACGACAAGATCGTCTGCGAATGGTACGCCCCCGGCCAGTCGGCCAAGAGCAAGCATGGCACCGCCTCGATGGCCAAGGCGGTCGTCGGCGGGGTCTCGCTGGCGGTGGCGATGAGCGACGGGCGCATCACGCTGGACGATCCGGCAGCCAAGTTCGTCCCGCAGTGGCGGGATGACCCGCAGAAGTCGCGCATCACGGTCCGGCAGCTTGGCTCGCACACCTCGGGTATCGAGGACGCCGAGGCGGACAACCTGCCGCACGAGAAGCTGACCGGCTGGAAAGGCGACTTCTGGAAGCGGCTCCCCCCGCCGCGTGACCCCTTCACCATTGCCCGCGACGACGCCCCCGTGCTGTTCGCGCCGGGCACGAAGATGGCATACAGCAATCCCGGCATCGCGATGCTGACATACACGGTCACCGCGTCGCTGCGGGACGGCCCGCACAAGGACATCCGCACGCTGCTGCGGGAGCGCGTGATGCGACCGATCGGCGTGCCGGACGACGATTGGTCCGTCGGCTACGGCCAGACCCCCGTTGTGGACGGCCTGCCGCTGGTCGGCTCCTGGGGCGGCGGCAGCTACACGGCCCGCGCGGCCGCGAGCGTCGGCCGGCTCATGCTCCGCGAAGGGGATTGGGACGGCCGGCGGCTCATCAGCGCCGACGCCGTGCGCCAGGTCACCCGCGATGTCGGCACCCCCGGCAATTGCGGCATCGGCTGGTGGAGCAACAACGACGGCTCCTATCCCGAGTTGCCCCGGGACGCGTACTGCGGCACCGGCGCGGGCCACCAGATCGTCCTGGTCGTTCCCAGCCTCAATCTCATCGCCGTGCGCAACGGCGACACCATCGCGACCGCCGGCGGCGAGCCGAATGCCTATCATGCCCCTCTGCGCCGGTACCTGTTCGGGCCGTTGGCGAACGCCATCGTTCGTAGTGTGCCCGTAAGGGCATATCAAGAAATGCCTCCCGCCGTCACTACAAACGCACGCCCTCCGCTCTCCGCGGCTGAGGATGGAGACAGGATCACCATCACTTCGTCTGTCGCACCGACCTGGAAGGCCGTCATTGACGGCAAACACGGCGGCGTGATCACCGAATTGCACATCCCGGCCGATGGAGACAACCTCGCCTCCAACGATGGCAACCGCTTCGAGGGTCTGTGCAACCTGATCTACGTCGACTTCAAGGAGACCGGCAAGGACGGCGCCTACGTCGCCAAGGGCAGCCTTTACTACTTCAGCACCGGGGTGAAGCTGTCGATCCTTGAAGAGCAAGCCGACCGCATCGTGGTCGAGGCGGCGGGCCGGGCGGGCAACCAGGTCGTGGCCAACGCCGATGTGATTCGTTTTCGCCAGCGTTACACCTTCCTGGCGGACCGCATCGTCTGCGACGGCCAGGTCGAGTGGCTGTTTGATGACGTGACGCCGGGGAGCCATCCGGAACTGATCCAGTTGAACAACATGTTCACGCCGGGCGCGGTGGCCGGCGAGATGCGTGTCTGGGACACCGATACCGGTCCGATGGCTCTGCCCCAGACCAACAGCAAAGGCGGGAACTACCCCAAGGGCATCGACTACCCTTTGACCGTGGAGGTGCCCTTGCGCGGGAGATACGCGCTGCATTTCCACAGCCTGGAAATGCCCGAGAGCCTGGCCCAAGCCCGTTTCTTCTGGAACGAATACCCGCGGCAGATCGAGAACAAACGCGGGTTTGCCTTCAAGGCCTGGGAAGGCTGGCCCGGCAACGGAAATGTGAGCTTCCCGAACGACCAGCCGATTTCCTATCGGTATGAGGTTGTCGTCGTCCCTCGGGAGAACACGCCATGACGCGAGGGAATCACTGCGTCGTCTGCATCCTCCTTCTTGGGACACCCTGCGACCCATCCCATAGATCGTCTCACCTCGGTTGTGGTCAGCCTTTGTCCACCCCGTTGCGGTTGGGCGGCTCCGTGCCGAGCAGGTGGCGGACGAAGAAGTCCTGCATGCGGCGCTGGCCGTAGGCGCCGCCCATGCCGTGGCCGGCGCCGGGGACCACGAGCAGGTCGAAGTCCTTGCCCGCCTTGATCAGGGCGTCCACGAAGCGCATCGTGGATTCCGGCGGCACGTTGTTGTCCATCTCGCCGACGATCAGGAACAGCTTGCCTCGCAGGCGGGCGGCGTTGTCGATGTTGGAGCACTCGGCGTAGCGCGGCCCGACCGGGTAGCCCATCCACTGCTCGTTCCACGAGGCCTTGTCCATCCGGTTGTCGTGGCAGCCGCAGGCGGCGACGGCGGCTTTGTAGAACTCCGGATGGAAGAGCACGGCCCCCGCCGCATTCTGTCCGCCGGCCGAGGTGCCGTAGATGCCGACGCGGCTGATGTCGTAATAGGCGTACTTCTTGGCCACCGCCTGGTGCCACAGGATGCGATCCGGAAAGCCGGCGTCCTTGAGGTTCTTCCAGCAGACGTCGTGGAACGCCTTGGAGCGGTTGGCCGTGCCCATGCCGTCCATCTGCACGACGATGAATCCCAGGTCGGTCAGGGACGCGAACTGGCGGATCGGGCTGAAGCTCTTGGGCACGAAGGAGCTCTGCGGCCCGGCGTAGATGTACTCGATGACCGGGTATTTCTTGTTCGGGTCGAAGTCCTTCGGCCGGCAGATGATGCCCCAGATGTCGGTCTTGCCGTCGCGGCCCTTGGCGACGAACACCTCCGGCGGCGTCCACCCGCCGGCGCTCAGCTCGCGTGATGTCCGCCTTCTCCAGCGGGCAGACCAGCTTGCCGTCCGAAACACGGCGCAGCTCGTGCACCGGGGCCATGTCCACGCGACTGTACGTGTCGATCAGGTACCGGCGGTCGGGCGAATACTGGATCGTGTGGTTGCCGTTGCCCTCGGTCAGCGCCACCAGTCCGGAGCCGTCGAAGTTGACGCGATAGTAGTGGACGAAATACGGGTCCTGGTCCGCGTTCTTGCCGCTGGCGTGGAACCAGATCTGGCGCGCGTCCTCGTCGATGCGATCGATGCCGCGCACGACCCACTCGCCCTTGGTGATCTGATTTTGCACCTCGCCCTTGCGGCGTCGACCAGGTACAGATGCCGCCAGCCGTCCCGCTCGGAGACGTAGAGGATCTCGTCGCTCTTGTCCAGCCAGTTGACCAGCCGCAGGTCCAGGTTCTCCGTGTGCGCGGTCCAGATGAAGGTCTCGGTCTTCTCGTCGATGAGGTTGCGGGCCTGGCCGGTGTGCGAATCGACCTCGATCAACGCGGAACCGCTGGTGGCCGCGATCGATCTTCTCGTAGGCGAAGTGCCGCCCGTCCTCTTCCAATGCAGGCGCGGGGTCTCCCAGTCGAGTTCGAACCTGTCCACCTCGGGCTTGATCTGCTTTCGCGTCTCGATGTCGAAGAGATTCAGCTCGTAGGTCGTGAATTTGTCGCCGGGCAGGGCATAGGGCCGCTTGCTGAACTTGGCCCGCCCGCCCCCCGTCGGGGAGGACTCGATCAGGTAGACTTCCTTGCCATCGCCCGGCTCGATCCGCCAGGCCACCAGGGTCTTGGAGTCCGGGCGCCCAGGACAACATGCCATAGGCGTTGCCTTCGACGCCGTCGGTGCTGAGCTGGACCTCCTGGTCGTCGGCCTTGCTGCGCACGCAGACATTGTTGTCCTTGACGAAGGCCGTCCACTTGCCGTCGGGCGAGTCCATGGATGGGCCGCGTTCCCGACCCGATCCCTGCCCGCGCCGCCCGAACCGGGATGTCCCTTCGCCCTGGCCCGCCGGCGCTTGGATCGGACCCAGGTCCGTCTTGGTGCAGACGTAGGAGCCCAGATCGCACGCCCAGGTCGTCTGGTCCACGGTGAAACGGACCTGTTCATTCGTGGCGAGGGCATCTTGCCCTTGCGTGTCGCGGGCGTCCCGCCCGCGATTGGAGGGCTTGGCTACATACTCAATCACGTCAAAGGGCAACTGATTGGCCTTGTACTCGGCCCCTGCCGCTTTGGACAAGGCGGCGGCCAGCTTGGCGTGATCGAACGCCGGCTCGCGCGTGCCGCGCTCGGCGTCGACCAGGACAAACTCCTTGGTCTTGCCGGCCAGGTCATTGCGGTACCAGAACCGCGTGTTGCCGGCCAGCCAGTGCGGCGTGATGCGGTCCTTGTACAAGCCCTCCACAGGACGTGACGACCGGAAGCCCTGGGCGAACACCTGGGACATGCTCAGAACTTGGACCAATGCCGATGCCGCGATCACGATGGCGAACCTGTGGGGCACCCTGAAGGCGATTCTTGTCATTGTTTATTCTCCATGAATAGGGATCCAGGACCGGCCCTTCATCATATCAGCAGCGCCCCCAGTCAATAAAGTGTCGGCACCCCCTCGGTATTCTTCCTTTTCGCCGTCTGTCCAAGCTGCTAATATGGGGGCACGCGACGGTAGCGGCTCCTTGGAGGAAGTATCACGACGGCATCTGACAAACGGAGATTGACGATGAAAAGCATAGCTACCGGCAATTACAGTGCTGGCAATGGGACCGGTACTCTGTCAGGCTCAGGGCGTCACTGCCGGGAGCCTCCCACCAGCTATCGTCACGAAGAACTCTGTGGAGACCTGCCTCAATAGCCGGTACTCGCAGCACAGCTTGAGCAGGACGCCCGCCACGGCGCAACAGATCGGCAATATTCTGTGGGCGGCAGGACGCGCGCCCGTCGCCGGGACGTACAGGAACATCTACGTTGCCACGTCCAACGGGACGTACCTGTATGACCCGGCCAGCCATTCGTTGAGTCGGCATTCCGGATGAGGTCACGACCGACGGCGGTTTTGCGATCATCTACGAGGCCCAGTTGGAGTTCGATGCGGGGGTCATGTTCATGCCCGCGATTCTCGCCTCGGTCTCTCTCGGTCACAGCACGGAATCCGCGGTGGCGAGTTGCCCCAAAGGGATTGGGTACCCCAGGACGAGGCTGTTCTTCGGGGTGCAGGCGGTCAGCGGGCTGACGACACAGTTGACGGCGCATTGTTCTGTGCCACAAGGTCAGCCAGGGTGGCTGCCCGACCCTGCCACCGCTGCCGACGACAGTCTTGAAGAGGTCCTGGCCCATCTGAAGTACGCCAGCAGCTTTGAGCCGATGAATTTGACGCTGCCGCAGGTCTCGCAGATTCTCTGGGCAGGCTACGGCTGCACCGCCCACGTGACCTCCAACGGCAGAGCGGGGCTGACCGTGCCCTCCGCCTACGCCACCTACTATCTGTCCCGCAGTATCTACCTGGTCAATGAAGACGGCGTCCGCCGGTATCAGAACCGGGACCCCAGCACCAGTGCCAGCACGCGGGATCATCGACTCGAGCCGGTCGGCGCTGCGGCCGGCGGCAGCAGGCCCCGATCCGGCGGTGAGAACACGAACCCCCAACCTGTGGATGCCAGGGCCGCCCTGCCGGCCGCCCTCAGCGGCTTGCCGAAGGCGCCGTGCTACGTCGTCCTGTGCCTCGATTCCGCCAACGCCGGGCAGCAGTACGCTCAATTAGAGGCGGGTTTCGTGGCGGGTAACATGCTGATCCAGGCCAGCGCGCTGGGACTGGGTTGCCATTTCAAGCCCAATTTGACCTCCGCCGAGCAAAAGAGCATTCAAGCCGCGACGGGTATTCCAGCGTCCCACCTGCCGCAGGCGATTGTCAGCCTCGGCTCAATCGCTCCCTCGACGTCCTTGGAGGGCGACGCCAACGGTGACAACAGGGTGGACCTTGATGACTACGTTATTCTGTCCAGGGGCTGGTCGTCCTCGAAGCCACAGGCGGCCTACGATGCCCGTGCCGACTTCAACCACGATGGACAGATCAACCTCGCTGATCTTCGTTTGCTGGCGGCCAACTGGCTGAGGACTTCGGTAGCACGGGCATCCTGCCCGTGAGCACCACGGGCGTCTCGCCCGTGACGACAGGGCCAAGATGGCCCTGTGACTCATGGGCAAGATGCCCATGCTACTGAGCGAGCGAGGACGCTCGCCCTGCGAAAAGTGGTCAAGGATCAGCGCCGTGCGTAGCGCCAGTCCACTTTGCCTTTGTAGGCCATCGTCTCGTCCACCAGCGCGAACAGGTCAGGGTCGTATTGTCTGAGGGCTTCGCGCGTGGTGATGGGGTGATCGGCGTCGGTGGGCGTCATCCCGGTGCCGGCGGCGTCGAAGTAGGCCAGCACGCCCTCGGCCCAGTATTCGACGCGGTCCTGGACGGCGGGAGTGCCCTTCCACTTGCCGGCGCTCAGCGCCTTGGTATGGAGCTCTTTGAGCTTCTCGTCGAATCGGACGTCCAGGCGCTGGACGCGCAGTTCGTACTGCTGCACGTCGCGCCGGCGTTTGTCCCAGTTCGGATCGACCGGGCGCGTGCCGGTCACGTGGTAGATCGCCTTGGCGAAAACGCGGATCACCTGGCAGCCCGTGGCGTAGGGATCTCTCGGATCGGCCAGCACATTTTCCTGGCCGACGACCAGCAGCTTGATCTGCGGCGAGTAATCGAGGAAGCGGGCCAAGGGGTCCAACTGTAGGATGGGCTTTAGCCCATGCCGCTCCTGTCCGGTCCCGGCAGAATCGTCCGCACGGGCTGAAGCCCATCCTACACGCTTGCACTCCGGCAGGTCGGAGAGCTTCTCGTGCGGACCCAGCACGACGAGCTTCACGCCGTCGGCGATCAGCGCCTTGAGGATGTCGTGACGATAGGCGAACATCTTGCGGATCGTGTCGTTGGCCTGGAGCAGGGCCTCGTCGCTCGCCCCGCGGCCGAGCACGGGGAACTCGCGGGCCCAGGTGAATTTCGTGTAGTAGGGATCGATCTTGAACCGGGCCGGCGGCGGAATGACGGTGGGCTGCTTCTGGAGGAAGCTGGTAGCGCCAGTCCTGGTCGGGCTTGAGATTGAAGGTGGTCCGGACCAGCTCGTATCCTTCGGGATCGTAGAGCTTGAGCTGCTCGCGGCGGCCGATGGGGCCGTGGTTCCAGTTGTTGATGCGGTTGCAGTCGAAGTAGGCTTGGGCGATCTCGGCCCAGTATTCGGACGGAGTTGGAGCCGGCGTAGGTGTCCTTGAAGAGGCCCTTGGCCGATCGCGTTCTTGTACATGCGCGTTCTTGCGCTCCCGCCAGGTCGGGTCGATCCGGGCCAGCGTGCTGTCGATCGTGTGGCAGAACTCGTGCACGCCGATGCTCTCGTCGTCGTAGCGGTCGATCGGCAGGCTCAGCAGGTTCTCCTCGCCGAAGCTGGTGGGAAAGCCGCCGGTGCCCCGGACGCGCTCGTTCAGGTAGGCCGGATTGGGGGCGTTGCGGTTCTCGGGCATGTCGGTGTAGACCTGGTCCTTGCCGATGATCGTCAGGTACATGCCCCGGTCCACCATGGCCTTGATGACATCGGGCCGGCCGGCCAGCAGGTGCGTGACGATCTCATAGGTGCGCTGCAGCGCCAGGTCCGCCACCTCGGCGGCGGCCACCACCGGCATGCCCTGGACGTCGAGGTACTTCTTGTAGAACGCGCGGGCGGCGTCCCGGTCCTTCTCGCGGACCTTCGCAAAGAACGATTCCGGCGGCGCCGTCACCGGTGGATACTGGTTGGTAGTGACGCCGTCAGGCGTTTCTCGTGTCGAGGGCGTCCCGCCCTCGGATCGCGGGCTGGAAGCCCGCGACACGTCCGGATATGCCCTTACGGGCACACCGGGCTCCCAAACGCGACGCGTCGCGTTTGGGGACCCGCTACGAACCTGGGAATGAACGCTTCCGCCCAGCAGCGCGGTCAGTGCAATGACGACGGTAACGCGTTTCGTGAGCTTCATGGCATTTCTCCGAAGGACCCTTGTATGTCCAGCGCCCAGAGGATAGCATAATCGGCGACTTTGGCAACAGAGGAACAACCCACGGTAGGGCGAGCGTCCCCGCTCGCCTGAAGTGGCCCGGGCATCCCGTTCGCGGGGCTCAGGGCGGGCCTGCCCGTGATCCGAAATCCATCGGCAAGATGCCGATGCCACGAAGTCGTGCGAGGACGCACGACCTGCGAAGAAAGAGGTCGCTATGAAGACGAGATGCTCAGAAAAATGCCAGCCTGCGGTGATTTGTGTAACTCTGATCGTGTGGAGCCTGGTGACGGCTCTGGGTTCGACCCCGGCGGCGGGACAGGAATTTCGGCGGCTGCCGGTCAAGGAGTACCGCGACAAGATGAAGGCCGGCTGGATCGGCCAGATCGTCGGCGTCTCCTGGGGCGCGCCGACCGAGGGCCGGTACCAGAAGATCATGCCCGCGGACAAGATGCCGCCCTTCACGCGAGAACCTGGTCAACGACGCCTTCGGCCAGGACGACCTCTACGTGGAGATGACCTTCCTGCGCACGATGGAGCAGTACGGGCTCGATGTCCCGATCCGCCAGGCGGGGATCGACTTCGCCAACAGCGGCTATGCCGCTGTGGGTCGCCAACGCCGCCGGCCGCGGCAACCTGCGCAACGGCATCGCCCCGCCCGACTCGAGCCATCCGAAGTTCCACAACTGCGCCGGAGCGATCGACTACCAGATCGAGGCCGACTACTCCGGCCTGATCGCCCCGGGCATGCCCAACGTCGCCATCGCCCTGGGCGAGAAGTTCGGCCGGCTGATGAACTACGGCGACGGCGTCTACGCCGGCCAGTTCATGGGCGCGATGTACGCCGAGGCGTTCTTCGAGAAGGACGTCGATGAAGCTCATCGAGGCCGGCCTGAAGTGCCATTCCCGCGCGAGTGCCAGTACGCCGAGATGGTCCGCGACATGCTCCAGTGGCACAAGGAAAACCCGACCGACTGGGAGAAGACCTGGGCCCTGGCGGAGAAGAAATACAACCAGGACAAGAACTACAACATCAGCGCGCTCGACGTGAAGCGCAAGGGCGCCTGCGTCCTGATGGGCCTGCTCTACGGCAAGGGCGACCTCGACCAGACGATCATCATCTCCTGCCGGTGCGGCTTCGACTCCGACTGCAATCCCTCCTCCAGCGGCGGCGTCCTGTTCACGACGCTGCGGCTTCTCGAAGCTGCCCGACCGGTACTACCGCAAGCTCGACGAGACGAAGATCTTCAGCCACACGGCCTACAACTTCCCGGGGCTGCTCGACGTCTGCGAGAAGCTGGCCCGCCAGGCGCTGGTGCAGGTCGGCGGCCGGATCGAGAAGGACGCCAGCGGCGAGGAAGTCTTCGTGATCCCTGCCAAAGCGCCGACGCCCAGCAAGTTCGAGGACCTGAAGAACCCCGGCCCCGATCGCCGGCAGCGTCTACAGCGACGAGGAGATGGCGAAAATCGCCAGCCCGGGCTTGCGGTGGGCCGCCCCGCGCTTTCTGGACGGCTGGACGATTTCCAACTGCAACGTCGGCCAAAGCTCGATGCTCTGGGAAGCGCAGGGCCGCAAGAACGTCTTCGTGCTCAACGGTCTGACCAAGGGCGCCAAGGGCTACGTTCTGGCCAAGACGATGACGTTGCGGCCGGGCAAGCCTCTGACCCTGGACTTCGCGGCCGCCTGCGATCCCAAGACCGACGGCTGGAAGATCCGGGTGAAAATCGACGGCCAGGACTTGGCCGGCGAAACCGTGAACCAGGCGACGATGAAAGCCGGCTGGACCCAGATCCGGGTGCCGCTGCCGGCGGGTGCGGGCCAGCCGCTGGCAGTGGAGATCGCGATGGAGCCGGTGACACTGCCGACCGAGAGAAAGGGTCTCCCGGCCCTGAGCATCACGGTCCCCCGTCTCGCGAATCCGTGAGACCCATCACGCTGGACTGGCATTCGGCAGGTGGCAGCAGCCGGGCCTGCTGTTGTTGCGGGCGAAGGGCGGCTTTTCTTTGACTTGGCCCTGGCGAGCGGATAAACTCCATCCACGTATGGATGTTTTTGGCCGAGATCGGGAATGAACTACCAGTTCGACAAAGAGAAGATATCGCAGCATATCGTCAAGTACGGCGTGGATACGCGGCCCCCGGTGCTGCCGGAGCAGGACCGGACCAAGCTCCAGGACTATGGCAACTGGCTGGTCGAGCAGTTTCCGGAAGTCTTCGAGACGCTGCTGGTGGGCCCGCGGGACCTGCGCGTGCAACGGACGTTCCTGCTGCCGAACGCCAAGCGGATCGAGCTCCAGACGTTCGTGCTGACGAACCGCGGCCCGGTCTACACGTTCCCCGAGCGCCTGTACATCGACCGGCCGCACGAGATCGACATCACCGAGAAGGACAAAGTCTTTCGCCGGGCGTTCGACGAGCTGCGGGCCAGGTTCCCGGACCGGACCGTGCCCCGCGTCGGCGTGGTCCACGAGATCGTCTTCGACAGCGGCTTCATCAGCTCGATCGACATCGTCGCCAGCAATCTGAAGAACGAGCTGTGGCGGGAGAAGGCCAAGAACCTGCGCCTGTTTCTGGAGATGCCCACGGAGGACAAGAACATCAATCTCGAAATCCGCCCCACCTATCTGCAGCGCTCCGGCCCAGCCAATGGCGCGGTGCCCCGGGAAGACATGAAGTTCGGCGTCATCGTCAACGTGGACATCAATAATCGTCAGGTCACCGGCGACCTGACCAAGGCCGAGATCAGCGACATCCTCGCTTTTGCCAGCGATTACGTCCCCGAAGAGCTGATCAAATTCCTCAACAACGAAGAGTAAAGCAAGAATAGGACCTATAGGCCGATTGGGACCTGTGGGTCATCGCGAGGCGCGACGGGTCTGCGCCGCGACAGCCCGGTGCTCCACGTGCGCGCAAAGAAAAACAGGGCTGAGGAGCGGAGGGAGAGGAAAAGCGAGATAACCCCAGCCCTGTTATAGTGCTTACTACTAATCAGGACCAAATCCAACTTGGACTACTATACTCTACCCCTTCGGCCCTGACAAGCGAAATTCTTTGCAAAAATCCGGCAAAACCTGTTCTGACCGGCCCAATGTGGCGTTGGCAGGTCGCGCCATCCTCGGATTCGTGTACAAAGCCTTGTGGGCTTGCGACGCTGACAGCACAAGAAGTTGGGCCTGGATGGAGATTTTCGGACCATCACGAATTCTCACGCCGGACCGCTCAATTTTTTGGCTCACAACCGATTCCAGGGGGGCGTCTGCCTCCACGTGCGCATAAAAAAGGCTGAGGTAGGAGGAAGGAGGACTTTGGACCTCAGCCTTTGTGTGCAACCACATTCTGTACGCTCTGCGCGGCCGCTTTGTTCAGGAACTTTGCGGCATGGCGCTTCCCTGACAGGCACGAACCCGGTGGCGACCGGTGGGCAATTCTGTTGACAGATCTTCGGCCCACCTGTATCTGTCCGGTCTAAACGTTAGAGGCCGAACAGCCGATAAGATTGGAGAATACCCGTCGAACCGCTCGAACCTGATTGCGCCGACGCCAGTAATGACGGGGGCCCGGACGCCGCAACTCGCGTTGGGGAGCCTCCAGCCGCATTTGGATTGAAGCAGACAGATGGCAAAATCGAATTCGCACAAATCGCTGGTGATCGTCGAGTCGCCCGCCAAGGCCAAGACGATCAATCATTACCTCGGCCCGGACTACGAGGTCAAGGCTTCGATGGGGCACATCCGCGATCTGCCTTCCAAGGGCCTGAATATCGATATCGAGCACGACTTCGAGCCTACGTACGACATCATGCCGGGCAAGAAGGCCGTCGTCTCGCAACTGAAGGCGGCCGCCAAGAAGTGCGACAAGCTCTACCTGGCGACAGACCTTGACCGCGAGGGGGAGGCCATCGCCTGGCATTTGGCGCAGATCCTCGGGATTCCGGAGGATCGGACCTACCGGGTGATCTTCAACGCGATCACGAAATCGGCGATTCAGGAGGCGTTTGCCCAGCCGGGGCGTGATCAATCTGGACAAGGTGATGGCCCAGCAGGCCCGCCGGGTGCTCGACCGGATCGTCGGCTATCAAATCAGCCCGCTGCTGTGGAAGAAGGTAACGCGGGGCTTGTCGGCCGGCCGCGTGCAGTCGGTGGCGGTCAAGATCGTCGTCGAGCGGGAGCGCGAGATTCGCGCGTTCAAGCCCGAGGAGTACTGGCTGATCCCGGCGGTCTTCACGACCGATCTCAACGGCAACTACCAGCAGCAGTGGCGCGATTTCACCACGCCGAAAACCGACGACGGCAAGGGACCGACCGTCGAAGAACAGGGCAAATGGCTGGCCGATCATCATGCCTTCGAGGCCGAGCTATTCAGGATCGGCGACGCGAAGTTCAATGCCGGCAATCAAGAAGAGGCCCAGAAGGTCTTCCGGGAGCTCGAACACGCCCAGTTCAAAGTCAGCGACATCGAGACGAAGGAATCCGTCTCGCGGGCCTCGCCCCCGTTCATCACCTCGACGCTGCAGCAGACGGCGGCCAATCGCCTGGGCTTCAGCACCAAGAGAACGATGTCCATCGCCCAGCAGCTTTACGAAGGCATCGACCTGGGCTCCATGGGCTCACTGGGTCTGATCACGTACATGCGAACCGACAGCACGCACGTGTCGGGCGAGGCGCTCGGCGAAGTGCGGAACTATATCCAGGGCCACTTCGGGCCCAAGTACCTGCCCGAGAAGCCGAACTTCTACGCGGTGGGCAAGTCCGCCCAGCAGGCGCACGAGGCCATCCGCCCGACGGATGTGGACCTGACGCCGCCCGAGATCAAGCAGTATCTCAACGACGAGCAATACAAGCTCTATGATCTGATCTGGCGCCGGTTCGTCTCCTGCCAGATGGAGCCCGCCCGGTGGAACGTAACGACGCTGAGCATCACCACGCCGACGAGTCTCGGCCCCGCCACCTACAAAGCGGCCGGCCGCGTTCTCGTCTTCGACGGGTACAGCAAGGTCTGGCCGGTCGCCTCGACCGAGCAGCAGCTTCCGCCGACGCAAATCGGCCAGCCGCTGGCCACCGTGGACATTCGGCCCGAGCAGCATTTCACCAAGCCGCCGGCCCGGTACACCGAGGCCTCCCTGGTCAAGGCCCTCGAAAAGGAAGGCATCGGCCGCCCGAGCACGTACGCGCCGATCATCAGCACGATCCAGGACCGCGGAGTACGTCGAGCAGAAGGACCGCAAGTTCTACGCGACGGACCTGGGCGAGGTCGTCACGGACAAGCTCAACGAGTTCTTCCCCAAGATCATGGACATCGCCTTCACCCGGCAGATGGAGGAGCAGCTCGACCAGATCGAGGACCAGCATCTCGACTGGACGGGTGTCCTGAGGGACTTCTACGGACCCTTCAAGCAGAACCTCGAGACGGCCACGCAGGAGATGGTCCACGCCAAGGCGGAGACCGCGCCCAGCGAGTACACGTGCCCGGACTGTGGCCGGCCGCTCGTGTACCGGTTCGGCAAGAACGCGCCGCTTCCTGAGCTGCTCAGGGCTACCCGGAGTGCAAGTTCGCCTCGCCCTGCGACAAGGAAGGCAAGATGGTCCAGGACGAGGTCAGCGAGCACAAGTGCCCCGTTTGCGGCAAGCCGATGCTCCGCAAGAACGGCCGCTTCGGCTCGTTCCTCGGGTGCAGCGACTACCCGACCTGCAAGACGACCCTGCGCCTGGACAAGGAGGGCAATCCGCTGCCCCCGAAGGAAAAGCCCGAGTCCACGGGCATCAAGTGCCACAAGTGCAAGGAAGGCGAGCTGGTCATCCGCAAGAGCAAGCGCGGACCGTTCCTCGGCTGCAACCGCTTCCCGCGCTGCCGGACCATCGTGAGCATGAAGAGTCTCGACCGGCTCAAGGAACTCCAGGCCCGTGGCGAGTGGCCCCCGGAAACTCCGGAGAAGGCCAAGGAAATCCTCGGCGAAACGAAAAGCGCTAAGACCGTCGCGGCGAAAAAGTAGCGCCAGACGGTTGCTCTACCGTCCGCGCGACAGGCGCGATAGGAGGCCTGCCGCGCGAGGACGTTGCAGAACAGAGATACCGATGCTATTATAGATATATGATTCGCAAGGTGGTGCAGATACACGATATCGACAGCTATTCGGAGATCCGGCAGAACCTGGAGTATTGGCTGAGCCGCCCCCCGGAGGAACGCCTCGCGGAAGTAGACGAACTCCGGCGCCAGTATTATGGAGATTCGCACCGACTTCAAAGAGTTGCTCGAGTTATTCAACAAACACAAGGTTGAATACCTTATTGTCGGCGGCTACGCCTTGGCCTTCCACGGCGCTCCGCGCTTCACGCGCGATATCGATCTCTTCGTGCGACCGACGACTGACAACGCTGTGCGAATTCTTGCCGCCCTGGACGAGTTTGGCTTCGGTTCCCTTGACCTGTCCCAAGAGGATTTCACCACGCCGGGTAGGGTCGTCCAACTCGGCGTGGCTCCTGTGCGGATCGATATCCTCACGAGGGTTACGGGTGTCCCGTGGGAGAAGGCCGAAGCGGGAAAGGCCCCCGGCTTCTATGCCGATGTACCCGTATTCTTCATCGGTCGGGACGATTTCATCGCCAATAAGCGCTCCACTGGTCGCACCAAGGATGCCGCCGACATCGAAGCCTTGGGTGCACCGTAACGCGAACTGCGGAAACCGGGTTCTGTTCCCCCAAAAGCCCCTTCGCATGTTAATGCGCCTCGTATCACACCTCCCTCCAGCCGATCTGAATCCTTGGCTGCATTCCCGACAATGACGGTGGGTTGATGGTGCGGCGCACACCGACTGCGTCAGTTCCCTGTTTCTCCCAGATTCGCTATTTCCCCTCCTCCAACTAAAAAGCCCAATCGGTTTCTCGGACTCAAGCCTATGTTCTTTATTTTCCGATACTTATGTTGTAGAAACGTGGTGCGGCAAGGAGGCTGCTTTCCTTTTGCGCAGCCGACGGGGACGGAGTCCGTCCATTTAAGATTTACGATCTGAGATTTACGATTTACAATTCAGCCCTGCGGTTTGCACCGCCCCAGGGCCGGCGTGTCCGTCCAAATAGTCAATCTGAAATAGTAAATATGAAGGCATTGATTACAGGCGGGGCGGGCTTCATCGGCTCTCATCTGGCCGAGCGGCTGCTCGACAATGGCGACGAGGTCACGATCCTCGATGACCTCAGCACGGGCCGGCTCGAAAACATCCAGGGGTTCCGGGACCGCGAAAGCCTGCAATTCGTCAAGGGCGACATCCGGGATTCCACCCTGGTGCAGTTGCTGACGTCGCAGTGTGACGTGGTCTTCCACCTGGCAGCGGCGGTCGGCGTGCAACTGATCGCCGACGACCCCGTCCATACCATCGAAACGAACATCGCCGGGACGGAGGTGGTCCTCGAAGCGGCGAACAAGTTCGGCCGCAAGATTCTGCTCGCTTCGAGCAGCGAAATCTACGGCAAGAGCGAGAAGGTCCCCTTCGGCGAGGACGACGATTTCGTCCTGGGCGGCACGGCGTTTTCCCGCTGGGCCTACGCCTGCAGCAAGGCCATCGACGAATTCCTGGGTCAGGCCTTTCATCAGCAGTACGGCCTGGGCGTGATCGCCGCGCGGTTCTTCAACACCATCGGGCCGCGGCAGACCGGCCGCTACGGCATGGTCGTGCCCCGCTTCGTGCAGTGGGCTTTGAAGAACGAGCCCATTCAGATCTATGGGACGGGCCGCCAGACCCGGTGCTTCTGCTACGTGGGGGATCTGGTGGACGCGGTGATCGCCCTGATGCGCTGCGAGCAGGCGGCCGGACAGGTCTTCAACATCGGCTCCACCGAAGAGGTCGCGATGGAGGCCCTCGCGGACCGGATCATCGCGATCACGGGCAGCCGGAGCAAAAAGGAGTTCGTGCCCTATGCCGTAGCCTACGGCCGGCCCATCGAGGACATGATGCGCCGCGTCCCCAACACGCAGCGAATCCGCCAGCTCATCGGCTGGCAGCCGAAAACCAATCTCGACCAAACGCTGCGGATCATCGTGGACTACTACAAGGGACACGGGGAGAACCCATGAGTGGCGCGACGATTGGTGGTATGCACGCGAGAACTCGTCCTTGGGACTACCTGATCGTCACCGCCTCGAATGAGCGGCAGGCGGAGGCTTACCAGGTGCAACTGGATGTCCGCCGCGAGTTGGGGCTGCTCAGCGACGTGCGCCACGTGCTCGTTGTCGCCGACCCGGGCGGCCGGCGGATCGGCAGCGGCGGCAGCACGCTGTACTGCCTCATGGAGGTCCTGGCCCACCAGTTGGGACGCCGGTTGGCGCGCTCGAATCCGACGGCATGGGGACAGGTGCTGGCGGAGCTTCGGATCCTGATCGTGCACGCCGGCGGCGACTCGCGGCGGCTGCCGGCCTACAGTGCCTGCGGCAAGCTCTTCATTCCGGTCCCCGGCGAGAATGACAGCGCCGTGTGCTTGAGTCTGTTCGACCGGCAGTTGCCCACCTACCTGGCACTGCCGGCGCCGACCCAGGGACGCGGGCAGGTGGTCATCACCTCGGGCGATGTGCTGCTGCGGTTCGATCCGACGCAGGTGAGATTCAAGAAAGAGGGCGTGACCGGCCTGACCTGTTATGCCCATCCCCAGCAGGCCAGCCGCCACGGTGTGTTCTGCTGCGGGCAGGATGACGAGGTCAGGCTGTACCTGCAGAAGCCTTCCATTCCCGAGCAAAGGGACCAGGGCGCCATCGACGCCTATGGCCAGTCCTGCCTCGATATCGGCGTGATGCACTTCGACGCGGCCACGGCGGTCCGGCTGCTGGAGCTCTTCGGCGTCCGGCCGGGCAAGGGGGACGGCTCGCCTTCGCCGGCCGGCGCGGGCAGACCGTCATGCAGCACGGTCTCGACTTCTATCGCGAAATCTGCTGTGCCATGGGCCGTCAGACCAGCCCGGAGCATCATATCCGATCGGCCCATGAGAGCGGCTCGAAGTGGCCGGGGACGATGTTGGGCGGGCTGTTCGGGACTCTCTCGGCCATCCCCTTCAACGTGCAGGTGCTCAAGCATTGTGAGTTCCTTGATTTCGGCATGAACCGAAGCATCATTGACAGCGGCACGCGCCTGCTCCAGGAGGACCAGGGTGTCTCGCACCTGCAAGCCTGTCTGGACATCAACAACGAGATCGCCGCCGGTGGCGCGATTCGGGGTTCGGCTGGTTGGGTCGAAGGCTGCCGGATTCGCGCACCGCTGACGCTGGGCGGCAGCAACGTCGTGGTCGGCGTCGACGTCGAAGAGCCCTTGTCCCTGCCGGCGGGCGCGTGCCTCGATGTGATCGGGGGACGGGACGCGAGAAACCGGAAGGTATGGTTTGTCCGCTGCTACGGCGTCGACGACACTTTCAAAGATCCGGCGGACGAGGGGGCCATCTTCTGCGGCGCCCCTTTGCTCACGTGGCTCGCAGCGGTCGGGGCGGATGAGAGCCAGGTGTGGAGTGCCGGCGTGGTGGGAAAGGACCGCACGATCTGGAACGCGCGGCTCTTTCCGGCGGTGACAGGGCCAAGCGAGTATCGGCGGTGGCTGTGGATGTTCGATCCGGCCCGCGCCTCCGACGGTCAGCGCCAGGCGTGGCGGTCTGCGCGGCGCTACAGTCTCGAACAGATTCTTGCTTTGGCGGACCACAAAGGTTTCTACGAACGCCGCAGTGCGATCCGCGCGGAGGTGGTGCGCAACTCTCTGCCACGGGCTTTCCGGCCGGAGAGCGGCCTGTCCGCCCGCGAAATGACGGCCCTGATGCGGCGCGGCCGGAGCCGGGAGGTCTGGGTCGCCCAAACTCTGAAGCAGGCATGTCGCTACGGCGACAGTGAGCAGGAGCGCGGGACCGCGTCACTGGTCTTTCCTCGCATCGTTCACACGCTGGGCTCGGCGCTGGCAGACGTCTATCCGGATGCCGGCAAACCGACCGCACAAGTGCTGTCCGGCCTGGCGGACATGCTCGACCCCGCCACCCGGCGCAGGCTCAGATCGCTGGGGATCGAGCCGGATGACAGGATGACGGTATCCCAGTGGTGCCGGCGGATGCAGCAGGCGGCGTTCGAGCGTCTGGAGCAGGCCATCGTCGCCAGCGGCGCCGAGGAAGGTCCGGCGCCGCACAGCGTGCTGCGCAGCGATGAGATCGTCTGGGCCCGCGCCCGGCCCGGCTGGACCTCGGCGGCGGCTGGACGGACACCCCGCCCTACTCTCTGGAATGGGGCGGCTGCGTCACCAACGCCGCGGTGGATCTCAACGGCCAGCCTCCGATCCAGGCCTACGTCCGGGTGATCGACGAGCCTGTGATCCGGATCGGCTCGATCGATCTGGGCGTGCGGATCGAGGTCCGCAAGTTCGAAGATTTGCTGGACTATCGCCAGGCCACCGGCAGCTTCGCGCTGGCCAAGGCGGCCCTGGCCCTCTCCGGCCTGGCGCCGGATAGGCACAAGGGCGTCACGAGCCTGAAAAAAGCGCTGGAAGCCTTCGGCGGCGGCATCGAGCTGACGACCCTGGCGGCCATTCCCAAGGGCAGTGGACTGGGGACTTCCAGTATCATGGGGGCCACGATCGTGGCCGCGCTTGGACGCGTCATGGGCAGGCGATTGACGCAACGGGAGCTGTTCCACAGCGTGTTGCGGCTGGAGCAGGCCCTGACCACCGGCGGCGGCTGGCAGGACCAGATCGGCGGCGTGGTCGACGGCGTCAAGATGATCGTCACCGAGCCGGGGATGGTCCCGGACGCCCACATCCATTACCTGCCCTCGGATATCCTCGACCCCAGCGCCAATGGCGGCCGGACGCTGCTGTACTACACCGGCATCACCCGCCTGGCGAAGAACATTCTCCAGCAGGTCGTCGGCCGCTACCTGAACCGGGACCGCGAGGCGATGACCACCCTCCGGCATATCGGGTCCCTGGCCCGCGAGGTCATGGACACGTTCATCCGCAAGGACCTCGAGCAATTCGGGCGCCTGATGGACGCGGCGTGGCAGCTTAACAAGCGTCTGGACCCCAACAGCAGCAACGATGAGATCGAGGCGTTGTTCGCCCGCGTCCAGCCGCACATCTTCGGGGGCAAGCTCCTCGGCGCCGGCGGCGGCGGCTTCATGCTGATGATCTGCAGGTCGCCCGCCGATGCGGCCGCCGTGCGCGAAATGCTCGAACGCGATCCGCCCAACGACCGCGCCCGCTTCTTCGATTTCCGCGTCAGCACCGAAGGACTCGTCGTGACGGTCTGCTGACCGCCTCTGACAGAGTGCGCGTAACCATGTCATTGCGAGGAGCGCAGCGACGAGGCAATCTCAGTCCCAGTTCGCGAGGTGGAAGATCGCTTCGCTGCGCTCGCAATGACATATCTTGCAGGGTAGGTTGAGAACCCACCTTACGAGGTCCTGCCGGGTGCCATGTCTACGCTCGCGTAGACATGTTCGGGATCACGGACAGGACATGCTTACGCCAGCGTAAGCATGGCACCCGGCCGCTGCCACCCATTGCTCTTGTCATCCTGAGCGCAGCGAAGGATCTGGGCCGCGAATGGGACGTTTCCATCGTACTCGCGCACTCCCCGTCCGTGGGCCAGATGCTTCACTTCGTTCAGCATGACAAACTGAATATCATCGATGATTGTCCGATATAGTGTCGTCCTTTTGAGTGCAGCGCTCTTGTACGGCATCAGTTCTGCGCCGGGGGCGGTGTGGCAGGATAGCGGGCTGTACCAGTATCGCGTGTGGCACAACGATCTCGAAGGCTTCGAAGGGCTGGCCGTCTCGCATCCGCTGTACCATATTGTCGCCATCGGGGCCAAGCATGTCCCGCTCGGTGAGTTCGGCCGCCGGGTCAATCTTGTCTCCGCCGGGGCGGCGGCCTTCGCGGTGGCGAACCTCTATCTGTTGATGCGGTTATGGCTCGGCCAGGAGTTTCCGGCGGTCATCGCCGCCCTGACCTTGGCCGTCTCGCACACGTTCTGGTGGCATGCGAGCCTGGCCGAGACGTACACGCTCTGGGCGGCCTTGTTCCTGGGCGAGCTGGTCGTACTGCTGCAATACACCCGCACGCAGAAAGTGGGCTACCTCTACGGACTCGGCTTGCTCAACGGTCTCGCTCTCGCCGTTCACATGCTCGCCGCGATCCCGCTGGCCTGTTATGCCGTGCTGCTCTTCGTGCTGTGGAGGCGCAGGAGCATCCGGGCCAAGGACCTCGCGCTCATCGCGGCCCTGTGGGTCCTGGGCGCCCTGCCCTACGAGTACCTGATCCTCCAGAACATCGTGCAGAACCGCGATGTCCTCGGCACGTTGGCGTCCGCCGCGTTCGGAAACCGCTGGCGGGCCGATGTTCTCAACACGACTCTATCGTGGCGGCTGATCACGGAGGACGTCCTGCTGATCGTGCTCAACTTCCCGACGCCCAATGCTTTGTTCTTCTTCGTCGGTCTCTATGGCCTGCACAGGATGGGTCCGACGCCGGCCTTTCGCCGCATCCTTGTGGCGCTGCTCGTGCTGTTCTTCATTTTCGCGGCGCGCTACACCATCACGGATCGCTACGCATTCTTCCTGCCCTTCTATTGCATCGCTGCGATCGTGATCGGCCTGGGTGTTCAGGAGGTTCTAAGGCGGGGCCGGCCCTGCCCAATGGTTCTGGTTGCTGTGTTCGCCCTGTTGCCGGTTGCTGTCTATGCCGTCGCGCCCGGGCTGGCGCAGCATTGGAATCTATCCCTCGGGACCCGGCAGGATATCCGCTATCGCAACGACTATGAGTATTTCCTGCGGCCGTGGCGGACGGGCGACACGGGGGCGGAGCGCTTCGCCCGCGCGGCCCTGGAAACCGCCGAGCCGAACGCCATTATCTGCGCCGATAGCACAACCGTGGCGCCGCTTCTGTACGTACAGGAGGTCCAAGGGGTCCGGCCGGACGTGAAGATCGTCGCGGGGATCGTGTCGAGCCAGGGGGCCCCCCGCGTCAATGAGCAGACGGTGGAAGAACTGATGAAGGAACGTCCGGTTTACGTTGTCTCGAAGCGACGCGGGTACTGCCCGGCCTTCATTCTCGGGAAGTATTCGTTGGCCGAAGCCGGTCTCCTGTGGCGGCTCGCCCCGCCGGCGCCGGCCGGCGTAAGGTAGATCGCATCTGCGTCGCAGCGCAAGGAAGCACAAGCACAAAGCATGGCCAAGACAGTCACGACCTCACGGGCGCTGGTCCGCAACACGTTCTTCAACCTCCTGATGCTGATGAGCAACGCGATCATCGGCTTTCTGCTCGTCCGGTTCTTCCTCGGGCGGTTCGGGGAGGCGCGTTACGCCGTCTGGGTCCTGATCGGCGAGCTCTTTCGCTACCGGATGCTGCTGGGCCTGGGCCTCAACAGCGCGATCAACCGCCGGATCCCGATGTACCTGGCCCGAGATGATGAGGAGGGCATTCGCAAGGTCGTCAGCACGGCCTTGTTCTTCTTCACGATGGTGGCCGTCGTGCTGGTGCTCCTGAGCCTCCTCTTCGCCGTGAAGATCGGGGACTGGTTCACCATCCCTCCGGAACTGGTCCGGACCGCGAGCGTGCTGACGCTCGTGGTCGGCATCAGCTTTGCGGCCTCGACCCCGCTGCAACTGACGACGGCGGTGCTCAGCGGTCTGCAGCGCTATGACATGGTCAGCATCACGACTGTCGTGGTTCTGACCGTCCGAACCGTGCTGACGGTCGTCCTGTTGCTGCACGGCTACGGCCTGCTGACCCTGGGGCTCATCTATGGCCTCAGTGAGGTCGTCGCCCGGGGCGTGCAGCATATCCTCGCCCGGCAGTTGCTGCCCGTCGGCTACCTGTCGTGGAAGCACGTGGATGGCACACTGCTGAAAGAGATGCTCTTCTACGGCATGAACACGTTCCTGTACGCGATGGGAGCCCTGATCATCTTCCGCGCCAGCGTGATCGATCGCGGGCATCTACCTCCCGTCGGAGGCTGTCAGCCACCTCTACGTTTCCGTGCAGGCCCTGCTGCTGCTGTCGGAGTTCGTGCAGGCGTTCACGACGTCGATCAAGCCGGCGGTCAGCGATCTCGACACGCGCGACGATCAGACGCGGGTCCGGCAGATCGCCTTTCTGACGCAGAAGTACAGTCTGCTGATCCTCATTCCGGCCGGCGCGTTCCTGATCCTGATGGGCCGGGAGTTCCTGACGGTCTATGTCGGCGCGAAAATCAACGACCCGGCGGTCCTGCAATCCATGGCAACCCTTCTGGCGATCCTGACCGTAGGTTACTGCATCCTCCTGAGCCAGCACAGCAATTACCTGGTCCTGTCGGGCCGGGGCGAGCACCGCGTCTTCGGTATCCTGACGGTCGTCGAGGCCGTCCTGTGCGTCTTCATCGCCGTCTATTTCGTGAAGGTCCTCGGCTGGGGACTGGAGGGCATCGCCTGGAGCAATCTCGTGCCGATGGGCCTCGTGGCGGGCATCATCCTGCCGATCTACTTCAATCGCAAGATGAAGATCTCCGCGTGGGACAGCCTCCGTCAGGTCTGGTGGCCCGCGCTGCTCGGCACGGTCCCGAGCGTGGTGCTGCTCGGCGTGTGGAAATACCTGGCCCCGCCGGCCTCGTGGGCCGGGCTGTTCGGCGTCGTGGCGGCGGCGGGCGCCACCACGGTCCTGTGCGGCTGGTTCCTGGGCATGGATGCCGTCGAGCATCAGCGGCTGCTGTCCGTGTTCCGACGCGGCCGGCGTCAACCCGCCGCCCAGATGGCCGAGCTCACCACCCCGGGTCAATGAAACATCCAGGTGAGCACGTCTGCGCTTCGCAGGTGTCTACTGACTGTCAAGTATTCAAATCGTGCGACTCCGGGTGGCAGCCTCAAGGCCTTGGTTTGTAGCCGTGATTGAGGCTGCCACCCCGGCATTTGCAGGATGCCTGAGCATCAATGGCTGGGCGGATTCAATGGAATACTGTCCTGGTGCCGACACCTCTCGGCGCATGGATGACAGGTTGCATATTCTCATAGCCGACTGCGTGCCGCTCGCGAACCAGGGGGAAGAGGCCATCGTTCGCGGGATCGAGGATATGCTGTCGGAGGGACGACCCGTCGCTCTGGGCCTGTTCGACAGCGTTCCGCAGGTGGTGCAACGGGAGAATATCACAGTCTTTCCACGAGATTGGCTCTTTCGCTTCGAGGGCAATCCGGCCCTGTCCGGCCGAAGCCGGATTCTCCTGCAGGCGTGGATCGCTCTGCAACTGCGGCTCGGAATCCAGGGACCTTTGCGGAACCTGGCGTCCGCGCGGACGCAGGCGTGCCGCCCGCTGACGGACTTTTTCGACCGCGCGCAGTACGTGCTCGTGGGTCACGACGGCGTCTTTGGCGTCGAGTCCTGCGGGATCGTTCATCTGGCCCGCCGGCACGGCAAGCGCACCGGCATCCTCGGCGCCAGCACCGGCATCGGCGGCGGCCGATGGTACAAAGCCTGGCTGTATCGGCGGACGATGGAGGAAAGTGACTTCTGCTTCTTTCGTGAGCAGCATTCGTGCGACAGCATGAAGCAGGTCTGCTCCGATTCGGGCAAGCTCCGCATCGCCCCCGACCCGGCCTTTGCCATGCGGGCCGCGCCGCCCGAAGCGGCGCAGGAAATCCTGGATCGATGCGAGCCATATCGAGCCGCCCGGCGGAGCGGTCGGCCCGTCATCGCAGTGACAGTCCTGGAGAAGGGCCGGGTGTACGCGGGTTTTCGGCCCGATCTGCGGGGCCAGGCGAAGCAGCAGGCCCACGCGCAGTACGTGGCGGCGATCCTCGACACCCTCATCCACAAATACCAGGCGTTCCTGCTTCTGCTGCCCCATTCTGTGGAAGCGGATGCCAGCGACGCCGTCGCGGCGCGGCACGTCGTCGAGCAGATGAAGGCGACGTCGGCGGATTACGCGATTCTGGAGCCGGATTGCGGGCCGCGCGTGCTCAAGAGCATCATTGGCGCATGCGACTTCCTGGTCGGCGAACGCACCCATTCGCTGATCGGCAGCGTTTCTATGGGTACGCCGTTTGCCGCCCTGACGAACCGCCGGGACACGCGGACGCACGGGATCATCGGCGCGATGTGCCGATGTGAAGACCAGATCGTTGACATGGATACCGCGAGCGCGCAGGAGGCCGCGCAGAGGATAGGTGAGCTATTCGAGACGAGGGACGCCACGCGAAAATCCCTCGGCCGGATTCGGGAGGAGCTTTCCCGGCAAATCGAGGAGACGGTGCGCACGATCAAAGAATCACGTAGGAGTGCGTCATAACCGTGAGAAACAGGCAGACAATCGGACCGGTCGTCAAACGCAAATTGTGCACGGGCTGCGGCACGTGCGTGGGTATCTGTCCGCGGGGCGCGGTCGAAATGGTCCTCCAGAAGGGCCGCTACCTCGCGCGGCTGGACAAGGAACGCTGCAACCGCTGCGGGCTGTGCCACGAAATCTGTCCCGGACACGGGGTCGATTTCGAAGGGCTGGGCGCTGCGCTCTTTGGAGACATCCCTGAGGATACGGCGGCCGGCCGCTACCTGGGCTGTTACGTCGGCCATGCGCTGGATAAAGGCGTGCGCTACAACGGCGCCTCCGGCGGGATCGTCAGCTCCCTGCTGGTTTTTGCGTTGCAGGAAGGCCTGATCGACGGGGCCCTGGTGACCCGGATGCGCCGGGATGACCCCCTGACGCCCGAACCCTTCATCGCGCGGACACGGGAAGAGATCCTCTCCGCGGCCGGCTCGAAGTACTGCCCGGTCGCCGCCAACACCGCGCTCCAGGAGGTTCTCGACAGCGACGACCGGATCGCCGTCGTGGGGCTGCCGTGCCACATCCAGGGACTGCGCAAGGCCGAACAGCGCATCGGGAAACTGGCCGAGCAGATCCGCTATCGCATCAGTCTCGCGTGCAGCCTGAACTTCAGCTTCCTGGGCACCGCGCGATTTCTCCGGAATCTCGGCATCGACCCGGAGACTGTCGCGGCCCTTCAATATCGCGGCCGAGGCTGGCCCGGCAGCGTGCTGATCCGTCTGAAGGATGGCAGCAGACGGACCGTCCCCTGTTCCGATTGTTATCGACAGCTCGGCCCGTACTCGCTGCGGCGCTGCACGTTGTGCAGCGACATGTTGGGAGAGTTGAGCGACCTGACCTGCAGCGACGCGTGGATCCCCCAGATCATGCGCACCGATCGGGCCGGTAGCTCCTTTGTCATCTCGCGCACATCGGAGGCGGAAGAACTGCTGGAAAGTGCGGCGTCGCAGAGGGCGGTCGAGTTATCGGAACTTGACCTGCAGGACCTGCTTACTTCGCAGGGCCATGCCCTGTTCAAGAAACGAAAGCTCCGGGCGCGGCTGCGGCTCTTTAGGCTGGCCGGCCAGAGCGTGCCGGTGTACCGCCAGAAGTTGCTCCCGCCGGCACGGGCAGACTACCTCAGCACGATAAAGCTCTATGCGGCACGCTATGCCCTGTCGGGCAACCATCGATTGCTCCGGGGTCTGCTGCGGCTGGTGCCCTTGCGGAAACGCAGACCGGTGAAGGTTGCTCCCCAACCTGTCTAAGTCGCGCTCCGGCCGTACCGGCGAACGGCGGGGACGAATAACGGCGGCCTCACGGTTCGCCGATACCAATCTCGATGTACGCCACCTATGCCAATCCGATAGACGAGTCCGCTCTGCTCGACGAGCCGCAGGAGCGCACGTCCGATATTCCGCTCGGGCCGGCGGTGAGCTACCTGCTCCTCGTGGCATGGCTGCTCCTGTGTGCGGTCGGGCTGGGCGTCGTCGTGCTGGCCCGCAACCCCGTCGCGGGGGCCGTGGTGGTCGCGATTCCGACCTTTGTCGGCATGGTGATCAAGCCGACGTTCGCCCTGTGCATTCTCATGCTGGTCCTGCCGACCGGGGCCGGCGTGGCCTGGCAGCAGGCGTTCAGTCTCGACCGGGCTGTGGGGCTGGCAGTGGCCCTGAGTTTCTTCCTCAACGTCCTGCTGACGCGCCCGGGCCTGCGGATTCGCCACAAAGCCCTGTGGGTCGCGGCGGGCCTGAGCCTGTGGATCGGCCTGACCTCGCTCGTGCAGCCGCACCTGGCGGAGGAATTGCGGCGGGCCTTCACGCAGTTCCAGCTCGTCCTGCTGATCGTGATCGTCTACTGGATTCTGGAGACGAATGACGAGAATACGTTCCGCTGGGCGCTGCGGTGCTACACCGTCGGCATGGTCGGCTCGGTGGCCGTGGCCCTCAAGTCGGGACAGGCGATTCGCGCGGTGCAGGAGACGCGCGACGTGCGCTACTCGGCGACGCTCGGCAACGCGATCGACGCGAATATGCTGTCGGCCCTGATCGCCATCGCGTTTCTCTCCGCGATCTACCTGTTCGCCCGCGACCGGAGCTTCTTCTGGCGGGCGATCTACTTCGTGGCTCTGGTGTTCCTGCCGGTGATGATGCTCCGGACAGGCTCGCGCGGCGGCCTGGTGGCGCTGGCGTTCACGCTGCTGTCGCCGCTGCTGTTCGTGCGGCAGGTGCTGCGTCGGCCCGCCTTGGCCGCCCTGTTGCTGGCGGTCATTGTGCTGGCGTCTGTGTCGGCGGGCTTGTTGGTCAAGGAGCAGGCGCTGGCGAGTTCCGTGACCCAGCGCCTGACGAACGTCGGCCAGGCCAAAGAGGCCCTGGCCTTTCGGGCGGAGGCGCTGCGCAGCGCCGTGGACGCCGTGCTGGTCTGGCCGATGGGGACCGGTTACGTAAGCTGGTTCGAGCGGACGGGCAGCCCGATCTGGCCCCACAACGATTTCTTCTTCTCGCTGGGCGTGTACGGCATTCCGGGGGCCGTCCTGTTCGCCGCGTTCGTGATCCTGCTGATGCTGACGGTCAAGCGGACGCCGCTGACGGTGGAGAAGCTTTATGCCCGGGCCGTGCTTGACGTTCCTGCTCGTGATGGGGCTCAATATCAAGCAGGTCTCGGCCAAGTACTACTGGGTCTTCCTGGGGTTCGTCCTGGCGGCCGAGCGCCTGGGCTGGGGCCACGTCGAACCTGAGGATCAGTGGCCCGGTGAGGCGGATGAGCAAGACGCTCCGGATACTGGCGATCAGCCACATGTTCCCCACGGTGCGCGCCGGGCAGTATGGAGCCTTCATCTGCCGGGAAGCACAATTCCTGCGGCCGCACGGCATCGAATGTCGCTTCCTGGTGGGCCGCCCGTGGGCGCCCTGGCCGCTGCATTACGTCCCGCGTTGGCGCGACTATGGGCCGTCGAATCCTCTGGCTGCGCCGGAAGGATTGTCGGCGCGGCCGGTCGCGTATTTTCGTCCGCCCGGCTTCGGTTTTCGCCGATTCGAGGGCCACTCCCTGGCGCGGGCCTTGTTGCCTGCCGCGCGCCAATGGCATCGCGAGAGTCCCTTCGATCTGGTCCTGGGCGTTTCCATGCTCCCGGACGCGGAGGCGGCTGTCGTCATCGCTCGCGAGCTTGGCCTTCCCGTGGTCGCTCTGGCGGTGGGCAGCGACGTGATGGTGTACCCGGACCGGATGCCGGTCCTGTGGCGGCGGCTGTGCGAGACGCTCGCACAGGTCGATCTGCCGGTGGGGGTCAGCCAGTCCATCTGCCGGCGGCTGGCCGAGACGGGCAAATGCCGGCGCGAGCCGCTGTGCGTGTACCTGGGCAGAGACACCAGGCATTTCGTCCCTGCCGAGAACAAAAACCGGCTCCGCGAGCAGCTTGGCTGGCCGACAGAAGGCATCGTCGCCATCTACGTGGGCGGGCTGGTCGAGACCAAGGGGATCAGAGAGCTTGCGGCGGCCGCCGAGCCGCTGCTCGATAAGCACGAGCGTTTTCATCTCGTCTGCGTCGGTGATGGGCCTGCACGGGACACGCTGATGGGGCTTCAGGCCCGGCTCCGGCGCGAAGGGGCGGTGATGCTGCCCGGCCGCGTTGCGCCGGAGGAAGTGCCGCGTTTTCTCCAGGCGGCCGATTTTCTGGTGCTGCCGTCGTATAGCGAGGGCATGCCCCAGGCGGTCCTGGAGGCGATGAACTGCGGCTTACCCATCGTGGCGACGCGCGTGGGCGGGGTGCCGGAGGCGGTGATTGACGGTGAAACCGGCCTGCTCGTGGAGCCGAAGAATATCGAGCAACTCCGCAACGCGATGGAACGGATGATTGTCGATGAGGCATTTCGCCTCGGCGGCAGGACAGAAGGGGCTGGCCCGGGCGCGCGAGGTCTTCGACTCTGAGCGCAACGCGAGCATCTTTGCCGAGGCGCTGTGGTCGCTGGCGGGAGGCCGAAGCTGATGGATGGTCGGCCGGTACAGCCCCGCGCCAAAATCTGTATGATGACGTCGGTGCATATTCCGTTCGACGGCCGGATCTTTCACCGGGCGGCCAAGAGCCTGGCCCAGGCCGGCTATGAAGTGGTCCTGATCGCCCGGCACGACAAGGAAGAGGTCGTTGACGGCGTGCGCGTCGTGCCGCTGCCGCAGCCGAAGAATCGGCTGCATCGGATGACCAGGGTCCTGTGGCGGCTCTACCGGCTCGCCGTGCAAGAGAACGCGGACGTCTATCATTTCCACGATCCGGAGCTGATGATCCCCGGCCTGCTCTTGAAGTGGCGGGGCAAGAAGGTCATCTGGGACGCCCACGAGCATTATCCCAACAGCATCCTCGACAAGTACTACCTCGCCCAGCCGCTCCGGCGGCTCCTCAGCAAGTCGTTCGACCTGTGGGAGCGGGCCGTGGTGCGGTTCTTCGACTACGTGATCTACACGACCCCTTTCGTCGGGCAACGCTACCAGACCATGAAGGTCCGGTCGGGTCCCGTCGAGAACTACCCCATCCTCAAGCTGTCGGAGACGTTCCCAAGAGACCCGCAACCGAGGATCCTCTATCTCGGCGGGATGGCCCGGATTCGCGGACTGGTGGAGGTGGTCGAGGCCTTTGCGCTCGTGGCAAAGGAGCATCCAGATTGGGAGCTTTGCCTGGTGGGATCGAGCACGCCCGCCTCCTTCGAGCAGGAACTTCGAGATTTGGCGAGAAGGCTGGGCGTGGAGGCAAACGTGAAGTTCATGGCCTGGGTTCCCTACGAGGAAAAGGAGCGGCTCTCCGCACAGGCGTCGATGGGCGTCATCACGTACCTGCCCTATCCGAACAATACCAGTTGCTTGCCGAACAAGCTGTTCGACTATATGCTGATGGGCTTGCCGGTGGTCGCTTCGAATTTCCCGCTGTACCGGGAGGTGGTCGAGACCCATCAGTGCGGATTGACCGTCGATCCGGCGCGGCCGCAGGAGATCGCCCGCGGCGATGGCGTACCTGATCGAGCATCCGCAGGAGGCACGACGGATGGGCGACAACGGCCGGCGGGCGGTGCTGGAAAAATACAATTGGGAAAAGGAAAGCCAGAAGCTTCTGCAGATCTATGACACGGTTCTGCACACGGAAGGAGGCCATTGACGTGGCAAAGATACTGTTGGTCGTGGGGGCGCGGCCGAACTTCATGAAGATGGCCCCGCTCTATTTCGCGATGGCCAAGGCCGAGTCGCTCCAGCCCCTGATCGTCCACACGGGTCAGCATTACGACTACGTCATGTCCCAGGCGTTCTTCGAGGACCTGGAGCTGCCGCAGCCGCACCATTTCCTCGGCACCGGCTCCGGCTCCCACGCGGAGCAGACGGCCCGGATCATGGTCGAGTTCGAGAAGGTGCTCCTGGCGGAAAAACCCGACCTCGTGGTCGTCTTCGGCGACGTGAACTCGACCGTCGCGTGCAGCCTGACGGCCAAGAAGCTGCTGATTCCCGTCGCCCACGTGGAGGCGGGCCTGCGCAGCTTCGATGAGACGATGCCGGAAGAGATCAATCGGCGCGTGACGGACACCATTTCCGATCTGCTCTTCACGCCCTCGCCCGACGGCGATGAGAACCTGCGGCGGCGAAGGGGTCCCGGCCCAGAAGATTCATCGAGTCGGCAACATCATGATCGACTCGCTGATCGGCATTCTGGAGCGCATCAATCGCGACCACCAGGAGCAGATCGTGCAGCGTTTCGGTCTGACGAAGCGGAACTACGTGCTGGTGACCCTGCACCGGCCCTCGAACGTGGACGAGCGGGAGGGCCTCGAACAGATCCTGACGTATCTCAACCGGCTCTCGGCCCGGGTGCCGGTGGTCTTTCCCGTGCATCCGAGGACGCGCAAGAACATCGAGGCGTTCGGCATCGACGCCTCGTTCAGCGCGGCGTTTCACATCGTCGAGCCGGTGCGGTACCGGGAGTTCATCACGCTTGAGAACAACGCCCGCTTCGTCGTGACGGATTCCGGCGGCATCCAGGAGGAGGCCACGTACCTGAAACTGCCCTGCCTGACGCTGCGGCCGAACACGGAACGGCCCATCACCATCACGGAAGGGACGAACGAGCTGGTGGACATGGGCAATATCGAAGAGCAATCGGCCCGCATCCTCGCCGGACAGTGGAAATCGGGTCGGGTGCCGGCGCTGTGGGATGGCCGGACCGCAGAGCGGATTACGCAGGTGGTCCTCCACTACTGCGGCGCTGTGGAGACCGTGCGGTCCTCGTAAGCAGCGAGTGTCAGCGGATGAAGGTTCTGTCCATCGTCGGGGCTCGGCCGCAGT
Source organism: uncultured Planctomycetota bacterium (assembly GCA_963699595.1). Classification (GTDB taxonomy): domain Bacteria; phylum Planctomycetota; class Phycisphaerae; order Sedimentisphaerales; family Anaerobacaceae; genus PLanc-01. Next base: position 59,445 of record CAVOUO010000038.1, read on the forward strand.
TCATCAAAGCGGCCATCGTGTCGCGGGAGCCATGCGTCAAGGGCGCAGCCCTTGACGATGCACGGTTTGTGTGGAATGCCTGAGCACCCACCGCTGTCAGGAGCCGATGCAGACGGCTCGTTCTGAGGGCCACTACCGATACCATGCGAATCCTCTATATCCATCAATACTTCGCTTCGCGCAAAGGCAAGACGGGGACCCGGTCGTATGAGTTCGGCCGCTATCTGGCCGGCCGGGGCCACGAGGTGACGATGCTCACCTCGGGTCTGGCCAACGCGGAATTCCCGGTCTGCCGGAACGAGCCGTGCTGTGAATACCGGCTCGACGGCATGCGCGTGATTTCCATCGCCGCCGCCTACAACGATCCCAACCTGGGCACCGCCCTGAGCGGCTGGCGGCGCATGCTCCAGTTCCACCGGTTCGCCAAGCTTGCCACGGAGGTGGGCCGGTGCCTCGGCAAGCCGGAGGTCGTCTTTGCCACGCACACCCCGCTGACGGTCGGGCTGGCGGGCCTCGAGCTGAGCCGCTATTTCGAGGTCGCCGTTCGTCTTCGAGGTGCGGGACTTGTGGCCGGAGGCGCTGGTCAACGTGGGCGCCTTGAACAACCCGGCGGCGATCTGGTGGCTGCGGCGCATGGCGCGCCGAATCTACCGCGCGGCCAACCATATCGTGGCCCTGTCGCCCGGCATGAAAGACGGCATCGTCCGGACGGGCATTGCCGCCGAGAAGGTGACCGTGATTCCGAACGGCAGCGACCTGGACCTGTTCCGTCCCGGTCTCGATGGCAGCGCTGCGCGCGAGCGGCTCGGTCTCGGCCCACGATTCGCCGCGATCTACTTCGGGGCGATGGGCCTGGCCAATGGTCTCGAATACGTGATCGAGGCGGCCCGCGTCCTGGCCGCGCGCGGGACAAACCACATCGTGCTCGTCCTGCTCGGCAGTGGCGGCCGGCGGGATGAGCTGGAGAGACTCGCCCGCACGTACGGCCTGAACAACGTGGTGTTCTGCCCGGCAGCGGACAAAGAGGAGGCCGCACGCCTGGTCGCCGGCTGCGATGTCTGCTTGACGATCTACCGGGCCGCCAAGGAATACACATGGTCGCCCAACAAGCTGTTCGACGCGCTGGCAGCGGGCAAGCCGGTGCTCATCAATGTCCCCGGCTGGCTGCGGGAGACGGTCGAGAACAACCACTGCGGCCGGTATGTCGATCCCGGCCGCCCGGAGGCACTGGCCGAAGCGCTGGAGGAGCTGTCGCATGACCCCGCTCTGTGCCGGCAAATGAGCGAAAATGCCCGCGCCCTGGCCGAGCAGCAATTCGACCGGCGCATCCTGGCCGCCCAGCTCGAACGAGTACTCCAGAACGCGGTGGACCGACACGTGCCCCAGGAATGAGACAAGAGTGACGAGGTATTAAGCATGGCGGTAGTCGGGGCGGGATACGGGGGCCGGAACCTGGTCCGCAACGTCGCCATTTACACCGAGGCCATGATCGAGGATGATGTCTTCCTCGGATCCGGTTGCGTGCTGATGAGCGTGTCAAATCCGCGGTCGGCGCGCCGGTTGGTGATCGTAAGTGGATGAATTGAAGGACGAAGCCATGGAAGTACCTCTGCTGGATTTGAAGGCACAATACGCGACGATCAAGGATCAGGTTCTGGCGGCCATCTCCGAGGTGCTGGACTCGCAGGTCTGCATCGGCGGGCCGAAGGTGCTGGAGCTGGAGCAGAAGATCGCGGCGGTCAGCGACTGCCAATTCGGCGTCGGCGTCTCCAGCGGGACCGATGCCCTTCTGAACTGCCTGATGAGCCTGAATGTCGGCCCCGGCGACGAGGTGATCACGACGCCGTTCACGTTCTTTGCGACCGTGGGCTGCATCGCCCGCGTCGGCGCGACGCCGGTCCTCGTCGACATCGACCCGAAGACGTACAACATCGATCCGAACCAGATCGAAGTGGCGGTGACCCGGCGGACCAAGGCGATCATGCCGGTCCACCTGTTCGGCCAGATGGCGGATATGGACCCGATCATGGGCGTGGCCCGACGGTACAAGCTGGCGGTCATCGAGGACGCCGCCCAGTCGATCACGAGCACCTACAAGGGCCGCAAGGCGGGCAGCATCGGCAAGGCCGGATGCTTCAGCTTCTTTCCGAGCAAGAACCTCGGCGGCATCGGCGACGGCGGCATGGTCGTCACCAACGATGAGGCCCTCTACAAGCGCCTGCTGCTCATGCGCAACCACGGCGCGGAGCCCAAGTACTACCACAAGTTCATCGGCGCCAACTTCCGGCTCGATCCGATCCAGGCCGCCGCGCTGCTCGTGAAGCTGCCGCACCTGGAGGACTGGTCCGAGGCCCGCCGGCGCAACGCCGCCTACTACAACGAGCGCTTCGCCGGCACCGTCGTGCAGACCCCCTACATCAGCCCCGACTGCCAGACGATCTACAACCAGTATTGCGTCCGCGTGCCGCGCCGCGATGAGGTCGTCGCCCATCTCAAGGCCAACAAGATCGGCTGTGAGGTTTACTACCCCGTGCCGCTGCATCTGCAGGAGTGCTTCACCTACCTGGGCTACAGCAAAGGCGACTTCCCCGAGGCCGAAAAGGCGGCCGGTGAGATCCTCGCCCTGCCCATCTACCCCGAGTTGACCCGCGCAATGCAGGACGCGGTCGTCGAGACGATTCTCGCGTTTCTGCGCTGACCGCGTCTTGTCATCCTGAGCCGAAGGCGAAGGATCTGGCCTGCGAATGAGACGTTTCCCAAATTCGTGGCCCAGATCCTTCACTCCGCTCACCAGCTCCTGATGGAATTGCCCGAGCAGAGAACGGCACAGGTGGATCGGGTCCAATGTAGTTGTATGGTGTATAGCTTTCTCAAGAGAGCGTTCGATCTGTTGGTCTCCGGCCTGCTGCTGGTGGTTCTTGCGCCGCTGCTGGTGGGCCTCGGCGTGGCGCTCCGGCTCGGCAGCCGCGGGCCGGCGCTCTTCCGGCAGGAGCGGGCGGGCAAAGCCGGCCGGCCTTTCACATTCTACAAATTCCGGACCATGCTGGCCGAGGTGGACCCGTTCGGGCCAAGCCCCAAGTCCGGCGACGATCCCCGGCTGACGAGATTCGGCCGGTTCCTGCGGGAGTACTCCTTGGATGAGCTGCCGCAATTGGTCAATGTTCTCAAAGGCGATATGAGTCTCGTCGGTCCCCGGCCGCTGTATGTGGCGCAGATGACGGAATGGGACGAGCGGCAGAGGAAACGGCTCCTGGTCCAGCCAGGGTTGACGGGCTTGGCGCAGATCTCGGGCCGAGGCACACTGACGCGCGAAGAGAAACTGGAGCTCGATGTCCGATACGTGGAGCGGGCGAGCCTCGGGCTGGATGCCTGGATCCTTTGGGTGACATGCATTCGGGTCTTCGCCCGCCGGGGGATCTACGAGCAGAGGTACTCGCAGGCCGAGTGGACACGCGGGCAGGCAAGTCCCGATCCGGGTTCGGCGGCCCCGTGCGGCAAGCGACCGGCGGAGTGATTCATGGGGAAATACGCAATCACAGGTCTGATCATCCTGTCGGCGTGTGCGGTGGCGCGGGCGCTGGAGCCGACGGAAATCCTGGTCGTCGCCAACTCGCAGAATGCGGCCTCGGTGCGGCTGGCCCGGTACTACTGCGAAAAGCGCGGCATCCCCTCCGGCAACGTGCTGCCGGTATCCCTGGGGACGCCGCTGCGGGATACCATCAGCCGGGCGGATTACGATACACGCCTGGCCGGTCCCATCCGGCGGGTCTTCCTGACCCGTAAGGACCTCGGGGGCATCAAGTGCCTGGTCACGACCTACGGCATCCCCTTCCGGGTGGGCCCGCGCGAGCCTCTGGGCGGATCCGATGCTCAGCTCAAGCAGTTGCGACAACTGCTGGAGCAGGAGAAGACAGCCGTCGCAGAGCTGGAAGGCAAAGGCCAGACCGATTCGGTCTCCTACCGCACGCATCGGCTCGGGGCTATGCAAATCCAGGCGGATATCGACCGGATCATGGGAAGGGAGACGGCGGCGTCCGTCGACAGCGAGCTGTCTCTGGTCTTGTCCAACGCGTACGAGCTTTACCGTTGGCAGCCGAACGCGCTGCGAAATCCCACGGCGCCGCAGCCCTTCAGAACCCTGATGATCGCGCGGCTCGACGGTCCGAGCTACGGGATTGCCAAGGGCCTGATCGACAAGGCGCTGGCGGCGGAGGCGAAAGGCCTGGCGGGCACCGCCTACATCGACTCCCGCGGGCTGTTCGGAAAGGACCTGTACAGCTACTGCGACCAATCTCTCCGCGACCTGGCGTTGCTGGTCCGGCTGCGCACGTCTCTGGCCGTGCAGGAGGAGCGGACGGCGGCGCTCTTCCCGCCCGCCGGTTGCCCGCAGACGGCCCTCTATTGCGGCTGGTACAGCGTGGGCAAGTACGTCGATGCGTTCGACTTTGTCGAGGGCGCCGTCGGGTTCCACGTCGCCAGCTTCGAGGCGGTCAACCTGCGCGACCCGAACAGCACGCAATGGTGCCCCGCCCTGCTCCAACACGGCATCACCGCCACACTCGGGCCGGTGGCGGAACCCTATCTCCATACATTTCCCGAGCCCAAGGCGTTCTTCGGGGCGTTGTTCGACGGCCACTGCCTCGTCGAGGCCTACTATCTGACCCTGCCCTTCAACTCCTGGCAACTGCTCCTGATCGGCGACCCGCTCTACCGGCCCTTCAAGAACAGCCAGGCGCCGCCGGGAGACAACCGGGTACCGTCGCCTGTCGTCGGGCGGGGAATAGACTGGCAAACCGGCGGATAATCGGTTAAGATATAGATACAGAACGGCGCTGGGATTTGCGTCTACAATGAACAGATTGGAGGATAAGACCATGACAGGCCGAGCATCTCCAGACAATCATACCTTATCGAGTCTTCGCAGCGCGGGCATAGCACTTCTGGGCCTGCTGACTGTCGCGGCGACCTGTGCGGGACGGCAGACGCAACCCGGGCCGGCACGTCGAGGCCCTGCCTCCCGGCTCCAGGTGGTCCAGCTTCCGGCGCCGTCCACGGGCAGTGCCGTCAGCGTCGAGCAGGCACTGATCGGACTGCGCAACCTGCCGGCGCCGGGGAACCAACGGTTGGATCTGCCGAAGATCAGCCAGCTTGCCTGGGCGATTCAGGGGGCGGCCCTGATGGCCGGCGTCACTCCCGTCGGCGCCACGCCGATATCGACCGAGGTGGCGGCGATGAAAGTCTACTTCGTCCTGCCGGACGGCATCTACTTCTATAGCCCGGCGGACCATGCGTTGCAGCAGCTCGCGGAAGAGGATGCCCGGGGGGCCCTGGCCGCCGCTCTGTTGAGCCAATCGGGGCGCCGACCGGGGGCTGCCAGGTCATCTTGGGGGCCTCTCTCCAGGAATTCAACAAGCGCTATGGCGCGCGGGCCCGGACGATCCTGGCGCTGCAGGCGGGACGCATGTCCCAGAGTCTCCAACTGGAAGCGGTGGCGCAGGGCCTGACGTTCGTCAGCGTCGATGCCGTGGATGCCGGCGCCGTCCGGCGCGTGGCGCGCGTGCTGCGGGCCCTCGAGCCGGTCTATGTCGCCTTCCTGGGGTATCCGGAAGGCCAGGCTCCGCCGGCGACCGACGCGGGGCACGTGTCGCAGGCGGCCGCCCTGCTGGTCGTGCCGCCTCAGGGCTTCTCGGATGACGAGCTGCTGGCGACGAGACGTGCCCTGGAGCAGGCGGGCGTGCAGGTCATGATCGGCAGCACGCGCATGGGGCAACTGATGGGCATGCGCGGCAGCACCGTGCGCTCGGATCTGCTCTTGAACCAGGCCAAGCTCGACAACTTCAATGCCGTGGTCTTCATCGGCGGCGTCGGGGCCATCGAGTCGTATCTCACCAATCCGGTCGTCTTGAACCTGGTGCGCCAGGCCAACACGCAGCGCAAGGTGCTGGCGGCCATCGGCACTGCCCCGAGCATTCTCGCCAGCGCCGGCGCCCTCAAGGGCGCCCGGGCCACGGCGTACATCTCCGAGCAGGCCCGGCTGGTCCAAAGCGGCGCCCTCTATTCGGGCAATCCGGTGGAGAAAGATGGGCTCACGATCACCGCCACGGGTCCGCTGGCCGTGCAGGTCTTCGCCCAGACCATCCTGGACAGCCTCGGCGAGACCACCAGGGCATCCACGCCGCCGACCAAGTGACGCCCCGGCCGGTGCCCGTGATCTACTGAAATAAGACATAAAATATCTACAACTTCGCCGCCGGACGCCCGTGGCTTCGTGCCGTTCGGGCACCCTGGCGCAAAGTGGCATTACGAAATCCTGAATTCGAGACAGGACCGATGCCCGGCGACAGCGTTTCGGTCATTGGGGTTTGGGATTTGGAATTGGTTTCGGATTTCGGATTTCGGATTTCGAGTTTTTCAGGGTGGTCGTATAGTGGTTGGTGATCGGCAGCCGGCGGTCCTTGCCGAAGGCCTTGGCCGTGATCCGCACGCCCGGCGGCGACTGCCTCCGCTTGTACTCATTGCGATCGATCATCCGGATGACCCGCTCCACCTCGTCCGCCGGCAGGCCTGACTCCACCAGCTCCCGCGCGGACTGGTCCTGCTCGACGTAGCCCATGATGATCCGGTCGAGCACCTCGTACTCCGGCAGCGAGTCCTGGTCCCTTTGATTGGGCCGCAGCTCCGCCGTCGGGACCCTCTGAATGACACTGACCGGGATCACTTCGCGCCCGGCTCCGCTCGTTGATGTACTCCGCCAGCCGGTAGACCATCGTCTTGAGGACATCCTTGATGACGCTGAAGCCGCCGGCGGTGTCGCCGTAGAGCGTGCTGTAGCCGACGGAGACCTCGCTCTTGTTGCCCGTGGTCAGGACCAGGGCGCCGATCTGGTTGCTCAGGGACATGAGGATCATCCCGCGAATCCGGGCCTGGAGGTTCTCGTAGGCCAGGCCCTTATCGTTCCACCGGGGCTCGGCCTGGAGCGATTCGTTGAACGGTTTGAGAATCGGCTCGATGGGAATCGTCAGCAGGGGACAGCCGAGGTTGTCCGCGACGAGCTTCGCATCGGCGATGGTATCCGGACTGTTGAACCGTGACGGCATGGTCACGCAAATGACATTCTCCGGCCCCAGGGCGGCCGCCGCAATGGCCGCGGTCACGGCGGAGTCGATCCCCCCGCTGAGGCCGAGCAGGACCTGGTGGAAGCCGTTCTTGAGGGTGTAGTCCCGCGTCCCCAGCACGAGGGCCTGGTAGACCTCCTCGACCTCATCCCGCGGCTGCGGCGCCGCCGCTTGCAGCGGCCGCACCTGGACAGCCGGCGTCGCCGTCCCGCTGGTAGGGGCAACCCCCTGTGGTTGCCCTCCGGCATTGGGCAGGCACGGGGGCCTGCCCCTATCAGATTCAATGTCGGCCAGGAGCAGATCCTCCTCGAAAGCCTTACCCATCGTGACCACCCGGCCGGTCGAGTCCGCCAGGATGCTGCGGCCGTCGAAGACCAGCTCATCCTGCCCGCCGACGAGATTGCAGTAGGCGACGGCACAGTGGAACAGATCCGAGCAGTCGGCGACGACTTCGCACCTCTGGTAAATCTTGCTCATGTGGAAGGGTGAGGCCGAGATATTCAGCAGCAGGTCGATTCGACCCGACCCGGCAAAGAACCTGCCCAGCCACTCCTGGTCCCAGATATCCTGGCAGATCGTCAGTGCGACCCGTCAGATCCTCGCTCGACCTCGATGAAGACGGGCGATGCGCCCGGCCGGAAGTACCGCTGCTCGTCAAAGACGCTGGTATTGGGCAGCAGGCCCTTGTGATAGACGCTGACGATGCGTCCCGCCCGGATCACCGCGGCGGCATTGTACAAACTGCCTTCAAAACACTCGACGAACCCGACCACCAGGGTCTTCTCGGGGCAGGCGGCGGCCAACTCCTCCAGCGCCGCGCGGTTGTCTTTGACAAACTGCTTCTTATAGACCAGGTCTTCCGGCGGATAGCCGCAGATCGCCAGCTCCGGAAAGGCCACCAGATCCGCTCCGGCGGCGACCGCGTCCGCCCACATCTTCTTCATCTTCTCGACATTGCCGGCCAAGTCGCCGACCGTCGCATTGAACTGTCCCAAAGCGATACGCACCAATCAACCTCCTTGCACAGGCGAGTCATTCGGGTTCCCAAACGCGACCTTTACGCGTCTGGGGTCCCGTGCCCTGCCTTGCTCGAGAACATGCCCCAAACCATCTCGCCCACCACTATTCTACGCCGCCGGGCCCGTGCATCAACTGTTTTCACCACCCCACATTGCGGTGGGTGTGCGACGGCATATGCAAACCACGCCCCCAGCCCTGAGCCAAGCCGAACCGGCGGCACCCACCGGCTCCGTCCGCGAAATTGGCTTTGTTGAACAGCCGTTGACAATTCCCGGTGCCCAATCCGCCCTCGGCCCTCCGGCTGCCGTCGATTTGGCGGTCTGGCCGGTGACGGAATGATGCTTTCGTGGCCCGAATGCCGATAGTGGGGGAAACGAAGTATCTTCAAGGAAGTTGCATCATGTCATCGACGACCACCGGGGGGCCGTGGCCTCGTCCGTTCTATTTCCGCTGTGTAATCCCGTTGGCTGCGGTTCTGGCTCCGTTGTTCCTCGCCGGCTGCGGCACGCTGGAGAATGGCCGGGGCTGGGGACAGGATGCCGCCTGGCCGCTGGACCTGGAGCGCATCGGCCGCGCGGGGCGCGATGCGCTGCTCAGTCCGGCCACCTTGGTGCCGCTGGCGGGGGCGGGCGTGTTTGCGCTCGGGGACCTCGATGAGCGGGTCTCGGACTGGGCTTCCGAACATCATCCCCTGTTCGGCTCGCAGAGCGGGGCCGCGGATGCCAGCAATTACCTGATCGGCTTGCTTGGCGCTGAGGCCCTCGGGACTGCCCTGGCGACGCCCAGTGGCGATACGCCGGGGGCGTGGGCCCTCGCCAAGCTCAAGGGCGGCGCCGTAGAGGCGGGGGCGGTCGTGGCGACGAGCGCTCTGACAGGTTGGCTCAAGGACGGGAGTAATCGGGAGCGCCCGGACGGCAGCGATCACGAGAGCTTCCCCTCCGGCCACACCTCCCTCGCCTTTACCTTCGCCACGCTCGCCAACCGCAACCTGGACTCCCTCGACTTTCTGGAGGACTTCCGTACGCCGCTGCAGATCGGCAATACCGTGCTCGCCTCGGGGGTCGCCTGGGCGCGGGTCGAGGCCCACAAGCACCATCCCTCGGATGTCCTGTTCGGGGCGGCCCTGGGTCATTTCCTGACCGCCTTCATTCACGATGCGTTCCTGAACCTTCCGAAGGACGGCCGCTTCGATTTCGCCGTCTTCTCCACCGGCGACGGTTTCGGCCTGGCGCTGGACTTCCGCTTTTAGACCGGAGGGTCCGTCCGACAATGAGACCATTCTCTCGGACCGCAAGGAATCTGGGGAACTGTTCGGAGTCCCGTCTTGTGCGGCCCTCAGCCGCCTAAGAGGGTGTGTGAAAGGCCGGTTTCTCGTGGTGGCATGGGCTTCCAGCGCATGAATCATCGGCGAGGATGCCGATGCCGCACAGCCTCACGGGCAGGATGCCCGTGCCACTTCTCACACACCTTCTACGGGCGATACTCCCATGGAAGCAGCTCGCCCGTGCGTAATTATTGCCTGAGAGGGACAGATTCGTTACAATGTAAAGACAGTGCCGGAATTGGTGCAACACGCACGGAATTGGTAAGGAGCGGTCTATGGCGAATCGTATCGGTGACTTGCAGCGACGGGATCTTCTACGGGGGTTGGGCGGCGCGGCGGTGGCGGCGGCGTTCGGGTCGGTCGGGCTGCGTCCCGGCCGGGCGGCGGCGCAGGAGCAGAAAGCGGCGGGGACGGGGAAGCTTTTCACGCCGTATGCCAAGTCGGCCAAGGTGAGCCTGGTCAAGGGCAACGACCGGCGGGAGATCATCTTTCAGACCCTCAAGGGTATCGAAGATGATGTGATGGCATCCCTCGGGAGCAAAAAGAGAATCCTCGTCAAGCCGAACTTCGTCTCGACCACCCGGGCGCTCGCCGCGAGCCATGCGGACGAGATCCGCGGCATTCTTGACTTTTTCAAGACGCGCTTCAAGGGCGAGATCATCGTCGGCGAGTCCGCCCCGTCCAAGAACGGCACGTTCGAGGGGTACCAGAACTTCGGCTATCTGCCCCTGGAGAAAGAGTACAGCATCAAGCTGGTGGACCTCAATGCCCAGCCCTGGGTGTACCGCTATGTGTTCGGCCGAGACCACACCCCGATCCCGATCCGGATCATCTCGACGTTCCTCGATCGCGACACCTACATCGTCTCGGCGGCCAAGATGAAGACGCACGACCGGGCCATCACCACGCTGTCGCTCAAGAACACCCTGATCGGCGCGCCGCTGAACGACGGCAAGAGAGAACGACAAGGGGCTGACGCACCAGGGGTACAATTTCACGCCGAAGGAGACGCTGCATTTCAATATGTTCCATCTGGCCCAGGAGATCTGGCCGGACCTCGGCATCATCGACGGCTTTGAGGCGATGGAGGGCAACGGCCCCGTCGGCGGCACGCCGGTCGATGCCAAGGTCGCCCTGGCGAGCCTGGACCCGCTGGCGCTGGACATCCTGACGACCAAAATCATGGGCTTCGATCCGTTGAAGGTCCCGTACGTGAAGGCGATGATCGAGGCCGGCATGGGCCAGGGCGACCTGGCGAAGGTCCAGGTCCTGGGCACGCCGGTCGAGCAGTGCCAGTTCAAGTTCAAGCCGAATGAGAAGATCGCCGAAGCCTATGGCCTGAGCTGAGTGAGTTTTCGGCCGCAATGTCTATGAACGTGTATGAAAAGTGGCACGGGCATCCTGCCCGTGGGGCTTGGTGGCATCGGCATCCTGCCGATGATTCATGGGCTGGAAGCCCATGCCACGCGGAGCAAATTTTCGGCCGCAATGTCTATGACGCGTTCATCCCATAGTCTTTCGGCATGGATGCTTCTGCTGCTGTCGTGGGCGCCTGTCAACGCAGGCATCCCCCCGCTTGTCCTCGGTACATCGGTTGGCGGTCTCCTGGAGATACCGTCGGAGGCGCTGCCGGTCTATCGGTTCTGGTCGCCTGTCGTGGGAAAGCACTTCTATACCCTCGATGAGGCGGAGAAGGCCAAGCTGCTGAGCCAATTCGCGGACGTGTGGACCTACGAGGGAGTGGCGTTCCGCGCCTTTGCCTCCCCTGCCGACGCCGACCTGGCGCCGGTTTATCGATTCTGGTCCGCCTCGTCCGGCGCGCATTTCTACACGCTCGACGAGGCCGAGAGAGACAAGCTCCTGCGCAACTATACGGCTGTCTGGACGTATGAGGGCATTGCCTTCTATGCGTACGCGGCCGGTGCGCCAGCCTGCGGGGACCATGCCGGTCTACCGCTTCTGGTCCGGCGCCCTGGGGACCCACTTCTACACGACGAGCGACACGGAGCGGTTCAAGCTCGTCAGCGGCTACGCGGGCACATGGGATTATGAAGGGGCGGCGTGGTGTGCGTATCCGGCCCAGGCCGCGACGGCCGTCACCATTACCAAGGGTCCATACATTCAAGAGGTCGCCCCGGATTCGGTCACGATCCTGTGGCAGACCGATGCGGCCGCCGAGAGCGTGGTTCAGTACGGCGTCGGGACGCCGGAGGCATTCACCGCGGCTGACTCGTCCGTCGCCACGCTGCACCGGGTCACGCTGAACGGACTGGCGCCGGGCGTCATCTATGCCTACAAGGCGGCTTCAGGACCGGCCTCCCAGATCGGCACCTTCCGGACGACGCCGGCGGCGGATCAGCCGTTTCGCTTTGTCGTTTATGGCGACACGCGGACGAACACGGAGGTGCACCGGCAGGTGGCCGCTGCAATCACTGCCAGCGGGCCGGACATCGTCTTCCACACGGGCGACCTGGTCGGCGCGGGCCGGAACTATGGCCTCTGGGACACGGAGTTCTTCGAGCCGGCGGGCGGCCTGCTGCTGAGCACGCCGGTCGTGCCGGTTCTGGGCAACCACGAGTATGGCGGCGCCGGGCCGCTGTGGTTCTTCTACTTCTTCGACCGGCCTCTCCATGAGGGCTGGTTTGCCGTGACGTACGGCAACGTTCGTTTCCTCGGACTCGATACGAACGTCGATTATTCCCCCGGCAGTCCGCAATACGAGTGGCTCGTGCAGGAACTCCAATCTCCGGCCTATAGCAACGCGACCTGGCACATCGCCATCTTTCACCATCCGCCCTTCACCAGCACGACCGGTCACCCGGATGACGCGACCGTCCAGAGGCAGTTGGTCCCGCTCTTCGAGCAATACGGCGTGGACGCGGTCTTCTCCGGACACAATCACGTCTATGAGAGATACCTCTACAACGGCATCCAGTATATCGTCACGGGTGGCGGCGGCGCGCCGCTGTATGGACTGGCGGCGGACAGCATACCCCCGGTCCGGCAGTTCGGCCTGAGCGCCTACCACTACTGTGTGGTGGACGTGGACCCTTCCGCCGGCACCCTCACGATTGCCGCCACGAACCTCGGCGGGCAAGTCTTTGACGCCGTGGTGCTGTCCAAGTGACGATCGGATTCATGCCACCCGCCATGCGCCGCGCGTGTCATCCCTTCGGCTACGCTCAGGGCAAGCTCTGAGCGCAGCGAAGGATCTGGCCACCAAATGGGAGGTTTCTCTTCTTCGCAGCCCAGATCCTTCACTCCGCTGCGCTCCGTTCAGGATGACAGACGGGCGCATAAGTCAGTCCCAATTCGTATCATGCTACCGGCGGGAGCCGACTTTGGCGGAGAAGAGCAGACTGCGCCAGGAGCATAGCGTCTTGACGGCGATGCCCGCGTAGATGAAGAAGTTCGTGACCGGGGAGTAGTCCTTGGCGAAATGCTTGCGGTGGAACAGGTACATGGCGCGATAGAACTCGATGGCGGCCTTGCGGCTGTTGTACTTGGTGGATTCGCCCTTGTAGTGGACGATCTCGGCCTCGGGATAGTACATGACCGACCAGCCGGCCCGCTTGGTGCGCAGGCACCAGTCGAGCTCCTCGCCGTACATGAAGAAGCGCTCGTCGAGCGGGCCGATCTCTTCCACCACCTGGCGGCGGATCATCAGGAAGGCCCCGGAGACGGCATCGACCTCGTGCGTCTGGTCCGGGCTTTCATAGGTCATGTTGTACTTGGCCATCACCCGGCTGCGGGGGAAGAGCTTGCTCAAGCCCGGTCAGGCGGTAGAAGGCCACCTCCGGCGTGGGGATGCTGCGGCGGCAGGCGAGCTGCAGCGTGCCGTCCCGGTTGAGCACCTTGCAGCCGGCAATGCCGACCTCCGGATGCTCCTTCATGAACTTGACCACCCGCTCGATGGCGTCGTCGATGATCAGCGTATCGGGATTGAGCAGGAGGATATAGTCGGACCGGCTCTGGGAGATCACGACGTTGTTGGCCCGGGAAAAGCCCACGTTGGACGGGTTCTGAATCACCCGGACCATCGGGAACAAGGACTTGAGCATCGCGACGCTGTTGTCGCGGGAGTTGTTGTCCACGACCCAGATGTCGAGCGGCGTGCCGTTGGCGCCGGCATAGACCGACTCCAGGCAGCTTCGCAGCAGCTTCTCGGTGTTATAATTCACGATGACAATCGACAACGTCATATCGATCTTCAGGTCCAACTGAGATACTTGCGAAAATCGGCCAATAGCAGCGCCGGCTGGGTCCAATAGAGTCCCGCGCGGGACTTCGCCCGTTTCAAGAGCCGGCCCATGCCCTTGTTGTAGGCGTGGAACCGCCTCTTCATCTCGGCCTGCTGGCTCTCAAAGACCGCCGGATCGATGGTATCGACCTGGCGGCGGGCATCAGCCTTGTAATAGTCATTCGGCAGCATCTCAAAGAAATCTTTCCACGACATGTCGAGTTTCACGAGACCTCGTTGGCGGCCCTCCTCGAACATGGCCGTGCCTGGAAACGGTTCATAGACGCCGATCGAAGCAAAATCAGGTCTGATTTCATACATGAAATCAAGTGTCCTGTAAACATCCATTAGGGTTTCTCCGGGGGTACCCATCAGGAAATACCCCGTCCAATGGATTCCTACTTTCCGGAGCAGGGCCGCCGCGTGCCGCGCCTGGTCGAGGGTGATCCCCTTATTCATCCGCGCCAGCTCCGTTTCGCTGCCGGACTCGATGCCGACCTTGATACTGTTGCAGCCGGCCCTCTTCATGTCCCGCAGCATTTCCTCATTCACCAGGTCCACGCGGGTGTTACATTCCCACCCGATGTGGAGATTCTCGCGCACCAGGGCGGCACAAAACTCGGCCACCCTCTTTTTGTTGACCGTAAAGGAATCGTCCTTGAAGCTGAACTGGGTGGTGCCGTAGGCAGCTTTGACGTCCCTGATCTCCGCGAGGACGTGCTCGATCGAGCGGTAGCGCACCTGCCGCGTCTCGGTGACACAAAACGAGCAGGAAAAGGGACAACCCCGGCTGGTCATGACCAGTCCCATGTCCTCCGAGGAGTAAGTGTCCTCGTTCTTCAGGAGGCTCCGGTCCGGCACAGGAAGCTCATCGAGGTTCTTGATCCTTTCCCGGCCCGGATTGTGTTTGATGACGCCATCCGCGCGGAACGAGATGCCCTGAATGGCTTCCAATTGCGGAGTGCGGAGTGCGGAGTGCGGATTCGGGTCGCGGCGACAATCCCCAATCGCCCCGATCAGCTCCAGGGCCGTGTGCTCGCCTTCTCCTCGGATGACGTAATCCACGTCCGGGCATATACTTAGGACTTCCTCAGCCTTGACGGTCGCGTGGGGTCCGCCCATGAGGACGGGACAAGCCGGATCGATCGTCTTGCTGATCCCGGCGACATGAAACGCCGCGGCGGCGTAGGCGGTCCAGATGGAGATGCCCACGACATCGGGCCGGAATTGCTGAATTGTCCCGCGGACCTCCTGCCAGACGGGGTGATCCGCCTCCTGGAAAGAGGCGAGATAGCGCCGGTAGTGGTCCGGCAGGCGCGCGTAGTCCATGGCGCAAGGGTTCTCGTTGGTGTCGGCATCATAGACGACAACCTCGTGCCCCGCGTCTTTCAGCACCGTCCCCACACTCACCAGGCCCAGCGGAAAATAGCGGTTATAGAACCCGATCAGCCTGTAGAACGGAGGGTCTATCAACAGCACCTTCACGGCCGTTCCTTATTCTTTCCCCCGCGGCGGCCTAAGGGCGCGCGTTCTCGCACCACGAATCCGCCGAGCCCGAACTCGCTCCACGCGGCCGGCTCAGGCTTTTCGGGTCTCCAAACGCGTCCGTTGCCGTCTGGAGACCCTCTCATATACCTGAAACTGTTGCCGGGCCATTATATCGACTCCGAACATGTCCTCAACCCTTTTTCTGGCCGTGTCCGTCATATTTAGGACATCCGCTTCGGGCATCGCCAGGCACGCCAACACGGCCCGGGCGAGGGCTTCAGCATCGTGGGGCGGGACCACGAACCCGGTCCGGCCATCCAGCACCAGCTCCGACACCGCCCCGACATCCGTCGCCACGATGGGCACGCGCATCGCCATCGCTTCCAGCACCACGTTCGGGCAGGACTCCAGGACCGACGAAAGCACGAAAACATCCCACGAGGACAGCAGGCCCGCGATCTCCTCCTGAAAACCGGCGAAGATCAGGTCGTCCTTCAGCCCGCATTCCGCCGTAAGCTGCTGCATTTGCTCCCAGTAGTCCGGGTCCGTGTCCAGCTTCCTGCCGACCACGAGAAATTTGGCCGTTTTGACCTGCTCCTTGATGCGCTGCGCTGCGCGGATGAAGTAGGCATGGCCCTTGAAGCGATTCATGTTGCCGATCATGCCGATCAGCGGGACGTCCCCGGGTACACCCAGCTCCGCTCGCAGGCGCGCACGGGCCTGGGCGTCGCACCGGTCCGGATCGAACTCCCGCAGATCGATCCCGGGATAGAGCACTACGGTCTTGCCGGCAAGCTTCGGGTCGGACCCGGTGCCGCACCTCCCGGAGCCGCTCGCCCTGGACGATCACGGTCGAAGCAAGGGCTTTGACCTGGCGCAGCAGGAGCCAGCGCAGCGGGTCGGGCAGATGATCGTTATAGTGCCAGACGACCGGGGTCCGCGTCAGCTTGGCCGCCAGGGCCGGCACGAAGTTGGTAATGCCGTCCACGTGGACGATATCGATAGCACGGGACCGGATGATTCTACGGATGCGGAGCAGGTTGGCGGGCAGGAAGAAGCAGAAGGCGAGGAAGTTCAACAGGGGATGGCGGCGCGTGAAGCATTGGATATGCCGGCGTGCGAAAACTTCAAAGCCGTCGGGACGCCACAGGTCCTGGGACTTTTGCCCCAGCAGAAAGCAGGTCTCGACGCCGTAGTCCCGCAGTTGCCGGGCCGTCGTCTGCGCCAGCCGATGCGGCCCGCCAAAGCGACTGTCCAGAATGCAGTACAGCACCCTGATCCGTGGCTCGTTTTCAGGCATTTGGCTCATCCGTGCGACTCAGACAGTCAAGACTATAATTGAAACCTGCACCACGTAGGGTTTCTTGCGAGACACGTGTCGTCGGCATATCGTACCGAAAGAAGATGAAGCCGAACAGAATTTGCAGGTAGATCTGGTTGGAGGAGAGGAAGAAGTTGTAGAAGGAGAACAGAATGAACATCAGCAGGACAATGTAGAGATTGAGGTAGTGGACGTACCGGCGGGCCTGGGACTGGACGGCGGCGGTGAGCCAGCCCAGGGCATAGGGCGCCAGCGCCACGCCCAGGAGGCCGTAATCCGCGTAGAAGTTCCGCAGATACGTATAGACGTTGGCCACGTACGGGAGGTACACCTTCTCGCCATAGACGGACACTTCGGCCTGTTGCACCAGGCCCAAGCGGCACAGCCACTTGTAGAGGGGGAAGAATGTGTTCTGGCCCCATTCGTGGACACCGTTGAAGGTGGTGAGGAAGTCATTGAACGCGGCCAGGGGCGAGGCGATGTACCAGTACAAATGGAACGCGAAGCCCTGGAGCCGGTTGGCCTGGCCGTAGGCGGCGCTCTTGCGCAGCAGCAGATCGATGGCAACAAACAGCAGGACGACGGCGAGGATTGGAATTAGAAGTTTGAAGTAAGAGGACTTGAAACTTGAAACTTGAAACTTCACACTGTCCTGCGCATGCAGGAAACAATAGGCGAGGACCAGGTACAGGATGTTGGCCGTCACCTCGTAGCGGCTCAGATGCAGCAGGCCGACCACCAGGGAGATGAACAGGAAGGCGCACAGGTAGAAATACTTCCACCACGTCCGATCGAGATAGAGGAACAGGCCCAGCAGGATAAAACCGATGGAGAAAATACTGTTCGTCAGCGACAGCAGCATCACGGTCGGGCTGGCCTGAAACACGGTGGCCGAGGTGAACATCACGAGCCGCAGGCGCAGAACCGAGGGATGGGTCACGAGATAGGACCAGGTGGTATGGAAGTGCGAAGCGAGAGCCGCGAGCCGGTACAGCTCCAGCGCCAGGGCCGCCAGGCCGACCAGAAGAATGATCCGCAGGGCGCGGGCGAGGCGGTCCCGCGTCAGCGGCGGGCCGTCGGGGCCTGGGCCGGGGGCGGCGCTGACGGCGCACCTGGAGCGCCCCAGGAGCCGCGGCGGCAGGTCCCGGAACAGAGACCAGGTGAGATACCCGAGGGAGAACGTGCCGAAGTTCAGCAGCAGCGCCGCCACGGTCAGGGGCTGCGGCCACGGGAAAGCCCCGGCGACTGCGCCGCCGAGGTACAGGAAGGTGGCCGCACCCCAGATGCCGAGAAACAAAAACAACGGATTCACAACGTACGCGGTCATGGATGAACGATCCGTGGAAATTCCAGCACGACATAGTACGAGGCGATCGCCAGGAGATAGAACGATCCGTTCAGCGCGTATACCAGGGCGCCCAGCACGCCGAGCAGCACTACATTCGCACAGCGGATCTGCCACGTGGGGACCCTCGCCGGCACCAGGTTCCGGCGGCGGCCGTAGTCATACACTCTCCAGGGGACATCCAGAGCGGACAAGAGCGCACCCAGGTAGATCAACGTCCCCCAGCGAAGAGAAGGCACCAGGATAGTCAAGGGAATGGAGATCCTGCAAATCTTCAGCAAGAGAAAGGTCAAGATCCTCAGACGATTTAGAACCAGGGTGTGAAGGAAGTACACCACCAGGCAAAAGACGAGCGCTCCGAGGAAGAACCACACGGGATACCCTCCAAGCGACAGCAGCACCGACAAAAGTACGACGAGAGCCAGCCGCGTGCCGACGAACAGACCTGTGTGGATATGGACCTGCGGTGCAATCCTATCAGTCCCGGTTCCGGACGCCTCTCTCTTGACGGACAAATCGTTGACCAGGCCCCCGATCTCGTAGATCGCGTAGAACATCCAGAAGGCCAAAGGCACCAGGCCCAGCGCGTGTGCGTCGCCGTGTGTCGCGAGATAACCCGCCAACGTCACCGGGATCACCTCCCGGAAAAGCAACGAGAGCAGGCCCTCCCGGTGGAAGCGGCTGATGATGTAGTACAACGACGGGATATAGATCCACTTGATGGTCCGCTCGTTCACCGCATGGACGTCTTTGTATCTCGGTGCCGCCGGCGGGTTGACCAGATAATCAAATTGACCATCGGTGGCGTCTCGTGCCTTGGAGGATGTGTGAAAAGTGGCACGGGCGTCCTGCCCGTGGGGCTTTGTGGCATCGGCATCCTGCCGATGATTCATCGGCTGGAAGCCGATGCCACGTTGAACCGGCTTTTCGCATAACCTCTTCGCCGCCCGGCTCCCGTTCAGCACCAGGGTGCGCCTGCCAAAGCTCTCCATGAAGCGGGTGTCGTCCGCATTGTCGGAGTATATCGAGGAGTTCTGCAAATCTGCCCCCGGGGCGATCTTCTCCAAAATGGATTCCTTGCGTCCGAGCAGATCGGTGGTCAATCTCCCGGTGTAGCACCCGTTGTCCACCTCCAACTCCGAGCAGTAGAAGGAATCGATCTCCAGTCTTGCGGCGATCTCTACAATGGGCGGCGCAATCGCGGCGGAAACCAGGCAGAGGGTCTTGCCTCGTTGCTTCTCCTGCACCAGGGCTTCCAAGACCCTCTCGTTCAAAAGACTCTCCGTGAAAAGACCATCGACATACAACCGGGCCATCTCCTGGATTCGCGCCAGAGTAGCCCCGCAGCAAAGCGATTTGCCGGTCTCTCCAGATGTCCCGTCCGGAAGGCGAGCGCAGCGCCGGGAGGCGGGATAGGCGCGACAGAACCCGGATCAAGAGGAACAGACCATACCGCCAGAGGCTGTTCCTGCGAAGAACAAACTCGATGAAGTCGGACGTATTGTTCGTCTTCGTAATGGTCCCACAGACATCGAAAACGGCTATGCCGCGTGTTTCCATCGTCATCGGTGCCCTTTGGTGGTGGAGACCGCCCCGGGGCGGGTAACAGCCGCCTGACTCTACGCAATGGTCCCGTGGTTGTCAACGGCCTGGCCGGATCGGCCGAAGACGTTCAGGCCCTTCTTGCGCAGGGCCGCGAACATCACCGCCGTGACGAAGATCTCCGTTGTGAGCGAGGCGATCGCGATCCCCACGTGCTTCAGATGCAGGACCAACAGCAGCGCGAGGACGATGTTCAGAAGGCCGGCCGCCGCCAGGATCCGCGCCAGCAGCTTCTTGAGCCCGAAGTTCACCATGATCTGCGTCCCGAAGATGTTGCTCAGGCCCACGACCAATGGCAGCAGCGACAGGATCCGAATCACGGACACGCTGCCGCCCGCGTTGTGGCCGAGCACGATCCGGGCGATATAGGGCGCGGCCACAAAGGTGCCGGCCGAGATCGTCAGGGTGGCGAGGCTCAGGAGCCTGGCGACCCGGGCGGCAAACCGCAGCGCGGCCTGCGGCGATTGGGAGGCCAGCCGGCCGATGTGCGGGAAAATCGCCTGGGACAGCGGAATGTGCAGTCCATCCGTCAGGGCCCGGACGATCTTGTCGCCCGCCGCGTAGTAGGCCACGAAGGTGTTGTCCGTGAACAGGCCCAGGATCACGACGTTCGTCGCCGTGTAGAAAGTAATCGCCGTTTTCGAGAGGAACAGGTGCCAGCCGTTCACGAACTCGTGTCTCAGCACGCTGACAGGCGGAATTCGAAAACGGACACGGAACTTGCCGAGCGCCAGAATCAATCCGGCCAGACCGATCAGGATCGCGCTCGCCGATTGCAGCAGGGGCGCGTACAGGTAGTCGGCGGGGCCGTGAATCAGGCTGAAAATCGCGACGATGTAGAGCGTCTTGGCGCTGACGCTCAGCATGGGAATGTACTTCATCCGCTCCAGCCCCTGGAACAGCCAGATCGGAAACAGCCACATACCGATGACGTTGCCGAACGAAAGGTAATAGACCGGCCAATCCGCCCGCAGCCGGGGCACGGCCAGCACCAGCAGGGACAGCAGCGCGAAGCTCAGGAGCAGCAGCAGAGATTTCAGCAGCAGAACCGCGGAGAACACCTCCGAGACCCTCTCCGGATCGTCCCGGTGCACGGAGATCTCCTGGGTCGCGGAGAGGCTGAAGCCGTAATCCGTCAGCATCAGGAAGTACACGCTGATGGCGCGGGCCAGCTCGGTCAGGCCGTATTTCTCCAGTCCCAGGACCCGGAACAGATAGGGCAACGTGATCACCGGCGCCAGATAGTTGGCGAACTGGACGATGGACAGGGAAAGGAAGTTGCCCAGGACCCGGCGGCCGTCCGAGGGTGGAGGGCGGAAGGCGGAGGGCAGATTCGTATCGATGCCTTCACTCAAGGTTGTCGCCCTGGACTGGGATCCGGGACCGCCAGGGCCAATCCACCATTCGCCACGGACCGTCGTTGCCGCTGGCGCCAGTGTTCGAGCAGCACGGCGGCGAACATGGCGACCATCAGAAACAGGAGGAAGGCCAGCACGGCGTTCCTCACCACGCCCTTGGGCACCGGAAAGACCACCGGTTTCTCGCCGGCCCGCGTGTTCACCTGGACCAGGTTCTCCGTCTTGCGCATGTAGGATTTGAGGTGATCGGCGACGGCCGGATCTTTGCACGCGAGCAGTTGTTCGTTCAGGAATCCCAGGTACTGCTGCGCCGTGCAGTAGGTCAGCAGGCTCTCCTCGATCCTGGCCACGAGGCGATTGTCCAGGTCCAGCACCTGCAGGTAGAAATTGTACTTCTCCGCGTCGTTGGCGAGCGTCTCCTGCACATCGATGATTTTCGACTGCACGGCGCGGATCTGGTAGGACATCGGGAGGAACCCGTAAGAGCTGTACTTCTCCGCGCCGTTGCCGAAGATCTCCTGCAGATCGCCGGCCTTCGGCGCGGCGGCCCGGAGGCGCTGGAACGAGGGAGGCGCGGTCTCCACATTGAACTGCAGGATGATGGCGCCGGCCGCGGCCTCCCCGGGCGCATCCTGGAGGACCTTGAGCTTCTCGAGTTTCGCTTTCTCCTTCTGCAAGTCGAGCGACAACGTGAACCGGTCCCCCTCGATCTTGGCGGCATTGTCCCGGAGTTTCTGGAGCGACTCCCGCAGATGATTGCGGACATCGTAGAGGGGCAGGACGCTCTCGATATTGCCGGTCACGACCGCCGAGACCCCGGCCACCTCCTCTTCCGAGTCCCCCACGACCTTGATGGACAAAAGCCGGGCCTTGAAGGCGCTGATCTTCTCGGAGGTGCACGGGTCGGTGGTCTGGAGCCGCCGGGGGTACATGGGCGCCACCTCGAACCGGATCAGACGCTCGAACGATTCCTGCGTCCGCGCCTGATCCAGCTTTTGCACATAGTTGGTCAGCCCCTGCTCCCGCAGGCGGGCGGCGATCTTGTCCAGGTTTTCCTGGCTGTAGAACCGCCGCTGGAGGACATTGTATTCGCTCTCCGCCAGCGGCCGCTCGTAGACGAACGTGGCCGCATACCGGCGGGGCCCCAGCCAGAGGATCACGGCCACCAGCAGGGCCGGAAGAAAGGAGCCGGCCAGGATCAGCCCGCGGTGTTCCCACAGCAGGCGAAAATAGCGCAGAATTGCCGGCTCGCGATACGAAAACCGTTCCGGCCCGTTGTCGCGAGGTTCGATCGGACTCGCTGCTGTGTGCTGTGGTTCATCCATCACAAGCCAGCCACTATAGAAGCGGGTCGAACGGCTGTCAAGGCGTGATTCGAATCTCTCACCTCAACTTCACACGCGACCCTGAAGAGCCGATATTCCGGTTGGCGACCGGTGCAACCGGGCGAGCGGTGGCCCTAAGGTGAAAGCCCCGTTCCCGGCGTGATATTCTCGGACCGGCCCGACGCTCGGCGAGGTTCTCGACGCGGAATTCGGCGTTGGGGGACCCGGAAGCACGCGCTCGACTTGGTGCGCCGGGACGTTAGTATGATAGTTATAGGACGTGACTGGGGTATGATGTGGATGGGTCCAACGATGAAAAATCACTCGCAGCACACCGCCTGTACAACCATTGACAGGAGCCCCTCATCCGGGACATGTCCGGCCAGACGAACCTGCGGCCGCGGACTTCGTGCCTGGGCTCTGGTGCTTGCCGGCCTGTTGCTGATGGCCGGGGCGCGCCTCGCGGCAGCCAAATCGCTGTATGTCATCGCCGCAGTCGAGTATGGCGAGGAGCGGATCCGCGTGCATGCCTACGACATTGCGCCCGATGGGGGGCTGACCTTCCAGGCGCAGGGCTACGTGCCCCTGTACGGCGCCAAGGCGTTGGGATTGGCGCTGGACTCGGATTCCCGGCATCTGTTCCTGACGTGCCTGACCTCGAATGTCATCACCCTGCTCGATGCGGTCACCCTGCAAGGCGAGGGGGCGACGCGGGTGGAAGGGGCCAGAAGCCTGACCGCGGCCGTCTATGACCATGGCACCGGGCTTCTGTACTGCGTGGACGGTATAACGCCGAACCTGTACGTCTACCGTTGGAATCCGGCCCGACACGAGCTGACCCCGGCGCCGGGCGCGCCGTTGCGGCTGGAAGCCGCACAGCTTTCGGGAATCGCCCTGGATGAGGTCACCGACGAGCTGTACGTGTGCAACTCCTCCCAATCCATCGGCGTCTACGACACCCTGGATTGGCACTTGATCAAGACGATATCCGTCAGCCGCGTGGCCGCCCACGTGGCGGTCGATCCGATCCGCGGCTATCTCTACTACGGCGCCGGCGACCTCGGCAATATTTACCTGGGCCGCTACGATCCGGCCACCGGCACGGAAGCGGACACCCGGATCGGCAACCGGATCGGTGTCCTGGGCCTGGCGGTCGATCACGTCACGGGTTTCGTCTTCGCCTCGACGGGCGCCACCAACTGCCCGGGATGCGGCGATGACGTGTGTGTTTTCGACGGCAGCCTGGCCGAAATCAATGCGGTGCGTCGCGTGGGAGAGCCGACCGGGCTGGTCGTCTCGGATGGACGCACCGCCTACAACCCGTTGCGGCTGACCAAGACGATCAAGACGCCGGCGGCCGACCCGACGAGCGGCATGGACGTGTCCGAGGTCATTGTCGGGGAAGAGGTCACGTACTCCATCTGCTTCGATCACAACGATCTGCCGCTGACGGATATTATCCTGGTGGATAAACTGCCGGCGGAGCTCACGTTCGTGCGGGCCACCGGGGACGGGCTCTACGGGCGCTACGACCCCCAGGCGCACGCCTATTCGTGGTCGGACCCGCCGGTGACGCGGGGCTTGACGACCTGCCTGGAGCTGGTCGCCCGCCTGGACCCGAATACGCCGGTGCACCAGCTCGTCACCAACTCGGTCACGATCGACAGCAACGAGACGCCGCCGACGACCGCCGAGGCCCACGTGGTCGCCGTCGGGCCGGCCGTATACCAGCCGCTCCATGTGAGCAAGGCCGTGATCGCCGGCGCCACGGGCGGCGGTACGACCCCGCTCGCGACCCGCCCCGGCGAGGAAGTCACCTACCGGATCACCTTCGACAGCAAGGGCAACGAATACGCCGTCGAGAATGTTCGTCTCACCGACACGCTGCCCCCCGAGACCGAATTCGTTCGCGCCACCGGCGACCGGCAGTTCGGCCGTTACGAGCCCCTCACCCACACCTACACGTGGTCCTATCCGCGCCTGGCGCCGGGCGAGAGCAACTCCGTCGACCTGGTGCTCCGGGTCGACCCGGAGGCCGAGATCGGCTCGATGATCCACAACACCGCCCTGCTGGTCAGCGACAGCACGGCCGCCGTGAAGGCGAGTGTGGACGTGACGATAGGCAGCTTTGCGCCGCTGCGGCTCCAGAAGACGCTGGTCCGCGGCGCCGTCGGCCAGCCGGACGAACAGGGACGGTCGTACGTGGACGCGGGGGCCACCCTCACCTACGCCCTCTACTTCAGCAACCCCTCCGCGAACAAGACGGTGACGGACATCTCCCTCGTCGATACGCTGCCGCGCGAAGTGAGCTTCGTCAGTGCCGATAGCGACCGCAACCCCGGCTTCTATGATCCCAACACGCACACGTACAGTTGGCATTACGCGTCGCTGGGACCGGGTCTGGAGCAGACCCTGAATCTGACCGTGCGGGTGAACGACCGGGTGGACCCGGGTACCGTGATCAGCAATTCGGTAGCCATCACCGCCAAGCAGACGACGACCACGAAGGTCCACAGCGACGTGGTGGTCCGTACCGTGCGGACCGACCTGCCCCTGCGGCTGCAAAAGACGCTGGACCAAGGTCTCACCGGTCCCTGCCGGACCGTATACGTGTACCCGGGCGCCACGATCACTTACGTGATCTCTTTCAGCAATCCCGCCACGAATGAGACGGCGACGCAAATCGCCCTGGTTGACACCTTGCCGCGCGAAGTGAGCTTTGTCACTGCCGATGGCGACCGCGAGTTCGGGTCGTATGACCCCGGCACGCACACCTACACGTGGCGGTACGCTCTGCTGGCGCCGGGCGAGGAGAAGGTCGTGAACCTGACGGTGCAGGTGAATGAGAAGGCGGTCCCGGGCACGGTGATCGCGAATGCCGTGACGATTCGCCCGAGCGAAATGCCGCCGACCACGACCCGCCTCGAACTTCCGGTTAGTCCGCCGCCGTTCGTCTCGAGCCTGATGTACATCAAGCCGGACCACATCTACCGGAACTATCCCAAGGCCCAGGCGGACCTGATGGTGGTCGTGCATCTGCCGGAAGGCACAGGTACGGGGGCCATCAGCAATACCGCGCTCGTGCTGACTCCCGGCAACGTCAAGGCCACCGGCCAGCAGATCTTCGGCACCAGCACGCAGGGCAAAGTCCTGTGCTTCTTCGATGTGGACGCGATCCTGGCGGCCACGACCGGCTACGGCGAGTTCCCGCTGAACGTCACCGGCCAGCTCCGAGACGGCCGCTTCTTCACGGCCCAGAACCACGATCTGGATCCTCAAGTTCGGCGGGCCGTGACGGTAGGGGCGGATCGATACAGGTTACGGTCAATTCGCACGCTCTGCTTGTCATCCTGAGCGTAGCGAAGGATCTGGGCTGCGAGTGAGAGTGATTCTCAATTCGATGCCCAGATTCCTTCGCTCTGCTCAGGACAGGCTCTTCGGCTCCGCCTCAGGATGACAAAGTCCCTGTGGCGCACGAGTTTCCGCGAGTCAGTATCACTTGCCCGCCTTGTACTTGGCCCAGTACTCGGGGAAGAACTCTTTGACCTTGGCGTCGAGCTCCTCGTCGCTGATGGAGGTCAGCCGGCCGTGCTTCTCGTACTGGTCGATGACCCAGCGGGCGAGCTTGTGGATCTTGATCTTGCTGATGCGCTCATCGTCCTTGAGGCCGAAGAACTCGTTGACCCAGTGGGCCACGCCGTCGGCGCCGCTCTTGTCGGTGATGGCCACGCGGGGCGGCCGGCCCAGCAGCTTCGTCGGTGTCGAAGATGTTGTAGATCCGCTCGTCCTGCCGCAGGCCGCCGGCGTGAATGCCCGCGCTGGTGGTGTTGAAGCGCCGGCCCACGAGCGGATAGTTGTCCGGGATGGGCAGGCCGATGGACCGCATGTAGTCGGCCAGCTCGGTGATCGCCTGGGTGTGGATGCCGTGCAGCTCGCCCTTGAGCGCGATGTATTCGATGACCGCGCCTTCCAGCGGCGGGTTGCCGGTCCGCTCGCCGAAGCCGAACAGCGTGGCGTTCACGGCGTCGCAGCCGTAGAGCCAGGCGGTGGCGCGCGTTGACGTGGACCTTGTGGAAATCGTTGTGCCCGTGCCATTCCAGCCGATCGCCGGGCACGCCGCACTCGTGGTTCAGCTTGTAGATCAGCTTGGGGATGCTCCGCGGCAGCTCGACGCCGGGATAGCTGACGCCGAAGCCCATCGTGTCGCACAGGCGGATCTTGACCGACAGCTCCTCCGGCACCTGCTCGCTCATCTCCATCAGCCGCTCGCACGAACGGCAGGACGAAGCCGTCGATGTCGGCCCGGGTCACGTCCTCCAGGTGGCAGCGGGGCCGCACGCCCGCGTCGAACGCCGCCTCGACCACCTCGCAGTAGCGTCCATGCACTCCTTGCGGCTCTGAACTTGAGCTTGTGGAAGATGTGGTAGTCGGAGCAACTGGTCAGCATGCCGGTCTCCTTCAGGCCGGCCTCCTTGACGAGGCGGAAGTCGCCCTTGACCGCCCGGATCCAGCCGGTGCACTCCGGGATAGCGGTGGCCCAGGTCGCGGCAGCGGTCGAGCGTCTCGCGGTCGTTCTTCGTGTAGAGGAAGAACTCGGTCTGGCGGATCACGCCGTTGCGGCCCGCCCAGCTTGCGCCAGCAGGTCGTAGATGTGCGACCATCTGGTCGACCGTGTAGGGCGGCCGGGCCTGCTGGCCGTCGCGGAACGTGGTGTCGGTGATGACGATGTCCCGGTCCTTGACCGAGGCGAAGTCGAACTCGCACGGGCTTGCCGTCGATGTACTCGACCGCGGGCCCGTCGAAACGAATCAGCGGCGGCAGGTCGTACGGAAAGATGTCTTCCACGAGGTTCGGCCGGATCACTTCCGGCAGGTTATGATGCCTTCTGATTTTCATGATACTCCCCTTCGCGCACGGCGCGGACTCATTCCTCGACGTCCACGCCCTGCTCTTTGCACACCTTCGCGATGAACTTCACGGCGTCGCCGACGGTCGTTACCGACAGGGCGGCGTCCTCGTCCATCTCGATGCCGAACTCCTCTTCGAACATCGCCACCAACTCGATCGACTGCACGCTCTCGGCGCCCAGGTCCTCGGTAAAGTTGTTCTCCGGCTGGATCGCCTCGGGATCGAGCCCCAGGACCTTCCCGGTCACCGCTTTGACGCGTTCTTCGACTGTCGCCATTAACGCACCTCCCATGATCTATGAATTACGATTTATGATTTATGATTGGGCTGACGCTGGCCGCAAACCCATAAATCGTAAATAGTAAATTCTGCCTGCTTTGCGGCTCATGCCTGTTCACTTCATCATGGCCCGGCGGCCTTTCTTGACGGCCTCATCCCGAGGCTCGGCGGTCATTTCAAAGATCTTGTCCCACATGGCTTCCTGGGCCGGCGTCCACTTCTGCTTGCGGCGGCCCATCGCCGTATTGGCCGTGCAGTACAGGGTCTTCCTGCCGAAGCCTTTCGTCACCACGCCTTCGATGAACCAGGCGAACGAGGGGATGAACTTCGGCAGCGGCTTGCCCGTGGACATGATAATCGCCATCGCCCCGATCACCGAGCCGGTGTTGAAGAGCACCCCGATGGACGTCTTGGTGTGGTCGCCGATCAGCGAGCCGACCTTGGTCGAGCCGGTGTCGATCGAGTGCTTGCCGTCCAGCATCACCGAGACGGTCGAGTAATCGTTCTTGAGATCGCTGTTGGTGGTCAGGGCACCCAGATTGACCCACTCGCCCACGTAGGCATGGCCGAGGAAGCCATCGTGGTACTTATTGGAAAAGCCCTGGATGACCGACTCTTCGACCTCGCCCCCGATCCGGCAGTATGGCCCGATGGAGTTACCCTCCCGGCACTTGGCCCCGAGCAGGATGGACTTCTTGCCGATGTAGCACGGGCCCTCGATCCGCGTGAACGGATGAATCTCCGCGCCTTCATCGATATAGACCGGCCCATGCTCGGCGTCGATCACCACCATGGGATGAATCGTGACTCCCGGCGCGACATAGAGGTCCTTCTTACTGCCGCGCAGGGCGGAGGGCTTTTCGATGGTTCCTTCGATCCCCTGCCTGCCGGCGGCGGCAAAATCCGCGATGATCTGGTGCGGGCTCGCCAGCATCAGGTCCCACGTATATTGCCACGTCGGCAGCGTGCAGCGCACCTTGGGCAGGGCGGCTTTGGCCGAGGCCAGAAACGCGTCGACATCGCTGCCTTTGAGCTTCTTCCCGTCGCTTTCGCCAATGCGGGCGTACAGCACCTCGCCCTGCTCCTCGACCCCGACCTCGCTGCGGCCCGTGACGGGAATGTCGAGACTGTCGGCCTTGACGCGGGCATCGAGAATGAGCACATCCTGGCCCGCCAGGGCCGACATCTCATTGACCGGGCGGTCGGTTCTCTCCCGGTAGGCCTCGGCCATGTAGTCAGGCACAAAGTAGGCCACGTCGCTTATTCCGGTCTTCGCCTGGAGCTTCTCGGCGAGGGAAGTCATACCACAACGCAGGTCCCAGATCGGGCGACTCAACGTTAGCGGCCAGAACTGGCGTCGCTGGGTCTCCGACCTGTCGACAAGGATCAATCGCATGAAAAACCTTTCCACTATACGTACAGGGCAGGTGCCCTTAAGAACACACAAGGCTCGCGCCGGCAGGAGAATGTTTTGGGCTCCGCAGCGCGGCAGACCGCGTTGGGAAGCCCTTTCTCCCCATCCTTACTGTGGGTCATATCCAAACCGCGTGATCCTCAGGCGGCCCAGATGGAGGACTGACCTCATGGCGCAGCAAGCTTGAATTCTAAGAAAACAGACGCTCCAGGTCAACCCCAAAGCGCAGGATTCTCCAAAACGTGCGCAACCTCGCCGGTGGCTATTGGGCAGCGACCTGCAACCGCACCGTGGTGATGCCGAAGGCTTTCACGGGCACAGTTACGCTGTGCTCGGTGCAATCCAGCGCGGACTGATTCTCTTCCACCGGGTTCGTCAGCCAAGCCTTTTCCACCGTCACGGCGGGCACGGTCAGCGTCGCGATCACCGCCTGGCCGTCGGTCTCGATGAGGCGCACGATCAGGCCCTGGCCGTCCTCCGCCCGCTTGACGGTCACGAGAAAGACATTCGGCGTGTCCAAGCGGCAGAAGCTCGCCTGTCCGTCCAACGTCCCCTGCCTGGGGCCATCGACGACCACGGCCAGCAGCGGATTGTGGAAGGCCCAGCCGACATTGCGGCACCTGCTGTTGGCCACCGGTCCGGGATGACTCGTGAGGCAATAGCGAAAGAGGATATCGCTCTGCTGCACCGGTTGGAAGTTCGTACGGAAGTTGCTGTCGAGAACGAATGCGTACATGTGCCCTTTCGTGAGTTGCTCGGGCTGGACGAAGGGCTGCCCGAAATCGGGCGCCGTCACGCCGTGATGGGCCTGGGAGACGTAGCACGGCCACAGGCCGCCGAACTCCAGCAGGTGTGACTCCAGGGGCGACAGCGTGACCCCTACACTTTCGTTCGACACGTTCGCCCAGTGCTGCACGGCGTAGTAGTTCGTGTTCGAGCCCGGGAACTGATCCCGCATCGGCTCGATGACCGAGTTGGACCCTTCGAACCGGAACTTCGGCCCCTCGACCTGGAACGGGAAACGCGAAGTAGACCTCCAGCAGCGGCGTGGAGTCCTTCAGGACCCGGTTGAGCAGGTCGATTCGCTTGATCCGGTCGTAGAGAACCACTTCCTGAACGATCTGGGGGCATCCCGGGCCGGAGCTTCGGGCGATCAGGCTCCCGTAGACGGGGCCCTTCTGCCCCACACGAATCTCGGTGCAGACCGGCCCCTCCCGCTTGCCGGTCTGGACCCACTTGACCACGAACTGGTTCAGCCTGTCCGGCGCCTGCCGGTCCACCAGCTCGCGCGACAGCTCCTTGTCGTAGAGGCTCGCAATCGCGCCGGTCTGCGGATCGAGCGTGACTTTGTAGTAGCGGTTCTCGACGGCATTTCGCGTGACGACCACTTCGCTCTGGGGTTCCGGCGCGTTCTCCCGCGGGGCGAGGCGATAGGTCTTGTACCCCAGGGAAGGAACATTGTCCGCGACGAACACCAGGTTGAACAATTCGTGCTTCTCGAACTGCCCGCGCGCCCAGCGTTGCGGCGCATAGGAGACCGGGGCCAGCGGATCATCCAACTCGACGATCTGGTGAGCGATGGTCCGGCCGGTCTGATCGTCGATCAAATCGAAGGGTTTGTCCAGGGCAAAGCGCGTCACCTGCACCACCGTCGTGCGGTCGAAGGCGAGCGGATTGAAGACCACGATATGCCGGCCCGGCTGTACGAGCCGAACACTCGCGGCGATCTTGCCGAGGCTGTCGGTGAGGATGGATTGGGCCAGCCCGGCGGCCTTGTAGGCATAGTGGCTCTTCTCGTTCCAGGCCCAGTCCTGGATCTCGCCCGCCGGATAGTCCTTGCCCCAGGTGTGCTCGTCGTACAGGAGCATGCTGTCGTACGCCTGGGAAATCTTCTCGGCCGGATAGGAGTATTTGCCGGTCACGGAGGCGATGGTCGCCGCCTTCTCCGCCGAAAGCAGCTTATCGTGGGCCAGGCGATTGATAGTGGTCTCTTTGGCCGTCGAGATGGCCCCCACGACGTAGTCGGTGTGCGGCAGCTCACCCCGGAACGTGCGGACATCCTGGCATTGCTTGTCCAGGGCCTCAAAGAACATGGAGTTGGTCGCGACGACCAGCTTCGGGTACGCCCACTTCTCGTTCCACTCGCGCACGACCTGGCTGATCCGCATGTCGGGCGGGTGATTGTCCACGCCATTGTGAATGTACCGCATCACGTCGAACGGCGTGTCTTTGGTTTCCATCTCGTCGAGCATGCCGGGCAGGCTCTCGTAGACCTCCTGATAGGTGTCCGGCCCGATCACGCGTTTGAAGAACCCGTACGTTCCCTGGTAGTAGACGAGCACGTTCTGCCCATCCGGCCCCTGCCAGCGGAAGGCGTCCGGCCGGCCGTGACGCAGGATCGCCGCTTCATCCCAGAACGTATGGATGTCGTTGCGGCCCCACTCGAAGTAGGTCGGCAGGCCCGCGAAGAAGTACTTGACGCCCGAACCCGCCAGGACCGTCGGCAGACCCCAGCTCAGGCCGGGCAGATCGGTGATCGAGCCCACCGTAATTTGGCCGCCGTACTGACGCTTGAAACGGAAACGACGGGTACATCAGGCGAATCAGCTCCTCGTGTCCGCAGAGACTGTCAATCTCGTTGCCGAAGAGCGCCCCGATCTCGATCCGGCCCTGCTTCACGTAGCCGCCGAACTTGTCCACCGCCTCCTTGGACCGATGGGCGACGAAGTGCTGGAGCGACCAGGTCCCTTCGAGCGTGTACCGGTACTGGGCCTCCTCGGGCCAGTCCTTCGTCTCGTCGCAGAACCGCACCACGTCGTCGTAGAACCGCGCGTACAAGTTCAGCACGTTCTCAATCGTGTCGGTGTACCCCAGGTCGTGGTGCGTGATCGGCACGAAATAGATCGTCCAGTGCTTGCGCGGCCGCAAATCGACGGAGCGCGTATCCAGGACCCGATCCCCCGCTTTGAGCACGAATCGAGCGGACGTCGGCTGCTTCACCTCCGGCACCTGGATGTGCGCCGTGTATCTCAGATTCCTCTCCACACCCAGAGTCACCAATCGAGTGAAGGAACCGGCCTCGACCATCAGGCTCATCTCCTGCGGCTTGCTCCCGTTCTCAACCGTCACTTCGACGACCTGGAGGAGACCCCCCTTGTCCCGGGCGAACAGGGCCGTCGGCTTCACAGCCGTCAGTTTCACCTGCGGGCCATCGGTTTGTCCCGCCTCCGCTGGTTTTACCAAGAGCAGGGCAAAGATGAACACATATAGACAGGATTGCGATCTGGTTGTTCGCGAAGTGCGGCTCATGGCTTCTCCTTCAGAATGATCTTCACCATCCGAGACCGAGCGGATTATAACACCACGGAAGAACGAAGCCACATAAAGACGGTGCGTGGTACGCACCCTACAAATCACGCATGTCCGTCGCTCGTAGCTCGTAGGGTGCGGGTCACGCACCGCTCAATCTGGCGGATAAACCTTCGGAGACGTACAATGTCCGGCAGCCATTGTAGGGTGGGGCTTGCCCCACCAGAACCTTCCCTTGGGAATGACGATATGAGACTGGTGAACGTGACTTGCATTCTGACCGTGTGGCTGGCCGTGACCTGTCCGGCCGCCGTGCGAACGGGCCTGGACAGTATTGGCGCGCATACGGACCTTTTCAAAGGCCAACGCGTCGGCATCATCGCCAACCATACCTCCTACAACAGCGAGGGCAAGTATATCGTTGATGTCTTTCGGGCGATGGAGGGCGTGCGCGTGGTCGCCCTGTTCAGTCCGGAGCATGGCTTACGCGGCCTGGAAGAGGCGGGTGCGAAAGTCGGGAACGAGACCGACCCCGTCACCGGCCTGCCGGTCCACAGCCTGTATGGCAAGATCAACAAACCGACGCCGCAGATGCTGGCCGACGTGGATGTCCTGGTCTTCGACATTCAGGACGTGGGCGCTCGCTTCTACACGTATCTGTACACGATGTCCCTGGCGATGGAAGCGGCGGCCGAGAACCACAAACGCTTCGTCGTCCTGGACCGGCCCAATCCGATCAATGGCGTGCAGCTCGAAGGCCCGATCCTCGAACCGAAGTTCGCCACGTTCGTCGGCCTGTACCCGATCCCGGTCCGCTACGGCCTGACGGTGGGCGAGTTGGCCAGGATGATCAACGGCGAAGGCTGGCTGGCCAAGGGCATCAAAGCCGACCTCACGGTCGTGCCGCTGACCGGCTGGCAGCGCCGCATGTGGTTCGACCAGACGGGCCTGCGTTTCATCAAGCCGTCGCCCAACATGCCGGACTTGGAGACGGCGGCCATCTATCCCGGCCTGTGCCTGCTGGAAGGCACCAACCTCTCCGAAGGCCGGGGCACACCCAAGCCCTTCCGCCAGTTCGGCGCCCCTTGGATCGACTCGAACGCTCTGGCTGCCAAGTTGAACGCTTTGAACCTGTCGGGCGTGCGCTTCCAGCCAACTTCGTTCACCCCGACAAGCTCCAAATTCCAGAACCAGATGTGTCACGGCGTGGAAATCCTTCTCACCGACCGGACCCGTCTCGAACCCTTCTGGACCGGCGTCCAGATCGTCAACGAGCTGTACCGCCTCTATCCCACCCAGTTCAAATGGAGCGAAAAGCACTTCGACCGCCTCTGCGGCACCGCCACGATCCGCGAAGCCATCACCGTCCAGAGGCCTCTGCCACTCCTGAAAGCCACCTGGGCCGCCGAGTGCAAAACCTTCGATCAGATGAGGCGCAAGTATTTCTTCTATGCCGAGTGATTCGGTTGTTCGGAGTTCCGCCTTCAGGCGGGAAAGACCAGTCCGACCCGCGTAAACGCGGAACTCCAAACAGGGTGAACCATGGACGCACACACCCCGTTGTACTCAACGCGCCATGGAATTAGAATGGCTCGTGGTTCAACAAGTGCCGTGGACCGGGAGACTGGATATGGATTCGAACGGGCAAGAGCACCCGAGAAGCATCTTCCGAAGGGTCCCTAAGCTCGCTTACGCCTGCCTTCTCTTGGCGGTCACATTACTCTATTTCCTGGTCTACCGCCCCAAGCCCCCTGACCTCACCACCTGCACGCGTATCGAGATCCACTACCCCTATGGAGTGCTCAGCTACCTCTTCCCCGATCGCGCTTTGCAGAAGGGTATCCTGACCAAAGAAGAAGAAGAATCTGCAAAGTCCTATGAGAATTTGATGGTGGACGATCAAGAAATGATCCGGACCCTCGCGCGCGACATCAGCCACGCGACCTATCTCCGTCGGCTTCGAGGTCGTCCTCCATCCACGGCTGTTTCTTTGGTTTGTTATTCCGGGGCCGAACGCGTTGCATCTCTCATTATCTATCAGGAGAACGTTGTTGCACAAGATGGATCGCAATTCAAATGCCCGGCGGGCTTGCCGGATCTAACACCCTTTGAGCCACCGGAAGTCCGAATCATAAGGCCGCGATATCTGTGTGCGACCAACCTGCGTTGGCTTTACACTGCCAGATTTTCGCGCCGCGCGAGGCCGTTTCATAC
Source organism: uncultured Planctomycetota bacterium (assembly GCA_963699595.1). Lineage (GTDB taxonomy): Bacteria > Planctomycetota > Phycisphaerae > Sedimentisphaerales > Anaerobacaceae > PLanc-01. Next base: position 93,707 of record CAVOUO010000038.1, read on the forward strand.
CCCCGAGGCGAATCGCTGGTGCGATATGGTCGTCGAGACTCTGCGCAACGAGTACAGGATCGACCTCGATAAGGACAGTTTGCGCAGACGATCCTACAGCGACGCGACCATTGGGGAGATGTTCGTGTGCCCAACCGCACAGCGGCCCAGCGGTGTGCAGGGTGCGTTCCCCCCAGCGAACGAGACAAGGCGGCCAACCGGGTCTCCCGGTCCGTGGCGATCCGACTATGCCATGAATCCCAACTGCAAACGAGAGTCGCCCCCAGATACCATGCTCCTGTTTGAGACGAAAGCGGGCTGGAACCAGCATGGCGGACCTGAGTTGTTCACGTTCGACAACCACGACCCCAAGGGTGGCTTGGTCCTGCTCAATGACGGCACGGTGAAGTTCATCCGCACCGAGGAAGAGTTGAAGCAGCTTCGGTGGAAGTGAGAATGCTCGCCGCAACGGATTGCGTTCGGAGTACCGCCTTCAGGCGGGAAGGACCAGTTCGACCCGCGTAGACGCGGTACTCCAAACGGGGTCATTTGTGGACGCGCGTTACGTCCGGGGCGGCTTTGAGGAAGATGACCTTGTCGTCGCCGGGGCCGTAGGAATCGGGGACGAGGGCAGTAAGCGTCCGGCTCAGGCGGATGGCTTGATCAGGCCCAGCACGATTCCCTGAATCCGTCGCGCGACCTCCGCGTAATACTTTGTCTCCGACGGCTCCGGGACAAAGAAGTCGTCCGGGTAGCGCACCGACACACCGAAATCCGTCAGACTCTTCAGATCGATGTTGTCCAACTCCCCCGCGATCACCTTGCGACACTCGGCCAGCAGGAAATCGACATCGTGCGTCTTGGGAAAATCCACGCCCTTGCAGGCCAGCCGCGCTTTCAAGTATTTCTCCACTGCCTGCTGAGCGTGAAAGCAAATGGTCGATCCGTAGGCCTGCGGGTCAGACCGGATAAGCTCATCGATCACGGCCACGTCTTCATCGGCCCGAAACAGCCATTTCTCGACGTAGTCGTCCAGTTCGTCGCTCACAGGGGGATCCCCTCCCGCAGGGCGCTGCGGACGACGTGGCCGGGCAGATTCTTCTTGCGCTGAACCTCCTCGTCGCTTTGGATCAGGACATCGCAACGGATTCCGTGGTCCAAGAGCTGCTTACGAATGTGGGTCCTCAGGGCCAATTTGGCGCGGATGTCCAGCGGGCGGTCTATGATGATGAGGATGTCATAGTCACTTTCAGGACCGGCCTGGCCCCGGGCGTGCGAGCCAAAGAGCAGGATTTGTGCGCCGGGAAGCACGGCACGTGCCACTTCGCCAATGGTTGCGAGCGAGTTGTCGGATTGCTGGATCATCCGTCTTCACCATTACCGGCCGGGCGGCCAGCCTTACCCAAGTATAGCCTGCCCCCGGAGCAAGGTCAACGGCCTCGCTCGGGCGGGCGGCCACGAAGCGAATGGAAAGTACCCGGTTCGTCTGCCGGGCAGAGTGGATTGATCCTATCGCTATGGTTTGCCCACGCTGACGGCGTCTGGAGCGGCTTTGAGGAAGATGATCTTGTCGTCGCCGGGGCCGTAGAAATCGGGGATGCGGCTGGCTTCCCAATAGCCGAGGGCCTCGTAGAAGCGGCGCGTCGGCGTGTATGCTTCCCGGCTGGAGGTCTCGACGACGAACAGCCGGCCCCCGCGTTCGGTGATCGCCTGCTCCGCGAAGTTCGTCAGAGCGCGGCCGATGCCCCGTCCCTGCCAGGCGGGGGCTACACCGATCCAGTAAATGTCGAATGTGCCCAGCGTGCAGGGCGTCGGACCCCAGCAGACCCAGCCAACGGTCTCTGAGCCAGTTGTCAGTTGACGGTTGTCAGTTGGCAGTTGGCGGCCGGTGCCGCCTGACTGGGAACTGGGAACTGACAACTGTGAACTCTCTCCGGTAGCCACAAACGACTGGTAATGTCCCTTGGGTCCGTCGGCGCTAGCCGAATCGATCAGCTCGCGGGCGATGTCGATCTCATCGGGCCGGAAGAAACCGGTCTCGGCAAGGAACGACAGCACGACCTGGCGATCCTCCGGCCGGCACCAGCGAATGGTGATCGGTAGTCGGTTGTCGGTAGTCAGTTGTCGGTTACCGACTACCGGCGTCCGACTACCGACTACTGTTTCTCGCCTTACGGCATTGTCGATCGTCAATTTCACGAACGCCGGGTACGAAATCCCGGCGGCCTGGATCGCGGCGGCCAGGCCCGCGTCCGGCGAGATGTCCGGATTGGCGTTGACTTCCAGGACGTAGGGGCGATTGGCTTTGTCCAGGCGAAAGTCCACGCGGCAGTAATCGAAACATGACAGCGCGCGGCAGGAGGCGGCCGCCAATTCGCGAACGCGCTCGGCCACTCGTTTCGGCAGCGGGGCCGGAATGACTCGCGGCGTGTGCTGGTACTCGAAGGTGTCTTCGAGCCACTTGGCTTCATAGCCGACGATGCGCGGGCGACCTTCCTCGAAGGCGCTGAAGTCGATCTCTGCCAGCGGCAGCACCTGGGCCTCGCCCTGGCGGTGGATCACGGAAATGTTCAGCTCGCGGCCCTCGATGTACTGCTCGATCAACGCCGGCTGAGCCAGTTGGTCGTGGATGCGCTGGACGACCAGGCGCAGAGCCTTGCCGCGACCTTGTACGATACTGGTCTTGTCGATGCCCTCGCTGGCGTCGCTCTGGATGGGTTTGACGATGTAGGGTCCCTCGAAGAGGTCCCGGGTGGGAATGGACTCGCCCACAGGGACGATCAGGCCCTGGGGCGTGGGAATTCCGGCGGCGGCCAGCAGGGCCTTGCTCTGCCACTTGTCGAGCGACAGCAGCAGTCCCGGCGTATCGTTGCCCGTGCAGCCCTTGCCGAAACCACGGACGACTGCCGGGACCAGCGTCGCCTGTTCCGGGTTCGTCCAGAAGCCTTCGATGAGATTAAAGACGACCGGCTCATCCGAGGCGGAAAGGACGGCGGGCAACTCCTCGAACTCGCGCACGCCGACCACGCGGTGCGGAATCCGCAGTTTGTCCAGAGCGCGGCCGACCACCTCGACTTCGGCCAGAACACCAGCGTCACTTTCAGCGAAAGCGTGGCGACCGGAAGAACGTGGGCTGTTATACAGGATCAGGACGCTGATTTTCCGACGCGGCACGGCACGGACTCCTGCGCGCGAGGGCGCTGTGAACAATGCGGCGGAGCAGTTCTTCGTACGCCATGCCCTCCTGCGTCGCGATCATCGGCAGGTCGGAGTGCGTCGGATGCAGGCCCGGCAGCGGATTGATCTCGATGAACGCCGGTCGGCCCCGGGCATCCAGACGGATGTCCACGCGGGCGGTGTCACGACATTCGAGCACCTGGTAGGCCCGCAAGGCCAGTTCCTCGACCTCCTCGCGCAGGGCGCCCTTCGGCATCGGGAAGTAGTGCACCCACTCCTCGCAGAGCTCCTTGACGATGAAGGAATAGTCGGCCGCCGGCGCCCCTTGCGCACGGCGATCTCCATCGTGCCCAGGACTTGGGCCTCACGGCCTGTCCCCAGTAGGGCCGTCGTGAACTCGCGGCCGGGCAGGTATTCCTCCACCAGGACCGGCTGGCGGTACTTCTCCAGAAGCTGGACGCAGACCTTACTCAAGGCCTCGGCGGATTCGATCCGGGAGTGCTCATCGACGCCCTTGCCCGTCCCTTCGGCCAGGGGCTTGGCGAACAGGGGGAACGTCAGGTGCACGGCTTTGATGTCGTCGGACGAGGCGACCACGCAGAAGCGCGGCGTGTACAGGCCCGCCGACTGGACTACTCGTTTGGTCATGGCCTTGTCGAGCGTCAGGGCGCTGACCAAGGGATCGGAGAAGGTGTACGGCACGCCGTACATCTCCAACAACGCCGGCACCTGCGCCTCCCGGCTGCGGCCGGACACGCCCTTCGGCAAAGTTGAAGACGAGGTCCCACCGCTTGCCGCACGGCAAGCTGCTCGGCAAGGGCCAGGCCGTTGCCGATGCGCTCCACCGTGTATCCGAGCGATTGCAGGGCCTGCTCCAGGGCGGCGATGGTGCCCGCCGAGTCGAACTCGGCCACCTGCTCCTCGGTGAAGCCCCGGGCCAGGTATTCGTCTCGCAAATCGTAAACCAATCCAATCGTCACGGGGGTGCCTCGCCTGCATGTGCCGGACGAACTCTTCTGTGATGCTGATGTCCTACTCATTTTCTGATGCTGCTTGTGATTGAGTCGTTTGTCTTGCTCGGACTACAACAGATTCCTGTGCGGTACTTGTCATCCTGAACGGAGTGAAGGATCTGGGCTGCGAGCGAGAGAACCCTCCAAGTCGATCTCCAGATCCTTCGGCTTGCGCCTCAGGATGACAGAATCGGGTGCCATGTCTGCGCCACATAGCACGGGCATCACGCCCGTGTCTTCATGGGCAAGATACCCATGCTACTAGCGTAAGCATGGCACCCGAGGTTTGCGGTTACATTCTTTTGACTGCTTTAGAAATCCCCGACCGACTCATCCGAGGTGCAGCAGGGCTGGCGCCTCGAGTGGCGAATGGTCTTTTCCGGCTGGATACGGCTGTACTGTCCGGCCGTCAGCTCCCAAACGCCCGGGGCGGACTCTTCCTGCGGCGTCCGGCACGCGCCGTCGAACCGCTGCTGCGGCTCGGGGTACGCGATCAGCATGCCCTCGTAGTTCCTCAGCACCGTGTGCGTCGGGCTCTGGGAAACCACGTAGGTGGGCAGGACCGGGATCTTGCCGCCGCCGTGCGGAGCGTCCACCACGAAGGTGGGAATCGCCAGACCGCTGAGCCGCCCGCGCAGGTACTCCATGATCTCCATCCCGCGCGCGAGCGGCGTGCGGAAGTGCTCCACGCCGCGAACGAGGTCGCACTGGAACAGGTAGTACGGCCGCACCCGCTTGCGCACCAGCCCGCGGCAGAGCTTCTCAATGATCTGCGGACTGTCATTGACCCCTCGCAGCAGCACCGACTGGTTGCCCAGCGGCATCCCGGCGTCACTGAGCCGGTTGCACGCCGCGATGGACTCCGGCGTCAGCTCCTGCGGATGGTTGAAGTGCGTGTTGATCCAGATCGGGTGGTACTTCCGCAGCATCTGGCAGAGCTCGTCCGTGATCCGCATGGGCAGCACCACGGGTACGCGGGTGCCGATGCGGATGATCTGGACGGACGGCACCTGCCGCAGCCGGGACAATACCATCTCCAAGTGCTCGGTGCTCATCGTCAACGGGTCGCCGCCCGAGACGATCACGTCGCTGATTTGCGGGTGCTCCGTGAGGTAGTTGGCGATCTGCTCCAGCCGCCGCTTCGTGATGCTGGTCTCCCGCGTGCCGGCGATGCGCTTGCGCGTGCAGTGCCGGCAGTAGGTCGAACACATCGTCGTCGCGATGACCAGGGCGCGGTCCGGGTAGCGATGCACCATCCCCGGGACCGGCATGTCGTGGCACTCTTCCAGCGGGTCGGCCATCAGGAACGGCGGGTCCGTCAATTCCTGAACGCGCGGCACGCACATCTGGAAAATCGGGTCGGAACTATCCGCGCGGCGCATCAGCGAGGCATAGTAAGGCGTGATCGCCATGGGGTACTTGGCTACCACGGAGGTCAGGTCGGGACCTCCCGCCAAGCGCGGAAAAGTATTCGCCAACTGTTGGGGGGTTCGAATGCGATTGGCCATTTGCCAGCGCCAGTCATCCCATCCTTTGGGCCGGCACGGAATGGTCTCAATCTGAGTTTGATTCGGTGCAACACATAACGGCGGAGGTTCCCCCTCGTCGGTTGCACACAGCGCCTCTCCGTGACAAGAGTCTTCGCCTCCACTTGCTGGGCACGTTGACATGATACGCAATTCCTTTCAAATCTCTTAATATCTTTCGTAGCACGCACACACGTAGCTACGGTTGCTTCATGAAACTGATCGCACCGCCGAGAAAGGCATCTCGTAGCGGTTGTATACTTTCTCGGACGCTCTGAGGTTTCATTGTAATCATCGCGAACGATAAAAATCCTGAAACAAAGCCCGTCACGGCACAGGCCAGACGCCGGATCTTTACCTGGTCCACCGGCTGCGGCAGGTATGGCCCGATCAGCTCGCCCACGCGACGGAGGTAGTCCTCATAGGGCCGCTCGATGTCGCAGGCCACCCCGCGATCCAGCTTCAGCAGCATGCGGCCCTGGAAGAGCAGGATGTACTCCTCCTGGCGACTCAAGAAAAACTCCACGTGCCCATTGACCAGCCCGTCGAGCGCCTCCTGCAAGGAGTGTGGCTCGCCGGCACTGTGGGAGATCACTTCCAGCAGGCCGCCGACACACTGCTCGATCAGCGCCCCAACGATTTGGCTCTTATCGGCAAAATGCCGGTAGAACGTTCCTTTCCCGAGATCCGCCCGCTGGGTAATCATTTCGATCGTGGCGGCGTCGGTCCCCACCTCGGCAAAGACGGACAGAGCCGCCTTCAGCAGGCGGGTGCGCGTCTTCGACGCCCGCCGCTGAGTTCGATTTTGCATCTCCGGTTGGGTGACTACATCGTTCACAGATGACTTTATAGTCACATTCGACCGGCGAGTCAATACCATATATGGGAAAATCTACGAAATTTTACAAGGGATTGCGATAGGCGTCACACCATCACCACTTTTGAGGCCCTATTTGTTGGGGACCTGGATGCGGCGTAGCCCAGCCGACGGCCTATTTTTTGCCTTGGTGGCAGCCTGTGGCTGTGACATTTCTTGGTGATTTTGGGCTTGATTCCCGCTGATCAAATCGCCTCTTGCCCCACCTGCAAGCCCACCGCCGGACCGATGATCGCAACCTGATGGGTGCCGGAAGCTCCGGGAGGCCCAAACATCTGACAAAGGCGCGTCCTATAATGTGACGACAAGGAATGACGATGAGGAAAGCGGTGCCCATGCTGTCTCAATCGTGCCGGTAGAGTCTGATCCGCTGGATGGTCGGGGGGCCGCCAGGCAGTTGCAGACGCCAGCCGCCGGCATCCTCATCGCCATTCATTCGCCGGCCGGGAATCCACTTGCCGTCCTTGAACCGGCCCTCGTCCACCGACAGAATCCGCGTGTGACGCGGACCGGGCGTCCGGGCCGCGAAGTGAATGCTCACGCCGGAGCCGGCCACCAGGAATTCATCCTGCCCCATGGCGATCACAAGACCGTAGCCCTTGCTGTTGGCCTCCTTGCGGTAGGAGACCTCCAGACGGTATCCCGCCAGGTCTACCTGCTCGTTGTCCTGCTTGTATTGCAGGAGTCCCCGCATCCGGTCCGCGCCCTGGTTGTCGATAATGACCGGCATCAGCTCCGCCAGAAGTTGATAGCTGTCTTTGAGAGGATGGTCTGCGGCGAGCGAATCGATCGCGAAGGGACAGAAGCCTATCGCCTCGTGCTGCCCGATGGCGTAGAAGGCCCGCTCCGGGCCGGCACTCGACTCGGGGATGAACAGCGGATTGCCCGACCGGGTGTAGCTGGCGCAGACCGCCTTGAAGTCCGGCAGGTAGATATCGGGCGCCAGGAAGTCGATGGCCGGTGCGGCGGCCCGCCAGATATCCAGCACCTTGGACACCGGACCCCCGCTGGGGTACTGCCCTTCTTTCTGGCCTTCGTTCTGGACCAGCCAGGCGTTGGCATACATCGGCAACGCATACTCTGCTTTGCCGGCGGCGGCGATCCGGCCGAGGTAGCGGGCCATGTACCAGGCCATGAACGCCTCGTCCGCCCCCTCCCCGAAGACCTCCGTCCACGTACCCGTCGTCTTGAAACCCGCCGCTTCCCAGTACTTCTTGAATTCCGGGATCAGGTCGTCTTTGTGCTCCTGGAAATACCGCATCAGCTCGGCCGGCACCTCTTTGGCGAAGGCCGCCTCCGCCGCCGGCGAATGATCCCGTGGGGCGCCCAACAGGCCCACTTCGTTCTCCACCTGCATCATCAGAACCGTGTGCCGTCTCCCATCGGCCTTCTTGAGGTAGCGCATCAAGGCGGCATACGCGCGGGCATCCGCCTGGCAGTTCGCATCGCTCAAGGGCGTCAAGACCTCCACATTCTCGCCGTCGCGCGGCTGCATCCGCGGAAAGTGCGCCACATCCCGCTTCACCCAGCCGGGGACATAGCTGGACACGCCGTTCTTCCAACTGCCGAACCACAGCAGGACCAGCCGCAGATTGTGCTTGCGTGCCCCATCGAGCAACCCGTCCACCAGGGTAAAGTCGAACTTACCTTCCTCCGGCTCCAACAGCTCCCACGACACGACCGCCAGCACCGTGTTCAGGTTCAGCGTCACCATCTTCGGCCAGATCGGCTCCATGTAGGCGAGGCTCGAAGCACTGGAGTTGTGCAATTCGCCCCCAAGGATGACAAAAGGTTTGCCATCCACCAGCAGTTGTGTGGTCGTCCCCTGCTTGTGCAAACGCGGGATATCGGAGGACGAATTGGACTTGGCTCCCGCGCTCTGGACACCGGCCAAAACACCCGCCACCACCAGGATCGCCAACCACCGCTTTGTCATTGCGCTGCTCATCAGCGTTTGTCTCCTCCCCGGGCGCCACCCGTTTGTAGTGACGCCGTGAGGCGTTATCTTCTTATGCTCTTACGAGCACACTACGAACCAGGGCCTTCACAGCGTCTGCATTGGATCACGGGTTCTCACGATTTCGGCGCAGCGGCCTTGCGTGCTTTACGCGAAGACTCCGAGGAGGCCCCGGTGCTCCCGGTCCGCCAACGATCGAACACGGCCCGCACCCGGTCCAGTTGCAGCGCGACCTCCGTGTATTCATCCTTGCCGGTGTGGTGCTCCACGCTGTAGTAGCCTTGATAGCCGGCGTCGCGCAGAATCGTCATCTTCTCCTGGAGCGGCCCCTCGGTGATGTTCCACGGGATATGCGTGTGACAGACCCACGGGGAAACCTGCCGGTCGGCTTCATCCTTCTCCGCGTCCGTGCCCTGCCAGCCGCCGATGTGACAGGAAATCCCGAAGCCCGGGTGGTCCACCGCCCGGTAGAGCTTCTGCAGATTGGCCCAGATACCCTCCGTGCCCCAGTGGTTCTCCGCGCCCACCTTGAAGCCGTGGTCGTGCGCCCACTGGGCGTACTCCTTGTATCGCGCGACGATGTGGTCGAATTGCTCGCTGGACCAGGTGGGATTGCGCCCGCCGGCGTCCACGCGCATGAACCGCGCCCCGAGAATCTCGGCGGCCTTGAGATTCGCCAGGGCATACTTGTAGTTCTTCTCCCGGGTGGCCGGGTCGTCCTCCCAGATGTGGACGCCATCAGCACACAGATCGGCGAGCACCATCTCCCGCTCATCGAGCGCATCGCGGACCTTCTTGAGATAGCCCTCGTCCATACTGGTGAGAAAACCGTTCCAGATATCGGCGGCATTCAGGCCGTAGCGGTATCTGCACGTTTCCAGATAACCGAAGACATCCATCTTGCCCTCCCCCAACAGTCCTCGGAACGAGTACGACAAGACGGACAGCCTCATCGGCGCTCGGCTTGTGCTCTTGGCGGCCGCCTGCGCCGAAGCGGGCCCGCCGCCCAACACGGACGCGGCCGCCGCCGTAGCCGCCAACGACCCCCGCAGAAACTCACGACGATTGCTCGTTGTCATAAGACCTCCATCGCATGTTCTGAGGAACATCCGGGCCACGTCCTTTTGTCATCCTGAGCCGAAGGCGAAGGATCTGGCCCGCGAATTAAAGGTTGCCCCAATTCGCGGCCCAGATCCTTCACTTCGCTTCGCTGCGTTCAGGATGACACTGTGGCCATGAGCCCTGATTCGGGACTTGCTTATGGCCACTCCCTTGGTCCCTCACGCGGTCAGCTCCCAGCCCTTTCGATATTCGCGGGTCAGGCACTTGTTCGCTTTATCCGCATCCTTCCCTGACAGATTGGTGATCTTGTTGCCGTCCCAGACCAGGCGCTTGCCGCCCATGCGCAGCGAGATCGCGCCCAGGTTGAACGCCTCGGAGATCGGCCCGCCGAGCGTGAAGTCGCCATACGTCGGCGCGCCGCCTTGGAACGTCTTGACCCAGACGGCGTCGCGGCCGCCGCGTCTCTGGCCTCGTTCCTGCGAGTCCGGCTTGGCCGTAGCTTTGCCCAGCTCGCGGGCCCGGCGCTCCGGGATAATCTGCGGGTTCTCGCAGCGGAAGCCGCCGAGAATCTTGCCCTTGTCGCCCACGAACATCATCCCCTCGGAAGCCAGTTCCTTGTTGTCCTCCTCGACCTCCGGCGGCGTCGGCGGCCGCATACTGCCGTCGTACCAGAACAGGTCCACCGCCGGCCGGTCGCCCTTGGCCGGGAACTTGAACCGCATCGTGCTGGCGAACGGGAAGGCGTAGTCATTCTCGAGCTTGCGGCAGACGCCGTTCTCGGCCACGCAGACGTGGCTCGGCGTCGATTCCACGACGGCCAGGTTGTCCAGGCCGAACTCGCGGAACACCGGCCAGAGGCTGTAGTGCCCCATGTCCGCGATCGACCCGCCGCCGAACTCGTACCAGCCGCGAAAGACCGCGTGCGTGTAGTGCGGATGATACGGCCGAGGCAGCGACGGCCCCAGCCACAGGTCCCAGTCGAAGTCCTTCGGCACCGGCGGCGTGTCCGTCGGGATCGTCGCATACTGCGGCCACACCGGCCGGTTCGACCAGTTGTGAATCTCGCGCAGGGTGCCGATCGCGCCCTCGCGAATCCAGCCGGCCACCGTGCGGACCTGCTCGCCCGCACTGGCCGGCAGGAAGTAGGTCCCGACCTTCGTCTTGCGGGCGGTCTCGATGACCAGCCGGGCCTCCGTGCAGCCGGTTCGCCAGGGGCTTGTGCATCATGACATGCTTGCCCTTTTTCATCGCCGCAATGGCGACGGTCGCATGGAGATGGTCCGGCGTCATGACCTTGACCGCGTCGATCCCCTTCTCCTTCTCCAGCAGCTCGCGGAAATCGACATACGTGGCGCAGCCCTTGAACTGGCCCGAGGCCCGCTCCTTGGCATAGTAGAGCTCGATGATCTCCTTGGCGACATCCCGCCCACCCGGAATGCGGTCCCCCCTTCCGCCAATCGGGCTTGCCCAGCGCCCGGGCGATCTCCTGCCGCAGCCCGTCGCGCGACCAGTCCACGTAATTGACGCCGTCCTTCTCCGGATCGCACACTGCGACGATCTGCACCTCCGGCATGGCGAGCAGACCCATCATCTCCCGCAATCCCTGCGTGCCGCAGCCGATATAGGCGAAGGTGATCTTCTCGCTCGGGGCGACGTTGCCCGCCCCGCCCAGCACGTGGCTGGGCACAATCGTAAACGCGGCCGTCGAAGCCGCCGCCCCACCCAGGAATTTCCGCCGATTCATCTGTGCTTTCATGTCTCTCTCCTTCATCGTGTAAGGCTCCGTACTTCGTTCGGCCACACCCGCCACGCCGCAGCGCGGCCTCAGCCGTCACCGGCCCTCTATGCTATCGCCTCGGCAGCCCGCGCACAAGGAGTACCCGCAGAATCCAGGTGCGCCTTTGCCTGACTCTTCAATCTTTGTAGGTCGTGCGTCTCCGCACGACTGCGTAGCACGGGCATCCTGCCCGTGATTCGAAATACATGGGTGGGATGCTCATGCCACTTTGGCGAGCGAGGACGCTCGCCCTACGAAGAGCAATGAAACGTCGTGCGCACTTGGTGTTGTCGTGCGACACGGGCAACGCGCGCCGACAGCGGTAGGGTGGGCTCCGCCACGGATTGCTAGCCAGACGAGGATCGTTTGAGCATACTCTGCACCAGGCCTTCAAAAGAACTGATGTCCCCCAGTCCTGCCTTGGCCAGCGACTCATTTACCGTTCTCTCAAATTCCGACTTGGCAGTTGGCTGGCCGAAGACTCTGCCGAGTGCTTCAGCTACGTAGTCGATGCACTCGCGAATCTTGCCATTCTGCAACATGAATAACCCGCGATTCATGATAATCTGTGGATCATCAGGGTAATAGGTTATCGCGCGATCCGAGACCCTCAGGCCGTCCTCATACCTATGTAACTCTGCCAGCACGCATTGGAGATTCTTCCAGGCTGCAAGAATGGACGGCTCAGCGTCGACAGCCTTCTCGAATAGTTGAACAGAGTATTCGAGGGCCTTCTTCTTTTCAAAGAGAGTCCATCCGATGTTGTTGCCCTCTGTGTCAGAATGGGTGAGACAATTCCTTGCCGATAATTAGAGTAGAGGGCAAGGAGATCATGAGTATGCTGGATGTTATGGATAAGAAGCAGAACAAGAGGTTGTTGGCCCCGGAGAGAGGGGAGCCGCAGCGCAGCGGAGGCGAGCCGAACGGAGGGGCCAACAACCGGGCCGCCGATTCCCCCGCCCCCGATCCGGAGGTCTTGGCCAAGCCCCAAAGACGGCGGTTCACACCGGCGTACAAGGCCCGTGTGGTCGAAGAGGCACAGCGTTGTACGGAGTCCGGAGAACTCGGGGCCCTCCTGCGACGAGAAGGCCTGTATTCCTCGGCCCTGACCCAGTGGCGTCGGCAATACCAATCCGGCGCCCTCCAGGGCCTCCAGGAGGCCCAACGCGGCCGCAAACGCCGGCGCGATCCCCGGGACCAGGAACTCGAACGTCTACAGCAGGACAACGAACGGCTGAGCCAAAAGCTGCGTCAAGCGGAACGGATCATTGAGATTCAAAAAAAAGTTGCGGCCCTGCTGGGCAACCCCCTCGAGACGCCCTCGAACCGCGAGGCCCTCTCGTGAGCCTGATTGAGCAGCATCGTCAGGACCTCGGCACGCGGGCCCTGTGTGAGGCCCTGGAGGTCCCCAGGGCGTCGTTCTACCGGCAACGGAACCCCAAGACCCCCACGGCCCTGGCCGTGACCCGCAAACGCCCGGCGCAGGCCTTGTCGGACGGGGAACGGCAAACCGTGCTGGCGACGCTGCATGAACCGCGTTTTGTGGATGTGGCGCCGCCGCAAGTCTATGCCCAACTCCTGGAAGAGGGACGCTACCTCTGTTCGATCCGAACCATGTATCGTCTCCTGGCGGCCCACCAGGAGGTGCGCGAACGGCGGGCCGTGGCCGCGCATCCGGGGTACACCCCACCCGAGTTGCTGGCCACCCGGCCCAACGAGGTCTGGTCCTGGGACATCACCAAGCTCAAGGGACCGGTGAAGTGGACCTACTATTACTTGTATGTGATCCTGGATATCTTCAGCCGCTACGTCGTCGGCTGGATGGTCGCCGAACAGGAGTCGGCCACGCTGGCCCAACGCTTGATCGCGGACAGTTGTGCCAAGCAGAAGATCGTCGCGGACCAACTGACACTGCACGCCGATCGCGGCTCCTCGATGAAGTCCAAGGTCGTCGCACAGTTGCTGGCGGATCTCGGCGTCACCAAGACCCACAGCCGCCCGCACGTATCCAATGACAATCCGTTCTCGGAAAGCCAGTTCAAGACCATGAAGTATCGTCCACAGTTTCCCGAACGGTTCGGGTGTATCCAGGACGCGCGGGCCTTTGGCGGTGATTTCTTCCCCTGGTATAACGGCGAGCATCGGCACTCCGGCGTGGTGCTCTATACCCCCTCCGACGTTCACTACGGCCGGGTGGAACAGGTCCACCAATGTCGGCAGGCGGCCTTGGATGCCGCCTACCAGCGGTCTCCCAACCGGTTCGTACGCAAACCGCCCGAGGCGGCGTTGCCGCCTCAGGCCGTCTGGATCAATCCGCCCAAGGACACCCCAAAGCAACTGATTCATTAGAGCTTAATTCTGAAAAGGAACTGTCTCATTCGGCTTGACAACTTCCGTGTAGTCAAACGGGGATACGGGATAGATGGATTCCACTACGTCCATCCATTGCGTCGCCTCGGGTATCCTGTCCAAAGCCACCAGACAGTATACCTTCTTGATTGCGAGTGCATAGTCCATGTTGCCTTCTTCAAAGCAGACGGCCATTTCCGCAAGGCATTCTACGTATGAGGCGCTAAAGTAGTGGATATAGGCCTTGATCCTTCTATAATATTTCGACCCAATCAGCAGTTCGCATTTCTCCAGCGCTTCTTCCTTTCTCGCGCAGGAGACAAGAGCCATACACAGGTTCGCCGTGGCTGTCTCGTCCTGTTCGACGGCAAAGGCTTTCTGAGCGTACTGGAGAGCCTTTGTGTAATCTCTGATCGCGAGATAGATGGAGACGATACGGCCGAGAGCCGATGTCTTGTCAGGTTTGATTTGGATAGCGCGGAAATAATAAGCCAGCGCTTCGTCGTACCTTCCTCTCCTGCGGTAGTAGTTGCCGATGTTATATAGAGTAGCGTGCGAATCGGGGTTCAGTTCGACGGCGCGTCGGTAGCTGAAGAGTGCGTCATCATCGTAGCCCATTTCCTCCAAGATCAGACCCCTGTTGTTGTACGCTTGCCAGCTCTTACTGTCCCTGAACAAAATCACTTCATACAGCAACAGTGCCTCTTTGAGATTGCCACTTGTTTCATGCTGCGTCTCTGCAGAAGTTGTCCCGCTCTCAGTTGGAGGTGCGGTGGCCACTCCACGGTGAATCCTACGCACTCTTGACCTTCTTGGCAACACCCTGTTGCTCGTCTTGATCCTGTAATTTCGCCTCCAGTATCCACAATTGCTGATGGCCCATGATCCGCCGCATCCGTTTCTCCAGCGTCAGCAGCGACGAGGCGGTCCAACGCAGCACCATCTGTCCGTCCCGCCAGCGGGTCACCCGCCCGGTCTTTTCGCGAATCCCGGCGTTGGGAGACTCGATGATGTTCGTGCTGGCCAGGCAGCGTCGCAGTTGGCCCGGCAGGTCCAGGCGGTTGATCGTGAACATCTCGGTCAGGCCCTCCAATAGGCTCTCGGCCGCCGAGGGATACTCCTGGGCCAGCCACTCGGACAGCTTCTTCAGTTTCGCCATTCCCTGCTCGGCTGGCAGTTGGAACGCCGCCTTCATCGCACAGCGGACATTCTCGTGGCGGTCCTTGGGCAGGTAGTCCAGCACGTTGCGGATCTTGTGATTGCGGCAGCGTTGGATCGGGTTCTTGTCGCCGAAGACCTCGTCGATGGCCGCACGCAAGGCCTTGCTGCCGTCGATCACGAACAGCCGTCGCCGCCCGGGATCCAGGCCCCGAGACACGATGTCCGTCAGCAGATCCTTGACCACCGTGGCGTTCTCGCTGGAGCCCTCGCGAAGGCCCAGCACGTGCTTGTAGCCCTGGCTGTCCACGCCCAACGCCACGATCACGTGGATCTGCCCGAACTGGATGCCGTCGAGATACACGATCAGGATGTCCTTGCCCTCGAACCGCCGTTCGCAGAGTTCCTTGAGCGTCTGCTCGCTGGCTTCGATGAACTCCCGGCTGACGTTGGATTTGCTCACCGCGACCGTCTCGGCCATCTGGGGCAGGACCTTGCGGTAGTTTCGCGTCGAGACCCCGTGCAGCAGGATCTCCAGAATCCGCCGGCCCAGACGCGAGTTGCCCAGCATGGCCTCGTATGCCGGGATCGCCACTTCCTTGTCCGGGCCCGATCCCTTGCGTCGCAGCCGGGGTTTCTCGACCCGCAGCTTGCGTTCGGCCAGCGGGATCGTCGTCTGCTGGCGACCATACCAGGTGATCTCACCGGCGGCTTTGCCCGGATGCTTGGGACCGGCCACCTCCTGGGCCGAGAGCGTCAGCACCGCCTCGATGGCGGCCCGCCCGGTGACTTCGATCAGTTCATCGACCGCCATCTCGGCCCCGGTGATCAGCTCGACCATCGGCAGGAGGAACTGCCCCTCCTGGCACAGAAATTCCGTCAGCTTGCGACTATCGGTTGTGTCGGTGATCTGGTACGTTGTCTTGTCCATGGCTACTCCTTCAAATCGTGAATAATTGGTTGGCCTGATGGTACCTGCCATCAGGCCGGAGTAGCCATCGCTTTTTTCAACCTTCAACTACCGATGGGACAACCTCTCTCTGCAAGCGTCACCAGCTGATCTGTATCCATCCCCCTCAAAACATCGCTCTCCGATACCCGCCTTATTAGATCTTGTTCAAACAGCCGCGAATTGCTCCACGGCCGCTCATCCACTCGTGAGAACGTGAGATACTCCGTGCGATGTCTAGCATCCTCGATAGCCTCGGAGTAGCTGTGCACTAAATCGCATATTATGTCGTCCTTGACCTTACGGCACAGATCTATGGAATCACTGAATGAGCCGCAGTGGAGAGCGTAAGCATGTTGGCTTATGAAGTTTGCCAGATCAGTGTCTCTCTGGTCTGTCCTGTTTCTTATGTACACGAAGATGTTTAGACCTGTCTCGCGAGCGGTATGAAACTCCTCTCTCACGGCCTGGCGCAGCTGCTTGTCCAGCAATAAGACTAGGCAAGTCAGATCGCTTCACTTCGTCCGTATAGGCTTTCTGAATTGATTCGGGGCCAGCATGTTCCTCAATTGCGTAGAGCGAGAAGAACTCTTTGAGAGCAGGATCGCTGTCAAATAGGACTCTCATGCCAACTCTCTCTTTGTCCAATTCGCCAGTCATCGCACAGCTTAGGAAGACATTGAACTTTCTCATGCGTATAGTCCCTTCTGCGCAAGGGCCTCAGGTGGCTATCTGGGAACAGCATACTCACTTCGCCCGTGAGACAGGTAGTACGTACCCCGAATTCCCCAGCCCTCGCTACTTCGCGGCGCACTGCCGAATTATCTCTTGCGAGGCTATAATCGCCATGCTTACGACATCGTCACCCAAGTAAAGAAATCCATCGGCCATAGTCTCCACCAGATTGAGATTGCTCTCTTTGTCTCTCTCCCGAAGTGAATCGATCGCAGCGTTCAACTCCTCCTGGCATCTGTATCTCCCGACTTGCGCGCCTGCGTGTACGATGCAATTCCTGATTTCTATTAGGCTCTGTCTGAGAACGCCAGTTTGAGATATCGGCGAATCATGGCCAGTTTGAACATCGCCAGAAAGCTGATCGCCAGTTTCTCAAACCGCGTCCCGATCCGGCGGCACTCTTTCAGCCAACCGACACACTGCTCGATGACACAACGTCTGCGATAGCTCTGTTTGTCAAAGGGACGACTTCCTTTCCTCTGGTTGGACTTTCGTGCGATCACCGCCCTAATCCCGTGCGCCAGCCACCGACGAATGGTCGGGTAACTATAGCCCTTGTCTCCGGCCAAGCGTTGAGGACGCTTACGCGGCCGGCCGAGGGGCTGCGGAATCGCAATCTCATTCATCACGGCCTCGACCTGCGTCGATTCATGTCGCTGTCCCGGGGTCACTTCCACCGCCAGCGGCAAACCGCGGCCATCCGTCACCAGATGGAATTTGCTGCTGAATCCGCCGCGGGAACGGCCTAAAGCGTGATCTTCCGGCTCTTGCGGGTGCTGGGTGAGACTTTTTTTTGAGGCCCCAGCCGCCGCGCGGGAGGCCCGAACCGTCGAGCCGTCGATGCACCACAGATCCCAATCGATCTGGCCTTGTCGATCCAGATGGATCTGCAAGGTTCCGACGAGGCGATCAAAGGTGCCGTTGTTCCGCCAGTTTCGGTAGTAATCATAGACCGTCTGCCAAGGCCCAAACCGTTCCGGCATATCCCGCCAAGGAGCTCCGCTGCAGAGATCCCACAGAATGCCGTTGAGCATCTGCCGCGGGTCCTTGGGCTTGCGACCGGTGGTGGCGGTGCGTTTGGGAAGTACGGGTTCGACTAACTGCCATTGTTCATCCGTCAATTCGTATCGCTTCATGATGCTAATCTCCTCGCTTTATACGAGGAGAATCAGCAAAATGATCGTTCTCAGACAGAGCCTAGGTCTTTGATGCGCCCACACTCACCAGCAATCTCCTGAAACGAAACGCCGGCCTCTTCATAGACCCGTCTGCGTTTCTGAAACCAGCTTTGCCCCTTCTGTTGAATCTTGTTGATATTCGTCGCATAGCGGAAGTTGTCAAGCCGAATGAGACAGTTCCTTTTCAGAATTAAGCTCTAATGAATCAGTTGCTTTGGGGTGTCCTTGGGCGGATTGATCCAGACGGCCTGAGGCGGCAACGCCGCCTCGGGCGGTTTGCGTACGAACCGGTTGGGAGACCGCTGGTAGGCGGCGTCCAAGGCCGCCTGCCGACATTGGTGGACCTGTTCCACCCGGCCGTAGTGAACGTCGGAGGGGGTATAGAGCGCCACGCCGGAGTGCCGATGCTCGCCGTTATACCAGGGGAAGAAATCACCGCCAAAGGCCCGCGCGTCCTGGATACACCCGAACCGTTCGGGAAACTGTGGACGATACTTCATGGTCTTGAACTGGCTTTCCGAGAACGGATTGTCATTGGATACGTGCGGGCGGCTGTGGGTCTTGGTGACGCCGAGATCCGCCAGCAACTGTGCGACGACCTTGGACTTCATCGAGGAGCCGCGATCGGCGTGCAGTGTCAGTTGGTCTGCGACGATCTTCTGCTTGGCACAACTGTCCGCGATCAAGCGTTGGGCCAGCGTGGCCGACTCCTGTTCGGCGACCATCCAGCCGACGACGTAGCGGCTGAAGATATCCAGGATCACATACAAGTAATAGTAGGTCCACTTCACCGGTCCCTTGAGCTTGGTGATGTCCCAGGACCAGACCTCGTTGGGCCGGGTGGCCAGCAACTCGGGTGGGGTGTACCCCGGATGCGCGGCCACGGCCCGCCGTTCGCGCACCTCCTGGTGGGCCGCCAGGAGACGATACATGGTTCGGATCGAACAGAGATAGCGTCCCTCTTCCAGGAGTTGGGCATAGACTTGCGGCGGCGCCACATCCACAAAACGCGGTTCATGCAGCGTCGCCAGCACGGTTTGCCGTTCCCCGTCCGACAAGGCCTGCGCCGGGCGTTTGCGGGTCACGGCCAGGGCCGTGGGGGTCTTGGGGTTCCGTTGCCGGTAGAACGACGCCCTGGGGACCTCCAGGGCCTCACACAGGGCCCGCGTGCCGAGGTCCTGACGATGCTGCTCAATCAGGCTCACGAGAGGGCCTCGCGGTTCGAGGGCGTCTCGAGGGGGTTGCCCAGCAGGGCCGCAACTTTTTTTTGAATCTCAATGATCCGTTCCGCTTGACGCAGCTTTTGGCTCAGCCGTTCGTTGTCCTGCTGTAGACGTTCGAGTTCCTGGTCCCGGGGATCGCGCCGGCGTTTGCGGCCGCGTTGGGCCTCCTGGAGGCCCTGGAGGGCGCCGGATTGGTATTGCCGACGCCACTGGGTCAGGGCCGAGGAATACAGGCCTTCTCGTCGCAGGAGGGCCCCGAGTTCTCCGGACTCCGTACAACGCTGTGCCTCTTCGACCACACGGGCCTTGTACGCCGGTGTGAACCGCCGTCTTTGGGGCTTGGCCAAGACCTCCGGATCGGGGGCGGGGGAATCGGCGGCCCGGTTGTTGGCCCCTCCGTTCGGCTCGCCTCCGCTGCGCTGCGGCTCCCCTCTCTCCGGGGCCAACAACCTCTTGTTCTGCTTCTTATCCATAACATCCAGCATACTCATGATCTCCTTGCCCTCTACTCTAATTATCGGCAAGGAATTGTCTCACCCATTCTGACACAGAGGGATAGCCTGGTATGGAAGCTTCCCCTATGAGGTCCATTGCTTCCTCCAGATAAGAGCAGATCATGATCAGCATAGCTTGGCGAAAGAGATTTCCACCAATGTACTCGAGATGGTGGTACGCGCGACCCAAATCCCCTTCTGATAAGCCACTGTTCGCAAGCCTATCTATATCCTCCCGAATCCCATTCTCAATACCTGCATAGGTGTCATACACAAACTCAAGTTTCCTCCTGAGATATCCAACAAGCTTCTCAACATCTGGCATGTTGGTGTCCCTCCAGGGGAATCATAGGTGTCCGGTACCTCCCTTCGTCATCTTTCCCCAGCCGAGATTTTCGCCATGGAGCGTCGTTCTTCAGCGATTGCTGTATTCGCTCCTCGATCTGCTCTGCGGTCAGACCGGCATAGGCACGGGAGAGCTCTTCCCGACGTTTTCGCATGAAGGCCACGGCATCAAATGTCTTCTTCATACAACACCTCTTTGGGTGTACGTATCTCAATCAAGCCGTACCCGAGCAGCAGGAATCTCATGAGGCGAACTCGACGACCTCTTCATCGGCCAAGAGTGCGGCGTAATTGAGAGCCTCTTGAATGTCTTCCGCTTCCAGATATGGGTAGGCTTTCAAGATGGACTCGCGAGTCTCACCAGAAGCCAGAAGCCCGAGCAGTCGTGATACCGGAAAGCGCAACCCCCGAATCGTGGGTTTGCCCCCGCAGACTTTGGGGTCTACTGTAATGCGTTGAAAGGTCATGAGCCATATCTCCTATCATGCTTTACCATCATTATACCATGATCCGGTCATGGCCAGACATTTCCAATCCTACCGGCCTGGGAATCGGTCCTTCTCGAATCTGTACTACTAACTCGCAGGAACCGGTAACCATTTCCGGATCATTCAATTGGTGTCTCTGAAATCGTCTACTCTGGACACACTATGCGGGGGCGAAGATCGCGTTTATAGCATTCGGGGTACCAGCGGGGAGGGCAGGCCTTGCACGACTGGTCGCTGTGGGATGGACCAGTCTCCGGGCATCGCTCGATTTGACAATCTCCCCGCTGGTATCCGCAAAGCGCTAAACGCATTAGCATCATCAACGTGTTGTCTCGCGGTCGAGCCAGTTCAAAATAGATTCCGGCAGTCTCCGACCGTCGAAACAGGTTGAGTATGTCGTTCAATCTGTCATTCATCCGTCAAACCTCCCGGCGGTAAGCACGCTGCGAGCCCTGTCAGGAAACACCGACCTGAGAGATCGCCGATCATCGCCAGTGTGGACATCGCCATAAAGCCGGGCGACTCCGGGGAGGCCGTACCTACCTCGGCGATTTCTCGGTCATGCCCTTCACGTCCCAGAGCATGGTGTCGGGCCAGTGGTTCTCGGATAGGAAAGTCCAGTATTCTCTCTGGCCCTTCAGGAAGTAGCCGAGGAAGGCCACGCTGTAGGAGTTGACGATCTGGTAGGTCAGCCCCATCGAGGTGAATTCAAAGGGCTCGTCCGTGTCACGGCGCTTGCCGCTGCCGATGCCGTCGCCGAAGTTCTTATTGACCTTGAACACATCGGTGAAGGAGTAATGGCCGCCGTTTTTCAGCTCCAGTAAGAAAGACGGGCCGGTGTGCGTGGCGTGGTTGGAGCGAATCAGGCCGTTGCCCAGGACACCGAGGGTGCGGTCCTCGGTGCCCAGCATCCGCAGCGAGGGGACCGTCAGGTTCGTGTGCAAGGGCGGTGCGCCGGAGAGGCGCGACCACCGCTTTGAAACGCGGCTCGCGATCCGCAGCCCAGTGGGCGGTGAAGGAGCCGTAGGACATGCCGGCGACGGCCGCATGGTCTGTGTCGATATGGCCGGCGAAGCGCGGGTCGCCGCCTTTGTCCCAGCGGATCATCTGGTCGAGCAGGAAGACCACGTCGAGCGGCCGGTCGGTGGCGGAGTGTGAGCCGTTCGCCGGACTGAGAGGGGATGACCTTGCCGTCGAGGATCGTCCAGCGGGCGTTGCCCGTGTGGTCGGCGGAGACGATGATGTAGCCGTGGCTGGCCAGGCAGTCGCACCAGAAGGTGTTCTGATGGCGGGAGCCGCCGTTGCCGTGCGAGAAGACGACCAGCGGGAAGCGGCCCTGGCGCACCGGGGCGTTACGGTGGGCTTCGTTCCAGTAGAGCTTGTCCACCTCGGCCGCGCTGGTCTTGTAGGTCTTGACGATCAGCTCGTCGATTTCGGGAGTGACGCCGCCGGGGATGAACTCGGAGTACTTGTTCTTGGGCATTT
>CAVOUO010000039.1:0-229710 GCA_963699595.1 uncultured Planctomycetota bacterium
CGGCTCAAGCAGACGCAGCCAGGCTGATCTTCGCCACCACGACGCGGGTCCCGGACGGTGCGGCGGGTCGGATCAAAGGCGATGTCGAACAGGTACAACCGCGCGGCCCTGGCCATCATGAAGCGACACAGCGTGCGGGTGAACGATCTCTACGCGTTCGCTCTGCCCCGGCTGCTGGGCTCCATCCAGCGGCCCAGCAACGTCCACTTCACGGAGGAAGGCTCTCGCCTGCTGGCCCAACAGGTGGCCAGCAGCATCGTCGCCGCCCTGCCCAAGTAGCATGGGCATCTTGCCCATCGGTCGCAGGGCCATCCTGGCCCTGCCTTCACGGGGCTTTGCGCCCGTGCTGACGCTGCAAGCCAGGCGTCCAGGTTGGCCCGGACGAATTCGTCATCGGTCAGATGCGGATACTGATGGGTGATTTGATTCGATCTGTTCTGTCTGGGCCGGCGAGAGCCGATCGGCGGGGTCCAGGGTGCCGATGTAGCTCATCAGACCTTGGCGTTTGAGAATGTACGAGATGCCCGGGATGCAGCCGGCGAAGCTATTGCTGGCATCAAAAGATCGCCTTATTGGCCAGGGTCAGTTGGGCGGCCAGTGTCAACATTTCCGGCGGGACCGGGCCGCCCGCCCGATCGATCTTATGAATGGTCTCCAGGCTCTCCGCCGCCCGTTTCGTCCAGCACGCCCATTGGCCAAGGAGCCCCCCCACGATCCGCAGCCGCCTCTCCTGCCCCTGCGCCAATACATAGGATGTCAGAAGATCGACGATGATGTTGTCGTCATTGCCCGTATACAGGGCGATTTCGTTTCCGCGCCCCGATTCGGCCACGGCTTCGAGTACATCGAGCGTCTGGTAGCGATTGAAGGGTGCAATCTTGATCGCCCGCACGTTCGGGATTTCAGCCGCCTCAACCAGAATTTCCTTCGGCAACACCATGTGGCTGATCGTGCTCTGGAGGTAGAAGCCCATGATAGGGATGACGTCGGCCACCTGTCTCGCATGGTCGATCAGTTCGTCGACGGATTTCCCTCGCAGCGCGGTCAGGGAGAGCAGGCCGAGATCGTAACCCAATTGGACCGCTAATTGAGCCTCGCGAACGGCTTGGGAAGTGTTGCCGACCACCCCAGCGACGAGAATGGGCTCAGGCGTAGGTGCGTATTACGCACCACTTCTTGTCGCGGAGAGATGGTGCGTGGTACGCACCCTACGAATGCCGCGGCGGTCTGGGCCGCCAACTCCAGAACCGGCTTATACAGTCCCACTTTCGGATCGTGGATGGCGAAATTGGGTCGTATGTACGCCCACGGCGACGCCGCCCGCCCCGGCGGCGAGATGGTATCGGGTTAGTGCTCGCTGGCAGCACTCATTGAGTTCGCCGAGGTCAAGGCCAGCGGGTGAGCCGGAATGACGCAGCCATCGCTGAGCCTCTGGAAGACATTCGGTCCGGGCATCAGAGTCCCCTTTCAGAATTTGCCGTCCCGCACGGCGAACTTCGTGGGCTTGCTCAGCACCGGTTTGCCGGCGGCGACCCGCGGCACATGATGGCTTGGATCATCTCCTCGAGGCTCATCGCGGGCGGCCCGAACAGCCCGCAACACTGGGAGGCGTTGGAGAGCAACGCCGTATCCGCTTCCTGCGAGATGAAACGCGGCTCCCTGCCGAGCACCTTGCCGATCCGGCCCACCAGGTCGCGGACATAAAGACGTTGGGGCCCGGTGACGTTCAGAATGGTCGGCGGACTCTTCGCGCAGCGCGATGCCCAGGCGCAAATGATGTAGTTGTTGGCGTCGCCCTGCCAGATAGGTTGACCGCCCCCATGGTCACGTCGATCGGCTCACCGTGCAGAACCTTGAGCGTCAGATCGACAAGGATGCCGTAGCGCAGCTCGTTGGCGTAGTTGAGCCGAATCAGGGTGACGGGCGTGCCGAAGCACTGGGAGAAATGCTGAAACATCCGCTCGCGGCCGAGACACGATTGGGCATATTCGCCGACGGGATTCGGAAGGTCTGTCTCGCAGGGACCACCGCCGGCCACAGGCGTGAAAGGATAGACATTGCCGGTCGGGAGCGACAATCCGCGCCTGTTTGTACCGCTGGGCCACGAGCGCCGGCATATAGACGTTCATCGCCCAGGTGGTGGCTGATTGCCGGAAGCGCCGAACTTCATGCCCGCCAGATGAAGGCATTGGGCACCTCAGGCAGGCTGTCATGGGCCGATTCCTCGATAAGATCGGCCTCGACGATCTTGACCCACGTTCCTCGATCCGCTGCCGCACCTGCTTGTCGCTGAAGCGGGAGACGGCGTAGATGGTCTTCCCAGGAGCAGCCTTCTTCAGCATCATCGCCGGGTTGGCCCCATCTTCCCACCGGCCCCCAGCACGGCGATATCGCCTTCGATTTTCTGCAACGCCGCACGCGTCGCCGCCCAAGGCTCGCTCAGCCACTCCTCCAGCCCACGTTCATCCAACTGCAGACATCTTTCATAGGCCAATCTCCCGGATCTTTGTGCCTCGTGTACTCCATGCCGCCGGAGTTGTCAAGCCAATGTCCGACATTGACAAGGGCTCTGGATCATCTGATAATCACGGGCGTTGCGGCGTACGAGCCGCTCGATGAGCATGTGACCCTTCAGGAGGTCAGCTATGACACGCAAAGTCGCCACTTCAATCCTCACTATCCTTTTGTTCTTTGCTTGTGGACCATCGAGAGCCCTCGGTCAGGCACGGGACTTCTCGCCCCGACCGGACGAAGAGCAACTGCCCAGGGCCATGCACTCGAAAATGGCGGAATTCCCCCACATCACGGTGGGCAGGGCCAACGCCGACATGACCGGCGACACGAATCGGGTCCTGCAAGCGGCGGTCGACTACGTCGCGGGGCTCGGCGGCGGTGTGGTCGAGATCGGCGCGGGCGAGTTCACGATGTACGACTCGCTGCACCTGCCGTCGTGACGGTCCGGGGCGTCAAGGACAAGACGATCCTCCGAAAGGCCAAAGGGCCGCGTCCGCCCTGGCGCTGGACGGCGATTTCGGCGAGGAGCAGGTCACGCTTGCAGAACCCGAAGGGATTCGCCGCGGCTCCGGCGTTGCCGTGTGGGACAAGGGGGCCGGCGGGTTCCACACCACGGTGGCCCGGATCACGGGCCGCCGCGGCAACACCTGCTCATCGACAAGCGCGTGGGGGCCGACTGCATGGTGCGGACCAAGGCGCAGGCGGCCACCGTCTTTCCCGTCGTCAGCGGCTACGACTGGAGACGCGCGCGTGGAGAACCTGATCATCGACGGCAACGCAAGCAGGCGAACGTGCGCCCTGAACGGCTGCCGCGGGGCCGGGATTTTCGCCCGGCGGGTTCGGGACCGTCACCGAGGCTGCGTCGGTCCGGAACTACCACGGCGACGGCATCAGCTTTCAGCAGTCCAACGACGTGACCGTGCTCGATTGCTCGTGCGAGGACAATGCCGGTCCTGGGGCTGCATCCGGGCAGCGGCTCGCAGCGGCCGACGGTCCGCGACTGCGCTCGCCCGCCGCAACGGCGACGGACGGGCTGTTCCTGTGCTGGCGGGTGCGGCACGGCACTCTTCGAGGACAACATCCTGGAGCAGAACGGGCGATTCGGCATCTCCATCGGCCACAAGGACTCCGACAACATCCTTCGCACAACACCGTGCGTCAGCAACGGCCGAACGGCGTGTTCTTCCGCAACGAGACCCTCGGCATGGCCGCCCACCGCAATCGGCTGGAAGACACCTGATCGAGAACAATGGGCGGCCGGAGATCCGCATCCGCGGCGAGGTCAACGACCTGGTCTTCGTGAAGAACGCCATCCGCGACCCACAGGATGAGTCCACCCCGGAGATCCTGATCGACGAGAAAGTGGGCCAACTGAATCTGCAGGACAATACGATTCAGACGAAAGTGCAGAATTGAGGACAAACGAACATCGAAATCGAAATTAGGGTGACAGGAGAATCCAATGGGATCGGTGAATCGCAGGGAGTTCTTGAAGAGCACGTTGGGGGCGCGCCGCCATGGTGGCCATGCTGCCGCAGCGGCAGAGCCGGGCCGCCAATGAAAAGGTGATGATCGGGCTGATGGGCTGCGGGGGCCGGGGCACGGCCGTGGCCCAGATGTTCGCCGGCCGCAGCGATGCGCAGATCGTCTATGTCTGCGACCCGGACAACCGCCGTTCGGCACGGACGAAGCAGACGATCGAGAAAGCCCAGGGCAAACCAACTCAGGTCGTGCAGGACTTCCGGCGTATCCTCGACGACAAGAACGTGGACGCCCTGATCAACGCGACGCCCGACCACTGGCACGCCCTCGGGACCATCATGGCCTGCCAGGCAGGCAAGGACGTCTACACGGAGAAGCCGCTCGCCCACAACATCTGGGAGGGCCGCAAGATGGTCGAGGCCGCCCGCAAGTACAAACGGGTCGTCCAGGTCGGCACCCAGTCGCGCAGCACCCCGTACTCGAAAGACGCCCTGGAGCAGATCCGTAGCGGCAAGCTCGGCAACATCCACGCGGTCCGGATCTTCATGATGATGCAGCACCCGATGATGAAGGCCGGCACGATCCAGCCGGTCCCCGAGGGGTTCGACTACGATCTCTGGTGCGGCCCAGCACCCGAAACTCCCCTACAATCCCAGCCGGGCCTGGCTCAACCAGTGGGAATACAGTTGCGGCCCCATCCCCGGCGATGCCGTTCACCAGATCGACCTCGCCCGGATGGTCCTCGGCGACAGGCCCTATCCCAAAACGGTCGTCCATGCCGGCGGCGTCCACGCCTGAAAGACGGCCGGAGACTCCCGACACGCAATTCGCCCTGTACGAGTACAGCGATGACTTCACGCTCGTGTTCGAATCGGCCCTCTGGACCCCCTACCTGAAGAAGGTGCCGATGGACATCCGCGAGCTGGACATCTTCCCCGACTGGCCCTTCTACTCCATGCGGATCGAAATCCTGGGGACGAAAGGCTTCATGTACCTGGGCCGGCACGGCGGCGGCTGGCAGATCTACGACGCCGACGGCAAGGTGGCCGATTCCCGCCATGGTGGCCAGGGCGACAAATGGCATCAGGACAACTTCATCCAGTGCATCCGCACGCGCGAGAAGCCCAACGCCGACGTCGAGCAGGGTACGTTACTCCGCCCTCCTGTCCCATATGGCCAATATCTCGTATCTCGTCGGCAACCAGAAGCTGACGTTCGACTCGAAGACGGAGTCCTTCGTCAACGCCCCGGAGGCCAACAAGTACCTCAAGCGTACCTATCGCGAGCCCTGGGTCATCCCAGATCAGATCTGACAGCGTCTGCGTACAAGAGGGAGTTTTGTCATCCTGAGCCGAAGGCGAAGGATCTGGCCTGCGAATGAGAGCCCTCTCCAATGCGCGGCCAGATCCTTCACTCCGCTTCGCTGCGTTCAGAGCCTGCCCTGAGCGCGGCCGAAGGGATGACAAAGGCGCGTACGATGCTACCGTCGCGCCGCGTTCTGCTTCTTGGCTTCTTCGAGGACCGTGGCCAGTTCCACCTTGGCCCCGTTCTTGGCCTTGGATTCATCCGCCCCGGTCATGAAGGCGAAGATCTCGATGGTCTCTTCCGGCGAGACCGGGCCTTGCCGGTCTTGAAGAACTTCACGATCTCGTCCACGAGGTGGCCGTAGCCCTCGTACCCGCCGCCCCGGACGATCCCCTTGGACCCGAAGACAAGCGTGCCATAGTCCGACCTGCCGCGCGCGCAGCCCGCGGAAGGTGCCGATCCGCCCATCGTTCCAGACACCGACCACCAGCTCATAGTCCTTCGTCTGGGCCCGCTGCACGGACTGGCAGCCGGTGCCCATGACGGTGAAGAGCATCTCCACGCCGTGGACGCCGTACCAGTAGAGATCGACATGGTGCGGCTCAAGACTGCACGGACTGAACGCATCGCAGCCCATGACCTGGCCGACATCCTTGCTATTCCGCAGCCCGATGGTCCCCGGCCCGAACCGCAGCGAGGAGCTCGACCAGCACGGGACACCTGTTTCTTTTGCCAGCCGGAAGATCTCCAGGACATCGGCCAGACTGCCCGCCATCGGCTTATCGATAAAGACCGGTTTCTTCGCCGCAATCACCGGCTTGACCTGGGCCAGGTGCGGCCGCCCATCCACGCTCTCCAGCAGGACGCCGTCCACCTTCTGACAAAGCGTCTCGATACTGTCGACGATCTCAACGCCAAACTTGTCCCGGAGCTCATCGGTATACTCCTTGACTCGACCGATGGAAGACTCGATGTCCGGCGACCCGCCCGGGTACCCCACGACCACCTTGCAGCCATAGTTCTTCGCGGGGTCATTCATCAGTTTCGTGAAGGCTCCGACGTGCGATGTATCCAACCCGATGATGCCGACGCGAAACACGTCCTTCTCCCCCGCCCCCGCCGCACTGATCATCACGACCAAGCCCATCACCACCGCCACCAGCAGACTTCTGCGAAGCATCGTTCTACCTCCTTTTCCAAGCTACCCAACCCGGCCCCCGGCCTTTCCGCCCGTACCCGGGACGTCCCCGGCGGCCACCGCCGCACAGTATACCGCAATCCCCCGGAAAGTCACGGTCGCCCCCAGCCGCGCAAATTGGCTTTGTTTTTCCAGGGCCATCATCCGCAACCTTCCCTCCTAACCTCTTTCACAACAGTCACTTAGCCTCTTCTCCCCGCCTCTGCAAATTGGGTTTGTTTTCGCACGTCCATTGGCTCCGAGCTCACGGCTGCCGCGCTGTCCTGGGCCCGCGAGGACTGGAATGCTGGAATGGAATCTGGAATAATGGGGGAGCGCAACGACCGAAACTGGGTTCGTTTCGCACATTTCGTCCTACGCAGGCCGGGGGCTAGGCGTCCCACCGCAGGTCTGTCCGCAAGCCGCAATCGAGACACCGCCCGGGGCCCCGCCGGGCGAATTGGCTTTGTTTTGCGGAGGTCCCTTGCATGTTCAATTCGCCATAACTCCTTTTCCATCAAGTACTTGTCCGTCCTGCCGCTGCGGCGGAATTGGCTTTGTTTCGCACGAATGTTCACCACGGAGGCACATAGGGCACGGAGAATGAGACCGAAGCACATTTGCCGCTCCCGGTGGCGGGGATTCGGGCTCGGACCAACATGCGTCTCCATGTCTTCGCCTTCCGACTTCAAATCATCAATCGTAAATCCGAGAAGTCTCCCCCTATTACGCGCCGTGTTGCAGGAATCTTGTCGAAAAAATGGCTTGCGTCACCCTCCGAAATCGCCGTAAGTCCTTGTCCTGACGCCAATAAAAAAAATCTTGGTGCCGGCCCGTTTTGGGTTTTGGACTGTTGCACGAACAAGAACATCACAGGGGTTTCTGAGGGGCAGGGATTGCCACCGAATTCCGACCACACCTCGCCCGCGGTCCATGCCGGCTGGGACCGGATTTCCTGCTCGCCACGGATTCCCGGCGCTAACTGACTACCGGCTACAGACTACCGGCGACCATCCCGCGTTTTCGGCTTTACAGCCAACCGTTGCTCCTCCATAATTCGTCCTATGGTCAGCCGCAACATTGACGTGCCGATGGACAGGATCGAGGCCTTCTGCCGCAAGTGGAAGATCCGGGAGCTATCCCTGTTCGGCTCGGTCCTCCGCGACGACTTTCGTCCGGACAGCGACGTGGACGTGCTGGTGAGCTTCGAGCCGGACGCCCCCTGGGACCTCTTCCATCTCGTGGAGATGCGGGATGAGTTGATCGCCCTCTTCGGCCGGGACGTGGACCTCGTCGAAAAGGAGGGTCTGCGCAACCCGTTCCGCCGCCGCACTATCCTGGACACGCGCGAGGTGATCTATGCGGCGTGAGCAGGGATGCTCAGTCGCATCCCCTCCCTGTCGCTCTCTCGCCTACAACCTGTCGCCTGTCCGTTCCAGTTCCGGTCTGCCGCCCCGCTGCTGACGCCTCGCCTTTTCGCCTTTACAGCCAATCAAGAATGGGGCATAATCAATGGCGGATTGGATGGCCCGCGACCGCCCCGGCGGGAATAAGAGGCGGCCCATGCGACTGATTGAGATTGTCGATGGCGAGGACGATGGGCTATGCACTTTCACTCGGCCCACAATGGCCATAATTCTTCCGACGAGGACAAGTAATGAGCCTAAAGAGATTGAAACTGAACGTGAACAAGGCACCTCGGCCGGTTGATCCCCTGGACATCTTCGAGGGACTAACTCTGAGAGGCACGATTGAGAATATCTGGGATCCTCAAGCCGAGGCGCTGCGAGTGTGGCACAAAAACCGCACCTCTGCAGATTGTGTCGTGCAGATGAACACCGGCGGTGGGAAGACTCTTGTTGGGCTTCTGATCGCTCAATCGTTGGTGAACGAGACACGGGGAAAGGTCCTGTATGTTTGTTCCACGAATCAGTTGGTACAGCAGACTGATAGGCAGGCGCGGGCCAGTGGTTTCACACCGGCCCTTTACTACGAGAAGAGACGAGATAACCGCGAGTTGTACGAATCGGGGGAAACCTTCTGCATCACAAATTATGCGGCGGTCTTCAATGGGCTTTCGGTGCTCGCGCAAGATGGCCTTTCAGCACTTGTCTTTGATGATGCCCACGTGGCTGAAAACGCCATTCGCAGCCAGTTCACGATATCGATCCCGAGTAATCATGACCTCTTCGATAGGATTCTCACGCTGTTCCGTCCACACTTTGCCAATACCTGCTTTGCGCCGAGATTCCAGGACGTCACTGACGGACGCTGGGGAGCAATGCTATACACACCGATGTATCTTGTCTGGAAGCACGCCGATGAGCTTCGCCAGCTTCTGCTGGAGTATAGGATTGATAATGATGATAAGTTGAAGTTCCCCTGGTCCCACCTTTCAGAGCATCTTGGCTGTTGTTGCCTTCTATTATCGAGTTTTCGCATTGAGATTACGCCACCCCTCCTGCCCATACATGCTCTGCCTTTCTTCGTTCAACCGGTTCGGCGGGTGTATCTTACGGCCACTTTGCCCTCTCAGGCAGCCTTCATTCGTACATTTGGTGTGGCGCAACCTACTGTCGTTAACCCGAAAGGTAAGTCCGGTGATGCTCAGCGGCTATTCATCTGCACGCCGGGAAAAGATGACGACGCGCAGCGAGACGAAGCGAAGAAGACGGTGGAAGCTGAAAAAGCTGCGTAATAACGCCGTCTGGGAAGCGTGCTGAGAAATGGACGCCTCCAGCCAAGATATATGATGGAGAGGAGGGCGATGCGGGTATTCGCGCTTTCGCGAAATCCAAGCAGCCCTTGATGCTTGCACTTCCCGCACGCTACGATGGCATTGATCTGCCTGGTGACGCATGTCGGATACTTATATTGGATGGACTCCCCACGGGCGAAGGATTGCTTGACCGATTTATGGATGAGGGTGTGCGCATTGAGACAATTCGGCAAGCGCACACCGCAACGCGAATTGTACAAGCCATTGGCGCATCTTCCGCAGCAATACTGACCACGGAGCCGTTCTCATCTGTGGAAGTGATCTGCAGATGTGGCTGCGGAGCATGCGCAATCGCTCGTTTCTGCCCGCCCTTCTCCAACAGCAGTTGGGGTTGGGGATGGAGTTGGCAAACAAGGTGAAGGCAAATGAGACTTCATATACTGAACTGCTGCGTGCGATCATAGACGGGAACCGCGATTGGGATGAGTTATATCGCGAATACATCGATCAATTCAAGATAGAAGAAAGACAGGCTCCAGCGTCTTGGCACACGGAGTTGCTTCTGAGGGAACGGCTTGCTTTCCAGCAACTCTGGTCGGGGCAATTCACCAAGGCCGCTAGCTTCTATGGCGAAGTCGAGCAAGAAGCAGAGCAGCAGGACCCTCGCATGGCGGCTTGGTATTCACACTGGCGAGGATTGTGTCTGCTGTACGCGGGCGACCAGCAGAGTGCCCTCAGTGCTTTTCTAGATGCTGGAAACGTCCGGGTTGAGCTTGGGCGGCCGTCAATTGCACGCGACAAGATGTTCAAAGGGCCAGACGTGGAGTCCATAGGGTTCCAGGCTGCCAAGATGGCAAGTAGTTATCGCACAAGACGCGTCGCTGTGTCGTCATCAATCGCCAAGTTAAGGATGCCTTAGTTTACGTTTATGATGAACTGACCAAACCCGCCGAGGAGGCAGTGCGCGTTCTCGGGGAGCTTATGGGTTTGGATGCGTCCAGGCCCGAAAAGAAAGGGGGGCCGGATGTGCTCTGGCAGGGCGAAGGGAAGATCGTCGCAGTCGGTTTCGATCTTAAGACGGGCAAGAAGCAGGGAGGCGAATACGATAAGGAGGAGATAGGGCAATCGCTCAACCATGCGGAATGGATGAGGAAGAAGTTCGAGCAGAAGTCTTTCCTACACGCAATCGTTGGACGGTTCCTGAGAGTATCGAAGTCTATCCAGCCCGCCGCCTCACCTGCGTGTGATCGAACTGGAGCAGTTTACCGACTTGGCGAATCGGCTCGAGGCAACATATCATGCGGTCGACGCAGATGACAAATCGAATATTGAGCATTCATTCCAGCGATGGTTGCAGTACTATGGGCTACTCTGGCCCTCCTGTGTAGAATCGCTCGCAAGCCGATTGGCGATTGATCTGAAGAGGGACCAGTGATTCAACGATCGCCTGCCTGACCCCGGGGAATCCACGGAGTCGGAGGGAGCGGGAGGGAATCGAGGGGTCGGCCACCGTTCCACGGCGAGGAAAGGCCGTCGGTGGGGCAAGCCCCACCCTACACGTTTCTTCGCGGCCCCTCGTGGTTGAAGAACGGTAGGCGGCAGTCTGTAACCGGCAGTCGGTTGAATCGCGGCGTGCCTCTGTGGTGAGAAGGGCCAAACCAAGGGAGGAATCGTGAAGAAATCGTGGAAATAATTCGCGCGGGGGCGATTCATCTTTGGGGCGGATCACCCGCGTTTTCGGCTACGAAAACGACGATAAGAGGCCCGCCATGGCGCTTTTTCGACGCAATACCGGGAATGTGCTGCCCCTGGACCTGTGCAACGGGAGAATCTACGCTTGACGTGGTGCGGCGGGGAGGCTATGATAGATTGTGAACGTACAAGGACTATGGCGAGCAGCCCTGACGAAGATCATCGTAGCGCTTCGAAAGGACCGCGCCGCCAGTTCCGAGGTGAAAACATGTCAAAACCAGTGTCGAATACCTCTTACCGCAAGTTGCACGGCACCGATAAGCCGTTCAGCGGCTCCGAAGAGCAGACGCAGACGATCTGGAACGAGCTGATTCGCAAGGCGAAGTGGCGGCCCGCCGCCAAAGGGGCTCCCGCGAGTGAGCCGAAACCTGAGGGTGGGCCTGCTACAAACTAAGGAAGAGCCCAAGGTGCCGGGTCCGCGGCTGATCCAATGCTCTCGCCCTGCGTCTCAGTCCGGCTCGGGGGGTAGTATGCCTTCCAAACGGGGATCCACTTCCAAGTCGTAGGCGCAGGCAATCCGGGCGATATGAATTCCGAACAGGGCCCGCAGCTCGCCCAAAGTGCTGTGGAGCTGAGCCTCGTAGGGCGGTCCATACCCGGACCTGGGGGACTGATTCTCCTCGAGAAAATGGCGACAGGCCGCATGCATGGTGCCAGAGCTTCGTGCAGGACCGAGTCGGCCGGGAGGTCCTCGAGGTCGCTTCGGAGTTGGCCGCGCAGGTCCACGATGGACTGCGTTACGAAGGGGCTGATCGCGATGTCATAGGGATCCCATAGAGCCTGCTGGTCTGCAAGATAGGTCAACACCTGCCTTGCCCTGTCCTGTTCCTCAGGAGGCGGTTTCCAATCGATTCCGCCAATGGGAGTCGTAATGCCGATCAGGCGAGCGGCCAGCTCGCGTCTCTTGAGTCCCGTCTTGCCGGTGGTTTTCATGTTTCACCGCCATTTCGCCAGGATCTGACCATCGACCAGCCTATCGCGTATTCAACCATTTGTTATACGCCCACGCAATGCGTTTGGATCATTATCGTCGCTGGAGGCAGAAAACTCGGCACTGGGATGGTTGCTGATGGCCCGGGAGGGCAGAAAAAAACCCCGCCATTGGTGCGGGGCTTGCCTACGCTCAGGCCTCCTTCGGCTTAGCTGAGCGTTACATTGGTCGCACACGGTCCTTTTTTCCCCTGTCCGACTTCGAAATCGACCGCCTGACCCTCACTGAGAGCGGCGTAACCCGTCGTTTTGACCTCCGAGTGGTGAACAAACAAATCCGCGCCACCGTCCGCCGGGCTGATAAAGCCAAATCCCTTGCCTTCGTTGAACCACTTCACGGTACCTTTTGCCACGTGTTCTTCTCCTGAGGCCGATCCGGCCTGTCAATGCACTTTCCCTCTGTTAATGGGTAAGGGGTAAACTCCGAGGGAAGAAAGCGTACACCTTCATGATGGCCGCATTCTACCGGTGCGCTCCGATATGTCAACAAAATAAATCCAAAAACTACAAAATAGTTGCGCTCGCGCCCGGCAGGCCGCCTCTCGGCTCACAGCCTTCCCGGGGCTGCCCCACGGTGTTGGTGAGCTTGCTCCCCTTCGCCACCCCTCCTTCGCTCCGCTTTATGACTCCTTCCCGCCCTCCAGTCTGTCGCCCCATTGACGGCGGAAGCTGCGCGTACGCCTCGGCGTCCCGGCGGAGATTGCCCCGGTAGGAGAGATTGCCCGCCAGGCTGATCAACGGCTTGCGCCGATGCCAGAAGTTGCGAAAGACCCGCCGGACGATACCCGGCACGGAATAGAAGGTCTCACTGCAGGAGATCATCTCCTGAATGATGCCGTCCAGGGATAGATGCTGGTACCGGGCCACCGGGTAGGTCAGCGTGTAGTACTTCCAGTCCTGCGGGAGCGTGTCGAGGGGGATGCGGCCCTGCGGCTTTCATCTGGTCCCAGAGGCGTGTGCCGGGCAAGCGGCGTGAGAAACAGCACGTTGAGGTTGTCCACGCCGTACCGGTGGGCCGTCTCGGCGATCCGGGGACCAATCCCCGGCTCATCTGCGTCCAGCCCCATGATGAAGGAACCTACCACCAGGATCTTGTGCCGCTGTATGCGCCGAACGGAGGCGCGGATGTCCCGCCCCTGCAAAAGGTGGAATTTCCCGCCGTACTCCCGGAGCCCTTCCGGCGCGGGGGACTCAAAGCCGATGAAGACGCCGCTGCAGCCGGCCTGGGCGGCCAGTGTCAGCAGTTCCTCGTCATCGGCGAAGTTGATCGTGGCCTGGGCAATCCATTCTTTGCGCAGGTGCGGCCGGGCCAGGGCGCGGAACAGGTCCTTGGCGCGGGCGATGTGTTCGGGTCGCGTGCCGATGAGGTTGTCGTCCACGACCAGCACCCGCTTCTCGCGAATCGACTGGAACTCGCGCACGACGTCCGGAATGGGCCGCTGGCGATAGTGGGCCCCGTTGAAGGCCGTGACGCTGCAAAAGCTGCAATTCAACGGACAGCCGCGCGTGGTCTGGATGGCTCCAAAGGCATACCCCCGGGGCAGCAGATCGTGACGGGCCGGGCGGACATCGGTCATTTCGGCGAACCCGCCGTCATACCGGCGCTTCAGGGAGCCGTGCCGTGCGTCCTCCAGGACCTGCGGCCAGATGTCTCGGCCTCCCGCGTGACGACCGCGTCCACGCGCTCCAGGACCTCGTCCAGGCACATGGTGGCATGAATGCCGCCCATGACGACGGGCACGCCCAGACGCCGGAAGTGGTCCGCCACCTCGTAGGCACGGTTCGCCTGGGAGGTGAACGCGGTAATGCCCACCAGGTCGGGCCGGGGCAGGGCCGCGTAATCCGGCACGCCGAGGTTCTCATCTATGATCGAAATCGCCCACTCCGGCGGTGTCAGACCCGCCAGGACCATCAGGTTCAGCGGCTTCCACACGCGGTAGCGATTCCAGCGGCTCTCCTTGACTTTGAGGATACTGACGAGCGGATTGGAGGGATTGATCAGATATAGTCGCATGGTGTGCGTTCCGTCACGAGGAGGGAGGTCAGAGCATCCCGATCATGCCGAAGAGGATGAGGCAGAGAACCCAACGGTTGTTTTATGCTTTACTCTCACGGGGGAGCCGTATGTCATCGGTTTCCAGGGCATCGGCACCTTTCTTCGCAGCCGCCTTGACTTCCTCCAAATAGTTGATGGCATAATCGATCATTTGCCTGGCGATGCTTGACACGGACTTCGTGTCCACACGCTTATGGCTGTATTTGTGGGATATCCGCAGAGAGGCGGACTCGCTGTCGTACACGAAATCATACCGTCCATAAGACCATACGACACCGGCACTTCCGATCTCATCGGCTCCACCGGGCCGCAGGATGTGCAACCTGGTCCGCAGATTTTTCATGACTCTCACGAGATCGAATTCCACGTCAAGGGGGACGATGAGGGTCAGGGAAGGGCTTCCGACATCATCATATGCGAACAACTCATCCATGCCGCGATTCTGGTTGGATGCCACATACAAGTCGTTCAGGTCAGCAATCAACGCATCAGGGCGCGTGGTCCTTCGTGGAACCCATGTGTCGATAGACTGACAGACCTTGGCGAGCATCTGGATGGTGTCATCAATTTCCATAAGCCACGATCTCCCGCATCCTGAGGTATTCTATCTGCCGGACACCGACCGCTCTTGATATCCTAGGCCCAAACTGACAAGATGGCAACCACAAAATCGGCGGGATCAGTAGGCATCCTCGGGCGCGAGCTGCAGGACGGCAGCCTCCCGGGTGTCGAACGTATCGAATTTATTGAAAAGATGCACACACCGCAATTGCCATTGGAGATGCGGGGACAGGCCGCATAAGACAAAGCGGTAGTTGGCCTCCTCGACCAACTCCTGAAGATCCAGCATCAGTTTATAATTTGCGATCTCCAGGCTCCCCAGGTCAGCAAGATCCAGGACCACGTGGGAGTCCATATACTCCTCACAGAGCCAGCGCAGATCGCTCGCGAGATCGGCCGGGGCCTCCTCACGAAGCAACACCTTGAACTTCGAAGGTCCATCCGCCACCGTTACGACGATCACTTCATTAGAATATTGTTCGACAGACATAGCCAGAAATCCTCCAAATGATCCAGATGCCCGCCCTTGCGAAGGGTCCTTCTCATCCTTGCCAGACCGGCCTTTATCGTGTGTGAAACTCAGCCCGAAACGTATCCACCGGCCATTATACCCCCAAGGGGATCGCGTTGTTTAATAAATAATTAGTCCGCCCGCACCTTTTCTGCGCCTTTCTCCGGGCGGGGCAAATACAAAATATTGTGGGGATAAAATAGAAATAAATTGGCGTCGGCGGCCCAGGGTGGTACAATGCTCGGCGGTTGCGTGTTGTTCTGAACTCAGGATGATCGCCTGATGAAGCCTTGAAGCACGATCGTGCGTGACCGATACGTTGCCCGCCTCAAGACCCATCTCTCGAGTCCGTTGTCTCTGTTTGGCACGTCCTCCAAAGACCGGTGTTCAATACGAAAGAAAGGGGCACAGAATGGATATCTGTGTAGGAAACCTGCCCAGGGATACGACGGGCAACGATCTACGCGAGATCTTTGAATTCTTTGGCCGGGTGGAGACCACGGACGTGGTGCAGCATCGTCGGGGTGAGGAATCCAGGGGATTCGGATTTGTGGGCATGCCGGTCAGGACCGAAGCCGTCTGTGCTGTTCTCCGTGTTCATGGCAGGAACGTGAACGGGCAGACCATCACGGCTACGGAGGTCCGGCCCAGAGACCCCGCGGCCGGGACTTGCCGCGCTCGCTGCCACTGCCGAAGCGGGAAATAGGCGAACGGGGAGATCCCCGCCGCATCCCCGCAGAGTCCCGGAGGCAAAGGAGAAGCAATAGCACAGGGAAGAATAGACTGGAATAGGATCATATCCATCAATGCCCTTCATAGGGGCAAGAAGGAGGATTTATGAAGATTCGCAGGACAGCGGATAACAATGTTCAAGCCAGCAGCAAAAATGTCATCCCACTGCGCGGTGCGAATGCGCAGAAGACGAAGCAGGATACGTCCATCCTGAAACTGCGCCCCACACTTCAAGCCGTCGTACTGACCCATGATTTGATCGCCGAGCGGGCGAGGACGATCTGGCTGGAACGCGGGCGCTCCGTCAATCGGGATGAGGAGAATTGGCGTGAAGCGGAGGCTCAACTGAAAGCCGAGATGGGAATTCGGTAACGCGCTGGAAAGTCAGCCCTAAGATGAGGTGAGCGGCGGAGAGTCGTTAGAGGATGGTCACCTGGACGCGGCTTTCGATGATTCCCGCCGCGATGGCATAGCGGGTGAGCCCTGCGGTGTCGTGGAGGTCCAACTTGCTCATGAGATGCTGCCGATGCTTCTCGACCGTTTTGATGCTGATGCCAAGCTCCGCGGCGACTTGTTTGTTGGCTTTGCCTTCGGCAATCAGTTGCAGCACCTCCACTTCGCGCGAACTCAAGACGGTTCTTCCCTTCTTGACCGCGGCGCGTCCATTCGGCGACGAGGGATAAAGATCGTGCACGCGATGGGCAATGGAGGGGCTGAAGAAGGTGTTTCCTTTTTCGATTTCCCGGATCGCCTTGGCCAGAAGATCGGCGGAGGTTTGTTTGATCAGATATCCCGCCGCGCCCAACAGAATGACTTGCCGGATGTACTCGTCGTCGCTGTGCGCGGAGAGAATGAGCACCCTGGTGGCGGGGACAGCCTTCCGAATTTGCCGGGTGGCTTCCAGACCGTTGAGCAGCGGCATCGCGATGTCCATCACAACCACGGCGGGACGAAGTCTCTTGGCCAGTTGCACCGCCTGGCGGCCGGTCTCCGCTTCGCCGACCACCTCGATGTCGCCTTCCGCCTCCAATAACGCCCGCAGCCCCTCTCGGACGATCATGTGGTCCTCCGCCAGCAGGACGGTGATTTGCTTCATAAGAGACTCCGGAATCTGGCCCCTGCAGGATCCATGAGAAGTCTCATTCTCCGGTGCCGTTGGCGAACGGAATCTCCGCTCGGATCGTCGTGCCTTTGCCCGGCGAGGATTCGACGGCAAAGCGGCCGCCGACCATCTCC
Organism: uncultured Planctomycetota bacterium; assembly: GCA_963699595.1. Classification (GTDB taxonomy): domain Bacteria; phylum Planctomycetota; class Phycisphaerae; order Sedimentisphaerales; family Anaerobacaceae; genus PLanc-01. The sequence continues at coordinate 17,036 of CAVOUO010000039.1, forward strand.
ACTCGCTCGCGCATGCCGAGCAGCCCCAAGCCCTTGTTCCTTTTGGCGGACAACACGCCTCGCACCTCAAAGGATTTGCCGTTGTCTTGCACTTCCATGCGAATGACGCCCCGGCGTTTTCGGATGCTCACCTTCACCAGGCTGGCTTGCGCATGCTTGGCCACGTTGGTGAGCGCTTCCTGGGCGACGCGATAGAGCACCGTTCGCTTGTCACTGTCCAGAAGTTCCGTCCAGCCACGAGTGAAGCTCGTGAAGTGAACGGAGAGGCCCGTCCGCTTCGCAAAGTCCTTCACATAGGAATGGAGGGCGGGAATCAGCCCCAGGTCGTCCAACGCCGCCGGGCGCAATTGGCCGGCAAACTGATGCACGATGTTCACCGATTTTTCCACCAGCCGCTGTGTGTGGGCGATCTTTCTCTTGAGGTCTTTGCCGTTGGGCGCGGCCTCCTTTTTCAATACCGCCAGATGGAGATTGATTGCCGTCAAGATCTGGGCGATCTCATCATGCAGCTCGCGGCTGATTCGCTTTCGTTCTTCCTCCTGCGCCTGCAGAACTTGATGGGACAGATGCCGCAACTGTTTCTGCAACTGAAGCGACTCTGCCAACAACTGGCTGGCGTATCGCTCGCTTTTCTTGAGGGCTTCCTCCACCGCCTTCCGCCGGACGATTTCCCGTTTCAACTCCCGGTTCGCGGCGTCCAGAGCCTCCATGCGGCGTTGCGCCTCCTCAGCCCGCTTGAGGGCGGTGATGTCCGAAACCGCCACCCGGCACCATTTCCGCGCACCGCTGAGGGAGGCGGCGGACGCGGCCTGAAAGTCAGCCCAGAAAGGAGTGCCGTCCTCGTTCAGAAGGGACGCCTCGCAGACCTGTTTTCCGGGCCCCGCGAATACTTTTTCCAGGAAGGCCAGAAAGATCGGCCGGCTCGTCGGGGCCACAAAACGCTGCAAGCGGCGGTTGATCAGTCGGGACCGTTCCACGCCGAGCAAGGCGGCCCCCGTCAGGTTCACCTCCAGGATCAGGCCCTGTTCATCCATGGAGAAATAGCCGACCGGGGCGAAATCGTAGAGGTCGGTGTATTTCTCCAGCAGCGCCTCCATCTGGTCCCTGGCTCCCTGGAGTTCCGCGTTCTGCATCTCCAGTTCGATCTGGTGGACCTGCAATTCGTGGAGGAGCCGCTGCGTGTCGGCGTCTGTTCGGGGCGGGGCTGTGCTCCTCTGCTGCTCTCTGCAGCCGGGCTTCGGCGCGGCGGCGCAGTTCGGCGGCATCGGCTGAGGCGTTCGGTTTCTTCTGCATGGCGAGACCTTCTATGTTTTGTGGGACCCGGGCGATTTTCCGCCACGCTTCTCGACACGTTTGCGTGCGAGCGCATCCGTCTGCGAACTCTTCTTTTCCTTGTCCAGCCTCGCGGATTGTTCCGCGACGCGTTTTTCCAGACCGGCGTGCTTGCCACGCAACTTCGCCTCCAGCGTCTTGGCCGCGGTGATGTCCGCGAAGGTGATCACCACGCCGTCAATCCGGTCGTCCAGCGTGCGGTAGGGCATGATGCGCACCGTAAACCAGCGGCCGTCGCGCGCGGCAATCGGCTTTTCCGCAGAGGCCAGCGTCCGCAGCACCTCCCGCGCGTCCTCGGCCAGCTCCGGGTAGCGCAGGTCCGAGGCGAGGTCGGTGATGGGCCGGCCCACGTCGCCCGGGATGAGCTTGATGATCTTCGTCGCCTGGGGGGTGAACCGCCGCACGTTGAAGGTCGTTGTCCAGGAACAGGGTGGCGATGTCCGTGCTGTTGAGCAGGTTCTTCATGTCGTTGTTGGCCCGCGACAGCTCGTCCATCTTGGCCTGCAGCTCGGCGTTGACCGTCTGGAGCTCCTCGTTCAGCGATTGCATCTCTTCCTTGGAGGTGGTGAGTTCCTCGTTGGTGGACTGCAGTTCTTCATTGGTGGATTGCAGTTCCTCGTTGGTGGACGTGAGTTCCTCCTGCGAGGTCTGCATCTCTTCGCGGGTGGTCTGCAGCCTCGTCGCGGGCCTGCTGGAGTTCCTGCTCCAGTTCCGCCAGCCGCGGCGCTGCGGGCGTGAGCTTTCGGGCGGCCGGCCCGCCGCTTTCGCTTCCACGGGCGCGGCCACGTCGGCAAAAACGATCATCACCAACCCCCGCAGCGGCTCCGGCTTCCTCGAGCCGCTGGACGGTGACATCCACGCACTGCTCCCCGCCGTTGGTCCCGACCTTGAGTCCCTGGAGCGTCACGCGTGCCTTTTTGCCGGAGCGCTTTCTGGAAGGCGCTGGCGAGTTCGTAGCGCAGCCCTTCGCGGGCCATGGCGAAGATGTTCCAGTTGGCCTTGCCGGCGGCCGGTTCCAGGTATTTGCCGGTCCGGCCGCTGATGTAGAGGATGTCGCCCTTGTCGTTGACGAGCACGGCCGGCGGGGCGTAACGCTGCAGGACCAACTGATCCGCCAGCGACTGGAGACTGAGCGGCGGTTTCGCCGCCGGCCGCGCCTCCGGCCCGCCGGGCGGGGCCGCGGCAAAGGACGCGGGAAACTCGACGCGGCTCCGGCCGCACGGCGGACTCCGTCCGCCGGAAGAGCCTCGATTTGCCGCTGACGGGGGCAAACAGGTCGGTGAAGCCGCCGATCGTCTCCGCGCTGCCGAGAAACAGGATGCCGCCGGGATTCAGGCTGTAGTGAAAGAGCGGAAGGAGTTTCTTCTGCATCTCCGGGGCCAGGTAGATCAGCAGGTTGCGGCAGCTCAGGATGTCCAGCTTGGTAAAGGGCGGGTCCATGATGAGGTTCTGCGGCGCAAAGATCACCATCTCCCGGATCTCTTTGCGCACCCGGTAGCCGTGTTCTTCTTTGGCAAAGAACCGGCTCAGCCGCTCCGGCGACACGTCGGCGGCGATATTGTCCGGAAAGACGCCCTGGCGGGCCTTGTCAATCGCGTCCCGGTCCAGGTCGGTGGCAAAGATCTGCAGGGCGAAATTCTCCTTGGGCTTGACCTGCTCCACCGCCTCCTTGAACACGATGGCCAGGGAATAGGCCTCCTCCCCGGTGGAGCAGCCGGGCACCCACGCCCGCAGCGCCTGGCCGGGCGACCGGCTCGGCGAGGAGCGCCGGGATGGCCTGTTCGCGCAGCTGCTCCCAGGCCGCGGGATCGCGGAAGAAGCTCGTCACGCCGATCAACAACTCCTTGAAGAGCAGATCCAGCTCCTGCGAGTTCTCCTGCAGGTACCGGACATAGGCGGCAATCTTGTCGATCTGGTGGATGCCCATGCGCCGCTCGATCCGGCGGTAGAGGGTGTTCCTCTTGTAGAGGGAGAAGTCGTGGCCGGTGTGGGCGCGCAGCAGGATGACCACCTTTTCCAGGGCGCTCTGCGTCTTGTCTTCCAGGGCCACTTCGGGCCTGGCGATGAGCGGGGTGCGCTGCAGATAGGCGATGATCTTCCCCGGCAGCTCGTCCACCGGGGCCACGATGTCCGCCAGCCCCGCGTCAATCGCGCTGCGCGGCATGCCGTCGAACTTGGCCGTCGCCGGCTCCTGCACCAGCACCACGCCCGCCTTCTCCTTGATGGCCCGCAGGCCCAGCGTGCCGTCGGAGCCCATGCCCGAGAGAATGACGCCGATGCTCCGCTCCTGCTGGTCCTGCGCCAGGGAGCGGAGGAAGAAATCGATCGGCAGGCGCAGTCCGCGCGGCGCCGCCGGCTCGAGCAGGTGCAGGACCCCGTGCAGGATGGACATGTCCTTGTTCGGCGGGATCACATAGACGCAGTCCGGCCGGACCGTGGTGCGATCCTTGACCTGGATGACTTTCATGCCGGTGGCGCGCTGGAGCAGTTCGGGCATGATGCCCTTGTGCGTCGGGTCCAGGTGCTGGACGATGACAAAGGCCATGCCGCTGCCCGCCGGCACGTGCCCCAGGAACTGCTCCAGGGCCTCGAGTCCCCCGGCGGAGGCGCCGATGCCGACGATGGGGAACGAAACGCTCGCCTGCGGGGATGGTGTTCTTGGCGAAGCCGCGTTGGCAGGCTTCTTCTGCCGACGTTTCGGTGCAGATTTCCTTTTCATGATCCTGTTTCCTGCGCTCGTTATTTACGCGCCGCCACCCGGGCAGCATCCATGGCTGTCCCGCCGTCAGGGACGCCCGACCCTAGGTTGGCGCGCCAACGAGACGTTGTTATTATCCAACAGTTGCTCCAATTTGTCCATAGAGTAAAACCCGACCGGCCGATAATGCCGGCAACGGTTTTACCTTATGGACAAGGGCCGGCCCATGGCGTAGCATACCTCCAGTGATGAACTGAGAACCACGCTGTTTTCGCAGGGCTAACCGAAATGGCGGGTGGGTTTCGGAAAACAATCATACGTGCGATCGGCAGATTGGGGGAGACGGTTTGGGCGCAGTGGGATGAGCTGCGCCATGCGGCCGCCGTGATAGGGACGGTGCTCTACGTCTGCGTTTGGCCGCGGTACTGGGTGCGCACGGTGCGAAAAGCGTTTGTGCGGCAGATCGTGGCGATCGGCGTTGAGTCGGTCGGGTTTGTGGGCGTGGTGGCCGTCTTCGTCGGAATCACGGTGGTGGTGCAACTGGTGTTCTGGGTCGGGCAAGCAGGACAGTCACAAATGCTCGGGCCGCTGCTGGTGGCTGTTGTCGCCCGCGAGCTCAGCCCGGTGCTGATCAGCCTCGTGGTGATCGTTCGCAGCGGCAGTGTGATGGCGACGGAGCTGGGAATCATGAAGATCGACGGGCGACGTTCACGTGCTCGAGGCGCAGGGAATCTCGCCGTTCTTCTATCTCGTCATGCCGCGCGTGCTGGGTGCGGCCGTGTCCACGTTTTGCCTGACGATCGTCTTTATTCTGGTCACTTTTGCGAGCGGGTATTTGTTCGGGGCGACGGTGGGGAAAGGCAGCCGTGATTGGCTGTTGCTTGCGGACACCCTGTCGTGCGCCGTTCATCCCAAAGATGTCCTCGCCATTCTCAGCCAAGAGCATCCTGCCCGGCCTGTATACCAGTGCATCCTGTTGCATCGGCGGGCTGGGCGTCGGCGGGTCGCTGACCGAAGTTCCGTGGGCTACGCAACGTGCGCTCGTGCGCTCCGTGGTCGGATTGTTTGTGATCTCCACGGTGGTGTCACTCTTGACGTACATCGGATGACGAACGAATCGACTGACATCCTGAGGTTTCACGACGTGACGATCACGGCGGACCGCGAGTACGAATCGGGCCTCTGCAACCTGAATTTCTCTCTCGCGGCGGGTGCCCTGGCCGTGGTGTTGTTGGAGAAAGAACAAATCCACATCCCGTTGGCGGACGCCGCCGAGGGGTTGGTCGCACCCGTGCGGGGAACGGTCACGTTCCTCGGCGAAGACTGGCAAACGATGACGCCGGACCGCGTGGCGGCACAGCGCGGCAAGATCGGGCGCGTGTTTGAGGGGGAAAGCTGGCTTAGTGGTCTCAACGTGGATCAGAACATCACCCTGGCGCAGCGGCATCACACGCGCCGCCCCGTCCAGGAGATTGAGGAGGAGGCAACCCATCTGTGCGGGGTCTTCGGTCTGCCGGGGTTGCCGCGCGGTCGGCCCTCGAATGCGCGCTGGCAAGACCTGCAAAAGGCCGCCTGTGTCCGCGCGTTTCTCGGCGCGCCCATTTTGATTCTCCTTGAAAATCCCACGGCTGGGATTTACGCTGATGTCATCGCGCCACTGATTAACACGGTGCGCGAGGCTCGCCGACGCGGTGCAGCGGTGTTGTGGACGACGAATGAACTCCAGGTTTGGAACCATCCCGAGTTGCGCGACCGCGCGGTGGCACATGCTCGGTTCGCCGCTGTGCATGATCGAAGAGCCAGAAGAGGCGACCTGATGAAACAGCGCTTCCAATTTCGGCACGTGAACGAGATCACCGGCACCTTCGTCATCCTCGTCGTGTTGGCGCTGATCGCCGCCCTCGTGTGGGCGGCCTACAGCCAGCGCTGGTTCAGAGGCACGGTCACGCTGCGGATCGTTCTGCCCGAGGCGGGCGCCGCGGGCATCCGGCAAGGCTCGGAAGTGTACTTCCTGGGCACGCTCGTCGGAAGGGTCTCCGATGTCATCGTCGCGGCGACCGGTCGCATGGAAGCCCGGACGAGCATCCGCAGCGACTTCTTCCGATTCGTGCGCGAGGATTCGTCTGCGGTTGTCAAGAAGCAATTCGGCGTGGCGGGCGATGCGTATTTTGACATTACGCGGGGCGAGGGCCGGCCGTTGCCCAAGAAGAATGCCGCCATCGTCTGCAAGGAGTTGCCAGGCACGATGGAAACCGCGATTGAGGACGTCCGGCGTGCGGTCTTGCCTGTTCTGGAGAAACTGAGCGTGGGCGTGGACACGTGGACCACGCTCGGCACGAAACTGAGCGCCGGCGCGGACGCGTGGACTGGCTTGGGCACGAACCTGGGCGAGACCCGCCAGCAATTGAATCGACTCATCGCCCGCCTCGATGGCCTTGTCGCGGGGGTCGAGCAGGGCCAAGGCACCGCCGGCAAGCTCCTGACCGATCCCGCCGTCGCCGACGATCTGAAGACCATCCTCGACAAAGGCAACGTCTCCATGGATCAACTCCAGGCCATTCTGAAAGACGTGCAGGTCGCCGGCACCCATTTGTCTGCAGTAAGCGAGGCCCTTGCCATAGAGGCCAAGGATCTCCCCGGGCTGGTTTTGCAGACGCAGCAGACGTTGCAGGAATTGAAGAGACTGATCGAAGGGATCCAAAAAGTCTGGCCGATCCGCAGCCACATCGAGCAGGGCCAGCCGAACACGCGCATTCCACCCAGCGAGGTTGTGCCATGAGAAGGTTCGTCATCGCCCTGACTTTTCTGACGCTGGTCGGCTGCGCCACGGCGCCAACTGCGCCGCCTAAAGACAAGGAACTGTCCCGGACGAGTGATCTCGCCCGGGCCGCATTCGAAGCCGGTGCGACTGCCAAGGCCATCGATCTCTACAAGGAGGCACTGAACCGGGCGCACGCCATGGACGACGCCACGGAGATCGGCAACGCCGCCTACAACCTCGCCCTCTGCCATATCATCCTCGGACAACTCGATCAGGCGAGTGTCTCGCTGGTCGAGGCCAAGGCCGCGTTCCAACGCGGCGGGAGCAATCCCGCCGACGTGCTGTTGCTGGAGGCGACAGTCGCTCAACGGCAAGGCAAATCGGAGCAGGCGCTGTCACTGGCCGACCAGGTGCTGTCGGCATCCCCCGACGAAAACTATCTCTTTCAGGTCGCATTGCTGAAGGGGACGATCGCCTGCCAGCAGGACGACCCGGCGGTGCGCCAGAACCGCACTGGCCGAAGCGGACAAGCATCACGTCGCCAATGCCGCACTGCTGGCCGCCAGGGAGCGACTCGCCGGAAACATCTTCTTGCTGGAGGGGAATCCGGCCGAGGCCGCAGCAGCGTTCGACCGGGCGGCGGCTTTGTTCCAGAAGGCGAAACACTATCGCGACATGGTGCTCACGTTGCGGCATGCCGGTGAAGCGTATCGGCAGGCAGGCGACACGCCACGCGCAGAGGATCGGCTGTTGCGCGCAAGCGCAGCCTGGCCGCTCAAGGGGAGAAAGCGGAATGAACTCAGCGCGAGCGGTCCCTCGTCGTCGTGCACGATGAGGCGACCAGTCGCCAAGTGCTCAACCTCCGCTTCGCACGTTGGGACCAGGCGTCACGGCCTGTCGAGTTCTCCCGGCGGCCGGGTCCGTTCTCGGGCAGTACATCCACTGAAATGATCCCTGGTAGGGTTACACCCCACAGACACGGAACGACCCACGACGTAGTATGTCTGCAAGGATAGGCCGAAGAGCGCAGCAAAAGAAGAAAATGTGAAGAGTGTGACGAAGCAAATGACCGTGGAGGGGGACAAGAGCAGGGAGGCTCAGCCCTCGCTGCCGGCTGGCGAGGGAGGGTGCCAGCCGGCGGCGAACCCGTGGCCAATTGAAAGGAGAATCTTATGTTGTGGACGATTGCTGTAATACTGACGATTCTGTGGCTGCTGGGGTTGGTGAGCAGTTACACGATGGGCGGGTTCATTCACCTCCTGCTGGTGCTGGCCGTTGTCGTGGTGCTCGTGGGGATCATCCAGGGACGACGACTGGTGTAAGAAGCCGTTATGGGCAACAGAAGCCCACACTCAGAAAGGGAGGTGTAACAACTGGGGGAAATGGGAAGGAAGTAATATGGAGAATGGAACAACAAAGAATGGAGCAACCAGATGAAGAAGCATATGTTTGTGATTTGCGTGGTCGCGTTCGCCTTGGCGTTGACATTTATGCTGGTTGGGTGTCGCGACCGCAAGATTTCCGAGACCAAGAGCAGCAGCGTCAGCCGCGACGGCACTGTTACGTCGAAGGAGAAGACCGTTACCAAGGCGCCGGACGGCACCGTCACCAAGACAGAAGAGTCTAAGAAGACCACCCCTCCCGACAAGCCCTAAGGGGCTCCGGGGGCGGACCGGGGAGAAACCATTTCCTGACAAAAGGGCATCGGGTGCAAAAACTGATCGCAACCTAAACCGAGCCACTCCAAGGCGTTGACGCCGAAACGGACCGCCATTCTATGGTGTCCTCAGATATCCAACGTCCGTACGAAGAATTGTGGCTGTCCAGGCCCAGCTTGGGCTGCATGGGTCAGTATATTCAGGACTGTCTCCTTTGGTTAGAACCTGCGGAGATCGTACCTCTGCGAGGGGGCAGCCTTTCATGGGATTATTTCGCTTCGACGGCACCACCGTGCCGCAAGGAACGAAGCACGTCGGCGGCTGGATGTTGAAGGTCACCATCGATGCCGCAGGCAGAGAGAACGCATGGCAGAACTGTCTCCGAAAAGAGCTGGCATCCGACTGGGCTTGATGCCGACCGTTTTTGCGACGGTGGCCGCCCTGTATTTTTGCCAAGCGGTGCTGATCCCACTGGCGATAGCAATCTTGTTGGCGTTTCTCATCGCGCCGGTGGTGACGAGATTGGAACGGACACCCTTGGGTCGGGTGATAGCTGTCCTCATTACTGTGGGGGTGATACTCAGTGCGGTGGGCGCGCTCGGTTGGGTGGTTGAGCGTCAGTTTGTGGCGGTCGCCGAAGCCCTGCCCGATTACCGCCAGAACATAGAAAACAAATTCCAGCGATTCCGGACCGCCACCCACGGCAAGTTTTCCAAGGCCGCCAACGCCGTCCAAGACACCTTGAACGGCATGGCGACAACACCACTCTCCACGCCATCGTCGACGGGGAATTCCACGCCGCGTCCACCCGTCGATGAGATCAGGGATCCTGGATCGGGGTTACCACAGGTTTCCCCGCAGAATCCGCTGCCGGTTCGAGAGTATGCCAGCCCGCGCCGGCCGCTTGAAATCTATGGCCAGTACTTGGGCCGACTGCAAAGCCCCCTGGCGACATTCGGACTCGTCGTCGTATTCGTGGTCTTTATGCTGCTCCATCGCCGGGATCTGCGCGATCGGATGATCCGTCTGGTTGGTCATGGCCGGCTGAATATAACTACCCAGGCCCTCGACGACGCCGCGACCCGCATCAGCCGCTATCTACGGTTGGAATTCACCATTAACCTGGTCTATGGAGTCTGCGTCGGCATTGGCCTCTGGATCATCGGCGCCTCGTCTGCCGAGGGGCGATTTCCCAATGTATTGCTGTGGGGATTGCTCGCGACCGTGTTCCGTTTCATTCCTTATGTGGGGTGGCTGATTGGTGCGGCGGCGCCGCTCTTTCTCTCGCTGGCGGCTTTCAACAGCGCGGGGGTGTTTGCTGCCACCCTGGGCATGTATGTTGGTCTGGAATCGATCACGGGCAACGTGCTGGAACCCTGGCTCTATGGATCCGGAACCGGACTCTCGGCCATGGCAATTCTGGTCTCGGGGGTCTTCTGGACGTGGCTTTGGGGGCCGGTCGGCTTGCTTCTCTCCACGCCGCTGACCGTCTGCATGGTCGTGCTCGGCAAGTATGTTCCCCAGCTGCGGTTTCTGGACGTGATCCTCGGCGACGAGCAGGTGCTGGAACCATCCGTCCGTGTCTATCAGCGCCTTCTGTCGCTCGACCAGGAAGAGGCGGCCGAGATCTTGCACGAATGCCGTAAGGAAAAAGGGCTGGAGTTCGTGTACGACAACATCATGATTCCCGCCCTGGCGATGGCGGAGAAGGATCGTGACGCCGGCGAGCTTGACGCCGAGCGGGAGGTATTCGTCGGCCAAGCCCTCCGCGAGTTGATCGACGAAATGGGCGAAGCGCAGAAGAAGGAGAAAGCCCATGAAGTTGCCGCAACCGCCGCCATGGTGGCTCCGGCGGCAACGGCGGGTGCGGATGCCTCTTCGAGCACGAGCGAAACAAAGGCCACGGTGACGCCAACGCCGAAGCGGCCGGACTCCGGCATCACCGTCCTGTGTCTACCGGCACACAATGAGGCGGATGAGATCGTTGGTCTCATGCTGGCGCAGCTTTTAGAGGCGCAGGGGCAGCGGGTGATTGTTGCGTCGCGGGTCTCGCTCGCCAGTGAGATGCTGGACTTGATCGAGGCTCACGCGGCGGAGGTAGTCTGTATCTCCGCGCTGCCGCCGGCCGCCGTTGCCCATGCGCGGCACCTTTGCCGGCGACTGCATGGAAGATCTCCAAATCTGCCAACGCTGGTGGGTCTTTGGACCAGCAAGGCGGATTCAAAGAAGTCGCTGGACCGGCTGCTCTGCGAGAATCCCCTGCGTCTGGTAACCAGTCTCGGCCAAGCCATGGTGGAACTTGATCAAATGGCTCTGCCGCTATTGCTCAACCGCGCTAATGTGGCGGCAGCGGACGCGTTGGCGAAGTCGTCATTGCGGGCCGCGGCCCAAGTGGGCACGCGACAGAGTGCCACAACCGCCCTGCAACCGGCGGCGGCTCGTGAATAAGGTCCATGTTTATGTGTACGAAAGGAAGAAGAGATGAAGACTGCAATTATGATCGTGATGACATTAGCTTTGGCCGCCATCTCTGGCTGCCAATCGAGCAGCCCCCGCGGCGGAAGCATGTCCAAGGACGAAGGATTCAAGCTCGCCGTTCCGACCTTCGACACGGACATCAAACAGGGTGAAGTCCGTGCCGTGACCGTCTCCCTGCAAAGAGGCGCGTATTTCAAGCAGGGAGTGAAGCTGCAAGTCCAAACGCCCGAGGGCATCAGCGTCGACCCGACCGACGTTCTGGTCAAAGCGAGCGAAAGCCCTGAGGTACAACTCCGGATTGCCACGACCAAGGACACTGCCCTCGGTGCGTATCGTGTCTCTGTGAACGCGACGCCGAAGACCGGCAGACCGACCTCGACGGCATTCACGGTGAGGGTGGTGGCGCCGTAGTTTCCGGGCACGGCGTTCCTGTGGGAACGAGCCCGCGTCCAAGAAGCGTATTGGCAACTGAATAGTTGCTGGTTGTTTGGCGGTGGGTCTTTAGTTGGGTGCCTCATCCACCTAAAGACCCAGTATTTAGCCCCCCAAAGACAATGATCCGCACGAAGGCTACGAGGAATCTTGATCGCGTCTTTCCAGTTGGTCGAGAAGGAGGGGCCGCAGCGTGGGCGACCTTGGGATCGGCGCATCGGCAAAAGGGGCAGCAGGTCCTCAACGCTAAAGGTGCCTGGATGATGCAGATGCTGGTTCTTATGGGCCGGCTTTAGAGATAGAGACGACAGAATCTTTGCAGGAAAAAGAAAAGGAGTCGGCATTATGAAAGGGTCAACACAGGTAGTGAAAGGTCGCATCGAGGAAGCGGCGGGCGCGCTGACCGGGGACGACAACCTGCGCGCCAAGGGCCAGACGGATCAGGCCGTGGGGCACGTCAAGCAAGCCGCCGAAAAGGGCATCCGGCAAGCCCAGGAGTCCGCCCGGAAGATCGTGGGCAAAGCACGGATTATCGCTCAAAAGGCCGTCGAAAAAGCCACAAGAAGGTCTTAGCGGATTGTCGCCGGCAGGTACGGAACGTATCCACCGGCAGTGATTCCAGGCCCATCGACAGGAACATGGTATGCGAAGGTAAGGGAGGTTCGTCATGGAACACAAAAGCAGTGAGAACATTGCGGCAGCTTTGAAACTCCTTGAGGAGGCGGCCAAGCAGAAGAAGGATGAGTTGAGGACGCTCATGTCTGATAAGTACACAAATCTGCGGAGCCTGATCATGGAGAATGAAAGCAGTCTCATGGAATCGCTGACCACCGCCAAAGACCACGCGCTCGAGGCGGCCACTGATGTCAAGGAGGCCAGCATCGAGAAGGCTCGTGAAATCGCCCGCAATGTGGACATGGGTGTGCATCAGAATCCGTGGCCCTACATCGCGGGGTCGGCGGTGGTGGGTATGTTACTAGGCTGCATTCTGGGCCGGAGTCGCAAGTAGCATCGTCCAACAGGAGGGCCTATGTTCAAGTACCTGACCAAGGGGCTTCTGGCTGGAATTGCGATCCACCTGCTGGACAACTGCCGGCATCTGTCGGTTCAAGTGCTCAAGGTCGAGGTGGCGAAGTGCTACTTGCACGGCGTACGGATGGCCAGGTTGTCGGCGATCGGTCTGATGGGGATGGGGCTCGTGATCGGTCTCATCGGCGTTGGCGTGCTGCTATTCCACGCGGGGCTGTTCATCCTGCTGCCTTGGACCGTGGAAGCCAAAGCGGTTCTCGCCATGTTCCTGGGTTTGGCCTACGTGGCCATCGGTGGTGTTGCGCTTCATGCGGCCATGAATGAGAAGACGTGGATGGAGAAGTCGGGTGCCGCTGAGATGCTGGAAGAAGCGATCGGTCAGTCCAACAAGGACTCACCCGATGGCAAAGGTTCTACTTGAAGCGGCTCCGCGTGTTCCGACATCGTGTCCGCGCGCTGCTGGCTCTCGGCCACGATGCCTAACAAAACCTCGTGGCGGCCGGGCTCGTTCTCGGGCAGTACATCCACTGAAATGATCCCTGGTAGGGTTACACCCCACAGACACGGAACGACCCACGACGTAGTATGTCTGCAAGGATAGGCCGAAGAGCGCAGCAAAAGAAGAAAATGTGAAGAGTGTGACGAAGCAAATGACCGTGGAGGGGGACAAGAGCAGGGATGGTCAGCGATCGCCGCCGGCTGGCGAGGGCGTGCACCAGCCGGTGATGGACCCGTGGCCAATTGAAAGGAGAATCTTATGTTGTGGACGATTGCTGTAATACTGACGATTCTGTGGCTGCTGGGGTTGGTGAGCAGTTACACGATGGGAGGGTTTATTCACCTCCTGCTGGTGCTTGCCGTTGTCGTGGTGCTGATCGAGATCATTCAGGGACGGCGGCTGACGTAAGAAGCTGTTGGTTTGCCGTATGGAGGCAAGGGGCGTCTCATCGTGCAAGATCACCATGACGTTGGATGGCTTGATATCCCGATGAATGATCCCCTTGAGATGAGCATGCTGGATCGCCTGGCACAGAGAGATGAACAGCCGCAGCCGCTCCTGTGTGTCGAGCTTGTACCGGTCGCAGTACTCTGTGATCGGGATCCCCTTTACATAACCAATCTTGTTATGAATATCCCTTTACCATTCAATGTATCGGGGGGTCATAATGTCATTGAAACCGAAAACCATTCCACTGCAATGGCCGCATTTCGCGGCCCCTTTAATTGGAGGACACTATGAAATCAAAGATAGCATTCCCATCGAAGACCAAGTTCGCCGGTGGTTCTTGGCACAACGTCATTTCTGCATCAGGAATGGGGGTGCGTTTTGCAGGAATACGCACTTTACCCCATAGACCCGTCCTGCCCACGAGGCAAGAATGATGATCGTATGAGTGTTGCGTGCCGGTTCGTCCGAGCATGGTTTGTGAGGAATGGAGGTTGGTGAAATGAGACTGAAGTCAATTCTAGCGGTGGTCGTTTTGTGTCTGGCTTTTTGTGCCGTTCCGGCCGTTCCGGCACCCGCGGGTTTCAACCTCGATGCTGTAGATGGTATCTGGGCCAATCCTGTCGGCGGTGCAGGTATCAACTATATCAACGGTGTGGTTGTTGGATACGGCAATGGCTTACAAGACCAGGTCCGTTGGGGTACCAGCTTGGGCTCTGGGCAAAGTGGGTTGGGCTTCGCGGGGAAGACGCCTCCAGACCAAGCTATATCGCTCGGGACCGCATTTGAAGTCGGGCAATTGGCCCACTTCAACAACCGGACTGCCGGTGGCACGGCAGCCTCCGCAGTGGACTTGATTCTCAACCTGGGGGTCACCAATGGGAACCCTGAGAATCAGCCCTTTCCATTCCAACTGCTCATCAGTGAAACGCCCAATACTACAGGAGATCCTTGGCTGGATCGCGACTTTATCACCTTCCCAGCCTCGTACACTTCGGAGACCATCACTATTGACAGCCAAGAGTATACATTGTGGCTCTTGGGCTTCGGCAATACTGCCAACAGCCTGCTGGCGGAATTCGCGTCGCCTGAGGGTGGCACGAATGAAACCTTGATGTGGGGCAAGATCGCTACCGTCCCCGTCCCCGCCCCCGGTGCCATTCTGCTGGGCGGCATCGGCGCGAGTCTTGTCGGCTGGCTGCGAAGACGCCGAACACTCTGAATGGCGTATTCGCCATGGGCTGTGCTGGAATAAGGCTGCGGCGACAGAGATAACGGCAGTATAGCGGAAGCCCTGTCATTGTCCCCGACAGGGCTTCTTGTACCTGTCAAGCGCCAATGAGACCACCCCGGGCGCCTGCCTATCCTCTTGCACTACAGACACTTACATCTTCCTGTCTGCCTCGACGGTGAGAAACATCCTGCAGAGGCCCAAACCGCGAGACACCCCAGTACCTCGGCAAGCCCCGAGAGAACCGAAGAGAAACCAGAATCTCGCTCGATCCCGGCCTCGTATCCGAATCATGTCTGGTCGGTCGACGCCACGAAGGTCCTGTGTTGGGGGTTCTGGCCCATCCAGGTCCTGGTGGCCATCGACCATTTCTCGCGCAAGGTCGTGTGCATCGCTCCGCTGGAAGGACCCAACGCCGGATGGATCGTCGAGGCCTTGGAGCAGACCATACGGAAACACGGCGCCGAAACACATCATCTCAGACCAGGCCGGTGTCTTCATTGGCGATGTCTTTGCCGAGTTGCGGCGACAAGGGAGCATCAAGCCTCGCGTCGGCGCCGTAGGCAAACACGGCTCCATCGCCGTGACGGAGCGGGTCATCAAGACCCTCAAGTACGAGTGGCTGCGATGCGTACCGCTCATCAAAGGGTTTGACCACCTCACGTCCCTGTGCACCGAATTCGAAAGCTGGTACAACACTTGGCGCCCGCACATGGCTCTGGAAGGCTTCCGGCCGGATGACCTGTATTACGACCGCAGGCCCGAGACGCCCAAACGAGAGGCGAAGACCGTCCCCGGCAACATCGAACGCCACGTCTTCGCCGAAACACGTCTCACCGCTTGTCGCCTCAAGAACGCCGCATAGTCTCTGCTGCACGGCTCCCCCGCTCTCGCCACGCACGGAGTCTGCCCGTGTCTCAAACACTGACCGAAAACTCCTCCTCCCAGCCGGACCAAGATGCCAGGCCACCGGCTCCCCTGTCACCCCGGTCCCACAGGCGCCATCTGCCGAGAGGGTTTTCACTTCCACTTTGGCCGCTCCAGAGCGGTCCGACAGCCGCTTGACAGGTACTCGAATAGTATTTTGATAGTCTTTTTCTTGACGTAGAATGGCTTATTGGGTAGCATAGATGTTAGAGTTGCGATTAGTCTGCCCATCGAGGATCTTTTTGTCGGGCATCACCTGTTGGATCTGGGTACTTTGGGCTGGTTGGCAGAAGTGTCTTTGAGTGACACAGAGAGAAGGAGGAGTAGTATGTGGAGACAATTATTTTGCTTGGTTGGTTTCGCCGCGATTCTTTACGCCCCATCCACAGGATTGGCAGACCTGGGTTCGGCGCAGAGCTTCGCAGTCCTGGGTCACGAAACGGTGACCAATGGTCACAGCGCCCCGAACGGGCCCACTCAAATCTACGGGAATTTGGGTGTGACGCCAGGAACTTCGGTCACTGGCTTTTATCCTGACGGGACCGTAAGCGGAGGAACGATACACATAAATGATGGGGTCGCGCAATTTGCTCTGGCGGATGCAACGACCGCGTACAATACTCTGGCAGGCTTGCCGTCTACTTCCGACTTGACTGGTCAGGATCTGGGTGGAAAAACACTCACGGCGGGCGTCTATCATTTTAACACGTCGGCTCAGTTGACAGGACCACTCACCCTCAGCGGCCCAGGCGACTTCATCTTTCAGATAGGCAGCACGCTCACGACCGCGAGCAACTCTTCTGTTGAACGTCATCAATGGGAATTCAACTAGCGGTGTGTACTGGCAGGTCGGCAGCTCCGCGACTCTGGGTACAGACACTACGTTCGCAGGAAATATTCTTGCCCTTGCGAGCGTTACCCTTGATCCCAGGGCAGAGATTCTGTGCGGGAGAGCCTTCGCGCTAACTGGGGCAGTGGCGTTGACGGACAACCTCATCTCCAACGATAACACCGCCGAAGACTTCTTCCTATACACAGGTAGCCACCGCTCCGACTTCGGCAGCTATGGCTTTAGCGGTGGCAGCGGCACCACCCCACCAGTTGTCCCGCTCCCTGGCGCAGTCCTGCTTGCCTGCGCGGGAATGGGGAGCGCGCTTGCCTTTGGAAGAAGGTTCTTTTCCGTATCTTGACCGCTTATCGGGCGATAAGAGCCTATCTCAGCAGCCCGCAGGATCAGTATGTGATCCAGCGCGCACGAAGTGCAACAGCGCCGGGTAGCTCAAGGGCTTCTTCTCCCTTCTCCCAGGCGCTCAATATCCGCACTGAAACCGGTGTCAGTTCATACTCGTCGTCTGAGGGAGCGCTGAGCGGACCGTTTTCAACGGCCGCTGAGCTTGGTCGTCAGCCCTCCTGAAAGCCTTCGCATTCTTTACCGCCGCAAGGCCGATGCGATGCACTCGGCACAAGCACCCAACGTCGCGTCCTGTGGAGTTCTCCCGGCGGCCGGGTCCGTTCTCGGGCAGTACATCCACTGAAATGATCCCTGGTAGGGTTATACCCCACAGACACGGAACGACCCACGACGTAGTATGTCTGCAAGGATAGGCCGAAGAGCGCAGCAAAAGAAGAACGTGTGAAGAGTGTGACGAAGCAAATGACCGTGGAGGGGGACAAGAGCAGGGAGGCTCAACCCTCGCTGCCGGCTGGCGAGGGAGGGTGCCAGCCGGCGGTGAACCCGTGGCCAATTGAAAGGAGAATCTTATGTTGTGGACGATTGCTGTAATACTGACGATTCTGTGGCTGCTGGGGCTGGTGAGCAGTTACACGATGGGAGGGTTTATTCACCTCCTGCTGGTGCTTGCCGTTGTCGTGGTGCTGATCGAGATCATTCAGGGACGACGACTGACGTAAGAAGCTGTTAGCTTGCCGTATTGAGGCAAGGAAACTGGAGGTTTCATGAGACCCAAAATGATCATGGCCGTCATTCTGATCGTTCTCGGCATCGTGGTGCTCGCTTACTCGGGCATCACTTACAAGACCAGGGGAAAGCCTGTCGAGATCGGCCCGATTCACATAGAGACCACAACGAGCCACTTTATTCCCCCGGTCGTCGGAGCGGTCGCGCTGGTCGGCGGCATCCTGTTGCTCGTCCTGGACACCAGGAAGGCATGATGAGAGAGACTCTAAAGGAGGCAAGCCATGAGTTGGCATTAAGTCAAAGGATATATGCCGCTAAAGAGTAAAGCAACGGCATTGAACCACAACCAATCCACAATGATCAAGGTTCGGATGGAGATGTAACATGAAATTACAGCAGATTCGCAACTGTGTCTTGGTAGCCGTGGCTGCCCTTTTGGCAATCGCGGTTTTTGTCGGCGGATGCCATGGTGTTACCTGGTAGAGTGTTTTCCGTCGTTCTTAAGAACATCGAAAGGAGTCTATTATGGGATTCATACTGCTACTTGTGTTGATCGTGCTGCTCTTGGGTGGCCTGCCCAGATGGGGCTACAGCCGCAATTGGGGTTACGCCCCCAGCAGCGTCTTAGGGCTGGTATTGGTGATCGTGCTGGTGCTCCTGCTCGCAGGGTACATCCCCCGCGGCTTCTGAGCCGCCGATCCCTGACTCAGCCAAAACTCTTTCCACACTCATTCGGGGTACATTTATGGCACGCATGCTTCTCGTGCTCGTTGTGATCGTGGCCGTTGTCGCTGGCCTGGGCTTCTACATGGGGTGGTTCCATTTCTCGTCGGGCAGTGACGGCAGCAGTGCGCACGTCACTGTGTCGATGGACAAGGGCCAAATCCAAAAGGACAGGGACAAAGCGGTGGACAAGGTGCAAGACCTGGGCCAACACGCGAAGGACAAGGTCGCAACGACGACCCGGAAAGCTCAGGAATAGGCCGGCCCGTCGATGCTTTGTTTGCAGTACGTCCCACGAAATACGCCCCGGTAGGGTTACACCCCATAGATAAGGGCCGGCACATGGCGTAGTAATGGCAGACAGAACAATGCAACAACAGCAACGATGGCGAAGGAACGTGCCAAGAACCGGAACGTCACCCGGAGAACGATTGAATTGTTGCAGCCGAAGTCGCAAGGACGGCATGGATGGTATTGGCAACGGAATAGTTGCTGGTTGTTTAGCGGTGGGTTTTTAGGTGGGCTCAGACCCACCTAAGAACTCCAAATACGCCCCGCATATCACATCGCTAAATAGTCATTTGGAAGGGGATCCTCATGAACAAGAGTCGGTGGGTGTACACGGAGTTTTGATGATCGAGCAGAGAAAGGTTATCACGGTGTTGATTGGGGGTCTGGTTCTCTGCGCGACCATTCACGCCGACATGATGCCAGCGCTCAGGCAGGATTCTGGCTGTGCGCAGTCGCTGTCCGTGTGCGACCGGGCCGTTCTCCAGCACACCAGTTTGCCCAGCCCGTTCGATGGCCCCGGTGCCACTGACCTGGATTCGCGTCCCGGCATGTTCTTGCCTATTTCAAGCGATGATGGGGGACAAGCCCGTGAGGCCAAGCCCGTGCCAATCCTGACGGATGGGCAGAGTAGCTTCAGCCTGTGCCTGTATGCCCTGCTCGGCCTGGGTCTGTGCCGATCAGCGCCCTTCGTGAAGAAACTCCACTGCGGCTGTATCCCGCAATGGTACCAACATGGCGGTCCCTCCCAGATCGGTCACCGCTTCGCCATCTCGCCGGACTGTCTCACCTCCACCCAGGTTTTCTGCTTCATCCAGCCGGACGGCACGGTGGAGGATTGTTTACCGCAATACTATCGGGGGACCATTGCGTCCCTTTTGGGCAAGGCCCAATTCACACCCACTGCACTTGCATCCCGCGGACCTCCTTGCATGTCATGAGCCCAGATTGTCTCCCTGGGTTTCAAATCGGGAGCAATCATCGGATTGAGTATTGTACTTGGTCAAATGGAGTAGTCGTTAGACTGACATGTTATCGAAGGAGAAATAGACGATGAAACGCATTCTGTTACTCAGTGTGATGGTCGGATTGTTTGCGGGGCAAGCCTCCGCGGCTATGTACGAACTGGACGCGCCCACCGCGCTGACTTTCACTAAACAGGCTGGGAGCGCCGGCGATATTACCACGCTGGACTTGGTGACTGACGACATAACGCTGTATAATATTCCCATGGAGCTACAGGTCGGCTACCAGGGTAGACTTGAGGATGGTTTGGGTAGTACTGACCGTACAGCATGGATCAAGATTGGCACGACAGGGCTTTCGTTGAGCGGTTACGATGGCTTCACCACCGCTCTGGCAAATGACGACAATAGCCGCTACTATTATCAGTTATACGCGGTTGACACCGTGGGTGAGCAAATCAGCGGTTATGAGTCAGCGGGCGTGGGAGGGGTTAGAGGGCTCTCGGTCGCGACGACGGGGGACATCTCCGAGATCGGTTTCTACGTTAGTGTGAATTTCTGGCCCGACGACACGCTCGGGCCGAGCAGTCCTGATACCTTCAGAGTCTCGGCTGTGCCTGTTCCGGGTGCAGTTCTGCTGGGCTTCCTCGGTCTGGGTGCGGCTGGTTTGAAGCTTCGTCGGTTTGCATGATCGCCCTGCAGCAACCGTTCACGGGGCAGGAAACCCTGATTCTGAGCTAAGATCGACGATTTGACGTTCGGATTCGCCCAGAAATGGGCTACGGATCATAGGCAAATGCCTCTTCCCTGGGAAGAACCACGTCTTGCCCGTGAACGGTCGTTGCTTTTTGTTGCCCTCCTGCGCTCTGACGGTGCCCGTTGTAGCCGGCCTGGGCTTCTGCATGGGGTGGCTGCATATCTCGCCGGGCAGCGACGACAACAGGGCCCGCATTACTGTGTCGGTGGACAAGAGCACGGAGGCTCGCTGACCGCTGCCGGCCGGTGGCGGAGGAGCCAGTTGGCGGTGGACCTGTGGGCCATTGAAAGCAGAACCGTGTATTGTGGATGATCTCCATCATCTTAGGGAAGCCGCAGGGCGGGGTCACAAAGGGAGGCCAGGAATGAGTATTCACCGTTGGTCGGAAGACATGATCCTCGTGGATCTGCCTCGGGAGTTGGAGAAACACAACGAGCTGCAGACCGTCATAGGGCTCGTCCGTGATATGGGCGATTGTGATGTTGTAATTGATTTCTCTCACGTCGATGTTGTGGGGGGGGCATGCCTTGCCGGGCTCCTGGAGGTGCGGAGGCTGTTGCATGACTGCGGGCATAAGCTGACCCTCTGCAGTGTGGCTCCAGCAATCAAGGGTGTCTTCACCATCGCTGGCCTTGATGATCTGTTCGAGTTTGCAGAAGACAGGTTCGCTGCCTTGGCAAATCTGCAAATGATCGGGTAAGGCCGGCTGAATTCGCAGCGACCGGGACCCATATTGTCCGTGTAAGCGTAACCCTCAGACCCCCGCGTCCTGCTCCCTCTCCCTTGCCGGAGAAACGCGGGGGCCTTTCTGTTGTGCGGGAGAGGAATATATTCAATAATTCAGCGTAGGGTAACACCCCATAGATCAAGGGCTGGCCCATGATGTACCATGGTTCAGATGAGCCAGGAATGCAGCAACCGAAAAGAACCCGTGCAGCGGAAGTGACTGCTGAGAAGAGAGAAATCGCGGATGAACATCCTCTTGATCTACCCCGAGTTCCCGGACACGTTTTGGAGCTTCAAGCACGCGTTGGAGTTCGTAGGCAAGCGGGCGGTGCTGCCGCCGCTGGGACTCCTGACCGTGGCATCCATGCTGCCGCGCGAGTGGTCGCAACGGCTCGTGGACACCAACGTGCGGAGTCTGACGAAAAAGGACCTGGCTTGGGCTGACTGTGCGTTTATCAGCGCCATGGTCGTCCAGCGGGAATCAACGCATCGGGTGATTGCCCGGTGCAAGGAGGCGGGTCTGCGAATCGTGGCCGGCGGGCCGCTGTTTCAGATCGAACACGAGAAGTTCGAGGCCGTGGACCATTTCATCTTGAACGAGGCCGAATTGACGCTTCCAGCCTTTCTCAGCGATCTGGCGCAAGGCCGCCCGGAGCGGATCTATTCGTCCGCCGAGCACGCGGATCTGCGGCAAACACCCGTGCCTCAGTGGGAGTTGCTGGACCTCAAGCGCTATGCCAGTATGAGCATCCAGTTCTCTCGCGGCTGCCCCTTCAATTGTGACTTCTGCAATGTCACGGCTCTGCTGGGCCATCGGGTGCGAACCAAGACGGCACCGCAGGTGATCGCCGAGCTCGACAGCCTCTACGCGCGCGGTTGGCGGGATGAAGTCTTCTTCGTGGACGACAATTTCATCGGAAACAAGCAGTTCCTCAAGAGCGATCTCCTGCCGGCCCTCAAGGAGTGGCGCAAGGGCAAGACCGGAATCCTCTTCTTCACCGAAGCCTCCATCAATCTGGCTGACGACCAGCCGTTGATGGAGATGATGGTGGAGGCCGGATTCGACCGGGTCTTTATTGGCATCGAGACCCCGGATGAGGAGTGCCTGGCCGAGTGCAGCAAAGTCCAAAACAGGAACCGCAACCTCGTGGAAGACGTGAAACGCATCCAGCGCGCCGGACTTCAGGTGCTGGGCGGCTTCATCGTCGGCTTTGACCACGATCGGCCCTCGATCTTCCAGAGACAGATTGACTTCATTCAGAACAGCGGCATCGCCACCGCGATGGTCGGCTTGCTGCAAGCCCCGCCGGGAACACGGCTGTATGAGCGGATGAAAAAGGAAGGCCGTCTGCGCGGGGACTCGTCGGGAGACAACGTGGACGGCACGACCAACATCATCCCGGTGATGAGCTTGGACACTCTGCAGGAAGGCTACAAAGACATTCTGCGGCACATCTATTCCCCGGAGCATTATTACCAGCGCATCCGGACCTTTCTCCGGGAATACGAGCCACCGCGAATCCGAGGACGAATCCGGTTCTCACACCTCCTCGCGCTCCTGCGGTCGTCCTATCGGCTCGGCCTGCTGGGCCAGGAACGGCTGCACTACTGGAAGCTCCTGCTCTGGACCCAATTCCGGCGCCCCCGGCTCATCCCCGAGGCCGTCATGCTCGCGATCAGTGGCCACCATTTTCGCAAAGTCTGCGAACAGCGCGTGCTATAGCACCGCCAGCACGAAGGAACGACAAAGGAGAAATCCGATGAACACGAATGTGGGCTTGTGGATTGACCGTAGGAAGGCGATTATCGTGACGGTTACCGACCAGGGGGAAAACACGCGGTTGATTAGATCGAGGGCGGAACGACAACTCCACCACGCCGGTAGTTCACCTGTGGAGGAAGCCTATGACAAAGCGCAAGTACCGGCACATGACAACCGGCAGAGAACGCTTAAAGCCCATCTCAATATTTACTACGGTGCGGTCATTGCATCTATTCGTCAGGCCGAATCCGTTCTGATATTCGGCGTGGGGGAGGCCATGCGTGAACTGAGAAACCGGCTCACAAGAGCCAACCTCAGCGGACGCATCGCGGGGATGGAAGCCGCGGACAAGATGACGGATCATCAGATTGCGGCGCAAGTCCGACAGCGCTGTCAAGTTAAGGGGGATCAACCAGTAGAACCGAGCGGGCGCACGAGTACCGCTTCGTAGTGGTCCGGCCGATCACCCTGCCAATCCTGACGACGGTGGCCGGGTCGGAGTTCGGGGACTACGTCCCATGATCCCCGGTAGGGTTATACCCCATAGCTCACTGGCAAGCCATCGCGTAGTATCCTTATGAAGACCAGGGCGGATATCGTAGGGACTATTGAACCATACGCCCGGTGGCTGCCCGTGACGTCCACGGCAGCGGCCTCCGTCGTTCCAGAGAGCATCGAAAGGAGTTTCTTATGGGATTTATACTATTGGTCGTGTTGTGTGTGCTGCTCCTCGGCGGCTTGCCCAGGTGGAGATACAGCCGTACGTGGGGTTACGTCCCCAGCGGCGTCATGGGGCTGCTATTGGTGATCCTGCTGCTGCTCTTGTTCACAGGGTACGTTCCCACCAGCCTCTGAGCCGCCGGTGAAAAGGAAAGGTAAAGGAGAACATCGATGAAGACCAACGTGGGTCTGTGGATCGACCATCGCAAGGCCCTGATCGTGGCGGTTACGGACCAAGGGGAAGAGATACGGTTGATCATATCGAAGGTGGAAAGGCAACTCCGCCGCTCGGGGGATTCCCCTCTTGCGGGAGCCTATGACAAAGCGCAAGCACCGGCACGCAATAGCCGCCAGAGAACGCTTACGACCCATCTCAACATTTACTACGATGCGGTCATTGCGTCCATTCGTGATGCCGAAGCCATTCTGATCTTCGGCCCCGGTGAGGCCAAGGGGGAACTGAAGAAACGGCTCAAGAAAGCCAATCTCAGTGGCCGCATCGTAGGCATGGAAACCGTGGACAAGATGACGGACCATCAGATTGCGGCGAAAGTCCGACAACACTTTCAAGACAATCGCGATCAGCCGGCAGGATCGAGAAGGCGAACCAGCGGGACTTCGTAGTGGCCCTGCTGATCCGCCTGCAACTCCTGACGACGGCGGTCGGGCCCGGATTCGGGGAGTACCTCCAAAATAGTCCCAGGTAGGGTTACACCCCATAGACGAGGGCCAGCCCGCCCCGTAGCATGTCAATGAGGATAGGCCCCAAAACGCAAGCTCAGCAAGAAATGTGAATCGGCAGATAACTTCCGGAGGAAGGCAACGGCAAGGAGGCTGGTGGATCGGCGCCGGCTGGTGCATCCCTGCACCCGTCGGCCGTGCATGTCCCACCCATCAAAGGGAGAATCGTATATTGGGGACGATCAAGGAGAGAACAGGAGCGTCGAGGACGGAGAAAAATGGATAGCGAGAGGAAACAAAGCATGAGCATCACCCCAAGGACTGATTCGATTGTGGCCATTCTCAACACACATACGGAGCCGGAGAAGATCGTGCAGGAACTGCACGATGGCGGGCCTCTAATATGACCAGGACCGACACATCCAGACGGGATGGGTTCTCTGGAGTAGAGACTATGCCGGACCAGCAGGGATTGGTCTGGCACCGGTTGTCACTCGGCAGTGGTTCGGTCGGGGCTTCTCATATCGTACCTTGGTTCGTGTTGAGCATCAAATCCGACAAGGAAAGGACAGGAATTATGCTCTATGTTTTACACTCTCGCTGCGGCTTTGACTTTGGGCCCACCAGGGCATTGGAATGGCCTGCAAGATATTGTGCGATCAGGCCGCGAACCAGACATTGGGACGACAAGCTAAGAGGTAATCATGGCAAGGATAGCCGCACTTATGGAGCTTCGACCTACCGATCGCCGTAGACCCCAGGATGCAAGGTGTGACCAGGGGCGTGATACATCGCCGGATGGTGATGTATTGATGGAGCAAATCCTTGAGAACTTGAATACCACGCCTCAGGAAGAGGTGTTGAAGAGAATCACATCCCTCCCCCCCAACCGGCAACGCAAAGTGCTGGATATCCGTCGCCAAATTGCGGACGGGATCTACGAAGTAGCGGATCGGTTGGATACTGTGATGGATCGGGTACTGGAAGCGATTACTGCCTGATCCCCGCGGCATTCCTGCTGCGGGCACCATGATTCCAAGACCTGCGATCATGTGGTGCTGCTTTTCGGGGAGTGCGGATAGGAAACCGCGAAGTCTTGTGGGGGATGGACCAATGAAGCTCCCAGCTCTTTGCCTGGTTGTTCTCATGCCGGCCTGGGTTGCGGCCGCGTCGGCGTCGGCAGCCGCCGTGGACCCCAACGACATCGAGCGACTGCTGGACGCCATCGCCCGGATCGAGAGCCATGGCGACCCCAATGCGGTCGGCGACGGCGGCAGAGCTCTCGGCGCCTACCAGATCCACCACGTCTACTGGCAAGACGGCACGGAACTCCTGGGCGTCGATTGGCCCCATCGGGACGCGGCTGACCCGAACAAGGCTCGGCGCGTGGTGAAAGCCTACTTACTCCACTATGGCAGGGGCAAGAACCTCCTCGAGATGGCCCGTATTCACAACGGCGGGCCACGCGGCGACAAAAAGAAGGCCACCTTGCCCTACGGGCAGAAAATCCTGGCGGACGGAAGTCTGCTGCCGGGCTTGCACGCTCAGCCGTCTTCTCACTTCTTCCTCCACTGATAACGATGGTTGAGGTCCTGGTAGGAAGCCGTCACATGAAAGGAGGATAAAATGAATGTTTATGTAGGTAATCTGTCGAGCGATGCCACAGGGAGCCTACCACAGCCTTATGAAGAACGGTCCGTCTTCTACGCAGGTCAGCCAACCGATCCCGCGCGTGCCAGTTCACCTCCCGCCAGGCCTTGGCCGGATACCCTGGGCTGAACTGCTGGGCCCGGCCGGCAGCAATCGAACGCCGGGCACTTCCACTAACACTGCATGACTCATAGGCTGCCATCATCCGCCGGCTTGGCCATGCCCTCATCACATTGACTTCGGAGAAGCGCAGCCGAGAGTGCCTGGTCTGGTCCAAATCCAATAAGATAGGCCCAGGTAGGGTTACACCCCATAGAAGACCAGACGAGGGAAGGATAATATAGGGCTATCGGCAGGGTATCTTCCACCTGGAATCCCTTAAGGGACGGTGCTTCGTAATGGTCTCCCTCGCTTTATGCACAGGTGAATTATGTTAGCAATGGCTTTCCACTGGACTGTGATTATCGTCATCGTGGTGACTGTGCTTGGCATCTACGCTTATCGAAAACTGGAGTGAGGCGACGATTGCCGTTCACTACCTGATTGCTGCTGCATGCCCGCTGCAGGCACGATGATTATCAGAGGAATACCACGAGCGGCGGCACCGCATCCATCGGGAGCAGCATCGGTAAGAAGGGTCGTTTCTCACGGTACGCAACATTCCTGGAAACGGCGAGAGCGCGTTGCGTCTTGTTGTATGATGGCGGTAAAAGGAGTATCTTAATGAACTCGATCATGTTCGTCCTGTTGTTCGTCGTTGCGGCGGTTGTAACCATTCTTCTCGCGGGCATACGGGTGGTTCGCCCTACACACCGTGGCCTCATCGAGAGGCTCGGCAAGTACAGGCGTTTTGCCGCACCGGGTTTCAACTGGATCATTCCTCTGGTTGACAGAATGATTCAGGTCAATACTACGGAGCAGATGGTGGACGCCCAGCCGCAAGAGATCATCACGAATGACAATCTCAATGCGAGGGTGGATGCCCAGGTCTACTTCAAGGTCAAGGATGACGAGGACAGCGTCAAGAGCTCTCAGTACAATGTCAACAACTACCAGTGTCAGATTGTCAACCTCGCCCGCACGACGCTGCGCAACATCATCGGCACGCTCACGCTGAAATCGGCCAACAGCGAAAGAGACAAGATCAACACCGCGCTGCTGGAGACGTTGAGCAGGGAAACCAAGAACTGGGGAATGGAGATCGTCCGGACGGAGTTGAAGGAGATCGACCCTCCCAAGGACGTCCAGGAGACGATGAACAAGGTGGTGAAGGCGGAAAATGAGAAGGTCGCCGCCTTGGATTTTGCCGACGCGGTGGAGCGGCAGGCGGATGGAGTAAAGCGGGCGGAGATCAAGAAGGCCGAGGGCATCAAGCAGGCCAAGATTCTGGCGGCGGAGGGCGAGGCCGAGGCGATCCGGCTCGTCAACGAGGCGGCGAACACGTACTTCGTGGGAAACGCCCAGCTTCTTCGAAAGCTCGAGGCCCTCGAGAAGTCTCTGAGTAAAAATGCCAAGATCGTCATTCCTTCAGGTTCTGAACTCGTCAATGTGATCGGAGAGATGGCCGGTGTCTTGCCACTGATGAAGTAACGCCATGCGACCGTAGCTGGTCAACCCATGCAACGCGCTGGTGAGCAGCGTCACCATCAGGGCACGGTACGGGGCAAGTCCTCCCGCACAAACGAATAAAAGCGACGTTTCAAGGGACACGCGGTCCGGGAAACAAACAATACGCAAGAGGGGACCGGTTATGCGAATCGCGCTATTATCCTGGGAGTCATTGCACTCCATTGCCGTTGGTGGGGTCGCGGCCCATGTAACGGAATTGGCGGCGGCGTTGGCGCGGAAAGGGCACCAAATCCACGTCTTTACCCGCCGCGCCTTTGGTCAGGCAGGTCATGACTGGACGGATGATGTTCATTATCACCGATGCACGTACCGACCCCACGATGATTTCGTTGATGACGTCAACAATATGTGCCGGTCCTTTGTGGATCGTGTCTTCGAAGTAGAGGATTTGATCGGCCGTTTCGACGTCATCCACGCCCACGATTGGCTGACGGCCAACGCGATGATCTGGATCAAGCAGGGCCGCGGACACCAATGTCTGTTTACGATCCACTCGACCGAATATGCCCGCTGCGGCAACGCCTTCCCTATGGGTCGATCCGAGCGCATCCGCTGCCAGGAGCGGGCGGGAACCCACTGGGCGGATCGGGTGATAGCCGTCTCCCATGCTACCAGAGACGAGATCGCCTGGATGTACGAGGTGCCGCGCGGGAAGACATCGGTGGTTTACAACGGGGTCAGCCCCCAACGCTTCGATCAACCTACCGACCCCGGTGCCGACAAACGGCGCTATCATATCGGCCCGTTAGATCCCACAATCTTGTTCTGTGGCCGGCTGACGTGGCAGAAGGGCCCCGATATCCTGGTCGAAGCCATCCCTCCGATCCTCCGACGACATCCATCCGCGCGTTTTGCGTTTGTCGGTGAGGGCGATATGAGGGATGCCCTGGAGTCACGAGTTCGTCAATTGGGCGTGGCGCACGCGGTACGGTTCGTGGGCTATCGCAGTGGGGATGAGCTGGTCCGCTTGTACAAGCTGGCGGACGTGGTTTGCCTGCCGAGCCGCAATGAGCCGTTCGGGATCGTCGTGCTCGAGGCCTGGAGCGCCGGCAAGCCGGTCATCGCCAGTCAGAATGGCGGCCCTGCGGAGTATGTCCGGCATGAAGTGAACGGGCTGAAGATCTACCCCACTCCGGAGTCTGTGGCTTGGGGAGTAGGCCACATGTTCTCCGATCTCGACCGGGCTCGGCGAATGGGCCGGAATGGCCGGAAGGCTGTGCAGGAACGGTTTACCTGGGACACCATCACGGAACAAATGCTGGCCATCTACGAGGCGCTCTGTCCAAGCCCTGCCGTGGTGCCGGATCGAGCCGCTGACAGTGTCCAGAGCGTATTGGCGGAGTCTTCCCTGGAGACGCCCTGGATCGGTGCCCTGGACGAGAACTCTCTGGCGGTGATGGAAGAGGGAGCATATGGTCCACACCTTGGTGTGCAGGTCAAGCTCCATCTCGCGGCCGCAGACCTTGAGGGAGAGGTTGATGACGCCTTGACCACGTGCACCTCGTCTCTGGCCCACTCTGGTCTCAACCCTCAACGTCAAGACCACACTCTGACCATAAGGGGCGACTGGGAGACAGTACTGGCCGCACTGAAGCGTTGCGATCGACGTATGCGACGAACCCGCGCCTATCACAAACAGCCACCAAGCATCAGGGTGGCGGCCGCTGCCGGGGAGGCTCCGACAAACGACCTCGTATTGGCGACGCCTTAAGGACGTACCGACGGCCTGGGTCGGCGCATCCGCCATTCCCCGGTCTTCCGTTGGTCTCGACCACCGGTTTGGGTCGATGGAATTGGCTTGAAGGGAACACGCATGTTTCTCAAGTTCTTTACCAACCAGTTCAATTTCTTCGATCGGTTTGAGGAACAGGTAGGTCATGCGGTGGAGGCGGCGCGTTTCTTCACGGAGGTGGCGGCCCAGGACCGGGTGAGCGAGGAGATGCTCCGCCGGATGACCGAGATCGAGCATCAGGGGGACAACGCGGCCCACACGATCATCGAGCAGTTGAACAGGACGTTCATTACGCCCTTCGATCGAGAGGATATCCATGCCCTCACCATGGAGCTCGATGACATCACGGATATGATCAACAATATCGTCAGCCGGCTGCGGGTCTATGACATCACCGGCGTGGACAAGAACCTCGGGCAATTCGCCGCGGTCATCGACCAGTCGGTGCGGGCCGTCGCCCGGGCCGTCAAAGGGCTGCGGCATGTCAAAAACGCCCGCGTGGTGTTCGACGCCTGCGTCGAGGTCAATCGCCTGGAAAACGTCGGCGACGTGATGCGCGACCGGGTGCTGGCGGAGTTGTTCGCGACCGCCAAGGATCCGATCATGGTGCTCAAATGGAAAGACATCTATCAGGATGCCGAAACCGTGCTGGATGTCTGTGAGGATGTCGTCCACGTCGTGGATTCCATCATGGTCAAGCAGGCCTGAACATGACTCTGGGCATCATAGACCAGAACGCGGACTCTCGAGGGGATTTTCTGTTTCCGGGGGGGGGGTGACGGGCGGGTATACTTCGAAAACCCAGTTTGAAGTGCAAAGCGTGAAGTTTGAAGTGCGGAGTGTGGGGAGAGATTGCTTCGCTCCGCTCGCAATGACATGCTTGAAACTTGAAACTCCAAACTTGACACTTTCTTGGCATTGAGGGTTGCGGATGGTGCGACGGAGTTGTCTGGGTCTGGCCGCTGTTGTCAGCTTGCTGGCGGGTTCGATTACCGCCGGGGGCGGCGGTGCGGAACAGCCGCCGGGGGTTATCATCAACTATATCCCCTCGCGCACGCAGATTTACGTCGGGTCGCCGGGGATCGCTGTGCTGCCCGGTGGGCATTATCTGGCCAAGCACGATGAGTTCGGGCCCAGGTCCACCGAGAATACCGAAGCCGTCACGCCGGTCTTTCGCTCGGTCGATCGCGGGCTCTCGTGGCAGCGGGTGGCCACGGTCAAGGGCATGTACTGGGCGAGTATCTTCGTCCACAAGGGCGAGGCGTACCTCATCGGGACCAGTAAGAACCATGGTTTTGCGGTGATCAGCCGCTCGCGCGATGAGGGGGTCACCTGGACCGTGCCGCGGGACAAGACTTCGGGACTGCTCCTGGATGACGCGAAGTACCATTGTGCGCCGGTGCCCGTCGTGGTTCATCAGGGCCGGATCTGGCGGGCGATGGAGGATGTCATGGGCCCCGGCGGCTGGGGCAGCCATTTCCGGGCGTTCATGATGTCGGCCCCCGTGGACAGTGATTTGCTCGATGCGAAGAACTGGGTTTCGAGCAACCACCTCGGGCGGGACCTGCAGTGGCTGGGCGGCGAGTTCCGGGGCTGGCTGGAGGGCAACGCGGTGGTCACGCCAGAGGGCCGGGTCGTCGATATCCTCCGCGTGGACTACCAGACGGAGGGCGAGAAGGCCGCCATTGTCGAGATCAGCGGGGATGGGACGAAGGCCACATTCAATCCCGCCAGCGGGTTTATCGACTTTCCCGGTGGGGCCAAGAGGTTCACCATTCGGTTCGACCCCATCTCGAGGATGTACTGGACACTGTCCAACCCCGTTCTGCCGAAGCATAAAGACCCGGACCCGGGCCGGGTCCGCAACGCCGTGGCGCTGATGCGGTCCACCGATTTGCGGAAATGGGAGATGCGGTGCATCGTCCTGTACCATCCCGACGTGAGCAAGCACGGGTTCCAGTACCTGGATTGGTTATTCGAAGGCGGTGACATGATCGTCGCCTCGCGGACCGCCTGGGGCGAGGGCGATCTCGCCGCTCCCCGCCAGCATGACGCCAATTACCTGACGTTCCATCGACTGAAGAGTTTCCGAAATCTGACCATGGAGGATTCCGCACCAGGAGCGTGGGAGAAGACAAATTCGAAATAGATCTGATCCACAGATTTCGCAGATTTGCGCAGATTTTTCGAGAAGGGATTGCAGGCCGCGCACTTCGGTCTTTCCGAATCTGCGAAAATCTGCGTAATCTGCGGATGCAGTTGTCTTTTCCTACGAAATCAAAACACAACTACAAGGTCTGACGGCGAAACGGATCAGCGGACAGGTCCTCACGGCCGCCGAAATCACGGCGCACAACACATTCGAGAAGCCGGAGAGTGTGGAGCCTGCTGCCTTCAACGGCGCTAAGGTGACAACGGGCGGCTTTACAGCGACGCTGCCGGCCAAGTCGATTGTCGTCCTGGAGATCGAAGGCTGATGTGTATGAGATTCAGGGTGGCACGCCCAAGCGAAGCTTGAGCGTGTCTTCCTGAGCGAGAACCCGTAATCAACGAGCACGGTCAAACGAGTTTGGCCGTGCCACCCGACGAAGGGCTTGGTTCGTAGTGTGCTCGTAAGAGCATATCGGGTACGGAAGATAACGCCTTACGACGTTACTACAAACGCGTTGCAGGCCGCATCAACAGTAACGGCTGGCAGGACATCCATTGGACGTCCTGCCAGCCATATACTTGTCCACGCCTGCCCTAGTGAGGGAGGCGGATGTGTTCCCGACCCTACTGTGCCTTCGGTAGAAAGCCGAGGCGGATGCTGTCGACATAGAGCATGTCCACATCCTTATCCGCCTGGCCGGAAGTGGTCCCGTTGCCGACGCCGATGGTCAGCTTCTTGATGCTCTTGAGGTCCACGCCGGCCTTGCTGATCTCGGACAGCGCGATGTCCCAGGTCCGCCACGGCTCCGATTGGACGGCATACGTGGCGGGATGGGTGACAGTCGCCTGTTTGCCGGCGGCATCCTCCACCCGTACATACATCGGCTGCTCGACGTTGTCGCGCTTGCCCCGGAAGCTGAGCGACACCATGTCGACGCCCTTGATCGTCCAGTCCTGGGCCGTGGCGAAGGTGCGGGTGGCCTCGGTGAGGAAGGGGTCGTACTGGTTCTGGTACTCCAGACGCATGGCTTTGGCCCCCTGGTACCGCGTGCCGGTATCGACGAAGGTGTAGTCAAAGCCGGCGGTCGCGATGTTGTCCACCCAGGTGGCCGCCATCTGGGCATTGTCCGCAATCGTCTCGAAGTCCTCGACCATCAGGGCCTGGCCGGTCGTGAAGGTCCAGGTGTGGCCGGTGACGACGCCCTGGGCACCGACGGTGTCCACGCGCCATTGATAGGTCTGGCCGGCCTCGAGCAGACCCGTCGTGTAGGAGGCGCCCTGAGGAGCGGGATCGACCAATTGCAGATTGCCGGGCGTGCCAAACCAGAGTTGCCGGCCGGTGGCGTACTTGGCCTCGATCCAGCTCAAGGTGGCTTGCAGGGACACGCCGGCGGCGCCGTTGGCCGGACCCGGCAGCAGGGCCGGCGGACCGTCGGAGACCGAGGCGATATCGTCGAAGGTCGTATAGAAGCCGGCCGGACTCTCATGCTCGTTCTGAGCAAAAATCCCGCTCGAACCCGTCGTGAAGACCTTGTCATTCTCGTCCGGGTCTTCCCAGGGGTCGTTGGCGTTCGTGTCGACCATGACCGCCGTCTGCGCGACCAAGGGGCCGCCCTTGAACTCATACAAGCTCGCCTGGACATAGACCGGGCCGGACCCGACCACGTCCAGCGCCGCGTAGTAGCTGCGTGCGTTCACCACGCTCGGGACGAACACGTCGAAGTCCGTCCTCATGATGTTCGACAGGTTTACCACCTTCTCGACGTCGATGTTGAGATTGGCGGGGCCGTTCTCCCAGTTGATGTGCATGATGTAGCAGCTCGAGATGATCCCGGGGGCCGCACCGGGGACCAGCTTCCCATCGTTGATGATGTAGCTGGAGCGGGCGGCCAGGCCGTGGTAGTTGTGCGAAGCATCGCCCGTGACATTCACGGTGGCGGCGACGCGGACATCGGTGAACTTCTCGTCCGTCCCGAAGCCGGTGCCGAACGCCGCCCCCAGCGCCGTGGCGGAAGCGGCCGTGGTCTCTTTCAGCACCAGGTAACCGTTGCCGTCGGGCGTCGTCTGGACCGTTTGCGTGAACGTAGGCTTCACCTGCGGATACGAGTACCACTTCCATGTCGTCAGGCCGAACTTGCCACCGTCGAAGGAATCCGACCAGTTGGCGTACGCCGTCCCGGCCATGACCATCGCGATCATGGCCGCCCAGATTGCTCGCTTCGAAGTACCCATTTCTTCTCCTCGCTCAATTGTAGTGTATGGAAAGAAAGACTCCGCCAAGGCACACGCGTGACCCCAGCAGTTCGTGAATCGGTCCAATTGCATGGTCCGTCCTCCGGCCGTCGATTGCAGGTCAACGACTCCATTTTATCGTGCCCTGCTCGCCAAATCAAGATACGCGGGGATTTTTCCGGCGGCCGCCGGCGGCCAGGTCCTAAACCGCTGTCCCTTCAAGACTTAGAAAGGTGAGCTGGCTCTGGCCCCTTGCTCCGAGGCGCGCCGGTGCCTATAATGACCGCAACGTGGTGCACAATCGTTTGGGTTTCGGTGAAAGGAGGATTGAGCCACATGGGAGCCGCCATTCGAAATTCCGGGTCGATTGCCTGTGGGATTGCGTCGATTCTGATTGTCCTATGCCTGAGTCTGCCCCCCTGCCCGTGCGCTGCGGCCAATCCTCCGGCCGCGGAGAACGCCGCCATCTCGGTATCGGTCAGTCCCGCCGATGGGACACTGCTCGTCGTGGACAAAAGGACGGGGCAGCGCTGGCAGCAGAAGGCGCTGGCCCAGGGCAAGATCGCCGATCTCGTCGCCAAGGGACGTGGGATCACGGCTACCTGGCAGGATAGCCGCACGGGCTTGAGCGTGCCGGTGAGCCTGGAGGTGGACCAGAGCAGGCCGGAGCTGACGGTGGCCCTCTCGGCCGACGGCCCGATGAAACAATCGCTGCGCTACCTCCAGCCCTTTGTCACGGAGGCGGGCACGTACCTGGTCGTCCCCATGAACGAGGGGATCTCGTATCCGGTGGACGACGCCTCCGTCGAGACCCGCAAGCTTATCGCCTATGGCGGTCACGGCATCTGCATGCCCTTCTGGGGCGCTACGGATGGGCAGCGCGGATACATGGCGATTATCGAGACGCCGGATGATGCCTCGATCTCCATCACGCGTCTGGATGGCAAGCTGTGCATCGCGCCGGAATGGGACCCGCAGATGGGCAAGTTCGGCTACGCGCGCAAGCTGCGGTACGTCTTCTTCGACACGGGCGGCCACGTGGCCATGTGCAAGCGCTATCGGGCCTACGCGAAAGAGACCGGCCTGCTCAAGACGCTGGAAGAGAAGCGCCGCGAGAACCCGAACGTGGACCTGCTGATCGGGGCGGTCAACGTGTGGTACTGGGAGAAAGATGCGATCGCCATGCTCCAGGAGATGCAGTCCAAGGGCATCGATCGGATTCTGTGGAGCAATCGGCAGAGCCCCAACGTGATCGAGGCGATGAACCAGACACGCGGCGTCCTGACCAGCCGGTATGACATCTACCAGGACCTGATGGACCCCAACGTGGTTAAGACGCAGCTTCGCGGCGTGCATCCGGACTGGACGCAGAACGCCTGGCCGCAGGACATCATGCTCGATGACAAGGGCAATTGGCGCAAGGGGTGGGAGGTCCGGGGCAAGGATGGGAAGATGTACCCCTGCGCCGTCCTGTGCGACAAACAGGCCCTGAAGTACGCGGCCGAGCGCGTGCCCGCCGAGATCAAAGACCAGCCCCTACCGCTGCCGGTTCATCGATACGACGACCGCCGCCCCGTGGCGCGAGTGCTATGATCCCGCCCATCCGATGACGCGCAGCGACAGCCGGCACTGGAAGATGGAGCTGCTGCGCTACATGTCACAGGATATGCACCTGGTGACCGGCAGCGAGACCGGCCACGATGCCGCCGTGCCGTTCGTGCATTACTTCGAAGGCATGCTCAGTCTCGGGCCCTACCGCGTGCCGGATTCCGGGCGGCAGATGCAGAGGATCTGGGAGGAGGTCCCCGAGCGCGTCGCCAAGTATCAGCTTGGCCATCAGTACCGCCTGCCGCTGTGGGAACTGGTCTATCACGACTGCGTGGTGGCCCAGTGGTACTGGGGCGACTACAACAACAAGCTGCCGGCCCTGTGGACCCAGCGCGACCTGTTCAATACCCTTTACGGCACGCCGCCCATGTTCATGTTCTCCCGCAGCTTCTGGGAGCAGAACAAGGACCGCTTCGCCCAGAGCTATAAGAACACCTGCACCGTCACACGGGCCGTCGGCTACGCCGAGATGACGGACCACCGCTTCCTGACCGCGGATCGCACCGTGCAGCAGACCAGCTTCGCCAACGGCGTGGTCGTCACGGTCAACTTTGGCGACAAACCGTTCCGCCTCCCCGACGGCAGCGAACTGGCCCCGCTGAGCCATCACGCCACGGGGATATGACACACCTGTAAGCAGGGCCCATGTGCTCCGGACTTGTCATCCTGAGCCGAAGGCGAAGGATCTGGCCCGCGAATGAGAGCTTGCTCCAGATCAGGGCCCAGATCCTTCACTCCGCTGGCTTCGTTCAGGATAACAAACCGTCGGGGGAATCGATCCGCGCACGATCTGTCAGGGCTGAGTACGGATTCGCTGCGGGTCCCAGCCGAGGTTTTCGGCGACCGATGCCGCAAATTGCCGCACGGACGCATTCCGCTCGCCGAAGACCAGGCTCGTGCGTTCCGCCGCGAGAGCAACGGCCTGCGGCGTGTCCAGATAGCGAAGGACATTCAGGAAGATCGGCCCGTCACGTGGGTCGCCGGCAGATCCATCAGATGAAGATCGGCGATCTGTGGATCGAACAGCGAAGCATACAGGGCCACACCGGCCATACTGCCATGTGCGCCGATTGCAGGAGCCATACCGCTGATCTCGTCGATCTGCCCCAGCGCCTGGATCGTCCGGCGAATGTCCCACACGCGCATGCCGTCGAGGGTCTGTCCGAGCAGCATGAAACGTCGTCGAATCTGCGTCTGCTTCTTCTCATCGCCGGTCCAGGCAGCCGGTCCGATCCCACGCGGGCAGAGGCAGGCGAACAGGCCATGCTCCGCCTGGAGTATCCCTCTGGAGAGTCCTCGAAACCACTCGGATCGGCCTCGGGCAGGCCGTAGGCGCTCAGCCGATCCTCGAATCTGACTCTCATGGCCGACAGCCACTGCGTCCAGGCGGTTTCATCCAGCATGGTCAGCGTAACGCCCTTGCGGGTCTCGCCAGATCGAGCGGAGACCCGTAAGAAGAGCCGCAGCCGCACGTGGGGCTGGCTGTTGAAATCGTAGGCCGTCAGGCGAATGCCGTCTCTTTCCGCGGTGAAGACTTGATCCACGTCGAGCGGACCGGCTTCGCGCTCGGTCGGCCAACCGCGAAAGACCTTCTCGCGCAGGACTTTCATCCATCCGTCCCGCAGGGTGGCCCAGTCCTCTTTCGACTGTGGCACGCCGCATGGTGAGGCGACGGGGACAAACGTCTCCTGAATCTTCGTATTGATCTCATCGGTCGGCAGCTTCTCAAAGACCCGCAGTTGCTGCGGCTGGAGCAGTGGCTCAGCCGGCACACGGATGATCGGGTCCTCGTTCTTCAGGAAGCGGTTGAACCAGACGAAGGCATGGGTCCGCAACTCCTGCGTATCCTTGTGCGGGCCCTCGGTGATCTGCAGGCCCAGGTTCTTCTCGGCACCGTAGAGTTTGTAGATCCGGCGGACCTTCTCATGCACGCGCAGAACGCCATCAAGCGGGAAGATCGTGTCCTTGTCGCTGTTTGAGATCAGGAGCGGCCGCGGCGCGACGAGGGCCGCCACCAGCGGATAGTCCCAGCGATACGTGTTGACGATGAACATGCAGTCGCAGTGGCCTTCGACGCAGCCGTCGACGACGTGGTTCTGCAGGTCGGTGATCCCGGCGACCGGAACGGCGACCTTGATGCGCTCATCGATGGCCGCGATCCACCAACTGTATGCTCCGCCGCCGGAGCGGCCGGTGACGCCGATGCGGTTGGCGTCGACTTCCTTGCGGGTTTCCAGATAGTCAAGCGCCCGCACGCAATTCCAGGCCTCGACGCCCGCCGGCGTATAGCCCCGGCAGAGCCACCACCACATGTTGTACCGGTAGGTCCCGTGGTGGATGCCCTCGATCTCGCCGAGCTGGAGCGTGTCGATGGTCAGGCAGACGTAACCGTGCCGGGCAAACCACTCACCATGATGCTGATAGGAGACTTTGGCAGCCGTAACTGATCCCGTCCTTCTTGACGTTGCCGTGGCCGCAGACGTAGAGGACCGCCGGCGCCGGCTTGGTGAGGCCCTTGGGGAGATACAAGTCCGCCGTGACGTACAAGTCCCGGCATGGACTGGTAGTGCAGCTTCTCGACTGTGAACTGCTCCTGTTCGGTGGTCCCGGTTGTAGTAGCCTGGAGCGGCGTCTTGGCCGGGAGCGGATCGAGGCCGAGCATTTCCAGCAATTGCTGCTTGTAGACCGGCCGCTTGGCCTTCCAGTCATCGAGCGTCTTGATGTCGCTGAGGCATTGGTCCTGGAGCTTCTTCGTCTCGCTTTGGAAATACTCCGAAAGCATGCGATCCGCCGGGTCGGTTGCTGATTTGCTTGGCCCAAGCCGCGGAGCCGGCGAGGACGCCCCCTGCCAGAATCACGGCGCAAAGTCTATGCATGGTACTCATGAATCTCCTTCCTTTGCCTCAGACCTTCTCGGGGACCACAAAGGGCTCGCGGTAACTCCCACGGACCAGCTTGTTGGCCTCGTCGGCGAACTCGCCTGTGAACTTCTCCGTCTGCGGGTCCATCGTCAGCCAGGGGCCGAGCATCCGCGGCGTCTGCTTGACGTCCACGCCGTTGACGAGCAGGTGCTCCTGGAATCGCTCGAAGGACTCCGCCGAGATCCGCGTTGCCCTTGAACTGCGCCAGCGATCTCGTCGCGCGACGCCTCCTTGCCGAGGCGCTGGGAGATATTGCCCATGTGGCACAGGGCCGCCGACAGGTATCCTTCCTGCACGTCGGCGTTGAGATCGCTGACCTTGCGGCTGCGGACGGCCTGGATGAAGTTCTCGTGATGGCCCGCCCCTTCCGTCAGGCGGAACTGCTTGATCCGCTTGCCGCTCCAGTCGTAGGCCCAGCCGCCCGCCAGATAGCCGTCCTCGCAATCGACGATGACGCCGTAGCGGACGCCGCGATAATGATCCACCTCCGAATCGCCTTTGACCCGGGGCAGATTGCGCAGCTCGAAGAGGATCGGCACCGGCTGATAGTCGAGGTACACGATCTGCGTGTTCGGCGTCTGGCCGTCGTCGACGTAACCGAAACGCCCGCCCAGACTGATGACCCGGGGCGCCAGCTTGTTCTGGCCGATGATCCAGCGGCAGATGTCGATGTAGTGGATGCCGTTGTTGCCGAAGTCGCCGTCGCCGGTCGACCAGACCCAGTGCCAATCGTAGTGCAGGCTCTTTCGCATCAGCGGGGCCATCGGGGCCGGGCCGCACCAGAGGTTGTAGTCGACCGACTCGGGCACCGGTTGCGGCCCATCGACCTTGCCGATGCTGTCCCGCAGGCCGTAGACGAAGCCGCGCACCAGCCGCACTTTGCCGAGGTTGCCCTGGTTGATGTAGTCGATGGCCTCGCGGAGTCCCGTGTCCGAGCGGCGTTGCGTTCCCGCTCTGCACGATGCGATTGTACTTGCGGGCCGCCTCGACCATCCGCCGGCCCTCCCAGATGTTGTGGCAGACGGGCTTCTCGACGTAGACATCCTTGCCCGCCTGGCAGGCCCAGACGGTGACGAGCGCGTGCCAGTGGTTGGGTGTCGCGGTGGTCACCACATCGATGTTCTTGTCTTCGAGCAGCTTGCGGCAGTCCACGTACGTGTCCACCTTCTCGCTGCGCTCGGTGAATTTCTTCTGCTCCCGTTCGAGAAAGCTCTTATCCGCGTCGCAGATGGCGACGACCCGCACACCGGGAATCTTGCGGAACCAGTTGATGTGATTGGCCCCCTGGCCGCCAATGCCCACCACCGCGAGGCGAATGTCATTGTTGGCCCCCCGGACACGAGAGTATGGGACAGCCATCGAAAGCCCGCCCACGACTGAGGCCTTCACGAAGTCTCTACGGTTCATGCCTTGACCTCCCTAAAGCACTTTCCATGATACCGGTCATGGTACTGACGCGCGCACCATCTGTCAAAGCGCAATAGGGTGGCGTCTCTCGACGCGGAGTGACGCCCGTCAATTGTGCGGCACGGCGTTGGGGCCGGGTGCCGTCGAAGGAGAAGACATATGCGGCGGCCCCCCTCTGCCTGCCGGTGGACCGTGCCATCCTCCCGGCGGCGCAGGACCGCGCCCATAGCCCGGACCAAGCTCCTGCGGGATGTGCCGGATGGAACCGGGCAGGTCCAGGAACAGACGCTCCCAGAGACGCATCTGGTCCTCCGTCAGCACACCCGCCATCTCCTGGGTCATCAGCCGCAATTCCCCTGCAATCGCCTTTTGACCATTGTCCTGAATCTGATCCAACCTGGTCACGTGGCTCTGCAGAATCGGCTCGACCTGCTGCCTCTGCTCGGCTGTCAGGTGCAGGTGTCCGGTCAGGCGTTCGAGTAACAGCTTGACCGCGTAGATCGGCGGCACCCGGTTCTTGGGCCCGAGGTGCCCCACGATCAAGAGCGTCACCGCCGCGCCGCTGAGCATTCCCGCCAGCAAAATGACCATCCCGAAGAAGGCCATCCGCCAGTGGTGCAGTCGGCGGAGCAGAACGGTCGGGCTCTCGTTGCTTTCGTTTGGATTTATTGCACTGCCCATGAGATTGCCTCAACGATTTCGTTCAGCGGCCCGGCGGACCGGGTGTAGAGGATAAGAGCGGCCGCCGCGGCCGGTACGGCAACTGCCGAAGCCGCCGCCGCCAGCCACATCCAGAACCGTTCCGCCGCCGTCAGGGGCTGCAGCTTCGCCCGACGCGAGGATGTGCAGGACGCTCTGTGTCACATCCACGCGCGGTGTCCGCTCCGCCTGGGCCCGCGCCGCCAAACGCTCGATTTTCTCTTCCCAGTTCATAGGACCAACTCCGTCCCACTTTGCTCGATGAGTTTTCGCAGCCGGTTGCGGGCCCGCAGCGTCTGCACCTTGACCATCGTCTTCGTCCATCCGGTCCGCCGGGCCGTCTCGACCACGTCGCATTGCTCCAGATAGCGCAGGGTCAGGACCAACCGGTCACGA
Source organism: uncultured Planctomycetota bacterium (assembly GCA_963699595.1). Lineage (GTDB taxonomy): Bacteria > Planctomycetota > Phycisphaerae > Sedimentisphaerales > Anaerobacaceae > PLanc-01. The sequence goes on from CAVOUO010000039.1 coordinate 57,493, forward strand.
GGCGCCATCTGCTCCAGAAGCTGGTGCAGCAATTCCCCGGCGTGGTCCGGCTCCAAAGCTTTTGTCGTGAGACCTTCGCCGACAGCCTCATCCCATTCCTGGAGGTCGAAAACCTCTGTCCCTTTGCGGCGGGCCTTCTCCCTCCAATAGCGGTAGCCGACGCGGGTGGCGATACGGGCCAACCAGTGAGCGAGCGGCGCTTTGCCGTTGTAGCCACGCAGGCTCAGGTACGCTTCCACAAACACGTCCTGGACCAATTCTTCATGAACCCGGCGGTCCCGGCTGAAGCGCCACAGCATCCGCGCCACCCGATCCTGGTGACGCTCGATGAGCCGGCGATATGCCTCCGAATCGCCCCGGCGCGTCAGCTTCACCTCGTCCCAATCGGCGGCCGTGGAATCCGACGTCGTGTCCTGGCGCCACGCGGGCAGGGATTCCGCCACGGCTCGCACCAACGCCGCGATGGCAGCCTCAAGCAAAGCCGCCCATTCCGGCACCAGACATTCCACGCCACGCATATGCCAAACAACTAACAAAACCCAGGATTTCCGGCAAGCCCTTTCCCGGGCCGCCGCGGACGCAACAACGGACCTCGCCTGAGGCGTCATCCCCAGGCGAGGCCGCGTTCTACAGATTGGATGCTCGGCTACTGATGGCGGACCTCTCCGCCCATTCTGCCTTGGAAGGCCTTCAACTCGTCCAGAGTCAGCGTGCCGTCCTTATTGGCGTCCGCCGTGCTGAACATCTGTTCGAGGGACATCACGCCGCCCGACCCAGGCCCACGGGTGGCCAGATTGCCCGGTGATAACCGCATTGGACTCTTGGGCACTGTGCTGAAGTGTCGCCATCTTCCCTGGGATCGCTTCGAGCTCTTTGCGCTGCTCGTCCGTCAGCACGGCCTTGGCAGCGGCAATCGTCTTGGCGTGAAGGGCGGCCTGGTTGCCGATCGCTGTGCCGAGGGCCGTCGCGGCCGCGCGAACTTGGGCCTCCGTCAGCGCCGGCGACTATCGCCTCGTGGAGGGCGATTCTGGCATTGGCGACCGCCTGCTCCACGGAGTTGGCATCTGCCCGGGCCTGATCATAGATACCGCGGATCTGCTTGATTTGTGCATCGGTCAGATTCAACGACCAGGCGAGCGGACCCAGCACGCTGCTGTGGGCCGGCCCGAACGGGCAGCAGAACACGCCGCCTCCCAAGCCCCTCGGCCCACCGGCATGAGGAATCGCGCCCATCCCCATACCGCCCTGGCCGGGACCGCCGGCCCGGTGCGCGGGACCCGGACCCCAGCCCTGTCCGCGCCCGGCGCCCTGACCGATGACCTGGCTACCCAGAAGAACGACAACCGCCCCCGCGACCATCAGTACTTTCCATCTCGTTTTCATTTTCGGCTCCTTTCAATTCGCCTTACCTCGTTTCTCACAGTTCGTACGTCAGGGCCCTTCTGACGGGATAGTGAAAGGAGCACCGCCGGAGGTTACACCCCCCGAAGGATTTTCTGAGCATATGTAGGGTGGCAGCACTCTGCACGGTCACTTCTTCTTGTTCTTGTTCTTATTCTTGTTCGCGTTGGGTGGTTGGAGTGGGAAGACGTCGGATTCGGTCCGGCCATTCGTGAGGATATCCTGCATGCGCGCGACGATGTCCGGATGCTGGCCGGCGACATCATCCTTTTCGCCGATGTCGGCTTTGAGGTCGAAGAGCTGAATCTCCTGGTTCGGCTTGAGGCGCACGGCCTTCCAGTCGCCCATCCGGACCCCCTGCTGGCCGTTCAACTCCCAGTACAGGTACTCGTGCTTCTTCTGGCCCGGACTGTCCGAGAAGCGTCGGCAGCAGGGAGATGCCGTCGATGACCCTTGGGCGGCTGCGCGCCGACGAGTTCCGCGCAGGTGGGCAGAAAGTCCCAGAAGGCCGCGATGTGGTCGCTCTCGCTACCTGGCTTGATCCGGCCGGGCCAGCGGGCGATGAACGGGACGCGTATGCCGCCTTCCCACACGGACCCTTTCAGACCGTGGAACGGCCCCGCACCCCCGAAGAACTCCGCCTCCGAACCGCCCGCATTCGTCGGGCCGTTGTCGCTGGAGAAAATGACCAGCGTATTCTCCTCCAAACCGAGTTCCTTCAGTAAGGCAGTAATGCGTCCGACATCCTTATCCATGCGGGAGACCATCCCGGCGTAACACGCCCGTGGACTTGCGTGCGGGACATAGCCGCGTTTGCCGTCGTAGGCGGGGTCCGGCCATTGCCCTTTGTATTGGGCGAGCGAGTCTTCCGGCACCTGCAAGGACACGTGGGGAATCGTGAAGGGCACATACAAGAAGAACGGTCGATCCTTGTTCGTTCGGAGGAATTTCAACGCCTCTTCGGCGATCAGGTCGTGCGAGTACACCCGCTCGGCGCCGTCCTTGTTCTCCTCGATCCAGAAGACCTGGCCGTCGCGCCAGAGATGATTCGGATAATACGTGTGGGCCTGACGCTGGCAGATGTAGCCGAAGAAATGGTCGAGACCCTGCTTCTGCGGGTCGCCGGTGGTGCCGACGCGGCCCAGCCCCCACTTGCCGAAGGCCCCGGTCGTATAGCCGGCCTTCTGGAAGAGATGTCCCACCGTGAACGTGTTCGCCGTCAGCGGCCACTGCCCCCCGATCGTCGAGCCGAGCACCCAGCCCTCGTCCCCGCCGACCTGCATATTGTTTCGCACCTGGCCGTGGCCGGAATGATAGCCGGTCATCAGGGCGCAGCGCGAGGCGCGCAGACCGGGTTGCCTGAATAGAACTGAGTGAAGCGCATCCCCTCCGCGGCCAATTTGTCGATATTGGGCGTGCGGATCTTCTTTTGCCCATAGCAGCCCACGTCGGCATAGCCGAGGTCGTCCGCCAGAATGAACACAACATTGGGCCGCCGTTTTCCCGCCGTCGCGGCTCGCGCGTAATCCGCACCCAGAGCGCCAAGCCCTGCCAGAGAGGCCACACTCCACCCCGCCACCTTCAGGAAATCACGTCGTCTCATCGGAGATACTCCTTTTCACGGTACTTGGCCAAATCAGATGGCATCATCGGACAAGCACCTTGTGCCATACCTCATGATTCTACCTCACCTGGGAGTTGTGCGGCGGACGGGCCGCGCGCCCCCGCATCCTCGCGACGGGCCGGCGCGGCAGGGAGGGTCCCCAATCGCGATGGATCGCGATTGGGAGCCCGGATCAGCCCCAGATCCGCTGCCCGCTGCAGCAGCTCGATGATATTGGCCGCGCCCAGCTTCTGCATCAGGTGACGGCGATGGACCTCGATCGTTCGAGGGGAGCGGTGCAGGGCGGCGGCAATGGCGCGGTTGTTCCTGCCATCAAGCACGTGGTACAGGATCCTCCTCTCGGCCCGCGTCAAAGACTCCTCCAGAACCGCCGCGGGCCGGGCGTTCCGCTCGATCAACCGCTCCACCGTCTGCAGGAACATGTCGCGGTCGAGCGGTTTCTCCACGAAGTCCGCCGCCCCTGCTTTCAAGGCCTGGACCGCCAGGGGCACGTCGGCATAGCCGGTGACGATGAGCACCGGAATCCACGGCAGCCGCTCTTTGACCTCGGCCAGAAGGTCCATGCCATCCCGGCCCGGCATTCGCACGTCCGTGATCAGCAGATCGCACCGCGCCGTCGCCAGGTGCTTGAGACAATCGTGGGCACCGGAGAAACAATGCACGCCCACGCCGGCTCGCTGGAGAGTCTTGCGCACGATCGAGCACACTTTCGGCTCATCATCCACAAAAACCACACACGCTGCTTTCATCCCCTTCATGGAGTCGCTCCCTTCCCGGTCGCGTCATGGGGTCTGCGCCGGTCCGATCGGCAACGTAACAAAGAAGGTGGTTCCGTCGCCCCACCGGCTGTCTACGGCCAAATGGCCGCCCGCCTGGGACACGATGCGCTGGACCACGCACAGGCCGAGTCCCGTCCCTTCGCCCGCGGGCTTGGTCGTGACGAAGGGGTCGAAGACATGGTCAAGGATTTCCGGGGCGATGCCGCCGCAGTTGTCGGCGAACTGCAACTCCACGGAGTCGTCCCGACAGGCTCCGACGATGCGGAAGAAGCGATCCCGCGCTGCGTCCGCCGCCTGAATTGCATTCTGCGCCAAAGCAAAGAACATCTGCTCCAGATCCCGGCCCCTCGCCTGGAGCGCCGGCAGCTCATCGAGCTGACTTACCTCCAGGCTGATCCGGGCCTTTCGCGCCCCTTCCTCCAGCAGCCGCACCACCCGCTGAGCCACGGCCGACAGCGAGACTTTCTCGGTCTTTTCGTCCGACGTCCGGCGGGCAAAATCGCGAAACCGCCCGACGATCGCCGCGGCATCGGAGACCCCGCCCAGTCCATCGTTCAGGTCCTCCCGCACCGTCGGCGGCGCCGAGGCGCCGGCGAGCGCCTCCAGAGCGTTCTGGATCGATAGGCGGATCACCGTCAAAGGCTGCATCATCTCGTGCGACAGCATGGCGCTGAGGGTGCCCAGGGAGGCCAGGTGCTCGGCGCGTATCATCTTCTCGCGATAGGTCTCCAGCTCCTGCTGGGCGGTTCGCAATTCATGAATGTCCCGGGCGATGACCAGCCCCGAGGAGATCCTGCCGGCGGCATCTCGCAACGGTTCCACCGTCGTGTTGTACCATCGCTGCTCCCCCCCGACGGTGGACAGCACGACCGAGTTTACCCCTTTGCCCGTGCCGATCGCCCTGCGGATCGTGCTCATCTGCCGGTCGGCAATGTCCTTCGGGAAGAGCTCCCACATGGTTCTGCCCACCAGGGCGGAACGCTCACTTCCCAGCGCCCGAGCCGCCGTATGGTTCATGAACAGGAATGTCCCCTGTTCGTCGACAATGGCGATGGCCTCCCCCGCCGTCTCCACGACCGTGCGATATCGTTCCTCGCTTTCCCGCAGTTGCCGCTCTAATTGCTGACGGCCCTCTCCCTCCAACGGCCGGCGCAGCCGCTCGTTCGCTCGCTCCAACTCGGCAATGCGTCGGCGCAGGGCGGCCACCTCATTCGCGGATGAATGGCGCGTTTTGCGTTCCTCGGCCATTTCACTCCCCACCCGGCATCCACCACCAACCCGGCCGTCCCGAATCCCGTGACCGGATATCCAATCAGCCTAGACAGCTCTATCACAGTTGCCACAACGAAGTAACAATATGTTAGCGTCCCAGGTCATGGCAGTCAAGGGAAACTTGGCCAAGCGGAGAGGGTTCGGGTCCCCACCGGCTCTGTTTCGCCGGTGGTGAGCCGATTTTTGATTTATGATTTTTGATTTTTTGAGGGCACGATGCCTCGCTCTCTTCCAATCAACAATCAACGATCAAGAATCAAACTTCCACCTTAGGGCCCGGTGAGCATATTTTCGAGCCGGCGGTCGATCTCGTCGGATGCCTCATCCTTCGTGTGTTGCCGCGTCAGGGGCAGGAAAACGGCGAAGGTTGTCCCTCTGTCCAATTCGCTCTCGACCTCGATCCGGCCCCCGTGCCCCGCCACGATCTTGCTGACGATCGCCAGACCCAGGCCGGTGCCTTTGATTTCCTTTCCCGGCCGGTGCACCCGGAAGAACTGACTGAACAGCTTGGGCAGGTCCTCCTTGGGAATGCCGTAACCCGTGTCGCTCACCTTGATGACAAGCTGATCCTCGGGGTCCCCAACGCCTCCTTTCGCGTTGGGGGGCCCCTTTCGACGGTGCGCCGAGACCAGGACCCGCCCGCCTTCCGGCGTGAACTTGATGGCGTTGCTGATCAGATTCGTCAGGGCCTGCATGATCCGGTCGCCGTCATAGAGGGCCGCCGGCAGATGGGGTTCCACCTCGACCGCCAGGTTCACCCGGCTCTTGGCGGCGTGCGGCTGCATGGTCGCGTACGCCTCCTGTACCACGGCGGCAATGTCGTTCGCCTGCATGTTGAATTTCATCTTGCCGGCGTTGAGCTTCTGGAAATCGAGCACGTCGTCGATCAGCCGCGACAGCCGGTCGATGTTCCGTTTCGCGATGTCCAGAAAATGCTTCTGGTCCTCGTTGAGCTTGCCGGCGATTTCGTCCAGGACGATGATCACCGCTTCCCGCATGGCGGTCATCGGCGTACGCAGCTCGTGCGAGACCGTGGAGATGAACTGCGATTTCATCTCCATGGTTTCCTGCAGTTCCTCTTCCGCCCGCTTGCGGTCGGTCACGTCATTCAAGGCGACCACGACGTGCTTGACCCCATCGACGTTGACCGGCTCGACACTGACGGACAGCCAGCGCTGCACCTGGTCCCCGTCCTCATTCAGCTTCGGCCGGACCTCGACGCCCCGGACGCGCACGCCCGAAGCGAGAGCCGTCTGAATCGTCTGCCACAGCCGGCAATCGTCACAGACCCGCCCTCCCGATTGCGGATTTGGGATTGCGGATTGCGGATTCGCATCGCCAGAGTTCTTCAATCCGCAATCCGCAATCCGCAATCCGCAATCGGACGCCGCCGGCGCGCAGGCAGCCCAGGGCCTCGCAGGGGCCGTGGTCGATCAGGTGGGCATATTCCTTGCCGGAGATCTGGTGGATCGTGTCGTTGGCACGCAGCACCAGCATCTGCTGATTCACGAGCAGCATGCCCAGCGGGGCGGCGTCGAAGATCGCCTCCAGGTTCCGCTGCTTGCGGTCAAGAATCTCATGCATCCGCCGGCTCTCGGTGACATCGGTCAGCGCGGCCATCAGGCACAGCGGCTGACCCTGCTTGTCCTTGACCAGGCTGGCCGACACCTGCACGACGAATTCGGAGCCGTCTTTCCTCCGCGCGGCCAACACGCCGGACCAGACCCCGGCCCTCAGGGCCGCCTGGTACGCCGCCAGGCCCTCCTGCTCGGAACGCAAGAAGGACGGGAAGGGCTTCTGTAGGACTTCGGCCTCCTCCCCATAGCCCCACATCTTGAGGGAAGACGGGTTCGCGAAGGTGATCCGGCCTGCGAGATCGACGAAAATGATGCCGCTGGTGGCGCTGTTGACCGCCCGGTCCTTCACGAGCAGCGCTTCCTCCGCGCGTTTGCGTTCCGTGATGTCCTGGACGACGCCGATGGTGCCGGTCGTCTTCCCGTCGGAGTCGTGCACGACGCTCAGGGAGATGTCCACGTCGATGATCGCCCCGTCCGCGCGGATCATCTTGGTCTCCAGGTGGTGCCCCATGCCCTTGCGGCGGATACTCAGCGCCTGGATCCTCTGCCACTCGGCCTCCGGATAGAATTCCTGGATGGGCCGGCCGAGAAGCCGGCCGCCGGGCATGCCGAGCAACTGCTCGGTGAACTGGTTCCACGAGACGAGCTGGCGCTGCTCATCGACCATCATGATGGCGACCGCCGAGTTCTCGAAAATCGTGCGGTAGCGCAGCTCGGCCGCCTGCAACTGGCGTTCCGCCCGCTTGCGCTCCAGGGCATACCGGATGGCGCGCATCAGCAGGCTCGCATCCACCTGCCCCTTGATCAGATAGTCCTGGACGCCGATCTGGACGGCCTGCGTGGCGACATCCACATCGTCCAGCCCACTGAGGACGATGATGGGTGTCTGCGGCGCGCATGCCTGGAGACGGACCACGGACTCCATGCCCTGACTGTCCGGCAGGCCGAGATCGAGAAGGATGAGGTCGCAGGGATGGTCCCGCAGCAGCTCCAAGGCCCCGGCGAGACGGTCCGCATTCTCCACCCGACACGCCCCGAGGGAAGACTGGGCCAGCAGCCGCTCGAGCAGCTTGCGGTCGACGACATCGTCCTCAACAATCAGAAGCCGAAGGGATGGGGAAGTGTCCATAGTGTGGGTCAGCCGAGCTTGCGGTCTTTCAGAACCGCATGGATCTTGTCGATGAGCTGTCCGAAATCGAACGGCTTGGTCACGTAGTCCGAGATGCCCCGCGCGGAAGCCGCGGCAATATCCTGGGGCTCACACCGGGCGGTCAGCATGATGACCGGGATGTGCTTGAGAGCGGGGTCCGCACGGAGACGTTCCAGCATCTCATGGCCGTTCATCCCCGGCATGTTCGTGTCCAGCAGGATCAGGTCCGGCTTGTCCGCCGCCGCCCGTTCCAACCCTTCTTGCCCGTTCGAGGCCGTCACCACCAGACAATTGGCGAACTTCAGCCGGTACCCGACGGTGCTGACCACGTCCGGCTCGTCATCGACCACCAGGATCTTCACCTGCGTCGTCTTCTTTTTTGCCTTGAACAATCCTAACATGATAGCTTCTTCCTACAGGATCTGAGCTACTGTGGCATCCTTGCTGCGCCGCCCGCCACCAGCTCAGATACCTCTGGAGCAGGCTCCTGGCGCTCGACGATGAGGTAGAGAGCAAGAGCAAGGTTACATTCGACCTGCCCGGCCTCCCCGCCGGGGAAGTCGCACTGGCAGGAGTCGATCCAGGCGCGTGGCCGGCTGTCCCTCAGCCGCTGGAGCAACGCCGACACCTGGTCCAACTGCCCCAGCACGTCGAGATTCATCCGGGATATCTCAATCACCACGGGAAGATTGGGCTCGTCCAACCGTTGCGTCCTGGTGTCGGGGTTGAAGTCGGCCCGGATGACCGCGCAGCCCGTCTCCTCTACCAGAGGCAGCAGACCTCGGACGAAAGCTTTGGCCTGCTCCGCCGTGAACACTCCCTCATCGAGTTCGGCCTTGTCCCGTTGCAGGGTCCGCCATTGCCCGACCTTCCCATCGAGAGTGCTGCAGATTCTCTCTCTCTCCTGCGTTATTCGACCCACGACAGGCCCCAGGCGCTGCACGGCATGCAGGTAGCCCACGTGCGGCGCGAGCACCCAGTTGTAGAGGGCCAGCACGCCGATGGCGAGCACTGCGGCAGACGAGGCATGGCGTGCCGCTCTCGGATACCTGCGGATGCGCTCGGTCATCATGAGGACTGCCCTCCCTTCGCCGCCAGGCGGCAGTCGATCCGGTATTCCCAGCGGTCATCCTCGTTCTGCCGCTTTTGCACGAGCGTCAAAGAAACCGAGACAAAGGATCCCTGGGCTTCGAGATTCCGCACGAACGTCTCGGCGGCGGGACAGGATGGCGTCAGTCCCCGCAAGGACGCGTTTCGGCCATTGCTGCACTGCACCTGCGTGACCGATACGCCTTCCGGCGTGGCCTGCCGGACCGCGCGGAGAATGCCGGGCCAATCGGTCTTCTGCCGGCCTTTCATGATTTTGCGCAGCGGCTCCACGTGCCGCCGGAGGCGCGCGATTTCCTGGTCCAGGAATTTCTCTTCGGCGATGAGCGCGGAGGCGGTATAGAGCTCCTCCGAAAGCCGGGTTTCCTCAATCCGCCGATTCATCGCGCCGGTCGTTCGCGTCAACACGTGAGCGGTCGCGAAAATCCCGAGGAAAAGGATGACACCGACAATCGCCATCAGCAGCACATACCGGACCAGGGACCTGGCCTCCGCGACCGCCTTCGGCAGCAGATTGATCCGCAGGTCGTCCCCCTCCGCCCCGAGCAACGTCAGAGCCGCCCCGATCGCCACCAGCGATACCCCCTCCGAGGGTGTTTCTTCTTTGGCGGCTCCGGAGGCAGTCAAACGCTCACGAACGTCCACCACGGTGAATGCCTTCGTGCCGACCTCGGCCGCCAGCAGTGGCGCGATGTCGTCGGCGCAATATGCACTTTCGTGGATGGCAAGGCAAACCTGGCGATCGTACCCCGGCGGCGAGACGGGGCCCCCCAACGCGGATTTTTGCGTTGGGGACCCCACTTGCGTGTCATAATAGCGTCCCACCGCTTTCACTTCCTCCGCCAGCCACCGACAGAGCAACGGCGACGTATTCGCCTCGGCCGGAACCTCTCTGACTCGCACGAGATCCAGTGTGCTCTTGCGAAAGACGGTAGTCGTGAGTGTATGAGGACCCAGCACAGCGATCAGGACATCACGGTTGACTGATGGTGGATGGACGCAAGACGCGGGACGAACTTGAACCAGTAGTCCTTTGTCGCACGCGCGGAAGGCCCTGGCGTAAGCCAGCACGGCGGGCTCGACCGTGTCAATCCCGGCCGCTGCCCTGCTGCATGCCTCGGTCACCTCTTGAATCTCATCGCCGTCCGCCGCGACGGCCAGCAGACGCTTCTGCACGCCGGCGCCAACGCCGCAGAAATCGGAAACCACCGTTTTTCCTGACAAGGCCACGTATTGCTGCAATTCGCTTCGCACGAAGTCGCCCAGATTTGCCGGCATGCGCCTGGGCAGGTCGAGCAACTGGATTACCAGGGAATCCGGCGCGAAGGCCATCGCCGCCCTGGCCCCGCGGACGTGGGAGCGCCAGCCGAGTTGCGCGAGCAGTCGCGACAACACTCTGTCGTAGGCGGGCTGAGACAGACCCGGCGCCGGCACCGGCAAATCCCCGCTGGCCGCAGCCAGGACCCGAAAGCCCTGCTCGCGTTTTTCCACCAGAACGATGCTGAGGCGCCGCCTGCCGATGTCGATGCCCAGCGCTGTCTTCGTACGCCCTCTCATTTATTGATCCGCCATTGGCTCACCTCTACGAGGGAAGGAGAGCCGCCTGTCCCTCTCGTGATCTCGGCTTGGACCTTGGCCACGAAGCCACGCGATGTCAGCGCCGTGGCGGTCACGGTAGAGCCATCCACAACGACCGTGTAGGACCCGCCGCCGAACGGTTTGTCGGCGTACCCGGCACACCAGCCGGGGTCCTGTCTCAGTTGCGCGAGGGCATCGTTCAAACCCGCTTCTGCCAGGGCCAGCGCCTCGGCGCCCCCCACGTGATTCTGCACCAGTTGAATCTCCTCCGTGTTGACCTGCAGATGGCCCATAACCACCGCGGCCAGAAGGGCCACCAGGAGCACGACCACCAGGAGGACCGAGCCGGACTCGGATGGATGACGGATGATGGATGATGGATGATTGGGAGTCAATGCAGGATGCGCCATAGTTATTCATCCATAATCAGTCGGCTGGCTCGGAGGCAGCAGGCCCCCGTGACCACCTTGCCGGGGGCGAGACGCCCCGTGCTTTTGAGCCCGGCCTCCCAGGTCACCAACCGAACACCGGCCGGCGTCTCCAGGGGCCTCTGGAAATCCCGATCGTCGTAGCAGGCGAAGCGAAGGTATTCCACCGGTCCGGCGAGAATACCCAAACGCGGCCCGTTGCGCGGGAGTCCCTCCGGCCCGTGCCGGTCACCGACAGGGCCAAACTCGATATAGCCACGTGCTCCCAGAGCACACCGGTACACAACGCCCCCTTCCATTTCACATTCGATATAGCCGGCACGGTCCGTGCTCGCGCTGACGGCCACCATCCTCCGGGTCTGGGCGAGATAGCGTCCCAGATGCTCGTTCAAGACCCGTGCGTTCTGGAGCATCTCCAGATTGGTCCAATGCGTGTCCGTACTATGGCGGATCCCGACGAACAACGGCATCGTCGCCGCGAAGATCGTCGCCATGATGGCGGTCGCCACGGTCAGTTCCACGAGGGTGGTCCCTGGCGGTGCGGCTCTTCGCTCCCATGTATGACCCCGTTTGAGCGTCTTGCAGGACAGCATACACCTGTATCTTCGGCTGCACGAACCGGCTTCATAACGGCCGGCACCGCGCAATCCCGCCCGGAAGCAGCCCGCAGGAACTGCATGTCAGACGACGCGTCCGAGCACAGGGGAAGCACCTTTATCGGCCCCTTTCGCACCCTCCCGGCGCGAGGCGGACCAAAGAAAAGCGATGTCCCATAACTGCCGTTCCCCTGGACCGCATGGGACTGGGCGCCCCGCTGTCCGGCTCTCATCTTGCCAAACGGGTAGACAGGCTGACCTCCACCTCGTCCGCCGAGAGCACACCATCGTTGTCCTGGTCCAGTCCAACGGACACAGTCACCGTTCGCAGGCGCCGGTCCCCGTCGTCCGCCACGGTGCACCGGTATCCGTCCCGGATAGCCTTCGAGCTGACGCTATAGCATGTGTCGTAATGGCGGATACAGCGGGCCCGGATACACTCCAACTCCTGTTGGGCCAGCAGCAGGCTCCAGCTCTTGCGTTCGATGGCGCGATCCTCGACCTGGGCTGCGGTCAGCGCCCGCAGCAGAGGAGCAATCGCGATCACCAGCAACGCGGACGCCACGATGACCTCCGCCAGGGTCACGCCGGAATGACGGCCCCTCGAAGATCGCGGATTGCGGATTGCGGATTGCGGATTGCAGGAGACGTCCAGCGCTAATCCGCAATCCGAAATCCGAAATCCGAAATCACAAGGCCCTGATGGCGTCACTTGTGATTGTCGTTGCGATACCATTCCACCGCTCCCGTCGCCGGCGCAATTTCCAGCCGGTAGGACTTGCCCTCGGTCCGGATGCCCAGATGTGCATCGCTGCCATTCTGCAGATTGCCGAGGGGGCCGAATTCGAACCGCTGTCCGCCGCCGCACTGAACGCCCGCCGGAAGGTTGCAGGTCGCTATCACGGTTCGATCGTGCTGGTCGATAATCTGGTAGCTCCGGTACGGATCAACACCTTGCATCACCAGAGCGAAGCCGTCCGGATTTCTGGCGGCATGCGTGACGGCCAGGGCACGCGTGTGACGCAGATCCGTGGCCAGCCGCTGGACGACGGCATCCGCCCTGGCTCCCCACACGGCACTGAAATTGAGTCTGGGCACGGCAATACACGTCAGAATGGAAAGCACGAGGACGACCGTGACCGCTTCCACCAGCGTATACCCGGGATATGAATTGTTGATTACGGATGATCGACGATCCGTCCTCATGAATCGATAGTCAATCATCAATAGTCAATGCTCAATGGTTGTGGCCGACGACACGGTGCGTCGTCAGGTTGTATTGGTAGCTGGTCCCAAACGGACACTGCGGCGCGCCATCGGGAAAGCGGTTCGGATCATCCGTCACGATGGTCAGCCGCTGGGGCCACGCGCCTTTGTTCGCGAAGTACAACTCAACCTGGGAGTTGATCAGGTCCACGTTCGTCTCGCAGGCACTGATCTTGGCATTCGTCGCGCCGCTGATCATCCGCGGCACGGCGATGGCGGCCAGCGCCCCCAGAATCATGACCACCACCAAAAGCTCCACCAGAGTAAAGGCTTTCTTGCTGTGCATCCCATTCTCCTTCTGCAAACTCACGACGATGGCACGGCCCGAGGAGATTATCGGCAGAAATCCGCCGCGACTGAATTGAGAGTGGATGATTGGATACCCGTCCCCAATCATCCATCATCAATGATCGGTCATCCATTCACCTCAGGTGTGCCATGTAGTCAAACATGGGCAGATACACGCCCATCAAGATCAGGCCGATAATCAGCCCCATGAGAACCGTCAGGGCCGGCTCCAGTTTCACCAGCAAAGAGGCCGCCAGGCGGTCCGCATCCTTGTCCAGAAGGTCCGCGGCCTTCGTCAGCATCTCGGGAAGAATGCCCGCCTCCTCCCCGGAGGCGACGAGTTGGACCACCATGGGAGAGAACAGCTCGTGCGCCCGGAGCGATCCGGCCAGGGGACGGCCCGCTCGAATCGCCTGCCGCAGGTCCGCGATAATCCGGGCGATCTCTTCGTTTTGCGTCACGCGCCCGGCGGTCTCGAGCGCCTCGATGATGGGGACGCCCACCGCCAGCAGCATCCCAAACGTCCGAACAAACTGCGAGACGAGCATATGGCGATGCCAGGGACCGAGAAGAGGCATCCGGATCTTCAGCCGATCCCAACGGATCCGCACCTTTGGATGTGCGAACAAGCGCCGGAGGCCCAGCACGAGGCCCGCGAGCCCCGGCAGCAGCACCCACCACCAGTACCGCAGCACGAGGCTGAACAGGACCAGCGCCCTGGTCGGCCCCGGCAGTTGCACGTGCATCTTCCGGTACAGTTGCGTGAACACCGGAACCACAAAGATCAGCAGACAGGTCACCACGATGGTGCAGACAACGCCAACCACGAGGGGATACACGAACGCGGCCTGGGCTTTCTGCTGAAGCTCCACGCGTTTCTCCAGATAGCGGGCACTTGCCTCCAACGACTGCGACAGCCGTCCCGAGGACTCCCCCGCGTCGATCATTCCCAGGAAGAAGTCGGAGAAGATCCTCCGATGCGGCTCAAAGGCGGCCCGCAGGCTCGCTCCGGCCTCCACGCGCCGGCGAACATCGGCCAGGATGAGTCGAAAGGCACGGTTGTCCGTCTGCCGTTCGAGCGTCTCCAGGCAATTCGCGATGGACAGGCCGGCGGAAAACATGCCCCCGAATTTGTAGGCGAACGAGGCCACCTCGCGCGGCCGGACGCGGTGCCGCGGCGGTGCCGGGGCCCGCTGGCGCCGGGCGCGGACGAGCACGTACCCAAGCTTGACCAGCTCGTGGCGCAGGGTCTCCACACTCTCGACATTGGTGTAGAGGCTGCTGAACTCATTGCCCGCATCGTCCCGGGCTATGTATTGGTACGCGGCCACTATTCGCTCTTGATGTCCACCACCCGCATCAACTCATCAATGGTTGTTATACCCCGCAACACTTCCTCCTGGGCATTCATGCGCAGCGTACGCATGCCCTCCTGAATCGCCTGCTCCCTCAATTGCGTGTCGTTGCACCTGTCCAGGATCATGTGACGTATCTTCTGTGATACCGGCAGAATTTCGTAGACCGCCTTTCGCCCCTGGTAGCCCGTCCCGGCGCAATAGGAGCATCCCCGGCCACGCACCCATTGCGGATTGCGGATGGCGGATGGCGGATTGGTATCGTCGGCCTCTTTCAATCCGCAATCCCCAATCCGCAATCCGAAATCTGCCAGACTCCGGTCCGGTTCGTAGGTCTCCCGGCAGCGGGGACAGACCGTTCGTATCAGCCGCTGGGCCACGGCCCCCAGCAGGGCCGAGGCCACCAGGAAGCGCGGGATGCCGATGTTGATCAGACGCGAGACAGCCCCGGCGGCATCGTTCGTGTGCATCGTGCTCAGCACCAGATGGCCCGTCAGCGCCGCGCTGATAGCGATTTCCGCCGTTTCCAGATCGCGGATCTCCCCGATCAGAATGATGTCGGGGTCCTGCCGGAGAATGCTCCGCAGCGAAGAGGCGAACGTCACCCCCGCCGCCGGCCTTACCTGCACTTGGGTGATTCCCGGCAGACGATATTCGACGGGGTCCTCCACCGTCACGATGTTTCTCTGGGGCGTGTTGATAAGCTGGAGCACGGAATAAAGAGTCGTCGTCTTGCCGCTGCCGGTCGGGCCGGTCAGGAGCAGCATCCCGTACGGATTCGCGACCAACTCCCGGAACTTGCGATTGTCCTGGGGAGAAGCCACGACCTCATCCAGCGACCACCGCACCGCGTTCTTGTCGAGGATGCGCAGGACGATCTTCTCCCCGCCCACCGCGGGCAAAGACGACACCCGCAGATCGTAGTCGCGGTTCTCATGCCGCAGCGAAATGTGGCCATCCTGCGGGATTCGTTTCTCTGAAATGTCCATCTGGGCCAGGATTTTGATGTGCGAAACCACTTCCGGCTGCGCGGTGATGGGGACATCTACAGCGCGACGGAGCATGCCGTCGACCCGGTACCTTACGCGTAGCTCGGAAACCTGCGGCTCGATGTGAATATCGCTGGCGCGGGCCTCGATCGCCCCCCGGATGATGGACGCCACCAGCTTGGTGATCGGGTCATCGCTCGCCTCTTTCAACGGAAGTTCCGCCTCCGAAGCGGATCCGGCCGATACGACGCGGTCCCCCTCTTCATGAACGCCCCGATCGGCCTGGCTCTTGAGCCGCATCGAGGCAATCGCTTGCTTGGTCACATTGGCCACGTCGAAATGGTAATGAATCGCCTGCTGGACAGCCTGGGGCGTCGCCGCCACGGGAATAACGTGGTACCCGGTCTTCAGCTCGATCTCATCGCGCGCCCGCAGGTCCAGTGGCGAACTCATGGCCACAATCAGTTGGCCGCCCTCCCTTCGAATGGGGATCAGGCTGTGGCGGTTCGCCATCTCCTGAGAGATGAGGTGGGCCACCAAGGGGTCAATCATCTCCGGTGACAGATTTACAAAATCGAAATCGTTGACGGCGGCAACCGCCTGCGCGAGTTGCTCTTCGTTCACCAGCTTACCCGCCTGAAGCAGGCGCAGCAGGCTTTCCCCGGTCTCTGCGTGCCTGGCTAACAAGGGCTGGAGATCGTCCGGCGAAACCACCTTCTCGTCCAGGAGAAACGGGATTATCGGGTCATACTCATTCACGGCCGTAATTCCCAAACACTGAATTTCACGGGCTTTATCGACAAATCGGATGCGGTACGTTAGAAGCGAGAACGCAATACGGGAGGATCACCTGGTGGCGGCAAGTGGCGAATCAGGACCGGCCCCGCCCCGAAGGGTGGCACGCGCGAATTCTCGGACGTGATCCCGGGCTTGTGGGTGCGGAGAGCCTCGTCAGGGCCAGAGCCCTTGGCGATGACACCCCACAGATACTTTGAATGGCGGAGAGCCGATAGCCCCGATCACAATCCCAGATGCTCGCGCGCGTAGGCGAGGCTATCCTCGACCATCCGTTGTTCGCACTGGACTCGCTGCTCCAGCGGCAGTGCGTCTATCTTCGGCAGCGGCTCGCGCGCCGCCTTGGCTTTGATCGTGCGCAGGGTCCACGCCAGATCCGTCGCCGGTACGCCGGGCATCGTCGCCCAATACTTCGGCGTCAAGACCGGGACCTTCAAAGGGTCGCGTGCGATGACTTCCAGGCTGAAATGCAACTGGGGGTGGGCCTCGCGCAGCACCCGCACCGTGGCCGGCACATCCAGAAAGCCCTGGCCCAGCGCCGTATCAGTGAAGAGGAAGCCGTCCTCATATTCCTGCACGCCCTGATCCCTCACATGGACACTGAAGGCAAACGGCGCGTACGCCCGCACCACGTCCATCGGGTTCTCGCACAAAGAGAAGCTGTTGCCCGTGTCCACGCACATGCCGATCCATTCGCTGCTAAGCTGTTTGAGCAGATCCAGCCGTTCCGCCACACGATGGCACTTGTGGTTTTCGACCGCCAGCCGCATCCGCTGCCGCGCCATGATCGGCTCCACCTGCCGCAGCCTCTCCCCAGCCCGTTGCGAGGAACGGGCGAATTCCTCGGCCGAACTGAACTGCTCGTAGCGCCGCCCGGGAATGGCCACGGTTCGGACCACCGTAGCGCCCGCCGCCTTGGCTGTGAGCACTTCCTTCTCGAAGCGCTCGGCGTCAAATCGGTTGTCCGCGAGGCTGCTACTGCCCTCGACGTACATCTCATGCGCCTCGGCCCACCGGCGCAGCCCGGAGCAGTACGCTTCCTCGCGCACCCCCAGCGGCGCCTGCATCCCGCCCGCGCCAAGCTGATAACACCGTTCGAGAAAACGCTGCGGGTCCGACAGGTCGCCCTTCTCGCCCTTGCCGACCTGAGCCCGCTGATGAAGGTTCCAACAATCGCTGGCCAAGCCCATCTTCGACCGCCGCGCCGGCGGTTCGCCGCCAGCAGCAAGGCGGTCTAGCACCGCGACGCCGGAACCGGCAGCGAAGGCTGCCAAAAACTGACGGCGGCCAAGACCCGCCGTGGCGACGTTTGTTGTCGACATGAGATTTGTTCCTTTCGTGCGGATTCTGGATGACTCTTGCTCACCGCGTGTCATCCTGAACGCAGCGAAGCGCAGTGAAGGATCTCGGCTGCGCCTTATAGAAACCTCTCATTCGCGGCCCAGATCCTTCGCCTTCGGCTCAGGATGACAGGATCCTGTTGCTATGGACTTCACACCAAGCCCAACGCCCGCAACTGAGCGTCCCAGGGCTTGCGGTAGGGACGCGTCAACATTTCGTTGGCCTGCGGGTCGCCCACGATCTGCTCCTTGGCGGCGTCCCAGGTGATCTTGCGCCCGTCCGCAGGGAGATATTGGCCAGGTGACACGTCGTCGCCACCTGGTGGGCGCTCTCGATGTCGGCGATGGGCTGCTTGCGCGAGCGAATACACTCCAGGAAGTCGCGTGCATGGGCGACATAGTCCTTCGCGCCGTCGCCGCTGGCATCTCTCATCTTCTCGGTCCAGTATTGGCCTTCGGGCTCCGGCGTGAGCTGTGGCCCGCCCACCGGGTGTCCGCCGAGCATGTTGGCCATCGTGTTGACGGGATTGACCTTGCGGTCCGGGATGACCTCATAGCCGCCACGACCCACCGACATCATGCCGCGCGTGCCATAGAAAATGACGCCGCCCATACCCAGGCCGGCGCGTCCCGCGGTGGCCTCGCGGTACACACAGATGCCCGTAAAGCCGGGGTAGTCGATCAGCACGTCCTGGCTGTCCGGCGTCTCCATGTTGTCCTTCAGGAAGGTCCGCCCGCCGGTGCTGTAGACCGATTTCGGGGCGCTGGCGCCGGTGAACCACTGGACGATGTCCAGCGAGTGCTGGCCCAGATTCGTCATTTGCCCGCCCGCATAGTCCCAGATCCAGCGGAAATGATAGATGCCGCGGTTGGGATTCCACGCGCACTGCGGGGCCGGTCCGAGCCACATATCCCAGTCCAGCTCTTTCGGCGGCTCCTGGTCCGGCGGATGGCCGAAGCCGGGCATGAGGTTGCGGCAGAAGCTATCCTGCACGGCCACGATCTGGCCGAGGTTGCCGTCCTGGATGAACTTGCGGGCCCGCTGGAAGTTCGGCCCGGAGCGATTCTGCACGCCCACCTGGACGACCCGCTTGTAACGCTTCATGACATCGATCATCCACCGCCCTTCCCGCACGAAGAGCGTCAGGGGCTTCTCCACGTACACATCCTTGCCCGCCGCACAGGCCATCATCGTGATCAGAGCGTGCCAGTGGTCCGAGGTGGAGACGACCACCGCGTCGATATCCTTGTTGTCGAGCAGCTTGCGGAAGTCCCGGCACTTGATGACCTTACCACCGGCGATCTCGGCACCGACCTCCGCCCGCGGGTCAAAGACATCGCAGATGCCCACCATGGAGACATCCGGCTGCTTGGCGAAGTTGCGCGTATGAATGCGGCCCATCAGACCAATGCCGATCATGCCGATGCCGATCCGCTCGTTGGCCCCGGAGACCCGGGACCAGGAGGCCGCCGTCAGGGCCGTAGCCGCCCCGGCCTTGACAAACGTGCGACGGCTGATTTTGTCATCACTGTCTTTTTGGGATCTTTGCTTCATGGGCCTGTCTCCTTCTCACTGAGATAATCCCGCGCGAATCGGCGGGCGGCACCATCGAGCAGCTCCGCACCATGCGCGATAGCATAGTCTAACTCCATCCCGGGTTCCATGCAAGCCACCGCCGCCTCAATCCCGGCTTGCCGATATGTCCCAGACTCGAGGCGAACCTGCCCCGCGCAGACGGCGACTCTCGCGCCGGCCGCCCGGGCGACCCGCGTGACGCCGGACACCACCTTGCCGCGCAAGGATTGTTCGTCGAAGCTCCCTTCGCCCGTAACGACCCAATCGGCACCGGCGACGGCCTCCGCCAGGCGCGTTTGCGACATGATCGCGTCGATTCCGGGAACCAGCCGGGCGTTCATGAACGCGACCGCGCCGGCCGCCAGGCCTCCGGCCGCCCCGGCTCCGGGCAGACAGGCGATGTCGCGGCCAAGCTGCTCCTTGACTACCCGCGCCAAATGGGCCAGACCTGCATCAAGCTGTTCCACCATCTCCGGCGTGGCGCCCTTCTGCGGCCCGTAAACCCGTGCCGCACCATGCTCGCCGCACAGAGGATTGTCCACATCGCACAGCACTTCGACGGTTATGTTTGTAATGACGCGATGGGACGCTTCTTCGTAGGTCGTGCGTCCCCGCACGACATCCTCAGGCGAGCGGGGACGCTCGCCCTCGAAGAGATGCCCTTACGGGCACACTACGAACCGGCGGGACAATCTTCACGATCCGCGCGAGTTGGCCGCCGCCAAGACCGATTTCCTCCCCCTCTTTCGTGAGGAACTTCCAGCCCAGGGCCATCGCCGCCCCCACGCCGCCGTCCACCGTGGCGCTGCCTCCAATCGCCAGGAGAACGTGGTTTGCGCCATGGTCGAGGGCCGCCTGGATGAGTTGTCCCGTACCGTAGGTTGTCGTCTTCAGGGGATTCCGCTGCTCGGGTCTCAAGAGCGGCAGACCGCTGGCCGTCGCCATCTCCACCAGGGCCGTACTGCTGTCGGGCAACCAGACAAAGCCTGCCTCGACCGCCATTTCCGGCAGCGGGCCCATGACCGTCCTGCCGATCCATTGCCCGCCGGCGGCCGCCATCAGGACCGACGCCGTCCCTTCGCCACCGTCGGCCATGGGCTTGGTCACGACCTCCACGCCCGGCACGACTGAAGCGAATGGCCTGGGCCACGATGTCACAGGCTTGCACCGCCGTCAGCGATCCCTTGAACGAATCCAATGCAACAACGATTTTCACAGGCACTTCTCGTGCACGGGACTTGCCGTGAAGGCAGGGCAAGCCTGCCCCGCGAAGGCGGGGGATGGCCCTGCGACTCGTGGCGTGCGCCATGCTACGTTGCGATGTACGGAATCGTCTGTGGACCTTCGGGCAGCACGCAGATCGAGGCATCTCGACCATATGCCCGCAACAGTTGCTCAACCGTGCCTGCGATGTCACGACACGGCTGGAGCAGGGCTCGCTCGATCTGTTCGTCCGTCAGATTGTGGCTGAACAGGTACACGTCGGCCTTTTCGCAGACTTGGGCGTGAATCTGCGCCTGCCAGGCATCCTGGCAATGACAGTCGTCCGCCCGCACCCTCTCCAGGAGCGACCGAGGGCTGGCCGCCTCATACAACAGTCGCTGGTACTGGCCGTGCTCGGGGATGCCATCCCAACAGTCGGCGGCCAGAATGATAGCCCCGCCCTTCTTCACGATCTGCGCCGCCGCACTCATGCCTTTCACCGCCTGGTAGAGATTCAGATCGAGCGGAGAGCCGGCATTGCTGGTAATCACGATGTCGTACGGCGCCGGCACGGGCGCCAGGGCGTGCTGCTTGGCAAACTCGCAGCCGCGTTCGTGGGCCGGGTCCATAGTCGCCGGCGAAGACCCCGGTGATCTGCTTGTCGCGATTGAGCGTCACGTTCAGAAGCAGCGTCGGCAACGTCAGGAGCGCCGCCTCCCGAATCCCTTCCCAGATGGGGTTGCCGCGCGTGACGGCCCACGTGGCCCTCGGGTGGTCCATGTTCCGGGCGCCATGGTTCCTCAGGATCGTCTCCAGGGCCGCCAATCCCGGCATGCAGGCCTTGCCGCCGCCGGAGAAGCCAACGAAGAAATGCGGCTCGATGAAGCCCGTGAGAATTCGCACATGGCAGCGCAGATACTCCTTATGAATCCAGATCTCGTTGCCGTCCGCGGTCGTTCCCACCCGGGCGTGCGCCTCGCGGTCGTGAGCGTCATTTTGCACGACTCTGAATCGATCCACGATCTGCTCGCCGAGCACCGTCCGGAGTTCCTCCGGCGTGCCGGGCCGGTGGGTCCCGTTCGCAATCAAGAGGGTGATCGCGCCATCAGAGATGTGACTGAGCTCTTCCAGCATGACCGGCAAGATGGTTCGATAGGGAGTCGGGCGAGTGATGTCGTTGCAGACGATCCCGACGGTGTCAGACGGTTTGACCAACTCGTGCAACGGCCGTGAGCCGATGGGATGGCGTAGAGCGTCTCGCACGGCTCCCGCCTGGTCTGCCAGAGCCTCGACATGCCTGGGCTGAACGATGTCCACGCTGAGCCCATCAGGCAGCGTCACGTCCAAACCGGTTTTGCCGTATGCGAGCCGAACGTTCATAACGTGGTCCAGCCGTAGGGTGCGTATCACGCACCATTCCATCTAATTCATCTCGAACCCACCGTCGACGTTCAGGGTCTGGCCGGTGATGTAGTCCGCATCGGCCGAGCAGAGAAACGCCACCGCGGCCGCCACATCCTCCGGCGTGCCCGCCCGCTGGAGCGGGACTTTCTCGACGAATGCCTTCAGGGCGTCACCCGGCTGGGCACCCATGAGCCGGCTGCGGTCCCGGTCGATCTGGTCCCACATGGGGGTTGGGATCACGCCCGGACAGACGGCGTTGACGTTGATGTTGTACGGACTGAAGGCCAGGGCCGCCGACTGCGTCACGCTGATGATGGCGGCCTTGCTCGCGGCGTAGGCCATCTGAACGCTGCGGCCGCGCCGGCCGGAGATCGAGGAGAAGTTGACGATCTTGCCGTAGCTGCGGCCGGCCCGACCCTGCGCCCCGACCTCCGGCGGAATCTGCTGGATCATCTGCCGGCCGACCGCCTGCATGCAGAAGACCGTTCCCTTGAGGTTCGTGTCGACGACGCGGTCCCAATCCTCCTCGGTAAGCTCCAGGAAAGGCTTCGTCTGCGCGATGCCCGCCACGTTGACGAGAACGTCAATGCGACCGAACTCGGCAACGACGTGGTCCACGAGGGATTGAATCTCGGCCAGACGACCGACGTCCACCGGGTGTGCCAGTGCCCGGCGGCCAAGGGCTTGAAGTTCCCGGACCGTCACTTCGGCTGTCTCGCGATTGATCTCCGCTACGGCGATATCCGCTCCCTCCCGTGCCAGGCGCAGCGCGACCGCTTTGCCGATCCCCTGGCCTGCGCCGGTGACGATCGCCACTTTGCCCGAGAGTCGCTGGTCCATATCGCCTCATCGATGGTCGAAAACGTCCGCCGCCACGTCGCAGAGGAAGCGGCCGATTCTATCGTGGTACGCGTGGTAGAACTCCGCCGGCAGATCGTAGAACTTGTCCCGGTGGACGAACTGACCCTGCGCATCGCGCCGGCCGACGGAGGCGAAGTTGTAGTGGTGAAATACCGCGTGGTGCGGCGCCGGCGTCGGGTCCACGCCGGTTTCATACTCGCGGAGACACTGGGCCGCAAAGGCCGAGCCGGCCGAGGCCTCACGCTGTGCGTATGCCAGCGTATCCTCCCACCAGAACTGGAACCGTTCCGGGCAGACCTCGTGGAGGACCTCGCCAAAGATCACCTGCAACGAAGGCGACACCTTGAAATGGTTCCAGCCGCGCGTGGCCCGACCGATCGCCTGCGCGGGCGGCGGACCGAAGATCGTCTCCCGAATGAAAGTCCAGCATGATTCCCTGCTCCTGGGCGATGCGCTGGAGCCCTGCGATCCGCTGCTCGAATCCCGCCAAACCATCCGCGCCCGCGTAGTCCTGCCCTTTGACGATGCCGACGTTGGGTGCGACGTGCGTGATCGGGACCTCTCGTCGCCGCAGTTCTTCGATCAGGAAGAGCAGCTCGGCTTCGCTCGTCAAGCAGGTGGAGGCGTCCATCTGTGGCGGGACACTCATCAATGCTGAGTTCCAGATCGAACGGAGCGGCGCCCTTGAGACCCTTGATGTAGGCAGCGAGTTCCGCCACAACGTCCAAGGCTACCCCGTACTTGTTCGCGACGGCGGCCGCCGAGGCATAGTCCACAATGTCGGACACATCGAGCGTGAAGAACGTGTAATCGCGGGCCGCGTCGATCACGCGTTTGGCTCGCTCCAATCCGCCCGGCTCGCGTCGAATCGTGATGTGGTCCGCATCCGCCCCATAGCTCGGGCTGCGTGTCGCTCTTGAGCGCCTCGATCACGCCGGCGACCCAGAGCCCCTCGAACGTGCTGCCGGTGTGTCCTTCCGGCAGCGTGCCGAAGCCGTACAGGTAATTCGTCCGCGCGGGACGGCCCGCCAGCACATCTTCGAGCAAGTTCAGCTCTCGCACCGAGTTCTGAATGGCGTTGGCGGCAAACTTGCGTTCGTCCATCGCCCGCCAGATGCCCGGCCAGACCGACGTGGACATCCGGGTGCCGATCCCCAGGCGCGGCACGGCCCCCATCGCCCGAGGTCCTTTGTCGGGTCGCATCTTCTGGACATAACTGCGGATTGCCGGAGCATCGGCCGCATACATCGCCAGATGAATGCCGCCGCCCAGAGGCATCACATGCAACGGAGCGATGAGTCTGCGATCCACCGGCCCGATTTCGACGAAAACGTGCTGGCCGTCCGATAATCGAGACAGGAGATATGTGCTCGCTCCCCGCTGCGCCCACGACCCACGGTACACCGTGCAGCGGTCGTCAATGGGCAGGGATTCTGCTTTCGCCAGAGCCTGAAGGACCGTGTGCCAGTACTTCGGCTCGACGGAACGGACAATCTGCCACGCTCCCTCAGGGTCCCACGTCGCCGTGTCCAGGACGGCGGGATTGACAGCCGGATCGATTTCGAGATTGCCGAATTTCATACTTCACGCGATCCACCGATGGTACCGGCTCGCTCGACACGCGTCAATGCGATTGGGACCCCAAACGCGATAGATCGCGTTTGGGAACCCTTCAGCATTGCCTTGCGGCGGGACATCCTTTATGATCCAGGCGCGTGACGCACGCGGTTCTCACGCACCCGGCCGCACGGCAGCGGCCGCGGCCGTGGTTGGCAACCGCCGACAGGAACGAAGTCATGGCGTCCGACAGGCCATCGAGCACGAACGAACGTGAGAGGCAAGAGCCGCCGCCTGCACAGATTGAGGACGTTCAGCAGCCACCCACCAGCTTCCTGGGTACGCTCAGACGCCTGGGGCCGGGCATGATCATCGCCGGCTCGATCGTGGGTTCCGGCGAGTTGATCCTCACGACCAAGGTCGGCGCCGAGGCGGGTTTCTGGCTGCTGTGGCTGATCATCATCGGCTGCGTCATCAAGGTCTCCACGCAGATCGAGTTCGCCCGGCACGCGATCACCTGGGGCGACACGCCGCTCAAGGCCCTCAACGCCGTGCCCGGCCCGCGTCTGCGGGTCAACTGGCTGCTGTGGTACTGGACCTTCATGACGATCCTCGTGATCTTTCAGCAAGGCGGCATCCTCGGCGGCGTCGGACAGACCCTGGCGATCAGTCAGCCTCTGACCGCCTACGGCGCCGAGTACAACCGCCTGCAGGATAGCCTGGTGAAGGTCCGGATCGACCTCAAAGTGCTCCAGGTCCAGGACCCCAACGATCCCAGCATCATGGACCTGGAGCGGAACGTCGAGCTCTTGGCCGACCAAGTCTCCCAGCAACGGGAGCCTTCCGACCCCTACCTCTGGGCCCTGATCCTGGCGGCGGTAACCTCCTTCCTGTTGTACGTCGGCCGGTACGGACTTATTCAAATCATCTCCACGGCGCTCGTGGCTACGTTCACGCTCGTGACCGTCCTCACGGTGGTCGCCCTGCAGATGAAAGCGGGATGGGCTATTCGCGGCCCGGAACTCCTGCACGGATTGAGCTTCCATCTGCCGCCGGCGGACCTCGCCGCGGGCACCCACCCGATGCGCACGGCTTTCGGGGCGTTCGGCATCATCGGCATCGGAGCGGCCGAGCTGATCATGTATCCGTATTGGTGCCTCGAAAAAGGATATGCGAAGTATACCGGTCCGCGCGACGGCACCGCCGGCTGGCTCGCGCGGGCCCGCGGCTGGCTGCACGTGCTGCACGTCGATGCCTGGACCTCCATGATCGTCTACACGTTCGCGACCTTGGCGTTCTACCTGCTGGGGGCGGCCGTGCTGGGCCGCATCGGGCTGAACCCGGAAGGGCGCGACATGGTGCGCACCCTGTCGGCCATGTACATCCCCGTCTTCGGGCCGCTGGGCAATGTCGTCTTCCTCGCCGGGGCGTTTGCGGTGCTGTACTCCACGCTCTTCGTGGCCGCCGCCGGCAATGCCCGCATGGTCGCCGATGCGCTGGGCCTGTATGGCCTGACGGACGGCTCCGAGGCGGGACGGGTCAAGTGGACGCGCAGGATCAGCGCCGTCTGGCCGTTCGCAGCGATGGTGTTGTATGCATTCGTGCGCGCGCCTTCCGCCATGATCGTCACGTGTGGCATCGCCCAATCCATCATGCTGCCTCTGCTGGGAGCAGCGGCGCTGTATTTCCGCTACCGGCGCAGCGATCCGAATCTGCGCTCGGGCCGACTGTGGGACGCCATGCTGTGGATCGCCTTCGCCGCGTTCCTGGTCGTGGGCGCCTGGTCCGTTGTCACCATCTTTGTCAAATGAGCAGGAGGAACCAACGATGATTAGCAGATGTAGGGTGCGTATCACGCGCCGCCTTGCGCAACGTCGGAATGGTGCGTAATACGCACCCTACCGTCCATCTTCTTGAGCACTATGCTGGTCTGGCAGACCGCAGCGGTCGGCGCCGGCAAGCTGAGCGTTGAGGGCAAGCCGTTCGGTCAAACGTCCGAGGGACAGGCGGTGACCATCTTCGAGCTGACCAACGCGAACGGTCTGCGGGCGCGGGTGATGGAGTACGGGGCGATCCTCGTGTCGCTCGAAGTACCCAATCGTGAAGGCAAGCTGGTGGACATCGCGCTGGGCTTCGATGACCTGGCGCCGTACGTGCGCGGAAGTCCGATGTTCGGAGCCAGCGTCGGCCGGTACGCCAACCGCATCGCCGGCGCCCGGTTCACGCTGGACGGCGTCGAGTACAAGCTGACCGCCAACTCCGGGAAGAACCACATCCACGGCGGAGGAAATCTGCGCTTCGACAAGGTGGTGTGGAAGGGTCAGCCCGTCCAGGGCGACGGCTGGGTCGGCGTGCGATTGAGCCATCTTGAGCAAAGACGGCGAAGAGGGCTTTCCCGGCAATCTCGATTGCACGATCACCTACGTCCTGAACAACGACAACGAGCTCCAGATCCGCTACGAGGCCACGACCGACAAGCCCACGATCGTCAACCTGACCAACCACAGCTACTTCAATCTCGCCGGAGCCGGCAACGGCGATGTTCTCAACCATGAGGTGACAATCAACGCGACCCTCTACACGCCCGCCGGAGAGGGCCTGATTCCAACCGGCGAGATTCGCACGGTCAAAGGGACGCCGCTCGATTTCACGGAGCCCAAAACCATCGGCTCGCGGATCGGCGAATTGACCGAAACCAGGGGTTACGACCACTGCTACGTGCTCGCGGGCTCGCCCGGCTCAGCCAATCTGGCGGCACGGGTCTACGAGCCGACGGGCGGCATTGTGATGGAAGTCCGCACGACGGAGCCCGGCGTACAACTTTACACGGCCAACGGCATGAGAGGCATCCAGGGCAAAGGCGGCAAGGTCTACGGCAATCATTACGGCTTTTGCCTGGAAACGCAGCATTTCCCCGACTCCCCCAGCAAGCTGCACTTCCCTTCCACGGTCCTGCGCCCGGGCCAGAAATTCCAGAGCACCACTGGCTTCCGATTCTCTTCAAAGTAGAAGTCGTCCGCTGTTCAGAGTTCCGTTTGGGAGGGAACTCCGAACCGGTGGCCGGCTTTTTGACTTGCCAAGTCCGTCTGAGTCCCTTATCCTTCCGGCGTCCTGAAGGGCCAGGGACAACCGTTGGGGTCGGTAACAAGCACGAATCGAACCGAAAGGAACCATACATGAAGCATCCGGGGACACTGGGAATCACTGTCGTTTTTTTGCTCACCGCTCTTTACGCCCAAGCGCCGGCCGCTGGGGTGGACGACTGCTGGCCGACCTGGCGGGGACCCGCGGCGAATGGGACAGCGGCCCAAGGCAATCCACCAGTGACCTGGAGCGAATCCGAGAATATCAAGTGGAAGGTCGAGATCCCCGGCCAGGGTCACTCCTCGCCTGTGATCTGGGGCAGACAAGATCTTCCTCCAGACGGCGATTGACACCGGGCAGGCCAAATCCACCGACGACTCAGCCTGCTCAGCCGCCGGCGGCCCCGAGCGGCCGCAAAGGTCTCAGCACGGGGGCTCCCAAGACCGTCCACAAGTTCGACCTCGTCTGCGTGGACCGCACGACCGGCAAAATCCTGTGGCAGAAGACCGCCACGGAGGCGGTGCCCCATGAGGGCCACCAGCCGACGGGCACCTTCGCGAACTATTCGCCCGTGACCGACGGCAAGTACATCTGGGTCAGCTTCGGCTCGCGCGGTCTGCACTGTTTCGACCTGGACGGCAACCTCAAGTGGAGCCAGCCCTTGCCCACGCTGCGAACCATAATGAGTTTCGGCGAGGGCAGTTCGCCCGCCCTGGCCGGGGAGGCGATCATCGTCGTGTGCGACCAGGAGGCCGGCTCCGCGATCTTTGCCTTCAACAAGGCCACCGGTCAGCAACTCTGGCGCCAGGACCGGGACGAGCGCACCTCCTGGGCGACGCCGGCGGTCGCCGAGGTGGACGGCAAGACCCAGGTCATCGTCAGCGCGACCAAGCTCACCCGCAGTTATGACGCCAAGACCGGCGATCTCATCTGGCAGTGCGGCGGCCAGGTGCAGAAATGTCATTCCCAGCCCGGTCCTCGGCTTCGGAATGGTCTTTTGCACCAGCGGCTACCAGGGGTCTTCCCTCCAGGCCATCAAGCTGGCGGGCAGCAAAGGCGACCTCAGCGGGACCGACGCTGTCGTCTGGCAGGTCAACAAGGGGACACCCTATGTCTCCTCGCCCCTGCTCTACGGCAACCGGATCTACGTCTTCTCCGTCCTCACGCCGAAGCTGTCCTGCTACGAGGCCCGGACCGGCAAGCCCCTGTTCACCGAGCAGACCCTGGAGGGAATCAATCAGGTCTACGCGTCGCCCGTCGGCGTGGCGGACCGCGTGTACTGTCCCGGCCGCAACGGCGTGACCGTCGTGATCAAGAACGCCGACACCTTCGAGGTCCTGGCGACCAACAAGCTCGACGACGGTCTCGACGCCAGCCCCGCCGTCATCGGCGACGAGCTGTACCTGCGCGGCAACAAGTCGCTCTATTGCATCGCCAAGAAGTGACCAATCCGTTATGGAATGATGGAATATTGGAATGTTGGAACACTGGGGGAGCGATCCCTCGAACTTCCCATCATTCCATTATTCCACCATTCCAACATTCCAGTCTTCTATGCTCGCACCTGCACTTTGGCCAGTTGCTCGTAGAACTGGATGATGCCGCCGTGGTCGTTGCCGGCCTTGCCGTCCGTCTTGAGGGCCTGCATGATCTCCATGACCACGCTCGACAGCGGGACCGGGACGCCCAGCTCGTGGGCGGTGTCCAGGGCGTTGGCCATGTCCTTGATGTGCAGCTCGATGCGAAAGCCGGGCTTGAAATTGCCCTTGAGCGCCAGCGGGACCTTGGCATCGAGGACCGCGCTGCCCGCCAGGCCGCCCCGGATCGCCTGGAAGACCTTCTCCGGGTCCACGCCTGCCTTGGTGGCCAGGACCATCGCTTCGGACATCGCCGCGATGTTCAGGGCGACGATGATCTGATTGGCCAGCTTCGTCACGTTGCCGCTGCCGATCTCGCCGACCCGCGTGACGGAAGAACCCATGGCGGCGAGGATGTCTTTCACCTGGTCGAACGTCTCCTGCGGCCCGCCCACCATGATCGCCAGCGTCCCTGCGACGGCCTTGGGCTCGCCGCCGCTGACCGGGGCATCGAGCATGGCGACGCCCTTGGCCTGCGCTTGGGCGGCAATCTCCTTGCTGGCCAAAGGCGCGATGGAACTCATATCGACCAGGATCGTCCCGGGCTTGGCTCCCTCGAGCACACCGCCGGGTCCGAGCACCGCCTCGCGCACGTGCGGCGAGTTCGGGAGCATCGTGATGACGACCTCGCTCCGAGCAGCGACGTCCTTGCCTGAGGAGCCACGCCGCGCACCGGCCTTGAGCAGATCCTCCATCCGCTCCGACACGATGTCGTACACCGTCAGCTCATATCCAGCCTTGATAAGGTTCAGGGCCATGGGCTTGCCCATGATGCCCAAGCCGATGAAACCTATCTTCTTCATCCGTCCATCCCTTTCTGTTTCACCACGGAGACACCGAGAACACAGAGATCAGAACACAGAAGGCGAAAGAGAATCAAGCTCCTGCTTTCTTTCCTTCTTGCTTCTTCCCTTCATTCTCTGTGTCCTCTGTGCCTCTGTGGTGGATTTCACAACCGGAAATTCTCCATCAGTTTCCAGCCGCTCTCGATGAATTGCGAGAGCGTTCTCTGGGTGACGCCGTACGTGACGAACTCCGTCGGCTTTCATGCCATCCGGCTCGTAGGCCCGCACGAAATCCGGGATCTGTGAAAGCCTCTCGATCACGTCGGCGGGCACCTCCGCATCGATTCGTTCCTGCTGCGGCAGGTCGGGAGTCAGCAGCATCTCCTGGATCGTGGGGAAGATCGACATGATGACCTCCGCTCCGGCCAGTTCCGTCATGTGATGCGTCCCGCGCAGGGCGGCGATGATCAGGACGGCCTCGTAGCCACGCTGCCGGTAGAGCGAATACGCACGTTTCGTGACGGCCAGACCCGCCTGCCGAATGTCCGATTCGCTGACCGCGGCACAGCAATCGTGAGCGACCTCCCGCAGGTAGTCGTCCAGCCGGCCGATCATGATGACGGCGAAGCACTTGCCCGGCCGGATGCCCTTGGCCTTGGCCCGCTGGACGCCCCGGCGATACCGCTCGGCCGTGGCAATGGTCTGGGGCACCGTGTAGCTGATCGTCAGCGTGCACGTGATGCCCTCGGCGGCGCAGTCCTCCAGCACATCGAGTCCCGCCGCCGTGGCCGGCAGCTTGACCGCGATATTCGGGGCCAGCTTGTGGAACCGCCGGGCCATCGCCAGCATCGGCTCACGGTCTCCGGCCTTCGATGGGATTCACCTGGGCACAGACGAAGCCCGTCTGCCCGCCGGTCTTCTCATATTGCGGCAGCAACTGCTCGGCCGCGTGCCGGACGACGATGCCCATCAGTCCCTCGGCCTTCTTTTCCGGCTCGGGGTTTTCCGCCAGCACGCTTCGAATCTCCGCGGCCCACATGGTCTTGTTGGCCTGGAGCGCCACGCTGGCCAGGAAGGGATTGGTGGTCGCCCCAATGGCCCCGCGCTCGATGCCACGCTTCAGTTCCGCCGGGTCCGCCGAATCATGCCACCACGTGGTCTTGGTCTTGCTGATGGCCCAACGCAGATAATCCTGTTTCATCCGAGGCTCCTATCAAATCGGCCACAGAATACACGCCTGCGAGGTTCAGCACAAGAGCGTCCGACCTGACATCGCCTTGGGTGCCACGCCCAAGCGCAGCGGCTCTCATGTGCTTGGCGAAGGATTGAGCGTGTCTGCCGATGACGCACCGTATCCCGAGCAGGCACGGTCAAACAAGATTGCGTGTCACTCGGCCACAGAGCCAGGGCCTGACAGGAATTCAGCGTTCTGGTCAGGACGATGTCGCGCCCTCAAGGCTCTTGACGGAGCTTGTCCGAGGCGCCGGCGGCGGCGTAGATGCGGGCCACCTTTGCCGAGGCATCGCCACTCCATCCATGGAGCGTCAACGGGCGCGGAGCCAGCATGCCGAACACATCCGGAATGTCGCAGACCCGCAGGACGTTCAGGAACTGCGGGGCCTTGGCGTCCATGTGGGAGGACGGCGGGTTGATCGCAATCACGCCCGCAATGTCCGGCTCCAACAGGGCCGCATAGGCCGCCAGCACAGCCCCGGGTCCTTCGCCGGCCACGTAGAGAGGGATATCCGCGTATTTCGCATGCAGACAACGAGCCGCCGCGATAATGTCCCAGACTCGTCCCGTGTCCACGGTCCGCCCGAGCAAGAGCGTGCGACCGCTCCACATAGTTCGGCGGATTCTTCTGGGTCCAGCGGGTCCGACTCCACGCCGCGAGGCACGCACATGTACATCTGATCATCCGACTTCCCGCACACGATCCACCGTCAGGGCGTCGCTCGCTCGGGATGCCTCACGAACAGCACGACACGTGTCGGCTTCCCGCCCGAGTCGGGCGTTCGGCGTCCGCAGCGAGACTGACCTTGATCCCCGGCTCAGAGGTAAGCCATCGTCCTGCAGCCTCGGCCGGCGGAATTCGCTCGGGGAAGTACCCGAACGCGACCCGGCGCAGCTCGGCCAGGATCGGCGCCCGCCACGTCTCATACTCGCCCTGCTTCGGAGGCTCGACCTTGGCCATCGGCACGAAATGCTGATCGATCGTCGTGTTCAGCTCATCCTTGGGGATGTCGGAATCCTGGGGGAAGACGCGGAGCTTCTCCGGCGCGATCGGGTACTGCCGCTTGTTCTCGGGACCGGTCACCAGGTCCACTTCGCTGTCCGTGACGACGCGGGCATCGTT
The DNA here is from genome assembly GCA_963699595.1 of uncultured Planctomycetota bacterium. Classification (GTDB taxonomy): domain Bacteria; phylum Planctomycetota; class Phycisphaerae; order Sedimentisphaerales; family Anaerobacaceae; genus PLanc-01. Next base: position 89,501 of record CAVOUO010000039.1, read on the forward strand.
CTTCAGGTGCATGTTGATGAAGCGGTACGCCGCCTGGCGGATGTCCTGGCGATAGGCGTGGCCGCCGATGCTGACGAAGCTGTCGACGAAGTCCCCGGCTCCGTAGAGGCTGTAGAGCCGCTCCAGGCTGTTGATGACGCGCTCGTTGGCGTCCATCGGGAAGATCGCGTCCTGGTCGCTGTTGGTGAACAGCATCGGCCGCGGGGCGATCAGGGCCGCGATGCGCGTCCACGGCCACTGGAAGGTGTTGTAGAGGAACATGCAGTCGCAGTGGCCGTTGATGACGCGGTTGGTGACGTAGGACGGCAGGTCGGCCATGCCGCTGACGGGCACGGCCACCTTCACGCGCTCGTCGGCCGCCGCGATCCAGAACGTCGCCGCCCCGCCGCCGCTGATGCCGGTGACGGCGATTCGCTCGCGGGTCCACGTCGGGCCGGCTGATCAGGTAGTCGATGCCGCGGATGCCGTTGAGGCACTCGACGCCCGCCGGCGTGTAGCCGCGCGAATGCCACCACCAGCGGCCCTCGCGGTACGTGCCGTGATGAATCGCGGCGATCTCGCCCAGTTGCAGCGTGTCGACCACCAGGCAGACGTAGCCGTGCCGGGCGAACCAGATGCCGTGCGACTGATAGGCGGTCTTGTTGCCGTTGCGGCCGCCGCTGGAGTGTCCGCAGACGTAGAACACGGCCGGCAGCCGCTGCCCGGCCTCCACCTGCGCCGGCCGATAGAGGTTGCCCGTGACGTACAGCCGCGGCCGGCTCTGGTAGTGGAGCATGTCGACCACGAAGCCGTCGCCCTCGAGCGTCCCGGTGATGGTGGCCTGCAGCGGCGTCTTCTCCGGCTCGGGGCACAGGCCCAGCATGTAGAAGTACTCCTGCTTGTACCTGTCGCGAACACTCTTCCAGTGCTCCAAAGACGCGTAGTCCTGCGGAAACGTCTCGTGAATCTTGTCCGTCTCCTGCTTGAGATACTCCTGGATCATCTCATCGCCGGGCTGGCCCCGGTCCGGCGGATCATGCATTTGCGCGAGCCCCGCAGGGACACCCACACACGCCACAGCCGACAGCAGAACCATCACGTGCATTGACCGCATAGTGTACATCCTTTCCGTTGGTCCACATGGATCTGGAGAGACTCCTGTGCAAGGGAGTCTTGTCATCCTGAGGCGAAGCCGAAGGATCTGGCCATCGAATGGGAGACCTCTTCCGCATGCAGCCCAGATCCTTCGCTGCGCTCAGGATGACAAGCAGGGTGCACAAGTTCATCATAGTCCATACTATTTGACCGTCGCAGGAGCCCCTTGTCTGAACGCGCCTGTGGCGATCAGTAGTGGCTCGAATTTGGCCAAGTCCCCGACCCGTACAGCGCCCCACGTCGTGTTCAGGTGGCCGAGCATGCGGGGATTGCTCCGCAGCGGCAGAGAATAGCTGACGAACGCCTTGGCGGCATCCGGCTTCTTCCAACTGGCCGGCCAGACACGAAAACCCTTCTCCAGAAACATCGGCACCGACTCATAGGCCGGCCGCAGCTCGTAATGCCAGTCACACATGATAATGTCCTTGGGGATCAGATTGATCGCCCCGGCCGTGCCGTTCTCGCTGCCCTCCCACTTGCCGAACTTGAGCTTACTGCTGTCGATCAGGCGATCGCCCCACATCAGGATCTCGACGTGCTTTTCGCCCACCAGGTGCTTATGGTAGTCATTAACGGCCTTGGCGAAAAGCTCGCCTTTATCCTTGCCTTTGCAGCGGGAGCACGCGTCCTCGCCGACGAGGAAGACTTCATCCATCCCCACGTGCAGGGCATCGGCCTGGAAGGCATCGATCAGCTCGTCCATAAGACTGAAGATGATCGGGTTGACCTCAGGATGCAGCGGGCACCAGCTTCGACAGTAGATCCCCTTGTTCTCCGGGTACAAACCGGGGGTCTCATCGAATTGCGGATATTTGGTGAGCAAGGGCGCCGTGTTGCGGCTCCACGACTGGTGCCCCAGGCACTGGAACTGCGGGATCAGGCGCACATGGTGCTTCTTGCACTCCGCGACCAGCTTGCCGATCTGCTCTCTCGTACAGGGATTGGAGCCGCGCAGCTCCGGGTGCGACTGGTACTCGAACCCATAGTTGATCTCGGTGATGATCGCGTTGATGCCGAGACCAGCCAACTGACCCACGACCTCTGTCAATCCCGCCGCTTGTCTGTCGCTGGACATCCCCACGTGCACGCCCAGCCAGGGCCGAGATTCCTGCGCCGAACAGGCGATGGACATCAGGGCGCAAAGACCCCACACGCCGACAACCAGGGACTTCTTCATAGCATAGCCTCCAAATACTGTCCAATGAATGATGCTCACGGCCGTTTGCCGTTGGCCCCCTTGGCCTCATGCTCTAAATCCGCATACTTCTTCGCCAACTCCGTGACGGCATCGTCGCTCTTGTCCACGTACAACTCCAGCCAATAGCCGTCGACACCTTTCTTGGCGATTCGCATTCCCGCCGCCAGCCGGCCGCGATGGTCCCCGCCCGCTTTGTCGCCAGCTACCAGGGCGGCCATCAACCGGTCCGCCAGACATCCTTGCGTCTGCTCATAGGCGCGGGCCATCGCGAAGACAACCTCCGACCCAACCAGAGTATTACCCTGGCAGGCGTAGTATCGGCCCGAGGCCGCCCCCCACCAGATGCCCGAAGCATCAGCATTGGCTGGATTGCGATTGGCGGCCCGGCCGGACATATCGATGATTGCCAACTGGCGCTTGTCCCGCTGCGGATCGTCCCGCAGAAGCTCCGCCAGGACCTGCTCCGGCAGATCGCCCTTGGCCAGCAGATCGAGGGCACGCTCGCCCCACGGTGGATTGTGCCAATGCTGGGTGCAGAACGCCCCCACGCCCGCGCGGACATACGGCACAACCTTCCCAACCGCCGGGTACTTGCTGGCCACCGCCGCACCGCACACGCCCGTGTTCGGATCGACCGCCACGATGGAGAACGTCCCGGACACGCCTTCTGTAGGATGGGCTTCAGCCCACGCGGACGGTTTCGTGCGCTCCACAAGTCCCTTGTCGCCACAGCCGCTCAACATAATCAGGATGAATGAGGTAACGAGACAGGCGCTGGCTACCCTGGGCAGGCAGTGAACGACGCGCTTCGGAAATCTCTCCATACGAGTCCTCTGAAGAGTCCGGACAATGGTCACACACCCCATATAGACTGCTTTTGGGGCGCTGTGTCAAGCGTCTGTTTCGCGAGACAGACAGCAACTCCTGCGGTATGATGGCGCAGCCGTCGGCAGGATCAAGGGAACGCCATTTGAGGGTTCGGCCGCATGAGAAGAACCACAGCACCCGGATACATGTCGCCGTGTGATTCACCCGCGACACTGTTCTTTGTCTTGCTGTACATCAGCATCGCGTCGGCGGTATCATTCGCCGGTGAGTATCGCACGATGCGATACACCGCGCGGCCGGCCGACAATGCGAAAACTTGGCAAACCGATGTCCGGACAAAACTCTTCACCACACTGAAGCTCGACGACCTTGTTCGTGGCAGAAGGTCGATCGCGCTCGATCCCAAGCGGCTCTCCTCCGCCGACAAAGGCGGTTACCGAGTCGAAGAACTGGAGATCAACTCGACCCCCGGCCGGCGCATCCGGATCATCGTCACGGCCCCCTTGTCGCAGGAGGGCCTCCGCCCTGCCGTCGTCTGCATCGGCGGCCACGGCAGCGATCTGTACAGTCCGTATGATGCCAACACAGTCGGAAAAGAGCCTGCCAAGGCCAAAGCGGACCGAATCTACCGGGGCTTCGGCACCGTACTGGCCGCGAAGGGATATGTGACGGTCTCCACCACTGTCAGCCAGCACGAAATCAGGGAGGCCGGCCGGTTGCTCATGGGCGAGCGGCTGTGGGACCTGATGCGCTGCGTCGATTACCTCGAATCCCTGCCCCAGGTGGACAAGGCCAGGATCGGCTGTGCGGGACTATCCCTCGGGGGTGAGATGGCGATGTGGCTGGGCGCGATGGATGAGCGAATCGCCGCGACCGTCAGCGCCGGCTTTCTCACCAACATGGACCACATGGAGAAGAATCACTGCCTGTGCTGGAAATTCGACGGCTTGCGGGAGTTGGTCGATTATGCGGATATCTACGCCTTGACCGCCCCACGCCCTCTGCAATGCCAGAACGGCCTGCTCGAACCGCCAAGCCAGTTCTACGTCCCCCTCGCCCGCCAGGCGATGGAGGAGGTCCGAACGATCTACCGGGACATGGATAGACCCGAAAATGTGGTTCTGGACGTCCACCGCGAAGGCCACGTGATCGACCTGCCCGCCCTGCTTTACTTCCTCGACAAGCACCTCCAAGCCCACTAATGCGGACCATAGTGAATCCTTGCACGGCCTCTTTGAGCAATTCCACTTTTTCCGGCTCAAGCGGCCGGTCGGTGTATTCACGAATGCTTCGCCGGGCTCGCAGCAGTTCGATCATGCCCGCAACTCCCTACGGCCGCTGCCCGGGGGCCGGCACCACGTTCTCCCTCGGGATTTCCACCGTGCCTTTGTCGAAGTCCTCGGCCGTCGGTTTGAGCGTCAGGTTGTACAGCTTCGGATTCGCGTTCGGGTCTTCCATGATCTCCTTCCAGGAGACCTGCTGGCCGGTGTACGCCGAGATGCGGCCCATGATCGCCGTGGCGGTCGATTCCGCCACGGCCCGCGCCTGGTTGACGGGCTTGCCCTTGCTCACATAGTAAAGCGTGTCTACCTGCTCCTGAATGTGGCTGGCCGGAGCTTGCGGCAGATCGGCAGGAATCGGGGATTGCTTGGGCTTCTGGTAATCGCTCCCATCGGTCCGGCCCTTCTCGTAGACGAAGTCATGCCCGGTCGAGTTCCAGCAGCCGTTGATCTGGCGGCACATGGAGTGGATGTGGACGCCCTCACCGTAGTCGTAGTCCACGCTGAAAAAGTCGTACATATCGCCCGCGACGCGCTGGCCGCGGCCGCCGAAACCGACCGCGCTGACCGGCGGCCGGTCGCAGAACCAGTTGGCAATGTCGATGTTGTGGACATGCTGCTCGACGAGATGGTCGCCCGAAAGCGCGATCCAGCTTTGCCACGTCCGCACCAGGTCGTCGGCGGTCTTCGGATTGATGGGCTTCGTCGAGAACATGCTCGCGATGCAGAAGGACACCCGGCCTGCGTAGAGCCGGCCCAGTGCCTTCTCCACCACCACCGCCTGATGGGTCTTGCGAAAACTGAAATCGTGCCGCATCTCAGTGCCGGCGGAGATGACCAGCCCCTTCTTCTCCGCTTCCTCGCCCGCCGCGATGACACGCCGGCAGCCCGGCGGATCGACCGCCACGGGTTTTTCGATGAAGGCATGCTTGCCCGCCTTGACCGCTGCTTCCAGATGCAGGGGCCGGAAGATCGGCGCCGTGGCCATCAGGACTATCTGTGCATCTGTCTCCATGAGGTCCTGGTAGGACTTGGGGCCGCCAAAGCACCGCTCGGGCGGGACGTTGAACTGCTTGCCTGCCCGCAGCGCTCGTTCTTTGAAGTAGTCGGCCACGGCCACGATCCGCACGTCGAAGCCGAGAATCTTGGCCGCCTCCAGGGCACCGGCGGCCGCTCCCTGGCCACGACCGCCACAGCCGATGAGACCGATCTTGAAAACCCTGCCCTGGCCCTTCGCGGTGGTTCCCAAAATAGTGGGCACGCCCAAGGCCACGCCCGCCCCCATCGCTGTCTGCACAAAATCACGCCGGGAAAGATTCGCTGATTTTCTCATGGAACAGATCCTTTCAAGTAGTTCCGGGCCATACATTGATCCCAGGCATCGGATGGAAGTGTCCGGGTGGCAGCCTCAAGCGCAGCTTGGGGATGGCTTCCCACACCTGTACTTGCCATCCCCAAGGCCTTCGGCCTTGAGGCTGCCACCATTATCGTTTGCACGCTGCTTACACGGTGATCGAGAACATCGTATCGCCTGCCTTCAGATCGAACGCGGCAAACGTCTCTTTGTCTGTCACCAGGAACGTACCGCTGCGGAAATCACGCTGGGATTGCACAAGCCGAAGGTCCGTTCCGTTCACCTGGACCCGTTTGGCAGCCCGGTCGTGAAGGGCCAGCGTGAAATTGTCCGTGGGGAACTTCGTGCTGATCCGGCACTCGGCTCCGTTCACAGACAGATCGCTCAGCTCCCGCGCCATCCAGTAGCGGCCGATCTCGCTGTTCTTCATCCAGATCGTTTTCGTCTTGTCCGGATCATAGGCATCGAGCCGCTTCTTGACCTCCTTGAGAACCTTGAACCCGATCCGGTCGTTGGCGTAGAAACACGGCCAATGTCCGACCAGGATGGCGGGACACTCCTTGGCCAGGACGGCCGGCAGCCGCCCGCCCTGCAAATCGGCGGTGATGAACAGGTCGGGATTCGACTCATCGTAGCCGGTAGCCCCGAACCAGTCGCCCCCGCAGCCAATGATGCTGGCGATGGCAATGCCCTTGGCCTTGTCCACGTGCCGGATCGGCACCTCGGGCATCTTCTCCATCTCCATGTTCAGGAAATAGAACGGGCGGGGATTGTTGTTGACCGCCAGAGCCGCATCGAGCACCGCCCGGGCGTAGGCGATCTCCTTGCGTTTGCCGAACGCGCCGGGGCTCGTCACGCCTTCACAGGCGATGCCGACGTTCTTGAGCAGTTGCATCGCGGTCGTGATGTATTCCGTCAGTCGGTCCAGCGGCGGGTCCACCCACTCGCCCTGCTCCCACTGCTCCGTCAGCTTCCAGGTCTTGAGATCCACGACGTGCGTATGCGTCAGCATCTCCGGCGTCAGGTCGAAGTTCTTCCAGATAATCTCCTTCGTGACGCGCAGCCAGTCCTTCAATTCCTGCTCCGGAAAGCCGGGGAAACCCTTGTCGATTCTGCCGACCCCCGCCGGGAAGGGAACCATGCTGAATTTGCCCCGGATGCCCTGTTCGCCGCACCACTCGCCCCACTCGGCCGCGAACGCCGCCGGGATGGCGTTGGGCATCTTGTCGAGCTTGTCGTAGTGCACTTCCCAGCCGGAGGGCGGCGAGTTCGGCTCATGCTTCAGCCGCCAGTCGTGCCGCTGCTTGATCCAGTAGTACGCCTTGTTGATCACCGGGCACGAATCATCGATGATCAGCGACAGCGGCGTACGCCGCAGCGGATTGCAGACCTCCACCCACGGGCCCCCTTGAGCCGCCAGAGGGTCTCCGGACAATCCCAATCCCACACCGGCTGCCGCGGCAGCCCCAAGAAAACCACGACGGGTCAATTCGTTTCTCATGCCTGTCTACCTTTCATATCTCTCATCCATCGCACGGGGCACTACCATCTCCCGCAGGCAGTCACGCGACCATACCATGAACCTGGCGGATCGCGTCGATAATATAGCTGTCGATCTTATCCGTGTACTTGGTGCCCATGCGGACGACGACGAATCGGTCGAAGACCCCCAGCGTTTGCCGGCAGGTGTCCGGGCCGTACTGGATGGCCTTGCCCTCCGGGCTCGTGAACGAGGGCCAGTTCGGATGCCGGGCGCGCTTGTTGATCACCGACTCCTCGATGGGCAGCAGAACCGAGCCGGTCAGCGTGGAGGCCGGGATCTTCCGCTGGCGCAGCTCCTGGAGGCAGCGGTCGCGGGCCGCCTTGTCCTTCAGCTCAAAGCCCACGCAATAGCCGATATCGCCCGCCGGATCGGGCCGCTGACGCAGGCGAATACCCGGGATGTTCTTGATGCCGTCGTAAACAGTCTCCGCGTGACCGCGCAACTGGGCGATCATGCGGTCGAGCTTCGTCAATTGCGCGCCCAGGACGGCGCCCGTGAACTCATTCATCCGAAAGTTCTCGCCGGCAAAGGTCTTCAACTGGCTGGCTCCGATGCGTCCGACAAAGGGCTGGCGGATCGAGCCCATATCGTGAAACCGCGCCGCCCGCTCGTAGATCGTGGGATCGCTGGTCACCACCGCGCCGCCCTCGCCGGAGGTGATCATCTTATTGATCTGGAAGCTGTAGATGCCCACGTCGCCGAGAGAGCCAAGCTTCTTTCCCTGATAGGAACCGCCGACACACTGGGCCGCGTCCTCCAGGACCGCGATCTTGTGCTGGCGGGCGATTTCCAGGACGGGGTCCAGGTCGCACAGTCCGCCGAGCAGGTGAACGGCGATGACCGCCTTGGTCCGCGGCGTGATCTTCCGCTCGAAATCCTTCGGGTCGAGATTGAACGTGCGGTCGATGTCCGCGAAGACCGGCAGCGCCCCGGCGTGGACGACGCACGTGTAGTCCGACCACCAGGTGTACGCCGGAACGATCACCTCGTCGCCCGGCCCGATGTCCAAGCCCGCCACCGCACAATCGAGAGCCGCCGTGCCGGAGGTCACGCCCAGGGCAAAGCGGGTGCCCATGTACTTGGCGAAGTCGTCTTCGAAGCGCTGCACCTTCTGAGGCCGGCCCGGTCCCCAATAGCGAAACGGCGAGCCGGATTCCAGGACCTCGCGCAGTGCCTGCTGTTCCCGCTCATCGAAGAACTGCGGCCCGACGAACCCCGGCTCGATCTCGGAGACGCCGGGCGGTGCCGATGGCGGATTGCGGCCATGTCATGCGAGCGAAGCGCGGCAATCTCGATTGCGGATTCGCGCATGGCGTCCTGCACCCCCAGGGCCGATGCAGCCAAGCAGCTCTTCGCCAGGAAACCACGACGACTGAGGTTACGGGGGTGAGCGCTGTTGGAGATCTGCTGTGCCGTCATTCTCGGCCTCCTTTGCTGGTCTGAGATCAACCATATCGAGACTGACACTCCAGGCGAGACGACAGACGGTCCCGCGGAGCACGGCATCAGTATACCACCCGGCCCCCGGATGTATACATCGAAACTGACGATGAGGCAAAGCCGCAAAACCCCTGCAAATTTTCTTGAATCGTCCACCGAGGGCGTGTAGATTGAGGCCGAAGCATAGCGCGTAACCGGGCGGCGTAGCCAAGTGGCCTAAGGCGACGGTTTGCAAAACCGTTATTCGTGGGTTCGACTCCCACCGCCGCCTCTCTCCTTCCCACCTACAGCCGACCCGCTGCCGGTTCCCGGCCATGATGACCACCTCAGACAACAGTTCGCCGGCCGTCGGACGGACAACGGAGGACAGAGGACAGACCGACTACAGACTACCGGTTACCGATGTTTCACCACGGAGACACGGAGGGCACGGAGAACGGACGACAGAGGCTTTCGATCCCAAATCATAAATCAAGAATCATAAATCACGGGGCTTGCTCTGGCCGATAATAGGGGATAGGATTCGGGCGAAGCCAAGGGTAGTGACAGGGTTGGGAGGCCGTGACATGGCGGAGAAATGGCCGGGCAGTATTGGTTCCCCGGGGGACACAGTTGTCGCTGGCATTTTGCGCAGATCGATGTAGCAAGGGAGAATAACCGCCTTATGGATGATGACAGGAAGAATTCCTTTGTGACATCAAGTACCGCCTGGGGCGGGAGGCGGAAGGAGAGAACGTAGCATGAGCAAAGAAGAATTCCAGGGATCCGGCGGATCGGACGGGGGAGCAGGGCCACGGGCGGCCGAGCGGCCGCAAGAAGATCCGGCCCAGCGGCGGTTACCGCCAGACCGCCAGTTTCCAGACCGCCACGATCATTTATGACGCGACGTGGTGGTTCTGCGAGAAGTTCCTCGACTCCAGATCGCGCCTGGTGGACCAGATGGTGCAGGCGGCGCGGTCGGGGCGGCAGAATCTCGCGGAAGGCAGTCGTGCTTCGGCCACTTCATCGCAAACGGAGCTGCGCCTGCTCAACGTTGCGCGTTCCAGTCTGGAAGAACTGCTGCTCGATTACGAGGATTTTCTGCGCCACCGGCATCTGCTGCTCTGGGCGCCGGACAGCGCCGAGGCGCTGGCCGTGCGGGAGGTCCCGCGGCGGTTCAAGGAGGATCGGGCCGATCCGGCCGATCTGACCGATCTGACGGATCAGCAGCGTTGGGCGCTCTATGCGCGGTGGCTGGAGCACGCCGATCCGGCGGTGCGCGCCAACGCGCTCATTTGTTTGATCAACCAGGCGAACTTCCTCCTCGACCAGCAGATTGCCGCAGTGGAGGAGCAGTTCGTGGAGGGCGGAGGTTACAGCGAACGGCTGGCGGCCCTGCGGTTGGCGGAACGGGAAAGAAGGAAGAATCAGACGGATCCGTCGGATCAGACCGATCCGACGGATCGAATCCCCGCCTGCCCGCGCTGCGGCAAGCCGATGGTCCTGCGCACGGCCAAAAGCGGCAAGAACGCCGGCCAACAATTCTGGGGCTGCTCGGGCTACCCCCAGTGCAAGGGAGTGGCGCCGGCCTGACCGACGAACGGACAAAGACGCCGCGACCCCTTGGCTGACTCTTTCGACGAAGGTCTCCTTGGCGTTCTCTGCGTCCCCCCGACCAGGTCGAGGGCAGCAGGGCTTGGCACGAGGCTCTTTCCGGTCCGCCTGGACCTGCATGGGCTAAAGGAGACCCCAAACGCAAAGAACCGCGTTTGGGAACCCAGGCCCATCTTACGACCACGACTCCGCGCCCGTACCCGTAAAGTCGCAAAACGCCTCGGGTAGTCCCTCCGTCTTCCGTCCTCCGTCCTCCAGCCTACCGTCTCCAGCCTGCCGTCTTCTGTCGTCTGTTCTCCGTCCTCCAGCCGAGAAACCTGGGTTCCCGCCGTGCGCGAATGACAACGTTTGTGCAACAGTCCAAAAGGTAAAACGCCTCGCGAGTGAAAAATTCTTTATTCCTTTGAGCACAAGGAGTTACGCGATTTTCGGGCCTCGTGTGCGCCCAGAATTCCGGCACGATTCGTGCAACACGGCCCCAAGGTAGAGGAACGTCTCGGTCCGAGGCGGCCCTGGGATTTATGAGTTATGATTTGTGATTATGATTTGAAAGCGGAACCAAGAGTCATGAGCCGCCGTGCCAACCTGATTTGCAGTCGGGTTCACCACCAGAGGCACAGAGATCTTCGCTACAGAGGCGGGCCTTCGCTTGACCGAAATGTGAGAGACAGACCCGACTTCGACTCTCCGAGGCACTCGTGTCTCTGTGGTGAACAATCATGCGGAACAAACCCAATTTCCCGGCTACGCCGGGCGGGACGAGGCCTGGGGGCACGGGGGACGAGGGGCATTCTGCGCCAAACAAACCCAATTTTGGCCGGCGGAGCAAAAAAAGGGCAAATGGCTTGGCGGGAAAGGAGTTATGGTGAATAGTACATCCGATAGGCCTCGGCAAAACAAACCCAATTGTCGGGCGAGGACGCCCAACCCATTCGCTGGCGCTCAGGGCAGGCTCTACGAGGAGCCGAGGGCCAATCGTGCGACATCGCCTCGATGCCCCGCTTCGGGAAACAAACCCAATTCTTCGATTGCGGATTGCGGATTGGGGACAGAAAGGATCGTATCTCGCGCAAAGACGCAAAGATCGCCAAGGGGGGCAGACGCGTCTGGTTTGGATTTCTTTGCGTGCTTGGCGTCTTGGCGTGAAACAAAGCCAATTTGTTCGAGTGGTCTGTCGTGCCAAACAAAGCCAATTTGCCCGGCTAGGCCGGGTGGGACGGGGCCTGGGGGACGGGGGACGTTGGGCTTCTGCGCCAAACAAACCCAATTTGGGCCGCGGCAAGACAAAGGGCAAGTGGTTTGCGGGAAAGGAGTTATGGCTGAGCGGACCTGCAAAGAGCACGGGAAAAACAAAGCCAAACTTGGGCAGGATGGAGAATCTGGGTGGATGGTGCGCGGGAGGAGCCTATTGTGCGAAACAAAGCCAATTGCCCGAAGCGGGGCACCGAGGCGGTGTCCGGCGCGGGCATCAGGCGAACTTGGCTGCCTGGTGGGGCTGCTCGGGCTCCCAATCGCGATGCATCGCGATTGGGGACCCTTCCCCATCGGGCACGACGATGTGGAACGTTGTGCCTTTGCCTTTGCCGCTCCTGATCGTCATCCGGCCGCCGAGCAGCTCGACCCGCTCGCGGATGCTGAACAGTCCCAGCCCGGGGGTCTCCCTCAGTTCTTTCGGGTCGAATCCGCGTCCCCGGTCCGATACGGACAGGCCCATGCACCGGCCCATCCGGCGGGCCCGAATACCGGCCTCCTGGACCTTCGCGTGTTTGACCACGTTGAACAGCATCTCCTGGGCCGCGCGGAACAGGAAGATGGCGAGGGCTTCCGAGTGCAGGGTGGCCTCGCCCAGGATATGGACATGGACCGTCAGACCGTGCTTCTCCCACACGTGGTGCGCCAGCCAGCGCAGGACTTCGGTCAGGTCGTTCATGTGCAGCACGGCGGGACTAAGATCGTGGGACAGACTGCGGGATTTCTCGATGGCTTCCCGCAGCATATCATCGATTTGGTCGACAATTGTCTGCTGTGCCGGGCTGCGCTTGGCCCGGCTCCGCAGCAGGGTCAGATGGAATCGCGCACCCGCGATCTGCTGCTGGAGATCCTCGTGCAGGATCGCCGCGATCCGCCGGCGTTCGCGGTCCTCGGTCTGCGACAGTTCCAGGGTCAGCTTCTGGAGTTGCCCAGCGCGGTGCTGCAGCTCCATCGTTCGTTGGGCGACTTTGCTTTCCAGCGTGGCGTTCAGCTCGCGCAATGCCTCTTCGGCCTGCTTGCGTTCCGTGATGTCGGGGCTGGCGCCGATATAGCCCAGGAACTCTCCCGCGCGGGACAAGCGCGGCTCCGCGTGGGAGGCAATCCACCGCCACTGGCCATCGGCACGCCGGGCGCGGGCTTCCGCTTTGAAGGGTCTGCGCTCGCGCACCGCTTGCAGGAATTCCTCCATGTAGGTCCCGGCGTCGTCCGGATGAATCAGCGGCTGCCATTTCCGCCCCTGGACATATTCGTACGTGACGCCGAAGAACTCGCGGTACGTTCGATTGACGAACTGAACGCCGCCCTCGGCGTCCGTCACCCAAATGAGGATCGGGGAGCCGTCCGCCATGATGCGGAACCGTTCCTCGCTCTCCCGCAGCGCCGCCTCCAGTTGGAGCCCCCACACGCGGGATTCGTGGACGGAGACGATCGCCGCGACGATCATGTAGACGCCTCCCAGGGACTGTACCCCCCGGGCGGTCCAGCCCAGCAAGCTGCCGTAGGCCGACTGGATCATGCCACCGAGCAGCCCTGTCGCCAGCAGCGCCAGGGCCAGAGCGAACCAATGCGTGAACATAGGCAACGGGCCGCGCGCCACGGCCAGCAGAACTCCGGCGAGGCCGATCATGGCGGTGGCCGAGATCAGTACGAAGTGGCGCAGCGACGTCCCCCCTGGCCCTGGAGGAAGAACGCCGGTGTCCAATGCCCCACCGCCGACAGCGCCACCAGACCCAGGACACCCAAAGCGAGCGTGCAGGCCGCCGCGAGCCACAGGCCTGCCGTGCGCAGGGCCGGCTTCGGCCGCCAGGAGAGGACCGCACCCGTCAGGTAACACAGGGCGGACAACCACACTCCGGCGCTGTGGATCGTTATTTGAATGTTGGCATCGGCCGGGGCAGCCGCCCCGACGCAACCGGCGGCGCCCCAGAGGAACACGCCGCAGGCCAACATCAGCAACTCCGGCGTGCCCCGGACTACGAAGCTCCGGGCGATCAGATAGGCGATGAACATGGACGCGAGCGTGGAGAACAGGAAATTCAGAGCCATCAACACGTAGGGCAATTCATAGGAAGCATGCCAGTCGCCCATCCACAGTACGGCCATCGCCGTCCAGACCAGGGGGATAGGCAACCACGCCAATCGACGGGAGTGGCGGGTCCCGCCGTTGGACCCGGACTTGGAGTTCTGGTCCACCATTCGCCCTCCGTAGCAGTTCGACAACGCAGGAGTGCCCTTTTGCGGACTCGCAAGGACTCACCCAAGCGCACGGCGAGCATGGTACCCACGATTCGGGCCGGCATACGTAGGCAAATTCCTCAACCTGTCCCCTGCCGAATGCCGCAGCCTCTGTGAGAATGATGACAACTGTGCCACGAACAGGGGAACGCCGGACTTCGAGAAGATCGGAGAACCAGGAGCAATCAGGGAGGCAGATACTTCGCCAGCGTCAAGCGAGCGGCCGGGTCAAAAGCGGGGCCCGTGCCGGGTGGCACAGGCCCCGCGTGAAGACTGATATTCATCGAGTCACGGCGCGAGCCGGACACGATTCACTTCGGTGCGGCGGTGACCTCGACATTATCGATGGACCACCACCAGTCATTGCCGGCATTCAGGAGGCCGAAGGTCAGAACCATCGTCTTGGCTCCGGCGGGAGCGTCCATGGACAGGACAACCGTCTCATTCGTGGCGTTCCGCATGGTAATACGGGCTGCCGGAGTCAGATTGCCAGCGGAGCACCTCCACAGCCTTGGCGCCGTCGTAGGAAACCGTCACCTGGGCCGTCTGGTTGTTCGTACCGGGGCCGTCGTCAAAGCACTCCGGCTTCCAGGCGGAATCGAACTTCAGCTTGAGTGTGCCGGGCTTGGCCGCGGAGATGTCGATGGGCGACGGTGCTCAGAAATGTCGTGTAATACCCGGCCGTCTCCCAACTGGGGTGGCCTTGGTCGTCCCACTCATCGTCGTCGGCGACGGCTATCGTGCCCACGCCCTTGGTGAACTGGGAGCGATCCTGATCGCCCGCCGTTTCCACCCACCAGAGCCGGTTGGTAAAGCTCCAGCCGGCCCACTCGGTGACGCCGTCATTGGCCGTCCCAATGCCCGGCACGCCCTTATCATCATGGACCCAGCCCGGCGGGGCCTGCTTCGTCCAGACGTTGGTCCCGGCCAGCCCTTCGTCAACCTTCGGGCCCAGTTTCAGGCCCTCGAAATCCTCGGCGAACAGGGCCACCTCCCCCAGAGCGGCGCCCACGCCACCCGCGTAGATATCATCAATGTAGAGCACACCGACACCGCCCGCTTTGGCGCTGGCGCGGTCTCCCAGGCCGATGACGATCTTCTTGACAGCGGCCAGATTTACGCCCGCCGCACTGAAGTCGCTCAGCGGAATCTCCCACCGGGTCCAGGCCGGCATCGCAATGCGACTGGAGGTGGGGTAGACAGCGGTGCCGACCTTGCCGCTCTTGTCGGTGAGCGCCACGTAGAGCCGGTCCACCGTGTTGGCGGACGTGCCGCGGAAGTACAGCGTCAGCGTGCTGACACCGGCGGCCGACCAGTCCTGCGGCGTGGCCCAGACCTGCTCGGCCTCGGAGCAAAACGGCGCCGCCAGGTTGTTGTAGTCCATCGGCATTGCCTGCTTGCCGCCGTGGATCACCAATGTCTCGGCGAAGGGGGCCTCCAGGTGGCCGACCCGCGAGCCGGTGTTGTTGGTCCAGCCATCACCCCAACTCTCATAGATGCGGCTGCCTTCGGCATCGGTATAGCTCTCGAAATCGTCCACGAATACGAACGTGGTGAATTTCCACACGGGGCCGGTCTTCACGGTCTGGTCGGCCTGGACCTCATCCACACGCCAGTAGTAGGTCGTCAGGTCTTCCAGATCCGTCCAGGTCGAATTTCGTGACGGCCAGATCCAGCACGCCTTTATCCGCGCCGGCGGCGCCCTGGCTGACGGCGTCCTGGCTGTCGCTGAAGTAGAGATGATGTTTCGTCGCGGCGGTGCCGGGCATCCACGTCAGCGTCGGGGCCAGCACGACGCTGGTCGCGCCGTCGGCCGGGCCGGGATAGTAGGCCTTCACGTCCTGGACCACGAAGCTCCAGACATTGCCGGTGTGAATCGTGACTCCATCCATCTCGATCTCATCGACCCGCCAGTAGTAGGTGGCACCGGGCGTGAAACCAGCCGTATGGTAGTACATTTCAAACGGCTGGCGCGACGCGACGAGGTTGGCCTCGGTCAGATCCGGCGTCGTACCGAGGTAGACGTTATGAAACAGCGCCGCGTCCCCCTTCGTCCACTGCAGCAGCGGCATGGTCACGCCGACGGCGCCATTCTTCGGGGACGGGTTCTTCGCCGCGGTGCCGCCCGCCGCCGCGGCTGTCGCCGCACAAATGCCTCCCAGAGCAAGCGAAAGAATCACTTTCCTGTACATCGTTGTCCTCCTTTTTCCCATCACAGGACCGGGCTACCGCCGAGCAACCGATCAGACCCACCCAATACGTCGGTACCGCGCACAATTTGACAAGCCGAACCTCCCCTCCTTTCCACCCTCCTACGCGTGAGAATCGAGCAGAAGTATTGGCTTCACCAGGCATGAGCGGGTACTGTCGCGTCTGCCGGTGTCGCCTTGTCATCGTTACGTTTCCTCCAACCGTGGATGTGACAGCCGGAAACCTTGCCCGAACCCAGCGCATATTGCTCTCGCCATGTATCTATACCATATTCCGCAAGGTGACTCAAGAGAAAAGGAGCTGTGCGTGGCCGGAGCAGACAGGCCCGTCGCCGGCGGGACCCGCGCGCGGGAGCGCGGATGGCAGGCCGGCATCGGCCTGACAGAACCCGGGCCGGGTGCCCACGTCCAATCCTTCGACAAGCTCAGGGGAGTTGCCGCGCTTGGCGGGCGGCCCCGTGCTAGGACATCTGTCCGGCTGACCGCGTACGCGCAGTCCCGTGCCTCGCGCGGACTGCGCTCGACGGACCCTTGCGGCAATCTTGCTTGGCATGCGGTCTACTGGGCGCGGGGGCAGCCGCAGGCGACGCACTTCTCCCGGGACCGGGCATACACGTGCACGATCAGCTCGCACCGGTCCTCAACGCCGAAGCGGGAAAAGAGCCGGCACAGGTGCGTGCGCACCGTGGGCACGGACATCTGCAGCTCGCGCGCGATCTGCTTGTCCGAATGTCCTTGCAGAAGCTGCTCGACGACGTCCGCCTGCCGGCGCGACAGAGACAGGTCCTGCTTCAGCTCGTTCCAGGCCTGCGGCGTGAATACCCGCTTGTCCATCAGTGTCGATTCCATTCTTCAGCCCTCCTTGGCCGTCTGTGACACCACACCTTCGAACGTACTTGCCGTCGCGGGCTTTTCCGAGCGGCGGACGAGGCCAACAGGTCCTCGTGGCCCGTGACATACTGGGCCATGATATACCGCTCTCTGTAATCAGCGCCTATTAGGGAAAATGCTTAATTTGGCGAGAATGTCTCGGTAAAGCGCAAGGCGCTGCCGGGCAGCGGCTCCGCATGCGAGACGACCGTCAGGCGGGCGGCACAATATAGGATAATCGGGGTCAAAAACAGTGCGATCCAGAAACCGCGTCCGAGCCGCCAGGAGACATCGGAGGCGGCGCAGCGGTCAACGATCCGGCCTTCGACCTCCGGCGGCCAGCCCACCGCGATCAGAGAGACCAGACTCGCGGTGATCCAGAAGCTCGCGTGGACGAGGAATACGCCGCGGCCCGACATGCCCGGCAGGGCCTGCGTAAACGCCCCCACCACCGGGACCCACGTCACGAGCAAAAACAAAAGTTGTCCCCGTCCGAAAGCAATCGTCGGAGACAGAGCCAGGCGCTGGCGGCCGTCCTGGATCAGGGCGATCGCCACCGCCGCGGACAGCAGCAGTCCGATGAAGAGAAGCCACCAGGACGAACTCAGGCCAAGAACGTCGCCGGGAATCTGCTTCTGGCCGGTCCAATTCCTCACATTCTTGAACAGGTTGGCCCACATCATGACGATCAGCAACAGCACCAGCGCCACGATGCGCAGCCGCCTCGTGCCACCTTCCTCCGCGGGCGGCGTCAAGCGAGGGCCGATCCGCCCGAGGAAGATCGCGCCCACACCCAGTCCCATGATGAACCCGAACGACTGCTCCATCCATTTCCAGTAATCCAAGCCGTGCAGGATCTCGTACCGGCCGACCGGCCCCCACTGGGCCCGCCCCAGCATGTTCAGAATATTGCCGAGCACAAAGCCGAGGCCGCCGATCCCAAAGCCGTATCCGGCGAGGATGCCCGCCGTTCGGTCCTGCTGCCGGCGCAGGTACGCCAGCAGCGCGGCGAACAGGCCGACGCATCCCGCCCAGTTGTCGCTGCGGGGCGGCGTCATGTGCAGGCCGAGCAGTGCCGTCAGAAACAGATAACCCGCCCACCAACCGCCGGCCAGCACCGCGATCAAACCGCACGCGCTGCGGTCCGCCGGGAACAAGAGCGCCCATGCGCCCGCGACCGCCAACGCCGAAGTGGCTCCCACCCAGTCGGTATCGTTCAGTGACCATCGATCCGAGAGCCACGATGTCACACCGCTCAGGCTCATCGCAAACCAGACAAGCCACAGAGCGACCAGGGGACGAGCGAACCGTTCGAGATACGCAGCCGGCCGCGTGACGCTCAGGGCGAGGATGGCGGCTCCGATGCCGGCCCACAAGCCGCCGATGACGAACAGGCAGGTGTAACCATAGAACACATCGGGCAGGGAGGAACTGGCCGTATAGCCGGTGATCCGGCCATAGCTCATCTGCCCGCCGAAGGCCCACCCGATGGCCCCGCACATCCCCATGAGACTCGCCCGGCGCCACCAATCCTCCCGCCCTGAGGCCAGACAGATCGACAGGCCCAGCAGCGCCCCGGGGATCATCGCCCCGGCCTCATGACCATAGTCGCCGCGAATGCCCCAACCCAGGGACATCGCCAACCCCGCCAGGAGAACACCAATCGCGATACGAAGACTGCCGTTCACACGACTCCTTGTCACTATCCTACTGCCGAGTGAGGACGAGCTTCTGTCCGGGCGAAGTCTCCATGATGATGTCCTTTCCATCCACCTGGGCCTTGCTGGGCATGCCCTGGAAAGCTCCTGGGAACGGGTTTTCCAGGCGGAGCAGACCGCCCTTCTCGGCGGTGACCTCGACCCGCTGCGTCACACCGTTCTGGCGCTCGGCGGAGAGGAGGAAGGCCCCTTCGGCACGCAGGGTCCGGAAGGAGACATCCTTCCAGCTTGCCGGGACCGCCGGGAAGACGCGAACCGTCCCGCTGTAACTTTGCAGGAGCATCTCCTGGAGCCCGGCCGCCGCCGCGAAGTTGCCCTCCAGGGTGAAGGGGCGATAGCGGAAATTCGAATAGCCTTTGCCGGATTGGTCGCCGTTGCAGTGGAAGCCGTTCCGCAGGCAAAAGGCCTCCGAGAAGATCTGCAAGGCCCGCTCGGCTCGTTCGCCGTCGCGCGCCCGTGCGGCCAGGTTCGCCAGCCAGGAGAAGCTGTAGCCACACCAGGCGGATGTGCCCTTGGCATCGAGATCGGCCAACGAGGCTTTGATGATTGCCTGGTCGGCCGGGCCGTTCTCCCAACGGATCGTGCCCAGGGGATGGATCGCCATCAGATGCGAGAAATGCCGGTGCGAGGCAGGAAGCGGGTAGTCTTTCGCCACCAGCAATTTACGACTATTCGGATCGACGGCCAAATCCGGCATCTCCGAGAGCACCCGGCGCCAGTGGTCCGCCTCGTCGGCACGGCCGAGTTCCCGCGCCAGCGCCGCGGTTGTCTCCAAGGTCCAGCGAATCAATGCCAGATCATAATTCGTGATCGAGGGGAACCAGGCGGTCAGGCGGTCATCGTTGATCTCCGGCGACGAGCTGAGCGGCAGCGTCCGCTTGCCATCGGAGCCTTTCTCTGTCACCGCCTCCAGAAAGACGGACGTGTCCCGCAGCCACGGATACACGCGCTCGGGCCAGGAATTGCCGGTCCATGCTGTAGCGCCATTGGAGATAGAAATGATGTCCGAGCCAGGCGGCGGTGGTCGCGGAGTGAGTGTACTGGTGCCAGCCGCCAATCTGGTTCTGCTCCAAATCCGCCGTCATCGGCACGTTCAGCCCGGGCAGATCGAAGAACTGCTTCGTCCAGGCGCGGGCGTTCTCTCTCGTGGACCAGAGCCAACGGACGTAGCCGGTCGCTCCTTCCAGCCGATTGCCGCTGTACGCGGGCCAATAGCTCAATTGCGTGTTCAGATCGTGGTGATAGTCGCCTTTCCAGGGCGGGATCTTCATGTCGTCTGCCGTCCAAGGCCCTTGCAGCGTAATCGGCGGCGTATCCGGCCGGGCGGCAGCGCCGAACTTGTACGTCTCCAGGTACCACTGCCGCTCGACGACCGGATTCGGCACCGAGACCGACGCCCGGCTCCAATAGGAGGCCCACCACTGCTCGTGCTCCCGAGCCAGTTTATCCAGCCCTTCATCGAGCGCGGCCTCGCACCGTTTCCGCGCGGCGGTCAGCGGGTCCGCCGAGTCCTTCGAGGTACAGATCGACCAGACGCCCAGCCAATCCCGGCCGGAGCTGCGCCAGACGAGGGCCACGGCAAAGCGGAAGTCACCCCAGCCCTTCTGCAAATAGCCGGTCCACTTCTCGCCACTTTGCTGGACGGGCGCATCATAGCGCAGCGTCGCCAGGTCGCCGGCACTGATCTTGTTCGCCCCAGCCTCCTCGGTGACCTTGCCGGCGAAAGGTGGTGCGATCAGCCTGACGGCGGCAGGTTTGCCGGTGACATAAATCACGCCCAAGGGCTCCGTCGCATGGACCAACACCCGCGCGACAACACCCTCACCGAACTGCACCTCGGCATCCGCCTTGGCGATATCCAGTGCAGCGCTCTGAAAGCTACGATCCTCGTCCAATGTCAGCTCGATCCGGCCGGCGGGGATCTTCGTCGGGCCGGGATAGCCGTAGGGCTTGTCATACAGCCGGTGCAGATCCTCGATCCGGCCCTCCTTGACCCACTGCCGCATCAGCTTGTACGAGTACTCAGGCGAATGGAATTCCGGCACCGGCCGCAGGTCCCACAGGTCCGTGCGATCCAGGGAAATCCGCAGCGGCTTGCCATCACCCCAGACCAGCGCCCCCAGCAGCCCATTGCCCAGAGGCATCGCCTCATCCCAGACCAGCGCCGGGGTCGTGTATCGGAGTCCATGCTCCGGCCGGGGTTCCGCACCGGCCAGACCGCAGAAAGCAGCCAACACGATGGAAAAGAAAACGACGTGGCGAATCGGCTTGACCTGGCTCATGTTTGGCTCATCTTCTGTGCAACCGGTGGCATCGCCAAGCATGGAGGGTGCGTACCACGCACCGCCTTGCATGACGGAAGATTGGTGCGTAGTACGCACCCTACGGCCATCGCGTGACGCTGCCGCCTGGTCATTGTCAGGCGTTCGCAAAGGGACAGCATTCGTGAGGACTGTCGGGATGATACAGCGCGCGGGACAAATGTGTTGTCACGGCATCATCATCCTCCTTGCGAAAGACCGACCCACACCCCTGCGCCATCTCCTGGAGCTTCGCGACTTCGGCCTCCGTGATCGGCTGATACGACCGGCCCGCCTTGATGCACTTGTCCAGGAGGTCGAGGTACGATACCGGCACGGTGGTGGCGACGCCCGGCTGCGACAAGGCCCAGCGAATCGCCAATTCGATTTCATCGTCCTTCTCCAGGGGCCGATACCACCATTTGCGAGTCCGCTCCGCGCCTTGAGGCCAGGCCCCGGCATAAATCGCCTTCATGGCCAGCACGGCCGTGCCGCGCTCCTGGGCCATCTCGACGACCGCCTTACCAAAACCCCAGTTGATGTAATCCACGTAACTCAAGGGGAACATGACCGAGTCGAACTGAAAGCCTTTCAGCATCTCGAGGGCGCCCTTGGTCGTGTGGGCGGAGAAGCCGATGTGCCGAATCTTGCCCTCTTCCTTGGCCTTGAGGAAGGTCTCCATGGCCCCGCCCGGCCCGAGGGCCTGCTTGACTTCCTGGGCCCAACGGACGTGATGCATCTGGTACAGGTCGAAGTGATCGGTCTTGAGCCGCGTCAGCGAGCGCTCCAGCTCCTTGCGGGCGCCGTCCTTGTCCCGCATTTTCGTCTTGCAGGACAGGAAGATCTTGCTGCGGTCGAGGCCCTGCAGGGCGGGCCCCATCTTGATCTCGGCGTCGCCGTAGGCGGGAGCGACATCGAAGTGGTTGATGCCCTGCTCGAACGCCTTATGCACTCCGGCGGTGGCTTCCTCCTGGCTCAACGCGTTCAGGGCCAGACCCGGGAACGCAACGACCGAGATCTTTGCACCAGTCCGCCCCAGGACGCGTCGCGGCAAACCGGCGACCTTGTCCTCCTGAGCGCCGAGGAGCGTTTCGGACGCCAGCGCGTAACCACCAGCCGCCGTGCCCGCCACTTTCAGGAACTCTCGTCTTTCCATGATGATCCCCTTTATGATCGAACTGCATGAACATGCTTACGCCGAGTGCCTGGCGCCATGCCTGCGCCTGCGTAGACGTGCTCTACCAGACGCACAAGCGTGGCACCGAGCCACTCGCCTGCTATTGTAGAGTCCCGGCCCAATTCCGGCAACCATCATGATGGCTGCAAGTCCCAAGCGGTGAGAATAGCGCCTCGGGAGGAATTTTCTTGTTCACATTGGCTCCGCAACGGGCCATACTGAAGAGGGACGTTTGCGGACAGAAAGGGAAATGGCCATGAACATGAAATCGTTGTTGTCATCCAACGCTCCGGCGGCGACGGTGCTGATCCGCATTCTCGTGGGGGCGGTCTTCCTGTCTGAGGGCATCCAGAAGTTCCTCTTTCCCACCGAACTCGGAGTGGGGCGGTTTACCCGGATCGGCATCCCGGCGCCCGAGATCATGGGGCCGTTCGTGGGGGGCGTCGAGATCGTCGCCGGCTCGCTGCTGCTGCTTGGCCTGCTGATTCGCCCGGCGGCGTTTGTGCTGCTCGTCAACATCTCCGTCGCCATCATTTCAACCAAGGTCCCCATGCTGCTGGGCCACGGATTCTGGCTGTTCACCCTGCCCAAGCTGCCGCGTTACGGCTTCTGGAGCATGGCCCACGAGGCCCGGACCGACTTCTGTATGTGGCTCGGTTGCTTGTTCCTGATTTTGGTTGGCGCGGGGAGACTGTCTTTCGACGCCTTCCTCGCGCGGCGAAGAACGGGATAGCAGGGCGGCGCGGCACTTCTCCTGAGAGGGCGTGTGGCAAGTCCTGACCTGCGCCGGACCATAGAACCGATGAGTGCCACGTCCAGACTTGATGCATATGTCCAGAGTTCTTGAGCGTGCTTTCTCTGGTGCACGGAAACACGCTCAAGCTGCGCTTGGGCGTGGCACCCAAAGCCCAAGACGGGGTTTCTTCCGAGCACCCGCCGCGCAGCGGCTTGGCGACTCGCGGTGACATAGATGCGATCCACGCATACCGGTTCTCATTCTGTCAGACGCCCTCGGGGACTTTGCGTTTGTGCCGGTGTCGGCGCAACGTCGGGTTGACTTTCGCGACGGATTGGTTTAGACTCCAGGCGTTTCGTAGACTGCGCAGGCGGTCAGGTACACGTGTACTGTAGGATGTGGGAATCATGGTGCATTTCAAGGCTCAGTTGCTCCCCTTTTTGTCATCCCTGATCGTTGGGCTGGGGCAGTTCGGCCATCCTGCCGTAGCGCAATCCGTCGAGGCAGCCCGACCCTCTGCGGACGCGAAGACACAACCGCCGGCCGCTCCGTTATTTTTGGGAAAGCCTCTGAGCTACTGGCTGTCGCAGGCAACCGGGACAGAGAGAGCCGAAAGCCTCGACCGGATCGTTGACGCCCTGTCGCAGGCGGTGGGGCGCGACGACTATTCGACCAAGGTCGCCGCGGCGGATGCTCTGGCGGCTCTGGGACCGGCCGCTCTACCCGCGGCGCCCGTGCTGATCGCGCAACTCGATCACGTGCAGCCGTGGGTGCGCGAGGCGGCCGCGGGGGCACTCGCCTCGATGGGCAAAGCGGCCTTGCCGGCCCTGATCGACACCTTCAAGAACAATGCGGCGGTGCGCCTTCGTGTCGCCTTTCTGCTGGGCACGATGGGGTCGGAGGCAAAGGAGGTGACGCCGGTGCTGGCGGAGGCCATGGAACAGGAGACGCCCGTCAACCGGGCCCGCCTGGCGGGGATCCTGAACCAGATCGATCCGGCCCGGTATGCAGGCGAAACCAGCCGTTACACCGTCTCGGAACGCGTCACTCTGGGCCCGGCATCCGAGACCGAGTTCGACACGGCCCTCTCCCTGGCCGATTGGCCCGGATTCCACGGTCCCCGCCGCGATTCGATCTGCCGCGAGCGCGGGCTTTTGAGCCGATGGCCGGAGGGTGGACCGAAACTGCTGTGGAGCATCAAGGGGCTGGGACGCGGGCTTTCCAGCGTCTCCATTGCCGGCGGCAGAATCTTCACTACGGGGGACCGGCCGGTCGAGGGCGGGAAAGAAGCGCAGTTCGTCATCGCCTACGATCTTGAGGATCACCGGGAACTCTGGGCGGTGCGAGTCGGGCTGCCATTTGAGACAGGACCGCGCTGCACCCCCATGGTGGACGGCGATTTGCTCTATGCCCTGGGCACCGAGGGCGACCTGCTGTGCCTGCGTGCCACCACCGGCGCGATCTGCTGGCGAAAGAATCTGGCCACCGATTTCGGCGGGAAGATGATGTCCGGCTGGAAGTTCTCCGAATCCCCGCTGGTGGACGGCGACCGTTTGATCTGCACCCCCGGGGCCCCCGACGCTATGATCGCGGCCCTCGACAAACGCACCGGCAGAACGCTCTGGAAATCCGCCGTGCCGAAATTGGGAGACAAGGGAGCGGATGGGGCCGCGTACTCGTCTGTGGTCGTGGCCGAGATTGACGGAGTTCGACAATACGTGCAGTTGATTGGGCGGGGCGTGGTCGGCGTCGAGGCCGAGACCGGCCGGTTCCTGTGGGGCTACAATCGCGTCGCCAACAACGTGGCCAATATCACCGCTCCGGTCGTGCGCGGCGATTACGTATTCGTCACGACGGCGTACAACACCGGCAGCGCGCTGCTGGAGGTCAAACGCGCCGTCGGGGCGAGTCCGGATGCGCCCTTCCGCGCCAAGGAGGTCTACTTCCTTGGTCCCCGGGACTTCGCCAACCATCATGGCGGCGTCGTGCTCGTGGGCGAATATCTCTACGGGGGCCACGGCTCCAATCTGGGCGATCCCACCTGCATCGCACTGGCGACAGGCAAGATTTGCTGGAACAGCCGCTCGCCCGCCCGCGGGTCCGCCTGTGTGCTCTATGCGGACGGGCACCTGATCTTTCGCTATGACCGGGGCGACGTCCTGCTGGTCGAGGCCTCTCCCGAAGAATTCCGCGTCCGAGGGCGCTTCGTCCCGCCCACCGGGGCCGGGCCGGCCTGGGCGCACCCGGTGATCCACAAGGGCAAGCTGTACCTCCGTCACGACGACCTGCTGTGCTGCTACGATGTACGGGCTTATGACTAAAGAAGGAAAATCCCAAATCCGAAGCTCGAAATCCGAAACAAATCCAGAATTCAAAGCACAAATGACCGAAACACCGGCACCGGTCGGCAGGTCCGTTTTGAAGCTTGGATTTTGGACGTTCGAAGTTGTTTCGAATTTCCGCGCGGCGCTGCTCTTGATTCTGCTGGCACCGGTCTGCACGTGGGCCGTCTCGGGAGAGCTGGGCGTGGAGGAGATCATCTTTGCCCGGCGTCAGCCCGGGGTGGGCGGCCACTGGTATGAGAACTTCGGCTACTACGCCCAGGACGAGAGCCTCAAGGTCTATGGAGCCAGGGGCTCTCTGTGCCGGCTCCGCGTGGGCAGCGGCGCGCTGACGGTATTGCTCGATGACCCGGCAGGCTCCATTCGCGATCCCCAGGTCCACTACGACGGCACGAAAATCCTCTTCTCCTACCGTCCCGGCGGCACCGACTATTTCCATCTCTACGAGATCAACGTCGATGGCGGCGGACTGCAACAACTGACCTCGGGACCGTACGACGACATCGAGCCGATCTACCTGCCCGACGGCCGGATCATGTTCTGCTCCAGCCGCTGCCACCGCTGGGTGCCCTGCTGGTACACGCAGGTGGCGATCCTGCACACCTGCGACGGCGACGGGCGGAAACATTCAGCCGATCTCGGCCAACATCGAGCACGACAACACGCCCTGGCTGCTGCCCGACGGCCGCGTGATCTATGAACGCTGGGAGTACGTGGACCGCAGCCGCGTGGCCTTCCACCATCTCTGGACGTTCAATCCCGACGGCACGGGCCAGATGGTCTACTACGGCAACCTGCATCCCGGGACCTTGATGATCGACGCCAAGCCCATTCCCGGCAGCGACGAGACGTGGTGGCCGTCTTCTCGCCCGGCCACGGCCGCCGGGAACACGCCGGAGCGATCACGATCGTGACCCCCAAACTGGGCCCGGACGAGCCTTCGGCGGCTCGTCGCGTGAGCAAGGAAGAGAACTATCGCGATCCTTACCCGCTGTCCGCGGACTGCTTCCTGGTGGCCCAGGGCGGCCGGCTGCTGGTGATGGACGGCCGGGGCCAGACCCGCCAGATCTATCGCCTGCCGGCGGAACTCGCCAAGGCGGGCGTCGAGTGCCACGAGCCCCGTCCTTTGCGAGCTCGACCGCGCGAGCCGGTGATCCCGGCGCGGACCGATTTCACCCAGGCCACCGGCCGGCTGATTCTCCAGGACATCTACGTCGGGCGGCGGATGGAGGGCGTCCAGCGGGGCGAGATCAAGAAGCTGCTCGTGCTGGAGAGCTTGCCCAAGCCGATCAACGACAGCGGCAAGATGCCGCCCATGAGCTTCGGCGGCACCTACACCCTGGAGCGGATCCTCGGCACGGTCCCGGTCGAGCCGGACGGGTCGGCCTACATGGAGGTGCCCGCCCTGCGCAGCTTGTTCTTCGTCGCGCTGGACGAGAACAACAACTCCGTCAAACGGATGCAGAGCTTCCTGACCGTCATGCCGGGCGAGACGACCAGTTGCGTCGGCTGCCATGAACAGCGGCAACAGGCGCCCGCCCCCTCCAACGCCGCCACGCTGCGGGCGCTCCAGCGGCCGCCCTCGTCGATCGAGCCGGTCGCGGACATTCCCGACGTCTTCGATTACCCGCGTGACATTCAGCCGATCCTCGACAAGCACTGCGTGGCCTGCCACGATTATGACCGGCGCGACGGCGGCGTGATCCTCACCGGCGACCGCGGGCCGATCTTCTCCCATAGCTATTACATCCTGACCGCCCGGCAACTGTTCTCCGACGGACGCGACCGCTTGGAGACCAATCTGCCGCCCCGCGCCGTCGGCACCTCCGCCAGTCCCCTGATGAAGATGCTCGACGGCAGCCACTATGATGTGCGGCTCACACCGCACGAGCAGGACATGATCCGCTATTGGATCGAGTCGGCCGCGCCCTATCCGGGAACCTATGCGGCACTGGGCACGGGCATGATCGGCGGCTTTCCGAAGAGCGTCCTGGAAACGAGCGATCGCGCCTGGCCCTGCTCCGTTGCCGCCGCCGAGGCGATTCAACGCCGCTGCAGCAACTGCCACGACAGTTCGCGCCCGCTGCCGCGGTATCTGTCGGACGATCTGGAACTGGTGCTGTCCAATCCGGATCCGAACGACATTCGCATCCGGTTCTCACGGCATCTCATGTTCAATCTCTCGCGGCCCCAGAAGTCCCTGATCCTCCTGGCGCCGCTGTCCACCAGGGCGGGAGGCTATGGCCTTTGCCGGGAGGATGGAAGGTCGGGAGGCGATAGGACCGTGGAGCGTGGGACGGTTGCGCGGCTCGTTACGTCAGACATCGGACGTCCTGCGAAACGAGCGTCGCAACCGCAACCGCTTGACGACGCCCAAGCCCCGTCCCCCGGCGAGCCCGCGACGATCTTTGCGGATGCCAACGATCCGGACTACCAGAAGATTCTGGCCTTATGCCGCGCCGGCCAGCAGCGTCTGGAGGAGATCAAGCGTTTTGACATGCCGGGATTCCGTCCCGATCCAAGCTACGTGCGCGAGATGAAGCGATTCGGCATACTGCCCCAGACCCTCGCCGCGGACGCTCCCCTCGATGTCTACGCCACAGACCGCGCCTATTGGCGCTCGCTCTGGTGGCGGCCGAAAGCAACCGATCCGAGGCCGCCGGCAAAACGACCGGGCTGATCGCACCGATGGTCGAGCAGGCAGTCGTTTGGGAAGAAGTGCCTACAAACTGGGGAGACAGACTTGTTGTCCGATCCTGCCGCAGGCGGAACAATCGAGCGACAAAGAGGACAGGTGCTCGACGACCCGGCCGCTGACCCAGACCGGGCCGCCGTAGGAGCAGATCGTTTTGTAGAGAGCGAGCTGGTCGGGGAAAAAGCTGGCCTCGATCAGTCCCGTGGCATCCTCCAGCGTCACGAACCCCATGACACGATTGTCGCTCGTTCTGGCCCGCCGGGCGGTCGCGACGAACCCGGCTACTGTGACCCTTTTATCGAGAAACTCCGTGCAGCCGGTTGGCCGGCACGTAGCGGTTGGGAAGCAGCACGGCCGGGTGCATACAGAACGGGATCCCCGTGACATCGAGCTCCGCTTCCAGTTTCGCGATCCTGTCGTAGTCGGGCAGGGCCTCGATCGCTCTTCATAACATTCGTGGCGAGGGCATCCTGCCCTTTGCACTTCGGGCGCGTTGCTACCCAGCAAGGCAAGGCCGGGACGGCCTCGCGACGCAAGGGCGGGACGCCCTCGCCACGAAGAATTCACGGACCCTCCCCAGATGTCGAACAGCATGGGTTGGTCCTGTGACGGCAATGTAAAACGCAGCCGGCTGAGCATGGCCGGTCGCGTAGGTCCCAGGCCGTCACAGGCCCCTACGTGAATCAGGTTCTGCAATTCGGGCTTGCGGAACTTCACCCGTCTTCGCAAATCATCGAGGTCACGGAACCTGGCCTTTTGCCTTTGTTCGATGATCATTCTCGCGGTGTGGCCGCAGAGTCCTTTGATGATATTCAGCCCCGCCCGAATCCTGCCGTTCTGGAGACTCCACTCGATCTCACTGTGATTCACATGGGGCGGCAGGACCGGCACGCCGTGCCGCTTGGCGTCCCAGATGTACACCCGCAGCGGGTACATGCCCTGGTGGTTGTTGAACAGCGAGCAGTAAAACTCGGCCGGGTAGTGGGCCTTGAGCCAGGCCGTTTCCCAGGCGATATTGGCGTAGACGGTCGCATGGGCCTTGCAGTAGGAATAGGCGGCGAAGCGCAGGACCTCGTCCCAGATCGCCTCGGCGGTCCTGCGCTCGATGCCCGCCCGCTCGGCCCGGCGGTGGACGAAGTCCACGTACTGGGCCTGCACGCGGGCGGCGGAGACCTTCTTCGAGACCTCGGACCGGAACCGGTCCGCCTCCGCCACGGTGTAGCCGGCGACCTCGACCGCGATCCGCATAACGTCCTCCTGGTAGAGCATCACGCCATAGGTGTCGCCAAGCAGCTTTTCGATCTTGGGGTGCAGGTACGTGAAAGCCTTGCCGTGGACATGCCGCTCGATGAACTCGTTCTTCATGCCGCCCGAGGCCGGACCGGGACGGATCAGCGATAGCGCTATCGCCAGGTCCTTTTTGCTCTTGACCTTCAGCCCGCGCAGAAGCTGCCGCATGCCGGGCGACTCGCTTTGAAAGACGCCGAGACTGTCGCCGGCGCTGAGCATTTGGGCGGTTTGTCGTCGTCCGGATCGAAAGCAGGCGATTCCGGCGTTGACGGACGGGAACCGCATGGGCTAAAGCCCATCCTACATATCTGCGCGGTTTCGCCGTCGTTGGGGTCGACGGTTAAGTGACCGTCTCCCCCGGAATGGATGATCTGGATCGCCTCGTTGACTGTGGACAGCGAGCGGTTGCCCAGCAGATCGATCTTCACCAGGCCGACCGCCTCGGCGGCATCCTTGTCATACTGCGTGATGATGACGCCCTTGTTCGCCCGCTCCAGGGGGGCGATCTCGCACACCGGTCCCGGCGTGACCACGATCCCGCCGCAGTGGACGCCCAGGTGTCGCGGGATGTCCACCAGCTTCTCCGCCAGCCGGTAGATCGGCGAGGTGCTTTTGATCTTGCCTTCCCGCGCCAACTGGTTGATCTGCTCGGGCGGCAGACCCAGGGCCCTGCCGACATCGCGGATCGCGCTGCGCAGCCGATACCGATTGACATTGCAGACCATCGCGACGTGCTCGAAGCCCCAGTGCTCATAGCAAAAGCGGATCACCTCATCGCGCCTGCGCCAGCAGAAGTCGATGTCGATATCGGGACAATCGGTCCGGCCGGGGTTCATGAAACGCTCGAAGTACAGCCGATTCTCGACGGGGCAGACCCGCGTGAAGCCCAGCACGTGGGCGATCAGCGAGCCGGCGGCAGAGCCGCGGACCTCGACCGGGAATGTGGTTCTGCTTGGCGAAGTTGACAATTTCATGGACCACCAGGAAGTAGTCGCTGAAGCCGTTCTTGCGCACGGTCGCCAGCTCGTATTCCAGCCGCTTGATGACCTCGTAACTGGCGGGACTGTATCGCCTGGGCAAGTCCCAAGTGGCAAAGCCGGGCCAGTTCCCGGTCGCCGGTGGTCCCGTTGTCGAGCATGATCCTGGGGCAGAATCGGCTTGCCCTTGAGCAACTGGAAGCGGCACCGCTCGACAAGCTGATCGGCGTTCGCCAGCGCGCGGGGACACGCGTGGAATTTCTGCTCGACTTCCTTTACCGGGACAAGCGTGTCGAAGCTGTCCCGGCCTCCGGGGCCGGCGCCGGTCACGCTCAGTTGCCGTATCCGCGCCAGGAGCTTGGCCACTTCGATGTCATTCTCTTGCAGCCAGTTGGCTCCGGTCCAGACAATCGGTTCCACGCCTCGCGCGAGGGCGGACTCGGCCTCTGTCACGTCGCGGCATCCGGCAAACAGATGGCTGCGCGGCAGGAATCCTCTTCAATTCTTCCATGAAGTTCGCCTGCGCACAAATGCAGACGACGCCCCGGCTATCGACCTGCAACTGCTCGATCAGATCGAAGTTCGCCAGCAGGTTCCGGGCGGTCGTGATGCGGCATAAGTTCCCATAGCCCCGGTCGTCCTCGGCCAGCAGGATCGCCCTTTGCCTTTCCGTCAGGATTTCCACCCCGACGATCGGCTGGACCGCCGTCTTCTCGGCCTCCTGGCACAAATCCGCCACGCCGGCCATGCAGTTGACATCCGCCACCGCCACGGCTCCGTAGCCGTATTCGGCGGCCTTCTGAACCCACCGCAGCACCGAGACAGCCCCCCGCAGGAGGCTGTAGAAACTCCGGCACGTCAGCGCGGCAATGCGCATACTATCCCCGTCCGAATCAACAATGCCGTATCGCAGATGAATCCGGTGAAACCGCCGAATTGGCGGCGTCACCCCGTTGCACACAAGAACATAGCGCCGCCTACCGCGGAGCCCAGGAAATGATGCGGATTAGGATTGATTCTTGCACCCCGTCTAAGTCATCGCCTTCGCGGTGACAAGATCCTTCGGCTGCGCCTCAGGATGACAAAATCGGCTCGCGTACGAACTTATCCGAATCCGTATGACAGATGCGCACCTCTGGCGCGGTAGTAAATCCTGGTGCTCCCGTTCACTCACAAGTCAATCTGTTTGGCTATTTCGTCAAAGCGACCTTGGCCAGGTTTGGGTATGTTCTTAAGAGCCCCTCTGGTACTGGTTGCTTTTGGCCGCTGACCAGGGCCTTCAACTCGATGGCATTGGCCAGCTCGGCTCCCCGGAAATGATTATTCGCGATCACCGTGAGCGACTCGAGGGCCTTGCCCAGAACGTCGAGCCGCTCTTTGATGGCCGCCAACTCCGTTTCGTTGTAATGGTAGTTATAGACTTCGTCCCGTCCGGCTTTGCTGAACCACTTCTCCGCGTTGCGGCCGTGCAGGCGGAAGTAGCCGTCTTTGCCGACCGTGCAGTGCTGCAGATTGAAGGATTGCCGCGAGACCGGATAGTCCAAATTCGCGACGGTCACGCCAAGATCCTGCAAAAAGGCTCAGCGACTCCGGCTTCTCCCACGATTTGTGCCGCAGCTCGACGACGATGCTGAAGGCATCCTTGAAGTGGCTCACAATTCTCCCCAAGTGCTCGCGGCTCGGCCGGCAGGTCCGCGAAATCGTACCGGAACTGGACCAGCAGGTGCTTGAGCTTGCCGGCGTCGAGCAACGGGCGAAAGCCCTCGTGGAACTGCTTGACTACCGCCGGATCGATCTTGCCCTCGTGCGTGAAGCTCTGGTGCAGCTTGGCCGTAAAGAAGAACTCCGGCCGCCCCGCCGTCCGGTCCAGCCACGACCGCGCATTCCTCTCGACCGGCGGCCGGTAAAACGAGCTGTTGATCTCGATGCAATCGACGTACCCGCTGACATATTCCAGTTGGTCCGCCTTCGGGTCCGTATAGACGATCCCCTCCCAGTCCGGATAGGACCACCCTGCGATCCCGATATAGATAGGACAAACCATCAGCGTTCACCTATGCGAGCAAATTCGAAATCCGAAGCACCAAATCCGAAACAAATTCAAATGGCTCAAAATCCCAAATTCTAAAACAGGACCAGGCCCGGAAGCCGTTTCGGTATTTGGCTTCGCTTGGAATTTGTTCGGGTTTCGATTTCGAATTTTTACTTCATGCTGGTTCGGATGCAGCCGACCACCTTGCCGAGAATCCGAACGTTCTTATCGAACCGCTTGATATACCTGGTCTTGTACCCGGCCTTACTGATTGGCCGGCTTCAGGGCGATCCGGTCCTTCTGGATGAACACCCGCTTGACCGTCGCCTCATCGTCCAGCAGGACGATCCCGATCTGCCCGTCCTCGATGGTCGACCCGGCCTGGACGACGACCAGGTCGCCGTCCATGATCCCCTCATCGACCATGCTGTCTCCGGCGACCCGCAGCAGAAACGTCCCCTCCTTGCGCC
Organism: uncultured Planctomycetota bacterium; assembly: GCA_963699595.1. Classification (GTDB taxonomy): domain Bacteria; phylum Planctomycetota; class Phycisphaerae; order Sedimentisphaerales; family Anaerobacaceae; genus PLanc-01. The sequence goes on from CAVOUO010000039.1 coordinate 122,174, forward strand.
CGAACAGCTTCTCCACGCTCATATAGCCCTCGATGTTCTCTTCGGCCAGGATCGGCGTACCCGCCGCCACCCGGCCGAGAATGGGGAGCCCCTCCGCCTCCCTCCGCTGTGCAAGGTATTCCGGCGATAAGCGCAGCCCCCGGTGCCCTCCGGTATCGACCACATAGCCCTTTTTCCGCAGATAGCTGACCAATTGATAGGCGGCGTTCTGCACCAGGCCGAAATGGTCCGCGATCTCCTGCTGGCTCGGCGGACTGCCTCTCATCCAGCCGGCCCGCGATGAACTCCAATACCTGCTGTTGTTTCGGTGTCAATGGCTCCATACTCAACCCCTCAAATTTTGTCCGTCGACCAACCTGCTTGGATGGACGCTACACGATCCTTCCAATCACTATTTACCGGAAGCTAAGCGCCAAGATATGGTGGTTCGACCACCGCGTCAACCAGAATTTAGGATTTTTTTGAAAATTTTTCACCCCAGAAGGCCTCGCGGCCATTCGGCCATCCTCAGAGCAGGCTCTTTCGGCCGCATGGAGTGGTTCGCTGCAACGATTTTTTCAGGTTTCCGCGGTGAATGGACGAAATTCTCCCGGCGGCCGATGTCGCGACCGGCAAGTGTGTTCCTGGGCGCAAGCAGGCTCTTGTCGGCGGGACCGGCCATTTCGGAGTGGCACGATGAGCGTGTTGCAGATGCTGGCAATCTGCGTTCTTCTGGGCGTGGGGGAAAGTGGGCAGGCGAACGCAACCGTGGACCAGATACTGACCGGGCCGCGGTGGGAGGTCGCGCCGGAAGTCTCCTATTATCGCTACACGGAGCCGGGCACCATGAAGATTGACGGCCTGCTGTACGGCGTGGCCGCCTCCTACACGCGCTACCGGCCGCACGGGTTGTTCCGGATGGATGGCGGGTTCGCGGTCGGCAAGGTGGACTACGAGGGCTCGCTCACAGACGGCACGCCCTACACGATGGAGGGCGATACCGACTTCCTGCTCAACCTGCGGCTGCTCTGGGGCGAGTCCTGGCCGGTGGAGGGCTGGGATAATCTGTTTTACGCCGGCATGGGGTATCGGGGCCTGAACGATTATGCGGGCCAGGACCCGGCAGGTTACGATCGGCAATCGAACTATTTCTATCTGCCGCTGGGCCTCAAGACGTACCACGAACTGGCCGGCCATTGGCAGATCGGGGTCGGCGGCGAGTTTGATCTGCTCCTGATCGGTGTTCAGATCTCCGGCGTCGATAACGGGGTGGTTAATATCCAATGGCCGGGGTACGGGGCCAGGGCCTCCGTCGAGCTGCGCCACCGGGCCAAGTCCGCCGACCTGGCAATCGCACCGTTCGTCCAGTACTGGTGGGTCGAGGAGTCCAATACCTCCGACGGCTGGTACGAGCCCCGCAATAACACCATCCAATATGGCCTGAGTCTGATCTGGCGGTTCTGAACCGCGTCAGGCGCTCCTGAGGAGGCTGGCCGCCGAGGCATCGGTCTTGACGACAATTTCCTGCGTCGTGAATGGGATCGTCATGCCGTTCTCCTCCAGCGCCGTCTTGAGCTTCTCGGTCAGGTCGAAGTACACCGGCCAGTAGTCGTCCGCCTTCACCCACGGGCCGAACCGCGAAGTCCATGCTGCTGGCGGCCATTTCCTTGACCGCCACCTGGGGCGCCGGGTCGGGCAGAATCCTCGACTCGGCAGCCAGCACGCTCTCAATCACCTGCCGGGCCTTCCGCAGATCGTCATCGTAGGAAACGCTCGCCGTCAGATCGATGCGCCGGGTCCCGTTGACCGTGTAGTTGAGGATGTTGCCGCCGGTGACTTGGCCGTTCGGAACGATGATCCGGATGTTGTTCGGGTCGTTGAGGACCGTGTTGAACACGTGGATCGCCTGCACGGTCCCCGAGACACCCGAGATTTCCACGAAATCGCCGACACGGAAGGGCTTGAAGACCAGCAGGAGGACGCCGGAAGCGAAATTGGCCAGGGAACCCTGGAGGGCCAAGCCTACCGCCAGACCCGCCGCACCGAGGACGGCGACGACCGAGGCCGTCTGGACCCCCACTTCGGCCAAGGCGGCAATGATGATAAACACCAGCATGGCCGTGTAGGCCAGATTATCGATGAAAGGCACAAGAGTCGCGTCCACTTTGGCCTTGGTCAGAGCCTTGCTGAGCAAGGACGAGACAGACCTCGCCACCCACCGGCCCACAAAGAAAATCGCCAGGGCGCCGATGAAGTTCAGCCCATATTGGACGACCAGAGCGTAGATTCGGCTTATGATCTCATGAATGCTGCCGGACAGGATCGGACTCGCGCCGGCACTGCCTTCGCCCGCCGCTCCGGCCGGACCGCTCGCGGCGGCAAGAGCCGCCTTCGACGCCAGCAGAACAAATACGAAAGCCAATCGTGAGACTCCCCGGACAGCGTGTCGTACAGTTCTCATCGGACTACTCCAATCCCAAACAAACTTGCCTGAAACAATCCCTTGTCAGTGCCACAAGGCTATTCTTCGGCCGGAGGCCCCCAAAAACTCAACTGCCAAAGAAACCGACGACAAAGGCAAGGCGTCTTTACGCAGCCGCCCGCCCAAGATTAGGGGGATTCCCTAACAGAATCTGCCTCACTTTGCAGGTACTCTGGATTCGTTGTGTGACTGCCGCACATTCGGGCTCGCTGGGGAATGTAGGTGCGCACAGGGGGACGTCGCGGTTCGCATCGTGGACGTACTCGCGACGGTGCGTCCGATAACATCACAGAAAACACACCAGCGAGACTTCGTGGCTTCATGTGACGTTCTCAGTTTGAGATCGCAAAGCGGTCGCTGTTGATCGTTGCCGCCGGAGAGTTCTCATGGTTGAGCGTGGTGTCCACCCCGCGTTCATCACCGTAGCGATACAGACGTATAATCGCTCAGCCACCTTGGCGGAGACCCTGAGGAGCCTGCGCGACCTGCGCTGTCCTGAGGCCACAGAATACGAGATTCTCGTGGTCGACAACAACAGCAACGATGGTACCCCGCAGGTGATTCAAGAGTACCGCCGCATAATCGCCCCCCGCTTGCGCAGCGTTTTGGAGCCCCAACAAGGCCTGAGCCATGCACGCAACCGCGCCTTGCGGGAAGCCAAAGGCCAGATTGTGTCGTTTCTTGACGACGATGTCATCGTGGACCCGGACTGGCTGTCGGCCGTGGCCGCCGCCTTCGAGGAACACTCGGCCACGGTGGTGGGCGGCCGAAGCTATCTGATCTTCCGATCCGAGCGCCCCGCCTGGCTGCCCGAGCCTTACGAGTTCTACCTGTCGCGTCTGGACTACGGCGATCAGGTTATCGTCGGCACCGACCACGATCTCTATGGACTGAACTTCTCGGTCCGGAAGGACATGGCGCTGCAAGTCGGTGGATTCAACCCTGCGTTGGGTCGTTGCGGCTCGGTCTCCCTCCATTCCGGGGAAGAGTCCGACCTCTTGCGGAAGATCCGCGCCTGCGGTGGTGTGGTCGTTTATGAACCCAGAGCGATCGTGGGGCACATCGTATTGCAGGAGAGACTGACCAAGAAGTGGTTCCTGCGGAGGGCCTTTGCTGCCGGCGTCGACACCGAGATCCTGCACCGGTTGGACGGGCGAATCCCACGGGCCTCTTGCCCCTTCGTGCATCTGCTGCGGTGTTGCGGCAGCGTCATGCGCAGCGTCGTTCTGGGAGAGATTCTGGTCCCGGTGCTGTTTGGCAAGACCCTGGCGGTGACGGATGCGCTGGGATCTCTGTACGCGAGTCTCCTGCGCTTCCGGCGGGCTGCCCTGCCGGACATGAGAGAATGAACCATCCGCTGGTGTCAGCCGCTTGACTCCCGTGAAATACTCTGCTCCCCGATGCTTTCAACGGCGTGACGCAGCCGCTGGAGCGCCTCGATAAGAATGCTGCGCGGACAAGCGAAGTTCAACCGCACGAAGCCCTCGCCCTGAAACTCCCGGCCATCGAACAGAGCGACGCCAGATTGCTCGAAGAAGCGGGCAGGCTTGGGCAAAGCCAATGCCCGGGTATCGATCCAGGCCAGGTAGGTCGCCTGCACATCGTCCATTGCCAGACCTGTGATCTCCTCGTTGATGAACCGTCGGACGATCTCCTTGTTGTCGCGCAGGTAGTCGATCAGGGCCGATCTCCACGGCTCGCCGTCACGATACGCGGCCAGGCAGGCGGTGTAGCCCAGCACATTCGTACCGGGGACCATGCCTTCGCGCGCCCTCTTGAACTTCGTGCGCAGCTCGGGGTTCTCGATAATGGCGAAGGCGCAGTTGAGACCCGGGATGTTGAAGGTCTTGCTCGGCGCCATCAGCGTAATCGTGCGTGCGGCGACCTTGGGGCCCAGTGCCGCCGTCGGCACGTGCGACCCGCCGTCGAGGATCAGGTCACAATGAATCTCGTCGGAGCAGAGGAGGATGTCATGCGCCACGCAGATGCCGGCAATGCGCTCGATCTCTTCGCGCTCATATCGGCGGCCCACGGGATTGTGCGGATTGCAGAGCAACAGAATCCGCGTGCGTGACGACAGCTCCCTCTCCAATCTCTCGGCATCGAACGTATACAGATTTCTCTCCCGCCGCAGGGGAATCGTTCGCACCGTCTTTCCGCATCGAGGCGGCGCGGCCAGAAACGGCGGATAGATCGGTGTAAACGTCACCACCTCATCGCCCTGGCCTCCATACGCCTGACACACCACGTTCAGCGCCGGCACCACGCCCGGCAACCACACCAGCCAGGACGGCTCAATCTTCCACCGGTACTTCTCCCGCATCCGCGCCACGACCACCTGCACGAGTTCCGGCGGCGGCGACGCATACCCGAAGATCCCCTGCTCCACCCGCCGGTGCAGCGCCTCTATAACGGGCTCCGGCGACCGGAAGTCCATGTCGGCCACCCACATGGGGATCACGTCCCGGTCCTTGTACCGGCTCCACTTCAGGCTGTCAGTACCCCGCCGGTCGTGCACCCTGTCGAAATCAAAGGTCATCTTCATCCGCCTTTACTTTCATCACTCCTATGCCGCCCGCCGCAGCCATCACTTACAACCGCATCATACCAGCCCAAACATCGATGCACCAGCCGCTTGGGAGCGGCGGTGCGTGCGACCACACTTCGTAGGGGCCCCCTTCCGTACTTGTCATGCTGAGCAACGCGAAGCATCTGGGCCGCGAATGGAACCAACGCCTGTTCTCGTGCTCCGGCCCAGATCCTTCGCTGACGCCCGGGATGACAGACGGTACGCCCCTCCCCCACGAGAAGTCAGTCGCATGGATGGCGGTGCGGGGCTTCGGGCTTGCTTGTCCGGGCGGATTTGGCTATATTCAGCCTCGTCGTAGGGAACTACAGGATGGGCACACGCTTTTCACTGAGGTCCGGATGGAGCTGACAAAGGAAGACCAGGGGGCATTGGACAAGCTGCAACAGCTTGCCAAGGAGAACAAGATCAAGATTGCCGGCGGCACGGTGCGGCGGACTTCGTCGCGCTTCTGCCTGGGTGTCGAGCACGGCGATTACAACGGCACGGAGCTGTTCGGCGTCGGAACCGACCGATTCATCTGGCTGGCCTACCGGCCCAACGGCACGAACAAGGTCCGGCTCTTCAGCGGCAACTTCCCCCACGATGGCCGGATCGAGTACACCATCGGCAATGTCCCGGCCCCCAAGTCGGCCGCCATCGCCGAGACCTGGGGCCGGTTCCCGTACGGCATCGATTACATTCTCCAGCGGGAGGGATTCAAGCTCAAGCAAGGCATCGACGGCGTTCTCTTCGGCAACATCCCCGGCGGCGGCATGAGCCGCTCGGCGTCGCTGTGCGTCAACCTGATCCTCTCGCTCTTCGACGTCAACGAGATCGAGGTCGAAAAGCAGGTGCAGATCGTCGATCTGGCCCAGGCGGTCGAGAACGATTACATCGGCTCGCCCTGCGGCAAGCTCGACCAGACGATGGTCCTGTTCGCCAAAGAGGGCATGGGGACCTACTACAACCCGAAGGACCGCTCCATCGAGTACGTGCCCATCGGCAAAGGAGCCACGGACTTTCGGATCGTCGTGCTCGACACCGGCACGGACCGGCCCGGCCTGGAGAAATCAACGTACGCGATTCGCCGAAGGGAGTGCGAAGAACTGGTCGGCATCCTCCAAAAGGCCGGCTATCAAGATCTCGTGTCTGGCCGACATCAAGGACGAGGCTTTGTACAACAAGATCATGGACCAGTTCGGCAAGAGCCATCCCCACCACTGCGCCCGGCTCAACTACATCTTCCACGCCCAGCAGCGTTTCTACAAGATGATGGACGCCTGGCGGGCCGGCAAGATCGAGACGGTCGGCGCGATCTTCCGGCAGGATGGTCTGGGCCTGCGGGACGACTACAGGATCTCCGGGCCGGAATTGGAGACGATGTGCGATGCGGTGCGGACCGTGCCGGGCGTGCTCGGCGAGCGGATGCTGGGAGGCGGCGACAAAGGGGCCTCCGGCGCCCTGGTCCGGGCGGAAGCCGTCGAGGCCGTCAGGAAGGCGGTGGACGCCGCCTATCCGCGCAGCCGCCCCGCGTACAAAGACAAGTACGCCGCACACGTCTGCAAAGTCGTGGACGGCGTCCGAGCCTGCCAGTATTGATTATGAATAATTATCAATCATCGATGGCTAAGGGGGTCTTTCCCGCGACGGTCACGTCCAACGGGCGAATCCGCGAGTGCTTCTGGACGATGAGCCTGGAGTTCACCGGTGCCGGCGCCAGGGCCTTTGCGAAATTCCGGCCGGGGCAGTTCGTTCAGGTCGATGTCTCCCATCTCGGTCTGCCGGACGAGAGCCTGATCGCGCCGGAGCTGCGCGACGCCTCGAAACGGAATATTCTGCTGCGCCGGCCCTTCAGCTTCGCGGACGTGACCGCCGGCCGGGACAAGACCACCGCCGAACTCCTTTATTGCGTGCTCGGCCCGGCCTCGGTGCGGCTGACCACCTTGGGGCGCGGCGATTCGCTCAGCTTCCTCGGACCGCTCGGCAACGGCTTCCAGGTGCCGCCTGACAAGCGCTGGGCTCTGCTCGTCGTGGGCGGCATGGGCGCCCCACCGATCCGCTGCCTCGCGAAGCTCCTCAGAGCCGAGTATCCCGACACGAATGTCCTCGCGTTCGTGGGCGCCAAGACAGTCCAATCGCTGCCCTTTGAGGGCCCTTTCGACAACGTGCCGGAGCACATCGATTTCCTCGTCCCGGCGTTTGCGAAGTTCGGGATTCCGTCCGCCGTGACCACGGACGACGGCTCCGCGGGCCGCCGCGGCTTCATTACGGAGCGGCTCGCTCAATGGCTGGACGACCAACGCGACTGGGCACCGGACGGGACGATCATCTATGCGTGCGGCCCGGAGGCCATGTTGGCGGCAACGGCACGGCTGGCCGCCGAACGGAACATCGATTGCCAGGTCAGTATGGAGCGGCGCATGGCCTGCGGCATTGGCGTCTGCCAAAGCTGTGCCGTGGAGTGCCGGGTCGAAGGCTCGAATGAAACAGTCTACAAGCTCTGCTGCCAGGATGGCCCCGTCTTCGAGGCAAGAAGCGTCGTCTTTCTTGCGTGAGGCCCCATTGTGTGTCCGCCCCCGATGTGCTATCTCTGATAGGCGGTAATGACCATGAGTGTTGACATTTCGACAGGTTTCGCGGGGCGGCGGCTGGCGAACCCGGTGTTTACCGCGTCGGGGACATGCGGGTATGCCGAGGAGCTGGCGGACTTCATGGACGTCAATCGGCTGGGGGGCTTTATCACCAAGAGCATCACGCGCCGGCCGCGCCAAGGCAATCCGACGCCGCGCATCGTCGAGACGGATGCCGGAATGCTCAACGCCATCGGGCTGGCGAACGTCGGGCTGGATCGCTTCATCGCAGGAGAAGCTGCCCCTCATCGCGAAGATGTCCGTGCCGGTGTTTGTCAACGTGGCCGGCGAGCTGATCGAGGAGTACATGGCGGTCGTCGAGCGGCTGGCCGGCGAGAAAGCGATGGCCGGATTCGAGCTCAATATCAGTTGCCCCAATGTGGCCAAAGGCGGCATCAGTTTCGGACGCGACCCGGAGCAGGTCCGGGAGATCACCTCGGCCGTCCGCGCCGCCGCCGGCGACAAGATTCTCATCGTCAAGCTCTCGCCCTGCGTGACGGATATCAGCGTCATCGCGCGGGCGGCGGTCGAGGCGGGCGCCGACGCCCTGAGCCTCATCAACACGTTCACCGCGATGGTCATTGACATCGAGACGCGGACCCCGGCCCTGGCCAATCGCACCGGCGGCCTCTCCGGTCCGGCCATCAAACCCATCGCCGTCTATCTCGTGAACAAGGTCTACAACGAGGTCGCGAAGCCGGCGGGAATTCCCCTCCTCGGCCTCGGCGGGATCCGCACGGCCTCGGATGCTATCGAGTTTCTCATCGCGGGCGCGTCGGCGGTGGCGGTCGGCACCGCCAGCTTCCTGGAGCCCGATTGCGCCGTGCGGATCATCGACGGCCTCGAGGATTATTGCGTCCGGCACGACGTGGCCAAACTCGCCGATCTGGTCGGCTCACTCACGGTTCCATCGTCGTCGCCAAATGGTTGATAGTCAATTTACAGGGATGTAGCGTATGAAACGCCGTGACTTCCTCAAAACAGTCGGCGGCGGAGCCGCCGCCGCCCTCTTTTCCGGCTGCGAGGCAGACCGCAAGCACGCGGCGCAGAAGGCCGCGCGCGAGCGGCTGTTGCAGGCCCAACACCGGCCGAACATTCTCTGGCTGATCTCCGAGGACACTTCGCCCGATTTCGCCTGCTACGGCAACAGCCTCGTCAAGACCCCGAATCTGGACCGGCTGGCGAGCGAAGGGGCCAGGTACACCAACGCCTTCGTCACCGGCCCGGTCTCTTCGACTTCGCGCTCGGCGATCATCACGGGCATGTACCAGACCAGCATCGGCGCCCACCAGCACCGCAGCCATCGCAACGACAGCCACCTCCTCCCGCACCCCATCATGCCGGTGACCGAGTACTTCCGGCGGGGCGGCTACTTCCGGTGCAATTGTGCCGGACTCAACTACAAGCAGGAAGGCAAGACCGACTGGAATTTCATGTACATGAGCTCGGCCCTTCGACGGCACCGATTGGTCCCAGCGCCCGCCGGGCCAGCCGTTCTTCGCCCAGATCAACTTCAACCTCACCCAGCGCGACTTCCGGCGGGACAAGCGCAACCCGATCGACCCGGCCAGGGTGACGCTGCCCCCCTGCTATCCCGATCATCCGCTCGCCCGTCGGGATTGGGCCGACTACCTCGAATCCATCCAGCTCCTCGATACGGAAATCGGCGTCGTCCTGCAATGGCTCGCAGAAAGAAGGCCTGGCCGAGAACACCATCGTGATGTACTTCAGCGATAACGGCCGGCCCCACGTCCGCGGCGAGCAGTGGCTCTACGACGAGGGGATTCGGATCCCCGTGATCGTCCGCTGGCCGGGACACATCGAGCCCGGCACCGTCGTGGAGGACCTCGTCAGCGCGATCGACTTCGCGCCGACATCTCTCGCGGCGGCCGGCATCGCGCCGCCCAAGTACCTGCAGGGGTCCGACTTCCTCACGCACAAAGGCAAGGGGCACGAGTACATCTTCGCCGCACGGGACCGCTGCGACGGGACGGTGGACCGCATCCGTTGCGTGCGCTCGAAGCAATACAAGTACATCCGCAACTACTACCCCGACCGACCCTACACGCAGTTCAACGCCTACAAGAAGCTCCAGTATCCCATGCTGACCCTGATGCAGGTCCTGCACAACCAGGGCAAGCTTACGCCCCAGCAGGAGCAATTCATGGCGCCGACCCGGCCCAAGGAAGAACTGTACGACCTGCAGAAGGATCCCGACGAGCTGCACAATCTGGCGGACGACCGCAAGCTCCGGGGCGTTCTCCGCGAGCACAGCCGCAAGCTCGACGAGTGGATCAAGTCGACCCAGGATCAGGGCGAGCAGCCGGAAGACCCACAGGCCGTCGCCTACTGGCAGGACGACATGGCGAAGTCGTACCTCGAGGAAATGGAAAGACGAAGCCTCTCGCCGAAGATTACCGACGAAGAATATCTCAAGTGGTGGGAGAAGAAGCTGCTGGGCTGAGAGCACCCGGCGTGATGACGTCAATTTGAGACGGGGCGTCGACAGGCACGAACTCAGGCGGCATGCCCCGCTCCGCAAACGGGCATTGTTGGAGGTGAAGATGAATAGGCACACGTTCAAAGGGACCATTGCGATCGTCGCCATCCTGCTGTCGGCGAGCCTGGCACAGGGCGATAAGCCCGCGCCTCGTGTGGACCGCATGACCTACGCGCAGGCGAAGGCCAGGGTTCCCGACCGGTCCTTGCCGGACTTCTGGATCGGGGACGTGAAAGGACTGGCCTCTCGCTTCGAGCACCTGGAGCGAGGCAGACTGACGGTCCTCGCCACCACGCCGGGCGGCAGACCGATCCTTATGGTCACGTTCGGCAGCCGGGAGACGGTGGCCCATCATGCCAATTTCAATTCGGCCATCGGCGGTCAGAAGCCCGCGGCCTATATGGACAAGGCGGCACGGAAGAAGCCTGTCATCCTGTTCATCGGCCCGGTGCACGGCCAGGAAGTCGAGGGGCTCACCGGCCTGGTCAACCTGATCCAGATCATGGAGACGGGCAAAGACCTGCGCGGCCGCAGCCAGGAGAAGCTGCGCCAGCTCGGGGAACAATGCCGGCTCCTGATCATCCCGGCAGGCAATCCCGACGGCACCGCCCGTTTCGAGCCGCGGGCCTTGCAGGACATGGGCGATGACGATGTGCGGTTCTGGGGCCAGGGGACCTGGACCGATGACACCTTCTGCGACTGGCCCCAGTGCAAGCAGTACCATCCGATGGCGGGCGACAAGGTCCGTTTCCTGGGCTGCTACTTCGATGACGCCGGCGTCAATCCGATGCATGATGAGTGGTTTGCCCCGATGGGGCCGGAGTCCGCGGCGTTTCTCAAGGTGGCCCGCGAAGAGGGCCCGGACCTGGCCGTCTCGCTCCACAGCCACGAGATCGAAACCGGCGGTCTACCGGCCGGCGTACACCCCGGTCGAAATCCAGCAGGATATCCGGTCTCTGGCCCAGGAGTGCTACGCGCTTCTGGGCCAGCGACAGTTGCCCTGCGGCGGACTCTTCGAGCCGCGTCCCGAAGGCGGCAAGAACCCGGAATCCTTCAATCTGATCAGTGCCCTGTACCATGTCAGCGGGGCACGCAGCTTCACGTTCGAGTGTTCGCACGGCGTCCGGGGCAACTGCGAGGTGACGCTCGAACAGATCCTGGACATCCAGTTGTCCCTCTACGAGGCCATGTTGCAGCATGAGATCAGCAAAAAGCAATAGGCGTCACCTGCATCTTCCCGCTCTGGTTCTCTCTCTGATATTCGTGTCTCCGGTGTTCGCTCAGCCGCGACTGGATGAGCGACCCGCCGAACCTGAGACCTGGGGCTACCGGCCCGACGACGGGGCCATATCGCAGACGGACCCACCCAGCTTCACTTGGCGGCCGCAGCAGGGCCTGACGTGGGAGATCGAGTGCGCACGCGACGCCGGCTTTGCGAACATCGTCTATCGGGCCGCGGACATCACATTCAATGTACACTGCCCACCGCGAACCTTCGGTCCCGGCCGCTACACGTGGCGCTATCGTGGCAAGGACAGGGACGGCCATCCTACGGACTGGAGCAGGGCGCGGACCTTCACGATTGCCGATAGCGCGGTGCCAATGCCGATGCCCGGCCGCCAGGAGTTGATCGCCAGAATCCCCAAGACGCACCCGCGGCTGTTCCTGCGTCCGGAGAACCTGGACCGGTTGCGGGAACTGGCGCGCGGCGAGCTGAAGGACAAGTACCTCGCTCTCGTGAAGGAGTGCGACCGAATCCTCGCGAATCCGCCCTCGACGCAGGAGCCGCCGAAGTACCCGCCGGGCACCGACACCAAGAGCGAAGAATGGCGCGTGATCTGGTGGGGCAACCGCGAGTACACGATCAAGGTCCTCAACAGCGCCGCGACCCTCGCCTTCACGCGCCTGCTGGGCGGCCAGGAGAAGTACGGGCAGGAGGCCAGGCGAATCCTGCTCGAATGCGCCAAGTGGGACCCCAAGGGCAGCACCGGCTACCGGTACAACGATGAAGCCGGCATGCCGTACAACTATCTCTTCTCGCGGACCTACACGTTCGTCAACGACCTGCTCACCGACGAGGAGAAGGACATCTGCCGCAAGGTGATGAAGATTCGCGGCGACGAGATGTACAGCCACCTGTGCCCGCGACACCTCTGGCAGCCCTACGCGAGCCACTCCAACCGGGCCTGGCACAAGCTGGGCGAGATCGGCATCGCCTTCCTCGGCGAGGTCGAGGGGGCCGAGGACTGGGTGTGGTTCGCGATGAACGTCTTCTTCAACGTCTATCCCGTCTGGAGCGACGAGGACGGCGGCTGGCACGAAGGCGCATCCTATTGGGCGAGCTACCTGAGCCGCTTCACCTGGTGGGCCGACGTCATGCGCGAGGCAATGGGCATCGACGCCTACCAGAAGCCCTTCTTCTCGAAGGTCGGCTACTATGCGATGTACCTGATGCCGCCCGGCAAAGATGACGGCGGTTTCGGCGATCTGGCGGCCGGTCGAACCGCCCAATCGAACGTCCCGTTGATGAGCATTCTGGCCGCCCAGGCCCAGAATCCGCACTGGCAATGGTACGTCGAGCAGCTCGGCGGCCCGGTCCCCACCGGCGGCTACATCGGCTTCATTCGCGGCCAACTGCCGAAGGTCCAAGCCAAGGCGCCGGACGATCTGCCGGCGTCGCGCCTCTTCGCAGGAACGGGACAAGCCTATCTCAACAGCAGCATCACCGACGCGACACAAGGCGTGCAGGTCGTCCTCAAGTCGAGTCCCTTCGGCACACAGTCGCACGGCTACGAGTCCAACAACTCCTTCCTGCTCTGGGCCTACGGCCAGCGGCTCCTGATCTACTCGGGCTACCGCGACATCTACGGCAGCGAGCACCACACCAACTGGATGTGGACCACCCGCTCGACCAACTGCATCACGGTCAACGGCCAGTACCAGAAGAAGCACACGGTCCAGGCCCAGGGCCGGATCACGGCCTTCCTCACCACGCCGCAACTGGATGTGGTCATCGGCGACGCGAGCCAATCGTACGCACCGCCGGTCGAGCAGTTCAAACGCGCGATCCTCTTCGTGAAGCCCGATCTCGTCATCATCTACGACCGCCTGAGAGCAAGCGAACCGTCCACCTTCGAGTACTGGCTGCACGCGGTCAACAAGTTCGACGTGCGCGACCAGGGGAGCATCGTCACGCAAAATGGCGATGTCCTCTGCGATATCGCCTTCCTCACGCCGCAGAAGCTCACCTTCGACCAGACGAACGAATACGACCCGAACCCCCGCCCGCGCATCAAGCTGCGCGAATGGCACCTGACCGCGAAGACCGCCGAGCGCGCCACGCACATGGAGTTCGTGACGCTCTACCAGCCGCACAAAGCACAGGACAAGATTGAGCGGCAAGCCGTCCTGCAACCCGTCCCCGGCGGCTACGTCCTTGAAAGCGGCCTTGCCCGACGGCAGTCTCACCGCCCTGCTGCCGACGGACGATAGCGCCAATTGCTGCAAGGAAGGAATGACCACCCAAGGCCTCATCAAAATCCGGCTTGAACATCCGGAACAGTCCGCCCAGATTGTCGAGGTGCAGGAACACAAGTAGCCTTGACCGGTGGGATGTCCGCTATAACTGTAGGAACGCCGCGACTTGGTGGTATCCCTTTTCGATGATGGCCCGGGCCGGCGGGATCAACGCGGCCCAGTTGCACTCGTCGAGCACGTATTCTCTTACCTCTTCCGTAATCACTCGCCCACGCCCACCTGTTCACAGCCTCCATAGCTTACCGGCGTGCGTGGGCTCGTGCCACTGACGATGCACGTTCACCTCTCTTTGATCTCGATTCCGCAATTGCCTCCAGGATGTCTCTGGTGGTGGCGCGGGTCTTCACGCCGGGCACGTCGAACGGAGATTGCCGCGGCGACTTACGGGTCAAGCTGAATGTCTCGCCGCCGCGTCGCTTGATCAGTACCTCTTCCTTCCGCGCCATATCAAGCACGCGGGCCAGACGCTTTCGCGCTTCCGAATAGGTGAATACCTTCATGGCATTTACTCCAGGACCTCGATGGCCAACTCTTTGGCGACGCTTTTCATGCCCTTGTCCAACGTAAGCAGCGGCAGGCGAAGGCCCAAAGCACACTCCAGGAAGTAGCGCATCATAGGCGTACATCCCGAACCGCCCCGCAATGTCCAACGCCACCTTGATGTCAACCGCACGGAGATCGACCGGTATGGCCTGCACGGCATCCCAGACCGTGCTGACTTCCCCCGCCTGGAGGACGCCTCTTTTCACGAGGGCCGTGAGTGCATTGCCGACCTCGAAGGGCAGAACTTCAGGAGCAACCAAATCGTGCCCCGTCGTCAGTTCGACAATCCCCGCCCTTTCCGGTTCGTCCAGGGCGACCGCCACAAACGTGTTTGTGTCTGCCACGATCTCCAGAAGTACAATTGTACTCTCGACCCATCGGATGTCAAGCCAGTCAGTTCATATAGGTGACTCGGATTTCCGCGTAACCGCCCACTATTGATGAATTTATCGAGCATCAGGTTCGATCTTGGCAGCCGGGGATCCTGCCTCTCTTGCAGGTCCGGTCGGGTCCGGTACAATGATCCGGGCGTTCGTCACAGAAAAGAACGAAGGGCAAAGACAATGGGCCGGAGAGATTGGGCTGACGGTTCGTTGTCGTCCGATGAGGGTGTCGGCGGTCCTGTTGATCTTCGCATCGGCTTGCGCCTGCGCCACAGTCGGCAACGCCGCACACGTCACGCTCAACGAAGACGGTGTGCTGCTGATCGACGGCCGCAAGATCCTGCCTATCGGCTTCACGGGCGGTCCGCCGCCGGACGGCCGAACGCCCGAGGACAAGCCCGCCTTCGAGGAAATTCGCGACGCCGGCGGGACCTTCTTTCGCACGGGCCTCCAGGGCGACAACTCCTGGAACCAGGACACCATCGCCCAGGAGCAGATCTGGATGGACGCCGCAGCGCGCTGCGGCCTGTATTGCTGGCCGCGTCTGGAGAAGCTCTCCAGTCTCCAGGAGGGCGACCGTGCCAAGGAACTGCTCCTGCGGTCGGTCCTGAACCGGTTCCGCAATCATCCGGGCCTGCTGCTCTGGAAGAACGTGGACGAGCCCTGGTGGGGCAAGCTCCCGGTCAGAGTCGAAGGCGCCAAGGACGTGGAATTCTGTGTCCGGGAAGTCGGCAACGATCTCTACCTCCTGGCCTGCAAGCGGGAAGGCCAGACCCTCCAGGTGAAGTTCACCGGCCTGCCCGCCTGGGCCGCCACCGGCGAAGTCCTCTACGAGTCCCCGCGCCAGGTGGAGGCGAAAGCCGGCCAGTTCACCGACTGGTTCGCCCCCTTCGATGTCCACGTCTATCATTTTCACCGCCAGGATTGACACGCCGCACCTGCCTGCCATGCTGCTTGGATGGCAAGCGTGCACGTATGACCGTCCAACGATTGCGAGGCTCGTTTCTTCGTAGGTCGTGCGTCCTCACACGACGTCTGTAGGCGAGCGGGAACGAGGACCCCCCCAAACGCGATGAACCGCGTTTGAGAGACCCTTACACCGCTGGACGTTCGACGCGACCGATACGAGCCGCGCAACCGCAACCGCTTCACGGGCCTTCCGAGTCCTACAGGTTCTTCATCCACCGCGGCCAGTCGTCATTGACCACGCCGCCGGCGACGGTCCAAGGTCCGGCAGTGTCGAACGTGCGATGCCATTTCAGGGTCCAGAGCTTCTTGAGTCCGACTTTGGTCGTGGACCAGTCCATGAACAGCATGTTGACGCCGCCGTGATGGCGATTCGTGCAGACCCGCCGCATGCCGCCGCCGTAGGACCAGAGGAATTCGCCGTCTATCTGCGGGGCCGGGTCCAGCGGCTCCGCCCGGACCAGCATGAAGCCGCAGTCCATGAGCACGGGGATGGCGCCCGGGTTCTGCTGCCCCGTCCGCCGCCACTTGTTGGCCGGATCGTGCGCCCCATTGACGAGAGCGCTGTCATTGACCCACCAGTTGATCCCGTAGCTGCCGATCTTGGTCGACGGGTCCTTCAGGAGCGAGAAGTCGCTGGGGTTGGTGATACTGACGTCCCAGGCGTTGCAGGGCAGCACGCCGCCCTGCTCCTGGGTCTTGCGGGCCTTGGGACACAGCCGGATTTCCGGCTCCTCATAATAGGGCAACAGCGTGTAGATCCACGAGTAGCGGCCGGTGGTCCAGTCCTCGTCGATGCCCGGCATGAAGTGCCCATCGTAATCGCCCGTGTACATCGCGAAGCACAGGGACCACTGCTGCAAATGGCTCCGGCAGACAACCTCCCGCGCCTGCTCCCGCACCGGCTCAGGGCCGGCATCAGGATCGCCATCAACAGCGCGATAATGGAGATCACCACCAGCAGCTCGATCAGCGTGAAGCCTCGGTGTCGGTTCATGACGATACTCCCACGACACAAAGCCGTCCGATACCCCTGCGGACCCATGATACCAGAATCGGCCAAGAGGAGAAAGGCCGTAAGCCGGGCGCGGCAGGCGGCAGGCTGTAGCCACCCCTGCCCCCCGCGCCGAATCCCTGGTTCACCGCCTATCGATTGCCGGCCACCGCTGCCCGGCCTGACTGCGGCCGTGGCGTCTGCGGCACGGAAATTGGCTTTGTTTTTCCGGGCACCTTCTGCGCCAAATCGCTCCTAACCTCTTTTTCGCGACAGACTTACCCTTCCTTGGGCTTGACGCAAATTGGGTTTGTTTCACACGAACGGCCTTCGGGCTTCGGGCGAGTTTGCCGTTTGAGGGTGACAGGCTGGCCCGCCATGCAGCGCATCAGACCGCCAACTGCTTGGCGGTCTGATCCGGGCACTGCGGCGCGCCCGGCGTCCGGGGAGCCCAGACCGTCACAGGGGCCGACCCACCGCTGTCCGGATGGCCGCCAAGTCGTTGCAGCTTCGTGACTTATGATCGTTGTGGCCGCGGCGTCGCTGGCCCCGGCGCGGTCCGCCGACCCGGCTCGGCGCCGGATCGCCGTTGGGGTCGGAGCCATCAGACCGCCAACTTACGTGTGTGGCGGTCTGATGTGCGGTGGCGGTCTGAGAACGTGCAGGGATGGCATGACGCAATAGAAGATACGGCGCTACTCGGTGTTACCGACAACTGACTACCGACTACAGACTACCGTTCCCTTGTCCCCTGTCACTCGTCGCTTTTCTTGTTGACCTTCCGTCCCCGTCCGTCATAATCAATTGCGGTTGGGTGGCTCGACAGCCGCCCTACGAGGAACGAGAGGCGATGTGGATGCCGCTGAGAGATTATACGTGCCGAGAAAATGGACCCGGCACTTTCACGTTTTCCCAGTTGCAAAGGAGATCACATGACAGAGGCGCAGGATAGTCCGGCGATTCCCCCGAACAACGTCGCGGCGGCCGAGCTGGCCAGGAACATGAGGACCTTCAAGAACGGGGCCAACTGGTTTTACTGGATTGCGGGGCTCTCCATCGTCAACTCGGTGGTCAGCCTGGCCCAGGGCACGCTGGGCTTCATCGTCGGCCTGGGCGTCACGCAGCTCGTCGATGCGATTGCCGGGTCCATCCTCGCCGAGCAGACCGAGGCGGCGGGCACGGTCCGGATCATCGCCCTGGGGGCCAGCGTGTTCTTCGCGGGCTTCTTCGCGCTGTTCGGCTGGCTGGCGAACCGGGGCCAGGGCTGGGCCCTGCTGGTGGGCATGGTCCTCTACCTGCTCGACGGCCTGCTCTTCGTGCTCGTTCAGGACTGGCTGAGTCTGGCCTTCCACGGCTTGGCCTTGTACTGGATGTTCCAGGGCTACACCGCCCTGCGCAAGCTCAAGGCCCTGCTCCCGCCCACTTCCGCACAACCACGCCGCGTTCGGGCCGAGCATCTGATCCAGCGGGATTACGAAAAGACGATTCGGAACCACGGACGACACGGAGACAGACCAGAAGCCCGGAGGTTCTCAGCCACAGAGGACCCTGGGGACACAAGAGGGCGGACGACGGATGAATCGTGGAGCGTGAAGCGGTGGCGCGGCTCGTTACGGCTCACGTCCGGCGTCCCCCGACGCGCAGCGGCGCTGCGGGCTACGAAACGAGCTTCGCCACCGCAGCCGCGTGACGGCCCCCTGCCCCTGACTCCTGATCCCTGTGTTACCGACAACGACTACCGGCTACCGCTCCCTTGTCACCTGTCACTTGTCGCTGTTTCTTGTTGACCTTCCCGCCTCCATCCTCCATAATCAGTCCTGGTTTGGTGGCTCCACAACCGCCCCACGAGGAATGCGAGGCGATTGTGAGGCCCATTGGAGATTATCGGATGGCGAGAGAAAGTATCAGATGCCTTCAATGCACCCAACACGCCTTAGGCGAGGACGATCTGCTATGAAGAATAAGGGATCACGGTCACGCGAGAACAAAGCCAAGGTCATTGAGGAGACACCAGTAGCCCCAACTCCGTGCGAGCAGAAAGAGCGGTTCAAGAGAGGAACGAAACGGGTCATACGAGTCATATTGGTTATATTGTCCGGCTCACTCATCGGAAACATGATTACGTGTTGGTCCTGTCATGTCCAGAACACTCGTTACCTTCAACAGCAGACACCTCAACTCGATTGCGGCTACAAGCTGAATAGCCGAGAAGACCATCTGGATTTCAGTATTCGCAACGTCGGGCTGGTCAACGCGCGTAATGTCTGGGCGAGCGAGGCCATTCTCATGATAATAGCCCAGCATATTTCATCGGGGTCGGTAAACCCTGCGGGCGGCCGAATTCAGGATAGGGTGTGACCGAATATGATTCCCCAGGCCGCCGTGGTGCACGCCACCCCCTTACCCCCGACACGCCACCAGGATTTTCCGCGACGTTAGCCGGAAGCCGGACAACGTACCGCCAGAGCCCGCAAACGGCTCAGAATTCGGGCGAACAGGACCTTCCGCGGATAACTCTCCGCCAGATGGATCACCACCCGGGCCCACGGAACAGACCACCCGGGCCCCAATCTTCAGCAGCTTCAGGCGAATCGTGTCCACTTGGGCATGGGCGCAATTCCGTGTCGGCCGGCGTTGCTGACGCAGATATCCACCAGGAGGTCGGCCACCAAGAGCAGTACCCGAAATTGGTTCGCCACGAAGCCATGGCAACTGGTCCGGTCGGCAAACAAGCCCAACTGCTGTTCTTGATCCGGTTCTCCGCGTCCCCGCACTGGCAATAGACCTCGTCGTACAGCGGTTGCGGCCACGCGGCCAGATTGGTCACGAGGAAGCGGGTATTGGGTTCCTCGTCCAGGTATTCGGCTTTGACGATCACTCGACGCTGGCGGTCCCAGGTCTCGGCCCCATAGACCAACTCCCCAAAGAGCCGCTGCTTCTCCTTCAGTCTGGGCAAACTGAGCGGCGGAGACCTCCGTCAAGGAACGCGCCAGGCGTTTCAGCACCGCATTGCGGGCCAGACCGATAAGATAGCCCACGTCGTGCTTGTCACACCAACGCATCAAGCCGCCAGCGACAAAAGCCGCTGTCGCCGCGAAAGATGATCCGTACGTTCGGCCATTGCCGCCGGAACCGTTTCACCAGCAGTTTCAAGATCGCCCGGCTGTGCTTGGCCCCATCGATATTGGCGGGCCGCAGATACGCCACCAGCAACTGGCGGCCGCAGAACACGTACAAGGGCAAGAAACAGTACTGGTCATAGTAGCCGTGAAAGAACCGCATCTCTTGATTGCCGTGGACCGGATCGTTGGTGGGATCAACATCCAGGATCAGCTCCTCCGGCGGGGTGGTTGCGTGCGAATGAAGGTCTCGACAAACACCTCCGCGATCTGGGCCAGCGTCTTGCGATCCACGCGGTTCTCCAGGCGGCACAAGGTCGGCGGCGACGCCAGCGGCAGGTCCGCTCGAATGCCCCGTTCGGAGAGTACTTGAAACAGGGGGTCTTCCCGCAGATTCTGGTGGTCGTTGAGATCTTCATAGCCCAGAGCGATGCCGACGATCCGTTGGGCCAGGAGGGTCCGTTGCGAATGAGCGATAAAGAACGGATTGCGGGGATCGAAGATACAGGCATTGAGCGCGTCGATCAGGCCCAGAGAGCGATCCGCCTCCCGCAACAACAAGGCCCCCCCATCGGAGGTCAGCCGACCGCCGCGAAAGTCGGCTTGGATGTTCTTACGTTTGAGACTTGAAAACAGCAGGGGTTCGGTGGTACAGTCTGTCATGGAAATGGCCTTTCTGTCGGGGGCTGGAATCGTTACAACTCCTTACCCTACCGTCAGTTAGGCCATTTGTCTACTGAAAAACACCGAAACTCGATGAAATATGCGGGATAGATGGCCAAGTATATGAAGGGCCTGACGTGCCACATTTCAACTACTTGGTCTGCAACAGTTCGCGTTTCAAGATGTGGGACGTATGTAGAAACGCTGAACAGAGTGTTCCGCTCCCGGGCCTTCAGGCCAAGGCTTTTGAGAGCCTGATAGAACGTTTTCAGACAGGCCTTGTTTCGAGGTGGACAATCTCGTATTCATCTCCTGCATCGGGGAAACGCTATGCAGTGGAGGAGTACTTCTTGCATACCCCCGCCGAAAGGCTCCCAAAGAGGTTGGCCGACACAGTTGGCGGGGAGGCAGTCCGGAACCGGATCGAGGATTATCACGCTTCAGGGCCAAAGCACGAGATCCGCATATTTGGTTCAACCGAGGACTTTGAGTTCGGATCCCCCAATCAACTATCTGGTCATGAGAGATTTCTCGATTCGCCCGATTCATCCATGGAGCAGGTTATCCATCGAAGAGATCCAGAATTCACTGTTGTGGACCGTCGATTTCGTTGAACCGGAGATTGCAGATGATACTGAGGGATCCGTTCAGTACATCTGGAAGAACACAGATGGTAGATGGGCGGAATTCATTAGCTGCAGGAAAGCCTTTGTCGCGACCAAATCGTGCAGGACCTTGATCGCCTATTTGACTCCGCAAGATGCCGAGAGGGTCAAGCGGATCCGACCCTTTTGGGCGATTACACGCTAACCGTCGACGAAGGAAAGGACACACAAGGGTTGTTTATTAGAACCGTTCTCAAAGGAAAAGACTCACAAGGATTGTTCTTTAGAACCGTGCTCACTCATCTGACTGCGCAAGGCACCGAGGCGGTCACACTTGATCCGAACTTTGTGGACCCTAAAAAAGCAAGCCTGCAGAAGGTAAAGGAAATACGAGAGAAGGTGAGACAGAGGTATATCCAAGAGAGAGTATCATTCGAAGGATCGCATGGGGCTTCGGGGGGCAATCTTCAGGATAAGCTTCAGACGAAATGAAGGGCGTCCAGGGTTTGTTAGTGCCCCTGAAATCAGGGAGGTCAGACCTACGCATTTCACATTCTTGTATGGCGTGACAAGGCGGTGGGCGGAGCCCACGGTGGTCAGCCAGGCACACGATCGTCTCGGATCCGCAGCGTTCTGCATCCCAGACTCGTGGGAGACTCTCTCTCCCAGAGGACTCGTCACATGGTGCAACAGGTCATCGTCATCCGATGCGATGTGCGACGCCAACAACCAGCATCGAACACAAACACACAATCCTCCAGTACCCGATCCATCGCCCGGTCCAACCGAGCCGCCACTTCGTAGGTCCCCTCCCTAAGCTGGCGACGGATGTCCAGCACCTTGCCTCGTCGGATGTCGGGCAGGGAGGCGATCCTCTTCAACACCTCCTCCGGAGGCGTCATATCCATGTTCTCAAGAATCTGCTCCATCAATGCATCGCCCATGGGCGCAGCATCACGCCCTTGGGCATACGTTGCATCCTGGGGTTTACGGCGATCTTCGGGTTGAAGCTCCCTGGATTTGACTGTCCGTGCCATGATCACCTCGTCCTAAATGGCGCGTATGCACACGCGCACAACCTATAAAGCAACGCAACGTCAAACCACCGTTGACGTCTTGGCATGCTGTCAAGGCACACGAACCCCCACGGGCGCACAGAGCTTCGCGCAAACCGCATGTATAATGTAGAGAAGGCAGGGCTGTAGAGGCTATTGTGGAAAGTACGTACAAGGGTAGATTTATTGCCTCACGAGACCACACACCAGAGTCACAAACCCCCAATGCATGGCGTCCCACCTGCACATTTTTCACATCCCTGCATGACGTGACAAGGCGGTGCGCGGAGCACCCTCTACCGGCTCGCGCCGCAGCCGCGCTTGTGCAATTTCCTCAGCGGCCCCTTGTGTCCCCCGCCTTCGCGGGCAGGCTGTCTGTGGTGACAAATCAACTTCGATGTTCACGTGGTTCGCGACGGTACCGTAATTTCACGACGTGAGCCGTCTGCAGGCGTCGACGAATTCAATTGCACGTTCACGCAGTTGGGCGGCCGCTTGCCGGTCGATATCAACGATGGCTTCGTAATCGGCCTGCTGGCGGCGCTCGAATGCCGCTCTCAGATCTCGATAGAGACGCTCATCCAGTTCGCGCGTCTGGATGAAGCTCTGTCCGAATGCAGCGAGGATGGCATGATGTGAGCGACGGCGAATGCCTCTGGCGAGCAACGCGGCGGTCGCCCCATGGAACATGGCGTAATAGATGCGAGTCACCGCCGCAGCCAGTCGATCATTTTCCAGCAGAACGCGGGCATCCTCCACACATTCCGCCGCCTGTTCGAAGTGTCGCTGGACTTCCTCGTTCACGCGACGATGCCTTCCTCTTTGATGGCCCGGTGGATGCCGAAACGGCCGGCTTCCAGGTCGGCCTCTTGCGCAAAGAAGAAGAGCACGACCGTGTCGAAGGCCAGACTCAGGTCAGCGCCGAGCTGACTGGTGCGCTCGTGTTCGGCGAAGCGGTCGGGGAGCGCGTCCAAGATCACCGCGATGTCGATGTCGCTGTCGGGCGTCAATTCATCGCGAGCGCCGGAGCCATAAAGGTACACGCCGCGCAGGCGGTCGCCATAGATTTCCGCCAGGCCCTGGCGGGCCCTGGCTGCGATCTCCAATGCTTGTTGTCTTGTCGTCACCATACCGCCGTTTATGATAGCCTTGTGGCGGCTCTACGACAAACCAAATTCCAGGGCAGTTGCCGTTCTCAGTCCTCCGGCGTTCACGTGGTTCGTATCATTCAGATATCGTAGTATCATGATCGATCGTGGCTACGGCCGGATGAGTGTACAGGATTTGGCCAAGGTGAGGTTGTTCCGGGAAAGATGAGAATCCGCGCGTACAGGCAAGCCGATGCACCGGCGTTGGCCGGGCTCTATCGGGATGCGGTTCTGATCACGGGGCGAAGCGCCTACACGCGCGAGCAAGGGGAGGCGTGGGCAGCGCTCGCCGACGATCTCGAAGCGTTCCGGAGAAGGCTGGGCCGGGGAATCACGCTGGTGGCGCTGGAGGGCGATGAGGCCGTGGGGTTCGGTCAGTTGGACCCGCCCGACCGCATCGCCCTGCTGGCTACCGCGCCCCACCATGGCCGCAAAGGAGTCGCTGCGGCCATTTGCCGGGAACTGGAGAAGCTGGCGGTGCAGGCAGGTCAATCCCGGCTGCGGACGGAGGCCAGCCTGATCGCCCAGTCCCTCTTCACCAGACTGGGCTTCGTGGTAGAGGCGAGGGAACGGGCGGAGTTCAACGGAGTGGTATTTGAGAGGGTGCGAATGTCCAAGGAGTTGCCGACCAAGAGGGGCTAACAGAACGAAGGATACTCGGCGGCCTCCCGCCTATGTCATTCCCGCGAAAGCGGGAATCCACCTATGCCGCGCCTTCCTGGACCCCGCCTGCGCGGGGGTGACAAAGGGGCGTAGGTCCGCTGCTCATTCAATTAGAGGCTCCAAGGAGCCGGAGGCGACGCCGTGAACGGGGCGCCTTCCTTGCTTGTGGCATCTGTCTGAGCAATACCCTGTTGCCCAATAGGCATCTTGCCTACCCCCAGCACGATGGAGAACACCCGAGCGTAGTATCATACACAACGAACAGAGGCTCTTATCTTCCGAAGTGCACCACGGCGCTCAGCCGGGCACTGCGCGAAACGGGCCCAAGACGACTTGTTGGGGAACGGGCGCGCGTCGGGAGGTAAGGCAGGAAAGTGCTGTTCGTCATGGTTGAAGGTTGCATCCTGGCGCAGACCGTGAGAATGGCGGCCACCGATGCCAGGGGCAGGAACATACTCGTCGCGTTCGAGTCAAGCGGCGGAGGTGAACATTTATGAGTACGTATGTTGCCATCATAGCTTCGATCATGATGCTGGCGACGAACGCTGCGTGGGGCCGGGATCGGGCGGCGGTGCTGACAGGGGTAGATCAGACCGCGGCCTACGGAACCCCGGCCGATAACGGAAACCAGGCGACGTGGGCGGACCAGGGCCGAAGGGACGGCAAGACGCTGAATTCAAGGCAGACGTCCGACATGCCGGGTGCCCCAGTGGTCCTTACCGCCACCCGAGGCGGGGGGCGCGATGCATGGGGGCGGGGGCATGATGTCTGGCCGAGGCGGGAGCACGATGCATGGCGGTTTCTCCGGTCGTTCCAACTGGGGACACAGCTCAATGCAGGGCGGCCTCTCCGGCCATTCGAACTGGGGACACAGCCCGATGCAGGGCAATTTCTCCGGCCGGTCGAACTGGGGTCACAGCCCGAATCGGGGGCACAGCTTTAGCTCCCGCCCCTTTGGAGATGAGTTTCTCTCATAGGGACTTCCATCATGGGGGTTTTGGCTTATTATCCTTATCGATACTATTACCACTACCCCTACCGATACTATCCCTATAGCTATTACTACCATTATAGGTATTATTACCCCTATAACTACTATCCCTACGGATATTACCCCTATGTGTACTACTACGGGAACCCCTGGTGGTACTTCTATCCCTATTTCTCTCTCTCGTTCTCGTGGTAGCGTCGCAGGCAGAAGTTCGCCAGCATGAGGAATAGATAATAGAGGCGTCGACGGCCGGATGAGACCGCTCTCACCGAGGGCGGGAACAAGGGGAATCGCGGCCGTTGACGCCCCGGAGGGGATACGCGTTTGCCCAATGCGGAAACGGCGTTTCGGAGCCTGACCACCCTGCCAGCTCACGGCGACAACCACGCTTTTTCACTCACCTCTGCACCTTTCTGCGTCAGTGCGTCTCTGCACGGGCGGCGGCGTTGATTTCTCTTTTCTTCCGGGCGGATCTTGCCGATAGAGACATGGTCACCACACGATGAAAAAGGAGGTATCGCATGAGAAAGACGTTGGGAACAATCGCGCTCGTACTGGTGGCCGGGGCGGGGTGCGGGCCCGGGTCGGTCCGAGTGATGGTGCCGCCGCAGATCGACCTCAAGGCGCATGAGGTCATCGGCGTCGTCGAGTTCAACTGCTCGGCCGAGAATGAGCTCGGACCGCTCGCCACCCAACGGTTCATCGACGCCGCCCGGCAGGACCAGGGAATGGTGCGGATCGTGAAGCTGGGAACCGAGAGCGAGGTTCTCGAGGCCGTCGGCCAGAACCGGCTCGATCCGGCCGCCTTCAAGGCCGCCGGTGAGAAGTACGGCGTCCAGACCATCGTCACGGGCGATCTCGTTTTCTCGGAGGTCCGCCCGAAGGTCTCCATCGGCCACAGCCTGACCCACATCAGGGTCGCGGCGGACGTGCAGGCCACGCTCACCGTGCAGATGGTCGAGGCCGCCAGCGGCGCCTCCCTCTGGAGCCGCTCGGCCGGCGCCACGGAACGGATTGGCGGCGCCAGCTTCAGCAAAGACAGCGTCGGCCTGGCGGTCGACGACCCGGAAAATGCCTACGTCCGCCTCGTGAACGGCCTCGTTTACGCGGTCACCCCGGAGTTCCGGCCCACGTGGGAGTGGCACCGGCAGTCGACGGGAAAGTAGTCCCCACCCCGGGCCCGAGTCCCGGGTGACAAGGTTGCCGGTTCTCAGACCTCAGCCAGAGGCACCGGCGCGGCGCTGCGCGTACCTTGCGGGGGCCGCAACGAGAAGTCCGCGAGATCCTCTCCCCGATCATGTCCGAGCGGGCCGCGGGCGACAATCGACAGATTTTCACCGATGGAAAGAGGAAGAATCCGCGTTATTCGGTGAAATCGGCGGATCGGAAGATATTTTTCGGTTTTCTGGATTTATTTTGTAGACAGTGGTGCGGGAGTGTGGTAGAGTGGCTCCCCAGTAAAGGAGTATGCTTTTCTCCCTCGGAGTTTACCCCTTGTGCAGTAACAGAGGGAACAGTCTATAGGCCCGCAGCGGGTCTAAGGAGAAGAACACGTGGCAAAGGGCACAGTGAAGTGGTTCAACGCGGACAAGGGATTCGGATTCATCACGCCGGAAGAGGGCGGCAACGATCTGTTCGTCCATCATTCCGAGATTCGGATCGAGGGGTACGCCTCGCTCGATGAAGGCCAGAAGGTCGAGTTCTCGGTGGGACAAGGCAAGAAAGGCCCGTGCGCGACCGGTGTCCGGCCCTGCTAAGACACATCCGCAGGCGAAAGAACCAACAAAAGGCCCCGTTCCAATGCGGGGCCTTTTTCTTTGCGCCTTTCGCGGTCCCCTGTCACTCGCTGGTATCGAGGACGCTCATGAAGGCTTCCTGCGGGATCTCGACGGAGCCGACGCTCTTCATCCGCTTCTTGCCTTCCTTCTGCTTCTTGAGGACCTTCATTTTGCGGGTGACGTCGCCGCCGTAGAGCTTGGCCGTCACGTCCTTGCGGTAGGCCTTGATCGTCTCGCGGGCGATGATCTTGCCGCCGATGGCGACCTGGAGCGGGATCTCGAACTGGTGCCGCGGGATCGCCCGGCGGAGCTTGATGATCAGCTTGCGGCCGCGGGCCTCGGCGTTGCTGCGGTGGACGATCAGGGACAGGGCCTCGACCGGCGTGTGGTTGACGAGGATGTCGATCTTGACGAGGTCGCCGGCCTCGAAGCCGGTGAATTCGTAGTCCATCGTCGCGTAGCCGTGGCTGATGCCCTTGATCTGGTCGTAGAAGTCGTAGACGATCTCGGCCAGCGGGGCCTTGTAGTCGAGCATGACGCGGGTCGGGCTGAGGTAGTCGGTCTTGACCAGCTTGCAGCGGCGGGCCTCGGCCAGCTTCATGACGCCGCCGATCGTGTCGGTCGTGGTGATGATCTCCAGGCGGACGAAGGGCTCGCGGATCTCCTCGACCATGCGTGCGGTCGGGCAGCTCGCTGGGCGAGTCGATCCGCTTGACCGTGCCGTCGCGTGAGGAGGATCTCGTAGCTGACGGTCGGGGCGGTCTGGACGACGTCGATGTCGTTCTCGCGCTCCAGCCGCTCCTGGATGATCTCCATGTGCAGCAGGCCCAGGAACCCGCAGCGAAAGCCGAAGCCCAGGGCCTGCGAGTTCTGCGGGACGAAGGAGAAGCTGGCGTCGTTGAGGGCCAGCTGCTCGAACGCGGCCCGCAGACGCGGGTACTCGGTGTTGTTGCCGGGGTAGAAGTCGGAGAAGACCATCTGCATGGGCGGCTTGTAGCCTTTGAGGGCGTCCGGGGCCGGGCGGGCGTCGTCGGTGATCGTGTCGCCGATCCGGACGTCGCCGAGGTTGCGGATGTTGGCGATGACGTAGCCGACCTCGCCGGTGCCGAGCTGCTCGACCGGCCGCATGTCCGGGCGGAACTTGCCCAGCTCCGTGATCTGGTAGGTGGAGCCGAGGCCCATGAGGCGGATCTTCTGCCGGGGCTTGAGCGAGCCGGAGAAGACGCGGACGTAGCAGATCACGCCGCGGTAGTCGTCGTAATGGCTGTCGAAGATCAGGGCCCGCGGCGGCTCGTCGCTGCGGTCGGCCGGCGGCGGCAGCAGCTCGCACACGGCGTCGAGCAGGTCCTTGACCCCCACGCCGGTCTTGGCGCTGATCCGGAAGCATTCGTTCTTGCGGATGCCCAGCACATGCTCGATCTCCTCCGCCACCAGGTCCGGCTGCGCCGCCGGCAGGTCCACCTTGTTGATCACGCCCAGAATCTCCGCCCCCGCCTCCGTGGCCAGGTAGGCGTTCGCCAGCGTCTGCGCCTGAATCCCCTGGCTGGCGTCCACCACCAGCAGCGCCCCCTCGCACGCCGTCAGAGCCCGGCTGACCTCGTAGTGGAAGTCCACATGGCCGGGGGTGTCGATGAGGTTGAGCATGTAGCTCTCGCCGGCGTGCTCGTATTCCATCGTGACGGCGGAGGCCTTGATCGTGATGCCGCGCTCGCGCTCGATGTCCATGGTGTCGAGAATCTGGTCCTTGGCCTCGCGCGCGGTGATCGTGCCGGTCAGCTCCAGCATGCGGTCGGCCAGCGTGCTCTTGCCGTGGTCGATGTGGGCGACGATCGAGAAATTTCGAATATGCTGAATGTCCATCGATTCCGCTACTCCAGGGCCGCAAAGTCGCACAGGATCGAGTCCGCAATGGGCAGGGCGCTGCTGCGTAAGCCGGACCGCACGATCCGTGACCTCGATCAGGCCCAGGTCACGATATCGTCGGATCGGCTCCGCGAAGGTCCGCAGCGCATCGTGCCCGGTCTTGTCGCTGAAACACCGCCAGGTCGATCCCGACCCGCGTCCGCAGGTTCAGGACGGCCGTCTCGCAGATCACGTCCTCCGCATCCACCGGCTGCACCTCGCGCGGGCACCGCCCCGCCGCTCTCCACGGCCGCCACGTACCGCTCGATATCCGGCTCGTTCGCCACCCTGCCGCCCTGCCAATACGACGCCGCTCCCGGCCCGACCCCGACATACGGCCGGTTGGCCCAATAGCCGAGGTTATGCCGGCATTCGAAGCCCGGCCGGGCAAAATTGGAGATCTCGTATTGCCGAAGCCCGGCTTGCCCCAGCCGCTCGATGACCCACTCATACATGGCCCGGTCCAGTTCCTCATCCACCGGAGCCAGCCGGCCGCTCCGGCGCCACACGTCAAACACCGTGCCCGGCTCGAAACTAAGGCTGTAAGCCGAGATGTGCTGCACAGCCCAGGTCGATGGCCGCCTCCACGCTGTACTGCCAATCGGCCAGGGTCGAGCCCGGGATCGCGAAGATCAGGTCCAGGCCAAGATTGTCAAACCCCGCCCGCCGCGCCAATTCCACCGCCCGGCCGATATCCTCGACCGTATGCCCGCCGCCCCAGCAACTCCAACTCCGCCGTCCGGAACGACTGTGCTCCAAACGACAGCCGATTGACCCCGGCCCGCCGCAAGTCCGCCAGAAGCTCCGCATCCACCTGCCCCGGGTTGCATTCGACCGTGAACTCCTCGACCTGCCGCAAACCGCTCCGCGATCCGCCGGACCAGCCCGATCAACTGCTCGGCCGGCAGAGCCGTAGGGCTGCCCCCGCCGACATAGGCCGTGCAGAACTCGACGCCCTCATACCGGTCCAGCTCCCTCAGCAGTCGCGGCGACCAATCGCCCGGTATCCCGCCCCGCCGCCGGCACCGAGTAGAACCCGCAATACCGGCACTTGCTCCGACAGAACGGCACATGGACATAAAGACCCGCCGGCTCGGCAGTCAACGCCCAATCCCCGATCGTTGGGGCGGGTCCTCGCACCTTCCCTGACAGCGGTCGCGATTCCTGTTCCGCGGGCGCGGGCAACTGCAGAGCCTTGCTCCTGCGAGTCTGTTAACAAATTCCACCATCACATCGTTCCAAGGGATCAAGACGAGACTTGGACGGCCTCAAGACCACCCCATTGTAGCAAATCCGCCGCCGTTGGCAAGGCTCTCGCTGCGTGTATTACGCTCCCTGCCGCCATTCGTTGGTGATTTCTATACGCGTAAACAGGACGGCATCACCGATTCTTGCGAATCATCATGATGAGCCAGTACTCTCCAGGATTGACAAGCTCACATTCTATTTGGCAGGCAGCGCCAAGCTCATGGCTCATGCGGATCTCGCCTTCCTGAAACCGAAAGTCCAAACCGCCCGCGCTATCCACCGAGAGACCCCACCGCTGCAGTCCACCGTCAACCAGTTGTTCGACGCTGGAAAGGCGGTGCTCCATGAGCACGAAACCGCCTGGTTTCACGACGCGGAGCATTTGGCGAATGACTTGCTGGGGGTTACGACAACGATCGACCCAATCACGCGCAAAGACCAAGTCAAACTTACCGCAGTCGAATCGTTCGAAGAGTTCCTCGGCGCAGGCCACCACCTCGGAGGCAGGCGGGGCTCCAAGGCTCCCGTGTCTGTCGGCCGACGGGTCAAGGCTGACAAGACGCGCCATGTCGCCAAGATACGGGAAGTCCGCACAGGGCCACGGACCGGGCCTAAGATCAAGGACCGTCGGGAACTCCACGCATTGGGCGAGAAGCGCAGTGATTCTCTTACGGGTGGAGGGCCAAGGGTAGCCTCTTGTCATGAGGTCCTGATCTTTAACGGTATTAGCCCCTCCTATGGCAAGACGAGTCGTGCCAGCCTCATCCTGTGATCTCGCGCTTCTGGCGATACCAACTCCGCACCGACTTCGCAGCCAGACTGGGATATGCAACAAGCACGAGTCTACTGCCGTCCGAATGGTCATTCCTGCTCTCTCATATGTGGTTCCACTCTGTGGAGTGTGGGGATACCAAACTTCACAGCGCCAGCGCTTTCCGCCCCTTCCGAACCAGCAACCTTCTCCCGGTTTAGTGTCGTCCTCCCTGGTGACATCACCTATTGTAACGAAAAGCCCGCAAGAAAGCAATACGAAAGACGGTGCGCGATGTCTTGAGCGAGTGCCGCGAAGATCGGCATGCGAATCTCGCATCCGAGCATTCCCTCGGGCACATCTTCTCGAAGGCAAGGAGCGTTCGCCATTTCGCCTGCCGTCCTCGTTGCGTTGGGCTCCGCGGATTATCGGAACCCTGGTGAATCCACTAATCTTGACGTTGTACCATGCCGAAAGTAAGGACGGTCAATCGAGCAGGAGCATTCGTTGCATCTCTGGGCAGCCGCGTGCATTGAGTCTCACTGCAATATAGGACCGCTCTGGGAGTTCCTGTACATGGCGAAAGTCTCGATCATCTTCGGCACTCGTCCGGAAGCCATCAAGCTGTGCCCCATCATTCTGCAGATGGCACAACGGGGGGTGTTGACCGTCCATGTGTGTGTCACAGGCCAGCACCGGCAGATGCTCGATCAGGTACTTGGTGTGTTCGGGGTACGGCCTGATGTCGACTTGGGCTTGATGCAGCCCAATCAGACGCTGGCGGGTCTCACATCGCGGATGATTGAGGCGGTAGACGCCTATCTCAAGGATTGCCGACCAGACCTGATACTTGTTCAAGGAGATACGACGACCGTCTTGTCCACGGCGCTGGCAGCCTTCTACAACGGTATCCCGGTGGGCCATGTGGAGGCGGGTCTGCGAACCTGGAGCTATAGGGCACCCTACCCGGAGGAGATGAACAGAGTGCTCACCACACGGCTGGCGGCACTCCATTTCGCACCGACGGCCTGGGCGAAAGGCAATCTCCTTGCGGAAGGAGTGCCTGAAAAGGCCGTGTTCGTCACCGGCAATCCCGTGATCGACGCGCTCCAGATCGCCATCAAGAAGGTCCGAGAGCAGAAACCGCCCATCCCGGGGCTGCCCGAGGGCGTCCTGAACGGGCCCCTGGTGTTGATCACCGGGCACAGACGGGAGAGCTTCGGCCACGGTTTTGAGAATATCTGCGCGGCTATCGGCGCACTGTCGCAACGGTTCAATGACACAGCTTTCGTCTATCCCGTCCATCTGAATCCGAATGTCCGCGAGCCGGTGTTCCGCCTGCTGGGCGACAAGTCCAATGTGTACCTAATCGAGCCGCTCAGCTATCTGCCGTTCGTGTTCTTGATGGACCGGTGCCGCCTCGTGCTCACCGATTCCGGCGGCGTCCAGGAGGAAGGCCCCTCCTTGGGCAAGCCCGTCGTGGTGATGCGTGACACAACCGAGCGCCCGGAAGGCGTGGAGGCGGGGGCGGTCAGGTTGGTCGGGACCGATCCCCACCGGATCACCGACAGTGTCTGCGAGTTGCTCACCAACACGGGCGTCTACCACGCGATGGCGCGTGCCGTGAATCCCTATGGGGACGGGAAGGCGTCGGAGCGAATCGTGAGAATATGCGAGGAATTTCTCGGTGAGGTACGGTAGTCGTATGAGTGCTCACAGCACGATCATGGCCGTCTTGCCGGCATTCCTGAAAATTCATGCGAAAAGGATTCGGGCGTCTCCCTTGGGATACCGTCTGGCTCGGGGAGCTCTGTGGTCCACGAGCGGCTCTTTGATGGCCCGAGGTCTGGCCCTTCTGTCCTCCGTTGTCATCGCTCGCCTCCTGTCCAAGGTAGGATTCGGCGAACTTGCCATCATCTACAGTACGATTGCGGTCTTTCAGTTTTTTGCCGGATTCGGTCTGGGTATGACCGCCACCAAATACGTGGCGGAGCATCGGCACAGCGACCCCGTGAAGGCAGGACGGATCATCGCCATGGCGTGGCTGGTCACGGCGGTGACAGGTACGACTTGTGCCCTGCTGCTGGTCGTGCTCGCCCCTTGGCTGGCGGCGCATACGCTGGCGGCGCCCCATCTAAGCGGGCCGTTGCGCATCGCGGCCCTTGCCTTGTTCCTCGCCGCGCTCAATGCGGCACAAGGGGGAGCCCTCTCCGGCTTCGAGGCCTTCAAGACTCTCGCAGGAGCCAATTTGATCGCCGGGGTGTTCAATTTCCCCCTCATGATTGCGGGGGTTCTCCTGGGCGGACTTGAAGGTGCGGTGTGGGCGATGGTGGTCTCGGGTGCGGGCACCTGGCTGATCTTTCACCTGGCTGTCCGAAAAGAAGCCCGGCGGTTTCATGTCCCCCTCCGAGTCGCCGGTTGCCTGCAGGAATTGCCTCTGCTGTGGAGATTCACTGTGCCCGCCGTCCTCGCCGGCATGATGGTTATGCCGGTGAACTGGGCCTGTAACGCCCTGCTCGTCAACCAACCCGAGGGATATGCGGAGATGGGAGTCTTCAACGCCGCCAACCAATGGTTCAACGCTCTGCTGTTTCTGCCCAACGTGGCGGGCGCCGTGATCTTGCCCATCCTCTCCGAGCGGCTGGCGAGCAGAAACACCCACGATTGTGGCAAGCTGCTGGGGCTGTCTCTTCGTGCGCTGGCTTGGGCCGTAATTCCCCTGGTAGTACTTGGGTGCCTCCTCAGCGGGGTCATCATGCGCGTCTACGGGGAGAGCTTTGCGGCGGGATGGCCTACCTTGGTCGTGACGCTGATTACGGCAGGACTTGTATCCGTGCAGACCCCGGTGGGCCACATCATCGCCGCCTCGGGCCGAATGTGGCTGGGTTTCTTGATGAATACGGGTTGGGCCATTGGATTCCTGTGCCTCTCCTGTCTGCTGGTCAGGCACGGTTCACTCGGACTGGCCTGGGCCAGGCTCGGGGCGTACGTTCTCCATGCGACATGGACGTTCGCATTTGCTTCCCTGTACCTTAGGGGTGACAGTCATGGACTCCACACGAAAGCTATCTGAACCGAATCACCTATGCGACGGGTCAGGCGCACTTCGAATCCTATGCATCAGCCCTTTTTTCCCGCCGGTGGCGAATCCGGAAGCATTCTGTGGCGGAAAGATGGTTCTGGCGCTGCAAGAGGCCGGGGTGGACGTGGTCGTGCTGCGCGATCAACCGTGTCTGGCGTCTCTCGATCCATCCTCCTGTTGGAATCCACTGGTTGATCCGAACCGCGAAATCAACATCGCGCGAACCTGGAATAAGCCGTGGGCATTCCTCTGGGGAGGGCGGTACCTCTCCCTGAACAGGGGACGACTGATCCGCGCGTACGTGCGACGAGCGCTCGGGTCGCACCGAGAGAAGCCCTTTGATCTCGTATACTCGCGTTCCCTACCCATGTACGCACACATCATCGGATACTGGTGCTCAAGGGCTCTCGGTGTGCCGTGGGTCGCCAACGTGAACGATCCATGGGATCTGCATATGTTTCCTGATGTGGCGGTGAAGCCACCGTCGTGGACCGTCGGGGTCGTATCGAAATACTGGCTTCATAAAGGGCTGGCATCTGCTGCACTGGTGACCTATCCCTCGGCACGCTTGCGGGATTTTCACGTTCGACTCAGCGGCGTGAAACACGATAGCGCCATCATCCGTCATGTCGGATGGACCCGCGGCACTCCCCAGAAGCGTCAACCGTGCCTCCATCTTGTTCACACCGGCAGGTTGATTGACAGCATCTCCAATCGGGGCGCTTCCTCACTGCTTCTGGGTTTCCATCAGTTCCTCTCCTGCCATCCCGAGGCACGGGCGGACGTGCGAATGACCCTGGTGGGACCAAATGACGCAAAATCTGCGGAGTTGGTCGTGGGCCTCCACCTGCAAGATGCAGTCAGATGGAAAGGGCCGGTCAGCTACGAGGAAAGCCTTGGATGCATCAATGATGCCTCGGTATGCATACTGGTGGAAGGCAGGAGTAAAGAGGGAATCTACCTTCCCTCCAAGGTCGCTGATTATGCCGCCGCCGGGAAAGTCATCCTGGCCTTGAGCCCCGCCGTCGGTGTCATCGCAGACATGCTCCCGTGTCGGGGCTTGGTGCGTGTGGATCCTCATGATGTGCCGGCGATCGGTGAGGCCATCGGGCACTTCTACCAACTGTACAAAAGCGGCGGACTGCAGAGTGAGCGCCTTACGGATGAGTTCATCTCTCAGTTCACGCCCGCCAGGGTGGCCGACACGTTCCTTCATGCTGTTCACGACGCGATACCGGCGCTGCCCTATACGCGCGATTCCTACGCAGGCCGGGACCGCACAATAGAAAGTGCCCCTTAAGGTGAGACTCCGAGGGGAGCGTTCTTGGGGAGAACATAGGGCGCTGTCGTGTTCCAGATGGGCTGGGGAGCGCACCGCTCAGGCGTAGACTTCGAACTCCCACAGGGAGTACCCGTACACGGTCCCCCGCTGAGTGCCCAGCAGCCGCACGTACCGGCCGGAGGCCGGCGCCGCCAACGTGAGGTCGTCCACGCCTCCATTGCCTGTGGTCGTGCTGTATACGTCCGACCAACTGGAGGCGTCGCTCGACACCTGGATCGTGTAGCCCCGCCCGTACGCCGCCTCCCACCGCAGGACCACCCGGTCGATCGTATAGACCGAGCCCAGGTCTACATAGATCCATTCATTGTTCGAGTACTGGCTCGCCCAGCGGCTGCTCGGATTGCCGTCCGTCACGTTCGCAGCGGGATACCCGCTCTGGGTCGTCGAAGCGACCGCCGTCTTGCCCCACGCCAGATTGGCGGCCGCCGTCATGACCGTGCCGGTGATCCGGAAGGTGAAGGGGTTCTCATCGCTGTCGTTGGTGGCGAACGAGATATCGCCGCTCATGGTCCCGGCCGTCGCAGTATCCAGCCGGACCGTGAACGGATCCGACGCCCCCGGCGCCAGACTGCCGGGCAAGCCCTCCGTCAACGTGAAGCCCGCCGGCACGGTTACCGCTCCCAGCGTCAGCGCCGAACCGCCATCGTTGCGAACCGTGAAGGTCCGGCTGAGGGCCGGATTACCCTGCACGACGCTGCCAAAGTCCGTCCCGTCCGTGGCACTCGGCGTCCCATCGCCCTCCGCGATCGACACCCCGTTGCCCAGCACCGTGATCTCCGGGGCAGGGCTGCCGCCGCCGCCATAGACCTCCAGCTCATAGAGCGAGTACCCGTACGGCGTCGCCCGCTGGATGCCCAGCATCCGTACGTACCGGCCCCAGGCCGAGGCCGCCAGCGTCAGGTCATCCACAGCCCCATCGCCCGTGGTGGTGCTGTACACATCCGACCAACTGGAGGCATCATTCGACACCTGGAGCTTGTAGCCCCGCCCGTACGCCGCCTCCCACCGCAGGACCACCCGGTCGATCGTATAGACCGAGCCCAGGTCCACATAGAGCCACTCATTATGGGAGAACTGGCTCGACCAGCGGCTGACGGCATTGCCGTCCGTCACGTTCGCAGCGG
This sequence comes from uncultured Planctomycetota bacterium, assembly GCA_963699595.1. Classification (GTDB taxonomy): domain Bacteria; phylum Planctomycetota; class Phycisphaerae; order Sedimentisphaerales; family Anaerobacaceae; genus PLanc-01. The sequence goes on from CAVOUO010000039.1 coordinate 158,228, forward strand.
GGTATCCGCTCTGGGTCGTCGAAGCGACCGCTGTCTTGCCCAACGCCAGATTCGCTACCGCCGCATTGATCGACAGATTCACCGCCGCGGCGGCGGCGGCGTACAAGCTCCCATCGGAGCCATTCCACTGGAAGCTGTCGGAGCCCGTGTAGCCGCTGTTGGGGGTATAGGTCAGCGTGCCGATCTGGGTTGTCGTAATCTCCTGGTCCAGCGTTACTGCCGTGCCGTTGAGACTCAGCCCACCATGAGTCGGCAAAGAGGCGATCTTGATCTTTTGCAGACTATCGCCCGCATCCGGGTCCGTGAATGCCCCCGTAAAGTCACGCCGCGGCAAACGGCAGCGGGGTATCCTGCATCAGGCTCTTACTGAAACTGCTGACCGCCGGAGCATGGTTGGTGGGCGTCCCGCCATAGACCTCGAACTCCCACAGCGAATACCCGTACAGGGTGGCCCGTTGCGTGCCCAGCAGCCGCACGTACCGCCCGGAAGCCGGGGCCGCCAGCGTCAGGTCGTCCACGCCCCCATTGCCCGTGGTCGTACTGTAGACCTCCGACCAACTGGAGGCATTGCTGGAGACCTGGAGCTTGTAGCCCCGCCCGTAGGCCGCCTCCCACCGCAGCACGACGCGATCGATCGTATAGGCGGAGCCCAGGTCTACATAGAGCCATTCATTGTTCGAGTACTGGCTCGCCCAGCGGCTGCTCGGATTGCCGTCCGTCGCGTTCGCAGCGGGGTACCCGTTCTGGGTCGTCGAAGCCACCGCCGGCCGGCCCCCCGCCAGGTTCCCCGACGCATCGTCATTCTGGATCGTCCCGGTGCTCGCCGCGGGCGCCCCGACCGTGTATCCCGTCCCGGCCGTAACCGTCAGGATCACCGTCTCATCCGCCTCCACGGTGGCGTCCACCGCCGGGTCCACCGTCACGGTCGCGGTCGTCTGGTTGGCACCGAGGACAACCGTCCCTGAGGTTGCATCAAAGCCGGCGGCCCCCGTTGGGGTGTAGTCCGCCTCGAAGGTCGCCGTGCCACCGACGCTGAAGTTCACGGTCAGCGGGTTGTTGTCGGCCACAGTCCGCGTGAAGGTGTACACCAGGCTCGTCGGTCCATCCTCGACCACTGCCGACGGCGCTATGGTCACCGTCACCTCCGGCACGGCGGACGAACCGACCGTTCCCGTGATCGCAAAGTGGAACGGATTCTCATCCGAGTCATTTGTGGCAAATGAGATTTCGCCGCTGCAGGTTCCCGGCGCAGCGCTCTCCAACTGCACCGTGAACGTATCTGAGGCCCCCGGATCGAGACTGCTCGCCAGAGCCTCCGTCAACGTAAAGCCGGTCGGCACTGTCACCGCTCCGAGCGTCAGGGCCGCGCCGCCATCGTTGCGGACTGTGAACGTGTGACTGAGGGCTGCCTCTCCCTGGGCCACCGAGCCAAAGTCCGTCCCATCGCCGGCGCTGGGGGTCAGGTCTCCATCCGCAACCAGCGTGCCGTTGCCCACGACCGCGATCTCCGGGCCCGGAAGGCCGCCATAGACCTCCAGCTCATAGAGCGAGTAGCCGTACGCGGTCGCCCGCTGGGTGCCCAGCATCCGCACGTAGCGGCCCGAAGCCGGCGCCGCCAGCGTGATGTCGTCTACACCCCCATCACCCGTGGTCGTACTGTATACGTCCGACCACGTGGAGGCATCACTCGAGATCTGGAGCTTGTAGCCCCGCCCGTAGGCCGCCTCCCAGCGCAGCACCACCCGATCGACGGTATAAACCGAACCCAGATCCACATAAACCCATTCATTGTTCGAGTACTGGCTCGCCCAGCGGCTGCTCGGATTGCCGTCCGTCACGTTCGCAGCGGGGTATCCGCTCTGGGTCGTCGAAGCCACCGCCGGCCGGCCCCCCGCCAGGTTCCCCGACCCAACGACCGTCCCGGTGATCCGGAAATTAAACGGGTTCTCATCATAGTCATTCGTGGAGAAGGATACATCGCCCGTCTTGGGGCCTACTACGGCGATATCCAGCCGGACCGTGAACGTGTCCGACGCCCCCGGAGCCAGAGTCGTTGCGAGGCCCTCCGTCACTGTAAAGCCCGCCGGAACCGAAACCGCTCCCAGCATGAGCGTCGAGCTGCCATCATTGCGAACCGTGAACACCCGGCTGATCGCGGCCTCGTACTGGCTCACCGACCCAAAGTCCGTCCCATCCGCCGTGCTCGGAGTTGTGTCGCCGTCCGCGATCGAAACGTCCATCCCCCAGGACCGTGATCTCCGCGTTCGCGGGCGCATCGCCGAGGTAGCGCACCACGGCATACATGCCGGAGCTGTCTCCGGCCACGACGATCTTGCCGTCGGACTGAACCGCCACACCGTAGCCGTCATCCCAGGCCGATATCAACAGAGCCATCCCGTCCCCGGAGAAGGATGTATCCAGCGACACCGTCGGCGTTGTACCGCACCACGGCAAAGTCACCGCTGCTGCTCAGTCCCCGCCACCACGATCTTGCCGTCCGACTGAAGGGCCACGCTGTAGGCCCAAGTCGCTCCGAGTTCCGAGTCCGTCGTGACCTTGCCGTCCCCATCGAACGACGCGTCCAGCGAGCCATCGGGGTTGTACCGCACCACGGCAAAGTCGTAGGAGCCGTCGTACCCTGTAGCCCGCCACCACGATCTTGCCGTCGGGCTGGAGGGCCACGCTGTAGCCATAATCTCTGGAGGATGCCGAGGTCCGTGGTGACCATGCCGCCCACGCCGAACGAGGTGTCCAGCGACCCATCCGCGTTGTACCGCACCACGGCAAAGTCTCCCGGTACGATCACGCTGTACCCGGCCACCACGATCTTGCCGTCGGACTGAACGGCCACGCCGTACGCCTGCACTCGACGATGCCGATGACCGTGGTGACCTTGCCGTCGCCGTCGAACGAGGTGTCCAGCGAGCCGTCGGGTTGTACCGCACCAGCGGCAAAGCTGTGGCGCTGGCGTCGCGCTGCGCCCGGCCACGACGATCTTGCCGTCGGACTGGAGGGCCACGCTGCAGCCCGCAGTCGCTCCCAGACCCGATGGCCGTGATGACCTTGCCGTCCCCGTCGAACGAGGTATCCAGCGAGCCGTCGGCGTTGTACCGCGACCACGGCAAAGTCGTCGTTGCTGCCGTTGTAGCTGTACCCGGCCACCACAATCTTGCCGTCGGACTGAATGGCCACAGCTGCGGCCGTAGTCGAACGTAGACCCGATGGGCGTCGTGACCCTGCCGTCCCCATCGAACGAGGTATCCAGCGAACCGTCGGGGTTGTACCGCACCACGGCAAAGTCGTCGGTAGGGACATTGAAACCGTACCCGGCCACGACGATCTTGCCGTCGGACTGGAGGGCGCACTGCGCGGCCATAGCCTCCCCATAGGATGCGATGATCGTGACGACCTTGCCGGCAGTCCCAAAGGTCGGATCCAAATCCCCCGGCCCCAGTCACCGCTGCCCGGTGATCCGGAAGTTGAAGGGGTTCTCGTCAGGGTCATTGGTGGAGAAGGAGACCTCACCCGTCTTGGTCCCAAGCGTCGACCGTGTCCAACTGGATTGTGAACGTATCCGATTCCCCCGGCGCCAGACTGGCGGACAGACCCTCCGTCACCGTATAGCCCGCCGGAATCGTTACGGTTCCCAACGTCAGAGCAGCGGTGCCGTCGTTGCGGATCGTGAACGTGTGACTGACGGCCGCCTCTCCCTGGAGCACCCAGCCGAAGTCTGTTCCATCGTCCCGCGCTGGGAGTGCTGTCGCCATCCGCTATCGAAATCCCGTTGCCCAGCACCGTGATCTCCGGAGCCGGCAGCACCGTTCCCGTGATGCTGGAAGTGGAAGGGATTCTCGTCGGGATCATTCGTCGCGAAGGAGAGGTCACCCGTCTTCGTTCCGACCGTCGCCGTGTCCAACTGGACAGTGAAGGTAATCCGAGGCACCCGCCACCAGGCTGGGCGGCAGGGGTTCCCACAGCGTGAAACCGGCCGGCAGGGTCACCGCCCCCAACGTCAGTGTCAAGTCGCCATCGTTACGAACCGTAAAGGTACGGATGAGCCATCCTTCCTGCAGCACGCTGCCAAAGTCCGTGTTATCCGCCGGGTCGGGGGTCGTATCGCCGTCCGCAATGCTGATTCCGTTGCCCAGCACCGTGATCTCCGGAAGAGCGAGCACTCTTCCTGTGATCGCAAAATGGAACGGATTCTCATCCGCGTCATCGTTCGAGAAGGTGATTTCGCCGCTCTTGATCCCCGGCGTCGCCGTATCCAATTGCACGGTGAAGGTATCCGAGGCCCCGGGGTCCAAGCTGCTCACCAGATCCTCCGTCAGCGTATAGCCCGTCGGCACCGTCACCGCTCCCAGCGTTAGGACCTCACTGCCGTCATTACGGACCGTGAACATATGACTGACTACCGCACCCTCTTGGGCCACAGAGCCGAAGTCCGTTCCGTCCTCCGTGCCGGGGGTCGCATCCCCGTCGGCGATGACGATGTCGTCACCCAGAACGGTGACCTCTGGAGCCGGAGCCTCGACGGTTCCGCTGATGGTGAAGTGGAACGGGTTCTCGTCGGAATCATCGGTCGAGAAGGAGATCTCACCACTCTTGATCCCTGGCGTCGCCGTATCCAACTGGACGGTGAACGTATCCGAGGCGCCCGGACGCCAAGCCGGTCGACAGTTCCTCGGTCAGCGTAAAACCTGTCGGCACGGTGACCGCTCCCAGGGTCAGAGTCGAACCGCCAATATTGTAGACGGTGAACACCCGGCTGAATGGGGCACCACCCTGGGGCACGCTGCCAAAGTCCGTCCCCTTGACCGTATCCGGGCTCGTATCGCCGTCCAGGATCGGGAAGCCGTTGCCCGAAACCGTGACCTCCGCAGGGGTCGTCACGCCGCCGTTATAGCGTACCACGGCAAACTTGTAGTTGCTCTCTCCGGTCATCACGATCTTGCCGTCGGGCTGGAGGGCCACGCTGTAGCCCATGTCATCAGCGGATCCGACGGACGTAACGACCTTGCCGCCCGTGCCGAACGAGGTATCCAACGAGCCGTCCGCGTTGGCTTGTACCAAGACAGAGTCATGGTATCCGGCGTTCGATTGCGCTCCACCACGACGATCTTGCCGCCAAACTGGATGGCGACGCCGCAGAGATCGTCGTAGTCGGCCTTGACGTTAGTGGTGACCTTGCCACCGGTGCCAAATGACGGATCCAGCGAACCGTCTGCGTTGTACCGCACGAGGGTAAAGTAAGTTCCACTGCCGAGGACGAGGCTGTTCCCGGCGACCACGAGTCTGCCGTCCGACTGGAGGGCCACGGCACCGCCATAGTCGCCGTAGCCATTGACGTTTGTCGTGACCTTACCGCCCACACCAAATGACGTATCCAGCGAACCGTTCGCGTTGTACCGCACGGCGGCAAAGTCAGCAACGGTACCGGCGTAGCCCGCCAGCACGAGCCTGCCATCGGGTTGGACCACCAGACTCTGGCCATAGGCATAGCCATACCCAACTCCGACGGGCGTGGTTACCTTTCCGTCGGCGTCGAAGGACGTGTCCAGCGAACCGTCGGTGTTGTACCGCACCACGGCAAAGTCGCCTCCGGCCCTGCCGGCGACCACGATCTTGCCGTCGGACTGGAGGGCCACGCTATAGGCATAGTCATGGTACGAGATCCCCGTAGTAACCTTGCCACCCGTACCAAAGGAGGTGTCCAGGGAGCCATCGACATTGTACCGTACCAGGGCAAAGTCCTCCTGGCTGCCGATGACGCTGTAGCCGGCCACCACGATCTTGCCGTCGGACTGGAGGGCCACGCTGTACGCAAAGTCGGAGGCGGATCCGACGTCCGTCAGGACCTTGCCCCCCACACCGAAGGACGTGTCCAGCGAGCCATCGGCGTTGTACCGCATTACGGCAAAATCCATTCCGGTGTAGATGTAGTTGTGGTCGGTGTAGCCGGCCACCACGATCTTGCCGTCGGACTGAACGGCCACGGCGCGACCGGAGTCCACGGAGCCGATATGCGTGGTGACGATGCCGCCCGTCCCAAAGGTCGGATCCAGACTGCCCGCCGTCACCGTGCCCGTGATTCGGAAGTTGAAGGGGTTCTCATCGCTGTCATTCGTCGAGAACGAGATATCGCCCGTATTGATTCCGCCCATCGCCGTATCCAGGCGGACCGTGAACGTATCCGTTTCTTCCGGCGCCAGACTGGCCGCCAGACCCTCCGTCACCGTGTAGCCCGCCGGAACGGTCAGCGTGCCCAGCGTAAGGACTTCACTGCCATTGTTGCGGACCGTGAACGTATGACTGACGGGAGCCTGCCCCCAGGCCACCGTGCCGAAGTCCGTCCCATCGCTCGCGCTGGGGGTGGTGTCGCCATCCGTGATCACAATATCGTTGCCCAGCACCGTGATCTCCGGGGTCGAGGGCTGCACGAATCCGGTAATCGTAAAGTTGAAGGGGTTCTCGTTGCCGTCATTCGTCACGAACGAGAACGTCGCCGGTCTTGGTTCCGGCGGTGGCCGTATCCAACTGGATCGTGAACGTGTCCGAAGCTCCCGGCGCCAGACTGGTGGACAGCCCCTCCGTCAGCGTATAGCCGGTGGGCACCATCACCGTCCCCAACGTCAAGGGGGCCATGCCGTCGTTGCGGACCGTGAACACCCGGCTGATGGGGGCGCCGCCCTGGGTGGCCAGCCCGAAGTCCGTCCCGTCGGCCGTCCGGGGAGCGGTATCTCCGTCCGCCAGCATAAAGCCATCGCTCACGACCGTGATTTCGGGCGTCACTATGCCGCTGATATATCGCGCCGCGCCAAAGCCGCTCCTGATCAGTCCGGCCACCACGATCCTGCCATCGGACTGAAGGGCCACGCCGTAACCAGCGTCATTGGACCCGAGGTCGGCGATGAGCTTGCCGCCCCCACTGAACGAGCCGTCCAGAGAGCCATCGGCGTTGTACCGCACCAGGACCAAGTCATTGAGTTCGCCGATGGACCTGGAGCTCGAACCGGCCACCACGATCTTGCCGTCGGACTGGACGGCCACGCCGTAGGCATAGTCAACGGACGAGCCGAGGAGGCCCGTGGTTACCTTGCCGTCCCCACTGAACGAGGTATCCAACGAGCCATCGGTGTTGTAGCGTGCCACAGCAAAGTCAGCCTGACTGCCGGTACTGAGGAAACCGGCGACCACGATCTTGCCGTCGGGCTGGAGGGCCACGCTGCGGGCGGACTCACCGTTGGCGGCGCCGAAGTCCGTCGTGACTTTGCCGTCCCCGTCGAACGAAGTGTCCAGAGAACCGTCGGGGTTGTACCGCACCAGGGCAAAATCGCTCCCGCTGACACCGGCAACTACAATCTTGCCGTCGGGCTGGAGGACCATGCTGTAGCCGACGTCACTGGACAAGACTCCCATGTCCGTCGTGACCTTGCCACCCACGCCGAACGAGGTGTCCAGCGACCCGTCGGCGTTGTACCGTACCAGGGCAATGTCATTGCTGCCACCGCTGACCCAGGCCGAGCCGGCCACCACGATCTTATCGTCGAATTGAATGGCCACCGCCCACGCGTCATCCACCGATCCGACAGGCGTAGTGACCATGCCATCCGTACTGAACGAGGTATCCAGCGAACCGTCGACGTTGTACCGCACCAGGGCAAAATGGTTCCCACTGACACCGGCGACTACGATCTTACCGTCAGACTGGATGGCCGCGCTGTGGGCCTTGTCCTCGCTGGTGCTGAGACGCGTGGTGACCCAGCCGTCCCCACTGAACGACGTATCCAGAGTGCCGTCAACATTGTACCGCACCACAGAGAAATCGTTACCACCGCCCGAGACATAGGTGTAACCGGCAAGAATGATTTTACCGTCAGCCTGGATGGGCATGCTGTACGGCGGTTCCATGGAGGGGTAACTCGCGCGGGCGATGCCACCCGTGCCGAAGGTCGGATCCAAGTCGCCCGGCGCCAGTACGATTCCCGTGATCCGGAAGTTGAAGGGGTTCTCATCTGCATCATTGACGCAGAAGGAGACATCACCGGCGTTGGTCCCGGCCATCACCGTGTCCAGCCGAATCGTGAAGGTATCCGATTCCCCTACCGCCAGGCTGGTGGACAAACCTCCCGTCACCGTGTAACCCGCCGGAACCGTCACGGCCCCGAGCATTAGAACCTCAGCACCATCGTTGCGGACCGTGAACGTGCGGCTGGCGACCGCCAGGCCGGGGGCCGCAAACCCGAAATCCGTTCCGTCCGCCGTATCCGGCGTGGCGTCACCGTCGGAGATCGAGACACTGCTTGCCCAGCACCGTGACCTCCGAAGCGGGCCACACCGTCCCCGTGATCTGGAAATTGAAGGGATTCTCGTCGGAGTCATTGGTCGCGAAGGAGATCTCGCCTGTTTTCGTCCCGACCAGGGCCGTGTCCAACTGGATCGTGAAGGTATCCGAGGCTCCCGCCGCTAAACTGGCCGGCAGACCTTCCGCCAGGGTGAAGCCCGCCGGCACCGTCACGGTTCCGAGTGTCAGGGTCGAGCTGCTGGCATTGTAAACGGTGAACACCCGGCTGACCGGGTCACCGCCCTGGGCCGCCATTTCAAAGTCTGTGCCGTCCGCTATATTCGGTGTCGTATCCCCATCGGCGATCGAAAGCCCGTTGCCAAAAACCCTAATCTCGGGCGGTGTGATTACGTCACCGAGGTATCGCACCACGGCAAAGCCATAGGCGCTGCCATTGGAGGCGTACCCGGCCGCCACGATCTTGCCGTCGGCCTGGAGGGCCACGCCTTGGCCATAGTCCGCAGAGGGGCCGACGGCCGTCATGACCGTACCGCTGCTGCCGAACGAGGTGTCCAGCGAGCCATCGGCGTTGTAGCGCGCCAAGGCAAAGTCATTATTGGTGCCATTGTTGCTGGTCCCAGCCACGACCATCTTGCCGTCGGCCTGAAGGGCCACGCCGGAGGCAGTATCAGTGCCGGATCCGATGGCGGTAGTGACCTTGCCATCCCCATCGAAGGAGCTATCCAACGATCCATCGGTGTTGTAGCGCACCACGGCAAAGTCATTGTTAATGCCGTTGCTGCTGGCACCGGCCACCACGATTTTGCCATCCGACTGAAGGATCACACTGTAGCCAACCTCACTGGTGGATCCGACGGCCGTGGTGACCTTGCCGTCCCCATCGAAGGAGGTATCCAACGATCCATCCGCATTGTACCGCACCACGGCAAAGTCATCATCGCTGCCATTGTTGGCGGACCCAGCCACGACGATCTTGCCGTCAGGCTGGATGACCACGCCATTGGCTCCGTCCTTCAGTCCTGCCATGTCCGTAACGACCTTGCCGTCGCCGTCGAAGGACGTGTCCAGCGACCCATTGGCATTGTAGCGCACCACGGCAATGTCATTATTGCTACCGTTGTAGCTGTACCCGGCCACCACGATCTTGCCATCGGCCTGGATGGCCACGCTTTGGGCAGAGTCCGAGGCGGATCCAATGGCCGTGGTGACCTTGCCACCAACACCAAATGACGTATCCAGCGATCCGTCGGTGTTGTAGCGCACAACGGCAAAGTCCGTGTTGCTGCCGTTCTCGCTCGAACCGACCAGCACGATCTTGCCGTCGGTTTGGATGGCCAGGCCTCGCCCCTGATCGTGCGCTGGTCCGATCGCGGTAATGACCCTACCAAGCGCGCCGAACGACGTGTCGCGCGAGCCGTCGGCGTTGTACCGCATCAGAGCGAAGTCATAATTGGTGCTTCCAGGGCCGATGTGGCTGTCGCTGTAGCCGGCCACCAGGATCTTGCCGTCGGTCTGGATGGCTATGCCGGTGCCCCGGTCCTCAAAGTCGCCGATGGGCGTGACGACTATGCCGCCCGATCCGAAAGTCGTATCCAACTCCCCCGGCGCAAACACCATTCCCGCGATCTGGAAGTTGAAGGGATTCTCGTCGGAATCGTTCGTCGCGAAAGAGATCTCGCCGGTCTTGGTCCCCGCCGATGCCGTATCCAACTGGACCGTAAAAGTATCCGAAGCTCCCGCGGCCAGAGTAGCTGATAGGCCTTCCGTCAGGGTGAAGCCCGCCGGAACCGTCACCTCGTCCCAGCGTCAACGTCAGGCCGCCGTCGTTGCGGACGGTGAACGTGCGACTGACCGAGGCGTCCCGCGCTGCACTGCCGAAGTCTGTCCCATCGCCAGCGCTGGGAATTGTATCCCCATCCGTGATCAAGATACTGTTGCCCAGCACCGTGATCTCCGCGGGAGCGAGCACTGTTCCCGTGATCGCGAAATCGAACGGATCCTCATCTGCGTCGTTATTCGAGAAGCTGATCTCGCCGCTCCAGGTGACCGCCGTGGCTGTATCCAACTGCACAGTGAAGGAGTCGGAGGCCCCCGAATCCAGACTACTCACCAGCGCCTCGGTCAACGTAAAGCCCGCCGGCACGGTCACCACGTCCAGCACCAAAGGAGCCGCACCGTCGTTGCGAACCGTGAATGTGCGACTGATGGCGGCCTCCCCCCAAGCCACCGAGCCAAAATCCGTCCCATCCGCGGCGCTGGGGGTGGTGTCTCCATCTGTTATCAGAATATCGTTGCCCAGCACCGTGAGCTCCGGACCCGACTCCTGCACGAATCCGGTGATGGTAAAGTTGAAGGGGTTCTCACTGCTGTCATTCGTGGCGAACGAGACCTCGCCGGTTTTGGTTCCGGCGGTCACCGTATCCAACTGAATCGTGAATGTATCCGAGGCCCCCGGCGCCAAAGTAGCTGATAGGCCCTCCGTCAGGGTGAAGCCCGCCGGAACCGTCACCTCGCCCAACGTCAGCGGCGCGCCTGCCGTCATTGCGAACCGTGAACACGCGGCTGACCGGCGCACCGCCCTGGGCTACCAACTGAAAATCTGTGCCGTTTTCGGTGCTCGGGGTGGTATCCCCATCGGCGATCGAGACGCCATTGCCCGAGACCGTAATCTCGGCCGGCGTGGCTATGTCACCGATATATCGCACCACGGCAAAGTCATGGGTGCTACCGCTGAAGCACACCCCGGCCACCACGATCCTACCATCGGACTGAAGGGCCACGCTTTGGCCAATGTCCGTAGAGGATCCCACGCCCGTCGTGACCTCACCACTACCGCCGAACGATGTGTCCAGCGACCCATCCGCGTTGTATCGTACCAGGGCAAAGTCGGTATTGGTGGCATTATCGGCGGACCCGGCCACAAGGATCTTGCCGTCCGATTGAAGGACCACGCCGCGGCCGAGGTCGTTGCCAGGTCCGATGGCCGTAGTGACCTTGCCATCCGCATCGAAGGAGGTATCCAACGACCCATCCGTATTGTACCGCACGACAGCGAGGTCAAAGTTGCTGCCGCTATCGCTGTAACCGGCCACGACGATCTTGCCATCCGACTGAAGGGCCACGCTGGTACCCACATCGGTGCCGGATCCGATGGCCGTAGTGACCTTGCCATCCCCATCGAAAGAAGTATCCAACGACCCATCCGCGTTATACCGCACCACGGCGATGTCATCGTTGCCGGTCCCGGCCACGACGATCTTGCCGTCGGACTGGATGACCACACCGCTACCTTTATCCGTCTGTCCCGCGACATTGGTGATGACCTTACCGTCGCCGTCGAAGGACGTGTCCAGCGACCCATCGGTGTTGTACCGCACCAGGGCAATATCATTGTTGCTGCCATTGTAGCTCGTACCGGCCACCACGATCTTGCCGTCGGACTGGAGGGCTACACTCTGGCCGGTGTCCAAGGCGGTCCCGATAGCCGTGGTGACCTTGCCGTCTCCGTCGAACGAGGTATCCAGCGAGCCATCGGCGTTGTACCGCACCACGGCGAAATCATTGTTACTGCCATAGCCGTACCCGACCACCACGATCTTGCCGTCGGTTTGAATCGCTATGCTTTGCCCCTGATCGTGGCGCGTTCCGATGCCTGTAGTGACCATCCCACCTGCACCGAATGATGTATCGAGCGAGCCACTGGCGTTGTACCGCACCAGGGCAAAGTCATCATAGCTGCCGTTGCGGCTGTAGCCGGCCACCACAATCTTGCCGTCGGACTGAAGGGCTACGCCATAGCCCCAATCATCCGCGAGGCCGATGGACGTGATGACTTTCCCACCGGACCCAAAAGTCGTATCCAGATCCCCTGCCGCCAGAAGACCGTAGATGACAAGGTGGTCTCTACGTTAGGCAAGGACGCCTCAATCGGACCGGTGGCCGTTTCCAGGACCCAATCGCCGCCGAGGTCGGCAGGACCGGTGGGATCATCCGAGGCCGCCACGTCCGCCACGGTCAGACCCGCCAATCCCCGGATCAGCGTCTCACCCTCCTGCCCCGCGGCGATACTGCACCCGTACAGCAGGATGTCCCCCTCCTCGGCCAGGGATGCGCCCCAGGCGGTTAGATCATTCGCGTACCCATTCAGCGAGGACGGAGAAAGCGTGGCGGCGCCCAAGGTCACCTGACCGGGTGCGCCGTGAGATATGATATGAATGGCCGAGAGATTGCTATAGCCCGAGAGGATATCGGTGATCTGCCGGATACCGTCCCGCCCAGTATCCAAAACGATCACCGCAACGCCGGGTAAACCTGCGTTTTCAAGCGGAAAACTCGCATCGACTGCGGAGTCTATGAAGATGATCTGACTAACGGTGCCTTCGCCGCCGGCGGGCGGACCGCGCGGCGAAGCCTCCGCCGGCGCCTGCACCGTCACAGGCTCATCCATAGTATTCCGATAGTCCGGATATGCCTCTGGCATATCGGACAAAACCTGATGAACGGTCCCATCGAGTACAACGACAGAATCGCTCGGGGTCTGCAAATTCACCTCAGCCGTGGGGCTGGCTTCGCTGTCCGTCGCCTCATCCTGGCCGACTGGCCCGAGGTCTGAAACCTCAGCTTGAGAACTGGTATCCGGCTGCCCCGTCAGGCTTGCCTGACCGGCGGACACCGGTAATGTTGCGATCATATCGAAGTCGCTCGCCTGAGAACCCGCACCCTCCTGGTTGAGGTCGACAACGAGGGCCTGCTCATAGGAAGGGGTCTGGAGAGACAGCGGGTACTGTCCCACCGAGGGAGTCTGCGCTCAGCAGAAGTCTGGGTTCGAGTTGCTCGAGGATGGGCGCGCGGACTTGCTGTGTCCCCCCTCGTACCTCTCCCTGTTTTCCTATCCAACTCCAGAGGCCCACGACCGGCCACTCCCGTCCAGCGACCCAGGCTCACGAGAATCTACACCACAACCCGGATCACATCCCGCTGACCCCGTCACGAGCCAACGCTTTTCCTCACATCCCTTGGGGCCACCACCGCTCCACACTGCGGTTAGCCTGCTTCATGCGGTACCTCAACCGAAAATGTCACTCTATCCATGACGCGACAGGATGTCAACATAATTAATGAATATTTCTGCGTGAATTCATTCAAGTTTCTGCGAAGACGATTCGGGAAGTCACGCGGACTACACCTAAGTCTCTGAATGACGGTGTTTTATAGCCGGAATCGCCGGGCCGGGAGCGAACCGAGAGAGCGGACAGATTCTGCGGGCACCGTCGGAAAAAGGTATGGGGGCACAAAGATGTGCCCCCATACTCGATGGACGCTATTCACCGGGTCATAGAGCTCGGCCCGGCACTGCTTTGCCACTCGTCCGGGGCCGACGATAGGCATCGTGGAGCCGGACGGTTCGGGACGTCATTGGCCGAACTACTGCACCTCCTGCAATTTCACATTGTCGATCCAGAAATCGCCGGCCGCAAAGGCCAGGTGGAAGGTGGGGCTGGCGGGCGTCACGTCCGCCGGAATGACCCCGGTCGTCGTGCTGAATTCCTGCCACTTGTCGGTGGCGGTGGCGACCAGCTCATTGTAGCCTTCCCAGGGATCCGCACTGCGTTCCGGCTTCATGCGAAAGTCCAGCGTGCCGGATTTGGTCTTGATCCAGGCGGAGAACTTGTACTTCTTGCCGGCCTTGAAGCTCTGGCTGCCGTCCGTCATGCCGATATCCCAGCTATTGACGCCGGCCGCCGCCACCACGATGTGCAGGCAGTGCGTACCCTCAATGGGACCTTCGGGAACGGCCGCACCCACACAGTCGTGAACGACCTCACTGGTCGCGGCGCCGTAGATGCCGTAGGGGGCTATCTCGCCGCTCTCGAACCCGCCGTTGGCCAGCAGGTTGGCCGGCTCCGCGATGATGCCCAGCAGCTCAATGTCGGCAATCTGCATCAGGGTGCTCGCGGCAGGATCGCGCAGGGCGGGGAACAGCAGTTGGTAGTGCTTGTAGGCCACCGCGTTCGCGAAGGAGATCGCCGTGGCGTTCATCGTGAAGCGCGGCCACAGATCCGTCTGGGCGAAATCCTTGATATCGCCGGCGGCGATCACCGTCCACGGTCCGTTGATGCTGTCGTTCGAGCCGGACAGCTCGAATTTGACCGGGTCACGGCCGTAGTCGTCGTTGGCCGTGGTGAGCGTCAGACCCGTGACGATAGTCGCACCGACCGCCGGCGTGACCTGAATGCCGGTCGGCAGCTTCCCGCCTTTGAAGTGCAGGAACTTCGTGCTGGTCTTGTCGTCAAGCGCCAGCGCCGGATACTCGGCGCCCGGCCAATCGTTGTCGTTCGGGACGCCCTGAATGGCGTCGCCGGGACCGGTGACATCCGCCAGAACGAATCTCTGAATGTCGACATCCGTCAGGGTCCGGTTGTAGAAGCGGACTTCGTCAAGCAGACAGGTCTGGTACCTGGTGGCGTCGCCGTTGATGTCCCGGCCCACGGCGATCACGCCGTTAAAGGTGGTGAGTCGATGCTCGGCCACGTTGGTCGCGGTCTGATCGACACCGTTGAGGTACAGCTTGCCCTGCGTCGGGGAAACCGTCACCGCGGCGAAGTACCATTCCCCGTTCGGCATCTTCAAGCCGGAGGAGAAGTCCCAATAGATATCGGGGCTCCACATGTAACGCAGTTCCACGCCGTTATGCTGCAGACCGAGGCACTCCGCGGGGCTGCCCCTATGCGTCAGAATGCCGGACCAGGCCGCCGGGGACGCGTCGTGCTTGACCCAACCGGTGACCGAGACGGTGTTCGACGTGATGTTCAGAGGACCGGCCGTCTCGACGCGGTCCTGGGTCGCGGCATTCAGAGACACGCAACCGCCGAACAGGCCCGTGGCCCAGGCCGGCTTGCCGAGGAACAGGCCGTGATTGCTATGACCGGACTGGTCGAGGGCAATCGTGCCGGCACCCTCCTCAAAGTCGTAGTAGAGCAAAAGATCCGGATCCGTGATGGTGATGGGATTGAAGTACTTGTCGGCACTCGCCGCGATCTCCTCGGCCGTAAGGGCCTTGTCGTAGATCGCCACGCCGAAGATATCGCCGTCGAAGTTGTCGAACACGCCGCTGGCGTCCGCGCCCTGGGCACCGTAGCCGATGCCGACCAGGCCGGACAGACTGATGGCGGTAGCGACACTCCCTTTGAGTTCGCCGTTGACGTACAGATCCGTCTTAGCGCCGGCTTTGCTGGAGACAAAGGCCAGATGGGTGTACTCACCGGGGGCGTTGGGAACTTTGAAGTCATAGTCCAGCACGCCGAAAACGGTGGCGCCATAGGTCTTGGTATTGTTCCACTGCTCGTACTTGAGACCCACGGTCGTGGCGCCGAACTGCCGGCGGCCGATCAGGCACTGACTGGGCTCTACCTCCGCGGGATTGCCGCGCACGACGAACTCATAGGTTTGCTCGTCGCCGAAGGTGCCGATGTCATAGAGGGCGTCCGCGACATAGGTCTTCACGAACTTGGCTCCGGCCGAACCGGCCCCAATCGCCCAGACGTCGGTATTCGTATCGGTGGCCTTGTCGGTGATGCGGAAGGTCCAGACCGCGCCCGCCTGCGCGGCACCAGCGGAATCAACCTCATCGACGCGCCAGTAGTAGGTGGTCATGCTCTGCAGCGCGCCGGGGTCGAAGGAGGTCCCCGCCTGCTTCATGGCCACGGCAACACCGGCATCGGCGGCGGTGACGTTCGCCTTATCCGTGCCGAAATACACGTTGTGGGAAACTACGTTTTGACCCGCCGTCCAGCCCAGCTTCGGCGCAGCGCCGGTTCCCTTGAGCAGGGCGCCGTTCGCCGGACTCGGGAAGTGAGCCGTCAGCGGCATCGCGGTGACGCTCCAGACATCGCCGGTCGTCTTGACACCGGCGCCGTCGACCTCATCGACGCGCCAATAGTACTTGGTGCCCGGCGTGAGTCCCGCGACATGGAAATACATGGTGAACGGCTGCATGCCGGCGAGCTCGGCGGCCCCCGGGTTCGGGTTCGTGCCGAAGTACACCTCGTGCGTTACAGCGCCGACACCGGCCGTCCATTGGAACAGCGGACTGGTCACATCCACCGCGCCGTTGGCCGGATCGGGGCTCTGGGCCTTGAACAACGGCTCCGGACTGCGGAGGAACGCGGCCAGGTATTTGCCGGCCACCACTACAGGGCCTGCGCCAATGCTGGCGGGGCCGCCCCAGGCGACGGTGTCAAAGCCGCCGCCGGTGCCGTCCGAGAAGAAGACATCGACATAGTACCGCTTGCCGGCTTCCAGCTTGATGGGCGCGGACTTGTAGGTCGTGCCCGGCGCGCCGTGTTGTACGCCCAGTTCTGGTAATCCATCCAGCCTTCGACGTTGCAGATCATCTTGGCGTTGGCCGGACTGTCGTCCGTGCTCAGCCAGACCTCGCTGTCGTCGTCGCTGGCGGTCCAGAACGTGTACTCGCCGGTCTCGGGCGGGATGATGTAGCCGCGCATCCTGCCGCCCCAGTAATCCTCGCCGCCATCCGGCCGATCCAGCTTCGCGGCCCAGTAGGACTTGTCCGGCGCCTTGCCCGAATCGATGAAGGCGTGCAGAGTGTCGACGTTGTCGGCGACCTGCTGGCCCGTGTTCGCCGTGAACCATTCTTCGATCAGGACGTTCCCTGCTCCCAGTTGAGCCCCCGCACTGCCGGTGATCATCAGCAGCAGTCCGAGAGCCATAAGACTCGCAAATTGTCGTGACATAGCGTGCTCCTGCCCAAAAAGAAACCACTGTCTGTTCGGGTCCCCAAACGCGATAGATCGCGTTTGGGAGCCCTTCCCTTGGCCACGCGCAAAACGCCCCCCCAATAGGCGTAATACACCCTGCTATCGGCAAATCTTTTTGTCACCCCGTCTCACTCGAATACCCTCTCGCAGGTCGCCCCGCGACAATGCCCGATGTTCTACCTCCTTTCCGTTAGAATGGCCCCTTGGAAATGCGCAGGGTGAAATTGGAAGTGCCACAGGACGATGTACCCAGTTCCTCCACTGCCCTACCCTCGCAACCATACACCAGCGTAGGTGATTGGGTTCCCAAACGCAACGTGTCGCATTTGAGCTCCCCTTCCGATTTACCGGGTCGCCGTGCCGAATCCGAAATAAGACAGGCACCGGCGTACTGCTCATTCGACCCATGAGTCAGGGCCACGCCTGATCATACGTGAATTGTACCGCATTCCTGCTTCGATGCAACTCTTTTCTGCTCCATCTGCCCGTATTATCTGACCTGAATCCACACTGTGCAACTATGAAATGTGCGCAGAATAGGGAAGACGACACGTCATTCCGGGAACCGCCCTTCTTCCCTGTCCCCTCTGCCTTCCTAACCATATGGGGCGTCCTGTTTCCTTGTGTGCGAGCCTCTTTACTCGTCACCCCACGGCTCTGCGTATCCTCCTGTCGGAGCCCATGAAGGAACTGGCGGATCTTCACGGAGTTGGGGTCGATCCTCAAACCCGCTTCCAGCTCCTTGATGGCCTCCGGACGATTCCCGTGCTGGTGCAGCAACACGGCCAGATTGTAATTCAGCTCCGAGAAATCATGTACATGCTCCAGGGCTTTTCGGTAGGTTGCTATCGCCTCGGCGACATCCCCTTTGCGGTACAATATTCCCCCCAGATTATTCCACGCCGGCCCGTTTTCCGGCTCCAATCGGACGGCGATTCTATACTGGGCGCCGGCCTTATCCGTGTGGCCTCTCAACTGGTAGGCATAACCCAGGTGGAAATGTGTGTAGGAATGAAAAGGGTCCAGCGCCACGGACTTCTCACAACTCTCGATGGCCCGATCCAGTTGTCCCAGTTTTCCCTGGCACACTCCCAACCGCTCGTGCACCTGGGCATAATGAGGCACCCTTCTTTCGACTTGTCGATAATACGGGAAGGCCGCCGTCGGATCGGGGTCCATCTCGCTCAAGAATTCGGCGTACTTCCAATATAACCACCAGTCCGAGGGATTCTCCGCCATCGCCTGACGGTACTGCGCCGCGATCGCACGTTTGGCGTCGGCGGTGAATCCTCTCTGCAACGATCCAATGCGAGCGCGGAAGTACTCCAATCGCTCCGCTTGATAGGCCTGGTTGGTAAAAGGCGGCCTCGTTATGAATCCCTTGAGCACCGTTTCGTGAATCCTGTACTCCTCCCATTTGGTATATCCCAGACTCCGCTCACATTCCGCCTGTGACACCAATGTCACAGGGTTGTCATTCTCCCCTTGGACAGACTTTGGCAATATCCTTCGCATTGCCGAAAACACCGCCTGCGCCAACAGATAATTCCCTTGGGGCGTCATGTGAACATGCTCATAGAAAAGCTCCTTGCCGGCCACCCCGTGCGGGCTGTTGTCAGAGAACACTTTCGTCACATCGACAAAATACACTCCTCTTCCCTGGTACTTTCTCCCCGCGTCCCCGATAATCTTGTTGATCCGGGGATCGGCTCGGAAGCGCAGAGTGTCGTAATCCAGCGCCTGGAGGTAGCTGTCTCGCGCCTCCTCGTATCGGGCCTCCTGCCAGTAACATTGACCCATCCGGAAATGCAGTTCGGCAAAACCGTTGTCTATGCGCAACGCGGCTCGATATTCGCGTAATGCCCGTTCGAAGTCCTGGTCGTTTTCCGCCTGTTTCCCCAAAGCGAAGGACGTTTCAAACTTCTTTTTGTCCTCCGCGCTCAACGTTCTGCCCTGCTGGGACGCAAAGGGAGGACAGTCGCGCAGGTTGCTCGCCACCGTGCACAAGACCACCGGCACCTGCCGAGCGCGGGCCCGCCGAATCATATCATCCAGATTGGTCTGAAAATGCCGATACACGCGTGCCAGGGCCTGGTCCTCCCGGCCCACCCGCCGATCGAGAAACATCTCCATCCCACGCCAATTCGGGGTCTGGGCTGGGTCCTTCACTCTCCCGGCCCATCCCGCCACCAGTTGCCCCAGTCTCATCGATCTGACCAACACACCCGCTCGAATCAGCCCCAGATGTCCCGCCAGGGGGCTGAAAATGGTGCCGGCTCCATAGGGTCCCACCACCTCATTGTTCCCCATGTAGACCACCAAGAGGTCGGGATCATACCCCAGACAGTCCCGCGCGATCGGATAGACCGCGTGAGAATTGATCGCCGGCATCGCCGCGGTGGTCACTTCAAAAGCCACCTCCGGACAGGTCTGGCGGAGCATCACCTCCAACATCCGGCCAAAACTGTACGCGCCGTCCGGCGCCCCTGCGCCGCCGATTCTCCCAGAATGAATATGCGAAAACCGTTTCTCTCTTTTTCCCGAGGAAACACAAAGGGCTCGGTCTGGCGGGACATCTCCTTCGGAAAGAAACGCCACCCGAACCTCGTGTTGTTACAGTAGCAGTCCCTACCGTCGATTCGGCATGGCACAGCAATCGCTGTGGGATACCCCACCCCCGCGACCCGAAGCACGAACTCCAGCATCGAGCATACCAGCACGGGCAGGACAAGAAGCACAAGGAACCGGAACAACCATATCCGCCGGGTACTGATGGAAACTGCCTTCTTCTTCATATATATCAGTATAACACCTCTGGGGCGGGTTTCCGTGCCCAACGACCTCGATCCTGGTCTTGCCCAGAGAGTGAAAACATTGGGGCCTGTATCTTTCGGATACAGGCCCCAATTCACGCTCCTTGCCCAGGGCGCTCGTGCCGCAGGGGACGCGTTCGCCGCTTGGCGTTCCGATCCTGAACGTCACCTCTCACTTCGCAACCGGCTTGCCGAATTGGATGTCGTCGAGGTACAGCATGCCGGCGGCGCCCGCTTTCGGGCTGGCGGGATCGCCCACGCCGAGCGTCAGCTTCTTGACGGCGGCCACATTGATACCCGCCAGGTCCGCCAGCGGGATCTTCCACTCGGTCCAGGCGCCTTTCGTGACGGCCGCCGCATCCGGATTGACCACGGTTTTCTTCTTGCCGGCCTTGTCCTCGACGATCAAATACAGCGGGGCAACGCCGTTGCTTCGCTGCGCGATGCCGATGGACGCGCTCTGCCAGGCGCCCGTGCCGGTGGTCGTAACGTTCGAGAACTCCGCCGTGCTATAGGCGGTCGGGTTGTGGCTGGTCACGCACAGACCGATGTAGACGTTGGCCGTCATCGTGATGGTCTGATCTGTGCCCAGAGCCGTCCAGGTCTTGCCGTCCGGGGAGGTCTCTGTCTTGAAGGTGCTGCCCGTGCGCGTGACCCGGACCCAATACGGAGCCCGGACCGCTGTGCCGGTCCAGTCCGTGCTGGCGCTGGCGCCGCTGGCGGCGTTGCGGTACTGCTGCGAGCAACTGTTGTCCGGCGTCACGACAACGGAGGCGTGCTTGGAGCCGGCGTCGAGGCTCTCGCGGATCATCACGCCCGCCTTGGTCCAGGCATCGCTGCGGGTCAGGCTGTCCACCTTCGCGGTGATCGAGCCGTTGCCGCTGAGGGTCTTGTAGGCGAAGCGGAACTGGTCGGAGTTGTTCCAGATATCCGTGCCGCTGCTGACGACGGTGAAGGCGTTGCCGCCCTTGTCCGTGAATCCCGCCGGGAAGCCCCGGAACCACACCGCCAGGGTGTCGGCGGCATTCGTGGTCCAGTCCTGCGGCGTGTCGAACGTCCGCTCGGTCTCGGAGTAATAAGGCGTCTTGATGTTGTTGTACTCGAACGGCATCGCCTGCTTGCCGCCGTGGACGATCGTCGTCTCGGCAAACGGGGCTTGCAGGTAGCCGACGACCGAGCCGGTGTTGTTGGTCCAGCCATCGACCCACGTCTCGTAGATGCGGCTGCCTTCTTCATCGGTGTAGCTCTCGAAGTCATCCACGGCCGCATATTCCTGGGTCGTGAAGCTCCAGAGGGCGCCCGGATACGTGGTCGCGCCGACCTCATCCACCTTCCAGTAGTACATCGTGCCGAAATCCAGCTCACCCGGGGCAAAACCGTGCTCGGTCACCGTCTTGCTGGTCGCGGTGCCGCCGGTCACGGCCGCCTGATCGCTGCCAAATACTACCTGATGGGAGGTCGCCTCGCGGCCCGGCCGCCAATCCAGGGTACTGTCGACTGCGACACCCTGGGCATTCTGCCCCGGCTGCGGGGCGCGGGCCTGCACGGGCACGCAGAAGAACCGCACTTCACTCAGGCCATACTGCTTGAGACCCACCATGCTCCAGTTGCTCTTGGGCGTGAGCTTGATGTACTGGGCCATTACGCCGCCCAGATCCACGGTCGTATTGTGGGCATAACCCGCCACGGCGGTCCCCTGGGCGAACTGTGCGTCCTTGAGCAGCGTCCAGGTCTTGCCATCGGCAGAGTACTCGATGGTGACATCTTTGAAGCTGTAGCCGAGCACGGGCTCGAACTCCGAATTGTAGTTCCAGACCCACAGCTCGGAGAGCTTGTACACATTGTCGAACTGGTATTGGATCCAGACCGGGCCGGGATCGGTAAAGGCGGTGTTCCACATGGTCGTGGTGTTGGTCCCGTGCAGGTCGCCGGTCATGCCGGAGCCGTTGATCGTATTGGCCGGTCCGGTCGCGGCCTTCTCAAAGCTGGA
Organism: uncultured Planctomycetota bacterium; assembly: GCA_963699595.1. Classification (GTDB taxonomy): domain Bacteria; phylum Planctomycetota; class Phycisphaerae; order Sedimentisphaerales; family Anaerobacaceae; genus PLanc-01. The sequence continues at coordinate 180,113 of CAVOUO010000039.1, forward strand.
CGCAGTGGCCGTGACAGGAGTGACAGGATAGGCATAAGGCTCGGCGGTGAAACGCCAGATGTCACCCTTATGGACGGTGCCGTCCGGGGTGCTGTTGACCTCATCGATGCGCCAGTAGTAGGTCTGCCCGTAGACCAGTGCGGCGGGAGGATCGAACGTGGCGTCGGCCTGGCCCTTGCCGGCCAGGACGCCTGTCGTGTCCGTCCGCGTGGCGCCGGTCACGTCGGCCAGCGTGGTCCCGAAGTACACGTCGTGCGTGCCCGGGTACTCGCCCGGGGTCCAGCTCAAGACCGTGTCGCTGGGCACGTCCGTCGCGTTGTCGGCAGGGACCGGCGCGGTCGCCGTCGTCGTCGTCTCATAGTACTCCGCCACGGCGATCAACTGGGCCATATTGACCGGCGCGCCCGCGTGGTCGTCGATCCGGACGAACCCGCGGAACGTATCCCCCGGCACGTAGTGCTTGACCCAGGCGGCGGCATTGCCGTTGTTGTCCGTCGCCAGGACCTCGAGATTCGGGGTCACCGTGGGCGACGTGGGCCGTACCGAGGACCAGGGCGTGGTCAGGCCCCAGCGGCGTCCCAGCGGCGTGATCGTCACCTGCTGATTCTGGTCGTTCGGCCCGGTGGAGGCGTTGAAGCCCAGCACCTGGGTGGCGCCGCTCCCACCCCAGGTGACCTGGCCCGGGTTTCCCTGGTAGTACAAGGGCCAGTCCGAGTACCACACCACCTTCCCGCCGGCGTCGAGATACCGTCGGAAGGTGCAGGTCGGAGTCATCGTCTCGCCCACCGTGCTGGGTATGGCGTCCCGACACATCACGACCACGCTCAGTTTCTTGTCGGCGATGCGGGCATCCATCCAGGTCTTGAGCTCGGCCGCATTGACGACCTTGTAGCCGGCCTGCTGCAGCGCATCCCGCACCGGGCCGCCGTCGCCTGCCCAGGCCGTAAAGTACGCCGCATCGTAATAAGCGACGCGGTCGTACGGACTGCCCTGCGCCGGCCCGGCCATCAACGCCAGCCCCACCACGAGCACCAGAGACCACCACACTTTTCCAGACATAATCAGTCCTCCCGCAAAAACTGGTGTGACAATGACAATTCCGGTTGCACGGAGAACGCTCTCCGCTATCTGTCTGTGTTGGGAAATCCCGTTGCTGTTTCCGTGTGCTCCTCCCCTGCCTGTTCAGATTGTCGCCCGCCGGGCCGCATGCAAGACCACGCATCCCAACCTTCCACCCGCGGCCCACGTTTCCATTTTACGCTATGCTTTGGCCCGCAAGCAAGAAGAATATCGGGGGGACCGAAGCCACGCTGTGCGACCACGTCTTGTGGGGTCCGTGTCGTCCCTCCTGTCATCCCTTCGCTGGCGCTCAGGGCAAGCTCTGAGCGCCAGCGAAGAGCCTGTCCTGAGCTTGCCGAAGGAATCTGGGCCAAGCACGAGAACAGACGCTGGTTCCATTCGCCACCCAGATGCTTCGCTGCGCTCAGCATGACAAACGCGGGCAGCTCCCCCACGAAAGTTAGTCGCACACGAGGCTACATTCCCGGCATCTTCTCTCCCGGCGAGTCTGGCGATTGGCCGCCCTGCGGTGCCGGGTGCGGCCGGAATACGGTGGCAGCGACCCATCGAAAGACACAAGCGCCGGACCGGTAGGAAGAAGAACTGCCGCAAGTGGACTCCGGGTGGCAGCGGCAAGCGGCAGCGGCCCTCCTGAGCCTCGAAGGATTGCCGATGGTTTTGCGCATGCGAGGGACCATCGACAAGCTCCGAAGACTCCGCTTGCCGCTGCCACCCGGATAGGAGCCAGCGGAATCCGCCACCGTATGCCGGCCGCACCTGCGGTGCCGCCAGCCGGCTGTCGTCTATTGACAATCACGCCACCAACGGACAACATGAGTGATGTCATCCCCGCGGAGGCGGGGAACTGCTACGCCTGCGATTACGTGGGCAATCGCACGAGGATGATGGTGACCGATAAACGAAGTTGATCCCTACAGCTTGCAGGAGAACTATCGTGAAAGGGACATTGCTTCAATTCCTCGCGGCCCTCGCTCTTCTCCTTTGGATTCCCGGGCGTTCGCAAGCCCAGCCGTACGGCGCGAACGGTTTCCAGGGACGCATCGCGCTGAGCCACGACGGCAATTTCAACGATGAGGACGACTGGGGGGCCTTTCCGGTCATGATCGCCATTCTGGACGCCTGCTGGCGTCAAGGACAAGCTGGTGCACATCGAGTACAACAACATCATTCAGGCGAACGACGACCGGTTCGAGCGGGAAATGACCGCCAGCGTCCTGGGAGCCGCCGAGAAATATGGCATCCCCCCTGCCATTCTGCACAACTGCCGCACGGACCTTGACGGCGCGATCGAAAGCATCAAGAACGCGGTCAATGCCTCTTCCCGCGAGAATCCCCTCTACTACATCGTGGCCGGCCCCATGGATGTGCCCTATCGCGGCCTTCTCGCCGCCGATCCTGTCAAACGGCAGTACGTCTACTGCATCTCCCACAGTTCCTGGAACGACGGCTACGGCAAACGCAGAATCGAGGGCCGCAGCAAGAGGGATTTGATCGCGCTCGGCATCAAATGGATCCAGGTCGGACACGGCGGTTTGCTGGCGTACTCCGGCGTACCCGGGACGAAATCGACGCCCGCCCAGTGGGCCTTGTTTCATTGGATGCGGGATTCCCGCGACGAGCGGCTCCGCTGGCTGTTCACGCGGCTGGAGGCGGAGGAGCGGTGTGATGTCTCCGACGCCACCATGGGGTATTTCCTGGTGACGGGCGACGAGAAGTGCGACCCGAAGAAGCTGGCCGCTCTCCTGGATCAGAGACAGAAGCCCGAAGTCATCGCCATCCGGCCCACGATCCGGCTGGAAGCGGAGAACTTCACCTTGCTGGAGAATTGCGCGCCCGTCACGGTCGGCAAGCAGGCCTCGCAGAATGTGACCGTGCGGATGTCGGATGCCCCGAAAGGCATCCTCCGAACGGAATTCCACGAGATCTATGCGGCCCGATCCGGGCGTTATGAAGTGGGCGTTCAGTATCGGGACGCCGGCAACGGCGCGGCGACCTACGTGCTGCGCATCAACGGCGCTCCACAGGGCGACGAGTGGAAGGCCTCCGCCGACGACAATACCTGGAAGAGCCATACCGTGAAGGAGGTATTCCTCTCGCAGGGGGACGTGATCGAAGTCGAGGTCCAGGGCGACAGCAAGGATCGCGGCGAGCTCGATTTCGTGCAATTGACGTACCTGGGACCGGACGATCCGGCCGCAATGCCGGGGCAGATCATCGTCGATCCGGCCAATCCACGGTGGCTCAAGTACAATGGCGGCAAGCGGTGCTTCCTGTTCGGGGCGGGCAACCCGGAGGAGTTCTTCTTCTTCGGCAAACGCCAGGCCGATGGCACGCGAACGGGCGGCAGGCAAAGCGACATGATCAAGCGGCTGGCCGGCACCGGCGCCAATACCTTCCACGTGCTGGCGCTGCGCGACTCGCGCTACAATATCGAACCGGGCAACGGGGCCCCCGACTGCAATCCTTTCGTCGATAGCGACATCTCCGGCAAGCTGGACGAGGACATCCTGAACCAATGGGAACTCTGGCTGGGCGAAATGGAGGCCGCCGGACTGAACGTCCTGTTCAACTTCTACAACGACTTCGACGACTACGAGGAGAAGGCCGGCTGGAAGCTGGATGCCCAAGGCAACCTGCACCCGCAGGAGAAGTACTTCGTCGAGACGCTGGTCAACAAGTTCAAGCATCACAAGAACCTCATCTGGGCCATCGAGGAAAGCTGCAACAAGCTCTCGCGAGCGAAGCAGCCGCGGCTGAAGAAGGTCGCCGAACTGGTTGCCCGGACGGACAACTTCCATCATCCCATCGCACAGATGTTCCAGATTCTCTACTACGATGAAGTCACACCCGACAAGGTGAGTCCGGAAGACTACGTGAACGATCCTTACGTCAAGATGATGACGTGGGGGCACTACTCAACCAAGGCCAAGGGGCTGCCGGCCGTCGAGCAGTACTACAAGGAGCTTGTCGGCGCACGGGGAGGAAGCCGCCGGCCGCTACGTGCTGCTCAATACCGAGGTGGACAAGCACCCGACCGCCGGCGCCGATCAACCGCCTGTATTGCTGGACCTCGGCGCATGGCCAACCGATATACGGCCATGTCGTCGCACCGGCCCGATAAGACCAATGTGCCGCGGGAGACGTATCTGGACGATGGCCGAATCCGAACCTTCATGGAGGGGACCGATTTCTATCGGATGACTCCCCGAAGCGATCTGAAGAACGGCAGCACGCGGTACGTCCTCGCCAGCGACGCCGGCAGCTACATCGCCTACAGCAACAACGCCGTGCAAAACATGGGCATTCGCAACGTGCAGGCGGGGACCTATCTGCTGCGCTGGTTCGATACGGTGGACGGCGACACTGTCGAGCAGGTGATTGCCGTCACGGCCGGCGATCAAGCATGGTCCAAGCCGCCCGAAATTGGTCCCGAGGCGGCCCTGTACGTCAAACGCCTGGATGGAGTCGTGCGCCGGAATCGAAATAGCGGTCACGAGTCTCCTCCGACAATCCTGGCTCCCAGATGGTACCACGGCTCCAGATGAGGGTATCGCCGGGCCACGAGTCGTCGAGAAGTACGTATTCAGCTTGGGCATGGTCCGCTTCGCGTAGAGGATCTTCTCCTGGCGCCCGGCCGACACGACGCGGCACGCCGAGTACTGCGAGAAGACTTCGACGTTGCCCACCGGCGTCTTTCGGTGTCCGTTGAAGTCTTCCCAGAGGGCACTGTTCCCGTTCGCCTGAGCACTCGGTCGGGCGAGGCTTTGGGGATCCGCCGCGTTGACGGTGGCGCTGAACGTGCAGAAGGACGCGAGTTGGACGCAGAACTGCGTCCGCCGCAGCGTGGCCGCCTCAGACACCTCTTCGTCATAGGAGAGGTTGAAGAGCAACTGCGCGCCGCGCACGGCGGCCAGCTCTCCGATCTCATTCCACCGGGCATCCGATCCGATGGTGACGATGGCCGGCACGCCTTTGACCTTGAACCACATGGACTTGGCGTCCGAGCCTTCCTCGAACAGGTCCCGGCGGTCCACCACCATCTGGTCGTAGCGTGTGAGCAGGGTCCCATCCGGTCCCACCACGAAGGCGGAGTTCCTCCGTTTGGCGCCTTCCAGGTGAGGCATTCCAAAGACCACGGTGATCCGATGTCGTTGGGCCTGGGCCTGGATTCTCGTCAATGCCTCCCGCAGGACAGTCGCATCCGCACCGGTGATGTCACCGGCCATTGCGCCGGTAACAGCCAATTCCGGGAAAGCCACGACGTCCGCGCGACTGCCGGCAGCTTCGCCGATCAGCCGTGCCATGCGTTCGAGATTGGCAGTCACGTCGCGGGAGCAGGCCATCTGAGCAGCAGCAATTGTGATCTCGACCTGGGGCGAGACGATACGGTTCCGGCAGCGGGCACCTTTGCCGTTCTCTCCCGCCAAGAGTCGCCGTCCCAGGTCCCAATACGGCTTGAACACCGGGTGGTTGTGCCTGCGCCGGGCTTCGGCGGCGTGAGCCTTCGACAAATCAAGAGTGGCAACCAGCATCTGGTCCCCTGCGTCATCGGCCGCGGCCGCGAAGGTACCATCCGGATGGATGATGGCGGAATGGCCGTGGCGCGCCTCATCCATCCCCTTGGGATGCTCTCCCATGTTGCAGAAGATCGAGAAGACATTGTTCCGCAAGGCCCGGGTGACGGGCAGGTACCAGGCAAATTCGGGAATCCACTCCTTGCGGGCATTCGCGGAGCAATCGATAAGAATCTTCGCTCCCAGGGTGACCGGGAGTTCCTCGAAGCCCCGCAGCCAGCGATCGGCACAGATCATCGCACAGCACGGAATGCCGTCCACGTGGAAGACACCCGGTGCCCGGCGCGGGTCCGACGGCGGGAGATTGCAGATCAGCTTATTGAAACGCAGGAGGAGGCGACCATCCGGACCAACCACACGGAGACAGTGCCCCCGCCTGTCCGGGGCAAAGCCGGGGATCACGAAGGACGAACAGAAGATCGCGTAAATATCGCTGGCACGGGCCGCGTCTCGGATCGCATCCACCGCCTTCTCCAGATCTTCGTTCGAGGTCCCCACGGGAGAACCCAGGGCATCCTCGGGAAAGATGACAAGGCGACAATCACGCGGGCTTTGGCTTGACCGATGAAACGAACGATCTTGTCGCGATTCGCTGCCAGTTCCGGCTCGCGCGCCTGCTGTACCACGGCGATCCTGATCGATTGGTGCGCCGCCGGCGTCGCGAGATCGGCTGCTTCTTTCTCTTGAGTCCAGGCCGGCCGCGCGGAGGCGACTGCGGTCGTGGCCGCCAGCATCGAGCCTTCCAGAAAACGACGGCGAGTCAGGGAGTGTTTCATACGGGATCCTCGTACTCATGGACCGGGAACAACTCCCCGGCCAGTTGCCGGCCTTTGGCGGTGCGAAACACGGTGCCGACCAGCGCTCCCTGCGGCTCGCGCACGCCGGCGAAATCCTCCTGAAGGTTGACGAGTTGGTCGGCGTCCCAGAGGACGCGGAACTCCAGGGTATCGATATCCCGGGCGCTGTGATGATTCGCGATGATGCGGCAGACATGCTCGATCCGGGCGGGATCGAGGCCGGTCTCCTTCAGGATCGCCTCGGCTATGGGCGGTCCTTCCAGTTCCTGGTACTTCCCCGCCGCCGAGCCGTGCTTGCGCTCGGCCTCCTGGATGCCGATGTCGTGCAGGATGGCGGCCGCCCGGATCACCAGCGGGTCCCCGCCCTCGGCGGCGCCGATCCGCTCGGCGTAGTCCAGCACCCGCAGGGCGTGATTGATGCGCTTCTCGTCCCGGCCGAACACCTCCTTCATCCGGGCCACCAGCTTGTCGCGGATCGTGGTGATGTTGCGAATGGTGGCAGCCCCGAGGCATTGCTCGGCGTGCCGACACCATTGGGCGCAACCGAGATCCAGCCTCGAATTGACGACCACACGGCCGCAGCCGGGGCACTTCAAGGTGGGCTCATCCCGGAAGAACTCCACAGCCCGGCCGCAGCCCGGGCAGGAGACGTCAAAGATATCCTGCGGCTTCCAAAACCTCTGGTCCTGTCCGGGGCACCTGGCCATAATCACTCATCTCCTTTTGAGAAAGGGTCCGTCTGTCCTGGCGCGACCCAGCGCTCAGTTGCTCCAGGGCGAACCCGGCGTTCCGGCTTCGGAGGCTTGGGGACGCTCCGCGAAGGGCGGCGTCTTGCCGGAGTGCACGTCGAGCAGCCGCTTGTGCGTGGCCTTGGCGGCATCCACGAGTTCCGGGTAGGGACGGTCCGTCACATCGACAAATCCGATATTGTAGTTCTCGCCGTCCATGCGCCCCAGGACCGGCTCATCCCGCCAGCAGAACCAGTGCGCGCCCAGAAAACAGGGCAGCGCGGCGGCCTGCTCCATGTAGTAGCGGTATCCCTTGCCGCGTTCGACCTGATTGGCGGCCTGAACCAGGCCCGCGCCCAAGCCGTCGGCCGGCACACCCAGGTGGAACTCGCCGATGACGATCGGCCGGCCGGTGACTTCGTAGACCCGCTTCATCTGCCGTGTCGGCTCGTACTCGTAGACGTTGATGCTGCACACGTCGAACGTCTTGGCCAGGCGCAGGATCGGCTCCGGCGGCGTCCCGCCGAAGCGGATGCCGAGGTTCAGATGGTTGGGATCGTACTTCTTGATGGCCTGGCCCACCAGGGTGAGGTAGCGCTCGAACATGGCGTACACGAATTGCCGGCGCCGGTCGGGCGTGTCGCCCTGGGCCAGGAACTCCTTGAGCTTGCGCTGGGTGGCCGTGTCGGGGCCCTTGAGGAACAGGTCGACCACCTCGGACTCGCGACCGGGCCAGGGCGGCTCGTTGCCGATGAAGTAGCCCAGCAGCCAGGGATCGTCCTTGCGCGAGGCGCACTGCTGGCTGGCGGCGGCATCGGCATTGGCGGCGAACTCGTCGGAGTACACGTCCTGCATTCCCAGGTATGAGGTCTGCGTCCGAGGGCCGCTGAAGGTCACGACATAGACTTTTCGCTGGTTCTCCGGAGGTCTCAGGAAGGACCAGTTGCCGATCGTGGTCAGACCCCAGGCCTCCATGCGGGCCACCGTCCGGTCGGGCGCGGCGCCGGCGCTCGCAGGCGCTGCACCGCGCGGACCGCCTCGGCCCGACCTGGCGCCGCCCATGCTATTGGAGCCCGTGGACAGGAACAGGTGTCCATCCGGATCGACGAACCACCACCGGCCGTCGATCTGCTCGACCCGGAAGAAGCCGGTGGCCGCCGCCTTGGTGCCGGCGTAGCCGCCATATTTGCAGTAGCCGAAGTCGCCGGGGCCGAAGGACTTCTCTTCGTCCGCCAGCTCCTTCTGGAGTTGCTCGCGGCTCTTGATCTTACGGGGCCAGTCGGCGTGGGCCCATTGGCCGAATTCATCCAGCACAGGCAGCTTGTCCTTCTCGATGAACTCGGACCCGGCGTCCTCCTTCGACAGGGTGACAGACCGGATCTCCAGGGTGGGCTTGTTCAGCGGATGGTCCATGGCCACGCTCATCGCCTCGACGTTCTTGAGATCGCCGAACGGGCCCCAGACCGACATCCAGAAGGAGTTGGTGCGCCGGTTGCTGGCGGAAGCCATGTCCGTGCCCTTCTGGTCCCGGCCCTTGAAGTACTGCAGGGGAATGGAGGCCCGCAGCCAGACGTTCTGGCCGAACGGCTGGAGCATCAGCCGGCGCTTGCCGTTCGTGGTGTGCAGCCAGAGGGAGAAACGCTGCGGCGTGGACGTCCGGATCTCCAGCACCAGGTAGTTGAAGTCGGACCAGTCCGAGGGCAACTGGGCGTCCAATTCCTTCAGAGACCATTTGTGCTCGGCGGCCTTACCCTCGAACGTCACCTTGATGGGCTTGTCCATGCCGAAGCCGGTACGACAGCAGGCCAGCAGCACAGCGACCGAGCAGATCGTGGTGTACCTCATGGTGTTCTTCATTGAACCGCCACCTTCCAAAGGGTGATGCTCAACGGTTTGACGGAAACGACGCCGGCCAGATCCGTGGCCCCTGCCTCCTGGATGTCCACCTTGCGCGGCTCGCCCGGCTGGTTGTAGGCCATCGGGTCGTCGCCGGCAATGATCCAGGTCTGGGCTTTGCCCGCGAGCTTGACAGAGCCGAGGTTCAGCTTCAGTTGGGCCGCGTCCTTCGTGGGATTGACCACCGCCACGGTCAGGGCCTTCTTGTCCGCCGTCAGGGCGGCGGAGATATCCAGGGGCGCTGCCTGGTGCTCGACCGCCACCGGGATCGTGCCGAAGTGCTGCCGATACAGCATCAGAGGCAGGGCCGTGGAGTCGAAGTCGGCGGCCGTCTTGGTGGTCTTGATGCAGCCGATCACGTTGACCGTCTGGGCATAGTTGGCCATGAAGATGATGTCGCTGTTGCGGAAGTACTCGTGCAGGCCCGCGGCGATGCCCAGGGCGTCCTTGAGGAAGTAGCGCGTGCCCAACTCGCCGAACACGTGGGGCCCGTACCAGTAGTTCCACTCATCCAGGGCAATGCGGATGTCCTTGCCCTTCAGGGACGGCAACTCCTCGCGGAACTTGCGATGGGCGTCGGCGATCCGCTTGACCTGGCTGGGAATCTGCTGCACGTGCTGCGGGATGTCGTCCTTGCTGTCGGCAGTAGAAGTGCTCGCTGATCAGGTCCATGTGGTCCGCGCAACTGGTGAGCATCCCTCGGGTCCAGCTTCGTTCGCCCGCATTGCCAATGTCGCCGCTGCCGACCGTCTTGATGGTCGGGTCCACCTGGCGCATCTTCTCCTCGACCCAGTTGTGCTTGAGCACATAGTGGCGCAGTTGCATGTACCCAAGCTGCCAGTTGCCCCACATCTCGTTGCCCACGCACCACCACTTCACGCCAAAGGGTTTGGAATCGCCGTTCCTGGCCCGCAGCTTGCCCATCGGGGTGTCGGTCGAGCCGTTGGCGTACTCCACCTCGGCCGCCGCCGAATAGGCATCGCCGAAGCCGGTGTTGACCGCGATCATGGGCTCCGTCTTGATCAGCTGGCAGAGGCGCACGAACTCGTGCATGCCCATGTCGTTGGTCTCGATCCCGGTCCACGCGGGATTGGTGCGGGTGGGTCTCTTGTCGCGGTCGCCCAGGCCGTCCCGCCAGTCGTAGCCGCTCACGAAGTTGCCGCCCGGCCACCGATACACCGGGGCGTTGAGCTGCTTGAGCAGTTCGAGAGTGTCCTTGCGGAATCCCTCCACGTTGTCGGCCGGCATCAGGGACACGCAACCGATCTTCAGCTTGCCTTTGCCGGCGGTGGTGATCGCCAGCCGGCCGTTGTCGCTGTCCGCGCCGGCGGTGAACTTGAAGGCGACCTTGGCATACTTGGCGCCGACCGACTTGATCGTGTGCACGGCCTTGTCCGCATCGGCTTGGCCCCAGGACAGACTGACGGTCACGGGCGCCACTTTGCCCTCGCCGGCCACGTAGAGATACCCCACGTACGCCCTGCCCTTGACCAAGCCCAGCTCCTCTTGATAGATGCCCACGGCCGTTCCGTCGCCCGGGGCAGTGATCTGCGGGGTGTGGTCGCCTACGAAGGCATTCTGTTTGACCATCTCGACGGTCCCTTGCGGGCCGATCACCTTCCACGGGGACGCGGCCAGCACGCGGGCCTGCTCGCGGGTCAGTCTCCAGATCTCCTTGTCCGCCGGGACCGGGAAGTAGAACTTGCGGTCCTCCAGCATCTCGGCCCAGATGCCGCCGTAGATGCAGCGTCCCAGGTGCTCGATGAACTGACCGTAGATATAGGGGCTGATCGGCTCCCTGACCTTGGCGGCATCGACCGATACCTCGGCCACCGCCGGTTTGCTGGTAGCGGTGCCCTGAGGCGTTTCTTGAGAGTGCCCCGGCGGGCACACTACGAACGAGGCGGCCATCAGACACGCCAGTACTCCAAGATAAGAACGCCAGGAGAGGTGTTGAGCCATGTTTGTCCCCTTTCCGAAACAGGAGCTTCGATCCGTCACTCACATCGGCCCAGATCATACCGAGCAGGCCCGCGGCTGTCCACTCGCAGTGGGCGTCCTCACAGCTATGGCAATTGTGAGTGGAATCTGCTACAATGAGATTATATGATGGGAGTGAACCGTAGCTATGGCCAAAGCAAGTGTTGATCCGGCGGAATTACGGCGTTTTGCCCGAGAGCTGACCCGTTTCAACTCCGATCTGGAGGCCCTGATGGCGGGCCTGCAGAACCGCCTGAAGGAATTGGAACGAAGCTGGACGGACCAGGAACAGAAGCGGTTCGCACAGGAGTTCGAGTTGACCGTGAAGACCCTGCGCCGCTTCCTCGACGCTTCGACGCAGCATGCGACGTTCCTGGTGAAGAAAGCCGGCCATATTGAGGACTATCTGCAGCAGCGGTAAAGGTCGAAGATGAGCCAAGAGGCCAGAATCAGTTCCATCCTCGTACTCAAAGCAGCTCCGGGCGGCGCTGGGCACCTTCGGCGAGACGGCGGCCAGGGCCCTGGAAGAGGCGAGCACGGAGGTTCAGCGCGCCCGCCAGTGGCTCCTGGAGGATCGATACCGGTACTGGAAAACGCAGGTCCAGGCGCGAACCGAACGATTTGCCCGCGCGAAGATCGCTCTGAAGCAGAAAGAGGTTTTTGACCGGACCCTGGGCGGGACTCCCACCTCGTGCGTCGACGAAAGGAAAGCCTTGAAGATCGCGGAAGCGCGGGTCCGGGAAGCCGAGCACAAGTTCCGTCGCGTGCAGGCGTGGAGCCTGCGCATCGAGAAGGAGATGTCCGACTACCGGGGCGCAACGCAAAGACTCCTCAGTGCGATCGAGGTGGACATTCCGAATGCCCGAGCCCGGCTGGACAACATGGTCGATTCGCTCGAGGCGTACGTCGCCCTGGCGCCCCCGGAAATGCCCCGCAGCGCCACCGAGAAAGCCGCAGGTCGATCTCGTGCGACTCCGGCGAGGTGTCGGCCCCCGGCTCGACAGCAGAGACCGATCCTCCGTTCCCCCAGAACCCTGAAGAGGGCGCCGAGGCGCAGCGCGAGACCACCGCCCTGCCCCACGAGAATCGTGCACCGGATCGCGAAAGCGAGGCCCCGTGAGTACCATCGAAAGCCGTGCCAAGTTGATTCAAGCCGCCAAGCAACTGATGACGGAATGGCAGCAGGCCAAAGACGCATGGCGCGACGACAACTGTCAGCAGTTCGACAAGAAGTACATGGCGCCGCTGGAGTCCAGCATCCGGGCCGCCGCCCAGGCCCTGGAGCGCATGGATACGATGCTCGACAGTGCCCAACAGGATTGTGCCGATACCACAGGATTCGATCGATGAATGACTCCTCTGCAAGCCTATCTTCAAGGCCCCGAGCCGTTGCCGAACGGCGACCACACGAGTCTCCAGCGCCAGGCCATGGACGAAGTGCTCCATCTGTCCTCTGCGGTCGTACAGCCTCTGGAATCTCAGATTGAATCCGACTATCGCACCGCCGGGCAGCAGGCGCAGGAGCGGCTCACCGCGGACCAAGAGCAGGATCGAAGCGGACTTCCAGGCCCAGAGCCAGGAGGCCCGGCGCCAGCATGACACTCGGCTGGAGGCGATCCGAACGGATTATGAGACGCAGCTCAGCACGATCAAGGTGGACACGCACCACGGGCACAACCGGATCAACCAGAAAGCGGCCGAGCTGAAAGACGCGGCGGAGAAGCAATACCAGGACCAGGTGATGGTCGCAGACTTCGTGGCCGAAGGGGCCGCGACAAGGGTCCGGCAGCAGCGCGTGGAAGCCCAGGCGGCGGTGCAAGCCGCACGCCATCATCTGGATGCCCTCGGCGTGCGGGCGGAGCAACTCCTGCGGCTTTACCGGCAGCCCGTCCCCGCATCCGGCGAAACAGCCGAACCCAACATTGACGCGGGCCAGTCTCCCGCTCAGGCCGGCCCCCGGCAGCAGGACGCGGCTCCCACCGGCGAAACAGGACCGGCGGGTACCCAAACCCAGCAAGCCCTCGCCGAACAGCACCTGAAGGCGCTCGGGCGGCTCTTCACCGCTCAGCTTTTCGCCGGCGTCCATCCCCTGCTGTTCGCCGGCGGGCTCTTCGGCGCTGCCGTGACGCTGCTGGGGATCTTATACGTTCTGAAGGTGCCCCGCCTTCCTCCCCTTCTGGTGACGGGTCCGGTCACCCTGGGACTCGTCATCATTCTGGTCGGTCTGGGCGGGCATGCCCTATGGCGGCGAGCGAAAGCGTCAAGTCCGGCGCGAGTTCGGTGCGTTCCAGGAAGCTTTGACGGAGGCGCGCACGGCTCTCGACCAACAGTACAAATTGACGCTGCAAGACCTCGAACAACAATCCCGGGCCGCCCTGGAACAAAAGGAGGCGGAATTACGGAGAGCCCGGGACACTCTCGAAACGACCAAGACGCAGATCGCCAAACAGCGCAGCACGTCCCTGCAGGAGATCGACGAACGCGGGCGGGAAGCTCTGAGTCAGTTGAAGCGACAAAGAGACAATGCTGCAGCCCAGACCGAACGTGAGTACCGGGAGCGTCAGTCGGCGCTGGAAAATCAGCACCGCCAGGACCAGGCACAGGTGCAAGCCAGGTACGACCAGGAGATGGCTGCCTGCGAGAACGAATATCGGACGTCCCGCCTGGCGTTGGAGGAGCGCTGGGACAAAGGACTTACGTGCATTCAAGCCATGCTCCGGGATACGGCGATCTGGCAGAGAGGACGGTGGCAGGCTGGGACCATTTGCTGGTTGAATCCTGGACGCCCCCGCAGACATCGCCCTCCGTGGTACGGTTCGGAGACTGCGGGTTGGACCTGCGGGTGCTGGCAGACACCGTGCGGGCTCGGGCCGCGGAGGCAGGGTGCGTATCACGCACCAGTCCACCCCCGCATCAAAGCGGTGCGTGGCAGGGTTCCCAAACGCGATGTATCGCGTTTGGGGTCCCGTACGCACCCTACACTCTGCCCGCCCTGCTGGAATTCCCGAAGCGGTGTTCGATGCTGCTCCAGTCGCCGCGGGAAGGACGGCAGCAGGCCATCGAGACCCTGCGGGCGGTGATGATGCGGCTCTTCACGTCTCTCCCGCCGGGCCGGGTCCGCTTCACGATTCTCGATCCCGTCGGTCTGGGCGAGAGTTTTGCGGGATTCATGCACGCGGGCGACTACCAGGAGGCCCTGGTCGGGGGCCGCATCTGGACCGAGGCCGCCCAGATCCAGCAACAACTGGAAGACCTCACCCAGCACATGGAGAATGTGATCCAGAAATACCTCCGCAACGAGTTCGAGACGATCGAGCAATACAACCGGCAGGCGGGCGAGCTGGCGGAGCCGTATCGCTTCCTGGTGATCGCCGACTTTCCCGCCAATTTCAACGAAGAAGCGGCCCGGCGTCTGAGCAGCATCATCCACAGCGGCCCACGGTGCGGCGTCCACACCCTCATCGCCTACGATACGCGCCACGAGCTGCCGGCCGGCATCGATATCGAGGATGTGAGCGCCAACAGCATTCATCTCGTGTATGAGAATGGCCGCTACGTGTGGCAGGACCGCGATCCTGCGGCAATTCCCGCTCACCTTGGACCGCCCGCCGGACGAGACGACCCTGACGAGAATCATGCACATCGTCGGCAAGGCCGGCGCAGGCGGCGCGCGTGGAGGTCCCCTTCGAAGCGATCGCTCCGGCGGACCCGCAAATCTGGTCCCTCGACAGCCGGGAGGAACTCTGTGTCCCGCTCGGCCGCACGGGCGCGACGCGTCTGCAAAACTTGCGCCTGGGCCGGGGCGTGGCCCAGCACGCGCTGATCGCCGGCAAGACCGGCTCCGGCAAGTCCACGCTCTTCCACGTCATGGTCACCAATCTGGCCCTCTGGTACGCGCCCGACCAGGTGGAGCTCTATCTGATCGATTTCAAGCAGGGAGTGGAATTCAAGACCTACGTCACGCACCATCTCCCGCACGCCCGCGCGATCGCCATCGAGAGCGACCGCGAATTCGGGCTGAGCATTCTGCGGCGTCTGGACGCCGAAATGACCCAGCGCGGCGAGCTGTTCCGCGCGGCCGGCGTGCAGGACATCGGCGCCTATCGTCAAGTCGACGGGAAAGGCCATGCCGCGCACGGTGCTCATCGTGGACGAGTTCCAGGTCTTCTTCGCCGAAGACGACAAGCTCGCCCAGGACGCGGCCGTTCTCCTGGAACAACTCGTGCGCCAGGGACGGGCGTTTGGCATCCATGTGGTCCTGGGCTCGCAGACGCTGGGCGGCGTCTTCGGCCTGGCGCGCAGCACGATCGGACAGATGGCCGTGCGCATCGCCTTGCAGTGCTCGGAGGCGGATTCCCAGCTCATTCTCGACGACGAGAACGTCGCCGCCCGGCTGCTCTCACGACCGGGGGAGGCGATCTACAATGACGCCGGCGGCAGGATCGCAGGGAACAGCCCCTTCCAGACCGCCTGGCTGTCGGATTCCTGCCGGGACTCCTACCTGAGCCGGATCACGGAGCTGGCACGTGGACCACCGGCTAGCGGCGAGACCGCCGGTCGGCGGTCCCACCGTGCCCATGGTCGTCTTCGAGGGCAACGCCCCCGCGGATATCCGGGAGAATCGCCTGTTGGCGGAATGTCTGGAGCGAAAGACACAGGCGGTCGAGAGTGCCGCCCCGCGGATCTGGCTGGGAGCGCCTGTGACGATGAAGGATCCGACCGCGGTGACGCTGCGCCGTCAGAGCGGCGCGAACCTGTTGATCGTCGGGCAGAGAGACGAGGTGGCCATGAACCTGATGGCCGGCGCCCTCGTCGGTCTGGCGGCACAGCTTCCCCGCCCGTCGGCCCAATTCGTGATTCTGGATGGCTCAGGGCCCGATTCCCCACACGACCAGTCGCGCTGGCACGTGTGGCCTCCGTGCTGCCCCACACCTGCCGGCTGGTCTCCTGGCGCGAGGTTCCGGAGGTGGTCGCGGAATTGGCCCAGGAGGCCCAAAGACGCGTGCAGGCCCAGCAGCATGATGCGCCGGCCATCATCCTGATCGTCTACGGGCTGCAGCGCTATCGGGTACTGCGCCGCAGCGAGGATGCTCTTGGTTTGTCTTTCGACGAGAAGGCCGAGCCTCGGCCGGATGTCCAATTCTCCGAGTTGTTGCGCGAAGGCCCCAGCGTCGGCATCCATGTCCTCGCGTGGGCGGATACGCTCAGCACGTTGGAGCGGATCGTGGACCGTCAGACCTTGCGCGAATTCGACCACCGTGTGCTCTTTCAGATGAGTGCGGCCGACTCCAGCAACCTGATCGACTCTCCCATCGCCAATCAACTGGGGCTGCACCGGGCCCTTCTCTTCAGCGAGGAGCAAGGCGGCCTGGAGAAATTCCGTCCCTACGACACCCTCCAGGATGATTGGCTGGCTGATGTCCGCAGCAAGCTGACCGGCGCGGCGGGTGCGCCGGATCACGAGCAGTAGAAATCGAGGAAGTTGTGCCTATGATACGGACCATTCAAAATCTGGGCGTGCTGATGCTGGCCTGCGGATACCTCGGTCTTGCTGCCGGGTTGTGTCACGGCGCGGCTTATGCGCCGCACGTGGGCCAGCGGCACCCGGATTTCACCTTGCCCAATATCGCGGACGGTCAGCCCGTGTCGCTCTCCCAGTATCGCGGACGCAAAGTCCTCCTGATTCACCTGGCTTCCTGGTGAGTGGGCTGTCGACAGGCCGTGGCGGCCTGGGATGCGAAGACGAAGGAATGGGTCCGACAGGGCAAGCTCATCGTGGTGGGGATTACCCAGGAACAGCACGCCGACCGCTGCCGGCTCCTGGCCCAATGGCGTCAATTGGGTTGGCCGATCCTGCACGACCCGATCAATATCATGCAGGTCACCGGAGTGCCCATCGAAGCGGCCATCGACGAAAATGGCATTGTGCGCAGCCTGCGGCCCAACCTGGACACCTTGGACCGGGAGTTTCTCGATCGAACGTTTGCCTCCGATGGTGCAGCGCCGCCCCAGGGACCCAGAGAGGCGGCCCGGGCCGATCTGGCCGCCCTGCGCCGCTTCGTCGAGCAGGATGGATCATACCAGGCGTGGCGGGACCTGGGCGATGCCCTGGTGCTGTGGGCCGGGCCCGGCGGCCTTGATGAGGCTATCCATGCCTATACACAGGCGCTGCAGGCGAAGCCGGACGATGGCGACACGCATTTCCGCCTCGGCGTCTGCTACCGCATGCGCTCGGAATCGCCGCACGCGGTATCCGGCGACTTTCGGACGGCGGTAGACCACTGGACAACAGCCCGCTCGCTCCAGCCCAACCGATATATCTGGCGGCGGCGCATCGAGCAGTACGGCCCGCGGTTGACCAAGCCGTATCCGTTCTACGATTGGGTGCCGACGGCCGAGCGCGAGATCAGGGCCCGCGGCGAGCAGCCGGTCGAGCTGAAAGTTCGGCCCACCGGCTCGGAAATGGCCGGTCCCCTCCCTGCAGGAGAGGTCGGCCCCGGGGACATACCGTCGCCGGATCCCGAAGGCCGGATCGCGCGCGACACGCGGGGCTTGGTCCAGGCGGAGGTGACGGTCGTTCCGCCGCGCGTGAAGCCCGGAGAGGCCGTCCGGGTTTACGTTGCGCTGCGGCCGAACGACCCGCGTCAAGCGTCCTGGAGCGCCGAGGGCGAGCCGCTGCGAGTGTGGATGGATCTACCCCCGGGCTGGCGGGCACAGCCGCAACTGTTCATCGCCCCCCAGATCGATCGACCGGGCAGCTCGCAACCGCAGCGCATTGAGTGCGACATAAGCACGGCGACCGGTGCGAACGGAACATCGAAGCTGGTCGCTACCGCCCTGTACCACGTCCGCGAAGAGGCGGATGGCACGTCTCGCCTTCTCCGCCAGGACATCCCCATCACGGTCACCGTCGGTAAATGACCCGGCTAAATGCAAACCCCGACGCGCAGCGGCGCTGTGGACGTGGAGTGACTGGTCATTGTCCTTTTTACAGCGTCCACCCGCCGCGGTACTGGCGACGGACGTAGGCGTTGGCGTCCTTGTCGTTGGTCACTTCCATCTTCTCGCCGTCCCACTGGAGCTCGCGGAACGGGAACCGGATGGCCAGGTTGCCCATGAGGACGGTCTCGGCGAAGGGGCCGGAATAGTCGAAGTTGGCGCTGGACGGCTTGCCGTCCTTGCACGCGCGGACCCAGTCCTTCTCGTGGCCGCTCTCGCCGCCCGGCACGCGGGGCAGCGTCTGGGGCGGGTATCTTGTACTCCTTCATCCGCGACTCGGGGATCAGCCGCGGCCCCCTTGCCGTAGCAGCCGCACATCAGCAGGCCCTTGTCGCCGACGAAGAGGACGCCGCCGTCGTCGTCGCCCATGCGGCGGCCCTTCTCCAGGACCTCCGGCCGCGCGGGCATCATGCCGCCGTCCCACCACGTCAGTTTGACTTCCGGCATGCCCTCCCGCGCGGGGAACTTGTAGCGCACGATGGTCGAGCGGGGATACTGCTCGTTCTTCGGCTCGGTCTTCTGCCACAGGCCCTGCCAGTAGGTCGAGATGCAGCCCTCGACGCTGACGGGATACTTGAGCTTCAAGGCCCAGAAGGCCGGGTCCATGATGTGGCAGCCCAGGTCGCCGAGCGACCCCGTGCCGAAGTCCCACCACGCCCGCCACGTGCCGGGATGATAGGTGGGATGGTACGGCCGCACGGGCGCCGGGCCGAGCCAGAGGTCCCAGTCGAGCGTCGCCGGCACGGGCGGCGTTTCCTTCGGCCGCTCGACCTCGATGCTCTGCGGCCAGACCGGGCGGTTGGTCCAGCAGTGGACCTCGCGCACGGCGCCGATCGCGCCATCGGCGATCCACTCGCAGATCAGCCGCGGACCGTCGCCGGAGTGGCCCTGGTTGCCCATCTGGGTCATGACCTTGTACTTGCGGGCCTCCTCGGTGAGCACCCGGGCCTCGTAGACGCTGTGGGTCAGCGGCTTCTGGACATAGACGTGCTTGCCGCGCCGGATGGCCGCCAGGGCCACGACGGCGTGGGTGTGGTCGGGGGTGGCCACGATGACCGCGTCGATGTCCTTCTGCTGGTCGAACATGACGCGGAAATCCTGGTAGACCTTGGCCTTGGGATACTTGGCGAAGGTCTTGGCCGCGTAGCCGCCGGCGTCGACATCGCAGAGGGCGACGATGTTCTCCCCGGCACAGGCGGCCAGATTGTTGGCGCCCATGCCGCCGACGCCCACCGCCGCGATGTTCAGCCGCTCGTTGGCCGAGGGCCGGCCCTGGCCTCCCAGGACATGCCGCGGGACGATCGTGAGCGTGGCCGCGGCCGCCGAGGCCCTCAGCAAGTCCCGGCGGCTGACCGCACGTTGTATGTCTGCCATGATCGATCCTCCTTCATAGCTCGATTACGACGGGATGGTCGCTCAACGTCAAGGAAACCGAGCGGGTATCGGTGAAGGTCTGGGTCGGTGTTGTGCCGGTCGTCGGATCGTACACCTTGACCGATGGATGGGCAGCTCCCAGGTCCACGGTGACGCTGTTCGTGCCTTCTGCCTTCTCACTCCACACCACCAGCTCGAATGTGCCGTTGCTCTTCTGCAGAAGCAGATCATGGACGGTGGCCGGCTGGTTCGGGATCGTGTAACGGAGCTTGCCCGGCTCGGGAGACCCCTTGTCGGACAGGATCGTCGTCAGATTGTGAAGGTAGTCGCGGACTGCTTGGGTTGATAGTCCCTCTCGAACATGCCATAGCCCGCATCCGAGCCGCGTGCATCCCGCAGCATGTAGATGAAGGTGTATTTGAACCCCTGCTTGAACTGGGCCAGGTACATGTTCAGGTAGAGCCGGCCTTGCTGCTCCTGGGTAAGACCCTTGGCGCCGCCCGTGACCCAGCCGGTTTCCGTCGTGACCCTCGGCAGCGTCACGAGGTCCGCGTTGGAGTAACCGGCAAAGCCTTTGCGCCAGGTCTTGCCGTACTCGACGTAGATGCCGTCCGTCCAGCCGTGGAAGAGAGGATCGGCGTTCAGCCAGGCCATGTTGTCGATGATGCTCGGCCGGCGGCAGATGTAGTTGTGAACATTCGCATAGTCGGCGTACCTCGTGCCGGCGGGCATCAGGGTGTTGGCGTCCGCGGGGATGGTCAGGAATTGCAGTCCGACGTTGTCCGGCTCGGCCCCTCCGCCTTCGCTCGCGTGGAAGACCGGGTAGTCCTTCAGGACCGGATCGCCCTTGACCTGTTCGTAAAATGCTCGTTGCCACTTCGCGACCGGGAGGAACGTCGAGTTGGCCTGGGACTTCTGCCCCTCATACGTGACGGCCCAGTTGTTGGCTTCATTGGGACCTTCCAGGGCCAGCAGGGCGCCGGCCGCCGCGAGCTGTTTCGAGGTGCTGATGAGACTGCCGATCGCGTTATCGTTGGGACCGCTCCACGTCAAGACGACCTTGACGCCGGCTTGCTCGTGAACCGAAATCCAGTCCTGCAGGTGGCGGGGATTGCCATCGTCCCGGATATGGCGCAGGCCGGCGTACGCCAGGGCGGCAGCGCTCTGCGACGGGTCGTCTATCCCCTGGCCGATGTGCGTACAGACGCCGAGGGAATTGAGGAAGTCACCGGCAGGGACGGCCGCAACCCCGTCGTCGGCAACCTGTATGGCATTCAAGATCATCTGGGAAATGCCATTCTTCTGATAGTCCGATGCCGCATGTCCCGGCATGAAATAGACGATGATCCCCTTGCCCTGTTCCTTGATCCAGGCGCCGCGATCCTGCATGTAGGTGCGGTTCGTCTCTTTGTCCTGGTACACCACGCCGCATAGGACGGTCTTCTCGCGGCCATCCGTGAACTTGTGATTGATGAAGACCTCCGAGTCGTCCGCGAGGCGGATGCTCGGATAGGCCCCTTCCACGCTCGGAGAATCGGACGGCGTATACGCGATCGCCTCACCCCAATCCACCTGGAAACTGGTGATGTAATGGCGGGGATTCAGATTCACCAGGGACCAGCCGGACGCTTTGTACGCGTATCCCCCGGCGGCCATCGGCCCCTTGTCCAGTCGCACGCCGAGGAAATCAAAGTAGAACTTGTTGGCGGCTTTCGCACTGCTGATGGAATGGTGCAGGCAGATCAGTCTTCCCCCCTGCTGCGTGTAGTCGATGATCGCCTTCTCGGTCGCCTCCTGGAGGTCCCTGTGGATAAACACCAGGACCGCCCGATACGCCGACAAGTCCGTGGGCAGCGATGCCTGATCGCGGATTGTCACGGATAGGCGGCCCTTCTCCTGCAAGAAGCCCGCCAGCACCTTCATCTGGGGCAGTTCATCCTGGATGATGAGGACCTCGCTTGGCTTTTGCGACGACGCCCCCAGAATCAACGCGACACCAGCCACCGCCAACAGCAGAACCGCTAGCTGGGAGCTTGGATATCCGTCCTCTCATGGCACACCCCTTCATAAGAGACTCCGCAAAATCATAAAGTTCGTGGACCTGGCTGTCTCTTCTCCTCATTTCTTGGGCGAGACCGCGGCGGTCAGTACGAACTGCATCGCCTGGTCCACCTTCATGTCGACCGGCTTGATTTTGGCCTTGGGAACCATGACGGTAAAGCCGCCCAACTGATAGCTCATCGGCAAGTAGACGGCAACGGTTTGCTCGTCGCCGATGCCCTCGGGCAGGTCCCGGAAATCTTCTCGCGTCACCAGGCCCATCAGACGCACATTCTCATCGCCGAGAGCAACCATGACGGTCTTGTCGAACTCCTTCTGCTTCGAGGCATCGAAGAACCCGACCATGTCCCGGATGGAACCGTACAGGGACTTGATGCCGGGGATTCTCTGCAGCACCGTCTCGCCCAGGCGAGAAGGCCTTGCGGAACAGCCAGATCCGCAGCAGCAAACCAACTCCCAGGGTGATCAGAAGTCCGGCCAACACCCCCGATCCGGGGACATAGTAAGCGTCGCCGATGACGAACCTCATCGCTTTGCCGAGAACGGCTTCCGCGGACGCCGCCAACCAGTAGACGAGGTAAAAGGTCAGTGCGACGGGGAGGATCGCCAGAAGCCCCTGCAGGAACAATGTGCCGAGTTTCTTCACAGTTCGTTCTCCATACTAAGCGACTCTGCCGCATGGTACTCTGCCGGGAGCACATCGTATCGGGCCCGCCGAGGATGGACAAGAGCCCCGCATGGCTGACCAAGCACATTATTCTCACTATACGGCTCCAAACCGGGTACAATCATACCCCAGGTGATCCACGGCGCTCGTGGGAGGGCCGTCATCGGGCAGAGCCGATTGGGTTCCCAAACGCGGAACTATGCGTTTGGGGGCCCTTCATGGTCTTTCTTATGGAAAGGTCAATGACATGGCATCCGAACTGACACGAAGAGACGTGCTGGGCAAGGCGGCTCTGGGCGCCGCGGGCGCGGCAGTCACGCTGAATGCCCGGTCCTATGGCCGGGTGATCGGCGCCAACGACCGGATCAACCTCGCTTTTCTGGGCTGCGGCGATAGGAGCCGGGGCCATCGCAATATGGTCCGGATGTCCCAGAAATCCAAGAACCTCGGCGTCGTGGCCGTCTGCGACCTCTGGAAGGTCAATCGCGAGAAGGCGGCCGCGGATTGCGCGAAGAGACTCGGCGCGGAGGTCAAGCAGTTCCAGTACTCCGAAGACCTGCTCGCGATGCCGGAACTCGACGCAGTGATGATCGCCACCGGCGACCATCAGCACGCCAGAGCTCCTCGCCGAAGTGGTCCGGGCGGGGAAACACTGCTATTGCGAAAAACCCATGGCTACTGACGTGGAAGAGGCGAAACTGGCGCGTGACGCGGTCCTCAAGTCCAAACTGGCCGTCCAGATGGGCTCCCAGTGGGTGAGCGATCCGTACCAGATCCAGGTGCGCGAGATAATTCGCGCGGGCAAGCTGGGGCAGATCACGAAGATCGAGCAGGTCTGGAACGACAATAACCACCGCTGGCACGACCCCAAAGACCCGGACGTGGCCGCGATTCGTGAAGAGGACACGGACTGGAACCGGTGGCTGCTGGGCAAACCCTATCGTCCCTTCAATCCCTGGATGTATTTCGAGTTCCGGATCTTTCGCGACTTCTCCGGCGGCATCGCGAGCCAGTGGTTGAGCCACGCGATCGGCCTGGTGCATTTCTACACCGACACGGCCATTCCCGACACCATGGTCGCAAATGGCGGCATCTTCGCCTGGCCCGACATCCGCCAGAATCCCGACACCTTCCAGGCCCTGGCCACCTATGAGGACGCCAAGCTGCTCTCCTCCTATTCTTCGACCTATGGCAACCGTTTCGGCGACTATACCTGCATTCGCGGCAAGGAAGGCACATTGTACGCCCAAGGCGGCGAGGGCAGTCCCCGCTGGTTCTTCATCCCCGAGCATGTCGATGGGACGTTCGACTTCTATCGCGGCTTCGAGGACGCCGTCAAAAAAGGCCGGGCCCAACTCGTGACCCTGCCGGGCGGAAATGGTGAGCTGCCCCCCACCGGGCAGAGCGACGACAGCCAGCCTCATCTCGATAATTGGATTGATTGCATCCGCAATCCGGGCCGGCAGCCCAATGGCCATATCCATACGGGATTCTGGCACTCCGATCGGCAGCATCATGGCCACCCGTGCTTATCGCGAGGGCCGGAAACTGTACTGGGACCGGCGCAAAGAGGAAATCGTCGATCAGCCAGCGGTATGATCGCGGAGAAAGAAAGTGAGGCTCACATGATCGGCATAAAACATCCCATCGATCGGCGTCAATTTCTGGGGGGCGGCGCAAAGCTGTCCGTGGCCGCGTCCGCGTTGGGCGTGCTCCCCGGCGCGGTTCCTGCGGCCCGCGCCGCTCAGGGGACCGCCAGTTCCGGCAAGGCTCCCGCATTCATCCTGGATTCCCATGTCCATTGCGGCGGCACCGCGGCCTGGGTGCAGGAGATGGTGCGGACCTACCGCCCGCGCCACGCTATGGCCTGCATCCTGACCTGGAGGAAGGACCTGGATCTCATGAAGAAGGCCATCGCCGAGCATCCGGATGTGTTCATCGGGTACGGCCGGGTCGATCTGGACGATGTGAACGCCGTCCGGGACGTGGAGGCGTTCAAAAAGAACGGCTTCGTGGGCATGAAGTTCCACAGTCCGCAAAAGGACTACGACGACCCCGGCTATTTCCAGGTCTACCGGCTGTGCGAGGAATATCGCCTGCACATGCTCTTCCACACCGGGATCTCCAGTCACAGCATCTCGAACGAGCCGCAGTGGGGGTCGTCCGCACGCATGCGGCCGATGTGCCTCGACACGATCTGCCGGCAGTTCCCCCGGGCCACGCTCCAAGGGGCGCACCTCGGCAATCCCTGGTACGAGGAAGCCGCCGAGGCCGCGCGGTGGAATCCTACGCTGTTCTTCGATGTCACCGGCTCGACGCTGCTCAAGTTCATCAAAACCGGCCGCTTGGAGCGCATGAAGGAGATCCTGTGGTGGGCGAGCGACGAAGCCCAGGACAATCCTCACACGCTCAAGGGCGGTCCCGGCGCCTGGGAGCACATCGTGTTCGGCACCGACGAGGGACCTTCCGGGCTGGCGTCAAATATCGACCGATTCCAGAAGATGCTGGACGCCAACCAGGTCCCCGAGGAGACTCGGGCCAGGATGTGGGGCCTGACCATGGCCAAGATCCTCGGGATCGATCCGAACAAGCGTTGAGACGGACAGGAAGGCCGATCATGATGCAGTCCCGCCGTACTTCGGAGGAATCCGTGGGCGGCATAGCTTCTGTCATCCCTTCGCGGCGCTCAGGGCAGGCTCTGAGGCGAAGCCGAAGAGTCCGTCCTGAGCCTGCCGAAGGAATTTGGCCACCGAAATGGACGTTTCTCTCGCTCGCAGCCCAGATCCTTCGCTGCGCTCAGGATGACAGGCGGGGCATGTACTAGTCCGAATCCGTATAACCCGGAGGCCGAATCGTGACCGAGATGGATCGGGACCTGCTCCGCCAACCCCGGACGCTTCCCTCGCTGAGGTGGTGGATCGGGGGACTTCTGTTCCTGTCCACCGTGGTCAATTACATCGACCGCCAGACGCTCTCCGTGCTGGCTCCCTTCTTGAAGCGGGACTATCAGTGGAGCAATGCGGATTTCGCGTGGATTGTCATCTCCTTCCGTGCGGCCTATGCGATAGGACAGACCCTCTCCGGCCGGTTCCTGGACCGCGTCGGCACCCGCCGGGGACTGACGATCACGGTCATCTGGTACTCCATCGCGGCCCTGCTGACGTCCCTGGCGAGCGGCTTGCGGAGTTTCTGCGTCTTTCGGTTCCTGCTGGGCGCCGGCGAGTCCGCCAACTGGCCGGGCGCGACCAAGGCCGTGGCGGAATGGTTTCCCAAGCACGAGCGCGGCTGGGCCGTCGCCCTCTTCGACAGCGGCTCCTCCGTGGGTGGCGCCGTCGCGCCGCTGCTGGTCCTCGGCCTCTATAAGATCTTTGGCGGGTGGCGGCTCGCCTTCGTCTTCACCGGCACCCTGGGGTTCCTCTGGCTGATCGCCTGGCGTCTGCTCTACCATCCGCCGGAGGAACATCCTCGCCTCCGTGCCTCCGAACGGCAGATGATCCTAAGCGACAAAGCAGACACGGCTCAGTCGTCCTCGTTCGCTCCGGCAGTCCACTGGACACAATTGCTGCGTCTGCGCCAGACCTGGGGCATCATTGTCGGCCGGGCGCTCACCGATCCCGTCTGGTTCTTCATCGCCGACTGGTTCGCCATCTACTTAGTCGCGCGGGGCATCCGGCTGGAGCAGGGTCTCCTGGTCTTCTGGATTCCCTTCCTCGCGGCTGATCTGGGCAATTTCTTCGGCGGCGGCGTCTCCAGTTGGCTGATCCGCCGCGGCTGGCCCGTGGGCAAAGCCCGCAAAGCCGTCGTCGTCTTTGGCGGCCTCGGCATGAGCGTGCTGGCCGGCGCTGCCTTTACGACCCACCCGCTGGCTCTGGCTGCCCTGTTCGGATTCTCCACGTTTGCCTACGCTTCATTCTCCACGATGGTCCTGGTCCTACCCTCAGACCTGTTCCCCAGCCAATCCGTGGGCACCGTCAGCGGGATGGCCGGCACAGGCGCCGGCCTGGGAACCATCGTGTCAACCTTCCTCATCGGGTACGTCTCGGACCATTACTCCTTCGAGCCCATCCTGATCGGCGCCAGCCTCATCCCCCTGATCGCCATGGTTCTGGTCCACGTCCTGATCCGCAACCCGAAGGTCCGCTATCAACTCGGGCAGCGGACAGTTGCCGATTAGACTCGATGATCAAGAGCTGCATCTTCCCAGCCTTCGGGGGTGGAGAAGGATTGAGTGCCCGTATTCCCGAAGCTGCCGGCGTCTGCACGAACACGAATCCCTTGTCCTTGGACTTGTCAAGGATCAACCCGGCGTCGGGTGCATGACCGTTCTTGTGTGGACGTTCTCAGCCCGGCAGAGACCACCGCCGGAAAAGGGGACATTCTACTTTTCCCCTTCGCGGAGGGAAAAGTAGAATGTCCCCTTTTCCTTTCCAGGAAGCAACGAGGGCAATCAGGAAAAGCAATCTCTTCATCGTGAGACTCCGTTCGCATTGTGAGGTAGGGGCACGGGACCCCAAACGCGAGGCGTCGCGTTTGGGAACCCCGAATGATCATTCGCCCTTGCGGGCTTGTCCGGGATCACCGGCGCCGCGACTGCCGGCACCCCTGGCGGCGCGACCTCGACATCGCCCAGAAGATACTGGAGCATCAGGTAGTCCACAAGCTCGTGATAGGCATAGCCCACCTGCTTCATGCAGCACTGCGTGTACGCCGCGACGAACGCGCCTGCCGCCCGAGCGCCGGCGTTCGCAAAGACCTCGGCGGCCGCCTTTTCCAACTGCGGCTGGAGGGCGAGGAAGCTCTCCTCCGCAGGCCGTATGACGTGCTGGATATCGCGCACGGCGTCCTGATATCTGAGGTTATCGGCCAGACTGTGCACGAACCGGAAGTTCCACTGCGCCTGTGCCCTGTCAGCCCTGGTGAAGTCCGCCGGATGGTCCCAGGCATCGGGCAGGTCCGTGACGGCGCCGTAGACCGGGACAAAGCAACTGGTGTACGCCGGCCCGTACGCGAACCAAAGACAGTCGCCGATCTCGTGCGGCAGCCCCCCGCGCAGTTGGGCCACGAAGACGTAGCCGCTCGTGGGCGTACTGATGGCGCGCTCGGGCTGGATCTCCAAGAGCTTGAACAATTCCGGAGGACCCCAGGGACGGGCGAGAGGGCTCTTCTTCCCGCCGGGTTTGAAGGCCGGCGTGTTCGGTCACATCGAACTGGGTCCCCTCATAGCCGTCTCTCATGAGACCCATCAGCGCCGCGACGCTGACCGGCTTTTCCGGCTTGACGGAAAACGGGTACCGGTCCGCCCCAGGATCGCCCGTGGCCGTCAGCCCCAGCGATGGGGCGGCCAGACTCAACGCCCGCCATTCCCGCAAGGAGTTCTCCCGGCTGCCGGGGCCCCCGTAGACCTCGCTCCAGACAAAGGGCTTGCCCTTCTCCCAGAATCCCAGTGTCTGGGCCAGGGAGAAGATGTTGGGAGAGGCCAGGAAACGGTCCGAATTCGTCAGGTCCACCTTGCCGATGCGGCTGCGGTTCGCGGTGCATCCCACCTCGCCGTCCGGAATCCGCTGGGCGCACCAGACGCCGCCGGGCCGGCCGCTGGAGGCGGTCCAATCGGCGCCCGGGCCGAAGATCTCCATGAGCCAGACTTCCTTCTCATCGGCAATCGGCAGTGCGACCCCGGCGTGCGGAGCGCGATAGTACTGGAATCCATACTGCTCGACCATCGAGCCGATGATCCGAATGGCCTCGCGCGCCGTCTTGGCCCGCATCAGGCCGTTGGCGATGAGCGAGGTGGTCCAGTGATTGCTGTTGGGTCCCACGACGCCCTTGGAACAGGCCAGGCCGGGGCGCATGGGGATGAACTCGATGGCGATGGTCACTCCGAACTCGTTCATGCCCCCGGTCGTCATGCTTTCGACGTTGCCGGCCAGGAAGATCGTGCGATAGGTCTTGTCAATCGGCAAGTATCCGACCAGGTCATACCCCTTCCTCACATTGGCCTGGTACTCGCGGTAGGTGGTGGGCCGCGGCAGGTTCCAGTACATGGGCAGCTTCGTGCCGGCGGGATACTCCTGCGCCGGCATGACGTAGATCAGGCCCATCACATCGCCGTCACACGAGCTCGCCATCAACACGGAGCCATCGGCGGTGGCTTGCCGGCCCACCATCACCGTGGTGCAGGCCCACGTCCGTGACACCATCGCCCCGACCGTGCCGCAAATCAGCAGAAACAGAACGTGCGTCGTCCACGTGGCCTGCCAGGTCCGCATCATACGTGCCTCCGGGATTGATGAAGGATGATTGATGATGGAGGATTCAAAAGGAGCTTCGGAGAGTCCTATGAAATCATCAATCATCAATCATAAATCATCAATTCTTACATCTCCCATCCCTTGCGGAAATAGCCATGGATCAACGGCTCCGCCTTGGGTGAATTGATCGCCCGCAGGTTGGGGCCATCCCAGTGAATCGTCTCCCCGGTCCGCAGCGCCACCTTCCCCAACAGAACCAGTTCTGTCAAATGGGCCGCATAGTCGAAGTTCGAGCTGGCCGGTGGGCCGCCTTTGCAGGCATTGATCCAGTCGCGATGATGGCCCTGGGAACGAGGGAGCGTCTGGGGCGGCTGTTTGTACTCCTTCATTTTCTGCTCGGGGATGATCCGCGGCGACTCGCTCCAGGACCCCGACAGAATGGCCCCCTGGTCGCCCACGATCAGCGATCCCCCCAGCCGGGGCAGGTCCCGGTTGGGTTCCAGGCAGTCGGGGCGCGGCGGCATCGGACCACCGTCATACCAGAACAGATCGACCTCGGGAGATGGGCCGCGGGCCGCGAACTTATAGTGATACAGGGCCGCCATAGGTGCGGTCTCCGTGCTCAACTCCGAAGAGCTGGCCTCGATCATCGTCGGATGTCCCAAGTCCAGGGCCCAGGCCGCCGTGTCCAGAGTATGACAGCCGTAGTTGCCCAAGGTCCCACTGCCGAAATCCCACCAGTAGTGCCAGATCAACGGGGCATAAGTGGGATGGAAGGGACGCTCCGGGGCCGGACCCAGCCACAGATCCCAATTCAACCCTCCGGCACCGGCGGCGTTTCCTTCGGGCGTTCGGTCAGCCTCATGCGCGGAGGTCCGCCCTGCCAGCCGTGCACCTGCCGCACCTTGCCGATCGCTCCATCTCGAATCCACTCGACCGCCCGGCGGATGTCGTCCGACGAATGACCGTGGTTGCCCATTTGCGTGGCGACCTTGGCTTCGCGGGCCGCCGCCGCCACCCGGTGCGCCTCATAGATCGAGTGCGTGAGCGGCTTCTCGCAATAGACGTGTTTGCCCGCCTGGATCGCCGCCATGCAGGCGACCGCATGGACGTGATTCGGAGCCGCGATCAGCACGGCATCGATGTCTTTGCCCGCCTTTTCCAGCATGACGCGATAATCCACGTACGCGGCACAGCCGTGCGGCCCGGCGGAACCGGCCTGGCGGAAGTGATCCTCAATCGTTTTCAGTGCCGGCCCGCGTCCACCGTGGTGTTTGTAGTAGAGCTTGCTGTTGTCCCAGAACTCGGCCGGATCGCAGATCGCCGTGATCTTGACATCGGGGTGCGTGAGCAGGGTCTTGATGTTCGTGATCCCCTGCCCGCCCGTGCCAATCACGGCCACGTGCAATTGCTCGCTCGGCGGTATTCGTCCGGTTCCCCCCAGGACGTGAGATGGGACGATACCGGCGACGGTCAAGCCGGCGGTCTGGGCCAGCAACCGGCGACGACTGAGGGTGGGTTCCCAAACGCGATCGATCGCGTTTGGGGTCCCGGTTTGGGTCCGGCGCATTTCGCGGCTCCTTATGACAGAACAAGTTGACAGCCCGTGACTTGTACACGGATGAAGGTACACCTCGCCCGACAGGCTGTCAAGGGTCCCCAATCGCGCCCGCGATGGGAGGGGTTCGGGTCCCCAAGTGCATAATTCCGCACTTGGGAGCCCTTCCCCAACGCAAAATTCCGCGTTGGGGGCCCCGAGCCCGAACCGTCCCATGCGCCGGATCGCACACGCGAGATCCCGGACGTTACGGCGTGCCTGTCCTCCTGGCACTGGTTTTCGCGATGATCCAGTCGGAAACGGTCTGCAGGACCAGGGGGGACATGGTCTCCTCGATCTTGATATACTCCGAATTGGCTCCGGTGTTGCAGGTCTGAAGCAGGTGGTTCACGCCGGGCACCTCGCGGAGGGTGTAGTCCTGGTTTCCGCCCGCCTTCAATTCTCTCTCGATGCCGGCCAGATTCTCTCGCGGCGGGACCTGGCAATCCTTGCCCCCGTTGAGGGCCAGCACGGGACAGCGCACTTGCCGCAGCACCGGGCAAATGTCGAACTTCAGGTTCGCGCGATCCCGGGGTGAGCGCCCAGGCCAGGCTGAGCGTTCCATGCAGGTTGGGCCAGTCGATCGCCTTCTTCTCCGCGTCCGTCAGCGTGGCATAGAGCGCGTTCGCCTCCCGCTCGACCTGGGCGTTGTCCTTCGCCCGCAGTACCAGGGTGTAGAACCGTCGGCTGAAGCCGCGGATGAGGGCGACTTCCTCGTCGGTGCTGCCGCCCGCTTTGGCCTCGGTCCCGTCCTGCAGCACCAGGATGTCATAGGCCGACATACCCGGCGCCGCCAGGAGGACGAGGTACGAGACCTCGCGCGTTTGAACCGCGACCACGGGCGCCACGCCGCCGCCCTCGCTGTGGCCGATGAGCCCGATTCTCCGGACATCCACCTCCGTGCGGCTCGCAAGATACTTCACCCCCGCCAAGGCGTCGGAGGCGAATTCCTCGACGCCGCTACTGCTGAACGTCCCGGTGGTCTTCCCGACCCCGCGTTTGTCGGCCCGCAGGACCGCGATGCCCTGTCGAGTCAGATGGTCGGCGAGCACGAGGAACGGTTTGTGGCCCAACGCCGCTTCATCACGGTTCGAGGGCCCCGATCCCGCGAGGAGCAGGACCGCCGGAAACGGGCCCTTTCCCTTGGGGAGGGTCAGGGTCCCGGCGATGCTGACATCCGCCGCGGGGTTCTTGTATACCACTTCCTCCTCCGTATACGGGTAGGGCTTCTTCGGGGTCTGGGGACGATTGAGCTCGGGGATCTTGTCGACCCGCTGCATCACGAGCCTGGTGGAATCGCCCTGGATCCAGTTTCCCTCGATCGTATTCCCGTCCGGCTGGAGTTTGCCTTCATAGACGAAGGCGGATTTCAGCTCCAGGCGTACGCTGTCGCCGCTGAGGGTAACCGTGCTCACCGGAATGTTCATGGCCCCCTGGTCGATGCTGTGTGCGACCGCGGCGTAGCCACCCTCTTTTGCCTGCGAGATTTCGAACGCGATACGCAGGTCCTGGCCGGGAGTCTTGATGATCCCCAGCCACTTTCCGACGACGCTCTGGGGTGCCGCGGTGCACGGGGAGACTCCCCAGCCGGGGCCCAGGATGCATCCCATCCAAGCGATCACTGTAATCACGACGGCGGCGGGTCTTTTCATTTTCCTATCCTTTCGTCAATTCGCCTTCTGGAGCCACTGCTGGATCTTCTCCGGGCATTCGTTCTTCGGGAAGATCTCTTTGTCATCATACCCCGAGACGCGGACCGTGGCTACCCACTGCTGGACTTGTTTCGTTGGCGACCTTGCCCGGATAGGCGGCCAGGAGAAAGCCGGTCATGTTCTCGATGTTCTTTACCTTGCCCCCGCGTTCCAGACGGAAATGGGTGAAGGCATGGCGGTAATTCATGATGACGAGGGCCTTCTTCCGGCCGCCGGACGATTATTGGATCTCGTTGAACTTGGCGGCGAACCCATGATGTAGTCCACCGGCGTCTGCTTCTGGGTCTCCAGGAACCGTACGTACTTTTCGATCGCCGGATCGTAGCCCGGTGCCGTCTGCGCCGCAGGGCTTGCCCCCTGCGCCACCGCCAACTGCCCCGCAGCCAGTATCAGTGCCCATAGCACCTTTGCCATAGCCGTACCCCTTCGGTTCAACTGAATCGTGTACGTTCTCTCTTGCGGGTGTTTCTCGAAGATACACCCCCACAGTCGTGGGCAGGGCAGGAATATTTCGACCCGACCGAGTATAATGGCCGCCGTAAGGACGGTCTCACTGCCAAAGACCACCTGCGGAACGATAGGCTTCTTAGGCGTGAGGAGAAACGGGAAAGATGAAAGCGCACGTTTGTTGTGGAAGTCTCCTGGCGGTCTTCATCGCGGCCGCCGTGGGGGCGTCGGGAGCGGCGGCCCGGGCCGCGGTGAACATCACCCTGGATCCGGCCGTGCGGTACCAGACGATTCGAGGCTGGGGCGCTGCATCCGGGAGTCCCCCCTGGGCCTCGCCCTTGCTCCGGGAAGCCGTGGTCCGCGAGGCTGTCAATGAGTTGGGCCTCACGCGGCTGCGTTTGGAGCTGCCCTCCGGCAACCGCAGCGATACGACAGCGTGGGAGCAGGCCAACGACGATTGGGACCCCCTGCACATTAACTGGCCCGCGTTCAATACGGCCGCCCTGGACCAGCGGGTTACCCAGATGGTGCTTCCGTTCAAACAGGCGGTGGAGGCGAACGGCGAGCCGTTCAACCTGTATGTGAGCCCGTCCTTGTTCAACAGCGGCAGCAGTGGAGCCGCCCCGGCCTGGCTGCTGAACAACCCCGGCGAGTACGCGGAGTTTGCCCTGGCCGTTCTTCTGTACCTGAAGAACACGCATGGCATCGAGGCGGACTACTATTGCATCTTGAACGAGGCGGGCAACGACAATCCCTTCAACGCTGCCGTGGTGGCGGAGATGATCAAGGCCCTGGGCCCGAGACTGCAAGCCGAAGGCCTGTCCACCCGGATCCAGTTTCCCGAATCGGTGAACGCCCAGACCGCCTGGAACAGCTACCTCCAGAAGGTGCAAGGCGATGACGACGTGTGGCGGTATATCGGCTGCCTGAGTTATCACCTGTACGGGACGAACGACCCGTACCGCAGTCAGATCGGCAGCTTGGGTGCGTCGCTGGGTCTGCCCACCGCGCAGACCGAGTTCATGGACCTGACCATGAATCACTTGTACGACGACCTGACCCTCGGCAGGGTCTCGTACTGGGAGATTTATGGGCTGGGACAGTGCTTCCAGTGGAATCCGAGCAACACCTCGTTCAGCCGCATCCGGCAGTACTGGAATTTCCGGCAGGTGCTGCACTTTGTCCGCCCCGGCGCGGTCCGCATCGGGGCCGTCTCCGGTGACTCCAACCTGCGCGTGCTGGCCTTCGCGCACGACGGCAGGACGACCGTGGTGCTGATCAACGGTTCCGGCTCGCGCGCGGCGAATATCGTGAACCTGCCGGTGGGAACCTACGGCGTTTGTCAATCCGTCGGGGGCGGCGCTTGCCAGGAGCTGGGTTTGCAGGTGGTGGCGGCCCCCCGAGGCACGGCCGAGACCGGCACCCTGGCCGTCACGGTGCCCTCCAACGCCGTGCTGACGGTGTACGCGTATCCTGGCACGAATCAGCCGCCCACCGTGACCGACTTCAAAGCGACGCCGGACTTCCTGACCCTGTCGGGACCGGGCCGCTCCGCGCCTTCCACGGTGAGCTTGTCCGCCTCGGCCACGGACGCCGAGCGCGATCCGCTCTCCTACCAGTGGTCCGTCACGAGCCAACCCGACGGGGCGAACGTGTCGCTGACGGCCCCCGGCGCGGCGACAACGACGGCGACCGGACTGACCGTGACGGGCGAGTACGTCTTCACCGTCGCGGTCAGCGACGGCGTCAATACGGTGACGCGCAACGTCGTGCTGAACGTCTATGCCGACAACCAGCCGCCTTTCGCCTTCGACGTCCACAATCGTATCCCGGTGACCGTGACGCTACCGACCAGCAATACCCAACTGCGTTGTGCCGGCATAGACGTGGAGGGCGATCCACTGACCTACCAGTGGAGCGTGTTGAGCCAACCGCCGGGCGCGGCCGCCCTGCTGGCCGCTCCCGCCACCGCGTCCTGCCCGGTCAGCGGCCTGACCGTCGCAGGGGAGTACGTCTTCCAGGTGGAGGTTCGCGATCCGACCCATACCGTCGCAACGAAGCTGACCGTGACGGTCTATCCGCCCAATCCGTCGACGCCGACGATCTCCAGCGCGACCGCCTCACCCGCCACCATCACGCTTCCCGTCCAGACGACCGGTCTTTCGGCGACCACGAGCGATCCGGACGGCGACCCCCTCAGCCACTGGTGGTCGGTCAAGAGCAAGCCCGCCGGCGCTGCGCCGGTGTTCTCCGCCCAGGGCTCCCCCAACTCCGACGTGACGGGTCTGACGGTCCCGGGCACCTACGTCTTCACGCTCCGCGCCGTGGACCGGACGAGAGTGGCCCAGCGGGATGTCACGGTAACGGTTCTGGACGCGGGGACAAGCAGACCGGTCAACCGGTAGAGATTCGATGAGGCCCAGGGAACCTTCTGGAAAGAGCCACGAAAGGAGCGTGCCACCATGCGTGCAACCGAGAGCAATGCCACTTGCGGTCCCCGGGCCTTTGCCGTGCCAGGACTGTGGCAAGTCTTGATCGGTCTGGTTCTGGCCGTTGTCGCCCTGGACAATTCCGTGCTGCAGGCGGCGGATGCGACCGTGACGATCCGCCCGGATGCGCGCCACCAGACCATCCTGGGCTGGAGCGGGATGCCCTGGTACCCGAACGTCTCGGCCCAAGTCAGGGACGAGGTTCTGGAGGAGGCCGTGAGCGACCTGGGGCTTACCTGGGTGCATTGGACGGTGCCCAGCGGCAATCGCAGCGACGGGAAGGGGCTGGGAATGGACCAACGACGATGCCGATCCGAGGCACATCCACTGGCCGGCCTTCGGCACGGGGCCCGTCGATCAATCCGTCCGGACCTGGGTGCTCCCGTTCAAGCAACGCGTCGAAGCCCGCGGCGAGCGGTTCGGCCTGGCGATCACGCAGACGTTTCACAAGC
This sequence comes from uncultured Planctomycetota bacterium, assembly GCA_963699595.1. Taxonomy (GTDB): domain Bacteria; phylum Planctomycetota; class Phycisphaerae; order Sedimentisphaerales; family Anaerobacaceae; genus PLanc-01. The sequence continues at coordinate 215,214 of CAVOUO010000039.1, forward strand.
TCGGCAGCACCGGCAGCGTGCCCGCCTGGTTGCTGGAGAGCCCCGCGGAGTTCGCGGAGTATGCCACCTCGCTGCTGCTGTACCTCAAGAATACCCACGGCCTGGCGGCGGACTACTACGTGATCTGCAAAGACGCGGGCGACAGCGAAGACAACCCGTTCGAGGTGCCGGTCGTGGCGGAGATGATCAAGTCGCTCGGCCCCCGACTCCGGGCCCTCGGCCTGTCGACGACGGTGCTTTTCCCGGAATGTCACGACGCGAACACCTGCTGGCGCTTCATCGAAGCCGTGCGCGAGGACGACGATCTCTGGCCTTTCGTGGGAATGATCGGCTATCACCTGTACGGCGGCCCGGCACGAAACACCGATCGGCCCAAGATTCGCGATTTCGCCCTCGCCAAAGGGCTCCCTATCAGCCATGCCGGATCGGACGGGATCACCCTCGATACGTTGTACGATGATTTGACTTTGGGCGACGTTTCCTACTGGTCGATTGTCGGGCTCGGCGGGCCCGGACCCGGCGGCGCCTTCAACCTCCATCTCGATAACGCCTCTTTCAGCCGGGGCGCCCAGTACTGGCAGTACCGCCAAGTGATGCACTACGTGCGGCCGGGGGCCGTCCGCATCGAGGCCGTCTCCGATGTGCCCGCCGTCCGTCCGCTGGCTTTTGTCCACCAGGGCCGGACCACGATGGTGCTGATCAACAACACGCCGCCCCGGCAGCCGCGCTCGGCGACCCTCCGCAACCTGCCGCCCGGAGACTACGGTATCTGCCGGTGCGTCGGCGCAGGACCGTACGAGGAACTCGGCGTCAAGCGCGTGGGCACGGACGGCGTCCTGGACGTCAACCTGCCCGCGGACTCCGTGCTCACCGTCTATCCGCACCCGGGCCGGAACCTGCCGCCGACGGTCGTGGAGTGGAAGGCCGAGCCCAACTTCCTGAAGACGCCGGCCAGTCGCGTCAGGCTCTCGGCGGCGGCCCAGGACCCGGACCTCGACCGGCTGTCGTACTCGTGGTCTGTGACCGGACAGCCGCCGGGGGCCAAGGCCACGCTCGCCGACCCGCAATCGGCCACGACCGAGGCCAACGGGTTGACCGTGCCGGGACGCTACGTCTTCACGGTAGCCATCCGGGACGGTGCGAATGAGGTCAAGCGGGACGTGCTGCTCAATGTGTACACGGGCAATCAGCCGCCGGTACTCATCGACGTGCACAATCGGCTGCCGGTGCTGGTCACGCTGCCGCAAAGCGCAGACCGTGCTCCGCGGCGGTGCCCTGGACCTGGAGGGGGACAAGCTGACGTACCGGTGGAGCGTGGTGAGCCAGCCGCCGGGCGCGGCAGTTCGACTGGAGACGCCGGACGACGGGAGTTGCCGGGTGAGCAATATCACCGTACCGGGCGATTACGTGTTCCAGTTCGAGGCCAGCGATGGGACCAGCACCGTCTCGGAGCATCTCACGGTGCCGGTTTATCCCGCCCATTCCGCGCGTGTTCTGGAAGGACGCATCCAATGAAGATCATCGATTGGTGTCTAATCCTCGTATTCGGCAAGGCCTACTTCCTGCCTCGGCCGGAGCCGAAGATGGTGGACGTGGTGCGGAAGGAGGCGTAGCTGTGAATATCAAGTTTTTGCCGATTCTCGCGTTCCTTGGGCTTGTGGGAGGGCACGCTCTGGCCCAGGTGAAAGGGCTCGGGGCCCCCAACGCGGAATTTTGCGTTGGGGAACCCCTCCCAAACGCGATCGATCGCGTTTGGGGAAAGGCTCCCACCGGCGAAACGGAGCCGGTGGGGACCCGACCCAACCTGCTTCCCCAGGGGAGTTTCGAGCGCCCCGATGTCAATACGGGGTGGGCCGAGGGATTCAATATCCCGAACAACGAGGAATTCAAGATCATCGCGGAGGGCGGCAAGCAATGGCTGCGCATCGAGAATCGTGACGCGGGGCGTCAACTCGACTACGTGCACGCGTTCGTGAAGGTCACCCCGCAGATCGCGTCCCTGACCGTCTCGGTTCGCCTGAAGGCCACGAACCTGAAGATCGGCAAGGAAGGCTGGCACACCGCCCGCGTGGCACTGGTGTTCGAAGGAGGCTCCTTCGGCTTTCCTGCCGCAAGTGCCCGAGTTACGGGCTGACTCCGATTGGGTCACGCAGTCGGTGGACTTGAAGGTCCCCCAGGGTGCGACACGTCTGAACCTCCAGCCCGCCATGTTCTATTGCACCGGTGTGTTCGAGATCGCCGACCTCACTGTGACGCCTCACCTGGTCGCGCCGACGCAGTGGGAGGACGCCGTGCTGCCGGCCGGCGTCACGCTCGACTGGGAGAAGGCGAACATCGAAACGGTCAACCCGAAGCGGGCCCAGTTGTCTCTCGACGGCATTTGGCGCTTCACCCCCGCCGCTGAAGGGGCGGCAGATCCCCCGAAGCTGGGGTGGGCCTACATCAAGGTGCCGGGTAGCTGGCAGGACCGCCCCGGCAGAGGTTCGGCGCTCCTGGCCCGCGCCGGGGGACCGCAGTGGGACCTCTATGATGGGGCGCGGGTGGCGCGCGCCTGGTACCAGCGACAAGTGCCAATCCCGGCCCAGTGGCAAGGCCGCGCGATCAGTCTGCGTTTCGACCGCGTGTGCACGGACGCGATAGTGTACGTCAACGGCACGGAGTGCGGAAGAATCGCCTGGCCGTGGGGCTCCGTGGACATCACGGCGGCGGTAATGCCCGGCGAAACGGCGGACGTTCGGGTGCTGGTGGCGGCCCTCGCCGATGCGGAACAGGTGGGGACCTTCTGGCAGAACGCCTTCAGCAGCGTCTCCTACACCGCGGCCTCGCTGCGGTCGCGGGGCCTGACCGGCAACGTCTTTTTGGAAAGCCGCTGCTCGGAGGCGCGGGTAACCGATGTCTTCGTGCGCACTTCCACTCGGAAAAAGGACATCTCCCTGGACGTGGAGTTGACCGGCGTCAAGCAGGCGGGCCCGGTTCAGGTCGTGGCGGACATGCTCAACGAAAAGGGCGACGTCGAGAAGAGCTTCGCGGCGAATGCGGTGGTGGCTGCTCAGGAGACGCAAACCTTGGCTCTCTCCTGGCCCTGGGCCGACCCGCGCCTGTGGGACGTGGGCCAACCCAATCTCTATACCCTTCGGCTACGAGTGAAGGGCACGGGCCTGGATGACGAGTACGACCAGAAATTCGGGTTCCGCGAGTTCTGGATTGAAGGCCGGCAATTCTATCTCAACGGCACCGTGATCCACCTGCGGCAGCCGTGCTTCTACAACGGGCCGCGCATGCAGGTGGGAGACACCTTCTCGGAGATGGGAGACGGGAATGTAGATACCCGTGGCGATACCGCCGACTCGGGGCGAAGTCTCGACGACGCCGATCGCAAGGGATACCTGGTGGCTCAGTATATCCTCAACGCCAATAAGTATATGATGGCTTCGCGGGGTCGGTTTGTCTGGGACCAGAACCAGCAGCGTGCCTTCGACCGCGCCGCCGTGTGGATGCGCCACTACCGCAATCATCCGTCCGTGGTCATGTGGATCGCCGGCTTCAATTTCTTCAACAGCGCAGAGGATGCGGACCCACGCCACGTGGGCCGCCGTGGATGGGGCCAAAGCGACCCGCGCTGGCAGCGCCTCATGGTGGCCGGCAAGGAAATGTTCGACGGGCTCAGGAAGCTCGACCCCACCCGGGTCTACTACAGTCACGCCGGGGCCTATACGGGCGACGTCTATACGATGAACTGCTACCTGGATCTGATCCCGCTCCAGGAACGCGAGGAGTGGCTGAGCGAGTGGGTGAAGAGCGGCGACGATGCCGATCTCCATGGTCGAGTTCGGCACCCCCATGGACTGCACGTTCCGGCGTGGGCGCCACGGGTTTGAGAGCAATATCACCAGCGAACCCTTGTTGACGGAATTCGCGGCCATCTATTTTGGCGGGGACGCCTATGCCGCGGAGGAACCAAAGTATCGGCAGTATCTTCACGACCTGTTCCGCAGCGGGATGCTCTACCAGAGCTCCGAGAACCGCCTGGACGAGTACGCCAACAACCACAAGATTCAGCAACTCTACCGCAGGAACACGTGGCGCAGTTGGCGGACCGCAGGTCTGCCGGGCGGCCTGCGCACCTGGTCATGGATGCAGGATGCCCTCCCAGAGATCAACGGCCCGACCCTGGCGTGGATCGCCGGCCCTGAGGAGGCATACACCGCCAAGGACCACCACTTCAGCTCCGGCCAGAAGATCGAGAAGCAGATCGTCCTGATCAACGATACCCGCCAGCCCCAGAATTTCACGGCCGCCTGGACCGCCACGGTCGGCGGCAAGGAAGTGAATAAGGGCCGGATGCAAGGCAGCCTGGCCGTTTCTGAGATCCGATTCATTCCCATCCAGGTCATCGCGCCCGCAGAAGAAGCCGGTGACAAAGTCGACGGCCAGATCACGCTAACCGCTACGATAGGCGAAGCCACGCATCGGGATACGTTTGCTTTTCGGGTCTTTGGAGAGGATCGATCGGGGAAAGGCCAGATCGCGGTTGTCGATCCGAACGGCATGACCGGCAAGATGCTGGCGGATCTGGGCTATGCGATCCGTGCCTGGGATGGTGAATCCCCCCTCGTGGTCATCGGACGCGATGCCTTGAAGCAAGACCCGACGCTGGCGGCCAAACTGGAACCCTATGTGCGGGCGGGAGGCCGGGCGGTGATCTTTGCCCAAGACCCGCAGTGGATGGCCCAAGCCCTGGGGTGGCGCGTATGCCCGAACGTGAGCCCGGCGTGTCTTCCCCGTGAACTCCCCGATCACGCGTGGGATCGACGCCGACGACCTGCGCGACTGGACGGGCAGCAGCACGCTAATCGAGGCCTACCCGGAATACGTGGGAGATTACCTCAGAGGGAACGAACGGGATCAGCCCTACGCCGGCTGGCACTGGGGCAACCGTGGTGGGGTGAGCAGCGCGGCCATCGAGAAGCCCCACCGCAGCGGCTGGCGTCCCCTGCTGGAGTGCGAGTTCGATCTGGCCTACACGCCGCTGATGGAGCTGGACTACGGCAAGGGCCGGCTGCTCGTCTGCACGCTGGACCTGGAAGACCACGTGGCCCTGGACCCGGCGGCGCGGCGGATGGCCGGGCGGATCCTGGATTACGCGGCTCACGCCCCGCTGTCGGCCCCGGTGCCGAAGGTCGTGTATGTCGGCGGGGCCGCCGGTGCGGCCTGGCTGGACAAGATCGGGGTGGATTATCAGCCGTCGGCCGCGCTGGATGTGTCCGCCGGGCTGCTGCTGATCGGTCCGGATGCGGCCCTCGACTCTGCGGCGCTGCATGCCTATCTGGAAAAAGGAGGCAAGGCATTCTTTCTGCCGCGTGCGCAGGCCCAGGGGTGGCTGGGGACCAGCTTGGAGCCGGCCGCCGCCCGGTTCGCCGGATCGCTGTCGGTGCCCGACTGGCCCGAGGCCCGCGGCCTGAGCGCCTCGGATCTGCGCTGGCGCTGCTACCTGGACACTCCCCCCTGGCTTTTGAGCGCGGGGGCCCAGGTTGGGGCGGACGGCCTGATGGGCCGCAAAGCGGTGGGCCAAGGCGTGGCGATTTTCTGCCAGGTGGACCCGGACCGCTTCCAGGCGGATCAGAAGACCTACTTCCGCTACACGCGCTGGCGCGCCACCCGCGCCGTCGCCCAGCTCTTGGCCAACCTGGGGGCCAGCTTCCCGGTGGACCGCCGGATATTCCATCCGATCGAACCTTTGGACCGTGGACCTGGCCGGCGCCTGGCAGATGAAGGTGACCGTCACGTTGCCTCCCGCCGACAGTGACGCCGCAGCGCACGGCGATCCCGGCCTCACCCCGGCCGCCCAGGCGCTGGTCGGGCAGAACGTGCCGGCCGAAGGATGGACCGCGGTGACGCTGCCCGGGATGCTTCCCTTCTTCAAGGAGAACGACGGGGAGGCGGTCTTCCGCAGGGAAATCGATATTCCGGCCCACGAGGCGAACAAGGACATGGTTCTGGCCCTGGGCGCGTTGGCTGATTTTGACCGCACCTACTTCAACGGGGTGGAAGTGGGACACACGGACCTCAAGACGGCCGACGGGCGGCAGACGCCGCGCCACTACGGGGTGCCTGCAGCACTGGTCAAGGCCGGCAAGAACGTCATCGCCGTGCGGCTCTTCAATGGCTTCGGCGACGGAGGTTTCGTGGGCAACAAGGCCTTGGCCGATGGGTGATCAGCCGGGACCTCAAAGCAGTACCGGCCCGCGCCTGTTGCCCATGTCCCTGAGCCCCAGGCCGGAGGACGCCGGATCGCTGGGATATTATTATCCCGATTACCTCACGGCCTTCCCCATGGGAGATAATCCTTACCGATATTACCGCTGGTAAGGATGCCGCAGCACAGTTGAAGATCGACCGGCTTCCTGCGAATTCGGCCGCGCGAGGCGGTCCGACGACCGCTTGACAGGCACAGCCGTCCTCTGCTCGGAGAGTTCAATAATAGCTGAGGCGGTCTTGGAACATCATTCGCTGCTTGTCGAACATCAGGGTGACGTGGCCCGCGGGGCCGTTGCGATGCTTGGCGATGTCGATCTCGCAGGTCTCGGTGTGCCCGTAGCTGCTGTCCTTGCGACGGTAATAGTCTTCTCGGAACAGCAGCATGATCACATCGGCGTCTTGATCGAGGGACCCAAACTCGCGCAGGTCGCTTAGCCGGGGGCATACGTTCTCTCTGCCCTCTACCTCAGGGCTCAACTGACTCGCCAAAAGGACCGGCACGTTTGCCGTCTGCGCCATCCTCTTGACCGCCCGACTCAGTTCCGTCGCCATATGCCTGAGGTTCTGGCGCCTGTGGTCCGTAATCATCAACTGGAAGTAGTCGATGACCACCAGACCGATGTTGTGACGCCGTCCATATTGCTTCAAAAGCGCCGCCTGTTCCGTCGGTGAATGTCCCCCGTTGGTCATGAACAAAGGCGGGCTTTGCTTTTCGTATTGGGCCGCGGCGGTGAACAAGGCCTCCTTCTTCGCGGTGTCCAGATGGGGATTATGCCTGACCTCCGACAGCGACAGGCCGGCCAGCATGCAAAGTGCGCGGTTCCGCAGTTGCGGCACCGTCATCTCCAGACTGATGAACAGAACGCCGGTGCCGGCCAGCGCCGCGTTCAGGGCCATGTGGAGGACCAGCGAGGTCTTGCCCATCGAAGGACGCGCACCGATCACCACCAGGTCTCCCGGATAGAAGCCTCGGATCTGGCCGTCGATCGCCAGAAAGCCGGAGTCCACGCGTCGCGCCGATTCGACGTGCAACGCTTGGGCATGCTGAACCAGGCCGTCGCCCAGGCCGACGAGACTCTGGTCGGCTCTCGGCGTGTCCAGTTGCAGGACCCGCTCCGTGATCTGTTTGATCTTCTCGCTGGACGGCCCCGGTTCGCGGGCCATCTTCTCGATGTCCGCGCTGAGCAAGAGCAGCGCGCGGTCCCTGCTGCGTTCGAGCACAAGGTCCGCATAGTAAGTGATATCGGGGATCGAGGGACCCAGCTCTGCGACATGCTGCAAATAGGACCAACCGACCTCTACGTCGTCGGCGTCGGTATCCTTGTCGGAATACTTACCCATGCGCCCAAGCTGTTCGCGAATCGCGGAAGCGTCGATCTGGCTTTGGTCCGCCATCGAAGGTCTCGTACACAGGGCCACCAGGGCGCTGTAGATGGTCCGGTGGGCGGGGTAGTAGAAGGCCTCTTCGGTCACCCGCCCCATAATGCTGCCAATCTGGCCCGGTTCGGACATCATCGCGCTGAGCAGATTGCCTTCCGCCTCTTGATCCGCCCGCAACTCCTGGACGCCGCGCTTTACCTTTCTTGCCATAGTACGACGTCCCTAAACTACTTTCTTAAAAAGACTTATGACACTGGGCGGTGCAGGATTTGAACCTGCGACATCCTGCGTGTAAGGCAGGCGCTCTGGCCAACTGAGCTAACCGCCCGGGCCGTGCCCGCAGCGCCGCTGCGCATCGGGGCAAGAATATCGGCTTTTCCCGCTTGCGTCAAGACGGCCCGGTCCTTATATTCTGGCCATCACAAACGTGAGAGAAGATCCTTTCGTCGTGAGCTTTCGAGGGGCAGATCGTGGACGTGTCCGAGGCGATTCGCAACCGGTACTCCTGCCGGCATTACCAGGATAAACCGTTGGAGCAGAACAAGTTAGCCGCCGTGCTGGAGGCCGCCCGGCAGGCCCCTTCCGCCAAGAATCTCCAGGACTGGCGTTTCGTCGTCGTGACGGATAAGCCCACCAAGAAGAAGGTGGCCGCGGCGGCGAACAATCAGACGTTTCTCGAAGAGGCCGGAGCCATCATCATCGCCTGCACGGTCAGCGACCACGTGATGCGTTGCGGCCAGGCGGTCGGGCCGATCGACATCGCCATCGCACTCGAACATATCGCCTTGCAGGCCACGGAGTTGGGATTGGCCACCTGCTGGATCGGCTCGTTTTACGCCGACAAGGTCAAGGCCATTGTCGGCATCCCGGATAACGTGACGATCATCGAATTGATGGCTGTCGGCTATCCGGCCGACGCGTTCAAAGAGCACCGGCGCGAGGCCCTGGATCGCATCGTCAGCTTCGAGAAATGGCAATTCTGACGAATCTTAAGTGATTTTTGCCAAGAGCAGCTAAACAACGCTTGATTTTTGACCGGTAGCCGATACAATAGCGGCTGATTTCGGTCCCGGGGACGTAGTGTAACGGGAGCACACGGCGGTCGCATCGCCGGGATGAGGGTTCGATTCCCTTCGTCTCCATCCTCTTCATCTGCAAGGGTTTGCGCACGTTCGCACCCACAAGCAAACCCGCGATTTCGGGGCTTCCCTCTCGGATCGCGCACGGGCGCCGGCACAAACACCGCGAGTGCCACATCGCCCCGGACTGGCTGCTCATCTACCGCATCCAGAGCGACGACTGCTTCCTCACCACGGAGGCACAGCCCGCCCCCGCGCAGGCGGGGGGAGGACACGGAGCCAATCATCGACCTCAGAGCCGCCGATTTCGCAGATTACGCCGATTTCCGCCAATGTCCCTCGAAAAAGTACCGGACCGCTTTAATTCCCCCATTTGATGGTCCCCCTCCCCGGCGCGGCCCTGCTCGGTGCTATCGGCCTCCTGTACTCCGGCTGGCGGCTGCGACGCCAAACAAGGTGATCGACCACCGGCAATATTGTAATTCCGGGGCTGCGCTTCAGCTCCGCGCAGCCCTTTGTTTTTGGCCTATCTACCAATCGGCCAGACTACGGCATCCCCATTTTTCCCATTTACATCCGCCCATCGGGAGGCGCTAATAAGCAGGGGTGTTGCCCTGGGTACCGCGCCCCTCATGACGTAGGGGTCGAGGGATCAGCAACACCCCCTTTTGCCGTAATCCACAATAGAAAGGCCCGGCGATGTATCCGATCACCTTCAAGAAAGAGCGAGCCGCATATTTCCTTGATTGTCTACTCAACGGTAGGCCGATGCTGCATGACCCGGAACAATCCGGATGGACGGTGGACGAAATGCTGCAATTGGCCGGGGCGTGCCTTTTCGCCGTGGCGGCGCACGGCCCCATCCGGGAGGTGACGGCGGCACAATTGCAGGATTGGGAGCACGAACACCCGGAGCACCAGGAAGCCGAGATCGACACCATGATGCATGATCTTCATGCGGCGATGGAATTCATTGCACAGCTTACGCAGATGGCCTACGATGGCGACTACGACAGGGAGTATGAGCCTGTTGTGCAGTGCGGTATTCAAGCCGTCGATACCCGGATAGAGACCTCAGTAATTCCGGTTGAGGGTTTCAAGGAACCGTAACCGACGGAAATCATGGATAAGAGGAATTAAAGGGGTCCGGTACGAATGGCATGAAGATAAGCCATAGCGATTTTACCGTAACAGGGCTTTCTGCATCTCCTTTCTCGGTCGGGTGAGCAGGTCGTACGGTTTGGGTCTTCGCTTGAGAGCACGCGGTTCCACGCGGTTGGGACGCTCCGGCACGCGGTCCCGCGCAATCCACGATAGCAGCAGTTGGTATAGTTGGACGGCGTGAGGCGTGCCGGCGAAGAGACACAAGTAGGGAGCCACGGCTTGAAAGCGTTGCAGCGTCCCCGCAAAGCTGAGCCGATGCAGTGGCTGCCCCTGCGGCTGGGCCGCCTGCCACATCAGGGCCCGCATCAGGTTGTAAGCGAGGAAATGCAGATAGATTTCCTTGCGCACGACGTCCTCACTCTGGCCTCGTAGAATCTCCATTTTCAAGGTGGTCTTCACTTCGCGAATTCGCAGTTCCACGGTCCAGCGGTCGCGGTACAGAGCCGCGATCTTCTCCAGCGGGAATGCTTTCGGGTCCAGCAGCGTCGTGACCACCAGAATTCGCCGGCTGCGAAAACCCTTGATCCGCGTGTCGAAACGCAGCACCCGTACCGTCAACGTCGCCGGCAGTTGCGCGAATTCTTCCGGCGTGAGCGTGCGGGGACCTTGCGGCGGCCGCGACCAGGTGAAGAGCCGATCGTTCTGGCCGAGCCGCTGGCCTTGACGAAAACTGATCGTGCGGGCCCGCGAACCCCGCAAGCGGAATACGCCGTCACAGCCCCGTGCCTGCAGTTGGGCCAGGTCGGCATAGGCACCGTAGAACCGGTCTCCCAGGACCACATCGCCGACTTCCAACTGGTCCCAAAGCTGCCGCCACAAGGCCAACTCATTGCTGCGATAGGCCGCGATCGCCACATCGAGAACGGCCCCGCTGGCCCAGCAGAACATCGCCACCAGCTTGGCCACGGGAAAGCCACAGCCCGGCTTTTGCCGACCCGGCTGCCCGAAGGCTTCCTGCAATTCGGGGGTATCCGGCATCGAGCAACTGAACCCATCCACCACCCAGACCCGCCGACCGCACCAGCGGTAGCCGTCGCCGACCTTCGCCTGCAGGGTCTCGCCTACTTTCCGCAGGCCGTATTGAAAAAGCGACAAGGGCAAGCGTTTTCGTCCCTGACTGTACGCCGACGGGTCCGCCGAGGCTTTCAACGGAGTACCTGCCGCTTCACGCTGTGCCAGAACGTGGGCCACCGCCTCCCGACAGACCCAACCGGGATGCAACACTTGCAGCAGAAACGTCCAGAACGTCTGGGCCGGCGTCCAAACACGTTCGCGCCACCGATACTTCGCCGTCGTGGCGGCCTCGGTCAAATCTTCCTTCGACAGATACCCGCGAACAAATTCGCTCTGGTCCAACGGTTCGCTCTTGAGAGCATCCCGACAACGTGCGATACTGGCCATCCGTGGCCTCCTTGTGTTCGAGTTGATCTTATAGCCAATTGACCAACTCAATCGCAGGAGGCCTTTTTGTCAACCCCTTATTCTATAAAGACTTATGGCTTATCTTCATGCCATTCGTGTCCGGTACATTTTTCGAGCAGAATTGGCGGTTATGGAGGTCGGGTGGGTCACGAGGGTCCAGAGATCCCAAAGTCCCGGAGGGGCGAAAGAAAGGGACACGCCGCAGGGGTTCTGTCGTCCCTGCCGGGACTGGTTTGGTTCTTTGCCCAGGTGTCCCGATCACTTCTTCGGTGCCTCGCAAGACAATCTCCCCGCTGGTACCCGTAAAGCGATAAACGCCGTTCTCCGCCCTCTGTCTTCTCTCCGTGGCCTCCGTGTGCTCAGTGGTGAAAAAAGGCAGTAGTCGGTGGCCGGTAGCCGGTTGTTTCGACAGCCGAGGGCGGCTGTCCTACATGATTTGTTCGCGTCTTTCGCGTGGTTCGCGGTTGAAAAGCACTTCCTGGTTTGTCCTCCGCTCTCCGTCCTCTGTCCTCGATTCTCTGCGTTCTTGGCGTCCCGTTCGGCTTCGCTCAGGCGCGCCTCGCGCGAGATAGGTTCTGCTTGCGACCACGTTTGTGCAACAGTTGAAAAGGGAAAACACCCCGCGAGCCAGAAATTCTTTATTCCTTCCGGCACAAGGAGTTACACCATTCTTGGACGTTGCGCGCACACAGAATTCTGTCACGATTCGTGCAACACGGGCCATAGGTAGAGGGACACTGCCCTGAGGCGGACCCCTCGGATTTATGATTGATGATTTATGATTTGAAAGCGAAAGGAAGCGACATGAAGACGCGAGGCAGGGTGAATTGCGGATTTCGGATTGCGGATTGCGGATTGTGCAAAACAAACCCAATTCCCGGCGGGCGAGATACCCCACCATTCTACTGTTCTATTATTCCACCATGCCCGGCGGGGCCAGGCGGGACGCCGCCAGAGGGACCCGGGACGGGGGTTGTTGTACAAACAAACCCAATTTGCCGAAGGCCGCGGCAAGGGGCAAGTACAGTGCGGGAAAAGAGTTATGGTGAATTGGACATGCAGAAGGCATCGACAAAACAAAGCCAATTTCCGGCCGTGCCGGGTGGGACGGGGCCCCAGGGGCGCGGGACGCGGGAGAAATGCGCAAAACAAAGCCAAAAGGCGGTAGTCGGTCGTCAGTGGCCGGCAGGCGGTTGTACAAACAAACCCAATTTCCGGGCAAAGCCCGGTGGGACGAGGCCCCAGGGACGGGGGACGACGGGCAAATGCACAAAACGAAGCCAATCTGCCCGGCGGGGCCGGGCGGTCTTCCCTCGCCCCTCGACCCTCTTCGCCTCGCCCTCTGCCGGGGTGCGGCCGGGTTTTCGCTTGCCCTGGCGGCGGCTAAGATAATGCTCCCCCATGGGGCCTTGGCGAAGGGGTTGGAGGCCTGAAAGTCAAAGTGTTGGAGAACGACAAATGAGACTTGCCGTCACGATTCTGATGATGCTCGTTTTGGCCGCCGGTCCACTGTATGCCCAGAATCCGGACCAGCCGCCCCCGACGCCGGAGCAGGAGCAGCCTGAGGTCCTCACCATGCTGTCCGGTGCACGAGGCCTTTGCGGAACCTGTCAATCTGGGAGGTTCAGGGGGGCCTGGTGGTCTCGGAGGAGCCGCCGGCCCAGATTCAGGAAGTCCCGCCGGACGAGAAGCCGTCAGGCAGCCAGTTCGTCTGGGTGCCGGGCTATTGGGCCTGGGATGCCAGGCCGGCAGGGCTACATCTGGGTCAGTGCCTGCTGGTGCGTGCTGCCCAAAGCGTATTGGGTCCCGGGCTACTGGGCCCGCGTGCCCGAGGGTTGGGAGTGGATCCCCGGTTTCTGGACCCCGGTCGTGTGATAAGATCGAGTATCTCCCCGCCCCACCGGCGATCGAGAACGTGGAGCCGCTCGGTCCGCCGCCGTCTTCCGACGACATTTGGGTGCCGCCCTGCCGCTATTGGTACGAAGGCCATTACATCCTGCGGTCGGGGTACTGGCTGTCGCGGGCAGCCGGATTGGGTCTGGATACCGTCGCACTATACCTGGATGCTGCGCGGTGACGTTTTTCGTGCCGGGGCACTGGGACTACTGGCGCCGGACTCGCTGCGGCGTGCTGTTTGCGCGGTTCTTTTCCCGCGGCACTTCCACGCGGCCGGCATTCTCCTATCGGCTCAGCGTCGTCGTCGATCTTGGCCTGCTGCGGGTCTATACCTGTTCACCTACCCGCGGTACAGCCACTATTGCTTCGGGGACTGGTACGATGACGCCTATCTCCGCGTCGGCATCTACCCCCGCTGGCAGAGCGAGCGAATCCGCGTAGACGCCATGACCCGATCTACCGTTATGACCGCTGGGCGGCATCTCAGGACCGAGCCTCACTGGGTGGAGAACGAGCGCCATCAGTACGACCTCCGCCGGGCCGACAGGGATCTCCGCCCACCGCGAACGTACCACGAGATGGAGGTCCGGCAGGCCAAGCTGCCGGAGCTGCAACGCAGAAATCTACAGATCGCCCAGCCCCTGAACAGGGTCGTCGCCCGCCGGACGACGCCGCTGAAGTTCGAGCCGGTGAGCAGCAGCGAGCAGAAGAAGATCACCCGGCAGGCAACCGATGTGCGCAAGTTCGGCGACCAACGCACCCGCTGGGAATCGCCGGCAGTCAGTCGCAGGACCGTTGGGCCGCTCACGGAACGCAAAGAGATTGTGAAACCACCGGCTGAACACAAGGAACCGACGGTCGGGTCACCGGAGCAGAGCGCGCCAGCCCGCGCCGACCTGGAGACGAGGAGCAGCAGCAGGTCGGACCACGGGAGCGAAGAGCCCCCACTACTCCGCCGGCGGCATCGACGCCCGCAGAGCGCAAGGCAACGGGCCCGGTGCCCGCGGAGCATCCGCCTCCGTTCGTTTGGCCCCCGCGAGGTCAAGATGACCAAGCCGGAGACCGTCAGAGTCCCAGGCCGCCGATCATGGCAGAGCGTTGCGCGCCAGCAGGCAAGAGGTCGGCGCGCCGTCCGATCCCACCGCGGAGCGGCGGAAGCCCGCGCGATCTCAAAGGCAGGATCACGACAGAGCAAGAACGAAGGAAAGGACGAAGAGAGAGCCAGATAATTCCGGTTCCCATTTGGGCACGCTATCCGCTCTTCGGCTTCTGCAAGTACATACCGTCGGCGTATGCCC
>CAVOUO010000040.1:0-106335 GCA_963699595.1 uncultured Planctomycetota bacterium
GCTGGAATCCTTGCGGGAGTTGAATGCGGCTCTGGAGAGAAAAGTCGCCGAGCGGACGGCGGAGTTGGAGCACCGGGCCAGGCAGCTCCAGAAGCTGACGTTCGAATTGTCGCAGGCCCAGGAGCGCGAGGGCAAGCGGGTGGCCGAAATCCTGCACGAGGACCTGCAGCAGCAGATCGCGGGGGCGAAGTTTCAGTTGAATCTGCTGAGCAGCCGGAGTCAGGATGACCCGTCCCGGCAGTTGACCGCCACCCAGATCAACCAGATCCTCAAGGACGCGATCGGGATGTCGCGCAGCCTGTCACACGAGCTCAGTCCGGCGGTGTTCTACGGCAACGATTTGGCAGAGGCCCTCGGATGGCTGGGCGCACAAGTGGAAGCCAAGCACGGCGTGACGGTTTACATCGAGGTTTCCGGCGAGGGGACTTTGCAGTCGGAGGTGCTGACGGTCTTCTGTTCCGGGCGGCGCGGGAATTGTTGTCCAACGCCGTCCGGCACGCGGGGGTTCGCGAGGCTGCAATCCGCCTGCGTCGAATGGGGCAGTATGTAGGTCTGCGCGTATCCGACCAGGGCGCGGATTCGACCCCCAGGAGCTCAAGGAGACATCCGGATTCGGGTTGCTGAGCATTCGCGAGCGTGTCGAGCTGCTCGGCGGCCGGGTGAAGATCGCCAGCGTCAAGGGCCGAGGCACAAGGGTCCGGATCGTCGTGCCGGATGCCCGCCCGGACCGTGACACTGCGGCGTAGGGCTGTCCGGAGCCCCGCGTCTACGCGGTCTTCAAGCCGTCTGAAGGCGGTACGGGGCTCCCAAACGCGGAATTATGCGTTTTTGGGGCGCCCACTCCCAACGGGCGGTGCCCCGAACGGACCCGAAATCCTGTCTCGATGGACACATCCGTGAAAGAAAATCTGCCGATCATGTATGAAAGGCGTTCGAGCCCTATCTATATTGGTAGAGAACGACATGATCGACGGTGAAACACAGAACGAATTGTCACTGGTTGTCGCGGCGTATCGAGGCGACAAAGAGGCCCTGCAAGAGCTCTTGAAGGCCAACTGGGGGTGGCTCAAGGGGCTGGTGTACAGTGTCCTTGGGGGGCCGCAGGATCTGGACGATGTGATGCAGGAGATTTGCCTGCGGGTCATCCAGAACATTGGGTCGCTCCGCGAGCCGCAGCGGTTTCGGGGGTGGCTGGCGGTGCTGGCGCGAGCGTGAGGCTGTCCGGCACTGCCAGAGCCGCCCGCATAAGTTGATCCCGTTTGATGGCACACCATTGCCGGACTACGCGGACGATTATGCGGACGATCCGTCCGATAGTCTCGAAAAGAAAGAGATGTGCGGACGAGTGCTGGAGGCGGTCCGGCGCCTGCCGGAAAAGTACCGCGAGGTGTTCCTCCTGGCCCATTCGGGTGAGTTGACGTACGCCCAGATGGCCGAGGTCTTGGACGTTCCGATAACCACCATGCAGATCCGCCTGGTCCGGGCGCGACAGATGATTCGCGACCAGGTCCTGGGAATCGGTGGGCATGAGGTGCAGGAAAATGAGCGATACGCTTGACAAACTGGAAATACGGATTGGCAAGTTCCTGGACGGCGAGCTTTCACCTCGAGGAACGAGGTCTCCTGGAGACCGAGCTCCAGCGGGACAGACACGCCAAAGAGCTCTTGAACAGATGCGATTGCTGCATGAGTGCAGTTGTGGGGTGGTCACTCATGAGATTCTGGGACGAGGGGCAGACCCGGCGGAGATTTTCGAGCGCGCCTGGCAGCAGAACAAGAGATCGTTTTGGCGAAGGATCGCCGGGGGGGCCTGGAACGCAATGGATGGCGTGGGGGGGCCTGCGCAGATGGCAATGGGATCCCAAACGCGATGGGTGGCGTTTGGGATCGCCATCTGCGGTTTGCTGTCGGGGTCGCGGCGGGACTGCTGCTGGGTCTGGCCCTTCATTTCATATCTCTCTCGCATTCACGAACTCCTTCCACCATACCCTCGCAGCAACTGGTTGCTGAGACACGTCCCCTCTGGTCCGAGCGGACTAATCGAGATGACTTCGAGACCCCAAGTGCAGGATTCTGCTCTTGGGAGCCTTTCCCAAATGCGAAACGGCGGATTAGGGGCTTCCATGGTGCCTGTGCGTGCGCCGGGCGATCTGCGCCAGATCCAACGTGTCGTGGATTGGTATGTCTATACGGACCAGGACGGCAACCAGTGGCTGATCGAGGGAACCCGCGAAGGAATGGTCAAACCGGCCGTCTACCGCGACGGTTTGTGATGAACGTGCAGACTGAGGAAAGGAAAATGGTAATGAGAAAAGAAGCGATTCTTTGGAGTTGTGCGGTGCTGTTGCTTTTCGGGTCGATGTCTCTGGCCGGCGAGGGGCGGCCTTATCTTGGCGTGGGTCTGGATTCGGCGCCGCTGCCGGAATTGCTGACGAAGCATCTGCGGCTCGCGCCGGGCCAGGGCATTCGCATCAACAATATCATGACGGGCAGCCCGGCGGACAAGGCCGGCCTGGAGCGCGACGATCTGATCGTCGCATTTCAAGGACAGAAGGCCACGGAGCGCGAGCAACTCGTCGAGGCGGTGCATCAGGCGGCCGTCGGTACCGAGATGACGCTCGAAGTCATCCACCTGGGCGAGCGCAAAACTGTGCCCTTGAAGCTGGGGACGGCCCCGGCCCCGGAAACGGTGCAATGGAAGTATCCGGCGGAGCCGGATGTGGTAACGTCCTGGCGCCCGGGCAAGATCTTCAAGATCGGGCCGGATGGCCGGGATATGATCGAGATCCCCTTTGACAAGATCCCCGACGGCAATTTCGACGTGAAGAAGTTCTTCCAGGAGAGCTACACCTATCACCATACCACGGACGGCGAGGATTACACCATCACCGTCGAAGGCGATCCCGCCGACAAGGATTCGCGCGTGATCGTACACGCCGGCGACAAAGAATACAGTACTTCGGCGGGCGACCTCGAGACGCTCCCGGAGAAGTATCGCGGGCCCGCCAAGGAGGCCCTGGAGGATGCGCGGACCAGCCTGAAGACGGAGATTCGTATCCGGGGGTTCGAATGGCCCGAGGCCTTCGGACCGGAGGCCCGGCGCAGTTCTTCCAGAGCATTCCCCGTCCCGATATGGAGGCGCCTGTCCCAAGAGAAGGATCGCGCCGTCGAGAGACTCCAGGAGCAAATGGAACGGCTGCAACAGCGGATGAAGGAGATGGAAGAGCACAATCGCCAGATGCTCGACAAGCTGCTTCGCAGGAATGAGACCAGCAGCAACCGCCCGGAGCCGGAGCAACCGTGCCCGCAGAAACGACCCAGAAACCGACCATCTGATCACTTCAGTGAACTTCCTTTCGGGGACCGGCCCAACGCAGAGCCGGTCCCTTCTTCTTTGGGTGTGCCGCGGCAGGGCTCAGGAGTGCGTCCCGGAGCGCGGCCACACACTTTCCTGCGGCCATCGCACACGACGACATTCCAGTTGACATTCTGCGGTCCCGGACGGTACACTATATTGCTGCGACAGGCCCCTTCGGAATGGCTTTCCCGGCAACGTGCTGGCGGTCTGTAGAGAAGCGCCGCGAAGGTCTCGGGAAAGGCCCACGAGCGGGCCGGTCGTGGGAGATGGTTGGAGGAGTCGGCATTCCCTGTGGGAGGTGGGTGGCGTCATGAGAATCGTAGCGATCGTCAATCAAAAGGGGGGCTGCGGTAAAACGACCTCGGCCATCAATACCGCCGCCGCTTTTGCGGAGTTGGGCAAGCGGCGTGCTCCTGGTCGACTTTGACCCGCAGGCTCATGCCACCATCGGGCTGGGCTGCGATTCGGACGGCCTCGACAAGACCATCTATGATGTTTTGACCCGGTCGAATACGCCGCTCTCGAGTGTGGTGCTTGCGACAGGCGCGGCGGGCCTGAGTCTGGCCCCTTGCAGCGTGCTGCTGGCCAGCGCGGAGCTGGAACTGATTGGCCGGCCGGGCAAGGAGCTGCTTCTGGCCCGGGCTCTGCAGACGGTGCGAGACAGCTACGACCTGTGCGTGATCGATTGTCCGCCCTCGCTGGGCATCCTGACGCTCAACGCCCTGGTGACCAGCACCGATGTGATCGTGCCGGTCCAGATGCACTATTACGCCCTGGAAGGTCTCCGGCGTTTGCTGGAGACCGTGCGCATCATCCAGCAGCGCTTCCATCCGTACGCGGTGGAGAACATCGGGGTGCTGCTGACGTTCATTGAGGAGCGGACCACCTTCTGTCGGCAGATCCAGCAGCAGATGCGGGAGGTCTTCGGCGGGCTGGTCTTCAATACGGTCATTCACAGGAATATCCGTCTGGCCGAAGCGCCCAGCGCCGGCGAATCGATCCTGACCTACTGCGCCGCAGAGCAAGGGGGCCGCCGACTACCGGTCTTTGGCGGCGGAGATCCTCCGGACCAGTCCGATGGCCGAAGGGCCGGCGGCCGGTAAGGCTCGACGCGGCCTGCAGAAACAACTGACGACCATCTTCGACGGCGTCTGGGTTCCCAAACCCCGGGCCGCGACCAAGTCCGCCGGCGTCGACGTGAGATCCATCGAATCGACGTAGTACTCCGGCCGGACGAATCTGGTGTATGCCGCCCACCCCTTCAGAGTAGCCGGAGTGCCGGCATCCCGGGGCCCGCGCTTCGGCCCCATCGAGAATTCTTTTTCCGGCCCGCGGATTCCCAGAACAAACGTTCCTACGCAGAAGTACAAACTACGGTATTGTGCCTCCGAGGGATATGACTGCCGGAGACATAATCTTTGACAACGAGTTGGGCGTACGGTGCCGGGGTGTTGGCTCGAAATCCAGTACTCACACCTCTTCTTACTCTCACTCACAGGTCTCTTTTTGAGTGAACACGCCCGGCACGGCCCGCTCGGTCGAAGGACAAAGCGACCGGTTCGGACGATCGTGTGGATGTCTCGCCGAGGTGCTGAGGATTGCCGCCGGGGGGCCGAACCATTCTGCGGAAGTCTTTCCGGGGCGGCTAGCGGTAGGCGAGGACGTCCGGTGGCTGCCGGTCGGAGGCCGGTGTGCCGTTCAAAGGGGCGGCATTCTCCCGCGTGACCTCAAACGCAATGACGTGTTGCTGCGGGGCCTCATCAGAGGCGTTCGCGGGCGCGTGGAACAGGAGCACCTGGCCCTCCGGGTAGCGGTATTCGTAGAAGATCTTCGATTCGACGAGCTTTTGCCCCTGGGGTCCCCGATGGTTTACCATGTAGTCGAGATGGACTTGCAGTTGTCCGCCTTGGTCTCGCACACCGAGATAGCCGACGCCGCCGCCACTGCAGATCGTGTCCAGCCTCATCCCGGCATAAGCGGGCGAATAGACCCACGTGTCCGCCAGTGCCGGCCAATCGTTGATGACCCGCGTGCTTTCGGCGAGCATGCGCGGGCTGGCGCCCGGGGACTGCAGCATGGCGTCAAGGTCGCGGGGGGTGACCACGGAGACGTAGTAGGCGGAATCCGAGAGCTTCCGCGGACTGCGGTCGGACATGTGCAGCCGAAGGACCTGGGTGGGCACCTCGAACACGCGCAGGTGGACTCGTGCCTTGGTGCCCTGACTCTCACATCCGGCGGCAAGGACCCATAACAGCACGAGAGAGATTATCGATGCGGCCTTGTTCATCCCTATCCTCCATCTCTGGTCACAGATGAGGGCAACCGTCATTCGATCGCCCTCCTCCCTATCGGCAGGATCGTTGCACGGCATAAGCGGATCACACACGCTGGCCTAATCCTTCTGCGACATCTTCTTGAGATGCTCCTCGATGAGGGCCAGGCTCGACTGAATCTGGTGCATGGTAAGCGTCCGCGACCGGACGTACAGGGAGATCGTGAAGATGATGGCGATCAGCAGCAGCCCCTGCCAAACGACGATGAACGTCGGGCCGAGCAGCGACATGTCTACGCTGAGGTCGGGAAAGGACAGGACGACACGGACCACGCCGGCGGCGATCAGACTCGCTCCGACCACGATCCAACTGCAAATCGTCAACTTTCGCATCCGGGCGACACGGGCCTGGTCCTTGGCCAGGACCTTGTCCCGAAGGTTAGTCCCTGGCTGCGTGCCGACGCTGTTTTGCTTGAGCAATTCTTCTCTGAGGTTCTTTTCGGTAGCCATCAGGATTCCTCCATCTCTCTCTTGAGAGCAAGTTTGGCGTGAAAAATCCGGGAGCGGACCGTTCCGATATTGCAGTCGAGCACGTCCGCGATCTGCTCGTATGACATCTCTTCCAGGAACCGCAGCAGCAGGACCTCCTTGTGGAGCGGCTTGAGCTTCTCCAGGCACCGGTGCAATTTCGCCGCATCCTCAAAGACGCCGATCTCGTCCATCGTGTCGTCCGGGGCCGCAAGGCTCTCGTCCAGCTCGATGGTCACTTTCCGGCGGCGCAGCTCCTGGTAGACCTTGTTCCG
The DNA here is from genome assembly GCA_963699595.1 of uncultured Planctomycetota bacterium. Taxonomy (GTDB): domain Bacteria; phylum Planctomycetota; class Phycisphaerae; order Sedimentisphaerales; family Anaerobacaceae; genus PLanc-01. Next base: position 6,434 of record CAVOUO010000040.1, read on the forward strand.
GGCGATCCGGTAGAGCCAGACACTGAACGTGGCGGCGCTGCGAAGCGTGTGAATCTTGCTCAGGACCATCAGCCATGTCTCTTGCGAGAGTTCGTCGGCCAGATCCGGGTTGCCGACCAGGCGGGCGATGAAGTAGCGCAGCGGCCTTTGGTAGCGATCGATCAGCTCCGCGAATGCCTGCCGGTCCCGCAGTTGACAACGCAAGATCAGGATGTGGTCGATGAATTCCTGTGTCGGTTTCATGGATCACCTGGATCTCCACTCACCATACACAGATGCGCAGGGGTCCAGGAAGTTCACAAATTGAGAATATTCTCAGCAGGCGGACAAGCGCGGGATGGCAGGGGGCCCCCAAACATGAAACGCATGGGTCCCGGCCAAAGGCCGGCTTCCGGCTTAAGGGCCTGCGAAAAGGCTTGCCAGGGAAGGCGGCGACTGGTATCCTGTCCCCCTCGTTTTCTTGCGAAAAATGAAGGTCAGTATCTTTACGGGAAAGTGTGATGGGTCATCCAGGTTTGTCGAAGCTCGATGAATTGTGCGTCAATACGATCCGTTTTCTCACGCTGGACGCGGTCGAGAAGGCCAAGAGCGGCCATCCGGGCATGCCGATGGGCATGGCCCCGGCCGCCTACACCCTCTGGATGCGGCACCTGAAGTTCAACCCGGCCCATCCCACCTGGCACAACCGCGACCGGTTCGTCCTGTCGGGCGGGCACGGCAGCATGCTGCTCTATTCCCTGCTCTACCTGACCGGCTACAATCTGTCGCTGGAGGAGATTCAGCGGTTCCGGCAGTGGCAGAGCAAGACGCCGGGACATCCGGAATACGATCCCGAACTGGGCATCGAAGCGACCACCGGTCCGCTGGGGCAGGGCATCTCGAATGGCGTGGGCATGGCCATCGCCCAGAAGTACCTGGCCAACTACTTCAACCGCGAAGGCTTCCCGCTCGTGGACTACAAGATCTACGTCTTCGTCGGCGACGGCGACCTGGAGGAGGGGATCTCCTCCGAGGCCTGTTCCCTGGCGGGTCACCAGGGCCTGGACAATCTCGTGGTCGTGTACGACGACAACCACATCAGCATCGACGGCCCGACGGAGCTGTCCTTCACCGAAGACCGGGCCAAGCGCTTCCAGGCGTACGGGTGGTACGTCCAGAAGGTCGACGGCGACGGCAACGACATGAAACGCTTCGAGCGGGCCCTCATCAAGGCCAAGAGCGAAGTGGGGCGGCCCTCGATCGTCCAGCTCCGCACGCACATCGCCTACGGCAGCCCGAATATGCACGACACGGCCAAGGCCCATGGCTCGCCGCTGGGCGAGGAGGAGATCCGGCTGACGAAGCAGCAGCTCGGCTGGGACCCCGACCAGCACTTCCACGTCCCCCAGGAAGTCCTCGACCACATGCGCCAGGCGCTCGCGCGGGGCGCGGAGGCCGAGAACCAGTGGAACGAGCTGTTCGGCCGGTACGCCCAGCAGTACCCCGATCTCGCCCGGCAGTTCACCGATGCGGCCGAGGGGCGGCTGCCCCTCAACCTCGACGATGTCCTGCCGAAGTTCGAGGCCGGCGGCAAGCCGATGGCCACGCGCGAGGCCTCGGGCAAGGTGCTGGACGTCCTGATGCCCAAGCTGCCGCTGGTCCTCGGCGGCTCGGCGGACCTGACGCCGTCGAACAACACGCGGTTCGCCGGCGCGGCCGATTTCCAGAAGGACGCCCGCCAGGGCCGGTACATCCGCTACGGCGTGCGCGAGCACGGCATGGGCGCGATCATGAACGGCATCTCCCTCTCGCGCCTGCTCCGCGCGTACGGCGGCACGTTCCTCGTCTTCTCCGACTACATGCGCGGGGCGGTCCGCGTGGCGGCCCTCTCGAAGTACCCGACGGTCTTCGTCTTCACGCACGACAGCATCGGTCTGGGCGAGGACGGTCCAACGCATCAGCCGGTCGAGCACTTCGCGGCGCTGCGGGCGATCCCCAATCTCCTGGTGATCCGGCCCGCCGACGCCAACGAGACGGCCGCGGCGTGGAAGTACATCTTCGAAAACCGCGAGCAGCCGGTGGCGCTGCTCCTGAGCCGCCAGGGCCTGCCGGTCCTCGACCAGAACCGGTACGCCTCCGCCGCGAACCTCAGCCGCGGGGCCTACGTCCTGACCAGCAGCGGCAAGCCGGAAGTCGTCCTGGTGGCCAGCGGCTCGGAAGTCTCCATTGCCCTGGACGCGGCGAACAAGCTCGAAGCGCAGGGGATCGCCGCGCAGGTCGTGAGCATGCCCTGCTGGACGCTGTTCGAAAAACAGGATGAGAAGTATCGTAATTCTGTGCTGCCGCCGCACGTCAAGGCCCGCGTCGCCGTCGAAGCGGCCACGGACTTCGGCTGGCACCGCTGGCTCGGGGAGCACGGGGTGTTCGTCGGGCTGTGCCGCTTCGGCGCTTCGGCCCCTTACAAGGCGTGCTACGAAGGCTTCGGCATCACAGCGGACAACGTCGTCAAAGCCGCCCGCGCGGCCCTGCAATCGCTCGAGAGCCAGCCGTCCTGAGCGACCGGGATCTCTCCTTCCCCGGACAGACAGCAAGGCGTGCTGCCGGGCCCGGCCGCCCTTGTCCGGTGCTGCGCCGCCGCGTCTATCCTGCCAGGCGCTTGCGGCCTCCCGCCCATTCTGCCTACGCAACCGCCTTAGTCAGATCAGGCATCTGGCCTAATTGCGATTGATTCCTGCGCAAGTATGATCGTTGAAAGTGTGGAATATCTTCCGATGAATGGGCATCGGCTGTGATCCGACACGGGCGCTTTTCGCAGAGCCGTCGGGCGGCGATCCGCGCGGGGCGGGATGGGCGCTGCGGACTGACGCAAGTGTGCGTGTGCTTGGGCGGGCCGGGGTTCACGATGAGGATCCCGGCCTCGCTTTTTCGCCCTGGATGCGAAATCGGCCCGAGCCGTTCGCCTCCGCGGGGGAGGGTTTCTAGCGCGGGGGCTCCCATTCGCTCCCGCTTTCCCGCCGGGGTGTACCCGCGGCGCAGCTTGCGCGGGCCGGGCCCCATCGAATCAAGTGAACAAGCGGGGCGGCCGATCCATAGGGATACAGGGGCCCTTCCAAGTCCGGGATATGCACAGGGAGAATTCGTGTCACACGAGGCCGGCAGGGCCGGGGAAGCGTCGCGGACGGGATCTTGCTCGCTCCCGGCATCCTGGGGTGTTATATTAGAGGCCCTGACCGTCAGCAGAACGGTGCTATGGACGTGGCTGGAGACAAGGTAGTTTCGCAGATCGTCTCCCGGCTGCGCCAGGCCGCGCCAGGGCCGGTGCAAGTCGAGGGAACGTGGGGATCCTTTGCGCGCCTGCTGACCGCTCATCTTTCCCAGACGCTGCATCGCCCGATTCTTCACCTCTGTCCGCACATCGACGATGCCGACCGGGCCTTCGACGATCTCAAGACGTTCGGCGCCGCCGGCGTCGAGTTGCTGCCCGCCTGGGAGGGGGAGGAAGATCTGGCCGACGCGACGGATGAGACACGCTCCGAAAGGCTGCGGATCGTATCGTTGCTCGCCGATCGCAACGGCGGAGAATACCAGGACTTGGTCATCGCTGCTCCGATTCAGGCTTTGTGTCAGCCAATTCCCAAGCTCTCGGCTTTGCGCGAAAGCTCTCTGGAACTGAAGCGCAGCGAGGCTCTGGACCCGGAGGTGGTGGTGGAGTGGCTGGTCCAGAACAGCTTCGAGCGGGTCGATGCCATCGACCTGCCCGGCCAGTTCGCCCGCCGGGGCGGCATTATCGACATCTACGCACCCCTGGCCAGCGAGAAAATACAGAGGACGGACGACGGAGGACAGACGACGGCGTCGGCTCCTAATCCGCAATCCGCAATCCGCAATCCGCAATCAGAGGCCCTGCGGATCGAGTTCTTCGGCGATACGATTGAAAGCATTCGCGAGATCAACCTCGATACGCAGCGGTCCACCCACGAGATTGAGAGCATCAGTATCGTGGCCGCCGCCTCGGAGGCGGTCGTCGAGCAGCGGGAGTTGTTCACGAACATCCTGCCGGACGACACGATTGTGGTTTTCGAAGAGCCGGCGGAAGTGGAGGAGGTGGCCAACGTCTTTCTCGCCCGGCTCGAGAAGGCGGGGCGCCTCTATGCGTGGCCGGAGATCTTCCGTTCTGTGGCGCGATTCGCGCAGTTGCACATCTACCGCTTCGCAGCGGGTCAATCGGAGGAGTGTCTTAAGCTCAACGTCAAAAGCATCCAGCAGTTCGAGCGCAAGGCCACTTCGTTGTGGGCCGGACACAAGGCCGCCTTGGAAGAGTTGCTCCAGCGGACGAAAGAGGGGAGCAAAGTCTTTTTCTTTTGCGAGAGTCCGGCCGAAGTGCAGCGGGTGACCGAGATCGTCAAGGAAATCGGCGGCGACCTGCCTCATCATCTCCAGCTTCCGCTGGGCTATGTCCATCAAGGATTCGTCGTCGAGTCGCTCAATATCATCGTGGTCAGCCATCACGAGCTCTTCGGGCAGTATGCCCTGCGGCGGCGCGAGCGGCCTGCCCGCGCGACCGCGCCGGTGGATTCGCTCGCCGAACTGCAGCCCGGAGAGTACGTCGTGCACGTCTCCTATGGCATCGGCAAGTTCCTCGGCACCGAGACCATCGAGGAAAAGGGGGGTAAGGCCGAGTATCTTACGATCGAGTATGCCGACAACGTCAAGATCCAGGTGGCGGTGCAGAATATCGCCCTGGTGCAGAAGTACATCGGCACCAGTCCGAAGCGGCCGACGCTCAGCAAGGTCGGCTCCAAACGCTGGCAGAAGCAGAAGGAGAAAGTGGCCGAATCCGTCCGGGATCTGGCGGCGGAGTTGCTGGAGGTCCAGGCCAAGCGGCAGGCGGTAGGCGGCATCCCCTACGGCGAGGACTCGAACTGGCAGATGGAGTTCGAGGAGTCCTTCCCCTACCAGGAGACGCCGGACCAGATCGGCGCCATTCGCGAGATCAAGGCCGATATGCAGGAGCCGATCGCCATGGACCGGCTCCTGTGCGGCGATGTCGGCTATGGCAAGACCGAGCTGGCCATGCGGGCGGCGTTTAAGGCCGTTGAGAACGGCAAGCAGGTTGCCGTCCTGGTCCCGACGACGGTGCTGTCCGTCCAGCACGGCCGCACCTTCAGTGAGCGGTTCGCCGATTTCCCGATGACGGTCGAGGTCCTCAATCGCTTCCAGACCGGCCGGCAGGCGAAAGACATTCTGAAGCGCACCCGTGACGGCCACGTGGATATCCTGATCGGCACGCACCGGCTCCTCAGCGGCGACGTGGCCTTCAAGGACCTGGGCCTGCTGGTCATCGACGAGGAGCAGCGGTTCGGCGTCGAGCACAAAGAGCGGCTCAAGAAGATGCGGGTCAACGTGGACATTCTCACGATGACGGCCACGCCCATCCCGCGCACGCTGCACATGGCCCTGTTGGGTCTCCGCGACATCAGCTCTCTCGCGACCGCGCCGCTGGATCGCCGCAGCATTGTCACCAGTGTCACGACCTACAACCAGGAGCTGATCCGCAAGGCGATTTATCGGGAGCTGAACCGCCAGGGCCAGGTCTTTTTCCTGCACAATCGCGTCCAATCCATCGAAAAGAAGGCCTGGGAGATCCAACAACTGGCCAAGGACGCCAAGATCGGCATTGCCCACGGGCAGATGAGCAAACGCGAGCTGGAAGACGCGATGATCAATTTCGTCCTGGGTGACACTGATGTGCTGGTCTGCACGACGATCATCGAGTCGGGCCTCGATATTCCGAACGCCAACACGATCTTCATCAACGACGCCGACCGGTTCGGCCTGGCCGAGATGCACCAACTGCGCGGCCGGGTGGGGCGGTACAAGCACCGGGCCTACGCCTACATGCTCCTGCCGAACACCCGCCCGATCTCGCCCATCGCCGCCAAGCGGCTCAAGGCCATCGAAGAATACTCGCACCTGGGCGCGGGTTTCCGCATTGCCCTGCGCGACCTGGAAATCCGCGGCGCCGGCAACATCCTCGGCCCCGAGCAATCCGGCCACATCCAGATGGTCGGCTACCAGATGTACTGCGAGATGCTGGCGAACGCCGTGCACGAGATGAAGCACGAGAAGGTGGAGCCGCTGCCCACCACCATGATCGACCTCGGCACGCCCACCTACATTCCGAAAAACTACATCCCCCTCGACCGCCACCGGATGGATATCTATCGCAAGATCGCCGTCGCGCGGACGCCCGCCGACCTGCAGCAGATCGAAGCCGAGCTGGCCGACGTCTACGGCCCGGTGCCCGAGGAGGTCAAATTGCTCCTGGACATCGGCGAACTACGCATCGCTGCCGCCAAGTGGGACATCCGGAGTATCGTGGCCTCTCAGCCTGTCCCTGGAAAGCCGGGGGACTTGGTCTTCTCCTTCAAGCAGGGTGGCATCGGCTTCCAGCCGATGAATCATCGGCAGGATGCCGATGCCACGAAGAATCGCGGGCAAGATACCCTCGCCACGGCGGCGAAGACCCTCTTCGCCCACATCCAAGGCAGCGTCCGCATCCCCGACCCCAAAACGATCAACCTCCGCCTGAACCCCAACTACTTCGAGCCACGAACGCTGATCGGTCTCTTGCGAAAGATCTTTTCGGAGGGAAAGAAATGAGTGAAGACCAGCAATGCGAAACCACGTTGCCAGAAAGCCATTTTCCGCATTGAGAGTCCTTGTGGGAGTGCGTGATCGGTGTGGCCGTCGTCATGTAGTCGTTCTGCATTACTCTGCGGATACGCAGACTTATCCCCACCAGACGAGCTCGCAGTAGTCAAATCCTGGAGCATGAAACGCGTTCGGCCTGGAACTCGCCATGTATCGCGACGAACATGGTGAATACCCGACGCCAGAGAGATGGTGTGATCTGCTGGTCGAGCACTAGGCGGAATGATTCCGAGAGGCGTAGTTCTTCGCTTGTCCGAACGCGGGCGAGGGCCGATGGGCTTATGCGATGAATCCGCGAGCGGATCGCCTGGAGCGCTCCGGACGTGGTTCTGCTGTTTGAGAGCGATGGCGGATGGAATCGGGCTGGTGGGCCGGAGTTGCTGACGACGAAACATCACGAAGGCAAGGGTTGCAACGTTCTGTTTGCGGGTGGACACGTCAAGTTCGTCAAGACGGAGGAGATTCCGCTCCTCAGGTGGGAGGGACGGTCGACGAGCAAGCAAGGGAGACAGATCCGGCTGTGCGTGCAATGCCCGGCGGCCCAACACTCGCGAAGGAGACTGGAGTATTGGCTGCAGAACATGGTCTGGCACCATCGCTTCACGACGCGACGAGATTCGCGCTGCGACGGGGCTCGATGCGAAGGCCATTCTGCGGTGCAAGACGAGATTCGATATCCGGCCGGACAACCGACCTGCGCGAGACAGAGGATGCGCCGCTGCTTGGTTCTGCCCTATCCGGGCGGGCGGCATCCTCGGATTGGGTTCTTGGAGGGGGCCATCGATCCGCAGCGGGAGACGAAGTTCAGCGTGTTCACGCCCTGGGACCCGAACAGCTACGTGGTCGTGGATGTGCCGGAGGCGATCTGGTCGAACCTGGGGCTGACGTATCTGGCTCATACGCACATCGACACGATCTGGACCAAGCAGGGGGTCGAGTTGCCCAAGCTCGAATGGAACCGACGGCCGGATGGGAGCCTCGATATCGAGCGGACCCTGCCCAATGGCATTGCGTTTGGCGTTAAAGCCGTGCCGGCCAGAGACGCCGTGCGAATGGAGATGTGGCTGAAGAATGGGACCGACCAGCGGCTGACGGACCTCCGGGTGCAGATGTGCGTGATGGCGAAGATGACGACCGGCTTTGCCGAGCAGACGAACGAGAACAAAGTGTTCACGAATCCCTATGTGGCCTGCCGTTCCGCGGACGGCAAACGGTGGATTATCACGGCTTGGGAGAATTGCAGCCGCCCCTGGGGCAACGAGCAGTGCCCGTGCTTCCATTCCGATCCCAAGTTCCCCGATCTGGAGCCAGGCCAGCGGCACCGCCTTCGCGGCTGGCTGTCGTTCTACGAGGGCAACGACGTTCAAGCGGAATTCGCTCGCATCGAGGCCACGGGTTGGCGCACGGTGGAGAAATGAGTAAACTCCCGGCCTACAGGGCCGTATGATAATCATTAGTGTGCCGAATAACGACCTGTTTGGTAGGAGAGAATCATGTCCAGACGGAGTTTCAGAACCATCGCCGCCACTGCCATCAGCCTGTTCATTGCCGCCGCCGCTACGGCGGCCCCCGAGATCAAGACGCTGGAGATCGGGGCTAAGGCGCCTGATTTCCGCTTGCCGGGCGTGGACGGGAAGATGCACCGGCTGGCCGAGTATGATAAGGCGAAGGTGCTTGTCATCGTTTTCACCTGTAATCACTGTCCGACGGCCCAGGCGTACGAGGAGCGGCTCAAAAAGCTGGCCGCGGACTACAAGGACAAGGGCGTCGCCCTCGTGGCGATCTCGCCGAACGACGCGAAGGCGGTCCGGCTTGATGAGCTGGGCTACACCGATCTGGGCGATTCCCTCGACGACATGAAAATCCGCGCCAAGGATAAGGGCTTTAACTTTCCGTACCTCTATGATGGCGACAAGCAGGAGGCGTCTCAGGCATACGGCCCCGTTTCGACGCCGCATGTCTTTGTCTTCGACAGCGAGCGAAAACTGCGTTTCGCCGGCCGGGTGGACGATAACGAGCGAAGCCCCCAGGAGGTCAAGGCGCAGGATACCCGCAACGCCATCGAGGCACTCCTGACGGGCAAGCCGGTTCCGGTCGAGAAGACCAAGACTGTCGGCTGCTCGATCAAATGGTCCGACAAACGCGATTCGGTCAAGCAGTCTTTCGAGAAATGGGCAAAAGAGCCCATCAAGCTGGAGGCCGTCGATCTCGAAGGCGTCAAGAAGCTCGTCAAGAACGATGGCAACAAGCTGCGTTTCATCAACGTCTGGGCCTCGTGGTGCGGCCCGTGCGCGCGGGAGTTCCCGGATCTGGTCGAGATCTACCGGATGTATCGCGGCCGGGACTTCGAGATCGTCGGGATCAACATCGACAACCCCGATGAAAAGACGAAAGTGCAATCGTTCCTCGAACAGAACCAGGCTTCCTACGCGAACTACCTCTACAGCGGCAAGGACACCTATGCCCTGATCGACGTGGTAGACCCGAAATGGGAGGGGCCGATCCCATACACGCTGATCGTCAAGCCCGGCGGCGAGGTCCTCTACCGCCATCTCGGCACGATCGAGCCGCTGGAAGTCAAGAAAGTCATCGTCGACCACCTTGGCCGGACGTACAAGTAGATCGTCAAGCGGTTGCGGTTCCAATGCTCGTTACGGGGGAGGTCCGACGTTCGAACGAAACGAGCCGCGCGGTCGATCAGCGACTCTTCGTAGATCGTGCGTCCCCGCACGACCTCGTAGCACGGGCATCCTGCCCGTGGTTGAGAAATCTGCGGGCGCCTGCGCCCATGATGATTAGGCGAGCGGGGACGCTCGCCCTACGAGGAGACGAATCGCCCGGTTGACGGCGCGCTCATCCGGGATTAGACTCCCCGCATGAACGGACCGGAAAAGGCAACCTGTCACCAAACCACACGCTTTCGAGGAGGACAGATCCCCATGAATTCCCGCACCAGAATTGCCGTCAGCTTGGCCTGCGCCGTAGTCTTGAGTTCCAGTCCCGGCGGCCTTTTGTACGCCGCGAGTGCCGATGTCGATGAGGCGGTCCGCAAGGTTCGCATGGGCACGCTGGTGATTGAGGCAGCGCCGGGCGTCGAGGTCCGCGTGGAGCAACTGCGCCACGAGTTCTGGTTTGGGGCCGCGCTGGCCAACCAGATGTTCAGCGGCCGGGCGAATCCGGAGGAGGCAGCCCGGTACAAGAAGGTGTTCCTGGAGAACTTCAACGCCGCGGTGACGGAAAACGCCCTGAAATGGCACGATATGGAGCCGCAGCAGGGTCAGGTGAACTATGCCGTGGTCAATGCCATTCTCCAGTGGACCGACCAGCACGAGATCCCCCTGCGAGGCCATAACATCTTCTGGGGAATTCCCAACCGCGTTCAACCCTGGCTCAAGGCCATGGACGACGCCACGCTGCGCGAGACGCTCAAGGCCCGCGCCCTCGACATCGGGAAGCGTTACCGGGGCCGGTTCGCCGAATACGATCTGAACAATGAGATGCTTCACGCCAACTACTACGAGGAGCGCCTGGGTCCGGGCATCACCAAGGACATGGCGTCCTGGGTGCGGCAGGAAGATCCGGACGCGGTGCTCTACCTGAACGATTACGATATTCTGACCGGCAGGCGTCTGGACGACTATATCGTTCACATCCGCAGGTTCCTGGACCAGGGCGTGCCCTTCGGCGGCATCGGGGTGCAGGGGCATCTCCACGGGGATTCCTTCGATCCGGTCGCCCTGCAGAACGCGCTGGACAAGCTGGCTCAGTTCCATCTGCCCATCTGCGTCACCGAGTTCAATTTCCCCGGCCAGCGGTCCAAGTACTACGGCCAACGCGGGGTGCGCCTGTCCGACGAGGAGGAACAGGCCAAAGCCAAGGCCATCGTGGACTACTATCGCATCTGCTTCGCGCATCCGGCGGTCAAAGGCATCCTGATGTGGGGATTCTGGGAAGGGGCGAACTGGATCTCCCAATCCTCGCTGTACCGCCGGGACTGGTCGCCCACGCCCGCCGCCGAGGCCTATCGCGACCTGGTCTTCAAGCAATGGTGGACGACGTGGCGCGGGCAGACCGATGCCCAGGGCCGCTGCGAGGTCCGCGCCTTCTACGGCCGGCACCGAGTCACCGCCGCCGGCAAAGAGGCGGTTGTCAGCCTGAAACGGCCGGAGCAGACAAAGACTGTCTCGCTGCGCTCCTCGCCGTGACGTGGTCAGTTTCATTCTGTCACGGCGCGCTCAGGACTCTTCGCCGCGGGAGACTGCGGCGACGGTCATATTCCTCTGGCCGGCGTCTTTTCCGGAGAACGTAGGGGTCGGTGTTCTACGCCGCCTTTCCAGTTGTCGTGCGTTTGGTTGTCGGCGGCGACGTTGGCGTCCGCACCGCCCCAGGAGATGATGCCCCAGGCGCCATTCTTGTCGCACTGATTGGCCGTGAGCGTGGGCTCGGCTCCTTCGCCGCGCACGGCGATTCCGCTCCACAAGTTGTTCAGGCAGATGTTGCCCTCCGCCGTGCCGCCGGTGACGTTCAGAAACAGAATGCCGGAGGGGTTATTCCCGGAGCACGAGTTTCCGCGCACGGTCACGCTGGTATTGGGGTCCTGGATGGCAATGCCCGGGTAGCGGTTGTCCTCGCAGGTATTGCCCTCGGCCAGACCCCGCGCGCCGCAGGAGTAGACGATCCCGGATGCGCGGTTCCGGCCGCAGACGTTGCTGCACACCGTGACCTGCGCTTCGCTCGCGCAGCCGATGCCGTCCTCGCAGTTCTCCAGGCAGCGATTCTTGCTGACGGTGACCAGGCCGGCGGTTTTGCGGACGTAGATGCCGGCACGCGTGTTCGACTGGCAATGATTGCCGGTAACAACGCCGCCCGCGGTGTTATAGACGGTGATACCGCCTCGTCCATTGTCCCGGCAGTCGTTTTCCGTCAGCGAGACTTCACCGGCGGTCGCATAGAGATAGATCCCATCGGTCTTGTTCTCGTCACACTTGTTGTTGGCGAGCACGCTTTCCGCCTGGTGGTACACGCAAATGCCTTCCGCGCCGTTCTTGAGACAGCGATTCCTCTCCAGAACGACATTGGTCTGGCAACCGTACACGGCGATGCCCCGCTGTCCGTTCCGCTCGCACACGTTCTCTTCCGCCCGTACCTTCGCTGCCGCGTGGACCTGGATTCCATCATCGCGGTTCTGGTGACAGTGGTTCTTCATGAGAACGACGTTCTGGCAGAAGTCCCGCACCTCGATACCGACCTCGTTGCCCTGGATGTCGTTCTCCTGCGCGGTTCCGCTGGCGCCGATCCAGAACCCCAGACCCGCAAACTTGGCTTCGGCAATTCGACAGGAGCGGACCGTGGCCGTCGTGCCTTTGCCGATCAGCACGATTCCGAGGATCTTATTACGGACAACCTCGCAGGCATCGATGACGGCGTTGCTGTCTTTCCTCACCTCGATTCCGCGCGCCCCGTTGTCGCTGATGGTGCAGGAATTGATGGTGGCGTTGGACTTGTCGGTGATCGTAATGCCCGGGCCGGCGGACTCCGCGATCCGGCAGTGCTCCAGGACGACCACACTGTTGTCCACCAGCACGCCGGCATTCGCATCGTTTCCATGGACCGTGGTCACGTGGTGCGCCGTGAGACCGGCGATCGAGACCTCCCGGCAGCCCTTGACGGCGATCACGTTTTTGGACTCATCGAACTGTAAGGTGACCTTGTCCATCCCCTCGCCGAGGAGCTTGATCCCGCTTTTGAGGTCGATGGCCTCCTGATAGGTCCCGGCCTTGATGAATACGGTGTCACCGGTGCGGGCCTCGTCGAGGGCTGCCTGAATCGTCGCATAGTCTTCCGGCACCATGAGTTTCCTGGCTGAGGCCGGCGCCGTCCGATCGGAACCCGGGCACGCCGCCACCGCCGCCAGGCCGACGAGCACGCCGAAGTACCACAACCATACCGGATGAGCTCTTGTCCATGTCATCTCTCACACTCTCCTGCCGACGGTTATCGTGCGGCCGCCACCAGATCTGCGGTTTCCTCCCGGTCTGTCGGCTCTTCCAGCTTCGGTCTGTTCTCTTCCTTCTCATCCTCCGTGAGTCTCATATCCCAGGGATAGCGATTCCACGGGCTGGACTGCATGTCGAGCAGCCGCTGGACGGCGTCGTCAAACTCCCATCCGAGCTTCTGCGTCTCCTCGTAAGACCAGAATTGCCGTCCGATGAGGTAATTCCTGCCGAGGTCCTCCCAGGAGTCGAATCTCTCCCGTAGCAGCAGGGCCATGGGCGTGATTCGCTCCCAGGCCTCCTCTTCGCTGATGAAGCCCGCCACATAGGCCCAGCGGCACAGGCAGATGCCCCGGCTGTAGTCCCACCCGTACAGGCTTTTGGATCCCAGTCGTCTATAGTTCTCACGAACGATGCGCAGTCTGTTCTGAACTTCCGGGTTGTCCGCTTTCTGACGAAGCATCCGGTACCCTTTCTGGCTCAGGTGCGAGAGGAGATCTGCCGCCTTCTCGAACATCGCCCGGTGTCCCTCATGGTCGATCCACTCGAGTGTTTTGAAGAGTTCCTCCCGGCTGTTGATGCCCCAGGACGCGGACAACCGGCGGCGCATCTCCGCCTTGTCTGCTTCGGTCAGAGGGCATCCGCCCAGCAGCGTGTGCGACTCATGATTACGTTCCGTGAGAACCGCCGCACAGCCCAGGGCCCACTCTCTCCTGGCAAGTTCCGATGCCTGCTGCTCTTGGGGCGGGTCCGTGGTGCCGGTGTCGGCGGAAACCGGCCCGATGTCTTCTGTCAGCCAGTCGGTCGGGGCCAGAGCCAACAAGTTGCCCAGCAGGATACCTGTCAGAGCGATCAGAATGGTTTTCATGGTCTCCTCGTGGTTGCTTGAAATCTTCTCCCGATTCAACCGCTTCTGGAACATCGGCCGGGCGTGACGGGCCCTTTAGGAGAAACCGCCGGCTGGTACGGGAGAAAGGGGCCTATAATTGCGGCCGGCAGGATAGCGGCGGCAGATATCGCTTTCCTCCTGCGTCCGGATGGGACAAATCGCGGTTGCAGCCTGCCCTGTTTGAGAGTAGAGTACCTGTCTGGCTGAAGGTCCGAGTCGATGATGTCCGTGTGGGCGGCTGTGGCTGCCCATTGTCCTTGCGGGGTGTGGAACATGGCGGAACGTGTGCCGACGCGCGAAGAAGCTTTGGCTTTGCTGAAAGAGTACAACCAGAATGAGGCCCTGATCAGGCATGCCTTGGCGGTCGAGGCGGTGATGCGCTACTGCGCCCGCAAGCGGGGCCAGGATGCGGAGAAATGGGGCGTGATCGGGCTGGTCCACGACTTGGACTATGAGCAGTTCCCCGCGCAGCACTGCCACAAGAGCGGCGCGATTCTGCGCGAGCACGGTTGGCCGGAGGAATATATTCGTGCGGTGCTGTCGCACGGCTGGGGGATCTGCACCGACGTCGAGCCCCGGACCGACCTGGAAAAAACGCTCTACACGATGGATGAGCTCACGGGCCTGGTGGCGGCGACAGCACTGGTCCGGCCCAGCAAGAGCGTGCTCGACATGGAGCCCAAGTCGGTCAAGAAGAAGTGGAAGGAGAAGTCGTTCGCGGCCGGCGTCAATCGCGAGGTCATCGAGAAAGGGGCGGCCATGCTCGGCGTCGATCTCCAGGAGCTGATCGGCGATGCCATTGGGGGGATGCGCGAAGCGGCCGGCCCGATCGGTCTGGCAGGCGGCGCCGCGGGCGGAGCCTGAAGCGAGGCCCGGTGTCGAAGGGATTCGTCAAGCGTGAGAAGTGAGACATTGAGTCCAGCTCATTGGAGATCAGACACGATGCAACACGCAACCTGCCGAAGGATTGGCATGTCCGCCCTCGGCCATATCTGCCTCGCTGCCGCGCTGGTGACCTTCGCCGGCTGTACCGAGCAGGCCGGCCGCAGGGCCGCCCTGACCGATGAGGAAATCAAAAGCCGCATCTATGCGCAGAGACCGGATCGGCCGGACCGGCTCATCGTCAGCGGTGAGCCGATCACCTGGGAGGACATTCTGGGCTCTCTGCCGGAGGACAGCGCCGCCTATCCGCCCCTGAAGGCGGGACTCGAAAAAGCCGCCCGAGAGACCTCGCTGCCCCGGTTCCTGGAAGCGCAGCGGCCGGTGGTGTACCAGCGACTCGTCAACCGAATCTCCAGCGTCGTCCTCTCCAAGCGTGCCGAGCGGGAACTCGGCACTATAGCCGAGGGTAAGCTCGACGAATACGCCGAACAGGAACTGCACCGGTTTATCGTTGAAGAACATGGAGGCAACGGCGCCGCGGCCGACGAAGCCCTGGCGAAAGCCGGGATGAACCGAGCCTCCTATAAGCAGTGGAAGAAGATGGCGGGCCTCGCTGACTACGTGGTCAAGTCGAAGTACCCCCGGAACCGGCCGGTCACCTATGGCGAATTGCTCACCTGGTATGACGAGATCAAGGAGGGGAAATACGTCCGGCCCGGCATTCTGCAGCTCCGCGTTATCGACATCCAGGTCGACCGGGTGGACTTGAAGGAGCCGACGGAAGATCGCGTGACCAGGGCCCGGCAGGTGGCGCAGGAGCTGCGCCAGAAGATCGATGCCGGTGCGGACTTCGGCGCGGTAGCGAAGGAGAGCGCGCGGTACACGGACGATCCCCGAGCCCCGCAGGGCGGCTTGTGGAAACCCAGAGATCCCAACTCGCTGGCCGCCCCGTTTGACGTGCTCGCCCGGCAGGCGCAGAACATGAAGCCGGGCCAGGTGGACGGTCCGATCCAGGCGCCCGGGCGATTCTTCCTGATGAAAGTGGAAGATAAGCAAGAGCGGAGCTATAGGCCGCTGAGCGAGGTCCAGGAGGAGGTGAGAAGAGACATTATGGACCGGCGTTTCCAGGAAGTGCTCAAAGAGCTGGACGCCGAGACGCGACGGCAAGTGGCCCTCGCAGATATAGACCGTTTCGTGGATTTCTGCCTGCGG
This sequence comes from uncultured Planctomycetota bacterium, assembly GCA_963699595.1. Classification (GTDB taxonomy): domain Bacteria; phylum Planctomycetota; class Phycisphaerae; order Sedimentisphaerales; family Anaerobacaceae; genus PLanc-01. The sequence continues at coordinate 22,103 of CAVOUO010000040.1, forward strand.
AGACTCTATCAGCAGGCGCAGGAGCGGCCGTCCGCGCCATAGTGAAAGGCATCCCTTTGCGAGACACGGCGCTGGAGATCATCGCACACGGCATCGATCTGGTGGACTTTCCCCGCCTCGAGCAGATGATCGAGCGCCATGGGCAGCGGTTCATCGACCGCATCTTCACCGCCGCCGAGCAGGCCTACGCCGGCCGTCACCGGAACACCGTCGAGAAATACGCCGGGCGCTTCGCGGCCAAGGAGGCGATCCTCAAGCTTCTGGGCACCGGTTGGCGGGGCAAGATCGCCTGGACGGACATCGAGGTGACGAACAACGCCGCCGGCCGGCCCGAAGTCGCCTTGTCGGGCGAGGTGAAGAAGATTGCGGATCGAATGAAGATCGCGCACATCAGCCTCAGCATCACGCACACCGCCAACTTCGCCATCGCTTCGGCCGTGGCGCTGGTCCAGCCAGAGGAGAAGTGAACATCGCCATTTTGCAGATGTTCTGATGATGAGAGCCAACGACTTTGACTGCATCGTGATTGGAGCGGGCCACGCGGGCATCGAAGCGGCGCACGCGGCCGCCAGGATCGGCGCTCGGACCTGTCTGGTCACGCTCAGCGGGGCCACGATTGCCAAGATGAGCTGCAACCCGGCGATTGGCGGGCTGGCGAAAGGGCAGATCGCCCGCGAGGTCGATGCGCTCGGCGGGCTGATGGGCCTGGCGACGGACGCCACGGGCATCCAGTTTCGTTTGCTCAATCGCTCGAAAGGTCCGGCCGTGCAGTCGCCGCGGGCCCAGACCGACAAGTACCGATACCAGGACTTCATGCGAGACCGGCTCGAAGAGACGCCGAACCTGAGCATTGTCGAGGCGATGGCCTCGGACGTCCTGACAGAAGGCCAGCAGGTCTGCGGCATCCGCTGCAACAATGGCATGATGCTTACGGCTCCGACGGTCATTCTCACGACCGGGACGTTTCTGCGCGGGCTGATGCACATCGGTCCCGAGCAATTCCCGGGTGGGCGGTTGGGCGAGCCGGCGGCGCATGAGCTGTCGCAGAGCCTTGCCAGGATCGGCCTGGAGCTGCGGCGGCTGAAAACGGGCACCCCGGTCCGGCTGGATGCGAAAACAGTCGATCTCGACAAGCTGGAGATTCAGCTTGGGGACCCGGAGCCTTCCCCCTTCTCTTTTCTGACAGATCGCATCGACCGCGCGCAGACGCCGTGCTGGATCACGTACACGAACGAGCAAATCCACCAGCTCATCCGTGACAATCTCGACCGCGCGCCGCTGTACACCGGCCAGATCAAGTCCGTCGGCCCGCGCTACTGCCCCAGCATCGAGACGAAGATCGTTCGCTTCGCCGACAAGGACCGCCATCAGGTCTTCCTGGAGCCGGAGGACGAGGCCCGCACGACGATCTACTGCAACGGCATCAGCACCTCGCTGCCGCGCGACGTGCAGGAGCGTATGCTTCAGCTCATGGCGGGCACCGAGCACGCCCGCATCGTCCATTACGCCTACGCGATCGAATACGACTACTGTCCGCCGGTGCAGTTGCAGCCGAGCCTGGAAACCAAGAAGGTCGGCGGTCTCTTCCTGGCGGGACAGATCAATGGCACCAGCGGCTACGAGGAGGCGGCCGGGCAGGGTATCATCGCCGGGATCAACGCTGCTCGGAAGCTCCAGGGCCGGGAGCCGCTCGTCCTCGGCCGCGACCAGGCGTACATTGGTGTTCTGATCGACGACCTGCTGACCAAAGGGATCGACGAGCCGTACCGCATGTTCACGTCGCGCGCGGAATATCGCCTGGCCCTGCGCTCGGACAACGCGGATCGCAGACTGACGCCGCGAGGCCGTACCGTCGGTTTGGTCGAGGAGATGCGCTGGGCTCGATTCCAAAATAAACTCCAGACCATTGAGGGTCTTAAGCAGTACCTGCGGAGCACCCGCTCCGAGGGCACGAGTCTCTGGGACCTGTTGCGCCAGCCCGACAGTCATATGGACGAGAGATTGCCGGAATTGCCCGAGATCAAGTCCGCAGGCCACGGACGCGAGGTGCTGGAGGCGATTGTGGTGGACGCGAAGTACGAGGGCTATCTGGTCAAGCAGGAGCGCCTCGTAGCCCTGCAGCGAAGCTTGGACAGCAAGAGGATTCCGGCGGGCCTGGACTACACGGCCATTGAGCACCTGCGGGCGGAAGCCAAAGAGAAATTGACCGCCTTCCAGCCCGCCACCCTCGGCCACGCCTCCCGCCTCGGCGGCATCACCCCCGCCGACATCACGGTCCTGCAGGTATATCTCAAGAAGAAGTCGGAAGTGTGAAGTTTGATGTTTGGAGTGTGGGGCGTAAGCCACTCTCGTCATGCTCGACTTGTTGGACAACGCGTACAATCGTAGCTTGGCCCGCGATGAGCCGAAGTTCAAGTTGTGGCGGTCGGCGGGGCTGATGCTCACGTACCGGTGCAACGCGGCGTGCGAGTTCTGTTACTACCATTGCTCACCCCGCAAGGGCGGCCTGATGCCCGTCGAGACCTGCCTCAATGCCTGGCGGTCACTCCAGATACTGGCCGGCGCTGAGGCCAAGATTCATCTGACCGGCGGTGAGCCCTTCCTCTATTGGGACCACCTCGTTGAAATCCTCAGAAAGGGCAAAGAACAGAGCCTTGGCCCGGTCGATCTCATTGAGACCAACGGCTTCTGGTCGACCGATGACCGGCTCATTGCCGATAGGCTGACGACGCTTGTTGAACTGGGTGTGCAACGGCTCAAGGTCAGTGTCGATCCGTTTCATCAGGAGTATGTCGCCATCGAGCCGGCCCGGCGGCTGGCGGCGGCGGCCAAGAGAATGCTCGGCCCGGATCGCGTCCTGGTCCGTTGGGAGAAGTATTTGGACGATTGCGGATTGCGGATTGCGGATTGCGGATTGGCGGAGCGGGATCGTGTGTACGTCGAGGCCTACCGCGACTATCCCTTTCGCTTCAACGGCCGGGCGGCGGGACATTTAGCGGGGCTGCTCGCGTCGAGACCCGCTGAAGCCTTTGGCCGCGTGAATTGCCTGGCCGGGTTTCTCGGTGCCAAAGGCGTTCACATCGACCCTTATGGCAATGTCTTCAGCGGTACGTGCAGTGGTATCATCCTGGGCAACACTTGCCGGATGCCTCTGGAGGAGATCTGGAAGGCCTTCCATCCGGAGCTGATCGAGCTTGTCCGGATTCTTTGCGAGACAGGGCCTTTCGGCCTGCTCGAAAAGGCCAAGTCTCTCGGCTACGAGGAGTTGCCTGCCTACGCCGACAAATGCCACCTCTGCACGCACATTCGCCAGTTCCTCTTCGAGCACGGGCAGGATGCGTCGGTCATTGGACCCGTTGATTGCTATGGTTCGTAGTGTGCCCGTAAGGGCATATTTAGAAACGCCTGACGGCGTCACTACGAACAGGCGGCGAGGGCGTCTTTGAGGGTGAGGGTGCCTTCGTAGAGGCTGCGGCCGACGATCACGCCGGCAACGCCGATGGGCAACAGACGCCGGATGTCTTCGACCCCCTTGACACCGCCGGAGGCAATCACAGGGGTGCGGACGGCCTGGGCCAGGGCCTGGGTCCTTTCGAGGTTCGGGCCGCAGAGCATGCCATCCTTCGCGATGTCGGTGTAGATGATCGCGGCCAGCGGCAGCTTGTCGGCCTGAGCGGCGAATTCCAGCACTGTCTGCTGACTGTCCTGGAGCCAGCCGTGTGTGGCTACCATCGAGTCGCGGGCGTCGAGGCCGAGCACGATCTGTCCCTGGAACTTCTCCGCCATCTCGCGAAACCACGGAAAGTCGCTGACCGCCTTGGTGCCGATGATGACCCGCGTCACACCCAGATCGAGCAGTTGCCGGATCGAGGCCTCATCCCGAATCCCGCCGCCCACTTCGATCTTCAGCCCAGCCGTCGTGGCGAGGGCATCTTGCCCTTGCTCTCTTGCCGTGGGGGCATCTTGCCCCCGCGCTGTCGCCGCGGCAGGTGTATTGCGATCGGGCAAGGCAAGGCCAGGATGGCCTCGCGACGCAAGGGCGGGACGCCCTCGCCACGACGGGGGTGCTACACGGGCAATGGCAGCAATGGCCCGCGTGTTCACCGGTTTGCCCGCTTTGGCCCCGTCGAGGTCCACGACGTGAAGCCATTTGGCCCCGTCGGCATGGAATTGCCGGGCCTGCTCGGCCGGGTCGTCTCCGTAGGTGATCTGACGGTCGTACTGGCCCTGGAGGAGCCGGACGACCTTGCCGTCCCTCAGATCGATGGCGGGAATCACATCCATATTGATTATTTACTATTTCCGATTTACTATTTGGCGTCGAGTCCGATGGTAAACGATAAGGCGTACGTCGTAAATCACAAATTGCTGGAGGCCAATCATGACCAGATCGTCTATGTATTCCACAGGCTCTCTCGTGCTGATTCTGCTGGCTGGCGGACTGTCCTCTCGTTCGGAATCCGCGGTCCGAACGCCGGTCATTTTCGACACGGACATCTGCGACGATATCGACGACACGTGGGCGCTCGGCGCTCTGCTCCAGTCGCCGGAGCTGGACTGCAAGCTGATCGTGACTGCCCTGCGGGACACCGAGGCGAAGGCCAAAGTGGTCGCCAAGTTCCTCGACCAGGTCGGCCGGACCGACATCCCCATCGGCATCGGGGTCAAGCAGCCGGGCGACTCGTGGCGCCAGACGAGTTGGGCCAAGGACTACGATCTATCCTCCTATCCGGGCCGGATCTGCAAAGACGGCGTGCAGGCCCTCATCGACACCATCATGAATTCGCCCGAGCGCGTCACCCTCATTGCGACCGGGCCGCTGCCCAATATCGCGGAAGCTCTCAAGCGCGAGCCTCGGATCGCCGAGAAGGCAGATTTCGTCGGCATGCACGGCAGCGTCTACATCGGCTACAGCGGCAAGGAGAAGCCCGATGCAGAATACAACGTGGCCCAGAATGCCGAAGCGGCCAAGAAAGTCTTTACCGCTGCCTGGCCGATGACGATCACGCCGCTCGATACCTGCGGCCGGGTGGCCCTCACGGGCGAGAAGTATCAGAAGGTGCTCAAATGCAAAAACGCGATCACCAGGAACCTGATCGAGAACTACCGTATCTGGTTCAAGGACGGCCTGCGGGACCGCAAGGACCTCGATGAGGCCGGCCGCGACCGCCTCACGGACGAGAAGTGCAACAAGAGCAGCACCACGCTGTTCGACACGGTCGCCATCTACCTCGCCATCCGCAAGGACCTGGCCCAGATGAAGATGTTGCCCATTCGCATCACGGACGACGGCTTTACGCGCGTCGAAGAAGGCGCCAAGATGGTCGATTGTGCCGTCAAGTGGAACGACCTGGACGGCTATGAAAGCTGGCTGGTGGAAAGACTCACCAAGTGATTTATGATTGATGATTTATGAATGATGATTTCGGTTGGCCTTCGGATGCCACGGCATCCTCCAAATCATAAATCGAAAATCATAAATCGCAAAGGGGTCTGATATCGCAGTGGACGATTTCAAGCTGGTGGTGGTCGGCAGCTCGAACATGGACCTCGTGGTCCGGTCGCCCCGGATTCCGGTCTCGGGCGAGACGATCCTCGGCGGCGACTTCCTGATGGTCCCGGGCGGCAAAGGCGCCAACCAGGCGGTCGCGATCGCCAAGCTCGGGGCGCACGCGATCTTCGTGGCCCGGCTGGGCGACGATGTCTTCGGCCACACGTCTCTGGAGAACTTCCAGAAAGAGCACGTGGACACGCGGTACGTGACGTTGACGCCGGACGCCCCCTCCGGCGTGGCCCTCATCACCGTCGATGCGGCGGGCAACAACGCGATCGTGGTTGCCCCCGGCGCCAACGCGAAGCTCTCGCCCGAGGATGTCCATCGGGCGCAGGCGGAAATCGCCTCCGCGGGGGCGGTCGTGGCACAACTGGAAGTGCCCCTGGCGACGGTGCAGTGTGCCGCGGAGCTGGCGCACCAGGCCGGCGTGAAATTCATCCTCAATCCGGCCCCGGCCCAGAAGCTCCCGCCGGCGCTGCTGGCGCTGGTCACGGTCCTGACGCCCAACGAGATTGAGGCCCAGATTCTGACCGGGGTCAAGGTCGTGGACCCGGAGTCGGCCTGTGCGGCGGCGGACCGGCTGCTGGAGGCCGGGGTCAAGTCGGCCATCATCACCATGGGCGCGAAGGGCTTTCTGCTGGCCGAAGGGAGCACGCGGGAGCACATCGCCGCCGAGAAAGTGAACGTGGTGGATACGACGGCCGCCGGGGACGCCTTCACCGGCAGTCTGGCGGTGGGAGTGGGGCAAGGGCACAGCCTCCGCGATTCCGCCCTCTTCGCCAATCGGGCCGCAGCGCTGTCCGTGACGAGAATGGGGGCCCAGCCGTCCATGCCCACGATGGAAGAAGTGTGCGCGTTCATCCCAACCCGGGGGGATTCAAGGAGAACCAGGTGAAGCGATTTATGATTTATGATTTACGATTTATGATTCACTGGAGCCGAATGCTGGCTGTCGTCCTGGCGTTAGGCCTGATCGTAGCCGGCGGGTGTCAGAAGAAGAAGGACAAGCCCGTGGTGGCCCTCGTGATGAAGTCGCTGGCCAATGAGTTTTTCAAGACGATGGAAGAGGGGGCCACGGCGCATCACGAGCAGCATAAGGACGAATACGACCTCAAGGTGGTCGGGATCAAGGATGAGATGGATGTCACGCAACAAGTCCAGTATGTGGAGCTGATGATGGCGCAGGGGGTGGATGCCATCGTGATCGCCCCCGCCGATTCCAAAGCTCTGGTCCCCGTCTGCAAACGGGCGATGGACGCCGGCATTATCGTGGTCAACATCGACAACAAGTTCGACGCCGACGTGCTCAAGGATAAGAACGCGAAGATTCCCTTCGTGGGTCCCGACAATCGCAAGGGGGCCAGGCTGGCCGGCGCGCACCTGTGCACGAAATTGAAGGCGGGCGACAAGGTCGCCGTGATCGAAGGGGCCCCGAACGCCTATAATGGTATTCAGCGAAAGCTCGGCTTCGAGGAGGCTGTGGCAGGCGGCAACCTGACGATTGTCAGCTCGCAGACCGGCTATTGGGAGACCGACAAGGCCCAGCCCATCGCGTCGGCGCTGATCAACGAGCATCCGGACCTCAAGGCGATCCTTTGTGCCAATGACAGCATGGCCCTGGGTGCCGTGGCGGCTCTGAAGGACGCGGGCAAGCTGGGCAGCATTTACATCGTTGGTTTTGACAACATCGCCGCCGTGCAGCAGCTCTTGAAAGAGGGCCGGGTCCTCTGCACGGTGGACCAGCATGCGGACAAGCTGGCCCTGTTCGGCATCGAATATGCCCTGGAGATGCTCAAGACCAAGGCCCAGCCGGCGGACAAGGAGACCCCTGTCGACCTGGTCACGGCGGAAACGCTCTGAGCATGAATACTGGCGGCGACAGACTCCTCTCGGCAACGGGCATCGACAAAGCCTTCCCGGGCGTCCAGGCGCTGGCGCACGTCGATTTCGATCTGCGGGCGGGCGAGGTCCATGCCCTGGTCGGCGAGAACGGCGCGGGCAAGAGCACGCTCACCCGGATCATCGCCGGCGTGGAAGCCCCGGACGGCGGAGGCATGCGTCTGGCGGACCGGCCGTACAACCCTAAGTCCCGCACCGATGCCGAGGGGCAGGGTGTCCGCATGGTCATGCAGGAGCTGAACCTGATCGGCAATCTGACGGTCGCGGAGAACATCTTCTGGAGCGGCTGCCCAGCCGCTTCGGATTCATCCAGTACACCAGGCTGCATCAGGCCGCACGCGAGGCCATGGAGAAAGTGGGGCTGGCGGACGTGGACCCGTCCACGCCGGTCCGAACGCTCGGGGTCGGGCGCCAGCAGATGGTCGAGATCGCGGCGGGCCTGTCGCGCCGGTGCCGGGTTCTGGCTCTCGATGAGCCGACCGCTTCGCTGACCGCCAGCGAGGTGGAGCTCCTCTTCACGCAGATTCGCAGGCTCAAGGCCGAGGGCGTCGGGATCATCTACATCTCCCATCGGATCGAGGAAGTGCTGAGCATCGCCGACCGCGTCACGGTCCTGCGCGACGGCAAGGCGGTTGGCACGGTGGCGGCGCAAGAGACCGATCCGGACACCGTGATTCGGATGATGGTCGGCCGGGATCTGGAACAGGAATGTCTGACCCCCGGCGGCGCGCGCGGGGCTCTGGCGCTGCGCGTGGCGGGACTCTGTCGCGGCGACAAGGTCAGGAACGTCTCTTTCGAGGCCTATCGGGGCGAGATTCTGGGCATCGCGGGTCTGATGGGCTCCGGCCGCACCGAGACGATGCGGGCCATTTTCGGCGCCGATCCGCCCGAAGCCGGGGCGGTCTACCTGTACGGCTCCTGTGAGCCTGCTCGCATCCGCACGCCGAGCGATGCGGTCCGTCACGGGATCGCCTTGCTGACCGAGGATCGCAAGGAGCAGGGCCTGTTCCTCCCTCTGCCGGTGCGCGCGAACGTGTCCATCACGCGGCTGGAGCGTTTGAGCCGGCTCGGCTGGATCGATCCTGCGCAGGAGCAGCGGATCGCGCGGCAGTATGTCGATTCGCTGGGCATCAAGTGCTGGTCCGTCGAGCAGTTGGTGGGGCAGCTCAGCGGCGGTAACCAGCAGAAGGTGGTCATTGCCAAGTGGCTCTTCCGGGATTGCGACATCCTGATCTTCGATGAGCCAACGCGCGGGATCGATGTCGGCGCCAAGTTCGAGATCTACCGCATGCTCAACGATCTCGCCCGCCAAGGCAAAGCGATCCTCTTCGTCTCCTCGGATCTCAAGGAGCTGATGGCGGTCTGCCACCGGATCCTGGTGATGTCGGCCGGCCGGGTCGCCGGAGACTTCGCCCGCGGCCAATGGACGCAAGAGGCCATCATGGCGGCCGCATTCAGCGAATACGTCAAGACGCCGGGAGGCTCCAGAGCTTATGGCCGATGAGTTGACAAAGAAGAGAATCGGCGGGCTCGTGACCGATTATCTCGGCATGGCCGTCGCGCTGGTCGTCTTGCTCGTCATCTTCGGGATCGCCGCCGAAAACTTCTTCACTTTGACCACCTTTCGCACGATCGCCAACCAGATCCCCGACACCGCCATCGCCGCGGTCGGAATGACGTTTGTGCTCATTATCGCCGGGATCGACCTGTCGGTCGGCTCGGTGCTCGCTCTGTCCGGGGCGGTGCTCGGGATTGGCCTGGTGAATTGGGGTCTGCCGCTGGTCGTGGCCGTCATGGTCTGTCTGCTGGTGGGTCTTACCTGCGGCGCGGTGAACGGCCTGATCGTCATTCGGTGGCGACTGCCTTCCTTCATTGTGACCCTCGGCATGCTCGAAGCCGCCCGGGGCGCTGCCTACTTTGTGACGCAGTCCCGCACGATCTACGTGGGCGGTCCCGTCGAAGTGATTACCGGGACGGCGGTCCTGGGCCTGTCCCTGCCGTTCCTGCTGGCGCTGGCCATCGTGGCGGCCGGCCAGTTGGCCCTGTCGCGGACGGTGTTCGGCCGGTACCTGATCGCCATCGGCACGAACGAAGAAGCGGTCCGCCTCTCCGGCATCGACCCGCGCCCGTACAAACTGGGGGTCTTCGTTCTCTCCGGCCTGCTGGCGGCCGTGGCCGCCGTGATCCAGACGGCCCGCATGTCCTCCGCCAATCCGAATACGGCCACCGGCTTCGAGCTCCAGGTGATCGCCGCCGTGGTCATCGGGGGCACCAGCCTCATGGGCGGCCGGGGCTCTGTCATCAGCTCGTTCTTCGGCGTCCTGATCATCGCCGTGCTCGGGACCGGACTGGCCCAGGTCGGGGCCCAGGAATACACGAAGCGGCTGATCACCGGCTGCGTCATCGTGGCCGCCGTCATTCTCGATCAGTACCGCCACCGCCTCCGCCGCGCAGCCAAAACCGGTTGAAAGCGTCAGTCCCATGGCCCGGCGGGCGGGGACAACCGTGGGGGCTCTCTGCCCTGCCCGTGCCAGAATCTTTGCCATGCCGGCTTGACAGACTCGTTACCGGACGTGATAATGGAACCACGAATGGCAAGGTCTTCCTGTGCGGAAAACCGCGCCGGGGACCCCAACCCCTCATGTGGAGGTACTGACGATGCGTCTGGTACTAAAGCAGAAAGACGGCGAGACCAAGGAATACCAATTCGCCCAGGGCCCCATCCATATCGGGAGAGCCACCGATTGTCACGTCTCGTTGCCCGACCGCACCGTCTCGAAGAAACACGCGGTAATTGCGTGCAATGGCGAGGGGAAATGGCACGTTCAGGACCTGGACTCGGCCAACAAGACCTACCTCAACGGCGAGGCGGTCCGCACGGCGGAAATCAAGACGGGCGATGCCATCCGGATCACGGATTTCACGATCGAGGTAAACGTCGATGATGGTGCCCGACCGGCCGATCCTTCCGAGCTGGAGGATACGCTGAATCTGGAGGCAGGACTGGCGACCCCCGTTCACGAGACGGTCGTCCGCAAGCCGGATGCGGGGCACGCGCCCGCGATGCGGCTGCCGGCCAAGCGACTGTCGGATTTCTCGCATGCCTGTGACGCCATCTGCCGGACGAAAAATCTGGAGGACCTGCTGGTTACGCTGCTGAACCTCGGTCTCAAGCAGTTCAGTGCGTTCCATACCTGGTGCGCTCTGCGCGAGCAGCCGAGCGGCCCCATGACCTACCATGCGGGCAAGCGGCGGGACGGCTCGGCCGTCGATCTGAGCGAGATCGGACTGGCCGACAAGATCAACCAGGCGGTCGAGCGCAGCCAATCGCTGGTCATGCCGCGCGTGGCCGCCGACGTGGAGGAGAAAGCCCGTATCCGCTCCGCTCTGATCGCCGCCATTGCCGGTCCCACCGGCTGCTACGGCGTGATCTACGTGGACAACGCCATGGTCCACGACCACTACACGCTTGGTGACTTGGACTACCTCATGCTCCTCGCTGCCCACACGGCCGCCGTTCTGAGCAAGTTCCTGACGTGACGGTGCGTGCCCGGTTCATCCGTGCCGTCCTTCGAGAATTGGAATAACGACCGATTGCAGGACCTGATCGTCGGCGAAGGCGCCGGCAAAATCCGCCTTTTCGCGGCCTCCCGAAAACAGGCGATTTCAACGGGGGATGGCACCGACCAGGCGTAATCCGTGTAGGGGCAGGCCCCTGTGCCTGCCCTGCGGTTTGGGCAACCACTGGGTGCTCCTACACGGGCGAAGGACCGCACGTGCATAAAAAGACAGGTTTTCTCTTTAATAGGCACTTTCCCACCTTTTTCCTTGACATGACCCCTCCGGGATGTTACAATAACGCTTTCAAGGAAGGAAGACACGTAAAAGTCCGTACGGGCAGGTGCGCCCGTGCGGAAGCCATCTTGGGATGGGGGGTTTGTATTCGGTCCATTGGGAGGGCGTTTGAAATGAAACGTCTCGCGTCGTTGTGCCTCGTGCTTTGTGCCGGCTCCATCCTCTCGGCGTCCGCGTTCGCCGCGGAGGCGATAATCAATCTGGGACCTGAGGAGATCGTCCAAGCCGACGGCAAGGACATTGTCGTGCCCGGCTACTCGGTACCCTCGTTCGAGGATTGGAACGGCGACAAGCTCAGGGACCTGATCATCGGCGAGGGGGGTGGGGGAGCCCCCGGCAAGATCCGGGTCTACCTCAACCGGGGCACCGAAGCGGACCCCTGCTTCGTGAATTACTTCTACGCCCAAGCCTACGGCAAGGACCTGACCTTCACGCCGGAAGGTTGCCTGGGCTGTTTCCCCCGGCTGGTGCCCTGGAGCGCCGTGGACGACAAGGACCTGCTCGTCGGACTCGGCAACGGCACGGTCCAGATCTTCCTGAATGTCGGGACGGACAACGAGCCGGAGTTCGACGGCGGTGAAGAAGTCAAGGTGGGCAGTACCGGTACCTCGACGCTCAACGTCGGCATGCGGGCGACGCCCCTGTTTCTGGAATGGAACAACGATGGTCTGATCGACGTCGTCACCGGCGCTCTCGATGGCGGCGTGCACATCTTTTACAACTGCGGCTGCGGCACCGCGATTCCGCCGCACTTCTACACGTCGCCGGTCGATGGCCTCTTCGTGCAGGCGAACGGGCGTGATCTGCTCGTACCCGGCGGCCGCTCCAGCCCGGTCATCGTGGACGCGGACGGCGACGGCAAAAAGGACATCATCAGCGGCAATACGGACGGCCAGATCCTGTTCTATCCGAACGTGGGGACCGACGCCCTGCCGATGTTCGGGGGCTACACCATGGTCCAGTCGGACGGCAAACCCATCGATCTCGCCGGTGGCCTGCGGTCGCGGCCGTGTCTGTGCTATTGGACCGGTGACGGTCATTCCGGCCCGAAGGACGCCTATTGGGACCTCCTCGTCGGCTATGGCGACGGCAAGATCCGTCTCTATCGCGGGATTCCGAACGCCGGCGATTTCAACGGCAGCGGCACCCTGGACGCCGATGATTTCACGATTCTGGTTCAAGCCCTGGATAAGCCGGTCCCGCTGGAAGGCTCGCCCGCCGACCTCAACAAGGACGGTATCGTGGACAATCTCGACCTGCGCCTCTTCGCCGATCTCTGGCTGACTGAGCACGGAACCGAGAAGAAGTAGCACGTTGGGAGTCCCGGCTTCAGCCGGTTCCATGCGGTCCGCCTGAAGGCGGTACTCCGAACAGATGCAGGTCCGAACAAGTCAAGCCATCGCCGCCCGGTCCCGCGCCGGGCGGCTTCGTTTCCGCGTCTCCTCGTTGCATGAATTCTCCGTAGAAATCATGGATGGCAGCGGCAAGCGCCAGCCTGCCGCTGGTTTGACGACTGCGCCATCGGCAAAGCCTTGGGCTTTGCCGATGCCACCCGGCGCCTCTTGCCAGGGGGACGCGGCGATGAAGACGCGGGCGGGACAGTAGACGCGTTGACATCTCCGGGGGCCCCCGATATCATGCCGCGACGCGCGTAGGGGCAAGCCCCGTGCCTGCCCTATTGCTCGGGCGACCACAGGGGGTCGCCCCTACGGTGCGCTGGAATCGAGGAGACCCGAATGGCTAAGGACAAGATCACGGTGGTAGGGGCGGGGAATGTCGGGGCGACGACGGCGTTTATCGCCGCGACGAGGCGCTTGGGCGAAATCGTGCTGGTGGATATCGTCAAGGGTCTGGCCGAGGGCAAGGCCCTCGATATGGCTGAGGCCAGTCCCCTCGAGCTATCGCAGCAGGAGATCGTCGGTACAACCGATTGGGCGGCGACTGTCGGCAGCGACGTTGTCATCATCACCAGCGGCATCCCGCGTAAGCCCGGCATGAGCCGGGATGACCTGCTGGCGACGAATGCCAAGATCGTCCGAGAGGTGAGCAGCAGGGTGGTCGAACATTCGCCCAACGCCATTGTGATCGTGGTCTGCAATCCCCTCGATGCGATGGTCCATGTGGCGGCGCAGGTGACGGGCTTCGCGAAGCAGCGGGTGATGGGAATGGCCGGAGCGCTCGATGCGGCACGCTTTCGCTACTTCCTGGCGGCCGAGTTGGGCGTCAGTGTCGCCGACGTCCAGTGCGTGTTGATGGGCGGTCACGGCGATGACATGGTGCCTCTGCCCCGGTTCACCACGGTCAGCGGTGTCCCGATTCGCCAGCTTCTGCCGCAGGCCAGGATGGATCAGCTTGTCGACCGCACCCGCAAGGGCGGCATCGAGATTGTCAATCTGCTCGGCTTCAGCGCCTTTACGCGCCCGCCGCCGGCGCCGTGCAGATGGCGGAGGCCATCCTCCGGGATACGAAGAGCCTCATCTGCTGCTGCGCGTACTGCGACCGGCAGTATGAAGCCGGCGGCTACTTCGTCGGTGTCCCGGCAATTCTCGGCCGGGGCGGGGTCGAGAAGATTGTCGAGCTCGACCTGGATGGATCGGAAAAGGCACAGTTCCGCGAGTCCCTCGGCCACGTCAAAGAGCTGGCGGCAAGAGTAGACACGCTGATGACGGATCGTTGATCGGTTGCGGTTGCGATGCTCGTTTGTAGTGTGCTCGTAAGAGCCTATAGAAGATAACGCCTTACGGCGTCACTGCGAACGGAAACGAGCCGCGCAACCGATAGACGCTTGCCGATCCTACTGCATCAGCAGCAGGACCACAAAGAACGCTGTCATCATGACCAATCCGAGGGGGACGCCGAAGAGGGCCCACTCGCGGCTCTTGATCCCGAGTTTGCCGGCGCAGATGATATTCGGGATATTGCCCGGGATCAGCATGCCGCCGGCGATCAGCAAACCCATCAAAATGCTTTGGATCTGTTGGATGGACATCTTGGGCGAGAGCTCGGCGGCCGTGAGGGTGGCGTTGTCCAGAATGGCCGAGATCATGTTGATCCAATAGAGGGCGGCGGTAGGGAGATGGATGACGTAGGCGTCGATGAGCGGCTGGAAGCCGGTGCCCAGCAGCACAAGAGCCACGACGAACAGATAGACCTTGCCGGCCCGGAGGAAAACGTCGGAGAGCTGCTCCATCCTGCTTTCGCTCATGGACTCCGCGTAGGCGACTTCCTTGCCCCGGAGGAACATCGCCACGATTCCCAGGACCACAACCCCGGGGATGATGAGGATGGCGAGGTTCTGGAACAGGAACCAGAACCCGGCATGATAGGGCTCGCCGGCCAGCTTGGCGATGGCAATGGTGGCCAGGGGCTCTCCCACGGGCGTCAGGGCGGCGCCGAGGCCGATGGAGAAACAGGTGACGATTACCAGTCGGGTCTCGATCTTCTTGTCCAAGCCGCAAGCCGGTGATGACCTCGGCCAGCACCAGGGCGGCGATGATGGCCGTGATCACACTGGAGAAGAGCCCCAGCACCACCACGACCAGAAACAGGAAGAACCGTTGTCCCACCGCCCGCTCCAGGCCCATCACATGCTGACGGATCGTGTCTCGGAAGACGCGAAAGAGCAAGCCCGCCACCGAGCACCGCCTCGACGATCGGATGCTTGAGACGGATGGGATCCAAGAGGGCGTCGACCACTAGGTGCCCACTCCACTGGCTGGAAATCGTCACGGCCAAGACGCCCATGACGAAAAGAAAGGCCTCAAGCTGCTTCTCGATCTTGTGGGACGAGAAATGGCAATGCCAATACCAGCACGATGATCGTCGCCAGTCCGCCGGTGACCAGATGTTCGTTCATAGCGTGTCCTGAATCGGTTATGGAAGCTCTGAAGGGCGAGAGTCTACCAGATCGAACCGGGCTGTAAAGTAGGGGCGAATAATCATTCGCCCTTGCCGCTGACGGGCGGCTCGTTGGCATCGGGCGACCGGCTGGGGAAGTCCGGATGGGTCGTGTTCATCTGCAGGAGTCTCTGCAGGGCCGCCTCGGTCGTGTCGCCGCTGTCGTCGGAGCCCGCAAAAAAGTGGATCACGTCACAGCAGCGAGTGATGCACACAAGGTTCGCCGATTGGGATTGCCGGCCCAACCCGAGGACGCCGACGATCTTGTGACTGGCCAGGGGCGTGGTCGTCAGCACCAGGGCGACGAAGCTGAGCACGAGGAAGCCGGTGACGAACCCGACCATACCGGAAAACACGACATCGAAGACCCGTGGAAAGGGGATGTGGAATTGGCCGGTCAGGAAGACAAAGGATGTGCCTTGAAGAAGGGCGAAGCTGCCGCCGGCCAGGACAATCATGCAGAGCGCCGTGTGATAGGAAGAGGCCCCGCCCGACGCCGGGGCGAACTCGGCCAGGATCGGCGTAAGGAAGACAGACACGTAGATCGACACGACGATATTGAAGAACAGGACCCAGGTCTCGTAGAAGCCCATACGAACGGCCAGCCAGACGAACAACGCACCTGCGAGAATGGCGATCCAGAACATCATAGCGCTTACCCCACCACTCGTTTGAGCTCATCCAGACTGGTGATCCCGGCCACCACTTTCTTCAGCCCTTGTCTGCGGAGACCGGAGTGGCTCCGCGAGCCTTCGCTGCGGAGATGGTCGATCAGCGATCTGCTCCCCGCCATGTCGGCCTTGAGCGCCTCGTCCACCACCATCAGATCGCAGACCGCCGTCCTGCCGGAGTAGCCGGTCTGTTCACAGTGTTTGCAGCCCACCGCCTCGAAGATGGACGAAGGGCCGATATCCTTCTTGCCGAATTCCTCGATTTGGCTGTCGCTAAGGTGCGCGGGTGCCTTGCAGTGCCCGCACAGGCAGCGCAGCAGTCTCTGGGAGACGATCAAATTCAGGCCGCCGGACAGCAGCAGCGGCGAGATGCCCAAGTCGAGGAGCCGGATCAGGGCCGTGGCGTTGTCCTCCGAGTGCAGGGTCGCCAGCACGAGATGGCCGGTCTGAGCGGCCCGCAAGGCGATTTCCGCTGTTTCCTCGTCGCGAATCTCGCCCACGCAGATTACGTCCGGGTCCTGCCGCAGCACGCTGCGCAGGGCATTGGCAAACGTGATGTCCGCCTTGGGGTTGATCTCGATCTGGCTGGCCTGGGGCAGCACCGCCTCAATCGGGTCCTCGACGGTGATCACGTTGCGGGTGAAACGGTCGATCTCGTTGAGCAGGGCGTACATGGTCGTCGTCTTGCCGCTGCCGGTGGGCCCACAGATCAGGATCATGCCGGCCGGTTTGGCGATCTGGCTCGTGAGGATCGCGCGTTGTTTCTCGGACAGGCCGACGTTGTCGAGGGAGAACGAGCCGGCGTCCTTGTTGAGGATCCGAATCGAGAGCTTTTCGCCGTGCAGGGCGCCCGCGCTCGCGACGCGGAAGGAAGCGATGGAAGTCCCTTTCCGGGCCGTGAAGCTGCCATCCTGGGGTCTCCGACGCTCCGAAATGTCCATGCCGGCCACCGCCTTGACGCTGCTGATGACAGAGCGGCATACCTCGCCCTCCAGTTCCTCCACGACCCGCAGGGCACCGTCGACGCGCAGGCGGATCGTGTACACGGACCGGTCCTTCGGGTCGATGAGGATATCGCTGGCCCGGCGTTCGAGGGCGTCGGCAATGATCGTTTCCGTCAGGTCGAGGATGTGCGCATCCGCGTGCTTGCCATCGCCGCGCCCGCAAACTTCGTCGATGCTGCGGCCGGAAGAGTCGAGCAGACGGAACGCCGTCTCGTCCTCAGGCTCGGAGTGCGGCCAGTGAAGGGCGGCCAGCCACTGCGGGAGTTGCTGTCCCAGATGCTGGATTTGCCTCTTTAGAATGAGCCAGAAGCTGTCGCCGGTCCCGCGCGATTTCCGGGATGTATCCAGGATGAACAGGACGAGCAGCAGGAAGGGCCCGGTGAAGAGCGTGACCACGTTGGCCAGTGTCTTGTAGTTCTTGGGAACGAGCGGGCTGAAGTACGCCCGCTGCACGAAGTACAGACACAGATAGACCCATCCCACGAGAAGGACCAGGCGAATCGGATTGAAGCTCAGATCGGCGCTGCCGAGGGCATCGGGTGTGCCGATGGAGAGAACGGTCGCACGCAGGAATTCAGAAACCGTGACGAGAGCCAGCATCTGAACGTTACCTCTCTTGCCTCTGGAAATGAGGACGCAACCACAGCAATCGTATACTACCAGATCCCGGGGAAATGGGCAAGTCCCTGAGCGCAAATCCAGGGCCATTGCATGTGGGCGTTGGCACACCTGTGGCACGGGCATCCTGCCCGTGAGAGTCTGTGGCATCGGCATCCTGCCGATGATTCATGGGCTGGAAGCCCATGCCACCCCGGCACAATCCCCACATGCAATTGCCCTGGCGAAATCCAGCTTGCCGTGTGCCACGGGTGTGGGCGGCGTCGGGTTGGAATAGTGGAATAATGGAATAGTGGAATGCTGGGTATCCCACCCCTGGCCAGTACCCCCCGAGATTGGCTTTGTTTTGCCGAGGTCTATCGGATGTGCTATTCACCATAACTCCTTTCCTGGCAAGCCTTTACCCCTCTTTTTGCTCCGCCGGAAATTGGCTTTGTTTGTACAACTGCCTACCGGCTACTGGCTACCGACAACCGCCTCTTGGCTTTGTTTCGCGCGATTCGCCCTCGTCCCACGTCCCCCAGGCCCCGTCCCGCCCGGCACCGCCGGGAAGCGAGTTGGGTTCGTTTGGCACAATCCGCAATCCGCAATCCGCAACCCGCAATCGAAGAATTGGCTTTGTTTCGCCGAAGTCCCGCCCATGTCTTATTCACCATAACTCTTCTCCCGCACAGTACTTGCCTCTTCCCGAGGCTCCGGGCAATTGGGTTTGTTTGTACAACCGGCCAGAGGTGGGTCGAAGGCCGGAGGGGCGAGGGCCGAGGGAGGAAACCGCCGTAGCCGTTGCTGCGTCCGCCGGGGATTGGGTTTGTTTGGCGCATTTGCCCGTTCGTCCCGCGTCCCCAGGGCCCCATCCCTCCCGGCGCGGCCGGGATTGGCTTTGTTTTGCCGAGGCCTATCGGATGTACTATTCACCATAACTCCTTTCCCGCCAAGCCTTTGCCCTTCCTTTTGCTCCGCCGGAAATTGGCTTTGTTTCGCACAATCCGCAATCCGCAATCCGTCCGGCCCTCGTCCTCATGTCTCTTCCTTCCGCTTCCAAATCATAAATCATCAATCATCAGATCATAGATCAGAGGGGCTCCGCCTCGGAGCAGATTGTCCCTCCATATAGGGGCCGTGTTGCACGAATCGTGCCGGAATTCTGTGCGCAGACAACGCCCGAAAATGGCGCAACTCCTTGCTCCCAAAGGAATAACGAATTTTTCGCACGCGGGGTGTTTTGCCTTTTCAACTGTTGCACAAACGGTACGCGCAGCGCAAGGAATGGAGGCGGCAGGCTGGAGGCCGGAGGATCGCGTAGGGCGAGCCTGGGTTCCCAAACGCGATTCATCGCGTTTGGGGTCCCCGTCCCCGCTCGCCAAAGAACTTCATTCAACCGCCGGGGACGCTGAGGGCCGCAGGGGAAACAGAACAAAGGACCGGTTTCGCGCAGAGACGCCGGGACACAGAGAAAGACCGTTGAACCACGGAGGGCAGGCTGCGCGCGGCAATCTGCCGATTGGCGCAGGTCGCGCAAAGCACGCAGATTAGAATCGTTGCACGTCCCCACCGGGCGTGACAATACGGGGAGAAGCCAGGGCGTGCGTGACACCGAGGGCGAGTTCCTGGGCGCGGGAACGGCCGAAGGAGAAGAGAAGAGGCGGTTCAGGGTGCGGGAATGTCGGGACCTGTCCAGGCACAGGGAGCCGCTGAATCGGACGCGTCGGTCCGTCTGCGAGTAAGATCACACGTGCCCGGAACCAGAAGAGACCGGGCACAAGCGGAGGAGGCCGGAATCAGGAAGGCGAAGCCTCAAGTCGAGACTCCTTCCGTAGGAATCCGCCTATGGGCCGTCTTCCAAAGGGGTTCGACCCATGAACCGCAGCCTTTAGTCCGCGAGTTGCATTGCGAGAGGCTCTGCCGCCTACCGACTACCGGTCCTTAAGTCGCGGGGGACGGCGTTTAGGGCTTTGCGGGTACCAGCGGGGAGATGGCCTTGCGCGGCTCCGGAGGAGCGATGGGCATCAAGCCTTGGGACATCGCCGGCGGGGGAGTCCTTGTGCGCGAGGCCGGCGGGCGGGCCACGTCCGCCTAGGGCCACGAGGAGTTCCTATCGGCGGGCACCATCGTCGTCTCGAACGGTCTGCTGCATGAGCAGATGCTGCGCGTCCTACGCGCAGGCGATAACGCACCCCTAGTTCCCCCTTGCATTGATTCGGATACGTACATATTATGAGAACCCGAACGTTGCTGACAAACCGTGGAGCATTGGAGCATTGTTTCGGTATACCTGAGTGCCTGAAGCACTTCTTTCGTGATAGGCTGGAAAGCCACGGACCCGTTCGTGGTTAACATCTGCAAGAAGCGTAATGACAGAGGAAAACTCATGATGAAATCGAGGAACATAGCGAAACTCCGTTTTCTACCCATGACACTGGCCACATGCATTATTCTGACGGCCTCTTCCTTTGCTGCAGCACAGACCACACAGGGCAGCACGGTGGACTTTGCGATCGAGTCCCTCACGCCCAGTCCGGCCCAGCTCTACGAGAACACGCGGCCTTCCCTGCAGATAAAGGTGAAGAACGTGGGGACCGATCCGGTCGACAATGCCCAGATTGTGGTCAACCTCTCGAACCGCCGCACCGATGGGTCAACGGCGCAGGTTGCACAGTTCACGGGGGCATCGTTCAGCAAGCCGTATGCGAGCCCGCGCATTGCCGCAGGCGAGGTGGTCACCCTCACGACCGATCTCTCTAATGCGGCGGGCCTGCCGGCAGGAAGCTATGAGGTAAAGGGAACGCTCACCATGGGCGGAAGCGCGTACGGCAAGGAGACCAATCTTACGAACAATGTCCTCGCCAAGACCTATACGGTTGCCGCCGGACGCGAGCCGGGAACCAACGGCGACCTCGCCATCACCGGCTATCGGTTCGTCGACAAGAGCACCTACCACGAGCTCGTAGTGGACACGGCCAACCTCGGGACCGATCCCCTGCACTGCGTCTTCAATGTCGAGCTCACGGCCAAGATGACGACCGGCGCCAGGCAGGTGTTCTCCAGCAAGCAGGTGATCTTCTCTCCCAGCGGGTCCATGGCCCCGGGCGCGACCAAGCAGCTCGTCTTCCAGGTGAAAGATGCAGACACGAATCAGCGCCTCGCAGACGGCACGTACCAGTTGTCACTCGGCGCCTGGGCCTCGGCAAACTCCTTCCCGGAAATCTCCACGACCAACAACAGCAAGCAGGATACCATCACGTTGGGCACGGGCACGGCGCCCCCCCCGAAGCCGGTGGACTTTGCGATCGAGTCCCTCACGCCCAGTCCGGCCCAGCTCTACGAGAACACGCGGCCTTCCCTGCAGATAAAGGTGAAGAACGTGGGGACCGATCCGGTCGACAATGCCCAGATTGTGGTCAACCTCTCGAACCGCCGCACCGATGGGTCAACGGCGCAGGTTGCACAGTTCAAGGGGGTATCGTTCAGCAAGCCGTATGCGAGCCCGCGTATTGCCGCAGGCGAGGTGGTCACCCTCACGACCGATCTCTCTAATGCGGCGGGCCTGCCGGCAGGAAGCTATGAGGTAAAGGGAACGCTCACCATGGGCGGAAGCGCGTACGGCAAGGAGACCAATCTTACGAACAATGTCCTCGCCAAGACCTATACGGTTGCCGCCGGACGCGAGCCGGGAACCAACGGCGACCTCGCCATCACCGGCTATCGGTTCGTCGACAAGAGCACCTACCATGAGCTCGTAGTGGACACGGCCAACCTCGGGACCGATCCCCTGCACTGCGTCTTCAATGTCGAGCTCACGGCCAAGATGACGACCGGCACCAGGCAGGTGTTCTCCAGCAAGCAGGTGATCTTCTCTCCCAGCGGGTCCATGGCCCCGGGCGCGACCAAGCAACTCGTCTTCCAGGTGAAAGATGCAGACACGAATCAGCGCCTCGCAGACGGCACGTACCAGTTGTCACTCGGCGCCTGGGCCTCGGCAAACTCCTTCCCGGAAACCTCCACGACCAACAACAGCAAGCAGGATACCATCATCCTTCCCTTGCCCAAACCCATAGATTGGAGGCTCGTGAAACCGGGCCCGAAGCCGATCATCCCGGCCAAACCCGGCATACCGGGAAAGCCCAAGACACCGTGATCCCCTCTCAATCGCTGTGCCGGTCAGCAGGGAATAAGGGAGTAAGGGCATACTAGGGACTTAAAGGAGTCAGAGGAATTCCCGGGACATCTTACTTATTCCGGGCGCCGAATTGAGTATGGTGTCCCCAGATTCCAGTAAGAATGGACAACCTCATGAACATGGTCAGGTCTTTTATTGAAATCCGCATCTCCGGCATGTTCGCCACCGCAGTTGCTTTTGCCATGCTGTCACCGACCGCGATGGCTCAATTTATGGCCGGCGCGGCGAAGACGGAAATCACAGATCGCGAGGCGGGGCCGGTGCATGACCCCTCGTTCATCAAGGCGCTCGTGCTGAGGGACGGAGCAACGACGGCGGCAATCGTGACAGTAGATGCCGTCGCCATCGGTGGTATCGGTAGAATCGGCGACACTTTTCTCGCGAATGTTCGCAGGCAGCTCGCCGCGGAGCCGCGCATCGCACCGCAGAACGTGATCGTGAACGCGAGCCATTGCCACAGTATTGTGCGCGCGGACACCGAAGCTCTGACGGTACAGACCGTCCGCAAGGCGTGGCGGGCGTTGACCCCGGCGCGCGGGCGCGGGGGAGGGGCGGGAGGAGTGCATCGCAGAGAATCGACGGCTCACGATGAAAGATGGTAGTGAGGTAGACATGCGCCGCGCCTATGCACTGCCGCCTGATGAGGAGGTAGCGGCGGTTGGGCCGATCGACCCGCAGATCGGCATCCTCCGCATCGACCGCGAGGACGGCCGCCCACTCGCGGTGCTCTACAACTTCGCGTGCCACCCGATCATGAATCCGCCGCGCACGGGCAACTCCGCGGACTTCCCCGGCTTCGCGTCGCAGGTCATCGAGGATTCGCTGGGCGGTGGCGCGATCGCGTTTTTCGTCCAAGGGTGTGCGGGCGACGTCAATCCCGTGCGTTACAAAGCCATGACGTATCCGCCGTCGGCCGAGGCGCTGGGAAACTCACTTGGCTTGGCCGTGATGCGCGCGTGGCGGCAAATCGAAACAAAACCTAGCGCGATCCTGCGCATCGCGAACGACACCGTCGCTCTCCCGCGCGCCACGGATTTCGAGCGGCGTCTGGCGGCCCTCGAGGCGGAGAAGGCCAAGCTCGTGGAGGGCCTGAAGCCGACCGACATCAATTTCAAGACGTTCCTCCCGCTCTTTGTGCAGCACAAGCTGTCGCCAGACTTCCCGTCCTACTACGCGCAGGGCTATCTGCACGACCGCGCGCTCGGAAGAGATGACCTCGCAAAGCTCGACGCGACGAACCGCGAGAGCATCGAGGGGTATCTGCATAACATCGCCACGATGGAAAAACTGACACGGCTGAACACGAACGCCGCACTCCTGCGGATGCACCAGGCCCAAACCATCGCGGCTGGAAGACCGACCGTGGATGCTGAATTGACTGGCATCCGTATCAGCGACTTCACCTTGGTCACTTTTCCCGGTGAGCTGACGGTCACGATTGGCCTCGGCATCAAAAGCCGTGCACCTCTGCCGCATACCTTCGTTGCCGGCTGCGCGAATGGTTACCTCTACTACCTCCCGACAGCGCAGCAGCGTGCGAACATCGGATTTGCGCAGGAGGACTGCGATTGCCTCGTTGCGCCCGAGTGGCAGCAGCTCTTCGAAGCTCGCGTCGATGTTCTGCTGAGAGAGCTTGCTGCACCGTGAGTGGCTGGTAGTTCATGGGTCGCAGACGACGTGATGCTGCGCAGGGGAAGAACCATTGCCGGGACCAGCGACACCCGGATTTTCAGGGTGGGATCGCTACAATCCGCTGGTGGCTAACCTTCTGGACGGTTCCCGCCGCAAGACCTCTAGCAACCGCTGGGTGGTCAGCGACATCACGAGATTGCGGTGTCTACCCAGGCGCTTCCAACCCCGGGTACGGAATCGGGGGACACCATACTCAAATAGGGGCCGAAATATGTAAGATGTCCCCGCAATTCCCGCAATTCAGAACGTGCGTGCGTGACGTTGGGTGATAGTTCCCGCGGAGATGGGTGGGAATCAGGGGACACCATACTCAAATGGGGGCCGAAATAAGTAAGAGGTCCCCGCAATTCAGACGGTGCGTGCGTGACATTGGATGATAGTTCCTCCGGAGATTGGGCCACTGGGAAGAAGACGAAGAGAAGAGGCGGTTCAGGGTGCGGGAATGTCGGGACCTTTCCACGCACAGGGAGCCGCTGAATCGGACGCGTCGGTCCGTCTGCGAGTAAGATCACACGTGCCCGGAATGAGAAGAGACCGGGCACAGGCGGACGAGGCCGGAAATAAGAAAGCGGAGCTCTCTATCAGACTCCTTCCGTAGGAAAGGGACCCCAAACGCGATGCATCGCGTTTGGGAAGGGCTCCCACCGGCGAAACAGAGCCGGTGGGGACCCGAACCCAATCCGCCTATGGGCCGTCTTCCAAAGGGGTTCGGCCCATGAACCGCCTCCGGAGAACCTCGGAAGTGAACGCGAGGTCCATGGGGTCCTGGACCAGCGGTGGGCACGTGCGTAGCGTCTACCCCACTGAACCGCCCTCGTGGACATGTTCGCGGGCTGGACGGTGAAGTGTGAGGGGAGCATCGTGGTGGGCGAAGCAGGGAGGGCGGATTACCATGCGCAATGCGCATCCGGCGTGACGATCGAGGAGGCCACCGGTACGTCTTCTTGGGACTCTGCGGAAATCGGAGTAAGCCACCCAATCGGCGGCTCGGAGAGGGTGTGTGAGAAGTGGCGAGGGCATCCTGCCCTTGTTCCTGTGGCGAGGGCGTCTCGCCCTTGCCCCTCGAAACTGTGCCCCGAAAAAGCAAGGCCAAGATGGCCTCGCGACGCAGGGCGGGACGCCCTCGCCACGATGAAAGGGCTTCTCACACACCCTCTCAGAGGTTCTTGAGGTCTTCCAGGTCGGAGTCCGATTCATCGAGGTTGATGAAGCTGTCGGACACGTCGAGATCGGACAAGTCCTCATCCAGCTTACTGCCGGAGTCGTCAGGAGCCTTCGCGGCGGGCTTCTGAGGCTTGGTCTTCGCGCCGGCCTTCGACGCCACTGGGGCAGCCTTCTTGGGCGGCACGATCTTCTCGGGCTTGCCGTCGATCTGGCACACGAAGATCAGAGGACCGATGCGGATGTAGTCGCCGGCCTTGACGGCGGTCTCGCCGTCCACGCGCTTCTCGTTGACGAAGGTGCCGCCGCGGGACTCGAGATCGCGCAGCTCGATCGCGTTTTTGTTCAGGCTGAGTTGGCAGTGCCGGCGGGACACCATCGGCAGCGCAATCCGCAGGTCGCAGTCACTTCGGCGGCCGATGACCGTTACGGTGCTGGGAAGCGGAAAAGCTTTGTACGCGCCGTTCTTCTTGAGAAGCACCAGACTGGCATTCATCCGGCTTCCCTTCAATTAACTGGCCCAGATGCTCCAATAAGCATATTATACCAGACGGTTCGTCCTATAACAATAACTAAATCCTGGAAGGCCCCCTTGTCAAGGCCGCCCGACTACAATATTGACGGAAGACCGCCGCGAATCCTGACGAGACTTGACAGCCGAGGCGGGCTCGCTATATTCAGAACAGCGTAAACAGGATGCAATATTGGAAAAATCTATGGCACGAGTCACACTTCCGGACGGCAGTACACTGGAGATTGCCGAAGGCAGTACGGCGAAACAGGTGGCAGAGCAGATTGGGGCCGGTCTGGCGAAAGCCGCCGTGGCCGCCAAGGTCGACGACAAGCTGGTCGATTTGACCACGCCGATCGCGAACAGTCCGCGGCTCCAGATTGTCACACCCAAGGACAAGGACGGCCTGAATATCATGCGCCATAGCTGTGCGCACGTCATGGCGGAGGCGATTTGCAGTCTCTGGCCCCAGACCAAGCTGGTGTACGGACCGACCGTGGAGGATGGGTTCTATTACGATATCGACCTCGATGAGCCGATCCGCCCGGACGATTTTGCCCGGATCGAAGCGCGGATGCGGGAGATCGCCGAGGCGGACAAGCCGATCGTCCGCCAGGAGATGTCCAGGCGGGAAGCGCTGGAGGAACTCAAGGGCGACCAATATAAGACGGACAATATCCAGCGCGCCGAGGGCGACGTCATCAGCTTCTACTCGCACGGAAACGGTTTCCGCGATCTGTGCCGGGGGCCGCACGTGCCCAGCACGGGCAAAGTCGGCAGCTTCAAGATCATGTCGGTCGCCGGGGCGTACTGGCACGGCGATCCGACGCAGAAAATGCTCCAGCGGGTCTATGGCACCTCCTGGCCGACGAAGAAGGAGCTCGACGAGTATCTCCACCGGCTCGAAGAGGCCAAGCGGCGCGATCATCGCGTCATCGGCCGGCAACTGGACCTGTTCAGTTTCAGCGAGATGGGGCCGGGCTTTGCCTTCATTCATCCCAAGGGAATGATCCTCTGGAACGAGATCGTGGACTTCATGCGGCAGTTGAACCGCAAGTACGGATACAAGGAGATCCGGACCCCGATCATTCTCAATGAGGAGCTCTGGCGCCGCAGCGGCCACTGGGACCACTACAAAGAGAACATGTATTTCTGCGAGATCGATCAGGTCGGCTACGCGGTCAAGCCGATGAACTGCCCCGGCGGCTGCCTGCTCTACAGGACTACCAAGCACTCGTATCGCGAGCTGCCGCTGCGGCTGGCCGAGTTCGGCATGGTGCACCGGCATGAGGCCAGCGGGGTGATGCACGGACTCTTCCGGGTCCGCCAGTTCACCCAGGATGATGCGCACATCTACTGTGCCCCGAGCCAGATCGAAGCGGAGATCATCGGCGTCATCAACCTGATCTTCGAGACCTACCGGGCGTTCGGCTTCGAGGATTTCAACGTCGAGCTGTCCACCAAGCCGGAGAATCATATCGGCTCGGACGAGATCTGGGAGACGGCCACCAACGCCCTGAAGGCGGCGCTGCAGCACAAGCAGATTCCGTTCAAGATCAACGAAGGCGATGGGGCGTTCTACGGCCCGAAGATCGACTTCCACATCAAGGACTGCCTCAGTCGCTCGTGGCAACTCGGCACGATCCAGCTCGATTTCTCCATGCCGCAACGGTTTGAGCTGACCTACGTGGCGGAGGATAATACCGAGAAGACGCCCGTGATGATCCACCGGGCGGTGCTGGGCTCGATGGAGCGATTCATGGGCATTCTGATCGAGCAGTACGCCGGGGCACTGCCGCTGTGGCTGGCGCCGGAGCAGGTGCGGGTGCTGACGATCAGTGAAAAGACCAACGAGTACGCCTTGGCCGTGCAAGGCAAGCTCAACGAGGCCAACCTGCGGTGCGGGATCGACCTGTCGGATGAGAAGATCGGGGCGAAAATCGCCAAATCCCACGGCGAGAAGATTCCGTATATGATGGTGGTGGGGCCGAAGGAAGCCGAATCCAACACGGGCAGCGTGAGGATGCGCGGCAGTCAGGACATCCGGATGGTCCCGGTAGAGCAATTCCTGGCGACGGCCAGGCAGAAAATCGCCGCCAAGACGACAGATTTGGCCTTTTGATGCGTCGAAAAAGGCTGAAAATGTGGTAGACTGCGGCCAGAAACCCTTTTTGAGTTTTTATAAGAAAGGCAAGGTGGTGCACAACAGTGAAACGAGGTCTGCGTATCAACGCGGGGATTAGAGCCGATCAGGTTCGGCTCGTGGATGAGGCAAACAATCAAGTCGGTATCGTTCCGAGGGCGGAAGCGTTGAACAAGGCCCAGGAAGCGGGTCTGGACCTTGTCGAGGTCGCGCCGAACAGTGAGCCGCCGGTCTGCCGGATCATGGATTACGGCAAATGGCTGTACCAGCAGAAACGGCGGGTCCGCGATGCCCACAAAAAGGCGCAGCACCCGAGTGCGACGCTGAAGGAAATCCGGCTCCGACCGGAAACCGACACTCACGACCTGGAGATCAAGGTGGGCCACGCCCGGGCGTTCCTGCAAAAAGGGCACCGCGTGCAGTTCTCCGTCTTCTTCCGAGGCCGGCAGATGCTGCACAGGGAACAGGGCAACGAGATGCTCAATGGGATCATGGCGACCCTGCAGGACGTGGCGAAAGTCGAGCGTCCCTCCGCCATGACCGGGCGCCGTATGACCTTGCTGGTCGTTCCGAAATAGTCCTGCCGGTGGAGTGAGCCGACCTTACTGTTATCTCCGGCGGGAGATAACGAATAAGGGGGGCCCCGTTCGTCTCTCAAAAACCCCCAAAGCGGCAAACGGGGAGGAATTTTTTTCAATACCGGTTGACCCCTGCGCCGCGCAGGGTATACTTCAGGTTTTATCCGTGTGGCCCGAACATGATGGACTGGTTGAGGTAGAGTATGCCAAAGCAGAAAACGCACAAGGGGTTGGCCAAGCGCGTCAAGGTGACCGCGCACGGCAAGATCAAGCTCCACAAGGCCGGCGCGAGCCATCTGATGAGCGTCAAAAACGCGAAGCGCCGCCGGCGCATCCGGCGTCCCGGCAGTGTTCACAGCAACGCGTTCACGAGAAAAATGAGAGAGGCGCTGCGTAAGTGAGTGTCCCTGACGGATCCGTCAGGCGAAAATGAATATGGCTTGCTTCCCGGCGTCGGGCCGCCACACGCGCCAGCGGGTGTGCGAGAGCTCCTATCAGCTGCCGTAGCAAGCGTGGCTTCAAAGGATTAAGGGAAAGCTGATATGCCAAGAACGAGAAAAGGTGCGGCGGTACGAAAAGCGAAGAAACGGGAATTGAAGCGGGCGCGCGGCCGGCGGGCCATGGCAGGGCACACGTGGCGTCTGGCCACGGAGTCCCTGCGGCGCTCCGAGGTCTACGCCCGGCGCGACCGCCGGCAGCGAAAGCGGGAGTTCCGCAGTCTGTGGATCTTGCGGCTCAGCGCCGCCTGCAAGCTGCGGGGCCTGCGGTATAGCGAGTTCATCAACGGCTGCAAAAAGGCCCACATCGGCCTGAATCGCAAGATGCTCAGTGAAATGGCGATCGCCGACCCGCAGGGGTTCGACGCCATCACCCAGGAGGCCAAGGCGGCTCTCGCCTGAGCCGCCCCGTTTCCCCTATGCTGGAGCAATTCGAACAAGCCGCCGGGCAGGCGCTCGCGGAGTTGGAGCAGGTCAGGGATCTCAAGGCCCTGGAAGATTTCCGGATCCGGTATCTGGGTCGCAAGGGTCTGATCATGCAACTGCTCAGCGAGGTCGGTCAGCTTCCGCGCGAGGAGAAGCCCCGCGCCGGACAGCTTGCGAACCGGGCCAAGAACGAGGTCACGGCGGCGTTCGAGCATCGCAGGAAGGTCCTGGAGGAGGCACAGAAGCAAAAGCGCGAGATCATCGATGTCACGGTCCCCGGCGTCCCGTTTCTCCTCGGCAAGCCCCACGTGATCACCCAGACGATCAGCGAACTGCTGGACATCTTCGGGCGGATGGGCTTCGGCGTCGTCTACGGCCCGGAGGTGGAAGACGAGTGGCACAACTTTGTGGCCCTCAACATCCCGCCGGAGCACCCGGCGCGCGACCCGCTGGACAATTTCTATATCGAGGATAACGTCCTGCTGCGCAGCCAGACCTCGACGATCCAGATTCGTGTGATGGAAAAGACCAAGCCGCCCATCCGGGTCGTCGCCCCGGGCCGGGTCTACCGGCCCGACACCGTCGATGCGACACACATGTTCATGTTCCACCAGCTCGAAGCCCTTGTCGTCGATGAGGGCGTCACCATGGTGGATATGAAGACCACGATCGAGCAATTCATCCATGTCTTCTTCGGCGCCGACACCCAGTGGCGGTTCCGGCCCAGCTTCTTCCCCTTCACCGAGCCCAGCGCCGAGGTCGATCTGCTGCTGACCGACAAGACCGGCAACGCCCGCTGGGTCGAGATGGGCGGCTGCGGCATGGTGGACCCCAACGTCTTCGACGCCGTCGGGATCGACAGCGAGAAATACACCGGCTGGGCCTTCGGTTTCGGCATCGAGCGCCTGGCGATGCGCAAGTACGAAATCCCGGACATCCGCTGGCTCACCGAAAACGACCTGCGCTTCCTCAGCCAGTTCTGATGAGACTGAAAGTCGATAAAGAAAACGATGCGCTCTATTTTCGTCTCGATGAAGCCGAGATAGTTGAATCGGAGGAGGTGCAACCCGGCGTGATTCTGGACTTTGATAAAGACAATAAGGTGGTGGGCATTGAAATCCTGTCACTGAGCACCCGAGTGTCACCCGAAAAGTTACGCGTGATACAGGTCGAGACTGCATAAGTCCTTCTCCGAGGAGTCCTATGCCCATCACCTTCCTGAAGGCGAGGGTGATCAATCCCGAACGGCCCAAGAAATCCCGGGAATGTGAATTTCTCGTGGATTCGGGCGCGGTGTATTCCGTGGTACCCCAGAGCATCCTGAAAAAGCTGGGGATCAAACCCACCTCGTTCGAGGAATTCATCCTGGCCAACGGGGAAGTTGTCCGAAAGCCGGTCGGCAATGCCTATTTCGAGTACGGAGGCAAGATCCGAGCGGCACCGGTCGTCTTCGGGGAGGAAGACGTGTTTCTGCTCGGCGCTACGACGATTGAGGCTTTGGGTATGATCCTCGACCCTATTCGTAGAGAACTCAAGCCACTGCCCATGGTCCTCATGCAAGCGAAGTTCAAATGAGCTTCGAAGGAATCAAAGCCATGATCAGGAGGCAGTCTCTGAAGGACCGTGCGTCGCTCCCACCGTGGATCGCCGAGGGCATCGATAGACTATCCGCCCTCGGGACAATCATCGCATTTCTCGCTTGCTGTGGATTGCTGTACAACGCGGCCCTTGTTGAAATCAAGTTCTCGGAAGGCAAGTGTGTAACGGCCCGATTCCTCCCGGATTGAGGCCCTACGTCACCGGACGGAGTCGTCCTCGGGCATACCGAGCTTCTTGTAGAGGTTGCGGCGGCCGGCTTTGTCGCCTTCCAGAATGCCCTTGGCGTATTCGGCGACCTCTTTCGCCTTTTCGCGCGGGACGACGACCACGCCGTCGCCGTCGGCGACAATCACGTCACCCGGTCGAACGAGGACGCCGCCGCACTCGATGGGGCGGTTGACCGACTCAATCTCGTTGCGGCCGGGGCGGATGCCGCGGGTCACGTGCCGCAGGTAGAGCGGCATCTGCTCGGTGGCGACTTCGTCGGTGTCCCGGCCCCCGACGTTCGTGACGACACCGACGCAGCCCCGCGCCTTCCAGCCCATGATATTGTTGGAGCCGATCGTGCCGACATCGGAGTCGGGCGCATCATCGATCACCAGAGCCGTGCCCTTGCGGATCAGGGGGACAAACGGCTCGGGCGACAGCTCGCCATACCACTTGCCGGACCAGGCGTCGTAGGGCTTGGTTTCCATCGCGGGGGCCGGCGGCCGGTTCGTTGGCACGTAGCGGGCGGTCACGGCGATGCCGATGAAGCGGTGCCTATAATGCGTCGTATCTTTCCACACCGGATGGATCTCCGGCGACATCAGCGTCACGTTGGTCAAGCCCACCTTGTCCAGCCCGTCCGCGACGTCGGATACCCGGAGTCCCTCGAACAGCTTCAGAACCTCCTGGTCGTCCTGCTCGCTGTAGATCTTCGTGTCGATGAAGTTCCGGCCCGCCCGCAACTCCTCGGTACCGGGCTTGGCCTTTTGCTGAGCCTCGACCGGGGCACAGACCAGCGCCATCCAGAGCGCCGTGATGACGATCAGAGTGATGGCCATGAACAAACTCAAGACGGTTCCACGGATTCGAATTCGGCTCATCTCGATTACCTCCCACAATCCATCTGTCAGCGGTTCGCGGCCACCCTTGCTGGCCAACGGGCATACTATAAGCCCGTTCGTCGCACGGGGCAAAGCGAAAATTCGCTCTTTCGCTGGTGCCGTTACCCGCTACAATAGGTCAGTTATGGAAGACGATCTTGTGACCATCCGTAACTATGCGTTTGGCCCTGATCCGGCCGGGGAGGCCGAATTGGCGAGAATCAAGCTGGAGTCGGCCGGAATCCCTTGTTTCCTTGCGGGCCGGGAGTTTGCGTCGATGTATTGGCTGGCCTCCGGAGCGAATCGCGGCATCAAGCTGCAAGTGAAGCGTTCGGATGCGCAGCGGGCCCTGGAAGTGCTTGGGCCTGAGCCTGCGGCACCGGACCAGGAGGTCGAGCCGGAAGCAGGGGCCGACGAATCCGTTACGCCTTTGTGCCCGCAGTGTCACAGCGATGAAGTGGTGTACGAGCGGTTCTCCCGCCGCTTCTTCTACCTGTCCCTGCTCCTGCTCGGATTCCCGCTGCTATGGGGCAGAGGGCGCTATCGCTGCGACCATTGCGGCCATACATGGAAACGGCCGTCGCCTTCCGACGATCGGACCGACAGGGATGCGGATCGGTCCGAGGGCGGGGAAGGCGGCCGGCCGTAACCACGGCTGAACGTTTGTCGCCGGAGAAAAAAAGGCCCCTGCAGAGCCACAGCGAGGACATTCCCGTAAGCCAGTGTAGTGGATTCGTTTGAAATACCCGCTTGTTATTCTCTTCAGGGGCGACCGTCATGCCATGTTTGATTTGTCTCTCCCAGGCACCTCCATGTTTTCAATACTGTCTTGTCGATCTTGTTCGTTCCTTTTTCGTTGCTCCGATAGTGACCATCGGCGGGTCGAATCGTCGCCCTTGAGGGATTCTGGGAGGCCCGGATGGGGCCGGAGAGTGTCGTGCCAAAGCTGAAAACCTCGCCCTGCGTCAGCGATCATCCGGGAGTTCCCAACCTCCCTCAGGTCCCCTTCGGCGCGAGGATCTGCTTCGCCGCTTTGGACGGTTTGCCTGGTTTAGCCCCGATAACTGCAGCGACCGGCCGCGGTTCTTTTTTCTGCATCTGCGGCGAAATTTCTGAATTTTCCTGTTCTTGCAGCGCCCTGAGCAAAGGAAGTAGTTCGCTTCAGGAATATCCCGATTCCGTCGCCGACATTTTCTGCGGTAGTCTAAGTCCTGTAATCGAAATTGACCGGTGATGGATCGACCCCGGAAATGCTGTCTGCGCCCAGGGAGGTGAGCATGAACGTCTTCGAGTATCTGGACCAATCCAATGTGCACTATTCGGTCAGTGAGCATGCGCCGACGTATTCCGCCCAGGTGATGGCCGCGGAAGAGCACGAGAAAGGTCAGTACGTGGCCAAGCCGGTGATTGTCAAAGCGGAGGGCAGCTACATCATGTGCGTGCTGGCCGCACCGGACAAGGTGGTTTTCGACAGATTGCGTGACTACCTGGGCATCGAGGATGTGATGCTGGCCCCCGAGGATGAGGTCCGCGAGGCGTTTCCAGATTGCGAAGAGGGAGCCGAGCCGCCGTTCGGCCGGCTGTACGGCATGCGGACGATCATGGATAGCACCCTGGAGGACGACGATCACATCATCTTTCAGGCGGGCTCGCACGATAAGGCCGTGCGCATGAGCATGAGCGATTACCTGGCCCTGGCCCAGCCGGAGATCGTCGATTTCGCCTATCGCCCGGAACGGAGAATCTGATCCATCGACTTGTCCCGGCAGCTTGCGGCGCGTATGATGCCTGGAGGAGTACTCTACCAGCGAAGGTGGTCGGGCCGGTCGATGACGATGGATGCAGCCGAAGATGTTCCCATTCCGGAGGGCGAGCTTGTTTTCAAAGCCTCGCGCAGCAGCGGTCCGGGCGGCCAGAACGTCAACAAGCTCAACACTCGGGTGACCGTCCTCTTCCCCGTGGCCGGCTCGCCGAGCCTGTCCGACCAGCAGAAGCAGCAGGTCTTGAGCAAGCTCGCGCGCCGCATCGACAAGGACGGTGTTCTGCACGTCGCCGCGCAAAAGCATCGCAGCCAGGAGGCCAACCGCCGGGCGGCCGTCGAACGTTTGCAGCAGTTGGTGCAGGAGGCGCTGACGCCCGTGCCGGTGCGCAGGAAGACCAGGGCGCCGGTTGCCGCACGGGAGCGCCGGCTCCAGGAGAAGAAGCGGCGCAGCGGTCGCAAGCAGCAGAGAAGGGGGGGAAACTGGGGGGAGGATTGAAACGAGCCCGGCGTATTTCCCCGCGTGTGCTATTTGACGTTGCGCCCTGCGCACCGCGAGCAGGACCACCACCGCCGTGATGATGACCAGCACGAAGACTTCACCTGGCCCCAACAAGATCACGCCTAACACGCGGCCGAATCTCCTTACCTGAGACTGCCCAATCGTCCTTCGCTCCCAGCCAGTCTATCGCCTACGGTTCCGAAAGGCAAGCGCTTCCTCCCCGCGCCGGCACCGGGTCTTTGCGCACCGGCCCGGCGGCGCTCACGAATTTTAGGCAGGTTCGGAGGAATCCATACGCGTCATGGACTCTGTCATCCTGAGGCGAAGCCGAAGGATCTGGCCAGTGAAAGTAAGGTTTCTGCCGCTCGCAGCCCAGATCCTTCGCTGCGCTCAGAGCTTGCCCTGAGCGTAGCGAAGGGATGACAAGCGCAGCGCACGAATCACCCCGAAGCCGTACTATTCCCCCGCGCCGCGGGCCGGACCCGCGCAAATATTTTCACCTCCCGGTGTAATAGAGTTCCGTTTCGGGCGTCTTAAAGGGTGAAGGAAGAACGATATGGAATGGATCATCATACAAGTGAATGGAATGGGCGAAGCCTTTGTCAGGCTGGCCCTGCCGATGTTGGTCTCGTCAACGGTCTTGGCCGCTTTGGTCCTGCTGGTCGAGTTCGTCTTGCGGGCCAGAGTCCGTGCCGGCCTGCGGTATTGGCTGGTCACGTGCGTGCTGGCTTATCTGGTTCTAACTCCCTTGCTCTCACTCAGTCCTCCTTCTACCCATTGGCCCTCTGGCACTGCTGCGTATGCGAGTCCTCTACCTGCGCCAGCGAGCCACCCCGGGACTCCGACAGGCGACACAGCGCCTGCGGAGACCGGAACCGCTCCCCTATCCCAGCCTGCCACCGGAAATACCCAGACCACAGTGGCTGGGGTAGGGGAGCAACCATGTACTCTGACCTGGCAGGGGGCGGCCTTTCTGTTCTGGCTGACCGGCGCCGTAATCATGGGCGGCGTGCTGATCCGCCGGGCGCTGGCCGCCTGCAAACGCGTCGACGATACCCTCGCGGCCAATCACTTGATGAATGACATCCTCGTCTACTGCCGCAAACGCATGGGGATCCAGGGGCCGGTCCGCCTGCGCATCGGCGAAGAAGGGACCGCACCCGTCGTCTGCGGCCTGGTCAGCCCGGTGATCGTCGTGCCGCGCAACCTGGCGCCGACGCTCGGGTCGCGGCACCTGCGGGACGTGCTGTTCCACGAGCTGGCCCACGTCAAACGGCACGACCTCTGGGTCAATCTCGCCCAGAACGTCCTCCAGGTCCTGTACTTCTACAATCCGCTCCTGCTGGTCCTCAACGCCGTCATTCGGCGGCTGCGGGAAGAGGCGGCGGACGAGACGGTTCTCGACACCATCGGCGACGCGGACCACGCCTATGCCGATCGCCTCGCCGAAGTCGCGACCCTCGCCACCAAACCCCCAGCCCCCAGCCTCAACCTCGTCGGCGTCGCCTGATCGCGACAAAGGGTCCACGAATCGGCGGCTCGCTTGCGAGTCTCCAATGCCATAAGGACCTCGTCCAGGATTGCTCAGCCCCATGTCATTCCCGCGAAAGCGGGAATCCATCTACCCTCAGATCAAAATGGATGAGCCTTTTCTGTTGAAGAGCGGCGGAGGCTCTGGTATAAGTTCTCGGACGTTTTGGTTGGGTGCACGGGCTCTCCAAAGGCGCGGTGCCCCGTTTGGGGGTCCCCACGGAAGGCTGGCATGGCGGTTCAGTTTGTTCTGGGACGGAGCGGGACGGGCAAGACGAGCTATTGTGTTCGGGCGATGGCTGATGCGCTGCTGGAGGCGTCCGAACAGCCGCTGCTGTTCCTCGTGCCGGAGCAGGCGACCTACCAGGCGGAACGGGCGATCCTGTCCGACCCACGGATCGGGGGCTATCACCGGCTGCACATCCTCTCCTTCGACCGGCTGCAATTCCTCCTCTTGGGCAAGAACACGGCCCGGCCCGCCATCTCCCGGATCGGCCGGCAGATGATCGTTCACAAGATCCTCCGCGATAACCTGGACAAGCTGCGGATCTTCGGCTCCTCGGCCCTGCTGCCCGGCTTCGCCCGCGAAATGGCCTCCACGATCACGGAACTGCACCAGTATGCGAAGAATGCGGATGACATCGAAGGACTGCTCAAGCACTTGGAGGACGGAGGACAGAAGACAGAGGACGGCAACCTCTTCAATCCGCAATCCGCAATCCGCAATCCGCAATCGTCAGGCCCTGGCCGTCTTTCGGCCCTGAAATTCGCCGATATCGCCCTGGTCTTTCGCCGGTACAGCGAGGCCCTGCAGGACAAGTTCATCGACCCGGATGCCCAGATCACTCAGTGCGTGCAAGGCGGTCGCCAAGGCCGATTTCATCAAGGGGGCCCGGCTGTGGGTGGATGGCTTTGCCTCCTTCACGGGCGGCGAGATGGCCCTGCTGATCGAGCTGCTCAAGACCGTCGACCACGCCTATGTGGCGCTGTGCCTCGATCCGGCGTCCGCAGTGTCGCCAAGGGCTTGGACGATGGCTCAGGCACGCGAGACCATCGTCAAGCCGGAGTCCGGCGATGCCACCATCTGCAGCTCTGGAGCGAGAGCGGGTCTGTTCGAGCCGACCGCACGCACGTACCGGGACATGCTCGAACGGCTGGCGGAGGCCAAGGTCAAGGTGGTCAAGCCCCTGATCCTCAGCCAGGTGCCGCGCTTTCGCGACTGCCCGGCGCTGGCGCACGTGGAGCAGAACATCTTTCGCCTGGGGGCGAGCAAGGCGAAAGCAGGGGGGGATATTCGTCTCGTGGCCGCACCGAGCCTGCGGCTGGAGATTCAGTCTGTGGCGCGGCAGATCCTCGGGCTGGTCAAGGAGAAGGGCTACCGGTACCGCGATATCGCCGTGGTCGCCTCCGACCTGAGCCACTACGAGCAGTACGTCCGGGCCTACTTCGAGGACTACGGCGTCCCGTTCTTCATCGATAAACGCAAGCCGCTCAACCAGCATCCCGTGGTGGAGCTGATCTGTGCGGCGCTCCAGGCGGTGACGAAAGGCTCTGGCGTACGCCGATGTCTTCGCCTATCTCAAGACCGACCTGGTCCCGATGAACAGATCCCAGATCGATGCCCTGGAGAACTACTGTCTGGCCTTCGGCGTGGACGGGCGGGACTGGGCCGAGTCCGCGAGCCGTGGCGATTCCAAGGCAAGGACGACGAGGAGTTCGACGAGGACCAGATCAACCGCATCCGCGACGAGGCCATCGGGCCGCTGCTGGAGTTGAGGCAGGCCCTGTGCCCCGACGGCGACCTCCAGAAGCGGCTGACGGCCGGCGAGTTCACCCGTGTCCTCTTCGCGTTTCTGGATCGGCTGCACGTGCGAAAGACCGTCCATCAATGGGTGAGCCGATGCGCACGAGCAGCGGCGATCTCACCACGGCGGATGAGCACCGGCAGTTCTTCGACACGTTCGTGGACATCTTCGATGCCCTGGTCGAGATCTTCGAACGCCAGGAGATGACCGCCCAGGACTACTTCGGCCTGCTGGCGTCCGCCTTCTCGCAGATGACGCTGGCGTTCATCCCGCCGAAGCTGGACCAGGTGCTCGTCGGCTCGATCGAGCGCAGCCGTCATCCGAACCTCAAGGCGATCTTCCTGCTCGGGGCCACGCAGAAGCAGTTCCCGATCCCGCTCGCCAGTTCCGGCGTCCTGAGCGATGAGGACCGCGATGCGGCGGAGGCCGCCGAGTTCCACATCGCCCCATCCTCCACGCAATCGCTGACCGACCGCCAGTACCTCGCCTACATCGCCTTCACGCGGCCGTCGCAGTTCATGTGCATCAGCTACCCGTGCGTCGATGAGAAGGGCAGCCCCATCATGCGGTCGCACTTCATCGATGAGCTTCAGTCGCTGTTCGAGGACCTGAACGAGGAGTACGTAGCGGACGACCTGCTGAAGCTCGGTGAGGTCCAGAACGCTTCCGAGCTTGGCGAGTTGCTGTGCAGCCGGCTGGGCCGGGACGTGTTCCTCCCGGCGGGCGGCGCCGACGACGGCCTGGCGGGGCTGCTCCGGACCATGCAGGCGGATGGCGAATACCAGCCGCTGGCCCAGCGGATCGTCTCGGCTCTGAGCTATGAGAACCGGGCGGTTCTGGAGCCGAGCGTTGCCAAGGAACTCTTCGGCCATTCCCTGCATGCCTCGGCGACGCGGCTGGAGGCGTTCGCCGCTTGTCCGTACCGGTATTTCGCGAAATATGTGCTCGACCTGAAGCCGCGGCGCGAGTTCAAGCTGGAGCCGCTGGATCTCGGACGATTCTATCACGCCGCCTTGGATTCCCTTCAGAAGCGGCTGACGCAGGAGAAGGTGGATCTGGCCCAAGTCGAGAACGACCGCCTCGTGCAGGTTCTGCGGGAGCAGATCGCCGAGTTGGCGGAGCAGGACCCGTTCCTCACGCAATTCGTCCGGCGTTCCGCGCACAACGCCTTTGTCATCGAGAGTGCCGGGCGGGTCCTGGAGGAATGCGTGCTGGGGCTCCGCCAGATGGTGCGGGCGGGGTCGTTCCGGCCGGTGTTGTCGGAAGTGGGGTTCGGACGACCGCAGAATGTGGCGGGGCGGCTGGGCCGCTTCGAATTGCCCCTGCCGGATGGCCGCGTTCTGTCGCTGGACGGCAAGATCGACCGGCTGGACGTGGCCGCAGATCGACGGCCGCAACGTGGCTCTGATCCTCGACTACAAGCGGAGCCGATCCGGCGCCTCGTTCGACTGGGGCGGCTTCTACCACGGACTCGATGTCCAACTGGCGATCTACATGCTGGCCGTGCACCATTGCGGCGCGGGCATCGCCGACGAGGTCGCCGGGGCCCTGTGCGTGCCGATCGAGACGACGCCGGCGAGTGCCACGCTGGCCGAGTTGGCCGACGACGAGAAGCCGCGCAAGTTCCCCTACAAAGCCGGCGGTGTCATCAACGGCGCCTACTGGCAGCACCTGGACCCCAACGCGGTGAAGGACAGCGCGTTCTACAATTTCTTCGTCAAGAAGGACGGCGACCCGTACGGAAAATACGACTCCAGCAACATCCTGACGCCGGCCCACTTCGCCCGACTGCTCGATTGGGCCAGGGACAATATCGTCCGGTTGGCGACGGAGATCGTCTCGGGCAGGATCGAATTGCAGGCCCTACCATCGCGGCAACGAGCGCGGCTGCACGTTCTGCGAGTACATGGCCGTCTGCCACTTCGATTGGCAGATCAACGACTACAACTTCCTGCCGTCCGTGAGGAAATCCGACCTGATCGCGAGGCTCGAGGGCAAATGACGGACAAGCGTGTCAATTGGACCGAGCAGCAGAAGCAGGCGATCCAGGCCCGCGGCGGCAACGTGTTCGTCACGGCCTCCGCCGGGACAGGCAAGACCGCCGTCCTCTCCGGCCGGTGCGTCAGCCTCGTCTCGGACGCGGCCCTCGGCCCGGATGTGCTGAACATGCTCGTGCTGACCTTCACGGAGGCGGCGGCCGAGCAGATGCACGCCCGCATCGCCCAGCAGCTTCGCGAGGCGTACCAGCAGACGCGCGACACGCGCCTGCTCCGCCAGTTGGTCCTGCTCCAGGGCGCGAACATCAGCACGATCCACTCGTTCTGCAAACGGATCATCACGGAGCACTTCCACAAGCTGTCGCTGGACCCCTCGTTCCGGGTGATCGACGCCGATGAGGCCATGCTGCTCAAAGGCGAGACGCTCGAAGAGACCATCGAGTGGGCCTGGCGACAGGACCATCTGGTCCAGGGGATGCACGAGCTTCTGCAGCGCCGGGACCTGCGCGGCAGCGACGGTTTTCTCGGCAGCGTCATCCGGCTCAGCGAGTTCCTCGAAGGCGTGGTCTGCGCCGCAGCGCTGGTGCGACCGGGCGCGCTTCCTGGCGGAGCAGATGGACCCGCTGGGCAGTGAACTGGGCGACAAGCAGCAGCAGATCATCAAAGAGCGGCTCGAGCACGATCCTCGCCCAGCTTCGCGTGGCCAAGAGGATCTACGAGGACGAGGTTCCGGAGGGCGACTGGGGCGGAAAGATGGAGGAGAATCTGATCGAGCCGATCACGGCCTGCCTGGACCAGTTGAACGCGAAGAACTGGCGTGGCTGCGCCGAGAGGATTCACAGCTTCGTCAAACCACGACTCAACTCGCCTAAGGGCTTATCGGAAGCGGCGACAGAAGTTGTCAAGGGGCTCCAGAAGAACGCGGTCGAGGCGTTCGTGAGTCTCAACGACCTGGCGCTCTTGAATCCGAGCTATCTCGACGTGGTGGGACGCTCCACGAGCCTGCAAACGCGCATCCTCATCGAGCTGGTCCAGCGGTTCAACCAACTCTATGCCCAGCGAAAGAGCAATCTCAACGGCCTGGATTTCGCCGACCTGGAACGCTACATGCTGAAGCTGCTGACCACCGAGGATGCCTACGGCGAGCGGCTCAGGCCATCCGAGACCGGCCTGGCCCTGCGCCAACGGTTCCAGTACATCTTCGTGGACGAGTACCAGGACATCAACCCGGTGCAGCAGGCGATTCTCGACGCCCTCAGCTCGGGCAACAATGTCTTCGTGGTGGGCGACGTCAAGCAGAGCATCTATGCCTGGCGCGGGGCCGAGCCGGCGATCTTTCTCGATCGCCTTCGTCCGGCCTCGCCCGACCCCAAGACGGGCGCGCACGGCTTCCGCGTGGATCTCAACTACAACTTCCGCTCGGTCAAGGGCATTCTGGACTTCGTCAACAAGGTCTTCGGGCGGATCATGACCCGCGAGGTCGCCCACATCGACTACGATGAGGCGTCCATGCTGCGACCGGCACCGGGGGCGGATTGCGGATTGCGGATTGCGGATTGCGGATTGAAGGAGGGGGCCGGTTCCAATCCCGAACCTGCCGGT
The DNA here is from genome assembly GCA_963699595.1 of uncultured Planctomycetota bacterium. Classification (GTDB taxonomy): domain Bacteria; phylum Planctomycetota; class Phycisphaerae; order Sedimentisphaerales; family Anaerobacaceae; genus PLanc-01. The sequence goes on from CAVOUO010000040.1 coordinate 62,668, forward strand.
GGCAGTTCGCCGATCGTGGAATTGCATATCCTCGATGAACGAGGCAACAGCGGTAATGCGCAAGATGAAGAGGGAGAGCCGACGACGGAGGAAGGAGAACAGAAGACGGGAGCCGACACGGCTGCGAATCCGCAATCCGCAATCCGCAATCCGCAATCAGAAGGTTTGGCTCTCATCAACGCCCGCCAACGTCAGGCGGCTTTGATCGCCCGGCGGATTCGGGAGATCGTGGGGATAGAGACGGGCCGGGCCGAGTTTCAGGTCCAGGATCGGCAGACCGGCGCCTATCGCGATGTGCAGTATCGCGATATCGTGATCCTTATGCGGTCGCTGGCCAAGAAGGCGAATGACTACGTGGAGATCCTGCGGCTGGCCGGCATTCCGGTGAACTGCGAGGCGACGGCCGGGTACTTCGAGGCGACGGAGGTCCGCGACATGATCTCCCTGCTGAAGGTCCTCGACAATCCGCAACGGGACATCGAGCTGGCGACCGTCCTGCGCAGCGCCTTCTTCTCCCTCAGCGATACGGAGTTGGCGAAGATTCGGCTGTGCGGCAAGGAGAAATCGGAGCACGCGAATTTCCACGCCTGCGCTGCCGGGTACGCGGAGGATGGACCGGACAACGGTTTGAGGGACAAGCTCAAGCAGGTGTTCGGACAGTTGGAGCAATGGCGGAGCCTCGCCCGCCGGGGTCATCTGGCCAGCCTGATCTGGCGGATCTACCGCCAAAGCGGCTTTCTCGCGTTTGTGTCCGCGCTGCCGAACGGACAGGCCCGCAAGGCCAATCTACTTCGGCTGCACGACCGCGCTGTCCAGTTCGAGGGCTTTGCCAGCAACACCGGCATTGCCTCGCTCACCCGGTTCGTCGATTTTCTGGAACGCCTCCAGGAGGCGGGGCAGGACTGGGCGCCGGCCCAGCCGGGCAGTGCCGCGGGCAACGCCGTGCGCATTCTCAGCGTCCACAAGAGCAAGGGGCTTGAGTTTCCGGTCGTGTTCCTCGCGGAGCTGGAGACCGAGTTCAACAAACGGGACATCCACGCGGATTTGATCGCCGATACGAGCGATGCCGTGGGGCTGCAAGTGATCGAGCCACGCTCCAATACGAGGCTACGCTCGCTTGGCCCATGAGGTCATCGGCGAAAAGAGGCTGGCGACGATGCTGGCCGAGGAGATGCGGATTCTGTACGTCGCGACGACGCGGGCCCGCGACCGCCTGATCCTGACCGCCGGGCAGAAACGTACCGACTGCGGCAAGATCCTCGCGAATGGTCTGCTGCTGGGCGGCGACACCATTCCGGCCTGGCTGCTCAAGCCCTGCAAGAATGCGCTGGAGTGGGTCCTGTACGGACTGTCCGACCAGCGGGTCCTGCACCAGGCGTTCGGGACCGATCTGGTAGACAACACCCGGGATCAGGGACTGTTCGACTTCCGGCTCTATGGGGAGAGCGAACTGAAGGATTTGTCCCGATTCGTTTTGACTCTTCGGACGAGCAAGGCCAAGTCCGTCTTCTTTACCAGAAAGAAGACATCGGCGGACGACGAGGGCCGACGGATGCTCGCCCAAGTTAAAAGTATGCTGAGCCACAAATATGCCTTCGCCCACGCCGTACAACTGGCCGCCAAGAGTTCGGTGACCAAGCTGACGCATCAGGACGACCTGTTTGCCCAGCGGGACTACTCGGAGGCGCTGGACCGCCAGCCTGTCGCACTGGCGGCCTCGTCCCAGAAGGCGATGCCGGAGGCCCGCGCCGGCCGGCTGGTGGGTACGGCCGCTCATCTGGTGATCTCCACGCTCGATTTGAGGAAACCAGTCACGCTGAACGTGATTGAGAAGACGAGGGATCGGCTTGTCAAAGAGGGGACCATCCCGGCGCGCATCGCCGAGAGTATCGATACGGAAGCTGTTCTGGCGTTCTTCGAGAGCAAGCTCGGTTCTGTCGTGTGTGACAAACGCAACACGGTTTGGCAGGAGTGGCCGTTCACGTTCGGCTTGCCGGCGGGCCAATCTCCGGGTGGCAGCGTCAAGGCCGAAGGCCTTGGCGATGGTCCTGCGGGTGGACAGGGCCGCCATCGCCAAGCTGCGCTTGACGATGCCACCCAGAGCAATTCGCAATCGAAAGAGATCGTTGTCGTCCAAGGTCTCATCGACGTGCTCGTGCGGACGCCCGAGGGGCTGCTCGTGATCGACTTCAAGACGGACCGCGTGTCGGGCGACGAGGTGCGCCAGACGGGCCGAGGTCTATCGCGGGCAACTGGAGCTGTACGCCCGGGCCGCCGCTGACATCTGCCGGGAGAAAGTCCTCCAGAGGTGGCTGTACTTCCTCGCCCCGCGACAGGCTGTGGAGGTGTGAGCCATGAACGTGTCCAAATTCGGCAAGAAGATGGCGGTGCAGTCCGGCATCGGCCAGCTCATGGACGATCTCGGGGCGGCCCAGTCCCAAGCGCAAGAAATCCTCATGCTCGGGGGCGGGAATCCCGCACATATTCCGCAAGTGGAACGCTGCCTGCGCCAGAGCATGACCGCACTGCTGGCCGATGGTAACCGATTCGAGCACGCCGTGGGGAGCTACGATCCCCCGGAGGGCAGCGCCGAATTCGTCGAGGCGGTCGCCCATCTGCTGCGCGGCCGGTTCGGCTGGGACATCGGCCGGCGAAACATCGCCTTGACCAGCGGCAGCCAGTTGGCGTTTTTCATCCTCTTCAATCTCTTCGCGGGCGATTACGAAGACGGGACCAAGAAGAAGGTCCTCTTCCCGCTGATCCCGGAGTACATCGGCTACTGTGACGTGGGCCTGACCCGCGATTTCTTCACGGCCCAGAGGCCGAAGATCGAGTCCATTGACGAGCACACGTTCAAGTACCACATCGACTTCGAGCGGCTGGAAATCGCCGAGGATATCGGCGCCGATTTGCGTCTCCCGACCCACGAACCCCACGGGCAATGTCCTGACGAATGCGGAGCTCGAACGCCTCAGCCGTCTTGCTCAGGCCAGGGGGATTCCGCTGATCGTCGACAACGCCTACGGAATGCCGTTTCCCAACATCGTCTTCACAGACGCCGAGCCGCTGTGGAATGAAGACACAATCGTCTGCATGAGCCTCTCGAAGCTGGGTCTGCCCGGCGTGCGGACCGGCATCGTCATCGCGCGTCCGGAGATCATCGAGATGGTCGCACGGGTCAACGCCGTGATGAGCCTGGCCCCCGGCGGCGTCGGCCCGGCCCTTCTCACAGACCTGGTTCGCTCCGGCCGGATCATCGACCTCGCCCACGACGTTATCCAGCCGTTCTACCGCAGCAAAATGCAGGAGGTCGTGAGGCAGATCCACGATTGTTTCGATGGGATCGATTACCGCTGTCCACCAGCCGGAGGGGGCCTTCTTCGTGTGGCTATGGTTCCCGAACCTGCCCATCACGAGCCAGCAGCTTTACGAGCGGCTCAAGCAGCGGCACGTTCTCGTCGTCCCCGGCCACTACTTCTTCCCCGGTCTGACGGAGCCCTGGTCGCACACGAACGAATGCCTCCGCGTCAACTATGCCCAGGACCAGAAGGTTGTCTCGGCAGGCATTCAGATCATCGCGGAGGAAGTCAAACGCGCGTACGCCGCCGGGTGAGGCGCATCACACCGATGGACCTGCTCTTCTTGTCCCTCCGCTTTGGCCGGACCGGCGTTCGATGGTGCGACATCGAGGCATCCTTGCGTTTATCCGAGCACCCACTGGTTGCTCGCGGTAGGCCCAGGACCCTACGATCGTGGCCGCCGGCCTTAAAGCGATTTCGGCCGAGGTTCGACGCGCTTATGAAGGGAAGCCGTAACCCCTGTGCAAAAAAGGAGTAGCTATGCTGTTGCCTCCCGAGGAAGCAGCGTTGTTTCTGTCCCTCTATCCGCATCTGATCGGTTTTGCCGCCGGCCGTCTCGGCGGGGTCGAAGGCATCGTTGATTTCCCCAGCTTCCGCGCGGCTCCCTGGACGGCCAAAGGACAGGCCCGTGACCGGCTCCTGGACAACGTTGCCTTGATCGATGCCTTTATCGAGGAGAACCCGGCCGAGTTTCGTGAAACCGACCTGGCCCACGTGGCCCTCTGGCGGCATTTCGTGCGCGGCGATTTCGTCATCGAGAGAGACTTGGCCCCGTACACGGTCTTTCTGACGCGGAAAGAACCGGTGCGGGCGTATGGTGTTCTCGGTCTCACAGATGAGTTCGTCGACATGCTGCCGTATCCGCTGCCCATGATGGTCGATGCGGTCCTGCTGCCCTGGAAGGGCCAGATCGTCTGCGACGGTCTCATCGGAACGTACAACGTCATTCTCGGTCCAGGAATCCGAGCCGGGTTGAAGGACGCTTACCGCCGCGCCAAGACGGGCGGAATCATCACGTCCCTGGAGCCCGGATGGAAGCCGGAGCCTCCCAAACCGCCCAAGACACCGAAGACCCCCGCGCTCCAGCGCTTCCTGCGAAGGAAGTGTCCCGCGACCTTGAAGGAGTTCGAGCAGCGGTACGGGCCGCCCGCTTCGCTATGGACTGGTGAGTCCGCCCAGGGATTCAGCCCGCGCCGCCTCGATGGGACGGCGGCTTTGGACTTCGATACGCTGGCCGTCTATCCGAACATCATCCGCAACCAGGTCCTGTATGTGTACGCCAAGGATGATCGCATCGTCTGTGGCGCGGTCACCGAGCGAACCTCATGGTCCAAGGCCGACCTCAAGCCCCCGCCGGGCCACACGCTTCTCCGCTGATGGTTCGGCTGACGGCAGCGAGTTCGAGCCCGTGCACTCGAGGTGGCAAAGCAACTGGATCTGCCCGTCGACTTCGCCCATCCCTATCACTCCTGGGAGCAGGGCACCAACGAGAACACCAACGGCCTGTGTGCGCCAGTACCTGCCCAAAGGCATCGATCCGAACCAGGTCACCCCCGAACAGCGTCCACACCTACGTTCGCCGGATCAACCACCGGCCCGCCAATGCCTCGGCCTCCAAACGAGTCTGCGAGGTCTTCACGCCCCGGCGACGGAATGAGCCCTGGACTGTGAGACGCCACCTGTTCGATATCGACGAGTTCTCGAAGCCGTTGAGGATCTACCTGACGAGGCACAGGCCGAGCTTGTGAGGTGATCCCGGCGCCGGAGCAAGGATAGGCGCCGCTGGAGCAACCCGCCGCTGCGGCCCAGGGGCAGGGGGCGATGCTGTGGCCAGTACGACGTCGCCTTATCCCGTTTATCCCGTCTCTGGCCGCAGAGCGGAAAATCCCAGGGGTCTCGGGACAGCGTCCGCCAGAACGGCACACGCGACAAGACAACGGTGGCGGAACTATACGTGCGCATGCGTGTGTCCGCCGTCATCTCCGGGGTTCCACGTTCGGTTCTTGGACCTGCACTTTTGCGGGTCCTTTGATGGGGGTATCGAGGATCTTGCGTCTATCCGCCACCCATTTGTTCTCGCGATAGTTGAACGGGAGGGCGAGGAGCCGGTCCGAGGTGATGCGAAGAACAGTGAACTCATTGGCGGACTTCGGCTCGGGGGAGGGGAGTTGGACGAAGGGGATGCCGCGATACTGGTTCACGGTTGCCTTGTGGTAGTGCCCACCCAGGACCAGGATGACCTTGGCGTCGCCGAAAGCATCCACGAACTGGTCACGATTGGTGATCGCCTCGAAGCACAGATGGGTCCCGACCACCACGGGCTTGCCCTTGGGGACCTTGGCCAATGCCTGGCGCAGGTAGTCCAGGGCTTCCTTCGTGATCGGCTGGGCCGGGTCGTTCAGTCTCTCATCGTACTCCGAGAACAGGGCGATGAAGCAGACGCCGCCTTTCTCGAACGTGTACCGCAAGGCTCCGTGACGCTGTCTGATCCAGTTCAGGATCGTGTCGCTGGGCGAGAGTCCGCCGAGGTCGTGGTTGCCGGCAATCTCGTAGCTGGGGAACTTGAGGCGCTTCGTGATGAGCTGCTCATAGGTGTCGAGGGCCGCCCGGCTGGGCCACTCGCTGATGTCCCCCATGTTGAACACGAAGGCCGGTCTTCCGACCGTGCCGCCGATGGCCTCCGGGTAGGGCCGTCCGGGCAGGGCGTTCATCGCCTCGATCGCGGGGATCAGGTGTGCGCCGTCGCCGTCAGCCTTGATGTGCTGATCCGACCAGCCGAAGAATGTCAAGGCCGCCAGTTGGCCGGAAGCGTTCTCGGCACAATAGCCGAAAGATGAGAACCAGACGCCCAACAGAGCGATCGTCAGAGAGCACGCTCGGCATACCATCAGATATCTCCTATCCTGTAAGCTCGTGTGCGCCAAGGATAACGACTCCACGATGCGAAGGAAAGCGGGAGTGAAATTTCTTTGTGGTACTTGTTGAGCGCGGGGGTGCCGGTTGTATAATGGCACGTTTGCGTAGGCCGAAGAGGTGTCAAGTGGGTCCCTGAACGCCGTATGTCGCGTCGGGAGCCCTTTCAGGCAGATGGGCGGGTCGGACGTGTGCGGACCGCCCGCGTTAGTATGGAGATGAATGATTATGGCAAGCGCGCCCAAGGCAAACGCCGTGGTCGGGCAGTCCGGCGGGCCCACCGCGGTGATCAACGCCTCGTTGGTCGGTGTCATCGAAGAGGCGAAGAAGCACCCGGAGATTCAGACGATCTATGGCGCCGTCCACGCCGTGGCCGGCATGGTCAAGGACGAGTTCATCGATCTGGGCCAGCTCTCGTCCGAGACGCTGGAGACCGTGGCGGCTTCGCCGTCGTCGGCGCTCGGCACGAGCCGGGACAAGCCCGATGCGGCGTACTGCCGCCGGATCCTGGAGGTCTTCAAGAAACGTAACATCCGCTACTTCTTCTATATCGGCGGCAACGATTCCGCGAATACCGCCTTCATCATCAGCACCGTGGCCCAAGAGGCCAACTACAACATGTGTGCGTTCCATGTGCCCAAGACCGTGGACAACGACCTGCTCGTGACGGACCACTGCCCAGGCTACGGCAGCGCCGCGAAGTTCGTCGCCTGCGCCTTGATCGGCGACGACCTGGACAACCGGGCTTTGCCCGGCGTGAAGATCGACGTGATTATGGGCCGCAACGCCGGCTTCCTGACCGCCGCCGCCGCCCTCGGGCGTAAGCGCGACGACGATGGCCCGCATCTGGTGTACGTGCCGGAGCGGCCGGTCTCGATCGGCAAGTTCCTTGGCGATGTGGAGGCGGTCTACAAGAAGCTCGGCCGGGCGGTGATCGCGGTCAGCGAGGGCGTGTGTGACGCCGACGGCGAGACCTGGGCCAAGAAGATCGCCCAGACGGCGGAGAAGGACCCGCACGGCAATATCCAGCTCTCCGGCACCGGGGCCTTGGCCGACTTCCTGGCGGCCCAGGTGAAGAACAATCTCAATATCAAGCGCGTCCGCGCGGACACGTTCGGCTACCTGCAGCGCAGCTTCCCGGGATTCCAATCGCCGGTGGATGCGGACGAGGCCCGGCGCTGCGGCCGCGCGGCGGTCCAGTATGCCATGAGTGAGGCCTGCGGCTCCGTGGCGATCCAGCGGACCGGCAGCGGCAAGAACTACGGCATCGAGCTGTTCCGCACGGAGTTGAAGAACGTCGCAGAGAAGACCAAGTCGATGCCGGACGAGTTCATGAACGCCGACGGCAACGGCGTCACCGACAGGTTCGTCGAATACGCCATGCCGCTGGTCGGCCAACTGCCCCAGACGGAGTATCTTGCCGGCTACCCAAGAGTCTGATTTTTCAGCGACCTTTTTCCGGCCCCGGTCGTATCCAGCCCGAAGGCACGACCGGGGCTTTCTTGTCTCCACCAGGCACGGGGCACACCCTACACGCTGCGATGAGGCGCGACTCAACGGAAGAACATCATTTGTCGTGGCCCGCGCCCTCCACCTCCTTGCCGAGCAGTGTGCCGTCGGGCGCGATCTCGAAATCGACTTGCTGGCCGTTGAGGATCACCTCGACCGAGTAGATTGTCTTGCCGTCTTCCGTTTCCTTCTCGATCTCCTTAATCTCCGCACCGGCAGCCTCTTTCGCGATGGTGGCTTTTACGGCTTCGGGGACCTGAGCGAGCGAGACCTGTTCGTCTTCTTCGGCTTCCTCTTCCTCGTCATCGGCTTCGTCCTCATCAGGCTCCGTGCCGAGCAAGGTCCCATCCGCCGCCACCTTGATGTCGGTGGTCCGGCCGCCGGCGATCACCTCTGCCTCGTAGACCGTTTGGCCGTTCTGCGTTTCCACCTCGATCTCATTGATGGTGTTGCCCTGGGCTTGTGCCAGGATGGTAGCCCGGACCGCGGCGGGCACCTGCTCGATGGAGACCGCTCTCTCGCCTTGCACGATCGTCTGCGTAGCCACCGCCCCGAGGCACAGTGCCAAACCGGCAACCACCAGTACCGCAACCAATCTCCGCTGTTTCGTTTTCATCTTCAGTCTCCTTGCATCAAATGGTCAGCAATTCTCCGGCTTGCCCCCTTGGGCAAACCGCCTTCCATGGCTGCAACGATACCAGAACCAAGATGAGAGCATTGTGAGAGAACCCGCGTTTTTCAGTTCTTCTTTCGCGCGCTATCCTCTGTCAAATACGTGCAAGATCGCACCCCAGTGCATGGGCTCCTTCTGTGTCAGATACAAGGCTGTGTGCTTACCTGCCTATTTCTGGAGGGTGGCTCTGTCCAACAACTTGATTTTCTGGAGGACGAGGCCGTAGTGGCTGCCGGGGGGTTTTTCCTGCATCACCGTGCCGCGCCAATCTTTGGCGAAGTTACCGGAATAGCACAGCCAGGCGGTCCGGCCGTCAGGACTGATGAACTTTGTCGGGATGTTGAGGAAATAGCCCTGCTCGCCGAAGTCCTTCATGTACGTTACGAGCCGCCAGGGGCCGGTGATCTCGCTTGCTTCGAGGATGTAGGAGCTCATCTTGGCACAGGTGGGCCAGCCGTCGGTGATGCACATGAGATACTTCTTCAGCGGGGCGTTGTAGGTGATCGTGACGCAGCCGCAGTTGTTGTTCCAGTCGATCAGCGGCTGGATTTTGGCGAACTCGCTGGTCCAGATGGGCTTGCCCTGGGCATCGCGGCCGGCGTAGAACTCATACTTGGAGGCATCGTTCATGTTGGCGATGCTCGGCGTGACACGGAGCAGGTAGATCTCGTCACCGCTGATCCAACTCAGGTTGCCGAAGCGCGGCTTGGGGTCGGGCTCCGGGGCGCCGTGGGCGACGAGATAGGCCTTGCCGTCCGGGGAGTGCTCCATGTTCTTGCCGAAATCGACGAAGTGGGGCGAGCCGATCTTGACCGGGTAGCCCCACATGCCGGTCTCGCGAAAGAGCGACTTGGCCGGCGTGTGCGGCGTGTCCGTCCACGTCTTGCCGAAATCCGTCGAGTAGCGAAAGCCCACGAACGGTCCCAGCCAGGGCCAGTTGTAGGCGTCCGGGCCGTAGTCGACCTTGCCGTCCGGCGCCAGGCAGTAGGTGCCGTAGTACCACACGTTGTTGTAGACGAGACTGCCGCAGGGATAGCGGCCCTTATACGGCGAGGCATCACCTTTGAACAGTCCCAGGCTGACGATCTTGAGGGAAAGCGGGTCATCGCCGATCAAGACGGCCTGGCCCGTGGTCGCGTCCTTGCCTGTCCCGCTATTGGAGTTCTCGCGGGAGCCGTCGGCACGCGGCGCGGACCCGTCCGTCCAGGGCGAGTACAGGTTCCCATCCGAGGCCCAACTCGGGTACCACGTGTCGGCCACGTGATAGTCGCTGTGGACGCCGGTGAAGGCGATACCGACGATGTCCTTCGACGGCTCGAACGGACAATCCTTCGGCGGTTCCGACGGCCAGATGAACGGCGGAAAGTGCTGACCCTCCTTGTGCTCAGCCGCGGCCCACACATGACCGGCCCAAAGTATAGTCAGAGTCAAAGACAGGCAGCCTGTTGATCGTCTGTTGGTCACGAGTCTCATCGCGTTGTCCTCAGATGGTATATGTCGAGCGATCTATCAGTCGGAGTACCCGGGAGGCGCGTACCGGCTGCGCACCTCCTTGTCGCTTGCACCCCCGCGTCCGTTCGGAGAGATATTGAGCGTAGCGGCCTCGTTGGCACCGCTGGCTGCCGGCGGCGGACTGCCGGTGGACGTTGGATAACACAGATGCACGAACAGGTTGTTGGAGCGCATCAGATAGACGCCTATGAGAATCGGGGCGATCCCCGAAAGAACCAGGGTCGTGAGAGCGTACTTCCATGTGTAGGAAGTGGCCGCTTGCAGTCCGGCGATATCCGGCCGGGCAAGGGTTTTCAACGCGGATTGCGGTATCATCTTGGTGACGTCCGGCGCCTTTTGGAGAAATAACGGTATGCAACTCAGAGAGCTATAGACGCCGAAGCAGAAGATGATAAGCCCGACAGTCTTGCAGTGCAATTCAAATTTCTCCCTCATGTCTCTTCTCCTTCGCAAGAAGACTTTGGTTCTCCGGAACCGCCGAAGATAACCGATCTTATCCCGCCTGGGTCCCGGTCTCACGCAGCTTCTTCAGCAGACCCGGCAGGTCGGTGACCAAGAAGGCCCTCGGATTCGAGGCTCTCGTGGACTCGGGCGACCAGGACACGCTGGTCGGCTTGGATCAGGTCCGCGACCTTGTTCAGATGTCGGGTGTCGCTCAGGGAGGGACTGGCGGTCAGCTTGATCTCGACGGCCCAAAGAGACCGGCCGAAATCCAAAACCAGATCGATCTCATACTGATCGGTGGTATGAAGGTAGAAGGGCTGGACGGTCCTGCCCCAGGCCGCCAGGTGGCCCAACACCTGCTCGATGACGAAGCCTTCCCAACTGGCGCCCACCCAGGGCTGAGCCAGGAGGTCGTCGCGTGTCCTCGTTTGCAGGAGTGTGTGCAGCAGCCCGGTGTCCCTCCAGTAAACCTTGGGCGACTTGGTCAGACGCTTGCGGATATTCGCTTGGTACGGCTCCAGTCTGCGAATCAGGAAGGCGCCGACCAGATAATCGAGGTAACTGTTGATCGTCTGGTAGTTCAGGCCGAGGCTCTGGCCGATCCGGGAGGCGTTCCAGGTCTGTCCGTGGACCGCCGCGATCATCCGCAGAAGCCGCTCCGTGGTCTGCGGCCTGGCCGGAAGTCCCCACTGGGGCAGATCGCGCTGGGCCAGAAGAGTCAAGTAGTCCTGTTGCCATCGCCCGAACGCGGCGGCATCGAGAATCCCTCCATCCGGGTATCCTCCGAACAACCAAAGGTCGTCCAGCCGGTCGGCAGACAGCTCCTCCAGCAGGAACGGCGTCAACTCCACCAGACTGAGCCGGCCGGCCAGAGACTCGGAGACCTGCTTGGCCAATCCCGGTGAAACCGAGCCCAGCAGGAGGAATCGCCCCATCGTTTTGCGGTCCTGGTCGATGGCGGAGCGGAGCCGAGGGAATACCTCCGGCCAAGCCTGGGCCTCGTCCAGGATGACCAAGTCCTGCCCCTGAATAAGCGAGGCCCACTGAAGATCCAAGCGGAGCCGTTCGGCCTCCACCTCCAGATCGAAGTACCGGCCCGCGAGGGATCGGGCCAGGGTAGTCTTTCCGCACTGGCGCGGCCCGACCAAGCCCACGGCCGGAGACTGCCGTAGACGCTCCCGAACCACGTTGGCGGCCAGTCGCTGGATCATTTCTTGCAGATTACCATTGCATTTGTGTTTTGCAATATTCCACCATTCCATTATTCCATTACTTCACCGCCTGACCCGCCGGCTCGAAGAGGGCCTCGACGAAGTCGGCGGGGTCGAACTCGGCGATGTCTTCGGGCTTTTCGCCCAGGCCGACGAACTTCACGGGGATGTCGAGCTTCTCTTTGATCGCGATGACGATGCCGCCGCGGGCCGTGCCGTCGAGCTTGGCCAGGAAGATGCCGGTCACGTTGATGGCCTCCGTGAACAGTTGGGCCTGCGAGATCGCGTTCTGGCCGGTCGTGGCGTCCAGGACCAGCAGCACCTCGTGCGGCGCGCCGGGGATCTTCTTGGCGACGACGTCGCGGATCTTTGTCAGTTGCAGCATCAGGTCCTTTTTGGTGTGCAGCCGGCCGGCGGTGTCGAGGATCAGGATGTCCGCATCTCGGGCGACCGCGGCCTCGCAGGCGTCGAAGGCGACCGCGGCGGGGTCGCTGCCGGCCTGGTGCTTGACGATCTGCACGCCGATCCGGTCGGCCCAGATGGTCAACTGCTCGACGGCCGCCGCGCGGAACGTGTCACACGCCGCCACGATGACCTTCTTGCCGTTGCGGTGAAAGATGTAAGCCAGCTTGGCGATGCTGGTGGTCTTGCCGGTCCCGTTGACGCCGGCGACGAGGATCACCGTCGGCCCGCTGGCGGCGGTGCGCGGTTGCCGATCCTCCGGCGGCCAGTAACTCTTCATATGCTCCTTGAGGAACGGGACGATGTCCTCCGATTTGGAGATTTTGCGGCTGCGGTAGGCCTCGCGCAACTCTGCGATCAGCCTCTCTGTAGTCTCGACGCCCAAGTCGTCGCTGATCAGCGTCTCTTCCAGCTCATCGAGCAACTGGTCGTCGATCTTGCGGCCGATGCTCAGGACGGTGGAAAGCGAGCTGCTGATCTTGTCCCGGGTCTTGCCCAGCCGCTGCTTCAAGTATTCCGCGGTCTTCGAGAATATTCCCATAAAGCTTCCTGTGCACAGAGTCTGCTACAACTGTTGTTTGACGGCCTGGGCGTGGATCAGCTCGAAGAGAGCCTTGATGAACTCCTCGTCCAAGCCCAGTTCCTTGCCTTTGGCGACGTGGCTGCCCAGCAGGTTCTCCCAGCGTTCGAGCTGGAGAACGGGAATGTTGTGCTGCTGCTTGAGCCGGCCGATCTCCTCCACCCACTTCATGCGCTCGGCCAGGTCCTGGATGATCTTGGCGTCGATATGGCTGATCTCCGCCCGCAGGCGCGAGATCTTCTGCTTCACGTCCCGGTCGGTGATCGGGGCATCGCGGACCCGGAGCCGGTCGAGCATGCGGCACAGGGCTTCCGGCGTGACCTGCTGCTTGGCGTCGCTCCAGGCGTGGTCCGGGTCGATGTGCGACTCGATCATCAGGCCCTGGATGCCGATGTCGAGGGCCATCTGCGAGACCGGCTCGATGAACTGGCGGTTGCCGGAGATATGGCTGGGATCGCAGATCAGGGGCAGGTCGGGCCACAGTCGCTTGAGCTCGATCGGGATCTGCCACTTCGGGTCGTTGCGAAACTCCATCTCGACGTACGTGGAAAAGCCCCGGTGGATCGCCGCCAGCTTCCGTACGCCCACCGCATGAAGCCGCTCGATGGCGCCGACCCACAGACCCAGCTCCGCGTTGATCGGGTTCTTCACGAGCACCGGGATATCGACGCCCTTGACCGCCTCGGCGATCTCCTGCACCGCGAACGGGCTGACCGTCGTTCGTGCGCCGACCCAGATGATGTCCACGCCGTGCTTGAGGCACAGCTCGACATGCTCCGTGTTGGCGACTTCGGTGGCGGTCGGCAGGCCCGTCTCGGCCTTGACCTGGGCGAGCCACTGCAAACCGGTTTCCCCGATGCCCTCGAACGAGTTCGGGCGGGTCCGCGGCTTCCAGATTCCGGCGCGAAACGCCTTCACGTGCGGCGAGCCGACCAGCCCCCGGGCCGTCGCCAGCATCTGCTCGGCCGACTCGGCGCTGCACGGTCCCGCAATCACCCACGGAATATGATCGTGCGGCAGCCACTGCCCAATCGGTACGATCTCTCGATTCAGTTTCTTCTGCGATTCTGTCATGGTTGGTTCAACGAGCCTTTGCCCGTCCGGCGGATCGGCGGGATTGCCGCGGCCGCGCCGCGGATCGAAGCGGGTATTTCTCAGGGTGCTCCAGGTTGTCAATTTCGAGGTCCACGTCCAACTGGGGCCAGTAGAGGTGGTAGCCGTGCAGCAACTGCACGTCCTGAATAGCACCGAGCACTTGGTCTTTGAAGTACGGGTAGTCGTGGTAACTGAGGAAGTATTCCTTCCCTTCCACAACGAGCCAGATGCCCAGCGGAGTGATGTTCTCAACGCTTACGGAAGTGGCTTTGCCACGCATAGAACCTATTACCTCTTTTTCTGAAGACGGATGGGCTCATAAGATCAGTCTACTTGCCGGACAGGCAGAAGACAAGGATCGCTCCGGAGGAAGTCGGGTCCGGCCTAGTATCAGGTGTCGGACCGCCGACCCCTGGTCCCTGAGCCCCGTTCTCCGGCGAATTTGGCTTTGTTTTTCCGTGCCGGTTTTGCGACGAATCGTTCCTAAGCTCTTTGCCATAAAGCACTTGCCATCGCTTTCTCTCCACCAGGAATTGGGTTTGTTTCGCACGATTGCCCCTCGTTCACACCCGAGCACTGGAATGCTGGAATGATCGAATCTTGGAGTGATGGGGGCTCTCGACGGTCGCAACGACCGGAATTGGGTTCGTTTTGCGCATTTCGCCCTCCCATCATCAATCGCCTTTCAACCGCACCCGTGGCTGCGGAAATAGGGTTCGTGTCGAACGATTGGCTCCGGCCAATTGGCTTTGTCTCGTAGAATCGACCCCCGGGTCCCGGCCGGGCTGCGCCAAATTGGGTTTGTTTCCCCGAGATCGAGGGCAGAAGGGAAGGACGGGAAAGGCATCCCATCCGGTATGGTGGTTGTTGTACCGAACCTGTTTACAAGGAGGATCAGCCATGAAGTCGTTCTCCGCCAAGCACTTGCCAGCACTTGTCCTATCTGGGGATTCTGATGAAAGACTTCAAGCAGTATGCGCAAGAGAAAACCGCGGCCCTGATCCAGGCCTCGGTCGCCAAGGCCGAACAAGGCGGCCGGCCGAACCTGTATCTGTACTCCAGCCGAACCGATAAAGAGCAAGTCGCGCTGGACATCGCCGCCCGCGACGGCGTCCAAGAGGGACTGATCTGTATTCTTCGCATCGTCGAGCCGTGTATGACCTACCAACTGCATGGGAATCACCGGACCAAGACGCTGGATTTGGAACTGTTTCAGGGTAAGTGTATGCACCTGTACCATTACTGGTACGATGCCTACTTCGGCTTCATCGATGCCCGAATCCAAACGTGGTTTCCCTTTGCCATCCAGATGTGGATGAATGGCCGGGAATGGCTGGCCCGCAGGATGGATCAGGAAGGACTCGCTTACCGCCGTCACGACAACTGCTTCCCCTGGATCGGCGATTTCAATCGAGCCCAGGAACTGATGGACCAACTGCACCGCACGGACTGGTGTCAGCAGTTCGGCCGGATCGCGCGATTCCTGAATCCCGCCCACGACACGATGTTTGCCGGTTTTCCCCTGCACTACTACTGGACCAGCCACGAGACGGAATGGGCGACCGATATTGCCTTTGCTGATGCGCGGGCGTCGGCGACATCTATCCGCAGCTGGTTCGCGGCTCCATGATCGCCTTTGGCAGCAAGGATGTACTTCGCTTTTTGGGCAAGCGTCTGTATCCCAACAGCCAGGAGGAAGTGACCAGCAGCTATAAGAGTCGTCCGGAAGGGATCCGTGTCAAGCATCGGGCGCACGCCAACTCCGTCAAGGTCTATGACAAAGCCGGCTCCATCCTGCGGACGGAGTGCACGATCAACAATGCCCGGGCCTTTCGCGTCTACCGCCGGTCGGAGCGGGACCCCCAGGGCCCCCAGAAGATGCTTCCCATGAGCAAGGGCATTGTGGATTTGTACGCCCGCAGTCAGGTCTCGCAACACGTCAATGACCGCTACCTCGAAGCCGTGGCCCAACTCGACACCAGTGAGCGAGTGGAAGAGATCGTCTCTCCGATCTGTCAGCGGCACACCTCCAAAGGCAAATCAATCCGGGCGCTGCGGCCCTGGTCAGAGGCGGATGAGCAACTCCTGGCGGCGGTGGCGGAGTGCGGACTAGCGGGGGATTTCCGTAACCGGGATATTGCCGGCCGCCTCTATCCCCATCGTCCTGCCAAGGAGGTCTCCGCTAAGGTGACGTATCTGCTGCGGCTCTTGCGGGAACACAAGATCATCCGCCGTCTGCCCAAGAGCCGCAAGTATCGCCTGACCCCCAACGGTGCCAAAATCATTGCCACCATCTTCTTGACGCAAAATGCTACCACAGAACAACTTAACAAAGCCGCCGCATGAAGATCTGGAAATCCTTTTCAGTTGCTGCCAGATAGAACGCTGATCATGTCATTGCGAGCGAAGCGCGGCAATCTCAAGGCCGCAGGCCGCAACTGACAACCGACAACTGAGAACTGGGGACTCCGTATCTACTGATTACTGCCTCCAGTATTGTGACAGCCATCACAACAAAGAAGGGCAGTCAGCAGAGCCGAGAAGCTCTTCAGCCGAAAGCTCTCGCTTTGACCCTTCTGGCCGGCAAGTCCAGATGTTGCGGCCTGGTAGGGCCAAGCGTTCACAGCCGTCGGCGGTGATTCTGTATGTAGACGCTTCACACGCCTGTATGTTGCATAAAAAAGCAACATTCCCGCAGAAATATCCTACGGCGGACCTACCCAGCCCGGAGGGAGCAGGGCACGGAGGACCGTAGGGGCGAATCATCATTCGCCCATTGAGACAAGAAGCGGACGGAACATGTAGGACAGCCGCCCCCGGCTGTCGAATCAACCGGCTGCCGGCTACCGACAACCCTTCTTTCATCCGCAGAGCAGTTCATGAACGGATTTTCGTGGAGTTTTCGTTGACCTTGACCGCCAAAACGCTGGAGGAGTCCGAGAAGGGGATCGACCTGCATACCGCTTCCAGCGTTGACGAACTCTTCAAGGAGCTTGAGGCTTGAACCGGGTGACGCCGAATGGATGTGCGGAATTCCCGCGAAAAAAATCCCGCGACCGTCTTGACAACGGCTTGCTCATAGATGGCCCCGAAATTCGGATCAGTTTCGTTTCCATCTCCAGTTGGTGATGATCCAACAATACCTGAAAGGGCGGGTTCCTGGACAGATCTCAGGAGACCTCACCGCCTGATACCAATGCGTGGATTGTTGAGAAAAGCCAAAGAACAAAGGGACAGATAAGAAGCACCCAGCCCGTGAATCTCAGCATGAATCCCGAAGAAGGGGGATACACTTGGAACCCGGGGATCACTCTTCTGCGTCCTCCTTTCTTGTTGCCGAGCCAGATACCACCTAGGCTCTGTCTCAGAACGATCATTTTGCTGATTCTCCTCGTATAAAGCGAGGAGATTAGCATCATGAAGCGATACGAATTGACGGATGAACAATGGCAGTTAGTCGAACCCGTACTTCCCAAACGCACCGCCACCACCGGTCGCAAGCCCAAGGACCCGCGGCAGATGCTCAACGGCATTCTGTGGGATCTCTGCAGCGGAGCTCCTTGGCGGGATATGCCGGAACGGTTTGGGCCTTGGCAGACGGTCTATGATTACTACCGAAACTGGCGGAACAACGGCACCTTTGATCGCCTCGTCGGAACCTTGCAGATCCATCTGGATCGACAAGGCCAGATCGATTGGGATCTGTGGTGCATCGACGGCTCGACGGTTCGGGCCTCCCGCGCGGCGGCTGGGGCCTCAAAAAAAAAGTCTCACCCAGCACCCGCAAGAGCCGGAAGATCACGCTTTAGGCCGTTCCCGCGGCGGATTCAGCAGCAAATTCCATCTGGTGACGGATGGCCGCGGTTTGCCGCTGGCGGTGGAAGTGACCCCGGGACAGCGACATGAATCGACGCAGGTCGAGGCCGTGATGAATGAGATTGCGATTCCGCAGCCCCTCGGCCGGCCGCGTAAGCGTCCTCAACGCTTGGCCGGAGACAAGGGCTATAGTTACCCGACCATTCGTCGGTGGCTGCGCACGGGATTAGGGCGGTGATCGCACGAAAGTCCAACCAGAGGAAAGGAAGTCGTCCCTTTGACAAACAGAGCTATCGCAGACGTTGTGTCATCGAGCAGTGTGTCGGTTGGCTGAAAGAGTGCCGCCGGATCGGGACGCGGTTTGAGAAACTGGCGATCAGCTTTCTGGCGATGTTCAAACTGGCCATGATTCGCCGATATCTCAAACTGGCGTTCTCAGACAGAGCCTAGTCCAATCAAAACGAGGGCGAGATTCTGGGGGTCATCGAGAAGGCCCCTGACTCCCAGAAAGGCAAGAATCACGTAAACGCCGAACACCAGCAACGAGATGGCAAGTGGCTTGGATATCTCCATGATGGATAAGCTGTACCACAGGACGCCTGATAGTGCAAAGGATTTCGCATGGCGTTTCGCGGGGCCAGCCCTCAAATTAACAATTAGCGGACAAATGCGACTGGAGAGAGCCACAACTCTCTCGCGTGACGCAGCTCGTGCCGGACGGCTCGTACGTAGACTCCTGCGCGCCGAACCGGTGACGCCGAATCGATGGGTGGAATTCCCGCGAAGAAATCCCGCGATCGTCCCTTCGACAGGCTCAGAGCCTGTTCCTTCGCAGGCTCAGGACAAGCTCTGAACCGTGCGAAGGAACAGGCTTGACAACGGCTTGCTCATAGATGTCCCCAGAATTCCACGGACCGAGGCGATCGCCGAGCCCAGGAAACGTCAGGCCGGCTTCAGCACTACCTCCTCTTGCGGACAATGAGTTGAAAGTCGTTGTGGATCACTTCACATTCTTCCGCGTGGCACAGGACAAAGGGGTCGATGGCCATTTTGGGATACCACTTCTCGGCCGTAGGTTCCGTGTCCCCCTGGTAGTCGTGCCCGATTCTTGCGTTGGCATAGTCGTCGAAGATCATCAAGCCTCCCGCCCGCAGAAGCCGCCAACAGAGGACCGCGTCTTCCAACACGTCGGCGGGCCGATGAGAGCCGTCAATATAGACGAGATCATAAGAATCGACAGGCAGACCGCGGAGCAGGACTTGGGAATATCCGGTCAAGGTGGTCACTTTATGCTCATGGCCCGACCGCGCCAGGTTGCTGCGGTACATGGCGGCGTAGGGGCCATCAAACAAGTCTATGGCGGTGGCGTGCGCGGTCGGATCAGTGAGGATATTTTCGAGCATCCAAAACAAGGACCGGCCTTCAAAGGTGCCGATTTCCAAGTAGTTGAGGCCCGCGCGCGCCGCGTAAGGCCGGAGGGCTATTCGCCAAGACGCCAGCCGGGTCGTGAACCAGTCGCTCGTGAATGTATAAGGATGCTGGTAAGCGTTCGGTTCGTTTTCCTTCGCCATCTCCGCCAACCTGACCTTCGGCAACGGGGTCACGAAGGCAACCTGCTCCAGGAGCCGTATCCTTTCGTTCATCGCGCCCAATCTACGTGACGTTAGGGAAGCCAGCAGTAAAGAGGGCAGTTCTGAGCAACCGAATGCTATGATGATGGTTGCCAGGAATAAGAGGACCCCCACGCTGAGGATACTGTACCTGGGTTTCCGAAGCCAGTTTCTGGTGCCCGCCATATTGCCTCCTACGCACGAGCGGCGCTCTCATCTTCGCGCCGATAATCGCCCACCGCATTTGCTTTCTGAAAAGTCGCTCTTTTTGAGCCCGGCAATGGTGGCGGTCCGCTAACGGGGTGGAATCTTGGGGACATCTTACTTATTTCGGCCCCGAACGGAGCATGGTGTCCGCAGATTCCCCCGGAGCGTCGGCGGTTTGATGAGTAACAGAGGTAACCCCCCGGCTAAGCCGGGGGACTCCCAGAGTTTGACAGATACAGGAGTCGTCTTTGAGCTTGCCAAATAGGGAACCGGGTGAAGCCCCGCGTGATTCCGCATACGCATTCGCCAGCTTATGTACGCGGGTACATCAAAGGCAAGGTGCCCGGAGGGCGGAAAGAGCGAATAGTCCCGGGAGAGGGCCTCTGGATCTCTCGGTGTGTCGTGGCACCAGTGGTGCGCCGCGAGAGGGCGGGCGAGAAAGACACCAAACGGAAGCAAGAGGAAGGCTGGCGGGCTGGACCAGATGCGGGGCGGGGCTGGCCGACTGCCGCCGCAGGCGGCTCCCAAACAACCCGCTTTGAGCGGTTCACGTTACAAGCCTCCACCTCTGGTGGAGGTATTGACTTGTGCAGTCTACGACCTTGTGTTTCCCCTGGGCTTGCCTCTTTCGCAACAGTTCGGCCAGTTTGTTGAGGTCGTATCCGCATTCGCGGGCGATATCGTCCTTGGCTTTCCAGAGTTCCTCAATAATCTCATCTTTGACGATCTCATCTCTCATGACTGTTCTCTCCCATCAATTCCTGAGGGGTACATATCTCGGGAAAAGACAACCCTTCTGTAATACATACGTTGCGCACGACGGGTTTGGTTTCGGCATTGTCGATATGCCGGCAATTCCAGGTCAGGAGGTAATCCATGCGATGTACCACGGCGAGAGCAACATGAAGGGCATCGCCGAAGGCATGAGCGGGCATCGCGCCCGCCTGCAATAGGTGTTGAGCCAGAGCGATGGCCGAATCCGTTACGTTGAGCACGGGCAAATGCTCCAGATAGGCCAGACGCCGTTGGGCGGCGATCTCATCTCCCCGCGCCGCCTCCGCAACGGTCAGTTCGGATGCATACAGATCGAACTGGGGTCCCCGCGTCTCCCACCAAGCCGTAGCAACCTCTTGCCACGCTGCGGCCACAAGATTACGGGTCGGACGGGCCGCCAGGTAGCTCACAAAGCTTGTTTCGATGTAGACTTTCTTCTTCATAATGGCCTTTGCAGGTATCAATCCATTATAGCAGCACGGATAACGTGTTGCCACAGGTTCCGTGTGATTCGGTGCGCCAATGGAACTCCGAACCTTCCCCGTCACCATGTTCAGGACAACCCACCCTACGAGCCGACGAATCGTCCTTGTGCCAGGGGGCCGCAAGAACGGTCAGCGGCCTTTGTGACGCGGTGGCTTGTCGGGTGGGGGGGCTTCTGTTAAGATGGCGGGCGGCGTTGGTCCGATGGTATCGGACGCGATGGCGCGGGGCCGTCACGACTGCATCGGCGACAGAGCGCCGGAGCATAGGAGTGCCCGACGGCAGCGAAGGCTGCCGGCATGGCAGAAAGGAGCTGCGACCTCATGTCCAAGAAGCTGCCGACTTATTTCTTGAGTCTTTTCGTTCTGCTCATCGTCACCGCCGCACCGGCGGCGGTCAAGGTTTGGGAGGAGCCGCTGACGCTGCCCGACGTACCGGCTGGACCCGCCGGACCTCAATCCCCGGTTCTACACGCACGAGTCCTACCAGGGGGCCCAGAAGCGCATCTATCCCTACCCGATGCAGGATGGTGTGACGGATCTCCGCGAGGAGAAGACCTACAAGGCCCTGTACCTGGAGAACGAGTACATCAAGCTGTGCATCCTGCCGGAATTGGGCGGGCGGCTCTTCTATGCGACCGATAAGACGAACGGCTACGAGATCTTCTACCGCCAGCACGTCGTCAAGCCCGCCCTGATCGGCATGCTCGGCGCCTGGATCTCCGGCGGCATCGAGTGGTGCGTCTTCCATCATCACCGCAACACCACCTACATGCCCGTGGACTACACGCTCGCCGAGAACGCCGACGGCAGTAAGACGATCTGGTTCGGCGAGACCGAGCGGCGGCACCGCATGAAGTGGCTCATCGGCATCACGCTCTACCCCGGCAAGTCCTATATCGAGGCGTCGGTCAAGCTGGACAACCGGACCGCCTACCCGAACTCGATCCTCTACTGGGCCAACGTGGCCGTGCACGTCAACGACGATTATCAGGTGATCTTCCCGCCGAGCGTCACCGCCGCCACGTACCACTCCAAGAACGACTTCGCCCATTGGCCGATCGCGAACGAGAACTATCGCGGGCGTGGACTACCGGGGCGTGGACCTCTCGCTGGTGGAAGAATCACCCGGAGCCGGTGTCGTTCTTCGCCTGGGACAAGCAGGAGGACTTCATGGGCGGCTACGACCACGGCAAGCAGGCCGGCGTCGTCCACGTCGGCGATCATCACGTCGTCTGCGGGGCCAAGCTCTGGGAGTGGAGCCCCGGGCCGACCGGCCGGATGTGGGACAAGATCCTGACCGATGCCGATGGCCCGTACGCCGAGCTGATGGTCGGGGCCTTCTCCGACAATCAGCCCGACTATAGCTGGATCAAGCCGCACGAGGTCAAGACCTTCAAGCAGTACTGGTATCCGGTCCGCGAGATCGGCGGGTTCAAGTACGCCAATCTTCAGGGCGCGGTGAACCTGGAACTGACGGCCAACGGCACCGGCCAAGATCGGCTTCAACACGACCGCCCGGCATGAGAAGGCGAAAGTCTCGCTCAAGGCCGGCGATAAGTCGCTCTTGGAGCAGACGATCACCATCGGGCCGGACAAGCCTTTCACCAAGGAAGTCCCGGTGCCCGCCGGCACGAAGCGGACCGACCTCAAGGCGGTCCTTGTGACCAGCTCGGGCCAGACCCTGGTCTCGTACCAGCCGGTGGAGATCGTGTCCGATCCGAAGCTGCCGGAGACGGTCAAGCCCCCGCCCGCTCCGAAGGACATCAAGACCGTCGAGGAACTGTACCTGACGGGCCTGCGCGTCGAGCAGATCGGCAATCCGAGAGTCGATCCGTTCGACTACTACGAAGAGGCCCTCCGGCGTGACCCGAACGATGCGCGAACCAATACCATTGTCGGCATCAACTACAACCGCCGGTGCATGTACGAGAAGGCCGAGGAGCATCTCCGCCGGGCGGTGAAGCGGCTCTCGATTGATTACACTCGTCCCATCAATACCGAGGCTCTTTACCACCTGGGCGTCTCGCTGCGGGCGCAGGGCAAGCTCGATGAAGCTTACGAAGCCTTTGCCCGGTCAACGTGGGACTATGCCTTCCACTCGCCGGCCCAGTACCAGTTGGCGGAGCTTTCCTGCCGCAAGGGCGAGTTCGCCACAGCCCTGGAGCAGGTCGATCAGTCGCTCGTCCACGAACGCGCTCGACAACAAGGCCCGCGATCTCAAGGCCGCCATCCTCCGGCGTACGGGCAAGACCAGGCAGGCGGCGACCCTCCTGGCGAAGTCACTGCAGGATGACCCGCTCGACTTCTTCGCGATGAACGAGCTTCTTCTCCAGCAAAGCCCCAACGCGCGTCGCCCGGACAGCGAGGCGGTCAAGAAGCTGGACGCCGCCATGCGGCACGATGTCCAGGTCTACCTGGAGCTGGCCACGGACTACATGAACTGCGGGTTCTGGGATGAGGCGATCGAGGTCCTGGGGAGGATCAGCCGGGACAAGACGGACCCCGCCGGCAAGTATCCGCTCGTCTACTATTACCTCGGGTTTCTGCACGCGCGCAAGGGCGGTACGAACGTGGCCGACACCTTCTACTCGCAGGCACACTCGATGCCGGCCGATTACTGCTTCCCGTTCCGTGCGGAATCGGCGGACGTTCTGAAAGCCGCCATCGAGCACAATCCAACCGATGCGAAGGCGCACTACTACCTGGGCAATCTGCTCTACGACTTGCAGCCCGAGAAGGCGATCGAGCAGTGGGAGAAGTCCCGCGAGTTCGACGGCTCGTTCGCGCTGGTGCACCGCAACCTGGGCTGGGCCTACTATCGCACGCAGAACGATGTCGCCAAGGCGACGGCCAGCTACGAGAGGGCGGTCGCCTGCAACGCCAATGATGCGCGGGTGTTCACCGAGCTGGACCAGCTCTATGAGCTGGGCAATGCTCCGGTGGAGAAGCGCGTGGCGCTCTTCGAGAAGAATCGTGCGACCGCGGCCAAGCGCAACGACAGTCTCGAACGCGCGATTGGCGTACAGGTGCTGGCGGGCAAGTATGACGAGGCCATCGATGCCCTCACGAAGATTCATTTCCACGTCCGCGAAGGCGGCGGCGAAATCCGGGGCATCTACGTCGACGCCCATTTGCTGCGCGGCCTGAGCCGGCTGAAGCAGAATCAGCCGAAACCGGCCCTCGCAGACTTCCTGGCGGCGGCGGAATATCCGGAGAACCTCTCCGTCGGCCGGTCCAGGAGCGGCGACGCGCTCGGCGCCCAGATCGCCTACTACGCCGGACAGGCCTGTGAGGCGATAGGCGAGGCGGAAAAGGCCAAAGAATACTACACGAAAGCCGCCAGCCAGCGGGGCGGTGGCGGCGGCTTGATGACCGAGTCCCGCTTCTACCGGGCGATGGCGCTGAAGAAGCTCGACCGGGCCAGCGAGGCCCAGGGCATTTTTGACGACCTGATCAAGACGGGCATGGACCGCCTCGCCCGTGACGAGGCCGCCGATTTCTTCGCCAAATTCGGCGAGCGGGAATCGCCCCAGGCCCGCCAGGCGTCCGCCCATTACCTCATCGGCCTGGGCTGCTTGGGCAAGGGCGACGCCAGCAACGCTCGCACGGAATTCGCCACGGCCGCCAAGCTCAACGTCAGCCACGTGTGGGCACGTCAGTTCATGAACGACAATTGATTGTCCTGTGGAGGGTGTGCGAGAAGTGGCACCCTGGCATTTGTCATGCTGAACGAAGTGAAGCATCTGGCCAACGAACGGAATCAGCGGTTATTGTCATGCTCGACCCAGATCCTTCGCTGTCGCTCAGAGCTCGCCCTGAGCGCAGCCGAAGGGATGACAGGTGGTATGCGCGGACGCCACAGGATTCGGTCGCACACTGCCGCCTCCCCCATTGGTCACGCGGCGGGAAGCCACACAGCGCGGGCTCTCACCGCGGCCAGGCCAGGGGGAAGGTGTCCATCCGGGAGGCCGGGGCCACGTGGCCGTCGGCGAAGGCGCAATTGCCCCTGCCGGCGATGCGATTGCCGCTGGGGGCCTGGTGGAACCCGGCAATGACATCCGCGAAGGTGCCGACCCCGTCCGGGCCGGGTTTGATATTCCACGCCCCGCCCATCTGTTGGACCTTGGCAACTGCATCCGTCGACGGCCAGAGGGGAAACAGCGCCGTGTCATTGAGCCCCTGGGTGTTGATGCCCACCTCCTTGAAGGGCCCCTCGTCGGCGTAGGTAAATGTGGTGCCGGGGTTCCGGACGGTCGAGAGCTTATAGGCGAGGGGCTGGCAGGGACTGTTCCGGGGGCCGAGATAGGCATTCTGCGTGTAGTTCATCCACGGGTTGTAGTGGGCGACGCCGGTGGCGATGTCGTCGTCGAAGTCGGTGTGGCCATAGCCGGATTTCGCCAGGCGGCGGAAGGTCGGGCAGATCAGCGATCGCACATTGGACAGGTACCCGTAGAACTCGCTCCCATACTCCGGGTGGTAGCGCAGGTTCACGTCCTCGTTGCACCAGCGGCGATGATCGCTGACATCGCCCGGCATCGTGATATTGCTGCGGAAGTAGCAGCTCCGCGGCTCGGGGAACCCGTCGTCATGCTCCTGGGCATACATCTGCAGGGCCAGGGTGAAGCCCTTGAGGTTCCCCTGGCAGGCGGCGGCCTGGCCCTGTTCCTTCGCCCGCTGCAACGCCGGCATCAGGATGGCCATCAGCACGGCGATGACGGCGATCACCACCAGCAGTTCGATCAACGTGAAGGCTCGGCGCTGTGAGTTCATAGCTGTGCACCCTCGCGACTCTGCGGCCCTTATCACTGGCGAATCCCTACTCAGCGACACGCAAGACAACCAAACATATCATAGCATGTTTTCGGAGCGTCATCCAGAAATCATTCCACCTGATACCCACCCCAGTTGTTGCAGTGCTGTTTTCACCCGCGGGTATATCCGCAGGGCGTTCCTAAAGTAGATCTTCTCCAATACCTCCATCGGCAGTCCCAGTCCGCGGTAGGACGGGCCTTTCTCGTCGAAGAACCCCCCCCTGCACCAACTCCTCGCTTTCCAGCATCTTGAAGGCACGAACGTATCCGGCCGCCGTCTGCTCTTGGGTAGCACGCAAGATCGAGGGACCGGATACATCCGTGCCGAACAGGATTCTATCCGAATACCGGATGATGAAGTCCCGCAGATGGTCCCGCCGCATGGTGGGAAAATCCCCGAACCGCCCTCCGAACTCCACATGCAGATTCGGATAGGCTTCCAGGACAGACGAGAGGAAGTCCAACTGCTCATCCGTGTAGAACAGGTTCATCATGTGCGCCATGATGACGACCATGCGGGGATGCCGGTCCAACACCCGCAGCCAGGATTGAATCGCCGTCCAGAAATGAACCGGATCTTCCCACCGCCGCGGATAGGTACGCGGAGCATTCGATAAAGTCACCTGGCATTGTACCCCATCTTGATGAACGTCAATCATTATTTCCCGTATGATGTAGAAAGGTGCGTCACGAAGGCGCAGAAGGTATCCCGTGCCGGGAGCGCGATTTTCTCCGAAATCGCTGGAGTGTTTGGCTCCCGAATGCCGAAGGTACTTACAGATAAAGTGGGTGGGCTTCCTTCCGATAGAGTCTGTCCCTTTACCGTTCTATCGGGCGGGAGACCTTGTTTCATTCCATCCTTAAGGAATCGCTAACAGCCGAAACCGAAGGCCCAAAACTGGATTGAAGGGGAAGGTTATGAGAAACGGAATTTTCCAGACGGCCAGGCAGCGAGTCTTTCACCGTCAACGTAGTAACCCCGCCGGGGGTCGGCCCCATCTGCCTTTGGTGCTCGTCGTAAGTATCTTGGCGATGGGCAGCACGGCAAGTGTCACCTTGGCCCAGGGGCAACTGCAACTCGTGCTGCCACAACAGAAGGGGACGGGCCTGTCCGAGCAGGAGCGCCAGTTTGACGCCCAGGCCCGGCAGTTGGAGGCCCGCCGGACGGAGTTGGAGCGCAGCCTGCAACAGACCCAAATGCAGCTCCAGCAACTGGTGTTGCAGCAGGATCAACAGCGTCGCGGACTGCAAAAGTCGCTCGACGAAATCCGGGCACGACTGCATGACGTGAACAGCCAGTTGGCGGACCTGCCGCGGCAGCGGCTCAGGGTCAAATACCTTGCGGTGTTGCAGACCCTGGAGCAGGCACGTGGCAAGCGCCAGCAAGCGGAGCAACAGGCCGAGGCAGCCCGCCTGGCCGAGCAAGAGGCCTCGATCGGCGCCGAGCGGCTGCGACTGGTCCTGGAGCAGATGCCTTCCACCCAGCCTGAGCCCGCAGGCATCCAACCGCTACCTTTGACGCCGGCGGGGACGAGCGAGCAGGGGCTTCAGGAACCGCAGAAGCCGGACCAGCATCAGGAACAGGAGCTTTCGAAGGGTCCGCGGGCCTTGGAGAAGCCGATGATCCCGGTGGAACAGCCGGGGTGCGCCTGGGGCCAGGCCCGTGAGGAGCCGGGAGACACCGCCGCACAGACAGACAGCCTGTTGCCGCAGTTGGAGAGTCTCCGCGGCGAGATCCGCCGCGCGGGAGAACAAATGAAAGCCCTCGCTGCGCAGACGGACATATCGAGAGAGGGCGTCGGCCGGGAGATATCCGCGGTGCGCACGGACTTGCAGCGTATGGGCCAGACGCTCGGGCGGATCGAACAGGAACGCGTGAAAGATGAATGCGGCCTGAAAACCGGCGTGGAGGAGTTGCGGCGGAACCTCGCGCAGGTACAGCAGCAGCTTTCTCAGACACAGCAAGCTCTCTACCTCGCGACTCTCCAGACCCACCAAAGCACGGTCGGCAGTGCCGCCTATTGGTAGAAGGGGCCTGCCATCTTCTGCAGAGCGCCTAAACCCCCGGTGAAGAAGCCGTGGATCCTGTGGCGAAACGATCCGAGAAACATCAGGGGGCAGGCTACGGCCGTTTCAATTCCGGCGCTCCGGCATTCTTCCAAAGTCTTCTGGTCAACGGATTCCCTGCTCTGGAAGAGAATCCGCCGGATGCCGCATTTCTTGAGTCCACTCTTGACTTTTTCGTGACCACCTGGGACGACTGTGCGGGTCGTAGGACAACATAGAAGGCTCATGGTGTTAAGGAGTTGGAGCCATGAAATGCAGGACGCTACGCTGCAGCGCGTCGTTGTTGGTTATCGCATTGGGATCAGGGTGCCAGATGGCCGAGGCGATTCGAGGGAATACCGAAGGAATCCAGGCCACGAACCAGGCCATTGCCCGAAACACGACGGCGGTGGAGGCCACAACGCAGACCATGCAAGGCCTCGAATCGGACCTTGCAGCAGGTGGGCTCCCTGAAAGAACCCATGCAGGACCTGGCGGCGCTGGGTCCGACGTTCAATAAGGTTGCCGATCTCGAAGGCCCCCTGAAGGACGTGGCCCGCCTGCGGGACCTGACGGTGCTGCTCTCGGCGTTGAAAGTCTCGCTCGAGCAGTCTGCCAAGCTTGAGAAGCCGATGCAGGACCTGGCGGCGCTGGGTCCGACGTTCCAAAAGGTTGCCGATCTCGGGGGCCCCATGCAGGAAGTGGCCGGCCTGCGGGAGCCGATGGTGCAGCTCTCTGTTCTCGAGAGCCCGATGAAGGAACTGGCCCGCCTGCGGGAGCCGACGGTGCAGCTCTCGGCGTTGAAAGTCTCGCTCGATCAGGTCGCAAAGCTTGAGCAGCCGATGTCGGACTTGGCCCGGCTCCAGGAGCCCCTCCAAGCGGTAGGGCAGCTCGGCCGGCCCGTGTCGGTCCTCGCCCGTCTTACTCCCGCGCGGCTCGCCGCCTCGGTGATTCTCACCATTCTCGTCTTCTTCGTGCTACTTTTTCTCACGATCTGGGGAGCGGTCCGGCTGGCTTTGCGGCATCGTTCTGCTTGAACGAGCAGAAGGTAAAGACGTGCTGAAATCTGTCAGAAAGCAGATTACCAGCATGGCGCGAAGAACGAGAGCGGGTGGCTCGGCCAGCCAAGCGAAAATGGCAGCGGCAATTGCCACGGTCAGCAGGAAGCCAAACAGCGTGCGGAAGACAGGAAGACCGCCCGCGGCGCTCTATGTCGGACGCGACTGGCACACACTCTCAACCGGGATCACGCTTTCACGACCAGGGTCACCACGTGGAGGGTGTTGAAGCCGGTTCTTGGCAGCGTGCGGGGCAAGGGTTGCGCGATGCCATTGGCGTCGATGGTGCGGCAGCACAGATCGTAACTGCCGGCAGGCAAGCCGGGGAGCAACACCGCCCAGTGGGCGATGGTGTAGCGCAGCGGCCATTGGAGGGGCTTGCCCGTGGCCGGATCGGTCTGGGCCGTGGGAGGCAACTTCCCGCCCGGCAGACCGCCACCCCAGTTTGCCGGCGGCGGCAAGAGAGCGACGTTCTTCCAATCCGCTTTCGTCCCGTAGGGATCGTCCGCCGGCCACGGCTGTTTCTGCGGATGGAGGCAGTACTGAACCTGCTTGAGTCCGGAGACGCCGATCTGCGCCATGCCGGTCACCGCCGCCGGTTTTCCCGCCGGAATCTCCTTCGGCACGTGGATAAATCGGGCCCGCGTCTTGAGCGGGTTTTCCGGATCGTTATTCAACTCGGCGTCGGAATCGTTGGACTTGTAGTCATTGGTCAGCAGGACCCGTTGCACCCACTTGACGGACTTGCTCCCGTAGGCTCCCGGAACGACCATCCGCACGGGGCCGCCATGGGAAGCGGGAATCACCTGGCCGTTCATCTTGTAGGCCAGAATGACCGGCATCTGCCCCGGCGGCTCTTCCAGAACCTGACTCAGGGCGAGCGAACTCTGAAAGGCCGGTACGTTCTCAGGGTGATAGCTTTGATAGTAGACGCGGCGGACATTGTCCTTGGGCTTGGTAAGTGCGATGACTTCGCGGAGGGGGACACCCTCCCAGAGAGTCATGTGAAAGGGATCTTTGCCATTGGTGCAGGTGGTTACATGCATGAAACGGACCGCGTGCTTGTCCGCCAGACTCATTAGACCCTGCCAGTTCAGGGCATTGCCCTTCGCCCGCGAGAGCGGCTGCTCCACCACGCTGTTGCTCGCCGGGTCCGCGATCACCTCCAGCGACCAGGTATCCGGAACCAGTCCAATCTCGCGCAGCTTCTCGGTCGGCGAGCTTGGTCACGTCGGCCTTGCCCTTGTCCAGGATGTAGGCGCGGTCCAGCGGCGTCAGATACTCCAGCTTGGCGATGGCCTCCTGGAGTTGCGGGTCCGTGTCGGCCTCCGCGGCCGCGAGCGGGGCGACGTTCCAGGCGGCGACCGCCGCACTACCCAATTGCAGGAAGGACCGGCGCGTCCGTTGGCTCTGCTCCTGCCCTCGTCGATCTCGTGTACCCATTCCATTCTCCTGCACGAATCACAGACGCTACCATACTTCTGCCAAGCCGGCATTTTCTCCTTCCGCGATGGCCGACGGCATCGCGTGGCCTGGCAAGTGTGAGGATAGTGCCGCCCCCATACGATTTCAAGCCCCATGCCGCGCCGCCAGATCAACTCCACCGATCCCCTTTCAAGATCTTGTAGCCACGGGGCCGCGTCTGATTCCCCGGGCGTGCGCAGCCCCGCCTTGCTATGGCAGAACGTGACAGTGGGTCCGGAGTATGGCCCGGAACGTCGAGGAGGCCGTCCTCATTCGCGAGATACCGGCGGAGGGAATCGACGATGGCGTTTGCATGGGTGTTACCAGTCGGGTAGGCGAACAGGTATTTGATGCCATTGTCCAGGGCCCGAACGGTATCGCCGGCGGCCTCGGCCCGCTGCATTCCCAACAGGAAACGCTGCCCGTGTCTGGCACACGCCTGGCTCAGGGCCTGGCGGATCTTCACGACGGCGGAGTTGGCGGCGGCTTCGAGCAGCGTGGAGGCGCTCGGCAACACCAGCGGATCTTCCGGCACGTTGCGCGAGGGGTCCGCCGCCACTGTGCGGTCCGACCGGCTCTCCTGGCCTTCCACACGCTCGGCGCAGAGCACTTCGCCCATGGCCGTGTCGACCATCTTGATCATGCAAACGACTTTGGCGGTCCAGGTGACCGTCTCGATCGGATACTGGTGCTTGACCATGTTGGGCACGAGCACCTCCGGCGGGATCGACGCCAGCCGGACCTTCGCGGCCCCCACGTCTTCGGCGGCGTGCACCAAGTGCCGTTTGGCCTCGTCGACCTGTGTCTGGGCTTTGTGCCTCTTGGCCACCTCCTCGGGATTGCGCGGATCGATGCGCTGGAAATACTCCAGCCTTGCCTCGGCCTCGGCTAACTGGTGGCGGCAACGCTCCAACTCCTGCACGGCGCCATCGAGCGCGCTGGCGGCGGGCACACGATCCGGATTGGGCTGCCGCCAATATCCATCCTGGTAAACCGATTCTCCGTGTCCCGTCCGCTTGCTCTCGGAGGTCACTTTGCCTTCGAGTACCTGTCCGACGATGACGGCATCGACGTCCTGCTGCTTGCCGGTTGCCGCGCGCAAGGGCGGATCGGCCCGTTCGATGGTATCGGGAATCTCCTGGTCGGGGATCGGCGGCAGATCGGCCCGCTCCACGATCATCACGTTCTGGGGGTGTGTCCGGGTGAGGTGTTCCAGCGCCGCGGAGGCCAGCAGGGCGGCCAGTGACTGCTGTGCCGGGGCCGACTCAAAGCCGCTGAAGGCGACCGTGTACACGACATCCTGTCGGACCTGCCCGGCGCACTGTCCGAGCTGACTCTGCGCGGCCGCACTGCCCGGGAGATAGCTCAGTGCCGCCCCGGCGTGGAAGGCAGCGATGCCCGCGGCACCCTCCTGCTGATACTGCCGGGACAGCGCCAGATGACGCTCGGCGAGACGGGAACGCACCTCCGCCAGCAAAGCATCGACGCCCCCGTATCCTTCCAGCAAATCCCGGCTGCTCTGGAACAGACGCAGGGCGGCTGCATCATCGCGCACCGCCAGGGCGGTGCGACCTTGCTCCAGCCGGCGGTCGCAGACGGCCCGTTTCGCTCGTCCCAGCAGGTCCGCCAGATCCGGATGCGAGGGATGGAGTCGAGCCGCCTGTTCGAGCATGCGCAGCGCCTCTTCGGGCTGGCCCTGCCCCAGCAGCGTCTGCCCCCGCGCGATCAACTCCCCGGCCTCGCGCCGGTTCTTCACCGTCTCGATAATAGCCATCGCCTCGCGTCCGAACGCCTGGTACGTCAATGCGGTGGTTGCCTCTGCTTGTGCCGTGGCGAGATCACCCGCGCGCAGCCGCTCGTCGCCGCGCTCCACGTAGTACCGATAGGCACGATCCCGAATCCGCTGGCGATCGGCCTGGCCGCCGGGCATGGTGCGGTACAGGGCCAGGGCCTCGTCCATCCGTTGTCCGGCGGCCTGCCACTGCCTCTGCTCGGCCAGTGCCAGGGCGTCCGTCCGGACCCGCTCGGCCTCGGCGATCGCCTGGAGTACGCGCTGTCGCAGCGCCTCATACGTCGGCTCCTGCGGACAGAACTTCACGCACCGCTCGATGGATCCCTGGGCCCCACCGAGGTCCGCTTGTGCCAGCCGGTCCTGGGCCTGGCGATAGAGGAACTGGCCCGCCTGCACCTTGACCTCGGCCAGCTTGTCGCGATATTTCTCGGCGGCCTCGCGGTTGTGGTGTTCTTCGGCCAGCCGGATCGCCGTTTCCAATTCCTCGACCGCCTGCTCGTACTGCCCCTCCCGCGACAGTCTCTCCCCGCGCTGGTACGCCTTCTCCTGCGCACAGCCCGCCAGCAATGTCAGGACCACTACGAAGGCACTGAGTCGACACGCCCGCGCCATCGGGCCCGTCTTCGCCAGCCATCCAGTTCTCATTTGTCCGCCTCATCCATTCGCAACCACGTGCATCTCCTGCCACCTGGATTCCCAGATCGGCGCACGGCCCAGATTGTACCGTGTTGCGAGCACAGCACAACGGTTTCTGGGAACCTTTCTCCCAAGGGCTGCCCACAATAAGAGGCCGCAGCCCGGGCCGGCGTCACGAATCTGTCTCACCATTCGGAGCGGTTCGGACAACATGAGCAAGCGCAAGTTGCTCCGGACGCTGTTCGGTCTCTCAGGTCTGTACATGGTAGGGCAGTGGACCGCACCGTTCACGGGCGCCATCATTGCCGCGCTCTCGGGCCGCCGACTCATCCAGTTGCTGTGCCAGCAGGATAAGAGGGCCTTCGCGACATCTGTACCGAAAGAGCGAAGAATGCCCGGGAGTAATTCCAGGACATCTTGCTTACCTCGGCCTTGAATTTTCCGGGGGAAGGATGCTACATTGGCAGGTCAGGAGACCGGCGCGTTTGCCGCGCGATGGTCCATGGGAAATGTCAGACTGCGCTTTCTCGCGCAGGGCGCAAGGGACGGGAGAAAGGGTTCGCCTTGGGAGGTGTGAACGATGAACACCCGAATCAAAACGACGGCAGCAGAACGTGGGACGAGGTTCACCCTCATGGCGGTCTTACTGATCGGGGGGCTCTTGCCGGTCCGCACAACCGAGGCCGACATCAACGAGCAGGTGGGGCGGCTCGACCTGGCCACGGCCACTCTCGACGATGTCATCCGGATCTTCGGCGCGCCCCAGAGCTATGCCTGGGAGGGCAAGACCTTCACCCGGGACAACCTGCCTGGAATTTACGTCGTCACGTATCCGAACGACTTCGGCGTGCTGATGAACGGGGGCCGGGTGGGCGAGCTGCGGTTCGGGGGACCGGGGGCCGGATACGCGTATCAAGGCAAGCTGCGCGTGGGGTCGTCCCTGGAAGAAGCTCTGGCCGTTCTCGGCCCGCCGGCGAGCACGGTGGAAGGGGCCCAGATCGGTGGGACGGACGGGGTGCTCTACCAGGACGTGGACGGCAAGAAAGGCTACTGCTATTACAGCCGGGCGGACCACCATATCCGGTTGTTCTTCCTCGATAATAAGGTGGCCGCCCTCTGCGTGATGGCCGGCCGGCCCCAGCCGCGGGGCGAGTTGGGCGCGGGTGGCAAGCTGGCCAAGCTGAGCGAGCAGCCGGCCGGGCCGGTGACGTTTCCGAAGATCGACCGGCGGCCCGCCCCGTGGGATCCCGGTCGCGGGGCCCTCGAAGCGGTGCCGAAGTATGATCCCAAGAACAGCAACGCGTTCCAGGTGGACCTGCGCAGCTATAACCTGTCCGGACTCGATCTGCGCGACTCCGGCGTCGCTCTCGCGCATGCCAACTTCGACGATCGCACGGTCTGGCCGGCGCCGGAGCGCCTGCCCCAGGGCTTCGACCGGCAGCGAATTATGGAAATGGGCAAGAACCCCGGACTCGGGGTTCGCTCCCTGCACGCCAGGGGGATCACGGGACGAGGCGTAGGGATCGCGATCATCGACAATCCGTTGCTGGTCGATCACCAGGAATATGCCGAACGTCTGCGCCTCTATGAGGAAGATAATGTGGCTTCCGATGAGCAGGCCCACCTGCACGGGCCCGCGGTGGCGTCCATCGCCGTGGGCAAGACCGTCGGGGTCGCACCGGAGGCCGACCTGTACTACCTGGGCCGCTGGGCGTGGGATCGGGAGGGCGGCCAGAGCGGGGCGCCTGCCGTGACGTTCAAGTATGATGCCGAGGCCATCCGGCGCATCCTCCAGATCAACGAGCAGCTTCCCGCCGACCGGAAGATCCGGGTCATCTCCATCTCGTATGGGTGGGAACTCGGCCAGGGAGGCTTTCTGGAGGTCACCCAGGCGGCGCAAGCGGCCAAGGACGCGGGGCTGCTGGTCATTTCCTCGTCCGTGGAGATGACCCACGGCTTCAAGTTCCACGGGTTGGGGCGCGATCTGGTGTCTTCTCCGGACGACGTCGCCTCGTACCGGCCGGCGCGGTGGGGGGACTTCATGTATGCGCAGCACGACCACCTGCTGGTCCCCATGGATGCGCGAGTGACGGCCAGTCCTACCGGCAAGAACGAGTATGCCTTCTACGCCGAAGGCGGCTGGAGTTGGGCCATTCCGTATATCGCCGGCACGTTCGCCCTGGCGGCGCAGGTGGATCCTAAGATCACGCCGGAGCGGTTCTGGAACCTGGCCCTGAAAACCGGCCGCACCATCGAGGTAAAAGACGCCGGCCAGACCAACGCGCTGGGTCCCATTCTCGACCCCGTCCGGTTGATCGATGCGCTCCGCACGCCGTGATCCCGTGCCGTGGCGAGGGGATTCCGGGGCCATCGTACTTATCTCGGTCTTGAATTGGTTGTGGCGTCCCCAGATCCCCCGTGCACATTCTCCCATCGTCCCTTCCGGAGGACTGTTTCATAGTCCGATACCAAAAGGCGAAAGATGTCTTACGTCATCGGATCGTACGACTTGCCCGCAAGGCCGTAACGGACTATTGTTGATCCGCAGGCGCAATTGCATGAAGTCGGGATGTCAGCACCGGGAGGTGCCTCATGAAACCACGCGTCGCCTTCGCGCTCAGCATTCTCCTGAGCTTGCTTGGTTCCATCGTAATGGCCTGGCTCTTTGTATGGCCGCAGCTTCAGACGATCGACGGCAAACAAGCCCTGGTCTGGCTGGTGGCACCGCACATGTTGCTCCGTCTTCTTGGGCTCAGCTTTTTGGTGCCTGGCATTGTCTCGGAATCGCTGCCGAAAGCTTGGGCACTACCCGCTGGGTACGGTGACTTCATCGCAGGCATCCTTGCCGTCATTGCCACGACGGCGTTGGCCCGGACGGCTGCATGGGCTATTGCGGCGGTGTGGGTGTTCAACGTCTGGGGCGCGGTAGACCTGTTGTTCGCGTTTTACCAAGGTGCGCGTGTCGATCTGGAGCCCGGCTCCCTCGGCGCCGGATTCTACATCGTAACGGCGATTGTGCCGCCCCTGCTCGTGTCGCACGCCCTCATCTTCGGACTGCTGCTGCGAACCGGGTTTTAAGGCAGACAGGCTTCAATTAAGTACGGGCATAGCGGGAATCATTGGGGACAAACCGCACTTGAACATGCTGGTTCAGGGCAGCCGCGATCCTCCGCAGCAGGGTGAGGCTGTGCCCATCATAATCGGCATCCTCGAGACGACTGATGGCGGACTGTGTCGTCCCGACAAGATCGGCCAGTTCTTTCTGGCTCAGCTTGGCCTGTGTCCTGAGGTTGTACACCTGCTCCGCTATCCCGAGATGCTCCCGCTCTCTTTGGAGCGATTCCTTCCGCTTCCTGCTGTTCTTGATATACCGTTGATGCAGGATCTTCACGGCATCCGCGGCTTTCTTTGGCTTCTTCATACACTACAGATTATCGCAACATTGCGATAATAGTTCAAGAGAATCTGACGATGCCTGGGGACAGCATACCCCGTTCCCCATCGAAATTAAGTAAGGCGTCCCCGGAATTCCCTCTCGGACCGCATCGCTCCTTGCAGGGAGTTCTCAACTGCAAGCGGGAGGTCCTGGGTAGCGGCACCCGTGGTATAATGTCGGTATGCGTAAAACCATTGCATACGGGGTGGCGGGGGCGGTTGTTGTCCTCAGCGTCGCGGCCATCCTCTGGACCTGTTGCCGGTCGGTGAGGGTGGACGACGTGCTGGTGGCGTATGCGAAGCGGCCGAATTGCACCGCTGTCAAGATCGCATATCCGCAAGATGGGACCCTGTTTCCGCCCGAAATCGTGCCGCCGACGGTCCGGTGGGAGGATGAGAATGCTGCGGGGTCTTTGTGGCTCGTTCATGTCGAGGTGGGCGACGGGCAGGGGCCGATCGATTGCCTGAGCCGACAGCGGCAGTGGACGCCGACGGTGCAAGAGTGGGAGGGGATCAAGAAGGGGTCGCGCCAGAAGGAGGCACGCGTCCTGGTCCTCGGCGTGAGGTCTGGGCTGCGCGCGAAGGTCGTATCCGCGGGCGCGGTTGGCGTGCGGACCTCGGAGGATGAGGTGGGGGCGCCGCTGTTCTACCGGGAGGTGAATCTACCCTTTATCGACGCCGTGACGGACCCCTCGAAGATCCGTTGGCGGTTCGGGTCGATCTCATCGCCCCAGCCGCCGCCGGTGGTTCTGACGGGCTTGCCCGTCTGCGGGAATTGTCACTCGTTCACGCCGGATGGGCGGATTCTGGCGATGGATGTCGATTATGCCAATAGCAAAGGGTCGTACGTCATCACGCCTGTCAAGAGCCGGATGGTCCTGGCCACGAGCGACATCATCACGTGGGACGATTATAAAAGGGAGGATGGGGAGCAGACGTTCGGGTTGCTCTCCCAGGTGTCGCCGGACGGGCGGTACGTGGTCAGCACGGTCAAAGACAAATCCGTGTTCGTGCCCATGCCCCAGTTGGCGTTCTCGCAACTGTTCTTCCCGATCAAGGGGATTCTGTGTGTCTACGACCGGCAGACAAAGGTCTTCCGCGCCTTGCGCGGCGCGGACGATCCCGCGTACGTGCAGAGCAATCCAAGCTGGAGTCCGGACGGCAAGTACATTGTTTTCGCCCGCGCCAAAGCCTACGATCTCCAGAACACCAAGGGACAAGGCAAGGTCCTCCTGACGCGGGAGGAGTGCAAGGAGTTCGTCGAGGACGGCAAGCCGTTTCTGTTCGACCTGTGCCGCATCCCATTCAACGGGGGCCAGGGCGGCGTGGCAGAGGCTATCCAGGGCGCGTCGAACAACGGTATGAGCAACTACTTCGGCCGGTTCTCGCCCGATGGCCGCTGGATCGTTTTCTGCAAGGCCAAGAGCTACATGCTGCTACAGCCCGACAGCGAGCTGTACATCATCCCGGCTGCGGGTGGCGAGGCCCGGCGGCTCGGCGGCAACACCGGTCGGATGAACTCCTGGCATAGCTGGTCGCCGAACGGCAAATGGCTGGTCTTCTCGTCCAAAGCGTGGTCGGATTATACGCAGCTTTGCCTGACCCACATCGACGAGAATGGCGAAAGCAGCCCGTCCATCCTGCTCGACCACCTGACCAGCGTCAACTGGGCCGCCAATATTCCCGAGTTCGTCAATGCCCCTCCCGACGCCATCGCGAAGATCGACGAGCAGTTCCTCAACGACTACTCGTTCGTCCGCGCCGGCAATGAGTTCTATCGCAACGAGGATGCGGACAATGCCATACGGGAGTACACCAAGGCGGTGCAGTTGAACCCCAACAACGGCGAAGCGCACCAGAAGCTGGGATTCCTGCTCGGTCGTGTCAAGGGACAGATGCAGGAAGGCATGCCCCATTTGCTCAAGGCCCTCACCTTGGAGCCTCACAACGCGCGAGCGCATTACGATCTGGGGATGATCCTGATCCATCAGCGCAAGCTCGACGAGGCCGCCGGACACATGGCGGAGGCGCTGACTCAAATGCCGGGCGGAGGACTGGACCGGCAATACTCGTCCAGCCGGTTGCATCTGGACTTTGGGGAAGCGTTGTTGTTGGCTTACCGGTTGCCGGAGGCGAAGGCCCATCTGACGAAGGTCCTGGAGCTGGAGCCGGCGAACCCGCAGGCGCACTACTGGCTGGCCCAGGCGTTGGCGGGCCTGGGTGATATGGAGCCGGCCCTGGGGTACTACACCAAGGCCATGAAACTCGACCCGAAGGTGGACGATTCGCCGTGGCTGCACCACGTCCTGGCTCAGCACCTCGTGCAGAAACGCCAATTTCGCGACGCGATCAGCCATGAGGAACGGGCCCTGGCCCTGGCGCAAACCGAGCATGACGATGCCCTGGCGGCCCGTCTCCAGAAGACCCTGGACTACTACCGCCGTCTGGAGCAGGCGGCGCCGCGGTAGCCTGCCTCGGGCCCGCGATCCGTTGAATGCCCCTATCCCTTCGGATCGGTCCTCGGAACAAGGCCAACCTGCCATGCTTCAAAAGGGTCACCACAGAGGCACAGAGACCACAGAGATGATTTTAGATTCATGTGCGGAGATGATCCCGCCTTCATTTTCGTGTCCTCCGCGTCTCCGTGGTGAGCGTTTGTGCGGAACAAAGCCAATTCCCGCGTGGACAGGAATATGGTACCATACTCCTGGGGGTAGGGTGGTGGTGTGTTGGAAACGGATAACTTGGAACCTGTGATGGGTAACTGATGGTTGGTGACTGGCCCAAGTCTTGCGCGGCCAATGCGATCAGGAGCACCGTTTTCTTCGGTCTGCTCTACCTGTATCTATGGCTGGTAGTCGAGCCGTGCCTGGTCTATAGTTGCGCGACGATCACGAATTTCCCGGTCTTCTACAAGGGCTGGCCGTTCCTGCGCGAATGCCTGTCCTATCCGGGCGGGCTCCTGCGCTACGTCAATGCTCTCCTGCCGCAGTTCTTCTACTACTCCTGGGCTGGGGCTCTCGTCATCACGGCTCAGGCGTGGGCGATTTGTGCCTGCACCGGCTGGTTTCTCCGGGCCCTCGCCGTGCCCGGCTGGCGGCTGCTGCGCTTTGTCCCGGCCCTCGTTGTCTTGGTCCCATACGCGCGGTACAGCTACCACTTTCCGACCATCACCGGGGCCCTGGCTTCGCTGTTGTTTGCGTGTCTGTATGTCGGTGTCGTGTCCCGTGGCACGGGCATCTTGCCCGTGATCGGGAATTCATGGGCAAGATGCCCATGCTACGATGTAGTCGTCTGCCTCGTTCTATCGGTGGTTTCCTACGTAGTCGGTGGGGCGGCTTTCCTGCCGTTCGCTTTGCTGTGCGCGATCTACGAGGTGCTCTACCGGCGTCGGTATGGCCTTGGCCTGATCTGCCTGCTGGTGGCGGCGGTTCTTCCGTACGCGGTCGGCGTTCTCGTCTTCCATGTCAGCCTCGTGAATGCCTATACGGACATGCTGCCGCTGTCCTGGCAGTTGCGCGACTGGGTCGCACGGCGGAGAATGCTCGGAGCGGTGTATGCGCTCTGTCTCTTCCCGACGGCCGTGGCCCTGGCGTGGGGATTGGGGCGGGCCCTCGTGGCGGGGTGGACCTCGCGCAAGACGGAGGCGCGGGCCCAGCCTGGGAAGAACAAGGCAGGCTCTGGCGGGGCGAAGCCGCATCTATCTTGGCTCCGCGCTCCGGGCCTCGGCTGGACGCTGGAGTCAGGCGCTGCTGCTGGCGGTCGGCGCGGCGGTGGCGGTCGTCTCGCTCGACGGGTACCAAAAGGCGTTGCTGGCGGTCCACTATTATGCCTGTCAGCGTCAGTGGCCCGAAGTCCTCCGAGCGTCACGCCGTTGTACGAACGATTACACGGTGATGAACGCGGTCGACCGCGCCTTGTATCACACCGGCCGTTTGAACCAGGACATGTTCGCCCACATGCAGTATCCGGAGGCCCTGATCTTCACCGGCGCGGACCATGCTCTGTTCTACTGGCACAAGCTGGACACGCTGATCGATCTGGGCCTGCTCAATCTGGCCGAGAAGAACCTGACCGAGTGCATGGAGATGTTCGGCGAGCAACCCATGATCCTCCAGCGGCTGGCGGCTCGTCAATTTGGCCAAGGGCAAGGTGGCGGCCGGCCGGATCTATCTTGAGAAATTGCGCCAGACTCTGTTTTTCAGCGGCTGGGCCCGGGACTATCTGAAGCGCCTCGCCGCCGACCCGACCCTCGCCGCCGATCCCCAGATGCAGCAACTGCGGGCCCAGGCTCTCCGGAAAGACTCCACCATGTTCTTCTATGCGCCGGAGCCGATGCTCCTGGCTCTGGTGGAGCAGGGCAGTCAGAACCGGATGGCCTTCGAGTACCTGATGGCGTGGTACATGATGGAGAAGCGGTTGGACAAGTTTGTGAAGAACCTCGGGCGCTTACCGGAGTTTGGCTACACGGCCCTGCCGCCACTGTACCAGGAGGCGACCTTGATCTATGCCACGAAGTACCCGGTTCCTCTGGGCGACTTTTCGATCAGTCCCGAGGCCAAGCAGCGGATCAAGCACTTCAGCGATATCGTCAACCGCTACGGCCGGAACAAGGAGGCGGCCTTCCCCGAGCTGGCGGGCAACTTCGCCGGCAGTTACTTCTTCTACTTCTTCTATGCGGCTTCATCGGCACAGAAATGAGTACCTACAAACGACATCTGATCGTGGCGTTGGTTGCGGCACTGGCCGTCACGCTGGTCTGCCTTCTGGGTCTTGGTGCTTCCGGTCCGGCGGGGACGCCGGAGGGAGCGCAGGCAGCGGGCCGCATGCCGCAAATCCACCCCGATTTCTCCGGGGCCGTCATCCCCCCGAATATCGCTCCCGTGAACTTCCTGGTCCGTGAGAGTGGGTCACGCTACTTCGTACGCATCCGGTCGCAGCACGGCCGGCCCATCGAGGTGGCGAGCCGGTCCGGCAAGATCGCCATCCCCGAGAAGCCGTGGCATGAGCTGCTCGACGCCAATCGGGGGGGACGCCTCGAATTCGAGGTCTCGCTACGGCCTGACGGCGGCGGGGTGTGGCAACGCTTCGACACGGTTGGCTGCACCGTCGCCCGCGAGGACATTGACGGCTATCTGGCGTATCGGAGGATTCATCCGGTCCATTCCGCCTGGCGCGACATGGGCCTCTACCAGCGCGACCTGCACGGGTTCGGGGAGTCCCTCATTTTGACCGGCGAGTATTTTGGCGGCGGCTGCGTCAACTGCCATACGTTCTGCAACAATCGCACGGAGACGATGCTGGTCAGCACACGCAGCAAAGGGTACAGGAACGCCGCGATGATCGTCCACGACGGCGCGGTGGAGAAGGTGGACGCCACATTCGGGTACAGCGCGTGGCACCCCTCGGGCAGGATCCTCGTGTACACTGGCGCCAAGATCGCCATGTTCCAGCACGCGGCGGGCGCGGAGATTCGCGACGTGATCGATCTGGATTCCTACTTGGCCTGTTACGATGTGGGCTCGCGGCAGGTCAAGACGACGCCCGCCCTCAGTAAGAAGGATCGGCTGGAGACGTATCCGGCGTGGTCGCCCGACGGTCGTTATCTCTACTTTTGCAGCGCGCCCTGACGTGGACGCGGCGAGACATCATCCCGGAGCAGTACGACCAGATCAAGTACGACCTGGTGCGGATCGCGTATGATGTCCAGCGGGATGCGTGGGGCACGCTGGAGACGGTCTTGTCGGCGAAGGATACCGGGCAGAGCATTCTGGAGCCGCGCCTCAGCCCCGACGGCCGCTGGCTGCTGTTCTGCATGTGCCGGTACGGGTGCTTTCCCGTCTACCAGCAAAGCAGCGACCTGTATCTGATCGATCTGCAGGCGGCAGAGCGCACCGGCCGCTATGAGTATCGGCGGCTGGAGGTCAACAGCGACGAAAGCGAGAGCTGGCACAGTTGGTCCGACAACAGCCGGTGGATCGCGTTCAGCAGCAAGAGAGGAAATGGCACCTTCACGCGGACCTACCTGAGCTACGTCGATCCGAACGGCGTCGCGCACAAGCCGCTGCTGTTGCCCCAGAAGGACCCGACGTACTACGATTCATGCCTGTGGACGTACAGCGTGCCCGAGCTCGCAACCGAGCGGGTGAAGGTCGCCCAAGAGGGCTTGGGGCGGGTCGTGAGAAGGCGCGAGCGGCAGGTCAACGTCCAGATGCCCGTGACGATGGCTACGCCGCAGGCGAAGCCCCGAAGAGAGTGAGCCCTACATATCCACACGCGAATCGCGCCGTATTTCGCACGTCCCACGACCATGGAAAGAGATTGCTTCGTTGCTGCGCTCCTCGCAATGACATACAGGCGGGCATCCATGTCATTGCGAGCGTAGCGAAGCGATCTCAGACTCGCGAGGTGGCGGGCGTCATCTGCCAATGCAGTACACCGCCTTATCCGTGCGGATGAAGAGGTTGCCTTGTGAGATTGCCGGACTGGCACAGCACTTCTCGCCCAGCTCGTTTTGGGCCACGATCTTGAAGGTCGGCCCGTCTTCGACGATCGTCATCTTGCCATTCTCGGCCAGAAAGTAGATCTTGCCGTCGGCCCAGACGGGGGAGGCGGAGAACTTCGCGCCAACCGCTCCCGCCAGAGGACCGCGCCGGTGGCGGCCTGGAAGCACTTGGCAACCCCGGTCTCGGTGGCCAGGTAGAGACGCGACGCTCGGTACAGCATGGAGGACATTTTCGGGGACATCTTCCCCTGATTGCCAGACAGTATGCGTCTTCGTAACATCACCGCGGCCGCCGAGGCGGACCGCGCAGGTCGCAACACGCCGAAGCCGGACGCCGTGAAGACCAGCCCCTCGCCGATCACGACCGAGGGGACGACGCTGTCGCCGGGGCTCGACACGGGTCCACAGGCGTTCGCCGGTTTGGGATCGAATCCCTGGATGACGTCTACCGGCGCCGCTGACAGTTGGTCCTGGCCCTCCACGTTGGCGATCTGGGGCGTCACATGGGCGATGCGGGAGCTGCCGCGGCTGCCCCTCCACCGGGTCTTGCCGGTGCTCTTGTCCACGGCGAGGATCACGGCCTTGTCCCGGGGACCTGCCAACCGACCTTCGTGTCCGGCGGGGGGCTGCTCCAGTCGAAGGGCACGATCACGAGGTCCTCGTACAGAACCGGGGACACGGCCAGGCCATGCTCGCTGTAGTACTCGAAATCGGAGTTGATCCATTCGACCTTGCCGTCCATCGAGACCGCCAGGATCCGGCCGTCACACCCCCGGTACGCAAACCCGCGTGCCGTCGGTGGCCGGCGTCGGGGTCGCATACGAGTTATTTGGTTGCTTATGTGCCGCTTTCTGGCGCGTCAGCTCCTTATCCCAGATCACCTTGCCAGTGGGGCGGTAAGGCAGATCATCTGCAACGAGGACCCACCGTCCAGGGCCGTCGTCACGAAGAGCCGGTCGCCGAACACGATGGGGACGACCAGCCCGTCGCCGGGGATCGGTGTCTTCCAGCGAATGTTCGAGGTAGCGCTCCACTGCGTCGGCACGTCCTTCTCCTGCGAGATGCCCTGTCGGCTCGGCCCGCGAAACCAGGGCCAATCTTCACCTCTGGCCATCCCGGTCCACAGGATGATCCAAAAAGAAGTCCGGTAAGCCATGCTTTGCACAGCGAGTCATTCCCATCGATCGAAACCTCCTACTGGGTCAGCCAACCTGGGACACTTGTCAACCGGCGTACCATCAGGGGTCCCGTGGTCGTCAGCTCAGCCGCCG
>CAVOUO010000041.1:0-47848 GCA_963699595.1 uncultured Planctomycetota bacterium
ATCGCGTCCCAGGCGTCGTCGCCCGAGAGAGTGGTCTTGGTCTCCCGGTCCTCATGGGCCAAAGGCGGCCAAGCGCGACAGGTCTAACGCCGCCTCCACGTCGGCCATGCCGCCTTGGGCGGTCAGGAGCCGATAGCCCAGACCCTCGTCCTTGTCGCCGAGCCAATCGCA
The DNA here is from genome assembly GCA_963699595.1 of uncultured Planctomycetota bacterium. Classification (GTDB taxonomy): domain Bacteria; phylum Planctomycetota; class Phycisphaerae; order Sedimentisphaerales; family Anaerobacaceae; genus PLanc-01. The sequence continues at coordinate 172 of CAVOUO010000041.1, forward strand.
GCAGGCCTTCCGCAGCACGCCGATGGCCACGGCGCCCGACCAGAAGTACAGGAGGGAGCAGTCCTTGATAGCCTCGGAGAACGTGTGTGTCGCCGTCCGGACCAGTTCCTCTGTGGTCACGGTTTCGTGGGGCGGGCGCGCCAGCGTTTCATTGTATGCCCTCAGGCGCGCTATGAACCTGTCGATCTGGCCGGAGCGGTGGGTGATCAGGCGGCCGATGATTCGCGGCCAGGAGAGGCACATCGGGGCCAACTGAACCCCACGTCCGGCAGGTCTTCCTCGCAGATGTCGAACTCGCCGCACTCGAAACCCCTGACTTGTTCGCCACCGAAGGACCTGTTCAGGGCGGCGACCTTGGCCGGGGAGACGAACGGCCGGGCGACAGCGAGACCGAGGTTGATGTTGAAGTAGAGCCGACCCGCCACCAGCCCCATCAGCGGGGTCCGGTGCACGTCGACGCCGAAAAGGCGGAGAATGTCGCCAAACAGCGGCACGAACATGGGTATGATGACCGAATAGGTCATCGGCGTCATACATTGGGGGCGACCTCGCCCAGATTGAGGTTGGTCCAAAGCTGCCGGTCCTCCCAGGGTTTGAGCTCCGGAAGGGCGGTAATCGGTCGGGCCTGGAGGAACCAGAGCGTGCCGTCGCGGATCGCCCATTCGATATCCTGGGGGCAGCCCAGGCGCTTTCGATGTGCCGAAGGGAGCGACCGAGCTTCCGGGCGGACTTCAGGTCCAGCGACGGCTCGCTCCCTACGACATTCTGGCGATTAGTTCCAGATTCTTCTTTCGCAGGAGGATGCGGTCGGGTTGGACTTGCCCGGAGACCAGGGCCTCGCCCAAGCCCCGGCACGACTCGATCACAATCCGGCTGCGGCTGCCCGTGACCGGATCGACGCTGAAAGCGACTCCGGCGGCCTCCGGCTCGATCTGCTGCTGGACGATGACCGCCATCTCGACCTGCTGGTGGTCGATGCCATTGCGCGTCGATACTCGAAAGCCCGCTGGGTCCATAATGAGGCCCAACACTTCCTGATAGCGTCAAGATATTCCTCCAGGGACTTCACGCCCAGGATCGTCTCGTACTGCCCGGCGAAGGAATGTCCGGGCAGGTCCTCCGCCGTCGCGGAAGAGCGTACCGCCACGACCGCCGTCCCCAATCGGTCATATGCGGCCGCGACCTGCTCGCGCAAAGGACCGGTCAGAGGTGCTTGGGCGATGATCCGGCGAATCTCCTCTGTCGCCTCCGGAGTTCTGCTCAGCCGCGCCGCAATCTGGGGACGAAGGCCATTCGCGTCCAAGTGGGTCCGGAAGGCGGCCGTCGTCACAAAGAAGCACGGCGGGACCTTCAGTCCCAGCCCGCGCAGGGTACACAGACTCGCGGCCTTCGGACCGGCGAGTCCTCTATGCGCCGCCGGCAGGTCCCGGACCAGCCATAGAATCATCTGCTCACGTTCATTCATCCCAGTCGTTGCCCATTCTCATTCAGCATTCATATCTCTGACGAAGCAAGTGGCATAGGCCTGACTGACCAAATCCGCCGAGCGGCACCCCTGCGCGATGCCGTGAATGAAGGCGAGGCCTTCGATGGGTGGCAGCGGCAAGCGTCAGCGATCCTCCTGAGCCTCGGAGGATTGCCGATGGCTCATGTCTATGCTGGGACGCCATCGGCAAGCTCCGAGGACTCCGCTTGCCGCTGCCACCCATTACCCGCCAGTTCGGGGTAACCGGAGTACTATTGTTGCGGTGCAGCGCGCTTTTGGATCAGGTCCAGCGTATACGCCAGCGCCGGGTCGGTATCGTCCGCGAAGGAGGAGAGCAACTCCTCCGTGAGCACGATGTCCGGAACGGTGCCGCGCTGGGCGTCGTCGGGCCGGGGGACCGGAGCGTAGAACCGCTTGCCGGAGACGCTGAATTCCACGCCGCTGTTCGGCAGGCGGTGGCCATACGCCTCGCCGAAGCTTTGCCGGACCCCGCCGGTCTCCTCGCCGATCAGCGTGGCGATGCCGTAGTCCTTCAAGACGGCGGCCAGATCGGCGGCGGCGGAGAAGGTATTGGGCGAAGTGAGCACGTAGACGGCGCCTGCGAATCGATTCTGCACGTCCCGGGGAGCCTGGGCTCGAATCGAAACGCAGACATACCGGCCCTTGAGAAGCCGCAGATACCAGCGGGGATCGGTCCGAAGCAGGTCATCCGAGACCCGCCCGCCGATACGCGAGTACAGGCGGTACGGCTTGGAGGTCAGGTGGTCGATCACGGCCCGGGTGGCCTCGTCGCTGCCGCCGCTGTTGAACCGCAAATCGAGGATCAGGTTCTTTGCCTCGCGGTCCCGAGCGACCTGAAACACGGTTTCCATGAACTTCATGGCCTCCGGCGCGGGATTGCAGCTATTGTACTGCCAATAGCAGGTCCGGCCGTTGTGATGTAGTCGGTAGACCCCAAGCGGCGACCGCGGTGGATCGGTCGGCACATACGTCCCGTACCGGCTCCACGACATCAACTCCACCGGGAGCGTCACGGGTTCTCCGCCCCTGCCGGGCAGGGTCAGGGCCATTTCCTTGCCCTCCACCGGCCGGATCAGGGCCCAGTACAGGCCCTGGTCCTGGAGGAACGTCGCCATTCGACTCTCCCATCTTTCCCCCGAGCACTTGGCCACCATCGGCGCCAGCGCCTCTTTCAATGGCCGGCCATTGATGCCCAGCAGCGGGACGCCCTTGAGGTACTGCAACTCCTCGCAGGCGTCACTGATCACGACATGCCCGGTTTGCCAGCCCAGGCGAAACGGCGGCATACAGGCCGTGGTGTCGCAGGGGTCTACGAGATCCACGGTAAGACGGCCGAAGGTATGCCCATCCCCCAGGGCCGCGGCCGCCTCGGCCACGGTGAGAGCCAGGACGCGTTTGGAGACGTACCCCGTGTCCGCGCAAGCCCGCGCCAGCGTGGTCCGGGAACGATCCTTGAGCAGCTTGTAGTCTTTCCTGGACAGGTTGGCCAAGTGGTTCGGGTGGACCTTCTCGACCGTCCGGAAGAAGTAGTCCAGGTCCGCCGCGGCCTGATCCAGATTCAGTTGGGACAGGCCGCGATCGGTCTCGATCACGGTCGTTGCCTGCGGGCTGGGACTGACACGAGGTCAACAGGCACAGAGCCGCCAGCCCAAACGTGAAAAGACACCTCTGTTGCATGATTGATGCTCCCAAGAGTACTGCGGAGACTTCCCGGCCCACCAACGAACCAACCCATTCCCTGGGATTGTATCCCCGGCGGACCTGGCACGCAAGCGTCGCAGGCTCGGGCCGGCAGGGAGGGTATGTCCGCCATACAGCGGCGGATTCCAGATCCCTCGGCGGCTTGATGGGGGAAATTGGCTTTGTTTTACCAAGGCTCCTAGCATGCCAAACTCGTCATAACTCCTTTTCCGCAAAGCGCTTACCATTCATTTATCTCTGAGATAAATTGGCTTTGTTTCGCACAACACGCTTGGGGCTGGAATGATGGAATCATGGAATGCTGGGGTATCTCGGCCCGCCGGAAATTGGGTTCGTTTTGCACAATCAGCCGCCTCTTACTTCAAACATCCAACTTCACACTTCAGACTTCTCCTGTTTATACGCGTCCCCCTATTACCCGCCGTGTTGCAGGAATCTGTCGAAAAAATGGACTCCGTTACGCTCCGAAATCGCCGTAAGTCCTTGTTATCACGCCAATAAAGAAAATCTTAGTGCCGGCCCGCTTTTGGTTTTGGACTGTTGCACGAACAGGAACATCACAGGGGTTTTGAGCGACAGAAATCGCCACCGAATTCGGATCGCGCCCTGGGTGGAATCCATCGCCAGCGATTCCGGCCGCGCCCGTGCTTGTGCCGCAACGGTCTGGTCCTTTGCCTGCCGGCGGCGGCCGGCTTTACGCAGCGTGTATATCTCTGACGAAGTAGAGGGCATCCGCCTGCGCGGTCAAATCCGCAGAGGCACACTCGCCCTGTGCTGACCGGATGTTGGCGCGGCACAGAATCGTCTTGGCCTCGGGGTTAGCCTCGTCCAGAGGCAGGAGGAATCGATCCCCGACCTGGGCTAAAAGCGACTCGACAGTGTCGTCACGCAGCCGTACGGTCCTGGGCCCCTTGGGTGTCATCAAGGATCCTTGGCCGTAGAGCATCCAGATGGATAGGACTCGCCCCGGAAAGCGCCGGTGCAAATGCGCGCCGACACTATCGCCCATGTTCGCCGGATAGCCGGTCAGCTTGAAGAATGCCTCGTAGCCCAAGGCACGCAGCCAGGAGCGGAATCCCCAGAATCCGCTCTGCTGAGGATGGAACCACAGGCGGGAGGCGTCCTTGGAGAGATGCCCATTGTGGCCCATGAGGATTAGCCTCTCGTCGGCACCCAGTGCACCCACAATCTCGTCGAGGTACCGCATCATGAGACGTTCGCGTTCGGCCCGCCACAGGCGATGTCCCCGTGGGTCCTGGTTCAGGCGGGGCCTCTTCTCCGCCGCGACACTGTCATGGAGGAAGGACAGCCAGGATTGGAGTTCATCAAACGTCCCACCCGCCAGGGTATTCGCGCCAGCGGCCAGATTGTCCCGGAGCGTCTCGATTTGGGCCAACTGCTCGTCTGTCGAGAGACCTTTGAGCTTACCGATGGCGCTGAGTAACTCGTGGGCTTGGCCGGAATGTCCTTCGAGAAGCTGTTGGATGGGTTCGATGGACCCCAGCGGCATGCCCAGATCGAGATCGTAACCCCAGTAGTGCAGGCGGGGCGTGCCTTGCGCGCGGGACTCGCTGAGGCGACGAAGCTGTTCGTGAAAGGGGTTCTCGTGCCTGTCGATGAACCCCAAGGTCTTGCCGTGGATAGCCACGTCCGGTGAACTCGGAGGCGGCTCGTCATGGAGGTGCGATGCATCCCCGGTCTCGAAGAACCGGTCGACCCGCCAGCCCAGGGACCGCCCGGTTTCCATGGCTATGTGTCGCCACCCGCGTGCGAATAGATGCTGAAGGACTGTCAGCCGGAAGGGGTACTTCTCGACAATGCAGTGGTCCGGCTCGCCCAGGAACACGTATCGCTTGCCGACGAGCATTCGATCCAGTGCGGCTTGCGCCCGTTCGCCGAGCGGTTCCTCGGTGCTGCCGGCACAGGGAGGGCACATCGCCTGGCCCAGACCCGGAAAGCTCCCCTCAGACCCTTTGCCCTGTTGCGGTCGTTCTTCATGCTCGTGCCTTGATGGCCTCGAACCAAGCAATGGATTTGTCGCTCCCTTGCGCGTGATCGTGAAGTCCTGGAACTGCCGGACCAAGTCCTCTGCGGCCCAGAACGGTGGCGTGAAGAAGCCGTGGCGAACGCCGCAGCGCCGGACGAACCAGTCCGAGAGCCATCGGGCGCCTTGGACGTAGCCACAGGCGATCACCGTTCCCTCCCGGCGCAGGACCCGCCGCATCTCGGCGGTCGTACGTTGCTTGTCGGTGAAGGCATGCCAGCCGTTCATGGAGAGCACTATATCCACGCCCGCGTCTCGAAGGGGCAGGTTGGCGGCATCGGCCTTGAGGAGATGGACATTGCGCACGCCCTGTTCCTGAAAACGGGCTTGGGCTTTGCGCAGCATGTTCATCGAGCAGTCCACCCCTATGATCGTGGCCTGACGGGTAGCGGCGGTAGAGGGAGGCGGTGAACACCCCCGTCCCACCGGCACGTCCAGCAGAACGCCGTCGAACCGGTCCGGCAGGAGCGACAGGACCTCCTCCATCGGGTCGCGGTCGCTCGCGCGTCCCCAGATGATCCGGCCGACGACCTTCGCCCTGAGCGTGGAGGCGGTGATGCAGGGATCGTATCGTGCCGCCACCTTGTCATAGGAGGCGGTGACCCTGTCGTGCGCTTGCGGGCAGAAATCGACGATGCCGTCGATCACGGGGTAGGTCACATCGGAAGTCTCCCCGCGCAGGATCGAGGCGGCTTCGTCGAAATGAAGCGGCTGTCCCGTTTTCGGGCAGCGAAGAAGATCCGTCAGTTCCACCGCCTGTCTCCAAATGCCGCCGTAGGTCCCATTCTACGTGATGCGTCACACCATCACAACGGTGCATTCCCATCGTCCGCCAAAGGCACCTGCCGGCCCCGTGCTCGGAGGCCGGCAGGAATTCGGCTTGCGGCGGGTCCTCCGCCGGACCGGCCGCCCAAGTGGAAATCGCGCGTTATTGACCTTTGATCTTGGCGATGGCTTCGCGGGCATCTTTGAGCGGGAATCTCTCCGGGTCGCGGACGCCTTCACCGGCCTTCAGGCAGTTCTCGAAGGCCTCCAGGGCCTTGTCCGTCTGCCCGATCTGCCGGTACTCAGCGCCGAGATAGAACCAGGTCGCTTCGATCCAGCCCTTGAAGTGCGGGAACTCGCGAATCGCCTTCTGGAAGACCTCGATGGCTTTCTCGGGCTGTTTGAGCCAGTCGTGACAGATGCCGATCATCATCAGGGCCTCTTCCCCGATACTGAGGGTTGGATACGTATTGTAGACCTGCCAATAGATCTCGATGGCTTCGGCATACTTTTTGTCCTTGTGGAACAGTTGCTCGGCCCGGTCGAACAGGGTCTGGTCCACTACGGTCGCTCCGGGCGGGATCTCGAATTCAAAGAACTCTTCGGGAATCTCCGGGTTGTACGTGAATACCTGCGCATCGAACATCGGCTTTCCCTGCCGCTGGAGGTTCTTCCAGAGCTTCGCCCGGCGGACCAGCTTGCTCTCGGGGTCCACCAGGAGGAGGGCCGAAACATTGGAGGCCGGATGATTGCAGGTAATGACGATCTGTTGCTTGCCCGTGTTCGGGTCGGTTTCGATTGCCTGCTGCCAGCTACGTCCGACGAGCTTGAGAGTCTCCAACAGCTTGCCGGTCAACCAGGGGCTGATCTTGGCTCCTTCGTACCAATACTGCAATTCTTCGATCTTGGAGCCGTCCAGAATGCGGACGACGTTCTCCACGGGCAAGAACATGTAGACCGTGCCGCCCTGGACCACGACGGTGGTGTTCATCTCACAGCCGCACCGGTACCGCATCCGGAACGAGTCCGAGCCCGCGCCGGGGAACGTACCCAGCAGTCGAAGGGGGTCGGCTGGCCGTGACAGAGATTCATGCCGGTGATGTGGAGAGTCTCGATCTTCTTCATGGCGGCGATGGATCTGTTCGACGGACCAGGCCTTGTTGGTCCCACGCCCCAAAAAGACCATGGCCAGGACCAGCGCCGCGGCTACGGCGACACCGAATCTTCTTGTTCTCGTTTTCATGATAGTTCTCCCGAATCTCAGGACCGATATGAGGGATCGGTCGTAGTCCGCTCTTGCCCCGACGCTGCCCTTGCCCACACGCAAGGCCTCGGGGTGTTTCTCGCGCCAATCAGCAAAATCCGGTCTCGGCGGACCGCCCGGCGCCGTGCGGCGGAGCGCCTGCTCCAGATCGTGCTCGTTGTATGTGTGTTCCATACCTATTGCTCCCGACGGAAGCCTTCTTTCTCCAGGTGCACCTGAATCTGCTTTCGCGCCCGGGCCAGACGACCCTTGACAGTATCACCGGAAACACCGAGGACGGATTCGATCTCCTCGTAGCTCATGCCGCTGTAGTAGTGCAGGACGACGACCTCGCGATACATGGCCGGCAGGTTGTCCACCGCGTCTTTGACTGCCTCGTCGAAACCATCGGAGCCGGACGCGAGGCAGGCTTCGCTGGCGGCACGTTTCTGCAGCGCCGCCTCGCGTCTTCGGGCCCGAGCCATGTCCTGTGCCGTGTTGCGGCAGATCGTTGTCAGCCACGGGCCGAACCGGTCGGACTGTCGCAGGCTGCGGATCTTCTTGCACGCCGTGGCGAAGGCCTGCTGGGCGGCGTCCTCCGCCAGACCCCGATCCAGCAGCACCGAGTAGGCGACCCATACCATCGTGGCATAGTACCGCTCATACAGCCCGGCCAGAGCGTTCACCTCGCCGTGACAGGCTGCCTCGACGGTGGCTCTTTCGTGATTTTCGCAAGGTCTCAAGGATATCATCCGTCATCGGCTCACTGATCAGTGTTCTATAAATAGACGGATCACAGGGCCGCAAAGTGCGCGGGAATGTGGCTCCGACAGGGCTGCCCGCACGCCCCGGCGGCCGTGGATCGCGCTTAAGGCTCGGTTCGAGTTCCCGTCACATAGTGAGTTCGCAGAAACGTCGTGATCTCAATCCAGTGTTCGCGGGAGGCTCCGACGCTGTGGCCCGTGTCGTACGCCACGTGCTTGCAGGCATGCGGGAATATCTGCTCCTTGAGCCGCGCGACGATATTGTCACACATTTCGGTGGAGGGCCACATCTCATCCTTTCGAGCGGACAACAGGAGCACGGCGCCCTGGATCTTCTCCACGGGAATTCGGGCGGGCTCGGCGGCTGTTCCCGCGCCCGCCAGAGCCTCCCGGTACACCTCGCGGAACCTGCGAGTCGCCAAGGCCTGGAACAGGGCCGGACCTGCCCGGAACGGCACGAACGGCAGATCCTTCCCCTCGTAGGACCAGGACGAACTCGCATGAAATCGCGCGGCGATCCCCTGAAAGACATGGCTCGCCGGAACGATACCGACGACACAGCGGACGTACGGGTCTCGGCTCGCGAGCAGCAGGGCCAACTCGCCGCCTTTCGAGCTGCCAATGAGGGCCACGCCGCTCTGGACAACCCGGGCGTCCTTGGCTAACCATGCCTTCGCTTTGTCGTAGAACTCCAACGGCACGCTGACCAGCTCTCCGGGCAGGCCCTCTGCTTTGAAGTAGGCCACGGTCAGGACGCAATACCCGGAGGCCACCAGCGGCTCGATGCGATTCCTGGCCGTGATGAGCCCGCCCTGTGCTCCGCCGAGGAGGAGGACCGCCGGCCAGGGTGGATTGCCTCGCGCGGGATAGTAGAATCGCCCGACAAGCCCCGCACCGATGACCGCCTCTTCCTTCGGGGGCAGAAGGTCCATTTGCCACCATCCGGGTCTGTTCGGTTCCGCCACCCCCGCCGACTCGCTCAGTGCCGTCTGCCCCCACCCCAGAATCAACAGGGCAACCATCGCAGTTCTGTTCATAAGCATTCCTCCGGAGAAAGGAACTCTCTCTATCTCGTGCCATTTTGGTGCTTCGGGTTGTGTTCTTGCCTAACGTGTCTGCTCGGCTCGCCCCTGAAGAATCTCCTGTAGTGCGGCGACGTGGCCGGCAAAGGCGTCCCGGCCCTTGCCCGTGGCACTGACGAACGTCCGGGGCTTGCGCACGACGAAGGTCTTCTCGATTCTGATGTAGCCAGCCTCTTCCAGCTTCGTCAAATGGGCGCCGAGATTCCCGTCGGTCGCCTTGAGCAGATTCCGCAGATAGGTGAATTCCACCTGCTCGTCCGTGCCCAGCGCGACGAGGGAAGCCATGATCTGAAGCCGAAGCGGCTGATGGATCAGGTTGTCAAGCTCAGCCATGGTCAACTCCAGCGAAGGCGAATATACAATCCTGTGCCCAGCAACGCCCCACCGCCCACGGGCGCCATCCAGAGGTTAAAGTGGCCGGGCAGGATATAGAAACCGAAGACGGTCAGGCCGGTGACGATCAGGCCCAGCCAGAGCATGAAGAGACTCCCTGTCCACAGACCGATCACCGCATAGCCCAGCATGACGGCGGTAACGAGAAAGGCGCCGAGTTGCATCCCCGTCATAGGGCTCAACAGGAACACCCAGAGAATCGCATAGGCAACCAGAATCAACCAGAAGACCATCATACGGCGGACGAGTTGCAGGGAACCAGGACCCCGCAGCGAGCCCCGGATCGGCCATTTCCGGCACAGTAGGATCGTGCCGGCTATTCCGACGCCATCCAGCACGCCGAAGACATACCCGCCTTGTGGACCCAGGAGATACAAGGCACTAAAGCCCGCGATCCAAATGAGACCCCACCAGATAAGCAGATTACCGGCATAGCTTGCGGCAATACTCTTATTGGTTCTGGCGACTGTCTCTTGGACCAACTCCAGCGATTGTCTGGCCTCATCCTGCGTTACGCTCATACGCGTTCTCCTGACCCGAAGTGTCTCCTTAGCTTGCTCTTTTAAGAGTACTCTACAATACAGAGTACTCTGCGTCAATAGAGAATCGTGTTTTTTTTACATTTTCTTTCGTGTGTGATTTCCGCGATGGTGATTCTGTCCGTCTGGGGAGTGCATCCGCGCGTCTACAGCAGCGAGCAGAGCCACCGGGCCGCGCTATTTGCACCGTCGGCGGCCATTGGCGGATAGTTCACCTCTCGCCCGATATTCGCCAAGACCGCCTCGGCCAGTTGTTCCGGCGTCGTCCGGCCGTATTCGACTTGCACCCCGGCCCCATGCCGGGCCAGAGCCGTCCGGCCACGTGCAGCCGCTGCTCGAAAGGCTGTGGAGGATTACCTTGTCGTTTCCTTCTCGGAACCGTCTGGCGGCGCTGACGCCGGCGGGAGGACCCCCAGGCTGGTGAGGGTGGACTTTCCCGGAACGAGGTCGCCGAGCTTGAGCTCCGTATAGCCGGCGGGAATATCGGTGCCAAACAGTCCCTCCCCCAACTCCACGTTGTAGCTCTCCAGGTTGGCGATTTCGTGCAGACGGACGTCCGTCAGGAGGGTCATGGCGCTCTTGCCGATCAAAAGGTCGCCCTCAATGCGGATCGGCAGGAGCTCCCGGGTGCCAATCCAGACGGTCCCTGTGCCTTGCTGAATGTCGAACAGGTACTTCGGCAGGATGTTCTGCAGGGACTTGATGTCTTGGAACTCGAAGCCTTCGGCGGCGATCCCGTCGATCTGCGCGGGGCCGAGCCTGCGGCTCTGGGTTTCGAGAAGCAAGTCCATCACGCCGGTGGGCGTCAGCTTCCCCACGATCGTGATTTGTTCGTCCGTGCACGGACGCTTCAAACACTTCTTCCACGCGGGCAGGAGCAGGAGGAACTGCTTTTCCGGCAGGTTCAGGGTGAAGCGGTATATCACAGCCCCGTTCCTGCGGCCTTCTTCCACGTGGCCGTGTTGCCGCGAGAAATACTTGACGACATCGAACCGGAACACGAGGTTGGGCTCGGCCACGGGGGAGAAGACCTTCTCGCCCCGCAGGACCATCGTATCCACTTGGGCGACCTTCTCCTGGACGGCCGCCAGGGCGACCCCGTGTGGGGAGGTCCCCAGGGGATTCCACAAAACCAGTGCCGCGGCCAGGGCAACGACAGCGGCCGCCGAGTATCTTGTGACTTTGCTTTCCATGATTTTTCTCCAGATCGTTCCAGGGTTATTGGGTTTGGTGTGGTCAACTTGTACGCCGGTCAGGCTCGGCTTCTGCGGTTGAGCGGCCAGCCTGTCCAGCAACTTCCGGCGGTCGAACTCGACCTTGCCGAGATCGACCGCCTGATGGATGATCCCATCGAGCCAGTTTTCGTCTTCTCTGTCATTCATGGCTCTGTCTCCATCGACTCGCGCCGCTGCAGCTCCTGCCGGATTGTTTTTCTGGCCCGGCGGAGCTTGCCGTTGACGGCTTCTTCGGACACACCGAGCAGGCCGGCGATCTGCTCGTAGGTCATCCCGTTGTAGTAGCGCAGCAGGATGATGTCCCTTATGTCCGGGTCCAGTCGAAAGATGATCTCTCTTACGACCGCCACGGTATCGTTCTCGTGGTGACAGAGATCAGCGACAGGATCTGCAGTCCTCAGATTCCGGCGTGCTTCTCGCGGGCCCGCTGCCTGGCCATGTCGATCGCCGTGTTGCGGCAGATCGCCGCCAGCCAAGGCAGAAAACGTCCGGTGTCCTTCAGTTTCGCGATATCGCGATACGCGACGAGAAGCGCTTCCTGAGCGGCATCCTCGGCCAGGCCGCGATCCGCCAGTTGCGAATAGGCAATCGCCACCAGGGCCGGATAATGCTGCTCACACAGCCGGCTGAAGCTGTCGGCGTCCCCCTTTCGGGCGGCCGCCACCAGGTTGGTTTCGCCGTTCTCTGTCACACGTTACTATTATGTCTTGTCCGCGCGGGAAAGTCGGGCGCAGAAATCCCGCAAAAATGAGAAAGCCCGGCGGTTTGCCGCCGGGCTTTCGTACCAAGATACTCTGGCTTTGGCAGGTGGGCACGGGGAATCAGAGTGTCGGCACAGGCATCTTACTCCTGCGCCGCCGGCAGCGTCGGGCCACCAGGAAGGCCGGGGCGAGGAGGCCCGCGCCGGCTGCGCAGACGGCCGCCTGAGCTTTCGACACCGGCGACAAAGTCAAGGCCTGGTAGTCCTCAGGAATCGCGGGCAGGAATTGGGTGCCGTCGAGCTCCACGTCGAAGTCCCACCGGTCATCAATCTCACGGAGCGTCATTTCGCGGTAGCCGGTTACCAGGCAGGGATTGACCTTGCCCTCCGCTTCGAGCTGGATGGGCAAGCGGGTCTTCGGGTTCACCCACATCCGGCGCGCGCCGGGCCGAACGAGAAGAAGAAGTCCACCAGTTTGCCGCCGAGCCCCAGCTTGGCCTTGAGGCGGCTGTGGAGATCGGAGATCTCGAAGCCGACGGCCTGGATCCCCTGCACATCGTTGGGACCGATCATGCGATAATCTCCCGAGACGAACAGCGATTCCCCGAACTCCCGGAACGTCACCTGTCGGATTTCTTCGCGCAACGTCTGCGGCGCCTGCGTCCGGTAGTACCTCTTCTGGGTGGGAAACAGGACCGTCACCGTCCCGGTCTGGAGATCGTACGCGAACTCTATGATCAGTTGCCCATCCTCCGTGAAGGTCCTGTCAACGTACCCGCGGGAGAACGAGAACAGCTTCTCCAGACCCAGTCTGTACGTTGGTGTCTCATCCGCCGCGAAGAAGCAGTTCCGGGTGCCGGTGACGCGGATGGTCTGCACTTGTTCCATGGCCTTTTGGACGTCGGCCCACGCGATGCTCTCCGGCACAAGGCCACGGCGGCCGGGGAACAGGAACGAGACCGCCACCAGAACCACCACCGCCGCACCAACGAATTTCGCATATCGACTGGTCATAATACACCTCCCTATCTGCATCAGTTGCGTTCTTCGACTCGGGACCGGCCGGGGGAAACCCGCGCGCAGCAGCTTCGTCTCTTCGGGGAACCTGTCGGCCCACCGTTCGAAATCGAACGGGGCCGGCTCGCGGTGCAGGTGCTGCGCCAGCATATCGTCCAGCCGATCTGTGTTCTCTTTCCGTTTCATAGGTCTTCACACCTTAGGGCTCGAACCCCTTTGCTTTCATGAAAGCGGCGATTCGCTTCTTGGCCCGCCGGAGCCGGCCATCGATGGACTGGGGCGTCGCATCGAGGACCTGGGCCATCTTCTCGTAACTGAACCCGTTGTAGAACCGCAGAAAGACCACCTCGCGCAGGCGCTGCGGCAATTGCTGCAACGCCTCGGTGAGAACCTCGCTTTGCCTATCGTCCCGGCCGTCCGGCGTCTGCGGCTCACACTCTTGGGCGGGTACTCGCTGCCTCAGGCGGTCCCGAAGCATATCCTTGGCCACGTTCCGGCAGATCGCCGCGACCCAGGGGCCGAACTGCTCGGGCTTCCTGAGCTTCGGCAGTTGCCGGCACGCGTGTGCCAGCGCTTCCTGGGCGGCGTCCTCCGCCAAATGGTGGTCCAGCAGAATGGAATCGGCGACCGCCACCAGCGAAGGGTAATACCGCCGGCAAAGCTGTCCGAAGCTCTCCGGGTCCGCCTGCAAGGCCCGCCGGACAAGGATGTCATCCTCAGCGTTCGTCATACCCGCTCAAGTTGGCCAGAGCCGCTCTGTCTGTCCACCATTATGTCCTCATCCGTGGCCAGAAATCGGCGCACCATCTCCGAGAAATCTCAAAACCTTCTTGGCGGGAACACAAAAACTGGAGTTCTCTTGGTCTTTTGCATCTCGCGCGGCACAGCAGTCGTCATCAGCAGGCAGAAATGTGGTACGCTCAGGGCGTGCCTGGCAGCAGGATTTCTTGGACACGTTGCAGAAGGCTACCAACTTTGTCGAGACAATCCTGTCTGTCAACATCGCCTTCGAAATCCGGAAACGCCTCATAGCGAAAGGCTACGGCGAAGTCGGTAAACTCCAGCAATCCGGGACGGAACTCTGGAATCTCCTGGCCTGTCTGCTCAAGCAAGGCGCCCAACTCATCCAGATCGTGAGTTTTGGGAAATGGTACTCCCAGGGCGCATAGCCACGCTTTCAGGGCCTTTTCCACTGCCTGCTGGACGTGAAACCCGAAGATCTCTTCGGAGAAGACCGCCGGGTCCCCATGCCGCGCAAAGCGCGATAGTCCCTCTCGGCCATGCCCAAGAGGTTCCTGGCTTGCTCAAGATCTTTCATAGAGGAGCTTCCCCTCTCTGACCGCATGGGCGATGACGTGATTGACAGACTCCTCCCACCTCTCGAACTCGCCTTGGCTGTAGACCAGGACGTCCTTGGGGATGCGAAACGGCCTGAGAGCCTTACGGATGCGCTTCAATTCAGACCAACGGGAGCGCTGGGGACCAAATTCCTGGTCTTCCACGATGAGCAGGTCGATGTCTGAGTCCGCCGTCTGATTCCCCTGGGCTCGCGACCCGAAAAGATAAATCCGGCGCGGCTCAACCTCTTCCACGATGGCCTGAACCATCCCCTCAATCACTTTCTCAGACACGCTTACCACGTTCATCTCCTTGCGCTGCCGCTCATGGTTCAACCGATATTGTAATCGATCAGATACGCCGTGTCCACGAGCGTTCATCTACGATTCCCAAGGAGAAAGCGTGCATGCTACATCCTACGAGCGCCAGGGGCGCTGGCGGGTTGGGTTCCCGCTCAGGATGTTCCTGGCGATGATCGTGTCTTCGCGGACCTGGAAGTCGAACATGCCGGCGCAGATGAAGTCGGCGCCGTTCTCGTAGGCGTAGCGGAAACCTTCCTGCGGGTGGATCGCGCCGGCGGCCATGACTTTGTAGGCGATCCAGGGCTTGTGGACGGTCTGCATGAATTCGACCGTCTTTTCCGGCGTGACGCACCAGATGTTATCATGCTCCGGCTGGCGGTCGGCGGACCAGTACTTGACGCTGTGCAGGGTCTTCATATAAAAGTCCGGGTTGACGCCGGCCTTCTCGCAGGCGAGGGGGACCTCGACCTTGTGGCCGGCCACGCCCGCGACGATGCCCTGGTCCTTGATGAATTGCACGGCCTTGGCGAGTTGGTCCACCTTGCCGTCCGCCAGGAAGCTCTCGGAAACCCCGCCGTGGATGAAGGCGCCGACCGCCCCGTTGTCGACGGCGCGCTTCAGGTCGGTGAAATCGTCCGGCTTGATGGGGACCTGGGCGATCCACTGAAGCTTGCCGCCGCGCTCGTTCCAGTATTTGGTGACCAGGCCGATGACGTGATCGTCCAGCCGCAGGATCGCCGTGTTGATGCCGCACTCCTCACACAACTGCCAGGTTTCGAAGACCTTCTCATCGGTGAAGTATTGCCGCAGGAGCCCCGCGACATAGATCAGGTCGCGACTATGGGCGAACCCGCTGGTCAGATTGCCCCCGACGATCAGACGCGTCACGTTCAACTTGCCGATCTTGCCCGTCGGCAGCTCGCCCGTTGCGCCGGCAGGAGTGCCGGGCATTGATTTCTCCCGTTTCTTCTGGGAAGCTTGCGCCAGGAGGGCTTGCTCCTCGAAGCTCAGGGCCATCGCTCCGGCGGCGGAGCCGGCCAACGACTTCTTCAGGAAATCCCGACGATCCAGCTTGCTCGACATGTTGCACCTCAGATCCGATGAAGACAGTTGCATCTGGGTCAAAGACCCGTCCTACGAGCGTCATTATAGAATAACAGCCTCCCACTGTCCAGCGTGTGCTACCCGCCGTGGCGAGGGCGTCTCGCCCTTGCGTGTCGCGGGCGTCCTGCCCGCGATTCGAGGACCTGAATACCCAAACGCGATCTATCAGGCTCGGGGACCCACGATGTCAGCGCCATGAAAGATCGAGGCCAAGATGGCCTCGCGACGCAAGGGCAAGATGCCCTCGCCACGAAGGAACCATCGCCAAGGCCTTCGGCCTTAAGGCTGCCACCCGGAGCGCAGCGTCATAAGGAGTTCAACAATCCCCGGTGGCTTCGATGCGGCGGTCGAGCAGGCCGTACTGCGTGGCACTCATGTAGTGCAGTGTGTGGAACTTTTCGGGAATCCAGGCGCCGTCGAAGAAGTCCTCCTCGACCGAGGCGTGGATGACCTCGCAGATCAGCAGATCGTGCGTTTTGACGGTGAACGTCTCGATCACCTGGCATTCGAGATGGCCCGCACACTCGGCCACCAGCGGCGGCTGCACGAGGTGGGCCGGGACGGGAGTCAGGCCGGCCTCTTTGAATTTATCGGTCTTGCGGCCGCTGATCGTGCCCACCAAGTGCGTCTGCTCCAGCAGATTCTCGCCTGGGACGTTGATCACCAGTTCCTTGTTCTGCCGGATGAGCTCGTAGGTGTAGCGCCCCTGGTGCATCACCAGCAGCACCAGGCAGGGGTCGGCGGTATGCACCGGCGTCTGCCAACTGATCGTCATGACGTTGGCCTTCTGCATCGTTCCGGCGGTGACCAGAACGACGCACCCCGGCTCCACCAGCCATTTCGCCTGATTCAACAGCAGCGCTCGTTTCATATTCTTCCCCTTTCTAATCGGACTTCTGCAAAATGGACGTTCGGCCTACATTCTTCAAGGAAATCGGCTTTGCAACTGCATAATAGACGTTTCGCCCGCGACCAGGGTATAATAGCCGCCAACGAAACCGATTCCAAAATGAAAAGGGACCCCAAACGCGACTCATCGCGTTTGGGAACCCAATCACAGGCATTTCATAAAGGAAGGGGTTGACTATGAGCCACAACAGTCTCACGAGACGACAATTCCTCGCTACGGCCTCGACGGGCACACTGGCGGCCGTAGTCGCCGGGACCATGCCCGCCTATGCCAATGCCGGCAGGAAAGCCGGGAAGTGCGCGATCCTGGGCGGCACACCGGTGCGGGCCAAGCCGTTCCAACGCTGGCCGGTCTGGGATAAGGCGGCCGAAGAGCCGGTCCTGGAGATCCTGCGCAGCGGCAAGTGGTTCCGCGGCAGCGGTACCGTGGTCGCGCAATTCGAGGAGAAGTACGCGGCCCTGCTGGGCGCCAAGCGCTGCGTCGCCGTGATGAACGGCACCAACGCGCTGGCGACCGCCCTGCACTGCTTGGACGTGGGGGTCGGTGATGAGGTAATTGTCTCGCCCTATACGTTCATCGCGACCTATAACGTCGTCCTCAACGCCGTGGCCCTGCCGGTCTTCGCCGATACGGACCCGGAGACCTTCCTGATCAACCCGGACAAGATCGAAGAGAAGATCACCGAAAACACCCGGGCCATCCTGCCGGTGCATATCTTCGGTCTGCCCTGCAACATGGGCAAGATCAATGCCATCGCCAAGAAGCGCAACCTCAAGGTCATCGAAGATGCCTGCCAGGCATGGCTGGCGGAGTTCGACGGCAAAAAGTGCGGCACGCTGGGCGACCTGGGGTGCTTCAGCTTCCAGGAGTCGAAGCATCTGCCCGCGGGCGAGGGCGGCGCCGTGGTGGGCAACGATGAGGTGCTGATGGATCACGTGATGGCGTTCCACAACTGCGGGCGGATCAAAGGTAAGAGCGGCTATTCTATCATCGGCCACAATCGCCGGATGACGGAGGTCCAGGGCGCCATCCTGCTCAACCAGATGCAGCGGCTCGAAGCGGAGACGGTCAAGCGCGTCGAGAACGTCAACTATCTGACATCGAAGATCAAGGACATTCCGGGGATCGTGCCGCACAAGCTTTGTGATGGGGCGACCCGGGCCGTCTATCATCTGTATCCGATGCGGTACAAGCAGGAGCAGTTCGGCGGTCTGCCCCGGGACCGATTCATCGCGGCTCTGAGCCGGGAAGGCATTCCCTGCTCCGAGCCTCTACGGACCCCAGTACAGGGATGAGCTGATCGAGGCCGCCCTGACCTCCAAGAACTTCACGCGGGCTTTCCCGAAAGCCCGGCTGGACCGCTACCGCGAAGAGCTTCACTACCCGGGCAACGAGCAGCTCTGCCGGGAGGCTGTATGCTTCACGCAGAACATGCTCCTCGGCCCCAAGAGCGACATGGACGAAATCGCCAACGCGATCCAGAAAGTCTACGAGAACCGCAGCGAGCTCCTGAAGTCGCAGAAGGCGTAGAGAAATAGTACGGCCGTTGAGAAATGTTGTGGTTGAGATTGCTTCGCTCCGCTCGCAATGACATATGGCGCCCAGTCATGTCATTGCGAGGAGCGCAGCGACGAAGCAATCTCCTCGCCCCACTATGGAGCGTGCGTGATGCAGCAGGTAGTGCGCATCACACGGTCGAAAGAGAAGCCCGGTTGCGTGGCCGGGCAAGGATGTAAGCGAAACCCTTATGAAGCGGAGGTGTCATGATGTTGTCAGCATTGATGATCGTTCTGATGAGTCTGAACGCCTCGAACGCCCCGGCCTTGGGCGACAACTTGGCGCCGCCGGTCCGGATCGAGGCGGCCGGTAAGCCGATCGATACCGAGGTGGGTCATGCCGCGCCGTTCGTCTACGACTTCGACGGCGACGGGGTCAAGGACCTGCTGGTCGGCCAGTTCGGCGGCGGGATTCTCACGATCTACCGCAACGAGGGCACGAACGCCCAACCCAAGTTGGCGGCCGGGGTACGGTTCAAAGCAGGAGGGAAAGACGGCACTGTGCCCAGTGGCTGATGCGTCGGATTCGGTCCATGTGTCATGGACATCGACGGCGACGGCCATGCCGACGTTCTCTCGGGCTCCTACCCGGGCGAGATCTACCTCTTCCGGGGCACCGCGGATCGTTCCTTCGCGGCCGGCGAGATGCTCAAGGACAAAAAGGGCGAGGTCATCAACAAGCGGCCGGAAGATGCGTCACAAGGAACGAACCAGACCATCGGCTCGGCCTCCGTGGTCAGTGCGGCGGACTGGGACGGCGATGGGGTCCTCGACCTGATCGTCGGCAACATTAAGGGCGATGTGTACCTGATCCGCAATGAAGGTACACCCAAAGCCTATGCGTTCGGCGAGCCGCAGGCCCTGACGACGACCAACGGCAAGCAGGTCCACGTCTCCGGCCGGGCCGGGCCGTGCGTCGCCGACTGGGACGGGGACGGCGATCTCGACGTTCTGGTCGGTACGGACGACGGCAGCGTGTCGTTGTATCGCAACCTCGGCACCAAAACCGCGGCGCGGCTGGCCCTGCCGCTGCAGCTCGTGACGCCAGGCGAGCGCGGCAGCCGGGACCAAGTGCCCAAGGAAGCGCGGCGCGCGACCCGATCGAAGCTATGCGTCGCCGACTGGAACAACGACGGCAAGCCTGATCTGTTCGTTGGCGACTTCGGCAGTCAGAAGGCCGATCGGCCGGAGCCGACACCCGAGGAAAAGGCCAAGCAGGACCAGATCCGCAAGGAACTGGAGCCGCTGCTGAAACAGCGGAACGAGCTGATCGCGAAGTATCGCGGCGCCGCCGGTGAGGACCGCGAGAAGCAGGTCAGCGAAATCAACGAGCTCAGTAAGAAGGTGCAAGCCCTGCAGGTGCAGCTCCCGCGCGACTATGAGATGCACGGGTGGGTGTGGCTCTTCCTGCGCCAGTAGCGGGTCCTCGTGGTGCGTGGCGGCCCGGAGGCCGGTTTCTTTCAGAGCCTCTGACGGGATGACGCTCATTCTGTCAGAGGCTCTGAGGTTCAAGGAGAAAGGAGAGTCGTCATGAAGTGGCGCGCGTTGGGTTTGCTGGTGGTGGCGATGCTGGCGGGCTGGGGCTGGTTGGCGTTCACGAAACAGGCGGTCCGGGCGCAGCCGGCGGCCAAGGTGCTGCACGTGCGGCCGACGGAGGATTTCACGGTCGACGGCAGCGGCACAGCGCCCGCCTGGCAGACGGTTCCCTGGGAGCCGCTGGCGCTGCGCGTGGCGGATCGTCTCCCCTACCAGACGCGCGTCAAGACGCTCTACTCCAAGACCGGTCTCTACGTGCTGATGGAGGCCGAGGACCGCACGCTCACCGCCACGATGAAGGAGGATTTTCTCGATCTGTGGAACGAGGACGTGTTCGAGTTCTTCCTGTGGCCCGATGAGCGGTACACGGTCTACTTCGAATACGAGATCTCGCCGCTGGGCTACGAGCTGCCGATCCTGATTCCCAACTTCGACGGCAAGTTCCTGGGCTGGCGGCCTTGGCACTACGAAGGCAAACGCAAGACGCAAAAGGCCACGACGGCCATCGGCGGCCCCAAGGAGGCCGGTGCCCGCGTGACGGGCTGGAAGGCCGAGGTGTACGTCCCGTACGATCTGCTGAGACCCCTGCAAAACGTCCCGCCGCAGCCGGGCACGCGCTGGCGCGCCAATTTCTACCGCATGGACTACGACGACGGCAAGAACACCGGCTGGGACTGGTCCCGCGTCGGCGCCGGCTTCCACGAGTTCAACAAGTTCGGCACGCTGGTATTCGAGTAACCGGGCAACGACTCTACTGTCTCTTGCGCAGCTTGATGCGCCCCTACAGCCAGCCGGCACAACCGGATCGTTGCTGTTGTGGTCCAGGAGACGGCAAGACAGAATAAGCGCGGCGGACAGCGTGCATCTAATCGCGGAAAGGGGAAAGGATAAGCCATGGTGACAACTCGCTTCATCAGAGATGATGTCCTCTGGCGGGAGATACTGGCCTGTGCGGGCAAGCCTGACAGGAAACTGGCCGCTGTGGCGTACATGGCCACGGAAAGCGCCAGCCTGCTGCCCCTGCAAAGAGGGGAGCGTCTTGTTGTGGACATGAGCCTGGATACGGTCAAGAGAGGCTCGACTGATCCGCGAGCTCATGCAGCGAGGTGGGGCTTGCCTGCTGTGGAGATCACCTTGTCCGCCGGCCGGGTTCAAGGAAGCGCTGCAGGGGAGTACAAGGGGTAGCCAGGTAGGGGGAAACTCGGGGCCATCCCCGGCTATTCGAGGTTGCATTGACCCCTGTGGCGCGGTATCATCTTCATTGCAGGCGAAGGAGATCAGAATGACATTTGATCGCATAACTATTGATCCAGCTCACATGAACGGCCAACCGTGCGTGCGCCACATGCGTCTGACCGTTCGGCGTGTGGTGGAATTGGCGGCTTTCTACCAGGACCGAGAGCAGTTGCGCCAGGAATATCCCGAGCTCGAAGATGAGGATATCCGTCAAGCTCTCCTTTATGCTGCGGCCTACCTTGACGATCGCGTTGTGGACCTCCCACTGAGCCATGAGACTGCTGCTTGATCAGGGGCTGCCGCGATCGGCAGCCAGACTGTTGCGGGAAGCCGGAATCGACGCCGTTCATGTCGGTGAAATTGGCTATTCCACCGCCGACGATGATGTTATTCTTCAGCGAGGGCGAGACGAAGAGCGCGTTGTAGTCACGTTGGATGCGGATTTTCACGCTCTTCTCGCGCTCTCGCGGGCTGCCGCCCCTTCGGTCATTCGTATTCGCGCAGAGGGACTATATGGGCAAAAAGCGGCAGATCTGATACAGGCAGTTCTCCTGCGCTGTACCGAAGAGGTGAAGCAAGGGGCAGTAATCACGGTACAGCCCAGGCGCATAAGGATTCGCCACCTGCCATTGCTTGGCGGCGATCCAGCGCGGGATAGACCATAGACAACCAGGTTCGCTCCCAGGCGGCGGGCTTTCAATCGACGCGGATGCGGGCGTAGCTGATCGTGGCGTTGGAGCCTTGGCGCGTGCCGAGCAGTTCCAGCGTCTTTGACGGCGGGGAGCCGGCGCGGATCGTGGCGGTGAAGAAATCGGTGAACGGCTTCTTCAGCGGGACGGGAACCGAGTTGCTCGCAGAGCCATCCGGCAGGATCTCCAGCAGGCGGTTTTCGGAGATGGACTTGCCGGTCGCGTCTGAGCCGCTGACGTAGAAGAACACGAACAGGCGATTGTCCGGCGTGATCTGGAAGCGGCCCCGGCCGGGACGCTCGTTCGACTTGCCTTCCTCCGCTACGAGCAGCGTGCGGCGCGAGACGACTTTGCCTTGGCGGAGCACGGCATAATTCAGTGTGTGGCTCTGCTTCTCGGCCGGGAAGAATTTCTCTCGCAGGCGCTCGTCCAGGGCCCTCTCCGTCCAGAGGATGTGCACGTCGCCGTTCGGGGCGACCCAGAGATCGCCCGGATTGATCCAGCCGCAGGTCTTCTCCCGGCTGGCGATCTCGATCCAGGGCTCGAACTTGCCGGTCGTGATGTCGGGCGACCACGTGTAGAAGAGCCGCCGGAAGTCGTAGTCCCAATCCCGGCCGGTAAGCTGCTTCTTGAAGGCCCGCCACTCGGGGTTCGGCTCGATGATGTCGCTGACGCCGCAGAAGTGGACCTGCGCGGTTCCTGAGGGCCACGTTCGGGTAGCAGATGCGGATCGGCTCGGGCTTGACGTAGTCCGCGCCCCAGGGCCATTTGAGCTGACCCTGGGCGCTCCAGCGGCCCTCGCGGTCGAAGAACGACCACTCCGCGTGCGTGTAGCCGATGTTCTGCAGCAGGATCATCTCACCGTTCGGACCATCGGCGGCGAAGCTGCGGTAGGAGTGTTCCGTGAACTTGGGCGTCCCGGACCACACCGGCAGCAGGGTTCGCTCCGGCTTGCCGGCATCGCGGGCGGCGAACTGGAGGATCTCCGGCCGGGCGGGGCCTGAATAAGTGTTGGGATCGGCGTTCAGCGTCGGATTGACGGAGAGGAACAGCCGCCCATCGGGAAAGGCGACCATCGGGCAAGGCTCGCGCGTTCGCCCCGAAGGATCGGAGAGCGTCTTGTGCCAGCCCTGCTCGCCCCGGTGGAACAGCATCCAGCGGCAGTTGTTCAGCGGCTTGGCGCCCTTGATCGTCTCCAGCCCGCTCGCGAAAAGCTCATCGCCGCTGCGGACCAGGCACGTGGACCCCTGGCACCACAGCGGCCCGGCGCCGTTATCCGCCGGCTCGTAGCGGTAGACATCTTCCTCGACCTCCACGACCGGCCGAAGTGCCGGCCCGGTCGCGGCAAGGGTCATCGGAGCAAAGGCGAAGAACAAACACAGCATGGCGGGAGCAGACGTTCTCATCATCGAGCCCTCTCTGTCCGCGAGCCGCATTCTTTCCAGGCATCGCTCTGAGGATGTAGCCTGGGTCCGGCCGTCGGCAAGAGGCAAGTGCAGGTGGCTCTACCGAACGCCCGTGCCTGATGTTTGACGAACGATCTCGGTACTCGCTGGCTTTGGGGTCGAAAGGCAACGCCTCTTCGTAGGTCGTGCGTCCTCGCACGACGACTTGAGATTCAGGCGAGGACGGGAACCCACGCTCGCCCTACAAGGACAGGCGATCGGGCCTGACTTCCGAATCTACCCGTCAAAGCTCAAGGGGAAGGTCCCGGCTACCAGCGGTGATGATGATAATGCGGCGGCGGGACCGGGACGGGGACCACTTCCACGACGCCATGCGGCGGGCCATAGTGAACGTGCCGATGCCTCACGGCGCGATGATGCTCATCTACAACCACGCAACCGCCCAGCAAAGATGCTGCTGCCAGGGCCATGATGATCAGAAGCATCTTGTTCACAGCTCGAGTCTCCTTAACATGCCATCGACTGTCTTCCTTGTCAATACAATAAGGCAGCGAACCGGCAGGAGGTAACATCAGTTGTCGCAAGTGAACAGGCGTACAAGCTGTGATCGTACGATGATCGGCGGTACGGCCCTTCTGCGACTCAGGCCGCTTACCTGTAGGGCGAGCCTGGTGCTTCCCCAAATGCAAGTTCATCGCGTTTGGGAACCCATACAAGTCTGGCGCGTGGGAAGCAATCCCACCCGCACTCTTGAAGCGGCATCGGCGGCCTCAGTTGGTCTTGCGCAGCACGGCGGGCTTGATCGTCCAGGCTTGCAGCTTGGCCAGCTCCATCATGTGCGGTGCGTTGAAATCCTTCGGGAAGATGGTCCAGCCCCACAGGCCGGGCGAGTCATTGGCGATGAATCTCTTAGCTTCCAACTCGCCTTGCCGCAGCGGGACATCTCCCGCAGAGCGGTCCGAGGCGACGACCGCGGCCAGCGTGACGGCGAAATCCTCCGGACGCAGAGGCTGTCCGGCGACCCAGACCGCGGTCGGCAGTTGCTTCGTCTGATGAATGATGTCGATCAGCTCCTGGGCCCCCTGGCGAATCGCCTCCCAGCGGAATGAGCCTTCCCGCGTAAAGCGCTGCGGAGCGGACGCCGGACCGTAGGCGAATTCCAGTTCGATCTTATCGGGCCGGCTCTGGCCCTCACTCTGGGCCACGAATTGCGACAGGGCAAGCAGGCCTTCGCCAGCCGAAACGATCCGTGTGCCCAGATCGACGTAGGAGAGCCGCTTTCCGAAGGCTTCGGCAATTGCTCGAACGTCCCTCTGCGTCAGAAGGCTGGAATAGACTCGGTCGGGATACAGAGAGGGGATCTCCCGAGCCGTCACCACGCGCACGCCGGCATGATGGGCGATGTAGTCCAGGAAGGTCTCAAAGGCCTTGAAAGCCTGTTCCTGCTCCTCGGGCGATTTCGTGGGCGGCAATTTCCACTCCGAGCGTGGGGGATTCGCGCCGCGCGAGAAGTTGACCCCATCCCAGAACTGGCGATGCACGAACTCGCAGGGGTGATAGAAGATGCTGATGATGCCGCCGCCTTCCTGGGCCAGTTTCTGGGAGACGCGGTCGAACTTGGCACAGGCCTGCTTCACCTCTTCGTCCTTCCAGCCGGTGCGCATGACGCAGTCGCCCATCTCCAGGATGTTGAGCACGCCGCAGTACCAGAAGGGGCGGTCGTTCAGATTGACGTGCGAGGTGACGTCGAGATACAGCGGAATCCCGAAGCTGCGCAGGGCGGCGTAACTCTGCGGCGTCCAGGATCCGCCCGGCTGGCCATAGCACGAGCTATTGACGCCGAAAATGCGTCGCACGGTCTCCAGCCCGACCCCCTCCCGGCGGATGAATTCCGACACGCCTTCCTGCCAGCCCAAATCGCGGGAGTACTCGGAGGGCGTGGGATGGACGCTGTGCCACGTGGAATGGTAGGCAACGTCGTTCTTCGACAGGGCCAGGATCACATCGTCCCGCCCTCGTTCTTCCAGCACTCTGGCCTTCTCGCCGACGATCTTGAACGTGCCCTGGACGCCTCGTTTCGTGAACATCTCCGCGAGCCGCTTCGCCGCATCGTCCGCCTGCGGCAGAATGAAGTCCTCCGTGTCGAACCAGAAGGTGACGTAGACGGTGGGAGCCGCCTGCGCCGCCGGAGGAATCGCCAGAGAAAGAAGTGCCCAGAGGAATGTGCCTGTGATGAGCCCGAACGATGCTTTCATATGCCATCTCCGTAATTGAAACCTCTGCTATCTAAGCGAGATTCTCGCGTCGCGTCAACAGGCTCAGCGACTTTACCCATTGGACTTTGTCATCCTGAGCGGCAGCGAAGGACCTGGCCCTCGCAGGAGAGCTATCGCTCCTATTCGGTGCCGAGGTCTCGTTCCGCGGCCAGATGCTTCACTTCGTTCAGCATGACAGACGTCGGCCGATGCGCCGGGTGCCATGTCTACGCTCGCGTAGACATGTCCGATTCCACGGACAAGACATGCTGACGGGCCCCCAAACGCAAACTTCTCGCGTTTGGGAACCCGACGCAAGCGTAAGCATGGCACCCGGAGGGATTCGATCTGTCGCGGGTTGGGCATAAAGGTTGAGATTCCGTGCCCGGTCGCTAACATATCTGAGCATGAATGCCAAATACTCCCAGATCATCTCCATCGTCGTCATCGTTCTGACACTCAGTGCCCAACGTGCGCAGGCTGGGGACATCGACCTGAAAGAGGCACGTATCCTGATGGCGGAGAAACCACGCTCCGCGACGGAGCCGGTGGCCGCGCAAATGTTGCAGGAGGAGGTGCAGAAGCGAACGGGACTGAAGTGGCCGGTCGCCAGCGAATACGATGGCCGCCAGCCCGCAATCGCTCTGGTCACGATGGGCGTTAGTGAGCTTGCCGGCCTGAAGGTCCCGTCGGCACCCGGATTGAAACGAGAGGGGTACCGGATTTGCGTGGAGCAGGAGGCTGGGCCGGTGGTTTGGGTGATTGGCGCCGACGCTCGCGGCGTGCTGTTCGGCGTGGGGCGCTTGTTGAGATTGCTCGACTGGGGGCCGTCGCGTGCCGCGCTGGCGGACACAACGGATATTGCTACGTCGCCGGCGTATCCCATTCGCGGCCACCAGTTGGGGTATCGCGCCCGGGCCAACTCCTACGATGCCTGGACATGCGGCGGTCTACGAGCAGTACATCCGCGATCTGGTCCTCTTCGGGACCAACTGCATTGAGAACATTCCTTTTGAGGACGACCAGCCCAGTCCGCACATGCCGGTCCCGCGGGACGAGATGAATGTTCTCCTGAGCCGGATCTGCGACCGGTACGACGTTGACTATTGGGTCTGGACGCCGGTCGTGTTCGACCTCAAGGATCAGGCAAAACGAACGGCCGAGATTGAAAGGCACGTGTTGCTCTATAAGGCGTGCCCCCGATTGGACGCCGTCTTTGTGCCCGGCGGCGATCCCGGCGCGAATCCGCCCGAGTTGCTGCTGCCTTTTCTCAAGGATATCGGCGAGCGGCTGATGGCGCAGCACCCGGACGCGCGAGTGTGGCTCTCGCTGCAATGGTTCAACCGGGCACAGATCGAGGAGGTCTTCGCGTACCTCGATAAGAACCAACCGGATTGGCTGGGCGGGTTGGTGGCCGGACCATCGAGTCCGCCTATCGCGCCGACGAGAAAGCGGCTCTCGACGAAGTATAAGCTGCGGCACTATCCCGACATCACGCACACGGTGCGGTGTCAGTATCCCGTCCCCTGGTGGGACCCGGCGTTCAGCCTGACCCTCGGCCGCGAGTGCCCGAATCCCCGGCCGGTATTCTATGCCTATGTTCACAACCGCCTGGCGCCTGATACCGACGGCTTCCTCACCTACTCCGACGGGATTCACGATGACGTGAACAAGGTGATCTGGAGCGCACGCGGCTGGGACCCGCAGGTCGAGGTGCGCGATGTACTGAAGGACTATGTCGAGGGTCTTCTTCCGGCCCGATCTGGCGGAAGCGGCTGCCGACGGCATCCTGGCCCTGGAAAAGAACTGGGAGGGATCGTTGGCGGAGAATGGCGCGGTGGAAGGCACGCTGGCCCTCTGGCAGGCCCTGGAAGCCAAAGCCCCGCAACTCAAGGACAATTGGCGCTGGCAACTATGCCTGCTGCGCAGCACCTACGATGCTTACGTGCGACGGCGGCTCCTGTACGAGACACGGCTTGAAGCAGGGGCAAACGCCGCACTGGCCAAGGCCCAGGAAGTTGGCGCCGCGAACGCCATGAGGGACGCGCTACAGATCCTCCAGCGAGCCACAACGGAACCTGCGGCTCCGGAGCTGCGTGGACGTATCGTGGAACTGTGCGAGGCCTTGTTCAAAAGCATCGGACTCCAGACCAGTGTCAAGAAGTACCAGGCCAGCGGGGCCGAGCGCGGGGCCATTCTGGACTACGTCGATTATCCCCTGAACAACCGCTGGTGGCTGGAGGACGAGTTCGCGAAGGTTCGGGCGATGGAGTCGGAACCAGCGAAGCTCAAGCGCTTGGAGGAAATCCGCACCTGGGAGAATCCGGGGCCGGGCAGCTTCTACGACAACGTGGGCAACATCGCGAAATCTCCTCATGTCGTGCGCGGGAAAACAGGGAGCGCGGCGAGCCGAGATCCTGAGCCGACCCATTGGTGGTGGGATGAAGGTTTCAGCCGAAAACGCCTGTCCTGGCAGGTCAGCATGGATTGGCCGATCGCCGTCACGTACGAGCGCATCGATCCCAATGCCGCTTACGTGATTCGCAGCACCGGTTACGGCGAGGCCCTGACGCGGATCAACGGCCAACGCGTGACGCCGACGCTTTACGGAAAAGGGATCGGTGAGATCAAAGAGTTCCCCGTTCCCCGGGAGGCGGTCCGAAGTGGGCAGATCGTCGTCACTTGGGACCAGCCGGATGAGACTGGTCTGAACTGGCGGCAACAGTCCCGGATCAGCGAGATCTGGCTCTTGAAGAAGTGAGAAGAAATGGATGGCATCGGTTTTCTCAAGCAGTTGAAAAGCGGCAGAAGGGTCTACGGCACGTCCATCGTCTCTTCTTCCCCCTTGTGGCCGCCGGCGGTCAAGAAGGCGGGGGCGGACTTCGTTTTCATCGATACGGAGCACAAGCCTCTCGATCGGGCGACCGTGGCCCAGATGTGCCTAGCTTACAGCAGCCTCGGACTTCCGCCCCTCGTTCGCATTCCCTCTCCCGACCCCTACGAGGCCTGCAAAGTGCTCGATGGGGGAGCGGCGGGCGTGCTCGCGCCCTACATCGAGAGCCCCCAGCAGGTGCAAAGCCTCGTCGGGGCGACCAAACTGCGTCCGCTGAAGGGGGCACGGCTGGAGGAGGCTCTGGCCGACCGCAACTGCCTCGGGTCCGAGTTGAACGACTATCTGGATCGCCGTTGTGCGGGCAACTTCTTGATGATCAACGTCGAGAGTGTGCCGGCCATGAAGAAGTTGGACGAAATCCTGGCCGTGCCGGGACTGGATGGCGTCATCATCGGCCCCCACGATCTTTCCATAAGTCTTGGCGTGCCAGAGCAATACGAGAATCCCCGCTTTGAGGACGCGGTGGCGGAAATCGTCGCCAAAGTGAGCGAAAACGGCCTGGGGATAGGCATCCATTTCCCCGAACACCCCCATCTGCAAATCAAATGGGCGCAGACGGGGCCTCAACATCATCCTGCACAGCTCCGACGCCCGCCTTTTTCAGCAGGGTCTGGAGAGAGACATCGCGGCAATCCGCCGGGCCGTTGGCGACGAGCCCAAGTAACGCAATTTGTGGATTCTGCCAAACGTCTTATAATAGACTGATACGGATTCGGAGTAATCCGTGCGCGGTACGGACTTTGTCATCCTGAGGCGAAGCCGAAGAGCCTGTCCTGAGCCCGCCGAAGGAATCCGGGCCCCGAATTGGAGGTTTCCTCTCGCTCGCAGGCCAGATCCTTCGCTGCGCTCAGGATGACAAGCGCCGGGTGGCAGCGGCAAGCGGAGTCTTCGGAGCTTGCCGATGGTGTAGAGACAAATGCACGAGCCATCGGCAAGCTGACGCTTGCCGCTGCCACCCATCCCTTTTAGGGTCGGCGGAGTACCAGATCCGTTTGTCCGTGTTTGATGCCGGTTCTCGATGCCTGTTTGAAATGGCGAAACATGAGGATGGGATCGTCGGTTTTAGTGTCTGTCCTGCTGGCAGTCGCAGCGGCGGCGAATGTGGCCCCGAGTCCGTTCGAGAGTCCCACCGTGCCGGTGCCGCGGAGCCAGATCGACGAGCTGGTCTTCGGCAAGTTGAAGCAGTTGGGCATCGAGCCCGCCCATCTGTGCTCCGACGCCGTGTTTGTCCGCCGCGCCTATCTGGACGTGATCGGCACGCTGCCCACCGCCGAGGAGGCCAGGACATTCCTGGCGGACCAGGACCCCAACAAACGCCGCGTCCTGATCGACCGCCTGCTGGAGCGGGAGGAGTTCGCCGACTACTGGGCGATGAAGTGGAGCGACCTGCTGCGGGTCAAGGCGGAGTTCCCCATCAATCTCTGGCCCAACGCGGCGCAGGCCTATCACCGCTGGATTCGCACCTGCATCAAGGAGAACATGCCCTACGACCGGTTCGTCCGCGAGATGCTCACCGCCAGCGGCAGCAATTTCCGCGTGCCGCAGGTCAACTTCTACCGCGCCGTCCAGAGCCGGGAGCCGCAGGCCATCGCCCAGGCCGTGGCCCTGACGTTCATGGGCGTCGCGGGCCGAGAAGCTGGCCGAAGGAGCGGCTGGCGCGGCATGGCGGCCTTCTTCTCGCAGATCGGCTACAAGTCCACCGGCGGAATGGAAGGAGGAGATCGTCTTCTTCGATCCCGACAAGGCGACCGCGCAGGCGGCCGGCAGCGACGCCGCCGGCGGCCGTCTTTCCCGACGGCACGCCGGCCCGGCTGTCGCCCGGACCAGGACCCGCGCGAGGTCTTCGCCGACTGGCTGATCGACGCCGAAGAATCCCTGGTTCGCCCGCAACATCGTCAACCGCGTCTGGTCCTGGCTGCTGGGCCGCGGCATCATCCACGAGCCGGACGACATCCGGCCGGACAATCCGCCCAGCAATCCCGAGCTGCTGGCCTACCTGGAGCAGGAGCTGGTCGCGGCCCGCTACGACCTGAAGCACCTCTACCGGCTGATCCTGAACTCGCAAGACGTACCAGCTCTCCTCCATTCCCCGGAGCGACGATCCCGAGGCGCGCGGCCAATTTCGCGCGCTACCCGCTGCGCCGGCTGGAGGCCGAGGTGCTGATCGACGCCCTGTGCCAGATCACCGGCACGACCGAGCAGTACTCCAGCCCCATCCCGGAGCCGTTCACCTTCATCCCCGAGGACCAGCGCTCGATCGCGCTGGCGGACGGCAGCATCACCAGCTCCTTCCTGGAGATGTTCGGCCGCCCGCCGCGCGACACCGGCCTGGAATCGGAGCGCAACAACCGCCCCACGGCCGCCCAGCGGCTGCACCTGCTGAATTCGAGCCACATCCAGCGCAAGATCGAGCAGAGCCCGAAGCTCCAATCCCTCCTGCAGACCAAGGGCAAGCCGCGCGACATCGTCGACGGGCTCTACCTGACGATCCTCTCGCGCTTCCCGACGGACGAGGAGTTGAAGACCGTCGGAGCGTACTTCCAGTCCGCCGGCGGGAACGGCGCGAGGCCGCCGTGGATCTCGCCTGGGCGCTGATCAACAGCGCGGAGTTCCTCTACCGGCATTGATCCGGCGTACGGAAACGGAGTTGCAGCAATGACGATGGCAATCGTCCAGACGTGAGGCGATGCGTCGCAGACTCTGGGTGCGGCCGGACTGCTGCTGACGCCGATGCTCCCGGCGCGAGGCGATGGGCCGCGGCCTGTGCGGCGCGGCCGGGCTGCTGCTGGCCGAGCAGCCTGGCGCTGCAGCCGCATGCGCTGCCAGCCGCCAAACGGCCAAGGCCAAGTCGGTCATCCAGATCTGGCTGTGGGGCGGCCCGTCGCACCTCGACACCTTCGATCCCGAAGCCGGAGGCGGGCTACGACTACTGCGGGCCGCTGAACAAGCCGATCGCCGACCAACGTGGACGGCATCCGGATCGGCGAGCTGCTGCCCCTGCTGGCCAAGCAGGCCGACAAGTACTCCATCATCCGCAGCATGACCCACGGCAACAACGGCCACGAGACGGCGGCCTACCTGGTGCAGACCGGCCGGCCGCCCGGGCGGCCGGGTCGTCTATCCGTGCGTCGGCGCCGTGGTCTCGCTGTTCAAGGGCTACGACGCCGGCTACAAGGGCCTGATCCCGCCCTACATCGTGCTGACCGCAGCCGCAGGGGCGGTTCTCCGAGGCCGGCTTCCTGGGGCCGCGCTACAAGCCCTTCGCCACCGGCGGCGACCCGGCCCAGGCCCGCTTCGCCGTGGAAGGCGTCGTCGCCCAGGGCATCACCGACCAGCGGCAGAAGGACCGCCGCGACCTGCTCCACAAGCTGAACACGCTGGGGCACGCCGCTGAAGGCAGCGATCCGCAGCTGACGGCCTTCGACCAGGCCGAGGAAGCAGGCCTACGACCTGATCCTGGGCGACGCGGGCAAGGTGTTCGATCTGTCGCAGGAGAAGAACGAGCTGCGCGACCGCTACGGCCGCACCACGTTCGGGCAGTCCTGCCTGGTGGCCCGGCGGCTGGTCGAACGCGGCGTCCCCTACGTCACCATCAACTACGGCGGCTGGGACACGCACAAGCAGCACTTCCAGACCATGCGCCGCAAGCTGCCGGAGCTGGACAAGGGCCTGGCGACGCTGCTCCAGGACCTGTCCGACCGCGGCCTGCTGGACAGCACCATCGTCTGGTGCAGCGGCGAGTTCGGCCGGACGCCCGAAGGTCCAGTGGGAGCCGCCCTGGAACGGCGGCCGCGGCCACTACGGCAACGTCTTCTCCGCCCTGGTCGCCGGCGGCGGATTCAAGGGCGGCCGCGTGGTCGGCGCCTCCGACGCCAAGGGCGAAGAGGTCAAGGACCGGCCCGTCTATCCCG
Organism: uncultured Planctomycetota bacterium; assembly: GCA_963699595.1. GTDB lineage: Bacteria > Planctomycetota > Phycisphaerae > Sedimentisphaerales > Anaerobacaceae > PLanc-01. The sequence continues at coordinate 32,298 of CAVOUO010000041.1, forward strand.
TGCGACCTGATCGGCAGCATGTACGAGCTGCTCGGCATCGACCCCGACGGCGAAGCTGCCCCATCCCCAGGGCCTCGACGCCCGCGTGACGCCCACCGCCGCCGACGGCGTGAAGACGGGCGGACGGCTGAAGGAAATCATGTAGGCGGTGGTTCGGATGGCCATGAGCCCCACGCTCTATCTGTTTGTTGTTGGTGCCATCGCGGGTCTGTCCAGCGACCCGAATGCCTACCTGCGCTACGTGCATCCGACGATTCGGGAGCCGTTCCCGGACCTCGTCGATCTGACCGTGCCGGCCGAGTTGGAGGATCAGCGCACTGCCGCCCTGGGTCTGGCGGACGTGACGAAAGGGCCTTTTCGGGCCGATCCGACCGGCCGGGAAGACTCGACCCGGGCGATCCAGGCCGCCATCAACTTCGCCCGCGACCACCAGATGGTGTGTTTCTTCCCGCCGGGCACGTACCGGATCTCCGATACCCTTGTCTGCGTCCAGCAATTGTACCGGCGGTCCAACGGGCGCGTCCTGGGCGGAAACCGCTTCCCCAACCTGCTCGTCGGCTCGCGCGCCGGAGCCCAGCGCCCGCGACTGGTGCTTACGCCGCACTCACCCGGTTTCGACAATCCGCAAAAGCCCAAGCTCGTCGTCTATTTCTGGGCGCGCGGCTATGCGAACCCGACGACCGCCGGGCGCGTGACCGATGGCCTCGGACCGGAGGTCGAGCAGCCGAACATCTCGATGAACCAGATGCTCGTGAATCTGGACATCGTGATCGGCGAAGGCAATCCCGGCGCCATCGCCCTGCGGCATCAGGCCGCCGAAGGCTCCGCCATCGAGGATTGCACGATCGACGCGACGCACGGACTGGCGGGCATCCAGGGCGGTATCGGCTCCGGCGGCGGCAGCGCCGGCGTGACGGTCATCGGCGGCCGCATCGGCCTGGACTTCACCGGTTATCTGTCCGGCACGCAGCCGACACCCACGATCACCGGCTTTACGCTGCGCGGACAGACCGAGGCCGCCATCCGCAGCACGAGCCGCCAGACGCTGGTGGCCGCGGGCCTGAAGATCATCGCCGACCGCTGCGCCGGGCCGCTCATCCAGGTCGGGACCGGTGGGGACATCCATCGCGGCGAGCTCACGCTCGTGGACAGTGAGATCGTCTTCACGGACGAGGCGCTGGCCCAGCCGCAGCGGGTGGCGGTGGCCTCGGGACGCGGCGTCTACCTGCACAATGTCTTCGTGCGCGGGGCGACGAAGGTCGTCGTTGATGCCGAGCAAGAAACAGGACTGCCGGGCAACCCCGAAGGTTGGCTGCGCATCCGGGAATATGCTCATACGAGCCGGCCGCGGTCCAACCAGGGCCATGAGTATCGCTACCCGGTTTATGTGGATGGGCATCGTGTCGAGAAGGTGTGCGAGGTCGAGCCGGACCAGGCCCCGCCGGGGGATTTGCAGGCGCGGCATCTGTGGCCGGCGCAGTTCCCCAGCTTCGAATCGGCCGGGTGCGGCCAACGTGAAGGCCGCGCCCTACCAGGCCCAGGGCGATGGCCGCGCCGACGACACCGCCGCGATCCAGCGTGCCATCAACGAGAGCGAAATCGTCTTTCTACCCAAGGGCTGCTACCGCCTGACGCGCACTCTGGAGCTCAAGCCTCATACCAAGCTCATCGGTGTCGGGCAGCATCTCTCGATTCTGTTGACGACCGGTGAGGGGACATTTGCCGACGCGGGAAACCCGGCGCCCCTGGTCCGCACGGCGGACACGGCCGACGCCGACACGGTCCTGGCTTTTCTCGGGCTTGCTGGCGCCGAACAACGTGCCCGGCGCCACGGCGCTGCACTGGCGCTGTGGCGGGCGCTCGGTGTTCCGGGCGGTCGAGGTTTCGAAGCAGTCCATACGCGGCTTTGCCCCGGCCCCGCGCGGAGCCCCCAAGCCCGTGGTGCGACCCCAGGCGACCGCCGGTGCTCGTCACCGGCCACGGCGGCGGGAACTGGTACAACTACCGCTACTCCACGGGACCGGGCGACGCGTCCGGCTATCGCCAACTGCTGGTGGACGGCGCGCAGGGCCCGCTGCGGTTCTACCAATTCAGCCCCCAGCACGCCACCAGCGATTATGCCACCGAGCTGCGCGGGTCGCGGCACATCTCGATTTTCGGCACCAAGTACGAAGGCAACCATCCGATGCTGCTGGTGCGCGACTGCGACGACATCCGCCTTTTCGGCCACGGCGGCAATGCCAAAGGGCTGCCCGGCGGCACGCTGTTCGTCTTCGAGCGCACGTCCAATTTCCTCTTCGCCAACGGCGTGGACGGTCCGACGAAAATCGGCAGCCGCTCGCTCAGCCATCCGGAAGGCAGCACGGACCCGCGCGAGTGGCACATGCTCATCGAGCGATGCCCGGATGGAACCGAATTCAAGCTCCCGCCGCTGGAGCGGCCCGTGCTGTACCGGCGCGGGGGTTTGTAGTGTGCCCGTGAGGGCATCGTAGCATGGGCATCTTGCCCATGAGGTCTTGTGGCATCGGCATCCTGCCGATGATTCATGGGCTGGAAGCCCATGCCACGAAGACGCCTCACGGCGTCGCTACGGGCACGTTTGGCAGTAGTGGAGGTTTGTCAAAATGATCGTGAACGCATTCCGACGACAGGCCGCGGCAATGCTGGGAGTTCTTCTGGCGGTCCTTCCCGCCGCATGGGCGCAGCAAGGTCCGCCGCATGTCGGCTATGTCTATCCGGCCGGCGGCCGGCAGGGTGAGACATTTCCGGTCAAGATCGGCGGCCAGTATCTCGACGGCGTGACCGGCGTGTACGTCTCCGGCCGGGGCATTCAAGCCACCGTGGCCGAGCTGCACAAGCCTATGACGCAGAAGGAGGCCAACACGCTGCGCGAGAGACTCCAGGAACTGCTGAAGAAGGGCAAGGACGCCGCGACCCTGGCGGAGTTGGCCGAGATCCGCAAGAAGCTCGCCACCTTCAACCGCAACGCCAATCCGGCGCTGGCCGAGGTCCTCACCCTGGAGGTCACGATGGCTCCGGATGCCGAGCCGGGCGAGCGCCAGTTGCGGCTGTGTACGCCGCTGGGCCTGTCGAATCCGCTGGTCTTCTGCGTCGACCGGCTTTCCGAATTCCGCGAGAAGGATCCGACGAGCGGGCCGGCCGATACGGAGATGATTGTCACACTGCCGGCGGTGGTCAATGGCCGGATCATCCCCGGTGATGGGAATCTGACCCGCTTTCCGCCCCGCGCCGGGCCAGCCGTTTGTGCCCGGCGATGTGGACCGGTATCGGTTCGAGGCCCGTAAGGGTCAGCAGTTGATTGTCGCCGCCAGTGCCCGGGAACTGATCCCTTATCTGGCCGATGCCGTTCCCGGCTGGTTCCAGGCCGTCGTAACGCTGTACGATGTCACGGGCAGGGAACTGGCGTACGACGACGACTACCGTTTCCATCCCGATCCGGTCCTCCACTACGAGATTCCCAAGGATGGCGAATACATCCTCGAAATCAAAGACGCCATTTATCGCGGTCGCGAGGATTTCGTCTATCGCGTCACCTTGGGCGAGTTGCCGTTTGTGACGAGCATCTTTCCGCTGGGCGGTCCGGCCGGCGCTGCCACCACGGTCGAGCTCAAGGGCTGGAACCTGCCCATGACCCGCGTCACGGCGCAGGGGAAGGACAGCGGCAAGTGTGATTTGAGAAGTGTGATTGTTGATTTGGGAAATCATCGATCATCAATCAACAATCAACAATCATTCTTCAATCACGTGCCGTTTGCCGTGGACACGCTGCCCGAGTGCCTGGAGAAGGAATCGAACGACTCGCCCCAGGCGCGCAGGGCGTCACGCTGCCGATGATCGTCAACGGCCGCATCGACAAAAGCGGCGACTGGGACGTCTTTCGCTTTGACGGCCATGCCGGCGAGCAGATCGTCGCGGAGGTCTGTGCCCGCCGGCTCGATTCCCCGCTCGATTCCGTGCTCAAGCTGACCGACGCCGCCGGCCGGCAACTGGCGTTCAATGACGATCACGAGGACAAGGGCTCGGGATTGAACACCCATCATGCGGATGCGCTGATCCTCGCCACGCTGCCGGCGGACGGGACCTACTACATCCATCTGGGCGACGCCCAGCGCCAGGGCGGTCCGGAATACGCCTATCGTCTGCGTCTCAGCGCACCGCGGCCGGATTTTGAGCTGCGCGTCTGTCCATCCGCGATTAACGCCGGCGCTGGCCAGACCATTCCCATCACCGTCTATGCCCTGCGCAAGGATGGCTTCTCGGGCGACATCACCCTGGCTCTCCAAGGTGTTCCGAGGACATTCGTCTTGAGCGGCGGCGTCGTGCCCGCCGGTCAGGACCGCGTGCGAGCCACCCTGACTCTGCCGGCCGTGGGCCGTGAATGAGCCCCTGAGCCTGCGCCTGGAAGGCCGGGCGACGATCCAGGGGCGGGACGTTGTTCGCTCGGCCGTGCCGGCGGACGACATGATGCAAGCCTTTGCCTACCGGCATCTCGTGCCCGCCCAGGACCTGAAGGTGACCACGATCCGGCGTGCGGCGGTCCGAACTCCGGCGGCCATCCTCAGTGAGTTGCCCGTGAAGATCCCCCTCGGCTCAACGGTGCGGGTCCGAGTGACGATGCCCGCGGCGAGGTTTGTGGAGAAGGTCCGGTTCGAGCTGAGCGAGCCGCCGGAAGGAATCACCGTACAGAACGCGTCGTCCGACCAGAAGGGCTCGGGGCCCCCAGCGCGTAATCCCGCGTCGGGGGTCGCCACGGACTTTGTGCTGCAAAGCGATGCGGCCAAGACCAAGCCCGGCCTGCGCGGAAATCTGATTGTGGAAGTGTCCGGCGAGAGAGCGCCTGGCGCTGCGGCGGGAAAGGCGAAAGCGAATAGACAACGCGTCCCGTTGGGCGTGCTGCCGGCGATCCCCTTCGAGATCGTCCCGTAGCATGGGCGCGAGCATCCATCAGAACACGGGCAAGATGCCCGTGCCACTGGTCACCGACGACGCTGAGGTGCCCTCGGCGCCGGTCGGTTGACACGCGGTGGATTGGCAGGGGTGCGCCCGCGCTGGGGCGGGCTGCTCTTGATCAGCGGCGGATTGCCCTGCGTCAGTTTGTCGATATGAATGTACTCGATCACGGGCAGAGTCTGCTTGAGAAGGGTAATCGTCTCCGGCCGGATCGGCTCATCGGTCACGAGGCGCAGCGACCACAGGGAAGGCAAGGCGGGCAGCCGCGCCACAGCCGCATCCGTGATCCGGCCGCCGATCGTCAGATCCCCGAGCCTCTTCAATCCGCCCAATTCGGCGAAGCCTTCCCCCGTTGGACAGGAGATGCTTCTGATGTCCAGCAGCTTCAGGTCGGGGAAGTCTTTCAGATGCCACAACGCACCTTCCGTGAAGGCGCCGTCGAGGACCAGCCATTCCAGATGGCGCAGGCCCGCCAGGGACGCCAAGTCTTCGTCACGCAGAGCCAGACCGCGCAGAGACAGAGTCCTCAAGTCCGTCAGGGCGGACACTTTCAACGGGACCTCGTCAATCCCCCCGGTCCGGCCCGCCGCCGGCATGACGGCGAAGGTCCGAAGATGCGTCAGACCATTCAACTCGTTGAGCCCGCGCTTGCTCACGTCGGCACAAAGAGTCAGCGACTCCAGCTCTTTCAACTTGCTGACAGGGGCCATGCTGCGATCGGTCACCTCATCGCCCCAGAGGTGCAACCGGTGCAAGTGGCTCAGGGATTCCAGGCCGGCCAAATTGTCGTCGGAGAGCCACACGCCCACGACGCTGCCCGTGAAGCGGAGTTCCTCCAGGGAGGTCAGCGCAAACAGGGAAGGGGCGGCGCTGGGAGCGGTTCGGTCCTGGAGACAGACATCGAGCGACTTGAGATTCTGCAAGGAAGTGAGGGTCTTTGCGGTGTCGGCGGTCAAGGGCAAGCCGCCGTTGATCGTGGTGAGGTTGGGCATGGCGGCCAGGTGCCGCGTGCTGGCAGGATCAATCATCGATCCGAAGTCCACCGTCTTGAGATTCTTCAGGTTCTTCAGGTGCGCCACGCCGGCGCTCGTGAATCGCGTGGCGATTCGAACGAAGTACAACTCCTCCAGGCCGGCAAGCTTGCCGATCGAGGCCAGGCTGGCGTCGGTGAGGGGAGGCTCGTCGGTGCCCCAGAGGGTGAGGCTTTTGAGGTGCGTCAGGCCTTCCAGGTGGCGGATATGCTGGTCCGACAATCCCGGCCCATCGCCCCACAGGGACAGGCGCTCAAAGCGGGGCAGGTTCGCCAACTCGGCCAATCCGGGACCGCCGATGCGACCCATCCGGATCCTCAGCCAGCGCAGGTTGGGCGACTGGCCCAGGTACTTGAGTCCGGCATCGCCGGTGGCGGTCCAGAGGTCCACGTATTCCAGCGCGGACAGGTTCTTCAGTACGGCCAGCCCGGCGTCGCCGACCCTGGGCTCTGTGAGTTCCAGGGACCTGAGCGACCGCAGGTTGCGGAGGTACTCCATCCCCTTGTCCGTCACCCCCGTCCGGTGCAGGCGGAGCATCTTCAAGCCCGTCAAGCGGGACAGCGGCTTGACGACGCGCTCATCGGCGTAGGTCCTTTCGCCGAGGGTGCTGACGAAAAGCATGCCCAGGTCGTTCGGCTCGAGTCCGGACAATCCGGTCAAGTCCTCCGGATCGGCAAAACACCGGTCCCGCAGGTTGGGATGCACGAGTTCCGACGGCCTGGGTTTGAGCATGATGCGCAGCGCGATGTCCCGATCCGCCGGTACCGTCACATCGCCCCGGGCGACGGCCAAGGATTCCCAGGCGGTGTCCAGATCCAGCAGCCGCGCATCCATCGCCCAAGGCAGGGATGGATCGTAATTGTGCTGGAAGTATTCGCTCCGCGGAATCCGATCCTCAATCGATAGCACTCCCAGAGTCTGGTCCTGAGGGAAGTGCAGGACCTTGGTGGCGGTCGTGACCGGGCGAGTCTCGGCCGGCCCCGGCTCGCGCGCCGAGAGCCCTGGGGCCACAGCCCCTACGATCAACAGGATTGCCGCAACAAATGCTCGTCCGCCCGCCAAGCTGACATTCATGGTTGTCACCTCCGCGCATACTATCCACATATCTTCGATTCTACCATGAAGACGCAGCGGCCCGAAGGTGATTCAGAATTGCACCAGATGAACGTGCCGCGGAAATGGATCCAGGATGCCATCAGCCCGGTCCGGCTGCTGCGAATTGCGATTGATCCGTGCACTCCGCTTGTCATCCTGAGCGCAGCGAAGGATCTGGGCCGCGAGCGAGAGAAGTCCCCAATTCGGTGCCCAGATCCTTCGGCTTCGCCTCAGGATGACAAAGTCGGTACCGCGTGCGAACTTTTCCGAATCCGTCTGACAGGGTAACCGTGCGGCAAAAAGAAGCGGGGCGTGGTCCGGTGGACCATCGCCCCGCTTTCGGTCATCGTGCGCCGGGTGTGACGGCGTGGTTACGGGCTTGGGCTATTTGACCGGGTGCCCAAAGCCGATGTCGTCGATGTAGAGCATCCCGCCGCCGCCCGCCTTCGGGCTGGCCCGGTCGCCGACGCCGAGCGTGATCTTCTTGACGGCCGCCAGGTTGACGCCCGTCAGGCTGCTCAGCGGGATCCGCCACTCGGTCCAGGCGGCTACGGCGCTGGCCGCCGGATTCGCATTGACCACCGTCTTCTTCTTGCCGGCCTTGTCCTCGACCACGAGGTACAGCGGCGCCGGACCGTTGGTCCGCATCGTCGCGCCGATGGCCAGGGCCTGCCACGAGCCCGGTGACCGTGCCGGTGGTGGAGACATTCGAGATCTCCGCCGTGGTGGTCAGCGGCCGCATCGTGGCTGGTCACCGCCAGACCGATGTAGACGTTGGTCGCCATCGCGACGGTCGTGTCCACGCCCTGCTGGGTCCAGGTCTTGCCGTCCGCCGAGCGCTCCGCCTTGAAGACGTTGCCGGTCCGCGTGATCCGGACCCAGTACGGCGCCACCAGGCCGGTGGTCTGGCTGTTGGCCGACGCCCCGGCCAGGGCATCACGCCACTGGAACGAGACACCACTGCCCGGGGTCACCGCGATACACGCGTTCTTGGCGGTGGCGTCGAGGGTCTCGCGAATCATGGGACCCGCCTTCGCCCAGACGTTGGTGTTGGCGATGCTGTCGACTCTCATGGTCATCGAGCCGTTGCCGCTGAGCTGCTTGTAGACAAAGCGGAACTGGTCGGCGGTGCCCCAGATATCGGTGCCGCTGCCGCTGACGGTGAAGGCATTGTTGCCCTTGTCGACGAAGCCCACCGGATAGCCGCGGAAGTACAGCGCCAGGGTGTCGGCGCCGTTGGTCGTCCAGTTCTGGGTGGTGTCGAAGGTCCGCTCGGCCTCGGAGTAGAAGGGCGTCTTGACGTTGTTGTACTCGAAGCGGCATGGCCTGCTTGCCGCCGTGGATGATCGTCGTCTCGGCGAACGGGGCTTGCAGGTAGCCGACGACCGAGCCGGTGCCGTTGGTCCAGCCGTCGACCCAGGCCTCGTAGATGCGGCTGCCTTCGTCGTCGGTATAGCTCTCGAAGTCATCCACAGGCGGCGTATTCCTGCGTGGTGAAGCTCCAGACCTCGCCCGGATAGGTGACGGTGTTGACCTCATCGACCTTCCAGTAGTACTTCGTGCCGAAGTTCAGCGAACCGGCGTCAAAGCTGTGGTCGGTCACCGTCTTGGCGGCGCGGTCCCGAAGGCATTCGGGTCGGTGCCGAAGAGACACGGAGTGCGAGCCCGCCTCGCGGCCGGGCCGCCAATTCAGGTCGGTATCCACGCTGACGCCCGTGGCGGCGGTCGCCGGCTGCGGCGCTCGGGCCTGCACCGGGACGTAGGAGAACCGCACTTCGCTCAGACCGGTCTGCGGCGCCATGCCGCCCCAGTTGGTGTTGATCGTCAATTTGACGTACTTGGCCTCGATCCCGCCAAAATTGACGGTGGTGTTGGCGGCGTAACCGGCGATGCCGGGCGCCTTGGCGAATTCCGGTACGTTGGCCAGCGCGGTCCACGTCGTGCCATCGGCGGAGTACTCGATGGTCACGTCCTTGGCGCCGAAACCCATGAAGGCTTCGATGATCTGGTTGGAGTTCCAGACCAGGAGCTGATGCAGCTTGTAGACTTTGTCGAACTGATACTGGATCCAGTTCGGCTTCGCGCCGGCGCTCGTCCAGATGGTGGGCAAATCGATGCCGTGCAGGTCGCCCTTGTCGAGTCCGGAGCCGTCGATGGTCTTCTCCGGTCCCCCCATGCCGCCCTGGGTGCTGGAGGCGGTGGCGGTGATCTTCGTGATCGGATAGCCATAGGGCTCCGCGGTGAACGACCAGACGCCGCCCTTGTAGATGGTGCTGTCGGGGGACTTGTTGACCTCATCGATCCGCCAGTAGTAGCTCTGCCCATAGGCGAACAGGCCGGCGGGATCGAAGGTGGTGTCGGCCTGGCCCTTGCTGGCCAGGATGCCTGCCGCACTCGTCCGGGAGGCATTGTTCACATCGGCGAAGGCGGTCCCGAAGTACACGTCATGCGAGGCGGGATACTGACCCGGGGTCCAGTTCAACGTCGCATCGCGCGGCACGTCCGTGGCGCCGTCCACCGGGCTGACCTCTACGGCCAGGGACTTATCGGACAGACCCTTCATGATATTCTGGATCTCCGGGACCGACAGGGCCTTCTGGTAGATCTGGAAATCATCCACCATGCCGGTGAAGTTGCTGCCACCTGTCCAGGAGCCAAGGCAGATCACGCCTGACGTCGCCAGGAACCCAGTCGTCGACGTACCCCCCGAGGTCGCGGGTGACTCCACGCCATTAATGTAGACCTTTCTGTTCTTGGATGCCCAGTCGTACCAGAAGGCCAAGTGGTACCAGGTGCCAGTCTGCAGGACATTGTTGTTAGTGTTAAGGTCATCATTGTAGAACCCAAAGCGAATTCCATTCGTGGGCGAATCCGTGCTGGCCGGCCCTCCAATACGCAAGTGCATGCTCACGGAATTCGCACCCGACACCTGCTCGGAAAAGACAATCTGGGAGCCGCTCGCCGGCAGCGTCGGATTGACCCAAAACGCGATGGTGAAACTGCGCTGGTCCATCGCGACATGCGGCCCGCGGACGTCACCGGTGCCGGTGAACCGCAGCGCGCCGGCGCCGATCTTTCCCGGCGCCGCCCACGTCGGGCCGGCCGAGATGGTGCCATTGACACCGTGGCCGCTCATGTCGGTGGCGACGGTGCCCGCTCCCTCATCCAAGGGCCAGTAGACGGCCAGAGTCGGGTCGAGCCCGGCCAGAGCCGACCAGGCCGGCCCTAATAGCAAGAGACAGAACGTTGCAAGAATGGGTTTTCTCAACATGGTGGTCCTCCTTCAAATGTGGTATGTGAGCGCTGCACGTGCCGCAGGCGGTGTGCCTGCAATTGGCGGTCGATTTGCTCCTCCCGAACCTTCAAATATCGTCACCCACGAGGCCCGATAAGAATGATGGTCAAGGCACTTCACGCTGCATTCTACAACATGCGGCCGGTTGGAATCAAGCACAATCCCGGGGTCATTCGCCAAACTCATATATCATCGGCGGTTACGCGTTCCCACTTGATCCGCGGCCACGGCGTACCGGCGCTCGTCATCACGCCGTGAGGTACGGAGGGCCCGGCACGAAGATCGCCAACAATGTCTTCCCGCCGGTGCGGGACGGATGGTACGATGACGGCGTACCGATTCAGGAGACTCATCATGCAGCAGATATCGAGTGTAATGTCCGTGTCCTTGGTTCTGTGGCTGGTTTCCCTTACGCCCATCAGGGCATCGGAAGAAGCGCCTCACGGCGTCACTGGGGCCCCCAACGCAGCATTTCGCGTTGGGGACCCCACTACCAACGCACCTGCCGATTACGCCATCGGCGCCGATCTTTCCTTTCTCAAGCAGGCCGAGGAGCGGGGCACGGTGTTCAAGGATGGCGGCCAGGCCAAGCCCGGCCTGCAGATCTTCCGCGAGCACGGCTACAACTGGATTCGCCTGCGGCTGTTCCACACGCCCACGCGCCTGCCGAACAACCTGGACTACACCATTGCCTTGGCCAAGGACGCCAGGAAACTCGGTTTCAAGTTCCTGCTGGACTATCACTACTCCGACACCTGGGCCGATCCAGGCAAGCAGACCATCCCCAAGGCCTGGGCGGGCAAGTCCCACGCCGAGCTCGTGCAGGCGGTGCGCGAGTATACCCGCGACACGATTATCGCCTTTCGCGCGGCGGGCGTTCTGCCGGACATGGTCCAGCCCGGCAACGAGATCACGCCCGGCATGCTCTGGCCCGACGGCAAGCTGCCCGCCAACTGGGACAATTTCGCGGAACTGCTCAAGGCCGCCATCGAAGGCGTGAAGGCAGGCAGCGGCGACTGCACCGTCGCCCCGGATCATGATCCACATCGACAAAGGCGGCAACATGAAGGCGACCAAGTGGTTCTTCGACAAGCTGAACTCCTACGGCGTCCCGTACGACGTGATCGGGCAGTCGTTCTACCCGTGGTGGCACGGCTCCTTGCAGGACCTGCGCGAGAACCTGGCCTTCATGGCCAACGAGTACCACAAGGACATCATCGTCGTGGAGGCGGCCTACAATTGGCGGCCCACCGAGTACAAGAACAAGGAGGCCCCGTTCCCGGAGACGCCGGAAGGGCAGAGACAGTTCCTGGAGCAGGTCAATCGCATCGTCCTGGAGACGCCGCACGGCTCTGGGCAAAGGCGTCTTCTGGTGGGAGCCGGCGGTCACGGGCGCCCTGCGGTCGCGAGGCTTCTTCGACGACGACGGCAACGCCTTGCCGGTCATCACGGTATTCGACGGATTCGCGAAACGCCCGTAGCATGGGCGTCTCGCCCATGAGTTTGAGCAGTTAGCATGGGCTGAGTCCTGGGCCCATGGGTCTAAGGGACTCGTACGCGATAAGGGCTTGAGCCCAATGCCATCCTACATTTGGAAAGGAATTATGAATGAGGATTTGGAGCAACGTGCTGGTGCTGGGTGCCATGTCCACGCTCGCGTGGACATGCTCGATTGCTCACGCCGTGGAAGTGAAGTCGCCGGACGGGCGGGTGGTCCTGTCGTTGGAGGTGAAGGACTTTGAAGGGGCAGCCTCGTGTCCCGGTCTACAGCGTCACGTATCGGGACAAGGTCGTGATTGCCCCATCCCGCCTGGGATTGGCGCTCACGACCACGCCGCTGGCCGAGGGGCTGCAAATCGCACGCCAGACCGAAAGCAGCGTCGACACGCAATGGAAGCCGGTCTACGGCGAGCGGAGCCTGATTCGCAATCACTACAACGAGGTGGTTGTCGAGCTGCAGGAGCCCGATGCGCCCAAGCGATTCCTGTATCTGACCTTGCGGGCGTACGATGAAGGGGCGGCGTTCTGCTACACCTTGTCGAGGCAGCCCGGGCTGGAGAACGTCACCATCGCGCGCGAGTTGACCGAATTCCGCTTCCCGGCCGACTACACCGCCTGGGCGACCTACACGGCGCAGGGCGTCTACACGAAGGTGCCGATCAGCCAGATCAAGCGCGGCTGCGAGCGTCCGCTGGTCGTTCAAGTGGCGGACGATATGTACGCGGCGGTCGCGGAGGCCCGGCTGGTCGATTATGCGCGGATGAAGCTCTCGCCGCTGGTTGCGTAGTGTGCCCGTAAGGGCATATGAAGGGGACCCCAAACGCGATGAGTCGCGTTTGGGAGCCCAAGAAACGCCTCACGGCGTCACTACGAACGCCTTGGTCGCCGAGTTGGGCAGCGAGGTCTCAGCGTCGCTCTCTCTGCGGACCCCTTGGCGCGTGATCATGCTCGCCGACAGCCCCGGGCAGTTGCTGGAGCGCAACGACATCCTTCTGAATCTCAACGACGCCTGCGCCATTGCGGACACGTCGTGGATCAAGCCGGGCAAGGTCATTCGCGAAGTGACGCTCAGCACCGTGGGCGGCAAGGCCTGCGTGGATTTCGCCGTCAAGCACAACCTCCAGTACGTCGAGTTCGACGCCGGCTGGTACGGGCCGGAGAATGACGATGCCTCCGACGCCCGGGCAGTTCATCTCGATCCCAAACGCTCCCGAAGGGCCGCTGGATTTGCAGGAAGTGATCCGCTACGGGGCCGAGCGCGGCATCGGGATCATCCTGTACGTGAACCACAAGGCCCTGGAGCGGCAGTTGGACGAACTCTTGCCGCTCTATCAGAGTTGGGGCGTCAAGGGCATCAAGTTCGGCTTCGTCAACGTCGGCACGCAGAAATGGACGAGCTGGATGCACAATGCCATTCGCAAGGCCGCCGAGCATCAACTGATGGTCGATGTCCACGATGAGTACCGCCCGACCGGCTGGTCGCGGACCTATCCGAACTTCATGACCCAGGAGGGCATTCGCGGCGACGAGGAACGCCAGCCCAACAGCATGTCGCTGACGACGCTGTTCACCCGCATGCTGGCCGGAGCGGCCGACAACACGATCTGCTACTACGATGAGCGGGTGGACCGCCAGGCGACGCACGCCTACCAGCTTGCCAAGGCGGTCTGCTTCTACAGCCCGTGGCAGTTCCTGTACTGGTACGACCGCCCGTTCGTCTCGCGCGAAGTGACGGGTCGATCCGCCGATGCACGCAACGTGATCGGCGATGAGCCCGAGTTGGAGTTCTTCGACCATTGCCCGACGGTCTGGGACGACACGAGAGTCCTGCACGGCCGCATCGGCGAATACGCCGTGATCGCCCGGCGCAGCGGCGACAACTGGTTCATCGGCGGCATGAACAGCGACGAGCCGCGCTCGCTCGACGTCCCGCTGCAATTCCTGGACGCGGACAAGAAGTACACGGCGCACATCTACTCCGACGATCCGACGGTCCCGACGCGGACCCATGTCAAGATCGAGCAGCCGCATGGTAGATCGCAGCACGATCCTGAAGATGGCGCTGCCCGCCCGAGGCGGCCAGAGCTATCCGGTTGGTTCCAGCTACAGAAAAAGACGGTCGCTGAGAGGGTGTTCGCTCGTGGCGAGGGCGTCCCGCCCTTGCGTCGCGAGGCCATCTTGGCCTCGTCCTGCCAAGCCAAGACTCGCGTTGCCTTTCCGAAGTCAAGGGCAAGATGCCCTCGCCACGAAAAGCAAGGGCGCTCTCGTCCGTGACACGAGCCATCCCCAAGGCCTTCGGCCTTGAGGATGCCACCCGGACGCCAGAAGACGGGCGCTGAATGCCGAGACTCAGTGCTCCGCCGTGGGTGCTAATTCGTGCTCGGGACGACGCCTGCCGGCACGGCTTTCTTCTCCAGCACATCATCGTGGAAGAGCAGGTAGTACGCGGCCAGCAGCACGGCCATCATGACCGTGATAATGACCCAGATCGTGTTCCAGTTGGTGACCTTGTCGACCGTGTACATGTCGATGAGCTTCACGTTGAAGAACGTCCCGACGAGCATGCCGATGCCGTACTGGATCAGGGCGAGCAGCCCCTGCGCCTGGGCCCGGATCTCCGGCGGGGCTTTCTTGTCCACGTAGACCTGGCCGCCGACGAAGAAGAAGCCGTAGATCACGCCGTGCACGAGAATCGCCACGTAGTACAGCCAGGCCTGGTGGAGCACGCCGCCGCCCAGGAACGCGGCATAACGCACCAGCAGGGCCACGAGCCCGGCGCCCATGGCCCATTTGGCGCCGTAGCGCGCCAGCGCCATCGGCACCAGGAGCATGACGAACATTTCCACGAATTGCCCCAGGTTCATCGTGGCCGTCACCTGCTCGAAGCCCTGGCTCTTGAAGAACTGCGAGCCGAGCGAGAAATACATCGTGAACGGGAGCATCACGAGCATGGCGATGAACATGAACAGGGCGAAATTGCGGTCCTTCAGCAGCGTCAGCAGCCCGCAGGCCGAGTACGTCCACGACCGAGGAGGGCTTTCCCTTCGCCGGCGGGGGCGTGTTGGGCAGGGTCAGATTGAGCAGGGCCGCCAGCAGGGCCGTGCCCGCGCCGCAGTAGAGGGGAATCGCCGTGCCGTCGATGGGCCGGTTCGAACCACTTCGACCGCCACCAGGCTGAACACGGCGGCCGCCACCCAGCCGATGGAGCCGAAGACGCGAATCTGCGGGAACTTCTCGGAGGGGGCATTCGCCATGGCGATGGCGTTGGTCAGACTCCACGTCGGCATGTAGCACAGCATCCCCAGCAGCAGGATCACGAACAGGGCGGTCGGATTGCGTCTGCAAGCCTCCCAGGAGGAACAACGCCGCGCAGCAGAAGATTCAGGATCATCAGCACCTTCTGGCTGGCGAAGTGCCGATCCGCGATCATGCAGAAGATCGGCGCCACCAGGCACCCCAGGGGCATGCTGCTGAGAATCAGGGCTTTCAGAGTGCCCGTGATCCCGATATTGTCGACGTAGGCCGCCAGTTGCACCCACCAGGCCGCGAACATCATGTACTGGAGGAACATCATGATGCTCAGGCGGATTCGGACGCTCATGGACATGCTGCTCATTGCGAAGCTCCTTTCTTCGTAGGTCGTGCGTCCCCGCACGACT
>CAVOUO010000042.1:0-91408 GCA_963699595.1 uncultured Planctomycetota bacterium
TCTGTCGATGCTGTTGCTGGGCATGCTTGTCGGCTCGGCGCAGGCTCAATTGATCACCGGAGTTGCGCACCGCAATAGCGCTGTGGCTGCGGCTCCGCAAATCGCCACCAATCCGCTCGGTGAGGATGCGCTCACCTACGTGGACCGGACCCACCAGTACAACGAGGTGCCGGCGTTCTTGCTCGGCGCCCAGTACGTCATGCTGGCCAATGACAATAAGGGCCAGGGGACGTACCAGTTGGACATCACGGTGTCGAAGAATGCCACGATCTATGTGTTCGTGGACAACCGCATGGGCGGCGGGGCGGGCACCAAGGGTGTCAACCCCATCATTACGGGCATGCCGTGGCTGACCACCTTGGGTTTCGTCGATACCGGGGAAGACATCGGCATCGACGAGAGCGGCGACGGGGGTATCAACAATTACTCGTCCGTCTTTGCCCTGGACGTGAAGGCCGGCACCATCACCCTGGGCGGCGATACTCAGGGCCATACGGGAAACATGTTGGGTGTCGCGGCCCTGCCGCGGGCCGGCGGGGACAAGGCCTACGACCCCGTGCCGGCAGACAAGGCGACCGACGTCCCGCGCGACACCACGCTGGGCTGGCAGCCGGGCGAAACGGCGGCGACGCACAATGTGTACCTGGGCACCGACTTTGCCGACGTCAACAACGCCAGCGTCACCAAGCCGCTGAACGTGCTGGTCAGCCAGGGCCAGACCGGAACCACGTTCAAGCCGGCGACACCACTCGCCTACGGCAAGACGTACTACTGGCGAGTCGATGAGGTCAGTGCGCCGCCCAGCTCCACCGTCTTCAAGGGCGAAGTCTGGTCCTTCACGGTCGAGCCGTATGCCTATCCGATCAAGAACGTGACGGCGACCGCCTCGAGCGCACAGCCTGGGGCGGGGCCGGAGAAGACGGTTGACGGCTCGGGGCTCAACAGCGCCGACCAGCATTCCACCGACCTGAACCACATGTGGCTCAGCGGCGGCGCAGCGCCGAACTGGATCCAGTTTGCCTTCGACAAGGCCTACAAGCTCAGCGAGATGTGGGTGTGGAACTCCAACCAGATCATTGAGACCATGATCGGCTTCGGTCTCAAGACCGTCAAGGTGGAGTACTCCGTGGATGGCAGCACCTGGACGGAGCTGCCGGGCGTGCCCGAGCTCGCCCAGGCGACGGGGCTGCCCACCTACGTCTCCAATACGACCGTCAACTTTGGCGGTGTGTTCGCGAAGTACGTGAAGCTGACGGTTCTCAGCGCCTGGGGCACCGTGCCACAGGTCGGGCTCAGCGAGGTCCGGTTCTTCACGGTCCCCGTCCAGGCCCGCGCGCCGCAACCGGCGGCCGCGGCCACGGGCGTGGCCGTCGATGCCAGTCTGAACTGGCGGCCCGGACGGGAGGCGGCGTCGCACACCGTGTATTTTGGCACCGATGCCAGCGCCGTGACCAACGGAACCGTCGCCGCCAAGAGCGTGACCGAGGACAGCTTCAGCCCCGGCACCCTCAACCTCGGGACGACGTACTACTGGCGCGTCGATGAGGTCAACGCCGTCACCTATGCGGGCGACGTTTGGAGCTTCACCACAGAGGCCTATAAGGTAGTGGAGGACTTCGAAAGCTACACGGACAAGGCCGATGAGGAGGTCTTCTCGGCCTGGATCGATGGCTTTGACAATCCCGCCAAGAACGGCTCGGTCGTGGGTCTCGCCACGGCCGCCAATGGCACCTTCGGCGAGACGACCATCTTCCACGGGGGCAAGCAGTCGATGCCTTTCGCCTACGACAACACGACGGCGCCCCTGTCGGAGGCCGTGCGGACGTTCGCACGGCCGCAGGATTGGACCGCCAGTGGGGTCAAGAGCCTGTCGCTGTGGTTCCAGGGGGCGGCCGGCAACAGCGGGCAGTTGTACGTGAAGATCAACAACACCAAGGTGCCGTACAACGGCAAGGCCGGCGACCTCGCGAAGCACGGCGTGGAAACCCTGGAACATCGATCTGTCCACCGTCGGCGGCAACCTGAGCAACGTTCGCACGCTGACGATCGGGGTCGAGGGCACCGGGGCCAAAGGCGTGCTGTACATCGACGACATCCGGCTCTATCCCAAGAGCCCGGAGTATCATTACGCCGGCCGATCCGGGCAAGGCGAATCTGAAGGCTCTCTATGCCTTCGAAGGCAACACCAACGACACGTCCGGCCACGGTCTGAACGGGACGATCAAGCAGGCGAAGCTGGTCACCTCCGACCGGCCCGGCGGCGGGTCCGCCGTCAAGGTGGAGAAGGCCGGCTACGTGGACCTGGGCAATCCACCCGCCCTGAACTTCGGCACCGGCGACTGGACCGTGACGGCCTGGTTCAAGACCGCCATGACGGGCACCGGCGATGCCAACAAGGGAACCATCTACGCCAAAGGCGGCGACAGCACGGGCGGCAAACGCTATTGCCCTGATCATGAGTCAGAACACCGAAGGCGTTGTCACCCTGGTCGTGCGATGATGATGTGACCAGGTACGTACGCGAACTCCAAGACCAAGACCAACGACGACCAGTGGCATTTCGTGGCGGCCCAGAGAGAAGGCACGACCGTCCGGATCTTCATTGACGGGCAACTGGAAGGCAGCACGCACGATCCCGACGCCCTACGTCTCGCCGGCACATCGCAGCACAATGCCTATATCGGGGCGAGCACCAACCACACGAACGGCAGCCTGTACAAGCTGTTCAACGGCCTGATCGATGACGTGCGCGTCTACAACCAGGCGCTGTCCAAGGAGAAATCCTGTGGCTGGCGGGCAACACGACGCCGGTGGCCAAGCCGTTCTGAGGCCGGGGCCCGTTCTCAGGGCCACGGTGCCGTCGACCGAGGAGTATCGAGCGGGGCCCGCGTCCATACGACGCAGGCCCCGCCATTATTTGTCGGTAGCGTGTCGCCGCTGGAATTTTCGAAGGAGGACTATCATGGGAACAAGATCAAGTGGGCTCGTACGGGCTGCCATGCTTTGGGTCGGTTGCTGCCAGTTCCTGGCGATACCGGCCGCTTCTGCGGCGCAGACTACTGCGCTGCAATTCAAGGGGGGCGACTACAACAGTCTGCAGGAAAACGGTGATCTTGTGGACGTGGGCTATATGCTGGATGTCTTTCCGCGCGGGGCGAAGACCATCGAATTCTGGTGCAAGCCGGTCAAGCACTCGTGGTCGAACGTGATCCTGGGCCTTCAAGATCCGGCTTTCCTGTCGACCCGGTCTTATCTCGATGACAACAACTGTGCCGGAAGCCTTCGCTTCTACTCCAACGGCGCGACGGCCGCCACCATCACCAATGTGCTCGTTTATGACAAGGTCCAGCATATCGCCATCGTGGACACGGGGTCCTCGCTGCGCGTATACCGGGACGGCGTATCGGTGGGGACCGCCAACGTGACGTGGAACGTTCACCCGGCGAACAATTCCCGTCCCGTCCTGCAGATCGGCCGGGGCCTGCACAGCGGCGGATCGCGCTATTTTCAAGGTTGGATCGATGAATTCCGGATCTGGAACGTGGCCCGTACGCAGGCCGAGATTCAAGGAACCATGAAGATGGAGCTGCTGGGCGATGAGCCGGGCCTGGTCGGCTATTGGAACTTCGATGAGGGCGCCGGAACGACTGCCTATGACAGCGCGCCCAACCACAGGCATGGGAAGGTGGTCGGCGCCACCTGGACCACGGACGCGGCGCCAGTAGAGCTGGCCGTGGCGGCGTCCGGTCCTGCTCCCGGCCCTGGGGTCGTGGACGTGCCTCGCGATATCGTTCTGAGCTGGAAGCCCGGACCTGATGGGGCGGCCCATGACGTTTACTTCGGCGTCGCAGTCGCCGACGTGAACAACGCCAGCCGGACCAATCCGCGGGGCGTGCTGGTCAGCCAGGGTCAGACGGCGACCACGTATCAGCCGACGCAGGTTCTGGAGTATGGCAAGACGTATTACTGGCGGGTCGATGAGGTCAACGCACCGCCCGGCCTGGCTATCTTCAAGGGGAAGATCTGGAGCTTCACGGTGGAGACGATCGGTGTGCCACTGGCCGGCAAGTCCATCAAGGCCACCGCCTCGAGCTCCAACAGCGCGGAGGAAGGTCCGGAGGGCACGATCGACGGTTCGGGTCTGAATGCCAATGACTTGCACTCGGTCGAGCCGGCCGAGATGTGGCTCAGCGGCGTCGTGGCGGCAGGGGAATCGGCCTGGATCCGGTATGAATTCGATCAAGTCTATGCCCTGCATCAGATGCAGGTATGGAATCACAACACCGCGACCGAGTCTCTGATCGGGTTTGGGATCAAAGAGGCCGCGGTCGAGTACTCCCTCGATGGTACTGCCTGGAAGAGTCTGGGCGAGGCCCGGGAATTTGCCCGAGCCCCCGGCAAGGCCAACGACGCACTTAACACGGTCATGGATTTCGGCGGTGTCGCCGCCAGATATGTCAGGATCACGGTGCGCAGCAACTGGGGCGGCCTGCTCCGGCAGTATGGCCTGAGCGAGGTGCGTTTCCTGTACATTCCGATGTCGGCACGCGAGCCGGCTCCCGCTTCCGGCGCGACGGGCCTGGAGCCGCAATTGACTCTCACGTGGCGTTCGGGGAGACAGGCCGGTGCGCACCAGGTGTTCCTGGGTGCCGACCAACAGGCGGTAATCGATGCCACGGCCCCGGTCGCGACGGCGCTCAAGCCCAGTTACGACCTTGACGCTCTGAACCTCGGAACGACGTACTACTGGAAAGTCAACGAGGTCAATGAGACCGCCACGCCCAGTTCCTGGGAAGGGCCGGTCTGGAGTTTCACCACGAAAGAGTACCTCGGGGTGGATGATTTTGAGAGTTACACCGACGAGGAAGGCAATCGTATCTACGAGACCTGGGTCGATGGCTGGACCAACAGCACCGGTTCCACGGTCGGCAATCTGGTCGCTCCCTTCGCCGAGCGGACGATAGTTCACGGCGGCAAGCAGGCCATGCCGATGGACTACAACAACACCAAGACGCCTTTCTACAGTGAGGCCTTCCGTGAGTTCTCCCCTGCGGCAGGATTGGACGGTCCATGGCGCCACCGATCTGAGCTTGTGGTTCCGCGGCAATCCGGTCCGCTTCCTGGACAAGGGCAACGGGGCCTTCACCCTCAGCGGCTCGGGTCACGACATCTGGGACAACGCCGACGACTTCCGCTTTGTCTACAAGAAGCTCAGCGGCAGCGGCTCGATCCAGGTGAAGGTCGAGAGCCTGGTCAACACGAACGCCTGGGCCAAGGCCGGCGTGATGATCCGGGACACTCTGGAGGCCGGCTCTCCCATGGCGTACATGATCCAGAGCTTCTCCAGCGGTGTCTCCTTCGGCTGGCGTCTGACGGCCAATGCGACCTGCGGCAGCGCGACCCAGGCGGGCATCGCAGCTCCCCGGTGGGTAAAGCTAACCCGCACGGGCAGTGCCTTCACCGCCCAGTACTCCGCCGACGGCAAGACCTGGACGGACATCAAGAACGCCGACGGTACGGTGACCACCACGACGGTCAACATGGGCGCCAGCGTCTACGTCGGTCTGTGCGTCACCAGCCACGCGGCGGCGGCGACCACGACCGCGGAGTTCTCCGCCGCGGCCACGACCGGCGGCGTCGCGGGCGAGTGGCAGGTGGCCGAGATCGGCGACGATCCGGAGCCGGCCAATAGCCCGGAAACGCTGTATGTTGTCGTTCAGGACAGCGCCGGCAAGAGCAAAGCGATCAGCCATCCCAACTCGCCGGCCACGAGTACGGCAAGCTGGCAGCAGTGGCGGATTCCGCTGAGTGAATTCACCTCGGCGGGAGTCAAGATGACCAACGTGAAAAAGATCATCATTGGCGCAGGCGATAAGGCCAGCCCGAAGGCAGGTGGCGCCGGCAAGCTGTACATTGATGATATCGGTTTCGGCCGCCCGGCGGCCACCAAGTAAGTCCGACGCTGCAACACGGATACAGACGGCATCCAGAGGCCCCGGCAGAGTGGTTGTCGGGGCCTCTGTCTATCTTCCATCACCGCGAGGGCCAGCAACCGTGCCGAACGTGTACAGGTGCCGTGGCACGCGGAGAGAGTTCCTCCGGTACGTTTTCTTGCCCTTTGCCCGCAGCTGCCGCTGGGCATCGGGGGTAGAGAAATCCCGACTTGTGGCCCTCCATACCTTTGTGGGACAATCCCTTCGCCTGAACTGACGCCGCGCCGGAGCAGGGCGGCAATGCCGCGGACGGACGATAGGGGACGCGATGGAGATTGTTGATCGTATCGCTGCAGGGACCATACGGCAGTTGGAGGGGCGGGCCAGTGCCCATGTCGTGGCGGTGCTGGCTCTGGTGTTTGCCCTCAGCAGCGCCGACCTCGGCGCGATCGGCGCGATGGCGATCCAACTGAAACAGGGCCTGGGCATCGGCGAGACCCAGATCGGTCTGCTGCTGACCGCCTCGTTCCTCGTCGGCGCCGTCGCCACCCTTCCGTTCGGCTGGCTGGTGGATCGCACGAACCGCACTCGTGTGCTGGCCTTCACCGTCGCGCTGTGGGGCGTGGCCATGGGCCTCAGCGCTGCCGCCACGTCTTACCTCGGTCTGCTGCTCACCCGTTTGGCGCTCGGCGCGGTGGTGGCGGTGTCGGTGCCGGCGGTCGCCTCGCTGGTGGGCGACTACTTCCAGCCGCAGCGGCGTGGACGCATCTATGGCTACATCCTCGCCGGCGAGCTGGTCGGCATAGGTTTCGGATATGTCGTGTCGGGCGAGCTGGCCTTGCTGTCGTGGCGGATCGGCTTCCTCGGCCTGGCACTGCCGGCCTTTTGGGTCGCCTGGCTGGTCTACCGTCTTCCGGAGCCCGCGCGCGGCGGCGCCGATTGGCTGGAGCCGGGACAAGAGCATATCGGGGACCGCCGCAAAGCCGGAACTCCCGAGGGCGGCCGCAACCGGGACGTTCTCGACACGAGGGGTCTGATCCACGATCTGATCCAGGAGGCCCATATCGAGCCCTCGCCCGCACCTGGTTGGCCGCGAGAATCCCGCGCGCCAGTCGCTGCGGTGGGCCGCTTGGTACGTCTTGCGCATCCCGACGAACATCATTTTGGTGGTCGCATCGGCCTTGGGCTACTACTTTTTTGCCGGGATGCAGATCTTCGGCGTGGTGTTCGCGCACGACTGGTTCGGGCTGACGCATTCGGCGGCCATTGGGCTGGTGCTTCTGTTCGGGGCCAGCGGCCTGGTGGGGGCTTTGGTCGGTGGCCGACTGGGCGATCATCTGCTCGCCCGCCGGCATTTGTCCGCCCGGATCATCGTGACGACCGTGGCCTACCTGGGGACGGCGGTCTTCCTCGTTCCGTTCTTCGCGGCCCCTACGCTGCTCGTGGCGGTGCCGGCCCTCATGCTCGCCGGCTTCAGTCTGGGGGCTGTCAATCCGCCTCTGGACGCCGCACGCCTGGACATTATGCACCCTTACTTGTGGGGACGGGCGGAATCGGTCCGTGCCGCATTGCGTCAGATCGCCGAGGCGCTGGGACCGGTGCTCTTTGGCTACGTGGCGGAACATGTCTTTGGCGGCGGCCCGGTGGGTTTGCAGCGGACGTTTCTGGTGATGTTGGTCCCTCTCTTCGTCAGCGGCGGGATCGCTTTCCTGGCGTTTCGCACCTATCCGCGTGATGTCGCCACCGCCTACGCGTACGCGCAGCGCACCTTGGCGAAGGAAAAGAGGGACGCGCGTACGTGACTTGTCATACGGATTCGGATTGATTCGTGCGCTCCTCTGTCATCCTGAGCGCGCGAAGGATCTGGGCGGCGAGCGAGAGAAACCTCACCTTCGGTGGCCAGATCCTTCGGCTTCGCCCCAGGATGACAAAGTCCATAACACGCACGAATTTCTCCGAATTCGTATCACAGGTACCACTCCTATCCGGTGGCAATCATGGCGGTGTGTTGAACTTCGTTCCTCGCTGCTTACAGAGGGTCTTGATGGCGGTGCGGCCGGAGCGGGCGTTGGAGAACGGGGAGCCGGCGGAGGTCGCCCACTGGCCCACCATATAGAAATGGGACAGGTCCGGCAACGTCATCTCCCAGCCTTTGCCGAAAGCGCTGGCGAGGATGTTCACCTTCTCGTTGGGCCTGCCAGGAAATTCCTCGGTTATCCATATCCCGGTAGCGGATTTCTTGTGGGGGCGGTGCAGTCAGGGGGTGGGGAGTGCCGATGCTTCTCGTAGCACGGGGACCGCGCTTGCGCGTGTCTCGGCGGCGACGTGCCGGCGTCGTGATTATCGGTCCGTGACAGGTCTGTGACGAATTCGATTGACGGCGGCCGTGGAATATGGGATCATAGAACACCCCGCCCGCAGCCTGCTGCGCGTCGGGCAATGAGTGTAGAGTTTTGAGTTTCTGGTCGCAGGAGCGCCTCTATGGTCGACCCAAAACTCATGACTGAGAGCTCCGATCTCAATCACGAGGTATCCTTGAGGGCGGCAAGCATAAACATCGACGATTCGGTGCTGGTCCGTCAAGCCCAGGCCGGCGATACCCCGTCCATGGAGCGGCTGATCCTCAAATATCAGCATCGCATCTACAACGTCATTCTGAAAATGTGCGGAAATGCGGACGACGCGGCGGAACTTACCCAGGAGACGTTTGTCAAAGTAATCGAGAGCATAGAGAAGTTTAAGGGAAGGAGTAGCTTCTATACCTGGCTCTTCCGCATTGCGGTCAACTTGACGTTGAACCATTGCCAGCGGAGCGCCAGGACCGCTACCCGTTCCCTCGATGCTGAAGAAACCGATCCGGACAGCGATACCGGCCAACTGCTGAAGGATCTCCTGAGCGATGACCGTGCGGTCGATCCGGCCGTGCTGGCGCAGAGTCGCGAGTTGTGCGATCTGGCGAAGCGACTGCTGCTGGAGCTCGAGGAGCCGCAGCGGGCGGTCGTCGTCCTGAGGGATATTGAAGGAATGGATTACGCCCAGATCGCGGACGTCCTGGACGTTGAGCTCGGGACGGTCCGCAGCCGGCTGAGCCGTGCCCGGAGTCATTTGAGGGATACGCTGGAGAGCATGCTGAAATGAAGCCGAATCCGAATCTCGATGAACTGCTTTGCAGCTTCATGGATGGCGAGTTGAGTCCGCGTCAGCGGACGGAAGTCCAGCGCATGGCGGCTCACGACGCGCAGGTGGCCCGGCGTCTGCAGCAGCTTCAGAACTGCCGGTCGTTGTTCTGCGCGTTGCCCGCGGACAAAGCCCCGAGCGACCTGCTGGAACAGATCAAAGTGTCGTTGGAGCGGCACTCGCTCCTGCAGGAGCAGCCGGCCGTCCGGAGACGCTCGATCGGGGCGTGGCAGTTGGCGTTTCGCCGGCTCGTGGCCGCGGCCGCGGTGATTGCCCTGATGGGGGTCCTGGGGGTGGTGATCTACCAGATCGTCGCGCCCGTCCCGCCAGGCGGTATCGCCCCTGGTGTCCGACAGCCGCAGCCCCTCTGGAAGCGAGCGCGATCGAACTATCGTGACTCCGCTGACGGTGGCCGATGCCGGTTTTACCGGCCGGCTGGAGCTGCGAACGGCCCGGCTGTCAAATGCGGATACGTTCGTCGCCCGCGCTATCGAGAATAGCGGATTATCGGGCCAGGATCGAGTCGGATATCGTCGGCAACAAGCGCGTGTACCGGGTCACGGGTACGCGCGAGAGCGTCAATCGCTTCGTGGCGTCGCTGAGCGGCGTCTGGCAGAATTTTGAAGGCGCCGTGCTGCAGGTGGATCGGCCCGAAAACGCCGAGGCCCCGGTGATCGTCGAGGCGGTCACGCCCGAGCAGGCCGCCGGCATCGTCGCCCAGAACAGCACCAAGGCCTCCATCGAGACCGCGGCGGGTTACGCCGTCATGAATCGCGTGGCGAAGAGTATGCCGGGCAGTGAAGTCCGGCCCTTGATCCAAGCCGATTCGAGCCCCCTGGTTGCCGTCCTCAACATTCAGCCGAAGGAGACCGGACCGGAGACCTCGACGCCCGACCACCCGGGTGCGTCCCGAGGGAAAAGCCCAGGTGAGCTTGACAATCGTCCTGCATCGACGATGCAAGATTTGCGATTGCAGATTCGCAAAGTGTGAACGAGTAAATCGTGAAATCCCAAGTCGGAGGGGCAAGGGAATGCTCGAAATCCAGGACTGTTGCTTGGTCGTCGTCGATGTGCAGGGCAAGCTCGCCCAACTCATGGTCGACAAGGAAGCCCTCTTCAAGAACATCCAAATCCTGATCCAGGCCGCGCGCATCCTCGAAATCCCCATCCTCTGGTGCCAGCAGGTGCCGGAAGCCCTCGGACCGACGGTCCCCGAGATCGCCGCACTGCTGGCCGGCGGTGAGCCCATCGACAAGGCCAGTTTCAGTTGCTGCGGCCAGGAGCAGTTCAACGCCCAGCTCAACACCCTCGGCAAGGAGCAGGTCCTTCTGTGCGGCATCGAGACCCACGTCTGCATCTATCAGACGGCGATGGACCTGATGGAAGGGGGCCTCGATGTCACCGTGATCGCCGACGCCGTCTCGTCCCGGACCGAGCAGAACCGGCAGCATCGCCTTGAGCCGTCTCGCCGCCGAGGGCGCCCACCTCAGCAGCACGGAAATGGCCCTGTTCGAGCTGCTCAAGACCGCCCAACACCCGCACTTCCGCGAGATCGCCAAGCTGGTCAAGTAAGCGTGCTCATTCGCGCGGCAGCGGCACGACAAACCGCCGTTTGCCGGTCGCTTCCAGGGCGATTTCGCTGACACACGTCACCTGGACCGTCATGCTTCTTTCCACCAGGCCGCGAATCCTTTCTTCAATCTGTCCCCTGATGTTATCGCTGATCTGTTCCGCGGGGACAATTCGTATGACCAGGGCATCGCGTGCGCTCTGGACCACCTGGAATTGCCGAATATACCGGTCCAAATACTCGAAGAAGACGGTGAAGGACTCCGGCGTGATGTCCTTGCCGGTCGGCGTGGTGATGAGATCCGAGGATCGGCCGCTGAGGGTGCGCATGACCGGGAGAGGGACCCCGCACCCGCATACGCCGCGGCACGGTTCGCCCCGATCGCCCACTCTGTACCGGATGAAAGGAAACCCATAGTTGTTCAGGTTGGTCACGACGATCTCGCCGATGCTGTCCTCCTTGGCATACTCCGCCCCATCCAGGTACTCAAAGTAGTAGTTGTAGAGGTCCATGTGGTATCCATTCCGGCACCGGCACTCAAAGCCCATTCTCATGCATTCGGAAGCACTGTAATCCTGGTAGACCGGGCAGCCGAAGACTTCCGAGATGCAGTCTCTTTGCTGCCGCAGCAGGCCTTCGGCGATGGTGATGGCATACTGCATCTTGGGGGCGTGCGGACGCGCGGACAGGTAACGCGCCAGGGAAAAGACGGACGAGGAGTAGCCATAGACGGCCCGCAGGTTTCGGCGCTGGATGATCTCGGCGATCGTCTCGATATGGGCCGGCGTGATATCGTTCGTGCTGATGCCGACGTGCTCCGACGCCAGGAGGCCTTTGAGGGAGGGGCTCCTGCGGTGCCGGGCACCGCCGGTGAGGTCTATCGGGTTCTTGGGCTGCACCTTCAGAACGAGCTCGTTGATCTTGTCCCAGGGGAGAATGCCCATCGCCTCTTTGTTCAGGACGAAGGCCGCCGCGGTGTTGGCGGCTTCCGTGACGGGGTCGAGGTAGAACCGAAAGGGTTCCCCGGAAGAGCCCGAGGTGTAGCAAGGGACCAGGTCCGCCTCCCGGATCTGTCGCGCGATGATCTGCCGGGAGTAGGTGCGATAGGTCTGCTTGTCGGTGACGGGGAGCTGGAGCAGGTCCTCCGGGCGCCGGATGTCGGCGGGGGTCAGCTTGGCCGACGCGAAATACTGGTGGTAGAAGTCCGTGTTCTCGTACGCGTACTGGAGCAACTCTTTCAGTCGCCGCCATTGGAGCCGGCGAATTTCGGCCAACGGCAGGGCGCGGACGCGCTTTGCTCGCGCCAACTCGCGTAGAAACGCCTCTGGAACAGTCTCCAGTAGGTCTCCTGGAGCGGCCGCCGGATACACCGCAGCAGCCTCAGTTTTGTGCGATCGAGACTCATAAGGCGGCCGCATTGTAAGCTCCAGGCGGCAGGCCGGCAAGGAAGCGGAGGGTGTACCGGAGCTTCGGGCCCGGCCGGAGAAAAAAATTTTCCGCAGTGCAAATTTTCTTGTTGACATATTCGACACATGTCGAATATATTCTATATAAGTAGAATATCGAGGTGAACACCATGCGAGTATCGCGAAAAGGAAAAGCGCCGCCGGGGCCGCCGCCGGTCGAGCTGACCGAGGCCGAGTGGGAGATCATGAAGGTCGTCTGGGAAAAGCAGCCCTGTACGGCGGGGACCGTGCAGGAAGAGCTGACCGCGACCCGGGACCGGGCCTACAGCACGGTCAAGACCACGATGGACCGGATGGTCGAGAAGGGCTTCTTGCGGATCGAGAAGATGCGCAATCTGCAACTGTTCTCATCCTGCGTCAGCGAGATCGAAGCCAAGCGTGGCGAGTTTCGCCGGATGCTCCAGCGGGCCTTTGACGGGGCGCTGACCCCGATGATGCAATTCCTGATCGAGCACGAGGGCCTGTCGAAGGACGAAGCGTCGCAGCTTCGCGAGCTGATCCGCAGGACGGAAGGCAAGAAGGACCTGCCGTAGTCGAATCGAGCAGTGCTTTGCGGAGGTGACGGGAAATGGACGCGTTTCTCCATACCTGCATCGCTGGCGTGAATGACCTCGGCCGCGGGTTTTGTAGCCACGCCGCCGGCGTATTTCTCCAGAGCGGCATGCTGATCGTGGTGCTTCTGAGCATCGATCTGCTGCTGCGCCATCGCCTTCGTGCGACGGTGCGGTACTGGATCTGGATGCTCGTTTTCATCAAGCTCATACTCCCTCCGAGTCTCTCCCTGCCTACGGGGGTCGGCTATTGGATGGGCAGGTACATCCCCATCTCCATGCTGGTTTTGCCGCAGGTCCCGGAGGCGCCTGTGATACCCACCGCTTTTCCGGAATCCCTGACGACGGAACTATGGGCGATCGGGGAGGCTGGCGCCGGATGTCACTACTACACCGGGTGAGCGTCTCACCTGGCAGGGGGGCATTCTCCTGCTTTGGAGCGTCGGGGTCCTGGTCTTCGCCGGTTTGGTGATCCAGCGGCTGCGTTTCGTGAAGGGACTGATCGCACGCGCGGAGCCGGCGGAAGGCGATTTGCCTCAGGTGCTGGACCAATGCCGGCGACGGATGGGTGTCCGCCGGCAGGTCGAGATGAGGCTGTCACCCCATTTGTTCAGTCCTGCCGTCTGTGGGCTGTGGCGCCCCACGATCCTCATGCCGGCGGCGCTGCCGGCGGAACTGCCGCCGGAGAAGCTCCGGACGGTCCTGATCCACGAGCTGGCCCACGTTCGCCGGGCCGATCTGTGGATCAATTGCCTTCAGGCGGCCCTTCAGATCGTCTACTTCTACAATCCGCTGATTTGGCTGGCCAACGCGATCGTACGGCGCGTGCGCGAGCAGGCGGTTGACGAAATGGTGCTGGTAGCTCTCGGCGCGGAGGCCGGGAGCTACAGCAGAACGCTCATTGACATTGCGGAGATGGCTTTCTTACGAGCCAGTTCGGCCCTCGGCCTGGTGGGCGTGGCCGAATCGAAGAAGTCATTAGAAGGGAGGATCAGACACATGTTGAACAGACCAATACCGAAAAGTGCGCGAGTGGGCGTTGCAGGTGTGCTCGTGATTGCGGCGTTCGGGGCACTGCTGCTGCCGATGGCGGCCGCGCAACCCGGACATCGGCAGCAGAATCGCGGCAGACTGCCCGGCGGGGCGCCCCTCGAACTGCCACGGGGCATCGCGGCGTTGTTTGGGCTATCCAAGGACGATCTCCTGGCGAAATACGGCCAGCCCGATGCCATCTTCCTGCGGAGAGAATCGGTATACGCTGGACAACCTGCCGCAACGGTACTTCATGGTCTTCGCGAAACGGGGCCTGTCGTTCGGCATGGAGGCGGATCGCGTCGGCGGGATCACTCTGCTGGGTCCGGCCTATGTCTTCGGCAACGGGGTCCGCGTGGGGGACTCGGAAGCCAAGGTCAAGGAGGCGTTCGGGCCGGACTATGTCGTCAAGGAGTCACCGATCAAGGACTTCCTCATTTATGAGCAGTTTGACCTGAGCTTCGAGGTCTACAAACCCGACCGCATCGTCCGGGAGATCAACATCGGCGACAGCTACGGTAGAGCCGGACGGGCCGGGCAGAAGGCCGCCGGGAGAAGGTCCGGTGTCCCCGGTCTTCCGCAAGGGATCGCGAAGTTGTTTGGTGTGTCGAAGGAGGATATCCTGGCCAAGTTCGGCTCGCCCAACGCGATCTTCTACGGCAAGAACCGGTACAGCTGGATAAAGGGGTTTCCCGCGTCTACGACGTGAGCGCACGGTGGCCTACTTTCCGGCGGCCTGGAGGACCTGTCCACACCCGAGGCAGCGTACGCGGCCATCAATCGCCTCCTGGCCGGGGGCGGCACGTCGGGATTGCAGGGCGTCAGCGTCGCGTCGCTGAACGAGCGGTTGGCCCGGGAGAACGCCGGACGTAAGACGCCGATGGACCCGGAGTGGGCCAAGGTTCTGGCCAACGCCCGCGATCCTCCAAGTCATGATCTGGAACCACACACGGGCGATCGTGCTGGCCGAACTGCCCCAGGCCCTGTCGAGCAGCGAAGATCGTCAGCGCCGATCGATGTGCAGACCCTGTCGAACAGCAAAACGGCCGCTGGCTCAGTACCGGCAACGACCGGGTCTGGTCGTCGAAGAGGCCAAGGCTCAGTTTCTTGCCCGGCTCGACGGATCCGAACCGAAGCCTTAGCATGACCATGGCGGCCTGGCAGGATGGAAGACCATGGGTGGCAGCGGCAAGCGGAGTCTGCGGAGCTTGCCGATGGTCTTGGGCTGTGTCCGGGAGCCATCGGCAAGTTGACGCTTGCCGATGCCACCCAAGCCTGCTTGCCGTTGTCATCGGGAGACATGTCATTCACGTGTGGCGAGGACTTGCGAGGCGATGCGGTGGATGTAGTGGTAAAGCGGGGCGGCGCAGGCCGAAGTGGGCCATGAGCTGGTCGGCGAATTCGGGTGACAGGATCGCGTCGTCGATCTTGCGGTTGCAGGTCAGGTAGAAGCTCTTGTACCCGTACCAGGTGCGGATCGGCTCGGGCTTGTCCTGGCCGATGGGACGCTTGTAGCGCTCGCCCTCCAGGGTGAAGATGTCCTGCTTGGCGAACCAGGCGACGGCCTTGAGGAAGGATTTGGGGTCCTCGTCGATCTGCTGGCGGAAGCGGGCCATCAGGTCCGGGGCGGCGTCGTAGAAGCCCAGGCCGTAGCGGTACCACGTGGGATTGATCTCCAGGAAATAGCCGGGGACGTAGCGGGCCCAGTCCTTGGCGGACCGCTTGAACGTGAGCCACATGCAGTCGCGGAAGGGCGATTTGTCGGCGGAGAACCGCGTATCGCGGTAGATGCGCGAGATCGTTTTGCCCACGGCGGGGGCGACCTCGAACGACAGATCGATCCCCAGCATGAAGTCCGCCAGATCGTTGACGAGATCCCGCAGAGGCGTCAGCACGTGCTCCTCGTAGACGGACCGATGCGCCTCGAACCAGGCCTTGTCGTTATGGCGACCCAGGTCGCGCAGAAACGTGAACGTCTTGCGCGAGAATCCTCGAAACTGCCGCGTCATGGGCTCATGCGCTCTTTTTCTTGGGCTCTTTCGGCTCGCTCTTGGTCTCGGAGGCCGGCTCGGATTTGGTCTGGGCCTTCTTCTCGCCGGTTTTGTCCTTGGTACTGCCGGTCTCGGATTGGGCGGCGCTCTTGTAGCCGTCGCTGCGATGATCGGTGCAGTAGAAGCCCGGAGCCCTTGAAGATGATCCCGGCGCCGCTGCCGATGAGACGCTTCAGCGCGGCCCGGCCGCAGGCGGGGCACACGCGGAGCGGCTTGGCCGTGATGCTCTGAAAGGCGTCAAACTCATGCTGGCACTTCTGGCACACATACGCGTACGTCGGCATACTGGTTACTCCGTGCTACGGTGCTACTCCGAGGCGGTCTCCGCTGCCTCCGTGCCCTCTTCGGGGGCCTGTTCCTCGGTTTCTGGCGTTGCTTGCTGGGGCTTCGTTGCGCGGGCCTGGGCCGCCTCGGCCGGAGCCTGAATCTTGTTGATCGCCACGCGGCTCGGTCGCAGGACCCGACCGTTCGAGCGTATAGCCCTTCTGGAATTCCTCCAGAACGACATCGTCCTCTTTGTCCGGCTCCGAGCGGCGCAGCATGGCTTCATGCCGCGCTGGATCGAATTTCTCGTTCAAGGCGTCAATCGGCTCGCACGCCGTGCGATTTGAGGATCGTCAGCATCTGGTCGCGGATGATCTCCACGCCCCGGATGACGGCCCCGACGTTCTGCGCCGATTGGGCTTCCCGCAGGGTGCGGTCGAAATTGTCGAGGATCGGCAGAAACGACCGGATGAACCTCTCCTTCTCGTACGCCACGGTGTCGGCGATATTCTTCGGCACCCGTTTCTGAAAATTCGCATAGTCGGCGTAGACCCGCTGGAGCCGGTCGACCAACTCGTCTTTTTCCTTCCGCAGCCCCTCGAAGTCCTGCTGCAGCTTCTCCAGATCCTGGTCCAGGGCTTTGGCGGATTCGTTCGGTTTCGGTTCCTCTTCCTCGTTCGTGTTTTTGGTCTTCTCGTCCATAATCAGCTACCGAGATGTCGTTTGAGTCTCTCGAAGAAGTTCTTCGACTTCGGCGAGACGTTCCTGTTTTCGGTTTGCGCGAACTCTCTGAGCAATTCCTCCTGCCGGTCATTCAGATTGGTCGGCGTCTCGACGGTGACCTGGACGAGCTCATCGCCGGTCCGGCCGGTGCGCACGTCGGGCAGTCCCTGTCCCCGAATGCGAAAGAGGCTGCCGTACTGCGTTCCGGGCGGGACCTTGAGCTGCCGCGTGCCGTCGAGGCTGGGCACATCGATGGTCGCGCCGAGGGCCGCCTGAGTGAAGCTGATCGGGACCACGGCAATCAGGTCGTTGCCGTCGCGCTCCAGGAACTCGTGCGGGCTTGATGCGGACGTAGACAGTACAGATCGCCGTTGGGTCCGCCGTCGCGGCCGGGCTCGCCCTCGCCGGCGACGCGAATGCCCTGGCCTTCGTGCACGCCCGGCGGGATCTTGATCGTGACCGTGCGTTTCTTGGGCACGCGGCCGCTGCCCCGGCAGGTGGGGCAGGGATTCTTGACGATGTGGCCGGTCCCCTGGCACTGCGGACAGGTCGAGACCATCTGGAAGAAGCCGCCGCCCTTGGCGACCTGACCGCTGCCGCCGCACAAGCGGGCAGCGGGTCGGCTGCGTCCCCGGCGCGGCGCCGCTGCCGCCGCACTCGGGGCAGCGATCCTGTCGCGTGAACTCGATCGTCTTCTCCGTGCCATGCGCCACTTCGTCCAGCGTCAGCTCGACGCCGGTCTCCAGGTCGTAGCCGCGCGCCGGCCCGCCGCGCCGGCCGCCCGCCGCGCCGGCCGCCTCCGCCCCCGAAGACGCTGCCGAAGAAATCCTCGAAGCCGAACATGCTGAAGATGTCTTCGACGTTCATCCGCGAGAAGTCGTGCATGCCGGTCCCGCGGAGCCCCTCATGGCCGTACTGGTCGTACTGCTTGCGCTTCTCCGGGTCGCTCAGGACTTCGTAGGCCTCGGCGCACTCCTTGAACTTCGCCTCGGCCTCTTTGTTGCCCGGGTTCTTGTCCGGGTGGTACTTGATCGCCATCCGCCGATAGGCGCGCTTGATCTCCTCGGGCGAGGCGTTCTTGTCCACACCCAGAACTTCGTAATAGTCCTGCTTGGCCATGTTCTTGAGAAAAACAGCCACAGAGGACACAGAGGTCACAGTGAGGAGAAGATGCCGGGAGTTGGGAAAGCGAGAGAGACCGAGCATCCTCCTGCCTGCCAATCTCTTCCCGTTCGTTCTTCACTGTCAACTCGTGTCCTCTGTGGCTAAGTATTCAGCAGCTACCGACTATCGGACGGAGCCGTGGATCGGCTCTTCCTCTTTTTCCTTCAGCTCGGTGATCAGCACGTTGGTCGTCAGCATCAGGCCGGCCACGGAAGCGGCCATCTCCAGCGCCGTGCGTGCCACCTTCGCCGGATCGACGATGCCGGCCTTGAACATATCTACGTACTCGCCGGTGTTGGCGTCGTAGCCGATGTTCTTATTCTCCTCGAGCTTCTCGAGCAGCTCGGCCACGACGACGTCGCCGTGCTCGCCGGAGTTGTCGGCGATCTGGGCGGTGGGGGACCTGCAGCGCGTGCGCGACGATATCGAAGCCGATCTTCTCGTCGCCCTTGGCCTTGGCGCGGGCCTTCTCGACCTCGGGGATCGCCCGCAGGAAGATGACGCCGCCGCCGGCGACGATGCCCTCGGCCGCCGCCGCCGCGTGGCGTGCAGGGCGTCGTCGAGCAGGTCCTTGCGCTCCTTCATCTCGGTCTCGGTGGCCGCGCCGGCCTTGACGATGGCGACGCCGCCGGTCAGCTTGGCCAGCCGCTCCTGGAGCTTCTCGCGGTCGTAGTCGCTGGTGGTCTTCTCGATCTGGGCGCGAATCTGGTCGCAGCGGGCCTGGATGTCCTTCTTCTTGCCGGCGCCTTCGATGATCGTCGTGTTGTCCTTGTCGACCACGATCTTCTTGGCCTGGCCCAGTTGCGACAGCTCGACGTTCTCCAGCTTGATGCCGAGGTCTTCGGTGATGACGCTGCCGCCGGTCAGGATGGCGATGTCCTGGAGCATGGCCTTGCGGCGGTCGCCGAAGCCCGGGGCCTTGACCGCGCAGACCTTGAGCACGCCCTGCAGGCGGTTGATGACCAGCGCCGCCAGGGCTTCGCCCTCGACGTCTTCGGCGATGATCAGCAGGGCTCGGCCCACGTGGACGATCTTCTCCAGCAGCGGAATGAGCTCCCGGATGTTCGAGATCTTCTTCTCGTGCAGCAGGATGTAGGCGTCCTCGAAGACGGTCTCCAGCGTCTCGGGATTGGTCACGAAGTAGGGGGAGATGTAGCCCCGGTCGAACTGCATGCCTTCGACGAGGGTCAGCTCGTTCTCGATGCCCTTGCCTTCTTCGATCTCGATCACGCCTTCCTTGCCGACCTTGTCCATGGCGTCGGCGAGGATCTTGCCGACGGCGGCATCGTTGTTGGCGCTGATCGTGCCGACCTTGGCGATGTCGTCATGGCCCTTGACCGGAACGCCGGCGTCCTTGATGAACTTGGCCGCGATCTCGGCGGCCTTGGCGATGCCGCGTTGATCGCCATCGGGTTGACGCCGGCCGTCACGTACTTGAGACCCTCCAGGTAGATGGCCTCGGCCAGCACGATCGAGGTCGTCGTGCCGTCGCCGACCACGTCGCGAGGTCTTGCTGGCGACCTCGTTGACCATCTTGGCGCCCATGTTCTTGAACGGCTCGGGCAGCTCGATCTCCTTGCTGACCGAGACGCCGTCCTTGGTGATCCGGGGCGAGCCCCAGCTCTTGTGCAGAATCACGTTGCGGCCGGTGGGACCGAGCGTGACCTTCACGGCGGCGGCCAATTGCTTGAGGCCTTCCCGCAGCTCGGTCCGTGCCACATCATCAAACATCAGTTGTTTTGCCATGGTCTATTCCTCATCTATACCACGCCTATGGACGTTACTTCTCGACGATGCCGAGCAGGTCGCTTTCCCTGACGATCACGTACTTCTGGCTGTCGATCTCGATTTCGTTGCCCATGTACTTGCCGTAGATGACCTCGTCACCCTTCTTGACGGACATCGGGGCCCGCTTGCCGTCGTCCTGCATCTTGCCCGGGCCGACCCACAGGATCTTGCCGATCATGCGGTTTTTCCTTGGCCGTATCCGGCAGGAAGATCCCTCCGGCGGTCTTTTCCTGGGCTTCCGACGGCTTGATCACCACTCTGTCATCCAATGGTCTGAGTTCCATACTGCGTTACTCCTTCTCCAACAGAACACTTCACACAACGATTGTTTGCTATTCGGTTATTGGTTCTTCAATACGAGCACAACCACGCTGTCGATCGCATCCGGCGCCTGCTGCGGGCAGCGCGATCGTGACTTTATCCGCGCTCGGCTGTCACCGCCAGCTTCGCTTTCTTGTCGGCCAGCAGATAGGCCCTGCTCGACACTGGCGCCGGCCAGAGGCACGTCGAGCTGGCCATCCGCCGGCCATTGGAACACGTGCAGATAGCGTTTGTTGCCCTTGGCGGTGCAGCGGCCCCACTCGGGCCGGCCGAACGGGCTGGCCGTGGTGCCGTAGATGCTCTCGCTGTTGACGGCCATCCACTTGCCCATCTCCTCGAGCCGCTCGACGCTGGCCTCGGGGATCAGGCCCTCGGCCGTCGGGCCGACGTTCAGCAGGAAGTTGCCGCCCTTGCTGGCGACGTCGACGAGCGTTGCGGATCAGCTGCTCGGTCGATTTCCAGTTGTCATCGTCGGACTTGAAGCCCCACGTGTCGTTCATGGTCATGCAGGTTTCCCAGTCCACGCCGGGCAGGCCCGTCGCCGGGATCTGCTGCTCGGGCGTGCCGAAGTCGCCCGCGTCTTCGTCGCTCTTGCTCAGGCCTTCCATGCCCTGGCGGCCCTTGCCGACGCGGTTGTTGATGATGATCGACGGCTGCAGGCCGCGGACGTAGGCGTACAGGTCCTGGCCCTTGGGCTCGGTCCAGTCCTTGATCCACTCGCCGTCGAACCACAGCACGCCGAGCGGGCCGTAGTTGGTCACCAGCTCCGCGAGCTGCGGCTTCATGTAGTTCTCGACGTAGCGGTCGAAGTTCGGGTTGGACTTGTTCGTGTCGTTGTAGTTCGGGTAGAAGGGGGCCTGGGCGTCCGGATGGTGCCAGTCCATGATCGAGTGGTAGAAGCAGAGCTTCACGCCTTGCTTCTTGCAGGCCGCCGCCAGCTCCTTGAGGATGTCCCGCTTGAACGGCGTGGCGTCCATGATGTCGTAGTTGCGTGACCTTCGAGTCCCACAGGCAGAAGCCGTCGTGATGCTTGCTCGTGATGACGATGTACTTCATGCCCGCGTTCTTGGCGATGCGGACCCACTCGTTCGGCGTCGAACTCGACCGGGTTGAACTGGCCGGCGAACTTCTCGTACTCCGCGACCGGGATCTTGCCGTTGTTCATGATCCACTCGCCGATGCCGTCGACCCGCTCGCCCTTGCACTTGCCGGCGGGCACCGCGTAGAGGCCCCAGTGGATGAACATCCCGAACCGGGCATCGCGCCACCAGCCCATCCGCTCGTCTTTCGTCAGCTCCTTCGCGGCGGAGCCGGCTTTGGCCGCCGGCTTCTCTGAGGCTGTGCTGACTTTCGTCTCCTGGTGGCAGCCGCTCACGATGTAGAGAGCCACCAGCAGGCTCAGCACGACCGCCCCCACCGCAAGCCATCGTTTATATCCTGTCCTCGTCATTTCGGCCTCCATAACCCATGCCACCTACATCATGTCCATGTCTTCTTCACCGCCGTGGCCGTGCGGGCCGCCGGGACCCATCTCATCCTTCTTCTTGGGCTTCTCGGTGACGAGGCAGTCGGTGGTCAGCAGCAGGCCCGCAATGCTCACGGCGTTCTGCAGGGCGATGCGCGTCACCTTGGCCGGGTCGATCACGCCGGCCTGCACCAGGTCCTCGTAGGTGTCCGTGTCCGCGTTGTAGCCGAACGCCGCCCTTGCCCTCGGCCACCTTGTTGACCACCAGGTTGGCCGTGGCGCCGGCGTTGTAGGCGATCCAGTAGCAGGGCATCCGCAGGGCCCTCACCAGGATCTCGGCGCCGGTCTTCTCGTCGCCCTGCGAGCTTGACCGACTTGGCGGCCTCCATGCAGCGGATCAGGGCCACGCCGCCGCCCGGGACGATGCCTTCCTCGATGGCCGCCCGGGTCGCGTGCAGGGCGTCCTCGATGCGGGCCTTCTTCTCCTTCATCTCCGCCTCGGTGGCGGCCCCGACGTTGATCTGGGCGACGCCGCCGGTCAGCTTGGCCAGACGCTCCTGGAGCTTCTCGCGGTCGTAGTCGCTCGTGGTGGTCTCGATCTCGTCCTTGATCTGCTTGATCCGGCCCTTGATGGCCTCCTGGCTGCCGGCGCCTTCGATGATCGTCGTGTTGTCGTTGTCGATCGTGACCTTGCGGGCCTGGCCGAGCTGCGAAGCGGTGACTTTGTCCAGCTCGATGCCGAGGTCCTTGAAGATGGGCTCGGCGCCGGTCAGGACGGCGATGTCCTGGAGCATGGCCTTGCGGCGGTCGCCGTAGCCGGGGGCCTTGACCGCCGCGACCTTCAGAATGCCCTTGAGCTTGTTGACGACCAGCGTCGCCAGGGCCTCGCTCTCGACGTCCTCGGCGATGATCAGCAGCGGCCGCTTGCGCCTGGGCGACCTTTTCCAGCAGCGGGATCAGCTTGGCCACGTTGCTGATCTTCTCCTCGTACACGAGGATGTAGCGGCTTCTCCAGCTCGCAGACCATCTTGTCCGGGTCGGTCACGAAGTGCGGCGACAGGTACCCGCGGTCGAACTGCATGCCCTCGACGAACTCGACGGTCGGTCTCGAAGCTCTTGCCTTCCTCGACGGTGATGACGCCGTCCTTGCCGACCCGCTGAAACGCCTCGGCCATGATCTTGCCGATCTCGCGGTCGTTGTTGGCCGAGATCGGAGGCGACGTTGATGATGTCGTTGGCCTTGGCGATATCCACCGGCTTGGCCAGCGAGGCGAGCTTCTCCACCACGGCCTTGGCCGCCGCCTCCATGCCGCGCTTGAGGGCCATGGCGTCGGCGCCGGCCGTCAGGTTCTTGTAGGCCTCCTTGAACAGGGCCTCGGTCAGCACGGTCGCGGTGGTCGTGCCGTCGCCGGCGATCTTGGAAGTCTTGCTGGCGGCTTGCTTTACGAGCTTCGCCCCCAGGTTCTCGGCCCTATCCGTCAGATCGATTTCATCGGCCACGGTCACGCCGTCCTTGGTCACGGTCGGGCCGCCCCAGCTCTTGTCGATGACGGCATTGCGGCCGCGCGGGCCGAGCGTCGCCTTGACCGCCGCCGCCAGTTTTTCCACTCCGGCCAGCAGCTTGGCCCGGGCTTCCACGTCAAACGCCAATTCTTTCGCTGCCATAATTGCGTGCCTCCTTAATAATCTGCATGCGCTACAAACAGTTTTTTCAGCAAATTACGCATAATCAAAGTTTACGTGCAAAAAACGTACCAGACGCCCTACGCCGGGCGGCGGCGAATCGAGACAATAGTCGGTAAACCGCGAATTTGCAAGGATTTATAGGAATTTCGCATCCCACCGTCGCCCTGTGCGTTCTGTTCGTTAGCCGGTTCATGGGTGCCAATTCGGGCACGCCCACCCCAGCCGGTACGCCAACTTGACAGCCGCCCGACGTGTCTCTTGCGGCACCACGAAAGGGATTCTTCATCCGGGTGGTTAGTGCAACTCGTTGTTCCAAGAGTCTTCAACCACGAATGGCACGAATTGCACGAGTATTCACTTGATCCGTTGTTCTCAGTTGGGCGATGTTGGAGGTGCCGCTGGTGGTGGGGATGTGGCGAAGGGGGAGGGCAGGGGGGCGATGGGCGTGACGGCTTTTGTGAGATCGTTGTTCCCGAACAGGCCGGCCTCGGTCACGTTGCGATGTTGGAGGAAGGTCGTGGTGCCTTCGGCTGCCTGGGAATTGCGGACGAGAACGCCGCGAACCGTGTCCAGCAGGATCGCTGCGCGGCCCTCGCCCGAGCCGGGTTGGCGGCCGCTGAAGCCGTCGATCACCAGGCGGTTCGTCTGCTCGCACCAGAGGGCGTATTGGTAGTACTCCGGCATGTCGGCGTCCCAACGCACGTCGATCCCGTTCAGGGTCAGGCCGTTCACGCCGTGGGAGAAGAGCGCGGCCAGGTCGTGTCGGAAGATCGCCCACTGGGGATCGAAGGCCGGCCGTAGATCGATGTTGCCGCCGTAGGATTCGGCGAGCGGGCTTCTGTGTAGCGTGCAGGCGGACTTGGTTGAAAGTGACATCTTCGATCCGGCCCGGTTCCTGAGCCCACATCACGATGCCGCTTTCGCTCTCGGCCAGCACGTTCGTGAAGACGACATTGCGAATCCGGCCCAGAGTTCGTGTTCGACTTGCGCTCCGGGAGCACGGACAGGTGGATCGGCTCGCCCTTGCCCCACCAGTGGCCGGTGTGCAGCCGGGTCTGGATGACGATGTTATTGAACAGCACATCCTCGATGGAGCCTTCCTGGCGGACGAACAGACCCAGGCCGCGATTGGAGTTGTGGATCACCAGGTTCTCAAAGACGCAGCGGCGGATCGAGTTGGGCCCGTAGCCCACGCGTACTCCGGCGGACCGCGACGACATCGTGCAGTTGCTCACCGTGACGTTCTCGCACACGCCGCCCGGGCGGCTTTCGACGCTGGTGATGCAGATGGCATCGTCGCCGCAGACCAGATCGCAGTTGCTGATATGCACGCTGCGGCACGTGGTGCAATGGATGCCGTCACTGTTGGGAATCAGCGGATTGTTGATGATCCTGATCCCGCTGACATCGGCCCGCTCGCAGTCGCCCAGATGGATGGTCCAGATGGGGGCGTCGGTCAGCGTGACATCGCAGATCCGCACATCGCGGCAGCCATAGAACGCGAGCAGCCGGTTCGGTCGCGGCCGAAAGGTCACCGGCCCATCGGCGGTCCCGAACTTCGGCGCCATGAACTCCTCGCCCTGGCGCGTGAAGCGCGGCTCGAAGTCGCCGGGCCTGGTCCGCACCTGGTCCAGTTGCATGAAGGAGGTACCCCGGCCGTCGATGGTGCCCCGCCCGCAGATCGTGATGTTCTCGGCGTCCTGGGCCCAAACAAGCGGCCGCAATCGCCCGCCCACCCGGTGGTCGGCAATCGCCTCGCTGGCCCGCAGCACGGCTCCGGCCTCCAGTTGGAGGGTGACATGGCTCTGAAGTTGAACAGGACCGGTTCGAAAGACGCCCGGCGGGATCAGTACCGTCCCGCCTTTCTGCTGGACGCAAGCGGCGATCGCCTTCTGCAAGGCCGCCGTGTTCAACGCGGTCCCGTCGGCAACTGCGCCGTGGTCGAGGACATTGACAACCCCCGTCGCCCCGAAAGCCGTGCGCCCGGCGAAGAATGCCAGACAGACTATTGCGACAATCGCTTCATTAAGCGTGCGATGCTTGATGCCTTTCACGGTCCGATCCTTTCCCCTGCGATCATGTGTCATGGTGCAGCGCATTCGCCAGCAGTCTCATGCTGTCCCGCAAGCGGCGCACGTAATCGCTTTGGGACATCGTCATGATTCCCAGGGCGTCACGAAAGTTGGCCTTGACGAATCCGCAGGTTCTCTCGATGTCGCTCATCATCATCTGCGCATCGGTGACATCCAGGGCCAGGACATCGACGATCAAACCGGTGTAGTCCCCCCGGGGGTCCGACACCGCCAGCTCCAAGAGCCCGTCGTTATCGACCACGCCGAATCGGGCATCGGGGACCTCATACATCAGCGCTGCGGCCTCGTCCAAGCGATAGAAATACGCCTTCATGGAGAGAACCAACTCGTCGGCGGTGGGGAACAGATCGTCCAGCCGGACTTCGTGTTTCTTGAAGCCGATCTCGGAAAGGCCGTCCAGTCCTTTGTAACGCGTCTTGATTCTGTAGCCATCCAGATGACCCATACCCGGCCCACCAGAATATCCGTCGCCTTCCATCGTATCGCCCGCCCCCGCACCCCGACTACGCAGCCGAGGCGAAGCCTCTCGTGAAGCCATGTCCCATGATACCACAATCCCCGCGGTCCGGCCAACGTGAATCTCGCC
This sequence comes from uncultured Planctomycetota bacterium, assembly GCA_963699595.1. Lineage (GTDB taxonomy): Bacteria > Planctomycetota > Phycisphaerae > Sedimentisphaerales > Anaerobacaceae > PLanc-01. The sequence continues at coordinate 25,871 of CAVOUO010000042.1, forward strand.
CCAGCCGCACGCTGCTTCGTAAATTTGCTTATGGGCCGGTTATGGATGAGCCGATATGAATAGTAATAGGCGTACGATGCCTCCGGCCCTGGGCGGCTGTTCGCCGGCCGGCGGGAAGCGGACGGAAAGCGGATGACAGACCAACCCGAAACGAGGAAGAGCACACATGGCAAAGCGAAGAGTAGTTGCTGCCCTGATTCTGTTGATAGTGGCCCTCGGCGCGAGCGCCGCAGGTGCTCAAGGCCTTGTTCTGCGGTTTCACCCTCCCGTCGGCCAGAAGCAGACGCTACAGGTCACTTCCCGTGTGGCCACTGTCCCTGTGGCGCCCTCCGACACGGATCGCACCGAGCGACACTGGATCCTCACGATGGAACTCGAACCCCTGACCGTCGCCGCGGATGGAAACGTTACCGTCCGAGTCACCCTGCGGCGGATCCAGCACAAGCTGTTCGCGATCCGTAAGGGGAAAGAGCTCTACATGATCGATCTCGATTCCGCCGATGAGAAACGCCGGGACGAACAGCAGATGGGCATGTGCCTGGCGCCCGTTGGAGAAAGTTTCACCGTGGTGGTCTCCGCGCAAGGCCGCATCCAGAAGCTCAATACCGAAGCCTTCTGTGCCGCGGTCGCCCGCAAGCGCATGCAGTATGAAGATGAGGCGATCCGCCGGGAGACGATCCGCATCAGGGCATGGGGGTACAGGGACGAAGACGAGGCGACACGACAGAAGCACCTCCAGGCCGATGCAGACAAAGCCGTCCGAGGCGAAAACCGCCGATTTGGCTCCGCGGCCAAACGGGAACAGCTCTACCGGGATTGTGCGGTGGAATTTCACCTCTACAGCCTGGAGAAACTGCGACGGTCGCTGCTGGACGTATTGATTCCCTTTCCCGACAAACCTGTGGCGAAAGACGGCCGCTGGACCGCGCCCGTCATGACGCGCGCGGAAGGGCCGGTCGAGCTGGAGGGTACGTACACCGTCAAGAGTCAGGACAGCAGCACGTGCACGATCCAGGTCGAGGCACGCCGGACCATGGAGGACCAGAGTACTACGGCGCCGGAGGTCCCGGAAGAGTATCGCACCCGGCTGGCGGGAACCTACCACGCCACCCTGAAGATCGACCGGACCACCGGCATGCTCCTGAGCAAAGAGAGCTCCATGGACCTGACCGGCAGAACTTCGAACTATATGCCTGACATACCATCCTCCGCCAAAGTCCACGAGATCGCCGTCAAAGCCACGACCACCGTGGAGGTCGTGCACTGACATTTTGAGAGGAAAAGCGCATATGGCAACCAGAGGAATAATTGCCACCGTAATTCTCTTGATCGCGACTATTGGCTCAAGCGCAGCGTACGCCGAGGCTATCCGACTGCAGTTTCGCCCCGAGATCGGCAAGAAGCGAACGATGCGGGTGACGTTGCGTCTGGTCACCAACCACCCAGCGCCCACGGGCCAGGACAGCACGACGCATGCCTGGACGTTCACCGTGGAGCTTGAACCCTTATCCATTGCCTCGGATGGATCGGTCACGATCAAAGTGGGCATTCTCCGGGCCCGCGAGGAGTCCTCCATGGCCAGCCATGGCGAGCTCTTTCATTTCGACACGGGCGACAGGGGCCACGAACTGAACGTGTCATCGGGCCAATACGTGGCCTGCCTGGGCGCAAGCTTCACGGTCGTCGCCTCCCCGCAGGGCGGGATCGTCAAGCTGGACACGGACGTCTTCTATGCGGCCATCGCGGAGAATCGCATCAAACACGAAGACGTCGCCCAGCAGCACTGGGCAGAGGCCGAAGGCGGCCGGAGGTATAAGAAAAGTGATGTGAAGGATCGACGCTGGCTGATCCAGACGGACGCGGAAGAGGCCATCCGGCAAACCAATGAAAAATACGGCTCGCGGGAGAAGCGAAAGGAGGCTTACCAGAAACAGGCGGCGGACTTCCAGTTCTACGGGACGGTCGTCCTGCGGATGTTGCTGAACAATCTCCTGGCTCCGTTTCCCCCGGGACCGGCGCAGCCGGGTGACCATTGGTCCGCGCCCGTGCTGCTGCGTCTCGAAGCGCCGATGGAACTGGCGGGCACGTACATGTTCAAAGGGCAGCAAAGCGGCGTGTGCACGATCCAGGCCGACGCACGCCGGAGCATGGATGACCAGCCCATCGGTGCGTCGCAGATCCCGGAAGCGCAGCGCATCAAGCTGGCCGGCACGTATCAGGCCACGATCAAGGTCGATCCGGCTACCGGCATTCTCCTGAGCAAAGAAGCCGTCATGGAGCTCAAGGGCGCAGTGCCAAGGCCTTCCGCCCGCACCGGCACACTCGGCGAGAGCGTACCGGTTACGAGCCAGGCCACCGTCACCGTGGAACCGGTGCGCTGATCCCCTCTCTCACAGTGCCTCCGAGAGACTCATACGCCACGGCCTTTTCGCTTTGCCTTCAGGGCGGCAGCAGGTTGATGCGCTGCCGGTCCGCTTCACACTCTAAACTTGAAACTTGAGGCCAGACGCCTTACGGCGTCACTACGAGGGGGCATCTTCGCCTTACGTTGCGGACCAGGGGAGGGTAAAATTCTTGCCAGAGGCGATAGGATTGTGACGGATTCTGCGCCCGGGGCGAGAATAGATAGTGAAAAGCAAAATTCGTACCGTGTGACCAAGTGGGCGATGAGCGAACGGCGTGGATGCAGAGATCGTCATCATAGGCGCGGCCCAGAGCGGCAATGAGCTGGCGTGGCGGCAGTTGTTCGAATGGCATTTCGACGCCGTGTACCGGTTCTGCCTGGCCCTGGCGGCAGGGCGGCGGGAACTGGCGGAGGAAACCGCCCAGCAGGCCTTTGTCACGGCGGCCTGGCAGATCGGCCGGTTCGATCCCCAGCGGGGCCAGTTCCGGGCCTGGCTGATCGGCATCGCCCGCAACCGCTTCCTGGTGCTCCAGGCCAAGGAGCGGCGCCGGCGGCGCTACGAGGCGTTGTCAGGGCCGGAAGGCGGCGAGCCGGGCGCGGAACACGAGGCGGACCTGAACGTCCACGAGGCGCTTGCCCGACTGCCGGCGGACTATCGCCGGGCCTTGGAGAGCAAGTACCTCAAGCGGCTGACCGTGAAAGAAATGGCCGAGGCGAAAGGGATCAGTATCGAGGCGATCGAGTCCCTCCTGCGGAGGGCGAGGGACCGATTCGCTCAAGTATACAAGCAGGTGCAGAATTCCGTGTAGTCCAGTTGCTCAAGGGGCGTGGTCGTGAAGAGTGAGGATTGGGACAAGTTGTTGGAGCAAGGTTTGTCGGGGGAGCCCCCCCGCGCAGGATTCCGGGAAGAGGTCCTGGGGGACTCCGTAACGGCGTTCGTCCGGGGCCGGCGGAGCCGGGCCTGGCGGAGGGCGGGGTCGCTTGCGGCGGCGGCTGTCCTGATTGCCGGCGTCTCGTTTCTCCTGGGCCGGCACTCCCTGCCGAAGGCGGCCCCGGAGACAGCGCCGGTCGTGACACCCGTTGCGGTCGAGACACAGGGCGTGGCGGTGCCGAACGATCTGGTCGCATGGTTGGACGCGGCCCGGCTCTTCCGCCGATTGGGGATGCCGGACCGCATGGGTCGCGCGGTGGACCACGCAAGCAAACTGCTGCCCTATGAGGCGGCCACTGGGGCCGTAGCATGTAGCACAGCCGCCCCCGGCTGTGAGATCGAGAAGATCACCCCCGAGGGCGGGGGTGCCACATGGACAGCAGACGTAACGAGCCGCACAGCCGACCCACGCTTCCCCATCTTGTCGGCCCTTGCCCTTGGGACCACGCCCCTGCCCCTGCGTCCCTCGTCCGTTGAGAATGTGAGTCAAATCATGGCACAGTCTTTGGGAGATTAGAATTATGAAAAGGGGATGGACGAAGAAGTGGTTGTGCTTGGCCTGTGTGGGTTTGCCCATGGTCTTGGCAACGGCGGGGAGGGGCCAAACGGCTGTCGGAGCCGACCAGCGTGGCACCGGCAGCATTGTGGATCGCGTGCAAAGGGAAGACGATCCGGAGTTGAAGGAACTGATTGGGATCGCGGTAACGAACCGCAAGAACGTCAGCGAGCAAGAGCGTTTCGAAATCGTCCGCATGGTCACGCAGAGCTACGCCCAGATCAAGCTGCTGGATCAGCAGATCGAGCAGATCGCCCGGAAAGCCGAGACGGCGGCCGGACCTGCCGAAATGCGCTATGAATTGCTCTTGGCCAAGGCGGAACTCGAGTCCAAGCGTATGACCGAGCTGGCGCATCTCCGGGAAGTGATGGGGGTCATCCCTCGGTTTCCTTTCGAGAGCCAGCCGGTACGAACCCTCAATGCGTGGGTGACTCTCCAGGTTCTCGAGGGGCGTGTGCTTGTCCACGATGCCCTGAGGCCGTTGGTTGAGTATTGGGCCATGACGCGCCACAAGGTTCTAGGCCTGCTGTCCGAGAAGGAAACGTTGGATTACCTCGGGGGGCGGTTGAGGGACAAAGACAGTCTGCCTATACGAGTTCACATTTACTACAAGGCCGAGACATATAGTGCATCCGTAAGACTGCGAGATGCTATCTTCGCGCTGGCCCGAGAGGCCAACGCCGAAATGCAGACCGACGTCTATCTGGAGCTGATCACGTTCGAGGGCTCCGGCGAATCCCCGTTCTTCCTCCGGGAGGGAAAAATCCGGACCTTGTTTCCGGCTGCGGTGCAGCGACCGGATGGAGGCGCAAACTCCTCACCACGGGATTGGTCGACCCGAACGACGTCGAGCAGGCTATCTTGTGGCGTCTCACGACACCCAAGAGTGGGCCCGTGCAGTTCCGCATCGAGTACGACGAGGCCAGCGCCAAGTCGGCCAAAATGGTAGCCGACACCGCCAGGGCGGCGGCTAAACGCCTGGGTCTGACCGAGATTGTGGAGGTCACGGGAGTCTTGGTCGAGCCCGTTCCGGAAGGTGTCTTTCTGGGACGATGGGAGGCCGTCACCCAAGGCGAAATCAAGACCATCCAGGTACAGCCCGGGGAAATATGTCAGATCACGATGGGCAAGGGATCGCAGGCGATTCCAGCCGGGGCGAACATAAAGGGCACATGGCTGCCAACCACGAAGGAAATCGTCATAGATATCAAAGACGCAGGCCCGAAGTACTACGTCTATCGCGGAGTTGTCAACGCGGAGGGTAATCTTGTCGTCGATCGGGGCGTGATCTTCCCTCAAGGCCGTTTCGTTTTGTCGGGCCCTTCACAGACGATTTTCAAGAAGTCTCTGTAAGCAGTCGCGCAGGGCGGTCCGGCAAAGGGCCGCCCTACGCAGAGTATCCGCGACGGCGAGGTGCTGCCCCGACGGCAGGCGAAGGCCCAGGGATTCGAAGTTCGGCCTACGGGCTTTTCTCTTCTTGCTTAGTCAAGGCCCGGGATTCGTAAAGAAGGCAGATAGCGTCTTTATCAGTAGCGGTGGGCGTTCTTCGGGTGTCATTCGCGGGTAGCTATGCGGAGTCTCAAGGTTGCGACCAAGGCATTCTTGAGGACGGGAAAGCGTTACGAACAGGTTCATCTTCATCCATTTGACGGGGGTCATGCTCGCGCTGGCATATAGCACGCGACAGCGATCTTGGTGTTGCGGAGGCCCCGGCATCCCAAGCGGCGCCTGGGGCAATTGCAAAGTAAGGAGATCAGGAAGTGATACAACTCGTGATTTGTATCTCTCCACAAAGGAATCCTTTTTGAAAGGGGAAAAGCGATGTCACGAAAACTTACATGGATCGTAGCGGTACTGCTCTGGTGTGGGGTCACCACCGCGCCGGCAGCGAACATTATCGTGGTGACGGAGAACGTGGACAAGAATCTGGACCGGGTCCCCGATGACCAGGGCCTGATCGACTGGCTGGTGGCCGAAGGCCATTCCGTGGACGTCCGGCGGAACACGTGGGACCAACTGGATGCCAAGCTGCTCGCCCAGTTGAATGCGGCGGACCTGGTGATTGTCAGTCGCCTGGCCGACAGCGGTCGCTACATCCACGGCAACGAGACGACCCAATGGAATTCACTGAGGACCCCACTGCTGCTGATGAGCGCCTACTTTGCCCGCAACCTCCGGTGGAATTGGGTCAATTCCGCGACGGTGACAGAGAACACGCCGGACATCTACGTCGAGGCGGTGGACCCCAATCATGCCATCTTCCGCGGCGTCCCGCTGATGGTGCCCGATCTGCCCAGCCGGGATGGCCGCGCCAATCTCGTTCCCGTAGTCGATTCAACGGTCGGCAGCGGAATCACCTCGTTCCTCGGCACGACCGACATGGGCAACGGCCGACTGATCGCCCGGGCGGCAGGCACCGGCTGGAGCTGGATCGCCGAGTGGGATGCCGGCGTGGAGTTCTACCCCGGCGCCGGCCAATTGGCCGGGGGCAAGCGCCTGTTGTTCTGCGCGGGCACGCGGGAAGTGGGCAACGCCCTGCAAGGCGAGTTCAACCTCGGACCCGAGGGCCGGCAGATGCTGCGCAACGCCATCGCCTACCTGCTCGGTGGCGCCAACATCATCGTGGTCACAGACGCCAGAGACTTGGATTTGGATGGCCTCCGAGACGACCACAACCTGGAGGAATTCCTCGTTTCCGAAGGGCATTTCGTGGACATCCGTCCGTACTATTGGCGCGAGCTCGATCCCGGCAAGATCGCCGAGCTGAAAGCGGCCGACTTGATCCTCGTCAGCCGGACGGCGGACAGCAGCTTCTATGACGACGGCGACGAGCCGACCCAATGGAATTCGCTCCCGGCACCTTTGCTGCAGATGAGCGCTTACTTCGCCCGCAACAACCGGTGGGAATGGGTGAGTTCCGACCTGGCCACCAATGACACGCCACTGGTCCTTCTCCAAGTGGTCGAGCCAAATCATCCGATCTTCCGGAACGTGCTGCTGACCGCGCTGGATTTCGGCAATCGGAGGAATCCGCTCCGCGTCGTGCCCATGATCGATCTGGAGGTCGGTTCCGGAATCACCTCCTTCAGCGGGACCGCCCTCATGGGCAACGGCCGACTCCTTGCCAAGCCGCTTGGCTTCGAAATGGGCTGGCTTGCCGAGTGGGACGCCGGGGTGGAGTTCTACACGGGCGCGGGTCAATACGCGGGGGCCAAACGCCTGCTGTTCTGTGCCGGTACGCAGGAGATACAAGTTGTCGACGCCGTCACGAAGCAGATGATGACGACCACGCAGGGCGAGTTGAACCTCACGCCGGAAGGCCGGCAGATGTTTCATAATGCCATTGCCCATCTGCTGACGCGCGGACCCGAAGCGTCGCCGGAACCGAGGCCGTGATGGATGCCCGCGGAGTCCGGCGCGGCGAGCCTTTGTTCCTGCCGTAGGGCAGGGCCGCAGGTCGGCGGCGAGTTGGGCCGGTCTTGATAAATATACTGCGCAGATTTTTCTTGGCATTGCGATAAAAAGACGGTGGAATGACGTCTTATTATTAGCGGCGGTGGGCGTTCTTCGGCTATCGCTTGCGGGTAGCCAGGCGGAGTCTCAAGGCTGCGACGAAAGCGCTCTTGAGAAAGGAAAAGCGTTATGAGCGGATTCATCTCTATCGGTCTGAGGGGGGTCCTGCTGCGCGCTCGGATATAGGATACGACAGCGATCTTTGGGCGGCACAGACCCGAGCATCCCCAGCGGTGCTTCGGGCCCTAGCGGAGAAAGGATGTAAGGCAGGGATACAACTTGTCGTTTGTATCCCGCCATAGCGGAATCCTTTTTGAAAGGGGAAAAGCGATGTCACGGAAACTCACAGGGATCGTAGCAGTGCTGCTCTGGTGCGGGGTCACCACCGTGCCGGCAGCCAACATCATCGTGGTGACGGAGCACGAGGACCGCAATCGCGACGGCGTCCTCGACGACCAGGGCCTGGTCGATTGGCTGGTCGCCGAAGGCCATTCCGTGGAGATCCTGCGGAATTCGTGGGAGTCCCCGGACTCTGAACGGGTGGCGCAGTTGGAGGCGGCCGACCTGGTGATTGTCAGTCGCCAGACGGAGTGCAGCGTCCTCTACGCCGAGGGCGAGGAGACGGCCCAATGGAATTCCCTGGAGACCCCGTTGCTGCTGCTGAACGCCTACCTGGCCTGCAACTATCGGTGGAATTGGGTCAATTCCTCCCTGGCGACCGACGACACGCCGGACAGCTACGCCGAGGCGGTGGACCCCAATCACCCCATCTTCCGGGGCGTGCCCTTCGTGGCGTCCGACCCGAGTGGTCGCGCCAATCTCGTTGCCGTAATCGATCCGACCGTCGGCAGCGGCCTGACCACATTCCTTGGCACCACGGACATGGGCAACGGCCGGCTGATCGCCCGTACGGCGGGCGGCAGCCTGGGCTGGATCGCGGAGTGGGATGCCGGCGTGGAGTTCTATCCGGGCGCCGGCCAGTTCGCCGGGGGCAAACGCCTGTTATTCTGTGCCGGCACGGAGGATTTGCCGGATCCGAATGACGACCTGCAAGGCGAGTTCAACCTGACGCCCGAGGGCCGGCAGATGCTCCGCAATGCCATCGCCTACCTGCTCGGCGGCGCCAACATCATCATGGTCACGGAGAACAGCGACGGGAATATGGATGGTCTGCGCGACGATCACGACCTGGAGAAGCTCCTGGTTTCCGAGGGGCATTTCGTGGACGTCCGCCCGTGCTATTGGCGTGACCTCGATCCCGGCAAGATCGCCGAGTTGAAAGCGGCCGACCTCATCCTCTTGAGCGGGACGGCCGGGAGCGGCTATTACAGCGACGCCAACGAGCCGCCTCAATGGAACTCGCTCCCGGTTCCCTTGCTCCAGATGAACGCCTGCTTCGCGCACCATAGCCGGTGGAACTGGGTCGCCTCCGAGCTGGCCCTCAACCACGTGGCACTGGCCTCGCTCGAAGTGGTCGAGCCGGGTCATCCCATCTTTCGGGACGTGCCGTTGACCGCGCTGGATTCAGGCACGCAGGGGAATCCGTTCCAGACCGTACCCCTGATCGATCTGAATGTCGGTTCCGGGGTCACCTCCGTCAGCGGCACCGCCCGCATCGGCAACGGTCGACTCCTGGCCAGGCTGTTGGGCTCCGATACGTGCTGGATCGCCGAGTGGGATGCCGGCGTGGAGTTCTACGACGGCGCGGGCCAGTACACGGGGGCCAAACGCCTGTTGTTCTGTGCCGGCACGCAGGAGATACAAGTTGTCGACCCCGTCACACAGGAGACGATGACCACTCCTCAAGGCGAGTTGAATCTCACGCCGGAGGGCCTGCAGATGTTCCGCAATGCCATTGCTTATCTGCTGGCGTCCGGGCCCGGGCCCCAGCCATAGCCGGGCCATAGAGGCGTGACATACAGTAGTACCGGGGCTGTGCTGATCTGACGGACGGTGCACGCGCGTGATCGTCCGACGGTCGCGCGGCTCGTCTGTCGCAGGGCGAGTCCGGTTTCGGGTCCCCCCAGGCGATCAGTCGCCTGCGGGGACCCTTCTCAAACGCGCTCTACCGCGTCTGCTGTTCCCGTCTGCGCTCGTTGGAGCAGGTTGTGCCAAGACCCCGCCTTCGCGACGGGCCTGCCCGTGCCACTTCTCACACCCTCCCTCAGGTCCTCAGCCGGGGGCGGCTGAGCTACATTTTCCTCTATATTGTCTGGGCGGATTCCGTTAGTCCCGGTGACACAAAGGTTTACGATACATAAAACAAATGTAAATTATTGGTATCTTGTTGTTGACATTGCAGAGTGGTTGTTGTACCATGTTCCTGGTGCTGCCTGTGTGGGGCGGCAAATCATAAATCGTAAATCATAAATGATAAATCTGAGAGGGGATCATCATGGCAACCGAAGCCCAAATCAACGCCAATCGCACCAACGCCCAGAAGTCGACCGGTCCGCGGACGCCGGAGGGCAAGGCGGTGGTGTCCCGGAATGCCGTGACGCACGGGTTCCTGGCCCGGGAGACGGTCATCCAGGGGGAAGATCCGGGGGAATTCGAGTTCTATCGGGACCGGATGCTCGGGGACCTGGCCCCGGTCGGGGATGGGGAGCTCGAGATGGCCGAGCGGGCGGTCGGTCTCGCCTGGCGGCTGCGGCGGGCAGAGAGGCTCCAGACGGAGGCGTTCGATGCGCTGTACGAGAAGATGGCGACGGGGTCCCCGGCCGGGGACACGCCGCAGCGCGTCCCGGACGCGGCGGGCGGGGCCGGGATCGGGGACGACCGGCTCCTCGGCCGGATGCTGGTGGAGGACTTCGGCAATGCCAGGGTTCTGGACCAGTTGCTGTTGTATGAGCGGCGGATCGAAAGCAGCCTGTACCGGACCCTGCGCGAGTTGCGGGAACAGAAACGGGTGCGACAGTCACAGCCGGTGGCCCAGTCCTGCGGTGCGGGCCTCTCTTCGGCTTCGGCTCGCAGAGGTGCGGGCTCTAGACGTGTTGGCTCGCCCAGCGTGGCATGGGTGTGGGGTCCCCGACGCGACATCGCCGTTGGGGGTATCCTTCCAGCCCGTGAATCATCGGCAGGATGCCGATGCCACCAAGCTCCACGGGCGGGACGCCCATGTTACGGAGACGCTTGGCGGTATAATGCACCCGTCGGCGCAGGCAATCGTGCGAAACAAAGCCAATCTCGGCCCACGCGGGCGCCGACCGGGTTCCCGGCGACAGGGGGACAGGGGACGACTTGTCGCGAAAGGAATCTGACGAAACAAACCCAATTTGCGCCGGAACCGATGAAACGGCGGTTTTGGAGGCAAGAAAAGGGCCGCAGCGTTCCCGCGCCGGGCGGATCGGGGAAACAAAGCCAATTTCCCGGGGCGATCCCTGCATCCCTGTCGGCGGTTCGCCGGGTGGCGTGAGGGTCCCGGGACCGAGAGAAGGCCAGAGAATCGCGTCGCGAGCAGCGAAAGGATGCTGCAGCAAGGACAGGACTGTGTCTCGTAGGTTGGCCGCGAGGGCGAGGGCATCATGGCTTGTTGCGTGTTGCGAAGGCATCTAGCCGGCGGCGATTCGAGGATCACGTTGACGCTCTCACGATCACGGGGAACAAGGTGCGGGTACGCCCTCGCCACGGGGGCGGCTGTGCTCCATTACCGCGGCGGGATGGGGCCGCTCCGAGAGCTTGCTGGAGCTCTTCGGGCGTCAGTGAGGCGATCTGACCGTCGGACAGGAGCACGTTGCACTTGCCGTTGTGGACGGGCTTCGATTCGTAGACCAGGACGCTGGGCGCGGAGGCATCGGGGCGGTGGCCGGGGAGGTAGATGTACTCGCCGCCATTGGGGTCGGGACAATGGAACAGCTTGGAGCCGTAGCCGGCGAAATCGACCAAGGCCTGCTGGCTGTCCGGGTAGGCCTCGTTGCTGATCGCGTAGGTCTGGAGGGTTTGGCCGATGGAACGCAGGTTCATCTGGCAGGAGATAGTGGTGGCCTTCTTCTGGGTGTTCACCATGCCGGTCATATACTGCTCTCCGGCCTGGCCTGTCGTCTTGATGACCCAGTAGACACCGAACCCGATCAGGCCGAAGATGATCAGGCCTGTGATGACGTTGATGATCGTGCCGCCGCGCACACAGGATCGCGCGGCCGGCGTAGCGTTTTCTCTTCGAGCAACCATAACCTGGCCTTTCAACGACAGTTCGAGCGTCAATCCAATTCTATGATGCGGCCGGCCTGCCATCAATGCTCATTATGGTGGACGTCCGCGACGACGGACGTTGACAAGCGGGCGGGCTTGCTCTTATGCTGCCCAGGCATGAGACGAATTCTGCTGGTGAATCCGCCGATCTACGATTTCGCGGCCTACGACTTTTGGCTCCAGCCCTATGGGTTACTGAGCGTCGCCGGGCAATTGCGCGGGCAGGCGGAGTTCTCTCTATTCGACTATCTGGACCAAGGGCGGGGCGATTGCGGATTTCGGATTGCGGATTGCGGATTGAAGAGAGACTCGGTAGCTGATCCGCAGTCGGACCGGTGGGGACGCGGACGGATTTGCTGCGAGCGGATCGAGTCGCCTGCGCCGCTGAAGGACATTCCGAGATATTTCCGGCGGTTCGGCGTGGCACGCACTTGCTTCACAGATTTCCTTCACGCGCGCGGGCCGTTTGACTATGTCCTGATCCAGACCATGATGACGTACTGGTATCCCGGGGTCCGGGAAGTCATGGAGGATGTCCGCGGTGCGTGGCCGGAGGCCAAGATTGTGCTGGGCGGCAATTATGCGACGATTTGCAGCGATCATGCACATAGTCTGGGGGCCGAGCTCGTCGTGGTCGGCTCCGATCTGCAGCCGTTGTGGGAATTCCTGGAAATGACACCCGATCCGAGCCAGCCTGCTCTGTGGGAAGCAGGGGCGAAAGATCATTCGCCCCCACGGGTTGGAGCGATCAAGCTTGCGGATGGTTGCCCATTTCGATGCAGCTACTGCTCGGTGCCACGGGTCTACGGCGGCTTCCAGCCGCGGCCTCTGGATCGATTGTTGGCCGAGTTGGAGCTTCTGGCCGGACAGGGCGTGGAGAACGTTGCCTTCTACGATGATGCGCTGCTGTTCGATGCCCAGAAGGTACTCGTTCCTTTCCTGATGGAAGTTCTCCGGCGAGGCATCCGCGTCAATTTCCATACGCCAAACGCCCTGAACGCCCGCTTCCTGACCGCCGATCTGTCGCATTTGATGGTCAAGGCCGGCTTCAAGACGTTCTATCTGGGCTTTGAAAGCGCATCGCGCCGGTGGCAGGAGGGTACCGGCGGCAAGGTGTTCTCCGAGGAATTAGCCCGGGCCGTCGATCACCTCTTCGTCGCCGGGGCCGATCCGGCTGACATCACGGCGTATCAGATCGTCGGCCATCCGAACAGCGACGTTCAGGAGTTGGAGGAGTCCATGCGCTTCGTGCACCGGCTCGGCATTCGCGGGATGCTGGCGGACTTTTCGCCGATCCCCGGCACGCCGGATGGCGAGGCATGTCGGCGCTGGGTCGATCTCGACGAGCCGCTGCTGCACAACAAGACCGCCTTTCCTATCATCCGCCTCGGCTTCGACGAGGTGAACCGGCTCAAAGACCTGCAGCGGGCCCTTAATCGTTCAATCGTGGCCCAAGGAGCAAGTTGATCCAATTGCGGATTGCGGATTTCGGATTGCGGATTAGCTGCCGGTGCTGAGTTCCTAATCCGCCATCCTGTGGTCTTGCACTCCGATGGCGGGCGTGCGTAGTGCATCTGATGCACTTTATCAACGAGCAGAACATCCTTGTTTTCCTGGTGCAGATCCTTCTGCTGCTGGGTCTGGCGCGGGGGTTGGGCGAGGTCTTTCGCCGGTGGAAGCAGCCGGCGATCACCGCCGAGATTCTCGTCGGGATCATTCTCGGGCCGACGATTCTGGGTCGGTTCTCTCCCTGGCTCTACCAGACGATCTTTCCGCCGGACCCAAGTCAGCAGGACATGTTGGCGACGGTTGGATGGATCGGCGTGCTCTTTCTGCTCCTGGAAACGGGTCTTGAAGTGGATTTCTCCGCGGCGTGGCGTCAAAGGGGCGATGCTCTGAAGATCGCCTTGGCCGACATTGTCGTCCCCCTGGCCATCGCCTTTACGGGCAGCATGCTCCTGCCGAACCGCTACCTGGCACAGCCGGGCCACAAGGTGGCCTTCTCCTTGTTCATGGCGACGGTCATGGCGATCAGTGCCATGCCGGTCGCCGCCCGGACTCTTTACGATCTGAACCTCTCGAAGACCGACCTCGGTTTTCTCATCCTGTCAGCGATGTCCGTCAACGACATCATCGGTTGGTTGCTCTTCACGCTGGTGCTGGGCTTCTTCACGCAGGGCAGCCCGGAGATCGGGAGGATTCTGATCATCTTCGTGGGCACGATCGGCTTTGCCGTGTTCTGTCTGACTATCGGACGGCGGCTGGCGAACGCGGCGGTCCTGGAAATCCGGCGACGGGAAATGCCCCAGCCGGGGGCGGCACTGACGTTCATCGTCCTGCTCGGCGTGCTGTGCGGCGCGATTACCCAGTGGATCGGCATCCATGCGTTGTTCGGGTTCTTCCTCGCCGGGATCATGGCGGGGGAGGCCAAGGAGCTTTCCGAGCGGACGCGCCAGATCGTTTCCCAGATGGTTTACGCAGTATTTGTGCCGCTTTTCTTCGCCGGGATCGGACTGAAGATCGACTTTGCCGCCCACTTCGACTGGTTGCTGGTCGTCTTCGTGACCGTCGTCGGAATCGGGAGCCGGTACCTGGGCGCGTGGCTGGGAGTCACGCTCACGGAGCTGCCGCGCAGCAACCGTGCGGCCATCGCGGTCGCCCATACGCCGGGCGGCGCGATGGAGATCATCGTCGGATTGCTGGCCCTGGAGTACGGGCTGATCACTCAGGCGGTCTTCGTGGCGATCGTGTTCGGGGCCTTGCTCTCCTCGATCATTCTGGGCCCGTGGCTCAGCTACTCGATCTCAAGGCGCAGGGAAGTGGGCATCCTGGAGTACTTCTCCAAGACATCCATCCTGGCGGATCTGAAAGCGACTACGAGAGATCGGGCGATTCACGAGCTCTCGGAGTTGGCGGCGGCCCAGGAGCGCGTGCACGAGGCCCAGGACATCTATGCCGCGGTGCTGGCGCGGGAGAGCGAGATGGGCACGGCTCTGGAAGGGGGGCTCGCTATTCCGCACGCACGATTTCAGAGGATGCTTCGGCCGATCATCGTCTTCGGCCGATCGCGCACCGGCATTGAGGACTGGGACTCCCCGGACGGGCAGCACACGCACTTCGTCTTCCTGGTTTTGGCGCCCCCGTACAGCGATGCCCAAGTCCAAATCCTGGCCCACATCGTTCGAACCATGCAGGAGCCGGATATCCGGGAACAGTTGCTCCAGGCGGAGAATGCGGCTGCCATCTGGTCCATCTTCTCTCAGGCCTTCGCGTCGAAGCACGTCGTCCGGACGGCGCGAAAGCGTCGTCGGCAGCGTACCGGGACTGTCTGATAGGGCATCCAGCAGACTCTACTTCGAGGGGGTGCTCGCGGGAGGGTCTTGCGCCACGGCGGCCTCGGCTGTGGGTATGGCGGATGGGACCTCTTCGGGCGTCCGGGCGAGCACGGAGGCCGAGATGTGGCGGCGTTGTTCGAGGATCTCATGCGCCAGGCTGAAGCCTACGGCCAGCAAGGTCGGGCCGAGGAAGATGCCGATAAAGCCGAACGCGGTGACGCCTCCCAGCACGCCAATGAACATCACGATAAAGGACAGCTTGGAGCCCCGGCTGATGATGATCGGCTTGATGAAGTTGTCGACGACGCTGATCACCAGGACCCCGTAGAGAACCATGAAGATCCCCCAGCCGGTCTTGCCCATCGCGAAGAGCCAGATCGAGGCACCGATCCAGACAATGGGCGGGCCGAAAGGCAGGAAACTGAGGAAGAAGGTAAGCAGGGCCAGCAGCATGGGGGCCGGTGCTCCGGCAATGGCAAACCCGATGCCTGCCACGATTCCCTGCGCCAACGCGGTGCCGAGCACGCCGTAGACCACGCTCTGGACGGTCGTCTTGACGACGTCCACCAGCCGTTGCGCCGAATCGCCGCTGATGCGCTGCATGCCCTCGCGCAACTGGGCCACGAGCCCCTCGCCGTCTCGGTAGAAGAAAAACGCGATCAGCACACTCAGCACCAGGTGCATCAAGCCCTTGGCGAGATCGACGCTGTGGCCCAAGAGCCAGCGGCCGCCTTCGTTCAACCACGGCTTCCAGTCCTCGATAGTGGACTCGGCGTTCTCCAGATAGTCCTGCCCAGGACTGCGGTGATGCGTCCGCCGATCAGCGGTATGCTGTTGAGCCAGCCGGGGGCGGCCAGGGATACCCGCCTTCGTCCTCTTGTCGAGCCATTGGAGCCCGGAATGGATCGTGTCGGTGAAGGTCAGGCCGACAACGACGAACGGGATGATCAGCACCAGGGCGAGCACCGCGGTCGTCAGGGCCGCCGCGAGGGTGTGCCGGCCGCGCAGCCACCGCCGGAACAACTCGTACAGCGGCCACGTGGCAAAGCACAGGATCGCCGCCCACAGGATCGCCGAGATGAACGGACGCAGCACGAGCACACAGCCCACGACAATGGCTCCGATGAGCGCCAGTCCCGCAATCTGCTCAATCGTTCTCTGGTACTTTACCATCCGGCATCATTTACTATTCATGAGTTATGATTTATGATTCGAGACTCGATAGCGGACGTCGATTCCGTGTCTTGACGCGATCACCTCCGCCGGGTGAGCCTGCATCATCAGGTGCGAATTGTAAATGGTCAACCGTAAATAGTAAATATGAAATCCCCACCTGTTTTCATCGAGAGTTTCGGCTGCCAGATGAACAAGCTGGATACGGCCTTGGTGGGCTCTGCGCTTCAGGAGGCGGGTTTTCGTCTGGTGGACAGCCTCCAAGAGGCCCAGGTCGTGCTCATCAACACGTGCTCGGTGCGACAGCACGCGGAGGACCGGGTCCTGTCGCATCTGGGCCACCTGAAGCACCTGAAGGAGCATCGGCCGGACCTCGTAGTGGGTGTCATCGGCTGCATGGCTCAGCGCCTGGGCGACCGGCTTTTGGAGCACGCGGCCGTCAACATCGTTTGCGGCCCGGCCCAGATTCCTCAAATCGCGGATTTGATCCGCCAAGCCCTGGCACGGAATGCCAAGCAAGTTGCTGTGACGGAAGAAATCCGCCGGCCGGCTCACGAGGGAGATGGCTCGCTCGACACTTTCGAACTGGAGCACAGCGGCAGCGATGGGCAGATTCCGGGTCAGGCGTTCGTGCGCGTGATGCGGGGCTGCAACTACTTTTGCACCTATTGTGTCGTGCCGTACGTCCGGGGTCCGGAGGCCTGCCGGCCGCCGGAAGCCATCTTGGAGCAGGTCAAGAGACTGGCGGACGAGGGCATCCGGCAGGTGACGCTCCTGGGCCAGACGGTGAACTCCTACAAATACAAAAACGGCGAGAAGACCTATTGTCTGGCGGACCTGCTCGACATGACTTCGCAGGTGGCGGGGATTGAATGGGTCCGGTTTGTCACCAGCTATCCGGCGGACGAGTTCTACGACGAGATCCTTCAGGTGATGGCCGGTTCGCCCAAGGTCTGCCGCTACCTGCACATGCCGGCCCAGAGCGGCTCGGACCGGATTCTCAAGGCGATGAACCGCCACTACACTGCGGCACACTACCTGGAGTTGATCGAGAAAGCCAGGATGGTTGTGCCGGATATCGCGGTAGCGGGGGACTTCATCGTCGGCTTCCCGGGCGAGACCGAGGATGATTTCCAGGCCACCGTCGATCTGACGCGCCAGGCTCGTTACAAGAATTGCTTCGTCTTCAAGTACTCGCCCCGGCCGGGCACGACCGCCGACAAGCGTCTGGCCGACACGATCCCCGACGAAGTGAAACAGCGGCGCAACGTGGAATTGCTGGCAGTCCAGGAACAAATCAGCGACGAGCTGAACCGGGCCTTCCTCGGGCGGGAGGTCACCGTCCTGGTGGAAGGCCTGAGCAAAAAGGCGCACGTCAATCCGGCGGACAGCGACAACCATCCGCAGTTGGTAGCGCGAACCTCCACCGATCACATCGTAGTCTTCCACGGCCCCGTCTCCCTGACAGGCCGGTTTGCCCAGGTCCGCATCACGCGGACCGCGCCCCTGACCCTGTTCGGCGAACGCCGTGAGCGCGGATGAGACCTGGTGGGAATACCGGCGTATTCGTAGCATGGGCGCGAGCGCCCATGAGTATCGCGGGCATCCCCCGCTTGCGCGGGGGCAGGCTCTGCCCGTGGAAATTGGCTTTGTTTTTCCGAGCCTTTGGCAGGCCGAACTCGTCATAACTCTTTTCTCCAGCCGCAGTTAGCCTTCGTTTGAGTCGTCCCGAAATTGGGTTTGTTTGGCGCGGAAGCCTTGTTCGCGGTGCGGTCGTCGCCAGGCGTCCCGTAGCATGGGCGTCTCGCCCATGAGTACCACGGGCGTCCCGCCCGTGACCCGAGAATTGGGTTTGTTTGGCGCAATCGCCCTGCGCAGGCCGGAGGCGGCAGGTCTGTCCCCCAATCCGCAATCCGCAATCCGAAATCGGAGGATTGGCTTTGTTTTTCCACGGCGTCTCCCGTGTCCCATTCGTCACAACTCCTTATCCACACGGCACTTGTCCTTCCTTCTGCCCGGCCCGAAATTGGGTTTGTTTGGCGCGGAATGGTGGAATGATAGAATACTGGAACAGTGGGGTATCCCTCGCAGTTGGCCTTCGGCCGCAGCCAAAACCTGCTCACACGGAGACACGGAGGCGCAGAGAAGAAGCGCAGAGGGGACGCATTCTCCAATTCTGCGTCCCTGAGACCTCTGCGCGAGATATGCTGTTCCTGTCCTGTTCAGATTCCAAATCATAGATCATAACTCATAAACATGTCATTCCCGCGGAGGCGGGAATCATCAACCATAAATCACACTGTCCCTCTATATAGGGGCCGTGTTGCAGGAATCGTGCCGGAATTCTGGGCGCGCGCGAGGCCCGAAATTCGCGTAACTCCTTGTGCCGCAAGGAATAGAAGAATTTCTCGCTCGCAGGGTGTTTTACCTTTTCAACTGTTGCACAAACAGAACATGGAACCGGCTTCGCGCAGAGACGCCGGGACGCAGGGGTCGGGAGAGCGGAAGACAGAGGACGGTGAACACTTGAATCCTTCCCGCTGCAAGGCCGCAACATCTCGTCTCTTTGACGAGCCTTCTGATGGAATATGTCGCAAGTCTCCACGTGTAAATGAGTTAGGAAATCCACAGATTACACAGATTTCACAGATTCAAGAAGGAGGAACGAGGCCCGCCGTTGTCGCTTCTCTTCCTTTTGCTTCGTGGCCTTTCTTCAGAAATCTGTGGTAATCGGTGAAATCTGTGGATGACTCGTTCTGGTTCCCTCACACTGCAACGCCACACCCGCAAACGTACCCACAAGGGCGGTTCAGGGGCGTGGACGCTACGCACGTACTCGTCGCCGGTCCAGGATCCCAACCACGTCGCGTGCACTTGCGACGTTCTCCGGAGGCGGTTCATGGGCCGAACCCCTTTGGAAGACGGCCCATAGGCGGATTCCTTCGGTTGGAATGATGGAATGGTGGAATGATGGGGAGAGGGGATGCCTCTCGCCGCCCAATACTCCATTGTTCCAGTATTCCACTATTCCCTTGTTCCATCCGGCTTCGCCTTCCTGATTCCGGCCTCGCTCCGCTTGTGCCCGGTCTCTTCTGGTTCCGGGCACGTGTGATCTTACTCACAGACGGAC
Organism: uncultured Planctomycetota bacterium; assembly: GCA_963699595.1. Lineage (GTDB taxonomy): Bacteria > Planctomycetota > Phycisphaerae > Sedimentisphaerales > Anaerobacaceae > PLanc-01. The sequence continues at coordinate 45,104 of CAVOUO010000042.1, forward strand.
CGACGCGTCCGACTCAGCGGCTCCCTGTGCGTGGAACGGTCCCACCATTCCCGCACCCTGAACCGCCTCTTCTCTTGGTCCTCTTGGGAGTGGCCCCATCTCCCGGGCCTAACCGGGGTCTGTCTAGGCTCTGTCTGAGAACGATCATTTTGCTGATTCTCCTCGTATAAAGCGAGGAGATTAGCATCATGAAGCGATACGAATTGACGGATGAACAATGGCAGTTAGTCGAACCCGTACTTCCCAAACGCACCGCCACCACCGGTCGCAAGCCCAAGGACCCGCGGCAGATGCTCAACGGCATTCTGTGGGATCTCTGCAGCGGAGCTCCTTGGCGGGATATGCCGGAACGGTTTGGGCCTTGGCAGACGGTCTATGATTACTACCGAAACTGGCGGAACAACGGCACCTTTGATCGCCTCGTCGGAACCTTGCAGATCCATCTGGATCGACAAGGCCAGATCGATTGGGATCTGTGGTGCATCGACGGCTCGACGGTTCGGGCCTCCCGCGCGGCGGCTGGGGCCTCAAAAAGTCTCACCCAGCACCCGCAAGAGCCGGAAGATCACGCTTTAGGCCGTTCCCGCGGCGGATTCAGCAGCAAATTCCATCTGGTGACGGATGGCCGCGGTTTGCCGCTGGCGGTGGAAGTGACCCCGGGACAGCGACATGAATCGACGCAGGTCGAGGCCGTGATGAATGAGATTGCGATTCCGCAGCCCCTCGGCCGGCCGCGTAAGCGTCCTCAACGCTTGGCCGGAGACAAGGGCTATAGTTACCCGACCATTCGTCGGTGGCTGCGCACATGGGATTAGGGCGGTGATCGCACGAAAGTCCAACCAGAGGAAAGGAAGTCGTCCCTTTGACAAACAGAGCTATCGCAGACGTTGTGTCATCGAGCAGTGTGTCGGTTGGCTGAAAGAGTGCCGCCGGATCGGGACGCGGTTTGAGAAACTGGCGATCAGCTTTCTGGCGATGTTCAAACTGGCCATGATTCGCCGATATCTCAAACTGGCGTTCTCAGACAGACGCCTAGTAACCCCCTTGCCTCAGAGACTCTTCGGGTCGGCTGCTTTTCCACCCGCTGGCGGCGCCTCGGCATGGAGGGACGCCGGAAAATGTACCGTACCCCTTTAGGTCCCCACATATCTGGCTGTTGCACTTAGCTTGTCAATTTGCCTTTCGTGCTCCATAATAAGTGGCTGGCCTCGTTGCCAAACATGCATGCCTGAAGGCTCGCGGCGAACCGACCGGAGCATTCTGGAGGACATTTGAATAAAGCGTGCTCAAGGGCGTCTTTTGAAGAGTAGAAATGACCACGAGTATTGTTCGCGTTATATGGAGTTGGCATGACATCTCCGGGACTCACAAGACGACGGATAACGCGTTACACTAAAGCTGCCTTTGCCCTTGCGGCGATGGTCGCAGCAGGCTGGGCCATATTGTACCTGTGGTGCAGCCGACAGAATCCCAAGGTACTTGAGGTTGTCGGCGGTTCGATATTGATCACGCTATTGCTTGGGTCTGCCACGACTCTCTTCTCAAGCCTGCTTGGAGAATCCAAGGACTACAGAGGCATCCTATTCTGGTTCCTGACGTTCGATCTCGCTCTTGGCCGTCGTCATTGCGTTTCTTGTGTACGAATCAAATACGCCCAGAGATGTCGCCGAGGAGATTCAGGTGGTCTACCTGATTGACCTCGCCACCAATCGCTTGGCGGACCTGCCTTTCCTTGAGGACGAGACAGGGAACATCTGCTACGTGGAGGCTAGGCTCGCCCTCAATCGTCTCAAGGAAAAAGAAGCCAAGGTGAACACGGCCATCAACAGCATAAACACACACGCCACCTCACCGGACGACGCGGTTGCTTTCGGGAGGAACATGCTTCTCCTCGACCGCGTGTTCCAGGATTTCACAGAATACCTCCTCATCCACGGGCTCGGCCATATCTTCTTTCCGATGGGTGACGGTGAGAGCAGAATGTACGGGGGACATGCCCTTCGATGGATAGCTCGCCCGGAAGGGGACATTGGCGATGAACCCCAGACGCTAAGCAGCATCGAGGAGGAATTCAAAGCAAATAGATTCTATGGTATCACGCCCACAATGGACTCTAAAGACCCCTGGCAGTTTCACCTGCCGAAGGGCTCGCACATGCATCTGAAGAGAAACGCCGATTCACGGACTTCGGTACTAACCATCGAATGCAACGGTTTCATGCGGATCAATATCGCTGTGCAGTATTTGTCGAATTCATCACACGGATACGTCTACCTCCGCGAGTTGGAACAGGGTGTGGACATCCGAGACTTGCAGGAGCCCTACCGTATGCTGCGTCATTTTCGGGCCTGTATTCACTACGACGTCAAGTTTGACAGATGGAGATATGGGTACCGCGCATGCGTCACTACGAGAACTGGGCGGATGATCTGCTGGGAGTCCTGCAGAGGCAATTCTCTTGGGGTAATCCGCCATTGGCCAATTATAGTAATGTCAGGCGATACTATGAATTGCGGAATAAGGCCCAGCGGAGTAACTTGAAAGCCGCTGAGTGACCAGGGGGAATCGGGGGACACCATACTCAATTCGGGGCCGTAAGAAGTAAGATGCCCCCGCAACGGAGACGAAGAGAAGAGGCGGTTCAGGGTGCGGGAATGGCCGGACCCTTCCAGGCACAGGGAGCCGCTGAATCGGACGCGTCGGTCCGTCTGCGCGTAAGATCACACGTCCCCGAAACCAGAAGAGACCGAGCACAGGCGGATGAAGCCGGAACCAAGAAGGCGAAGCCCTGAATCGGACTTCTTCCGTAGCGCCTTCCCCCGCGCCGGCGGGGGAAGCCGCCAAGCCCGGGATTTTCCTTTCTCTCGCCGTTTTGTTATACTGGACCGTGATTCGCGGACACACCGCCTTGAGCAGCATTCGGATCGGGCAGGGGTTTGGAGAGCAGAGAAATGCGGACCGCACTTCTGGCAACGATAGCCGGCCTGGCTGTTCTGGCCGGCTGCAAGTCACAGCCCCCGGCGATAGAGCCCCAGCCTGCCGTTTCGTCCGCTCCCTCCCCCACCCGGCCGGACCTCGACGCTCTGGAGCAGAAGAAGCAGGCCGACGCTGCCGCACGCTCACGGATACAAGCCGCGCTATGGGACGTGATTCGTGACGCCAACGATCTACAGGATATCCACCGGCGCGTGGAGGAACTCATCTACTCGGACTGCGACAAGGAGTTCGGCGCCCAATACCGCAGTGCGGCCATGCGCCGGGCCGATGAACTAATAGCCACCCGGGAAGTGGACCAACCTCGAACGCTCGCCCAGGGCGTTGCCCTCGTGCGCCGGGCATATCGCGAAGTTGCGGCCGAAGATTGACGTGAACATACGATGAGACAGTCCGCCCCAGGGCACTATTGTCATCTCGCGTCATAGTGTGTGCATCCGGGCGCGGGCGGGTGTGGAGTTGTCTCAGGGATAGATCCTTAGAGAAGAAGCGGTTCAGGGTGCGGGAATGGTCGGACCCTTCCAGGCACAGGGAGCCGCTGAATCGGACGCGTCGGTCCATCTGCGAGTAAGATCACACGTGCCCGGAACCAGAAGAGACCGGGCACAGGCGGAGGAGGCCGGAATCAGGAAAGCGGAGCCGGATGGAACAGTGGAAGAATGGAATACTGGAATATTGGGTGGCGAGAGGCATCGCCCTCTCCCTATCATTCCATCATTCCATCATTCCATCCATTCCACCATTCCACTATTCCAACGGAAGGCATCCGCCGATGGAGATGGGCGTTGCGAGTCAGAAGATGTGCACAGCACACCCTACTTGCTCATTGCCTCCTGGACCAGTTGGCTGTACTTCTCGTGCAGGGGCTTCAATTCGTCGGCGGGCATCGTGAGGGACTGCGCAAAATCGAACGCGGGCAGTTTCGGTGTCGGTTGGGGCAGGGCGGCGAGATTGGACGGCGTATTGGGCGAAGCTCTTGGCCCAGGGCTTGCGGGTCAGGTCGGGTCTCACCAGGCCGCCGTACTTGCTCATGTCGGTGGACGTGGGCGTGTCCGCGAAGGGCCAGGAGAGCCACCCATCGGACAGACGCCGGGTCGCCTCGATCTCCGCCACGATCCAGCGGTCCTGCTCGTCTTCGGTCAACGAGGGCTGCCCGCGCGGGGCGCCGCCGCCGTACCAGCCGAATTCTTCGAGGACCACCGGCTTGCCGACGTGGCAATAAGCCAGAGTGGCCTGGAGATAGGCGAGGTTCCGGTCCCAGGCTTCCTTCGATTCGAGCGGCCGGCCCAGGAGCGGGTAGAAGTGCATGCACATGAAATCGAGCCAGCGCGACTGCCGCTGCGGATTGAAGGCGGCGTACTGGCTCGGATTGCCGCCGCCTCGCACCAGAGGGTAGGACCATTGAATGTAGCCGACGGTCACCAGATGCGTCGGGTCGGCCTGCCGGATGGCCTCCACCTGCCGCCGGACCCACTCATCCGCCAGATGCTCCCGGAACAGTTGCCAGTCGAGCAGGCGAGGATTACCTTTGCTCGCCTTGTTCTCGGGCACAGCGACGTTGCCCCACGATTCGCCCTCTTTGAGCTCGTCAGCCCAAGCGGCCTTGAGTTTGTCCCGGTCCCCGTATTTTGCCTGGAGCCATTTGTTCCACAGCGGCCGCCAGGTCTCGGTGAACCACGGGATATGCGGCTCGTTGAGCAGGTCCCAGGCGAAGATCGCCGGCTCGCCGCGGTAGCGTTGGCCGACGGCCCGCCAGAAGTTGTCCAAGGCCTTGAGGGCCTGCTCGCCGGCGAATCGATCCGGCTTCCAGTACGCGGGACTGCCTTCCCAGTGGTCAGGACCGGTCAGGATCAGCCGAACGCCGGATTGCCGCGCGATCCGAACCAGGGTGTCGAGTTTCGTCAACGCCCGTTCATCGATGGTGTTGACATCCGGCTGGAACGTGGCTGCCGTCAGGAAGACCCTGGCGCAGTTGACCCCGAGGTCGCGCATGACCTCGAAATGCCGTGTCACGCGCTTGGCGTCGAACTGACGCCAGATCTTGGGGGCCCAACCGGTATTCGGGTCATAGTAGTTGACGCCAAACGGCGTGAACGATCGGCCGGAAGACTTCTCGACAAAGCCCTGGCCGTCCGGGCCGACGGCAATCAGACCCATCGCCGGACCTGTCTCAGTGGCCCCAGCCAGGGTCGTTGCACCCAGGAGCAGGGCAGCGGTGCCCATGCTTGCCCAGACCCATCGCCTGGCCCCCTCATGCCGTCGCTTCATGCGCTGCCCTCTCTAATAGGCATTCCACAGGTACAGAACTTGCGGGGTGCCGAACTCGAAGAGCGTGTTACGGTCGAGCTTGGGGATCTGCGGACCCTTGGCGCTCAAAAGACCCAGGAGAGAAAGGGGACGGCGGTACTCCACGACCTGCGCCGCCTCGATCCCGGCCATCGTCTTGACCGTGGCGATTGCGTCATCCAGATATCCGATCTTGTCGATGAGCTTCGCTTCGAGCGCCTGCTCGGCGACGAAAATGCTGCCGTCCGCAAGTTTCTCGACCTCTGCTGACGAGAGTGCATCCTGACGGCCTTGCTTCACCACCTCCACAAACCGCGTGTAAGCCGGCTCCAGCAGGCGATCCTTGATGTACGTCAACTCTTCCTGCGTCGGCGCTCGGAAGGAACTGGGCCAATCCTTTTTCGCTCCCATGGTCAAAAAGACCGGCTGGATGCCCAACTTGTTTTCGAGCAGGTTCTCGAACACGAAATGGACCATGACGACGCCGATAGAGCCTGTGATCGTCGTAGGCTCGGCGATGATCTTCTCGCAGGCGACGGACGTGTAGTAGCCGCCGGAAGCCGCCATCCCTTGCAGAAAGGCCACGACCGGCAGGCCGCGCTTGCGGTACGCGAGGATCTCCTGATAGATGCGGTCACTGGCGGAAATCGTGCCGCCGGGCGAGTCGACGCGGACGATGATCCCCTTGACGGTCCGATCCTGTCGGGCGGCTTCCATCTGCCGGTAGACCTCCTCGGCCTGTCCGCCGTCGATGAGTCCGCTGACGTTGATCACGGCAATCTTGCTGTCGCGGGGTCCTTCGCGAATCACGCTGCGATAGATTCCGCTTCCGCCCGCCACGACCATGACGATGGCGGAGAACAGCAGGAGGAACAGCCCGACGTTGGCCAGCACGGAGAGTGCAAACAGCACGCGCCAGAGGACTCTCCAGCCACCGCCCTGACGGGGCGGCGGGGGATAGACCGGGTAGGGCACCATGACCGGCGGTGGGCCAGCCGGTTGCGGCGCGGGACCCGGCCGGGGTTCATTGAAGAAAGGTGGCTGCGAACGATCGTTCTCGTTGAAATCCATTGGCAACTCCTTGAAAAAGCCCGCGTAGTATAGCAGGCAAAACAGCCAGGGTCAATTTCGGGCATTTTGCCAGGGTGCGAATGCCGGTCGGATGAACGGAGTGCAGGGGTGTCACGTCCCATGATTGAGGAATATCCTGAGTTCTCACCGCTGAGCCTGGAGCAAAGGCCCGTGCTGCATCCGCGTTTTCAGCGTCTGGCGGAGGGGATGTCGGAGCTGACTTTCGCCGGCATATACCTCTTTCGCGCGGCGCACGATTATCAGATCTCCCGCGCGGGCCAAGACGTCTTCGTGATTGCCGGCAGGGACGTGGAGCCTTTCTTCATTGTGCCGTTCGCACTGCCGTCGGAAGAGATCCTGAATTCGCTCTTTGACCGATACCACACAATGAAGGCGGTCTCGGAATCCCAGGCAGAGCCGCTTGCACGGAGGGGCTACCGGGTGTGGGAGGATCGCGACAACTTCGATTATCTCTACGCCCGCGAGAAGCTGGCCACTCTGTCCGGCCGTCAGCTCCACCGGAAGAAGAATCTCGTCAACTTGTTCCTCCGCAACAACCAGTGCACGGCGAAACCGCTGCTGGAGGAATACGCCGGGGACGCCTTGGCAATTCTGGAGCGGTGGAAAGCACAACAGGAGCAGCCGGGGGACTACACCGCGGCCCGGGAGGCCATCGAAAACATGGAGACGCTGCAACTGTGCGGGGAGATCTTCTACGTTGGCGAGGAGGCGGTCGCTTACGCGCTGGGTGAGGAGGTGGCTCAAGGCCGAATATTTGTGATCCATTTTGAGAAAGCCATCCTCAAGAAAGAGTACGCGGGCATTTACCAATATGTGAACCACGCCTTTGTGGCCACGCTGCCGGAGAAATACGAGCTGGTCAATCGGGAACAGGATTTGGGCAGGCCCGGACTCCGACGGGCCAAGGAGAGCTACCGGCCGGTGGGTTTCGTCAAGAAGTATCGGGTGGCAAGACAATAACGACGCGAAAAGACAGGTCGGATAGGACCCAAAGTCCCTCCGAGACGCTTGGCTCAGTCCTCAAACCGGTATTCGTACATCGAATTGCCGACCTCGCGGGCAGCCTGGACGATCTCCGGATAGGGCTTGTCGCAGATATCGACGAAGCCGATCTGGTAGTTCTCGCCGTCGCCCCGGCCGGTCGTGGGCTGGTCCAGGTACTGAAACCAGTGGGTCCCGATAAGGTAGGGATTGCGCAGTGCGCCTCGCACGTACGCGGCGTACTTCTCGGCCCGGTCCTTCTGGTTCTCGGCTCGGCGCAGGCCCGTATGGAACATGCCGCGGTCGAGCGCTCCGAAGTGAAACTCGCCGATGATGACCGGCATGTCGATTCCATCCGGCAGTCTCGTGTCTTGGACGCCATAGGTGTAGCGATTGTAGCTGACCACGTCGCAGAACTTGGTGGCGGCCCGGGCCGCTCGGTCGTTGACCCACGCGAACCGGCAGCCCAGATAGAGTTGCTCGGGAGCGGCTCTCTTCAACTCCCGGCGAATCGTGCTGAAGTACGTCTCGGCGACCTTCGTATAGAATTCTTCCAGGTCAGGCTTCGCCTTGGCCTTATCGGGGGCCTTTTGGCTTTGGAGCAGGGCCTCCCACGAGGCGTGGTTGGTCCCCCAGACTTGGTTGAGCTCCTCGATCGTCTCGTATTTCGTCTTCAAGTCCTCGACAAAGACGATTTTGGCGGGCTGATCGGCGGGGGAGATCAAGGTGGCGAGGGCCAGGGAGGTGTCGTCGCCCCACGCCAATTCGTTGTGGACGAAATAGCCGATGCACCACGGGTCGCCCGCCGTCTGACCTTTCTCCCGTTCGAGCCGCTGGCGGAGATTTGCCTCGAAGCTGGGATCGAAGACATCGTAGAACTTGCCCCAGTAGCCTTCCGAGCCCTCCAGCTTCCTGGCATCGAAGGAAATGGTGGCGGTGTAGGGGGTCCAGCGTAAGAGATAGATCTTCTCATCGGACCAGTTCGCAATCGTATTAACAGCCCAGCTTGCCAGCCGCCGGTGCGTCACATCGGCAAAGATTTGCTCGAAGTCTTCGCCGTACTTGCGCAGCAGATTCGCGCGGGTGAAATCGTACGTCCGGTACGGCGCGTGGTCTCTGTAGTAGCCCAGAGGGGCCCGGGCGGCCTCACCGTAGAACTGCGCGAAGGGCGAATCCTTGCCGGGCAGCTTGCGGAAGTACCGCTCGCGATCCGTGATCGGGGTCGCGTTGACGGGGCGGACGCAGTCGATGCCGTGGGACCAGAACAGCTTGCCCGTGGGATCCACGAGCCACCATTTGCCCTTGTGCTTCTGCACGTGGAAGAAGCCGGTCGCTTTGAGCTTGGGGCCATCCGCCCACCCGCCGTATTTGTTCCAATTCTTCGGCCTGGCGTGGGCCTTCAGGTCTTCCTCTTCGGCTCGTCCCTGGGGCGTCAACTCTTCGACTGTATGTGTCTTCCCTGGCCAATCCTTGTGGCGGTACTCGCCCAATTCATCAAGGAACGGCAGGAACGTCGAGGCATCGAGAATCTCAACCCGCCCGCCTGCACGGATATTGTCGACCTCATAGGCACAGTCTGTCTTCGGATGATCCAGGAAGAGGAGCAGTTGCGTCACGTTGGCCGTGTCAATCTTGCCGCTGTGGACAGGAGCCCCGCGCATGGCGACGAGTTCCAGCGGCTTGTCGAGCTTCCAGGGCACCGGGAATATGCGAACGGTCAGTGTCTGGGATGCGCCCGGATCGACCGCGACCTGGTCCGTGACGCAGTGGTTGGTTCCGTCCGCGCCGGGATTGTCCACGCGGCAATGGACGGTCACCTTCTCTTTACCGCGGTTGGCAACCTCCAGCGCGATGTACTCGTAGGGTGACAGATCCCACCGGCTCTTCGGCGCTTTCAACGCTACGCTGGGCCATGGAGCGGTGTGGCCCGCCTCGACCCGCAGGGTCCCGGCCTCCGTGACGGTGGCTTTGGCATCATTGGTCTCAATGATCCCGACGTCGAAGCCCGGCCCGAAATCGAAGAGGGTCCGGGGTTCGGTTCGCTCGGCGGCGGCATATGCTCCGGCCAGAATCGCGGGCAGCGCCACACTGAGGATCTTCCTGCCGTATCTCATGGGTCAGCCCTTACACAACGACCGTGTCGCTCACGTTTTCCTGTGGACTCCAGCACGCCCTGAAGATTGTACCGAAACACCCTCCCGACGACAAGGTATCACCTCTCAGGTGGCAGAGCGAACGCAGAATTGCCTGTCCCTGAGGCGGGTCCTCCGCCGGGGCAGGTCCGGTTCCGGAGCCCGGCGTTTTGTCCGGAATTTCTTTGACATCGTGACGGGGGATGGGTACCATGATCCTATGTTACTATGTTAAGGTGTATACTTTTCTCCCTCGGAGCATACCCCTGATAACAAATAGAGGGAACGCGCTATCGGATCCGGTGGGTCCAAGGAGAAGACGAAGTGGCAAGAGGTGTGGTAAAGTGGTTTAACGAGAAGAAGGGTTTTGGGTTCATCACCCCGGACGATGGCGGGGAAGACTTGTTCGTCCATCATTCCAAGATTACCGGAGAGGGGTTCAAATCTCTGCAGGATGGCCAATCGGTCGAGTTCACGGCAGCGCCCGGCGCAAAGGCCTCGAGGCAACCAACGTGCGGCCCTGCTGAGAGGGGAAGAAGGATTGACAGAATCATGAAGGCCCCGCATTGACCGCGGGGCCTTTTTCGTCTGGACTATGTCTCGTCCGTCTCAGGGTTCATCCTCGAGGTCTTCGTCCTCGTCCTCATCGTCGTCGAGGTCTTCGTCCTCTTCCTCGTCTTCATCCTCTTCCTCATCCTCGAAGTCCTCATCTTCATCGTCGTCGGGGTCTTCGTCCTCGTCTTCGACCTCCTCCTCTTCTTCATAGTCAAACTCTTCGTCGAGTGGCTCACAGGTGCAGTTGCTGGGCTTCTCTCCGCAAGAAGAGCAGACGCCATCCTCCACCGGTGCGCCGCACGAACTGCAGGGGGTGCATCCACATGAATCACACATTGGTACTACCTCTAAAGAGTTTCCGGACCGGTTCTCGAACAGACAGGCCCACACGCCGAGCCTGTCCCCGAATGTCGGACTCATCGTATGCTGGCGTTTACGAAAAGCAATACCCTTTGTGCAAAAATTTTTCACAAGATTTTGGGGGCTCCGCAGGGTCAGAAAACCGTCCCGGGGTCGGTAGATTTGGGTCTAAGGGCCGGGCGGCGCACCGCCTGTAGAGACTACGGGGCTGTGTGGGTAGCCAACGCCGGGTGGCTGGGCCTGGGGCTGGAGATGCCCACGGTCGAATCGAGCAGCGCCTCATTGTTGGAGTTTTTGCGAATGTGCAGACTGCCGACGCGGACGACAGACTCGGAGGTCTGGACGGCGATCAGGAAATCGATGAGTTGTCTTAAGGAGATGTCGCGCAGCTCGATCGCCACGGTTTCGGCGGGCTGGCGGGTGTCCGGCTCCATGGTGACCACGTGCTTGGTGAGCTTATGGCGCTCGACCAGGGTCTCCAGAAACGGCAGGAGCTGGAAATCGGGCCCGGGCGACGTTGTCTCCGTTTGCTGCCGGGCGAGCTCGTTCCGGAGCGACGTGTATTGGGCACTCTGGGTCTGCAACTGGCGCAACTGGGCCTGCTTTTCGGGAATGATGCGTTGGAGCGTACGAATGCGATCGCACGCCGGTCCGACCGCCAGGGCATACAACGCCCAAGCGGCGAGGATGACGATCAGGCCGATGGACAGCAGCCGCTCTCTCGGGGTCACCTGGATCATGATGCTTGGCTCCCATCGGTGGACAGGTGAATCGTGAACTCCACCTTTCCCTGGGCATTTCTTGTCTGGCGCGGCGCATCCTTGAGTCGCAGCCCCGGTATGGTCTTCAATTGATGCTGCCACTCCGAGAACGTCACGAACTTATCGCACGTGCCCGTGATCCGCACGGAGTCCGCCGCGATCAGCACCTCCTGCAGTTTCAGACCGGTCGCGGCAGGGGTGTTCTGGCTCAGGGCATACAGAATCTCCAGTGGGGACGGACAACCTGGACTCAGGCCGGTCAGGGCCTCAGCTTCCTTGCGGAAAGCATCCAATCTCTGCTGAAGCTGGGCGACCGGGTCGACGATGTTCTCTTCTTCCGGCACGGCCTGGCGAAAGACCTCTTGGGCCTGCCTCTTCAATTGTCCATAGCTCGATTCCAGCGACGACAATTGCAGGAACAGCCCCGCCACCCAGACCACCACCGCGGCGGCCGCCAGTCCGGCACACACCGTCAGCTCCTTCTTGACACGCAATCTCGGCCGCGTGCGCCCTGATACGCCGCCAGAAAGTCAACGGGTTTGGCCTGGCTCGGCTGGAGAACTCTCAGGGCCAGACCCTCGGCGACGCATAACGGCAGGTCCGCTTGGACTTCTTCGGACCGGGCCACGCGGGCGAACGGATTGACCGGGATGACCTGGCTGCCGGTCTTGTCCTGGAGGGAGGGCGTCAGCGAGGCGAGCGTCTGACGCGGGGCGATCATGAAAATGCGCAGACCTGGGTCCGGATCGCTGCCGAACAACCGTCTCCAGGTGATCTCGATCTCCTGAGCGACGATGTCCGCCGTCTGCTGCGCGAAGGTCCCGGCGTCCGCATCGCCCGAGACAGACATAGGGATATTTCTGACGAGCCGGATGTCGCCGTCGCGCATCACGGCCAAGCTGAGCGTCGACGGATCTACATATAGAATGATCGCCGGGCCGGTGGCTGATTCCGGGTGATTCGTGAGGATCGTCGCGTGCGCGGCCGTAATCGGCGTGTCAATGCGTGTCGGCTTGATTCTGGCCTCGGACAGCGGTCGCAGTTCCTCGCGCAGCCGCCCTCGGGAGGAGGCCGCGACGAGAACGGAACCCTTGCCCCCCTCCGTGCGCAGGATAGAGCAGACCTGTGCGACGATGTCCTCGCCTGAGATCGGAAAATAGTCCTTTAGCCCCGCCGTGTCCAGGGCCCGGATTCTCTCTATTCCACCGGCATCTACCTCGATATCGGCGAAGAAGAAGACCTGCTGGGGCAGGGCGATCGCCACATCCGCACGGCGGTCGAAGCCGTGCGCGTCCGTCAACGAATGGAGAATCGCCGGCACCGAGTCGGCGCTGCGCTGGATCCGCATCGCGAACGCCTTCTCCAGGCGAAGACCTTCCGTCGTCCGCGCCACCTGCGCGGCACACACGTGGACGCGGCCGATATCTATGCCAATACAGCGTTTGTGCATGACCTTTGCCTTATGCAGTTCCAAAGCGAATCAGTAGCACACGCATCTTGCTCACGCTACAGTTCGCGATATTGAAGGATATCGACCGTTCCGCCTTGCGTGTTTCTCTGTAACTCGGCTTCCATTGTGCAGCGGTGGTCCTGGGTGTTTCCCTGCGATCTGACGCGGTAGAAACGCTCCGCCGGGTTGACCGTAATCAGGCTCTGAATGTCGCGGCAAATGTTATCGGTCATCCCGGGGACGCTCCCCAGTTCCGCCAGGTTTTTGAAGGGCTTGAGTTTTCGCTGCTGGACGATCGTTTCCGCCAGGGCCGCGTCGATCTGTTCCGATAACGACTGGAGAACGGCTTTCGGGGCCGCATTGATATCGATCTTGCCGTCGCCCACGCAGGTCAGGCAAGGGCGCAGACGGCCGAAACCTTCGGGCGTCATTCCTTTGACCCAGAGCAGCTCGTCCAGGCTGTCCACCGGTCCGTTTCGGCACGAGCGGGGCGGTGTATCCATCTGGTAATCATCATTTTCTGCCCCCGTATTATCGCGCTGAACGAAGGGCAGGCAGGTGATTTTATCATCGCTATCCACCCAATCGATCACAGCCGGCACAATGCCGTACCCGATCAGGGGCAAGTCCTTCTGTCGGTGGTTCACCACGTCGATGAGCCGAAGGAATTGCTCGATGTGCCTGCGATCGAGTTGCCCGTCCGCTCCCTTGAGGCGGTTGACGTTCAACAGCCCGTTTTCTTCCGTAATCGCCACAAGGCAGTTGACGTCGCCTATGGTGAACGTGTTATCTGACGTCGTCAGCTTCGCGGACCGCGGGTCGGCGCACACCGCGTTGACATCCCGGATCGCCGCGACGGCGATCTGCAGTCCGCCCCACGCCGCATTCCAGGCTTGCTCGGTTCGATAGAAGCTGTCGGCTTTGGCCAGGCTGGTCCGTGTGGTCTGACTGAAGCCGAACAGCAAGGCACAGAGCACGAGAACCACGCCCAGCACGACAATGAGAATGAACCCATCCTGCCTCTGTATTGGCCTGGTCTGTGTCATGGCTTTCCCGCTCCCGTGCTGATCCTCTGTCTGGGCAAGGCTATCCGGCTCGCGATCGGCGCGGTCGTCTCAAACTCGTGCACGCGATCTTTCTCGTCGAGGATGGTCACGCGGATCTTGACGGCCTGCGGCAGTTTCTCGTTCTCGCCATTCCATGCGACCTGCCACTGCCGGCCATCGTAGCATTGCAGGTCCACACGCGTGACGCCGCGCAGGATTGGCCGCCATGGCCCTGATTCCCGCGCCTCGTCGGCAGCGTACCGGTAGGGCTCGCAGCAGATTGACAGTGTTCCATTCGAGGGATCGTACCGGAACATGATGCGCGCCACACCCATGGGCGTGTCCGGCCCGGTGGCAAGTCCGGCGGTCGTGATGAAGCTCAGGATCGTACCGCCGGCGTCGCGGGAATCCGCCCGAAACGCGGCGGGCAGTGCGGGTAGCGTACCGTTCTGCGGCGCTGAGGGCGTCGCGCCTGCCGGAGAGGGCGGCACATAGGCGCAGCGAATCTGGCGCGCCATCAGGCGCAGGACGAGGCACGTTCGCTCATAGCACGCCGTCCGGCTGCCGTAAAGGTCCAGGGATCGGGACACGGCGGCATAACTGCCGTATACCATCGTGGCGATGGTACTGACCAGAGCCAGGGCCACGAGCATCTCGACCAGCGTGAAACCAGTAGCCGGTAGTCGGTAGCCGGTAGCCGGCAAGCGAACCACCGTCGGCCGACAACCGACTACCGATAACCGACTACGGACTACCTTCTTACCCTTCACGGATCGTGTTCTCCGCCACATAGGTGGTCAACCCGATGTGCTTTTCGCCGGGCCCTTTCTGCCAGGTCACATCGACCGACAGTTTCCGCGCCCGGTCGCGGCCGTTCGGCGGCCGGTAGGACAGAGGCAGGCTGGCGTCCGTCACCTCCACGCGCCAGGTGAGTTGATCGCCCTGAGCCTCGACGGTGTCGGAACTGACCCCAATCTGCGGATACCCCGAGCTTAAGGCCTCGGCCATCTTGGCCTGGGCCAGAAGCAGGGCCTGGGTCATGACCTCTGCTTTGTCCGCCGTGCGGATACTGACCAACTGCAGTTGCAGCAGGGCCAGCAGGGCGATGGAGGCCACCGCCAGCGCCGCCACAGCCTCCAGCAGAGTGAACCCCCTGGGGATTGATGATGGATAATTGATGATGGATGATTTACTCATAATCCGCCGGCGTTCTCTCGCGGGCCGTTGTGGACACACTACGAGCCTTCGAGGTTCCAGCTCTCGATATCGGCGTTGTCGCCGGTGCCCCCTTGCTCGCTGTCCTTGCCGTACGACACGAGGTCGTAGTCTTTATTGTGGACGCCGGGACTGAGGTAGATGAACTTGTTTCCCCAGGGGTCCATCGGCACCCGCTCCAGATAGCCGTTCTGGCTGTAGCCTCGAGCGCCGGGATTGGCGACCAGCGAGTGCAGGCCCTCCGCGGTGGTGGGGAAGCGGCCGGTGTCGGTCTTGAACATCGCCAGGGCCGACTGGATGCTGCGGATATCCACCTTCGCCTTGGTCCGGCGGGCCTGCTCGGGCTTATCGAGGATCTTGGGCATGACCATCGTCGCGAGTATGCCCAGAATGACCACGACGACCATCATCTCGATGAGAGTAAAGCCGATGGAGAATTTCGGATTTCGGGTTTCGGATTTCGGATGGAAAGAGGCGGTGTGGTCGAATCCGCCCTCCGCGCTCCGCCATCCGCCCTTCGGTTTGCCTGGATGTTGTTTCTTCATATTCACACCTCTTGCCTCCTCACAAGGCCTGGTTGATTTCGAACACCGGCAGCAGAATCGCCATGACAATGAAACCGACGACGGCGCCCATGACCAAGAGAATGATCGGCTCCAGCAGGGAGGTCAGCGTCCGCACGGCGGTCTGGACCTCGTTGTCGTACATTTCGGCGATCTCGATCAAGCCGTCCTCGATATTGCCGGAGATCTGGCCGGTGGCGATCAGGTGATAGACCACCGGCGGAAACAGGCCGGTCGTCCGGACGGCGTCCGCGATATTGTCCCCTTTCTGCACGGAGTCTTTGATGTCGCTCATCGCCTGGGCGATCAGACTGTTCTGAACGACCCGTTGCGTGATCTCCATTGCGGTAATGACGGGCAGACCGCTCTTCATCAGGGCCCCGAGGGTCCGGGTCAACCGCGCCAGCTCCAGCCGAAACAGCAGGGGACCGAACAGCGGCAGTCTCAGGGTCAGGCGATCCAACCTGCTCTTGTACTCCTGGTTCTTGTAAAGGGCCGCGAGGGCGATGACGCCGGCGCACAGGATGCCCAGGATGACGACGAAATACGCCCGCGTGAAACCGCTGGTGGCGATCAGAAACTTCGTGGGCCAGGGCAGCTCCCGATTCATCTCGACGAACAGACGCGTGAGGCCGGGGACCACATAGGAGAGCAGAAAAACAACGACGCCGGTCGCGACGAACACCATCATCACCGGGTACGCGAGGGCCGCCTTGACCTTGTCCACAAGCTGGACGCGTTTCTCCAGGATATCGGCGACGCGGGCGAGCACCTCTTCCAGGGCGCCGCTGCTCTCGCCGGCCGAGACCATGCTGACGAACAGTGGCGAGAACAGACCGGGATGCTTGTGCAGGGCCTGGGCCAGGCTGCCGCCTTCGTTCACATCGTTGCGAATGTCTTCCATAATCGCCGCGAGCGGTCGTTTGGGCCGGCTGCCGGATTGCGCCCGGGCGTTCGTCGGGCATTGCAGTTGCTCGACGAGGGCGGTCAAAGCCGGCACCAGAGGCATTCCGGCATGGAGCAACGTGGATAATTGCCGTGTCATCCGGCAAAGCTCCTTGGTGCTGACGGACCGCAGCGGCGGTTGCGGACTTCGAATCTCGGATTTCGAGTCAGGAGAGAGGATGGATTCGAGTTCGTAATCCGTCGTCTGCACGCCGCCATACGGCTTCTCGGGCGTTGGTTCTGTGTCGTTCAGGAATGACGGCCTACTCGTGGGCATCTCAGCCGGCCTCCCCCGCCATCTGTACGTTGTCCTGCGTGACGCGGTAGACCTCCTGCAGCGTCGTCGTTCCCTCCAGGGCCCGGCGCAGGCCGTCCCGGCGGAGCGTGGTCATCCCTTTCTCGACGGCTGCTTGCTTGATGAGGTGAGCCTCCTGCCGCCCGACGACCATATTCCGAATGCGATCGTCCACGAGCAACAGCTCGAAGATACCGGTGCGGCCCAGATACCCTGTCTGGAGGCACTTCTCGCAGCCGGCGCCTTGATGGAGCTTGACCGAGCCTTTGGTTACCTGCTGCAACTCAGTCCAGCAGACGGTGCCGTCCTGGGGATGGTACGGCTGTTTGCATTCGGGGCAGATCACCCGCACCAGACGCTGCGCCATCACGCCCACGACGGTCGAGGAGATCAGGTACGGCTCGATTCCCATATCGGTCAGCCGGGTGACGGCCGAGGCGGCGTCGTTCGTGTGGAGCGTGCTCAGGACCAAATGGCCGGTCAGGGACGCCTGGATGGCGATCTCCGCCGTCTCGCGGTCGCGAATCTCGCCGATCATGATGATGTCGGGGTCCTGCCGGAGGATGTGCCGCAGACAGTTCGCAAAGGTCAGATCGATCTTGGGGCGGACCTGCATCTGCCCAATGCCCGGCAACTGGTACTCGACCGGGTCTTCCACGGTCAGGATGTTCCGCTCCTGGCAGTTCAGCTCGTTGAGGGCGGCGTAGAGGGTCGTCGTCTTGCCGCTGCCGGTCGGGCCGGTGATGAGGACGATGCCATGGGACACCCCGATGAGGCTGCGGAAGGTTTTGAGCAGTTCCGGCCCAAATCCGATCTCCTCCAGCCTCAGCTCGCCCCGGCCTTTGTCGAGCAGTCGCAGCACGACCCGCTCGCCGCCGGCGGTGGGGATCACGGAGACGCGGATATCCACCACGTCGTCGCTGATGCTCACGCGGCTCTGGCCGTCCTGGGGCAGACGATGCTCGGCGATGTTGAGGTTCGCCATGATCTTCAAACGCGACAGGACCGGGGCCACCTGGGCCTTGGGCAGGGTCAGGATATTGCGCAGGACGCCGTCCACGCGAAAGCGGATATTCACCTGCTCTTCGTACGGTTCGATGTGGATATCGCTGGCCCGGCTGTGGACCGCATGGAACAGGATCTTGTTGACCAGCTTGATCGCCGGCACCTTGTCGGCGATGTTGAGCAGGTCTTCCGCCCGTGTCTGGACGGTGCTGGAAACGTCCACGGTGCTGCTATCCTGTGCTGATACGGCCTCCGCACCGTCGGGGGCGAAGTAGCTGGCCTCTTCGGAGGAGCCGAGGTAGTAGCAACGGCTGATGGCCTGCTCGATCTCCTGGGCCGGACAGACGATCCGCCGGCACGGCCGGCCCAGAACGCTGACAATCGCGTCGTAGGCCTGCAGGTTCAGCGGATCGGCCAGAGCGACGGCCGGCTCGTTCTGCTCGAGCAGGATGGGGATGGCCCGCTGCTTCTTGAGAAACTCCAGGGGCAGGCGCCGCATCAGCTCCGGGCTCAGTTGCTCGGGGCCGATCTTCTGGAGTTGCCGATTGTCGGTTTGCTCGATCCGTTTCGGGCTCACGTTCCGCTCTCCGGCCGTTGGCTCAGCGAGAAGCTTCGTTGACTTGCGGCTGGCCATCAGTGATTCGCCTCACGCGCCGCATCCATCTGCTGCTGCTTCTGGTCCGTCATCTCCTGCAAGTCCTCCTGCGTGGACATCACCCGCGGCGTGATGAACAACAGGAGGTTGGTCTTCTGCGTATGGTGGCTTTGTGACTGGAACAGGGCGCCGATGAGAGGGATGTCTCCCAAAAGGGGCACCTTCTTGACGGTCTTGACCGTGTCATCCCGGATCAAGCCGCCGATCACAACCGTGGCGCCGCTGCCCATCGCGACTTCCGTTCGGACGCTCCGCTTGGCGGTGGTGGGGGTGTCGGGCGACGGGCTCGTGACATCCTCAATCAGCTTGGTGAATTCGCTCTCGATCTTCAGTCGGATCATGCCGCCCTGGCTGACGTGGGGCGTGATATCCAGCGTGATGCCCACGTCCTTGTATTCGAAGCTCTTGATCACCGTGGGGGTGGCCGGATCAGTCGTCTCCGTGATCCGCGACTGCATCGCGAACGCCCGGTTCTCGCCGACGATGATCCTGGCCTTGCGATGGTTGGAGGCCAGGACGTTCGGGGCCGAGAGGATGTTTACGCCGGAGCGCCTTTCCAATGCCTGGAGAATCGCCCCGATCTTGACGGTTCCCCCGACCGATTTCCAGGCCCCGATTGCGAGTCCCTCCGCCGTGCCGCTGAGGAAATTGACCCGCGGGCCGAGGCTGGTCATCCCGAAGCCGCGCACACTGTCCGGTGAGGGGTTGTCCATCGTGGCCCAGTCCACGCCCAGCTCGCGGAGCGACTCATCGCTGATTTCCAGAATCAGTACCTCGACCGAAACCTGCTCCCGCACGATATCGAGCTTCTCGATGATCTGCGAGATCAGCTCGAAGTCGGACGGCGGGGCGACAATCACCAGGGCATTCGTGCTCGTGTCCGGGGTGACTTGGATGCGCGGCGCCAACTGTGCTGGGCCGGTCAGCTTCATGCTGGTCAGAGCATTTGCCAGCGAGCGCGACACTTCGTTGGCGTCGCCGTTCTTGAGATAGACGACATGGACGCTGTCCATACCGACGGGACGCTCGATGTCGAGCTGCTCCACCAGTTGCCCCACGGTGGCGGCATCCTGGTCGGTCGCGACGACAATGAGGGAGTTGGTCCTCTCATCCGGCAGGACTCTCGGTCCATTTCCTATGGTCGGCACGGCCTGAGGACGGCCGGTGGGCGGAGTCATCATCTTGCTCTTCTCCAGGATCCGCAAGACCTGCTCGCTCATCGTCTGGGCGGAGGCATGGGCCAGCGGAAACAGGAGCACCTTTTCCTGGGAGCCTTCCACATCGAGCTGCTGAATCACCTGGACGATGTGGCGGATATTGGCCGAGGTGTCGGTAATCACGAGAGAATTAGTCCGCGGATACGTCGCGAGCTGGGCCCCGGGCGACAGGATCGGGGTCACAATCTCGCTGATCTCCGCCGCATCGGCGTACTTCAACGGGATGATCTGGCGCACGATCATGTCGGTCTCGGGGATCGCCGCCGGGTCGGCCCCGACGCGCACCTGGGTATGGCTCTTGACGGCCTCGGCCTTGGGCACCACCTTGACGACGTTGTCCATCTCGATCGTGGCATAGCCCGCCACATCCAGGATCGACTGCAAGAACGGGTAAATGTCGCCCAGGCGAATGGAGGTCGGCGACATGACCGTGACTGTGCCGTTGACGTTCTGATGCGGGATGAAGTTGATGCCGGTAAGCTCCCCGATGGTCTTGAGCACGGTCCGTATGTCGACATTGTCGAAATTGACGGAGACCAGCTCATCCGGGTTCGCGAGATGCGGCTCGGTGCGCTGGGTCGGACTTTGAGTCGCCTCATGGTGCGAAGAGAGATTCCTCCGTGCCGTCGTGTCCGGCTGCCCAGACGCGGCTTTGGCTCTCTCGACCCGCGTGGTTTCCTGTCCGCTTGGTTGCTCGCATGCCGTCAGCGCAAGCGGAAGCGCGACCGGAGGGACAGGATCGGTCTCGACCGGCCGTCGTCTGGCGGTGTTGCTTTCGAGCCGCGGTGCCGGGTTCTGGTCCGCCGCGGCCTCGGGGACCGGTGGCAGCAGTGGCCCAGGGGCCGCCGGGTGCTGCTCCACAATGACACGATCGTTTCCCGATCCGTCGGATGAGTCCGGCGGCCGGCCCGCAAGCTGGGCCGAATGGTCCTGGCTGCTCGCGGTAGCCTGCGGACGGGCTTCACAGCCCGAGCCGAGTACGGCGACCGCATAGAACGTCAACATGAGCATGGCCGCAACGATGGCGGCTTGGTAAAGCTCGCGGTGGTTTCGGGGCCCCGTTGTCTGGTGCTGCTTTGTCTTCAAGGTGCCCTCCCTTGTGTTGGGTTCCCAAACTCGAGGGATCGTGTTTTGGGTCTTGTTACAAATTGAAAGATAGCTCTTTACTCTTGCCATCGCGCAGGATCCGGATATTCACCTTCGACTGCGTTTTGGCTTTCTGCAGGACCTGAAAGGCCTTCTGCTTGCTGGTCAACTGCTGCCCGTTGACGGCCTGAACAATGTCGCCGTTCTTGAAACCGAACGCTTCCGCCAGCGGGATCTGGTCCAGGCCGGTAATCCTCAGACCCTCGGTTCGGTCATTTCTTACGTAGGGTTCGATCGTCGCCTTGCGAAAGACTTCCGACATATACCCCGCTCGGGACGACTCGGAAGACGGGGCCGTGGCGACAGGCGACGGCTGACTTCGGCTGTCCGTCTTCGGCTCGGCAGCCTCTGTCTTTTGTCCGTTGTCCGCCGTTGTGCCGGAGCACTGCTTCAGTACCAAGGGCCGGCCCTGGTAGCGCAGAACGACCGCCCCTCGCTGGACCGCTTCGACCGTGGCCGAGGCAACGGTATCTCCGATCCGGTACGAGCCGGTGGCGTTGCTCTTGGTGTTCTGAATGATCGCGCGAGAAGCGGCCGGGCCGCCGGCGATGGTTCCCACCAATCTCAGCCCCAACTCGTCCGCAGAAGGCAACGACGGCACGGCCGGCGCGCGATTCGCATCGGGTTGCTGGTCGGCCCCTCGATCCGCGTCGGAGAACAGATTTCGTTGGACAATCGCCGTGTAGTCCGAAGGGGAGTGAGCCTCCGCGGGTGCGGCCTGGGTATCGGCCACGTGCAGCTCGCCGCTGGCGGTGCCTGGATCGAACATGGCGCCCAGACGCACACGGTGGGCCACTACCCCGAAGCCCACGTACAGCAGCACGGCAACCAGAGCGGCCTTGGCGATCCAGAGAATCTTGATGAAGCGTTGCTCATCCATTTTCTGCCTACCTATGATGCTTTACTCATGGTGCTGTTATCGTCCCAAGGCGGTTGGCACTTGATGCAGATGAAGAGGAACGGGAAGCTTGCATCGAAATAAGCGTGGTGGATGCCGAGAGCTATGTCTTATAGGTCTGTACGGGGCCGGATCTGGAAGAGATCGTCGGCGGGTTTCCGGCTGTCACGGCCGTGCTAATGTCATGGCGATGACCGCGTAGGAGACGTTGGCTACGCCGTGAAACAGGATGGGAGCCAGGAGTGAGCCTGTGCGGAGGAACAGCCAGGCCAGGATCAGGCCCGGCACAAACGTCAGGGCCGCCGTTATCTGACCCTGGACCACGACGTGGGCCAGGGCAAACAGCCGGCCGACACGAAGATCGCGATGCAGGCCGGCGCGATCCGGGGCAACCGGGTGGACTGACGCAGCCATCGGGTCGTGTTGCCCTGGACATATCCACGAAAGAAAATCTCTTCCGCGACGGCCACGTAAAAGAATTGGTAGAACAGCCAGGCAGGCCAGCCTTGCCGTTCTGGGACTATCGGTCGCAGCGGCACCGGCAGATTCAGCAGCGTCAGTAGCCACAGACCGAGAAGAACCGCGGGGAGAACACAGAGGCACACGCCGCCGACGGTGGCTGCGACGAGGCTGCTATGGTCGAGGTCGAAACCGAGGCGCGGAAACTCTCTTCTGCCGATCCAGGCGGGGACCAGGGCTGCCGTTATCAGCACGCCGGGAACAGCAATCCACTGAAGGCTCGGCGCACTGTTGATGTGCAGGAACCGGATGAGGGCCAGCACGCCGCCCGTCACGAGGACCGTCTCAATGATCACTCCCATAGTTCTTCCCAAAGTGGGGCCGAGGCCGCGATTTGCCCCTGCTAAATCCTATGAACAAACTACTGTCAGTCCAAATGCGCCCACACCGTCACGACAGGGCGGCACAGTCGGATAAACTCTGCCGGTGCAAGGGAGCTCTGGAGCGAACTACCGGGCGTGGATCTCGCCCGTGTATTGCACGACGACCGGATAGCCTTCGACGGTCGGGGGGATCTTCCGCCTGACCTGCTCGGTGTTGGCCGCCGTGAAAACCAGAATGCACGGCTTGCCCCCGCACTGCCCGATAGCTGTGCCGACCACGCCGGGGATCGCCATCCATGCCTCGGTGTGCTCTTGCTGCACCTGCTCGATCGTCTTTTGCGGCATCGTGCTTCCCCTCTGCGGTGATACGCTGTCCAGTCGTCGGCAACTCATGCCGCTCAGCATCGGCAGCACGCATCCTACGACGATAAACCCCTGTCTTGACACGTGTCCACTCCTTACAACAAGCCCATGGGGCAATTTCCGTCCTTCGTCGCTCAGCGGCCTCGCGCCGGCAGTGGGCAGGTCCAGAGATAGAGCGTGTGTTTGAGGCCATCGGCGGGGGAGGTCATGTCGACGGTCTTGTCCGGCGGGAGATCCCCGATGCCGAAGTCGTGGGAGACGATCCGCGCCGGGCCGGAGTCTCTCCAGTTGGGGAATCAGCCGGGCGTTGATTTCCGTGCCGAGGTATAGCATCACCACGCTGGCCTCCTGGAGGTCGGCCTTGAGCACGTCCTGGCGCTCGATGGTGACCAGACGGCTGACTCCGTGCCGGGCCGCATTCTTGCGTGCCTCCTCGAGGCGCAGCGGGTCCAGATCGTACCCGATGGCCTTGCAGCCGTACTTGCGGGCGGCCGTGACGACGATGCGCCCATCCCCACAGCCCAGATCGCAGAGCACGTCGCTCTTTGTCACTCCCGCCATCTCCAGCATCCGTTCGACAACATCCTGCGGCGTGGCCACGAATTCCACGAACACCACCGCCGACTTGTTGCCGCCGGCGCTCGCGCGGATCATTTCCGCCGACCCCGGGGATGCCGGGGCCGCCTGCCGGTCTTCGTCCTGCAGAAGAAACGGGCTGGGGCCGTCCCTGCGGTCGGCGCCGCAGCCGATCAGGGCAAACGCCAGGAGCGGCACAAGGGCTTCGCTTACTGCTGATTTCATCGTCCTGACCTATTCAAAAAGCTTCTTGTGCCCGGCTCTCAGCCAAACAGGTCTTTTCGACTCCGCAATTCGGCGAAGACCTCCTCCGGGCGGGCCTCGGGCAGGCCCAGGGCGGCCCGGATCTGCGGATGGTCGGCCTGCAGGAAGATGTTCGTGGCTTTCTCCTGCCCAATCGTGGCCGGGACCGTCAGCCCGCCATATTCGATCGTCTTCTGGATCTCTGCGAGACGTTCCTGGATGCGCCGGTGGCCCGGAGCGACGGTTACGGCGAATTCGTAGTTCTCCAGGGTATAGTCATGCCCGCAATAGACCAGGGTTTCATCCGGCAGGGCGGCCAGTCGCTGCAGCGATTGCCACATGGTGCGGGCGTCACCCTCGAGCAGCCGGCCGCAGCCGCCCACGAAAAGGGTGTCTCCGGTATACACAATTCCATGGGCGCCGGGCCGCCCGGGAATATAGTAGCAGACCGAATCCTGCGTGTGTCCCGGCGTAGCGATGACCTGGATCGTGACTCCTCCAATGCCCAGGGTATCGCCGTCGGCCACCGTGCGGTCGGGCGCGGGAATCAGCGTGGAACCGGCACCGATCAATTCGCAATGGGACTGCCGCTGGAGATCCGCCGCGCCGCCGACATGGTCCCAGTGATGGTGGGTCACCAGGATCCCCTTCAGCGCGAGGTGGTGCGCCTGGAGCGTTTCCAACACGAGGGGAGCATTGCCGGGGTCCACGACGAAAGCGTGGTCCGGGCCGCAGCGGTGCAGGTACATGAAATTGGTGCCGGGGACTTTGATCGCAATCACATCGGTCATGACTTGACGCCTTTATCCCGAGTCTCGATCAGCTTCCTGGCTTCCTGCCGGCCGACGATCCATTCCAGCCTCCGGCGTGTCCAGGCGGCCTCATCCTCGAAGCCCGCCTTCCGGTAGAACCGATACAGATTCGCATACCGCTGGGACACATCGAAGCCGATGCTGTGGTGCAGCTTGCGCAGGTCCACGGGGCACTCGTGCAGCGGGCGGGCGTCACTCTCGGGCAGGTGATTCGAGCCGTTGAATACGCAGCGGAAGTAGACGCAGTGCGCCAGGCCGAACATGTGGCCGGTCTCGTGGACGAGCACCTTGGCGCTGCGCCGCAGCAGGGTCCCGGTGTAGTCACCGCCGCGCGGCGCACCGTAGAACGCCGGATCGTAGCGCGCGAAGCTGTACACGCCGACGCGCTCGCGCAGACTCGCCTGTCCGAAGACGAAGTTCCACGAGGGCTCAGGATAGAGGTCCTCCATCGTGATGCCCAGCAGGCAAAAGGCGTCTTCGGCAATCCGCTTTTTCAGAGCCGTCAGGATGTCTGTCGTCAGGAGCTGGCGATTGCCGGTTGTCGGGTTGCGGCGGGTCGTGATGTTCTGCTGATCCAGGCCCAGGCTCGGCAGCACCCGCACCTCCAGCCCGAAATAGGCGGCCGCGTACTCCCGCAGGGAATCGAGCGGCGGCGCCTCGCCTTCCCGAAATTCTCCCAGCGGCTGCAGATAGAGGATGCTCCTCTTCTTGTCCGGGCGGTTCGGCCCGGAACGCACGAACTGCTCGAAGCTCTGGCCCGGCTCCGGGTGAACCGCCAGCCAGTCGTTCGGTCCCGGCGCCGGCACCGGCTCAAAATCCCCCGTGGGATCGAACGCCCGTTGTAAGATCGGAGACAATCCCGCCGTGGCCCCAATCGCCTGAAGCCTCTGTTCCTTGTTCGGTACCTGGAAACTCATAGCACCCACCACCATCGGCAGCAGAACCGCCATGCCGACCCACCCCATTCTCGTTCCGTATTCCCGCCATCTGCTCATGATTTCCGAACGTATCAGCCCTCGGGAGGGGCGTCAAGTGTGGAACGGTTCACTTCCTTCCTCGTTCCTACTGGGCGAACGAGGTCGGGACGATCCTGCAGGCAATATCCCGGGTGAAGGGCGGGACCGTCAGTTGGAGGCGGCCCCCGTCGGGCGCCACCGTCTGCTTGCTGATGGGTTCACCTTCGTGCGTGTCCCACCAGAGAACGACATAGCTGTGCGGCTCCAGACCTTCGACAGTGATTTGGGCGGAGTCGATCGGCTGCGGCGGACGCTTCTGGACGACGAGATTCCACCAGACCGCCTGGCGATTGGCCAGCCACAAGTACGCGCGGTCGTTGGCCTGGTGTCCCAGAATCCGCAGACGCGGCTCGGAAGTGGTCGCGGTGGTCGGTCGCAAACCCGCCGGCGAGAAACCGGTCAGGAAGACCGCGAGCGGCTTATAGTGCCGATAGGCGTCCTGCCGGTCCAGTTGGTCCCACCACCAGAACATCGCCGTGCCCGAGCTGCCGGCCAGCGCCGAGGCCCACAGGCAATTGTGGAAGTGGATGCCCTCGGGGTCCTGCTTCATGTACTCGCTCAGGCCCCACTTCGCGTCCGCCAGGCCGAACTCGCCGATGAGGGCCGGCTTGCCCGGGGCATTGTCCCGCAGGAAGCGCGTCTGGCGAATGATGGACTCGACCTCGTCCTTGAAGTCATCGTCATCCGGCCGCATATAATGATGCTCCTGGGCGATGTCGATCTGCGGGTGGCGGCAGTCCCGCGCGGAAGGGGCCCAGGTGCTCGTGGTCCGCAGGTGATTGTAGATGTCCGTTTTCGCGAGGTAATTGCCGACGTCGGCGTAGAAGCGGTCGGTGGGCTTGCCGGGGTCCATCTCATTCCAGTATTCCCACGCCGCAACGCTCGTGGAATAGCCCCAGCGTGCCACCGCGTACCGCATGAACTGTTTGGCATCCTGCACGGCCAGGCGATACTCGGGACTGTCGACCTTGGATAGCCTGTTCATGTACAGGTCGCGCGTGATCGCACAGAGCATGAGATAGATGCCATTCCGCTCGGCCGCCTCGAGGAGCTGATCCAGCATGAAGCAGTCGAGCGGATTGTAGTAGCCCCGGATCGGCCGATTGACGTCCGCCTCCCAGAGCAGCTCCGCACCACCCGCCGCTTCTTTCAGCGAGAGGGCATCGAGCCAGACCGTACCCGGTCCCACAAGGCTGAAGGCGACCCGGCCCAGCCAGCGCTCGTTGCCACTCGTCACGAACTCCTGGCGGAACGTCTGCCAGTCAGGACTGCCGCTGGACGGGGCGGGTACTTCCCAATTGCTGTTGCCAACCTGCACGCGCACGGCCTTGCAGCCCTCCGCCCGGAACTTGCCGGCGAAGACGTAACGCGTACTGGGTCGCAGGCCGACGGGATGGGAAGGCGAGGCCGTGAGGGAGGCTCCGTTGTCGCCTTTGAGCCGGATGCACTTGCGCGCGTTGGGATCGTTCTCGGCGCCCGGCATCGGAACTACAGGCGACTCCCGCGTCCAGGAGCGGGTCCACGCGCTTTTCTGGGCCTCGATCGCCAGCGCCCAATCCTGGCAGCACGTCCAGAGACGAACGAAGTTGGCGCCGTTGGCCGCCAGCTTGCCGAAGACCTGCTCGGCCTTGACCGGTGTGACGTACTGGGTTTCGCCGACGAAAGCCACATTCTGGCCGATGACAAAGAACGGCTCCCCCTCGGTGAATTCGAGGAACCGCGGGTCCTTCGTGCCCGTCCGCACGAAACCTTTCCGGGACGAGGCGACGCAGGTGAATGTCAGCGGCGCCGACGTGATCTGGTCTTGCCGATCCCGCAGCGAGGCGCGGGCGCTATACGCACCGACCTCCATCGGGGCGAATCTCGCCTTCCAGGACCCGGGGCCCTGCGGATAGTACCAGACCGCGGTCCGGCCGCCTTGCGGCACATCCTGCCGCTCGTAGTCCTGCCCATAGAACGCCGGCAACACCAGCGACCGGCCGCCCGGACTCGGTGACCAGCACATTCACCTCGACCTCGCAAGGGTCGAAAGGATTGCGGTACTGGCGCCCGACCTCGATGCGCAACTCCAGTTTCTCGTACTTGCCCACCTGTCTCTGTGGTGTACTGAGGCTGATCTGGCCCTGTGCCAAGCACGTCTCGTTTGCAGCCGTACCTATGATGAAAAGGGCGACACATAGGGCAAGTACAGATGATCGCATGGGTCAATCCTCCAACGAACGTCAGCTCGTCCATCCTTTCAGTCGGCGTCCTCATCCTTGTTTTCGAGGAACCATTGCTCTATTCTCAACGCAATCTCCTCCGCGGACAGGCCCGATATATCGCCCAAACGAGCCGAGGACAGCCTGGCGGAGAGCTGGTCGATCTTTTTGCCGATGAACTCCATCCTCTCCCGCAGAATGCGGATGTCCCCAGTTTCCCAGTATTGTCCTTCATCGGAAACCTGTAAATCCGAGATATACCGTTTCTTTACGTACTTCAGCAGCCCCACGATCCACGCGTGCACCTCGGGAGAGGCGAACTGTGTCTTGACGGACACCCACGCCTCCTCCGGTTTCAATGTCCCCTCCACGATCAAGACCACGTCCATCATGGACCGAAGATTGCGCTCGCGATCGAAGAAGAAGCTGAGAGACTCCGCGTCCACATCCGGCCTCAGCAGAATTCCCTTCAGTCCCAGATGGCCGTCAATCTGAGCACCTTTTGCGGTGAACCGCAACCGGGCGTCCGGCGGCCGCTCCCAGTCGTCATCCAGCCGCCTCGTCTCCCACCCCATCGCACGGGCAATATCCGCCATCTCGTCGCACAACCTGGCGAGTTGCCCCACCTCATTCAATCGTCCGCGATAGTGGATCGTAACGCCCACCATTCTCCCTTCCTGAAAGCTCTCTCCAGTGGCTGGACCTAGCACCGTCGGCTTCGGCAGAGCGATGCACGTCTGTCGCTTCGCCGTGAGACTCTGTTCGTTGGTCCCTCGGAGAGAAGGTACTATCGCATCAGGGCCTGAAAGCCGGCCTGCCGGAAATGCTCGTCAGTAGTCAAAGCTTCCGTCAGACCTCGGTCCTGCATAACCACAAAGGAAACACAATCGGTCAAGCCCCACTCCTTATCGGAGCGTTCCCGGAACAACCGCCAGGCCCGTTCATAGAGCCGCTCTGACAAGGGGACAATCTCAACTCTGGAGTCTGCCTCAAGAGCATCCAACAGTCTTGTGCCACCCTGACGCCGCGGCGGTTTGGATAAGGCGTTGCCAATTTCCAGCGTGGTGGCGCGTGTGGTTACCAGTCGCGTTCCTGTCGCCCTGATCTCACGAGCCAGATGAACCGCCCGTTGATGGAACTCATCGTTGGGCGAAGACAACGCAATTGCGTAGGCAGTGTCAAGGAACACCTCATCCTTCATGCTGGCTCTCCCTGTCATAAAGGTAGGCTTCGATGTTCGCCGCCCAATCGGGCGGGCCTTCCAAGTTCAGCGAGAGGGCAACGTCCAGGAACGATGTTGCTTCCTTCGTGCTCGGTTCCACTGTCTCGATGGTGATCCGCACTCGCGTGTTAGGCTCCAAGGCGAGGGGATTCTCTGGTCGGAGGACTTCGCCGTCAAAGACCGCTTCAATTGTCCTAACCATCTTGTTCTCCAGCATTTACAGGCATTCCCTTCCTCCTCATCCACATTCTATAGCATTGAGCCTACCCAAGCAAGCGGTAAACCATGTGCCTGTCGCACGAGGTGTGGCCGGTATACGGCGGCAGATTGCTGCGCTCCGGCCGCAATTGTCTGTTCCAGATCCATCCCGTCGGCCTGACGCCGGAAATTGGCTTCGTTTCGTACGATTGGCCCCACCGGCGGGACCGGCGGTCATGCCGCCCCCTCCGGCCATTGCCGTTCGTGCGGAAATTGGCTTTGTTTCGCACGATGGGTCCATGGCCGCCTCTTACTTCAAACATCAAACTTCACACTTCAAACTTCTCCTGTTTATACGCGTCCCCCTATTACGCGCCGTGTTGCAGGAATCTTGTCGAAAAAATGGCTTGCGCCACGCTCCCAAATCGCTGTAAGTCCTTGTCCTGCCGCCAATAAAAAAAATCTTGGTTCCGGCCCGTTTTTGGTTTTGGACTGTTGCACGAACGGGAACATCATAGGGGTTTTTTAGTGGCGGGGATTGCCACCGAGTTCCGACCACACCCTTGACCGGATGCCGTCGCGGGCAGCGGATTGCGCTTGCCTGCTCGGATGGCAAAGCCCATACTGATGTCGCCGCCAGATCGTGGCGTTGTTGGTGCAAGCCGCAGGCTTTCTATCGAGGAGCTTTGAGCTATGGCAAATCAGGTTTCTTCCCGGCGGGAGTTTCTCCGAGACACGGTGTTGGCGACCGCGCTGGCGGGCGCGATGACAGGGGCGGCCAAGGCCGGCTCCGCCAAGCTGCACGTGGCGTGCAACCAGTATCCCTGGGGGACCTTCTACGCGCGCGAAAAGAAGGA
The DNA here is from genome assembly GCA_963699595.1 of uncultured Planctomycetota bacterium. Taxonomy (GTDB): domain Bacteria; phylum Planctomycetota; class Phycisphaerae; order Sedimentisphaerales; family Anaerobacaceae; genus PLanc-01. The sequence continues at coordinate 75,030 of CAVOUO010000042.1, forward strand.
CTTCAATGCCCTGCTCGATTCCGGTCTGGCGGAGGTCAAGGCCAGCGGCAATGATGGGTTCGAGCCGGGGGTGGGGGGCTTGCAGCAGATCGAGCAGATGGTGCCGCTGCTGAAGAAGCATGGACTGGAGATGCGGTCGCTGTATGTCAACAGCACGCTGCACGACGCCGCCCAGGCGGATAAGAGCATCGAGGAGGTCCTGGCCGCCGCGGCGAAGGCGAAAACGGTCGGCACGCGGATCATCGTGACCAATCCCAGTCCGCTCCGCTGGGGCGGACCGGAGAATAAGACCGATGAGCAGCTCCAAGTGCAGGCGGCCGCGATGGACAAGCTCGGCGCGAGACTGAAGCAGATGGGATTGATCCTGGCCTATCACAATCACGACATCGAGCTGCGGAACGCCGCCCGCGAATTCCACCACATGATGGTCGGCACCGATCCGGCCAACGTCACTCTATGTCTCGACGCCCACTGGGTTTATCGCGGCTCGGGCAACTCGCAGGTGGCCCTGTTCGACGTGCTCAAGCTCTACGGCCCGCGGGTGACGGAGCTGCACCTGCGCCAATCACAGAACGGCGTCTGGACGGAGGCTTTTGGGCCGGGCGATATCGATTACCCGCGTCTGGCCGACGATCTGCTCAAGATCGGCGTCAAGCCGCTGCTGGTCCTCGAACAGGCGGTGGAAGCGGGGTCCCCCAAAACGATGAACGCGGTGGAAGCGTTCCAGAAGAGCACGGAGTACACGCGGCAGATCTTCGCCGGGTTCGTTGCGTGAATCTCGGATTTCTGGATCAGGTGCAGAAGACTCGAATTGTGGAATGATGGAATGTTGGAATGTTGGGTACGCCTCGCGCGTTCCCCATTATTCCATTATTCCATCATTCCAGTATTCCAATCGTCACGGTTCCGGCGGGGTGAGGCCCTCCTGGATGGCGTACTTGGTCAGCAGGGCCACGTTGTCGATGTCGAGCTTATTCATGATCCGCAGGCGGTGGGCTTCGACTGTTTTGGGGCTGATGAACAGCCGCATGGCGATCTGCTTGGTGCTGTTGCCCTCGGCCATGAGCTGCAGGACCTCGCGCTCGCGCTGCGTGAGCACGGAAAAGGCGCTGTCCTTATCCTCCGGCGCACTGCGCATGTAGCTTTCGACGACGATCTGGCTGATCGATGGACTGATGTACGTCTGGCCTTCGGCGATCAGACGGATCGTCTGGACCAGCTCCTCGAACTCGCAGTCTTTGAGCAGATAGCCCGAGGCGCCGGCCCGGAACATCTCCCGGACGTAGCGCTTCGCCGAGTGCATCGACAGGGCGATGACCCGCGTGCCGGGAGACTCGCGGACAATCTCCCGTGTGGCCTCGATCCCGTTCAGGTCGGGCATGCTCACGTCCATGAGAACGACGTTGGGGGAAAGCTCCCGGGTGAGCTGCACGGCAGAATGGCCGTCCATGGCCTGGCCGACCACCTCCATGTCTTCCTGCTGCTGGATGGAGCGTGCCAATCCGTGCCGCACGATGCCATGATCGTCCACGATCAATACCCTGATGCTCATGTTTCCCACTCCTCATTGGGATTGCAGATTCTTGAGAACATCGAGTGTGGAGCCAGAAGCAGAAAGTGTCAAGACGTGAAATCTGTGGACTTCAAACTGCCGACTCCCTGGATGCCTTCGGTACTCCCTTACCTGCTCCATGGTCGATCGGATCGCGACCCCCCCGACGCCTGTTATCGCGTTGGGGCGCCCTGCAACGGTGCTACCAGGGTTACTTTCGTTCCCTGGCCCGGCGCAGACTCTACGGCAAACGTGCCGCCGACGTGGGTCAGACGCTCGCGAATACTGAACAGGCCGAAGCCCTGCTGCTGGTGAATGATCTCTTCGAGCCGCGCGACATCGAACCCCTTGCCATCATCTTCAATGACGATCCGAATACTCCCGTCCGTCCGGTCAATACGGATGAATACGTGCGCGGCCTGCGCGTGTTTGGAAATATTCGTCAACAGTTCTCGGGACGCGCGGTAGAGCAGGGCCTTGATCTGCTCGCTGAGCGGCTTGTCGTCCTCGGTGGCCTCGAAGCGGTACTGGAAGCCCGCGCGCTGGGCGAACTGCTCGACCAGCTCCTCGACCGCCGCTTCGAGGCCGAACGTGTGCAGCGTCGTCGGGCTCAGCTCGAACGTCAGGCTGCGCGTCTGGTGGATGGCGTCCTCGATCTGCTCCTTGACGTATTCCAGGGCCTGGCGGACCTCGTCCGGGGTGCTCTTTTGCAGCACGCCGATCTCCCGCTTCGAGAACGCCAGGGATTGACCGATGGAATCGTGCAGCAGCAGGGCGAGCCGGCGCCGCTCGCGCTCCTCGGTCAGCAGCAGCTCCTCGGTCAGCGTGGCGAGCTCGCGCTGGTGTTCCTGAATCTTCCGCTCCTGCTCCTTGCGGACCGTGATATCCATGATGGCCAGCAGGATCATCTGGGTCTGCTGGCTCTGGCGGTAAATCTGCCGGGCGTTGAGCAGCATGGTCCGACGCCCGATGTGCTCGAACTCATACTCGACTTCGTAGTTTTCGAAGCTGCTGCTGTGCGGCAGGACATCCTCCAGGAGCCGGCGCAGCTCCGGGAGATCCCATTGTTGGTTGCCCAGCTCATAGATGAGCCGGCCCACGGTTTCCTCCCGGGCGACCCCGAACGTGCGATAGAACGTCTGGTTGGCCGAAACCACGCGCAGGTCCTCGTCGAGCACCAGCAGGGATTCCTGGATCGTGTCGGTGATGCTCTCGGCAAAGTGCCAGGCCTCGATGGTGGCCTGTTCGGCGCGTTTCTGCTGCGTGATGTCGCGGTCGATCACGAGGATGCCGCTGGGCCGGCCGTTCTCGTCGCGTCTGCAAGGCCCAGCGGCTCGAGACGACGATCGTCTCGCCGCTGCGGGTGGTATGGGTCAGCTCGCCGTTCCAGCGGCCCTGGTCCAGGAGCTTGGCCGTGATCTCGATCAGGTTCAACGGGAAAGCGGGTCTTGAGCAGCTCGTGGCTGATCCGGCCGACGGCCTCCCGTTGCGTCCAGCCGTAGGTCTGCTCGGCCCCGCGGTTCCAGAACACGATCCGGCCCTCCATATCATTGACGACAATGCTGTCGTGCGCCAGGTCGAGCAACTGGGCCTGCTGCTGGAGCTTGGTGGCGTTTTCGCGCAGCTTGGTCTCGACCTGCTTGCGCGGCGTGATGTCGCGCAGGACGACCTGGTTGGCGGGCTGGTTCTCGAAGATGATGGGCATGGCGGCCAGCTCGATATCGATCGCCGTGCCGTCCGGCCGCACGAGCTTCTCCTCCGTGGTCGGCATCGGCTTGCGGCGCTGGCGCAGACGGACGAACTGGCGGTCCACCCGCTGGCGGTAGTCCGGGTGGATGAAGTCGAGCAGGGGCCGGCCGACGATCTCTTCGGCGCGCCTTGGCTCCCAGCAGACTGACGGCCGTGGAGTTGACGAATTGGATGACGCCGTCGCGCTCCACGCTGATGGCGTCGGGCGACATCTCGACCAGCGTGCGGTACCGCTGCTCGTTCTCCCGCAGACAGGTCTCGAGCTGCGTCCGCTCGCGGATATCGATGCCGATGGCGAGGTAGGAGCCGTCGGCCAGCTGGACGCTGGCCCAGGAGCTGATGACCTTCTCGCCATCCTTCTTCTGCACGAAGAAGTCCCGCCAGCCGCCTCGGGCGGACCATCAGGTACTCCCAGACTTCGCGCCGGTACTCGGATCCGGGAAGCACAAGTCTCCAGCACCGGGCGCTCGTGGAAATCCGCGAGCGAATAGCCGAGAATCCGCGTGACCGCTTCGTTGATCATGCCGACGCGGCCCTCGGCATCGAAGAAGCACAGCATCGCCGGGATGTTGTTGATGATCTTCTGGAGAACCTCGTTCTGGCGCAGCAGCAGGTTCTGGGCCTCGATCTTCTCGGCGACCTCCTCCTGGAGCGTGGCGACCGTCTCGTCGAGCTCGAGGGTGCGCTCGCGCACCTTCTCTTCCAGCTTGTCATGGGCTTCGCGCAGGGCCTGCTCGGCCGCCTTGACATCGGTCACGTCCTGGAAGATGCCGACCGCGCCGGTGATCCGGCCCTCGTGGTTTCGCAGGGGGGTGGTGCTGGCGAGCGTATAGCGCGTTTGGCCGTCGGGCCGCCGGATCAGGAACTCGATCTCCCGATACGTCTCGCCCTCCAGGGCCGAGCGGACCAGAGGCAGGTCGCGCGGTTCATAGGGACGGCCGTCGGGATAGCACAATCCGAGCTTCCGGCACGACTCGATTTCCTCGCCGTAGACCACCGGCTGGCCGTAAACCTCGCTGGCGGCCGCGTTGGCGTAGACGAGCCGACCCTGCTCATCCACCACGAGGATGGCGGTCGGGGCGGTCTCGATGGTCGTCGCCAGCTTCGCGCGCTCGCTCTCCAATTGATCGACCAGCTCCAGCTTCTCGGTCAGGTCCATCATCGAGCCGACCAGCCGGACGGCGTTGCCCTGCGCGTCGCGCAGCGACCTAGCCGCGGGCCATCACCCAGGCGTAGGACCCATCCTTGCGCTGGAAGCGGTACCGGGCCGACCACCGCTCCTGTGGCTCTGGACGGACTCTGATCGAGGGCCGCCAGAACCTCCGGCCGGTCTTGCGGGTGGACATGCTCCTGCCACCATTGGCGGGAAACGCTGCCACTTCGCTCCGGGTGTATAGCCAAAAGCCGTCAGGTACGCATCGTTGTGCCAGAGACGTGTCGGTGGTCAGGTCCACGTCCCAGATGCCGTCGCTGGTGGCCTCGCTGACCAGTTCGAGCCGCTGCAGGGTCTCCATCCGCTGTTCCTCGGCGATCCGCTGCTCGGTCACGTCGCGGGCGAAGACAAAGAGCCGGTCGCCGTCGAGCCGCTGCATGGTGACATCGCAATCCAGCCGGCTGCCGTCCTTGCGGGCATGCCGCATGGTGAACTGGTCCGAGCCGTCCGCGAGGGCCTTTTGCAGGTGGACGGCGATCTCCTCCTGCTGCTGCGGCTCCCACACGTCGAAGATCTGAATCTGGAGCAGCTCTTCGCACGTGCGGCCGAGCATCCGGCAACAAGCGTCATTGACTTCGATATAGCGGCCCTCGGCGTCGAGGATGCAGAAGCCGTCCTGGAGGTTGCGAATGACGTTCGTGTACTTTTCCTCGGCCCGGATGCGATCGGTGATATCGCGGATCGTCACGAGCACGGTCTTGACCGTTCGATTCTCTTCGAATTCGGGCGCCACGGCGGCGCTGTAGTAGCGCAGACCCGCCGGCGAGTCGCAATGGAACTCGACCTGCCCGGCTTTGGCCGTGCGGAAGACCTGCTGGACGCCGTCGGTCCAGATCTCCAGCAGATCCGCCCGCGTCTCCAGTTCGCCGAGGGTGTGGCCGATCACTTCGTCCGCCGGAATGCCCAGGGCATCTTCTACGTGCCGATTGGCGTACAGGATGCGCAGGTCCGCGTCGATGCGGACGATGATGTCGGGCGAGTTCTCGGCCAGGGTGCGGAACCGCCGCTCCGAGTCCCGCAGCCGCTGCTCGGCGCGGACCAGGGCGGTGACGTCCAACATGGCCGTGCGGCACTGGACGACCTTGTTCCCTTCCCCCAGCACGGGCCGGCTGTGCAGCCGCACGATCAGGCGGCCTTGCTCCTTGTTGGTCACCTCGATTTCGCACTGCTGGCCCTTGCCGGTCTTGAAGACGGCGCCGTAATGGAGCCGCCAGGTGTCCTGGCTGGCCGGCGCGACAAGCGGGCTGAAGGACCGGCCGACCACTTGGGATCGGTCCCGGCCGAGCATGGAGACGGCCGTCAGGTTCGCCTCGACCACCACGCCGTTCGCATCGAAGACGAGGTAGCCGACCGGGGCGAAATCGAACAGCTCGGCGTACTTGCTCCGCGACTGTTCCAGTCTCGACCTGGGCCCGGCGCAGCTCCTCGTTCTGCGTCTCCAGCTCGACCTGGTGGACGCGCAGCTCGTGCACGAGCACGGCGACCTCGGTCTCGGACAACTCTTCGATCGCGACCGTATCGAGATGCAGCCTTTGTTCGGCCTGCTGCCGCAGGTCTTCCGATTCCTCTGCGAGCTTCTTGTTGCGCTTGTTCATGCCTGTGTTCGTCCCGTGATATCCTCGAAGGCCAGGAGAATGCCGCCGGTGGCCTCGCCCTTGCGCATCGTCTGGCGGGCGTTGAGCAGCATCGTCCGTGCGCCGATCTTCGGAAACGTGGCCTGCACCTGGAAATCCTCGAACTTCGTGTTCTGGGGGACGATCTGCTCGAGCAACTGGCGCAGCTCGGGGATGTCCCACTGATTGTGGCCCAATTGGTAGATCCGCGTGCCGAGCGTCTCCTCCGGGCCGGTCTGGAAATGCCGGTAGAACGCCGGATTGGCGCTGACGATCTTGAGGTCCCCGTTCAGAACCAGCAAGGGATGGCGCACCGTTTCAACGATAGCCTCGGCAAAGCCGGCCGCCTGCTCGGCGGCGGCAGTCGCCTGCTTCTGGCCGGTGATCGCGATGAAAGTGATGACGACGCCGTCAATGACGTTTTCGGCCGTGCGGTAGGGGATGACCCTCATCTGGTACCACTCGTCGCCGTCGCACCGGACCTCCTTGTCCACCCGGGCCAGCGTCTCCAGGACATGCTGGATGTCCGGCAGAAAGTCCGGGCACTGCAGGGTGGTGGAGATATCGGCGAGCGGCCGGCCCACATCGCGCTCGATCAGCCGGAAAATCTGGCGGGCCGCCGGGGTGAAGCGCCGAATCCGCAGCTCCTGGTCCAGGAACAGCGTGGCCACGTCGGTCGTCTGCAACAGGTTCCGCTGATCGTCGTACGCCTTGGACAGGTCCTCGATCTTCTCCTGGTGCTCGGCGTTGACCGTGCGCAGCTCCTCGTTCGTCGATTGCAGCTCCTCGCGGCTGGTGTCCAGCTCCTCGTTGGTGCTCTGGAGCTCCTCGTTGGTCGATTGCAGCTCCTCGTTGGAGCTTTTGAGCTCCTCGTTGCTGGTTTCGAGCTCCTCGATGGTCGTCTGGAGGTACTCCCGGGTGGACTGCAATTCCTGCTCCAGCGCGCGGATGCGGCCGTCCTTCTCCTCCGCGGGCACGTTGGCGGGCAGGGGAACGGTCTCGCCCGGTTTCTTCTCTTTCGGCCGGCTCTTGAAGACCACGAGCATCAGGTTCTCCGCCGCGCCCGCCTCGGCGACGGGCCGCACGACGATATCCGTTTCGAGGTAGTGATCGTTCACGCGAACCTGAATGTCCCTTTCCACCGCCATGTGCTTCTCATGGAAGGCGCGTTTGAGCAGCAGGTTGAGCTTGAAATGGATCTCCGGCCGGGCCATTTGAACGATGTTCGTGGTGGGCTTGCCGCTCGGCTGGCTGAGGTACTTGCTGGTGTCGCCGTTGAAATAGACGATGTTGAACTCCTCATCGACCAGCACGCAGGGCAGGGAGTAGTCGCGGAGGATCACGCGCTCGGCGACCTCGGCCACATCGTGCGGCGCTTGGGCGGCGTGCAGTTTCTCGCGGGCGGCCTCCGGGGGCAGAGGGTAGCCCAGGTCTCCGCTCCGGCTCATAACCGGTCCCCACGGGCTTGCGCCGGAAGATCTTGTGCCGGGTGTCCACGGGCGCATACAAATCGGCAAACGTCCCGATGGACTCGCTCTCCCCGAGGAAGAGGATGCCGCCCGGATTCAGCGTGTAATGGAACATCGGGATCAGCTTCTTCTGCAGGACGCTGTCCATGTAAATCAGGACGTTGCGGCAGCAGACGAGATCCAGTTTGGAGAAGGGGGAGTCCTTGGTGAGGTCGTGCTTGGCGAAGACGATCGTCTCGCGGATATTGTTCCGGATCTTGTAGCTGTTGCCCTCCTCCGTGAAGTACCGCTTGAGACGCGCCGGCCCGACATCGGCGGCGATACTCTTGGGGTAGACGCCCCGGCGGCCGACGTTGATGGATTCCTCATCGAGATCGGTCGCGAAGATCTGCAGGGGGTGATGCCTCTCGTCTTTGCCCATCTGCTCGTGGAAGAGGATGGCGACGGTGTAGGCCTCTTCGCCCGGTGGCGCAGCCGGCCACCCAGATCCGCAAAGGAACGTCCGGGGGTCTGTCGGCCACCAGCGGGTGGATGACCTGCTCGCGGAGCGACTCCCAGGCCTCGCGATCGCGGAAGAAGTTGGTCACCGTGATCAGCATCTCCCGGGCCAGGATGGCGGCCTCGTCGGGACTGTCCTGGAGCAGCTTGATGTAGTGGTCGAGGTCCTCGATCTGATGGACGGCCAGCCGCCGGGCGATCCGCCGCCGGATCGTGTTGCGCTTGTAGTGGGAGAAATCATGCCCGGTCTGGTTGCGGATCACGCACGAAGATCTTCGCCAGCTGCTCCTCGGACTTTTCCTCCGGTTCCAGGGTTACGCGCGGTTCGAGGTAGGGATGGCGGACGTACTGCGCCAGTTGCTCGCCCATTTTTTCGACGGGCAGGATGAAATCGACCATGCCGGTCTCGATGGCGCTGCGCGGCATGGCAGTCGTACTTGGCCTGATCCTCCTTCTGGACCATGGCCATGCCGCCGGCGGCCTTGATCTCCCGGAGGCCCAGGGTGCCGTCGGAGCCGGTGCCGGACAGAATGATGCAGACGGCCCGCTCGGCCTCGTCCAGGGCCAGCGTGCGGAGGAACGAGTCAATCGGCAGGTGGGCGCCGGAGTGAGGCAGGGGCTCGACCACAAACAGGACGCCGTGCAAGACCGCGACGTCCTTGTCGGCCGGGGCCAGATAGATCGTGTCCGGCTCGATCTTCATGCCATCCTGGATATCCTTGACGGTCAGTTTCGTGTGCTTCTCGATCAGGGACTTCATCACACTCGTGCGGTCCGTGGCCCGGTGCTGCACGACGACGAAGGCCAGGTTCGGGTTGCTCGGCAAGCTGGCGAACAGTCCCTGGAGAGCCTCCAGTCCGCCGGCCGAAGCGCCCACGCCCACGACAGGGCAGGGGGCCCGATCATGGATCTCCGCCGGCTCCGGCTCTTCGCGCGGCGTCTGCGGCTCCGCGGACTGTTGCTCCTGCGCGGGCTGCTCGGATGGTCCTTCCGCAGCGGGCGGTTGATCGCCCGGCCCTTGCTCGCCCCGGGCGTTCTTCGCTTCCCGCTTGCGTCGGGGAGTTTTGTCGCCCTTTTCTCCAGCCATGACGGCTCTCCGATCCTGACTATTCTTGGATTCCTCTCGTCGAAAGTAACTACTCATTCACTTTACCTACGAGTCCAACGGTGTGCAAGCGATAAGGGTCGATTAGGGAATTTGCTTAGTTTGGCGCAGGAAATTCCCCTATCCTCGTCCGCGAGCGCCGCCGCCGATCCCACCCTGGGCACGTCCCCTGTCACAGCGCGGGAGATCGCCTGCCCCGCCTGCGCGAGGGCAGGCTCGCTGCGCTGCTCGCAATGACATGATGGGTGACCGGTCTCCTGGCCTCAGAGGGGCGTACTATGTCATTGCGAGCGGAGCGAAGCAATCTCCGGCGTACCATGTGCAAGCTGGAGCCCGGCGCGTGGGAAATCCTGTTGGGCAATTGAGCAGGTTCCCGATGCGTCACGGTCGGAAAAAGGCATAGACTGCCTGAAGGCAGAAATCCGCCTGTTTCGTCAAGCTCGGGAGGATACGGCAATGAAAGCGCACGCCATCGTGCTTGCGGCCCTCGGAATCGCCGGCGGTCTGCTGGCCCCGGGGTGTTCCACCTATCACGACCCTACCACGGGCGAGAAGGCGACGTACGGAATGCAGACCCTCAAGTCGCGGCTCGACGTTGACGTGGGGACGGTCTACGCCGCCGCCCGGAAAGCGGCGGACGAGCTGGATCTCAGGGTGATGCGGGCGGCCCAGGACGGAATCTCGGGCGAGATCCGGGCGTATAACGCCCAGCGCGACCAGGTGGAGATCCGGCTGGGAGCGATGCCGGAGGCCCGGACCCTACTCGCCATTACCGTCGGCCCGTTTGGCGACAAGAAGAAGTCCCTCGTCCTGTTCGAGCACATCCTGGATAACCTGAGCCGAGCGGAGCGACTCGCGGCGGCGCCGACCCTGTAGTGGGCCGGCCCAGCCGTCGGTCCCCCGCGCAGCCAGGAACCATAGCCGCGCAGCGCGGAAATTCGAAATCCGAAGTCCGAAATCCGAAACAAGCACAAAGGCCCAAAACTCGAAATTCAAAACGGGCCTGAGCCCGGCGCCAGCGTTTTGGTCATTGGTGCTTTGGATTTTGGATTTGTTGCGGATTTCGAAATTCGAATTGCGACGGGTGGCAGCGGCAAGCGGAGTCTTCGGAGCTTGCCGATGGTGTTTACGCGTACCCCGCGAGCCATCGGCAAGCTGCGCTTGCCGCTGCCACCCATTGTGACTCTTGAATGCAGAACACTCTGCGCGTCACCTTGCCAGGGGTACTTCTTTCCTGCTTCTGTTCCCGTCTTCTCACCTTCCCGCCGCGTGCTGTCGCGCAGCCAGGAGTTGCTTGAGGCGGGTCATGTCCTCCTCCATGCTGTCCCGGGTTTCGGGGACACGGAAGGCTACCGCCGGATGATAGGTCAGAAAATACCGCCGGCCGTCGCGCGCGACGACTTCGCCGTGGATTTGCCGCAGGCTCCGCCGGTCCTTCAGGACCTGCTGCAGAGCGACCCGGCCCAAGAGCACAATGATGGGCGGGTTCACGAGTTCGATTTGCTGATCCAGCCACGTGGCCTGGCAGATGTTCAGCTCGTTCGTGTGCGGCGTACGGTTGTTCGGCGGCCGGCACTTGACGCAGGAGGTGATGTAGACCTCCTGCCGGCTCAGTCCGGCGGTCTCCAGCAGCCGATTGAGGAGCATCCCGGAGGGCCCGACAAATGGGCGGCCCAACTGGTCCTCTTTGCCGCCGGGGGCCTCGCCGATGAAGAAGACTTCGGCGGGGACCGGGCCTTCCCCCGGGAACCGCATGGGTCCGGCTCTGGTGCAGGGGACACCGCACGCAGACGCGAATCCCCTCGTCAAGCTCACGCATTCGCCTTTGCCGTTCTTGCTTGGTCATAAACGCAAAGTCCTCGTCTACGGTCCGCAGAATATTTGGCATGACACTCGGAGGGCTGTCCTGTAGTTGGCCAAGAAGAGTATACGATGGAAGGACTGAAACTGACTTGGTGGCAGCGAGGCGTTTGGGACAGTGAAGGAGGCTTCTATCGTCGCACGTTGGCGGTCCTGGAGGTCGTTCGCAGCCTGATCCGGTGACGGACCTGGCCGAGCTAGGACGTGAGTCTCAGAATGTGCCCAGTGAATTACCCTATGTTCCATCGCTTCTGAACGTATGATACCAGTGCAACGAGGGCAGTAGCAGCCGGGAAAGTCCAGGTGGACCAAGGATCATCAAGCACTCCTGAACCAGATGATGGAGCATAAGCCTGTCGAGTTCGCCTACTTCGCATGCATTGCACGTACACGTTGCAGCGAGAACCGTGGGAGCACGAACACAGCGACCACGTCTAACGGACGAGATCGCCGAGCACGGCTGCAAGGACTGGGCTACGTCTGGAAACGGGCGGTACGACTTGGAGCTCGATCCCGCTGGAGGGCGAAACGCAGCTTTCGGGCTCGCGATATCGCAACTTGCCGCCGCAGACTATGCCGCGGAGCTGGACCGACGTTGTTGTTTCCCCGTTCAGCACGTTGACCTTGAAGCAGCCGCTCGGAGAGCGGATCTCCTGACAGGACGCCCGACGAGGGTCTTCGGGCGACTGAAGCTGCGCACGGGCTCGACGCTGTTTCCAGGTTCGCGACCATCGGCCGGCTGGCGACTGTCCGAGAGATCGGTTGACGTACACGGATCGTGGCCCGGCATCTGGTTCTGTTACGGATGAAGGTCAGTCCGCAGCGATCGGCTCCCGGAGTTGGCCGACGAATCCACGATCCAGCTCAAGATCAGGCAGCCTGCAAGCGTTAGCTGAAACTAGCCGCTCGACGACTCTGGGCGCCAAGGAACAGGATGTCGAAGGAGATATGGTCCGGAGCGGCGGAGCGTGTGCGCGTCGATCCCTGGCCGGCATGCTCAGGTCAGTCCTCGCGGCGGAGACTGCGGACGGCCGGAGTTCGTTCGAAGAAACATCAAACTGAGGAGCGTCCCGTCAAAAGCTTGCGGTCTGCTCAGTACTGGATCAGATCGACGAGTGAGTGACCGCCGCAAGCTTGCCGAGGCTCATGGCATGCGCATGAGTCTTCGGCAAGCTCGAAGACTCCGCGAAGCTGCCGTTCAATACCCGCAAGTCAGCGGACGGACGCTCGATGCGCCTGGGTCCATCATAGTCTGCCGCCGACGGACCTGCGAGCAGGACGTTGTCCAAATGTATCCAGGAATTACCCTATGTTCCACCCCTTCGGAGCCCGTAGTACCATGTAAACAAATTCGGGAAAGTTCATGCACGACACCGACCCCGACGCGCAGCGGCGCTGCGGGCTTTGTCATCCTGAGCAGCAAGGCACCGTCGTGACGGCCGAGCGCGGGAAGTTGGCCGGCAAACGCGTGATCCGAGGCCGGGAGCGGGAAGTGCAGGGAATACTACGGCTCTATGACCCGTGGGTGATCGCCCGGTAGGCTTGGCCGACGCCGTCGATGAACATCTGGACCGCCACGGCGGTCAGGACCAGTCCCATCAGCCGCTCGATCGCTGTGAGCGTTCTGCGGCCCAGCAGCCGGGCCAGTTGGTCCGCCGACAAGAGGATGATGCCGGAGATGGACCACGCCAACAGCAAGGCCGCCAGCCACTGAGGCCAATCGGATGGATCGCGGGCCATCAGCAGCATGAGAGTGGCCATGGCCGCGGGGCCGGCGATCAGAGGAACAGCCAGCGGCACAATAAAGGGCTCGCCCACATCCGCTTCTTCCCCGAAGACCCCTTTGGGCACCGGGAAGATCATCCGCACGGCGATCAGGAACAGGATGATACCGCCGGCCGCGCCCAGCGAGCCCTGCGAGACTTGCAGGGCCGCCAGAATGAATTGGCCGAAGAAGAGAAAAAGCACGAGCACGATCAGCGCGATGAACAACTCGCGGAAGATGATCCGTTTGTGCCTTTCCTCCGGCACACCTTGCAGGATAAAAAGAAACGCCGGGATATTCCCAATCGGGTCAATCACCAGGAACAGCAGCAATGCCGTTGAAAAGATGTCCATGAAGAGAGTTTTAAGTTTGAAGTGTGAAGTGTGCAAGCTGCAACTGCACGCGCCTTCATGCACCGACTTCGCACGAGAAATGGTGCGTGATACGCACCCTACTGCTATTGCATATACGCCTTCAGCAGATACTCCTGCAGCATTCGTTGTGTGTTGAAGAATGATCCATTCAAGGCCAGGGCGAAGAGCATGATGCTCAGGTACCGATCCCGCTCTTTGTAGTACATGGGAATGACAACGTCCTGCAGCTTGTCATACAGCGCCAGGGCGTCTTTCGCGGAGGTGTCGATCTTGCTGCTCTTTTGCGCCCGGCCCTTTTCGCTGATCGCCCAGCCGGTCAGGTTCTCGACCCAGCCTTCGATCCACCAGCCGTCGAGAATGCTCAGGGAGGGGACGCCGTTCAAGGCGGCCTTCATGCCGCTGGTTCCGGAAGCCTCGTGCGGCGGCTGCGGCGTGTTCAGCCACAAATCGACGCCCGGGATCATGACCTTGGCCACCTCGATATCGTAGTTGGGCAGATAGACGATGCGGACCTTCGGCTCCAATTGCTTGCCGGCCTCGAAGATATGCCGGATCAGCTCTTTGCCCGGCTCATCCTGCGGGTGGGCCTTGCCGGCGAAGACGATCTGGAAGGGACCGGCTTTGGCGGCGATCGTCCGCAGCCGGGCCAGGTCCCGAAAGATCAGGTCCGCCCGCTTGTAGGCGGTCGCCCGCCGGCCGAAGCCGATGGTAAAGACCTCCGGATCGAGTCTCACCTTGCGCTCGGCGGCAATCGTGCGGAACAGCTTCGCCTTGCACTTGGTGTGGGCCTCCCAGAGTTCTTCCGCCGGAATGCTCAAGGCGTAGCGAATGCTGAAGTTATCCGCCCGCCAGGCGGGAATGTAGTGGTCCAGCAGCCTTTGGACCGGCGGCGCGGTCCACGTGCCGGCGTGAACGCCGTTCGTGATTGCCTCGATGCGATATTCACTGAACATCTCCTGCGATACTCTCCCGTGCCGTTGGGAGACGCCATTGACGTAATGGCTGAAATTCAGCGCCAGGTAGGTCATGTTCAGCAGATGGCTGTCGCCGGTCAGTTCTCCCTGGATGTTCCAGATTTTGTGCCGGCCGACGACCTTGTGCACGAGCTCCATCGAGAATTTGTCATGGCCGGCGGCCACCGGCGTATGCGTCGTAAAGACACACTTCCTCCGCACGCTTTCGATATGCTCCGGCTTGATCTTTTTGCCGCCGGACCGGTTGAGCTCCTCATCGAGCAATTGGACGATCAGGAAGGCGGCATGGCCCTCATTCATGTGAAAGCGGTCGATCTGGTCGTAGCCGAGCGTGCGCAGCATACGGACGCCGCCGACGCCGAGCACGTACTCCTGGCAGAGCCGGTGCCGTTTGTCGCCGCCGTAGAGGTAGTGGCTCAACACCCGATCCTTCTCGTCATTGGCGGGCAGGTCGGTATCCAGGAAAAACACCGGCACGATAAAGCCGGTCATGCCGACGACATCGTATTGCCACGCCCGTACCTTGACTTCCCGTTTCTCCAGGATGACCGTGACCTGTTCATCCCGCCGGCGCAGGTGCTGGGCGACATTCCATACATCCGGCGTTTCGACCTGTCGGCCGGCGGCATCCAACTCCTGATGAAAATAGCCTTTGCGGGCGAGCATCGTCACGGCCACCATCGGCACTTCCATGTCGGCGGCCGTCTGAATCGTATCTCCGGCCAGAATGCCAAGGCCGCCACTGTACGTGGGCATGTCGGACCGCAAGCCGATCTCCATGGAGAAATAGGCAACGGAGGGACGGTGGGGGGGTAGGGTCCCCAATCGCGCTGCTTCGCGATTGGGAGCCCCTAACGCGAGTTTCTGATCCGTCATAAACAAATCCCATCCTCGAAAAGAGTCTTTCCTTCTGCGCGCCGCAGAGGCGAGGCATGCCTCGCCTCTACTCCAATTGTCTTCATTACCTTAGAGCAGGATGCCTGCGGGCCCTGGCGGGATTCTGCTTACCGTGTTTTTCCTCCGGCGTCAAGGCCTGGGGACTTGATGATGGCGTTTACGAGGAATACGACCCGTATTCCCGGTAGTCGTCGCTGCGAATTCCTGGGGGAGAATCAGCGTTTTCCTTAGTTCGGGCCCCGCGGCAAAAGTAAATAAAAATAGAGCGGAAGATGGGTATAGTCCGCACGACAGCGGTTGGATGAAGAGGAGTGGATCATGGCTGCCGGCACGCGTTCGAGCGAAGAAATCAAACATGGGATCGTGGATCGGCCCAGCCGGGATGACCGGATCGCCGACAGCATCGTGACGGCGTTCGAGTCGAGCATCCCCGAGGAGGCCGAATTCCATCGAGGTCCGCATTGACGGCGGTGAGGTAACACTCTTCGGCGCGGTATCGAGTCTCCGGCCTTTCGGATAGCGCAGAGGATCGCCGAGAGCACGCCCGGCGTCAGGGCGGTCGACAACGATCTGGAAATTCGCTGACCGGCGCGGAGACTCGACGGGGCCGGTGGGAAAGCGAGGCATGGGATGACAACGACAACAACAGGCGTGAGAACGTTTGATTAGTTTCTGGAGACACGGGGGAATGGCTCCGCGCGGTGCAGGAGCAGATGGGACTGGACGACGAGCAGCGGGCCTTTCGGGTCCTGGCGCCGTCCTTCAGACCTTGAGGGATCGACTGACGGTGGAGGAAACGGCCAAGTTTGCGGCGCGACTGCCCATGCGCCTGCAGGGAGTTTATTATCATGGATGGACCCGACGGGCAAGCCACTGAAGATCCGAAGCCGGCCGGAGTTTCTCGATAAGGTGGCCGAGGGCTTGATGCGCCAGCACGATCCGGAAGAGGCCTGTCGCACCGTCTTCCGCGTGCTCGAGGAAAGGATGCCCGGCGGCGTGATTGAGGATGTCAAGAGCATTTTGCCCGAACCCATACGGGATCTCTGGCCTTGAGGCCAGGGCGGATGGAGGCCCACCATGAAAGTCCCTCTTGAGATTGTATTCAAAGGAATCCAGAACGCGGATGAGATGGAAGTCCTGATTCGGGAAGAAGCGGACAAGCTGGAAAGAGTTTGCCATTATATGATCCGTTGCCGGGTCGCCGTGGAAAAAAGGCAACAGCACCAGGAGGTCGGGAATCCGTACCGGGTTCGCATCGATATGACGGTTCCCCCCGGGCACGAGTTGGTCGTCAAGCGCGAGCCCAGCAA
>CAVOUO010000043.1:0-166169 GCA_963699595.1 uncultured Planctomycetota bacterium
CCGAGAAACAGTCGAGCACCTTTCTCTCGCGGCCCGGGGGCGCCAGGCAGACCACGGTCGCCTTGTTCTTGCTCCAGTAGATTCCCAGGTGGTTTCCAGATTCCACGATTCACCATCTCCTACGGTATACGGCCCTTGTCCTTTGTCGTCAAAAGCGGTCCCGGCATTTACTCGGCCCGGACCGAAGGGCACAAGTCCTGCACCAATCGAATGTTAGGCACCGACCCATAAGAATCGGTCGATTCCACGCGCCGGATCAGTCCGAAATCACGGCGATCTGCTGCACTTTATCGCCCTCTTTGGCCACGGCGGCGACAGCGGTTACTCTGGCCACGCCGCTGACCGCCGTGACGCGAATAGTGAACACGGTGCTCCGGACCGCGAGGAAGGTCCGGCAATCGTCCAAGGCAGTGGAGTACCGGGGCGCCGCTTGCTTCAACTCGTTGACGTCGCTGACCGGCTTGACCTGCCGGCGTTGAATGATCTCCTGCGCGATCTTGGGGGCATCGGCCGCACTGCCGAAGGTCAACGCCGCCTCCAGCACCTGCCGGGGGGCCGAGTTGATATTGACGTTCCTCGTCGCCCACAGCCCGAGATACTTCAGCGCGGACTCCTTCCGTGTGTCGCTGGCGATGCTCGGACGCGAAAGCAGGTCTTTGTTGATGATGGAGCTGTGCAGGAGCTTGGCATATTCCTTGTTCTGCCGATCCATCTGCTCCTCCACGGTGACAGGCTTGCGCGTTATGGTCCGGCGTGCCACCGTGCTGGGAGCGCCGGGAGACAGGCCGGGTGATTTTGCTCTTGAGGGCCGCCGGCGGCTCGACCGCCTCCGTCTCCTGCTTGAACTCCGTCTTGAACGGCTTCGTCTTGCCGATCTTGGCGAGGCCCTCGTTCAGCAGACCGATTTCCTCCGTCGAGTACCCCATCCACTCACAGAACGTCGCCCACCCCGCCGCCACTTCGGGCTTGAGTTTCTCATCCGCGATCATCACCCAGCCCAGGGGATACTTCGCATTCTCATCTTCAATCTCGATCTTCACCTTGGCCGATCCGATCTCGAATTCCATCGGTTCCGTCACCAAGGGCCAGGGTGGGCCGTAGGGTCCCCGTATCTGGGCGTGCAGCGCGTCGGCGAGAGACTCACTGTTCGGGTCGTAATCGTTCACGTCGTTGACCTCATTCACGTCCCCGAGCCGGGCCGCCTTCTTCTTGGGCTGTTCCTTTGCCGTCTTCTTCTTGCGCCCTTCTTGGCGGCCTTTTTCCCGGCCTCTGTCGCGGCGGCTTTCTTGCCGGCCTCCTCCTGCGCCGCCGCCTTCAGGGAATCCCGGTCCAGCGGTTTGGGCCCGAGGCCCTCCTGCACCAGATTGCTGTCGGCCGCCCATTTCGCCGCCGCCGCCTGCTCGAGGAGCTTCTGATACTGGGGCTCGCTGAGAGCGAAGACGTCCGAGAAGTCCGGCTCGTTGGGCCGGCTGACCAGGTCGAATTGCAGGCTGCCCATCGAAGCCAGGGCGTACTTCAGACTGGAAGCACAGGCATGCCGGGCGATGCTGTAATCGATCACGAACTGGTCCCGATGCCGGCGTGCGGCCACCTGGACGCACAGGGTATACCCCAGCGTGGAGAGAATCACCAGAATGACCAGGGTGACCAGCAGAATCACCCCGCGGTGACCCCGCCGGTTATCTGGACCGTGTTGGTGTCGACGTTCGCTCATTCGTCCTGCGCTCGTTGGCCGGTTGTTCTTTCGCCGGCTGCCCCGTGGAGGAGGGGTCGTTGTTCGATTGCTTGTCGGGCGACGCGGCGTTCGGATCCGCGACGCTATTGGCATCCGCTCGGCCGGCCATGGCAAACGCGATCTTCCGCATCGGAGCGACGGCCACCGTTCGACTGATCTTGTCCTGTTCCTCCACGTCAAGGCCCCCGCGAACCCTCTCGTACGGTTTGCCAAAAGAGATCGTGATCTTGACACCGGGGGGCGGCGGCGAGGCCGGCCATTGATCGACCAATTCCTCCCCCTTGCAGGCCTGAATCTGGAAGAAAGTCACGCCGCGACAGATCGGCACGAAGGGGGAGAACTTCTCCACCTCGTCGCGGTTGTCGTCAAAGAGCTTGTCTTCCTGAGCCACGCCCTCGTAACTGCGGTAGATCACGAGGCCCGGCGCCTGCCCCTCATGGTCGTATCCGGCCCGCCAGGTGATTTGCTCCAGAGTCTGCTCCTTGTTCTCATTGTCGTGATACGTCCGCCTCAGGACCAGCTCGGCCCGCTGGAAGCCATTATCGGACCCATTTCTGATCTGAACGGTCACGTCTTCCGCGCTCAGGGTGCGGCCCAGATCCTCGGCGATCAACTGCAAAACCTCCGAGGTCCACGCGGGGCCGTCAATCTTCCGCAGGACCGCGTCGGCCGCCTGACTGGCCCGGCCGTAGATCGTCAGAATCGCCACGAGGATCATCGAGCCGATGATCACGACGGCGAGCAGCTCGCCCAGCGAGAACCCCGCCTGGCGTCTGGCTCCCAAGAGACTGAAAGGTCGGACGCCACGCTCAGACTCGCTTGAGCATGTCTCGCCATGCTGGGGAGTAGTTGAGGCCGGCCCGCTCAAGCCGCGCTTGGGCGTGGCACTCGCAAGGTACAGGGTTGGGTCTCTTCGGCCCCCTTGCCGCGGAGCAATCTCATAAGCCAGTGATGTCCTGACACGTTGCATCATTTCAGCCGTTTGTTCACAAGGTCCATGATTTGGCTGGGGCTCATCTTCTCGAGCTGCTCGTTCGACAGCCCGGTTGCCCCGGTCTGCTCCGACTCCTTCTGCTCCGTCCGCAGCTTCATCGCCAACTCCCGGACCGATTTGGCCTGCTGCGCCTTCTGCTCCGGCGTCGGATTGCCCTGGGTCTGGATGAACACATCCAGGTTGTAGCGGAGGAACATGTCGTCGTCGGTCTTCACCAGACCATTCTCGACCCACTGCGCGATGGTGTCCGCGTCCACCTTGGCGTACGCGGCCGCTTCCTGGTCGGTCTTGATGACCTGTTCCACCGCGAGTTTCTCCAGATCCTGCTGGCCGACAAGCTGTCCGGCCTGCTGGTCGGTCAGTTGGGTGATCCAGTGAATCAGCTCGATTCTCTGCGTCTCGCCCTTCGAGTCCACGTATTCCGCCGAGCAGACGGCGCGGACCCACATCTGGCCCGTGACCGGCTCGGGAAAGCCCTCGATCACCGTCTGCCAGGAAACGTCGGCATACCGCTCGCTCGTCCCGTACTCCACCGTCTCGTCCACGGAGTCGCGGGCGAGGATCTTCTCCAGATTCTCGCGGGCCAGCCCGAAGGCCTCCATGCGGAGGGCCGAATCCGAGGCCGAGGACACGCAGCGATCGATCACGACCAGCACGCTGGAGGCGGCCAGCCCGAGGATGGCCAGGGCCGCGATCACTTCCAGCAGGGTGAACCTGCCTGAGAGAGGTGTGAGAAGCGCGTTCAGCGTGGCATGGGCTTCCAGCCCATGAATCATCGGCAGGATGCCGATGCCACAAAGCTCCGTCCGAAGCACAGACGCCCGTGCGCGAACCATCGCCAAGGCCTTCGGCCTTGACGATGCCACGCGTCAGTTCAATCATGCCCGATTTGTCTGCCCGATCGCTCATAGCACGTCACAGGAATGGGACTTCCTCTTTGGCTTTGGGCTTCATCAAGGGCGGGTCGCCTTCGATCAACTGCACGATGGGAGTCACCCGGTTGACGATCACGGCGTAAGGGTGCTCGCTCTCGTCGAGGAACACGACCTTGCCGCCGTACTGCCAGCCGGCATGGCCGGCGCGAAATTTCGTTCTCTCCTCGCTGGTATTGGCATAGGTGCCGTCGTCGAACTCCACATAGGCGACCTGGCAGTTGCCCCGGAACGCGCCCTGCGTGATGATCTGCTCCTCCTGAACCGCCGCCGTCAGATCGGAGCCGGTCAACTCCCGCAACAGGTAGGTCTGGTCCGCCAGGTCGATGATCATCTCATACCGGTGCCCGCTCTCGGCGGCACGCGAAGCCGCCATCTGCATCATGGAGACGAAATCCTGCACCTGCGCCTTGAACGTGTTGCGGCGCAGCACGTCAAACAGATTCACCTGCGCGATGACGACGAGCAGCGAGATGAACGACAGGACGACGAGAAGCTCGACCAGCGTCAGCGCCCTGACACGCACACAGCCCGGTCGGAGAACCACCGACCCGGGCCGCGCTATCGGCTCGCCCGTCCCGCGGGCGAGGACCCGATCAGTTGGCGTCGGTGCTGAGCAGGTCCGCATTGTAGGCCTCGCCCCCTTCCTGGCCGTCGGCTCCCAGGCTCTTGATCACAAAGGGCCTGCCGGTTTCCGGGAGGAGCTCGAAGATGAAGTCGCGTCCCCAGCCATCCTTGGGAACCTCCACGGTTTCGATGTAGCCGCCCGGCCGCCAGCTCGTGACGTCGGCAGGCTGCTGGACGAGAACGGTCAATCCCTCCTGCTCCGTCGGCCATCGGCCGGTGTCCATGTGGAATTGATTGATCGGCGGTGTGCAATTGCCGCAGGCTGGCCTTGGTGACCTTCACCCGCGCATCGTCCACCCGGCCCACGAAGTTCCGCACCACCACGGCGGCCAGCAGGCCCAGGATGATCAGCACCGCCATGAGCTCGACCATCGTGAAACCGCTTCGCCCGTGTCTCTTTCCTGTTGTCCTTCATAATCCTTCTACTCCAAACAAGCCTTAACGCACCGACGCGGAAATCTGCAGAATCGGCAGGATCGTCGCATAGGCGATCAGCCCGACGACGCCCGCCATGAAGATGATGATCAACGGTTCGACGGCGGCGCTCAACCGCTCGATCACGACATCCGAGGAGGCCTCGAGGTTCTCGCTGATGTTCTTGAGCATCGCTTCGAGCTCGCCGCTTTTCTCGCCCACGGCCACCATGTGGGCAATCGCCGGATCGATCACGCCGCTGTCCCGCAGCGGGGTGGCAATGTCGGCCCCCGCCAGGATGCGCTCCCGCGACTGTTGAATGGCGCGGCGCATGAGCGTGTTGCCCGTCGTCTCGGACGACCACGCGGAGCGATTCGGCCACCGACAGGCCGGAGCCGATCAGCGTCGAGAGGGTCGAGGCGAACCGGGCGACCACGCGCTGCTTGATCAGCGGCCCGAACACCGGCAGGGAAAGCAGGAATCGGTCCCGCAGGTAGGCGCCCCGCTCGGTGCGGAAGAACCGTCGGGACGCCATGACGATCAGGACGAGTCGCCGCCAGGAGGATCAGCACCCGCCAGCTCGTCAGCACGCCGCTGAAGTTCATCAATTGCTGCGTGATCCACGGCAATTCCTGTCCGGCCCGCTTGATCTGCTCGCCGATCGTCGGAATCACCTTCGTCGTCAGGATCAGAATCGCCAGCAGGCAGAAAGCGACCAGGACCACCGGGTAGATCATCACGGTCAGCACCTTCGACTCCACCCGCTGGCGCTTCTCCATGAAGTTGGCGATGGTCTTGAGGCTCTCGCCCAGCGTGCCGGTGACCTCGCCGACGCGGACCATGGCCACGTAGATCACGTCGAAGTACTTGTCGTAGTCCTTCAGGGCGTCGGTGAACGATTCGCCGGTGACGACGCGGTCGCGAATCTCGATCAGGGCGGTCTTGAAGCGTTGATTCGGCGTCTGCAGGGTCAGGACCGACAGCGCCTCCGTCAGCTTGATCCCGGAATTCAGCAGCGTGGCAAGCTGTTTCGTGAAGTCGGTGAGCTGCGCTTTGCTCATCCCGCGGAAGAACGAGAGCGCCGCGTGCTGCTCCTCGACGCCGGAAGAGACCTCCGTAATCGACGAGGGATGCACGCTGCGCATCCGCAACTGCTTGCGCGCCGCAAAGGGGCTCTCGGCGGTGATCGTCCCTTTCACCTTCTTGCCGCTGCCCGCGATCGCGATGTATTGGTATCTCGGCATAAAGACATCCGTCGATCCGAGTTAGATCATCGGCCCACCTTGCTATACGTCGGCCTGGGTCACCCGGAGGACTTCGGCCACCGTGGTGATGCCGGCGAGCACCTTGCGGGCCCCATCCATCCGCAAGGTCTGCATCCCCGCCTCCAGAGCCAACCGCTTGATTGTACCGGCGGTCTCGCGTTTGTATATGAGGTCCTGGATTTTCTCACTGAGGAGCATCACTTCGTAGATTCCGGTCCGGCCGCGATAGCCCGTCTTGAAGCACCGCTCGCACCCCGCCCCCACGTAGAACTTCGCCTCACGGTTCTCTTCCGGAGTTCCCAGGCCCAACTCGCTCAGTTCCTGCGCCGTGGGCTGGGAGGGCTTCTTGCAGTCGGGGCAGACTCTCCGCACGAGCCGCTGCGCGATGATGGCGATCAGCGAGGAGCTGACCAGATAAGGCTCGACGCCCAGGTCCAGCAAGCGGGTCACGGCGCCGGCCGAGTCGTTCGTGTGCAGCGTGCTGAAGACCAGGTGCCCGGTGAGGGACGACTGAATCGCCATGCGGGCGGTCTCCACGTCGCGGACCTCGCCGACCATGATCACGTCGGGGTCCTGCCGCAGCACGTGCCGCAGGGAGGTCGCGAAGGTCATGCCCTTCTTCGCTGGCCACCTGGATCTGGCTGATCCCCTCGAGCTGGTACTCGATGGGGTCTTCGATCGTGATGACGTTCTTCTCCGCCGAGTTGATCCGGTTCAGGTAGGCGTAGAGGCTGGTGCTCTTGCCGCTGCCGGTCGGCCCCGTGACGAAGATCACGCCGTGGGCGCGGTTCAGCAGGGAATCGAGCTTCTTGAGATCGTCCGGCCACAGCCCCAGCTCATCGAGGCCGTACACGCCCGAGCTCTTGTCGAGAATACGCAGGACGCAGCGCTCGCCGAAGCTGGTCGGGACGGTGCTCACGCGGAGGTCCACTTCGCGCTGGCCCAGCCGCACGGTGGATCGTCCATCCTGCGGCAGTCGGCGCTCCGCGATGTCCATGCCGGCCATGACCTTGATACGCGAAATGATCAGCGGCAGCACGTTCTTGTTGAGGCTCAGAGCATCGTACAGGATGCCGTCGACCCGATAGCGAATCTGAAGCTTCGCCTCATAGGGGTGGACGTGAACATCGCTGGCCCGCATCTGCAGGGCGCGAAAGAGAATGTCATTCACGAGCCGGATCACCGGCGGCCGATTCACCACGTCCAGCAAGTCGTCGGAGGCGGACACCTCATCGACCAACTGGTCCAGGTTCTGCGAATCGAGCTCCTCGGCCACTTCTTCGATGACGGTGGTGCGTTGCTCATACGCCGTGTCGATCACCGCCGTGATGGCGGCCCGCGTCGAGACCGCCGGCTTGACCGGCAGGCCGGTCATCTTCGACACGTTGTCCAGGGCATTCGTGTCCAGGGGCTTGGACAGGACCACCATCAGGCCGTCCCCGTCCTGCTCCGGCATCTTGATCCCGATCAGGTGATGATGCTGAGCATAGGTCGCCGGCACGTTCTGGACGAACTCCGGCGGGACCTGCCGATCCGAGATTTCCGTCAGGTAGTCCCAGCCGAGGGCCTCGGCGAACAGCCGCAGGACCGCGTCCTCCGTGAAGTACGGGCACGTGAGCAGAACCTCATCCAGGCGGCCGTGGCCCTTGTTCTCCTCCAGGAAGCGGGCCAGTTGGTCCGCCTCGACCAACCCGGTCCGCTTCGCCGTTCGTATGAGCAAATCCTTCATACCGACACTGACTTTCCAGGGAGCAGCGTTTATTGTGCATCCAATACCTTCGACGGGTCGACCCGCTTGGGTTTAATACCCGGCCAGTCCTGATACGTCTGGTACTCCAGCTCGCGCTTCTCGAACGCCTGCCGGTTTCTCTCGGACAAGGTCTCCAGCCCCTTCATCCCATGGCCGGCGGTCTCGTCGGGTCGGATAATCTCCGCCTTGACGAACATGTAGAGGAATTCGCCCTTCTTCGCGGTTGTGAATGCCGCGGAAGAGTCCGCCCAGCGAGGGGGATGTCGCCAAGGATAGGCACCTTCGAGCCGCCTTTCGACTCATTCAACTTCACCAAACCACCGAGGATCGCCGTGGTGCCGTTGGGCAGAGTCACGGCGGTATCCACTTCGCTGCTCTTTTTGTCCGGCGGTCGCGTGCCCAGCAGCGTGCCAAAATCGGACCGCGTAAGCTTGATGTCCAGGCGCAGCAGGTCGCCTTCACTGATGTGCGGCGTGATATCCAGCGTGATGCCCGCATCGTAGCTCTGGAAGGTCGTGGACGTCTGCACGAGTCCGCTCGTGGTGCCGGGGACGCCGCTGGCGACGGGCAGAGCGGAGGTCGTTTCGACATAGGTGATGTCCTTGGCATCGAGCTTGCCCTGTTCGTTGTCGTTCACCAGCAGCTTCGGCTTGGCCAGCACGCGCCCGAAGGTCTTCTCCTGGACCGTGTCCAGGAGGGCCTGGACCTGATTGTCGCCATAGAAGGCGGTCAGGCCGCCGGCCCCCGTCTGAATGAGTCTTCCCGAGCCTGTTCTCGGTGGTCGCGCCCGTGATGCCGGACGTGCTGGCGATATCGGGCGAGCTGCGCAGGAGGTTCAGCTCCATGTCGAACTTGTCATGTTTCGTGATCGCGACCAGAGTCACGTCGATCAGCACCTGCGGCCGGCGCTTGTCCAGTTGCGTGATCAGGTTGGCGATCCACTCCTGGTTCCTCTTGTTCGCGTAGACGATCAGCGAATAGGTGTTCGGATCGGGAACGATCTTGATCTTCTCATCCTTGTTCACGACCACCTTCTCGATCTTGCCACCCTCTTTCTGCTGCTCGACCGTTTCCTGAATCAGGTTCTGAAGCAACTCGGCCAGATGCTTGGGCGAGGAGTTCTCCAACGGATAGATCTTATACGGAATCTCGTTGGTGAGTGTTTCACTATCGACGTACTCGATGATATGCGCGATCTTCGCGTGCTGTTCATCGGTGGCGTTCACCAGGAGGGAATTCGTCGTCTCCACCACGACCACCTGCGGCTCCTCCACCAGTCCCTCTTTCGTCACTTCGGCCGTCGGCGAGACCTGGGCCTCCGGCGTCGTGCGGGGTCGCCGGCCGGGGCTGGCCCGGCAACTGCGGCGTCGTGAGCCGCGACTGCCCCGCGGGATACCGCGACAGGGCGGGGTTCTCGGGCAGCTTGCTGATGATGCCCAGCTCCTGCAGTTTGCGGGCCACGTCGTCCGCATCCACGTGCTGCATGCGGTAAAGCTGCAACGTCCGCAAATCCTGCTGTTCCACGTCCAAGGCGTCGACCAGTTGTTCGACGATGGCCAATTGCTTCTCCGCCCCGATCATCAGGACCCGGTTGGTCCGTTCGTCGGCGTCGAGGTACACGCCCGGCTTGGTCTCCGGCGTCAACTGCTGCCGCAAGGCCTGCTGCTGCGCCCGCTGGGCCTGCTGGACGACCCGGAGCTGGTTCAGTCGTGTCCGGTAGGCCACATCCGACTCGCCCGGGTTCCGCGCGACCGTCAGCGCGGGCTCCGACTCCGCCACCGTCACGCTGACACTCTCGAGCATCTGCTCGGCCATCGCCTTGACTTTGTCCGCAAGGGTCTTGGCCATCGTGTAGCGGAGCTGCCGGAAGCGGAACTTCTTCGGCTCCCCGGGCTGATCGACGATCTGCAGCAGCCGCTCGATGCGCTCCATGCGGTACGCGTAGGCCGTGACGATCAGCATGTGCTTTTCCGGGATGCCCGTCACGTCGAGGGCGACCTTCATGTTCTCCAGCAGATTCTTGGCCGCCGACGTGTCGATGTACTTGAGCTCGAATTTGCGCTGAACGACCGTATCCCCGATTTCCACGGCGGGCGTCGTCCCATCGACAAAGACCGGGTCGCCCTCCACCGCCCTGGTGGCGGGAACAATCGTCACGATATTGCCCCTGTGCTGGGTCGTGACCAGGTTGTTCGCTTTCAGGGTCTGTTCGAGCAAAGGATACAGATCCTTGACCTTGATCGAGCCGCGTGAGCTCCCCGTTGAGCTTGAGAGAGACCTCGCCCTTGAGGTCCTCCGGGTTATAGACGTAGCTCAGACCCAGATGCTTGCCCACCAGGTCCAGCAACATGATGACCGGCAGCTTCTCCGGCAACACCAGTTCCTTCGTCTCCGCCTCGGCGGATTCCGCCGACAGGACGAGGATGGGATCTGAGCCTGTGGCGTGGTGCTGGCGGCAACCGGGGTCGTCTGGGGCTGCGGTACCGCCGTCGGCTGCGCGGAGGTCTGCGGTGCAGCTTGTCCCGACTGGAGAGACTTGGGCTGGGCGGCTACCGGCGCGCCGGGCTGCGCCGCTGGGGTCCCTACCGGGCTGCCTTCCGCCGTCGGCTGGGGTTGGGCTCCCGCCGCGCGATCTTCGCCGTTCGGGGACACTTTCGCCGCTGGTGCCGGCTCCGCCGCCGGGGCGACAGGCTGTGCCGCCGTGGGGGTGCTGCCCATCGATTGCGAATTGGCGAGTGCCGCCAGGGCCGGCTTGGTATTGGCTTGCGCCAGCAGCTTGGGTTGAGCCTGCGACGCGGTCGCCTGCCCGCGCATCTCTCGCAGTTTCCGCTGGAGTTCTCTCTCCCGTGCGTATTCATCGGACCGACTGTTGTCGATCTGGGCAAAGTTCGAAATCGGGCTGGATGCCTGAAGCTCACCGGAGCCTACGGATTTCAGATGGGGAATCTCGCGGGAGGGATCCGGCAGGGCGCTGGCTTGAAGGGTCTGGCCGGCTGTCACGGCATTCGCCGGCTTGGCCAGGGCCTGCCGCTGCTTGAGGGCCTCCGGACTCGCTTCCAGGGCCAGTTTGAGGTCCTGCAATTGAAAGACCGGGGCGATGGCTACGATCTTCCCGTTGTGGATATCGACAATGGCCCGCGCCTTGGTCTTGTCCTGGGGCGGATTCGCGAAGGTCCCGATGGACAAGCCGTTCATGACGCTCGCAATCTGCACGCTCGGAGGCAACGTCTTCCCGCAAGCAGGTCCGAGATCCTTGATGTCATACTCGGTGCGGGTGTCCACGAGGTTGACAAGGGTGACAGCCTTCTGCAGGTCGCCCGGCTCCGCGGTCACCAGCAAGGCGTTGCCGGGCAGTTTCGACGCCGTCCCAAGCCGGAGCCGGCTCAGGAACTCTTTGGCCCGTTCCGGCGAGATACTCGTCAAGGGAATGACTTCGTGGCGTGCCGCCTCGGCCGGGGCACCCGGATTGTCGAGGGCGAACAGCGGCCCGCCGCATAGAGCAAGAACAGCCCAGAAGATTACGGAACGCGGTTGATACGACTCCCTACGGAAGACATGCCATCCCGTCATCGTTCGTTACCTCGAATCCAATTCACCCTGCTCACTACATCAAGAACATCTATGTAGTGAGACAGACTTGTCGCTCGGAAGTTCCCGGTGGGACTGCAAAAAACAGCGCTGCCAGTACTGGCACCGGGCCGCCCATTCCCGGCCGGCGGAGGTGGGCAGGCACAGGGACCTTCAAGACCAGGGTTAGCCGCTGTGACCGGGTCCGGTAATCGCACCCTCCGATGGGCGGTGGACAGGAGCGGCGGACCGCTCCCCTCGTATGCATCGGGAGAGCCGCCCGGACAATACGACTCTGCCGTCTCATTCGGGAGCAGAGTCGCACTGGGAGGATAGGCCGGCAAAAAGGCCGGTCATTTCATGTTCGTGCGAGGCTTGCTGAGCTTCCTCAGGAATTGCCGGCGTGACTCCTCGCTGACGGCACTCTTCGAGGCGTCATTGCCTGCCGCCGAGGGCTCGCTGGGATTCTCCACTTTGCCGGCCTCCGTCGGATTGGCCTGCGCGGACTTGTACTCGGAAATCAGCTTGCTGTTCAGGGCGTCCCGATCGAGGGAATCAGCTCCGCCGGCGATCTTGAGCCTGTCCCCGAACTGGCTGAGGTTCTCCTGCTCCTCCTTGCTGATCTGCGCCGATGGCAAAGTCGTTCCGGGGACCGCCTTGGGACTCGCGGCCACCGTCGGTTTTACCGGACTGCCCACCGCCTTGGCCCCGACGGTCGGTCGCGGCAGGGATGGTTCCGGCGTCACAGAGGTGTTGCTCGCTTCCAACAGGTTCGCGGTCTCCGGCGGCGCCACCACCGGCATTTCGACATCGCGGCCGCCATCCACGTACACAATGGAGCTCTGGTGGATCTCTTTGATCGTCAGGTGGCCGATCTCGCTGCCCGGCCCCGCCCACTGGTACGCACCGTCGGGCAGGCGGATGTAAGCCAACGACGTCTTCGCGTCGGATGAATAACAGATTCCCAAAAGCTCGAATTTGGTGGAAACAGCGACGGGAGGCACAGGCCTCCCGGTGGGCTTGGCCGGCGGGTTGCGCAGCGTAGGCGGCGCCGCCTCGTCACGCGGATTGATAATCCCCTCCAAAAGCGTCGCCGCTTTGACCAGCGGAGGCGTCGTATCCTCGGGGTTCGTACCCTTAATGGACTTCTCCTTGAACCGGTCCACGGCACTGGGCCCGCTGAGGATCTTTTCGACCTGCTTGTCGCCTCCCGTGCCCAAGTTCAGGTGGAGGAAGGCGATCGGTCGGCGAAATCCGAGAACGGAGGCCAGCACCACGGCCGCAAAGATCACCGCTGCCACGCTTGTGATGCGCAATGTCTTGATCATAGCACCGCCACTGATGATGGACGATAGTCGCGAAGAGCGGACTGTCTCTTCAATCACCAATCATCCACAATCCTTCATCATTCTTTGACCTTGCCCGGGGCGGCGCGTTCCTTCCAATGCATGATTTTTTTCATAAACTCCTCCTCGTGTCCGGCGAAATCACCGCTCTGCTCCGGGGTATGGCACTTCGTACAGGCCGCTTTGGGCTGTGCCGTAGCCGCCTCGCCGGCCGACAGAATATGGGCCGAGCCGGGGCCGTGGCAGTTCTCACAGCCGACGCCGGCCAAGTGCGGCGTCTTCTCCTCGGTGCTGAAGCCACTCTCGTATTCCATTCCGATAACATGGCAGATGACACATTCGGGATCGCGGTCCGAGCCCACCTTTTTGAGAGCGTCGAGGGCGTGGGCATGGCCCGTCGTGCTCCACTGGTCGTAGGCCGACTCGTGACACGGTTTGCAGCTCAGCGAACCGGCGAACGCCAGTCCGGCCGGCAGCGGGACGCGCGGGTGGCTCTCCAGCAGGCCGCTCTGGCCCACCAACTGCTGATACTGCCGATAAAGCTGCACCAGGGCCGGGTCGTCCGGCAGCTTCTCCTGAACCGGGATCGATTCGAAATGCACGATCGGCTTCTCCGTCCTGGGGTCGAAAGTCACACCCAGCCGGCAGATATGGCGACCGAACCGCCCCACGGTGCAGACCAGAGGCATGTCCCCCGGCTTGCTCAGAACCTGCGGCTCATCCGACGTCGAAGGGCAGATAACGCACTCCCCCGGTGACATCCAGGATCGAACCACAAGCTCCTCGGGGAATCCAGCCACAAGTCGAGGCTCATAGTCCAGGATCAGGATATTGATCGTCAGAGGGTTCTGCGGCCCCAGAACAAAGGCCGGCGGGCGAAGAACAGCGGCCGGCGAGTCGAACGAGACAATGTGGACGGTGATCTCCCGCCCCCCCACCGTCACCCGCTTGGTGAATACCGCCGATGAGCCCGTTTCGCCCGCCCGCAGAACGTGGAATGGCGGCTTGGGGTCCGCTAACAAGCCCAAGCGTCCCGCGATCTCGACATCCCGGCCGGTCAGGTGGACCACGTCGTAGTTGAGGCGTCCGAACGCCTCGAAGAGGATGCGGAACTTCATCAGGTCCTGCTCGCGGTCGCTCGGGACGAGAGAACCCGTTTCGATGACCAGCCGGCGGGACGCCGGGACGCTGTTGAATACCGCCGACCGCTTCTCGATGCCGCCGAGTTGGCCCCCGGAGCACCCGCAGGGACGCAAGGAGCCCAACTCACTGCCGGTAAGGAATAGGACAAGCTCATCCTGTTTGACCGGCTCATCCTGCTTCTGCGGCGGCGGCGTCACTCGTTCGACCGTTCCCGAAGGACAAGACAGCCCCCCCGCCATTACGCAAATGGTGGCCGCTACATAGGTTATACGAACTACGCTTGGGGATCTCATGGCTCGGGAAGAGCGAAGTTTGATGGCTGACTGCCGATTTGTCGATCAGAAATCATAAATCAAAAATCATAAATCATAGATCAGGAACTTCACCTGTCCTGATAGAACCCTCGGAATGGGATGGGCAGCGTCTGCCCATTCTTGATCTTCACATGGAGCATGTCCGACACCAGGGTGCTTCCACCCTCGCGGCGCGGCGGCGTGACTTCGATTCGGAGCTGATAGCGATTGTCCTTCTTGGTCTTCTCCACCAGCTTGATCGTCCCTTTCGGGGAGGTGACGGACTCGATCTCGAAGTCCTCCTGGTAGTTGTTCAGAATCCAGATGTCCCGCTCGACACTCTTC
This sequence comes from uncultured Planctomycetota bacterium, assembly GCA_963699595.1. Classification (GTDB taxonomy): domain Bacteria; phylum Planctomycetota; class Phycisphaerae; order Sedimentisphaerales; family Anaerobacaceae; genus PLanc-01. The sequence continues at coordinate 14,412 of CAVOUO010000043.1, forward strand.
TCGGCCTTGAGCCCGAACATCATGATGTTGGGCGGACTGACCGTGAACTCCGGCAGGACATCATACGGCAGATCCACCGTACTGCACTCCGGGTGCGTCACGGCGATGCTGACCCGGCCCCGCATATTGTGCTCCAGCTTCGCCATGTCCACCTTCGGCTTCAAAACGAACTCGGTCGCCTTCGCCTGGGGATCGAATTCCGCGGTGATCGAGCCCGCCGTCGCTTTGAAATCCGTAACGGAGAAAGGCCGGCCGTCGAGGCTCTTGAGCGTGATGTCCGGGCAGCCGGCGTTCGCCTGTTTCAGGACCAGCTTCAGGTTCTCCGGCTTGTAGTCCACCCGGCGGACGACCGCCGCCTTGATGGTCAAGCCGATGATCTTGTGCTCGGGATCGTTCGTTTGCAGATAGACGATGCGCGCCAGCTTCGGGTTGGGGATGGAGACGGCCTGGTAGTCGAATTCGAGCGTGCCGCTCTGGCCCGGCGCATATTCCTGCCCGGCCTGCACCCCCTTGAGTGTGACCCCGCAGCACCCCTGGACGCCCGTGATCACCAGAGGAGCATTGCCGCTATTCGTGAACTTGAACTGCCCGGTCAGCTTGGTATCCACCCCGACCTCGCCCAGATCGCAGAACGTCCTTCTCGACCGCGATCCGGGGCTGGCCCCCGGAAGCCCTGCCCGCGTGAGGCCGCACCGCCTTGACCTGCACCTCTCGGGCGGCCGGCTTCGATTCCTCTGCCGCGCCCTGCGTCGAGAGGGCCGTCGCCTCCGGCCCCGGCTCCGCTGTCGGCGTATCGGCCGTCGAGCCCGGCCCCTGGCAGCCCGCCCCCCAGATCACGACCAGCCAAAGCCCCAAAAACCATAGCCCCCTCCACAGACTCGTCCCGTTTCTATGGGCAACCATCGTGTGTACTCCAAAACCAAAGCATCCTGAACCCCAATTCATTCCAAACAATGTATTGTAGCCTTGGCCGGCGGCAAAAACAAAACGTCGTCCGCGTCGGGCATTACCCGCCTTTGTTTTCCAAGCTTATTCTGAGCCGAATCACTCCTTGCCCGTGCGCCGCAAGGAGCCCAGCCTTCATCTGCGCCGGCGAAAGATGGGTGTGTAACCTCCTGGGCGGCTACTCCCGCCGCCGCAAATTGGCTTCGTTTCGCACGATTGACCCGCCGGGGCCGGGGCAGCAGGCTGCGGGGGGCGTTCCGCCGCAGGTCTGTGCTCAATCCGCAATCCGAAATCCGAAATCCGCAATCGAGACACCGCCCCGGTGCCCCGCTTCGGGAAATTGGCTTTGTTTTGCCGAGGCCCGTTGAAGGTTCTATTCATCATAACTCCTTTCCTCATCCGCAGTTATCCTTCCTTTGGCCCATCTTGAAATTGGGTTTGTTTGACGCAATTCGTAGCATGGGCGCGAGCGCCCATGAGTACCACGGGCATCCCCCGCCCCCGATCAGGTCGAGGGCCAGCTTTGCGCGGGGGCAGGCTCTGCCCGTGCCACCGCCATGTGATCGCCCGGCGGAAATTGGCTTTGTTTTCCGAGGCCAGTTCCAGGTCCCATTCGTCATAACTCTTTTCCCCAGCCGCTGTTAGCCTTCGTTCGGGCCGTCCCGAAATTGGGTTTGTTTGGCGCAGAAGACATCGGACTTGGATGGTGGAATAATAGTATACGGGAAATCTGGGAATAGTAGGATATCTTGCCCGCCGCTTGGCTTTGTTCCGCACCATCCGTCCCCGGCCGCCCCGGAGCTGTTTTGAATCACGAATGGAAACCAAAGACGCACAAGGCAGATTCGGATCATGAGCGTCACTCGTCGTTGAAAATCGTCTCTGGCGGCGGCCACCGCCGCCGGGGCCGTGCTTTTGTTATATAGACGCTGCGGGACGCCCGTATGTTTCATAGAAGTCGAAACTGAAGCAGAAATTCTGTTCCCGCCGGGGCATGGAAACGCCGGAAGCCGCGAGAAAGGTGGTCCAGCCTGCAAGCGGCTGGGGACAACCACCCGGATAAACCACGGATCATCCTGCTCCCCCCGCCCAAAGAAAGAGGCGGTTCAGCGGGGTGGGGGATCGCGTCTGTACCCACCGAGAGCCCAGGATCCCGACAACCTGCGCACGGCCAAGCCTCTCGCCATGTAATTCGCGGACGAAAGGCGACGGTTCATGGGCCGAACCCTTTGGAAGACGGCCCATAGGTGGATTCCTTCGGAAAGAGTCTGATTCAGAGCTTCGCTTTCTTGTTTCCGGCTTCATCCGCCTGTGCCCGGTCTCTTCTCCTCCCGGGCACGTGTGATCTTACTCCCAGACGGACCGACGCGTCCGATTCAGCGGCTCCCTGTGCCTGGACAGGCCCCAACATTCCCGCCCCCTGAACCGCCTCTTCTCTTCCCGGTAATTCCGGGAGTCGGGACCCCCATCCCCGCCCCCCAATAATGAATAATTACGACGTGACCCCCATCCCCCCGATGGTGACAAGCCCTGAGTTAGAACACCAGCCCCGGGGACACTCAGCAGAGGCACCTCAGATGCATCCGACTGCTGGCGCGGTCCTCATAGTACTCCTGCATGAGTGATTCCAGGCTCTCAAACGCCAAGTAGGGATCGTAGATGTTGTCGCCAGTGAGTTCTATTCTCCAGCATCCGGTTGAACCAGTGCGTCCGCTCGCTCCAGAATAGAAGCCTCCAAGGGTAGTCAGGTACCCCAACGCTTTTTGCACGTCCGGTTCTTGTATACCAAGCTTCGTGGAAAGCAACTCCGAAGTAATTGTCTCAATACCACATTCCGACAATATTAGATCTCGAATGCAAAGGATTACCCGCTCAAGATTCTTCAGCTCAGGGGACTCGGGGTCTACCTTCCAAATACCAAGTACTGTTAGAATCTTTCCATTGAGCAAGAACCTAGCGTCGATCTTCTTTGGATCAAATCCTTTGGGCAATTTCTCGCGGAGCCTGACCTTTGCCATCTTTGGATCAAATTGGCTGTCTTCGTAGACAGCTTTTAGCCATGTCATTTCCGCCTCGGACAGGACGTGGTCTTTGAATGATGAGCTCATAGTAGTCCACTTTCATTCCGACTTGCCTCACACAGGGACATCTTTGAGACCGTCCCCCTTGCATCAATTCTGGAATTCCGGGGACAGCTTACTTATCTCGATCCCGAATTGAGTATGGTGTCCCCAGATTCGACAGATTCGAGTATGGTGTCCCCAGATTCCGCAGATTCCGGGCTTTATCCGAACTTCTTCTCCACATCCCGCTTGATAGCGCCGGCGACTTTTTTCATCCCGGCAAGGGCCTCGTAATAGTAAACGCGGTCGACGATTAGCCTCTTGCCAAGCTTGCCTCGCGCCTTAGCACCTGCCTTGTCGAGGTATAGCGCGTTAACGATACCGGCGTTGTGAACCACAAGGTCTCTTGTCGCCGCAACTTCGTAGTAGTCCCGAAAGCTGGGGTCTTCTCTGACACCAATTAGTCTGACTATATATGCCATGTAAACGCTGGGCCGTTGCCGAAACACATTCGAGAGATGCTCGTCGAAAACCCACTGCAGCACAGAATCTTTGTTGGGCAGAGCAACGACTTCTCTCGCTGGGATGTCTGGACACCCGGGTACCCCTTGGACCCTCTGGGTGATCCGGAGTGGGTAGCGCGTAAGGAAGTCAAAAAGAACATCTGATAGAAAGGACTCGAACTGCGAGAGTGACCTGATTAGGAACGCCTCGAACAAGGCGGTCGAGATGTAGTGACTATAGATGGCCTTAAGTTCGGCGTCTGTGCGGCTCGCGAATTTTCTGCCTCCAACGGAGGGAACGTAGTACCGTCTGTCTGTCTTCGATTTGCTCTTGTCGTATCTGGTCTTTGCCTGCGCAAGCAGAGGCCGCGTCTGCTCCAAGAAGATGTGCGCGTTGTTCAGCTCGCGCACGATCTGATTCTGCAACGAGTAAACGCGCTTCGCAAATGCTGGGTTCGCCATTTGTGGACCTCACATTGTCTGCTGTGATTCGCACAACATTTGAAAGGTAAGGACGCCCGCCGGGTACTCAGCGTCGTGGGGACGGTTCCCTGTTTGTACTTCGGACTATTAGGGCTTATCTTCGTGCCATTCGCACCTGACACCTTAAATTCTCGCGTTTATGGCTTCTGCGATTCGCCATCAGTGGTCTTCGGTGGGAGTTTGGCGGCAATGCCGTCAAGAACCAGTCTCTCCGCCTTACCTGTTGAGTGGCACACTTGCCATTGCCCGGTCACGTTATCCTCAAAGACCCTCAGGACGCTGACCACCTCAACCCGGGTTTGATTTTCGCTATTCTTCCTGACGTGCGTGTTCAGCGTGCCTTGTGCACTCCGGTATGTGGCGAACATATCGTCTGGGAGGATGGCCCACTCGGTGAACTCCCTTGACAAGGGATTGGGGAGGCCGAGAATCTCAGTCGTGAGGACGCCACTGTCCTTCTCGATTGCATGGATCGGATAGCCTTGTCCAATGTAAGTGGCCACAAGCGCCTGCCAAACGTCATCGAATGACCGGTCGTAATGCCGCACATTCTCGACCACAGGCGGCGGCGTAGGGGTCGTACGCAGCCAGCTAACACAACAACGATGATTCCCGTCCACAGTCTCATACAGGCCTCCAAAAAAGTCAACACGTCCAGCACCATGCAATTTCCCGCACGTCTGAATCGGGTGTCCCTTCAGCGTAATTATGGTGGCGGCGTGCGGAAGTGACAAGGAAAAAGCAGTGGAATTCCGGGGACATCTATGAGCAAGCCGTTGTCAAGCCTGTTCCTTCGCACGGTTCAGGACAGGCTCTGAGCCTGTCGAAGGGACGGTCGCGGGATTTTTTCGCGGGAATTCCACACTCAGTCCCCGAGAACGGAGTCCGGCCCAGTACTCCCGCCGATCGTCGCGAAGGACGGAAGGGAAGCAGGAGAATAGGGCCGCCTGCTACCGCCTTCTCACCTGCCCCCTATCACTTTTCCCTTGTCCTCTCCGCCCGCGTGTGCCGTACTTTCGTCGATGGAAAATAGGATTCTGCCCATTGAGCACGCGGACCGCCGGTGGGGAAATGAAATCGTCCGATGGTCTGCCATGCGGCGGCTGAGCTGAGGATCACGACCGGTTCGTGCGCACCGAGCACGGGTGGAGGTTCGTATCCAGAAGCTGGGTCGAGCTGTTCGCGCGGTGACGGCGTAACACGGCCCTCAGAGAACAGAAGCGCTGCCCCTTCTGACGATCAGAAGCCCGAGGAGAAAACAGAAATGAAAGATTCCAACGTTGAAAATAAGGTTGTCGTCATTACCGGAGCCAGCAGCGGCCTGGGGAATTCCGGGGACACCTTCCTTATCTCGATCCCAAATTGAGTGTGGTGTCCCCAGATTCCCCAGATTCCTCTGTGCCGGACTCGCGGAACAGGCCTTTAGTACACGGTGGTCGGTTCGATCTCAAGAACCGGCGTACGGATCTGTGCGCTGGACAGACTCAGCCGGAAGCGCGCCAGGCCGGGCTTCTCTCCCCGGGCCTGCACGGTCCAGGAAACCACCTCGCCGGGAGGGATCCGGGCCACGGGGCCGAAAACGAGCGCCTGACCCTCTTGCTGCACCGCGGTCGGGCCCTTTCCCTCGACGAACGTCATGTTCTCGGGCAGTTCGGCGCGCACCTGGATGTCCACCGCGTCGGCGCTGCCCTGGTTCTTCACCTGGATTTCATAGGTGGTCGTCCCGCCCACAGGCACCGGGTCGGTCCGGTCGATCACCTCGAGCCGAAGGGCTGGGATGCCGGTAATCGTCGTCTGCGCCGTTTTCTCCAGCACACCCACGCAGTACGCCTGGGCCCGTGCGGCGACCTGGATCGGTCCCGGCGTGGTCGTCTCGAAGGAGACGGTCACCCGCCGGGCCTCACCCGGCTCCAGCCGGCCGATGTCGTAGGTCCGTTCCTTCTGGGCACCGGGGGCGGCCGACTGGCCCGTGGAGACGGAAAGGCGCTCAATGCGATCCTGGGGCACGCCGAGCGCCAACGTGGTTTTCACGGCCGGGTCGTCGCTGACGTTACGGACCATGATGTCGTACTGCAAGACCCGTCCCATGTAGCTCTGCGCCGGGCCGTCGATGGTCACCTCGAGCTGCGGGTGCATCGCCACGAGCGTCTCGACGCCCGAATGCGTCTCGAACTTCTCGGTCTTGGCCAGGGCCCGTCCCTCGTACTCCACGTGCTGGGTGGCTTTCAGGACGACCTTCTTGGTGACCGTTTGGCCGGCCGCCAGCGGCTCGAAGGGAATCTCCACGGTCGTGGCTCCCTCGGCGGTGGCCAGGCCTTGCGGCAGTTGCTCGATGATCACGCCCCGCTGCGTGGTGCCGGTGCCCGTGTTGGTGAGGCGATACGTCGCCTCGATCTGATCGCAGCTATAGAATTGCCGGACGGGCTTGCCTTCCTGGAGGAAGACGCGCTCGAGTTCCAGCGCCGGTTTCACTACTTGCACGGCAGCACACAGCATGGGCCGGTAGTCCACGGCCAGACAGGAACGGACGGTGCCGTCTGCCTGGGCGACGCCGCTGATGACGATGGTCTTGGACTCGTGCGGCTGCAGTGTGCCCACATTCCAGGCATACTGATGCGCGGACAGGCTATCGGCCGCCTGGGGTGGGGCTGGGCTTGGTTGCGGCTGCTGGGCCTGCGCCGGTATGAACCGCGCCGACCGGCTACGGCCCGCCTTCGAGGCGATGCCCTGCGCCACCACGGCGCGCCCCTCGGTGAGCGGGCCCAGTTCCCGGCCGTCCATCATGGCTTGGTAGGTCTCCAGTCCCTGGGTGGTCGTCTGTCGGAGCGTGACATCCTGCAGCACGTAGTCCGATTCATTGCTTACCACCACGGTGTACTGGTACGTCTCGCCCAGCCCTGCGGTAGGTTCGCCTTTGGCGCTCAGGCGGAGGGCGCCTGCGCCCTCTCCCACGGGCAGCACCAGCACGTTCGCACTGGTGGCGACCGGTGCGCTCACGGGAGCGGTCGTCGTCGTGCTGACCGGCTTCTTCTCGGTCGACTTGCACCCTGCCATGAGCCCGGCCGCCAATAGCGCCGCGACTACGCAGAGCCCGGTACGTCTTGCTCGGATGTGTTTGGCGTTCACGGTGGTCTCCTTTCCCGCTTGTGGACTTGTGTGTCGGCACGATCTACGAACGCAGGCGCTCGCCGGCCCAAGCCCGCGCACGGGCTTCGAACCCGCACTCCTCTCACGCCGCAACGCCGGTGCCGACAAAGCGCATCCCCTCCGTACTGCTGCTTCATCGTACGGAGGCTCTGGGCACGACGGAATCAGGAAAAGGTCTATTTGGGGTAAGCGCAAGGCGATATCTTGCCAGAGGCAATTGCGTACACCGTAGAATGATGGTCCGTCAGGCCAACCGCCGCAGGCGCACCCTCGATTCTGGCCTGAGAACGCCGATCATCGCGGAAGTTCCGAACTCCGTTATACATCGGCTTACCGCGGCGGTCCGAATCTGTGCGCGATGTTCGCCGCAAAAGCGTATGGGAGACCGGGACGGTGTCAAGACCGGGACGGTGTCAGGTACTTTTTCCGGTTCTGCGGTTCTTGTTCTTGCGTAGTTCGGCCTCGATCCGAATCCTGGAAAGAGAAGAGCGGCCCGCTACCTATTCTGGATGCGGCTGGACTGGAACAGAGCCGTTCCCGACTACCGACTGCCGACTACGAAGAGTTGGCTTGCTGGTTGCCTGTCCTTTGTCGCTTATCGCGTCCGCTTATCGCCGCTGTCGGCTTTGGCATCGCGGACTGCCCCGGAAGAAGTGCCCGACGTCTCGGATTCCTCCCCCGGGCCGCTCGCGCCGCGCGTCCGCCGCGGGCCGCCGGCGTGGCGGCGGGCGGATGCCCCGGCCCGGACGAAGGAGTCGGGGCCGGCGTGCCCGAGGGACGCAAGGGGCTCAGACGGGGGCCGGCAGGCGGCCCGACGCCACGCTTGGGGCCAGCCGCGGCAGCCGGATGCCCCGGCCCAGACGAGCGAGTCCGGGCCGGCGTACCCGAGGGATGCACCGGGCCAGGAGGAGGATTGGCAGGCGACTCGGCAACCGGCTCGGGGTCCACCGCTGGCGGCCTGCGGATCCTGTCGTTTGAGCAGGCGCTCGGTCAACCGAGCGATCACCCCGTCAATCAGAGCCGTCCCGCGCCCCGTCCGAGCCAGGATGCATTCCTGAATGGGAATCGAGTTGACGCGCTCCTCGCCCCAGGCCACCAACAGAAACCGTTCCATGACTTTCCGCACCGCCTGTCGCAGTTTGGCAAACTCCTTGTCCTCGATCTTGTCGCGTTTGTTGAGGAGCACCACCATCTCCTGGAGCCGGCGGGCGACCGGGGCCACTTTGCGCAGCACCGTGTCCAGCGCATTACAGAAGAGACAGAACCAGCGCAGCGTGGCCAAGGGGTCGCTGCTGCAGTCCAGCAGGACGATGACCGCGTGCGGTTTGCGGCGTGCGACCAGGAGGGCATGTTGCAGGGGACCCACCTGCCCCGGCGTATCCACCGCCCGCCGCACCCGCAGCACGAGCCCGTCTTTTCGTCCGAGGCCAACGACAAAAGCCGGGGACCGGGTAACCGCGTACGTCATCTCCCGTTTGCCTTCCGGATCCAGGGCGGCCCGTTGCAGGTATTGGGCAAACTTCGTCTTCCCGGCGTTACCGGGGCCCAGGATGAGAATCTCCTTGCCTCGGATGAAGGTGGTCAGGCGCGAAAGCCCTTTGACGGCAACCGGCCTCGGCGTCTCCACGGTCGGCTCCGCCCCGGTCGATTCCCCACGGACAGTCTGGGCCTCGGCCTTCATAACAACCTCTCTGGCAATGGCGGGTGTGCCGCTTCGGCTACGAGCCTGTCCGCCCGGTACGGCAGCGCACTTCCCGGGCCTCAGGCGCCGGACCCGTATACGATGGGCACACCCTGTTAGTACTTGGGAGAGGGCAGGCCTGCGTCGCCTTCGCCCGGCCGTCATTCTCGGCGCGTAGGACTGCTTCGATGCAGGGAGGAAAGAAGACCGCCAGGACGCCGGGGTCGGCGCAGAATCCGCCCCCGATCCCTTCCCGTGTCTTCTTTACTTCAGGCACGATCACTGGCTATAACCGCCCCCATCAGAACTACCGCACCCGCGGTGTAAACAGTTCTGCTGTCACATTATCTATCAACCTATTTATCGGTCGTTTTCTCTTCCCGCTTTAACAAAAAAAGAAAAGCAAATCAACCCTGTGCAGAAGATCTCTTCTGGAATTCGTGAATTAAAGGTGCCCGGCGCACCGCGAAGCGCGCGCCACCGGCCGGCATCCCGGATCCGTCCGGCCCGCACGGGATGGACCTCGATGCACCGGACACCTTTCATGGAAGATTGTGCAAAAATTGGGTTGAAAAGGTCGGCGGCCAGCGTATAATGCATTGTTTCGGAATTGTTTGGGAGCCAAAATCATGAAGGACAAGATACATCCAAAGTACGACAAGGTCGTGGTCCACTGCGGCTGCGGCAACACGTTCGAGACGCGCAGCACCGCCGACGCGATCCATGCGGAAACCTGCTCGATGTGCCACCCGTTCTACACCGGCAAGCAGAGATTCATGGATACGGCCGGCCGCATCGAGCGCTTCACAGAAGAAGTACGGCAAATCGTACATCAAGCAGCCCAAAGAAGAACCGCCGAAGAAGTAGCGGCGCCAACGACAGTACGACAGGCTCCTGTTTTCGCCACCGCGAGAGCAGGAGCTTTCTATTATGAAGCGGAATTCTGCAAAAGGGATGTAGGCCCAACGTCCCTTTTGCAGAAAGCTAATGATGAGCAAAGAATCGAGCAGCAGTCTGATCGCCATCCTCGATGATCGAGACGCGCGGTACGAAGAGATCGAGCGCCAGGTCTCGGACCCTGCGCTCACCCGGGAGACCGCCAAGCTGGTGGCCCTCTCCAAGGAGCGGGGCAAGATCCGGCCGCTCGTCGCCAAGTACCGCGACTACAAGAAGATCGTTGCCGGGATCGACGAAGCGCAGCAAATCCTCGAGGACAAGTCGACCGACCCCGACCTGCGCACCATGGCCCAGGAGGAGATCGAGCAGTTGACGGCCAAGAGGGACGGCCTGCTGGAGGAGCTCCAGAACACCCTGGTCATGGCCGATGAGATGCACGTCGATTCGGTCATCATGGAAATCCGGGCCGGGACCGGCGGCGAGGAAGCCGCCCTGTTCGCCCGCGACCTCCACGACATGTACATCCGCTACGCGGCCAAGCGCCGGTGGAAGGTGGAGCAGCTCGACTTCAGCCCCTCGGACATGGGCGGCTTTCGCGAAGTGATCTTCAGCGTCAAGGGCGAGGGCGTGTGGTCGGAGCTGGGCTATGAGGGCGGCGGCCACCGCGTCCAGCGCGTGCCGGAGACGGAGGCCCAGGGCCGGATTCACACCTCGGCGGCCACCGTCGCCGTGCTGCCCGAGCCGGAGGAGGTGGATATCGAGATCAATCCGGCGGATGTGCTCGAGCACGTCAGCCGGGCCGGCGGGCCGGGCGGCCAGAACGTCAACAAGGTCAGCAGCGCCATCCGGCTGGAGCACGTCCCGACCGGCATCACCGTCAGCATGCGCGAGGAAGCCAGCCAGCACAAGAATCGCGCCAAGGCCTGGCGAATCCTCCGCAGCCGCGTCTATGAGCTCTATGAGAGCAAACGCCGGGCCGAGCGGGAGTCGCAGCGGCGCACCATGATCGGCTCGGGCGACCGGTCCGACAAGATCCGAACGTACAACTTCCCCCAGAACCGCGTCACCGACCACCGCATCGGCTTGTCGCTGTACAATCTGGACAAAGTCATCGCCGGCGACTTGGACGATTTGATCGCCGCCCTGCGCGAGCACGATCGGCAGGAGCGGATCAAGAGCCTGCAAGCCTCGCCGCGCGCAGGCATCGCGTCCAAGTAGCCAACGCTCGCACAGAAAAGCAAGACGGCCACAGAGATCACAGAGGTCACAGAGAATGAATACCAGAAGGCAAGGGCATGAGAAAAGCGGCCGTTCTCGCCCTTTCTCCCTTTCACCTTCTTCAGTTCTTAGCTTCTCTCTTCTCTGTGGGCTCTGTGTTCTCTGTGGCAGAAGACTTACGAACTACCACGGGACTGTATGATCGTCGTCGTTACAGGAATGGTGGGCCTCAACAAGAAGAGTTATCTTGAGGAGGTCTGCCGCATCGTTCGCCAGGACGGCCGCCCGATCACCCTGTGCAACGTGGGCGACATGATGTACGCGGAGGCGCCGGACGTGCCGCCGGGCAAGATCCTCGACATCCCCCTGAAGCGGCTGCACTCGCTCCGCCGCAGCGTATTCAAGGACATCGTCATCGAGGCCCGCCAGGCCCCCAATCTGATCGTCAACACGCACGCGACCTTCCGCTGGCGGCACGGGCTGTTCCCGGCGGTGGATTTCGACCAGATGCGGCAGCTCAACGCCGACATGTACATCTGCCTGATCGACGGCGTCGCGGCCATGCACCTGCGGCTCCTGCAGGACCACGCCGTCGAGCACACCCTCAAGGACCTGATCGTCTGGCGCGAGGAGGAGATCATCAGCACCGAGATGCTCTGCAAGGGCATCAACGACAAGGTCCCCTTCTTCTGCCTGGCCCGGGGCGGCCGGCAGGGAACCGAGGACACTTTCTACCGGCTCGTCTTTCAAAGGCAGCTCAAGAGAGCGTACCTGAGCTTTCCCATGACGGCGGTGGCGAAGATCGAGGCCGTCACCACGGAAATCGGCGAATTTCGCCGGCGGATGAAGCAGCTCTTCATCTGCTTCGATCCGGGCGACCTGGAGGAGGCCCACCTGCCGATCGTGGCCCGGCAGGCCCGCACGCAGGGCGTCGATTTTATCGAGGCGACCGTAGCCGACTGGCCGGTCCGGCTGGGCGTCGCGGAGGTCCTGCAGATCGAACGGGACATCAACAACCAGATCTATGCCCGCGACTTCCTGCTGATCGACCAGGCGGACATGATCGTCAGCTTCGTGCCCGCCCTGCCGGATGGGCGGGCCGCCATCTCCAGCGGCGTCGAGCGGGAGCTCCAGCACGCCCACGAGGCCGCCAAAGAGGTCTACGTGATCTGGACGGCCCAGCAGAACCCTTCCGTCTTCGTAACGCAGACCGCCAGTGCGGTGTTCTCCGGCGTGGACGAAGCAGTCCAATTCCTGCGAGAGAAGTACTCGCCCGAGGCCATCCAACCAGCCGCCGATCCACGCCCGCCGGGCGATCGGTGCCGCTAATACTCTGCCAATCTTGAATCAGTGGGTGGCAGCGGCCCATCGAAAGACACAAGCGCCGGACGGGTAGGAAAAAGAACTGGCGCAATGGGACTCCGGGTGGCAGCGGCAAGCGCCAGCTTGCCGATGGTTTTGCGCATGCGAGGGACCATCGGCAAGCTCCGAAGACTCCGCTTGCCGCTGCCACCCGGACAGGAGCCGGCGGAATCCGCCGCCGTATGCCGGCCACACGCGGTCCTGCGGCATGGTCGGGATTGCAAGACCGGGGGTCTTCGGTTACCATGGGGCGGCGGTACAGGCGGAATCCTTCTGATTCTGGAGTTCTCCATGACGGCATCGGAATTACCGGCACCGGCGGTCGAACCGAGCACCTCCGCCGGCGATGTGGCGAAGCGCATCGACCATACGCTCTTGAAGGCCGAGGCGACGCAGACCGAAATCCTGCGGCTGTGCGATGAGGCCGTGGCGTATGGTTTCCACGCGGTGTGCGTCAATGACCGGTGGCTGCCGCTGGTGGCAGACCGATTGCAGGAGACGCCGGTCCAGGTGGCCGGAGTGGTGAGTTTGCCGCTCGGCGCCGACACCACGAAGATCAAGGCCGCCCAGGCGCAGGACGCGATTTACGCCGGTGCGGATGAGATCGACATGGTGGCCGATCTGGCCGCGATCATCGAGGGCGATGCGCGGTACCTGCTGCATCAACTGATGACGGTGCTGAGAGTCTGTCGGGTCATGAGGCCGCCGGTGCTGCTGAAAGTCATTATCGAGTCGGCGGCCCTCACCCACGAACAGAAGGTCTTCGCCTGTCAGATCGCCCAGGAGGCGGGCGTCGACTATGTCAAGACGAGCACGGGCTATCACCCCGCCGGCGGAGCGACGGTCGAGGACGTGAAACTTATGAAGGAAAGCGCTCCCAAGTGCAAGATCAAGGCGGCCGGCGGGATCAAAACGGCCCAGCAGGCGCTCGCGATGCTGGAGGCGGGAGCCGACCGGATCGGCACTTCCGCCGGGGTGCGCATCATGGATGAGATCAAAGCAATGAGGCAGTAATGGCACGGGTAACAGACGGTGCCTGCAGAGTCCACTGCAAGAGAATCCCCACCGGCACAAGCATCGAGGCGTTGAGCGAGACTTTTTCCACCCGGCCGTTGCCGTCGATTCTCGGCGGCAATCCGGCCAAAGCGAATGGAGACGGATTCAGCTACTGGGCCGCTGAGCCGAAAGAGATTTTCGAATTCACGTCGGCCCAGACAGACCCGTTCCCGCAACTCCAGCGTGCCCTGAGCAGATACCGGCTTGACGACGTGCAAGAGGGCCGATTTTCCACTCGCCGGCACGTTCTGCGGCGGGTGGATCGGGTACTTCAGCTACGAATTGGGCCGGCACATCGAGCGACTGCCGGAGCGAGCCGTTGACGACCTTCAGCAACCTTTGATCCGCTTGTGCTTCTACGACCGGGTCATCGCCTACGACCACCGTGCGGACGCTTTCTGGTTGATCGTTCTGGAATTGCCCGACGATTCCGAAAAGCCGGTCGAGAAACTGGCTGTCCTGGAGCGCCTCCTGGATCAATCGCGGCAAGTCCGGCCTGTGGAGTTTCCCCGCGCGTGCCTGGAGGATATCGATGCCGCCGGCATCCGCCGGAACATGACGCGGGAGGACTATCTCAGCGCCGTAAAGCGGATCAAAGAGTACATCCGGGATGGAGACGTCTACCAGGTGAACTACTCTCACCGCTTCGAGCAGCCTTTCGCGGGCCGGCCGATTGAGCTTTTTCACTGGCAGAACCGCTTCAATCCCAGCGACTACGCCGCCTTTCTCGACGCCGGCGCTTTCCAGATCGTCAGCGCCTCGCCGGAGCTGTTCATCACGATCCGCGACGGCGTGATCCAGACGAAGCCGATCAAAGGGACGCGTCCGCGGATCGATGCCTCCGACCCGCGCGCGGCGGCGTTCAACGATCGTCAGTTCCACGACCTGCTGACGAACGAAAAAGAGCAGGCGGAGCTGAACATGATCATCGACCTGGAACGCAACGACGTGGCACGCCTCTGCAAGCCGGGGACCCGCCGCGTCGTGCAGCCCAGGACGATCGAGACCTACCCCACCGTATTCCACGCGGTCGCCACGGTCGCGGGAGAACTGCGGGACGACACCACATTCTGCGACGTCCTCAAAGCGATGTTTCCGGGCGGCTCGATCACCGGCGCCCCGAAGATCCGCGCCATGGAGATCATCGATGAGCTGGAGCCGACCGCCCGGGGCGTCTACACGGGGGCCATCGGATACCTCAGCGTCGACGGGACTGTCTGCTTGAACATCGCCATTCGAACCATTATCATCAACGGCGACCGTGCGTTGGTGCAGACCGGAGGCGGGATCGTGGCCGACTCCGATCCGCAGGCCGAGTGGGATGAAACGATTACGAAGGCCCGGGCGCTGCTGGCCGGCATCCAGGCCGTGCGTGCTTAGCTTGGCACTCCGCCCGCACTGATCTGGTGGGTTCCGGGTGGCAGCGGCAAGCGTCAGCTTGCCGATGGCTCGTGCATACGCTTGGGCACCATCGGCAAGCTCCGAAGACTCCGCTTGCCGCTGCCACCCGGTTGTTGCCACCCACCAGTAGAGGGTTGGCAGAGTACCGGACTCTTAAGGTGATCTGTAAGATGGCCGAGAAGGTCTTTCTGAACGACAATTTGATCGACGTGGAAGAAGCCCGGGTTTCCGCCACGGATAGCGGTTTCCTGTACGGGGCCGGCCTCTTCGAGACAATGCGCAGCCGTAACGGCGTGGTCTTCCGCCTGGAGGACCATTTGGACCGGCTGTCCTCCAGCGCCCGCGTGCTGTCGATCTCTTATCCCTATGAAAAGACTTACATCCGTGAAGCCATCGACCGGCTGCTCCAAGCCAACGAACTGGCCGAGGCGCGGCTGCGGCTGACGCTGACCAATGGCCCTCTGGCACAGCCCGAAGAACAGCGAAAGCCGACCTTGCTGATCACCGCCACGGCGTTTCGGCCGTACCCGCCGGAGTATTATGAGACAGGCGTGCTGGTCGTCCTTTGCCCGTTCCGGCAGAATGCGACGGACCCCACGTGCGGACACAAGACGACGAGCTATTATCCGCGTCTGCTGGCGCTGAACCTGGCCCATCAGCAAGCGTGCCGCCGAAGCCCTGTGGTTCACCACCGACAACCGCCTGGCGGAAGGTTGCGTCAGCAACGTCTTCCTCGTGAAGAACTCGATCCTCTACACGCCGCCCCTGGAGACGCCGGTGCTGCCGGGCATCGCCAGGAAAACGGTCCGTGAATTGGCCCAGCAGCAGTCGCTCGACGTGGTGGAAAAGGACCTCTTTATCGCCGATGTGCTGGAGGCCGACGAGATCTTCCTGACGAACGTCATCATGGAAGTGCTGCCGGTCGCCGGCGTGGAGCAGCACACGGTCGGCAATGGCAAAGTCGGCCCCGTAACACGAAAACTCCGCGAAGGCTTCCTTCAGGCGATCGAACAGCAGTGCAGGAGGCAGGAATGAAGGTGAAGGACATCGCGGCCGTGGTCGAGAAGATCACGCCGCTCGGCCTGGCCCAGCCGTGGGACAACGTCGGCCTGCTCATCGGCGATCCCGACCAGGACGTCCGAAACGTGCTGCTGACGATCGACGTGACGCAGGCCGTCGTGGCCGAGGCGAAGGAGCTGGAAACGGACCTGATCCTGAGCTATCACCCCGTCATCTGGGATGGGCTCAAGAAGATCCGGACCGACACCGCGTCGAGAAGCGTTCACGAGATCATCCGCTCCGGGATTTCGGTCTTCTCCATCCACACGGCCCTGGACGCCGTCGGCGGCGGTGTCAACGACGGCCTCGCCGAGATCCTCGGCATTCAGGATGCCAAGCCCATTGGCGATTACGTCCAGTACTCACCGCAGGACTACTACAAGTTCGTGGTCTTCGTGCCGGTCGAGGCAATGGCCAAGGTGGCCAACGCGGTCTTCGAGGCCGGGGCCGGCTGGATCGGCAACTATCGCAACTGCGGCTTCCACACGGAAGGAACCGGCACCTTCCTGCCCTGGAGGGAGCCAATCCGGCCATCGGCCAACAGGGCAAATTCGAGAAGGTCCACGAGGCCCGGTTCGAGACGATTGTGCCGGCGGACAAGGTCGAGGCGGTCGTGGAGGCCATGAAGAAGGCCCATCCGTACGAAGTGCCGGCCTTTGACATCTACAAGCTTTTCGATTATGCAAGCCGGTTCGGACTCGGTAGAATCGGCCTGTTGGCCGAGCCGATGCGGCTGGATCGGATCATCGAGGCGGTGAAACGCCGGACCGGGGCCAAGGCGGTCGGACTGGTAGGCGACCAGAAGCGGCTCGTGCGAAAGGCGGCCGTCTGTGCCGGCACCTGCGGCGAGATTCTGAATCTCATCATCGCGGCGGGGGCCGACCTGTACCTGACGGGCGAGTTGAAGCACCATCAGGCCCTGGCCGCCCAGGAGGCCGGGCTGACCTGTATCTGCCTGAGCCACACGGTCTCGGAACGGTTCATTCTGAAGAAGCTGGCCGGACAGATCAAGGAACTGGCCGCCGAGGTCACGATCAGAATCAGCAAGAAAGACGCCGACCCATTCACGTGGAAGAATGTCTGAAGTGTGAAGTTCGAAGTGTGAAGTTGAAGTCAGACTTGAGCCATGACAAGCGACAATGAGATAGATCGTACGGAAGATCCGGCGACGCCCGAACAGCCTGCACCACAGATGGGGCAAGATGTGCCTGACAACACCGAAGAACCGCCTGTCTGTCATTCCCGCGAAGGCGGGAATCCAGAGAACCATCAGCCGGATACGGACCCCAGCCGGCGCAGGTGCGATGCAGGCGAGACCGGTCTGGACCAGACGACGACCCCGACTGCAGGACAATCAAGTCTCCGACGACGCGATGCTCCTCTGACGCAGGGAGAGCGAGAGATCGATCAGGTCATCGGCATCCTGCTGGGCGAGCCCCAGGAGACGGCGCAGGGAGGGAATGAGCCGGTCGAGGAAAGCCAGGCTGCAACAGAGGTCCAGGAGCCTCCGGCGGAAGTCCAGACACAGGGACAGGAAGCAACGCCGCAGCCGGAATTCGTCCCGACCACGGAGTCGGTGCTGGAAGCGATTCTCTTTGCGACGGACGAGCCTCTGACGGAAAGCAAACTGGCCGGCATCGTGGAGACGACGACCAAGCAGGTCCGCGAGGGCATCGAGAGCCTCAACGCCAAGTACGCCGCCGAGAATCACGCCTTCCGCATCGAGCAGATTGCCGGCGGCTACCAGATGCTGACGCTGAACACGTACAACTTCTGGCTCAAGAAGATGCTGCGCGCCCGCAGCGACAACAAGCTCAGCCCCGCCGCGATGGAGACGCTGGCGATCATCGCCTACAAGCAGCCGATCATCCGGGCGGACATCGAGGCGATCCGCGGCGTCGCGGTCGGCGAAGTCATTCGCAGCCTCATGTACAAGGGCCTCGTCAAGATCATCGGCCGGGCCGAGATCCTCGGCCGCCCCATGCTCTACGGCACGACCAAGAAGTTCCTCGAAATCTTCGGCCTCAATTCCCTGAAAGACCTCCCCAAAGCCGAAGAGCTCAAAAACCCCGACCGGGGATGATCCGATTTGTGAGAAGAAGGACGCGTGCGGTTCCGGCATACCTCTCTTGACAGGCTATCCATGGCATTGTAGACTCATATGGGTTGAACTTGTCAAGTGAGGTGCGCCATGACAACGGTGGCAATAGAACAGGCACAAAGGGATCTCTCTCGACTGATCGAGGATGTTGCGCTCGGGGAACACGTGGTGATCACGAAGGACCAAGTGCCAGTTGCCGAATTGGTGCCGGTGACGCACCCTGTCGCCCAGCCCACGTTTGGCAGCGCCAAGGGCATGGTGAGGATGTCGGATGACTTCGAAGCACCCCTCGATGATCTCCTGGACTACATGGAATGAACCTGCTGCTCGACACTCACACCTTCTTGTGGTTTATCGACGGCAGTGCCAGACTGAGCCCCTCAGCGAGAGAACTCATTGAAGACCAGGGAAACGCCAAATTGGTCAGCGTCGCCAGTTTGTGGGAGATGGGCCTCAAGATCAGTCTCGGACGGCTCGAGTTGGCGCAGCCGTTTGAAGAGTTGATTCCAGCGCAGATGCGGATGAACGGATTTGGTCTGCTCCCACTGCGCATCCCGCACATCGCCAAAATAATCTCCTTGCCGTTCCATCATCGCGATCCGTTCGATCGCCTGCTCGTGGGGCAGTGCCTGGTCGAGGATTTGTCGTTGGTAAGTGTGGACCCGGCCTTTGACAAGTACTCCGTCCACCGACTGTGGTAGTGGACTGAGCATGATCTTTGGCCGGCGGGAAATCCTCGGCCTAAATTGCCTGAAGGACCTCCCCAGAGCCGAAGAACTCAAAAACCCCGACCGGGGATGACTCGGGACTCGGTTGCGGTTGCGATGCTCGTCGCGTGGGACGTCCGGCGGGGGACGAAATGCTCGGCGCAACATGACGAGATGGCCTGTTTCTGGCACGTAGTCACCACACTCCACTGGGCCGGTCAAGCCTCTTCCTTGATATATGCGGAGATACCGTTCACCATGTCGCGGACGCCCGCAAGGAGTTGTTTCATTTCGTCGGGAGACATTTCGACGAAGGGCATATAATCGTCCTGCTGCCTTTCGCTGAAGGCACGATGCAGGGTCCGTGAGTATTCCCTCGACAAAATGCCCGTGCGAATGAATTCTTTATCAAAGAAGGCGATCACGCCGGAGTGCCTGGAAAACTCCAGGTGCCTGGTCAGAAGAACGGCGACGGCCGCGTAGAATGCGGCATAGTACAATCGGTTAGCGGTACTTCTGTACCGCCCGGCGCACCAGCAGAAGCTCCGCATCGCTCAAAGCTTCGTTGGCTTCATCCAGACGATATGCGACCAGCACTTTGATATCCTGGTCTCTCATGCGGCAATCTCAATGCCCTCTTGACGGACATTTCGCGCGAATTGTGAGAGTGACAGCGGACCTTGCTCAAAGTCTTCTTGGCTTACAATCACGGCGGAGATCACGTACCCTTCCTCCAAGCTCAACTCCCAGGCCCGATCCAGAATCTCCTGTCTGGCCGCACGGCTCACTTGCCGCAACTCGACGAGCAAATCGAGGTCAGACTCGAGATCTGCATCACCTCTGACGCGCGAGCCATAGGCATACACTCGAACGACCTCAATGTCCGGACTGAGTCCCGCAATGAGCTTCCTCGCCACTTGATTGACGTTCTCGATCATCTCGTAAAGCTCTCCATGCGTCTTTCAAATCACATTGTACCCCTTTTCACAGCAACAGTCAAACCACCCGTAGCCCATTTGAGCATCAGGAGCACTTACCAGTTCCAGGGCAGGTCGGCTTTGGGGCCGACGGCGTTGGCGGGGCGCGGATGGTCGGCGTTGAAGACGTAGAGCTTGTCCTTGGGCTCGATCACAACGAAATCCTCGGTGATGTTGCCGTTGGCGTCCTGGACCTCGGCCAGGGACATCCCGAGGTGCTTCGCCAGGAATTTGTAGACGGGCAGACGCTTGGAGAGGCCGTAATCGTGCCCTTCATTCGGCAGAAAGGCGTACTCGACCTTGTCGGCGGCGCCGAACATCTGGTAGACGTTGCGGATGTAGGGGTATTCCACGTCCGGCGTGTTCTTCGTCCAATCCTTGCCGTCCCCGACCAGCAGCAGCGGACGCGGGGCCGCGGCGGCGGCAATCTCGACGTTGCTCGTCTCGTAGTTCTTGCTCTTGTGGACGGGCATGCCGCTCTCGCAGACGCAGCCGCCGAAGAAATGGGCCGAGACCATGACCACCGGAATCGAGACCGCGATGCGATCGTCCACCGCCGTCAGCATGAACGATTGCGTCCCGCCGCCCGAGGCGCCGGTGATGGCGATCCGTTTGGGGTCCACATCGGGTCGTGACGTGAGATAGTCCACCGCGCGAATGCTGTCCCACAGCTGGAGCTTGAGCACCTTCGGGCCATGGTGTTCCCAACCGGCGTTCGCCCAATCGCCGTAGCCCACCATGTCATACGCAAAGACTATCGCCCCCATGCGGGCGAAGGTGGCGCAGCGTTTCTGCATGTCCGGCCGGAACCGGCCGTAGTCGGCGGGATCGCTCCAGTGGCCGTGCGGGCAGAGAATCGCGGCAAACGGCCCGGTCCCCTTCGTCGGCCGGTACAGGTTCCCCGTCACGAACACGCCCGGCAGGCTCTCGAACGCCAGATTCTCCACGCTGTAGCCGTCGTGCTCGCGCTTGCTGTGGAGGATCGGGTTCAAGGGGCACTTCTTCGGCAGCGGCGAAAGCTCGGCGCCCCGGAGGATCCCTTCGCGAATCCGCTGCGCCCGCTGCTGCCATTCGGAGGCATTCGAGTACGTGCTGACGAACCGCGCAAGCTGCTCCTTCGCCTGTTCCTCGGTTTGGTAGTTCCCCACGCAGAGTTGGGGCTTCTCATCGGCGTCGTTCTGCGCCGCCTGCGCCGACCAGGACAAGGATGCGACAACCATGGATACCGCCAGATACTTCATACTTCGCATACTACACCTCTGTCACAATGCCACAACTCCATCGATGCAGAAGGTGTGCACGGCACACCCTACCAGTTCCTGTATGTCACCACTCGGCCAACGGCGTGATGCCGGTGCTGCTGATATATCCTCCGCTCGGCCAGAGGGGGGACAACAGCACAATCACCTGGACCTTGCCATGGGCCTGGGGCAATCGAATCACCAAGCGTTTGACACCTTTGTTGGCTTCCTGCGGGGGCTCTGCTCGGCGGACTCGATGGTGAAGGGTGCGTGCTCCGGCGATTCAGCAGCCGCGCGAGTCAGCTTACTGGCCCTTGAGCTTCAACTCGGCGATCCATTCCTTCTGGAGCGTAATCTCGGCATCCGTCGTCAGGCCCCACGCCAGATCGCACGGCTCTTTCAACTCGAACTCGTCTTGAATGAGGACGGCCCGCCGGTCCGTCGATCTGTCACACCCCGAACGGACCGATCTGGCAAAATCGCCATAGGCGGTGGTCAGGTCCACAATAGCCAAAGGATCTTTGCGCATCGATCTCGACCTTGGTGAAGGTCGATTTCGCCAGCGGGTCCTGGCTCTGGCCGCCCAGCATGGGGACATTATGGCTGGCGGAGTTCAGCCGGTAGTAGGACCAGCGCTGGCCGCCCCGCTTGGACTCCCAGTAACCGTCGAGATTGTAGTTGTCCGCGCCCAGGTCGCGGGCCCAGCGGACGCCCAGGGCGTCGAGCTCGAAATTGCCGAGATCGAGATGCCCGTGGTTGACCTGGTTGTAGCCGGCCTTGATCCCAAGGAACAGCGCATTCGGGTCGTCCCAGGCGCTGCGCATCGTGACGACCTCGACCGGCCCGCGGAAGTAGTAGTCCAGTGGCTTGTTGCGCACCGCCCGGGCCGGCGGACGGGCCGTGTACCAGACCAGATGGGCCGCACCGGCCGCACGGTTGGCAAGCTGCTCGTGTTCCGACTGCGCATACATCGGATTGTGGAACGTGCGGGCCAGCCAGAACATGCAAGGCATCGGCCGCCGGGAGCTTCGTTCTCCGACGTCCGCCAGGTTCAGGTAGAGGCCGGTCGGTCCGGCGGTGTAGATCGGGAAGGAACCGGCCTTCGAAAGGCCGTCGATGTCCAGAAGGCCGAACGTGCTTCCCAATGCCGTGTCCAGGGCCGTCAGGGCATACGCCGTGTAGCTCGTCGCATAGTTCCAGTAGCCCGGCCCCTCGCCCCAGGCCCCATCCGGCCCGTAGCTCTTGAGCGCGATGGGCAGTGACTTGACGGCCAGCGGGGACAATCCGCTCGGCGTAACTCGGGTCCGTCTCCGCGATGGCCAGCGCACCGACGATCATGCCGCCGTTGCACACCTGGTTCCAGTTGTACTCGCTCGTCACCCACCAGCCGTTCTTGGCATAGACCTCCAGGCCCGGCTTGAGGCCCTTTTCGATCAGGGCCTGCCGGATCGTGGCTCGGGTCTGCTCATCGAGGTAGCTGTACAGCCAGTCATATCCGACCCCCACGGCATGGGACATCTCCGCCGTGTCGAGGAAGTGCGAGGGGTTCCAGTCCTGGAACGCACAGACCTGCAGCAGGTTCTCCTTCGCCTTGGCCGCGTACTTTTCTTCTCCTGTCCACCGATACGCGAGAGCAAGGGCATAGATCCGTCCCAGGCAATCCCGGCTGACGCTGAGCAAGCGCGGCCCGATCTTGCGGTAGACCAGCGGCGGCCTCTTCAGGTATCGCTTCCGCGTCCTCCTGGACATCCTTCCAGCACTTCTGCAGCACCGGGTCGTCCTCATAAGAGGCCTTCAGAAAACCAAGGTCCATGTCCTTGAGCATGAGCCGCGGGTGACCGGCGGTGAGTCCCGACAGGATCGGCGTGGCACGAGGAGTCTGCTCGGCCGCACTCGATGACGCCCCGCAGCAAAACAGGATTCCCGACCATCGCCAGCAGATGTTTCATGACCTGCCTCCGGATTTACGATTCATTTTCTATTTACTAATTGCCATCTGCGGCCTACAAATGACCATTGTGACTTTCGGCCAGTGAGAGTCTGAAGGGTAAATCATAAATCGTCAATAGTAAAACGGATGGATCCGGCATGAACAAGTACATCTTCAAGACCAAAGACGAGATGGCGGCCGCCGCTGCCAGCAGTGTGGTCCAGGCGATCAAGCACGCCATTCGCGAGAAGGGCCAGGCCAATATTGTCCTGGGGACAGGCAACAGCCAAGTCCGAGATGTACGAGCATCTCGTCGCCACCAAGGGCGTCGACTGGTTCAAGGTCGTCATGTTCCACCTGGATGAGTACATCGGGCTCGCACCCGGCCACCCGGCGGGTTTGCGAACCTATCTCATGAAGTACTTCGTGGACAAGGTCGGGCCGCTGCGGGCGATGTACCTCGTCAAAGGGGAAGCCCCCGACCCGGTCGCAGGAGTGCAAGCGGATGGGCGTGCTGATCCAGGCCCACCCCATCGACGTCGCCTGCATCGGTTTCGGCGAGAACGGTCACCTGGCCTTCAACGACCCCCCGGCCGATTTCGAGACGGAGGAACCCTATCTCGTCGTGGAACTCGACCAGCGCTGCCGCA
Source organism: uncultured Planctomycetota bacterium (assembly GCA_963699595.1). Lineage (GTDB taxonomy): Bacteria > Planctomycetota > Phycisphaerae > Sedimentisphaerales > Anaerobacaceae > PLanc-01. The sequence continues at coordinate 37,833 of CAVOUO010000043.1, forward strand.
TGCAGCAGGTCGGCGAAGGCTGGTTCCAGTCCCTGGAGCAGGTCCCCACGCGGGCCATCTCCATGAGCGTCCGGCAGATCCTCAAGAGCAAGCAACTCGTGGCCACGGTGCCGGACCTGCGGAAGGCCGAGGCGGTGAAGAACGCCCTGGAGGGGCCGGTGACACCCCAGTGCCCCGCGTCCATCGTGCAGCAGCATGAGAATTGCTCCGTCTTTCTCGACGAGCCGGCCGCCTCCCGGCTTTCCGGCGAGGTGTAGGGACTGAACGTCAAGCGTCAAACAGTGTGCCGCCGGAAAAGGGGACATTCTACTTTTCCTGTTCTCGGAGGGAAAAGTAGAATGTCCCCTTTTCCTTCAACGAGCGTCGCAACCGCAGGACGATCTCCTGCGACATCAAAGGCTGAAGGTGTGCAGGCCGCCGACGGGCGTGACTTCTTCGGCCGCCAGCGGGAGATTCCGCGGGCCGTAATATTGCTCGGCCATATTCTCGATGAGGCGGCGTACCTGCCCGGACTCGACCGCCGCCACGATGCAACCCCCCATGCCCGCGCCGACCAGGCCCGCACCGACCACCCCCGGCGTCGCCAGGGCAATATCGGCCAGGGCATCCACCTCCGGTATACTGACGCTGTAGCCGCCCGGCTGTCGCCACAGGCGGGCCTGTTCCACGGCGGCCGGATCGCCGGATTCGACGGCCCGGATCAGGGCGTCGCAGCCGCTCATCCGGATACCTGCTGTCGGTCGGCATCTGCCTGGCCGTCCATGTGCTTCACCACGCGGTCGCCGTCGTGCGAAGCGTTCATCAGCTCGCCGAACCGCCGCATGTCCTCGCTGCCGCAGGCACTCGGGGACCATGTCGGAGCGAACGCACTCGGCCACGCCGTAGAGACACGTCTTGCGGATCGGATAGCCGCCTTGCCGGCTCATCGTGACTGCGGAAGACCCGCGGGAGCTTCTGTTCGCGCTCCGGCAGCAGCTCCAGAATCTCGTGTCGGCCGGCCGACTCGGGCAGAGACTTGAGGATCTGGTAAATCCGCCCCTCGCTCACACCCAGCCTGTCGGGATTGACGTCCCGCAGATGTTCGAGCTTCTCGGCATACTCGGGAAACTGCTTCTGGATCAGCAGGAAGCCGAAGATGTACGCCGCGATGCGGCTGTTGAAGGCGCTGCGGGCGCCGGCCTGCTTCTTCGCCTCGATGAGACTGTTGGCGAGAACGAGGCTGTAGCCCTCGGGAATCAGGATGCTCTCGACGCTGCAGGGGAACGTCGTGATGTGCACGATGGCGTTGGGCTGGGCAAACAGAATCGCGGCGTGGTCGCAGTTGCCGCCGCGCGTCCCGACGTACCACTCGGCGTACCCGCAATGGGTGACGAGAACGCTCCGGTCGATCTCCAGCGCGTTGATCCGCACCACGGCCTCGGCCGTCGCGACCACAATCGCCGAAGAGGAGCTCAGGCCGACGGCCCGGGGGATATTGCCGTAGAAGACCATATCCATCCCCCGGAAGCGCGGGGCCATGGAGCCGTCCGCCTGCGTGCAGATGTTCTGCAGGTAGAGAGACCGCCGCGCGGATGTAGTTCGACCAGGTAATGGAGGCATCGCCCTTACGCTTCTCGAATTCCGCGTAACACCAGGAGTCCCAGTCGTCGATCTTCGTGCCCTGGGGCAGGCACTCGCTGATGCGGAACCGCTCCGGGGCAAACGGCTCCGGCTCGACGTTCGCGGCCGTCACGAGGTCGTCGTCGCGGGGCGCGGCCACCAGCCACATGTGATTGACGCGCGACCGGATTGACCGAGCCGCCCCGATGATCGATGTGGGTGCCCAGAACATTGATGCGGCCCGCCGCACGGATGACGAGCACCTCCCGATCCATGCCGTAGATTGTCGCCGAACGTCTGCAGCGTGCGGACGCACATCCGGGCCGCTTCCGCGCGCCACGCCTCCCGGTGCGCACAGATCGCCAGCAGCATGCGGTTGAACCCGCTGCCGGCGTCTTCGACGGCGCGAATCCATGCCTGCACCGGATGCAAATAACTCTCTTGTGAACGCCACCGATCCTCACCTGCCGTTTACAAGCCGCCGCCGACGCTTTACAATTCACGTCCGGGGCGCGAGAGCAAATGGTAAAGGGTAACGGAAAAATAGTAAATCCGAAAGGCATCTATTTCATGGAGCACGCCAGTGAGGAACGAGGCGCGGACGCGGTAAGGCTTCCCGGCCTGATCGATTTGCAGGTGAACGGCTACCGGGGCGTGGATTTCTCCGGCGATGGACTCTGACCGACGAGAGCTTTGCGCAGGCCTGCCGCCAGTTGCTGGAGGCGGGGACCACCGCCTTTTTGCCCACCCTGATCACGAGTCCCGCCGCGATCTACGAGCGAAATCTGCCCATTATCGCCGGTGTGCTGGGCCGGGAGGAGTTCCGGGGGCGGGTGCTCGGCATCCATCTGGAAGGGCCCGTTCATCTCGACCCAGGATGGGGCCCGAGGGGCGCACAACGCCCAATGGGTCCGAAAGCCCGATGTCGCCTATCTCAAGGAGCTGATCGACCTGGCCCAGGGCACGGTCCGGCTCATCACGATCGCCGCCGACCAGGAGGGGGCCGAGGAGCTGAGCCGTTACGCCAGCAGCCACGGCGTCGCCGTCGCGCTGGGGCACCACATGGCCAAGGAGCAGGACCTGGAGAGGCTGGTCGCCGTGGGGGCCAAGGCCCTCACGCACCTGGGCAACGGCGTGCCCGCCCTGCTGTCCCGGCATCAAAACCCGGTGTGGGCCGGTCTGGCCAACGATGATCTCGCGGCCACGATCATTGCCGACGGCCACCATCTGCCGCCCTCCATGCTCAAGACCTTCATCCGAACCAAGGGCCCCGGGCGCTGCATCGTCATCAGCGACGCCTCGCCCCTGGCGGGGCTGCCGCCGGGCGAGTACTGGTCGATGGGCGCCACGGTCCATCTCCAGGAGGATGGCAAGCTCTTCAACCCGGCCACCGGTTACATGGCCGGGTCTTCCGCGACGATCCTCGCGTGCGCGAATCACCTGGCGCAGCCTCGGCCTCGCGGGTCTGAACGAGCTGGGCCAGATGTTCTTCTACAACCCGCTGCGGCTGATCGGAATCTCGCCCAAGCAGGTCCGGGCGGAGAAGCGGATTCTTTTCGACGCGAAGGAACATCGCGTCTTCCAGGAGTGAGTTGAATAGGTCCTATCGGTCCCATCTGTCCTATCGGTCTTACTTGAAACTCAATTTCGGAGCTTGACCATGACGAACCTGATCCTGCCTTCGATCTGTGCCGCAAGCCTGATCCTATCGATCCCCACGCGCAGCCATGCGCAATCGGACCTGAAGCTCTGGTACGACTGAGCCGGCCAGGGAGTGGACGCAGGCACTGCCGATCGGCAACGGCCGACTCGGGGCGATGGTCTTCGGCGGCACCGCCGAGGACCGCTACCAGCTCAACGAGGATTCGCTGTGGTGCGGCAAGCCCCACGATTACGCCCATGACGGCGCCGCCCAGTACCTGCCGCAAATCCGCCAATTGCTGTTCGAGGGCAAGCAGAAGGAGGCGGAGCAGTTGGCGATGGAGCACTTCATGTCGGTGCCGCTGGGGCAGATGCCGTACCAGCCGTTCGGCGATCTGAGGCTGACGTTTCCCGGGCCATGAGAAGGTGGAGGATTACCGCCGGGAGCTGGACCTGGACACCGCGATCGCCACGACGACGTACCGGGTCAACGGCGTGACCTACACGCGGCAGGCCTTCGCCAGCTTCCCGGATCAGGTGATCGTCGTGCGGATCGAATGCGAGCCAGCCCGGCGCGTTGAGCTTCACGGCGACGCTGACCAGCCCCAACCAGGATGTGCAGACGCAGGCGGTGGCCGGCGACACGCTGGCGATCCGCGGCCGGGCGCGGGACTACAAGGCGCGGGACGACTACGGCGTGATCCCCGGCACCGTGAAGTTCGAGGGCCGCTGCCGCGTGATCGTTCACGGCGGCAAGGCCACCGTCGATGACAAGCAGATCACCGTCGAAGGCGCCAACGCGGCGACGCTGATGCTGGCGCTGGCCACGAGCGTCAAGAGCTACAACGACATCTCCGCCGATCCGGCGGCACGCTGCGCCGAGGTGTTGAAGAAGGTGGCGGACAAGACGCCGCGACAGGTGCGCGATGCGCACGTGGCCGATCATCAGGCGCTGTTTCGCCGCGTGTCCATCGACCTGGGCCCGGCGCCGGCGCCGAATCTGCCGACCGACCAGCGGGTGCTGAAGTACGCCCAGAAGGAGGACCCGCAGTTGGCGGCCCTGTTCTTCCAGTACGGCCGCTACCTGCTGATCGCCAGCTCGCGGCCGGGCGGCCAGCCGGCCAACTTGCAGGGCCTCTGGAACGACAGCGTCAACCCGCCCTGGGACAGCAAGTACACGGTGAACATCAACACCGAGATGAACTACTGGCCGGCCGAGCCGACCAACCTGAGCGAGTGCGGCCGGCCGCTGTTCGACGCCCTGGCCGACATCGGCCAGACGGGCCGCTCCGTCGCCCAGAAGCACTACAACGCCCGCGGCTGGGTCCTGCACCACAACTTCGACCTGTGGCGCGGCACCGCCCCGATCAACGCCTCCAACCACGGCATCTGGCCCACCGGCGGCGCCTGGCTGTGCCAGCACCTGTGGGAGCACTACCTCTTCACGGGCGACAAGGAGTTCCTGGCCGAGCGGGCCTATCCGCTGATGAAAGGCGCGGCGGAGTTCTTCGTCGACCTACCTCGTCGAAGACCCGCGCAACGACAAGCACTGGCTCATCAGCGGCCCCAGCAACAGCCCCGAACACGGCGGCCTGGTCATGGGCCCGACGATGGACCACCAGATCATCCGCTACCTCTTCGCCAGCACCGCCGAGGCGGCCCGCGTCCTGGGCGTCGATGAGGAATTCGCCGACGAAGCTCGACGCGACTGCGAGGCCGCATCGCCCCCAACCAGATCGGCAAGCACGGCCAGCTCCAGGAATGGCTCGAGGACAAGGACAACCCGAAGAACGACGCACCGCCACGTCTCGCACCTGTGGGGCCTGTTCCCCGGCGAGGAGATCACGCCGGAGACGCCGGAGCTGTTCAAGGCCGCCCGGCAGTCGCTCATCTTCCGCGGCGACGGCGGCACCGGCTGGAGCATGGGCGTGGAAGATCAACTTCTGGGCCCGCCTGCTCGACGGCGACCACGCCCACCTGATGCTCAAGAACCTGCTGACGCTGACCTCCTCCCCGCTGACGGCCTACAAGGGCGGCGGCGTGTATCCCAACCTCTTCGACGCCCACCCGCCCTTCCAGATCGACGGCAACTTCGGCGCCACCAGCGGCATCACCGAGATGCTGCTGCAAAGCCATCGCCGGGACAGCCAGGGCCGGTACATCATCGACCTGCTGCCCGCCCTGCCGGACGCGTGGCCGAATGGCTCGGTCAAGGGCCTGCGGGCCCGCGGCGGCTTCGAGGTGGATATCGTCTGGAAAGACGGCAAGCTGGCCGGCGCGAGCATCACCGGTGCTCAAGACGGCCCGTGCCAGGTGCGATACGGCGAGCCGGACCGTCCAGATCGACATGACGAAAGGCCAAGGAGTCCGCTTGGACGCAGAACTCAAGAGCCTATGACTGCCTCACGATCCGCCGTATGCGACTGATGGTCCCGCTGGCATCTGACAGGCACACACCGGCCTGCCAAGGAGTAGACCTTGTGGGGCTCCGGCATCCAAACCGGCTCCGTGATGATGAGTCTCCTGTGCCACAGGTACGTGCGGACGAGTCCCAGCGAATGGCGGCAGAGTCAGCATGCGTATGCCGGCGCACCTTCGCTCTCCGTGGCTTGGAGGCACCGCCGTAATTGCCGCGCCACTTCCTCCACCGCCGGGGGTTCGAGCATTCCCGCCCGGTCGCCCGGAATGTGGATGGTACGCAGGTCGCGGGCACAGCGGCCCAGGCGAAGACGCAAGTCTTCGCCCGGATATCGTCGTTCCGCCGCGAGCAGAAGGGTCAATGTTCCCGGGTAGAACGCCGGCCGGTAGGCGCGCCGTGCCCGACCGTGCATGTGCTGGATGAACTTCCGATAGGCCGGCAGCCAGCGTGCACTGCGGCCCAGCCCGAGGGCGCGGATCGCCGACCACCGGAGTATACGGAACGCGTCGCGTACCGGCGATGCCAGCCGTTCCGTCCGCCGCAGGCGTCGCCCATCGGGAGCAGGATAATCCGTGTCCAGCAAAGCGAGCAGGCCTACCGACCGCCCCTTTTGCACCAGTTGCACCGCCATTTCAAAGGCGATCAGACCGCCCATGCAGGCGCCGGCCAGCAGATAAGGCCCCGTGGGATCGACGGCCAGGATTTCCTCGAAGATAGCGCTGCGCCATGGCGGGAATGCTGGTCAGGGGCCAACTCTCGGCCCGCAGGCCGCGGGCCTGCAGGGCGTAGACGGGCCGATCCGACAGCCGCCGCGCCAGTTGACCGTACGCCGCCACATGTCCGACCCCGGTGTGCAGAAGGAACAGCGGTCGCCCTGTCGCCGCGGGACGCAGCGGAACCAGGCAATGCGGCGTGGGAAGGACCGCGCGCTCGGCGATCCACGCGGCCAGTGACTCGATCGTGCTGTGTTCCACCAGGATCGAAGGCGACAAGACCATGTTATACCGGTCTTCGATACACGTCAGAATCTCGATAGATTGCAGAGAGGTTCCTCCGAGATCAAAGAAATCCGCACAGCGTCCGATCGGAGAAACGCCCAGCACGGACTCCCACAGAAAGGCCAGTCCCTTCTCGATGCGGTCGCGCGGCACAGGTCCACGGTGGCGCCGGCCCACACCCGGCACAGGCGGAGCAGGCAGGGCCCGATAGTCCACCTTCCCGCCCCGTGTGGTCGGCAGGTGGGACAAAGGCACAAAATCGTCCGGGATCATGTGCGTGCGCCAACCTCCGGGAGAGCAGATGGCGATACAGGCGGGGGTGACACGCTTTCCGGCGCGAGGAATGAGATAGGCCACGAGCCGGCGTTCGCCCGACGAGCCCTCGCGTGCTACCACCGTTGCCTCCTCAATGAGGCTCGTGGCCAGGAGTGCCGCCTCCACCTCCCCCAGGTCCACCCGGCGGCCGCGGACCTTCACCTGCTGGTCGGCACGACCCAAATGTTCCAGGCAACCATCGGGCCGAAAACGACCCAGGTCGCCGGTGAGGAACCGGCGTACGTGCGGATGGGCGGGGTCGGCGTGAAACGCTTGGGCCGTCAGATCCGGCCGGCGCCAGTACCCTTGCGACAGATACATACTGCGCACCGCAATCAAGCCCTCGTTTCCCGCCTCGATCGGTTCCCCACACGCATCGACCAGCTGCACCTGAGCATCGCGCACCGGATGGCCAACCGAGACCGGTCCCTCCGGCAGCGTGCCGTGCCGGTCCATCATCAAGGCGCTCATCAGGCCGGTTTCGGTGGAACTGAGGGCGTTCATCAGGACGCAGCCGGCCGGACAGTGCTGCCGGTATGCCTCGACGTCGCTGCGACGCACCGTTTCCCCGCCCAGGCGAATCAGCCGCAGACTGTCCAGAGAAGCAACGCCGGCCGCCGCCAGCAAGTGACGGAACACCGTGGGCACAGACTGGTAGATGGTAACACGCTGCTGTCGTATCCAATCGGCAAGCCGCTCGGCGCCCTGAGAACGGAAGTGAAACAGACACAGGGCGGCCCCGTTGAGCAAGGCGGCGAACAGCGGCGTGGCCGAGGCGGCGAGGCTGCACGAGGTAAGCAACGACAGGCGGTCCTCCGGACCCAGTCGAATCAGATCTCGATAGACCTCCGTGTGATGCACGACGCCGCGATGGCTCTGCCATACCCCTTTCGGAACGCCCGTGGAACCCGAGGTGTACATCAGCCATGCCCCGGCCTCCGGTGGAATCTCGCAAAGGCGTGAAGGCTCTGAGTCGCCGGCACGCTCCTCGGCCACGACAAGGACCTCCAACGAATCCCCCGCCAGGGAACGGGCTCGCGACGCGTTGGCCTGATCGGTCACCAGCAGTCGCGCGTGGGCATTGACGAGTATGGCCTCCAGGCTGGTCGTCTCCTCGTTGGCATCGAGAGCCAGGTAGATGCCACCGGCTTTCAACACGCCGAGAATGCCGGCCACCAGAGGCGCAGAGTGCTCGCACAGCAGCGCCACGACTGCCCCGGGTGAATCCAGGCGATCGACGAGGGCGCAGGCCAGCGCCGTCGAGCGCGCGTCCAGTTCCGCATACGTCCACTGCCCTTCGCAAGTACTAACCGCAATACGCTCGGCATGGCAGGATACGATCTGGCGAAAACGGGCGGGAACGGACGCCGAGTATTCTCCTCGGTCCAGCAACGCACGTTGGACGGTCTCCGTCATGGTCGCTCCTGCACGTCGTCGATATCGAATCCGCCTTCCGCATCTCCGTACACCGCCTGGATGCGGGTGTAGAAGAGGCGATCCCCTTCCCCGTGCTCCGGCGGCCCGACCCCTGAGGCTTTCCAGCCTCCGAAGGGCAGTGTGATGTCCACGCCCGCCGTGGAGGTATTGAACTTGAGCACGCCAGCCTGGGCGGACTCGGCGAACTGCCGGTGCCGCGGCGGCGACGCGCTGAACAAAGCGGCAACCAGGCCTTGCCGCACGCCGTTGCACAATTCGATCGCTTGCTCGAAATCCTCAGCGCGCTGCACCACCAACACCGGCCCCATCGTCTCCTCCTGGACCACCGGATGGTCCGGCTGGTCACAGCAGATGAGGACGGGACGCGCGTAGGCGCCGGCCTTCACCCAGGGCTGCCCCGCCCCATGGCTCTGGAGTGGCACGACCCGGCTGCCATCACCGCCGGTCTCAATCCCTTCTACGAGGGCAGCGATCTCATCCCGCTTGGCCACATCGATCACAGGTCCGATCACGGTGGCTGGGTCACAGGGAGGGCCCCAGGCGAGCTGATCGGCGGCCTTCTGAAGTCCTTGCAGAACCGTCTCGAATTGCCCGGCAGGAACGATCACGCGGCGATTGGCCGTACAGCGCTGACCGGCGAAGGCAAAGGCTCCCCACGCGACTTGTTCGAGCGCATCGCGCAGGTTCGAGTCATCCCACAGGATGGCCGCATTGTTGCCGCACAACTCGGCCTGCAAAGGCACCCTCCGTCGCGCACAGATCTCCTGCATCGCATAGCCGGTCTGGGCCGACCCCGTGACGGTTACGGCATCGACACCGGCACTGGCCGCGAGATCCCGGGCGGTGGTCTGACCGCCGGTCAGCAAAGAAACCGTGTCGGACGGGAGGCCCGCTTCGTGCAGGAGTTGGAGGGTCACCCGCGCGACATGGGTCCCGGCCGGGGCGGGCTTCCAGACGACCGTGTTGCCATAGGCCAGTGCCGGGGCGATCTTCCCCAGCGCAATGGCCAGAGGATTGTTCCACGGAGTGATGATCGCCACCACGCCCACCGGCGGGTATCGCACCAGGCCAGCCGCCTCTCGTCGTTGTGCCGCTTGGATGGCCGCCCGGCGGACCACGTCCCGCACGCTCCCCGCCGCGCGACGGACTTCCTCCAACGCCTGGGTATGGGGCTTTCCTATCTCCATCGCCATCTGTTCGGCCAAAGCCGGGGCCGCCGCATCGAGTCGCGCTGCGACTCGCTCCAGCAGATCATACCGGGTGTGCGGCGGCATGCGGCGCCAGTCTCTGGCGGCCTCTTGCGTCGCCGCGACAGCCGCGGCAATGTCGTTGGCGGCCGCGTTCTGAACTTCGAAGAGCACCTGCTCCGTACGCGACGGGGATCGATGAACGTACGTGCCCGATGGACAGCCGTCCCAGCGAGCCAGAAGGGACGCCACGGATTCAAAGGTGACGCAACGGTCCGCCAGCCAACGTCGGGTGGCGGCCGCGTGAGTCATATCGTTGCTGGCTACCGCATCCTCCGCCACCAGCACCTGATAACCCCGCTCCAGGCACCCCAGTGCCACCGCCCGCACGCAGGCATGGAGATGCACGCCGGCCACGATGACGGCATCACATCCTGTCCGTCGCAGGGCCGCGTCCAGCGTGCCGTCGGCAAAGGCGTGAAAACCCGTCTTGTGGATCACCGGCTCGTCGTTGCGTGGCCGCAAGGCGGCAGGCGGTACGTGTCCCTCGGTGCCGCGGACACAGATCCAGCGGTCCGCCACCCGCCAATGCGGCAAACGCCGGTCAGGATGGCGATCGATCGTCGTCCAGACATGCAGGACCGGGATCTGACGGCCGCGACACACGCCGAGCAAGGCGGCCGCCCGGGCGATCAGAAGAGACGCCGGCGGACAGAGTCCGGGGGCGGCAAGGTAGTCCCGCTGAAGATCGACCATCAGGAGGGCAGATTTCATGCGACGGATCTCGCTTCGGCCAGAGAAGAGATTTCCCGTGCCACCCGGTCGGCCATCGCTTGGGTGCCGAGGACTGTACAACCGGGCTCGGCCAAGTCCGCGGTTCGCCCGCCTTGACGCCACACGCTCGTCAAGGCGTCCTCCATGAGGTCGGCCGCCGCCGCCAAGTCGAAACTCTCCCGCAAGAGCATCGCGAGAGACAGGATCTGGCCCGCAGGATTGGCTGCATCGAGGCCGGCTAAGTCATGTGCACAACCATGGTTGGTCTGGTACACGGCCCCACCGTCCGCCCGGAAATTGCCGGAGAAGGTCACCCCGCGCGAACTCTGCAGCACTCCGGCAACATCAACCAGGATATCACCAAACAGGTTCGGAGTGACCAATACGTCGAACTGCGCCGGATTCTGGACCAGTTCATAGGCAGCCAGATCGACGTTCATGAAGATCGCCCGGACACCATACTCTCGTGCCATCGCCGTACCGACGTTGCGCCACAGGGCGCTGATGCCGGGGATCCCGCCATCCTTGATCACCACGTGCAGTCCGCCCCGGCGGGCGGCCGCCGCCCGCGCGGCCACCGCGACCAGACGTTGCACCTGGGGCTCACTATAGCGGAACGAATGTTCCACGAGCCGCCCTTCCGCGCTCACCTGTTCCTGCCACTGGCCCTGATAGACGCCGCCAACGTTGTCGCGTACGAAGAGGATATCCACGTTCCGCACGTGCGCCGGGCTCACGCGCCCAACCCGGGCCAGCACGGGCCAGGGCCGGACCGGCACGAACTTGCAGAACAGATCGAAATGCCGCCGCAGATCATACACGTAGCGGCCCCCACCCGGACCGCTCAGGATAGCACCCTTCTGGTCGAAGATGCCCTGGCAGAACGTCACAGCGGAATCCGGCAGGGATCGGCCGAATCGGATCTCCGCTTCCTCGCCGATGGGTCCCCCAAACTGCACGTCAAAGTGGAGGCCCATTACCTGTTCTACCGCCGTCAGGACATCCAGGGACGCCCGGATCACCTGTGGCCCGATGCCCGTTCCCTCCAGAACACCAATGACAGGTCGAGTACTCCTCGTGCGGGGCCTCGGACTCGCCCCATCGTCGGTCAGGAAGCTCACCAGTCTGGCGGAGGCCGCCTCTTTGTAGACCCTGCTGTTCATCGCCTGCCAACTCCTTCCGAGATCTGGCGCTCCGCCGGTCACCGGGACCGGGCCCGCGGAGGCATCGCACATATTCTACCGCTGCTCGTGATTCCCGCAAGGCCGCTTGGACGCGGAGATCAAGAGCCTTTGACGGCGTCGTGATCGACTTGAACTGGACAAGCCCTCTTGACGTACCCAACATAGGGTCCCATAATAGACCCTGTTAAGGACAATTCCAGATTGCCTAAAGGAGTGGTTCGGCAAGGGTCGATAATATATCAAACCGAGGCGCAGGCATTGTGAATCTGCGCACCCTGGGAAAACAAGGAGGTTTAGGGCCATGCCGAACACGGAAAGGAGGGCACATGCATTGATGATCGATGATTGATTATTGATGATTGAGAAGGAGGGTTTCGACGTTCTCTTCCAATCATCCATTATCAATTATCCATAATCAATCTCACGGAGGGGGGTTCCTGAGTACTTGGGAGAAGGGGATGAAATGGACTTAATCTTCCTAAGGAAAGGAGACCCGTATGAAAAGGATTTCTATCTGCGTAGCGCTTTTGGCTTTCCTGCCGGGCATCACGAAAGCCTACCACGGCTGCGGTTACGGCGTTCGCTATTCGCCGTATGCCCTGAGCTATCACAACTCCGGTCTTGTCCCCTGTGGCGTTGAGTACACACCTTACGCCTTCAGCTACCACAACTCCGGTTTGGTCTACGGTTACGGCATCTGCGACTACGGGGGCGGTTATACCTATGCCTTTCCCCAAGCCCACCATGGAGTCACGCACACCGTGCACGTTGCGCCGCCCGCCGGGCGCCGCTGCGCACAAAACACGGCCCGCCCGCCACGGCCGCCGGATGGAACGGGCTCCCAAACGCGAAGAAGTGCGTTTGGGGACCCGATGGCCACCATCCGCCAGCACCTTCACGCCAAGGGTGTGACCTCCGTGGACATCAACCGGATCCTGCGGGTGGGAGACGATCTCCTGAGCGTCGATGTCCTCGTGAAGGATCGAAACCTGCTGATCAAGTACTGGAATCCCCAGGGGATCGAGCAGTTGAGCACCAAAGAGCCGTTCCGGCAGAAGGCCTATGCCACCTACAAGGAGAATTGGGAGAAGCTCGCCGCGCAGTTCCAGCAAAAGGGCGGTGAAATCTACTACGTGAACGCCTCCGAGCCGCAGACCATCGTGGCGGCGCTGGAATCGTGCCCCAAGCTGAACCCTGGGACGACGATCCAGCAAACGCTGTACGCCAAGAACTGATCGTCGCGCGTCGATCGGTGGCGCGGCTCGTTGGTAGTGTGCTCGTAAGAGCATATAGAAGATAACGCCTTACGGCGTCACTGCAAACGGCGGGTCACGGTCTGCCCGGCGTGGGGTCGGAGACGCGCCAGCTTTCCGCATCGTTCCAGGTCACGGGCGCGGCGGCGGGGTCCTGAATGGCCAGGGACTTGCCGCCGCCGTTCGTGGCCGGATACCATGTGTTGCTGTACTCGAAGCGCAGGATCGCCACGTCCAAGGGAGCCGGCAGCAGCAGAACGATCTTCTCGCCGGTGTCGCTGAGATTGCCCTGGTACTGCCCCGCCACCTTGGGTGTCGCGCCGTAGGTGGAACGGAACGCGGACTGGTTCGCCACGACCACCACGCATTCCCCCGGTTGCAGGGTCAGCGCGGGAAAAACGAAGTCGATCCCTTTGTCAAATCGGACCCCCGTCACGTCGATTGCCTCCTCGATGACGTTCTTCAACTCGACGTAATCGTAGTTGCTGCCCTTGGACGCGCGGTACATCAGTTCCGTGATGCGCAGGCCGTCCAGCAATTGCAGTTCTTTCGGATAGCCGGCCCCCTCCTCCGTCTTCACGGAGACACCCTCCAGCGTCACCGAGATGAGAAAATCCGAGCTGGTGGAAGAGCTGTTCATGCCCTGAAGAGCCAGAACGTTCTGCCCGACCCGCAGCTTGCTCATCTGCGGGGTGACATCGAACGGCTCGAGGATGACGGCGTTCTCGTCGGGGTTCTGCCGCTCGCCGCCGAATTCCACTGCGGCGCGCCGGTGAAGTTCTGGCGGGCGATCTCCGTGCCGTTGAGATACGCGACGAACCCGTCGTCATAGCGCACGTTCAAGGTCAGTTTGCTGATCCCGGTCAGCGTGCGCTGCTCCACCGTAAACGGGATGCGGATATAGCAGGAGTTGTTCTTGCCCGCGCCGTACATTTGGGCCTGCGTATCGAATCTGATGAACGTCTGATAGCCTTGACTCGTCTCGAAGCCGACCCCGCCCGGTGCGCCCGTGCACAGCGACCAGGAGGCATCGCTGAAGGTCCTGCCGCCCCTCCAATCGTCGCTGATCGCCGCGGTGGGAACTGAGACCCTCTTATCCGCCTTTTCTTCCACCAGGGCCACCGTCGTCCCGGTGGTCTTCGCCGCCTGGGGATTGGCCAGCCCGGGGGTCGGCAGCGGCAGAATCGCGAAGCTCGCCGCACCATCCGGAGCCCGGCCTTCGGAGAAGTCCGTGGTTTGCGGGTTATAGATGACCTTATCGATCACTTTCGCCTGCGCATCGAACAGTCCAATGACCCCGCCATCAACGGACAAGCGGAAACCAAGGTGACCGGGCTCATTGGAGTCATCCGCCCAGAGCACGCCGTAGCCATGCCCTGCGATGAAACTCAACGGCCCCAAGTTGCGTGCGCAGTGCTGCAACATGGGACTGTCCGTCAGGATCATGTCGCTCACATCCACGGGAGCTGCGTCGGGGTTGTAGAGCTCGATGAAGTCCGAGTCCAAAAGGACTTCGCTGCTGGCCAGCCATTCGTTGATGCGGACCGTGCCCGGGTTCCCCAGCGAACGCGCGACATTGACTTTGCCCAGCGTCGGGACGGTGAGGCGCCATTCTCCCAGCGTCCCGATGCGGCCGAGGGACAGATCGGGCACCTGCAGGCCGAACTGGACCGAATCGACGAGCACCCCGGCCTTGTCGTAGAGATAGAGACCATCGCCCTCCGTGTTCAGGGCGAAGCCCAGGTGCGGGTCCGCGGCCGTGCCGCCGTCCGTCGGCGTACAGGACCAGGTACTTTCCCGGAGTCATCGTCACGCCGGCGCCAAACACGAACTTGCGCGGCTCCTGCGAATCATCGGTCAGACTCATGCCCGCCAGACTCATGGACGCCGGACCATCGTAGTACAGTTCTACGACGTCCGGGAAAGCATTGTCGTGTTTGAGGGCCGATCTATTGCTGGCCAGAACCTCGTTGATCACGAGTTGCCGGGCGGCGGCGTCAATCGTCCAGGTACGCGAGGCCGTGGGACTATCCTCGCTCTGCCAGAGGCCGGCGAAGTTCTTCCCCACGACATAAACCGTATAGGATTGCCCATCTTGCAGACCGGTCAGCACGATGGGAGGCAGCGGGTCCGCCTCGGCCGCCGGATCGGCCTGGGGCCCGGGCACTTCCGCGCTCCACGGACCATTGTTGACACGATACTTGTAGGCGTCGATGCCGGGTCCGCCCACGGAGAGCGTCGCGACCGTGCTCCACGTCACCGGCAGCGGCTCGCCCGAGATGGACGCTACGGAGGAAGCCGGGCTGCTCAGGAAGCCGGCGATATCCTCATAACCGCCTGCGCTCCCGAACGAGTTGCCCTCAAAGAGCGCGTGGCCGCCGGGCGGGAGGCCCGCAAAGTGAACCATCTCCACGTCCGGGATGTCCGGCAGCACCGAGTTCTTCAAGACGATCGAGGAATTGTCGAAAACCAGGTACGGTTTGACATGGTTGGCCCAGGCGACGTGGTCCAGGTACACCTCGGCATGGTCCGCCCGGATGGCGCCGGCGCCCGCGTCGCCGTATTCCATGTTCACGTAGACGAGCCGGCTCTCCTGCGGCGCATCGAGGAACTGCAATCCGGCCCAACCGGCGGTGGAGCCGGGGACTTTCGTCAGAGTGATGCTCTGATAGGCCGTTCCTTCCGCCAGGAGACGTCCGCTGACGGTGAGACCCGCATTGGGATTGAAGAACAGCGTCGTGCCGGGCTCGATGGTCAGCGTCGTGCTCGGCGGGACGGTCACCGTGCCGGTCACGCGCCACGGCCCGGAGGCCGCATCCAGCACCCGGTCGGAGGCCACCGTGCCTGCGAGGTCCGACATACGGCCGGTGTCGTACCAGATGTCGAGGTAGCCTTCCTCCAGCTTGCGGCCGGCGCCGGCGCGGCTGTCGAAGGACTGCACGACAATCCGGTTGATCCCCGGCAGCAGCGAGGCCTCCTGCGTGCCGCGCCGGGCGGCCTCCAGCGCCAGATCGAAGCTGATGTCGGCGCTGGTGGGCAAGTTCTGATGAACCTCGACCGCCAGGGTATTGACGCCGTCCCGCAGAAAGGCGAGCGACAAGTCAAATCCGACGAACGTGGTCTCGTCCGCGCCGCTGAGGTTCGCGCTGGCCGGCGTGGTATAGCTGATCGCTCCGGCCGGCATATTGCTCCGGCAGACCTCGATGCCGTTGAGATAGACCACCGCCCCATCATCGGCCAACAACCGCAGACGCAAACCGAGATACCACGCGACCTTGGTGGCTGTGAAGGATTTGCGGAAGTAGGTGGTGATGTAGTGGCTGTTCGCCGGCCCCCCGTTGACCACCGTGGCTTCAGGATCCCGGCGGCCGCATCCCCGTAACCGAGTTCCGCCCTGCCGCTGCGCCAGGCGCTGTCGTCAAAGCCGGGGCTGTACCACGCCGTGCCCTGGTTGCTGCCGTCATCGAGGTACTTCCACTCCGAGCCGGCGCTCACCAGAGAATCCGCCGGTCCGAAGGCCGCACCGGACTGCCACAGGCCCGTCTCGGCCGACCAGGTCCCCGGCTGTCCGTTGATCGCCACGGACCGCGTCTGGGCGGCGTTGGCCGTCCCCGAGAGGGCGTAGTCCGCGATGGTGGTGTGCGGATACCCGTCTACCACGGGCAGAGTGCTGTTGATCGTCAGGTTCTGCGGGATCTGGGCGCGCACGGCGGCGATCCGCTGTCGGACACTCTGTTTCATGGCGTCGATCCGGCTCGCCGGAGCGAATCCCCCCACGACCCGATCGATCAAGGGGTCGAGCGTTTCGGGATTGAAGAAGTCGTCGAGCAAGGTCAGCATCGCCTGCTGGTAAAGAGTGATGACCTCCGGATTGTTGAAGAAACGCTTCAAGCCATCGACGCCATTGTAGCTGCCGCCGCCCCGGACGATCGAGAAGATGCTCGCATTGACATTGCCGCCCGTGTCGAGAATCGTGTCGAGGTCGTGGGGAATGAGCACAAAGCGCGGATCGGTAACGCCACGGTACATGAAGTAGTCGTCCCCGATGCCCAGATTCAGCCCGGTCTCATTGTTCCTCAGCAGAGAATCGAGGGCGATGTACCGCAGCCACAGGGAAACGTTGATCACCTTGCTCACGTCCTGCAAGTACGTGGCCTCCGGGGCGTTGTTCAGCACGTCCACCAGGTGGATGAGATCGGACCAGTCATCGGTCGATGCGTTGCTTTCCTTGAAGTAACTGGGGCGATACGAATTGGGATTGGTCCCCAGGTACCGCAGATCGGCTTCCCCGTTGTCGCGGAAGCACGCATAGAGATTGCCGTCGGCGCCGTCACAGAAGTACTGATCGGCCAAGAAGCCGTCGAACGCGTCCAGCCGGGCGTAGACCCCGTACATGTTGGCCGTGGCCAGGTTGGCGCCGTTGATCCGCAGTTGCGCCGGCACCGTCTGAGGTGCGACAATGCCGGCCATGCGGAAGATCGCGCTGCCCATGATCTGGTTGGGCGTGTTGCGGCAATTGAAACTCAGGCCGGTGCGGCCGTGCCACGGACGATCGCCGGGGATGGCCACGTGTTGGTTGTTAGGCGGGCCGTTGCGCGTCCCGTGGCCGCGATTGCGGACCCCCGCGTTGTAGCGCACCTCCATGCCGGTCCCATCGACACTGATGAACGTGGCGTTCATCTGCGAATTGGGCGACGAGAGACTGCTGTGGGTGCCGATGTACGCGAGCCGGCCGCGCTCCATTTCCGTCATGATGATGTAGTAGATCGGAAAGCTGCCGGGCGCCCAGGTGGCCTGGAAGGAGCTGTCCACCTGGTAGAGGGCGTTCGTCACCTGCCGGGGCACACTATCGATCAAGCTGGGGGCAGGCCAGGTGCGGACCTTGCCGCCCGCATCGCGGGCCTCCACGAAGAATTCGACGATCTTGCCGTCGGCCTGGGCCGGAATCCGGCCGCCGAACACGCCATCTCCCGCCTTCTGGTCGCCATGCAGTCCATCGTCGAGCATCGTCACGGCGAGATAGCTGGCGGCGTTGAAGGTGGGGTAGGTGTCGTGGCTGGCGTAGGTGGAGCTGTCGAGTCGATAGCGAACCGTCACGGTCGATGCCGGTCGTTCGTTCATCGATGATCCGCGCGGTGACGGTGACAGCATCCGCAGGTCCCGGAATCAGCGGCCACTGACCAACGTCCAGGATCAAGGGAGCGCTGTCCGTCACAGGGATGATGTTTGGCCCTCCCGGCGTCCCGCCCTCCACCAGGCTGGCGGCCCAGTTGGGGCCGAACTCGTTCGGCAGGGCCGGATTCTGCAATTCCAGCGACTTGCCGCCGCCATCAGGGGCGTCGGACCATTGCCAGCCCCGGTGGCGCGACCCATCCGAGCCCGACTCGGCGGGTCCCAGCTCGCGCACGGACCAGTCGCCTTCATCGGCGTACTTGACGGAGTCCACCACCTCGCCGGCAGCGTCGACGATCTCGATCTTCTCGCCGGAATCGCTCAGCCAGCCCGTCCAGCCCCCCACCACATTGGTCACGCTGGGGTACTGGGCCTTGAAGGTGCTCACATCGGCGGCCACGACCAGGTACTTGCCTGCACCAATCGACACGGTGGGAAAGACGAATTCCACGCCGTCGCTGAAGCGCCAGCCGGTCAGGTTGACGGTCTGCGTGCCCGGGTTGAACAGCTCGATCCACTCCTGCTTGAGATTCTCCGGGGTGTTGAGGGCGTGGCCGGGATGGTACATAATCTCAGAGATGACGATGCTGTCGGCCGCATGAACGTCTCCGCCGCCAGTCACGCTCAACAGAAGGGAGAGCGACACGAAGATTTGCCAGAGCACACCGGCAGGGATGCGAGTACTCACTTGTATCCTCCGAATCAAGACCGCCCCCGCAGAGCAGCCGAATCACCACTATTATAGTCGAAATGAGGCCCCCGGTCAATGGCCGGCTATAGATCACGGTCCGGCCCGACAGCATGTCATTGCGAGAAGCGCAGCGAAGCCTGCCCCCGCGCAGGCGGGGGAAGCAATCTCAATCCGTGAAATGGGAGATTGCTTCGCTTCGCTCGCAATGACATAGAGCGAGGTCTGCACTACCGGGCTTCGAGGCACAGGACGAGCTTCTGGATGTGGAACAGGTCCGCCTGGCACCAGGGGAGATCGAGGAAGGACCCCAGCTTTCCGGCCGGCTCATCGAGGATCCAGGCTCGGGCGGCGAAGATCTCGGCAGGCATGGTCGGGAAGGCGAAGGGAGACTCGTTGCGCCACAGGGTTTCGACGCCCCAGGCCAGGAACCAGGTGGGCCGATGGTAGTCCACGTAGACGTCCATAAGCTGCTTGTGGGTCTGGCCGGCATAATGGGCCAGGAAGCGTCCGATCTCGGGCGTCAGATGCCGCCACCGGGCAAACGTGCTCCGCAAAACCGGCACTTCCGTAATAAGCCCACCCTTCGTGTGCGAGAATTCGTATGCCAGCCGCTCGCGCAAGGCCGTGCGCGTGATCCGCAGCCCTTTCTGACGCGACGGCTCATCTTTCATGCGGTCGGCCATCCGGCAATAGGCAATCAGGCCGGCCAGGTAGCCGTTGCGGCAGTCCTCTTCCATCTTGTTGGGCGGCTGGTCTACCAGGGCCTTCAACCGATCCCAGTTACTCTCAATATGGCCCCAGTCATTCGTAACGCTGGCCCAAAGCCACAGGGGATAGAGCCGGGCGACATCGCTGCGGGTGATATCATCCATCACGCGAAACAGCTTGTCGGGAGCGATGTCGTAGTAGGAGCGAACGGCACCCTGGGCCGGATCGACCGCGCGTTTGCCCGCCTCACCCTTCGCAGGGGCCCGCCACGATCGGCTGCAGCTGCTGCCACGTACCGCTCGGATACGCTGTCTGCAGGTCCTCATCGACGTGCGGGTACGCCCAGGCCAGCGTCAGCAGGGTCTCCGTCGGGTCGGCGAAGATGCGGTAGGCCTCCCGCGGGTGCTTGCCCGGCGGGAAGATCAGCGGCTGCCATTGCTGGGAGATCAACTCCGCGACCTCGGCTGCCAGCTTCGCCTTCAGATCGCCGGATTCGCCGCGACCGGCGGGTCTCCCGGCCGCCAGACTCCTGGATGAAGCGATCCAGCTCGCTATCCGGGATCTGACTGACACGCTCTTTGGCCTGATCGGTGAGCGGATTCCGGGCTGTGCCCGGGACCCTTCCCGGCAAGGCGGCCAGCACGTGGCTGAGCCGTTTGAAACCAAGCACGTCCCAATCCCACGGCAGTTCCTGCACCTTGGCCCATTCCTGATCGGTGAGCTTGGCGAGAGCAGGTCGGCCGTGGGTCCTCCTGGCCGGCCTTGCCGCCGGGCGCCATCCGGTACGCGATGACCGCCGCGCCGGCGTTCATCTCGTGCGTCGGGACATAGTAGAAGCTGTCGCCGGCGATCGAGACGGCCGTGTCGATCACGGAGCCGCCGCCGTAGACGGCCGTGCCGCGCGCGAGCCATTCCTTGCCCGACCGGCAGAGACTCGTCGCGGAAGATCGCCGCCCAGATGCCGACCGCCTCGCCCGCCTTCGGCTCGTGGATATTCCGGCAGAACGGCTGCTCGTAGCCGCGCAGCGTGTCCAGGTCCATCGCGTTGACGTTGTCCTGGTGCGTGTTGATCAATACCCGTCCGGCGGCGGACAACTGGCACTGCTCGTCGTGGACCAGAAGCAGGCTGTCGTGCCAGCCGTAGGTCCGCGACTGGTCCATGATCGGCGTGATGTGCCCGGTGGCCGTGTCGAGGTAGCCCACGTTGAGAAACGGCGAATAGTGCTCGTACCGGCTCCGCAGCAGGGCCTGGAACTTGACGATCACTTTGCCGTCGGCGGTCACGACGGGCGGGGCGCCGGTGCCGTTCATGCTCTCGGCGTAGACGATCGGCGTCACGAACTTCTGCCGGCCCGTGTCCGGGTCGAGGACGAAGAACGTCTGGTAGATCGGCTCGTCGGTCAGCCGTTTGCGGATGTAGTTCAATTGTGCCTCGTAGGTGCCCGGCTCGGCCATCTTCTTGAAGTTCGCCTCGCGCAGGCGGTCATTCTCCTCCTTCTTGTGCCGCCAACTGGCGAAGTCGCCGAAGATCTCCTTGACCATGCCCATCAGGATCGGCTCGAACGAGTCCAGGCAGATCGACGGCGTCGCCGTGACCATGACCGAGCCGTCGGGCGCGACGACCGGATGATAGCCCCGGAAGCTGACGCCGGGCAGCTTCGGACTTTGCCACACCCGCCGGCCGTCGGCGAGATCGAACGCGTAGACGTGCATGTCCTCGCTGGCGACGTACACGCGCCCCTTCTCGGCGTCCAGCGCCGGACTGGAAAGCAGCGGCCCGCCGGTCGCCCCCTTCCACTTGACGGTCCCTGCTGCCATGTCGATGGCATAGAGGCTCCCATCGCGGCTGCCGACCAAGGCGATGCCCCGATGGATCAGCGGTGCATTCCAGACGGCCGCACCGGTCTGGACGGACCACGCGAGCCTGCCGTCGCCCGCGGTCACCGCGCAGATCTTGCCGCTGCTATCGCCGAATACGACCTTGCCGTCCTCGACGGCACAGGTGTGCAGGATCGCTCCCTCCGCACGGTACACCCACACGTCCTTGCCCGTGTCGGCATCCATCGCGTGGAGCGTCCCGCGCATGGTGCCGACGAACACCTTGCCCGCCGCAATGACCGGCTGCACGCCGGCCATCAGGCCCTCGTCCGGGAAGAGCCGGTACCACTTGCGTTCGAACGGCGGCCGAATCTCCGTCGCCGTCGCGCCCGAGCGGGCCGGATCATGCGCCAGCATCGGCCAGTCGCCGCTTGCCGAGACCTCGGCTCCACCGGCAACCGAGGCACAAGTCCAAAGGAGAAGAATTCCAGCAGATAGACGCAAAGACATCCTCATTCCCTCCACGCATACTCCTGTGACACCGACAGTTCGTAGTGTGCCCGTGAGGGCATAGTGGCATGGGCTTGGGGTCCCCAACGCAGAATTCCGCGTTGGGGGTCCCCTTCCAGCCCATGAATCATCGGCAGGATGCCGATGCCACAAGCGGCTATTCGATCAGATACGGCTGCTCCGGCAATTCGCGGACCCAGATGTTGCGGAACGCGATCGGATTGCCGTGATCCTGCAGACCGATGGGACCTTCCTGGTGCGGCGTGTACTTGGCCTTGATCTTGTGGGAGGTTGTGCCCTCGATCTCGACGTTGTTGTGCACGCACACGCCGTTATGGAACACGGTGACGCGGGCCTTGCGAACGACGTTGCCCTTCTCATCGAACAGCGGCCGCAGGAAGGCGATATCATAGGTCTGCCACTCGCCGGGCTTGCGGGTCGCGTTGACCATGGGCGGGTGCGAGCCGTAGATCGCGGAGGCCTGGCCGTCGGCGTAGGTCTTGTTCGTCCCGTAGTTGTCGTCCGTGTACGAGTCGAGCACCTGGATCTCGTAGCGGCCCATGAAGAACACGCCGCTGTTGCTGCGGTTCTGGTCCGTCACCTTGGCCGGGACCCCTTCCGGCGTCTTCCACTCGACGTGCAACTGGCAGTTGCCGAACACCTTCTCCGTATGGATGCCGCCGGCCTTCGGGGTGACGATCATGTAGTCATTATCGACGATCTTCCACTTCGCTTCGCCGTTGCCCCGGTCGCTGCGCCACTGGGACAGGTCTTTGCCGTTGAACAGGACGATGGCGTCCGACGGCGGCTGGCCGAACTGCGGCCGCCGGCGTCACGACCGGCGGATTGGGTCGCGTCTTGTCATGGACCGAATACTTCTGTTTCGCCGCCGAGCCGGCGATGCCCGCCAGCAAGACGACCAGGAGCAGACCACCGCCGAGTTTCGCCACCCTCGATTTGCACATCATACGATTCTCCTTCACTTCGACCACAGTTCCACTATGGAAGGGTATAAGCCGCCGACCACACGCCGGAGCCACCGGCCCGCCATCATACCCCGGCCCATCCCGCAATTCCATTTCCTTGTGCCCAGGATCGTTGACCGATACCCCGGCAGTTCGATATGCTATGGTCCGTGAAGCGATGAATGCAGGACAGAACATGACACCAGCGCACGCGAAGGTTCACACGCAAGAAATCGCGATGACGAAATCGCCTCAGCATTGTGGATGTTGGCGTACAGCCTTGGCGACTGTTTCGAGACGCTCTCGGATTCGAGCGCCCATCCGCTGGAACGGTAGGGTGCTGAACATGTCATGAATGAGTTCTTCATCGGTGCGCAGCAGTCCGTCGGACACGATCCAATCCGCAATCTGGCTGAGTTCTCGGTCGCTGTACTCGTCGATTGTCTCACACTTCGGTACGTACGGTCGGCGTCCGCGCTGCCGTGTTCCTGGTTGCTCCGGCGCCAGCCTCGCAGGCTCCGTCCCGCCCGTGGTTGCTGTCGCGACGAGACCGGCGTCTGGCAAATCCGCCACGCGGACGGCCTCCTTGTACGCGGAAACGGCGCGCTGGATCTCCTGCTCACGCTTGTAGAACCAATCCGTTGACCAGATGCGGTGGAAGCGCCAGCCAAGACGCTGCAGGTGCGCTGTCGCAACCGATCGCGGTCCCGGGCCGTAGCACTCGAATCGTACGACGCCCCGTCGCATTCAATCGCAAGGACTGGCCGACCTGCCCTGTCTGGATGCATTGCGGCCAGATCGATCCGATAGCGGGACGCGCCGAACTGCGGCCGTGTCCTGACGCCCTGGGCCTCCAGAGCATCGCGGACATCAGCTTCAAACGCATTGAGGCCACCTTCTCCCGCGTGCTCCTCTGCAGGCAGTCGCTTGCCTCCGCCGGCGGCGTACTCCAGATACGCCTTGAGAAGGGACACGCCCCGACTTCCCGAGCGGTTCAGATCAATCTCCTCATGCGAGAAGGAACTGATTACGCACATCCGGCGTTTCGCGGGTGACGGCAACGTTCAACCGACGGTAACCGACCTCCTGAGTGAGTGGGCCGAAACGGTGCGGCAGATCACCATTCGCGGCTTTGCCATAGCCGATGGACAAAATGATGGCGTCGCGCTCATCACCCTGCACAGTCTCCAGGTTCTTGATGAAGAATCGTTCGTCCCGGTCGACCGAGAAGAAGTCCGAAAGGTCAGGACGGAGATCAAGTGCACGGTCCAACGCGGCTTGCACGCGGTTCGCGTGCTTGATGCCCATGGTGATTACGCCAAGGGATTCGTTGGGCCGCGTTTCACCATGCAGTAGAACCTGCCGTACGACTTCGTCGACCTCGCGAGATGAACTCTCCTCCTGCCCGCCCAGCGAAGGATCGTGCGGCACGCAGATGTGCCGGATGGCCTCGTGGCCGCGGGCGCTCGGGAAAGTTACAAGGCGCCCGTCGTAGATGTGTGTGTTGCTAAATGTAATAAGCCGCTCGTCCTCACTACGGTAGTGCCACTCGAGGAGCCACGGTGTCAAGAAGGCTTCCATCGTGTCGAGTAGGCTCTCGAACCCGCCTATCGCCGCCGTTGCGGTCGCCAGTGCATCGCATGGCTCATCGCCATCGAGGATTTCATCTTCACCTTCGACGGCGGTCGCAAAGAACGTCGTGGGTGGCAACTGGTGCCGGTCCCCGGCCACAACTACCTGTTCTGCGCGATAGATGGCTGGAATCGCCTCTTCTTGAAGGATCTGGCTTGCCTCGTCGAAGACAACTAGGTCGAAATGACGTTTGCTGCCGTCCAGCAGTTGACTCACCGAGAGCGGGCTTGCGACCCAGCAAGGTGCGATTCGCGTGAGGACGTCTGGCGCACGCGATAGAAGGTCGCGCAGCGAAATATGTCGTGACTTCTTGTGAGCCTCGCTCTTGACCAAGTTGGTTTGGTCCGAGTGCTGGTTCATGGCCTCGATCGCACGCTCGCCATGGAGCCTGCGGCACGCGATCGGCAGCAAGGCGAACGCGTTCACGATCTAACCGGATGAATTCGGCGACGATCTGTTCATGCGTGTGCCCATTGAATGAGGCGAGTGCCGGATCAGATGCCAGCACCTGCTCGAACGCTGAGTAGAGCCAGATGTACTCGAACCGGGCACTCCAGTATTCGGTAGGGATACCGTCTTCGCCAAGTTCATCCAGAAAGCGGGTGAGACCCACCGCGCTGAGTCCTGAACGGATGGTGTGGATGCGTGGTAACAGGTAAGGCGTCCTTTGGTCATCTGCCAGCGCCAGAAGCCATGACGCCACCGCTGTGAGTTGCTTGGCGACCGAATGGTCTCGCCTTTGTCATGACCCCCAGAACCTTCGTTGCATCGTCGAGCGAGGTGAACCCAGTTGCCAAGTCTACGTCGGAGTCCACGTTTATAGGTGTGGCCGAGGCAGCACCGAGCAAGCGCCAGCGTTGAAGGATATGCTCAGCCTGCAAAGCTTCACGTCGCAGAATCGCAGATGATGCCGGTGTCGCGCGCAGCCCGCGCAAACGGTTTCGCGCGGCGCGGTATGCCGGCTTGGTCAGGAACGCCCAAACGCGAGTGATTTGACCACCCGCCGCAGGCTCGAGCACCCGGGCGATTTCGCCAGGCTGTGCCGAGAAGATCTCTTCGCCGTACCGTTCACGGATCGTACGCACATCATGCAGCAAAACCAGAAGTGCGTGAACCTCATCGAACGTCGCAGGTGGGCGGATACCAAGCTCACGCACAACTTGTCCAAGAAGCCGCTCGAAGGCAGGCCAGAGCTCGGAGGTTACTCTTCTCACCAGATCGAGCGCTTCCTGTGCGTCGCGACCCTCTTTGATATCGGCATTATTCCACGGGGAGGGATCCGTGCCCAACAGCAGGGTCGGATTGGCGGCCCCGTCGAGGATGCACTGCTTCACTTCGTCTGCACGCTCGACCGTCATTGCTGCCAAAGCGTCGCTGCGGAGTCGCAACACCGACTTTGCCACTTTGGGAAGACGAAGGAGTTTGCCAATCAACTGGTTCACAGAAAGGCCAACCGGTTGGCGAATGGTATTCACTCGCCGCGCATGCTCGTTGAGCAGATGACGCCGAGCCTCGAATTCCCGGTGCACTGTCTCGACACTGTCAGGCGATGCCGCGTGGCGTATCTCGTCCAATGTAGTGCGCAAGCCTCGCCATCACCTCCTTCCGGGACACTGAAGCGCCGTGTAGGTCCAACACCAGATGAGCGAGCCCCACATACTGGATGGCTCAGGCACTTGATAACCGCATCCAATGCCGCTCGCTTCTCCGCGACGAAGAGTACGCGGCGCTCCCTCAGCCACGCTCTGTGCTATGATGTTCGCAATGGTCTGGCTCTTGCCAGTTCCCGGTGGCCCATGCACAACGCCGTTCTGACCCTCGTTGACGAGCACAATGGCGCGGTGCTGGGTGGAGTCCGCATCAAGCACGAGGTAGTCGTCGGACGCGGGTCGCTCATCGAGTTGGGCGGGCTCGATATCGGTTACGGCTTGGGCCAGCTTTTGTCGTGAGGCCGAATGACCGGCAACAGCCGCAACAATTGAACTCGAAGCTATGACGTCGCCGTTCCTTTTCAAATCTTCGACCATGGCCATCTTCGCGAACTGGAAGTTGGCCAAGACGACGCGCCGCTTCACCTCGAAGCCCGGTACGCTCGTGGCACTGTGCTCAATGCGTTTGAACACACTCTCCTGGTCGATGCACCACTGTCCCGATTCGTCCTCACCGCCGCACTCGCTCAGCACAGTGACCGCATTGATATCGATTGCGTAATTCTCCTGGAGCACGTGCAGCAGCACCGGGTTTATCTGCGGCTCGCCCGCGACTGACGAGTCGCAGGTCATCGCCCGCCCGGCCACGCACCTCGATGCGGGCTGGGAACAGCAGTACAGGGCGCAGTCGTATGGGCGGCCACCGCCATCGGACGCCGGCCACGTAGCCATCCCCATAGCCAAGTGGAGCGTCTCAATGCCCTTCTCTTCGCGATTGCCCGCGCCTCGCTGAAGCGCAACGAGGGCGGATTTCGCGTCTTGCGGGGCGCTTCGGTCTTGGCCTGCTCGCGTGTCACGGGATCTGTGTCTTCTGCAAAGCTATCTACTGAAACGAGAGATTCAGCCGTCAGTGCATTGCCCGCTAGCAGACGGTCCACAGCCTCCATCTCCGTGCTTAGATCAAGAGTGCCGATCTTGAGGTCGCGGTAGAAGAGGAGGGAATTTGCACGCGAGGGGTCGATGAGGCGGCGTGTCCATATGCTACGCGCCGCGTCGACGATGCGACGAATCTCCGCATTCGAACTCGTGGATTGAGATTCAGGCATTGATTGCTGCCCTCGGGTCACCTGAAGCGCGACGCACTTGGCCTATGCTATTCCATGCGAGACACCGGCTGCCATTCAGTGAATGGGGAGCGATCACCTACTCTTTCTCTCCCTGAAACGGTATCGTGACTTCCCTCACAATACCACAGTCGCTCACCCATAGGTCTCTCAATCCCTCAACCAACCAATTCACCGCGCTCGTCGAACGTATCCTATCTCGATGTCGCTGGCCTCAACGCACCGCT
The DNA here is from genome assembly GCA_963699595.1 of uncultured Planctomycetota bacterium. Lineage (GTDB taxonomy): Bacteria > Planctomycetota > Phycisphaerae > Sedimentisphaerales > Anaerobacaceae > PLanc-01. Next base: position 65,136 of record CAVOUO010000043.1, read on the forward strand.
AGCCTAAAGATCGCCAATGATCGTTATGCCGGAACCGGTCCGAGATGGCAAGGGAGAAGTGAGGAGGATGCGGGATCCGTCGTCAGCCCTGCGGCCTGTCACCTCCGGCCTGCCGGGAAGATTTCTGTGGAATTCTGGCCTTTTGCGGCAACAGGCGGGATCGAGAAGCGTCTTGATATGGTAGAATGATATAGTCACAGAGACGCTCTGGATTTATGATCTATGATTTATGATTGATGATTGAGAAGAGGAACAGCCAGGGGCCGGTTCGATTGCGGATTGGGGACAGACCGGCGGCGGAACGCCGGCCCCGCGGCCCGACGGCCTGCGGAGGGCAAGGTGCGCAAAACGAACCCAATTTCCGCCGAGCGCAAACGGGCGCGAGCGGCTGGGGCCGGGAGACAATGCACAAAACGAACCCAATTCCAGGGTTCAGATGGTTCACCACAGAGGCACAGAGATCGCAGAGGTGGTCTTGAATTCCCGGACAGACATGACCTCGATTTCATTCTCCGTGCCCCCCCCGCCTACGCGGGGGCAGGCTCTTCGGGCCTCCGTGGTGAGAATTCGTGCGAAACAAACCCAATTTCCGGATGAGGCAAAATGAGGCTAACTGCTGTTGTGACAAGCGGTTGCGGGAGTCTTAGAGGATTCGGCGGTCATGCAAAACAAAGCCAATTGCCCGAAGCGGGGCACCGAGGCGGTGTCTCGATTGCGGATTTCGGATTGCGGACTGCGGATTGGATGCAGAGGAACTGTCGCAGGGCCGGCCGGCCTTCCCCAGGGCCAGTTGAACAAACAAACCCAATTCCCGGCGGGGTACCCACGGATCATCCGCATGGCGATTGTGCGAAACGAACCCAATTTGGGCCGCTCCGGCGGTCGGGACGACCCATCATTCCAGGATTCCATCATTCCACCATTCCAATTCCGGCCATGCCGGGTGGGACGGGGGCGCGGTCGTTCAGTCGGGGGTACTGCGGTGGCAGATGATTTCTTCTATCACACAGGCCACGATGTAGTCCGGCAGTTTCTGCAGGGCCGGCTCGGCGGCGTAGGTCTCGAGGATGCTGCGGTCGGGGAAGGCGCCGACCTGGCGGATCAACTCGTCGGCGAGGCCGGGGAGCGCCCATCCGGGACGCCGGAGCCGGCCAGGGACCGGGCGGCCGCCACCAGATCGGCAAACTCCGGGCGGCTGTTGTACCAGTTGAGCTCAAATTCCAGTTCCGCCGCCAGCGCGGGACGGGGTCGGGCCAAATGTGTATTGGATGCCGATGGGATTGTAGGCTTCCAGCCGCTCGTCGATGAAAGCCACGCAGGCCTCGCGATAGGCGGTGAGTCTCTCCTCGTCCATCGCGGGGAAGCCCCGCCTTTGGCACCTCCGCCGGCAACAGTTCCTCCATGCGCGAAAGCAGGTCGGGGCGGCGGGCCGCCATCCGATCGTACAACCGCTCGTAATACGCCTTCAGAACCAGTTGTGCAGGACTCATAGACCCGGATTGCCGGCAGTCCTCCTGGGCTTATCATGGACCCGCGCTCGTGACCGTGAGCCGGGCGCTCGTGGCCGACAGATAATCCGTATTGTTGCTCTCATCGGATTCGCAGACCTCGTTGCGTGGATCGAAGATCCATCCGAGGTAGTATTGCCCCGCGGGCACGGTGCTGGGGAACGTGAAGGCCTCCTGGAGGCCCAGTCTCTGGCCCGGCCCGATCCCGAAGTCGGCGGTTGTTTCATACAGGAGATAGTCGTCGGCCGGTCGGATCACGGGGTCGCGCGAGGCAAAGTATTGGATGCGCCACCCGGGAGCGATGGCCTCCGTACCCGCGTTCGCCACACCGAACGCCAGATTGAGGCTCTGCCCCGCCCGAATGGTCGACGGCGAAAGGCCCTCGCCGGGCCGCTCATACGGAGCGAAATCCACCGGGCAGAGACGGTCGCAATTATAGACCCAGATCCGAACACGAAGACTGATTGTCATGTCCTTGGGACTCAGCGGCCCACCCAGCGTGATGCTGCGCGTCGTCAACTCACTGTAGAAGAACGTGTCTCCGATACCCCGGTTCGTCACGTTCGTCGCGCCCGGACGGGACTCCCGGCGCTGCAGATCGACGACATAATCGTCCACGTTGCCCCCCACGTTATGCGTCAGAGTGATCGTGGCCGGAGCGGTCCCGGTCCCCGGCAGGTCCACCCAGCCGCTATCGTAGGCCGGCCGCGGGAAACAGCCGTCGCCGCCCGTCCCCGCGCTGCCCACACAGAACGTTGCGGCTTTGGCAAACGGCAGCACCAACTGGCTCTGGGTGCCATGTCCCACGTAGACATCGTAACAGCCGGCCGCCAGGGGGCCGATCGACTCCTGCTCTTGCCAGAAGGTCGGCTTGCGGTTGCACAAGAGGTACATGACCTGGCCGACCGTGACGTAGATGGAGTGGCCCTGAATCTGCGTGGAGATGATCCCGCGCGGGACGCAGTCGGTGGACCACGTATCCGAGATGGTAAGGGTGATCACGCTCGAAGTGCTCGGATTCGGGGGACTGACGAGGACCTCCGGCGGCCAAGGCTCGGTCTGCGCAAAGCCGGCCAGCCGCGCCGATACCCAGAATCACCAATGCCAATCGTCTTGTCTTTCTCATATTCATACCTCCGTTAGCGAACGCTTTTGCGCCGCGCACTGTTCCCGCGGCCATCCTTGTTCCCTTGCTCGGGCCCACCTGCCCCGTTGTATGGAATTATACGCCCGGCGCTCGTGGTGCGTGCGGCCGATGTCACGGTTCTTATTGGATTTCCCGGCGTCGGCGCAAGTCAAGGAAAAAGCGGTCCTCCCGCCCGGAAGGCGCGCCCTGGGACCGGGGGCAAGATGGCCTGGGACATCGAGAATTACAGGTTCGGCTTGTTGGGCAGGGTGAAGGTGAAGATGCTGCCCCCGTCGGGGTTGTTCTCGACCCAGATGCAGCCGCCGTGCCGCTCGATCACCTCTTTGGCGAAGGCCAGACCGAGGCCCGTTCCATCCCGCTCGACGGCCCGGGCGTTCTCGGCCCGGTAGAACTCCTCGAAGATCCGGGGCAATTCGGCCGGAGGGATGCCGATGCCGGTGTCGGTAATCCTGACCTTGATGAAGTCGCCGTCCGGCACTGCTTCCAGGCCCACGCGCCCGCCGTCCGGCGTGTATTTGACCGCGTTGAAGAGCATGTTGGTGAGGGTCTCTTCGATGAGCACGGACTCCCCGAGCACGTCCTCGACGGCCGGATCGATCTGGTGCTGCACGGCGATCGATTTCGCCTGGGCCCGGCTCTGCACCGACGCCAGGGAGCTGAGGATACAGTTCTTCAGCGAGAAGCGCTCCATCTCCAGATGCCCGCTGAGCTTCATGCGGGTCAGTTTCAGCAGCGCGGTGACGAAGGCCATGCATTTCGTCGTCCGCCGGTACGCCCGCTCGACCAGGTCCTTCTGCTTGTCGTTGAGCGGTCCGACCATCCCGTTGAAGACGATCTCCAGGCAGCTTTGGATCGCCGCCAGGTGCCCCTTGATGTCGTGGGTCACGCGCAGCACGTACTGGTTCTTGACCTGATCCTTCTCCTCGAGCAGGCGTGTTGGCCTTCTCCAGATCGTCCTGCTGCGTGCGAAGCTGCTCGCTGATGGAGGTGGTCATGTACACGACGAGATACAGGGTCACCGTGAAGACGAACAGAAAGCCCAGCACAAACGTCCTGTCGGCGTACAGGCCGTGATCGGCAAATCCTGTCAGGTGGTAGTGCGGCAGGACTCCCGCTGCCTCCAGGACGATCAGGCCGACGAAGAGGAGCACCGCCAGCGTCGCCTGCAGATAGCTTTGCCGCTTGGACCGCAGGATGCTGGCGATGATCATGTGAAAGACGAAGAAGAAGGAGAAGGGATTCTCGATCCCGCCGGAGAAATGCAGGATCGTCGCGAGAATGAAGAGGTCGCCCACGATCTGAAACGTCAGGAACCGTCCAATGCGCGCGGGAGACGGCGCCTTGCCCCCCCGGGTCCAGTACCGCAACAGGTCGTAGAGGACGAAGTTGTAGGCGATCAGCAGGAGGGACATCGTGAGGATCGCCTGCGTCGGAAGGGACACACTCATGAACTGCGCCGCCACGAAGGTGGCCGCGACCAGCGTGGCAATCGCCACCCAGCGCAGTTTGATCAGCCAGTACGCCCTCTGGATCAGGCTGGTGCTCTTGAGCAGGCTTTCCATGCGAATCTACTATTTCGTTGCTATTTCGGGCCGTGCACCGAACACGAATGCGACCAGCCCTTTCCGGCCCCACCTCAAAATCACAAATCGTAAATCATAAATCCGTCGGCTCACGCCTCGCGGGCCGACAGCAGGTCCTCCACCTTCTCCAAAAGCACATCGGGTTTGACCGGCTTGTCGAGGAATTCCTCCACGGGAAGCCAGGATTGATCGCCGGCCTCGGTCTTGAAATCGAGTCCCGTCTTCTGCTTGACGGCGGTCAGCATGAGGATGGGAATCTTCTTGTACTGGGCGTTGTTCTTGAGCTCCCGCGAAAGCTCGAATCCCTCCTGCGAGGTCCTCATCATGACGTCGAGGATGATCAGATCCGGCTTGGCCTTCTTCAACTGCTCCATGCCCTCGGTGCCATCCTGGGCACTGCGGACCTCATACCCCCGGTTCTCCAGGACCACCGTCATCGCTTCGGTAATATCGGGATCATCGTCAATGATCAGAATCTTGCCCTGTGCCATCGTTTCTCCTTTGACCACTTCGAGAGTGTCAATTTGTTGTGATGACTATTGCATTATACCGTGGAAAAGCGAACGGAAACACGAAAATGCCAAGATCCGCTTGCACGGCCGGATGTGCAGGACTCGCCCATCACGGTCACACTATGTCCCCTAACTCATGGCAGGATCATGGAGATGTATTCGTCGATCCTCTCCATCAGCGTCCGGCTCAGACCCAGGCCCGGCTCGACCCGCTGGGGCTGGATCCCGAAAATGACGATCTCGCCGGGGGCTTGGCCGAGTTGCCGCGCCAGCGCGATAATCTGCATCAGGTCCGCTTCGTGGAGGGACTGGTGCGCCAGCACCTTCACACTCTGCACCTCTTCGGGCGTGAAACGCCGGATCGTACCCGGCGGCTCGTCCATGAAGGCACAATCGATCACGATGGCCTTGCGGCGATCCTCGATCTGATACAGGATCGACAAGCCGCCGGTTCCCGCGTCGAGAAATCGACGTCCGGATACTCGTCGGCCGACTCCGGAGCCGCTCGACGAGGTAGACACCGATCCCCTCATCCGCCATCAGCGGATTGCCCAGGCCGAGCACCACGACCGGCTTTTCAAGTTCTGAAGTTTGCGGCTTTCCTTCAGCATCAGACTTCACGTCAACTGCATACGAACTTCACGTCCAGCATGTGCGTCGAGCAGGAAACGCACGGGTCATAGGCCCGCACGAGCATCTCCAGCTTCAGGCGGATCTTGTCTTCCGGCTCGTCCAGAATCTCCGGCACCAGCTTCTCGATGTCCTTCTGGATATTCGCGTGGTTCTGGTTCGTCGGAATGCACAAGTCCGCGCTCATGCAGTTGCCCTTGCGGTCGAACTCGTACTCGTGGAACAGAATCCCGCGCGGGGCCTCGACGGCGCCGCTGGCCTTGCCGGCTTTCGGACTGACCGCAATCGTCTCTTGCTTGAGCCCTTTGGTCAGCAGCTCATCGATCAACTGGATGCTCGTTTCCACCACGTGCACCGCTTCGACGATCTGAGCCACCGTGTTGATGTACGGATTGCAGCAGCCCTTCTTCAGCCCGAACATCCCCGCCACGGCCTTGGCGGTCGGCGACAGGAGATCGGCGTTGATGTTGAACCGGGCCAACGCGCCGACGGCGTACGAGTCGCGATGCCACTTCGCCCACTTCGAGGTCGATTGATCGCTCACGTATTCGTTGGCCACCGTCTTCCAGTCATTGATCGCCACGGTGCCGTCGCAGTCCGTCGAGGCGATCTCGCCATGGTAGAACGTGTAGTCGGGGCGTCTTGGTGTCCTTGAGCGACACGTACTCGGTCGGGCGCTCGAACTTCGGGAGATTGCCCGCCACGGAAAGCACAACCTCGGCCACGGCCTTGAGGTCGGGCAGGCACTTCTTGAGCCGGTCCTGCAGCTCGCGAAGCTGTGTCTCGGTGGGGATCTTCGTCATGCCACCCGGGCGCAGCGTCACGGGGTGCGTGATCCGGCCGGCCAAGCAGGTCCGACCATTCGTTGGCGAGCCGGTGCAGGCCGATGATCGTCTTGACAGGGCCGGGAGCAGCCGCCACCAGCGGCACCACCGACGGCACGCCGAAGAGGTCCGGGGCCACCAGGTAGCCGACGTGCAGCACGTGGCTCTGCAACTGCTCGGAGTAGTGCATCAGCAGGCGAATCTTGTCGGTCTGCTCGGAGACCTGAATCCCCATGGCGTTTTCGACCGCCTTCGTCGCCGCCAGCGAGTGGCTGATCGAGCAGATGCCGCAGATGCGGCTGACGATGATCTGGATGTCCTCGTAGCTGCGCCCGCGGACCATGGCCTCGAAGAACCGCGGCGCCTCGGGCACCTGCCACTCGAGCTTCTCGATCTTGCCGTTGGTGGCATTGAGGACGATGTTGCCGTGCCCCTCGATCCGGGTCACGTGATGGACGTTTATGTTCACTGTGCGATTACTCATAGATCGTCGGCTCCTGCTTGCTTCCAAAGAGAACCATCTTGGTCTTGAGGTCGTCGAGGTTCAGGCCGAAGCGGTTGATGACGTCCCGGGCCGCCTCGACGTTCGGGTTGTCGATGTAGCCCCGGCAGCCGAAGCACCGGAACCCGCTCGACGGGCAGCACGCCCCGCAGCCCGCCCGGATGATCGGGCCCAGACACACCTGGTCGTACTGCCACAGGCACGGATTGCCCTTGGCCTTGCACTCGACGCAGACCGGGTACTCCGGAATCTCGGGCTTCTTGCCCATCAGCAGGGAGCGCACGACGTACGTGAACTCCTGCCTGTCCATGGGGCAGCCGTGCACGTAGAAATCGACCTGGACGACCTCGTCGACCGCCTTGGTCGGCGCCGTCCGCAGGTGCGGCTTGCCGGCCGCCTTGCCGTAGACGCACTTCTTCACCTCTTCGAGGTCGTCGAAGTTGTTCTTGAGCTTGTTGATGCCGCCGATCGTCGCGCAGGCGCCCAGGGCGATCAGCACCTTGGCCTTGCCGCGGATCACCTTGAGCTTCTCCTCGTCCTCCATCCGGGTGATCGAGCCTTCGATGAGGGCGATGTCGTATTCGTCGCTCTTTTCACTCATCGCCTCGCGCCACTCCACGACGTCCGCGCCCCCGAGCAGATCGAGGATCTCCTCTTCGAGGTTGACGATCTGGAGCTGACAACCTTCGCAGCAGGCAAAATCGAATATCGCAATCTTGGGTTTCGCCATTGTTAAATCGCCTCCGGCAGAGAAGCCAAATCAGAATAACGGAACACCGGGCCGGACATGCAGACATACGCGTTGTTGATCTGGCAGTGTCCGCACTTGCCTACGCCGCACTTCATCTTCCGTTCGAGGTTCAGGAAGATGTTCTTATGCGGTACCTCGTGCTCGGCCAGGGCCATCAGCACGAACTTGTACATGATCGGCGGGCCGCAGACGAGGATCATCGCCGATTTCAGGTCGGTCTGGACCTTGGAGACCAGCTTCGTCACGACGCCGACGTTGCCCTTCCACCGGGCATCGCCCTCATCGAGCGTCTCGAGCACCTGCACGTCGCCGCGCTTGCTCCAGGCCTCGATCTCGGAGGTGAACAGCCGCAAATCGTACGACTTGGTCCCCTGGAGGATGGCCACCTCGCCGTAGTCGCTGCGATGGTCCAGCACGTAGTTGATGAACGACCGCTGGGGCACCATGCCGATGCCGCCGCAGACGAAGACCAGGTTCTTGCCCTTGGCTTCCTCGACAGGATAGATGCCCTTGCCGAGCGGGCCGCGAATCCCGACCTTGTCGCCACGTTTGAGGTTGTGAATGGCGCCGCTGACGCGACCGACCTTGCGGATCACCAGCTCAAAGCCGTCCGCCAGGGTCGGCGACGAACTGATGGTGATCGGGGCCTCGCCGATGCCGGCGACCGAGACCTCGACGAACTGGCCGGGAATATAGTCGAACTGGCCGTCCTCCATCGCCAGCCGCAGGTACTTCTCGGTGACGTTCATCTGGCTGATGTCCGCGACCGTCGCCAACTGCGGCAGGTAGATATCTTTCTTTTCCGCACAACACTGACACATCAGTCAACTCCTAAGCATGGATGATTGATGATTGATAATTGATGATTCCTATTAACCGATTCCCAAGTCGTCGATCAGCCGGTTATAGACATTCACGGGATTCGCGATATCGGGCAGGCAGGCCGCCACGCAGCGGCCGCAGCCGACGCAGGCGATTTGGCCGCCGATCTTCTGCGGCACGTAGGTGGCCTTGCGGTACAGCCGGTGCCGGAACCGGTCCGCCCGGGCCTTGCGGAACTCGTGCGCCGGCGCGACTTTCGTGAAGCCGTCCAGCAGGCAGCCGTCCCATTCCCGCATGCGCTGGCCCGTCTTGAGGTCCCAGTTCACGTCATCCTGGACATTGAAGCAATAGCAGGTCGGGCAGACCTGGTTGCAGGAGCCGCAGGAAAAGCACGTCTTGGCCTTCTCCTCCCAGACGGGATGCTTGTACGCCTTGGCCAGCACCTTGGGCAGATAGGCGGGATCGCACTTGAGCTCGTGCTTGTTCAAGGACTTCTTGTTGCGGGCCCAGACGTCCTCGCGCTTCTTCAAAGCCTGGGCATCGGCCGCCGCCCCTTTCGCCTGGGCCAGCAGTTGCTCGCCCTTCGGCGTGGCGGCCTCGGCCACGAAGCTGTCGCCGATGTCGGTCAGCAGGATGTCATAGCCCTTCTTGACCACCGCCGTGCCCATCGAGGAGGCGAACACGTGGTCGGAGGGCTTGGCCACGTCGCAGGCGATGATCGTCGCGTTGTTCGCGCCGGGTCATGTAGTGCGTGTCGTAGTTGTCCTGCTGGAACAACTCGTCCATCTGGTTGATGGCGACCATGTCGTAGGGATGCACGCCGAGCAGGATGAACTTCTGCCCGTCGAGCTGCGACTGATAGGGACCGCCGACCTCGTACGTCAGGAGCACCTCCGCCGGCGGCAGAAAGTACTTCTTGGGCGGCTGGAGCGTCACGTCATAGTCCAGCCGCAGGTCCTGGGCCGACTCCAGGGGCGCGAAATCGAACCGGTCGCCCTTGGCCTGAACCCCGACGACTTTCTCCGTCCGGATCAGGGCGTCGACAAAGCTCGTAAAATCACTTTTCGCTATCTTTTTTACACTCATTGCAGAATCCCGGCTCCAAAAGCCTCAAAACCATGTCCTACTACTCACTCCACGGCGTCCGGCGCCACCGCCGCGGTCTGCTACGATTCGCTCACCTGCTCGGCGCGCGGATGTAGTACGGCAGGCGGGCCAGCTCCATCGCGATGTCGAGCGTGATGACCTTGACCCGCTTGGGCGCCGTAACCTTACTGGGCGCGAAATTCAGAATGCCCCGGACCCCGGCCGCCACCAACTGATCCACCGTCGCCTGGGCCGCCGCCCGCGGCACCGCGACAATCGCCAGACTGATGTCGCGCTGCCTTAACGCGCCGATCTGCGCCGGGTCCTCGATCTCGACCCCGTTGACCACTTTGCCGATCTTGTCCGGATCGGCATCGAACGCCGCCACGATATCCAACCCGTACAGGCGGAAGCCCGGGTAGGCCAGCAGCGCCGATCCCAGGTCGCCTACGCCTACCAATGCCGCCCGGCGAATGACATCCAGCCGCAGGGTCTTCTTGATCCCCCGCGCGAGCTTTTCGATGTTGTAGCCCACGCCGGGGGTGCCAAAATCCCCGAAGTACGAAAGATCCTTGCGAATCTGCCAGGCGTCCACACCCACGGAATCCGCCAGCAATTGGCTCGAGATATGCTCGTGCCCCTGGTCCGCCGAGACCATCAGGCCCCGCAGATAGACGGGCAGCCGGCGCACCGTTTCGTCTGGAATCTTGTGGTACCGCATGACGCCAATACGAAGACCTTGTGCTTGTGTTCACAATCACAGAAACAAAGCCGCCACTATACGCATTGCCCGCGGCTCTGTCAAGGACCGTCTATCGGCATTTTTGTTCCGGTCGGCCTCGATACCGGCGCAACTGCTTCATTTCTCGCCGCTTACGTCAGATAATCCACACGCAAAAATCGACTGTGCGATGATGAAAGAATTGGGCTACAATCAAGAAGCTGTGAATAGTGCCCTATTATCGCTGGTCCAGATTGCCGCACGGCACTCGGCCAGGCGCGCGAAAAGACGGCGGGCCGGTTAGCGATGTCGAGGTCCTCGTGAACTTCGGGCCGCATGAGGGTTGGCCAGGCTCATTTGTCTTCTCCTCGAATAGCCGCCTCCAGGGCGGTCTGCAACTGGGGATACTTGAACGTGAAACCTGCCTCCGTCAGCCGCTGAGGGATTGCCTTCTGACTCGCCAGGAGCACCTCGTCGGCCATCCGGCCGAACACGAGCCGCAGCACCAAGACCGGCACACTGGTCCAGGCCGGCCTCCCAAGCACTTGCCCCAACGTGTGGCTGAATTCGGCCATCGTGACCGGATTCGGCGCGGCAAGGTTGAAGGCCCCGCTGGCTTTCTGATCTTCCATCAGGAATCGAATCGCCCGAATCTCATCTTCCAGGCTGATCCACGAGAGCCACTGCCGGCCGCTGCCGAGCGTGCCGCCCAGGAAGAACCGGTACGGCGTGATGAATCTGGGCAGGGCCCCGCCCTCCCGTCCCAACACCAGGCCCGAACGGATCGCCACGTACCGGACGCCGGACCACTCGACCCGCGCGGCCAGCGACTCGATCCTGCGGCACACGTCCGCCAAGAAACCGCTGCCCACCCCCGCATCCTCCGTCAGCGGCTTATTGCCCCGCAGGCCGTAGAAGCCGACGCCGGAGGCTTGGATAACGACCGTCGGCTTGACCCTGGCCCCGCTGACCGCAGCGACGATCGCACCGGCGCTGTTGGTCCGGCTCTGCACGATGCTGGCTCTCCTGGCCCGCGTCCAACGCCCCGCGGCCAGACTCTCGCCCGCCAGATTGATAATGGCATGGGCGCCCTCGGCCCGCTGGACCCAGGTTCCGGCGGTCCGGCCATCCCACTCCACCACTTGGGCCCACTCCCCGATCTTGCCGGCGGCCCGCAGCGCATCCCGCGACAGGGCAATAACCTCGTAGTCGTCGTGAAGCGCCCGGCATAGCGCCCGCCCGATGAATCCTGCCGCCCCGGAGATGATCACCCGCTTTGCCATAACCTCACGCCGGCTGACATGACGCAACATTCAAGCACCAAGTTATACATCCCGGGCCGGTGCAAGTTCGTCATAGGCATGGATGATGAGTGATGGATGACCGTTGCAGTCCGGGGCTGCCATTGTCATAATCAGCCATCAATAATCAATCATCCATAGTCAATCGTATGCGGATTCTGGCTCTGGAGCCTTATTACGGCGGCAGTCACAAGGCCTTCCTGGATGGGTGGTCGCAGGCCGGCCGGCACGAGTGGACGATTCTGCCCTTGCCCGCCTATAAATGGAAATGGCGGATGCGGCATGCGGCGGTCACCTTTGCCGACCAGGTGCGGGACAGGCTCGCGCAAGGTGAACGCTGGGACCTGGTGTTCTGCTCCGACATGCTGAACCTCGCGGAATTCCTCGGATTGGCGCCGAAAGAGATCCGGGACCTGCCCAGTCTCCTCTACTTCCACGAGAATCAGTTGACCTATCCCGTGCGGGCAGAGAACGAGCGGGACTACCAGTTTGCTATGACGAATATGACCAGTGCCCTGGCGGCCGACGCCGTCTGGTTCAACTCCGCCTTTCACCAGGATTCATTCCTGCGTGCCCTGGAGGCTCTTCTGAAGCGGATGCCGGATTACCAACCCTTGGAGGCGATTGCCCACCTTGAGGCAAAAGCGCAGGTCTTTTCTCCCGGCGTCAACAGATTCGCCCCGCGCGGCCCCCGAAAGCCCGGTCCGCTGAGAATCCTGTGGGCCGCTCGCTGGGAGCACGACAAGAATCCCGAGGAGTTCTTCGCGGCGATCGCTCTGCTGAAGTCGCGGCAGATCCCATTCCGGATCAGTGTCATCGGCGAGCAGTTCCGCGAAGTCCCGGAGGTCTTCGCCCGGGCCCAGCAGCATTTCGCCGACCACATCGACCGCTGGGGCTATCAGCAGGACCGAGCCGACTACGAGACCGCCCTGCTCGAAGCGGATGTCTTCGTCTCGACGGCGTCGCATGAGTTCTTCGGCCTCAGCGCCGTAGAGGCGACACTCGCCGGGGCCTATCCCCTCGTCCCTCGACGGCTCGCCTATCCGGAGGTCTTCAATCTGCAGAGCGACGGAACAGCAGAGAGGTTCTTCTACGAAGGTGGCGCGAACGGTCTGGCCGACAGACTGGCTGATTTGGCCCGCCGCATCGAAAGCAACGATTCTCTGCTTCATGCGGCCGAGCCAATTCGAGACCGACTAAGGCGGTTCGAGTGGTCCAATCTCGCGCCCGTCTTGGATGAGGCCATCGAGCACATCGGTTCGTATTGACGCCGTGAGGCGTCCCGTAGCATGGGCGCGCGCCCATGAGTATCACGGGCGTCTCGCCCGTGGAAGCAGGGCCAAGATGGCCCTGCGACTCATGGGCAAGATGCCCATGCTACTGTGCGGCTTTGCGTTTGGCTTTCTTGCCGGCTTTCGGATTCTTGCGGCGCCGGCCTTGTCCTTCTCGCCCGCGCCGACAGTACGAGGACGCTCGGCGGCGTTGACCTGCGGCGCGAAACGGGCCAGATCGGCCTTCACCGAGGCATACTGCGGGTCTTTCGCCAGATTCGTCCATTCGTAGGGGTCCTTGTCGTGGTTGTACAACTCCTCGCCGCCGTCCGCGTAGCGGATGTACCGCCAGGTCTCACTGCGAATGCTGTGGTTGTCCTTGTGGAACGTCGTCACGGCGGCCCGGTCCCACTTCGCCTTCGGGTTCTCCAGCAGCGGCCGAATGGTCACGCCTTCGACGTGCGCGGGTGTCGGCACGCCGGCCAGATCGCACAGCGTCGGGTAGATGCTCATGAAGTCCACGGGCCGCTCGCAGACGCCGCCGGGCTTCGTCACACCGGGGGCCGACCAGATGAAGACCGTGCGTGCCGCCTCCTCCCACAGGGCGAATTTCCGCCAGTGCAGTTTCTCGCCCAGGTGCCAGCCGTGGTCGCCCCAGAAGCAGACAATCGTGTTGTCCCGATAGGCCGATTTCTGCAGAGCATCGATCAGGCGACCGACCTGGGCGTCGCAGAAGGCGATGGTGGCGAGGTACGCCTGCACCGCGTCCTTCCACCGGCCGGACTTGACAATGTCGGCGTGGTCCCCCTGCGGCTTGGCCATCTTGACGCCGGCGGCGGGCACATCGTCCAGATCGTCGTCGCGATGCGGCGGCAGTTGGATCGTTTCGAGCGGGAACATGTCAAAGTACTTCTTCGGCACACTGAACGGCATGTGCGGCTTGTGCAGGCCGACGGCCAGAAAGAACGGCTTTTCGTGTTTTTGATTGAGTTTCTCGATGCCGTAGCTGACAGAACCATAATCAGGCATGTCCTCGTCCCGGCAGTCGAGCGGGCAGAACTTGATGCCGCCCACGCCGTCATCTTGGGCCGAGGGGTGCCGTTGGAGCTTGCCACTCTTTCTCTACGGCATACTCCGTCCACTCGCCCGGGCGGTGATCGTTGCTGTGGTAGATCTTGCCGGCGCCAAAGACGTTGTAGCCGGCCTTGAGGAACTGCGTGGTGAGCGTCTGCTCCTTGGAGATGGCCAGCTTCCAGTCCTGTCCATTGTCATAGACGCCCGTCGTGCTCGGTCGCAGGCCGGACATCAGCGCGGCCCGCGAGGGATTGCACACCGGCGCGGCGCAATTGGCGCGGGTGAACGTGACGCCCATCTGCGCCAGGCGGTCGATATGGGGCGTCTTCGTCTGCGGGTTGCGCCCCAGGTGGCCGACCCAATGGTTCAGATCGTCCGACGCAATGAACAGGACGTTGGGCTTGGTCGAGGGTGTGGCGGCAGTCGTCAGAGCGGTTCGCGCCCCAGCCCACAACGCCAGAGAGCTGATTAGAAACTCACGTCGTTTCATGAAGCACCTGCCTTCGCTTTCTTGTTCTTCTGCTTCTTCTGTTGCGGATTTCCTGCCGGTCGATCGCGTAAGGGCCAGTTCGGGTCGTCCGTACGCGCCGTCTTCATCAAGTGCCTCGGCTCGCGCCACGAGATCGGGCTTCTGCCCGGCCAGGTCTTTTGTCTCGCCGGGATCGGTCTTGAGATCATACAACTCGATGGGCGTGGAGGGACCATTTCTGACCGCCTTCCAGTCGCCGAATCGTACGGCCTGGATCGCCCGCTGCTGCTCGTGCAGCTCCCAGTAGAAGTACTCCCGCTTGGGGGCGGGCCCGCCCCGCAGGAACGACACCAGAGAGAGACCGTCCGGCTTGAAGGAAGCGGGCGGCTTCGTCCCGGCCAGCTCGGCCGCGGTCGGCAGGAAATCCCAGAACGCCCACGGCTCGTCGCTCACGCGGCCCGCCGGCACCTTGCCGGGCCAGCGCACGAGGGCCGCCTGGCGCAAGCCTCCTTCGTACATGGTCCGTTTGAAGCCGCGCAGGCCGTTGCCGGCCTGGTTGAAATGCCGGCCGAGCTCCGAGTTCGGAGCGAACGAGGAACCGTTGTCGCCGGCCACGAACACGATGGTGTTGTCGTCGATTTGCAGTTCTTTGAGCAGATCGAGCAGCCGGCCGACGTCACTGTCGAGCCGCGACACCATGGCCGCGTAGTTCTTCTGCACCGGCGTCCAGTCCGTCCCCGCGTACCGGCCGACATCGTCGATCTCGAACCGGCCGTGCGGCAGCGTGACGGAGTGGAAGAGAAAGAACGGCCGGTCCTTGTGCTTCCGCACCCAGTCGAGGACTTCATTGGCGATGAGGTTCTGCGCGTAGATCTTGCCGACGCCCTGACCGTCGTTGCCCGGCAACTCGAACCGCTGGTCGTCGCGGTAGAGGTACGTCGGGAAGTACGAGTGGGCATGACGCTGGCAGTTGTAGCCGAAGAAATGATCGAAGCCGACCTTGAGCGGACTGCCGGTCGTGTCGAACATGCCCATGCCCCACTTGCCGATGCACGCGGTGGCGTAGCCGGCGTCTTTGAGTATCTGGGCGACGGTGACCGTGCCGGCCGGCAGCGGCATCTGGCCCTCCGGCTGGATCTCGCGGTTCGCCCGGATGGGGCAATGGCCCATGTGCAGGCCGGTCATCAGCGAGGACCGCGAGGGAGCACAGACGCTCGTGCCGCAATACGCCTGCGTGAAGCGGGTGCCCTCCGCCGCCATGCGGTCGAGTCGCGGGGTCTTGATGAGCTTCTGCCCGTAGCAGCCCAGGTCGCCCTGCGCCAGGTCGTCGCTCAAGGACGAAGATGATGTTCGGCTTCTTCGCAGCCGGCGGCCCTCAGCCAGCGCGGACCGACCAGCGTCGCCGCTCCCAGCGCCGCCCATTTCAGAAAGCCTCGGCGGCTTATCTCGTCACGAATCATGTTCTCTCCTTTATTGATCCTCTGGTAGTCAATGTCGGTCTCGGGGTGGCAGCCTCAAGCGCAGCTCGTTCGTAGTGACGCCGTGCGAAGGCGTTGGGGATCGTTCTTATGCTCTACGAGCACACTATCAAACCAAGGCCTTCGGCCTTGAGGCTGCCACCCGACGTGGACCCGACTCGATGCGCTGAAACTGAATCCTGTACCGACTCACTTGCGCAGCTCGGCGAGCGGCACGGAGGCCCCGCCGCGCTCCTTGCTCACCTGGGCGGCCGTCATGAATTCGAAGATCTCGAGCGTCTCGGCCGGATCGACCGGCGGGCGACCCGTGTGAAAGAACTCGGCGATCGCCTCGTCGAGGCCTTCATAACCGCCGGATTCTTTGGACTCCGTTGTGCCTTCCGTACCCCAGATGCGAACCATCGGCACGTTCTTCTCGTCCTTGGCCGGCCCGTAGTAGACGCCGATCCGCCCGTCCTTCCATTGGCCGGTGGTGATGTCGGCGCCGTTCTCGGTCTTGCGCGACACGCTCACGCATCCGCGGCCCATCACGGCGTACAAAGCCTCGACCCCATGAATCCCGTAGAAGTACAGGTCGGGATGGAATTCGAGCTTGCTGAACGGGGAGCTGGCCTGGACCTTGGTCACCTTCCCCACGTTCGGGTTATCGCGAAGCCGAGGGATGTCCGAGTGAAACCGGTACGAGGAAGAACTGAAGAACGGCGTCCCCGTCTCCTTGGAAAGTTGCACGATCTTGCGGGCGTCTTCCAGGCTGGCGGCCAGGGGCTTGTCGATGAACACCCGTTTGCCGGCCTTCAGCACCGGCGTGACCTGGGCCAGGTGCGGCCGGCCGTCCACGCTCTCCAGCAGGACCGCATCCACCTTCTTCAGGAGTTCGTCGATGCTGCCGACGATCTCGACGCCGTACTTCTCCTGAATGGTCTTGGCAAATCCTTCGACCCGGTTGGCGCTGGTCGGCAGATCGGGGCTGCCTCCTTTGAACGCCGCCACCACTTTGACCCGCCACTGGGGATGTGACTGAAACTGCTGCGTAAACGCCGGCACGTGGGAGGTGTCGGTCCCGATGATGCCGACTTTGAGGTCCTTGGTCGCCCATTGCGGCGACTGGGCGGCAGACGACGCCGAGACGATGGCCAACACCAACACGAATGCACACGTTCTCATGGTTCTCTCCTCATAACGTCGATGATGAACTTCTGGGTCGCTACGCCGACCCGTTCCGTATCCACAGAAAGGACCTTCTCGTTGCCCCAGCGCAGGATCGCTTCGTCGAGCTTGCGCACCTGGCGGTCAATGGTGACGGTGACGGTCACCTCGGCCCGGCCTGTCCCCTCGGGCGTACCCGAGAGCACGCCGGTGGCCTCGTCGATCTTGAGCCACGCCGGCCCTTGCGCAAGCGCGAACCGGGGCTTCTCGATGTCGAAGTAGCCGCTCGCCTGCTGGCCCTCCGCCATCCGCGCGCTGAGGTCCCCCAGCGACCGATTGGCCAGCACCTGGTAGCGGTACTCGGCGCCGACCTTGGCCGTCACCACCGGCTTGCTGTAGATGACCGGCCGTGGGGCAGCGGCGTAGTCGGACGGCCCGCTCCGCTTGCCCTGCTCATCGACCGCCACCACGCGGTAGTAGGTCTTGTTGGCGGCGGGCAGGCCGACGTCGGCGCCAAGCACCGCCAACTCCGTGGCCGTGGTCTCGGCGATGAAGTTCGCGGGGAACCACGGGTTCCAATCCGCCATCTCCTTCTTCGTCACGCCCACGACGCTCTGATACCTCTGGTCGGCAACCGTGAAGCCCTTCTCGTCGCTGCCGTAGACCCGGTACTTGACCGGCGCACGGCCCACCGGGTTGGCTTTCCAGCGAAGAGTGCCCACGCCCTTGGCCTGGTCGTAGTCGACGGTCACGTCCAGCGGATACGCCGGGCCGCGGGGCGTGAAGCTCCAGGTCTTGCTCCAGGGTCCCCACACGCCCTTGTCGTCCTTGGCCCGCACGTGCCAGTAGTACGGCGGTCCGGCGTCAGCAGGCCCGGCTGGGGCAACGTGTACTGCGGCTTGACGGTGACCTTGTCCTTCTCCTTGACGGCGTCGGCGGTCCGGGAGATGAGCTTGTAGAAGCTCATCGACAGCGGCCACTTCATGTCGGCCCGGCCGGACAGCTCGAACTGGTAGTCGGCAATCGCGTCGCCGTCGGGGTCGCCGGGAGCGGCCCACTGGAAGACGACGTCCGTGCCGTTCGTCTCGCCGCCATCGGGCGGATAGACGGCGCCGGCCGGGCGCCGCCGGCGGCCTGGAGGCCGACCGCTCGACCCAGTCGTGCGTGATCCGCACCTTGCGGTCCCCGGCGGACTGGTCGCTGTAGGTGAAGGCGTTCTCGCCCACCACCATCTCCGGCAGCGCCAAGGGGGCCATCTGCACATCGTTGATGATCGCCAGCCGCCGCAGCCGCGCCGGCCCTTCCAGTTGGCACTTGAGCTGGTACTCGTAGCAGGCCGGCCCGACGATCGGGAAGAACTTGTCGAGGTTGTCTTGCGCAGGTCTCCAGGTCTTGCCGTCCTGGCAAATGAAGAACTTGGCCTCCGCGCCTTCCACCTCGAGCCGGCCTCCCACGAAGACGTACGGGCTGCGCATCGTCCAGACGATCGTGCCCGTCTTGCCCTCCTCGGCGGCCAGGCCGTCCGGTCCCATCGCGACGTTCTCCACCGTGGCGGCCCCTTTGCGCCACACGGCCTTGGAGAAGTCCGGACGATACTCCCACAGACCGTTGTAGATGGCGTCCTCGTACGTGGGCGTCGTCCCACGCGCGCCGTGATACTTGACCGGGCGGACCTGCCCCCAGCGCCAGACGAGCGCCTCGCCGGGACGCAGGACCATGTTCATCGTGGTGTCGATCTTGTTCCCGCGCTCGCCCCCGACCGGTCCCTCGAAGAAGTACATGGCGCACATCTCCGGGTCGGACCACCAGGTATCCAGAAACAGGATTCCCTTGGAGTGGGTCCGCTTGATCAGGTCGTGGTCGCGCACGATGTCCTGCTCGCTCGGCCACGGTCTGGTTGTCGCGCAGGAGGTAGACGGAGTGCATGTCGCCGTCATAGAAATGCCAGCCGCCGTCGTAGAAGGCCTGGGAGATGCAGTGGCCCAGCGCCCGGGCGGGCGCCGCCTTGAGGCCGGCCTTGCGCCACAGCGTGGCCAAGCAGATGGAGTCGTTGCCGCAGGTGTTGTAGCCGTAGACGTTGAAGACCTTCACCGGGTCGCCCAGCTCGCTGTTGTCGCCCCCGGAATGGTGGCGGTACTGGATCTCCTGGAACCAGAGGGCAAAGGCCTTCTCCGCGTCGCGTCATGTCCGGCGTGACCGCCGCGGCGACGATCTCCTCGACGCTGCGGAAGTTGTTGCGGCCGTTGGAGAGCCACGGGTTGACGACGTCGGTCTCGCCCACGTTCTCCATCCGCACCGACCGGTTGGACTCCCAGGTCTGGAGGAAGGCCCCTTCCCGCGCGATCCCGCAGCCCATCGGCGAGCGGCAATTGCGGCCGTCCATCGTGCCGCCCTGGACGACCGTGTACCTGCGTACCCCCCCGGCCGCCGCGCTGATCTCCTCGACATGCGACTTGGCAACATCGGTCGGGTGCGTGTTGGTCGACCAGGGGTGCAACGCCTCGTCAGCAGCATGGGCGTCCCGCCCATGAGTAGCACGGGCATCTTGCCCGTGAATGCAAACGGTGATCGGAGCCGCGACCAGGGCCAGAACGAGCGCCAGAGTCCTCATCACTCTCTCCTTTCCTACCGTTGCAGGTCGCCGTCGACTTTTCAGCAAAGTAATCACGATGCCTATGGTACCGTCCCAGTCGCGCATATTCAACCTATGGCAGAAAGGTTGAACTCGGCGGTCACAGAGGATAACATGACTGCTGGCTGTAACGTGACGAAAGTCATTCGCGGTACTGGTGGAGTGTCTGAAATGAACCACGCTGTCCTCGGAGGGTTATTCTGCGTGTGCCTCCTTGGTGCCTCCGGCTGCCGGGGTCCGGTCGAGATCATCGCCCATCGCGGGGCCTCGTACCAAGCCCCGGAGAACACCATGGCCGCCGTCCTGCTCGGCTGGGAAAAACACGCGAACGTCGAGGTCGATGTATATCTGTCGAAGGATAACCGCATGGTCGTCATCCACGATGCCTCGACCAAGCGCACTGCCGGAGGGGTAGACCTGAAGGTCAAGGAATCCACCGCCGACCAGTTGCGCGCGCTGGATGTGGGGTCGTTCAAGGCGAAAAAGTTCGCCGGCGAGCGAATCCCATTCCTGGCCGAGGTGGTCCAGTCGATCCCGCCCGAGTCAGAAGCTCTACATCGAGATCAAGTGCGGCCAGGAGATCCTGCCCGCACTGCGGCAGCTTCTCGTCGAGAGCGGCAAGATGTCCCAGGTCGTCATCATCGGCTTCGATCTGGAGACCGTGGCCGAATCCAAAAAGCAGATCGATGTCCCCACCTACTGGCTCAAGGGAACGGACAAGGACAAGAAGACCGAGCAATGGATTCCCCACGATCCCAAGTTGATCCAGATGGTCAAGGACAAAGGTCTCGACGGCCTGGACGTCCACTTCGCCGGGGTCACCGAGGAGTTCGCCCGTGCCGTCAAAACCTCCGGGCTGGAGTTCTACGTCTGGACGGTGGACGATCCTGCCGAGGCCATGCGGCTGGTCAAACTGGGCGTCGACGGCATCACCACCAACCGCCCCGACTGGCTCCGAGAGCAGCTAAAGGATCGAACCTCGATCTGCGCACGAGCACCGGCCGTCGCGAGGTCCAGTCAAAAAAATAGGGCCCCTATTCAAGAGATGCGGGATCGATAAGTGTGATCGCAAAGCCCTTGAAATCCTCCGCGTCAAAGGGAAGAAGTCGCGTGATCCCTACCATACACAGAGGATCGCCTGAGTCGGTCATTCGTCCCAGCAGGTTGGTGTCAAGCAGTATCATTCCCCGTCCATCCGGGTATAGATCGCCTCACGCGAGTAGTCTACGCCGCCCACTTGCACCATAAAGGGCTCCATCTCGGCGAAAATATCCTCCCCGGACGGAGCCTGAGTCTGATCCGACGGCTCTTCGACAAAGACAATGGCTTCGCGGACTTCGCCGTCGATTCGCACGACCGTTTCAGCGATCTCCTGCTTGGAGCCTTTCACAACCTGCGCTTTCATTGTTCACCTCAATTGAATAGCCGATTGCATTATAACAGATCGGCTGCGCGAACGCACGCGCCGTGTGGAATTCCCAGGGAATTCCGGAGGCGCCTTACTTATTTTGTGTCGAATTGAGAACCTGATTGCGCTGCGCCTCCGCTTTGCGCACGGATTCTTCGGTCGCGCGAAGGATGGCTTGCCAATATTCGACCCCGTTGGAATGCTCATCGTGGCCGGTCAAGACGATCTCGGGCCCCAGGGGCAGGACCTGCGCGCGGAGGATTTCCATGACCCTGCGGGCGTTCGGCACGTCGCCCCAGCAGCGATTAAGGATGTCGTTGTCCCCGTGAAAGCCGATGTCACCGGTGAGAAACACCCGTTGGCCGGCGAGATTCAGCACATAGACAACGGTATCGAAACTGTGCCCCGGGGCGAAGATCGCCTGGATGTCGAGACCGTCGAGGGTGAAGTGCGTGGTGTCGCCGGGACGGGCCAAAGGCAAGGGCTGGTCGATGGCGCAAGGGACCCAGATGCCGTAGTGGTTCAGCGTGGGGATCATCCAGGTGGCGGGGAACGCGGCGGGGGCCGGCGCCACCACTTTCGCGCCCATGCTCCGCCACAAATAAGCCCCGCCGATGTGGTCCCCGTGCGTGTGGCTCAGGAGCAGGTAATGAATCTGCCGCGGATCGACGCCGGCGGCCTTGATCCGCTCCAGCGTCAAGGAGACCGCGGATGTCCCGCCCGAGTCCACGAGGATTCCCCCCTGGGCCGTCTTGATCAGCCAGATGTCCCCGACGTAGGCATGCTCCGGGCCGACGCGGCCAACCCGGTAGATCGGGATGCCCTCGAAGACCGGCTTGAGCGGTTCGGCCACCGGCGGGGCCGGCCGCACCGGCAGGCGCACGTGCCAGGCGACAGTACCGTCCGCCTCCACCCGCCAAATCTCACCTTGCGCCGTTCCCGCGAGGGCGAATCGGCCATCCGCGCTCCAGCGCAGCCGCGCTGGACCGCCCGCTTCGATCGTGGCCTGCACGGTACCGTCGTAGCGAACAAGGTAGAGCCGGCCGTTCCAACAGGAGGCCAGGGTCACCTGGCCTTGCGGATGCAGGGCGAAGTCGGACACAGCATCCGGGAAGCGCCAGGACATGGACCATTGCCGGCGCGCCACATCGAAGACGAAGGCCCGATCGGCCTTCTCGTCGGCCGGCAGCCAAGGACAGCCCGCCAGCCCACGGGCGAACCAGCTCATCGGGACGCACCAGGCCAGGCTGCCATCTGGCGAGAGGTGAACCTCGAAGAGCCCTGGCTCAGGCAACGCGGCGTGTGCCAGTTCTTCTCCCTCGGCGCCGAACACGCGTAAGGTTCCCTGTTGTCGCGGACAGAGCCACAGGGGTTGGCGCGGGCTCCAATGGGGATGGATGCGCTCCTGGCCGATCCGCGCATATCCGCCGTACTCCGTGCACGCTGCCCGGCCGCCGTCCCGGCTGGCGGCCACGGAGAGCGCGGCCTGGAATGGCACCATGGCGAACGGCGTCAGGTGAAAGTCCTCGGCCAGCGGGCGAAACTCGTCCGTGGGTTCCGGCGGGAGCGGTACTTCAGGCGCCGGGGAGATGGGTTTTGCTTTCCAGCGGACCACGCCGGTGCTGCCGTCGAGCGCCGCGAGCGTGGTCCCGGGCGACTGAAGGCTGCCAACACCGCGCACCTGGGACTGGCGGCTATCCGCCACAAAGTACCCGCACACGAGGACGCGGCGATCGGCACTGGCCGCCATCCGCCAGGGGCGTTGACCCAGATTCGGACGGCGACACCACGGGCCGGGTTTCTCTGCCGCCTTCTCGTCGAGGTGGAACGGCGTGGTGAAGAGCCCGCCTTCGGTCGCGGTCAGCATGTCGGCCAGCGGGCTGGCCATCCAGCCCGTCCGCCAGTCTCCGGCGCCATAGCGCATCCACCCCAGTTCCCAGCCATCGTCACACCCATAGATGGGCGCATCGTCTTCGCCGTCAAACAAGGCGAGTGTGGGATTCGGGTCCGTGAAGCGCGAGTAGGCCAGCCCCACCGCGAGGCGCTTCCCCTGAGGCGGGAGGGTGACTTGGCCGGGAGCCCAGGGTTCGAGGTACCGTCCCCAGAGGACCCGGCCCTCGGAGTCCAACAGCCAGAAGTTACGGTCGTGGCGGAAGGCCATCGTCGTGACCGCCAGTTGCCGGCCATCA
This sequence comes from uncultured Planctomycetota bacterium, assembly GCA_963699595.1. Classification (GTDB taxonomy): domain Bacteria; phylum Planctomycetota; class Phycisphaerae; order Sedimentisphaerales; family Anaerobacaceae; genus PLanc-01. The sequence goes on from CAVOUO010000043.1 coordinate 88,190, forward strand.
GGGCTGATCGCCACGGCCGAGACGCTCTGCGGCGCAAGGAATTCCCCTTGCCGCAACGGTTTCGGAACCCGCCCTGGCTCCGCCGGGGCGATGGTGCGCTCAACAAGATAGCCCCCCGCCGCCGTGCGCTGCGCCGGATCCGGACCCTGCGACGCGGAACTGCCCTGTACTCCTGCCGGCCCCACCAGGCTCACCAGCAGTGCTGCTGGGACTATCACACACCTGGACACTTTCGACAGTTTGTTCATCGCCCTTCCTTTGATTGAGGAAGATTATAGGTGTCGGGTATCCTGGCAGAAGTTGGCGGCAGAGGCAAGAAGAAAGACGGTACGCACCGTTGATTCCGCTCCGGAATCACGCCCGGCCTTCGCTGAAGCGTAATTCCAAGTCTTGGGAGGACACGCACACTGGTCCTTTTCCTGGCTCCGAGTCGCACCGCTCATGATCGCTCTCGTACTAATCTTAAACCAACGATTAAAGGAGTTTATCATGGCTCGGAAATACATCGATTGCAGAGAACACCCGGACGCGGCCAGTAAATGTACACTTGCCATCTCGGCAGACAGCTCCAACGAGGTCATTGAAGCCGCCGCCCAGCATGCGGCTACGGTCCACGGGTTCCGGGACAGTCCGGAGTTGAGAAAGCAACTGAACACAATGGTCAAGGAAGGGACGCCGCGTTCCTGACGGTCGGCCCGGCTCCCCATACGAAGCCAAGCGCAGTTGAGACATCGACCTCCACGGGCCGGTTCTTGTGGTTCGCAAACAAGACACCAAGATGCCCGCACCGCAGGCACGGGTCGTCGCCTGCGGGAATTACTCCGTGGTCCCTGCTACTAGGCGGAGACCGGAATCAGCGAATTGAGGTAAATTTCCAGGTTCGCGTGTCCCGCGCAGGTCAGGAGTTGCTCGGGCGTTCCTTTCCTATCGGAGAGATGCGTGTGCGTGCGCCCATCGCCCCAATAAAACCGGCACTCCCCGGCCCGCTCACTGCAACCAATCCCAGGCAAACTCGGCGAGGTCTTCGAGGTCAACTCTCCCGCTGCGGTTGATGTCTGCTCCGTCGCACCAGTCAGGCTCTGTGCATTCGGTCTGAAGCCAGTGAGAGGCGAAATCCTGGAGATCGAGGGCGTCCGTGAATAGATCCCCGTTCAGGTCGCCGGCAGGCAGGACCCAGACGAGCGCACCTGCCTCATCGCTCCAGAGACCTTCGTCGTCCAGGGCGCGGGCATAAACCACTTCGAAGAAGCTCGGGGTAAACCCTCGGGTCGAGCCGGACCACGACCAGCCGTCCACGCCGTTGCTGTCCACGCCCAATAGCACGTCCGACCCGTCCGCCTCCAGGTATCCATCCCAGAGACGGTCGTACCAGAACTCGACCCGCACGATCGTGCCGTTCGCGTCGGAGATATCCTCGGCCCGCAGGGTCAGGTCTTCGCCTCGCACGAGGGCGTCCGGCTCCGCGACCACGGTTCCTACCGTGGGAGTGCCGGGCCTCTTGACCCGCTCAAGCGACAGAATGTACTGGCCGGTGTAGGTTCCGTAGTGGTCTCGTATGACAATCAGGTGGGTTCCCGTAACGGTTACCTTGGCGCCCTTGATCGCGGCGGAAGATGAATGCCAGTCCGTCGAGACGACGGCACCATCAGGACCATGAAGCTCTACCTGAGGGTCGAGACTGCCATTGTTGACATCGACCACCGCCGTTACTGCATCACCCGCGTTGGCCCAGAAGTTGTACACGTCCATATCGCCGACGGCGATGTTGGCGATAGCATACTCTCCGGATCTGATAGCCCAGCCGTCTTCATCACCGGGATTGGGACCTGGGTTTGTGATGACCGTCAAGCTGTAGGCGCCGGTATATTGTCCGTAGTGGTCACGCAGGAGGATCAGATACGTTCCGGCCACGGTCACCTTCACCGTCTCAATCACAGCCGAAGAGGGACCCCAGCCGGTCGAGACCACGGCTCCATCAGGACCATACAGCTCCACCTCAGGGTCAAGACTGCCGCCGGTGACTCCTACGAAGATCGTCAGGACATCGCCGGCCCTGGCCTGAAAACTGTACACATCCATGTCGCCGACGGCGATAGTGGCGGTCTTGTACTCCCCGGCAACGATAACGCTGGCGTCTTCATCGCCGGGATTGGAGCTTGTGTTTGTGATGACGGTCAGGCCATAGGCGCCGGCATATGGTCCGTAGTGGTCACGCACGAGGATCAGATACGTTCCTGCAACGGTCACCTTCACCGCCTCGATCATGGCCGAAGAGGTACCCCAGCCGGTCGAAACCACGGCTCCATCAGGGCCATGGAGCTCTACCTCAGGATCAAGACTGCCGCCGCCGACTCCTACGAAGATCGTGAGAACTTCGCCGGCCGCGGCCTGATAACTGTACACATCTATGTCGCCGACGGCGATCTGGGCGGTCTTGTACTCCCCGGCAACGATAGCGCTGGCGTCTTCATCGCCGGGATTGGGGCCTGGGTATGTGATGACCGTCAGGCCGTAGGCGCCGGCATATGGTCCGTAGTGATCACGCAGGAGGATCAGATACGTTCCGGCAACGGTCACCTTCACGGCCTCGATCACAGCCGAAGAGGAACCCCAGTTAGTCGAGACCACGGCTCCATCAGGACCGTGAAGCTCTACCTCAGGGTCAAGACTGCCGCCGGCGACTCCCACGAAGATCGTCAGGACCTCGCCGGCCTTGGCCTGGTAACTGTACACATCTATGTCGCCGGTGGCGATATTGGCGGTCTTGTACTCCCCGGCCACGATAGCGCTGCCGTCTTCGTCGCCGGGATTGGGACCTGGGTTTGTGATGACCGTCAGGCCGTAGGTGCCGGTATACTGTCCGTAGTGGTCACGCAGGAGGATCAGATACGTTCCTGCAGCGGTCACCTGCACCGCCTCGATCACAGCCGAAGAGGAGCCCCAGTTAGTCGACACCACGGCTCCATCAGGACCATGGAGCTCTACCTCAGGGTCAAGACTGCCGCCGGCGACCCCCACGAAGATCGTCAGGACATCGCCGGCCTTGGCGGAAAGGGCATACACGTCCTGTTCGCCTGGCTGGACCTCCCCGGTTTTATACTCGCCGGGCATGATTGGCACGCTATTGCCGGCCGGCACCCGGCACGGAAGTGTGAAAAGTAGGCCCGCGAAAAACAGCAATCGGCGCCGGTTCATGACAAGATCCTCCCGATTGAGACTCGTTGCTTCGTGCCCGAACGTGCTCTGTGGAAAGAGAGCGTCCTGGAGGTGTCCGTCCAGGCAAGCACCCCGAGTTCCGTTGTTGTCTGTACGGTTGACTAACCGCCCCGTTCGTACAATCCAGAGAATCTCTTAGCCGTACCAATCTGCCCCCCACAGCCTTGCACCGTAGCCCTATCGCCCCACCAGCAATCCGGCAATCCCAACCCCACCATTCCATCGTTCCACGATTCCAGCCGTCCTCTCCCGGCAATACTGGGAATAGCGGGACCACGCCGTCGGCTCTTCGCGCACTACGCCTCCCGCCTGCTCACCCGATTTTCCAGCCGTCACGGTAGGTCTCGTGAATCAGCGCATCCGCCGCGGGCAGGTTGCGGGCTTTCAGATTCGCGGCGTCCCAGTAGATCCGCTGGCCCGCCCGCAACGACAGGACACCGAGCAGGACGAGTTCGGTCAGTTTCGCCCCGTACTCGAAATGGCTGCTGGCGTGCGGACCGCCCTTGCAGGCGTCCAGCCAGTCGCGATGGTGGCCCTTGACGCGCGGAATCGAGGCGGCCGGTTTCTTGTATTCGCGCGTTCGCTCGTACGGCAACAGTCGCGGCGGGCCGCCGGCGCCTTCGGCCAGCAACATCCCGCGGTCGCCGATGAACAGGATGCCGCGGCGGGGCAGCGAGAATTTCTCGCCCAGTTCCGCGGGACAAGGCGGCATCAGACCGCCGGTGTACCACGTGAGGGTGACCGGGGGCTTGTCGCCGCGCGGGCCGAAATGGAAATAGCACATCTCGCCGTGCGGCGCGATCTCATCGTCCATGTTCCCCGCCGGCCGGGCCTCGACACACACCGGTTCCTGCAAGTCCAGCGCCCAGAACGCGGCGTCCAGATCGTGGCAGCCGAAATCGCCCTGCGCCCCGGTGCCGAACTGCCAGAAGTCCCGCCACGTGACCGGCGTGTAGGCCGGGTGGTACGGCCGCGGCTCGCGCGGGCCCAGCCACAGGTCCCAGTTGATCCCGGCGGGCACCGGCGGCGTCTCCGTCGGCCGCCCGGTCAGATTCTTGTTCCAGCGCCCGGCGTTGACCCAGGCGTGCACCTGGCGGACCGGGCCGATCGCCCCGTCCCAGATCCACTCGCACGTCTGGCGAATCCCGTCGTGCGAATGGCCCTGATTGCCCAACTGGGTCGCCACGCCGGTCTCTGCGGCGACTTGCGCCACCCGGCGGGCCTCCCAGAGGTTGTGCGTCAGCGGCTTCTCGCAATAGACGTGCTTGCCCTTCTGCATCGCGAACACCGAGACGTACGCATGCAGATGGTCCGGCGTGCCGCACAGGACGGCGTCGATGGCCGTCTCCTTCTCGAGCATCACGCGAAAGTCCTCGTACGCCGCGCACGGAAATTGGGCGTCCGCTCGGCATAGTGCTTCTCGATCTCCGCCTTGACCGGTCCGCGCCCCGCCAGTCCCTTGAAGTAGAACGCGTCCAGGTTCATCTTCCGTAATCGGATCGGCGACGGCAATGATCTGGGCATCGGCCTCCTGGAACAGGGCGCGAACGTTGTCCCGGCCCTGCCCGCCGACGCCCACCACGGCGATGTTCACCTTCTCGCTGGGCGCCACAAACTTCGGCCCGCCCAGCACGTGACGTGGAACGATGGTGAAGGATGCCCCCGCGGCCAAGGCGCCGCCCAGCCATTGCCGACGTGTGATCTGCTGCGACATAATCATTTCTCCTCTCGGGAACCTGCGGACGCCCTACTCAATTCCAAGCCGAAACAAATAGGAACCCCGTCCCGGGAATTCCATTTTCTTCCGATACAAGCAAATTGGTCGGACGGTCGCCTCACCGGCGGTGCTGCCGGCGACGGTCAACCACCTTGGACGGGTGCTCTTTCTGCCAGCGACGCAAGTCTTCCACGATCTTTTTCACGTCGTGTTGGTGCTCCTGGACGTATGCATCCCGGTTCCGCCACACTTCGGCAATGATCTCATCTTTATACATCGGACGATTCCTCGGAAAGCAACTCCACCACTGCGCCGTAATTTGTTGCCATGCGGCCGCACGCAAATCTCTGCTCGGCTGCGCCGTCAGATAGCTGATGATCGACGTTTCGACGTATACGGACCTGCCCATAGCATCCAATCTACCCCTTTCCTCCCGCCTTGGCAAGATGCCCTCAAACCGAAACAAATGGGTCGTCCCCGGGATTGCATCCAAACCGCCCTTCCCCATCATTCCATTATTCCATCATTCCAGTATTCCAACTCTTGGGCCCCCGACGCCGCACTGCTAACTGCCAGAATCTTGTTCTCATGCGAAGGTTTTCGGGAGTACACAACGTAAGTCACTGAGACCCAAAGAATTATGTCTCGCGCAGGGACGCAGGGTGGGAAAGGCCAGTGTTGTCCCGTTGTTCTCTGCGCCTCCGCGTCTCTGCGCGAGAACGAGTGTTGGTTGCGGCCGCAGGCCGCGCTGGGAAGAAGTGAACCGTCTGTGTTTTGCCGCCTCTTGACGGCCCTGGCGTTTGGTGCTTCAATCGCCCGGCATGAACGCAAAACGCAAGACCCCACGTGACACAACGGATCGTGTGCGGCGAGCCGTCCTGGCGTATCGCTTCGGACAACGTGGAGGCGTTCGTCACCGAACGGGGCGGGCAGGTCGCGCCGGTCACCTTCGATCGTCGCGGCCGCCACGTGCAGCCGTATTCCGTGGCGCCGTGGGCCGGGGAAAGGATCGACCCATCGGTGCCCGCCATCCTCCAGGTCCTGCGCGGCGATTTCTTCTGTCTGCCGTTCGGCCGCAACGCCACGGCCTTCCGAGGCGAGAGCCATCCGGTCCACGGAGAGACGGCCAACGCCCGCTGGCACTGGGAGTCCTTGGAGACCCGGGACGGCCGCACCCGTCTGCACCTGAGCCTGACCACGAAGATCCGCCCGGGACGCGTGGACAAGGAGATTTTCCTGTGGGACGGCGAGAACACGCTCTACTGCCGCCACGTGGTCAGCGGCATGAGCGGCCCGATGAGCCTGGGCCATCATGCCATGCTCAAGTTCCCGGACCGCCCGGGCAGTGGGCGCGTGTCCACCAGCCGTCTGGTGTACGCCCAGGTCCTGCCGCGGCCGTTCGAGCTCCCGGAGAACCGGGGCTACTCCTGCCTGCAACCCGGGGCCGTATTCGAGTCCCTGGAAGCGGTCCCGACGGTGACCGGCGCGACCGCCGATCTGACCCGCTACCCAGCACGGCGCGGCTTTGACGATCTGGTCATGCTGGTGAGCGATGCGGACCTGCCTTTTGCCTGGACCGCGGTGACGTTCCCGGCCGAGCGCTTCGTCTGGTTCGCCCTGAAAGACCCGCACATCCTGCACAATACGGTCCTGTGGATCTCCAACGGCGGACGGCACTATCCGCCCTGGAGCGGCCGGCACATCAATGTGATGGGGCTGGAGGAGGTCACGGCCTATTTCCACCTCGGCCTGGCCGACTCCGCCCGCAAGAACCAGATCAGCGCCCGCGGCTTCCCGACCTGCCTGCGTCTGAACGCAAGAAAGCCTCTGGTGGTCCCATACCTGGCGGGCGTAGCCCCCATCCCGGCGGGATTCGATCGGGTGGTCTCGATCGAAGCGGCCCCGGGCAATCAGGCCATCCTGCTCCAATCGGCCAGCGGCCGCCAGGCCCGGGCCGCGGTGCATCTGGACTTCCTGCAACCCGACGCGACTTGACCCCCTGGATCACCGGACCAAAGCTCCCGCCCTCTCAATCATCAGTCCCAACGGCCCTTCCCATCCACTATTCCACCATTCCAGTATTCCAACTCTTCCGCCCCATCATTCCACGATTCCAGTATTCCGGCTCCTTTTCCCCGTTAAAGCTTAAAATAAGGGCAGACCCCGCCGCCCCGCCGCCCCGGAATCTCCCCATTCAGTTGTATTCGAGAGCCTCAACCATTTTAACAATATTTACTTGACAAATACTCACATGATTTACCGGACAGTACGCTTAAGACGGTCTCTTCGTTCCACAACTGTACCTGGCACCTTCAATTCCTCCCGGACAGCCTCTACAATTCGTTCGCTGACCCAAGAGATGTCGTCCCTCTTCTCAGCAGGAATTCTTATGAATCCCGAACAACTCTCCGACAGCATCAGATTTGTATCTGCCTTCGGATCGTCTCCCCCACCACGTAGATCGGTCCTCAGGCCGATGACAGACCGACCCGCCTTGTGCGCATAGCCACATTCCCAACACGTCCCCGAATCTGCGTCCGCACCATCCAATATGGCATCCAAGACATCAACACGTTCAATATCTGTAACGTTGCCGAGAAACAGGGCCCCACTATCAAAAGCCTCCCTACCCATCAGCATTGGCTCCGCTCGTTCCTGTGGTAGAACAACCTCGAAACCGAGACCGCGCAGTCTCGCTGCCAGTGCTGCGTTCCATTGCCACTCGGCTTGCGTAAAAAGGGACGCTGCAATATAGATACTCGTCTTGTCTGCAGACGCCTGTACTTCTTGCTTGGGTGGTTCCTTCTTCTCTTGTCGGACCGCAGGGAAGTAGAAGTCCCACATCAGGACGTAGTCAGACCCGGAACGCGCGAGCATCAGAAGGAGGCCAACGATGGCACCCAGGAGATAGTTCCTGCGGCGAGCGCAAGGAGGGCCAACCCGAAAAGAACCAAGAACACTAAATCCAGCCAGAACCACGTGCGAATCGCAAGGGCCGCGCTATCATGGAACATCAACTCGATGAACGCCCACGCCCCATCGACGACAAGCAACAGTACAACCGTGAAGTAGAAACGCTCCCATTGGCGCGCTGACACTGTTCTTGACAAGACGAAGAACAACGCCCCCTCCACGGTAAAAGCAATGCAATCCAGTAGCAGCCATTTCGCGTAGGTATCGCGCATTGGCCCCTCGTGGTATTCGATGAAGAAATGCCCGCTCATGCCCTGAAAGAACGGCAACACAAGCAACAAGAAAGAAACTAGGGCAAGAAGCTGGTCCCAGTGGAGCTTCCGCTCCTCGATGGGGCGATGTGCGTCTGGGATAAACTGCTTGAACGCTTCTCCAATGGCCAGGGCAAGAACAATTGTGTAGATACGCTGCAGATCGCTAATTGTGTTGATGATGCACTCATCCATAAACCACCCGTGAGTTGATCGGAATCGGGGGACACCATGATCGGAATCGGGGGACACCATACTCAATTCCAGACCGAAACAAGTAAGCCGTCCCGGGAATCCCACAAAACTGATTATGCTTCGGTAATAAGCAAGTTGTCGTTCCTATACCCGCCATACCGATAAGCCCACCAAAGAATATTTCCTCTGCGCCCCGCGAGGATGGCTGAATCTCGAAAGACGCTCACGCCGTACCAAGATTCGAACATTTCATCCCAGTAATCGAGCAGTCTATCAATGAAACTCTGGTATCCAGCCATCACCATACCGATGTACGAACGCAAATCTTCATCACCTTTCACCTGAGTATTTCTCAGGGGTGAGACTGCTGGGCTGTCTTCTCACCCTCGGAGTCCTGTCCAAAGACAATGAAATACGTTTCGTAGCCATGAACAATAGCATCTCTCCGGTCTTTCAACTCAGGAAACCACGTTTTGCACTCCGAGAAGACCGTGTTGAGTTTGCCGGGCAACTTCCCCTTGACTGACTTCTTGTACATGTCGTTGAAGCTCTTGGGCAACTCCTGGCCTTTCTCAGATTTGTCTAAGTCACGATGCCCTACAATCCCCGCGGCACAATCCAACAACATTCTTGAAAAGAGGTAGATTGCATCGAGAAAAGCCATCGCCTCAGCGTATGCACCGTAATCGCAATCGGCTATGTTACCGGTTAGCGATCTCTCGAAACGTGTGAGACGTTCATCAAAGAGCTCAAGCATGAGACACAGATTGAGCTCGTGACGCATTAGCGACTGCACCGGCTGCGGAATTGTCAATCCTGAAGAGGGCTTCCCCCTCGCACGAGCTATGACATTCATGCACTCAAGCCATGTGCCCAAGTAGCTCTGTAGGCAATTCTTACTATGTACCATTCTCATGCGTGAGGAATCTGGGTGCACCATACTCAACTCCAGACAAGAAATAGATAATCTGTCCCGGAATTCCAAGTAAGATGTCGGCGGGATGCCCTTTCTTCATGACGCATTTGTTTCGTGAATGTATTTCCCAAGCTGCATTTTCAGATATCTCACGTCGCTCCCGATCAAACGCCTTCGTTCCAACGTCAGGTCAACTTCCAGCATCATAGACACCCTCTCTCGTAGCGATGTCAACTGGACCGTCGAAAGGAGGTATCAGGCAGGCCTACGGCTCGCAAGTGATCGAGCGACGAACTCAAACCATGCAGGATGTAGTCCTTTGTGGCACCTCGGTACAGAACATCCTCGGTCCACATGAGATCGTGACCCCAACCAGTAGTAACTCCAACACCGCGCATTCCTTCTCGGAGACGTCCACGCGGCGAGGAAGGACGGTTTTCGGTTTCGCGTCCACTCGTGGACACTCACTCGCAGCTTCTCCCACCGAGTCTACCTTGAGTGGGTCAAACCCGAACTCGGCCCCGGGCAACTTCGCCAGCGTTAAACGGCCGAGCAGGCTCCGGAATTCCCTTCTACAGACGAACGCCAGAATCACAACTGCAAGCGGCCAAGAGACACCTGTGAGGCCGTTAACGACAAGTTCGACAATGGTGGTTCCGTTCATAGCCTACACACTCCGACTTTCATTGCTTGACGATTTCCGGGACGCCATACTTAATTGCGGAGGAGGGTGCCATGCCCTCCAACGAACCAATTTGTGGCGGCGCCCGTGTCCCCCCCGAAGAAATCTTGAAGTTTGGGGGTTTGAGAGTCTGTGGAGCATCGGGGCGGGCGTCCCCTTCCTTTTGACGTACTCCTGAGCAGCCCCAGCCACAACAGCCCCCACGCCGAATATTGCTACTATGACTCCGCATGCGGCGGGCCGTGAAGTTTCAGTGGGTTCTTGTGCTCCTGACCCTTTTCGAAAAACCAATGAGCGACCGTCAGTACGCACTTCGCCAACCAGGAGAAGAAGATGATAGACAAGTAAACAGCGGTTGGGATGAAAGTCGTGTGCATCGCCCAGAAATAGGGGCCAAGCTCCCAGCCAGACCTGTTTGCCGATTGGCCTACAAGAACATCCAGTACCTGTCGAATGCTGAGTGCGTTCTCGCGACCTACAAGAGCAAAGTACAATGACCCGCAGGCAAAGATAGCGGCGATGAGCCACATCTACTGTTATGGCTACAGGTAGCCTCAGCATGCCTCTCTTGGAGACGGCCCATCTGAGAACGAGCACGGTAGCAATCACTGTGCATCCATCAAAGACTGCGTTCGACAGAAGCATCTGAAAAGTCTGCGGAACTGGCGCGGTCGGACGAGCAATATGGCCGAGCAGGAGGGAGAGATAGGTAACCACAAAACTGGCACTGGCACCGAGAGCAAAACAGCTTCTGATCCCTGTTTCACACTATGAGGACGTGGATAATCGCGAAACCGAGGCAGGATGCAAGAAGCCACCGCTGTGGGACCTCCACCTGATGTCCAGATGAGGAGCCAGAACGTGGGAAGCAACAGGGTCATAGTGAGCAATGCCCAGAGCAAATTCATCTTGAGGGATAGGTCGATCCATATACCTGTAGCGATCATATTTCCGAACACCCATATTGAGAATACGCCTACCATGAAGCCCTCAGTGATGTTGATCCCTCTACGACTCTCAATCCAAGACACCACCTGCCTGCCTTTGTCGTGCAGAAGCAGAAACAGGCAGGGAAGGGCAACAAGGGGAGCGAAAAAGGGCTCATCCGGTTTGAGCGTACTTTCATGGGACTCCTCCGACCAGTTCGTAGCGGGTTTCGTGCAAGCCGTAGATCTTGAGTTTGAAGAATTCAGTGTCTCGAAAGCCGTAGGCTTGGCGTTGCAGGACCCGGATCTTGGTGTTGGTTCCTTCGAGCGGCCCGGTCGAGATGCGGTGGAGATAGTAGTTGAGAATGCCGCTGCGATGGGCCGCCAAGGTGTGAGCGAACTGGATCAGCAGGGGGATGCCGGAGCTTTCGGCTCGGCGAATCCAATCGTCGAGCACGCGTTGGGCGGCCGCGCGGTCTGCTTGTTCCCACACGCGGCGTAGGTCCTCCCGCAGGTAGTAGGCGGTGGCCAGGGGCTGATTGAGGGTCAACGCCTCGTGCAGACGTTTGGATTCGTCGCGGGTCCGGTCGAGGTTCTCGGGGTTCTTCAACAGCAGCCATCGGGTCCCCTTGAGGACGTCTTTGTGCAACTGTTCCGTGGCCTCCCGGTGGAGCTGGCGCCGCAAGTCCGACAGTTTCTCGTTAAACAGTTGAGGATGTGGAAATGATCGAAGACGAGTACGGCGTGGGGCAGATTCGTTTGGACCGCACTGATATACGCCGGCGACATGTCGATGGCCACCGCTTCGATCTGGGCCCGGCAGCGTTGCAGGCGTTTCCAGAAGGGTTTCAGGGCTTCGACGCCCTTGCCGTCTCCCACGAACACCACCGCCCCCGAGTGCAGGTCCAGGACCACCGTCAGGTAACGCTGCCCCCGGCCGATGGCGATTTCATCGATGGCGATCTGCCGCAGGTGGTGGAGCTTGATCCGGCGGAATTTGCGGCTGAGATACCGTTGCTGGATGTCCTTGACGAGGTCCCAACCCACCTGCAGATGCCGGCCACGTCTCGGATGGTCATATGGCGGGACAACTCCAGGACGTACCGTTCGAAGGCTTGGGTGTAGCTGCGGCGCTCGTCGGCGAAGTCGACGGACACCTGACGCACCACGCCACAGTCGGCACAGCCCACGCGGGGTATCTCCAGGGCAATCTGGACGGCCCGACAGCCAATGGGAAGACTACGAAACCGACGCTCCTGGGCCCCGCGACGGACGACCCGCCGGGAGCCGCACGCCGCACAGCGAAGGTCGCCCCGTTCCTGGCGGATCGTGAAGATCACGGTGCCCCCTTCATACTCCGTTCGCACGTAGGTGTAGCCGCGAATCCCAAACCCATGATACAATAAGCTCGTGGACATGTTTGACTCCTATCCTAAGTCCTTGCAAAACCTTTGGATAAGTCAGCATGTCCACTCTTTCAACCTAAAAGTACGCTCAAACCGGATGAGCCCAAATTGGGTTTGTTTCGCGCAATACGCTTGACCGACAGCTCCGCCGGTGACTCGCCTGTCCCGCACCCGTCCGGGGCTGTGCCGGCGAATTGGCTTTGTTTTGCCGAAGCCTGTTGCATGTGCAATTCGCCATAAATCTTTTTCTGCAAGGCACTGGCTCCTCCCGTTGCGCCGGCGCAGATTGGCTTTGTTTCGCACGATTTGCCCTCCGGGAACGCCGATCTCCCGATCGGCATATGGCGGCATGGGCGTCTCGCCCATGATTGATTGGGATCCACGGGCAAAGCCCGCCCCTGGCAGAGCCTGCGCCCGACCTGATCGGGGCGGGGATGCCCGTGCCACGTGGCCAAATTGGCTTTGTTTTTCCGGGGCCGCTCTCGCAGCAAACTTGTCGCAACTTGCTCTATCTCGACCCTCAGGCAGCCGCCAGAATCATCAGGTTGTGCGTGACAACCCGCAGGAACAGTTCTTTCGATCTCGGGCGGGCCGTGCGGGCACGCAACGCGGAACCCAGATTGCGCTTCAGCATCGAGTTGACGGTCTCCGCCTGCCAGCGTTGCCCGTAGCATTTCTGATCGGCCTTACGACGGAACCGCTGCTGCATCAACCGCCGGTAGTGCGTTGAGGCCGGTTGGGCGGTGGGTCGCCCCGCGTCCGGCGGGATAATCGAACGCACGCCCAAGTCCTGGCGGGCCAAGCGATGGTTGGCCTCGGAGTCGAAGCCGGCATCGGCCACGGCCACGCGAAACTTGGCCCGCTGGTGCGCCTCCCGCAACAGTGGCTCAAAGAACGGCTGATCGCCGCCACTGCCGGTGGTGGCCCGGGCCGCCACAATGATATGCGAGGCACTGGCCACGGCCAAAGACAGCTTCGGCAGGCGTTTGTGCACCGCCCGGCGGCGCCGATTGGCCCGGTTTTTCGCGGTTTTCTGGCGGTTCTGACGGGCGGTTTGCTTCTGGCGTTTCTCGAAATGCCGGCTGACCTGGTGGGATTCGAACATCGTGCTGTCCAACGCCACCGGCTGGAGGCGGCCTCGAATCAGTCCCCGGCGGTTGGCCTCGGCCACCATGCGGTCGAGCATCCGTTGAAAACCGCTGGGCTTGACCAGAGATTGAAACGCCCGCCAGAGTGTGTTGCTGTTGGGCGTGCGCCAGGCCGATGGCCGCCCGCCAACCCGGGCTATCTTCCAGCAGGGCCTCGAGGCCCAGGTAACTCTTCTTCTGATGTTCTCGCAGGACCAAGCAAGCGAACAATTGAGGGAGGGTGAAGTCTTTGCGGCTGAATTTGCTGCTATAGTCGGGCAGCGTCAGTTTGGCCAATTCACAGGCCGCCACTAACACCTTCCGTGGTGATTTACATGTTTTCATCCTCCAGCATATACCAAACTCAGAGCTATGGCGCTAAGGGTAAATCGCTCCACCAACGAGGGTCGAGATAGAGCACGTCTGTACCGGTTCCTGTTTCTCCGCATACAGCAAATCCAAGAACGTGCATATCGCTGCAAGGACACCAAAAATGCCCGCGATACTCCCCAATGCAACCTTGAGCATCCAAATCTCGCTGCTGGCCATACCAATCCCACAAGGCGGAAGCAAACCCGCCGAGGAGAATTAAAGGTGTCAGGTACCTTTTTCCCTTCTTTACCGTGCCGCCTCGGGCCTCACGCCAACCGTTTCGTTACAACTTCGCCAAAGATGCTTCATCCAAGTAGGTAGAGGTATTCTGGCGGAAATTGGCGGCAGAAGCAAGCAAAAAGACGCCGGAAGAGAGGTTTCGCGTTAGGTGACAGGTGACAGGGAAAAGAGCGGCGGGACGCCGCAGGTGGTTCCCAGTTGACAGTTGTCAGTTCCCAGTTCGGATTGCCGCGTCGCTGCGCGGCTCGCAATGACATGATCGGCGTAATCTGCGGATGAAGAAGAGCTCTTGAACCACGGAGGGCACTGAGACCACGGAGAAGGAAAGGAAGGTACCGGATGGCAGGGAGAAATCCGCGTTCATCAGCATTGATCTGCGGTTGAATAGGAGTTCCCGGTTCCCAGTTCTCAGATCGCAGCAAGACGGGGATCAACTACGGCCTCCGCCCTGTGTCTTTCCTCCGTGGCCTCCGTGCCCTCCGTGGTTCAACGGGGTTTCTTCTGCGGTTCGGCTCCTCTTGGCGGTCTCTGTGTCTCGGCGCGAGGCTATTCCGACCCTCCGGCGCCCGCCGGCGCAGGGGCAGGCTCTGCCCGGAACATTTTCTGCGGAATCTTGGCTTTTTCCATCAACAGGGGGCCATCGAGAAGCGTCTTATTATGGTGAAATTATATAGTCACAGAGACATCGAGATCGTGACGCGGCCTCCGGCCGCCACCGGAACCTGTCTCGCGCCGGGACGCGGAGAGCGCAGAGAGAGGGCAAGATTCGAACCGAGTCTCGGCCCTTGGCGACCTGGCGTCTCTGCGCGAGACAAGGTCTTCGGGTTTCCACGACAATCCCCAGTATGTCGCCGGGGATGGCCGGGCGCCGGCGGCGAGCCCGCGCAGGCCAATCGTGCGACATCGCCTCGATGCCCCGCTTCGGGCAACAAACCCAATTCTCGTCAGGGCTCGGTGAAGGATAAGTTGGTTGTGACAAAGAGGTTATGAAGAGTACGGCTCCCAGGAGGCCCGGAAAAACAAAGCCAATTTTCACGGGCAGGATGCCCTGCGATGAAATGGACCTGCAAGAGGCCTCCGAAAAACAAAGCCAATTTGGGAGGGGAGTTTCAAGTTACCCTACCATTCCAGTATTCCACCATTCCAATTCGCGGCGGGGCCGGGTGGGGCGAGGCCCGAGGGACGGGGGACGAGGGGCAAAATGCGCAAAACAAAGCCAATGTCGGCCGTTGGGGCGTCGAGAGCCCCACTGTTCCACTATTCCATCATTCCAATATTCCGGTCCCCGGGGCGTGGGACGCGGGGCAAACCCACTCCAGGCCCTATTTCCGGAAGTACTTCGCCTTGGAGGCGGGGACCGGTTGGGCCGCATAGAGCAGCGGGCCCACTTGGCGGGGGATGTCGGTTTCGATGAGGTCGACGCCCAGCTTCAGCAGGGCGCGGTAGTCCGGCTCGAGCAACTCCATGCGCTCGGCGCGGCCCTTCAGAAAGCGCAGGTCGATGTTGCGGGACGTGCCCGCCAGGCAGCGGGCGCCCTTGGCGTGAATCTGGGCACAGAGGTCGGCCTCCTGGGGCGGGGTGTGGCCGACGAAGGCAATTGTCATACGCCAGGGAACGCCGGTCTTGTCGAAGGCTTCCAGGCGTTTCCGGTCGCCCACCATGATTTCCATCATGATGTTGGGGTTCAAGGCATGGCACTGCTTGATCACCTCGAAGTTGTACGCCATCAGCATGGCGTAGGCCTCGGCGTGATGCTCCTGGATCTTGCGGACCAGGTCCGGGATGGGCACATCCTTGTTGTCCAGCACGAGGATGGTCTTGCCGCGGGCCCATTCCAGCGCTTCGTCGAGGGTCGCCATCCGGTGCTCGGTCAGATTGCCTTGAAGGTCCTTCAGCCGCAACTGCTTCAGCTCCGCCAGGGTATGATCGGCGACGCGGCCGGTCCCGCTGGTGGTCCGCTCCAGCGTGGGATCGTGATTCAGTACGAGAACATGGTCTTTCGTGTAGCGCGGGTCGATCTCCAGCATGGACCAGCAGTGCCGCAGCGTCTGTTCGAACGTCGCGATGCAGTTCTCCGGAAAGTCCTTCGCCGCCCCGCCGCGATGCGCACTGACCAGGGGCAACGCATCCGGCCCGGGGGCGAACAGGTCCTGCAATCCCTGGGGCGTCCCGGCATCGATCGTGTGCAGGCCAGCGGATGGCTGCGGCGCGACGGCGGCAGCCAGGGGCGACAGCAATACGGCGGCACAGACAAGGGCGGCCGGGACGGTACGGAAGTGTTTCTTCATCATGGTCTCCAATGCTCTTTCGGTCCGAGTTTACGGCTCCATTGTAGAGCACGGCCGAGAGTCGGACGGTCTTCAGTGAATCACTGCTCTTGCCATCCTCCGGCGGGGATATCCCGCCCGTGGAAGCAGGGCCAAGATGGCCCTGCGACTGGGCTCCCAAACGCGAAAGAATGCGTTTGGGGACCCACTCATGGGCAAGATGCCCATGCTACGACGTCAGATCTCGTTCTCCGCCGGCACGACGAACGGCTTGCGGTAGTCGCGCGTCAGGAAGGCGTTGGCCGCCTTGTTCTCGACGAATCGCTCCCTGTCCGAGTCGATCTCCAGCCAGGGGCCGAGCGTCAGCGGCGTCTTCTCGATGTCCACGCCGTTGTCGGTCAGGTGCTGGCGGATCTCCTCGAACGTCTCCACGACGTTCTCGTTCACCTTCAGAGCTTCCAGGGCCTGCTGGATCTCCTTGGGCGAGGCCGGCTTGCCCAGGCGCTGCGAGATGTTGGCCACGTGGACCACGGCGGTCGAGATGTGCCCTTCGCTGATGTCGGCGTTCAGGTCTTCGCGCTTGCGGCTGCGGACGGCCTTGATGAAGTTGGCGAAATGGTCCTCGCCGGGCCCGGCGAGCTTCTGGACCAGCTTGCCGTCGGGGTCGTAGACCGATACGCCGCCGGCCTCGCCGCCCAGGTAGCCCTCGGTGCCGACGATCAGCGTCGAACCGCGCTTCGGGTCGGCGGTCTTGAGGTTGCGGACCTCCTGGACGACGGTGATCGGGCCCGAAGTCGTGGATGGTGACCTGCACGCTGGGCGTCTCGGCGCAGTCGTCCAGGCCCACGCGCCCGCCGTAGCTGAGCACGCCGCGGCCCAGGCCCTTCGAGGCCCACGACCATGCGCATCGCGTCCACCGGGTGGACGCTGTTGTTGCCCAGCTCGCCGCCGCCCCAGTCCCAGAACCAGTGCCAGTCGTAGTGGAAGGACTTGCGCCGGACGGGCAGTTCCATCGGCGCCGGGCCGGCCCAGAGGTTGTAGTCCACCGTCGGCGGCGGCGAGTACTGGCCCGCCGGACCGATCGAGGTCCGCGACCGGTAGGTGCAGACGTGGGCCAGCTTGATCTGGCCGAGCTTGCCTTCGCGGACGTACTGGGCGGCGGCGCGGTTGGCGCCGGTGGAGCGGTACTGGGTGCCGCCCTGGCAGATGCGGTTGTACTTGCGGGCGACCTGGACCATCCGCCGGCCCTCGCTGATGTTGTGGCTCACCGGCTTCTCCACGTACACGTCCTTGCCCGCCTGCATGGCCCAGATGGCCGCCAGGGAGTGCCAGTGGTTGGGCGTGGCGATGGAGACGATGTCCACCGACTTGTCGTCGAAGATCCGCCGCATGTCCTGGACGAACTTCGGCTTGCTCTTGAACCGCGCGGCGACCTTCTCGCCGACCGCGCTGTCCGCGTCGCAGATGTAGCTGAGGACGCAATCGTCGCGCGCGTCGAAGGCCTTGGCATGATCGCCGCCCCGGCTGTTGCACGCCGATCACGGCCACGCTCAGCCGCTCGTTGGGACTCTTGCTCTGCTTGTCCGGCTCCGCCGCCAACAGCACGCGGGACGACCCGGCGGTCGCCGCGGCCGCGGCCAACAGACTCTCTTCCAGGAACAGACGACGACTCAGACGTCTCATGATAGTCCTCCCCTGAAGCAACGGATTCCTTCAAGAAATACCGGCACCCACCGGTGCCACATACAGTGCGCTCCATGGTACCTCGCTATGGACCACGGTGCAAGTGGACAACTGGTAGGGAAGCGGTGTGCCATGCACACCCTACCGCCTCTTCACCCGCAGGGCGATGTCCTCGGAGTAGACCGGCGACACCAGGGTCCTTTCCCCGCCCTCGTGGCGGAAGGTCTCGGCTTTCTCCACGCGACCCGTCCGGGGATTCACCCATTCGGCGCCGTAGGCGCCCGCCGGGAGTTCCAGCGACAACTCGGCCGCCGTCCCGCCCTTGACGTAGACGGCGTAGGCCCGGCCTGCCTCGGCCAGCACCGAGACGGTGGCTTGGTCGGCCGCGTTTGTAGTGACGCCGTGAGGCGTTTTCGTGGCATCGGCATCCTGCCGATGGTTCTGGACCACGGGCAGGATGCCCGTGCCACGCTCTGCCCTTACGGGCACGCTACGAACCTTGACCGTCTCGTTCGCGGGAGCCATGTGTAGGAAATCAAATCCTTCGATGAACTCCTTGAGGAGGCGGAGCTGTTGCCGCAATTCCGGACCGCCGCCGCCCGGCGTCCCCGGCGGCAAAGGCACCGCCATACCGTCCTCGTGTTCGGGCGTGAAGGAGAAATCCAGATGGTCGTAGACGCCGCCGCCGGCCAGGAGGAACTCCCAGCCTTCCGTGCGATACTTGCGGTCGCTGCGGTCGGCCCCGCCGGTCTCATCGAAGGCAATCACCCTGTTCAATGCGTAGTTGAGCCGCACGGCGTCCGGCTTCGCGGCGTGGAAGTTCAGGATGGAGACGTGCGGATTCAGGCCGGAGACGGCACGCGGACCCGGAGGAAAGCCCTGGGCGATCAGGTGCTTCTGAGGCAGGGAACGCCTCGGTCTCGACGATGGCCGCAATGATCCGGTCGTTCCATTCGCTGGTCAAGCCGCCCCGTTCGTAAGGCTCGTTGCAGATCTCGTAATAGAGGTTGTCGAACTCATTCAACTCGGCGACGAGCTTTCGCGCGACAGCTTGTTGCACCGCGAGAAGGTCCTTATCCTTGGCGCTGTACACCTCCTGCCGTCCGACGCCGCCCACGCCGTTGATGTTGTTGCGCACGTTCATGGGGCTGGCGTCCCACAGCTTGTCGTCGTACATCGTGCAGAAGAGGACCAGTTCGACAACCACACCCCGGCGGCTCGCCTGTACGATGAAGTCCTTCAATCGGGCGAAGTACACCCCGTCCCATTTCGTGAGGTCGAACTTGTTGCCTCCATCCGACGCGCCCGGCGTCTCGCTGCGGGCCCAGGGGCAAACGAACCGCCCTGCCGCCGGCGCCAGCGTGTTGCCCGTGATATTGAACGACCCAGCCACTTCGCGGTAGGTGCCCGAGAAGACCCGTGTCAGGTTGAACCGGTGGGCCTGCAAGACGTCGAGATACCGCACGTAATCGAAATCGAGGTTCATCACGGCGCCGTAGTGCTCACCGGCGGTGATGAGAATCGTCGGCCGGCCGCGGAACTGGAAGTAGTGCGGATTGTCCGGATGAAGGCGGATTGGCTCCTCGCGGGGCGTATTCCCCCGCGCGGCAACTACGATGGCTCCGACCCCGACGAGGGTCAGGAGGAGAAAAGCGAATCGTCGGTGGTTCATCTGGCACTCCCCTACTGCTCAGCGAGACAGCACCCAGGTGCCTGCCGGACCTTCAAACCACGCGGTGCCGGAGTCCTCGCCAACGGTGATATTGCGAACCTCGTCCGAGCCTTCCCGCTGGGCGCGCCATTGGCCCGGGCGACAGGTCGGTCACCAGCATGTGACTGGGCCGATCACCCGGCACGAGTGAATTTCACCGGCCGAGCCGGAACGTTGGCTGTCACTTCGCAGCAGAACGACCCACGAGGACTCGGGTCCCTCGATAAGGCAGCCCACGCGGTCGCCGGCGTCGAGGCTCCGCACCGGCCAGCGCGACGGGCGATTGGCGGTCCGTCACCTGCATGACGTTGAGGAACAGGTCCTCTGCCGCGCCGGCCTTGGGCGAGACCTCGATCCGCCACGCGCCGGTCTCGATGGAGCTCCGCTCCAGCCGCTGGGGATCGACATCGTTCGCGTAGTTCTGGCCGAAGACCCAGAACTCCTTGCCCGGCCCGCCGACCTTGGTCAAGTCCACGTTGGTGGCTGCCGGCAGCAGCGTGTCCAGAATGAGCCGGCCGCTGCTGCCATGTTGGGTGCAATCGACCACCGCCGAAGTCGCATCGACGCGCGGTTCTTCGAGCGTGTGCAGGAGCCAGTACTTGCGGAATGTGGGATCGGCGCTCACCACGCGGTCGAAGACCACCAGCGCCGCCGGCACCTGCGCATTGCGCAGGTTCAGGAAGACGAACGAGCGCGTCACTTGGCGGACCTTCTTGCCGTAGGCCTCGGTGAGGTCGCCCTGCAGGAACGTGAAGTCCGGCGTCTGCGGGTCGGGGCCGAAGCCGTGCGCGAGCACCTCGCCCGTGCGATAGCCGTTTTCCGGCGCCAGCAGCACGCTGAGGTTCCGGGCTTCGGAGCGGCCGTGGGGCAGACGCTGGCCGCCGTCATTGCCGTAGCCGCGACCGCCGAATTTCTCCTTCGGATCGTAGACGAGCAGGCTGTTGTGCGCGATCGTGCGCCAGTAGTAGTTCAGGCAATGCGGACTGCCGTAGGCGCCGGACGAGCCGCCTTGATAGAGGCCCGAATCGACGGCGAGCGCCCCTTTGTAGTAGATCTGGAACGCGCCCGCGTCCAGGTGCTGGTGGTTCACGAAGTTGTACTCGTTGACCTTCATCTCCGCGATGACGGCGTTCTCGTCCCAGCCGGTGCGGGCGACCATCCAGCCGAAGGGCGAGCCGAAGTATCGCGACAAAGGCAGTGTGCCGATCGATTTCGGCGTCAGCGCGGTGTCCCGCCAGAGCACTTCGAAGATCGTCTCATTGCCGCCGCTGCCGCCCTGCCGCTGGAACTGGTCGAGCAGGATGCCGTCGCCGTAGTAGCTGGCGGTCAGCAGCGTTCCGATGTACTGGCTCCACGGCCGGCCGCGCGGGGCGCTGCAGGCGAAGGTGTCGCCGGCGCGCAGCCGCTGGCCGTCGGGCCGGGTCGTGTAAATCCACAGGTATGGCACGAACTGCTGCTCGGGATTGTACACGTTGCCCGCGCCCAGCCGGTCGAAGATCCAGAGCGGATACGTGTCCCAACTGTAGCGATGCGGACCGTAGGAATCGCCCTGGTGATAGGCGTCGCCGGGGTAGAACCAGTTGCGGACCGGCAGATGCTCGCGGAAGAAACGCCCGGCCGCCAGGCGGTACATCTCCGGGAACTCGTCGTAAATCGCGATCCCGGCCGAGAGCATGTCGCGCATGATCATCGCCTCGGAAGAATGTCCCGTGACCGAGCCCTGGCCCGTGGGCGGGTAGCCGCACTCCTGCGTCTTGGCCAGGCGGACCAATTCCTTGATGAACGCCTGCTTCTCTTCTGCGGTCAGCAGCTTGTAGCACCAGTCGTACACGATCGCACCGGTGACCATCATGCGGCCCGTCTCCCGGCAGGCGTCCTGCCGGTCGGCCAGCACGCATTTCTGGAGCAGCGGCAGCACCGCCTCAATCGTGGCACGCCCCAGTTTCTCATCCTGGGTCACAAGGTACTGAACGGCGTCCCACTCGACCTTGGATTGCGCCGACCTTTTCGCCTGCGCCTGCAGTCCCTCGACCGCCCGCTTGGAGCACGGGCTCCTTCAATCGCTGCGGCAACTGCGCCACGTGCTGGGCGCGAAGGTACAGCCGCGGATGCTCGGCCGGCGGAACGGGAATCCGCACACCGTCCACCTCCTGCCACTGTATTTCCGCCCCCACGGGCCAAGCGGAGGTCATCGTCACCAATGCGGCCACAACGAATACGATTCTTCGTCCAGAATCCCGATGCCATGTCTTGTTCCTTTCTTCTTCGTGCCAAGGCGGCACCTTCGCGCGTTCCGTCACTCCTGATCGACTATTGGATTCATCGGCTTACAATTATCTGCACAACCGTCGCCCCCGTCGAGGGGTGCGTTACGCCGCTGTTCAGATCGCTCCCGTCCGTGACCCACAGCACCCAATCCTTGTCGGGGTCCGGCGGCGTAAACGTTCTCGTGCCCGCCCTGACGTCGAACGCCGGGCCCAGCGAGCCATGGACGTCCCGGGGATTGAACCAGTACCCCTTCAGCCCCGTGCCGCGCACCGTCAGTTGGAACGACCCCAAGGTGCTGTAGACCACGTAATGATGCCGCGCCTGGGCCAGGCAGAACCGTGTCACGGAGCCGCCTTCGACCGCAGCGTCCGAAGGAGCCATTCGCTGGAAGGGAACGCGGCTCTGGGCCAGGAATCGCTGGAAGGCTTTGAGGTGGTGCCCGGTCCCCACGCCCGCCGCCCCGGAGCAGAAAGCCACCCACACCTTGCTCCTCAGGAGGTCCGTTTCCTCGTAGCCGAACTCGTCCGCCAGAACCGGGGTCCGGAATGACTCTGCAGGCTCGTCACGTAGTCATGGAGCCGGCCCAGGTCCTTCTCCTCGTTGCCACACTGGGCGGGGATATAGGTCACCCAAGTCGGATCGGAGAACGCCCAGGGCTCGAACGCCCAGTCGTGGACGCTGACCAGCCGCTTCCAGGGGTTGTGGGCTTGCAGATACGTCCCAGCGCGGTTCACCTCGTCCCGTGTCCACGCCTCCTGCCATTCAAAGCACAAGACGTACCACAGGTGCGAGTACGCCGACGTCCGGGCCATCACGTAGCGCAGCAAGCGGTTGCGGTCGGACTCCGGCAGGTCGCCGTAGTTACCGCGTTTGCCGTCCTCGAAGATGCTCATGTACGCCAGCAGGCCGCTGTCCTTCATCCGCCGCAGGTACTCGTCGTACAGCCGCCAGCGCGAGAGGTCCATCTGCGTCTTGTCGCTGCGCGCATGGTCCCCGATCCAGGGCGTGACGTACTCTTTGAAATCCCAGGAGGCATCCGAGTGGTTGCACATGTAAAACATGTATTTGTTGGCATCGTGGAAGTCCCTTTGCCGAGCGAGGATCGCGTCCCGCTGTGCGTCGGTGGTTTCCTCACCCAGGTAGGACCAGAGAGGCAGCTTGCCGGGCGCATCCAGGAAGTGCCCCACCGGGTAGAAGTAGTCGCCATCCTGAAGCTTGAAGTGGCGCCCCTGCGCCACCACGGGGCCCAGGTCGCCACTCTCGACGCAGATGAACTGCCCGCTGTGCCCGGCCAGACCGCTATCGGGCGCGTCTGCGGTCACCGTCTTCCATTTCCAGGTCCCCGTCCTGTAGGGACACAGCCGGGCCTTCCAGACCTGCCCCGTCTGTCCCCCCTGACCGTCCCCGTCATAGAAACCCTCCACCGTGAACCTCTCGCCCGCCGGGTCCGTCACCTCAATCCTGAGCAGATAGGTGTCGAACGAGTCGGCCGGCGCTGACGATGCCGCGAACACCAGCTCCAGCGTCTTGTGTTTGCCCACCTGCGGGCGCACCGGCGACCCCGCGTTTGCAGCCTCCGCCTGGGCCCCACCCGCCAGCGCGAACACAACCATAGCCGCAGCCAGCGGGGTTGTCCTTCTCATTCCTCGTATCATCCCTATCCCTTCTGCTCTTCCTTGAGATGAAGCACCCAATCGGCCTCGGGATTGTCCGGCGGAGTGAACTGCCGGGTGCCGCCCGCCACCGTGATACCGGGCTGCGCGTCGTATTGGCCGGTCTCCGGGCGCAGCCACTGCACCGCATACGTGCCCGCCGCCAGGTTGATCGAGTTCGTCCCACCGCGCGGGAAATAGGCCACATATTCGTGCCCCGGCAGCGCCAGCAGTGCGTTGTGCGGCGCCACCAGCTCCAGATGCGGCGCCATCTTCCAGTACTGCGTCCGGGTCGTGAAGAAATCGTAAAGCGTCTCGAGCTGGCCGGGCCGGAAGTTGTCGACATCGCTGGGGGAGAACCGGACGACCGCGGTGCTCGTGAAGCCCATCGCGAAATACCCGCCGGCCGTCACGATCTTCCACGCCTTCTTCCTCACCGTCGCCGGCTGATGGGCCTGGCGGGTCTGGACGGCGAATTCGGAGTCGGCGCCCGGCTCGTATTGATAGCCGAACTCGGTGTTCAAGACGGGCTTGCCGTGGGCCCAGTCTTCGGCCATGCTGTCCTCCATCCCCGCGCCTTCGAAGTCCCAGCCGGTCGTGGTCCACTGGACCGGGTACTCGACTCCTTGCCAGGTGGTCGGATAGTACGTCAGTCCCCGGCGGGCCCCGCCGAAGTCGCCCCACGTGCGCCGTTGGACGCCCTCGTTGTTCTGCGTGACGTTCAGATTGACCGGGCCGGCTTCCCACAGCGGCCACACGACCTGGGGCCGGCGCTGCGTGAAGCCGCCGTAGCTGACGATAGGGCTTATCCTCGGTGATCCAGTGCGACGGATGCACGCCGACCGGATGCACCTTGTCCACGCCACGGATCCGGGCCGCCACTTCCTTGGCCCACTCCACATCGCTTGCGCTGTAGGAATACCTGCCGTCCGGGTAGCGTTCGAATTCGTTGGCCACGGTGTACATGAACAAGTTGGGCCGGTCCTTGTAGCGCTTCACCAGCGTGTCGATCCAGAGGTTCTGATGGGCCGGATGGGCCCAAAGCCCTTCGCCGCCTTCCACGCCGTAACCCCAGACGATCAACTCAATGTTCATCCCCTTGCCGGCGGCGTAGTCGAAGACCCAGTCGAGTTTTCGCAGCGCCGTCTCGTCGATCACCGTGTAGTCGGGGTTCGTCGGACTGCCGCCGAACGGCCAGTTCCCTTCCGCCATCGCCATCATGCGGATGAAGTTGAACTTGTGCTTCCTGCGCACGTCGATGTAGTGCGCGATCACGTCCTTCGGACGGCCGATGAGGTAGTAGGCCGTATCGCCCATGGGAAAGAACCGCGCGCCGCTCTGGTAGCGGAACGAGTGCGGGTAGTCCGGGTCGATGAGGATGGGCCCCGCGTCGTGCCCGGGCACAGGTGGGTCAATGCTCACGGCGTGAGCTTGTCCGTCCGTAGCCTTATCCGGGTCGTTGGCCGTGAACTTGGCACCGGCCCAGTTGCCCAATACGCCGGCCCCCTCGACGCTGAGCGTGAGTTGACCGCGACCCGGCAGACCGACGTGCACCATCTCGCTCTGGCGTTTCGCCAGGCGACCGCTCCGCCACAGCTCCCGACCGTCGAGCTTCACGACGAACTCGGCCGTCGCGGCGTTGTCCGTCTGGGCATCGTCCAAGGCCGCGACCGCCTTGAACGCATTGACGCCGGCAGGAATGTCGTAGGTCACGCTGGCGTCTCCCTTGGCCCCCAAGCCGTGGTCGTACTGCTTGCTGAAGATGACCATCGGTTGACCATTGCCGTTCTTGTTCACCTGCACGGTGCCCGAGACCGGGGTGAGCGTCTCCAGCAGCGTATGCGCCGGCCTGGGCAGGAGCACCGCCCCGGTGACGTCGACGGCGCCGCACGGGTGCGACGAGGTCCAGTGGTGGCTCGCTTTCTGGAATTGCAGGTACACCTGGCTGACAGCCCTGGCCCACTCCTTGCCTTGCCGCCGCACGTTCGCGATCACGTCGCCGCCGCTGTCTTTGCCGTAATAGTAGACTTCATTGAGCATCAGCGCGCCGCCGCCGAGCGGCGGCCAGTGCCGGCCGTTGCGGTGCCAGTAGGTGTCCGTCCCCCACTCGAACCAATGCGGCCAAAACGCCATCCAGTCGCGGTAGAGCTGCGAATCCGGCTCTGCGGCCGGATAGGTCACAATGTTGGTCGAGCCCGCCTGCGGGTCCCAATACTCATAGGATTCGTGCTCGAGGTTCTGTCCCTCATTGTTCCACATGTGCATAATCTGGACCAGATGATGATGGCCCGCGGAGATGTCGGCGTAATACGAGGCCTGGCCGGACTTGCCCGTATCGTATGTCTCTTTCTCCGTCTCATTGTAGTTGAGGTGCTCGTACGCCGCCTTCGGGTCGGCGCTCGGATAGAATGTCCAGACGATGTTGTCCAGGTTGGCCGCCGGATCGCCCGAGAGCAGCCACTCGATGATCCCCTGCGTCATGAAGAAGCCCGAGGTCTCGTGGGCGTGCATCGCCTTGCCGAAGCAGATCTTCAGCTTGTCCTTGACGCCCGTCGGATTGGTCACCCGCAGGCGATAGACCTTGAACTTCCCGCCTTCGTCGGTGAACGCGACTTCTTTCGTGACACGGCTGTCCGTCAGGGAATCGACATAGGCGACGTACTCGCCGTAGGTGAACCAGGGAACCGTGGCAATGCGCGTGACGCCCGGCGGGACCGGCAATTCCAGGGACGTGCCGTTGGCGCCCACCTCGGTCCGCCGCCAGGCGCCCGACGGGATTCGATAGTAGCAGTAGCGGTTCGGCGCGCCCGCCAGATCGAGAGTGACGGTCTGCGGCGTAGCGGCGCTGTTGGCCGCCTCCACCATGAACTGGCCGATCACGACGCCGTCGTGCGTTTCGCTCTGCTCCGCGCGTAGCCGGTAGCGATGGGCCGACGTGCGCACCAGATTCGCGGCGCTGCGGGGCGACCCGCCGTCGGCCGGCGCACGCAGCACCACGGTGTCGGAAGGGGTGGGGCTCCCCGTGTCGGCCGATGATTCCTGGGTTCGTCCCCCTGTCGAAACGAGCAGCACACTCACGATCCCCACGAGAATCGTGTTGCCACGAGATGGACCCGACGGGCACGTCACGGGGGTCCGCGTCGCGGACCGGAGCAAACGTCTTGCCGCATCGAACATAGCTATCTCCTCAAGCAGAATACCCAATCATTCTTGTCGGGTGCCTCGAAGCAGCGCCCTGCGCCACCCGTCACAGAGCCCCCCTCTGTCGTGGCGCCCGTACGGGGGTTGAACCACTTCGCCAGGAACGGTCCCGATACCGCGGCCAGATCGACCGTCACCTCGCCGCCCCGCGGCAGGTAGATCACATAGGCTTGTCCCGGCTCGGCCAGTGCGACAGCCATGTCTCCCTTGACCCCCTCGAAGGGCTGCATCCGCCAGAAAGGCAGGGAGGTGAAGAAATCGTGCAGCAGGCCCAACTGCGCCGCCGCCCCTTCGTCCTTGACGACGAACGTGTAGTGGTTCGGGGCGTCGATCCGATTCCAGATGTCGTTGTGGCCGATCGTGCCGTTGAAGCCGGCGGCGAAGTAGCCGCCCGCGCAGACGATCCGCCAGGCGGAACGCCGCACCTTGTCGGTGTGGTGCACTTGCTTCTTCTCGGTGGGTTGTCCGCGGAGATACTCGTAGCCGTTCTCGGTGTTGAGCACCGGCTTGCGATATCGACGGTCGGCCTGGAGACTGGCGACCAGATCGGGGTCGTCGCCCGTCCAGCACTGAAGCTGCTCGTCCCACACGACCCCGGCGCCCGCCTGCCCGGTCTGCTGCGAGAGGACGTCGAGATCGTCGCCTTCGCCGAAGAAGCCGCCGATCCGCCACGGCGGGTCGTAGGGGTCGCGCGGGCTCGCCCCTCTCGTACTCGACGAGATCACGGGATGCACCGTCACCGGATGATGGTAGGGATCGAGCTGCTTGACCAAACGAGCCGTTGCCCTGGCCCACTGCACATCGCCCGGCTGGTCCAGGCGATAGTCTGCCGTTGGGATGGGTCTCGTATTCGTTCGCCAGGGTCCAGAGAAAGATATTGCCGAAGGCGGCGTACCGGGCGATCACGTAGCGAAGCCAAAGCCGCTCTCGTGCCGGCGTCCACAGTTTCGTATCGGTGAAAGGAAGCCGGTAGAAATTCAGCAGGAGCAGCTCGGCATTCATGCCGGATTGCTGCATTTGGCGCAGCAAACCGTCGAAGCTGCGGAAGAACGCGGGATTGAGGCGGTCCAGGTCGGGCTGCCCGGGCGTGCCGCCCCACGCCCAGTAGACAGGATCGGCCTGGGCGCGGTAGTGACTGTGCCCGATGCTCATCCGGACGAAGTTGAATCGCTGGCGCGCGGCGCGTTTCGAGGTACTCGCGGCGCAGCTGCGGTGTGATGGGACTGTCGTCGTGCAGGCCGTAGCAGGTGTCGCCCATCGGGAAGAACGCGGTGCCATCGGAATAGGCAAAAGCATAGGGGTTCTCCGGGTGAATGCGGATGAAGCCGTGGCCGCGCGGCGCGATGCAGCGCAAGCGCCCGCGCTGGTGCAACTCGACACCTTCTCCACGCAGCAGGTAACGCCACTCGCCCTCCTCATCCGGCGTGAAGCGCAGCCGCCAGGTGTCGCCGCCATCATGGAATCCATCAACGGTCATCACCTTGCCCGACGGCGAAGTGAACTCGCCCACCAAGGCCGCATCGCGAAACGGGTTCTCCACATGACTGCGACCGTGCAACTCGAACTCGTGCATCTCCCAGCGCGGGACGGTCGCGAGCGGTGCCTCCGTCGCAGCAGTTGCCGACCCCGCCTGTATCGCGTCGAGTGTCGCGAGGAACGCCCGGCCGAAATCGGCGCCGGCCTTCCGCGCGGCATCCACGTTCGCGGCCCCACCAGGGCATCTCCCAGCCCCAGACCTGCGTGCCGTAGCGCTTCATCGCGTACTGATGCACGTTGTTCTCCTGCAGCGTGCGCCCGAACCAATTCTTGACCAGCGGCGTCGCCTCACTCTCCCAGCGATGGCCCACGCCGCGCGGGGACGGGAACCACTGCGTGAACAGGTCCCACGCCCGGCGGCTCGCTTTGCCGTCCTCGGAATCGGTGTAGAACAGGCAGTCCACATCGCGGGGAGCAACCCAGTTGTGCCAGGTGACCGCGAAGTGCGGCCGGAGCCGGTCCATCGCGTCGAACGTCAGCTTGCCCGTGGCGGTGCCGCGCGGCTGAGGGTAATCATAGCCGCTGCGGTACTCGTAGCCTTGCGCGACGCCGTCCACATTGGTCATCGGGTGCAGCACGAACTGGTAGCGCCGGCGTGCGTCGGCGGCGGCATCGGACAGGAGGTACGCGACAAGCCCCTCCATCGCGTAGGAGGAGAAGGTCTCATAGGCATGTTCCCGGGCGTGCCAGAAGATCGTCCGCTTGCTCTCCAGGCGGCACACCCGGATCGGTGATGGTCAACTCCCAGTGCTCCCGGCCGCCGTCGCTCGTGCCGAGCCGCGTCTTCGTCAGATGCGGATGGCCGGGCAGCGATTGGACAAAGTGCAGATAGTCGCCGTAGGTGTACCAGGGGCTCAAGCCAACTTTGGTCTCGCCGGGCGGCGCGGAGAATCGCACCGTGCAAACCCAGCCTGTAGACGTGGCCGTTGATCTGTCTCCAAGGCTGGCCCGGCGGCTGGATGAAAATAAAGTCCCGCGTGGACATGCCGCCGAAGGCATTGTTGTCGGCATTGGTTCGGCGGCCGTCGTCGGAAAGGTCCAGATGCAGCGTGACATCTTGAGCTTTCGCACCATCGTTGCGGCAAATCAGATCGACGCGCGAGACCGCATGAGTCAGCACACTGCGACCTTCCTCCGTGCAGGCGCGAATCCGGAACTCGCCCGGCCCCACCGCCACGATCCGGCTCGCATCGCGTGGCGTCCCTCCCTCCTCCGGGGCCAAAAGGGAAACGCCGGCCGATTTCGATTCGGCCTGATAGGCCGTGCGAACCGCCGCAATGAACTCCGTGTGCAGACGCGGGATGCGGCGGAAATCGTTGTACTGAATCAGGAGGATGGCGACGAGACCTGTATGGGGATCGCCCCAGGCGTACGCGCCGCTGGAGCCGCCGTGACCGAAGCCGCCGTTTTCCAGTGCCCAACCCAGGCCACGGCCCGGCGCCTGCTCCCGCAGCATCTGCCCCACCGAGTCCTTCGATAGAATCCGACCGTCGTTATCGAGGAACATCTGGCAGAACTTGAACAGGTCCCGCGCCGTGCAGAACAGGCCGCCGTCCGGCGTGTCGTTGCGGGTGGTCATGCCCGGCTCGTAGCGGAAATACAGGAACCGCTCCCCCTGCCTCTGGCGATAGACCGACGCCATCCGCCGGGGCTCCACGGACGCGAGGCCGCGCGGGTAGAACGATTCCTTCATCCCCAGCGGATCGAGAATCTCCTCCTTGACGTAATCGGCGTAGGGCCGGCCGGAGGCGATTTCGATGATCCGGCCCAGGACGTAGAAGCCGGCGTTCGAGTACTGGACTTTCGCACCGGGCACGAACTGGAGCGTCGCCTGCGCGATGGGGCCGACGGTCTCGGCCACGCTTTTGCCCCGCCACTCGGGATCGAAGACATCCTTGCGGGTGGGCGGGTCGGCCGGGCAGGCCGGCGGTATGGGTCAGCAACTGCCGGATCGTGATCGCGTGGTGGCGGCCCTCCTTGTCCTGCTGCGTCTGGAACTCGGGGAGGTACTTCTCGACAGGGTCATCCAGCCGCAGTCTTCCCTGCTTCGACCAGCTTCATGATCGCCGCCGTCGTCACCGGCTTGGTGACCGAGGCGAGCCAGCAGACCGTATCGGTGCTGAATGGGACTCGATTCTCAATATCGCTCAGGCCATACGCCGCTTCGCGCACGATCTTTCCTCGGTGCGCAACCAGCACCGCGGCCCCCGGGATCTCCCCCTTCGCCACGGCATCCTCAATGAGCTTGAATGCGGCGGTCAGTGGAACTCCGGAGCGGTCCGCGGCGTCCGCCGCGACAGTCGCGCCCGCGAGTGCCAGTGCCAAAGCCAGTGCGGCGGCCCGGCGCATCGAGACAAGCCAAACGTTCTGTGACGGCATTTTCGCTTTCGTGGTCATTTCCTTTCATCCAGCAGCACGTCCAACTCGGCGACGGCGGCAAACGCATTTCTGTTCACTTCGGACTTGACGACAAGTTTCAGGTAACGCGCCCGGACCGGCTGAGGGAACGCGACGGTCTGAAGCTCCCCGGTGTCACGCCACTTCGCCTGGGCCACGGGCGTGCCCCAGGACTTCGGGTCGTTGCTGACGAACACCTCGGCCTCGGCGATGCGGCCGTTGGCCATGTCCTGACGCGGAAGACAGGTGATGCCCTTGATCGCCATTTCGCGGCCCAGATCGATGACGAGGTGGTGCGGCATGGGATCGTTCCGGGGCGTCCAGCGCGTGTGCCAGAAGGTGTCGGGATCGCCGTCTATCGCATTGCGCCGCCACGTTGCCGTGGGCGGTGTCTTCGCTGTCGGCTTCGAGCACCCGCGCGCCGAGGCGGACCAACTGCGACGGCTTGGCGCGTTCGAGCATTTTGGCCAAGGCCTCTTTCGCAACCTCGATCTGCGGCTGGAAGCGGTCGCTCGCCACATAGGCCAGCAGGCTGGCCCGGAGCTGGCGCGCCGCGGGACGATCGTTCTTCTCCAGGTCGGCGGAGCACACGAGCAGGCGTCCCGGGCCCACACGGCACTCGAAGACGAGTCCGAGCCGGCGGTTCGTGTTCCAGTCGTCAATCGGCTGCACGATGGAGCGCAGGCCCTGCGGCAAATCCTCCAGCACCATGGCGCGGGCGGCGGTGACAATGTCGTTCCATTGCCAGTCCTGCCAGGACTCGGTCGGGAACAGCGCCAAGGCCGGGTGCTTCGGATCGCAGAGCAGGCCCAGCGTTTGCTGGCCCTGCGTGTTGAACATATAGCGATTCCAGAAGATCGGTTGGAAGTAGAGCCGCGGATGCTCGGACGACAGGCGGTTCGCCAGCAAGCAATACCTTGCCGCCGGCACTCGAGACGCGCGAGCGTCTTCTCGTCCAGCGTGGTGGTGACTAAGACGTCGCCGATCTCCGCCGGCTCGCGCTGCGCGGGATAGACCCAGAGGTTCCAGTCGTTCTCGGCGGGCGTGTCCTTCAACCCCACTACCAACCGATATGCCTTCGGTGCGGCCAGCGTGCTCAGGTCCACGCGGATCTTCCCGAGAGCGGTCCCCGACCCGAGCGGCAGCGATTGCGACGCGAATTCGCCGGCGGCGACCGCCTCGCCACTATCCGTGAGCAGTCGCCAGATGCCCACCGCGCTCTCCAACGGCGCGGGGCCGAAGTGCGCGACTTCCACGTCACACGTCAGCACTTCGTCGGTTGTCCACGTGCGCTTGAGCAGGCGCGCCAGCGGCACGGTCGGGCCGTAGAAGCGCCGGAATTCCTGCGCGGTGATGTAGCCCTTCGAGTCCCAGAACGGGTCGAGCACCCCGACCAGTGCCGTCCCCTGTCCGGGGAAATCGTGCAGGTCGAGCAACTGGACGCCGCCGATGCCCGGCGTGCGCAGCGCCGCCTCGACCTCCTCCTTGTAGCATAGCACCTGGAGCTTGCCGGAGGCGCGCACGAAGTCCCGCGCCTGGTCGAGCATCCCGTGCTCCGCAAGCGAATCGCGGAAGATGTCGAAGTTCTTCGGCTTCAGCGGGCCGGTGTATTTCTTCACCTCGTCGAAATTGGGATACACGCACCACTGGCCCATCTCGTGGACGATGACCGGCACGTCGAGCTTGGCCACGTCGCTGCGATAATCCTTGCCGAGCCAGCCGTGCGGGCCGCGGCATGGGTGGTACACGTGGTACTGGTTCTCCGGCAACTGCGGGTAGGCCGAGCCGCTGGTGACGAGGAAACGGCCGTCGGACTTCCAGAAGCTCACCCATTTCGCCAGATACTCCTGGTGCTTCGGCCCGTGCGGCTCGTTGCCGTGCGTGAGCAGCAGGAACGATGGATGATTGCCATAGGCGCGGACGATGCGCTCGCTCTCGCGGTAGATCCATTGGTCGATCGGCTTGCCGTCGCCGGGCTGCGTCCACACGCCGCACTCGACCTGGTAGTAGAAGCCCAACTCGTCGGCCGCGCGGAACGCCGCCTCGGGCGGACACCACGAGTGGAAGCGAATATGGTTCAGCCCATGGTCCTTGCAGATGCGAATGATGCGCCGCCACGATTCGACATCGGTCGGCGGATAGCCGGTCTTCGGGAAGATGCAGCATTCGAGGGTGCCGCGGAAGAAGGCGGGGTGACCGTTGAGGAGGAACTCGCGGCCGCGCGTGGTGATTTCGCGCAGGCCGAACAAGACCTGACGGCTGCTGGGCCGCTCCAGAGACGTGTCCGCCCACACGGTGAGCTCATAGAGCCGGGGCTGGAACTCATCCCAAGTCACGGCGTCGCCGGGAAGCGCGAGTTGGGCCTCGAACGTCCCGCCCTGATCGCTCCAATGGACCGCGGCCTTCGTGGTTGGAATGCGCGGTCTTGCATCGAACCGATCGAGCAAGCATAGCGCGACGGTGTCGGTCGAAGGCTGGCCCGCGACACGGCCGACGCGGCCTTTGACCGTCACGGACTTCGTGGCCACGTGGGGATAGACCTGAAGGTCCTCAATCCACACCGGCTCCGTCACGCCCAGCTCGATGCGACCCACCACGCCATTCCAGTTTCCCTGGGTGTGGTCGCTGACGCTGTGCGACCAGTCGCCCACCTCCACGATCACGCGGTTGTCGACGCGGATCGTGAGCGTGTGCTTGCCAGGGGCAACGCCCACGCCAAGTTCATAGACGTGCGGCGTCGCAGAGGCTGTCGTTGGTGCCGAGAGACTGCCCATCGAGCCACACGCGCGTCTCCCAGTGAGGGCGCTCCAGCGTCAGCACCACGCGCTTGCCCGCCCAGTCCGGCGGAATCTCGATGTCGCGCTGATACCACGCCGCACCGACGTAGTGTTTCTGCGGCTGGAGGAAGAACGGCACCTTGATGTTGCCGGCTCTGGCGGTACTTCGCGTATTGCGGCTGCTGCTTCCAGCGGTCCGCGCCGACATCGCCGGTCCACTGGGTATCCACGGTGATGTCGTCGCCGAAGCCCTGGTTTTGCAGGGCGCCGGGCAGCTCGATGCCGTTGATCCAACCGACGCTCGAACCAGCGTTCTTGAACGCCGGTGTCGGCGCGGTCCAGTTGAAAACGCCAGGGGCCGGCCAAAGAAACCGTCGGCGCCGCGGCCCCGCCCAGGGATTCCGCCGCGAACACACGGGCGGCGAGCAGAAGCGAGCAAATCAGAACCAGCAAGAGGCGGACACATTTGATCCCGCCATCTCCCAAAGGCTCTGCTTGTCGGAAAGACCTGTGTCGTTCGTCAGATGCGAGTCTCCGGGTCATATTCTTGCGCCCAACCATTGTTTCCTCCCTGGTTCGTGATCTCTCACTCTGTTATTCCGGGAAGAACCTTGGGGTCAGAGCTTGATTAGTGATTAAGGCTCTTTCCCTCTGCTCCATGTCCTTGGGTAGCACCTCATAGGTTCCTCTTAATCACTAATCAAGCTCTGACCCCATGGATGCTCCGTTGCTCACTACTGTTCAGCCTCTCAAAGGCTCTGCACGTCGGCCATGTACACGTTGTCGGACTTCTCGACGTCGGAGTTGTAGACCACCCAGCGGTCGTCCGGGCTGAAGCTGGGATGGCCGTGGCTGGCCTGGGTGAGCCCGGAGGTGCCGTGCCAAGCCAGAGCGACGGATCTGGACGCGGCCGTTGACGTGGGTCATCAGGCTCAGGTACTTGCCGCCCTCCTTGTCGTCGGGACTGAGGAAGGCCCGGTCGCCGACGACCAGGCTGTTGTCCGAGTTCGACTGAATGTGGCCCGGACGCTGGCCGGGGAAGAGATACTGGCGAATCCACGTGCCGTCGGGCCGGATGAAGGCGTTGTACTCCTCGCGGCCGTCCGGGCGATCCAGCGAATACTGGAAGCCCACGTCGCCCTGCTGGGTGAAGTACTCGTGGACGCAGGACTCGCCCGGCCGCTGCGGATAGAGCGGCGCGGCCTTGCGCATCTGCATGTCGTCGAGGTTCACAATCCACATCCGCTGATCGACGCACGTGCCGCCGCCTTCGTGGCAGAACACGATGAGATTGGGCTGGGTGGGATGGATCAGGACGTGGCTGATCCACGTCGGCTCGCCCCAGGCGGCCACGGCGTCTCCCTTCTGCGTGTCGATCCGCATGACGACCGAGTGCGGATGCTGGTAGTACCGTTCGTGCATCGTGGCGTAGATGCGGCCGGTCTCCGTGCTCAGCGCCGTTTCCTGGCAATAGGCGAACGCCACGTAGCGGCCGTCGGCCGTGCAGGTGGGCAGCGCCGGTCGAAAGCCGGCGGGCACACGGTACAACTCGCGGTCTTCGAGTGTGTCGACCTTGACGCAGTGGAGTGCCAAGCCATCGAAGTAGAACAGCCAACCGCTCTTTGCGACACACGCCATGTTCGGCGAGGTCTTCTGACTGGCGGTCAGTTGCACCAGACGGCCGGCGGGGATATCCAGCAGATACCACTGATACGCCCCGGAGCGGTTCGATACCAATACGGTATTGTCGGCATTGCTGCCCACGAAGGCCCAGGAGGTGAAGTACGGATGCACGTTGCTGGAGCCGTCGCCGGTCAGCCGCCGGACGCGTGCACCGGTCTTCGGGTCCTTGTACTCCTTGATTTCGCCGCGGACTTGCAGGACCTTGCCCCGACCACTGGTCCCGGGACTGGCGTCGCCCGTCACTTTTCCGGCGTTCCGCAGTGGCTCGGCGGCCGTCACAAAGTTCAGGCCGGATGCTGACACAGCCGCCCCACCGACCACGGCCAGGCGCGCCAGAAACAGCCGGCGGTCCATCAGCTCCACCTTCGACGTGCCCGGCACGTCCATTGCTCTACTGTGCATAGTTTCTCTCCTGAGTCTTGAATACAAGGTCATTTCGCCGTCGTCACGATGTAGAACGCCCCATCGGTGCCGAGGAACGCCGTGGCTTTGGTGCCCGACGTGGACACGCCGAGCGTCCCCTGCCTGCCGGTGAACGTCCCATCACTCCGATACAGCGCCCACTTCACCGTCGCCGTGCGCCCCACCGCCATCGGCCCCACCTGCCAGACCAGCAGCACATGCCCGTTGCCGTTGCTGAAAGCCGCCGGATAGATCTCATCGTTTTCATTCGCCGGCGTGGCCACGTGCAGGGTGAACCGGCCGTCATCCAGCGCCGACCAATAAACGCGGTGGCGGCTCATGAAGGCGCAGAGCATCCGTCCGGCCGGGTCGAGCGTCATCTCCGGCCCGCACATCGGGCAGGTCTTCAGCTCCCAGTAGTCCTCGTTGACCCGCAGCGGCGTGAAGGCGTTTTCGTGCTTGGGGCTGCGCAGCAGGAAGAAGTCCCGAATGTTGTCGTTCGCCACACGTACAGCAAGGCAGACATTGGCGTCGGCGGTGATGCGGGCCCGCATCATGCACATGGAGCACGCCAGGTCGTCCATGCCTTGGATCTTGATGCGCTCCTCGGGGCCGAACGTGGTCCCATTGTCCGTCGAGCGAGCCAGATAGAGACGGTGCGCCTCCGGGACCTCCAGTTGCTGCCCCGGAGTAACCTGATGGAAGAACGCCACCACGGTGCCCTCGGCGTCAGCGGCCAGCGTCAACCCGTCGATCCCGGTCAACGCAGCCAACGCCCGCGGCGGCTCGAACGTCCGGCCCCCGTCCAGACTGCGGCTGTACCGGGGATAGACCTGCACTCCGGGCGACCACTGGTCGGCCCAGACTACGTGGATCGAGGGTGCCCAGACGCGAACACGCGCGTTGGTCAGCATCCCACCCTGGCCCAGAGCCAGCTTGGGACCCCGCTCGCCCATTTTGAGCGTCACTTTCCCCTCGGTGTTGACCCGCACCGGCAGCGAGAACGTCCGGCCGTTGTCCGCCGAACGTACATACCATGCGTCGTCGCCCAGACCGTAGACCATGTGCAGCACACCAGCCCCATCCATCATGACATCGGGCACCAGCGCCCCCTCGGGAAGAGGCAGGACACGCACGTCGGGGAGAGCATTCTCGGCCCCCTGGACCGGGACACCGCCCGCGGAGGCGACGAGAAGAAGCACAATCGGAATCCAGATGCTTTGAGCTTTGCGGCTCATGGTTGCCTCCGAAGATAAAGTACGGCGTCGCCGTCAAACGGCGGTTTGAAAGAAGATCTTTGGCCGCCGGAGGTGATTTGACCCTGCGTGACGTCGCCGGAGCGAGGGTTGAACCACTCGACCGCCATCGAGCCGGACGCGGCGGAGAGGTCTACCGTCACTTCGCCGCCTTCGGGCAAATAAACCAGGTACTCCTTGCCCGATTCAGCCAGGCAGAACCCGGTCGAGGCAAGCTCGCCCTGTGGCGTCATCGCCGCCAGATTCACCCTCCGCGCGTAACGCAGCGTGTAGCCCATATTGCGGCGGAGCGGCTCGAACTGTGGCGAGGCCATCTTGGCCTTGTCTTCCGTGGCGAGGGCATCCGGCCCTTGCCCTTCGGTCGCCGTGCGGGTCGTGGCTTGGCCAGGCGAGGCCAAGATGGCCTCGCGACGCAAGGGCGGGACGCCCTCGCCACGACGTTCACCCAGGATTGAGCCGTCGTAGGGGTCCATGAAAATGGGATTGTGCCCGCGCAGGAAGCTCCGCCAGACCCAGCCATGATTGCCGCCGACGCCCCAGATGTGATCGGTGTCCAGGAGACTGACTTTGCGGCCGTCCCACACGGGCGCGGGGTCGCGGTAGCCGTCCTGACTGCCGGGTGAGATCCAGTCCGCCGGGCTGTCCAGCATGGTGGCGATCCTCTCGCCGCCGTGTCCCGTGATGCCGACCGGATGCTGCTTGGGACTTGGTCCGCTCGTGGTCCTTGACCGTCTTGACCACCCACCAGTCCCACTCCTGGTTGCCGCCCTCGTTGATGACCTCATAGAGCACGTTGTCCAAGTCATTCACCGTGTCCACGACCTTACGAATGTAGGCCGCCTGGAGGGCCGTGATGGCGTCACTGGCCAGCGAGTGTATCTCCAGGACGTTGCCGTCGCCGTTGAGATCGCCGGTGATGCCGTTGATGTTGTTGTCCGGGTGGAAGGGATGGCTGCGATACGCCCAGCCATCCGCGGCCGGCACGCGACGATTGGCATGGCTCAGACCCCAACCTTCGAACAGCATGACCGAGACATAGATCCCCCGCTCCCCGGCGGCACGGACCCGCGTCCGCAGACGG
This sequence comes from uncultured Planctomycetota bacterium, assembly GCA_963699595.1. Taxonomy (GTDB): domain Bacteria; phylum Planctomycetota; class Phycisphaerae; order Sedimentisphaerales; family Anaerobacaceae; genus PLanc-01. The sequence continues at coordinate 126,125 of CAVOUO010000043.1, forward strand.
TCGAAGTACTCGGGATTGAATTTGGTCAGGTCGAACTTGGGCTTGCCGTCGAGGGCATTGCCCGGCCCGGTCCGCGCCCAGGGCAAGGGGGCAACATGGTGAACGAAGTCCTTGCCGAGCTTGCCGTTGGCCCGGCTGTCCCACGCGACCGAGTCCCATGCCCACAGGCGAATGAAGTTGTGGCCGTAGCGCTGAAGAAAGTCGAGATAAGCCGCGAAGTCGAACGGGGCCGGCGGGTCGGCCTTGTCCATGTCGATCAGGTTGTTCCAGGTGTGCGAGCCGGTCAGATAGACCGCCTTGAGCGAACCATCCGCATTCTTGGTCCCATCCGTGAAGTACCGGGGATTCGTCGGATGTACTCGCAGAGGACCGGAGGCCTTCGCAGGCCGGCCGGTGCCCGCATAGACGATGTGGCTGACAGCGAGAGACAACAGAACCGCCAGAAGATGGGCAGAGATGGTCTTCATTCCGTTTTCCTTTCGTGTGTTGATTGTGCCTATCGATTCATTGTACGCGCAGTGCGACCTGTTCTGCGATCATGTGCGGTTCTCCCAGACAGCGCGCGCAACGCGCAAGACGTTGCCGCCCAGGATTTTCTCAATGGCGTCGTCGCTATAGCCCCGCTGGAGGAGTCCGACGGTGAACAGGGGCCAGTTGGTCCACGCCAGGCTGGGATCGGCTCGGCCGGCCAGGGAGCCTTCGGGCCAGAGCGCTTCCCAACGCGGCACGCTCCGCTGGCCCTCGGCGCGCTTCGGGATTTTCGCGCGCTCCGCCGCCGCGTTCCGCGATTCATAAGCGACGTCGGTGCCGATGGCGACATGTTCGACCCCGAACTTCTTGGCCACATGGTCGATATGGATCATCGGCGACTCTTCGCGCAAGTCGCTCAGTTCGGTTTCCGAGGCGCCTTCTTCCATCGCCCGGCGGATCCTGTCGCCGTCCGGCGCGGCACGCGGTGCGAAACCGTAGGATTCGAAGACCAGCGAGTTGGCGTGGAGTTCGAGACCGTGCTCCAGGTCTTTCTGACTCGGCTTCAGAATGCCCAAGGCGGCCTCGCGGGCCTGCCGGATCGTTTCGTTCGGAGGCGAGAGCGGCCCTGCGGCGGCGCGCGCGGGACGAAGGCCGGGTGACAGCGCTGCCGCGCCGAGAGATGCCACGCCGGCGGAGGTCTTCAGGAAACTGCGCCGGGACAGATTCCTGATGTTGGTGGTTTGCAGACGAACAGAATCGGTTTTCATTCCGTTCTCCTTTCTCACTGCCAAGAGACGAACCGAGTAGGTACTCATGCTCTTTCCCTTTCCCCGTAGATTCACTCAAAGGGCCTCCAAGGCAAACGGCGGGCGGCCCACGCGGGTCAAGAGCGCATCGGCCGCGGCGTTGCCCGAGAACCGCTCGACTTTCGGGTCCAGCGCCAGTCGCGCGCCCAGCGTGGCCTCCTGCTTTTCCAGATCCATGCCGTTGCGGGCCAGATGGTCGCAGAACGAGTCGAACCGCCCGGCCAGAAGCGGATCGTCTTTCACCTGCTGCCGGATCCGGCTCAGGGGCAGTCTCTCGCCCAGCCGGTGCGAGATCAGCGCGGTGTGGCACAGGCTGCTGGAGATATGCCCTTCCAGGATGTCCGCGGTCAGTTTCTTGTGATCGCGAGTCCGGATGGCTTGGAGCCAGCTCGTCCAACTGAAGTGGTCCCCCGTGCCCCACCCGCGCCCATACGGGGAAGCCTCCTTGTCGAAGCGACGCATCACCTTGCCGGACGGGTCGAGGGCCACGATCAGGTAGCCCCCGCTGACTACGATCATTTTGCCGCCTTCGCAAACCACTTCCACGCCGATGCCCTGTTCCCCGCTGCCCTCCCCCCAGAGACCGTCCAGCACGTCCATGTTCTTCCCCCAGAGCGACGCGGACGCCTGGTACTCCTTGGACTTGGGGAGTCCGCGGACCTCGAACAACAGCGGCGGGCCGTCGTAGGCGTGGCACACCAATTGGGTGTTGGGAGTCTGGCCGTCGTCGTCGTACCCGAGCCGGCCGCCGATGCTGATCACCCGCGGCGCGAGGGTCGAATAGCCCAGAAACCACCGGGCGATATCCATCTCGTGGATCCCCTGATTGCCCAGGTCCCCATTGCCGTAATCGTAGATCCAGTGCCAGTCGTAGTGGAGCTTCTCGCGTGCCAAAGGCTTCAGCGGAGCCGGCCCGGTCCAGAGGTCATAATCCAGCCCCGGCGGGATCACCCCTTTTCCAACTTTTCCGATCGACATCCGCGGCTTGTAGCACGTGCCGCGGGCGTACCGGATCTTCCCGAGGTTGCCCGCACGGACCCAGGCCACCGCTTCGATCAGCTCGGGGTGCGCACGGGCCTGCGTGCCCGCCTGGACCATGCGGCCGTAGCGCCGCGCGGCCTCGACCATCTGCCGACCCTCCGAGACGTTGTGCGAGACCGGCTTCTCGACAAACACGTCCTTGCCCGCCTGGCAGGCCCAGATCGTGGCCAGCGCGTGCCAATGATTCGGCGTGGCGATGGTGATCGCGTCAATCTCCTTCGAGGCGATCAGGTCGCGCACGTCCTTGAACCCGCGCACCGGATGTCCGTCCGCCTTGGCCTTCTCCACATTCTGACCGAGGACGGCGGGATCCACATCGCACAAGGCCGCCAAACGGAAGCCCGGCACACGGGTTGCCTGGTAAATGTGCGATTGACCTCGACCGTGCAGGCCCACCACTCCGATGCGCACCGCGTCGTTCGCGCCGAGCACGCCGGAGCCTCTTCCCGCGATCAGGGCGGCGGCCGTCCCCAGTGCCGTCTTGACCAGGAAGCTGCGGCGGTTGAGCTTGAATACCCCCATCCCTGCCGAGGCGGCGTGGGCGTCGGCGGCACCAGGATCGCTGCGGACCGGGACGGCCCGTAGTCCGCTCTTCAGAGATTCGGGTTTAGACATAGGAGACTCCTCATCATCGTTTTGTTGACACATCGTGTCTCTCACCGCAAACCGGCTCCAGGAGCATCGAGGACCCGCACTTCGTACCCTCCCAGCGAGAACTCCTTGTCCTCCAGGCGCACCGTCACGGATTCCGGACGCTTGTTGATCAGCATGATCTTGGCACGTGAAGCCAGCACCTCGATGTCGTCCGAGGACGACTTCGTCTGGTACAACTGCGTGCCCGGCCCGAAATGCTGGTTGAACGCCTGGACGACAGAATACTGCGGCGTCGGCTGGCCGCCCTCCGCGGTCTGCGTGCGGGTGAAGAGTTGTCCCAGGCCGACACCATCCCATAGCAGCGCGAGGCGCGCACCGCTCTCGAGCGCGTGGTAATAACAGGACGCGTGATTCGCCGCCGTGAACTGCGGGTTCTTGCTCCGGCCTCCGTAGAACTCGGAGATCCACACGGGCTGGTCGGTCATCGTCTGGAATTCCTTCACGAGATCGCCGAAGAACTGCGTCCGGCTCATCATCCAGTCTTCGGTCTTGCCGCCGGGGGGCCAGCCTTCCAGCCAACCGTCGCACGTGAAGAAATCGGCGCCGCGGCTGTGCTCGCGCCAGTAGCCAATCACCTGCCGGTCATTGGCACCGACGTCCCGCCCTCCCATCGACAGATACGGCCCGCCGATTTTCGCGTCCGGCCGCGCCGCCTTGACGGCATCGTACACCGCATTGTACAGCACGGTGAATCGTTCCACGTCCCGGCCGCCCTTGATCCAGTAGCCCTTGAATTCATTCCAGATCTGGAAATACTCGACATCGGAATAGCGCAGCGCCACCGCCCGGCACAAGTCCGCAAAGTCTCCGACGTGCTCGTCGGCCACCCGCTCCTCCATGTTCCAGTCCTTGCCGCTGGCTTTCATCCAGCCCGGCGCTGTGCAGAAGGTGATGACGGGAACGGTTTTGGCCATCGAGCGGATGAGCTCCAGGCGACGATCCAGGCTGGACCAATTGTACACGCCGGGCGAAGGCTCCGGATTGTTGGCGCCCCAGCCCATGATGTGTTGGTTCTGATAGCGGATCTTGCCCTCCTCCAACTGTTTCTTCACCCGAGCCACCGCCTCCGGGTGGCCGTTCTCCCACATGGCCTGGGTATGGGTGACGCCGATCTCCATCTGGCTCACCATGGAGGGAGCGTTGTAGTTAATGGCCACGGTCATCTCCGCAGCCCGAACGCCGGCGAAGGTCACAAGAGAAACCAAGAACGTGCAGACTACGCTACGTACCGGCATTTCCGTCATTGCTGTTCCCTTTCTCTCGCCGGAGCAGCTTCGAGGGTGGCCATGAGATTCTGGAGGTAAAAGAGATCTCCTGCGGGGACCAGGGGCGTGTCCAGGACCTTGGCCAGTTCGTCGCGGGACGCGTGCAGAACCTGGGCCTTGGCCTGGAATAGAGCGTGGGTCTGGTGGAGCGGTGTGATCCCATTCTCGTGCTGCACCTCTTCGTTGTGCCCGACCATCCAATAGGGCGCCATGCGGGTGTATCGATCGACGGCGTCCTGGACCTTCACCAGGGCGTTCTGATGCAAATAATCCGCCAGTTCGGGGACCAGAAACATGAAATTCCAGGCCGTGATCAAGGTATAGAAATACTGATCGCCATTGGAGGCGCCCGTGTCCGCCTGCACGTCCCACCGGAACGTCTCGGCCCGCAGCCGCAGCAGCCGATTCAACTCCTGCTCTTGCGTGGCATAGGGCCGGCCGGCCATCTTGGCCAGTTCCACGTAGCCGACGTAGCCCGCAATGTAGGCGTTGTGGACGTGCGGAAATGCCTGGAGATACTTATCGGATGGGGTGGACCCGATCACGCCGGAGGCTTGCTCGAAAACGCTCACGGGGTCGGCCAAACCCGCCTGGGCGTATTTCCACATGGCATAGACATTGTGAGGCGGTTTGCTCCAGCCACCGAACGGACTGGCCGTAAGAGGTCCGAAATCGTGCTCAAAACTCCTGGTGGAGGGCGGATACGCGAAGGGCTCGCGCGGCGCTCCGTCCGTGAACCCGATGTGCACGTACTTGTACGGAGGAAAGGCGGCGTATTCCTTCCGGAGATACTGACGCACCCGGTCCTGCATTTCGGGCGGCAGGTAAGGCAAGGCACGCAACAACGTCACCAGCATATCCGCGGGATTGTGCCAGTAATGGAGCAGATGCTGGCCCAACCGATTCACCGCCATGAAATCGATGAGCCCGATCTTGGCAAAACCTGCCATCAAATGTCCCCGGTCCAGAATCTTCCTGACCTCCGTCGCCAGCCGCTCCCGGAGGGCCGTCTCGGACAGCGGTTCGGGCGCCGTTCCTCCGGGACGGGTCCGCGCCACCGACAACACAGGGGCGCCGCTACCCGCGCCTTCAGGACCGAAAGCGATGATCGCATTGCCCCGGTGCACGTACATCCTGCCGTCGTAGATCGTCGGCCCGACATTATCCCCGTGGGCCCAATACATGGGCTTGATCTTCGCAGGCCCCACGCTCCAAAGGTACTGGGAGACCTGGCTGTTGTAGCCGGCGGGCAAGGTGCTCGTCTTGAACCCGTCGCCGCTGAGGTGCCGCCACTGCCGGCGGCCGTCGGTTCCGGGAAAGGCCGCGTTGGCGACGGACAGATCCGCGCTGCCCACAAAACGGTCGTTGCACAAGTTCCAGTAGACGTAACTTCCGCCCGCCGAGATCCCCACCGGCTCATCCCCGGGCCAGAAGCCGCTCTGGCCCGGCATGTTCGAAACCGGCAGGCTCAGGAAAGGCGTGCCATACTTCCAGCCGACCAGCACCGCTCCCGGGATGCTGGTGCCCACGGCGTGACTGAGGCTGCGAAAGTAGATCACACCATCGTGACCGCTGACCAACGGGGGATAACACGTTCCGGCATGCGTCCATGCCCACAGCATCGGTGCGGCGTCCGGGGTCCCATCGTTGTCCAAGTCGAAGGCGACTTCCTTGCCGGTCCGTGCGATCCAGAACGATCAGGCTCCGCCGCCAGGGATACCGCTCGAACCAGTCCGGGATCGTGCCGCCGTTGGGGTTGGTGCGGATATCGACGGTAGGCGTGCCGGCCGCCCAGTCGCCCGGCTCTGTTCCTCGGATTCCCGGCAGGTTATTCGCGGTCCTGTTCTGCGAGAAGAGCCACTCGTTCTGGAATCCCACCAGGCCTTTTTCGACCTCGGTCCGGGTGAACAGGACGACGTCTTTGTAGATCACGGGCCACCAGGAGTGCCAGCCCATGCCGGGGAGCTTGTCCGAGCGCCAGACCTGCGTTCCCGTCCGGGCGTCGAGGGCATACGCGTGCGCATCCTGCGAACCAAAGAAGACCACGCCGTCCTGGTACGCGGCGGACTGCAGGATCTGTCCCCCGGTGGGATGCTTCCAGACCAGCTTTCCGGTGCTCGCCTCCACCGCGTACATGCACCCGTCGCGGCTGCCGGCATAGACGAGTCCCCCGACCACGAGCGGGCTCGTGTGGAATCCTCCCGTCGCGCTGAACGTCCAGAGCCCCTGGCCGGTATCGGCGTCGATGGCATGAATCTTCCGATCCAATCCGCCCACGTAGACCCGGCCGCCGGCGTAGGTCGGGGAGTGCCCCAGGGGCAGTTCGGTGGGATACACCCACAGCTCCGCGCCCGTAGCCGCATCGAAGGTGTACAGCCCCCGCGCGGTCGAAAGGAACAGTTTTCCCGACGCCGCGACGATCTGCACCTTCTGTGAGATATACGCCTCGACAGGCTTGACCCAGATCGGCTTGAGCGTTCCGGGGGCGGCGTCGGGCACCCACGAGGTCCGCTGCGGATTGGCCCCCGCCGTGACCCACCCTGGAGAGGCCGCCGCCTGCGCCTGCACGCGCCAAGCCGCAGGAAGAAATGAGTGCCAGGGAGGCAATGCACACGCACTTCTGGAATCCCATGATGTTTCCTATCATTCGCGTCTCCTTTCCTTCAGGGCGGTCCGGGTCTTGAGGTGAAGCACCGCGTCACCGTCAAAGGGCGGTTGGAACGTGCGCTCGGCTCCACCCTCGACGGACTCACTGGGGACGATGTCCCCGTTTACGGGGTGCAGCCATTCCACCATGATTGTACCGGATGCTGCCGAGAGGTCCACCGTCACCGGGCCGCCCTCGGGCAAGTACACCAGATATTCTTTACCCGGATTGGCCAGACAATAGTTGGAGCTGGCTAGGTCCCCGCGCGGCGTCATCGCAACCAGGTCCATCCGGTCGGCCAGCGCGCGGGTGTAGCCCAGGTTCTGGCGGACGGTCTCGTGCTGAGCTTTCCAATCGCCGACGAATCCGAACGACGCCACCTCCTGATCGCCAATCTTGGTGGCGCCGTAAAGGTCCATAAAGGCCGTGTTCAGCCCTCGGGTGAAGCTTTTCCAGACCCAGGGGCGGTACTGCTTCGGCCAGACATGGTCCACGTCGGAGAGGATGACCTTCCGGCCGTCGGCCGCCGGTGGGTCGGTACTATAGCCGTCTTTGCCGGTCGGGGCGATCCAGTCGGCGGGACTGTCGAACAAGGCGGCATTCTCGATCGGCGCGCCGGTCATCCCGACAGGGTGCTGCTTGGACCTCGTCTTCTCGTAGTCGTGGATGAACTCGATCATGCGGTACTGCCACGCCACCGAGCCTATGTGCATCTCGTTGCCGATCTCATACAACACGTTGTCCAGGTCGTTGACCGCGTCGATGACCCGGCGCACGTACGCCTGTTGCAGGCGCAGGATTTCCGCCGGAGCGCTGAGCATGTGGATCTCCGGCCCTTGCCCGTCGCCGTTCAGAGTCGCCGTCAATGCCGTTGACGTTGTTGGCCCGGTTGAAAGGGTGTCCCTGCCAGGGATTGCCCGTCTGGCCTTTCCTCTCGACGCTCCAGCCCTCAAAGAGCATGATCGAGACGTAAATGCCACGCTTCTGAGCGGCGGCCACGCGGGACCTCAGCCGCTCGAAATACGCGTCGTTGAACTTCGTGAGGTCAAACTTCGGTTTGCCGTCCAGCGCGCTACCGGGCCCAGTGCGCGCGTAGGCGACCGGCTCCACAATGACATGTCCGGCGGCCCAGGGGTCCCAGCCCCCCTGCTCCCACACCCAGAGGCGAATGAAGTTGTGGTTGTGCTTCGCCAGGAAATCCAGGTATTCGTCGTATTCCACCCGGGGATACACCGCATTGTGCTGGAAGTTGTTCCAGGTGTGCGAGCCCGTGAGATAGACTGCCTTGCCGCTGTCATCCGTGAAATAGCGCGGGTTCGTCGGATGGGCCCGCAACGGACCCGAGGTTTTCACGGGAACGATGTTGCGAATCCGCCGCAACTGTTCGGGTCCGGAGAGGTAGACATCGTTGCCGACGAACGTCGGCCAGCCGACCGGATCGATCTTGCCCACGACGTGCACGCGCGCATCCTTCGGATCGATGCGCACCAGCACGTCCTTCAGGTACGTCCACACGAAACCGTCGGGGCCGCGCACGAAGGCGTTGTACTCATACGAAGGATCGACCCAGTGCGGCCAATAGTCGTCGATGGAGACAGGCGAGGGCAGGGCCTTGGTGAACAGCACTTCGCCCGTGGTCACGTCCACGCCGTAGAGGATGCTGCCGTCAGAGTGCTCCGGGTCCGACGTCAATCCGAGCAGACGCCCCGGCGCAACCTCCGCAATGAGTCCGGTGGTCCGTCCTTTCGCCACCGGCACGATCTCGCGCACGATCTTCCGCTCGCTCACGTCGTAGACGAACAGCTTGGCCTCCTCCGGCGCTCGATTGTCCATTCAGCTCGTCCGCCGCCCGGATCGTGGAGATGACGATCAGCCGCCCGTCCAGCGCCGGCGCAATCCAGTGCACGGCGTAGCCGCTCAGCGGCTTCCAGAAGCCGTCCATCTTGCTGCGTCTTCGGGTCGTACCAGCCGAAGCCGCCGCCGGTGTAGTGACGCACTCCGAACCCGCCGAAGTAGATCTTGCCGTCGGCGCCGAGCGCGGAACTGTGCATGAGCCCCACGCGGGTGGTCTTGTCAAAGTCCCCCAGGTACCGGGGATTGCTCCGCGCGTCCGCCCTGATCGGGCGCGGGATGGCCGGGAGGCCCGCCCTTGCCCAGCGTCCAGGGCTGCGCGGGATCGTAGACAAAGAGATGGCCGCCGGAATAGCCGCTGGAATAGAGCTTGCCGCCGCAGACGATCTGCGTGTACGGCGCCAGCCCCGGACGCGGGCCGAGGATGGTGGTCTGGTCGGTCCGGGGATCGAACACGAACACGCCGACGTAATCGTCGCCCGTGCCGTACAGCCGGCCGTCGGGCAGAAGCGACATGGGATTGATGCGATGCGGGATAGGTCGCGACGCCCTCCAGCCGGATCGATTTCCAGCCCAGAGCTCTTCCGGCGTGTCGCGCGTCTGCGCGCGCGGGCGACTCCCTCGACCGCGCTTGGCCGCATCCTCCCGCGACCGGTACCACAGCGTCGCGTTGCCTTCGGCGTCCGGATCGATCTGATCGAAGTAGACCTCGCGGCTTCGGCTACGCGCCTTGTCCCAGGGCGACGCCTGCTTGGGCCACGGCGGCGTGTCGTTGGTCTTGGGAATCGCCTGGCCGTGATAGAGCCAGTACTCCTTGTCGGGCGCGCCGCCGTCCTGCGGGACACGATCGCCAGGCTCCCGGAAAGCTCTCGACGATGTCCATCACGCGTTCCGTCGGCGACTCCAGCAGCACCTTCTCTTCGCCGGTCTGCGAGATTCGACCGCCACGAGATACCAGGCGGGGATCATGCCGCTGGCGATGTAGGCGTGCGTGTCGTCCACGCCCATGACGTAGCGGCTCCAGGCGCCGTTGGGATGGCTCGGCCCCACCGGGCCGAAATCCTTCACCACCTTGCCCAGCTTCGGATCGTAGATGTACAGGCCGACCCGGTTGCCCCGGGTCCCCGTGCCGTAGATCCGCCCATCCGGCCCCGTCACGAGCGGGCGAACCTCGCCGCCGAGCCCGGGAACGATCTCGCCCCGCTCCTCCACCGTGTTCGTCGCCGGGTCGTACACGAACAGGTCCATGCTCCACGTCTTCCGCGACGGGGTGGCGATGTAGTACTTGCCGTCGAATCCGAGCGCCCGGCCCGACAGGTAGAACTGGTGACCGTCCGCCAGACGCTGCTTCTTCACCTGGCCCGTGCCCAGGTCGATGGCGTAGAGCCACGTCGGCCCATAGTACTCCTTGAAGTAGATCTGGAGCACGTCCCACGATCTTGCCGTCCGGGTTCGGCACCATCCAGCGCTCCCAGACATTCACCCCGCGTGCCGGCTCGCCCAGCGACTCCGTCTGCAGGACCGGCGCCCGTTCGAGAGCCTCCTTCAACTCGGGCTGCTCAACCGCCTGCCACCGCTCGCCGGCGGCAGCCATCGCTCCCGCCGCAATCCATGATGCCAGCACCGTCACACATGCTCTCATCCAGGCTCTTCCTGACCGATTCCATCTCATGGCTTCACCTCACTGCCCGTCACCGAGTCTTTCCGTAAATGAGGGAGGTATCATAGCTGCGGAGTGCCTGCCCGGCGTATTCGGCATGAAAGAACGGCACCGCGCCGGTGAAGGCCGGCACGGACTCCGGCTTGCCCAGCAGCGCACGCCGCCAGGTGCAGCAGGGCTTGCGCTTCGTTGTTGCCCAGCCGGCAGAACAGATGCCGCTGGCTGGGTACAAACCAGCCTTGTTGCACTCGCTGTTTCAGAATATTCTGCCCGATGATCTCGGCTTGCTCCAAGAAAGCGGCGTTTCCACCGGTCCGGTGCAGTTCCAGCAGCGCCATGACCAGAAGCGGATCGGCCATACCGTTCGGGAATTGCAGGGCCGGGCCGGTCTGCGGCGTCGCGCCGATGTCGCCCCAACCGTTGCCTTGGGCGATGTTCCGCGCCATCTCCCACAGGAACGCATCGCGCGACTGGCGAAACGCCCACGCGTAGAGCCATAGGTGCGCCGGCCCCGGATGGCCCGCGCGGAGCACGCGGCCTTTCGGCCCGAAGTAGCCGTCCTTCTTGCACACGTACCCCTCCATGCTGGTGCCGTCGGTGAGCATGGGGATGAAGGCGTTGTCCTGCTTGCGGTAGGCCGATTTGCCCCAGGCGGTCAGCTCCTCGACCACCCATCGGGTGAAGTCCCGGCCCGCCTCGCCCAACTGGTCCCCCAACAGCAGGCCCCCCACCTGAGGTTCCACCTCCGGCGTATTGCCATAGCAGGGAAACAGCGTGCCTTCGACCACCCGATGGCCCGGGAAGTCGTCGCCGTACTGGTACTGCGCACGATCGCCGCGGATCTTGCCCACGTCGTCACACCACGCCGACCGGCACTGGCTGAACTGGTATCCGCCCAGCCCGGTCTTGGGGTCGCGGGTCTCGACGTAACGATACGCCAGGCGTTTGGCCCAAACCAGAGGCTCCGGCGTGCCGGCGAGCTTCGAGAGCACGCCCGCCGCGAAGTAGAAATCGCTGCCGGCGTTGTGGAAGGTCAGCCCCTGCCCATCGAAGAACACCTCGCCGCCGCGATACTCATTTTGCCAAAGCGCCCCGAGCTTCTTGGGGCTGGCATGGCGATTGAAGTCCAGGTTGGCCCAATTCAGGACGTGCCCGTTCCACATATTCTCGATGAGCTGCCGGGTCGCCTGGGGATTGGCCTCCCACATCAGCTCGTAGTGCGGGAAGAAGCACTTGAGCTCATGAACGCGGCCGCTGCCGTCGGGATTGCCGACGATGATGTCGTCCGTGGCGTTGTAGACCAGGTGCCCGCCCCAGGCGAGCAAGCCGCCGTTGTTCTGCGTGCCGTAGCGCAAGTGATCGAACGCATAGCGCAGGGCTTCGAGAGCGGCGTCTTTGTAGCGGGGTTCGCCGGTCAGCCGGCTCAAGCCGTCGAGCGTGCGAAACAGGCCCTGCTGGCTGGCCAGGTTGCACAGGACCCATTCCTTGCCATCGGCCCATTTCCACTTCACCGGCTCGAGCGTGTCCACGTTGATGCCGTCGACAAACAGCGGCGTCGGCTTGCCGTAGGTGTCGCGACCATGCGCGAGGACCTGGTCCGCGAACTGCCGCACGGCGGCGAGATAGGAAGCGGCTTCGTGTGCTTGCGCTTGCGATGTAGCACCCCCGCCCTCGGGGGTGGTCCTATCCCCAGCCGAGGGCGGCTGGGCCACATGTACGATCATGGCCGCCAGCTCGGCTCTGGCCTTCTCGTAGGCCGCCGGGTCTTTGTCCCACTGGAACCACGACTCCGTCAGCCGGCGCACGATCTTGTCCGCCTCGGCGGATTTGCCCAGGCGGCTGAGCATCGCCAGGTACTCGTAGTCCTCGATCGCATCGCGCAGGGCCTTGAGGCGAATGGTCGGCACGATGCCGTCGTAGCCCACGGCCTGCGCGGGATACACCAGCGACCCTTCGCCGTTGAACCGAATGCCCTTGTCGCCCTGCTGAAAGACGCCCCGGCCGGTGTAGACGGGCGCGTGCAGCCAGGGATCGTCCGTCTCGCGCCAATAGGACATGCCGCCCCAGTAGAGCAGGCCCTTCATGCGATCCCGCCACGCCATCCAGGCCGGCACGCGGTAGTTGAGCAGCGGATAATCGATGTGCCACCACGGCGTGGGCTGCACCCTGGCACAGGGCGGTGTAGGCCCAGACCGTCTCGCCCAGGGCCTGGCGCTTGGCGGCGCTGTCCTGGCGATGCAGCGAGAACAGCGGACACCAGATGTCCACCGCCCCGTAGAGGTCGCCCCAGGCGCTGTCCGCACCACCCATGCCCGGCTCCGTCCAGGTCTGCTCGACGACCATGACTTGGACGACGGACTTGGCCTCGCGGATCGCCCGGCCCCACTTCTGCACGTACTCGTAGTCTTCCCGCGTGTTCGGCTCGTCCTTCAGGTAGACGTAAAGAGGACAAGCTGCGGCCGGTCGAGCTCCTTGGCCATCCGGTCGAACGCCGCCAGCCACGCGCGCAGCTTGTCGCGCTCGGCCTCGGGGTCCTTGATGACACTCGACGGATGCGGAATCTCCAGGGCATTGACATGATAGCGGTCCACGAACTGGCGCAGTGCCTGCACCTGCTCGGCAGGGATCTGAAACGACCCATCGCCCTGCGCCACCGGACGAAGCAACTCGCTCGGCGGCGTGGCATTGAAGCGGTGCTCGCTGAGCAACTGGGCACACTGCGTCTCGACCGCCTGCCAATCCGACGGCTCCGGCTCCTTGCTTGCCTTGGCCCGCTGGCGATAGTAATCGCGCATCCGCTGGGCCGGCGAGCCAAACGCCGTGACCAGCGTGGGCGTTCGCGGCAGCGTGAAATCCCAGACCGTCAGTGTGACCGGGACATCCACGCTCTTTCCGCCCTCAGCGATCACGCGATAGACGCCCCGGTACTCCCCCGGCGGGGTCTCGGCCGGCACGTATAGGTCCACCCAGAAGCCATGTGTCTCGTTCGCCGGCAGATCGAAAGGCATCGCCCGTAGGGTGGGGCTTGCCCCACCGATTCCTCGCGAGGGAATCAACGGATCGGGATACCAGTCCGGCTTGAAGGCACTCATTTCGATAGGTGCCGACTTCAAGATGAAGCTGGTGCTGACGATAGAGCCGGCTTCACGTACGCAAGGCTGGCTCGCGTTGGGGCCGCGCAGTTCGCCGGCTTCCACAACACGCACGCCTTTCGACCGGCTCATCCGAGCGAAGCAGAATCTGGAAGCTCACCCACTCGTTGCGAGCCGCAGCAACTTTGACCGCCAGTTCGTTCCCGGGCGGCTCACTGCGCAGCACGTGCCGGGTGTCCGTGACGGTCCACACCTGCCAATCGGCGACCGCAGCGCGACCTGCGCTGAGAGACAGGAGGATCGCCGCAAGACGAACGAAATCAGTTCTCATTCTCTCTTCCTTTCTTGTCCGGCATGCCGGTCCGTCCGAAACGATCCAGGACCCTGCCGACACTCCAGCGCGACTCCGACATTTCCAGCGACGATGAGAAACCGACGCCTCGGTAGGCGGTGCGAACGGCGGCAGAATCAAAATGAGCGCCGGCGTTGTGCAGAACGAGCTTGCCCGGCGCCGCCAGGATCGCCGCGGTTCTCAGGCCGCCGAGACGCAGCATCCCCGACTGGGTCCGCGCCCCGGTCCAGGTCCCTTCGTCGTCGTCCACCCTGTCCAGGTCGGCCATCGTCAGACTCACTTTCCCCGTGGGCTCCAGGGCCCGGGCCAGGAGCGTCGGAATTCCCGCCTCCCCGAGACCTGCGACCTGCACTTCGCGGAACCCGGCCGGCCCCGTGAGGTAAGCGAGCGCGGTGAGGACATCCTGCACCTGCCATGCCAGAGCACTGCGATAGTACGTGGAAACGTATTGCCGCCGCTGTTGGTCATCGCCTCCCGACGCCGTCTCGCGCTCGTGCGGCCGCAGCCGCAGGACGAAGAGGGCTTGCCCGCCGGGCCGCGATTCCTGGAGCACCGCCTCGGTCTCCTGGGCCGTGGACGTGATGACGAGCGCGGCGCAGCGCTTCTCGCCGGCAGGGACGAACGCCAGAAGCTCGATCTCTGCCGGCAGGCCACGAGGGCGAACGGAGACCGTGGAGAACGATCCGGCCGTGGCGGCCGCCGGCGCTGTCGCCGCTTCGATCTCGTCCGGCCGCGGCCATTCTGTGCCGAGCAGGCAGGACAGGGCGGGCGTCATCGTCCGCCGAAATCGCTCCAGTGACGCCGCATCCTGCGGCCATAAAGCGTCCAACTGGCGGCGGATCTTCTCTTTCAGCAACGCGTCCAGGCCGGCCGCGTCCACCGCGTCGTTCGGCCGCGGGTGCGCCGCAGTGAATACCTCCAGGCTCTCATGCGGCTCTACCTTGAGGGGCGGCTCCGCGAGGCGTTCGGCCTTCGGCGCGTTTCCCAGCCAGTGGGCGAACCAGGGATAGACCGCTTCGCGCGAGTCCCGGTTGTAGTTGTGCGGCGCGACGAACTGCACGCAGCGGAAGCGGTCGTCGACCCCCAAGGCCTCGTAGACTCCGTGGAGGGCGGGACCTTCGAGGACCGGCGTGTACTTCGTCCAGTCGCCGGTGGCGGAAACGAGCAGCAAAGGTCGCGGGGCCGTGGCGGCGGCGATCTCGACGTTGTTGAGACCGATCCGCAGCGCGGGCGCATTCTCGCAGGAACAGCCCCCCTGGAACTCGGCCGCCACCATGCAGACCGGGGCCGCACAGGCGATCCGGTCGTCCACGGCGGTCAGGAGAAACGTCTGCGTGCCGCCCCCGGAGGAGCCGGTGACGCCGATCCGTTTCGGGTCCACCTCGGGCAGAGAGCTCACGAAATCCACGACGCAAAGGCTGTCCCACAATTGCAGTCCCAGCAGGTTCAGCCCCCACGGCGGATCGGCGAATTCATGGGGCAGTTGCATGCACTCGCCGTAACCGATCATGTCATAGGCGAACACGACGAAACCGAGCCGGGTCAGGGTGATCGCCCGGGGCTGCTCCTCCTCGGGACCGAATCGCCCGTTCTTTCCGTGCCCGTGCGTGCACAGAACCGCGGGCAGAGGCCCCGGCTTCTTGGGCAGGTAGAGCAGACCGGTCAGATAGAAGCCCGGCCACGTCTGGAGGTACACCTTCTTGAGCGTGTAGCCGTCGCGCTCCAACTGGCCCGTGACGACCGCCTTCACCGGCGGCCGCTCGAACTCGGGCCACAGGCCCGCCGTCACCAGAATCTGCCGCCGGATTTCTTCCCGCCGCGTGCGCCACGACTCGGGCGAGAGCGCCGCCTGCTGGAGCCGCCTCTGCCAGCCCGCCGGTGAGCGGTCGTCCACTTTCTTCAGGTGCAGGACCCAGTCGTTCGTATCGGGCAGCGGGAGAGCCCGGTTGGCGCCGCCCTCGATCCAGGCCCGCCCCTCGTAAGCGCCCGTGCGCGGATTCAGCCGGCCGACCGAGAAGCTTCCGGATGCCCCGGTGAGGTCCAGGCTCAGCGCGCCGCCCTGCGGCGCATAGACCACGTATTCCTGCCCGGGATTGGCCAGGCAGAGATTGGGGGATTCGATCAGCGTCTGTGCCGGATTCATATCGCGAAAGCCGGTGCGCAGCGTGACGAAATCGTACAAATGCTGCAATTGCCGCACGTGGCCGCAGTCCGCCACGCGAAATGGCGCGAAGCGCTGCGTCTCGTCGTAGTAGATCTCCGCGTTGTCCACGCTCAGGGTCGTGCCGCGAAAGCCTGCCGCCAGGCCCGCGCCGCCCGCCGTGAAGATCCGCCAGGCCGCCCGCCGGCATTTGTCGGGTCCATGCGTCTGCTGGTTGAAGTTGATGTCGCCGCCCGGGAGCCCCTCGTAGCCATACTCGGTGTTGATGACCGGCTTGCCGAACTTGCGGTCCGCCCAAACGGCCTTCTCCACGCCGGCTCCAGGTCCATCCCAATGACCCGGCGCGGGCTCGGGCACCCAGGCGGCCGTTCCATAGCTGTTGTGCTGGTGCGAAAGGACATCCAGCTCCGGCCCCGGGCCGAACCGCGTGCCCATCACTCCCCCTTCCATCAGGACTTCCGCCACTTCCCCGGGCTTGCCTCCATCCCCCACCGGGTGGACCGTGACAGGATGGCCGTGCGGGTCGGTCTCGCGAATGAGTCTCGCCATCCGCCGCACCCAATCGTCATCCGCCGGCTCGTGGCGATACCTGCCGGCGGGATAGCGCTCATACTCCTGCGCGACGGTCCACAGAAACACGGTCCGATAGGCCGAAAGGCGCGAGACGACGTAGCGGCCCCAGAGTTCCTCCCGCGCGGGCGTCCAAACCGCCGGGTCCTTGAAGGGAATCTCGTAGAGATTGAAGACGATGATCTCCGCGTACACGTTTCGTTGCTTCAACTCGCCGAGAATCTTCTCGTACCGCTGGAAATACGCGGGGTTGAGGCGGTCGTAGTCGGGCGCCTGAGGCGTCCCGCCCCAGGGGAACCCGTCGGCCTCCCGCGCGATCGCCTCGCTCCAGGGCTTGCCGGTCCAGGCGTTGAACGTCAGACTCGCGAACATGCGCAGGAAGTTGAACGGCTTTCCGGCCCGGGCGTCGAGGTACATCTTGCGGTTCGCGTCGCTGAGGGCCTTGGACGTAACGCCGCAGGTATCGCCCAGGGCGAAGAACGGTGTCCCATCACTATAGGAGAAGCTGTACGGACGTTTCGGATCGACCCGAAGGAAACCCTTGTTCGACGAACGCACGCAGCGGAATGTGCCCGAGCGGTTGTCCAGACCGCTATCGGCAGCGTCGCTCGCCCGCGTCACGTACCGCCACTCGCCCAATTCGTCCGGCGCGAGGCGGACCCGCCACGTGGCCCCGCCATCGTGGAATCCGTAGGCCGTGAGCGTGCGTCCCGAGGGAGCCGTGAAGATCGCTTTGACCGTCACATCGAGAAACGGGTTCGCGTAGGTCCTGGAGCTCGTCAGTGCGACCTCGAAGATATCATAGCGAGCAACGGAGGCCTCTTTTGCCGCCGGCAGTCCGGACGTTCCTTGCGCCGCCGAAGCAACGTGCATGACAAGGACGGACAGGAAGGTCGCCCCGAAACCGGTGAGATGCGTCCTCATTTTCCTTCTCCTCACGAATTCCCTTGTGGCGCCGTGGCGAGGGCATCTTGCCCTTGCTCCTGCGTGGCGAGGACATCTTGTCCTCACATCGCGGGCAAGATGCCCACGAGACGCAAGGGCGGGACGCCCTCGCCACGGCGGCTGCACGGCGAGACCTCACGGAGCCTTTTTCAGCGCGCCGTCCAGGTGGATGGATTGGCCCGGCTTCAGGGGCACCGTAACCACCTGCTCGCCATAGCGGAGCTTGCAGATCCGGCCCGTGATGCTGCGTACGATGGCGTCCGCCAGTTTACCGTCATTCCAGGTGATGTCCACCGCGAAGCCGCCGCGGGCCCGCAGGCCCTTGACGGAGCCTGTCGGCCAGGCGGACGGCAGCGCGGGCAGAAGTTGGATTTCGCCGGTGTGGCTTTGCAGCAGCATTTCGCAGATCGCGGCGGTCGCGCCGAAATTGCCGTCGATCTGGAACGGTGGATGCGTGTCGAACAGGTTGGGCAAAGTCCCGCCCTGGTTGTTGCGCTCGGTGCCTGTCTTCCCCTGCTCCTTGGCACGGGTGCCCGGGACGCTGAGTTGGCCGCGCAGCATCTTGTAGGCGTGGTCCCCATCCTGAAGCCGGGCCCAGAACGCGATTTTCCAGGCCATCGACCAGCCCGTGCCGGCATCGCCGCGAGCCGTCAGGGACTTACGGGCGGCCGCCGCGAGTTCGGGCGTCGTCGTGGGCGACAGTTGCCGGCCCGGATGCAAACCGAACAGGTGCGAGACGTGCCGGTGCGTGTCGTTGGGCTCGTCCAGATCGGCCATCCACTCCTGAAGCTGGCCCCAGCGTCCGATCTTCGGGCCGACCAGTTTGTCTCGCATCGCGGCAACCCTGTCGCGGAAGGTCTTGTCCGTGCCGAGGACGTCGGCCGCTTCGATGGTGTTGGTGAACAGGTCCCAGACCATCATTTGATCGTAGGTCACGCCGTCCACGCCGCGCGGCCCGTGCTCCGGCGACCACCCGTTCGGCACGGCCAGGCGGCCGTCCGGCAGAGTCTTGAGATGATCCTCCCAGAACTCACACGCCTCCTTCATCATGGGATACGCTTTCGTCTGGAGGAACTCACGGTCGAGCGTGAAAGCGTAGTGCTCCCAGAAATGTTGGGCGTACCAGGCATTGCCGCCCATGTTCCAGATGTAGCTCATATTGCCGAAGGGATTGTGCGAGGTGCGGACCGTCCAGCCGCGTACGGGCTTGCCCTCCAACGGGAAGGCCTCGGCCGTGAACCGTCGGAACGGCTCGCGCAGCGCTAGCACCAGATTGAACAGCGGCAGGTGGCACTCGCTCAGGTTGGCGGGCTCGGCCAGCCAGTAATTCATCTGGATGTTGATGTTCGTATGATAATCCGCGTTCCACGGCGGCTGATTGGTCCGATTCCACAAGCCCTGCAAATTGGCGGGCAGCGAATCGCGCGAGGAGGACATCAGCAGGTAGCGTCCGAACTGAAAGAACATGGCCTCCAAACCGGGATCGTCGCCCCGCTCGGTGTAGACTTCGATGCGTTTGTCCGTGGGCAAGTGCGGTACGCTCGGCAGACGAGGAGCCCAGGTCAAGCTGCACTCTGCCAAACAGGGACTGGTAATCGGCTCTGTGGTCCTGCCTCAACTGTGCATACGACTTCGCTGATGCCGCCTGCATTTGGGCGGTCAGGCGCTCGTGCGGATGCTCCCCCTGGAACTTCTTGCTGCGATCCATGACGTAGCTGGTCCCCATACCCAGCAGGATCGTCACGGCGTCGCAATTCTCAAACATGAGTTTGCTGCCGTCCGTACGGACTGAGCCGCCCTCGTTCACCACTCGGACCTGGCTTTCATAGCTCATGGTGTTCGTCGGATTCTGATTCGCGGCCGGCTTGGATTCCGCTTGACTGCCACGCCGGGGTTGCGGGCGAGCCATTTCCAGCGTCAAGGCCCCGGAACAAATTAGCGAACTGTCTCGGGCCATGGCCGGAGCCCCGTGCATGTCGCTCAACGCAACCTGCCCCGTAACCATTCCCTTCTTGTCCGCGCTGAGCCGGATGACGATCACCTGGTCCGGATGGCTGGCGAAATACTCGCGTGAGTAAGTGACGCCATCTTTCTCGTAGCCGACCCGCCCGACACCCTCAGAAAGATCCAACTCGCGGCGGTACTGCGTCACGCCGGCATCGTGGCCGGGCATCGTGATCGTCAGATTCCCGAACGCCTGATAGGCGCCCATCACATCTTCGTTGCCGGTCCACAGACTGATTTCGTTGAATTGCACGCGGTCCGCCGCCGGGTCGCCGAACAGCATGGCCCCGATCCGCCCATTGCCGATGGGCAGAGCATTTCGTTCCCACCCCGCATCCGTGTTGGGAGCGGAACGATCATAGCGAAGTGTCAGATCGGCCCCGCCTGCCGGACACGCCCAGACGATCGCAGCCAGAATTGCGGGGACCATATGCGGAGACTTGCCGAGGCTCATCATGTGATACTCCTTCTTTTGCAGATACTGCATCCGGGAGTATCGTGTGTTTACGCGGCATCGTCAAGGATCAGCCTGCGAGTGTATCTCCTCGCCAGCCAGAGCGGGACAATCCCCACCACGCCAAAGGAACAGTCGATCAGCCGCCAGAACATCGGGATGTCCCGAACCCCACCCCCAATCAAGGCCAACGGGACAACCAGCACACAAGCAATCATCCCGAATTCAACGACCCAGATGTTCCGCACGGGGTCACGAATTGCCCCGATGAAAGCAATGGCGATGACGATGTGGGCAAAGGCCAGCCAGTCGGTGCCGTAAGCTATGAACGGGTACTTCTGATGCACCTCCGAAATCCCGGCATGAACCCGGGATATCCATTCTGCCATCTCCGGCCAGAAGTCCTCAAAAGATGATCCCTGACCCAAGAGGCTCTGGAGAATGTCCACCTCGATCTTGAGGGGAAACGCCGTGAGCCCGCTGAGGACCAGCCCCACAGTGAAGAGAACCAGAAGACCTCGGATTCGCCCCATCAGCACGCGCGCGTTGGATGTCATCGCTCGTCCCTTTCAGCACGACCAGACGCCGACAGGAAGACAGTCTAACCATAGTTGAAGTATCTCCCATTCCCGAAGTGTTACACGAACTCTCACGCGGCGAAGAGGGATTCGGTCATCTTCCTGCGAAGCGGTTCTGGACCTGGCCCAGGGCCTGGATCAGCTCGGGCCAGGGTTCGCCGTTGGATCGGTAGAGCCCCCGGTTGGCCTGACGTTTGTCGTTGTTGATGTCGCGGAGTGTGAACCAGTGCGAGCCGACAACGAAGGGGAGACTGTAATGGTCGGCCGCCACATGGGCGGCCTGAGCCGCACGCTCGGTCTGGTCGGTCACCACCTGTTCCCAGGACCAGTCGAGCTTGTCAGGGTTCTGGTAAAGGCCGGAGTCGAGCGCCGGGATGGACCATTCGGTAAGCAGAATGGGTTTGCCGGTCTTCTGGTGGACCATGCGCAGCACTGCCTTCTCCGCTTCGGAAAGTCCGGGATGCTGATTGCAGGGATACATGTTGACCGCGATGCCGTCGTAGGCCGCGAAGAGGTCCAGGTAGTCCATCGCCTCGCACAGCCCGGACAGCATGAAGCGTTGCGAGAATACCAGGCGGCCTGGGTCCTCCTCCCGGATGACACGCAGGGTCACCTCCACGTGCTTCTTCACAACTTCGCGGCTGAATTCGCGGTAGTCTTCGTAAATGCGGCCTTGTCGCAGAATGGGGTCGGGCCGATGGGTGGCGAGATCCTCAAACGAGGCAAAATGACTGTTCCAGGCAGTGTTCAGACGGCCGATATCGCCGTCGTACCTGCGACTCAAGAAGGCCAGCAAGGCCCCGGCACAATGCGGCGAGGCGACCCGGCGGTAGAGGTCCTCGAACCGGATCTCGTTGTCGGCAAACCAGGCGGCAAACCAGGGTTTGTCCTTGACGTAACGGGCATAGTCCCGCACCCGGCTCCGCAAGGCCTGCTCATAGCGAGGATCGAAAGGATCCGCGAACCCGTGTTCGGCAGGGGTAGACTTGTCGCCCGGTGCGGCGAGGCAGTCAAACTCGGCCTTCATCGTCCCTGCCTGGAGCGAGTGAAACAACACCGGCGGGGTCTGCCCCTGCGTCATCATGTCGTCCAACACCGGGGCCCAACTGGATATGCTGGACCACCCGGCCAGTGAGTTGAATCCAGCGCGGCGCAGATCGGCGACAATTCGAAGAGTTCGCTCGCGCCCCGCACTCTCCCTGGGCACAGAGAAGACGTCGGTCCCCGTGGAGTAGAAAGGCTTGCCGTCCGGGCTGACGAGCCACCATGTGCCCTCGGACTGCTCCAGACGAAAGTACTTTCCGCGTGCGAAAGAGACTGGCGCTGCCGGGCGCATCAGGGCAGGTTCCAGGCCTGAAAACCGCAAGGGTGCCACGGTGTCGAAATAGGTCACCCCGGCAAACCACACCTTGCCCTCGGATTTCTCGATCATTCCCAAGCTTATGGCGAGGCTGTCCGCGACTGGGTGTTTGACGCGCAGCAGAAACTCGAACGGCGTCCACTTCTCCGCCGGCGGCAGGAAGATTCGCCGTCCATTCAGTTTCTGTTTCTGGCGGTAGAACAGCACGCCCACAGCGGTTTGGAATGTGGCGGGTGTTTCCGTGCGATAGTAGCCGCGCACCGTGCAGACCGCGTTGGCGAAACGCTGACGGCTTTCGCAACGAATCCCCCACTGCCCCGCACGCCAGGGGCCGATCCCAAGACAGGGGCCAAGCTTCTCGTCCGATGCAAAGGAAAACGTGGCGGCTTGCGCCTCCGATATGGAAGCGCCGGGCTCCGGGAACACCTTCTGCTCCCACGCCGACGACGTCATGGGAAGAGCCGTCTGGCCCGCCCAAACCGGCAGACAAATCAGCAGGGCCAGACAACCGCCGCCGACGTGACCAGCAAAACACGGCCTGCCGCTCATTTCTTTAGCCACCAGGAATACCATTCGATGCCTTGCGCACTGGTCGTCCCCAATGAATCTCTCTATGGACGCTCTTGAAGAACGTCCTCAAGATAGCGAACTATGCGGTCCCGGTTCACTCCAAGACTGGAGAACTGTTTCTCGCATACATCGCTGAAGCGAGCCAATGCCTTGCGGTTGATGGACTCCTGATCCTCGAAGATGGCCAGCGAGCGATGTGGGATACGCCAATTCTCATACTTCAAGAGAGCGATGGTCGAATCACGCACGCGGTCATCGTTCGGCAAGGCAAACACGAATAGCGGTCGCGCGACACCGTTCACTCGGCAATCCACGGTATACATGGCCTGGGGATCATGAATGGGATCGTTCCAGTCGAAGGTGCGCCGATCTTCTGGGACTGATTCCTCCATCATTGCACGGAAATCGTCCATGAAGGTAGAACGCACACGCTCGCGAGATAGGAAGGAGACATCCGTGACCTTCATCAAGGCTTGAATGAAAGAGTAGAGGGCATCGCCGAACTGATCATCGGGGACGCGCAGCAGCAGTTCGCCCTCGTGATCCTCGACGCGAAACAAAGACAGCGCATTGGTAATAACCTTCTGACGTGTGCCTCGTTGCAGGTCTTTCTCGTCCAAGTCATAGGTCAAGTGCATGTAGGTATGGCCCTCGTCCGAGAGAGCCCATTGCGAGTCCTCTCGTCTCAGGACAATCGCCAGGTGGTCACCGTCTTCAAACAAGAAGGGAGTAAATACACGATAACGATTCACGCCTTCACCTGCGAGGCGGATCTTCTCGCAAACCTTCTTCTTGAAATCACGTTCTATGGCTTCCATGGTCATAGATCGAACTCCCCGAAGAGTAATGCCTGGGAACCTTGGGGTGCCTCGAATCCACAGTCTTCGAGCATGCAGCGCAAGGCGGAATGAAGATCGGCGTATCGCCCCGTCACTTCGGCAAAGGTGTCTTCGCGTGCTCCGCTTTCCTGATATCGCTCGGTCGCCTGATGAATGTGAAAGTCGTAGAACGTATCACCTTCTATCGGATTTGTATGCTCGTGACTCTTTCCGTTATAGCGTCGCAGACGAAACAGTAGACTCGAGTCGACAGGGCTGACAGCAAGTACGATCGAGAAATCGAGTGTGTTGAAATTGCTTTGCCTGAGGATAAGACGAAATTGGGTGCCGTGCTCACCCACGATATCCAATTCACGCTCCTTATGCCCTCGTTTCTCATGCAGTTGCACGTGAGAGCGATAGCCCTCTGGCAGTGGCTTGCGCTCCGTGATCATCTGGGCAATTTCCGCATCGGAATACTTCGCGGACATATCAGGTCATCCCATGGTCATCAGCCCGAACCAGGTAAACCTCGCACGGTAAAGAATGGCGGTCCCGAAAGAGATCTGTGGCAAAGCCGCCACTATATCGGCGATAGAAGACAAAGAACTCTCGAATCCATCATCTTGCCACGAACAATGAATGGAACCGCGTTTTGGGTGATTTCGTCACTTCGAGCGCGATACCTTCAATAATGGCTAAATGCGAGTCCTATAATATCAAAGGAGACACCCCGTCGCACGACAACCTACTCCCGCACCGCAGCCTTTCCCTCGACTACTGATCTTCAGCGGATACCCTTGAGCAGGTCTTCGGCCCTCTTCTTAGTGGCGTCATTCTTCGACTTCTCGACCACCATCTGAAGGGCTTTCTGACGCTGGTCTCGGGTCGCGCCCTGCGTGCCCCTGCCGCTGATGTTGACGATGGCGGAGCAGGCATCCTCGGTGACCGCCGCGTCGGACGCGAGCGTCGTCAGCAATTCCAGTGAGCCGGCGGTCCGGATGGCGCCGATGACACTGATGGCCAGCCGCTTCTCTTCGGGTCGCTGGATCAGGGGCAGCAGTTCGCTGACCTTGGCCACTTTGCCGCTGTTGTTGAGCTGCTTGTCTCCGCGGACGTACTCCAGGTAGCCGCGCAGGCCAAGCACCTGGTGCAGCATCTTCTTGCCGGACTTGGCCAGGCTCAAGAGGACTTCTGCCGCAGCGGCATCGCCGGGCCAATTGGTCGGCCAGGCCGAGAGCCTGCGGGCCGCCTCATCCTGGACGGTCTCATCCTTGTCCTCGAGAGCGGACTTCACGGCGGCCAAGGCAACCGGCCCGCCTGCGATCACCAGCACACGCAATCCTATCGTACGCAGCGCGGGATCGCTGCTGTGCATGAGCGGCAGCAGACAGGGCACGCAAGTCGCTCCTGTGCGGCCGCTGATCGCCGCAACGGCCTTCTCGATGTCCGCACGATCTTTCGGGTCCTGAGTCTTCTGGAGGAGATTCACGAGGTCGACGGCCTGCTTGTCCCCGCCGAGGGCACCGACCGCTTGCACCGCGGCGCTGCGAACGCCGGCGTCCGCGTCTTGGATGCCCGATTGGATGGCGCCAAGGGCCCCCTCCATTTGTCGCTCCCCGGCCAATTGGAGAAGGACCTGGCGCATCTTCCCCGTCGCTTGCGGCAGACGGGCCAGAAGATCGGCGTCGACGCCTTCGCCGGGCAGGTGTGCCAGGGTGAGCATTGCCGCCTGCGCCACCTGGGCGTCACTGTCGGCCGCCGCCTCCAGCAGCACCGGGACGCAGGAGACATTGCCCAGACGCATCAGAACGTCGAGGGCCGCAAGCCGCACTTCCTTCGGGCCGCTTCGGGCCGCCATGACAACCACGGGCAGCACCGCCTCATCGCTGCGATCGGCCAGCGCCAGCAGCAACAAAGGCCGCCGGTCGAGGCTCAATCGGCTCAACTCGGCCGCCAAGGCCTCGGTCACGTCGCGGCCGGGAAGCTCGCGCGCCGTGCGCAAGCCGATGCCAACCTGGGCCTTGTCCGCCGACTCCAACTGCTCGACCAGCAGCGGTATCCCGGACGACCCCCGGGCCAGGATCGCCCCGCGGGTCGCTTCGAGAAGTTTCTGCTTGGGCAGGCTCGCCCGGCGGATGGTGTCATACAGCTTCACGGCATCGGCGGATTTCCCTTCCGCCAAAGACCTCTCCGCGCACAGAATGCAGCCTTCGGCCACGGCCGGACGAACGACGGCCGGCAGTTCGGCCAGGGACTTGTTCCAGAGTCTGGGCCGCCTGCTCGCCCCCGATGCGGCCCAAGGCCACGGCCGCCGCCGAGGCCACCTCCGCGTCGCTGTCCTTGAGCTTCTCCACCAGCCCGCTCGACCGCCTGAGCGTCGCGGCGGACGGCGATCGAGTTGATGACGCCGATCAGCAAACGGCCCTGGGCCTTGCCCAGCGCGCTACGCAGAGCCTCGTCCGCCGCGGGACCGGGAATCGCTTCCAGAGCGATCCGCGCCCACGACGACAGCTCCTTGTCCAGCAGCAAGGGCGCCAACGCCGGAACCGCATCCTTCGTGCCGTAGACCGCCAGACGCTTGCAGGTGATCGCCTTTTCCGCAGGCGGCGCATCCGACTGGAGCACGGCGATCAGCTTGGCTTCCCTCTCCTTGGGGTTCTGGTTGTCAGCCGCAGCATTACCGCCCTGGCCAAGGGCCACCGTTGACGCCGCCACCGCGAGCACAGCACACCACACCAGGTATCGACTCTTGAGCATCATAATCGTCCTCATAATTAATCAACTCCTACAATCGCCACGGCTCGCGCAATGCTTCGGAGCGCAGCCGGTTGGCTTCCTCATCACCGATGAATTCGTTCTTCGCGGGATCGTAATTGATCTTGCGTCCCAGGAATAGCGCGATATTGGCCGCGTGGCAGGCGATGTGTGCGTAACAGGTCGCCTCGGCGTTGGACCGCGTCCGGGCCCGCGTCTTGACACAATCGAGGAAATTGCGGATGTGGAAATCCGCCGGGTAGCCGGGGATCTTGGCGCCCCGGCGGGCCAGCAGGGCCGGCGTGCTCGCCACGATCTCGGCGTCGTCGCCCGTCTCCACCCAGCCCGTGTCGCCTTCGAACCGCACCGGGCACGAGCCCAGCGGCAGCCACCCGTCCGTGCGCATGACCAGCTTGACGCCGTTGGCATAGCGGGCCTGCAGTTGCTTGTCCTTCGGCTCGTACTCCACCGGGGCCGTCGCGTCGGCATCGTTGGCCCACTGGCACAGGTCCACGCAATGAGAACCCCAGGGCAGACACCCGCCGCCGACGAGCCCCCCGCCCTCTTCGAAGTCGAAGCTGCGGAGGTGCTGGCGGTTGAAGGGCCGCCAGGCGGCCGGTCCGAGGTACAGGTCCCAGTCCACCTCTTCTTTCGGCGGCTGCGGCTCCGGCGGGAGCCAGCCGCTGGTCTGAGCGTTCAGGGTCATCGGATGGGCATGGACGGCTTGGAGCTTGCCGAGCTTGCCGCTGCGGGCCAGTTCGACCGCATAGACGAAATTCGGCAAGCTGCGGCGTTGCGTGCCCGCCTGGAACACCCGGCCGGTCCGCCGGAACACCTCGGCCAGCGCCAGGCTCTGGGCAATGTTCCTCGTGCAAGGCTTCTCGCAGTACACGTCCTTGCCGGCCTGGGCCGCCAGGATCGCCGCGGTCCCGTGCCAGCTCGGGCCGGTCGCGATCAGCACCGCGTCGATGTCGCCGCGGGCGAGCAATTCGCGCAGATCGATGTACGTGGCGCAGTCGCCGTTGCCGTACCTGGCATCCACCATTTCCTTGGCGGCCTTGCGGCGCTCGCCCTTCACGTCGCACACGGCCACGAACCGGACATCCGGCTCGTGCAGGAAGCAGCCCAGATCGTACGTGCCGCGATTGCCGATCCCGATGCCGCCCAGCACGATCCGCTCGCTCGGGGCGACCCCGCCGCTCTTGCCCAGGGCAGTGCCCGGGATCACATGCGGCATCGCCACCACGGCGCCTGCTTGGGCCACCGTCTTCAAGAACCGCCGCCGGTTGAGAGGAGTTCCGCCTTTGCTCATGACTTGAGACTCCTGTCACAGCCGCCACGGCTCACGCAGCGCCTCGGAGCGCAGCCGGTTGGCTTCCTCGTCGCCGAGGAATTCGTTCTTCTTGGGATCGTAGTTGACCTTGCGTCCCAGGAACAGCGAGATGTTGGCCGCATGGCAGGCGATATGCGCCTGGCAGGCCACGTCGGCGTTGGCCCGCGTCTGGGCCCGCGTCTTGACGCAATCGAGGAAGTTGCGGATGTGGAAATCCGCCGGGTAGCCGGGGATCTTGGCGCCCCTGCGGGCGAGCAAGGCCGGCGAGCTCGCCACGATCTCGGCGTCGTCGCCCGTCTCCACCCAGCCGGTCTCGCCCTCGAACCGCACCGGGCAGGAGCCCAGCGGCAGCCAGCCATCGTTGCGCAGGATCAGCTTGACGCCGTTGGCATAGCGGGCGTGCAACCGGTTGTCCTTCGGCTCGTACTCCACCGGCGCGGTGTCGTCGGCGTTGTTGGCCCACTGGCACAGGTCCACGCAATGGGACCCCCATTCCAGGCACCCGCCGCCGCCAAAGGCGCCCACCATGCCGCCGCCTTTTTCGAAGTTGAAGCCGTCGAGGAGCCGGCGATTGAAGGGCCGCCAGGCGGCCGGCCCGAGGTACAGGTCCCAGTCCACCTCTTCCTTGGGCGGCTCCGGCTCCGGCGGGAGCCAGCCGCTGCTCATGGTCTTCAGCCCCATCGGATGGGCGTAGAGCGTGTGGAGCTTGCCGAGCTTGCCGGTGCGGGCCAGCTCGATGGCGAACGCGAAATTGGGCAGGCTGCGCCGTTGCGTGCCGGCCTGGAACACCCGGCCGGTCCGGCGGAACATCTCGGCCAGCGCCAGGCTCTGCGCGATATTCTTCGTGCAGGGCTTCTCGCAGTACACGTCCTTGCCGGCCTTGGCCGCCAGCATCGAGGCCATCGCGTGCCAGTTCGGGCCGGTGGCGATCAGCACCGCGTCGATGTCACTGCGGGCCAGCAGCTCGCGCATGTCGCTGTACGTGGCGCAGTCCTGGTTGCCGTACTTGGTGTCGGCCATTTCCTTGACCGCCTTGCGGCGCGCGGCCTTCACGTCGCAGACGGCCACGAACTGCACGTCCGGCTCGTGCAGGAAGCAGCCCAGGTCGTACCCGCCCCGGCTGCCGATCCCGATGCCGCCCAGCACGATGCGCTCGCTCGGGGCGACACGGCCGCTGCCGCCGAGGGCCGTGCCGGGAATCACCTGCGGCAGCGCCAGCACCGCACCGGCCTGCACCGCGGCTTTCAAAAACCGTCGTCGATTGAGATGAATTTCTGGTTTGGACATGCCTGGTCTCCTCTGAGTGAGCATTGAGAACCCTTCACAAGTCACGGTTGTCACACCTTCTCCCGTCCCTTGCCAAACTCCGGCATCGCCTCCAGGCGATGCAGCTCGGCCCTGAGTGTAACACGGTTTGCCGGAAAGCGTAAGAATCTTCTTTTCTCACTATCAGCCCGCGATCTGCAGAGCGGACGCTCTGATACGGATTCTGGTCAATTCGTGCGCTCCACCTGTCATCCTGAGCGTAGCGAAGGATCTGGCCCACGAGTGAGGGAAAACTCCAATTCGGCGCCCAGATCCTTCGGCTTTGCCTCAGAGCCTGCCCTGAGCGCCGCGAAGGGATGACAGAGTCCGTGCCGCGCGCAGATTTCTCCGAGTCCGTAGGAGGTCATCCTACTTCTTCCGGCGGGCGATTTGCCGGGGATCGACGATCTGCTGCGCCGGCACGGCGGCCCGGGCGACGACAAGCTGGGCCCAGCGCGTGTTGCCCAGTCCCGTGCGATGGTCGTCGGAGGAGACCTGGAACATCACTCCTGCGGCGACGAAGAGCTTGACGAGCTCCACGTACTGCGCCGTGAACTCGCGCGGGGCGATGGAGGACTGGTGGAACCAGTAGATCATGTCGTTCATCACGTCGAAGACCTTGTTCTTGGCCGCCATCTTGGCGGCCAACTCCCGCAGGAGGCTGGGCGGGTAGTCGGCGGGCAGGGCCGCCGGCTTGGTGTTGCCGGTGTTGAAGGGATGCGCGATCGCGTCGAGGTACTTCACGTCGCACAGCCCCAGATAGGTCCGCACCACGTTCTCGACGTATTTCTGTTTGTCGCTCGGCGGACGGCGGAGCGTGCCCTCCGACTGAGCCGCCCAGGTCGCACAGCAGCCATTCCAGCTTCGCGGCGTGGCCCTCGTCGATGCTGATCCGTCCGGTGGCGTCCAGCGCAGTCGCCTCCGCGCCCTTGAGCACGATCACGTCCTGCTGGTTCGACCGTTCGCGCTCGATCTCGGCCAGATAGCGGTCGAACTCGGCTTCCGATCCGGCGATCTTGCTGCCGGGAGTGTAGTGGTCGGTAATGGCGATCGCATCGAGCTCGAACGCCCGCGCCTCCAGGACGTGCAGCGGGATCGTGCTGGCGCCGTCAGAGTAGATCGTGTGGGTGTGCAGATCGTGATTGATACGGATCGCCGGTTGCGCTCCTGCCCCGAAAGAGCTTGCGGTGTGGGTCGCCACACCTGCAGTCGCCGCGACGGAGGCTCGGAGAAACTGTCGGCGAGTGGAAGCTGCCATACATCTGTCCTTTCCTGATAAAGTCGTGCACAGAAACTCGGTTGTCGCCGTAGGGGCGAATAATCATTCGGGTTCCCAAACGCGATCTACCGCGTTTGGGGTCCCGTGCCCGTACTTACTACGATGACTTCGTGAATATCGACGCGCGGCACGGTGAGATGGATCTCGCCGTCGCGGTGCTCGAAAGACAGCGGCGTGCCGGCGGGCTCCAGCATCACGCGGGCGGGCTTGGCCGTCTGACGAATCGTCACGTCGAGCGGACCGATGGGCGGGATGGAATCCAGAATCGGCTCGCGCTGGTGCGGCCCGGCGGTATTGACGAGATTCACGGCCAGCTTGCCGCCCTGGCGATTGACCACCACATCCACGTCGTGCGAACCTTTCACCTCCACCAGCGGCTTGGGGAAAAGCTGCCGCACGAGATCGTTGAGGAACTGGCGCGATGACTCGCTGCGTGCGGTCGCGTAGCGCTGGCCGAACGCGAAGTACACGGCCGCAATCTTGCCCTGTCCGAATTCGGTTATGGTGGCCGCGGGCTGGCCGTCAGGAGCTGGAAGAGAACGCCTCGCGGCGTCACTACGAACCGCATCGAGCTGGGCCTGGAACAGGGCCACCGTCTTGGGTCCGATGAGCAGCAGATTGCCGCCGCCTTTGACGTAGGCGACCAATTCGTCTTTGAAGCTCGGGCTCCAGGTATTCCCACTCGGGCACGACGATCAGCGGGTATTCCGCCATGCGGCCGGTGAGGTGGTGCTCGCCCAAGAAGCTCGACCGACTGCTGGCTCTCCAGCAGGGCTTGCAGCGTGCCGCTCATCCGGGCCAGGTCCCGCGCGAAGAGCCCGTTGCTCTTGCGGTAGTGGGCCGCCGTGGAGAACAGGAGCGCCACTTGCGGCACCTGCGTCGCGTGATGGCAGAGCGCCTGCCGGGCGCGGCAGAACTTCGCCACTTCGGCCATCACCGGCACCCGCTCCTCGCGGATCGAGCCGTCGCGCTTCTGCGTGAAGTACGCCTGGAAGCCGCCGCCCAGGGCGAGCACGACCGCGGCCTCGCGCTGCAACTGGACGGCCGTCTTCTGGTTGCGACCATCCTTGGTCTTGCCGCGCGAGAAGCTCCACGCCATCAGGTCCCACGGCTTGCCCTGGCGCGCCAGATACCGCCCCGACAGGCGGGCGGAGTTGACGCTGTCCTCCGGCGCGTAGTCGCCGGAGAGGAAATCCACCGGCGCACTGACCGGCTCGGGCATGTGGTCGGTGAAGGCCCAGTTGCTGCAATACTGGAAGTCGGGGTTCGTCTTCTTCACTTCCGCGATGTAGTGACGCAGGTACCGGCGGAAGGCCTCGCGGTTGAACTGGAGGAACTCGAACCAGTGCGGCTCGCCGGGCTTGCGGGGCACGTCCTCGATGCCGGTCGCCTGGCGGAAGGCCTTCAGCGCCGCCTCGCTGTAGTCCGGGCACCGAGGCCCAGCACTCGCCGTCCACCCAGGCGCCGTCCACGCCGTAGTCGCCGGCCAGCTCGCGCAGTTGCGGAATCAGCAGCTTGTCCGCGTAGGGGCCGAAGAACGAGGTGGCCTTGCTCGTTGGTCTTGCCGTCGGCGTTGACGACGCCCCAGTCGGGATGGCGGCGGATGGCCTCGGAGTCCCACACGCCGGAGTAGTGCATGTAGAGGGCGACGCCGCGCTCGGCGGTCACCTGCCGCCAGAGCCGCAGCGGGTCGCCGACGAAGCCCGGCGCCTGATTGCCCACCTTGGTCGGATAGCTCGAAAGGCCCGGATGTCCCTTGCAGTCGATCTGGATGTAGTCCGGGTGGACCTGGTCGATGACGTTCTCGATCATCGCGCGGGTCGTGTTCTTGCCGATCTCGGTGCAGTCGGGCCCGGCGTGGAAATCGAAGTGGATGCCGAGGAAGCTCTCGGACCGCTTGAGGCGTCTCGGATGCGATTCGGCGGAGGCTGTGCTCAGCGCGGCCTTGACCGCCAGGACCTGCTTGACCTGCGCTTCCGCGAGCGAGCCAATCGGTCCGGCCTGCGGATCCCAGTTCGGCCCCATGTCGAGAGTGACGACACCTTCTTTGGAGGTCACGGCACTGACCCATTGGACCCATTTCTCCGTGGGGTACCGCGTATCCCGACGAGACCACTGCGAACCGAGGATAGGTCAGGGCGTGCCACTGCGAGCCGTCCACCCA
This sequence comes from uncultured Planctomycetota bacterium, assembly GCA_963699595.1. GTDB lineage: Bacteria > Planctomycetota > Phycisphaerae > Sedimentisphaerales > Anaerobacaceae > PLanc-01. The sequence continues at coordinate 158,262 of CAVOUO010000043.1, forward strand.
GCGCGAGGCGGGCAGCACGTTGAAGGGATCGTTCAGCTCGCCCGCCGTGTAGTCCTCGGCCTGCGTGTGGCGGATCAGCCGGACGCCGGGATTGAAGGTCACGATGGCGTTCGGATTGCCGTGCTTGACTGCCTCGGCGTAGATCTCGGGCGATCGCCTCGTTGAAGCGGACGCTCTGGTAGCCGCCGTCGAACCACCAGCCGGCCACCTTGTCCCCGTAGCGGTCCGACCATTCCTGAATCACCTGGGCCCACTTCCGGGCGAACTCGAGGTCGATCGGCTGGTCCTTCTTTCCCTCGGCCAGTCCGAAGGCCTTCTGGGCGCGAGCGTCCTGGTTCGGCGTCTGGCAGGGCAGATAGAGCATCAGCCGGATGCCCTTGGGCTGCAAGGCTCGATACAGGTCCAGCGGCAGATCGCGCGTCGAGCAGCGTTCGCCCGGCGCGTAGCCGGTGTATCGGTCGTACGCGGCGTTGGGCGCGTTGAAGAAGCCCGAATTCTGCCCCAGGGTAATCACGAAGTACTTCGCGCCCAGCGTCTCCAACTGCCGGGACAGCCCCTGGACGTCGAACTCATTGACGAGGGCCAAGCCCTTGGCGTCCCCCGGCAGGAAATGCATGAAGACGCCGTACTTCGCGTCCTTGAACCAATCGGTGTTCGGGTTGTTCGGGACCGCCTGAACCGGCCAGGACAACGACAGCAGGAAACACGCGGCCAATCTCCATACATGTGTTTTCATAGGTAAACCGATAAGAGAGGTAGGGATTTGTTTGTTCTGACGCTGCATGCGGAATATCGAGAACGCATCTTTTGCCAAGTCCATGCCGGAATTCTATTTCGCCGGCCGGCCGTGTCAAGCGTTGACAACCAGACGCAAAACGGGCAACATAAGTAATGTCATCCCCGCGCAGGCGGGGAGTGGGCAATCGTCACGAGCATGACGGTGACCGATAGGGGCGGGACGCGTGGAAACTAGGGTGCGTCCCGAATGGCGGTTCCTTAAGCTGTAGGGGAAAAGAGGTCTCCTAGCCGATAGAGGATTGAAGGGACAACATCTATCGGAAAGGAGACCATGTATGTTATCAGCAGAATCATTCGGCATTTCCGGTCGAAACGCTCCAACGATTTCGGAGAAAATCGTGACGAGCACCCTCAATGCGATCCAGCAACTGCTGCCGGAGAACAAGATCGAGGAGTTCTGCGCGGAGGTGGCCTACACTTGGCGGGATCGGGTCCTTCCCCCGGCCGTGACGGTCCTGCACATGATCCTGGCGGCCCTGTGGCCGGAGGAGTCCTTCAATGCCAGTTGGCAAGTCCAAGGGGCGGCCGCGACCAGTCGGCATCCCGAACTGGCGGGCCAGTCGCCCTCGCGCGGGACCGTTTCCAAGGCCCGGCAGCGACTGCCCCTGCCTTTGTGGGAGAGACTCTTTGCCTATGTCAGCGCCACGGCCCAGGCCTGGGGAGAGGCCTTTGCCTACTGGCGGGGCCATCGGGTGGTGTTGCTGGATGGGACCTGCGTCTCCATGCCGGACGAGCCGGCCTTGCGCGAGGTCTTCGGCGTCCCCACCGGGTATCACGGCCAAGCACGCTATCCGCTGGCGCGGGTGGCGACCTTGTGCCTGGCGGGCACGATGACCGTGCTGGCCTACGCCCTCGGGGGTTATCGGCAGAGCGAGTGGTGCTGGCCCTGACGATCCTGGGGGCCCTGCAAAAAGGCGATTTGCTGATCGCCGACCGCTATTTTTCCGCCGCCCATTACTACTGGCACTATCAGTCGTTGGGTCTGCAATTCCTCACGCGGGCCCATGCGAATCTGTGCGTCGCGCGGATCAAACGCGTGCAGTCCTACGCCCGGAACGACTTTCTCGGGTGGTTGACGATCAATAAAAGCTACCGTCGGAAAGACCCGAGGCTTCCCCAGCATTTGTTGTTGCGCTTTATCCAGGCGACCGTTCGGATCCGAGGGAAGCGACAGGTGATCTGGTTGGTCACGTCCCTGCTTGATGCCCAGGAGTATCCGGCCGCCGAGATCGTGGCGTTGTACGGTCGCCGGTGGAGAATCGAAACGCTTTTTGCGCAACTGAAGGTTCGTCTCTCGGCGGATGTGCCTGCGCAGTCACAGTCCCGACGGTGTCCGCAAAGAGTTTGCCGCTCGTTGCCTGGCCTTGAATATCGTTCATGCCGTCCTCGTGGAAGCCGCGAGTCTCCATCACCTGGACCCGCTGCGGATCAGCTTCGCGCATGCCGTCCGGGCCATCCTCATCTTCTCGCCGGCTCTGGCCTGCGAATCGATCTTCCGGCTGCCGGCCATTTATCGTGCCATGATATCCGAAATAGCGCATCATCTGGTTCCGGAGCGTCCCGGCAGAATCGAGCCGCGTGCCGTCCGGCGCGATCACAAACACTACCCCTCTCTCAAGGAAACTCGTGCCGAGTGGAGGAGACGCTATGCCGCTTAAGGAACCGCCATTCGGGTGCGTCCCTAGTTGTCCCTATGATGGAGGTAGTTATGAGATCCGTCGTCAGTAGAATTCAAAGTCCGCTTTCTCAATTCAGGGGCCGAGTTGCTGGAGTTGTGGCCGGGTTGCTTCTTGTGCTCGTTTATGTGATGTCTGTCTTCTGTGCGGAGCCAGTGAAGCGGCCCCCGGATCTGTACCGCGAAGTATCCGGTTGTACGCGTCTTGAGATTATGTTTAGTCCGACAACGCTTGAGTTCTTTTCCCTCCCTGACGACGAAACACGACTTCTCAGTCCGGAGGAGTGGAGAGAGCTGGAGTCCCTGGAGAAGATTACCTGTACGGACGCGAAAGACATCAAGGATTTTGCGACCTTTGATTTGATGGAAGCGCGCTACGTCGGGCCGTCGAAGGGCGGGATCGCCATGAAGCATTCCATTCGGGTCGCCGGCTATCGCAACCAGGAGAAGGTGATAGAGTTCACAATTTACGGCACGACTATCCGGACCTACGACGGATTTGAATTCGAATGTTCGCATGTCCTTCGCCATTTCCATCTGCTCGCACGACAGATACAGCCGGTGACGCTAAGGCTCGGCTGTGCCGACAAGCTGGAGAGGCTGTACAGCGCGTTGTCGCGGACCCGTGGTGCAGAGACATACCCGCGTGCGAACGAGTGGTGTGATATCCTCCTGCGGGACGACCGGACGCTGCAGCAGTACAATCAGGTCGACAACGCCAACCCGTTTGAATGTCCGGCTGCGAGGACTTGCCACTATGCGATCAACCCAGATTGCAAGCCTGATTCGGCAGCCGATGTCGTCCTTCTCTTCGAGTCAAAACCGGGTTGGAATCAGCACGGCGGACCCGAGTTGCTCACGTTCGACAACCACGACCCCAAGGGCGGCTTGGTCCTGCTCAATGACGGCACGGTGAAGTTCATCCGCACCGAGCCAGAGTTGAAGCAGCTCCGATGGAAGTGAGTGTCGTCAACCGCAGATTTCGTCGATGGACGCAGATTTGCTGTTTCCGAATCTGTGAGAGGAATTCCGGGGGGAATTCCACCCCAATGAAATCGAGCGGAATCTGGGAATCTGGGGACAGCATACTCAATTCCAAACCGAAACAACTACGCTGCCCCCGGAGTTCCGCAGTGGGCGTGACGACACGGGGAGAAGCCAGTGCGTGCGTGACGTTGGGCCCGAGTTCGGAGGTCCGGCAAAGGTGGCTGCGAAGAAGAGAAGAGGCGGTTCAGGGTGCGGCAATGTTGGGGCCTGTTCCAGCAGAGGGAGCCGCTGAGTCGGACGCGTCGGTCCGTCTGTGAGTAAGATCACACGTGCCCGGAATAAGAAGATACCGGGCACAGACGGAGGAGGCCGGAATCAAGAAGGCGAAGCCCTGAATCGGACTGGTTCCGAACGAATCCGCCTATGGGCCGTCTTCAAAAGGGGTTCGGCCCATGAACCGCCTCCGGAGAACGTCGGAAGTAAACGCGACGTTGTTGGGGTCCTGGACCCCGGCGAAGGTGGGCGTAACGTCTACTCCCCTGAACCGCCCTTGTGCGGGCTTGGCGGGCGAGACCTCGAAGTGTAAGCGGAGGATCGTGGTGGGCGAAGCAAGGGGAATCTGGGGGACAGCATAGTGGGCGTGACGACACGGGGAGAAGCCAGTGCGTGCGTGACGTTGGGCCCGAGTTCGGAGATCCGGCACAGGTTGCTGCGAAGAAGAGAAGAGGCGGTTCAGGGTGCGGGAATGTTGGGGCCTGTTCCGGCAGAGGGGGCCGCGGAGTCGGACGCGTCGGTCCGTCTGTGAGTAAGATCACACGTGCCCGGAATACGAAGATACCGGGCACAGACGGAGGAGGCCGGAACCCGGAAGGCGAAGCCGGAGATGAGACTTCTTCCGAAGGAATCCGCCTATGGGGCCAGGGGGTCTGCCCTTATTTTAGTCTTTAGCGGGCTCGCTGCCTCGATCCACTGTCTCTCCGCTGGTACCCGCAAAGCGATAAACGCATCGGTTCCGGCCGAAGGCCGGGTTGGAGCAAGGCAGGCACAGAGATAGTGTGCTGCGCCAAGTCCATTCTGAGATCACCGTCGCACCGTCTTCTTCTTGCGTCCGGCGGAACGCTTCGTCAGACGCTCCGTCGAGCGGGACAATTCGAGAAGCGATCGCAACGCTGCATTCACGGCCGCCGAATCGCCGAAAGCCCTGGCCACATCTGGCTCAAGGATGACAACGTTGGCCCCTTCCTCCAACAGGCGCCTGTAATACTTCCCTCGAACAGCTTTGGAATAGTCCAAGTCGTATTCGGGACGCAAATCGTCACGATTATTCTCCTGCTTCGTTTTCATGCTTCTTCCTTTCGTGCGGCGTTGCGGGCCTCGCGCTGATGATACGTAGAGCCTTTCCTCTTTCCGTGTGGGATACAAAGAGCAGGCGACCGCCAGAGGAGAAACCTACTGTAATCAGTCTCTGCTCTCCGACCGAGTGCTCGGCGTCCTCGAAGGTGGCTGACAGAGGATCATAGAACACGGTAAGGGCTTCTTCGAAAGACACGCCGTGTCTCCTGCGGTTCAATTTCGACTTGTCTGGGTCCCATTCGAACTGCATCGTGCCACGCACCTTCGTTTCAGATTCTGCGCCCGCCAACATCCGGTCGATCTGCCTAACGTCCGATTCTCCTTCGCCAACAACAGAGAGGATAGCACGGCATAGCAGTCAGAACAACCGAATCTGCAAGAGGAAATAGCATCGCAAGAGAACGGTCCGTAGTCCGTAGCCCCGCCGATTCTGCCATGGGGCTGGTGGGGCAAGCGCCACCTACACGAAGCACTGTCCGCATCAGGTCCACTTCACGAGGACCGGGGGAGGGCCGGGGGGTCTGCCCTTATTCTAATCTTTAGCGGATCCGCTGCTTCGATCCACCAGCTCCCCGCTGGTACCCGCAAAGCGATAAACGCATCGCCCGGGGAATCTGGGGACAGCATAGTCGGCGTGACGACACGGGGACAAGCCAGTGCGTGCGTGACGTTGGGCCCGAGTTAGGAGGTCCGGCAAAGGTTGCTGCGAAGAAGAGAAGAGGCGGTTCAGGGTGCGGCAATGTTGGGGCCTGTTCCGGCAGAGGGGGCCGCGGAGTCGGACGCGTCGGTCCGTCTGTGAGTAAGATCACACGTGCCCGGAATAAGAAGATACCGGGCACAGACGGAGGAGGCCGGAATCCGGAAGGCGAAGCCGGAGATGAGCCTTCTTCCGAAGGAATCCGCCTATGGGCCGTCTTCAAAAGGGTTCGGCCCATGAACCGCCTCCGGAGAACGTCGGCAGGGAACGCGACGTTGTTGGGATCCTGGACCCGGGGCGGGTGCGTGCGTAGCGTCTACGCCCCTGAACCGCCCTTGTGCGTGCGTTCGCGGGCTGGACGCTGAAGTGTGAGGGAAGTATCGTGGTGGGCGAAGCAAGGAGGTTCCATGGCAGCGGCGTTGGGAAAGTCGTGCGTTGCGCATGACGGCGAGGTGTCGGACTTGTCGGGGCGCGGGGGTCTGCCCTTATTCTAGTCTTTAGCGGGTCCGCTGCCCGATCCATTAGCTCTCCGCCGGCACCCGCAAAGCGATAAACGCATCGGTTCCGGCCGAAGGCCGGGTTGGAGCAAGGCAGGCACAGAGATGTCCTCGTCGAGATCGTTTGTGCAACAGTTGAAAAGGTAAAACACCCCGCGTGCGAGAAATTCTTTATTCCTTCAGGCACAAGGAGTTACGCGACTTTCGGGCGTCGTGCGCGCACAGAATTCCGGCACGATTCGTGCAATACGGCCCCTATATAGAGGAACGCCCTCTGATTTATGATTTATGAATTACGATTTATGATTTGAAAAGCGGAAGGAAGAGACGTGAGAAAGCCAAAGGACAGTAGCCGGTAGTCGGTAGTCAGTAGTCGGTTTGAAGACCGCCGTACAAACAAAGCCAATTCGCGGCGACGCCGCGTGGGCCGGGGCCGGCGGGACGAGGGCCGTAGGATGTTGTACAAACAAACCCAATTCGAGGAAGTTTGAAGTGTGAGGTGAAGAACGGACCCAATCTCCGCGCCGCAAGCGGCCCCGGGGGCGAGGGACACGGGTGCAATTATGCGAAACAAACCCAATTTCGGCTGTTGCGGCGTGAGGGGCAAGTCCTTTATGGGCAAAGAGTTATGGTGAATTGTACACTCAAAGGACTTCGGCGAAACAAAGCCAATTGCCCGATTGCGGATTGGGGATTGCGGATTGCGGATTGGGGACAGACCTGCCGCCTCCAGCCTGCGCGAGTCGATTGCGCCAAGCAAACCCAATCTCCGGCGGGAATCGCCCGCTGCCGCTTCCGTGGGCAAAGAGCACGACGCCGACAGCCGTGGGCGGGATGCCAAGAAATCCGTCGAGCGCAAGACCTTCTCTCTTCACGGTGATGGGCCGATCGACTATTTGATGCCCCTTGTCGTCCATCATGCCGATCATGTCATCCTCATGGTTACCTGTGCAGAACCATCGTTGCAATGCTGAGATAGATCGCCACGCTCAGGATATCTTGCAACACCGTGGCGACAGGTCCGCTGGCAAGGGCCGGGTCCGTTCCGAGGCGCGCGAGCCCCAACGGAAGCACGCTCGCCACAAGAGTGGCCACTACCGCTGTGATAGCGAGGGTCAAGGCCAGGACCAGCGCCATAAAAGGTCGTCCATCCCACAGCCACAATGCCAATCCAGCCAGCAGCCCGGTCGTTCCTCCTATGAGTGATCCCACAAGCCCCTCACGCAGCAGTTGTGCGCCGACGGACACGTGGCCGTAGGCCAGCGCCCGAACCAGAATGGTTTCCGTTTGCGTCCCGACCGCATCAGCCATATACACCACCAGGGGAAGGAAAAAGACCAGCGCGACTTCCTGCTTCAGTGCCAGCTCAAAAAAGAGGTGACCCCCCCCCGCCAAAAACCCTCCGATGAGTCCAATCGCCAGCCAGGGGATCCTGGCGCGAAAAGCCGCCACCGTACTGGGTTCCGCCGTCGGCTCCGGATGGACGTCACCGATGCCGCCCATGCGCAAAAAGTTATCGACGTGTTCCTCATGCAACAGCGCCAAGAGTCGTCCGATGGGAATCGCTCCTAACAGATGCTGTTGTCGGTCGATGACCGCCACATCGGCGTCATGGCGTTCGACCGCTCGTAGCGCGACCGTCTCAGCATTGTCATCCGGCAGCACCTCCACAGGAGGGGCGCCGCGGAGCGCGGAGAGCTTCGTTCCCCCCTCCGCAGCCAACAGACTTTCAATGGGCACTTGACCGATGAGTCTGCTCTGGCAATCGACGAGATAGATGTGGCTGAGTTCTTTCCATGGCCGCTGACGAATGGCGGAGAGGAGTTCAGCAACCGTCTGGTCTTCGGCAGCCTTCGGAACCTCCACCGTCATTAACTCTGTTGCGTTGACCATGCGATACC
>CAVOUO010000044.1:0-21144 GCA_963699595.1 uncultured Planctomycetota bacterium
CAAGCAGGCGGAGGAACGATTGCGCGAGCGCATCAGCGTCTGCAGATGCAGGCGGAGGAACTGAGGGCCGCCAATGACGAGCTTCTCCGGAACGAGCAAGCCCTGCGGGCCAGCGAGCAGCGCGTCCGGTTGAAACTGGAGAGCATTCTTTCGCCCGAAGGCGATCTTGGGAACCTGGAACTGGGCGATATCATCGATGCCCCGGCGATCCAGTCGCTGATGGATGATTTCTATCGAGCTGGTCGCATTCCCATGGCGATCATCGACCTCGAGGGCAGGGTGCTGGTCGGGGTGGGTTGGCAGGATATCTGCACGAAGTTCCATCGCGTCCACCCCGAAACCTGCCGGCACTGCATCGAGAGCGACACGCAACTGTCCGCGGGCGTGGCGCCGGGTGAGTTCCGGCTGTACAAGTGCAAGAACCACATGTGGGACATCGCCACGCCCATCATGGTGGGCGGCCGGCACGTCGGCAACCTCTTCTCCGGGCAGTTCTTCTTCGACGACGAGCCGCTGGATCACGAACTGTTCCGCTCCCAGGCCCGGCGCTACGGTTTCGACGAGCAGGGATACCTGGCCGCGCTGGAGGCGGTGCCGCGGCTGAGCCGGGAGTCCGTGGACACGGGCATGGCGTTCCTCATGAAGCTGGCCCACATGATCTCCCAGCTCAGCTACAGCAATATCAAGCTCGCCGCGCTCCCTGGCGAGAGCGCGATGCGTCTGATGGAATCGCTGCGCCAGGGCCGGGAGCGGTTGAACCGGGCGCAGGAGATCGCGCATCTGGGGAGTTGGGAGCTCGACCTGGCGTGCAACGAGCTGACCTGGTCGGACGAGGTTTATCGCATCTTCGGCCTGGAGCCCCAGGAGTTCGGCGCGACCTACGAGGCGTTTCTCGAACGCGTGCATCCCGACGACCGGGCCGCGGTGGACGCGGCCTATGCCGGCTCGCTGCGCGAGAACCGCGACACCTACGAGATCGAGCACCGGGTGGTCCGCAAGGACACGGGCGAGATTCGGTTCGTCCACGAGAAATGCGAGCACTTCCGCGACTGCTTCGGGCCGGATCATTCGATCCGTCGGCATGGTCCACGACATCACGGAGCGCAGCGCGCCCAGGAACAGCTTCTCAAGCTCAATCGCACGCTCCAGGCGCTCAGCAAGAGCAACCAGGCTTTGATGCACGCCACGGAGGAATCGGCCTACCTGCAGGAGGTCTGCAAGATCATCGTCGGCGATTGCGGGCACGCGATGGTGTGGATCGGCTACGCCGAAGAAGATGAAGCCAAACGCGTGCGGCCGGTGGCCTGTGCGGGCTTTGAAGAAGGGTACCTGGAGACGCTGCAGATCACCTGGGCCGATACGGAGCGTGGTCGCGGCCCGACCGGCACGGCGATCCGCACCGGCCGGCCGGCCCTGTGCCGGAACATGCTCACGGACCCGGCGTTTGCCCCCTGGCGGGAGCAGGCCCTCCAGCGGGGGTACGTTTCGTCCATCGTTCTTCCCTTGCTTTCCGGGGGGAAAGCCTTTGGCGCCATCACCATCTACTCGCGACAGCCCGATCCCTTCTCGCAGGACGAGATCGAATTGCTGATGGAACTGGCGGGCGACTTGGCCCAGGGGATCACCTCGCTGCGACTGCGGGCGGCCCATGCGCAAATGACGGAGCAGTTGCGCCGGCTGAACGATGAGTTGGAGGAGGAGGTCCAGGCCCAGACGGAGGAGTTGAAAGACACGGTGGACCGGCTGCAGGAGGAAGTGAACCGGCGGGTGCTGGTGGAAGGCACGCTCCGCCGGCGTTCGCAGATGCTCGAGGCCTTCTTCCAGCACACGATCACGCCGCTGGCGTTCATGGACCGCGACTTCAACTTCGTGCGCGTCAATGAGGCCTACGCCCAGGCCGATGGCAAGGAGCCGGAGTACTTTGCGGGCAAGAACCACTTCGCGCTGTATCCGCACGAGGAGAATCGGCAGATCTTCGAGCAGGTCGTGCGGACGAAGCAGCCGTACCGCGCCTACGCCAAGCCGTTCACCTATCCGGATGCTCCGCAGCGGGTCACCTACTGGAACTGGCAGCTGACGCCGCTGCTGGATGAGCGGGGCGAGGTGCAGTTTCTCGTGCTCAACCTGGAGGATGTCACCGAGCGGCAGAAGGCGTTCCAGGAGCTGGAGCATCGGGCCCGCCAGCTTCAGAAGCTGACGCTGGAGCTGTCGCAGGCGGAGGACCGCGAGCGGAAACGCCTGGCGGAGATTCTGCACGACGATCTGCAGCAGCAGCTGGCCGCGGCGAAGTTCCACCTGAGCCTGCTGGGCCACCGGGTCCCGAAGGACAAAGGGGTCCGCGAGGCCGTCGCCCAGCTCGACCAGATTCTCAAGGACGCGATCGAGAAGTCCCGCAGCCTGTCGCACGAGCTCAGTCCGGCGGTGCTGTACCAGAGCGATCTGGGCGAGACCTTCGAGTGGCTGGCCCGTCAGTTGAAGACCAAACACGGATTGACGGTCCACGTGGAGAGCCGCGGCCGGATCGATTCGCCGTCGGAGGCGCTCAAGGTCTTTCTCTATCAAGACGGCCCAGGAGATTCTGTTCAACGTCGTCAAGCATGCCCGCGTCCGGGAGGCGCGCCTGCGGATCCAGCGCCTGCGGGGAGCCTGTGGCTGACCATCTCGGACCAGGGCCAGGGGTTCGATCCCCGGTCGCTCGGAAAGACGGGCGGCTTCGGGCTCCTGAGCATTCGGGAGCGCATCGAGCTGCTCGGCGGCCGGATGAAGATCCGCAGCGCCAAAGGCCGGGGCAGCACCTTCCTCATTGTGGTGCCGGACGGCGAGGAACCGGAGACAGAGGACAGACGACAGAGGACGGACAACCGAGGCCCTCGCTGTCCTCCGTCCTCCGTCCTCGCGTCTCGCGTTTTGCGGGTGCTGCTCGTCGACGATCACAAGGTCATGCGGGAAGGCTTGGCGGCCCTGCTGAACGAGCAGGCGGATTTCGAGGTCGTCGGCCAGGCGGGCAACGGCCGCGAGGCGGTCGATCTGGCCTATCGGCTCCGGCCCGACGTGGTCGTGATGGACGTCGCCATGCCCCTGATGGCCGGCGAGGAGGCGACCCGGCAGATCAAGCACCATCTGCCCGGCATCCGGGTCGTGGCGCTGTCGATGTTTGAGGAAGCCGACATGGCCGAGGCCATGCGCCAGGCCGGGGCCGAGACGTACCTGCTCAAGACGGCCCCCTCCGATGAACTGCTGGCCGCCATTCGCGGCGGAGATGAAGGACAAGAGTGTGAAGAGAAGATTTTCTCGCCCTTCGCACCTTCTAAAGTCTTGGGTACGACAATTGCTCCATTTCGTTGAGCATGATGAGGGCATTCTCGGCATAGTCGCCGAGCCGCTGGCTCTCCAGGGCGTCGAGCGCGGCTTGCTGGTCCGCCAGATTCCTGTCAAAGACCTGGGCCACCTTCTCGCTGGAGCGGACGACGACCGCCGGCCGCACGCGTTCCCAGGTGCGGCGGACCTCGATCAGAGTATTCGGGGCGGTGTCGATCCGGCCGTCCCACGAGTCCAGCAGGATCTTCCTCTCGAGCACGGCCAGCCGGGGCAGGCCGGGCGGCACGCTCGGATTGTAGTACTCGATCAGCTCGAAGGCGGCGGCGTTCACGTCGTTGGCGGCGGCCATCGTGTCCGTCGCATGGCGGGCGACGGCCGCCTCGCGCAGGCGGGCCATCGCCGTATCGAGCGGGCCGTAGAGAAGCGTCTCGGGAGGACGCGGTTCGGGCGGCGGCACGACGGTAGGATGTTTATAGTCCGACCAGGCGTTGTCGATGTCCCGGACATGCGCGTACACCTGCGGCCAGGCGCCGACGGCGGCCAGGTCGATGATATCCACCGCCGTCGCGCCGATCTCCCGCAGCGCCGGCGGAACGTTGCCCGGCGGAATCCAGGCGGCATAGGAAATCCCTGACTCCTTCGGCCGATGGCAACAGGACGTCACGAGTCCGGCCGTCGCACCTATCAGGACGACACTGATCCATACGCGAGCCAGCATGGTAATGCCCTTACTGCAAGGATTGTTTTCGGGTCGGAATATCTACTATCGGAAGGTAGAGCAGGGCTCGCTCCGGAGAAATCGGAGAGTTGCCCAATCGGGCCTTCCGAAATGCTGATTCCGGCCCGCTCACTTCACCCTCTGTCCCATCAAGGTCAGGCCGGACTGCTTCCGGGTCAGACTCGTGACCTTCCCCTCCGAATTCCTGGTGAAGGTGATGTCCACCTGGGCGGACGTCTGCGGCTCCATCTTGTCATACAAGTAGATTTGGGCAATGCGGCGCGAGAATTCAGTGACAGTCAGCTCCGGAATCGGCGGGTCGTTGTTCGCCAGCACCGCCACCGTGAACTTCTGCTCCGGAAGCTGCATCAGATAGCTGACGAATCCGTGCAGCGCGCCGTCGTGGGTGAGCGATGTCAGACCGCGCAGCTTCCCGACGATCCAGCCGAAGCCATAGCCCTGGTCCACGGCCGCAGCAACCGTGCCGTCCTTGAGCTGGGCCGGCGTGAAGGCCGCCTCCAGGCTCGCCGCCGTCAGCACCTTGCCGTTGAACACGGCGTCGTTCCACCGGTACAGGTCGCCCACCGTCGAATACAACGCGCCCGCTCCGCCGGCCCAGGACATGTCCCAGTCGATGGATCTTTGGACCTTGCCGCCGACGTACGAGTAGCCCGTCGCCTCGTGCTCGAGGATGCGGTTCCAGTGGTGCATCCCGGTGTTCTTCATCCCGAGCGGATCGAAGAAGGTCTCCTGGAAGAACGCCTCGAGCGATTTGCCGCTGACCTTCTCGACAATGCAGCCCAGGAGGAAGTAGCCCGAGTTGCAGTATTCCCATTTCTCGCCGGGATTGAAGTCGGGCTTGTCTTTCTTGATCGACTCCACGATCTCGGCCGGCGTGATCTCGGTCATGACTTTCTTGAGGAAGTCCGGCTTGTTGGTGTAATTGGCCAGCCCGGAGGTGTGCGTCAGCAGATGATAGAGCGTGATTTCGTCGCCGCGCGGGAAGTCCGGGTAGTACTTGGACAGCTTGTCGTCGACGCTGAGTTTGCCGTCCTCCTGCAGCTTCAGGATCGCGGCGGCCGTGAACTGCTTGGTGATGGACCCGATGCGGAACTTCGTCTCCGGCGTGATCCGCACCCGGTTCCCGATGTCCGCATACCCGTATCCATTCTGGTACAGAATTCTGCCGTTTTGGGCGACCAGGACCGCCGCCCCCGGATATCCCTCCTTGATCACGTGCGCGAACAGCCAATTGACGATCTTCTCTTTCGAAGGCATGAGGATCTTGGGATCGGCGCCCTTGGCCAGCAGGAACTTGACGGCATCGTCCCGGCCGGCAATCTGCGCCGCATGCAGCGCGGTCAGACCCGGGCCGACCTGCCCGTTGACGTCAACGCCTTGCTCCAGGAGCATCTCCACGGGGTCGAGCTGACCGCTCTGAACGGAGGAGACCAGCTTCTCGATCAGCGTCGTCTGTCCCATGGCCCGGCACGAGAAAGCCCAATCGCCCGAGCCATTCTGGATCTTCAGGACCAGGTGATTGCGGCCCTTGCGGAACGTCACGGGCACCAGATCGCTGTCCGGCGTGCAGCCGCGCTGGACCCAATTCTCATGGATGAGCTTGCCGTTGAGCCAGACCTTCACGGCGTCGTCGCTGCCGATCCCCAGAATCGTCCGGCTCTCCCCGACCATGTCGATGCACGCCCACGCGTACGCGGCCACACAGGTCTTCTCGCCCAAGGGCCGCGTCAGATCGACCGTATCGCTTGGCGACGTGAAGGCCACCCACTCATACTGGTTCTCCCCGATCTTGACCTTGTCCTGGAATTGTTCCGTGGAGAACGGGTCGATCCCAAACGCCTTCTTCTGTTCCTGCTCGTCGCTGCTCGCCGACGGATCCTTGCCGATGGGGACGGGCCCCAGCAGGAGCCACTTCGTCATGAATCGTTCCCGCTCCAGGCCCGTGTAGGTGGCCTTGCCCAGAACGGTCTGGGCCGCCGCCCCGGCCCCGCGTGCCGGCACACCCAGGACAACGGCCGCCAGGCACGCCGCTACATACACTTTCGCCATCGTGGTCTTATTCATCTCTTTTGCCCCAACTCGTTGGTTCTTCATGTCCCAACTCCGGTCGAATCCGGCGGCATTATCGCCGAACGCGGCCGCGGAATCAAACTGGCTTTGTTCAGCAAGACCGCGATCGATACGAGCGCATGGACCGACGGCCTTGAATTTGGTACAATGATGGGCGGCGAAGTGGGAAGTCGGATGGTTGATTTGGGATGGGCGAATCGACAATCGACCTTCAAACTTCACACTTGGAACTTCGAACTGATAGAGTTTCTCCGGTGCGGGGAGTAATCGATGGATGCAAATGGAGTCACGCCGCCGCGGATTTTGCTGGCGGACGATCAACTGAGCGTGCTCAAGGCCCTGCGGCTGCTGCTCAAGGGCGAGGGCTATGAGATTGAGACGGCGGCTTCGGCGGCGCTCGTCCTGGAGGCCATCGGGCGGCTGGACTTCGACGTGGTCCTGATGGACCTCAATTATGTGCGGGGCAATACTTCGGGGCAGGAGGGGCTGGATCTGCTGTCGAAGATTCAGCAGATCGACAGCACGCTGCCGGTGGTCGTGATGACGGCGTGGGGCAGCGTCGAGCTGGCGGTCGAGGCGATGCGGCGGGGGGCCCGCGACTTCGTGACCAAGCCGTGGAAGAACGAGCGGCTCCTGGCCGTGCTGCGGACCCAGGTGGAGCTGGGCCGGGCCCTGCGCAAAGGGCGGCAGCTGGAGCAGGAGAATATCCTGCTGCGGGGCGAGAGCCGGCCGTTCATGATCGCCGAGTCGCGGGCGATGCAGCCGGTGCTGGAGGCGATTGCCCGCGTCGGGCCCTCGCAGGCCAACGTGCTGATCACGGGCGAGAACGGGGCCGGCAAGGGGATCGTGGCCCAGGTGCTGCACGCCGCCTCGACTGCGCAAGGACAAGCCCCTGGTCAGCGTCAACACGGCGAGCATCCCGGAGACGCTCTTCGAGAGCGAGCTGTTCGGGCACGTGGCCGGGGCGTTCACGGACGCCAAGTCGGACCGGCTCGGCCGCTTCAAGCTGGCCGACGGCGGGACGCTCTTTCTCGATGAGATCGCCAGCATCCCGGCGAACCTGCAAACGAAGCTCCTGCGCGTCCTGGAAAGCGGCGAGTTCGAGCCGGTCGGGTCCTCGAAGACGCTCCGCGTGGACGTGCGGATTCTCTCGGCCACGAACGCCAATCTCGCGGAGGAGGTCGCGACCTCCCGGTTCCGGCAGGACCTGCTCTACCGGCTCAAGACGGTGGAGATTCGCGTCCCGCCGCTGCGGGAGCGCAAGGAAGATATCCCGCTCTTGGCGGCCCATTTCCTGCAGAGGCACGCCGGCCGGTATCGCAAGCACCTGGCCGGCTTCGACCCGACGTCGCTGCAGATTCTCCTGAGCTATCCCTGGCCGGGCAACGTCCGCGAGCTCGATCACACGGTCGAGCGGGCCCTGCTGATGGCGCAGGACAACCTCGTGCGGCCGAGCGATCTGGGGCTGGAGCCGAAATTCGAGAGCGGGCCGCGACTCGAAGAGATGACGATCGACCAGGCCGAAGAGGTGCTGATCAAGAACGCCCTGTCCCGCTTCCAGGGCGACGTCAGCAAGGCGGCCGAGGCCCTGGGCCTCAGCCGCGGCGCCCTGTACCGGCGGCTGGAGAAGCATGGGATCGGGTAGGGAGATTTATGATTTATGATGTTTGATTTATGATTTCAGAGGCCTGCCATCGCCTCTGAAATCAACCATGTCGCCATCACAAATCATAAATCATAAATCATAAATCATAAATCATGAAGTACGAGCATCGCATCCTGACGCTGGGGCTGACGGCCGGGCTGGCCGGCTCGGCGATGTCCTTCTTCCTGCTGTGGCAGAGCGACTATACCACGCAGACGCGTCTGACGCTGGCGGGTCTGATCCTGTTCCTCTGGGTGGCGACGGCGTTCACGATTCGCAGCAAGGTGGTCTTTCCGCTGCGGACCTTGTCGAATCTGCTCGGAGCGTTGCGGGAGGGCGACTACTCGCTGCGGGTCCGGGGGGCTCGCCTCGACGATGCCCTCGGCGAGGTGATCTGGGAGGTCAATGCCCTGACGGAGTCGCTGCGCGAGCAGCGCTTGCGGGCGATGGAGGCGATGGCCCTGCTCCGCAAGATTCTCGCGGAGATCGACGTGGCGATGTTCGGCTTCGACGGCAACGGCCGGCTGCAACTGATCAACGACAGCGGCCGGCGTCTGCTCGACCGGACCGACGAGGAGATTCTCGGCTGCCGGGCGGAGGATCTGGGCCTGGCCGGATGCCTGGAGCGGCGAGACGCCCCGGGTCCTGGATGCGGCGTTCCCGGGTGGCGGCGGGCCGCTGGGAGCTGCGGCGGGGCAGCTACCGGGACAAGGGCGTGCCGCACGAGCTGGTCTTTCTGTCGGACCTGACCCGCACCCTGCACGAGGAGGAGCGGCGGGCCTGGAAACGCCTGATCCGAACCGTGCGTCACGAGGTCAACAACTCCCTGACGCCGATCCAGTCGGTGGCGGACAGCCTGCGGGTGCTGGTCGGCCGCCAGCCGCTGCCGGGCGACTGGCAGGAGGACGTTCCGAACCGGTCTGGAGCTGATCGCCGAGCGGGCGGAGGCCCTCGACCGCTTCACCGGGGCCTATTCCCGTCTGATGCACCTGCCGCAGCCCAGCCTCTCGCCGGTGGACGTCGCCCGGCTGCTGCGCCGCGTGGCGGACCTGGAGACCCGGATGGAAGTGACGGTCCTGGCCGGCCCCGAGACCCAGGTCCAGGGCGACCGCGATCAGTTGGAGCAACTGCTGATCAACGTCGTCTCGAACGCCGTGGAGGCGAGCCTCCAGGGCCGACCCGCCGGCGACGGCCGGGTCCTGATCGGCTGGCGCATCGACGCCGACAGAATCGAGATCCACGTGGACGATGACGGCCCCGGCCTGCCCGGCGGCACGGACGTCTTCGTGCCCTTCTTCACCACCAAGGACCACGGCTCCGGCATCGGCCTGACGCTGAGCCGTCAGATCGCCGAAGCCCACGGCGGCTCCCTGACCCTGGAAAACCACGTCGGCCAGCCCGGCTGCCGCGCCTGCCTCCGCCTGCCCGTGTAGACGGAACCGGTGGGGCAAGCCCCACCCTTACCGCTTGCGTCTTCGCCTTCCTTTGGGCGACTGGCGTACGCTCTCGCACCATCTGAAGGAATTCGGAAGGGTTCATGATGCGGATGCCCTCATACGCGCCGAGGTCGAGCAAGTGAGCATCTCCGGATATGATGATGCCGGCCCGAGCTTCGAGAGCACACTCCAGGATACGGTCATCATCTGGATCAGCACCGATGACGCTGATTTGCTCAAGGGGATTGACGATTGCACACAGAGCGGACAGATCTTCCACAACGGCCATCGCTTGCTGAGATGAGAAGCCGAACTTGGGGCGCTGCAGCACGTCTTGGAGTTCAACGAGGATGGACGGAGAGAGCGAGCAATTGACGGCCCCTGCGACAGTCATGTTCAGGATTTCCCGCGGGGGGCCGCCGAAGAGCAGGGCTGAAACCAAGACGTTTGTATCCAAGACGATGTGCGGCCGTTTCATCGCGTGGCAGCCTTCGACTTGCGATAGGCTTGGATTTCGGCGGCGACGTCCTGCTCGGACAGCCCCTTATCTTTGGCTATAGCATCTCCCAAGGCGAAGATCCTATTCCACCGATCCCGCCGTTCGATATATAGGCGAGCCGCTTCTCGGAGCAACTCGGACCGCGATCGGTGCTCCTTCCTGGCAAGCTTGTCAATATCCGCCAGCAGGTCTTCCTGGAATGAGATGTTCACTGTTGTAGCCACACTTTGCCCTTTCACACATTGCCTCCAGTATATATACAATCTTTGTATGGGTCAAGTTCAACATTGAGCCAGAGACGCCCCCCTCAAGCACAGCAGAATGCCGTGCCCCGCAAGATCTCGCCGGTCTTGTCGGACGATCTCAATGGTTGTTGGGTCAGCCACAAACGGAGTATTCTATCGCGAGTAGGCATGGGCCATCAACGCCCGGCACGAGGTATGCACAGGAGAGGCGGATGGGAACGCCAATGCAGGACGTCCGAAGCGACGTCTGCCGACTGTTGAAGGACCCGGATTTTATTGTCGCTGCCATGCTTGTGCTGATGCTGGGCGTCGGGGCGAAGGCAGGAGTCAGCGCAGCAGATAGCCTGCCCGAGCAGGCCCAGCGGTGGCGGGCCGCCGTGCTGGAGGCGCAGGCGGAAGCGGCGGCGCTGGACCCGAGAAGCGAGGCGTTCACCGCTGCCGTGGAGGAGTTCTCCGTCAGGGGCGAGCGGGAGTTCCCCCTGTACTGGGACTGGTGCCTGCAGGATGCCGGGCCGAGCTTCGGCCCGTGGCTGTCGGCTGCCACCATGCCGGCCGTGGCGCAACAGGCGGCGGCCAAGGCGTTGGCCGAGCTTGGGACTGCCGATCCGAACCTGCGGGCCGAGTTCGACCGTCTCGCACGCCAGTCCTCCTCCGTCGAGCCGCAGCGCTGGCTTGATTTCTATCTTCGTGTGGCCCAACTGCGCCGCGAAATCCGCCTGCGGACGCTGCGCCGAGCAGTATCCCCAATGGATCTTCACGAAGCATCATACGCTGGGCGGCTCGCACTATGCCTACACCGAGGGCCAATCCGACGCCCAGCACGAACGGCAGTTCGAGCCGAATGCGGCGCTGTGCCGGCTCGAAATCGACGGCGCCGGGACCCGCGTGCACACGCTCATCGAGGACTCCGACGGCGTGATCCGGGACCCGGACGTGTCGTGGGATGGCCGGCAGGTGCTCTTCGCCTGGAAGAAATCCGACCGCGAGGATGATTATCACCTCTACGAAATGGAGGTCGCGGACGGCTCGGTGCGGCAGTTGACCGCATGGCCTTGGCTTCGCCGATTATGAGGGCGTCTATCTGCCGAATGGTGACATCCTGTTCAACTCGACCCGTTGCGTTCAGACGGTGGACTGCTGGTGGACGGAGGTCAGCAACCTGTACACGTGCCGTGGCATGGGCTTGGGGTCCCCAACGCAGAATTCCGCGTTGGGGGTCCCCTTCCAGCCCATGAATCATCGGCAGGATGCCGATGCCACGATATCGCGCGGGCAGGATGCCCGCGACACGCAAGGCCAGGATGGCCTCGCCACGGGCCGCTATCTGCGCCGGCTGACGTTCGACCAGGTTCACGACAACTATCCGACGGTCCTGCCGGACGGCCGGATCGTCTATACCCGCTGGGAATACAGCGACCGCGGCCAGCTCTTCGTCCAGGGCCTGTTTCAGATGAACCCCGACGGCACGGGCCAGACCGAGTTCTACGGCAACAACTCGTGGTTCCCGACCTCGCTGCTGCACGCCCGCGGCATCCCCGGCACCCACAAGGTCGTCGCGATCTTCTCGGGCCACCACACGCGCCAGACGGGCAAGCTGGGGATCGTCGATCCAGCCCGGGGCCGGCAGGAGAACGCCGGCACTCAGTTGATCGCTCCGGTCCGCGACACGCCCGCCGAGCGCATCGACGCCTATGGCCAGGACGGCGACCTGTACCAGTACCCCTATCCGCTCTCCGAGTCGGAATTCGTGGTGGCCTGCGCGCCCCTGGGCTGGTCGCGCTCGCCGACGCTCTTCAAGCTGTACTGGGTCGCGGCGGACGGCCGGCGGGAGCTGCTGGCCGCCGATCCGGACATCTCCTGCAATCAGCCGGTGCCCCTGGCGGCGCGACCGCGGCCGCCCGTTCGGGCGAGCCTGGTGGACTACCGCCAGACCACCGGCACGTGCTTTCTGCAGGACGTCTATGAAGGTCCGGGACTGGCGGGGATTCCGCGCGGCACGGTCAAGAAGCTCCGCGTGATCGCCCTCGACTATCGCGCCGCCGGTGTCGGCTGGAACTACAATGCCGGTCCCGCGGGCGAGGCGCTCGTCTGCACGCCGGTGGCCATCGGCAACGGCAGTTGGGACGTGAAGATCGTGCTGGGCGAGGCCACCGTCCACGCCGACGGCTCGGCCTTCTTCACCGTGCCCGCCCGCACGCCCGTGTACTTCCAGGCGATCGATGCCCGGGGCTATGCGGTGCAAACGATGCGAAGCTGGCTGACGTTGCAGCCGGGCGAGAACGTTTCCTGCGTCGGGTGCCACGAGTCGAAGAACAGCACGCCTCCCGCCGCGGTCAGGCCCAGCCTGGCGATGAAAGCCGGTCCCCAGGACCTGGCGCCTTTTCACGGTCCGCCGCGCGGTTTCAGCTTCCCGCGCGAAATCCAGCCGATCCTGGATCGTCACTGCGTCCGCTGCCATGACGATGCGCAGGCGTGGAAAGCAAGAATGGGACGCGCGGCCACTCTTGTCACGTTAGAGCCGCAGGCTGTCTCTGGTGGCATCGGCTTCCAGCCGATGAATCATCGGCAGGATGCCGATGCCACGGAGATTCGCGGGCAGGATGCCCTCGCCACGCAAGGGCAAGATGCCCCCGGCACGAAAACTGCCTTCAGCCTGCTGGGCACGCCCGCGCCCGAGAGCTTGGCGAAACGGCAATGGAGCGGCCAGTTACCTGGCGCTGGTCCAGGCGACGGAACAGACGCTGGAAGGCCATCGGTATCTGGCGGGCGTGAGCGGTGATCTGGTGAATTGGGTCAGGGCTCAGTCGGGCCCCGAGATGCTGCCGCCGTACGCGGCCGGGGCAGCCCGCAGCCGATTGTTGCCCATGTTGACGGAGGGCCATTACGACGTCCGGCTTACGCCGGAGGAGATCGAGACTCTCGCCTGCTGGATCGACCTCCAAGTGCCTTTCTGCGGGGACTACGAAGAAGCCAACTTGTGGACCCCCGAAGAGCGAGCGAAGTACCGGCATTTCCTCGAGAAGCGCCGCCGCATGGAAGATCTGGAGCATCGGAACATCGCCGAACGGCAGAAGTAGCATGGGCGCGAGCGCCATGAGTATCAGGGGCATCCTGCCCCTGCATTTCCACGGGCAAGATGCCCGTGTTACTCACGGCCGCTCGCGGCCGTGCTACGAGTGTGTCCGGATTTGGGCGCGCCGATCTCAAAACCGGACAGTAGGGGCGAAGCATGCTTCGCCCTCCCCCCGCCTGTAGAACCCCTGCAAGGGCGAGTCATGACTCGCCCTACTGGCACGTCGTTTGCATCGTGGTCTGGCACGCTGATACGGATAGGAGAAGCGTATGGGAACATTTTGGCAGGATACCCGATGCGGATTTCGCATGCTGGCGAGGAATCCGACCCTGCCGGTCAACGGCCGGCACTTCCTCGAATGGTGCCCGCGGCTCGCCCATCATTCCACTGTTCCAATATTCCATTGTTCCAGCACCCGTTTGGAGTCATACAATGACGACTTTGTGGCAAGACGTACGCTATGCCTTTCGCGTGTTGCGGAGGAGTCCGGGCTTCGCCGTCACGGTGGTATTGACGCTGGCCCTGGGCATCGGGGTCAACAGTGCCTTGTTCAGCGTCATTCACAACGTGCTTCTCAAGCCCCTGCCTTACCCCGATCCGCAGCGCCTGGTTCAGGTGCAGTCGACCGTCACGGCCTCGGGCAAACCGACCGAAGTCCTGCCGGTATGGTCCTATCCGCGGTTCGAGGTGCTGCGGGAGCATGGCCGGGTTTTCGCCCGGATCGCGGCCTGTGCCGACGATTCGCTGACTCTGACGCAGGGTGGCGAGCCCGAGCGGGTGGGGGCGGAATTGGTGTCGGCGGAGTATTTCTCCCTGTTGGGTCTCAAAGCCTCAGCTTGGACGCGTCTTCGAAGAGCAGGAAGACCGAACGCCGGGTGCGCAGCCCGTGGCGGTCATCAGCGATGGGCTCTGGCATCGCCGCTTCGGAGCGCAGGCGGACGTGCTCGGCAAGACCGTGTGCCTGAACAAGACCTACCTGACCATCGTGGGGGTGCTGCCGGCGTGGTTCAAAGGACAGTCGGGTTCGGCGGATGTCTGGGCGCCGATTACCATGGCCCCGATTCTGCAAGGCAATCCCGCAGCGGCTCACCCGAGCCGCGACCCTGTGGCACCGGGTCCTGGCGCGTCTGAATCCGGAAATCAGCCTGGCGGCGGCCCGGGCGGCGATGGCACCGCTGGAGAAGGAGATCGAGACCATCCATCCCTTGTCCAACCAGACGGAAACGTGGGGCATTCAGTTGGATTCGCTGCAAAAGGCGAATACGGACCCGGCCCTGCGCCGTTCCCTGCTCGTGCTGTCGGCGGCGGTGGGCTTCGTGCTGCTGATCACCTGTGTCAACATCGGCGGCCTGCTGCTGGCGCGGGGCATCTCGCGCCAGGGGCAGGTCGCGACACGCATGGCCCTGGGGGCGACCCAGGCCCAAGTCGTCCGCCAGTTGCTGATCGAGAGCCTGGTTCTGTCCGCCGGGGCGGGCGTGCTGGCGCTGCTGTTCGCCCACGCGGGCGTCAGCCTGATGGCCGCCTTCCGGCCGGCCGACAGTCAGGGATTCCACGTCCGCTATGCCCGGCTGCCCGATTTCGGCGAGATCGGGCTCAGCACGCCGGTGCTGCTCTTCAATTTCGCCCTGGCGCTGGTTTGCGGCGTCATCTTCGGTCTGGTTCCCGCTCTGCGGGCCACGCGCCGGTCGCTGGCGCCGTCGCTGCGCGGGACGACGGAATCGGCGCCGGTGGGCACGTGGTCGAGCCTGCGCCTGTGCCGGGGCCGCAGTCTCCTGGTGGTGGGACAGACGGCCCTCGCCATCGTGCTGCTGGCGGGGGCGGGCCTCATGCTGCGCAGCTTCGTGCGCCTGATGACGACGAAGATCGGTTTTGAGCCGGCGGGTCTTCTGACCCTGCAGGTGACGGCGCCGCAGGGGCTGTCCGGTGCGGCGTGGGGCTCCGTCGTGCAGCAGGTGGAGCAGCGGATTGCGTCGATCCCCGGCGTCCAATCGGCCTGTGCCGCCGATGCGACGCCTCTGTCGGGTTCCTTCGATCGCAGTATCGTGCGGCTCCAGCAGCCGGGATCGGAGAATGGGCCGACGGAAGTGCCCATCGGCGTTCACCGGGCCAGCCCCGGCTACCTCCGCACGTTGCAGGTCCGCCTGCTGGCGGGCCGCTGGTTCACCGAGCAGGACGTGGCCGGCGCCAAACGGGTGGTGGTGATCAACGAGACGATGGCCCGCCGGTACTGGCCCGGAGCCGATCCGGTCGGTCAGAGTCTCGATCTGGGGCTGGCGATCGAACCGGGGTACGCTCCCGTCGAGATCGTCGGCGTGGTGAGCGATGTCAAGTACGACGACATGGCGGCGCCGTTCGGCAATGACATTTACGTGCCCTATCTCCAATCCGGCTATCCGGTGTACTGTCTGACGGTGCGGACAGCGGGCGATCCTTTGTCCCTGGCCGCCCCGGTGCGACAGGCCGTGGCCGCGGTGCACCGCGAGCTGCCCGTCTCCAACGTGATGACGATGGCGCAGCGCATGGCCAATTCGACCTCCCGGACGAGGTTCATTGCCGTGCTGCTGGCGTTGTTCGCCGTTCTGGCGCTGGTGCTCGCCGTCACGGGTTTGTACGGATTGATCGCCTACTCGGTCGCGCAGCGGACGCGCGAGATCGGGATTCGGATGGCCCTGGGCGCCGAGTCGTCCCAGGTACTCTGCCTGACGCTGCGTCAGGGCATGCGCCTGGTGATCCTGGGCGGCCTGATCGGAGTGGCGGCGGCCCTCGCTCTGACGCGGCTCATGCGCAGCCTCCTCTACGAGGTCAGCGCCGCCGACCCACTGACCTTCGCGGCGGTGGCCCTGCTGCTCGCCCTCGCCGCCCTCCTGGCCTGCTACATCCCCGCCCGCCGGGCCGCGCGGATCGATCCGATGGTGGCGCTGAGATATGAGTAGGATTGGAATCATGGAGTATTGGAATACTGGAACGATGGGTTCAAGAGCCGAAGGTCTTACAGCATTCCCTCGTTCCACCATTCCATTATTCCCAATGGCTTCTGGAGTCAAGCGATGACGACTTTATGGCAAGACCTACGTTACGCCTTTCGTCAGTTTTGGAAGAGCCCTGGCTTCACGGCGGTAGTGATTCTGGTGCTGGCCCTGGGCATCGGGGCCAATACGGCCATCTTCAGCGTGATCAATGGCGTTCTGCTGAGGTCCCTGCCCGTGCGCGATCCGCAGGACCTGCGCGTGATCGCCTGGATGGGGTCCCTCGGGCCTATCGTCGGCTTGTCGGGCGACATGCGTGGACCCCGGGTCCCCGGCAAGCTGTCCTGGCTGACCTTCCCGTACCCCACCTACCGCGAGTTTGCCGAAAAGGCCGAGGGGTTCTCCCATGTCTTTGCCTTCTCCTATGTTGAGGATGGTCTGACGATTCACGCCGGTGGCGTGCCGGCGGTGGCCTACGGGTTGATGGTCTCGGGCAATTTCTTCGACGGCTATGGCGCGGGGGTCCTCTTCGGGCGACCCTTGGCCCCGCAGGACGACCGTGCCGGGGTCGATCCGGTGGCCGTGATCACCTACCGTCTCTGGGAACGCTACTACAACCTCGATCCCCAGGTGTTGGGCCAGACCCTGATGATCAACAACGCCGGCTTCACGATCGTCGGGGTGCTGCCCGAGCGCTACCGGGGGCCCCTGCACGGCGATCCGACGGATTTCTACGTGCCTCTCGCGACCCAGGCGCTGCTGACGTCGGACCAGAGGCGTCTGGAAGACCCCCGCCGCGGGTGGGTCCGCATCATGGGACGGCTGGCCCCGTGCGCCAACGAGGCTCAGACCCTCGCTTCCTTGGAGGTGCTTTTCCAGCGGAGTTTGGGCCAACTCCCGGCCGACGAGGAGCGGCCGGCGCTCTTCCTGGCGGACGGCCGGCACGGACTGGCGGTCGACCCCTGGGGCCGGACACGCGATCTGATGTTCCTCCAGGGCCTGGTCGGCCTGGTGCTGCTGATCGCCTGCGCCAACGTGGCGGGCCTGCTGCTGGCGCACAGCGCCGGGCGCCACCGGGAACTGTCGGTGCGTGCCGCCCTCGGGGCGGGACGCTGGCACCTGATCCGCCAATCCCTGGTGGAGAGCCTGCTCCTGTCCCTGGGCGGGGCGGCGGCCGGGTTGGTGGTGAGCGTGTGGCTCAAGGCGGCCCTGGCCGGGACGATGACCAATCTGATACGCGGGATGTATGATGATCTGCAGTACATGAGCAAGTCTTGGGCCGGCGTCCACTTCGGTCAGGGGATCGATCGGACCGTCCTGCTGTTTACCTTGGGCGTAGCGGCGTTCACGACCTTGCTCTTCGGGTTGCTGCCCGCTTGGCGGGCCGGACGCGTGGACCCCCTGGCCGAGCTCAAGACCAGCGGCGTCCACGGCATCCGTCGGTCGCGTTGGGGGAGAATACTGGTCGTGGTGCAGATGGCTCTGTCGTTGCTACTGGTCGCGTGGGCCGGGCTGCTGATACGCACCCTCACCAATCTGCGCCAGGTTGATCCGGGTTACGATACGGAGAACCTCCTGGTCTTCGAGCTCCGTCCCCTGAACTCGGTGGTCAAGGACAAGGATCTCGCCGGCTTCTACGATAGGATGCGCGTGAATCTGGCCGGGCTTCCCGGCGTTCGGTCGGTGGCGTTCTCCAGCGGAGGTTGGCACCCGAAAGCCTCGATTCCCGGCTTTCCTCCCGAGACCATTGGCGTGGGCCTTGTCAGCGACGGATGGTTGGCGACGATGGGAGTGAACCTGCTGGCCGGGCGTGATTTCACCCCGGCGGACACCCGCGGTTCCGAGCCCGTCGCCATCGTCAATGAGGCCTTTGCCCGCCATTTCTTTGCCGGGGCCAATCCGGTGGGGGTGTCGGTCACAACGGGAGGTATGACCGGGAGACCTGAGCAGCACCAGATTGTGGGAGTGTGCAGCGATTGCCGACTCGATGTGCACCAGGAGGCAGGGCCGACGGTCTACTTCTGCCAGCGGCAGGATGTACGCCGCGACGCCAGCTTTGCCGTGCGCAGTGTCCTGCCCGCGCTGTCGCTGGTGCCCGCCGTGCGCCGGGCGGTGGCCGAGGTCGATCCCGGCCTGCCCCTGGAGGAGCTCGCCACCCAGAAGCTGTTGCTGGAGAAGTCTCTCTCCCTGGAACGGACTCTCAGGCTGTTGTTCGCCGGTCTGGGCGTGCTGGCCCTGGGGCTTTCCTGCCTCGGGCTGTACGGGCTGATGGCGCACCAGGTGACGTGCCGGACCGGCGAGATCGGACTGCGCATGGCTCTGGGAGCACGGCCGGCGGATGTAGCACGCCCCATCCTCTATGAGGCTGGAACGTTGGCCCTTCTGGGCGTCGCGCTGGGCCTCCCGCTGACCCTGGCTCTGGCCCGTATCCTTGGCGCCGTCATTTTCGGCATTGCCCCCTATGATCCTGTGACTCTGATCGCGTCGGGGCTTATCCTGCTGGCGGTGGCCTTGGCCGCCGCCTGGATTCCCGCCCGCCGGGCCGCGCGGATCGATCCGATGGTGGCGCTGAGATACGAATAGGATTGGAACGATGGAACATTGGAGCATTGGAACAATGGGCGGGAGTGCTGGCGCTCTATACCGTTCCATTATTCTACCGTAGGGGTAGGCCCCCGTGCCTGCCCTCCTCTGGGCGGCCACGGGGGGCCGCCCCTACGAGTTCCTGCCCTGTGCGCTTGGAGGTGTCCGGATTCGGCGCACCGATCTCAAAACCGGACAAGCGGTAGTCGGTAGCCGGTTGTCGGCCCAAGAGCGGAGAATCCCGTAAGGTTAGCGGAAAACCGATTACCGACTACCGACTACCATTTGGTGTTTCCGCCTCGCGGGGTTTTGGCACGCTGCTTGCTGGAGAGTCGGGTATGGATATACCACGCAAATCTGCCAAACGTATGAAGATGATTCGGCGGGGCCTGATCGCCACGACGGGCCTGATCCTGGTGGCGGCGGTGACGGTGGGGGTCTCCCGCCTCAAACCTGCGGCCCCCGGCGTGGACCGGCGGACCCTGTGGTTCGATAAGGTCAAGCGGGGGCCCATGCTCCGCGAGGTCCGCGGCGTCGGGACCCTGGTCTCCGAGGACATCCTCTGGGTGCCGGCGGTCGTGCAGGGCCGGGTGATCCGCATCCTGGTCGAGCCCGGCGCGCCGGTCGAGCCCAATACCGTCCTTCTGGAGCTGCACAATCCCGAGTTGGAGCTGGAGCTGTTCAACGCCAAGACGGAATGGGAGTCAATGGTTACCAAGCAGGTAGCACAGAAAGTGCAGTTGCAGGCCGATCTGCTTCAGAAGAAAGCGGACTTGGCGGGACGCAAGGCCAACTATGATCAGGCCACGCTGTCGTTGGAGGTCGATGAGAAAGAGTTTGAGAACGACCTGATCTCGCTCCAGCGGATCAGGCTTTCCCGGGCCAGCGTCGAGCAGACGAAGAATCTCCTGGAGATCAACCAGCAATGCCTCGAGATGTACGAACGGGAGACCATACCCGCGCAACTGGCCGAGATGGAGGCGACCGTGCGTAAGGCCAGGTCGCTCTACGATCTCAAAGAAAAGCAAGTCCAGTCGCTGCACGTGCGGGCCGGTGCGGCCGGCGTCCTGGCCCAGATCCCGACCAAGATCGAGCCGGGCCAGTCGGTTTCCGCCAGCACGATTGTGGCCAAGATCACCAATCCCAAGAAGCTCAAGGCCCAGTTGAAGGTCCCCGAGGCCCAGGCGCGGGACGTGACGCTCGGCCTGGTGGCGGAGGTGGATACCCACCATGGGACCGTCTTGGGCAAGGTTTCCCGCATCGATCCGACCGTCATGGATGGCAACGTCATGGTGGATGTGTCGTTGGGCGCCCGTCTGCCGCAAGGGGCCCGGCCGGACCTGTCGGTTGTCGGGCACGATCACCATCGAGAAACTGGACGATGTTCTGAACGTCGGCCGGCCGGTCTTCGCCTCGTCCGAGGGGCCGTCGGAACTGTTCAAGGTCGTGGAGGACGGTCGCTTCGCCATTCGCAGCCGCGTCCAGTTCGGCCGCACGTCGGTCAGCACCATCGAAGTCCTGGAGGGCCTGGAAGTGGGCGAGGAGATCATTCTCAGCGATATGTCGCAGTGGGACGGCTGTGACAGGATCAGATTGAAGTAGGAATTCAAAGCACGAATAAGGAATCCGCAGATTTCGCAGATTGACGCAGATTTTCAAAGACAAGGCAAAGGGCAGAAGAAGACAAGGTACAGCGTTGGGCCTCCTTTCTTCCGCTTTTTCCTTTCTTCTCTGGCTCTTTTGGAATCTGCGAAAATCTGTGTAATCTGCGGATTGGGTGGTTTCGGATTTCGAATTTCGGGTTTCTACATACTGGGAGCCGTTGCATGACACAACCAAACGAAGCATTGATCCGCGTCGAGAACCTGCACAAGGTCTTTATCACCGAGGAGGTGGAGACCCACGCCTTGGCCGGGATTCACTTGTCCGTGGACCAGGGCGAATACGTCTCCATCGCCGGGCCCTCCGGCTGCGGCAAATCGACCTTGATGGCGATCCTCGGCCTGCTCGACTCGCCCACGGAAGGCGAATACTGGCTGGGCGGCGAGTCGGTCGCGAACCTGTCCGCCTCCCAGCGGGCCCGCATCCGCAACCGGCAGGTGGGCTTCATCTTCCAGAGCTTCAACCTGATCGGCGACCTGACGGTCTATGAGAACGTGGAGCTGCCGTTGACGTACCGGGGCATGCCCTCCGCCGAGCGCAAGCAGCGGGCCCAGGAGGCCCTCGAGCGGGTGGGGATGTCCCATCGGATGAAACATTACCCGGCCCAGTTGTCCGGTGGTCAGCAACAAAGGGTGGCGGTCGCCCGCGCGGTGGTGGGGCGACCGTCCATCCTGCTGGCCGACGAGCCGACCGGAAACCTCGACTCCAATAACAGCGAGGCGGTCATGGCCCTGCTGAGCGAGTTGCATCGGGAAGGCGCCACCATCTGCATGGTCACCCACGACCCGCGCTACGCCCGCCACGCCCAGCGCACGGTCCACCTCTTCGACGGCCGGATCGTGGAAGAGGAAGAGGCCGTCCGCAAACAGCAGGAAACCGCCGAGCTCAAGCAAAGCGGCTTCGACGTG
>CAVOUO010000045.1:0-76113 GCA_963699595.1 uncultured Planctomycetota bacterium
CACGCACGCGCGTTTCGATTCGCGAAGGCCGGTGGTTTCTCAATGACGAGGTGACGTATCGCGGCACGAGGGCCGAGGGGCTGCTGATGAACGTGCGGATGGTCAACGCCGTCTTCGAGGACGCGAACCGTCCCGAGTTCGACCCCGAGGCCAATACGGAGGAATTCATCGCCCGGATTCCTGACTACGTGGCCCACGGCGTTCGCGCCTTCACGCTCTGCCTGCAGGGCGGCTTGCCCGGCTACGAGGGCGCCGTCAATTCCGCCTTCAACCCGGACGGCTCGTTGCGGGACTCCTATCTGCACCGGGTCCGGCGGGTCATCGAGGCGTGCGACCGCAACGGGGCGGTCGTGATCCTCGGCTGCTACTACCAGCGACAGGACCAGGTGCTCAAGGATGAGGCCGCCGTGCGGGCCGGGCGTGGTCAACGTCGCCAAGTGGATCAGCGACAGCGGCTTCACCAATGTCGTCCTGGAAATCGCCAACGAGTTCGACCATGGCGGCTTCGACCACCGCCTCCTGAAGACGCCGAAGGCATGGCCGAGCTGATCGGCCTGGCGAAGCAGACCGCGCCGGCTCTGCTGGTGTCGACCAGCGGTCTGGGCGATGGCCGGCTGCCCGACGAGGTCGCCCGGGCGAGCGATTTTCTGCTGATTCACTTCAACGGCACGCGGGTCGAGGACATTCCCGGTCGCATCGCCGCCTTGAGGAAGTATCGACAAGCCGATCGTGTGCAACGAGGATGACAAGATCGGCAAGGAGGGCGCGCAGGCCGCGAGTTGTGTGTGCCAACGGCGCATCGTGGGGCTTCATGCAGGTGGAGGTCAACCAGCACTATCCGTTCACGTTCCAGGGGGCGGCGGATGATCCGGAGGTGTACGCCGCGATCAGGCGATTGACTTCGGCGGGCTAGGCCCAGCCGCAGGCGAGATGCCCGACCATGAAAGACACGGGCAAGTCTGCCCGATGCTGCGGATCTGCATCATCGAGACCGACGCGGGCGGCGATCCGGACGACGAGCAATCGCTGGTGCGGTTTCTGCTGTATGCCAACGAATGGGACATCGAAGGGATCATCGCCAATCGGCCGGCGACGCGCCGGCCGGAGAACAAGAATCCGGAGGACACCGGACTGGGCATCGTGCGCCGGCTGCTCGATGCCTACGGCCAGTGCCGGCCCAACCTCGTGCAGCACGATGCGCGTTATCCCACGAAGGAGTTTCTCTGGCAACGCACCGTCGCCGGCTACAACGACACCGACGACGCGGTGAACCTGATCATCGCCGCCGTGGACAAGGACGATCCGCGTCCGCTCTGGTATTCGGACTGGGGCACGGACAACGGCGCGGCGGCGAACAACCTCAAGCGGGCTCTGGACCGTGTCTGCGCGAGCGCGGGCCGGAGGGCTACGCGCCGATTCAAGTCGAAGCTGCGGCTGTCGTCCGACGACAAGTTCGGCGATCACACCACGACCATCGCGCCGCCGTTTGCGATCTGGGTGAACACGTTCCAGCCGCCGGTCGAGGGCAAACGCTGGTACCATCGTTTCTCCGCCCTCACCTCGCAGGCGGGCGGATTCGATCTCAAGCGCGACGTGCTCACCGGCCACGGCCCGCTCGGCGCGCTGTACCCGACGAACACGACCCACTGGGCCAAAGAGGGCGACACGATGACGTTCCTCTACCTGGTGCCGACGGGGATGAACGATCCGAACGAGCCGCCTGGGGCAGTTGGGCCGGCCGCTACGGCCTGAACGAGAACTTCCCCGGCAAGCCGTACTACTGGGCCAATCAGACCGACACCTGGAACGGCACGACCAGCCGCGACAACACGCTCGCGCGCTGGGCGGCCGATCTGCAGAACGATTTTCGCGCGCGGCTCGACTGGTGCGTGAAATCGCCGCGCGAGGCGAACCACGCTCCGCACGCCGTCGTGAACGGCAGCGACGGAAAAGAGATTCTGCACATCACCGCCCGGCCCGGCCAGGACGTGTCGCTCGACGCCGGCGCTCTCGCGGGACCCCGACGGCGACAAGCTCGCCTATGAATGGTTCGTCTATCGCGAGGCCGGCACGTACGAGGGCGAAGTGTCGTTGACGAGATGCATCGGCCGCGCGCGCTCTCTTGCATATCCCGACCGATGCCGCCGGCAAGACCATCCATGTGGTTCTGGCTGTACGTGATGATGGGAGCCCCGCCGCTGGCGGCATACCGCCGCGTGATTGTGCACGTCTCCCCCGAATCGCAGGTTCGTAGTGTGCCCGTAAGGGCATATCAAGAAACGCCTCACGGCGTCACTACGAACGAGTACTTTCCGCCGCCGGAATCGCAGGGCGGCTGGCGCAAGCTCGACACGCCGGAGGACATTCGCCGGCTCGCCGGCATGGACCCGGCGAAGCTGGACGAGCTGAAGCAGTGGCTGCTGCAAAGCGACAATCGCGACTTCGCCGCCGTCGTGATTCGCCGCGGCTACATCGTGCTCGAGGTCGAGCGCGGCAACAGCGCCAAGACCGACTCGCGCCGCGTCGCCTCGGTCTCCAAGGCCGTCTGCGCGACGGTGCTGGCCATCGCCTCGGAGCAGAGCCAGCAGGGCCTGACGCCGCGGAAGATGACGTTCGACGACCCGGCGTTCGATTTCATCCCGTGGGCGCAGCCGCTGAGCGATCCGCGCAAGGCGCAGATCACGGTCAAGCAACTGCTCAATCACACCTCCGGCATCTGCCCCGAAGCCACCGGCGCGCCCAACGACGGCACCTGGGAATACGTCCTCGGCCACAGCGGCGACCCGCGCACGGCGAAGCTGGCGTTCGATCCCGGCACGGCCTGCGGCTACTCGACGCACGCCCTGTGACCATGCCGCGCTGGTGTGCGAGACGGTCACCGGCAAGCCCTACGACCAGTTCGCCATCGAGGCGCTGTTCAAGCCGCTCGGCATCGAGCATTGGTGGTTTCAGTATTACGACGGCGGCGAGAAGATCGGCCGGCATCCGTCGCACGGCCTGGGCATGCCGGCCCGCGACCTGGCCCGCATCGCCTACTGCATGCTGCGCGAGCGGACGCTGGGGCGACCGGCAGGTCATCCCGAAATGGTTCGTGGACGAGACCGCTGCCCCGACGCACAACGTCCGAAGCTCCCGAGATGCGCTGGAAGCTCAATCCCCAGACGTTTTCTCCACGGCTGGGAACTGCCCGCGCGCCTGACCGGCGAGGGCGGCCGCAGCGGTGAGGGCATCCCGGCCGACGCACGCTACAAGCCCGGCTCCGGCGGCCAACTCATCGCGTTCGTGCCCAGCCTCGACCTGGTCATCACCCGCCAGACCGGCAGCAGCGGCGAGTGGGCCTACGAGGAGTACCTGCGCCGCGCCTGTGCGGCCGTGCCGACGGACTCGGAAAAGAAGGAGAAGTGAGCATGACATTGGCATCATTGATCCTCGTCGCCGCTCTCGTCTCAAACACGGGAGTTCGTAGTGTGCCCGTAAGGGCAACAGAAGAAACGCCTCACGGCGTCACCACGCACGAGGCGCCGGCGTGGTTCCCCAAAGCCGTGCCTCTTCCGCCGCCGGCGGGAGAGGTGATTCGCGCAGGGACCGTGGACGAATTGCTCGCTGCCGTGGAGCGCATCGGGCCGGGAGGCACGATCCTCCTCGCTGACGGCCAATACCGGCTGCCGCGCGTCATCGTGCTCCAAGGCAAAAAGAATGTCGCCCTTCGCAGCGCCGGCGGCGATCCGGCCAAGGTCGTTCTCAGCGGCAAAGGGTGGGACAGCGAAGCCAAGAACGACGACATCATCCACATCGGCCGCTGCGAGGGGGTCACCATTGCGGACCTGACCTTCGCCGATTGTCGCTCGTACGGAATCAAGGTGGAGGCCGAGAACGGGCCGAAGGATATTCACATCTACAACTGCCGGTTCCGGGACATCGGCGTGCGCGCCATCAAAGGTTCGGCGGGACAGGACCCGAACGTTCATGCCGTGAAAGGCTCCGTCCGCTACTGTCGTTTCGAAAACACGAAAGTCCCGCCGGCCGACTGGCTGTATGGGGGCGACTACATCGCCGCGATCGACATGATGGCCCTGGATGGCTGGACTTTCAGCGACAATGTCTTTCGCAATATCAAGGGCCGCAATGGCGGGGGACGGGCCGCGATCTTCATCTGGGTGCGCTCCCGGGGAGTGACCGTGGAACGCAACCTCATTGTCAATTGCGACCGAGGCGTCGCCTTCGGCAATCCCGGCCAGTCCACGGCCAATCGCGCCGGGGAGCGGCTTGTTTATGTCCGCGATGGCATGATCCGCAACAACTTCATCCTTGGCGGGCCGGACTGCGCCATCGAGCTGTGGTACGCGGATGGCATCAAGGTCTGCAACAACTCTATCTGGCGGCCCGAGCGCAATTGGAGCCGGGGCATCCGCGTCGGAACCGGGACCGCGCACACGGAGATCGTGAACAACCTGGTGCATGGCGAGATCCGCATGGAAGGCGGGGAGGCGGACCTGCGTCAAAATCTCACGGGCCGGCTGGACGGCTACTTCGTGGACCCGGCTTCGGGGAACCTGGCGCTAACGGCAGGGGCGGCCAAGGCCATCGATCAGGGCGTCTCTTTGCCGGAAGTGACCGACGACATCCGCGGGCGGCCGCGCCGGGGACGCATCGACCTCGGGGCGTGGGAAGTTGAGGCTGGCGGAGCACAGAATGATCCGCCGTACACGACGTACGGCAGTTTTGCGGAGTTGATGGCAGGGGAGGACGCTCGCTATCCGAAGCTCGTTCGCGTCTCCGACCCCGGGACGAAAGAAAGCCCGAATTACACCGGTTTCTTCTTCTATCAGTGCCTGCAGTTCGATCCTACGGACCGCTATATTCTGGGCATGAGGGTTCATTGTCAAAACCGCGATGTGCGCCCGACCGACCGTGGCGAGATCGGACTTATCGACCTGCAGAGTGGATACAAGTGGACTCAGATCGGCCAGACGACCGCGTGGAATTGGCAGCAGGGCGCCCGATTGCAGTGGCGGCCCGGATCGGAGGAGATCCTGTGGAATGATCGCGCGGAGGATGGCACACACTATGTATGCCGGATGTACAACTTCAAGACTGGCGCCAGGCGCACGTTGCCTCGGCCGATCTATACGCCATCGCCCGATGGGACCACGGCACTGACGCATGATTTTGAGCGAATGAAGCATGGCGGGACCCCTTACGTCGGCATCGCGGACAAATATGCGGGCCAGTACGCTCCCGAAGAGACAGGCATCTGGAGAATGGACCTGAATACGGGCGAGGCAACGCTCATCATGAGTCTGGAGAAGATGGCCCAGATCGCCTACCCCAAAGGCCCGCCTTCTTCGGGCTGTTTCTACGTCTTTCGCGAAGGATGGAACCCTTGCGGCTCGCGGTTCATCGCCTTCCTCAAGGACCCCGACAACAAGTTCGACAAAGCCTTCTCCATGACTGCCGGCCGGCACGGACATTCGCTATTTCTACAACCTGCCCAGCCATCACGAGTGGCGGGACGACCAGTGCCTCCTGGACGGTCGAGGCTACTATCTCTACGAGGATGACGGGACCGGCAAGGCCAAAGATCGGCTTTTCGAATCCTCCTACAACGGTCACGTCAGCTACATTCCCGGTCCCGGCGGCGACTGGATCATCTCCGACACCTACGCCGTCGAGGGTTATCAGTATCTGTTCATGTATCACATTCCTACCAAGCAGTTTGTGCCGCTGGCCAAGCTCAAGTCCACCGCCCCGACCAACATCTACCGGGTCGATTTGCATCCGCGACTCAGCCGCGACGGCAGGAGAGTCTCCATCGACGCCACCCACGAAGGTCTCGGCCGGCAGATGTACCTTCTCGACATCGGCCCGATCCTCGATAACCCGCCCGGCGGTGCGCCCGTTCGTAGTGTGCCCGTAACGGCATACAAAGAAACGCCTCACGGCGTCACTACGAACGAGACGGACCGCGCCCAGTCCGCGAAGAAGTTCGGCGTCTACGAAGTGACGCTGCATGGCGACGGGGCGGTGGACAATCCGTTCGACACGGTGGCGACCGTTGTTTTCACGCCGCCTTCGGAGCAAGCCAACGCAAAAACTGTGTACGCCTTCTATGACGGCGGCAACACCTGGCGGGCGCGGGTTTACGTCAGTGAGTCGGGAACCTGGAAATGGGTCTCCGCGTGCAAGACGGACAAAGGACTGGACGGCCGCAGCGGCACCTTCACGGCAGAGGACTCCCATCTGCGGGGCCGTTTGCTGACCCATCCGCGCAACCCGCGGCAGTGGATGACGGAGGATGGGCGATGGTTCCTGAACCTCAACGACACCGCCTACTTTCTGTTGTGTACCCACGACGCCGGCGGCAAACCAATCCCGTTCGAGGATTTCACTGCCTACGTCCGCGACGCGGTGGCGCAGGGGATCACCTCGCTGCGGTCGTTCGCCGTCTGTGGGCCGAAGGGATTCCAGGCCGACGATACCGGGATGTGGGCGAACGACGTTTTTGCCGACGCGGGTTTCACGCGATTCCGCCTGGACCGCTTCCAGGGGATTGACCGGCGGCTCCAGTGGCTGTTGGACAACTACCCGGAGGTCTATGTGCAACTCATCCTTTTCCCGCGCGGGTCACGGTGGAAAGTCGATGAGACCTTCTGGAAATCATTGAGCGACACTCAGAAGGAGCGACTCCTGCGTTGGATGCTGGCCCGCTACGCCGCCTATCCGCAAATCTTCTGGCTCGTCGTCAATGACGCCCACTACGGCCCCGAGTACCCCAACAACAACGCGTTCGCCCGGGAAGTGGGTGCGTACTTCCGCCGCACGACCCGTGGCAGCACCCGCTCTCGACGGGCCACGCCCGGCAGGTTCCGTTTTATTTCGGCGCAGAGGACTGGGCGACTTACCTGCATCTTGAGGACAGCTACGATCTGGGGGCCACCGCCTACGAGCGCTATCACCAGTTCGCCAAGCCGGTCTTTCTCGGCGAGGACCGCTATGAGCAGGATCATTTCAATCTGGACCCGCAGGACATGCGGTATTTCCAGCGGCGGCTCTTCTGGACCTGGCTGTTCTCGGGCGGCTCGGCCAACTACGGCGGACGCTGGTGGGTCCTGCAACCGTACACACAGACCGGCCAACGCGCCGCGATCGCACCCTGGAAGGACGCCACCCGTTTCACCGCCGCCTTGACCGGCCTGGACTCGGTTCCCCATATCCAGCGTTACTTCCACGAAAGGCACATTAAGTTGTCGGATTTCGAGCCGGATCATGCTTTGGTGAGCGACGCAGACGGCCGGGAGGGGATTCGAGCCCCGAAGCTTCTGCGGCGGCGCACGGACGAGTACCTGATCTATAATCCGAATGCCGCAGCCGATGGAAGAGCGGCCCGCGCCGATGCGGGCAAGACGGTGCGATTGCGGCTGGATCTCAGCGGCGCCGCCGGCACGTTCCGCGTTGAATGGTATCGCCCCGAAGACGGCGTCGCACGCGAGGGCGGCACGGTCGAAGGCGGCGGTCATCGCGATCTGGCATCGCCTTGGCAGGGCACGGACGTAGTTCTGCGACTTACAAAAGCCGGTGAAGAACGAAAGGGGATTCCATGACATCGAAGTTCGCAGGGTGGGCCAGGCCCACCATCGGTCTGGCTGTGTTGGCGGTTCTCTGGCCCAGTTTCTCGCGGGCGCAGACCGCGGTGCCGACGTTTGAGTGTATCGGCCTCTACTGGAAGCCGGGCGACGCCGGGGGCGGGGAGGCGAAAGTGCGCTTCCGGGCACAGGGAGACGAGGCATGGCGGGAGGGATATCCGCTGTGGTACGCTGAGCTGGATGGCGAATTCCGCGGGAGCCTGGTCGGCCTGCGGCCCGGGACGACGTACGAGATTGAGCTGACGGCGCCCGTGTCGCGGGCGTCCCGCCCGCGTTCCGAAGGCGGGACGCCTTCGACACAGACTGCTGCGCTGACCGCCGCCACGCGGAGCGAGCAGTTTCCGATCGGAAAGACGACGCATCTGCCGGGCGGCGAGTTGGACAAGCCGGTGAAGATCACCGAGTCCGGCACGGCCAACGCGTGGCACCTGGTGACCCCGACGCCGGGGACCAAGACCGTGATCGATGTGTTCAACCTGCACGACAACTGCGTCGAGGTCGCGGCCGACTATGTCATCATTCGGGGGCTGGAGTTGAAGAACGCCGGACAAAGTGCCGTGCTCATTCGCAAGGGTGTGCAGAACGTGGTCGTCGAAGACTGCCACATGACCCTGTGGGGCCGGGTCGGCGGCGCTCGGGTTTGGGGCGTCTTCTATGGCTCCGACAGCGGGATCTATGCCGAGAGGGGCGCCGGCGGGCTGGTCTTACAACGCAACCTGATTGAGAATCCCCGGAGCGGTTCGAATGACTGGGAGTCCGGCCATCCGGATGGACCCCAGGGGATCAGCCTGATAGACAGCTCCGGCGGGAATATCATCCGCTGCAACGAGATTCGCTCGACCGAGGACCACGGCTACAACGACGGCATCGGCGGCGGCAGCAACTTCAGCTTCCAGGGCAGTCCCAACCGCGACTCCGACATCTACGGCAACATCATCACCAACTGCTGGGACGACGCCATCGAGAGCGAAGGCGCGAACATGAACGTCCGCATCTGGGGCAATTACATCGATAAGACCTTCGTGTTCATCGCCTCGGCGGGCACCTCGAAGGGGCCGCTGTACCTGTTCCGCAACGTCTTCGCCTCCAGCCGCATCTCTCACCAGGACCCCAGCGGCGGCATGATCTTCAAGACTGCGGGCGTCGGCCGGACCCTCACCCTCAACGGCAAAGAGGTCCCGGGCGACTGGGGCCGGCGGTACATCTTTCACAATACGACCCTGCAACCGAATGGGGCGCTGAGTGTCTTCAGCGGTCACGGGATCTGCAACGTGGTGACACGGAACAACATCTTCCGCGTGCGCGGCAACGTCTATCCTTCAGACTCCCGGACGCGATCCTCTGCGTCTGAAAGGCGATCTCCAGCGTCTGATTCTGTGTCCGCGACCCGAAGACCATCCTCCGCGAGCGACGCTCCCCCGAACAGCCTCCGCGACGACCTGACCAGCGGCTATCTGGCCGGCGGGTTCGTCCGCTCGATGTTCGTGCCCTCCGACCGGCTCGAATGGTTTCTGGCCCCGACGGTCCCCAACATCAAGTGGGGCAGGATCGAGTACTCGCGCAGCGGCAAGAATTTCGCCATCACCGATCCGATGGTCCAAGTCCCCAACCCCGCAATCGACAAGGGCACGCGGCTGCCGACCTTCAACGACGACTATCAGGGCACTGCCCCGGACATCGGCGCGTTCGAAAACGGCAATCCGCCCCTGCGCTTCGGCCGGGAAGCAGCACCCAATTTTGCTCGCGCCCCGTGGGAGACCTATTGAAGCTGCTGAAACGTCCGGAGTTGGCACGGTCTGCCACGCGACAATATGCTTTGGTCGGAGTTACTCTGATCGCTCTCTGCTCGGCACTCACCGGCGCCGAGTGGCGATGTGATGGCCATTGGCTTCAGTTCCGGGGCAAGCCTATCCTCCTGATCGGCGATTCGATCACCCAAGGCTGGATGGAATTGGGGATCAACTTCGACCAGAAAGCGTATCTGGATGCCTTGGCCGGACGCGGCATCAATGTGTTGCTGCTCTGGTCGTATATCGGTGTTGTCGATCAGCCGGCGGACCCACGCATCGGTTACAATGCGCCCGAACTCTGGCCCTGGGTCCGAGCGAGTGGCAAATTCGACCTGATGCGGTTCAATGACGCCTACTTTGACCGGCTGCACGAGTTGATCCGTCTGGCGGACGCCAA
Source organism: uncultured Planctomycetota bacterium (assembly GCA_963699595.1). Taxonomy (GTDB): domain Bacteria; phylum Planctomycetota; class Phycisphaerae; order Sedimentisphaerales; family Anaerobacaceae; genus PLanc-01. The sequence goes on from CAVOUO010000045.1 coordinate 9,831, forward strand.
CAGCATCGTGGTCGTGATCCAGGTCCATGATGGCTGGACGAAGACGAAGTTTGCCGGTCATCCCTTCAACGCCGCCCACGGCGGCCCCCTGACCAACAAGGCCCAGTTTGTGGAGTTGCACGACTATGACCACGAGATGCCGTTGGTCTTCGATCCGCGGTGGACCCGGCTCCAGAAGCATCAGTTCTATCTGGAACGCTTCTGTGGGCGACTCCTCCAGGCGGCCACTGACACGCCAAACGTGTTGTTCGAGATCTTCAACGAGGGCGAGTGGTACGATGCCCGGCGTCTGCGGCCTTCCAAATACACTTCCTGGACTTTTTCAAGGCCCGTACGTCGCAGCCGCTGATGATCAACGACGACCACATTCGGGCCGTGCCGGGCATTCGCGGCGAGCCGAAAGCCGATATCCTCTCGCATCACACGCCGCGCTGGGACAACTCTGCCCCCGGCCCGGGTCTTCTTCGATCATTACAGCCGGGAATTTGACGCCACGCCGGCCAAGCCGATGTTTTTCAGTGAGCCCGTCCCGTCCTTTGAGGGCGGGGACGCGGCGACGGAGACTGCTGTACTGCGTCTGCTCTGGGGGACGGCCCTGGCCGGAGCGAGTGTTGTCATTCAGAACGACGCCAGCTATGGATTCGATCCCAGGTCTTCCATGGCCGCCGTGGCCGACCAGCGCGATCGCATCCTGGATTTGGAGGGACACTTGCGCAGTTCTTCCATCGAGCCGGCGCGAACTTCACGGCCATGAAGCCAGACGGCCGGTTGGCCTCTACGGGCGTGTGTTTGGCCAACGCCGGTGCGGAATACGTGGTGTATGCCCCACAGGGCAAAGCCTTCACCATGAATCTGACCGACGCGAAGAACACGACTTTCATCGTTCGCTGGTATGACCCGCGCATCGGACAGTTTCGCGACGCCGGTCAGGTCGCGGGCGGAAACGCGGCGCAGCCTTTCACTCCGCCGCTTCAAGATGACGGCGTGCTTCATCTCAAGGGGCAGGAAGCATTGCCTTGAGCCATACCTCCATTCTATTGGAGGTTCTAAAGCAGCCCTGCAGCGGCGAACATCTGTCGGACCAGCTCGACCGAAGCCTCAAAACACTCTTTGCCGTAGGCGGCGGTCGCGTCGCGCGGGTCGGCGCCGCCCACGCCTTGCGGCCACGTGGAGCGGGACGATGGCAACTGGGACAGGTCCACCAAATCCGGCCTCAGGTGCATCATCAGGGAGGTTTCGTTGCGGGCGGCGTGGTCCACCTGGCTCTTCCATTGCCGGGCAATCTCCCGGGTGACGCCGAAGAGCTTGAGGCCGAAGCGGGCCTGGCGCTCGGGCAGGTTCTCCACCCACGAGGAGCGCGACGGCCCGTGACCGTCGGCGAACACGGCCCGAAAGCCCGCCCGCTTGAGCTGCGCGAGGATCGCATCGACCATCAGCAGGTGGAGCCCCGCCGGGACCCAGTAGCAGCTTCCATCGAGTTGCCGCGGCGGGGTGGTGGACTCGGCGTAGTCCATGCCCACCAGCGTTTTTCCGTCGTCCGTCGGCTTGGCCCGGTCCGGCCCAAGGTGGATCGGCGGCATCACGATCCCGCCGAACCGGCGGGCGCACTGGACCATGAGCCCCTCGCTCTGCATCGCATCGGAACCCAGGGGAAGGTGCTCCCCGTGCCATTCCAGCGTGCCCAAAGGCAGGTAAGCAATCGGCCTCTCGGCGATTCGCTTGCGAAACTCGTGCGGCAGGAGCTCGTCGTAGCGGACCTTGACCGCGGGGGCCGCCTTCTCGGCGGCCCGGACTGGTTGCCCGCCTGACAGGATTCCTGCCGACGCACCGGCCAAGCCGGCGGCCAGAAAGTCACGACGGGATGAATGCTCAGCGTTACGCATGGGGCCATTTCCTTTCTAATCGGGATCAGCGCTCATGTCGAATGTCATGTCTCCGGCGAACCTCAACGGATATAATAGTCTGCCGCAAGAGGCCGGGTCGGGTCAAGGCCGGCGTATTGAATTGTCAGAAGATCGCGCCATGGGAGAAACGGGCATGTGGATGAAATTCTGTGTGGTCTGTCTGGTACTTTCACTCGGAGCACAGGCAACTGCGCAGCCGACCGTGTGGGACTTTGAGAACGATTCCGGCAACTGGAGGCCTCGTGCCGCGACGGTAAAGGTGGAGCGTGCGGCGGGGCTTGGGGCGACGACGAACAGCCACGCCTGTCTGCACGTTCTACGGCAGCATGGAGGAGAACTGGAACTACGCCGTGTCGGATTCCGTTCCCATGCAGGCGGGCCGGCTGTACCGGCTCGTCGGCCTGGGTGAAGGTGATTTCCGTGGGTGCCGGCACGCCCGCGCCGTTTCTCAAGTGCGAGTTCGTTGCGGCAGAACGCCAGCGCGAGATGGGAAGGGCGTCTACCGATCCGTACGATGTCGAGCATCTGGGCCAGTGGCAGCGTCTGACCACGGAATTCCACGCCCCGGCCGGGACCGTCTCGTGCTGGCTGGCTCTGGAGAAGGGCACATCCGACCCGACGCAGATCGACGCCTACCTGGACGATGTGACCCTCGAGCCGATAGAACGACTGACGGCTTTGTCCCGGTACGACCTCGACCCGCTGCCCGCCGCGTTGGAGAAGGTTCGCGGTACGCATCCTCGCCTGTATCTCACGGCCCAGCGCGTCGCAGAGCTTCGCAGGGCCATTCAAACGACCCACGCCGGCCTTTGGACCGAGGTGCAGGTGCTGGCGGACCGGGCGGTGGAGCGCGGCGCTCCGCCGTACCGAAGCAGCGACGCCCAGAGCGCCGATGAGCAACTGTGGCAACGCGAAGTTGGCAATACCATGCCCCATCTGGCTATGGCGTATCTGATGACCGGCGACAGGCGGTATCTCGATGCCGCGAAGCAGTGGGCGCTGGCTTCCTGCGGCTACCCCACCTGGGGATTCGGCCCATACGATGGCAAGGATCTGGCGACGGGACATCAGCTTCTCGGCCTGGCGCTCGTCTATGACTGGTGCTATCACGACCTCGATGAAGCGAGCCGACAGCGTATCCGGGAGACTCTCACCCAACGTGCCTCCGCCATGTTTCAGGCGGCGGCAACGGGCAATACCTACTGGCACCGCTCGTATATGCAGAATCATCTCTGGGTCAATGTCTGCGGCCTGGCAGCCGCCGGCTTCGCACTCTTCGACGAGGTGCCGGAGGCTCGTCAGTGGATCGGCTTGGCGCTGGACAAGTTCCGCCGGACGATGGATGTCCTCGGGCCCGACGGCGCCAGCCATGAAGGGGTCGGCTACTGGGAGTACGGGGCGGAGTACATGCTCAAGTTCATGTACCTGGCCGACACGCTGCTGAACGTCGATCTCTATGGTCGTCCCTGGTGGCGAAACACCGCCGGGTACTGCCAGTACTTGTCACTGCCGATGAACGCCTGGACCCGCAGCAACTGCATCGTGGATTTGGCGGACTGCCCGCGCGGTCACTGGTACGGACCCGATCATATCCTCCGTCATCTGGCAGGGCGGTACCGCGACGGTCATGCGCAGTGGCTGGCCGAGCAGGTCGACAAGGCCAATGTCGATGCCCCCGGCGCCCGCTGGCTCAACCTGATCTGGTACGACCCGGCCGTGCCGGCGGTGGCTCCGCGAGGACTTGCCGACGCTGCACCACTTTGAGGACATGGGCCTGGTCTCGGCGCGGACCGGCTGGGACGGTGGCGAGAGCCTCCTCGTTTTCAAGTGCGGGCCGTTCATCGGCCACCAGGCGGCCAGCGAGTTCTCCTACGATCCGGGCGGTGGCCACGTGCATCCGGATGTGGGCCATTTTGTGCTCTTCGGGGCCGGCCAGTGGCTCATCCGGGACGACGGCTACCAGGACAAGTGGACGGATCAGCACAATACGCTGTTGATCGACGGCGTGGGTCAGCTTGGCGAGGGCCGCCAGTGGTTCAATGGCACCGCGTGCCTGTCGGCCAAGTCTCGGCCGCGTATCCTCCGCGCCACCTCCAGCGCGGAGCTGGACCACATTACCGGTGATGTGACGTCGGCCTATCCGAAACGGGTGGGGCTACAGCGTTTCGTGCGTCACCTGCTGTTTGTCAAGCCGGAGGTGCTGATCGTGATCGACGACATCGCATTGGAGAAAAGCGCGGACCTGGAACTGCGTCTGCACACGGAAAGCAGCGACTGCCGACAGGACCAGGGAGGCTATCTCGTGACGGGACGTCAGGCCCTTCTGCGTGTTGACCTGTTGACGCCGGACAATGTCAAAATGGACGCGGCCAATCTGCCGGCCCGCGGCAGTCACGGCCGGGGCGCCAACCTCTTCACGATACGATTCGCGAACCATGATTCACATTGGCAAAACGCGGTTGCGCTCTCCTGGACGCCTGTGGGCACAGAGGTGAAGCACGTCAGCCTCGCCAGGAACGAGAAGATATGGACGTTTGCTGTCGCCGGCAAGAAGATAGTCCTCGATTGGGAAACGGGACGGGCCGTCCCACAACCTTGAAGGAGATCCGCATGCGGCTTTCAGTTCAGCGATTTCGTTTCACGCTCTCTGTGCTTGTCCTGTGGTTGCTCGCAGTGACGCCGTCAGGCGTTTCTGCCGGCACCCCCGGGGGCGTGGCGCCGACGGAAATCTTCCCGCCGGTGCAGGAGCACGTTCATGGCTCGACGATCGTTGAGCTGCCCAATGGCGACCTGCTGGCCGCTTGGTTCCAGGGTTCCGGCGAGCGGTGGGCGGACGACGTGCGGATCATGGGCACGCGGCTCAAGAAAGGTGAGGATCAGTGGAGCAAGCCGTTCCTCATGGCGGATACGCCGGGCTTTCCCGACATCAACCCGATCCTCTTCCTGGATGCACAGAAGCGGCTGTGGCTCATGTGGTACACGGTCATCGCAAACCAGTGGGAGACCTCACTGCTCAAGTACCGGATCAGTGAGGATTATGCCCCTCGTGGCATGGGCTTCCAGCCCATGAATCATCGGCAGGATGCCGATGCCACCAAGGTGCGCAGGCAGGATGCCCGCGGCACAGAGAAACAAGGGCAAGATGCTCTCGCCACGGGTGCGCCGCAATGGGCCTGGCAGGATGTCCTGCACGTCAAACCTGGTGATTCCGCCGAACGGGGTATCCAACCGAACGACCGGTTTGTCAAATCCGTCCAGCGGCAGATTGAGGAATACGGGACGTACATCAAGGAAGGCCTCTACGCCGGCCAACCGGCACAGGGCGTCATTACGGCCGGCCTGTGGAAGGCGTGGGGCGCCCGGATGCTCTCCAAGGCACGCGGCGAAGACCTGGTTCGCAAGGGACAATTGCAGAACCCGGCGGGGCCGTCGAAGGAAACGGACCTCGGCTATCCTTACTTTCAGCGGATGGGATGGCAGACGAAGAACAAGGCCGTTCTGGTCGAGGGCCAGCGGCTGATCGTCCCGTTGTACTCGGATGGTTTCAGCTTCTCGCTGATGGCTTTCACGGATGACGGTGGGCAGACGTGGCGGTTCAGCGAGCCGCTGGTCGGGGCCGGCAATATCCAGCCGAGTATCGCGAGCACGGGCGGACGGGACCCTCGTCGCCTACATGCGCGACAACGGCCCCGCGCCGAAACGGCTGCACATCAGCGCCTCCAAGGACAAAGGGCTGACCTGGAGCCCGGTCCGCGATTCCGAGTTGCCGAACCCCGGCTCGGGAGCCGATATCGTCACGCTCCGCAACGGCCACTGGGTCCTGGCGTACAACGATACGGAGCGAGGCCGGGAGAGTCTGGCCGTTTCCCTTTCCACCGACGAGGGCAGGACATGGTCTCATACGCGTCATTTGGAGAGCGGCTCTTCCGAGAAATCCTCGCCCTCCGCCGCCTATCCCTCGATCATCCAGGGCGCCGACGGCAGTCTTCACGTGGTGTATAGCTTTCATGGGACGAGCAAGACGATCAAGCACGCCCGCTTCAACGAAGCGTGGCTCCAAGGGCAGTAGAGGAGGTCAAGATGATCAGCAGGCGAGCATTTCTGAAATCCAGCGGTGCGGCGGTGGCGGGTTCCATTTTCGTGCCGAGCACGATGGCCGGCGACCGTTCAGCCTCCCCGTCGAGCCGGCCGAACGTGCTGTTTATCATGACGGACCAGCAGTTTGCGGAGGCCATGAGCTGCCGTATGGGTCAGCAACTCATCCACACGCCGGCCATGGACAGTCTGGCCGCCCAGGGCACGGTCTTCACCCGTGCCTACACTCCGAATCCGCTCTGTATGCCGGCGCGGAATTCCCTCTTCACCGGGCGTTATCCGCATGAGACCGGCGTCACCCGGAACGTGGCGGTCAAGCTGGACCCGGCGGAATTCACCTGCCTGGGGACCTACTTCCAACGGGCCGGATATGACACGGCCTATTATGGCAAGTGGCACCTGAGCTTCGCTCAGAAAGATGTCGAGGCCCATGGTTTCGGGATGCCCCGCGGCCCGGTGGACAAGACGCAGGACCAGGATGCTCGCGCTGCCGGCGACGCGGCGTGGTTCATCGCGCAGAAGCACGAAAAGCCGTTTCTGCTGGTGGTCAGTCTCCTGAATCCGCACAACATTTGCGAGTATGCCCGTGGGCAGAAGCTGCCCTGTGGGCCCATTGGGGATGCGCCCGCGCCGGAGCAGTGTCCGCCCGCCCCCACGAACCCGGCTCCGCCGGAGAATGAGCCGGACACCATGACCATGATGCGCCGGGGCTACCATGCAAGCCCGATGTTCCCGGTGGGCGATTTCCGCCCGGAGAAGTGGCGGCAGCTTCGCTGGGCCTATTACCGGATGATCGAGAAAGTGGACGCCGAGATCGGCCGGGTACTGCACGCGCTGCGGCAGGCGGGCCTGGAGGAAAAGACCCTGATCGTCTTGACCAGCGACCACGGCGAATGCGCCGGGGCGCACGGTTTCAATCAGAAGACTGTTTTGTACGAGGAATCCGTGCGCGTGCCGCTGATTGTCAGTCACAAGGGCGTGACGAAACAGGGCCGTTGCGACAAGATGGTGAACACCGGCCTGGACCTGCTGCCGACGATGCTCGATTTCGCCGGCCTCGACGTGCCGAAGAAACTGACCGGACGCAGCCTCAAGCCGCTGGCCCTGGGCCAATCTGTGACCCAGTGGCGGGATCATCTGGTCCTGGAGAACCACATGGATCAGGCGGCCGCGGTGGACGGTATTCGACCCTCGGTGCAGGGGCGGATGGTGCGGACCGAGCGATTCAAATACTGCGTGTACAGTCAGGGGATTCAGCGGGAATCGCTGGTGGACTTGCAGGCCGACCCGGGGGAAACGAAGGACGTGGCGCGGGATCCGGGTCATCGGCAGGTGCTCTTGGAACACCGGGCATTGCTGGCGAAGTTTGCGGAGGAGCACAACGATCCGTTGGTCGCGTCCCTGCTGGCCAATGACGTGGAGCCTCGGCCCTTTGTGCGATAAATGACGAAGGGCTGCGAGACATGCTCGCAGCCCTTCTATGGTTCTCGGTTACCGGGCCGCCGGGAGGGCGAATGATGATTCGCCCCTACGGTTTTGTCACCCGGATGTCGTCGATGTAGATGCGGCCGGTGCCGTCCGCGACGGGATTCTTACGGTCGCCCACGCCGATATACAGCTTCTTGACCTTGGCCAGATTCACGCCGGTGAAGCTCGAGAGCGGAATCTTCCACTCGGTCCAGGCGGCCGTCAGCACCGCCGCCGGATCGGCATGAGCTGCCACCGCCACTTTGCCGGCGCTGTCTTCGACCGCAGACGTACAGGCCGGCGGGGCTGTTGCCCGGCTGCGGATCGGAGCCAATCGCCGCCGCCTGCCAGGAGCCGGTCACGCCGCCGGTGGTCGCGACGTTGCTGAATTCGGCCGTGCTGACCGCCGCCGTGTTGTGGGCCGTGACCGCCAGACCGATGTAGACATTGGCGGTCATCAAGAATGTTCACATCGGTCCCTACCGCGGTCCAGGTCTTGCCATCCGGCGAAGACTCGGCCTTGAAGGCGTTGCCGGTGCGGGTCAACCGGACCCAGTAGGGGGCCTTCAGGCCCGTCACATCGGTGTTGGCGCTGGCGCCGGCGGTCACGGGCCGGCGCTGGAACGAGACGCCGTTGCTCGGCGTCACGATGACCATCGCGTGGGTGGAGTCGGCCTCGAGGGTCTCGCGGATCATCACGCCCGCCTTCGCCCAGCCGTCCGTGTTGGTCTGGCTGTCCACCTTCGCCGTGATCGAGCCGTTGCCGTTGAGTCTCTTGTAGGCGAGGCGGAAGGCATCGGCGGTGTTCCAGATATCATTGCCGCTGCCGCTGACGGTCAGAGCCCCGTTGCCCTTATCGGCAAAGCTGACGGGATTGCCCCGGAACCACAGGCTCAGCGTATCCACGCCGTTGGTCGCCCAGTTCTGCAAGGACGCGAAGGTCTGCTCGGCCTCGCTGTAGAAGGGGGTCTTGGTGTTGTTGTAGTCCAGGGGCATCGCCTGCTTGCCGCCGTGGATGATCGTCCGCTCGGCAAAGGGAGCCGTTGTGTTGCCCACGGTGGAGCCGGTGCCATTGGTCCAGCCGTCCACCCAGGTCTCGTAGATGCGGTTGCCTTCATCGTCCGTGTAGTTTTCCATGTCATCCACCGGGATGAAGCCGGCGGTGGTGAAGCTCCAGATGGAGCCTTTCCACGGGCTGCCGGCCTCGCCGGCGTTGATCTCATCGATGCGCCAGTAGTACGTCTTGCCCCACTCCAGATCGCCGGCACTGAAGCTGGCGCCGGCCTGGCTGCCCTTGAACAGCGGGCTCGTGTTGTTCGCTGCCGCGACAGCCGTTTTGTCATCGCCGAAGTAGACCTCGTGTTTCTGGGCCTTCTCACCGGCACTCCAGCTCAGAGCGCCTGCTTGGGGCGCATCGACCGCCCCGTTGGCCGGACTCGGAGAGAACGCCTGGAGCGGCGGCAGGGCGAAGGTATCCACATACTCGGCCTTGATGACCGCCTGCGCGGCAAGGCCGGGACCTTGCCAGGAGACGGCGAGATTATCGCCGCCGCCCTCTTCCTTCTGTAGGGCTTGAATGAAGTACTTCTGGCCCGCTTGCAGCGTGATCGCGGCCGATTTCTGGGTTGGGAACTTGGTCCACTCCTGCGAATTCGTCCAGTCGCTGACGCGGGCGATGACAACGCCGTTCGCCGGATCGGCGTCTGTGCTCAACCACAACTCTCCATTATCATCCGAGGCGATCCAGAACGTGTAGTCGCCGGACTGCGGCGGGGTCAGCCAGCCATACATCCGCGTGCCGTAGTTGTCGTCCCAGTCCGTGGGGCCCTCGAAACTGGCGATCAGCTCGGTGCCGGTCGGATTGTTCGGATAGTCCGGACTGCCGGTCAACGCGCTGACGGCGGTGCCGGCCATTCCCGTCCACCACTGGCGGACGATCTTCTGGGCGATCCCGTCGGCGGTGGTGAAGCTCCAAACCGGACCTTTGTTGGTCGTTCCATCGGTCAGAATCTCGTCGACGCGCCAATAGTAGGTGGTCGAGGCACGCAGCAGCCCTGGGCTGAATTCCGTCTTCGTGGTCGTCCCTTTGTCCGCCGCGGCCGTGCGGCCCTCGACTTCGGAGGAAACGCTGCTGAAATAGACCTGATGCTTCAGGGCGCCTTTGCCCGGCAGCCAGGTCAACGTCGGACCCGGGAAGAGATTCGCGGCTGCGTCGGCCGGTTTCGGCAGGTAGGCGGTCAATGGTTCAGTGGCGAAGGACCAGACGTTGCCGGTGTGGATCGTGCCGCCGGCCTCGATCTCGTCCACACGCCAGTAGTAGGTCGTGCCCGGCTGGAACCCTTGCATGTAATAGAAGACCGCAAACGGCTGGCGCGGCGCGACGAGGTTGGCCTCCGTCAACTCGGGGGTCGTGCCGAGATAGACATTGTGGAATACCGCCGTCTCGCCCTTGGTCCATTGGAGCAGCGGGGTAGAGACACTGACGGCGCCATTGGCCGGGACGGGGTCGAACGCCTTGAGCTTCGGCGGGGTCAGGGCCTTGACCTCCTGGGCGGTCAGAGCCTGGTCGTAGATCCGGATATCGTCAATCCTGGCCGGGGCGAACTCCGTGACGCCCTTGGCGGCGCCGAACCAGAGATCGCCGGTGTTGTCACCGTTCTGCGACGAGGTAGTCTCGTTGTCCAGCTTGCCGTTGAGGTAGATCTTCTTGTTGCCGTTATCGTAGACCATCGCCACGTGGATCCAGACGTTGGCGGCTGTGACGCTGCCGACCTGATTGTTGCCGCCATGTCCGAAGATCCACGCATTGGTGGGGTCGAGCCAGATCCCGTACCAGTTGCCGACCTCGCGGCCCTTGGTCACGACGCCCGACCAATGCCCCGGCCGGACCGTCCAGTTGACCCAGGCGGCCAGGGTGTACCTGGTGTTGGTGCCGAAGCGCAGGTCGGTGGTGCTGGGGACTTCCACGCGATCGTCCACGCCGTCGAATTGCAGGCACGCGCCTTCGCCGTTCCACCCCGGCGTGACCCAGGTAGCGCCGTTGATGGTGCCGTTGTGGTTCTTGCCCGTGCTGTCGAGGGCTTGGCCGCCGGCGCCCTCGTCCAGGGGCCAATAGCCGACCAGACCTGCGAAGCACTCGCCGGCCAGACCGAGTACCAGGATTGCGGAGCAACCTAAGACGATCAGTGTCTTTCGCATGATGAGCCTCCTCGAAAACCAGAACGATCTTGAGATGCCAAAACGCGCGATGCCTCCGGGACGCTCCGGCGTCCGACCTATTCCCTGTATACCATGTCGGCTTCGCCAAGTCAAGGCCGGCCCTATGGTTCCGGAAGATTGTTGCGAAGGATCCCGTTGGTGGCGTTCACGGTGTTCACCACGCGCGCGAGGTTGTCGCAGATAAGGAAGTCCGTCAGGGTCCCGCCTTTGTGGTCCGCGGCCAGCACAATGCCCGCCTGCCGGACGTGGAGGGCGGTGACATTGCGGATGCACAGACCCGCCAGAGGTCTGCCGGCGGTCGCCAGCCACGTAACGGCGGTGGCCAGGTCCTTTGTCGTGCCCCGCAGAACCAGTCCATCAATGGCCGTCTGATTGCAGTCCTGCACGAGCAGGGCGACTCTCTTGCACGTGGTGTTCAGGATCGTGACGTTGCGGATCGACAGGCCGTTACAGTTGGTTATGGCCATCGGGGTGTCGGCGGCATCATGCTCGATCACACGAACATTATCGAGCACCACATTGTCCGTATGGGAGACCTGTACAGGAATCCGGCAGTGTTCGGCCGTCACATCGCGAATCGTGAGATTGATGTGCCCCTTGGGCGTGTTGGACGTACGCAGCGCGTGTCTGCAGCGGACCGCGTAAATATCCTGGACCACCACGTTGCGGTTGTCCTGATGGGGCCGGTTGTGGTCCTGCACATCCACGGCGTAGACGCAGTCTTCCGCGAACACCTTGCGCACGGTGACATTGTCCGTACCGTCGCTGACCTCGACGGCGCCGCGCCGGGAGCTTCGGTAGGCGCGGACGTTGTCGACCAGGATGTTCCGTATCCTGGCCCCTTGCGAGCCGCCCGAAATGGACACAGTATCCCGGATGACTCCCATACCGACCACGTCTCTGACGACCCCGCCGATGATGTCTTTATCTTCCGCTTCGATCATGACGCCGTCTTTGGAACTGTCGGCGAAGACCCCTCTCTCGACCGCGAAGTCGCCGGCATGGATGCGCAGCAGGGGGGCCCGGTCGTCCTGGGACACGCTGCTGGCGTTTCCGTGCAGCTCGAAATCCGTGAAGCGGACGCCCGCGGCCCGCACGATCACCAGCGAGGTATTGCCCAGCCGTTCCGGGAGCTTGGCGTGCATCCCGCGCAGCGTGAGCGGCTTGTCGACGAGAATGGGCGTCGAAAGCGTCAGTTCGCGGTTGCGGTTGCACAGGATGACCGAATAGGGCGGGGCGGCCTGGATGACCTCTGCAAGACTACGGTTGCCGACCTCGATGATCGTTGGGGTCGGCTCGTCGGTCTCGGCTGCCGCCCAAGCAGCCGTGCTTGAAAGGACGACAAGGACACCAAGGACCAAAAAGGGCAGAGCTTTGTCTCCATGTGGCATGCATCGTGACATTGTCATTATATCCTTCTCCAGGCAAATCTGTCCCTCCTCCGCGGCAACAGGTCCAGATTACCCGCCGAATCTGTCCACCGCAAGAGTTGGGCGACCTCGGCTATTGAGATCGGATGCGTCACTCGGTACCATGGGACGGTCGGCGGTAGGGTGCGTATCACGCACCATTCCGCCGATTTGGTGGAAGGCGGTGCGTGCCGGACGCACCCTACGTATCAGGGTCCTACGGACCCAGAGGAGCGTTGCCATGAGAAGATCGGCTCTATCGTTCGCAGTGTGTGTCGGCATGGTTCTGGTGTGTGAGGGCGTTCTCGCGCGGGAGATCCACGTCTCGAAAGCGGGCAGTGATTCGGCGTCCGGCAGCGAGGCCGAGCCCTATCTGACCATCATTCGGGCCGCCGCCGTCGCGCAGCCGGGTGATACGGTCCTTGTTCACGCCGGGACGTATCGCGAGTGGGTCAAACCGGCGCGGGGTGGTACGGACGAGAAGAAACGCATCACCTACCGAGCCGCACCCGGTGAGGAGGTCTTCGTCAAAGGCTCTGAGCGTGTCACTACCTGGACGTCTGAGGGTGGCGGTGTCTGGAACGTCGAGCTGCCGAACTCCTTCTTCAACGCGTACAACCCCTACGCGCTGCAGGTCTCCGGGGGTTGGCTCAACTACGGTCAGTGGCATCATCGCGGGGACGTCTATCTCAATGGCGAGGCCTTCTTGGAGAAACAGAAGACAGAGGAGCTGGCCGGGGCCGAGCACACCTGGTTTTGCCAGGTGAATGGAGACACGACGACGATCCGGGCGAACTTCGGCCAAGCCAATCCCAACACGGAATTGACGGAGATCAACGTTCGCGAGAGCATCTTCATGCCCCAGGTCACCGGCCTGAGGTACATCACCGTCGATGGCTTTCATTTCCTGCACGCGGCGGCGAACTGGGCGCCGCCCAACCTGACCCTGCAAATGGGCGCGGTCGGCACGCGGATGGGCAAGTACTGGATCATCGAGAACTGCGAGGTTGTCAACGCCCGTTGCGTGGGCATCATCCTGGGCCATGCGCCGGATGTGGACTACTCGGACATCGACGCTTTTGGCGAGCACATCATCCGCAACAACATCATCCGGCGGTGCGGGCAGGCGGGCATCGCCGGCCAGAAAGGGGCCACACGCTGCCTGATCAGCGGCAATTTCATCGAGGACACGAACTATCGCAAAGAGTTCGGCGGCTGGGAGACGGCGGCCATCAAGTTCCACAACAGCGTGGACACGGTCATCAGCGGCAACCTGATCCGGGGTGTCTATTACCAGAAGGAGGGGGCCTTCGGGATCTGGATGGACTTCGGCAATCAGGGCACCTGGATCACCCGCAATATCATCTACAAGACCCAGGCCGCCACGGTCTTCCTGGAGATGGACCACGGTCCCACGCTTGTCGACAATAATATCCTGATCGGGCAGCCGGTCCGCAGCAACTCCGAGGCCACGGTGTTCGCGCATAATCTGTTCGTCGACTGCGGGTACGATTATAGTCCCGACACCGGTCGCCGGTCCGAGTACTTCACGCCGCACACGACGAAAGTCGTCGGACGCAAAACCGGCACGGCCCAGGATGACAAGTGGTTCAACAACATCTTCGCTCGCAAGGGGCTTGCCAATGTGAAGACAGCCTCAGGCTACACCTCGGATTATAACGTCTTCCTGGAGGGGGCTAAGAAGAGCACCTTCGGCGATGAGCACAGCGCGGTCGATCCGTATGTCACGGGATTGACCATCGAGGATCAGCCGCGCGGAGCCACGCTCACGTTCTCCGTGAACGATGCGCCGTTCGGCATGCAGGGGCCGGTGGTCGATGCCAAGCTGGTCGGTGTCTTTCCGACCGTCGGTCAAACGATGGAGGACCGTTTCGGGAGGCCCATCGCGGTGAATGTCGACATCAATGGGAAGGAATACGCACGACCCATCGCCGGCCCATTGGCGGACCTCCAGAAGGGACTCAACACAATCACGTGGTCACGGTCTGCTAAGCCGTGATACGATTTCAGAGAAATCTGGGTGCACCATAGACTCTGTCATCCTGAGGCGAAGCCGAAGGATCTGGCGATCGAAGGTCAGGTTTCTCTCGTTCGCAGCCCAGATCCTTCGCTGCGCTCAGAGCTTGCCCTGAGCATGGCCGAAGGGATGACAAGCGAAGCGCACAAATCAGTCCGAGGGGTGGCAGCGGCAAGCGGAGTCTGGGCCCCCAATCGCGATATATCGCGATTGGGAACCCTCTTCGGAGCTTGCCGATGGTGTCGACGCGTACACCACGAGCCATCGGCAAGCTGCGCTTGCCGCTGCCACCCGACATAGGCTTTGAATGCAAGAACAGCCCTATTCTTGTGGCAGCAGCTCGTAGTGACGCGCTTTGGGCTGCGCCGTCTCACGCTGCTGCGCGACCAGATCGGCCTCGAGGTTGTTCAACGCCTCCACGGCCTGCGCGAGGTGCGGCAGCGGCTGTTGGGCCAACGCCACCTGCAGACTCCCGCCAGCAGGTCGCGCGGATGTTGTTGTGTCTGAGCGTCTGGTTATGTACGGCCTGCGCCTGCTGGAACATGGGGGTGGGCCACTGCGCCAGGTTCAATCCCTCCTCGAACTGCTGCCGGGAGAAGGTCCCCGCCTCCTGGCCGTCGATCTTGAGCTGATAGCGTTGCCCCTGCAAGCCGGTGACTTTCAGAGGCTGCCAATCCAGGGCCTGGAAGAAATCGGAGCATTGCACCGCCAGCTTCAGGGCGGCGTCTTTCAAGTCCAACGGCATGGGGAGCGCTTTGTCCTTCTGGGTCCACGTCAGACCGTTGGATTCCTTGAGGTCCGAGACGGTGGTGTTTTCCGTTCGCACGGTCCGGACCTGGGCGGCGTCGATCTCGACGGCCGTGACGACCGCCGGGGCGTTCCAGGCCTTGAGCAGGGCTTCTGCCATCAGCAGATGCCCGCCGGGGCCGGGGTGGACCCGGTCGGCAATGATCCTCTTCGCGGTTTCCGCGTCGGCGGCTTTGGCCTTCTCCAGAACGGCCACGACGGACGTGTTCAGGTCCGCCGCTTCACACGCCTGCTTGCGGGCCAGGTCCTTGACGAACTCCCCGTAGCGCACCAGCACGGCGTTATAGCCGCCTTCGAAGCCGGCGGGCCGTGTGACGTCGTCATAGGGCGAAGGCTGAATCAATGTCAGCCGTATGTCGGGCAGGGCACTTTTGATGCTGTCGAGAATATGCTGGTATCCGGTCGAGTAGGTCTTGAAGATTTTGTCGTCGAAAGCCCGGTAGCTGCCGTCGTTCATGCCGAGCATGATGGTCATGACCGTGGGCCTGTGGGCGAATACGTCCCGGCTCAGACGCAGGTCGATGGGGCCGGCCCAGCCGCCGGTGACGCGGTCGCCGCCCACGCCGCAGTGGACGAAGCTGACGTTCAGCTGCGGAAAGCGTGTCACGACGTAGGTCTCGGTGAACGTAGTATACAGCCGCTGCTCCGTGATGCTGTCCCCGTAGAAGACGACCCGGTCGCCGTCTTTGAGATAGAAGCTGCCCTGGGCCGAGACAATGCCGCCCACCAACGAACAAGCCAACCAAACGACCAGAACCGCTTTCAACGATCTCATAAGGACCTCCGAATGTGGGACACGATGGAACCGAACCAGAAAGCCAACGCCACGGACAATACGTCACGACGGGACGCGTGTCAAGGGCCAGGGGACTTCCATGCAAGGCGAGTTCAGACTTACTCGACGTTGGCGCACCATATGTCGTTGCGAGCTTGGGGCAACCTCCGGCCGTAACCAAAAATGCTTGCTAAAGAAACAAGATAATGTGCGTTCGCAGCGCAGCGAAGCAATCTCCCACCCGGCGGATTGAGATTGCTTCGTCGCTGCGCTCCTCGCAATGACATGAGCGCGGTTTGCCAACTGATTTTACGTTGGCCCGGGGCTTCCACGGAGAGCGGAAAGGGCTGCGAGTGACGCTCGCAGCCCTTTCCAGAATTGCTGTTTCTCGACGCCTTGCGGCATCATTGCGCAGCCTATGGTTTGGACTTGGTCGCCCGAATATCATCGATGTAGATTCGGCCGGCGCCGCCTTTCTTGGGGTTGGCCCGGTCGCCCAGGCCGATGACCATGGTCTTGACTTTGGCGGCATTGACACCCGCGAAGCTGCTCAGCGGGATGTTCCAGGCGGTCCATTGGGTGGCGGCGGTAGCCGCAGCACTTGGATGCACGGCGGTGCCGGTCTTGCCGGCGCTATCCTTGAGGGTCACGTACAGCTTCTCTTGGCCGTTCGACAGCCTGCCCCGGAAGTACACGGTCAGGGTGTCCATACCGTTGACCGTCCAGTTCTGCGGCGTGCTCCAGGTCTGCTCGGCCTCACTGTAGAAAGGCGTAGCGGCGTTATTGTAATCCAGGGGCATCGACTGGCTGCCCTCGTGCACGATCTTCCGCTCGGCGAAGGGGGCCTGGGCGTTTCCGACCGTGGCGCCGGTGTTGTTGGTGTAGCCGTCGATCCAAGTCTCGTAAATCCGGCTGCCCTCGTCGTCCGTGTAGCTCTCGAAATCCTCGACAAGGAGGAAGTCGGCCACGGTGAAACTCCAGAGGGCGCCTTTCCAGGGGCTCGCGGCGCTGGCCGTATTGATCTCATCCACACGCCAATAGTAAGTCTTGCCCCAATCCAGCGCGCCGGGGTCATAACTCGTTACGTCCGCCTTCTGACGACCGCGATAGATACCGGCGGTCTTCGCATCGGCCTCGGCCACCGCTTTGGCGTCCTCGCCGAGATAGACATCGTGGTCCGTGGCCTCTTCGCCCGCGATCCATTGAAGCGTCAGATCCTGGGCGGCATGAGGGGCCCCGGAGGCCGGGGACGGACCCGCAGCCCGCAGCGGCAGTTGCAGCCAGCCTTGCGGGACGATCTGAAGCGGGACCGAAGCACTCTCCCAGGTCAATTGAGCGACGGCCCCGCCCGTGTTGTCGTACCACTCCATGCGGAGGGAGTAGACCTGTCCGGCGGCCAGATTCACCTTGGCCGCGTTCGTGGCGCTGGTGTGGTCCGTCCAGTTGTCGATAATCAGCTTGCCGTCGAGCCACAGGCGCACGCCATCGTCACTGGTCGTGGTGAACGTGTAGGTCTCGGTGAAGGGAACTTCGAGGTTGGCCGTCCAGCGGGCGCAGACGTTGTCGGCCAGACCGCCGGCGATCTCGCCGCCGCTCCAGTTGTGGTTGATCGAGCCTTCGGTCCGGGTCAGTACGGGGGCGCCGGAGAAGTCCTTGCCTTTGAAGTACACCGCCTTGACGCCGCCCCCGGTGCCGCGCGTGGTGAAGCTCCAGACATCGCCTTTCTTCACCCCGGCCGGGGTGAACTCATCCACACGCCAGTAGTAGGTCGTATCCAGCTTGAGCGTGCCGGCCTGATAGGGCGGCTGGAGGGTCATGTACCCGCCGGCGGCCGCGTTGTTGACCGCATCGAAGCTGTCCCCGAAGTAGACGGTGTTGAAGATCGTTCCGGTCGCCTTCTCCCAACTGAGCGTCTGGTTCGGATCGACGAAGGTCATGCCGTTGGCGGGATAAGGCTTCCAAGCGATCAGGGGCTTGACCAGGAAGCTCCAGACGTCGCCTTTCCAGGGACTGCCGGGATTGGCGTCGTTGACCTCGTCCACGCGCCAGTAATAGGTCTGGCCGGGGACGAGCCCGGTGGGATTGGGCCCGCCCGCCGTGCCGGCGGCCAGCAGGTCTGTCTTCTGCCGGCCAACGAAGACCTTCGTGTTGTCGCGGGCCGCCGCGCCGACTTCATCGCGGCTTTCGCCGAAGTAGACATCATGCAGGGCGGCAAACTTGCCCGACTTCCATTTGAGCACCACCTGAGTCGGTTCGATCACGGCCCCATCCGCAGGGGTGGGACGACCCGCTTTTCCCGGGTCCGAAGCGCCCGACGGGTCGACCCCGACGACGTACTCGCCCTCGTACACGTTGACGAAATCCAGCCAAAACGGGACTTCCGAGGCCGCACAGAAGAACTCGAGCTTGACTTGGGTGCTCTGGGCGGGCGTCGTGAAATGGTACTCGGCCCAGTCGGCGGTGAGCTGAAAATCGGCATAGCCCCAGCTCACGGAGTTGTCGGACGCCTTCATCTGGGCGCCGAAGGGGCGCGGGGCCTGGGCCTTGACCCAGAAGCTGGCCGTGTACTTCGTGCCGATCTTCTGCGGCGTATCGATATCTGTTACGATGAAGTGCCAGTTCTCGGTCCCTTTGGCGTCCACCCGGAGACTTCGGGTGCCGTCGATGAACTCACTGGTGTCGAATTTGGCGGTGCTGCCGGTTCCGGCCGGATCATTCCAGGTGCACCAGTGCTCCCACGCCGCGTCGTCCAAGACGACTTCGTCCTCCTCAAAACTCGGGTTCGGGGCCAGGTTGACAATCTGTCCCTGGCTGGCCGTCGGAAGGGCAACCAGACCGAGGGCCACGAGTACTACCCAGCAAATTGATTTCCTGCGCATGACAATCCTCCTTCACGAATGATATGGTGGTGGCACGTCTACTCTCTATCTTGACGATTGATTGTAGCACACGCCCAGTCGCCATTCAATAGAAATCACCCGCACCGCCGGGGCAGTCACAGCGTCGAAGGATGTGACGGGGTAGCAATATCAAACCCGTCCGTAGCGGGTCCCGCATGTCAAAATTCGCGTTGGAGGCCGCAGCGAAGCGGATGCGTCTCATCCTATATGGCTTCGAGATTGCTTCAGTCGCTGCGCTTCTCGCAATGTATCCATTTCTGGGACCGTGCTGGCCACCCAGTCATGTCCCTTACGGGTTGGGGAAGAAGGGGAACAAGTTCCGAATCTCCTTCTTGGAGGGCCGCTGGCCGTACTCGCAAATCTCAAACGCCTCGGCGTAGCGGATCTTGCCGGCCTGCTCCTGACCGTACCACTCGGCGAGTTGCTTGCGGAAGCGGTTGGCCAGTCCGGCGTCCCGTCTCTCGGCACCACGGCGAACCGCCTCGATGCGGGCCTGCCTGCCTTGAGGGTCGGTCGGGCATGACTTCTCGGAGCCGTTGCAGCCGGCCTCGAGGGTCTGGGACTCCAGGGCAACCGCCGCATCCGCCTTCTTGCCGATCACATCGTCGATCCCCACCACGATATCAGGCGTAAAGGGGTAGGGCCTCTGGAAGCTGTCCTCGTAGTACAGAAAGACCGGGTTGTTCTCCAGGTAGGGGATGTCCGGGCAGAAAAAGGGGACCGTGACCATGTAGCCGGCGTCCTGGATCAGCAGGGCGGCGTTGCGGTGATCGGGATGATAGTCGTTCGAGCGGTGGCACATGACGATGTTCGCCCGCCACTGGCGGATCAGCCGCACGATGGTCCTGCGGTTCTCCATGGTCGGCATCAGCTCGCCGTCATGGATGTCGAGTACCTCCGTCTCGATCCCGAAGATCTTGGCGCATTTCTGGACCTCCTCGGTGCGGCGTTGGGCCAGCGGTCCACCCGCCATGCCCCAATGTCCGATGTCCCCGTTGGTGCAGGAGACGAATTTTACGTGATGGCCGCGGGCGGCCCACATCGCGGCCACGCCGCCGGCGCTGAATTCGTTGTCGTCCGGGTGCGCCCGAAGCAGATGATTCTCAACTTGCCGTCCTCGGCGGCGGGAGCGGCCGCCGGCTTGTGCAGGGCGGCCACTGTCCCCGCCCAGTCTTTGCCCGTCTGGCCCTGAACGCCGGCGGAAGAGGACAGCAGGCCGATGCACGATACACCTGCCAGAATCCATCGCAACGTTGTGAGTTTGTCGTTCATTGCTTGATCCTCCTGTCATTCGATGTTATGTGTGCCTGGCTACGCCAAACTGCCTGGCGTACGCGGCGTTTTCACGGACCTGGTCCTGGAAGCGAGGGTACATGCCGACAATCACGCCGTCGGTGGGCTTGAGGTGCTCGAAGGCGAACTGGAATGCCTCCTGGATCGACCTTTTGTCATGGCATTTGCGGCCGGCCGCGAGGATTTTGAAGCCCAGGCACGGCTGCTTGACCTGCCGCGCCACCTGCGTCATGGTCAGCGGGTCGGAGGCAAAGAACGAGTAGCCGATCGGCAGCGTCACGATGGACGGCATCTTCTCCAACTGCTCCTTCGTCCGCGTCAGGTGGTAGAAGCAGGTCATGAAGAAATCGACCGGCCAGCCCTCGTCGGCGATCCGCTTGATGCAGTCGGGATTGTGGGCGGAGACGCCGGCCAGGACGCCTGCATCTCGTACACGCTTCACGAAATCACGGACCTGCTCGCTCTGGCCCCGCCCGAAGAGCCGGTCGGTGACTCCACCGTGATGGACGATGGCAATCGGCCCGGTATCCCGGATGACCTGATCGATAGGAGTGCTCCGCTCCTCGCCGGAGTGCAGGCAGAAGAACTTCATCTTCGATCCCCGCTCCCGCAAGGTTCGAATGGGCCCGGCCATCTTCTGAGGGTCGCTGAATTGGTGCGTGTTGATCCCGGAGCGCTCGCAGTTGCCCAGGAATTCCACAATTCGCTCCGGCGTGAAGTACTCCAGCATGTGCCGGTCCATGATGGGACCCATGTAGGAGTACCCGCTGATGGGATTGGAGCCGACGATCAGCCGGGTCACCTCATGCTCACCGAGCCGGATCGTCGGCAGCGGTGGGCCCGGCGAGTCGGCGGCGGCCGGCGGAGCCTCCTTGGCCCGGGCCGTCCGGCCGAGGGCCAGGGCCGATCCGGTCACGGCCAGCGAAAGCTGCGAAAGAAACTTCCGGCGTGGGGTCGTGTTGGTGTCACATCGTTTCAAGTTCATACCAGCCTCCCAATACTGTGGGCGCGAGCGCCCAAGCGTGCTACGGTTTTCCGACCTTGCCGGAGAACGTGACGATGCTCTGGGGCGTCATCTCGAAAGCGGCCTTGTTGTCACTGACCGCCACCTCGTCTGCTTCCTTGAGGCTTTCGGAAGCCGAGGTGCGATAGACCTTCAGCGAAACGAGGCTGCCGAGATTACGAAAGACCAGATTCAGAACTTGCTCCTGGTCCGTGGGGTTGAGGGCGACGATCGTCAAGTCGCCCTCCTTCTCGTGCAGAAATGCGCCCACTTGGACCGTGCCGAATCCCGGCTGGGCGTCGATCCGCTGGGCGCCGGGCCGGATGAATCGGGTGTAGTGCATGGCCGTATAGGTCTTCGGCGTGTAGGTGCTCATCACCATCAGGGCGTGGATGCTCTTGTTGCCTTCCGTGATCTGCCAGGGGACAAAGGCCGAACAATTGCCGGCGACCAGAGCGTTGTGAAGGGCGTTGCCGATCCCTTTTTGAATGGGGGCGGGCCAGTCGTGGCCGCCGGTGCCGCCCTCGGTGATCCAGAACGGTTTGCCGGTGTCCTTGATCAGATCCCAGAACTGGCGGGAGGAATTGGCGGACATCTCGGCCTTGACCCCATCCTCGTAGCCGTGCGTAGCGAAGACATCGAGGGCTGCCAGGGCCTGGGCATTGTCCCGCACGGCTTTGATGTAGGAGCCTGTGCCGCCTTCGTACATGTGGCTGGTCATCGTCTCCGGTCCGAAGATCTTCACGTGGCCATAGCCTTCGGCGTTCAGCATCGCGCGGAGCATGACGACGATGGTGGCGAAGTCCTTGCCGTCCCAGACGCAGCTCTCGAACGATTGCGAGAACTGCACCTCATTGCCGGGGCTGACGGCGTAGAAGGGCACGCCTTGTTTGTCGTGGAGCTTCACGTACTCCACCATCCACTTGCAGAAATGCTGGAAGTACTTCGGGTCCACGCGGTTACTGTTGGTTCCATAGCTCGCCGGCGCGGATGGCGCTGGACTTCTTGTCCGTGATGGAGTGGTTCACCTTCATCCAGGCCGGCGGGCTCCAGACCGTCCCGATGATCTTGACGTTCGGATCGAGCTTGTGGATACCCCGACCGAAGTCGACAAAGATCTGGGGCCGGCCGCCGTCGGCGTTCATGTCGAAATCCTCGGCGCGGATCTTCGTCCAATCCTCCGTCGGCTTCTCGAACGTCGGACCCCACATGTTGACGCGGAGCATGCTGCATCCGACCCCCTCGACGTAGATCTTCTGAAACTCTTCCGTACGATAGAGGTTGCGGAAACGTTCCGTCCAGGCGATGAGGCAGGTGCCAAAGCCCTCTATCGTCTGGTACCGCTTGGCGCCGTCAATCGTAACGTCCGTGACAGCAGCACTGGCAGTGTGGTCACAAAGGCCAAGAAAGACCAGCGACGCCATCAACAACATAGGCTTGGCACGCATGATGCCTCCTATCTATGACCCTCAGGGCAGCACTTTGATGATCGCTTCGCACCACTGGCGCAGGTCCCAGGGGCCGACCTGGATGTCTGCTGTCACCACCTGGATGGCCCGCGCGGGCCGGCTCAGGGCCCGGAGGCGGAATTGGGCCTCCGCTTCCTGTCCCGCGGCGGCGGTCACCGAGGCCTTCTGCGGCTCGATCTCGAAGCCGGGCGGTACGTTCATGGTGACGACGAAGGTGTTCGACGAACGGGAATGGTTCAGCAGCTTCACGGCCAGCGGCGTCCAACGCTCCGGCTGGATTTCCTGGCCGTAGGGATAGATGCGGGCCCACTGCTCGTCGATCCCGAAGTCGGGCTCGTCCCACGGGAAAAGCTCACGCAGCAACTCCCGGCGCCGGGCGAAGGTGTCTTTCAGGTGCTGCAACTGGTCGGCGTCGAAGCGGAACGGCTCGACCACGTGCTGGTTGATCAGAAGAGCCTCCGGCGGAATCTTGCTCGTCAGAAGATCGAGGCAATAGGAGTATCCCGGTGCCGGCGCGGAGGAAATTGCGATTTTGCAGGCAGTAGTCGTCCATGCCGGAGGGCGTGAAGGAATCGCCGATGAAGAAGATCTTCGCGCCGGTGTCCCGCGCCACGAGCACGGCGTCATGGCAGATCGTCTGGCCGGGGAAGTCGTAAAACGTCAGGGTAAACTCTTTCCAGGTCTTGCGTCCGCCGTCGGCGACGACTTCGAGCGGGTCGATGGCGTTGCTTGTCTCGCACGGCAGCCGGTACGCGCTCGGCCGCTGGAGCACGTCCGCCTGGATCGGCGTCGTGTAGACCGGGCAATGCCACTCCTGCACAAGCTCGTTGACCTTGTCCGTGTGATCATCGTGATAATGCGTGATGAACAGGCCGTCGAGCGAAGTCAGGCGGCCCTGGTCCTTGAGCTTGCGGATCTGCTCGATGATGCCGCGCGAGCCGCAGTCGATCAGGAAGCCCGACCGGTCGCGGGACAGGATCAGCCGGCTGTTCTGGATGGGCACGATCCAATCGGGCGGCTGCTTTTCGATCGTGCGGGCGTACGGCATCCAGGGCACGCGGTCCGCACGGCCCAAGGCCCTCGTGGCGAGGGTGTCGTACCGCTCTTTGAAGTACCAGTGCCCCGCGCTGATGGACAGGTAGTTCTCATAAGCTGCCTGGAGCCGCCCGATCAGCTTGTCGATGGCGGCAGCCGGATCCCGGATGATGGGACCGCGAGCCGGCACCAGGATGTCGGCTTTCTCGGCGGCCACCTTGCGCAGACTGGCGATCAGCTCGCCGATCCGGCCGGCATAACCGTGGTACCCGCCGATTTTCGCCTCCGCCACCGCATCCTGCAGGCTGTACAAGTCCAGCAGCCGGCCATCCCCATACATCAGATCGCCGACGAAACCGTACTTGCGGCCGTCGACCTCGACAAAGTACGAGACAGCGCCTCGTGTGTATCCCGGCGTATCCCGCACGTGCACCCTCAAGTCCTGCCACGGCAACTCCGTGCCTTCCTGCACGGTCTGATCGACCTTCAGCGGTGCGGCGAGAATCCGGGTGCTCTGCTGACTGTAATCGTGATAGCGCTTGTCCCAAAAGCCCGTCCAGAACTCCTCGACCCCGGAGAACTGCTGGGCCTCCTTGGCCGGCACGATGGACCTCGCCCCCGATTCCACCAGCGTCCGGCCCGCCCACACGATGTCCCGCCGGCTATGCGTGAAGAGCACCAGATCGGCCGTCTTCCAGCGCTCCAGCGGATCGCCGTAGACGAGGAGCCGGTGGCCGTCCCGCTCGAGGCACACCCCGTTGATCGCTCCCCGGCTGACGGTGACGCAGGGGCTCAGGGCCTCGTCCGCCGCCCCCGCACAGAGGCCGGCCAGCGCCGCCACCATCAGGAAGACCGGAACGGCCGGAATCATCTGCCTCGACGTGCGCATATTCAAACCTCCGAATACGAGATCGGTAACACCAGGGACTATGATACGCCGGAGCAGGAGGTCTGTCTACCTCAGTCGTGGACGGAACCGGGGGTGGGGAGGGCCGCGTGCCAGTTGTTGGGATCGTCGCCGTACCGGGCCGGGGCCAGGCGGGTCAGGGAAGAACCGGACCCATCCGCCTCGACCGGCCACGGGTCGATCTCATCGGGGAAACGCTGCTCGTGGGAGCCGTCGCTATAGTTGACGGTATCGACCGCGATCCAATACTGCGTTCCTGACTCGTCCACGTCGCCCGGCTTGAGCAAACGCAGCCGGCCGCCCCCGTTGTCGAGCCGGCCGGAGCCCCAGGGGATGGTCTGGACGCCGGCGGGCACGTTGTACGGACGCATGGCGGTCGCGTCGCGAATCAGCAGCAGGGGCTCGCCCGGCTGGAGCGTCACCGGCGGATCGACGGGCAGCCGCACGCTGACTCCCGTATCGTCCGTCAAGCGCCACGGCAACATCATGAGGAAGTCGAACAGCGTGACCGCTTCGCCGCTGATGTTCAGGAGCTCCACGTACTCCGCATTCGCGTCGATCTGGGGATGGTACATGATCTCCTCGATCACCACGGGCCCCACGCGCGGATACGCATTGGCCGTTCCCACCGTCGGCTGGCTCAGCGTGACGAAGTCATATACTCCCCGGCTCGTCCGGTAGCGGCCGAACGGATAGCCGGTCTCCGAGGCCCCGAAGGATTGCTCGATCACATAGCCGGGAAAGACCTCGTCATTGTCCGAGGAGAGATACACCGTCTCACCGTTCTCCGTGAACGCGAACGGCCTTCGCACGCCCGGATCGAAGGGGTTCGCGAAGTGAAGGGTCTCGTACAGGACGAGATAGTCGTGCGGCCCGATCGTCGTGCCCGCCGCGATCTGGTACTTCATGAGGTCGTTCCTGCTGTCGCTAAGGAACCAGCCGCCCACGTGGACCGGGACGCTGCTGAGATTGTGAAGCTCGATCCAGTCCGAGGCTTCCGCGTGGGCGTGGGCGAGCACCTCGTTGATGACGATCGGGCAGTTCTTCTGACGCCAATGAGTCCCGAACAATGCCAGATCGGCGCCGTCCACGCGGCCATCATGACTGAGATCCTCCGGCGTCCCTGATGTTGTCAGCCATTGACCGGCAAACAGGGCGAGGTCGGCCGCATCGACTTGGCAGTCGCTGTTGAAGTCACCGGGCGGACACTGGGCCCGTGCCACCGCACCGAGCGGCAGTCCGACGGCCAAAATCAGCAGCATCCGCTTCATGCTTACGCCCTCCGCTCTCACTCGCCCCGGCCGGGGGAACCGCCGACCGTCGCGCTCGACCGCCAAGCCCCTTCGTCGTTCAGACTGTCAAGATCAGAGACCCTGGGATCCCGGATCACCAGGGAGTAGCCTGAGCCATCGGTCTTTTTGAACCAACTATCGTCATAGGTGAAGCTCTGGATCACCTCTCCAACCGCATCGACCAGCTCAATGCGTTCCCCGCCGTTGTCCAGGCTGCCTGTGTATTCTCCTACGACGGGCAGCTTGGAGCCGTACTTGGCTTGGAAGGCGGCGAGGTCCTTGACCACCAGGCAATAGCCGCCCGCAGGCAGCTCAAAACTGGGGAACGTGTAGCCGATCCCATGGGTAAATTGGACCAGGTTCAGGTTGATGCTCTGACTGGCGATATTGGTCAGCTCGATGAACTCGGTGTTGGGATCGTTGGGATTGCCGGTATCGGCCGGATGGTACATGATCTCGCTGACCCGCAGGCTCTCGGCCACCGGCCCGACAGCAAAGACCGCCTCGTTCAGGGCGCTCCACGTGCCGCCGGAGAGAACGCGGGCCTTGACCGGCGCGCTCTGGGAAAGCAGCAGGGGCGTCGTGTACTTGACCGCCGTGGGCGCGACGCTGCTGGCGGTGGGGGCGGTGGTGGTGCCCGCTGCGCTTTTAGCGGCTGACAATTCGACCGAGAGCAGGAAATCCGAGCTCGGCAAGTCTCCGTTCAGGGCCTGGATTGCCAGCAGGTTCGCGCCGGCGTGGAGACTGCTGAGGCGGCCGCTCACGTCGAACGTCTCCCAGTTCACGGCCTGCGCATCGGGATGGTCGGCGGAGGCGGCGGAATTCCAGGCCGGCGTGCCGCTGAACAGGGCCCGCTGGATCTCGGCTCCGTTGAGGTAGGCGATGAAGCCGTCGTCGTAGCGGACCTTCAGCGTCAACGAGGTCAGACCCGCGAGGGCCTCCGCGGTGACGTGGAATGGGATGCGGACGTAGCAGGTCGTGTTCTTGCCGTCCATCTGGCTCCGCACGTCGATCTGGAACAGGGTTTCGTAGCCGGTGCTGCGCTCGTAGCCGACGCCGCCGGAGCCGCTGAGCCAGGCGGCGTCGTTGAACGCCGGGTCCGTCTGCCAGGCACTGCTGACAGGCCCCGTCGGGACCAGCACGCGCTTGGCCGCACTCTCCGGCACGAGCGTAACGGCCGTGGTGGAGGAGGTGCGGGCGGGCGTTCCCGGCACGCGCGGATCGGTCCCATCGAGCGTATACCAGATCGTTCCCGCGGCGGTCATGGAGAGCGAGTCGCGGGCGGCGATATGGCCGCCGTGCTGCGGCTGCCCGTTCACGTGGAACTCCGGGGCCGCCACGCTCGGATACAGACCGGCGTTCTTGAGCCAGTTGAGAACGAAGGCCGGGCGCGGCTCCAGGAATTTCGACAGGATGCCGTCCTGGATCGTCACCCAGTCCTGGCGCGTGTGCGGCGTTGCCCGCCGGGCGTCGCCCCACCGCGCCGACTCGCCGACGATGGCCCGGTCGATCTGGGCCATTCTCCCGCGGTACATATCGGTGACGACGGGCAGCGAGAGCGGTCCACCATGGAAGAAATTCCGGTGCACCACGTCGGCGAAATGCATCCGGTAGTCGGCATTGCCCTTGAGCTTGTCGTGCAGCCCGGCGACGCTGAGACCGAGGACATTCTGACTGTTCCAGTACTCCAGGGAGTGCTCCGCGTCCCACGTATGGAAGCGCCACAGGCCGTTGGGGGAGCGGTGGGTCGCGTACCAGTTCTTTTCCGGCCAGTCCCAGTTCACGGCGAACCAGTGCGCCAGGAGGTCCGTGATGAAGTTGTCGAGGTCCAGCATCTGGCACAGCGCCTGGTACTTGGCCGCGTTGGCGGGATCGGCCGCGACGGCGTTGGCGGCGCTGAGCATCGCGTTGAAGTTGGCCGTGGCGTTGCCGCCCCAGCCGTTGTTGACGACATTGCCGCTGTTGTGCTTGAGCGCATCGTACTCCTCTTTCTCGCCCCCGAACATCTGCGCCGCCCAGGCGTGATCGGATCGCTCGTGCACGTAGTACATCCCCCAGTAGAGCCCATTGAGGTAGAGGTGGGCATAGCGGCCGTGCGGGGACTGGCCGCCCATCGCGTTGTGCAGGTCGGACACGAACTGGTCCTGCAAATACGTGGGGTACATGTGCTGGCCGCTGTGATTGAAGGCGTTACTGAGCACCTCGTCGAATATCACCGTGTCGAAGTCCTCGACCGGCGAGTCCGGGAAGATGCGGTAATGCAGTTGCGAAGGACCTCCGGTCGGTTGGCCGTCGTCGGTCGCGGTCTTGAACCTCGGACGCATGGAGAGTTTGAAGGTCTTCCAGCGGTCCAGACTGGTGCCGCCCCCGCTGATCCCGCCCTGCATGGCGAGCGCGCAATTGATCTGGAATCCTTCCGACCCGTCCGGCTCGATCCATTCGACGGAGCACACGCGTTCCTTGCCGTCCTGGGACTCATTGATATAGATCCCGGTGGGTCCGAACCAATCGTCCCGGCTCATGACCACGGAAATCGTCGGGACGGCCTTGAGGTCGTCTTTGATCGTCCTGGCATAGAGGCCGCCGAATTTGTCCCGGCCGTTGGGCCCGACGACATCCGGGTCCATCTGATAATCGCCCGTGACAGCCCCGGAGGTCGAGCCGCCGGGCCAGGTCGCCGGATAGCCCGGAGGGACTACCTGGGCGCCGGTGGTCGGGTCGGTGGCCTGGCGAATGACATCGTCCAGGAAGAGGTACGTGTGCGTGACAGTCTGGCTGGGCATCCAGCCGGTCTTGGTGGCGACGGCCCGCAGGCAGGTGGTGGTCGTGATGGCGACCGGGCCCGTGTACGGCCGGCCGGTGGGGATGCGGCGCTGGTTGTCGAAGGGAGGACTGCCGTCCACAGTATAGTAGATGGTCGCCCCCGGCGTGTCCGTCGTGATTGTCACCGCCAGCGGCTGTGCGTAGAAGCCCCGCTGGTGGCTGAATTGCAGGTCGGCCACAGCGCCGAGATAGGCGCCGACATTGGCGCTGCCCGGCGTGGGGACGGCGAAGAAGCGCCATTCATTGCCGGCGGCCGGGTCGCGGCCGTAGGAGACGTTTGCCGTCTGCTCCCCGAACTGGACGCTATCAATCGGCGTTTTGCCGTCGGTTGCGGACAGGGCCACTTGGCCGCCGCCGGCACTGAGCCGAAAGGGCGCGTGCAGCCCGGAGCTGCCGGTGTCCTCATCGGCCCAGATCAGGAGATATCCGCGGGCCGGGACCGTCGTCAGGGCGGGCCGGTCGGCGGGAATCCGCCATTTCGTCGGTG
This sequence comes from uncultured Planctomycetota bacterium, assembly GCA_963699595.1. Taxonomy (GTDB): domain Bacteria; phylum Planctomycetota; class Phycisphaerae; order Sedimentisphaerales; family Anaerobacaceae; genus PLanc-01. The sequence goes on from CAVOUO010000045.1 coordinate 38,754, forward strand.
TCCCCCCGTCGTCCGTCAGGTACAGGCCGGCGGCATTGAAGGGGGTTGCACCGGTGTTGTACAGCTCGATCCAGTCCTCGAAGTGGCCCTGCGGGTCCTTGTTCAGCCGGCTGTTCGACGCCACCACCTCGTTGAGCAGTAGTGGAAGGGCGGCGCAGAGGGATTGAGCCGACAGTGCGAACACTGCCACGAGGAACACGCAAAGAAGGATCCGTACCGAGGTGCTCACATCGTCACCGCCCTCATGCCGGCGTAAAGAACGCCGCCGGATACCCTCTTATTCTAACAGATTTCCGGTCCCTGAGTCAATCTTCCGTGACCTTGGCAGATGCCAAGTACGACCGATCCTGCGTTTCTCTCACCGCATTCTGTCATCCCTGCGGCTACGCTCAGGGCAAGCTCTGAGCGTCAGCGAAGGATCTACGCTAAGCATCGTAAGCAGCGTTGGTTGCATTCGCCGTCGAGATGCTTCACTTCGTTCAGCATGACAAAATGCGTACGGGTTCCCCACCGAACGCAGTCGACAGGTGCGGAGGTGTGGCCGGAATTCGGTGGCAATTCCCGCCCCTACGAAACCCCTGGGATGTTCTTGTTCGTGCAACAGTTCAGAACCTAAAACGGGCCGGCACTAAGATTTTCTTTATTGACGTAAGGACAAGGACTTACGGCGATTTCGGAGGGTGACGCAATCCATTTTTTCGGCCAGATTCCTGCAACACGGCGCGTAATAGGGGGAGACATATAAACAGGAGAAGTTTGAAGTGTGAAGGTTGATGTTTGAAGTGAGAGGCGGTCATGGGCCTATCGTGCGAAAAAAAGCCAATCTCTCGATGGCGGATTGCAGATTTCGGATTGCGGATTGGGGACACACTTCCGGCGGGGTGGCCGATTGTGCAAAACGAACCCAATCTGGCCGGTCACCTCGGGGCCGCAGAGGCGAAATGTGCAAAACGAACCCAATTTCCGGCGGGGCGAGATACCCCAACATTCCATCATTCCACCATTCCAGCCCCAAGCGTGTTGTGCGAAACAAAGCCAATTGCGCCGAAGCAACAGGACGGGCAAGTACTTGGTGGAAAAAGAGTTATGGCGAATTGAACATGCAAGAGACCTCCGCAAAACAAAGCCAATTTCCTCGAGACGGACACGGACAGCGGGCCGGGGCGGGCGAAAACACTTGCAGTTGGGAGGGTGATTCCGTAGAATCACGCCGTGCGGAGAGTTCCTCAAGGCGAAGAAAGGACATACGACGGCATGAGTTTGCAGAGTTTTTTTGGCCCGAAGTCGGTGGCGATTGTCGGGGCGTCGCGCCAAAAGGGCAAGGTCGGATACGAGATTCTGACCAACCTGGTGGCGGGCGGCTACCCGGGGAAGATCTTCCCGATCAACCCGAAGGCCGACGAGATCGAGGGCCTGAAGTGCTACCCGGATCTGGTATCGATCGGAGAAACGCCGGAGTTGGTGATTATCATCGTGCCCGCGGCGTTCGTGGCCGGCGTTCTGGAAGAGTGTGCGAAGGTCCGCGTCAAGGCGGCCATCATTATCACGGCCGGGTTCAAGGAGGTCGGGCCGGAGGGCAAGAAGCTCGAAGAAGAGATTGTGCGGATCGCCCAGCGAGCGGGGATTCGTTTTATCGGACCCAACTGCCTCGGCGTGATCGCCCCGGGGCATAAGCTCAACGCCAGTTTTGGGGGCGACTTGCCGGTACCCGGCTCCATCGGGTACATCTCGCAGTCCGGTGCCTTGCTGGCGGCCATCCTGGACCTGGCCAACGCCAATGGCATCGGTTTCAGCAGCCTCATCAGCATCGGCAACAAGGCCGACATCGACGAGCTGGATGTGATCAACGCCTTTGGCGACCAGGAAGAGACGAAGGTCATCGCCGGGTATCTCGAAAGCATCACGGACGGGGATGTGTTCGTGCGGGAGGCGGAGGAGATTTCCAACCGCAAACCGATCCTGCTGATGAAGTCGGGCAGCACGGAGGCGGGCGCCAAGGCCGCCTCCTCGCATACGGGCAGTCTGGCCGGCGGCGAGGTGGCCTATGAATCCGCGTTCAAGCGGGCCGGCGTCATTCGCTGCGACTCGATCAAGCAGCAGTTCGATTTTGCCCAGGCGTTTGCCAACCAACCGTTGCCGCAAGGGTCGACCGTCGCAGTGATTACGAACGCCGGCGGGCCCGGCATTATGGCCGCCGACGCCATTGAGGAGCAGGGCCTGACCTTTGCCAAGCTGTCCGAAGAGACCATGCAGAAGCTGGCCCAGAAGCTGCCGGCCGCGGCCAACGTCCACAACCCCGTGGATGTGCTGGGCGATGCTCTGGCCGACCGCTATGAGTTCGCGCTGGAGGTCGTCCTGGATGATTCGAACGTCAACAGCGTAGTCGTGCTGCTGACGCCGCAGGCGATGACCCAGTCGAAGGAGACCGCCGAGGCGGTGGTCAAGATCGTCGCGCAAAAGAAGAGGGGTAAGCCCGTGCTGGCCTGCTTCCTCGGGGCCGCCAAGGTGGACGAGGGCGTGCAGATCCTGCGGCGCGGGGGCATTCCGCAGTACGATTCGCCGGAAAGTGCGGTGGCGACCCTCAAGGCGATGGTCGATTTCGTGCGCTGGCGGACCCGGCCCAAGCGCGTGGTACGCCTGTTTTCCGTCAATCGCCGCAAGGTCGAGAGCATCGTCGAGCGGCACCTGCGGCGGGGCCTGCTCGATATCGGCGAGGCCGAGGCCAAGGAAATCATCGAGGCCTACGGATTCGCCACACCCAAAGGCTCCATCGCCACGACCGCCGAGCAGGCGGGCAATATCGCGCAACAACTGGGCTTTCCGGTCGTGCTGAAGATCTGGTCGCCGGACATTCTGCACAAGTCCGATGTCGGCGGCGTGAAAGTGGGCCTGCGCAGCGAGCAGGAGCGTGAAGGACGCCTTCGACCTGATGATGTACCGGATCCCCAAGAAACGCCCGGATGCCCATATCCTCGGCGTGCTCGTTCAGGAGATGGTCCGCGGCACCGGCAAGGAGGTCATCATCGGCATGCACCGCGATCCGCACTTCGGCCCGCTGATGATGTTCGGCATGGGCGGCATCATGGTCGAGGTCCTCAAGGATGTGGCGTTCTACCTGGCCCCGCTGACCGCCGAAGAGGCCAAGCAGATGCTGCTGAACACCAAAACGTATCATATTCTGAAGGGTGTACGCGGCCAGGAAGGCGTGGACATCGAGGCCATCGCCGAGGGCTTGCAGCGCGTGTCCCAACTGGTGACCGAGTTCCCCGAGATCAAAGAGATGGACATCAACCCGTATGTCGTCGGCGCCCCCGGCACGACCCCCATCGCCGTGGACGCCCGGATCAGTCTGGAGAAGAAGTGAAGACAGCCATTGGAATAATGGAATGGTGGAATGATGGAATGATGGGAAGAAGAAGAGGAATGGAGCGGCGAAACATTAACCGCGGCTATATGAAGTTGACCGTGTGGCAGGATGCGACCGCTTTCTATGCCCAAACAGTGTCGGTTTTTCGCAATTGGCCTTACGAGATGAAACGTGTCGCGAGTCAACAGATTGCCAGCGTTGATTCCATCCACCGCAACATCGCCGAAGGTTACTGTCGCAGATCACTCAATGAGTATCTTCAGTTTCTGAATGTCGCTTTGAGTTCCACGGGGGAATCCGTCTCAGGGTTGCGTGCGTACCACGAGGCCCAGCAATTGACGGACGCTGAATTTGAGACGATGGATGCTCAGGCCTACAAGATCGAAAACGAGCTCAAGCGACTTATCGAGAGTCTTCAGAAGAAGAAACGAGATGGAACCTGGCAAGATGAGTTTTAGGAATACGGCAATGGAGTAGCATAACCAGCGAATCCTGGGCGACCCATGCTCGCATCGCCCAGTATTCCACCATTCCATTATTCCAACATTCCATAAGAGAAGGATAGAATGACCGAATTCGATTGGAAAGCCAAATACAAGGATAAGATCAAGACCGCCGCGGCGGCGATGAAGCTGATCAAGTCGGGCCACAGCATCTTCATCGGCACCGGCTGTGCCCAGCCCCAGCATCTCGTCGAGGCGCTGGTGGAGTACTCCGACCACATCTACGATGCCCATATCGTGCACCTGCTGACGATGGGCAAAGCGCCCTATGTGCAGGAGAAGTTCCGCGAGAAGTTCAAGATGAACAGCTTCTTCATCGCCGAGAACGTGCGGGATGCGTTGGAGAAGGGCATCGGCGACTATACGCCGATCTTTCTGTCGGAGATTCCGATGGAGTTCGAGACGGGTCGGATTCCCGTCGATGTGGCGCTGATCTCCGTGACGCCGCCGGACGTCAACGGCCTGTGCAGTCTGGGCGTGTCCGTGGACATCGTGCAGGCGGCGGCCGCCAACGCCCGCTACGTGATCGCCCAGGTCAACAGCCACATGCCGCGCACGTACGGCAACAGCTTCATCCACGTGAACACGATCGACGTGCTCGTGCCGCACGATGAGCCGATCATCGAGATCCCGATCCCGAAGCCCGATGAGACGCTCCGCCAGATCGGCCAGAACGTCGCCCGGCTCGTGGACGACGGCAGCACGATCGAGTGCGGCATCGGCCGTATCCCGCAGGCCCTGGCCGAGTACCTGGTCTATAAGAAGGACCTCGGCATCCACACGGAGATGTTCAGCGACTGGATCATCGACCTGATCGACTGCGGCGCCGTCACGTGCGCCAAAAAGTCACTCAATCGCGGCAAGGTCGTGGCCAGCTTCTGCATGGGCTCGCAGCGGCTGTACGACTACATCAACAACAATCCGTTCTTCGAGTTCTACCCGACCGAGTACGTCAACGATGTGAACATCGTCGCGCAGCACGACCGGATGGTGGCGATCAACGTGGGTCTGGAGATCGACCTGACCGGTCAGGTGTGCGCCGACTCGCTCGGCTACAAGTTCTACAGCGGCATCGGCGGCCAGGTGGACTTCATTCGCGGCGCGGCGCGGAGCCGGGGCGGCAAGGCGATTATCGCCATGCCCTCGACGGCGCGGGAGGGCCAGGTGTCGCGCATCGTGCCGCACCTGACGGAAGGCGCGGGCGTCGTGACCACGCGCGGCGACGTGCACTACGTCGTCACCGAGTACGGCATCGCCTACCTGCACGGCAAGAGCATCCGCGAGCGCGTGCTGGACCTGATCAACATCGCCCACCCGAAGTTCCGCAAGGGCCTCATCCAGGCGGCCAAGGCGCGGAACTACATCTACCAGGACCAGATCGAGCTGGCCTGGGAGCAGGTGGATTATCCCGAGGAATTGGAGCACTACGCCACGCTGCGGGACGGCACGGAGATTTTCTTCCGGCCGATCAAGCCGACGGACGAGCCGGCGCTCTCGGAAATGCTGTACTCGCTGAGCGAGCAGTCGGTGCGGACGCGCTACATGACGCGGACCGTGGCCTTTCCGCACAAGGATGTGCAGCAGCTCACCAACATCGACTACCGGCACGATCTGGCGATTGTGGGCGTGGTGCCGGGACCGGGCGGCGAGGATATCGTCGCCATCGCCCAGTACTACTTCGATCCGAAGACGCAGGCGGCCGAGGTGGCCTTCCTCGTCCAGGATGAGTGGCAGGCGAAGGGCATGGGCACCTTCCTGCTGGACTACATCACGCAGGTCGCCAAGCAGCGGGGCGTCCGGCGCTTCTACGCCAAGGTCCTGCCGGACAACCGGCCCATGCTCGCCATCTTCCAGAACTCCGGTTATCGCGTCAACGTGGAGTTCGACGGCGACGTGTACAACATTGCGTACGATCTGACAGAAAAGGATAATGGCTGATTGATGATGGCCATCACCAATCGGCAATAATCGATTCCATGCGAAGGTCTGTTTTCATCCATTCCCAGGAGATCGAGAAGTACCAGTATCCTGAGGATAGTCCCGTTCAAGACCCAGCGGGCGGCCCGCACGCGGCAGGTTCTCTATTCGATGGGCCTGCTCTCCGGTCCCGGCCTCAGCGAAGCGGCGCCCGTGCCGGCGGCCCGGACCATTCTGAAGAAGTTCCACACCGCCCGGTATCTGCACGCCCTGCAAGAGCGCGGATCAGGGCAAGTGGAACCTGGAAGCGCTGCACATGGGGATCGGGACCGAGGATTGCCCCATCTTCAAAGGGATGTACGACTACGCCGTGCTGGCCGCGGGCGGAACGCTCGTCGGCGCCGAGCTGATCCTGTCGGACAAGGCGGACGTGGCGTTCAACCCTTCCGGCGGATACCACCATGCCTTTCCGGAAAAAGCCGCCGGCTTCTGCTACATCAACGACAACGCCCTGGCGTGCCTGGTCCTGGCCGAAGCGGGCCAGCGCGTGCTCTACCTCGACGTGGATGTCCACAACGGCGACGGCGTGGCGCACGCCTTCTACCATCGGTCCGACGTGATGACGATCTCGCTGCACGAGAATCCCAAGACGCTGTTTCCCGGGACCGGCTTCGAGGACGAGATCGGCGCAGGAGGCGGGCCGGGGCTACTGCGTGAATCTGCCGCTGCCGGTGGGAACGTTCGACCAGGCCTACCTGCACGCCTTCGAGGAGATCGTGCCGCCCTTGATCGGGGCCTACAACCCGGACGTGATCGTCTTCGAGCTGGGCGCCGATACGCTCGCGGGCGATCCCCTGGCCCACATCTACCTGACGAACAACACCTATGTGGAGATCATCGACCATCTCCTGCGGTTCCGCAAGCCGATCCTGATGACGGGCGGCGGCGGCTACCACGTCGAGAACACCGTGCGGGCCTGGGCCCTGGCCTGGACCGTGCTTTCAGGCCAGCACGTCGAGCACGGCCTGGAGGCGGTCATGGGCGGCGTCATGCTCCAGAGCACCGACTGGCAGGGCGGCCTGCGGGATCGGGAGCTGCCGGTCACCAACGAGCAGCGCGAGATGGTCCTGCCCGCCCTCGAAGCCACCATCGAGACCCTCAAGGCCAAAGTCTTCCCCATCCACGGCCTGTAGAATGGATCCGATGACGATCGCGGTACGGGTGCGCTATGGAGAACCGCACCCTACGATCCGATCGTGCGCACGGGACCACGGGGAGTCTCGATCCCGCCCCGTGTCATCAAAGCCGTTACGCAGGTACAGCCGCGAGCTTGGGCTGCGGCGGCTTGATGAGGAACGTCAGGGCGGTGCCGCACGAGCAGGAGCACGCTGGCCACGATGAACGAGGACATGTAGCTGCCTCCGGTGCCATCCGCATTCTTGCTCGCCTCGTAGAGCATCTGCTGCACGCGTGGCAGTACGAAGCCCCCCACGCCCCAGGCGGTGAAGAGGACGCCGTAGTTCATACCGAAGGTCTTCAGCCCCCACAGGTCCTTGGTGTAGGAGGGGAAGAGCGCCAGGTTCGCGCCGTAGTTGGCGCCAATGCAGGCGGCCAGAAGCACGATGACCACGGCCGCCATGTCTTTCGAGGCGGTTACCGGAATGGCCACCAACATCAGCGTCGCCTGGATGGTCAGGACCAGGCACAACGTCCATCGTCGGCCGATCCTGTCGGAGAGCGTTCCGGCGAGGATACGTCCGCCGGCATTGCCGATGGCCATGACCGCCACGGCCACGAATGCGAGTTCGCCCATGCTCTTCTTGGCCATGCCGCTGATACTGCCGATGACCATCAGCCCGGCGCCCGCGCCGATGAAGTAGATCACCCACAGCAGGTAGAACAGCGGCGATCGCAGGATCTGGCCGGGGGTGACGTTGACGGCCGCAGGTTTGGCCGGAGCGTTTCCGCCGGCCGGCTTGGCACCGGCCACAAAACCCGCGGGCGGATTCACCAGCAATTGCGCCAGGCCGCACACGATGGCCGTGAAGGCAATACCCAGGATGAGCATGGTCTTCTGGACGCCGAAATGCCCCAGCAGATATTGCGAGGTCGGCGCCAGATACACCGGGGCGAGGCCGAAGCCCGCCACGACCAGTCCCGCGATGAGGCCGGTCTTGGCGGGCGGGAACCACTTGAGCGCAGGTGGCGTGGCAGAGGAGTAGCCGAAACCGATGCCGATGCCGGCCAGAACGCCGAAGCCGAGGAGCCACACGGCGTAGCTGTTCGTGGTCGAGCAGAGCAAGAATCCCATGCCCACCAGCAATCCGCCGATGGACGCGGTCAGACGCGGGCCGAATCGGTCCTGGCACCGACCGGCCAGGATCATCGCAAAGGCGAAGACCAGGCAGCACAGGGCATAAGGGTCATTGAGTTGGGCGCCCTTCCAGCCGAAATCCTTCTCGATGGCACCCTTGGTGAGGCTCCAGGCGTAGAGAATGCCGAGGGCCAGGTTGATGCCGAGGCCGGCGAGGGTGACGATCCATCCGCGATTCGCCACGGAGGGCTGAAGCGTATCGGTGTGATTGGCCATAGACAATCCTTTTGAGGAAAAAGCCGGACGCATGGCGAATATCTCCATGCGTCCGGCCGATAGGTGCTAAACAGAGGAACTACTTTCCGCGTCCTTTGACGAGGGCTTCCACCACGCTCGGGTCGGCCAGGGTGGTGATGTCACCGAGGTTGTCGGTGCTGTTCTCGGCGATCTTGCGGAGAATGCGCCGCATGATCTTGCCGGAACGCGTCTTCGGCAGGGCGGGCGCGAACTGGATCACTTCCGGCACGGCGATCGGACCGATCTCCTTGCGCACGTGCTGGGCCAGCTCTTTCTTCAGCTCGTCGCTCTCGTGGATGCCTTCCTTGAGCGTGACGAACGCGTACAGGCCCTGCCCCTTGATCTCGTGCGGCATGGGCGTCACGGCGGCCTCGGCCACCTTGGCGTGGCTGACCAGGGCGCTTTCGACCTCGGCCGTGCCGATCCGGTGGCCGGAGACGTTGACGACGTCGTCGATGCGGCCCATCAGCCAGTAGTCGCCGTCCGGATCGACGCGGCAGCCGTCGCCCGTGAAGTACAGGTTCGGGAACATCGTGAAGTACGTGTCGATGAAGCGGTCGTGATCGCCCCACATCGTCCGCATCATGCCCGGCCAGGGCCGGCGGATGCAGAGCTTGCCGCCCTCGTTCACGTCGCACGTGGAGCCGTCGTCCCGCAGGACGATCGGATCGACGCCGGGGAAGGGCTTGTTGGCGCTGCCCGGCTTGAGTGGTGTGGCAGCCCGGCAGCGGCGTGATCAGGATGCCGCCGGTTTCCGTCTGCCACCAGGTGTCGACGATCGGGCACCGCTCGTGGCCGATGTTCTTGTAGTACCAGATCCAGGCCTCGGGGTTGATCGGCTCGCCGACGGAGCCCAGGACCCGGAGCGTGTCGAGCTTGTACTTGGCGGGCCACTCATCGCCCAGACGCATCAGGGAGCGGATGGCGGTGGGGGCCGTGTAGAACACGGTCACGCCGAACTTGTCGCAGACCTGCCAGAACCGCCCGGCGTCCGGATACGTGGGCACGCCCTCGAACATCAGGGACGTGGCCCCGTTGGCCAGCGGGCCGTAAACGATATAGCTGTGGCCGGTGACCCAGCCGATGTCGGCGGTGCACCAGTAGATGTCCTTGTCATGAACGTCAAAGATGTACTTGTGACTGAGCGCGACGTGCAGCAGATAGCCGGCGGTCGTGTGCACCACGCCCTTCGGCTTGCCGGTCGAGCCCGAGGTGTAGAGGATGAACAGCGGGTCTTCCGCGTTCATCTTCTCCGGCTCGCACCGGTCGCTGACCTTGGCCATCTCCTCGTGATACCACGCATCCCGGCCCGCCTGCATGGCGCACGGATCGTCCGTCACCTTCACGGAAACGACGTGCTCGACCGAGGGGGTCTTCTTCAACGCCTCATCGGCGATCGCCTTGAGCGGAATGTGCTTGCCGGCGCGCAGGGAGACGTTGGCGGTGACCAGCATCTTGCACTCGGAGTCGTTGATCCGCCCTTCGAGGGCTTCGGCGCTGAAGCCGCCGAAGACGATCGAGTGAATCGCGCCGATGCGGGTGCACGCGAGCATGACAATCGGCAGCTCGGGAATCATGGGCATGTAGATCGCGACGCGGTCGCCCTTGCGGATGCCTTTGGCTTTGAGCACGTTGGCGAACTTGCAGACCTCTTTGTGCAGTTGCTCGTACGTGTATTTCCGGACCGCCTCATCGGCCTCGCCCTGCCAGATCAGGGCCGTCTTCTTGGCCGTCGGCGTGCCGAGGTGCCGGTCCAGGCAGTTGACCGACACGTTGAGCTGGCCGTCGGCGAACCAGGTATGCTCGATCTTGCGATTGGCCACGTCCCAGGTGTAGCGCAGGCTTTCCTTCGGTTGCTTGAACCAGGTCAGGGATTTCGCCTGCTCCAGCCAGAATTTGTCCGGATCGTTGATCGACTGATCCCACATCTTCTTATATTGCGCCATACTGGAAACGTAGGCTTCCTTTTGAATCCGTTGGGGTGGCGGAAACGTGCGCGTCTCCGTCATCAGCGAGCTGATCGCTTTGTCTTGTGCCATAGCATTCTCCTTTTGTGATAAATCGTTCGACCACAAGCTGCGTACAAATCGGGTTTGGGAGCCACTGCCCGGCGTCAATCGCCGCGCTGGGGGACCCCTCGCCCATCATCCGCGCTCCGCCCGGGAACACTGGGTGTGTGGCGACGCCGTAAGATTCCTGGCGGGTCGGATGTAAACTCGCCTTTATAAGAAGGGCGCCCAGGATTGTCAAACGAAAAAAAAACCCGCGCGAGCCGCAAGTCGAATCGGAATTCATGCCTCGGCGGTGGGAAAAGGCGGATGGCGGGGCGCACGCCCCGGGGCGGCACAGGCTTTCCCGAGTTTATGGCCGGCGCGGGCTGCTGGGATCGGATCAGCGGTGGCAGGCAGGGAGATAGCTCAAAGACCAGTAGTCTTCGATGATTCTGACCGCGTCTACCAGAGCGGCATACTCAGCGGGTTTTACAATGTAGCCGGCCACGTTGAGGTCGAAGCTGTCGAGGATGTCCTGTCGTTCCTGCGATGTGCTCAGCACGACGACGGGAATCCGGCCCAGAGCCGGATCGCTCTTGGCCGTCTTGAGGAACTCGATGCCGGCCGTGTCCAGCCGGCTCAGATCGAGCAGAATCAGGGCCGGTTTCTCGTTCGTCCCGCTCCGCAGGTAGGCCAGCGCACTTTCGACCGTGGGGGCATGGATCATGCTCTCGACGGCGCCCAAATCCTCCAGGGCCTGTTTGATCGCCAGCGCGTCTTCAGGATTGTCTTCCACCAGCAGCAAGGGTTTGGCACTGCGCATAGGTAGCCTCTGCGTTCTCATCCGGAATCTCGCTCAGCGTCCAGTACAAGTTGATGGTCCGGACGGCCTCCACGAAGTTCCGGTAGTCTACGGGTTTGATGATGTAGCCGGCCACGCTGAGCCGGAAGCTCTCCACGACATCGCGTTCCTCGCTGGAGGTCGTCAGCACGACCACGGGAATCTTCTTCAGTACCGCGTCGGCCTTGATAATCCCGAGGAACTCGATCCCATTCATTTTGGGCATGTTCAGATCGAGGAGAATCAAGCACGGCTTGTCGCCCGCTCCCTCCCGGAGCCGGGCCAACCCCTCTTCGCCGTTGACGGCGTGAACCAGCGGGTTCGTCACCTTCAGATCCCGGAATGCCCGGCGAACCGTCATCGCGTCTACGGTGTCATCTTCCACGAGCAGTACCGGTCTGGAGTCTCTCATCATCTAACCCTCTTGTTGGCACTCCACCATTCGAGTCTCGATTTCCCTCACCTGAAGAAATCGCACGCTTTAGGCCCCTATGAGGAGCTATATCGGCCATCCGGGCCGCGACGTTTCACAAAATTCCGGTATTGGAGCCGTAACAAATCCGGAGGATCGAGTTTCCGCGGTGGAACGGGTCAGGGGGAGCGACGACATTCTCGGACGTTATGAGCCGGCCGGCAGCACCATCTGCAGAGCGGCCTCGTGGTGGGTCAGCAGGTACGACTTGTCGGGTCCGCCGAGATGCTCCCACGGCAGGAGTTCCTCGGGCGCGAAACCTCTCTGGGCCGCTTCTTCGAGATCCAGGCCGCCTTCCGCAAAGGCCTCCTGCCAGCGGGTGTAGTCAAAGCATTCGTCCCAGAGGTCGAAGCGCGCGCCGCGGCGCCACGCCGCTTCGATGATGTCGGCGTACCGCCGGTCGCCGCGGCCCATCGCCGCTTCGAGGATGCTCTGGCGGATGTCGTGAAACTTGAACTGGAGGGACTTGGCGCGAAGCCGGTTCTTCTCGTCGAGGATGAGGCGTCGAGCCTGCTCGAAGTACTCGCGCGGCCTCTGCGGCAGCCAGCCGAGGGGGGTGTGCGGCTTGGGAACGAACCAACTGACGGTGATGTTGATATTGCCGGTCTTGCCGTCCACCTCCCGGCGCAGCCGCGCCAACTGGTGGGAGAGGTCGACGATCTCCTTCACGTCGTCGAGCGTCTCGCCGGGCAGGCCGACCATGAAATAGAGCTTGAGCTTCTGCCAGCCGGCCCGGTAGGCCTCCTCGACGGTGGCGAACAGGTCGGTGTCCTTCAGGGGTTTGTTGATGATCTGCCGGAGCCGCTCGCCGGCGGCTTCCACGGCGATGGTCAGGCCGCTCTTACGCACCGAGGTGAACAGCTTGGGCACGAGCCTCAACTGCTGATCGACCCGCAGGCTGGGGATCGACAGGCCCACGTGCTTGTCCTCGAAATAGCCGTGCAGCCGGGCGACCAGCTCCTCCAGGTGCGGGTAGTCGGCGGTGGAGAGGCTCAGCAGGCTGACCGTATCGAAGCCGCTCGCATGGTAGGATTCCTTCGCCAGTTCGAAGACCTTCTCGGCACTGCGGAAGCGGATCGGCCGCCGGCAGAAGCTGGCCTGGCAAAAGCGGCAGCGGCCGGGGCAGCCCCGCATGATCTCGATGCTGACACGCTCGTGGACCGCCTCGGCGAAGGGCACGATAGGCCGCGTCGGCACGGGGGCGTTCTCGAAATCCTCCACAACGGCATTCGCAAATCGTGTTCGCAGGCCCGGCTCGGTCGCTCGGAGGGAACGAATCTGGGAACCCTCGTACTCGAAGTCATAGAACTGCGGAACGTACGCCCAATCGAAGCGACCGGCGATCTCGCGGAGGGTCTCGGTCTTGCTCTTGCCGGCTCGCTTGGCCGTCAGCAGGAGGTCGGCCAGCTCGACGATCGCCTGCTCGCCCTCGCCCAGAACGAACAGATCGATGAAGGCCGCCATCGGCTCGCAGCAGTTGGCCATGCCGCCGCCGGCGATGATGAGGGGATCTTCTTCGCTGCGATCGCTGCGCCGGACGCCGATCCCCGCCAGAGTCGAGCATGTTCAGCACATTCGTGTAGCACAGTTCGTTCGTCAGACTGAAGCCGATTACGTCGAAGCTCCGCAGCGACGCCCTCGACTCCAGGCTGAACAGAGGAATCTGTTTCTGCCGCAGGATTTGTTCGGCGTCGGTCCACGGAGCGAACACGCGTTCGGCGGCGATGCGGTCCATCTGGTTGAGAATGCTGGTAGAGGATGGCAATGCCCAGATTGGACATGCCGACCTCGTAAACATCTGGAAAGCACAGCGCGAACGTCAAGTCGCACCGGCTCAGGTCCTTGCGGACCTGATTGACCTCGCCCCCGATGTACCGGGCCGGCCGGCGCACCCAAGGCAGGAACTCCTGCTCGATCTTCTCTGCGAGTATCTCTATCGTTTTATCCTTCATGGAGCTATTATAAGCACGAACGGGAATTGTTGAAGGGCACTCGGTCGTATTGCACGGGCAAGTTATGAAAATTTCAGTCACGGATCTGCGGCACCGGATGAACAAGGTATGGCAGGCCCTGGAACGCAACGAGGACGTGTGTATTGTGAGCCGGGGCAAATTGAAAGGCGTGATCAAGCCCGCGAACGCCGAGCCTCAGATCAGGGTCCAGGATCATCCTTTCTTTAACATGCTGACAGGCCCTGAGACGGTCGAGCAACGAATGGACCGGCTACGTAGTGGACGGTGCCGCGATCTTTGATTTGGGTGTTCGGACCATGCCTGCCATTCGCCGACAATCGCACGTATCGAGTTTCGAGCTACTATGAAGAGACACCTCCGTGTGGCCATAATTGTCGCTCTCCCGGTGATGCTACTTGGCATGCTGTATGTGCGTACGAGGGCCTCCGGCGTGGTCGAGGTCAATAGCGGCTTTCGCGTGGTCATGGGCACGTTCTCACGCGTGGTTGTCATTGCCAAGTCCCAGCGCGCGGCCCAGCGATGCATTGAAGCGGCGTTCGATGTGCAGAATCGCATCGAGTCGCTGATGAGCGATTATCGCGACGATTCCGAGCTGAGCAAGGTCAATCGCGAGGCCGCCCAGGGGCCGGTAGCCGTGAGCGAAATGACGTTCGAGGTCTTGCAGAAGGCGGTCCATTTCAGCGAACTCTCCGAGGGGGCCTTCGATGTGACCGTCGGGCCGTTGGTGGACCTGTGGCACAAGGCCGGCGAGACAGACGTGCCTCCCACGGAGGAAGCGCTGGCCGAAGCGCGGCGTAAGGTCGGCTTTGACAAGCTGATCCTCGACGAGAAGAACCGGACGGTCCGGTTCGCGGTCGCAGGCATGCGGGTGGATCTGGGGGGAATCGGCAAAGGCTATGCCGCCGACAAAGCGGTGGAGGCGATGAAGGAGCACGGCGCGCTCGGCGGCATGGTGGCCCTCGCCGGCGATATCCGCTGTTTCGGACGGCCGCCGCGCGGGCAAGAGCACTGGCGGATCGGTGTGCAGGATCCGAATGTCGCACCGGATGATCTGGGCCCGTCGAAGCCTCTGCTGGTCCTGGCTCTCATCAGCGAGGGAGTGTCTACCAGCGGTGATTACCGCCGGTTCGTCAGGGTCCAGGGCCGGAGGCAAAGCCACATCATGGACCCCGGGACCGGCAAGGGGGCGAGCAGACTGGTCAGCGACACGATCATCGCTCCCGACGCGACAACGTCCGATGCCTTGTCTACCGCGGTGAACGTCCTGGGTCTGGAGAAGGGCCTGGCCCTGATCGAGCGCATGGCTGGCACCGAGGCCATTCTCATTCCCGCGGGCCAAGACGCCCAGCCGCTCTTCAGCCGCGGCGCCAGGGCGTACATTGTTCCCGCGCCGGGGGCCGCCCGGCCGGACGAAAAGTGAGTCTGTGTCGGCTTGCCGCTTGCCTTTGGCAACTTCTCTCCTACAATGTCGGGCAACTCATCGTTTGGTTGGAGATATCGTGGATGAAAGTCGGCGTGGTTGGCATCGGGTATGTGGGGCTGGTGACGGCGGCTTGTCTGGCCGATTCCGGCGTGGACGTGATCTGTGTCGATCGGGATGCGCAGCGGATCAAGGACCTGGAAGAGGGCGTGATCCCGATCTACGAGCCGGGCCTGAGTGAGGTGGTCAAGCGCACGCGGAGCAGCGGCCGGCTGCAGTTCACCACGTCGCTGCGGCAGGCGGTCCAGGAGTCGCTGGTGCTCTTCATCGCCGTCGGGACGCCGAGCGCCGAGGACGGGTCCGCCGACATCTCCGCGGTGCTGCAGGTCGCGGGCGATATCGCCGAGGCCATGGACGGCTACCGCATTCTCGTCGTCAAGAGCACCGTGCCGGTCGGCACGTGCCAGCAGGTCAGCGCGATCGTCGCGGCTCGGACCAAGCATCCGTTCGACTATGTGAGCAACCCGGAGTTCCTCAAGGAGGGCTCGGCGGTCGATGATTTCATGAAGCCCGAGCGGGTGATCATCGGGGCGGTCGATCCGAAGGTGCGGGAGATCATGCGGCACCTTTACGCTCCCTTCATGCGCCGCAAGGAGCGGGTCATTTTCATGGATCCGGCTTCGGCGGAGCTGACGAAATACGCCGCCAACTGCATGCTGGCCGCCCGGATCTCGTTCATGAACGAGTTGAGCGTCCTGTGCGAGCAGGTCGGCGCGGATGTCGAGCTGGTCCGGGCCGGGATCGGCAGCGATGCGCGGATCGGCAACGCGTTTCTCTACGCCGGAGTGGGCTTCGGCGGCAGTTGTTTTCCGAAGGATGTTCGCGCGTTGATCCATACCGGCGAGTTGCACCAGTGCCCGATGGAGATCGCCAAGGCGGTCCGGGACGTCAATCTCCGCCAGCAGAGCCGGTTCGCCCGCCGGATCGTGGACTACTACGCGACGCACTCCAAGCCGGTGACGCTGGCGGTCTGGGGGCTGGCGTTCAAGGCCCGCACGGACGACATCCGGGAGTCGCCCGCGATGTTCTGCGTCCAGGAGTTTCTCAAGGCGGGTTTTGCCGTTCGGGCCTACGATCCCGAGGCGATGCCCGTGGCGCAGAAGGTCCTGGGGGACAAAGTCACCTTCTGCCGGGACTACTACGAGGCGCTGGAGGGGGCGGACGGCCTGGTGGTGCTCACGGACTGGCAGCAATTCCGGAATCCTGACTTTGAGCGGATCGCCGCCCGGTTGAAGCGCCCCGTCCTCTTCGACGGCCGCAATCTCTACGACCGGGACTATCTGCGGGAAATGCACATCGAATATCACTGCGTAGGCCGGTCGGGCAGGGGCGAATAATCATACGGATTAGGATTAATTCTTGCGCCCGTTTGTCATCTCTTCGCTACGCTCAGGGCAGGCTCTGAACGGAGCGCAGGGCAGTGAAGGATCTGGGCTGCGACGGAGAGAAACCTCCCATGCGGTAGCCAGATCCTTCGGCTGCGCCTCAGGATGACAAAGTCGGCGCCGCGCACGAACTTTTCCGAATCCGTGTCATTCGCCCCTACGATGCCGCCTGTCTGGCTTTGGGCGGTCGCGGAGCCGGGGCGGATTGGCCGCGGTAGACGATGACGCCGGTGGGGCATTTGTCGTAAACAGCTTCGTTCTGGCCGGAGGGTGCGTACTTGGCGTAGTCCAGGCGGGCGAGATTGTCCTCGGCTTTGAAGGCGTCGCTCTGCTTGGAACACAGGCCGCAACCGATACAGCCGACCTGGCACATGGCACGCGTCGTTTTGCCGTTCTCTCGACTGCTGCAGGCAACTACCATCATCGGATCGTGATGGAACGGGACCATGACGATCAGGTTGCGCGGGCAGGCCTTCGAGCAGGCGGCACAGCCGGTGCATTTTCTGTAGTTGACGGTAGCCAGGCCATCCACGATGCGTAAGGCGTTGAACTGGCACGCGCGCATGCAGTCGCCGAAGCCGAGACAACCGAATTTGCAGGCTTGGGCGCCGGCCAAGGCGTTGGCGGCCGTGCAACTCGGGATCCCTCGATAGGCAGCGTAATAGGTCCGGTCGGCGGAGTGAGCACGACAAAGGACGACCGGCCGCACCGGTGGACCGGAGTTGTCGATCTGAACGTTCAGCACGCCGGCGATCTTGCCCGCCACCTCCGCGCCGCCCGGCGCGCATTTGCCGATCAATTGCCTATCGTTCAGGACCGCCTGGGCGTACTGTTCGCAACCGGCGAAGCCGCAGGCGCCGCAGCCCGCATGGGGGAGCAGCCCCGCGACTTGCTCGACGCGCGGATCGACTTCGACTTTGAGCCGCGTGCTGGCGATCAGCAGGATAATCGCAAATGCCAGCGCCAGCCCCAGCATGGTCACCCCGGCCGGCCAGGCGCTGCTCCATAATTCGTGATTTATGACCGATAATTGATAAATCATAAAGGGTGAATCATAAATCGCTGGGCTCATTTGATCATTCCCGCAAAACCCATGAAGGCGAGCGTCAGCAGGCCGGCGGTGATCAGCGTGATCGGGGCGCCCTGCAGGGCCTCCGGCACATCGGCCAGGGCCAGCTCCTCGCGGATCGCCGCCATGATGCAGATCGCGACCGTAAAGCCGATGCCGGTCCCCGTGCTGACGACGACAGCTTCGAGCAGATTGTTCGTGCCCCAGACGTCCAGGAACAGGCAGATGCCGAGGATCACGCAGTTCGTCGAGATCAGCGGCAGAAAGATCCCGAATGCTTCATAGAGCGAGGGGAAGAACCTTCGCACGTACATCTCCACAAGTTGCACGGCGCCCGCGATGATCACGATGTAGCAGATGTAACGGGTGATCTCGAGGTGCAGGGGGGTGAGGACCCAGGCGTCCACCATCCAGGTCAGCGTGCCGCTGAGGGCCGTGACGAAGGTGACGGCCAGGCCCATGCCGAGGGCCCGGTCGATCCGGCCGGAGACGCCCAGGTACGGGCAGGTCCCCAGGAACTTCGTGAACACGAAGTTGTTCACCAGCACGACCGACAGAAACCCCATGAGCAATGTCATGAATCGATCCATTTTGCGATTCCTTACGCGGTGGCCGGCAGTTGCGGCTCCGCCGCCGGTTGCGCCACGGCGGTTTCGGGCTCCTCCTCCTTCACCGCCCGCTTACGCGTCAGCACGTTGATCAGACCGAGGATCAGCCCGAGCGTGACGAACGCGCCGACGGGCATCTGCAGGGCCAGCCAGGGGACGAACGACTTGGGCATGACCGGGATGTCGAAGACGTGGCCCGTCGCGAGCAGCTCGCGGACGGCCGACAGGATGCACAGGGCCAGGGTGAAACCGACCCCCATGCCGATGCCGTCGAGAATGCTCACCACGGGACCCGATTTGCTGGCGCAGGCTTCGGCACGGAAGATGATGATACAATTGACGATGATCAGCGGCACATACGCGCCGAGGATCTCGCTCATTTCGGGCAGATAAGCCTTCAGGAATAGATCGCAGATCGTGACGAAGGTGGCGATCGTCACCGTGAACATGATGATGCGCAGGTGCGGCTTGAGGAGATTCCGCATCAGGCTGACGACGAGATTGCTGCAGATCAGCACGAAGATCACGCTCAGGCCCATCGTCAGCGCCGGCTTGACCGCGGTCGTGACGGCCAGCGGCGGGCACATGCCGATCATCAGGCGAAACGTCGGATTCTCCCGCCAGATCCCTGTAAAGAGCGCTTGCGAATAAAGGCCGGAAGAGGAGCTGTTACTGGTTGCCATTGCCGATCAGCCCTTTCTCCTGCATCTGACTCTTGATTTGGGTCAGGAACGTGTTGACGATATCGACGACGGCCTCGCTGCTGACCGTGGCGCCCGTGATCGCGACGATCTGGGCATCCGCGACGGCGGGATCACCCGTCTTGGCGAGCGCGAGCTGCTCGGCCGGGGCGCCGGCATACTGCTTGCGATAGTAGTCGGACTTGATCTGATCGCCGAAGCCCGGCGTCTCGCTGCTGGCCAGCACATCGAAGCCCATGATCTTCTGGAAGTCCTTGTCCACGGCGATCACCAGCTCGATAGGACCGGCGAAGCCCGTGCCGCGGGCGTTGAAACTCCAGCCGAGACGCTGCTTGGCATCGGAGAGGACCTCGAATATCTTCGCCTTCTCCTTCGCCCCATCGGGCACCTCCACCTGGATCTCCGCCTCGACCGGCTGGAAAACCTCCGCGCCGGGCAACAGCGCCTTCATGAGGTCGTTGAGCTTGGCGGCCTTGTTCTGCTCGATGCGATCCGACAGGGCGGCGTTGGTCATGGCGATCAGAAGGCCGAAGCAGAACGAGCTGGCCAGGAGCAGCCAACTCTCCTGGAGGAAGTATTTCAGCTTAGCCATGCGGCACACCTCCCACCGGGACCGGTTGCAGGAACATGTCGATCAGCGGCCGGACGCTGTTGGCCAAGAGAACCGCGTACATGAAGCCTTCGGGGTATTCTCCGGCGATGCGCACCAGCATCGTGAATCCGCCGATGAGAATCGCCGAAGATCCACTGGCCGCGAACGGTCAGCGGGGCGGTCACCGGATCGGTGGCGATGAAGAAGGCCCCCAGCAGGAGAGCACCGCTGGTCAGGTGATAGAAGGGCGGGACATACTTATCGGGGCTGATGAGGTAAGCGATGGCGGCGAAGACGAACGCCGAGACCAGGACGGCCAGCGGGATGTGGACGTTGATGATCCTTCGGATCAGCAGGTACAATCCGCCCAGGAGCAGGGCGAGGGCCCCGGTCTCGCCGAGCGAGCCGGCCTCCTCGCCGAGCAGGTTCGGCCACCAGGGATGCCGCTCGTTGTAGATGCGGGCGCCGTTCTCATCCTTGATCGCCATCTTGCTCCAGGCCAGCGGAGTCGCCTGAGTCCGGATGTCCATGATGTTGTTCGTCGGCGCGACCGTCGGCATGGTGGGATCGATCCGGGCCGGGACCGTCCACGTCGTCATCAGGATGCCGAAGGAGGCGGTCAGGAACGCCCGGCCTACCATCGCGGGATTGAAGATGTTGGCCCCCAGGCCGCCGAAGACCATCTTGCCGATGGCAATGGCGAAGACCGCCCCAATCGCGGCGGTCCACAGCGGCAGGGCGGGTGGCAGCGAGAGCGCCAGGATCAGACCGGTGACAACGGCACTGAAGTCCCCCAGGGAGTTGGGTCTGCGGCGGAGCAGATTGCACGTGGATTCGGTGGCCATGCAGGCGAGGACCGAGACGCCAATGAGCAGCAATCCGTGGAGTCGGAAGCACAGGCCGGCCACGATGACCGCCGGGACCAGCCCCAGGACCACGTCGAGCATGATCCGCTGCGTCGATAACGCCTTGCGGATATGCGGGGCGAAGGCAACGCTGAGCTCTTGTGGCATCGATTCGATCATCCGTATCCCCTGCCGCTCACGCCGGCATTTTCTTCTTTTGCCGGGCGAGATAGATTTTGCCCGTTTTGATGTAGCCGGTCAGGTCCACGTTGGCCGGGCAGACATAAGGTGCAGCAGCCGCACTCGATACAGGCCGTGACGTGGTATTTCACCGCCAGGTCCATGCGATCGCTCTTGACGGCGTGGGCGATCTTCGTCGGGCTCAGATGCTCCGGGCAGGCCCGCAGGCAGCGGCCACAGCGGATACACGCCGTCTGACGCGCCCTGTCTGCCGATCTGCCGGGCCGTCAGGACGGTCACCGCGCCGCCGGTCTTCGTGATCGGCGTGCTCAGATCGGCGACGGCCAGACCCATCATGGGACCGCCGAGCACGACCCTGGCACTGTCTTTGGCCAGGCCGCCGCAGTGGTCGATCAGGGCCTGGACGGGCGTTCCGATGGGCGACATAGTAGTTGCCCGGCCGGGCGATGCCTTCGCCGGTGACGGTCACGACACGGTGCGTCAGAGGCCGGCCGTTGACCACGGCGTCGGCCAGCGCGGCGACGGTCGCCACGTTGCTGACGACCACGCCGATAGCGGGGGGAATCCCGCCGGTGGGCACGATCTTTTGCAGCACGGCCCGGATGAGCTGCCGCTCACCGCCCTGCGGGTATTTCGTCTTGACGGTCACAACCTTGATGCCAGCCGCCAGACCCAACTCTGCCAGCGAGGCATTCATCCGCTCGATGGCTTTGGGCTTGTTGTCCTCGATGGCGATGAAGACCTTCGAAGCCCCGCAGGCCCGCTGGGCGAGTTGGATGCCGGTGATGACCTGGTCCGTCCATTCGAGCATGACGCGATAATCGCACGTGATGTACGGCTCACATTCGCAGCCGTTGACGATCAGGGTCTCTTTCGGGGTCTTGGCGTCGGGCTGAATCTTGACGCTCGTGGGAAAGCCAGCGCCGCCCATGCCGACGATCCCCGCCTCACGGACGGCCTGGCAGATCTGCTCCGGCGTGTACGCGGCCGGATCGAAGCCCTGGGGCCGCACGAAGGAAGGCGGAGTCGGCGGAGTGTCGGACTGCGTTTCGAGGATTACGGCCGGACTGCGGCCCAGGACCGGGTGCGGCTGCAAGGCGATGTCCTTGACCTTGCCGGCCACGGGCGCATGGACCGGCGCACCGATGAAGGCCTGGCACTCGCCGATCTTCTGACCCGCTTGTACTGCCTCGGCCTTTTTGACAAGCGGCTGGGCGGGCGCCCCGATGTGTTGGCTCAGGAGTATCGCAAGCTCTTTCGCGGAGGGGCCAGGCTCGATCGCCCTGTCCTCGGTGAGATGTTTGCCCTCCGGCGGATGCACCCCTCCGGCGAAAGAGGCGTTGTCATTTGTCAAGATGGACATGTTCTTCCGTCACCATCACGATGGTCAGGTAAGGGCAGAATGATTATTCGCCCCTACTACCATCCAGGAAAGGCGGGAGTATAATACGCCCCACGACGATTGCAAGAAAAATCATTGCCCGCCGCGGCGCGGCGGGGCATTCAGGAGTGCCTGTTGTGACAAGAAGAACACTGCCGTACGTGCTCGGACTGGCTGTTGCGCTGCTGTCGGGTTGCACGGTCAACCCCATCACGGGCAATGAAGAGCTGATGTTCTTCTCCCCGGACAAGGACGTTGAGCTCGGACGCAAGTACGCCCCCCTCGTGGAAAAGGAATTGGGCGGCCGGATGCCGGAGGAGGAACTGCAAAGCTACCTCAACCGGATCGGCCAGCGCATCGCCGGCTTCTGCCAGCGGCCCGACTTGGCTTACCATTTCGCCGCCATAGAGGAAGGCGGGGCCAACGCCCTCGCCGTGCCGGGCGGCTACATCTACATCACGCGGGACCTGCTCAAGGAGCTCAAGACGGAGGCTCAGTTGGCGGCGGTGCTCAGTCATGAGATCGGGCACGTCGTGGCGCGCGACACTCTCGTCGCCATGAGCGAGCAGATCGGCATGACGGCGCTGGTGGTGGCCGCGCAGGCCGGCGGTTCCGCAGACCTGGCCCGGGGCTCGCGTTTCGTCGCCGCCGTGCTAAGTCTGCAATACAGCCGGGATGACGAAAAGGAGGCGGATCTCGCGGGTCTGTCCTACATGACCCAGGCCGGCTACGACCCCAATGGCATGGTCGAGACCATGCAGATCCTGGAAAAGCTCCAGACGATCCGCCCGGTCGAATTCTTCTCCACCCACCCGAACCCGGAAAGCCGCATCGCCTACATCCAGGAGCGGATCGCCCGGCGGTACGCGTCTCTGGGGAGCTTGAAGAAGGGACAGGAAGAATACGCGGAGAAAGTCGTTGCCCCGCTGAACGAGCGGAAGAAACGCTTCAACGTGCCGCCCCAGGAGACGGCGGGGAATTGAGAAAGGATAATGGATGATTGATGATTAGAGGCGCAAAGGGCTGATCTCAATCATCCATCATCCATCATCATCAATAATCAATTACTGCTGGCCCAGGCGGGCTTTTCTGCGACGCCTCGATGGCACTGTGCTTGCACTTGGGGCAGCGGTCCTCGAAATCCGCCGGAACGCTGTTGAGCAAGGAGATCTCGCCGCACTTCTCGCACTTGAAGGCCTTGCGGACCGCCTCCTGGCCGCACTTCTGGCATTTCAAAGGCATGGCGACCGGGATCGGCGACGGGTTGGCCTTGGCCTGCTCCTCCAACTCCTTGTAGTATTGCTTCTCGCTCATCTCGTAGCCCTGGCTGCACTTGACGCACTTCACCCAGGTCATCTTCGAGTCGGCGATACTGTCGATACCGGCGCCGCTCCTGCCGCGTTTCGACACGAACACCACGATGGCACCCAGGATGCAGACGGCAATGACGACGGCATAGATCGTGTTCTTCATAACGTACCTCCCAGAATCTATGATTTACGAGTTACGATTTATGATTTACGAGTGCTGACCACGCCGCGTCCACCCGTGTGGTGCGGTCCAGCGAACCGCCATGATAAGTCAGAAACCGTGAATAGTAAATCATAAATCCGCGCGTGCCTCGGCTCGATCAGACGCTGGTCACCTCGCGCGGCGGAGGGCCGGCCAACTGCAGGATGCGGGCGGGCTCTTCCGGAAAGCCGGTCCGCGCGGACAGGTACGCGGATTCCAGGACGGCCATGGTCCGGAGGTTCTCGGCGCCGCTGCTGACCAGGGGAAACTGCTCCGGGTCTTGCAAGCTTCGCGCGAAGCTCGCCAGCAGTCGTTCCGTCGCGACCTGCTCCTGCTCCTCGTACTGCCATTTCAAGTCGCTGCGCCCATCGCGCGTCCGGAGCTCGACCTGGTTCTCGGTGACGGTCAGGCGGGCTTCTTTGGCGTGGACCTCGATCCAGATCCGGTGCGGCCCGATCTCGTTGCGCCGGGTGGCGACGACGCTGCCCATCAGGGCATCGCTGAACCGCAGGCACACGAGGGCCGTGTCCTCCGTCAGGTGGAGCCGCTGCTGCTTGTCCGGGGCCTGGTTGGTCTTGAGGGCATAGACCTGCTCCGGGAGGGGGAAATTCAGGAGCAGTTGATCGAAGAGCTGGTAGCAGTCGTGCAGCAGCACGCCTCCGCCGGCGAGCTTGGGATCGGCGCGCCAGCCGGGCGGGTCGGCGGCGCTGAAACTGCACGAAGCCGCAAATGAGAAACACATGCTCCAGCCGGCCCTGGGCGATCATGTCGTGCAGGGCCATGAAGCTGCCCTGGAATCGCGCCGGATTGGCCACCGCCAGCCGCACGCCCTCGCTTTCCGCCAGCCGGACATATTCGCGCGACTCTTCAAAGGTTCGCCCGAGCGGCGCGATCTTCAGGACATGGAACTTCTTCTTGAGCGCCGCCTTCAGTTGCTCGTCACAGGTATGCGTCTCGGCCGCCACCAGCAGACAATCGAGTTGATTCTGCACGATGAGCCGGCGATAGTCGCTATAGGCTTCGCAGTGGTGTTCCGCCGCGGCTCTCTCGGCTTTCTGCGGGTCCTGATCGGCCACGGCCTTGATTTGCAGGCAGCCGGTCGCGGCCGCCGCTTTGAGCAGACGCTGGCCGCTGTCGTTCAATCCCAGAACGGCCGCCGTTAGTTTCTCCGATTCCATTAGCGATGCTCTACACCGTCCACTGTACTGGGACCGAAGCTCGGATTTACGAAATCAGCATACAATCATAAATCCTACTGCCGGTTGCCGTTGCGGGTCGGGATGATAAAGTGCTCGGGCACCGGGAACTGGGAACACAACAGCAGCACTTCCTTGCCGACTTCTTCGATCACGGATTCCTTGTCGATGTTCTCCGCCACGCGGTGAATGAACGTCGCGATCTGCTGCGCTTCCGACTCCTTCATCCCGCGCGTCGTGATGGCCGGGGTCCCCAGACGCAGGCCGCTCGGATTGAACGGCGGGGCCGTGTCGCCCGGCACCGTGTTGTAGTTCGTGACGATCCGGGCCCGGTCCAGGGCCTTGGCCAGCTTCTTGCCCGGAATCCCCTTGCTGCGAAGGTCGATCAGCATCAGATGATTATCGGTCCCGCCGGAGACGAGGTTGAAACCGTATTCGAGCAATTTCTCGGCCAGGGCCTTGGCGTTCTTGACGATCTGCCTGGCATAGGCCACGAACTCCGGCGTATCCGCCTCGGCCAGTGCCACGGCGACGGCGGTGAGGGTATGCATGTGCGGACCACCCTGCAGGCCGGGGAAAACCGCCCGATCCACCTTGTCGGCGTGCTCCGCCCGGCACAGCAGCATGCCGCCACGCGGGCCCCGCAGGGTCTTATGGGTCGTTGTGGAGACGATGTCCGCGTACGGCACAGGGCTCTTGTGGATGCCCGCGACCACCAGGCCGGCGATGTGGGCGATGTCGCTGACGTGATACGCCCCGACCTCTTTGGCGATCTGGCCGAAGATCTCGAAGTCGATCATTCTCGGATAGGCGGTGGCCCCGGAGATGATGACTTTGGGGTGATGCTTCTTGGCCAGATCGCGGATCTTGTCGTAGTCGAGCCGGCCGGTCTCCGTGTTGATCTCGTAGGAGACCGAGTTGAAGAACTTGCTGGTCAGCGAGACCTTCCAGCCGTGGGTGAGGTGCCCACCGTGGACCAGCGACATTCCCATAATCGTGTCGTGCGGCTCGATGAGAGCGGCATAAGCGGCCAGATTCGCCACCGAGCCGGAGTACGGCTGCACGTTGGCATGGTCGGCCTTGAACACCTTCTTGGCACGGTCCTGGGCCACTTTTTCGATCAGGTCGGTGACTTGCTGGCCCTCATAGTATCGTCTGCCGGGGTAGCCTTCCGCGTATTTGTTCGTCAGGCAGCTCGAACTGGCCATCATGACGGCCCGGGAGACGTAATTCTCGGAGGGGATCAGGCGGATCGAGCCGCTCTGTCGTGCTTCCTCCTGTCGAATCAATTCGTATATCTGCGGATCGTACTGCTCGAGGGCTGTCCTCATACGGGTTTTCTCCAGAACGGACCATACTGCGGAACTTCGGCCGGGCCTCCCTGGCGCTGCGGCTGTCCCTAGAGTCCTTATAACACAGCCCCAATCTGCGTACAAGCATTTATTCGTTGACAGGATTGGGCCGAATACTACGATGAAAGTGATACATCATTTGCAAAGATAACCACTTAACGACATTATGCCTGAACCGGATGCTCCAGCACAAGCGCAGGCCCGAGCGCATTTCGAGCGAGCCCGCCAGGCGGCGGAGGCGGGTGATTTTGACCGCGCCATCGATGCCTACCTGGACGGCCTTCGGCTCGCGCCCGACGACATCTCCGGAGGGCATATCGAGCTTCGGGTTCTCGCCCTGCAGAGACTGGCAGCGGGCATGGGGCCAAACCTGCGGCCGAGGAGGTGAAGCAGCGGCTCGCCGCCGGCGGCAGTCCCCTCGACCGGATGCTCAACGCTGAGTACCTGCTTGCGAAGGACCCGGAACACCTCGCCTATGGGGAAGCCGTCCTGAAAGCGGCCGTGGCAGGGGGCTACAAGGAGGCCGCCCGCTGGATGGCCGATCTGATGTTCCTGGCCAACAACAACGCCAAAAAGCCCCAGGTCAGTCTTTACGTTCTGTTGAAGGATTCCTATAGGGCCATCGGGCAGTCCAATCGTGCTGCGGCTGCCTGCCAGCGGGCGATTCTTCTGACGCCGCAGGACAAGACACTCCTGAAAGACCTGAAACGGCTGAGGGCCAGACTTGGCTCCGCTGCGCGCGAGCAAGCGCCGAGTGAGACGCCGCCGAGAACCGAAGCCGAGGCGGAAAACCTCGTGGTTGAGAACCAGTTCGCCGGCAAGAAGCAGGCGGAGGCGGTGGTCACCGGTGCGGCGGACGCCCAGAGTCTGGCGGAGGCCAGGTCCTTCTTCGCCAAGGCCCGCGCCGCCGCCGAGAGAAAGCAATACGACTTCGCGATCGACATGTACCTCGATGGGCTGATCCGGGCCCCGGATGCCCTGGAGGAGGGTCACCTGCCGCTGTGCGAGCTGGGCTTGCAGCGGCGGGGCAAGGGCGGCAAGAAGCCCTCCATGATGGATCGGGTCAAGCGGATGCGGGGCAAGACCGCCCTGGAGCAGATGCTCAACGCCGAGTACCTGTTCGTCAAGGACCCGGACAACCTGGCCTATGCCGAGACCATGCTCAGAGCGGCCATCGACGGCGGCTTCCCGAAGACGGCCCATTGGCTCGCCAACTGGATCTTCCAGACGAACAACGCGCTGGCAAAGCCCTCGGTCCACACGTATCTGGTGCTGAAGGACTCCTACAAGACCCTGGGCGAGTACGACAAGGCGGTCGCGGCCTGCCAGCGGGCCAGTCGCATGCGGCCGGAGGATAAGGAGCTGGCGGATGAGTGCAAGAACCTCTCCGCCGAGCTGACGATGTCCAAGGGCAGGTACAATGTGGACGGCGATTTCCGCCAGTCGATCCGCGACCGGGAGGCACAGGCCAAGCTCTACGCCCAGGACCGGGTCATCAAGACCCAGGACTACCGGGCCTCTGCGGTGGAGGAGGCGCGCAAGGAGTATGCCCGCGCGCCGGAGCTGCCGAAGAACGTCTTCAATCTGGCCGACGCCCTGGCGGACCTGGAGACGGACGAAGCGGAAAATGAGGCGATTCAGTTGCTGGAGCAAGCCTACGTCGGCCGGCATAATTTCAACTTCAAAGAGCGGGCCGGGCTGCTGCGGATCGGCCAGCTCAAGCGGAAGCTGCGCGAGGTTCGCAAGCAGCTCGAGACCCAGCCCGAGAGCGACGAGGCCAAGAGCCGCCAAGCCGAGTTGACGGCCCAGCTCAACGCCACCGAGCTGGAGCACTATCGCCTGTGCGTGGAGAACTATCCCACGGATTTGGCCCCCAAGTACGAGTACGCCCAGCGGCTGCTGCTCCATCAGCGGTACAACGAGGCCATCCCCCTGTTCCAGGAGGCGCAGCGGGACCCCCGGCGCAAGGTCTCCGCGATGGACAAGATCGGCTATTGCTTCTTCCTGAAGGGTTGGTATGCTGACGCCGTCGATGTCTTCACCCAGGCCATCGCCGCCCACGAAATAAAAGATGATGGACTGGCCAAGGAATTGCGGTATAATCTGGCCCGTGCGTACGAAGAGCAGGGCCAGAAGGAAAAGGCCCTGGACATCTACCGGCGGATCGCACAACTGGATTTCGGGTACAAAGACGTCAGTGCGAGGGTAGACCAGTTGCGGGCCGGCTCGGACCCGTCCGGGCCGGGAGTCCCGGAGAAGCCGTAGCACGGCACGTCGCAAATCTTGCGATGACGCGGTCGGTGGAAACCAACCTCTCAGTGAGCAGTGAACGATAGAAGACGAGTATTCAGGAGATCCCAGTGGCACATTCGTTGTCGGCGAAGAAGAGAGTTCGGCAGAACGTCCAGGCGCAAGACGCTCAATAAGTCGCGCCGAAGCCAGGTGAAGACGCAAATCAAGCATTTCGAAACGGTCTTGGACGAAGGCAATGTGGCGACGGCCGAAGAGCAGTTTCGAGCCATGGCCAAGAAGCTGGACAAAGCGGGTACCACGAGCACGATGCACAAGAAGACGGCCGCCCGCAAGAAGTCCCGTCTGGCCAGGAAGCTCAATGCCCTGAAGGCCAAGCAGGCCGCCGGACCCCAGCCCAAGCAGGCCTAGCGGCGGCACCAGGGCCTTGTGCCCTGTCTCGGATAACCATGAAGGTGACCGAATAATCAGCAGCACCCGATCGAAGCGAACGTCGATTGGGTGCTGCTTCTTTGGGGAGAGCACGGATGTCTCAGGTCTACAAAGATCGGATTCTCAAGTTCCTCAAGCGGGAGGAATACCAGCCGCTGAAGCTGGCGCAGTTGGCCAAGGCGCTGGGGGTCGATGAGGATGCCTATCCGGCGTTCAAGATCGGCGTTCGACGAGCTGCGTCGGGCCGGACATGTGGTCGTCGGCGCCGGCAATGTCATCACGCTGCCCTCCATCGCCGGCCAGGTGGTCGGGCATTTCCGCCGCAATCCCAAGGGCTTTGGGTTCGTCGTCCCGCTGGAGCCGAACGCCCACGGCGATCTGTTCATCCCGCCCGACAGCACCGGCGACGCCATGACCGGCGACGTCGTGATGGCCAAGGTCAATCGCAAGGGCCGGCGCGGCCCGGACGTCCGCCTTACAGGCGAGATCGTCACCGTGATGGAGCGGGCCAACAACCGGTTCGTGGGGACCCTGGTGCATCACCCGGAGGCCTGGCTTGTTCAGCCCGACGGCACCTCGTTCATCGAACCGATTGCTGTCGAAGACATCACGGCCAAGAATGCCCGCGAGAAGGACAAGGTCGTCGTGGAGATTCTGTCCTATCCGACCGAGAGGCTTCTGGCCCGCGGGGTGATTATCGAGGTCCTCGGCCGCGCTGGGCAGTACGAGACGGAGATTCGGTCCATCGTCCACCAGTTCCATCTGCCGGGCGAGTTCGAGGCCGAGTGCCTGGAGCAGGCGCGGGCAGCGGCCGCCTCCTTCACTGCCGAGCGGACGGAGGGCCGCGAGGACATCACCGACAAGGTGATCGTCACCATCGATCCGCCGGATGCGAAGGACTTCGACGATGCGATCAGTCTGGAAACGGATGCGCAAGGCAACTGGGTCTTGGGCGTTCACATCGCCGATGTCAGCCATTTCATCGCGCAGGGCTCGCCGCTGGATGAGGAAGCGAAGCTGCGCGGCAACACGGTCTATCTGCCCGGCAAGACGATCCCGATGCTGCCCGAGGTTCTGAGCAATGGCATTTGCAGCCTGCAGCCCGACCAGAGACGCTTCACCAAGAGCGCGTACATGACCTACGATGCGGATGCGCGGGTCATTTCCCGGCGGTACTCGAACAGCATCATCCGCTCCTCGGCCCGGCTGACCTATGAGCAGACGGACCGGATCCTGAAGGGCCACACGAAGGGCGCCAAGAAGCCGGTGATCGAGCTGCTTCGCAACATGGAAGCCCTGGCCCGGCGGATCGAGGCCCGGCGGACCAAGGAAGGAATGCTCCATCTCGATCTGCCCGAGCCGGAGCTGGTGTTCGATGAAGCCGGCCGGGTCATCGATGCCCATCCGGCGGACACCAGCTACCCCCATACGATCATCGAGATGTTCATGGTCGAGGCCAACGAGGCGGTCGCCTCTCTACTGGATCGTCTCAATGTGTCCTTTATGCGTCGCATCCATCCGGACCCGGATATCCTCAGCCTGAAGAACATGGCCCGGCTGCTCAAGGCCATGGGAATCGCCATGCCGCGCAGCCCCGGCCGCCACGATATTCAGGCGGTCCTGGATTACGTCAAAGGTACCGAGCAAGCACTCGCCGTGAACATGGTGGTGCTGCGGAGTCTGGAGCGGGCCTTGTACGCCCCCACGAGCATCGGCCACTACGCCCTGGCCTCCCGGCACTACTGCCATTTCACCAGTCCGATCCGCCGCTATGCGGATTTGCTCGTTCACCGGCAGTTCCAGTTCTATATCGAGGATCGGGTCGAGGTGGCCAAGCAGATCGCGGCCGGCGAGGACCTGTTCGCGGTCGGCAAGCACATCACCTTCACGGAGGAGCGCGCCGACGATGCCGAGAAAGAGCTGACGGAAGTCCTGATCCTGCAAATGCTCAGCAAGCACATCGGCGATGAGCTGGAGTGCGTCGTCACGGGCCTGACGGGCTTCGGCGTCTTCGCCCAATCGGAAAAGTACGGCATCGATGGCTTGATCAAGCTCGAGGATCTCGGCCCGGACCACTGGCGCTTCAACAAGCTGGCCCAATGCATCATCGGCGAGCGCTCCGGCGAGACCCTGCATCTGGGCCGCCCGCTACGCGTCTCCATCGCCTCCGTGGACGTGCCTTCGCGGCGTCTGAACGTCGTCCCCGTGGAGCCGCTGGGCCAAGGCCGCACGCAACGGGCTCCAACAAAGGCGGAGCGGAAGGCCAAGCGTGCGCGCGGACCGAAGAAGAGTCGGAGAAGATGAGGCAAAAGGGGGTTTCGTCTGATAGTGTCGCCCCGGCCCGCCAAAGGTCTATATCGAAAGCTGTCTTTTGATCAAGCGAGCGAGCGAATCTCTGATCTCGGCGTGTCGGGGAACGGGGCTACCGTTTCTGGTATTGGCATAGATGTCGTGCTTGCTGCCGTGGCTTCGATAGCAGCCGTTCCCGATGAGGTCTTTATCAGGGCGGCTCGCTTCATACCTCGCACTCGTCGCTTCTCGTCGGCGTCGTACTCCCAGCATCATGCGGTAGGCATCGGCGATGTTCTCTTTCAGTTCTTCGAGAGTCGGGCCCTGACTGAAGACCCCGGGGACCTCTTTCAGTCTCCCGACGAACCAGCCATCGTCCTGCCAGTATTCGAGAGTGAAGAATCGTTTCATGCCTGGATTCCTTCTGCCTCGGCCTCGTAACGATATCGTGGAGCGTCTTGCTCAATGCGCTCCTGACCACGCATTCTACCGGATTGTCTGCCGGCGTTCAATCGACCACGGGCAGGATCACGTACGATGGGTGCTCGGCATCGCGGAATACCGTGATGGTTGGTGCCGGATTGCGTTGCGGGGTCTGATAGCTGTCTTTATCCGCACCGGTGACGGCGATCCGGATTCTGTGGCCGGCGGGGAAGTGCTTGCCGGTCGGCAACAGGTCGAACACGAGCTCCACCGGCTCGTGCGGCAGTTTGGCGACATCCTTCTCCAGACCGCTGTGGTAGGGGAGGCCCAGGCGGGCATGGGGTGGCTTGGAGAGGGCCCGATGCGAGGCCCGGAGGCAGCCTTCCGTGATGTAGGTGGACCCGCCCTGGGC
This sequence comes from uncultured Planctomycetota bacterium, assembly GCA_963699595.1. Lineage (GTDB taxonomy): Bacteria > Planctomycetota > Phycisphaerae > Sedimentisphaerales > Anaerobacaceae > PLanc-01. The sequence goes on from CAVOUO010000045.1 coordinate 70,557, forward strand.
ATCGACATCTTCCAGGTAGGCGAACACATCGATATCATCGGCCGGACATTGCAGCCACAGGTGCACGATGGGGTGGCCCACGATCTCGACCGACTGGGCCAGCGGCTCGGTGGTGTAGGTGAGGGCCTTGCGGTCATTGGCGGCCATGTCCGTGTACCCGGTCGGTCCGCCGGTCCAGCGCGACCGGGCACCGCTGGTGGTGCTGTAATCGACGACGTAGGAGTCGGAGCCTGGTTGGGACGCCGACATGCTCAAGAGACCATCGTTCGTCGATGGGACGGAGCCCGAGGGACCACTGCTGAAGTAGTATTTCACCGGGTGGGCCTCCGGCAGGGGCCACTGCTTTGCCCAGCGAATCATCTGGTCCGCGGGAGCGCCCATCACGCAGTAGAGAACAGGCGGCTCCTGCATGATGCCATTGTCGATGTCCTTGAGCCAGTAATCGAACCAGCGGCGCATCTCGGTCCCCCGGTCCAGCCCCTGGCTTTGGTAGTGGTCCCATGGGCCGATGGCGATCTTCTTGGGATTGGTCAGATTGCAGAACCACAGCAGCATGTCGCGCGGGTACATGTCGAACCAGCCGGCCCGCAGATAGACCGGCACGCCGGAGTGCTCACCTCGTCGAGGCGAGGCCGAGGGGTGGTTGTCGACGTAGACACGGCCCGCCTGGGCCACCAGCGAATCCCGCAGCGGAAACTGGGCCGCGCTGGACACGTCGAAATTGCCCTGGTGCTGGGCAAGCGCCTGCGCGAGCAGAGTCTGGCTCTTGTCCTCATCGACCGGGGCCGCTCTCTGGATCTGGGACAGGTCGAAGCCCCGCACCTGCTGCTGCCAGCCTTTCATCAACGTGTGGCGATAGATGCCGCCGGGATAGCAGAAATCATAGAGATCGAACATGACCATCTCGGGGAAGATGGCCTTCAGATGCGGCGGGGCGGCGCCGGCCGCCATCAGTTGGGCAGTTCCGGAATAGGAGATTCCATACATGCCCACGCGGCCGCTGCACCAGGGCTGGGCCGCCAGCCATTCTGTGATGTCGTAGGCGTCCAGACTCTCCTGGGGCGGGTTGGGGTCGATGCGCGTGCCGAACGAAGCGCCGGAACCTCGCACGTCAGCCACGGCGAAGATGTAGCCGTGCAGCACGAGTTTCCTCATGGGGTGGTCTTCGCGGTCAAGCTGCGAGTAGATCCTGCCGCTGGGGTCGATCACGGCCCGCAGATACCGCCGATGCTCCCAGATTACCGGCAGACGCTCTTCATGCACGACGTTGTTCTTCGTGGGGCGAAGCACATCGAGGGCGATTCGGGTGCCGTCGCGCATCGGGAGGTACTGAGAGGTCCGTTGCCAGCCGTCGAACCGGGCTTGGGAATACCCCTGATACTGGCCGGGTTTGGAAATCCGCTGCTCCGGTTGTGGGGCGGCAGAAAGCACGCCCGCCTGCCCCATCGTCAATAGCAGCCCCAGCAGGGCAATGGTCTTGCCCACGAATCGACGGTTGCCGCCCACGCATCCGTACTCTCGGTTGCACATCACTACAGGTACCTCCACGAACGTCCCTCAATCGGTGAACGTAAGAGAATCATTGGGAGGTTAGTCGCAGGCGGAGAAGCATTATTGCACCGGTGTCATTACCGGGCGGGATTCCGCGTTTTCTTGACAGGGGTGGGGGATTTTGCCATACTGGCCCCCCGGTGCTGGACAAATTCGGTAAAAAGTAGAGATAACAGGATGGCTCTCGACAAGATAACCAAGTTTCTCATCAAGATCTTCGGCTCGCGGAACGAGCGGCTGGTGAAGGGATACATGCGGACCGCGCTGGAGGCGGGGCCTTACGAGGAAGAGCTCAAGCAGCTCAGCGACGAGGCGCTGAAGGCCAAGACCGCCGAGTTCAAGGCGGCACTGGCCGGCGGCCGGAGGCCGGAGGATATTCTGCCCGAGGCGTTCGCGGTCGTGCGCGAGGCGGCCCGGCGCCATGTCAACATGCGGCACTTCGACGTGCAGCTCATCGGCGGCCAGGTCCTGTACGAGGGCAAGATCGCCGAGATGGCGACAGGCGAAGGCAAGACGCTGGTCGCCACGCTGGCCGTCTACCTCGTCCACCTCACCGGGACGCCACGTCCACATCGTGACGGTCAACGATTACCTGGCCAAACGCGACGCCGAGTGGATGGGGCCGATCTACCAGGCCCTGGGACTGACCGTCGGCGCGATCCAGGCGGACATGGACACCTCCGGCGAGGAGCGGAAGAACCAATACCAGTGCGACGTCACCTACGGCACCAACAACGAGTTCGGCTTCGACTACCTCCGCGACAACATGAAGACGTCGCTCGAGCAGATGGTGCAGGGTCCGCTCCAGTACGCGATCATCGACGAGGTGGACTCGATTCTGATCGACGAGGCGCGGACGCCGCTGATCATTTCCGGTCCGGCGTTCGACGACGTCAGCCGCTATAAGAAGGCGGATCAGGTGGCCCGACAATTGGTTGGGCTTCAGAGCCCCTATGATCGGATCAAGGCCCAGATTGCTTCTGCGCAGAGCAAAGTTGACAGTGCCCCGGCGGAAATCTCGGAGGCCAAACGCGAGAAGGACAGCGCGCGGCTGGAGAAAGCCCAGAAGATCTTTGCCACGGCGGAAGCAGATCTGGAGGCGGCCAACGCGAAGCTGGCCCAGGCCATCCAGTACTACGAGGTCGAGTTCGACCACAAGCAGGTCCACCTGACGCACGAGGGAGAGAAGGCCGCCCAGGATATCGCGGGGATCGGCTCCTTCTATACGGGCGACAACATGGAGTGGCCGCACCTGATCGAGCAGAGCCTGCGGGCCCACGTGGTCTTCGAGAAGGAGAAGGACTACGTGGCGATGGACAACAAGATCATCATCGTCGACGAGTTCACGGGCCGGCTCATGCACGGGCGCCAGTGGTCGGACGGCCTGCACCAGGCGGTCGAGGCCAAGGAAGGCGTCACGGTCAAGGAGGAGACGCAGACGCTCGCCACGATCACCCTCCAGAATTTCTTCAAGCTCTACGACCAGATCGCCGGCATGACCGGCACCGCCGCCACCGAAGCCGACGAGTTCATGAAGATCTACAAGCTCGACGTGGTCGTCATCCCGACGAACATGCCGTGCATCCGCGACGATCAGGAGGACGTCATCTACAAGACCATGCAGGAGAAGTTCGACGCGATCGTCGAGGAGATCAATCGGATCAGCGCGGCGGGCCGGCCGGTCCTCGTCGGCACGATCAGCATCGAGAAAAGCGAGGCCCTGTCCGCGGCCTTGACCAAAAGGCACGGCCTCGAGCACGAGGTGCTCAACGCCAAGCAGCACGCCCGCGAGGCCGTGATCGTGGCCAAGGCCGGCCAGCAGCACCAGGCCCGCGACGGCAGCACCCACGGCAATGTCACCATCGCGACCAACATGGCCGGCCGCGGCACCGACATCAAGCTCGGTCCGGGCGTGGCCGAGATCGGCGGCCTGCACATCCTCGGCACCGAGCGGCACGAGGCCCGCCGCATCGACAACCAGCTGCGCGGCCGTTCCGGCCGGCAGGGCGACGCCGGGTCCAGCCAGTTCTTCCTGTGCTTCGACGACGACCTGATGCGCGTCTTCGCGCCCGAGTGGACGGTCAAGGCCCTCTCCTGGATCGGCTGGGAGGAAGGCCAGCCCATCTACCACAAGCGGATCAGCAAGGGCATCGCCAAGGCCCAGAAGAAGGTCGAGGAGCGCAACTTCGAGATCCGCAAGAGCCTGCTCGACTACGACGAGGTGATGGACTACCAGCGCAAGATCTTCTACTCGCGGCGGCGCGATCTGCTGGCCGGCAAGAGCGCCAAGCCGATCATTCTGGAGATGATCGAGGCGGCCATCGCCAAGCAAACGCAAGGAGATGCTCGACCGGGATTACCCGCTGCGCAGCATGATCGAATGGGTCCGGGCGAACTTCGACGTGGAACTGAAGCTGTCGCAGGTGGTCGACGCTCCGGCGCAGGAGATCGAGCGATTGATCAAGGATCAGGCCAAGGACAACGTCCGCAACGACATCTCGATCTCGCTGGGCGAGTACCTCGAGGACTACGACGATCCGAGCACGTGGGATACCGCGGGCCTGTCCAAGTGGGCGATGAACAGCTTCCACGTGAACCTGAGCATCAACAAGATCAAGAGCTTGAAGCCCCAGGAGATCGAGGAGCAGTTGGCCGAGGCCGCGGTGGAGCAGGTGGACAAGAAGGACTGCTCGCTGCTGGCCGAATTTCTGCATCCGGATTTCGCCGTGCAGCGGTTTGCCGAGTGGGCGCGGGCCAAGTTCGATATCCCCGTGGAGGTCGAGCGGCTGAAAGGTCGCAAGCCCGAGGAGGTGCGGCAGTGGCTTTTGGAGCAGACGGCGGCCAAGTATCGGCGGCGCGAGATCGAATACCCCGTCGAGTTCGCGATGAGCATGGCCTACGGCTCGCAGAACGCCAATATCTACGGGTTCCAGGCTCTGGCCGAGTGGGCCAACGCGAAGTACAACGCCGGTTTATCCGCCGAGCACATCCAGGAAACGAAGCCCCGCGACCTGCATGAGCAATTGCTGGCGCTGAGCGAAAGCTACAACGATGGCAAGCTCGATGAAGAACTGGGCGAGAAGATCGCCCATCTGAATCGGGCCGAGCTGGTCCAGTGGGCCAACCAGAGGTTCCATGCCTCTCTGCGGGAGGAGGATCTGGCCGACGGCGAGGAGTCTCGCAGCCGTCTGGCCCAGGTGGGGCGGGAGTATCTCCGCTCCGAGCTGGCCGATCTGGAGCAGTACGTCCTGCTGAACGTGTACGACAGCACCTGGAAAGATCATCTCTACGCGATGGACCGGCTCAAGGACGAGATCTGGACCCGCTCGCTGGCGGAAAAGGACCCCAAGGTCGAGTACAAGCGGGAGGGGTTCCGGATGTTCAACGAGATGCTGGAGTCCATCGATGACCGGGTTACCGACATCATCTTCCGGGTCCGCCTGGAGGCGGGCGCCCGGGCGCGGAACGTCTACCGGGTGAGCCAGACCTCGCACGATGAGGTGGGCCAGTTCGCGGCGGGCGAGCAGCAGCGGGCGGCCGCCCAGGCCCCCCAGGGCGAGGTCAAGGTCAAGCAGATCCGGCTGGAGCAGCCCAAGGTCGGCCGCAACGATCCCTGCCCCTGCGGCAGCGGCAAGAAATACAAGAAATGCCACGGCCAGAATGCGGAGTCCGGCAGGGCGTAGGTCCTATCCGCTCCAGTGGTTCCATTTCACGTTGCTGAGGTGAGCCGACCTGCGGCCGAGGGGTGCGCAAAAGAAAACATCGAGTAACATGGCGCTACCCGATGTTTTCCGGAGGGGAGAAAAATCTTTACTTGAACACTGCCGTTATCGGCAATCGTGCATCCGCACTTGAGTCCAAGTTTCCTTATTTTTTGCGTCCTATAAGGGGTACGGCAGGTTCGAAAAGAATGTTCGCCCCATGAAGAAGAATTTGCACTTTGCCTTTTGCCTCTGTTAATTTTTCCTCAGTGGCACCCCTGGAAAACCCTGATGCGAAGCGGTGA
>CAVOUO010000046.1:0-16953 GCA_963699595.1 uncultured Planctomycetota bacterium
CTTGGAGACCGGTTGGTAGAACGCCTAATCGAAGTGGAACTCAGAACTGTGCATCACACACTCACCTCTCCTCTGTCAACCGAGCGGACACCGCCGCGGAAGAAGACTCCAATAACGACATTGCAGCCCGACGCCGCCTGCCAATAGAAACCGCAGGGCCGATCTCACCTTGTTTATACCACAATCATCCGTGCCATTTCAAGCGATTTATCGGTCCTGCCGACCGTCCGGCAAAAGCACCGGGGCCCATGTCTCTCGACACAGGCCCCAGATTCAACCCCGGATTCGCGTCCAGCCTACTTCGCCGGAACAGGGCGGCCGAAGCCGATGTCATCGATGTAGAGCATGCCGGCACCGTCCGCCTTCGGGCTGGCCCGGTCGCCCACGCCGATGACCATCTTCTTGACGCTGGTCGTCTTGACACCCGCCGCGGTGAACTCGCTCAGCGGGATCTGCCACGGTCGCCAACCGGCCGTCGTGGTCGCCGACGGATCGGGATGGTTCACGACCTTGCTCTTGCCGGCACTGTCCTGGACCATCACGTACAACTGGCCCGGCGTGTTGCTGGGCTGTGCTACGCCGATCGCCTGTGATTCCCACGATCCCGCGACGGTCCCCGTCGTGGCGACGCCGGAGAATTCCGCCGTCGTCAGCGCCGCCGCATTGTGGCTGGTCACCGCCAAACCGATGTAGACGGGGCTGGCCACCATGTTGATGGTCTGCGGGTTCCACGCCATCGCGGTCCACTTCACGCCGTCCGTGGAGTAGTAGCCGTTGCAGGCGGTGCCGAGCCGTTCGATCTTGACCCAGACCGGCGTCTGGAGGGCCATCTGCTCGGCCGTCGCGACCGTGGTGTCGCTGATGGCCGCCGCATCCGTCATGGCGCGGGCCTGGTAGCGAACCCCGTTGCCCGGCGACGCAGGATGGTCGCATACCGGAGCCGGCCGCCAGGCTCTCGCGGATCATCACGCCGCACTTGGCCCACGGGTCGGTGTTCACGATACTCTCCACGCGGGCGACGATCGCGCCATTGCCGGTGAGGCGCTTGAACGCATAGCGGAACTGATCGGCCGCATTCCAGATATCCGCCCCGCCGCCGCCCATGACCATATTGCCGGCCGATTTCTCCACGAACGCGACCGCCCGGCCCTGGAAGTACAGCACCAGCGTGTCGGCCCCATTGCCGGTCCAGTTCTGGACCGTGCCCAAGGTCCGCTCCGCCTCGCTGAAGTACGGCGTCTTGACGTTGTTGTACTCCAGCGGCATCGACTGCTCGCCGCCGTGGAGGATCGTCCGCTCCGCGAACGGGGCCGCTGTAGCCGACGACGGAGCCGCTCTTGTTGGCCAGACCGTCGATCCAGGTCGTCGTAGATGCGACTGCTTCATCGTCGTTATAGCTCTCGAAATCGTCCACGACCGCGTACTCCCTCGTCGTGAAGCTCCAGACCTCGCTGTCCCAGGCACTGGGGGTCGCCGCCTCATTGACCTCGCTCACCTTCCAGTAGTAGGTCGTCCCGAACTGCAGGGACGCAGGCTCGTAGCTGGGGCTTGGTGACCGTACTGACCGGGGCGGTGCCGTCCACCACGGCGTCCTGGTCCGTGCCCAGAGCGACCTTGTGCGAGCGGCCTCGTGCCCGGGTCGCCAACTCAGCGTCGCCTCGAGATCGACCCCCGTGGCGCCGGAGACCGGCGCGGGCTCGGCTGGCCTGGACCGGGACATAGAAGAACCGGACTTCGCTCAGACCGCCCTGAGGCATGCCGCCCCAGGTGCTGTTGATCGTCAGCTTGACGTACTGGGCGAACGCCCCGCCGAAGACTGACGGTCGTGTTGGCCGCATAGTCGTCCAGACCGGTGGCCCGGGCGAACTGGGGCACTCCCGGCACTTCGGTCCACGTGCTGCCGTCGGTGGAGTACTCCGATCTTGACGCTCTTGGCGCCGAAACCGACGATGCTCTCGATCGATCTGGTTGGAGTTCCACACCATCAGCTTGTCCAGCTTATAGGCCTTGTCGAATGTGAACTGAATCCAGTTCGGCGGCGCGCCGGCGCTGATCCACATGGTGGTCGGCTCGGTCCCGTGTTGGCCGCTCGGCATTGAGCCCGGAGCCGTCGACGGTGTTCTCCGGGCCCATGCCGGGCTGGGAGCTGGAGGCCGTGGCCGTCACGTTCGTGAGGGGCAGGCTGTACGGCTCGGTCGTGAAGCTCCACACCGCCCCCTTGGAGACCGTGGCCGCGGGCGCTGCACCGACTTCGTCCACCCGCCAGTAGTAGGTCTTGCCGTAGGCGAAACGGCTGGCGGGCTCATACGTGGTCCCGCTTTGGCCTGGGCTGACCAGGACGCCCTTCGGGTCGGCGGCGGTGGCCTGGCCCACGGCGTCGGCATCGGTCCCGAGATACACGTCGTGCTTGGTGGCGGACTCGCCGGCCGTCCAGCTCAGCACCGCTGTCGACCAGCGTATCGGACTTCTTGTCGGCCGGAGTGGGGTCCCAGGCCAGCGCCAGATCCCGGGCAGGGAGTGGGACGTGAAGACCCGCCTTGTAGGCGAAGAAATCCACGTCCTGGGAGCCGGCGATGCCCGTCCGGCCGATACTCATGGCCAGATAGCCGCCCCAGGAATCGTACGCCGCTTCGTGCTTGGTGCCCGCCGTGACGTGGAAGATCTTCGGATTCGCAGTGTCGCCGTCCATCCAGATTGTGACCTTGTGCGTGCCGCCGCCGGAGGTGTCTTTCACGATTTGAATCCAGAACTCGCGCCATTTCGTCGGGTCAAATCCCGTGAGCGTGTTCTCGGTCCCGCCGGCGTCGTAGGAATCCACGTTGGCGCTGATCGCGGTGCCGACGCTTTTGTTCATCGTCAAGCCGCTGCCGGAGATGTCGCCCTCATCCGTGTCCATGGCCAGCGAGAAGCTGACGATGCCCATGCCGGTCCGTCCCTGCTTGATGCAGAACGCCGCGTAGCCGTCGTCATGAATATTGTAGCCGCTGGTCACCCAGGGCAATGGCCCGCCATTGGCCGGATACAAGGGGTCCAGGGGAGGCGTCGTGGGAATCCGCGCGGAAAGCTCAGGGTGACGCCGTCGTCGACGATCGTGGTCGGATTGGCCACTTCCTTGCTGATATCGTGCGTGAAGGTGATCTTCCGGTTGCCGGGATCGGCCCAGCCACCGCCCGGGGCGCTGCGGGGGTCTCCGGGATCCTGAATCCGCAGAAAGCTCGTATGCCCCATCCTTGAAGATTCCAGCACCACCGGGAGCCGGCGCAGCCCCCGCTGCCCCCATTTGGCCGGGCGCCGAGCCGTCCCAGGCGTCGGAGCCGCCCGCCGCGGCGTCGTTATGATTCCACGTCCCGTCCAAGCATGCCGCGAAAGGCGTCAGACACTGGTCGCCGGTGTAGATGTAGGCCCAGCCACCGGCCGGGTCTGCATAACTAACGCCGGCCCGGACCGAACCGGCTGCCAACCCCATCGCCAACACCAGGAGCGTTCCACACATCAGTTGCTTGCACATAGCGTTCCTCCTTCGAAGAAGACCCAGCTTCTTATGGTAGTGCACCAACTATTACTCCGCTCACCCTGAACTGATGGGTGGCATTCACAAATTAGTGCCGGCGGAGTACTACTGCGAACCGGACGGCCGAAGCCGATGTCATCCCGTAGCATGGGCGCGCTGAGGGCGACGCCCGTGCGAGCAGGGCCAAGATGGCCCTGCGACCATGGGCAAGATGCCCATGCTACTGGACCGGGCGGCCGAAGCCAATGTCGTCGATATAGAGCCGCCCGGCGCCGCCCGCTTTTGGGTTCGCCCGGTCGCCGACGCCGATGGTCAGCTTCTTCACCGCCGCCAGGTTCACACCGCTCAGATCGCTCAGCGGGATTTGCCACTCCTGCCAGCCAACCAGAGTCGTCGCTGCCGAATCGGGGTGATTGACCACTTTGCTCTTGCCGGCGCTATCCTGCACGACCACGTATAACTGGCCCGCGGCGTTGTTCGGCTGCGCCACGCCGATTTCGGCCACTTCCCACGCGCCGGTGACCCCGCCCGTTGTGGCAACGTTCGAGAATTCGCCCGTCGTCAGGGCATTGGCATTGTGGCTGGTCACACACAGGCCGATGTAGACGCTGGCCGCGGCCATGTTGATCGTCTGCGGGTTCCAGGACATGGCCGTCCACTTGACGCCGTCGGCCGAGTAGTAGCCATTGAGACTGTTGCCCGACCGCTCGATCTTGACCCAGACCGGAGTCTTGAGAGCAATCTGCTCCGCCGTCGCCACCGCCGTGTCGCTGGTCGCCGCCGAGTCCGTCAGGAGGCGGGCCTGGTAGCGAACGCCGTTGCCCGGCGTGGCATAAATCGCTGCAAACTTCGAGCCGGGCGTCAGGCTCTCCCGGATCATCACGCCGACTTTGGCCCACGGATCGGTGTTCACGATGCTCTCGACCTTGGCCACGATGGCGCCGTTGCCGGCGAGCCGCTTGGCCGCAAAGCGGAACTGATCCGCTGTGTTCCAGATGTCCGTCCCGCCGCCGCCCACGATGAAGCTGCCGGCTCCCTTGTCGAGGAACCCGGGTGCCCGGCCCTGGAAGAACAGCACCAGGGTGTCGGCCCCGTTGCCGGTCCAGTTTTGCACGGGTGCGAAGGTCCGCTCGGTCTCACTATAATACGGCGTCTTGACGTTGTTGTATTCCAGGGGCATGGCCTGTTTGCCGCCGTGGATGATGGTTTGTTCGGCAAACGGCGCCAGCAGATAGCCGACAACGGCGCCCGTATTGTTGGTCCAGCCGTCGATCCAGGTTTCGTAGATGCGATTGCCCTCGTCATCCGTGTAGCTTTCCATATCGTCCACAACCGCGTAGGGCAGCGCAGTGAAGCTCCAGACTTCTCCGGGCACGGTACCCGGCGTTGCCGCCGCCCCGATCTCGTCCACCTTCCAGTAGTAGGTTGTCCCGAACAGCAGGCCGGCGGGGCTGTACTGGTGCTCCGTGAGGCTCACGACCGGGGCCGTGCCATTCGTCACGGCATCCTTATCGGTGCCGAAGGAGACCTTGTGCGACGCCGCTTCCCGTCCCGGCCGCCAGTTCAGCGTAACGTCGAGGGCCACGCCCGTGGCACTGTTCGCCGGCTCAGGCTCCCGGGCCTGCACGGGAATGGAGAAGAACCGGACTTCGCTCAGACCAGCCTGGGGCAGACCGCCCCAGGTGGTGTTGATCGTCAACTTGACATATTGCGCCGAGATTCCGCCGAGATTGACGGTCGTGTTGTGCGTGTAACCGGGCAGACCGGCGGCGCGGGCGAACTCGGGCACTCCCGGCAGCTCGGTCCAGGTGCTGCCATCGGTCGAATACTCGATCTTGACACCCTTGGCGCCGAAGCTGACGACGCTTTCAATTACCTGGTTGGTGTTCCAGACCCACAGCTCGTGGAGCTTATAGACCTTGTCGAATTGATACTGGATCCAGTTCGGCTGCGCACCGCCACTCATCCACATCTGCATCGCATCGGTCGAATGTCCGTCATTCTGGTCGAGGCCGGAGCCGTTGACGGTGTTCTCCGGGCCCATGCCCGCCTGGGAGCTGGCGGCGGTGGCGGTGACATTTGTGATCGCATACCCGAGCGGCTCGACGGTGAAGCTCCAGAGTTCGCCCTTGACGATCCTCGTGCTGGGCGGGGCATTCACTTCATCGACGCGCCAGTAATAGGTCTGCCCGTATTGGAGATTCACGGGAGCGAAGCTGCTGGCGCTCTGATCCTGGCCGGCCAGCACCCCCAGGGGATTGGTCCGGCTGGCGTTGTTGACATCGGCCGAAGAGAGCCCGACGTACACGTCGTGGGTCTGGGCGAACTGGCCCGGGGTCCAGCTCAAGGCCATATCCATTGGGACATCCGTCTGATCGACGGCCGGCTTCGGCTCAGTCGCCAGCCCCTCCACGACCGGCTTGCCGAGCAGGTACAGAATCGCGTTGTTCAGCATCTTCTTGCCTTGCTCGGTGAGATTGAACGCGCCGATGGGCGTGGGCGAGACCTCCTGTGTCCCGGCGCTGAACAACATCCGCTTGCCCGCCGGCGTCTGGGTCGAGCCGGCGTAGAAGGGTTTGCCGGGCTGCCACTCGACGACCCAGGCATGCGTGCCGGTCTTGGCCAGCAGCGTGCCGTTGCCGGGATCGATGGTGCCAATGAACGAGGTCTGGCCCGAGCCGGTTGTGCCATCGACCACCGCCACCTGCTTGTTCGCGTCCAGGTTGATGCCGGTGAAGATGGGATGGCTGGGCACCAGTACTTCCATCATGGGACCGACGATAGGGTCAATCGTGGCCGTGTTGAACCAATACCAGCGATTGTTCCGAACGAAGTGGCCCGCGAGGTTAAGGATCGGCGCCGTGATGCCGCTCCATTGGGCGATTTCCGTCGCGTCGTTGTTGTAGTTGCCGCTGCTGGTGCACCGGCTGATGATAATCAGATCGGCGGCGTTGAGGGTGGCGATTTTCGCCACATCCAAAGTAGTCCAGTACCCGCGCTGGACATCGACGTTATACCCCAGGCTCTGCAGCCAGGGGATCCAGGCGAAGTCGTCCGGGGTGCCGTCGCCGGTGATATCGATGGTCTCACACACCCAGATGATATTGGTGGCCCGTACCGCCGGCGTCAGGCACAACCCCAACACGAGACAAAGAAATGCCACTTTCTGGAACATGACCGTCCTCCTTCCAATTCGGGATTCATGACTGGTGATTCGTGGTCCGCGAGCGGCGATCCAAGGCTATCCAGGAAGAGCGTAGAAAACGACCGTCGCGGGTGAAAACCCGACCACACTCCTGGTGTTTACCTTTGATGCACTCCGATGGTTGCACTTATCCATCTTAACAGACGCGGTGCCCGATCTCAAGGGAAATCCGCATGATGGGGGTCTATGGGGTGTTTTTGAGGACGTACTCGCCCGAGAGTCGTCTGCCGTCGGGGCACATGCAGGTCACTTCGAGAATGTACGTCTTGTCGCGGCTGGCTTGGGTATCCAATACGAATTCGTATGCCCGCAGGAAGTCACGCCAGTATTTGTTGTTCTGGGCCGGTCCGGTCAGATCGAACGTCCGGCCAGAGGGTCAGCCTCGGCCCTTTCGATTGGGCGGAGCGGGGAATGTACTCGTAGAGCTCGAAACGCCAGATCCCCGGCGACTTCATCGGGGACCCAAACGCATCCAGCAGAGTCACGAAAACGCTCAGCTTGGCACCTTGGCTCGCGTCGGAGCGACTGGACAACTCGGTCAATGGAAGGATGCCGATCTTGACGGGTGCAAACGCCGGTCCCCCGGCCGGTGGAGTCGTCTTGGCCACATCCTCCACGGGCGGGGCGACATTCTGCTCCACAGCACCGGCTTGCTCAAGAGCAGGCGGCCGCTTCGTCACCGGCGGCTGACTGCACCCCGTCAACAGGAGAAGACAGAATAGTAGATCATAAATCATGAATCGTAGATTCATCTACAGGTCCTCGTCCAGCATGTGCCCCAGCCGGCGTTTCTTGGTCCGCAGGTAATCGACGTTGTGCTTGGAGGGCTTGGCCCGCAGGGGAATCTGCTCGATGACCTTGATGCCGTAAACCTCCAGCCGGCTGACCTTCTTGGGATTGTTCGTCAGAATCCGGACGGTCCGCAGACCCAGGTCCCGGCAGATTTGCACTCCGATGCCGTAGTCGCGACGGTCGGCGGCCAAACCCAGCTTGAGATTGGCATCCACCGTGTCGAGGCCCTGTTCCTGGAGCTTGTAGGCCCGCAGCTTGTTGGACAGGCCGATGCCCCGCCCCTCCTGGCGCAGGTAGATCAGCCCGGTGCCCTGCTGCTCGATCATCTTCATCGCCGTGATGAGTTGGTAACCGCACTCGCAGCGCTGCGAATGGAACAGGTCGCCGGTCATGCACTCCGAATGGACCCGCACGAGCACCGGCTCCGGATGCTCGATGGGTTGGCCTTGGGCGTCGAGGTCGCCGATCCCGCCCTTGCACAGGGCCAGGTGCGGCTCCGGCGACGTGATGCTCTCGTAGCCGATCAGCTTGAACTCGCCATAGTCCGTGGGCAGACAGACGCTTTCGAAACGCTTGATCTGGCTTTCCCGCTGGAGGCGGTACTCCACCAGCTTGGCGATCGAGGCGATCTTCAGCCCGTGGTGCCGACAGAATTCCAGAAGCTCCGGGACACGGGCCATCGAGCCGTCTTCATTCATGATCTCGCAGATAACGCCGGCCGGCTTCAAGCCCGCCAAGCGGGCCAGGTCGATCACCCCTTCCGTCTGGCCGGCACGAACGAGAACGCCGCCGGTGCGGGCCCGCAAAGGGAAGATGTGGCCCGGCCGCGCCAGGTCTTTCGGCTTGGCATCGTCGGCGATCGCCACTTGGACCGTGTGTGCGCGGTCGGCCGCGCTGATTCCCGTGCTGGTGCCCTCGGCGGCATCGACGCTGACCGTGAACGCCGTGCCGAACCGGGCGGTATTCTCGAGCGTCTGCGGGTACAGGCCCAGCGCATCGCATTTCTCGGCCGTCAAGGGCAGGCAGATCAGGCCCCGGCCGAACTTGGCCATAAAGTTGATAATCTCGGGCGTGACCTTCTCCGCGGCGCAGACCAGATCCCCCTCGTTTTCCCGGTCTTCCGCATCCACGAGAACCGCCATTTTGCCTTGCCGGAGATCCTCAAGCACCTCCGGGATTCCACTGAATTGATCTACCGTACTCTTTTCCTGCATAGCAAAACTCGTCCAGCGTCCATCGGTTGCGCGGCTCGTTACGTCCGTTCGGAGTTCCGCGTTTACGCGGGTTCGAATCTTCTTAGCCGCTGGAAGACGAGAAAAGCGGATAAGAGGAGTTTGACCCGCCTGAAGGCGGAACTCCCAACGAGCCGCGCCACCGCAACCGACGGACGTGGCTTCCAACCCATGACCCGCGTCTTACGCGCCCGGCGTGCCCGGGCGCTGACCTTGGGTCCGTTCGTAGTCTTCAATATAGCGGCTTCCGTTGCGGATGTAAACGAGAGCCGCAACGACCGCCGCTGCTGCCGCCGACCACCAGAGCACATGGACGAACCCGCGATAGCCGGGGATCACCGCCACGAGATCGGGCCCGACCAGGACCGCGATCACCATCGTGAGCTGGAGCGCGGTGGACAACTTGCCCGCCATCACCGGTACGATATGCACGCGCGACGTGATCAGGTACATCACCAGAAAGCCGATGGTAATCAAGACATCTTTGCCGATGATCAGGACCACCACCGTCATTGGCAGCAGAAAGCCCTCGACGTGGCCCCTTTCGGAGACCAGCAGCAGCGAGGCGCACGTGATCAGCAGCTTGTCGGCCAGCGGATCGAGGAAAGACCCCAGCTTGGTGATTTGCTTGCGGTGGCGGGCCCAGTAGCCGTCCACGGCGTCGCTGATCGCCATGACAAAGAACAGGACGATGGCCGCATGCCGCAGGAACGTCTGCCCCGCCTCGGTGAGGGAAGGATCGTGCATGCTGAGCATGCAATCGACGAAGGGAATGATCAGCAGGATCCGCACGAGCGTGATCCGTGTCGGCCAGCTCAGACGGAACCCGCGGCTGCGATTGAGCCAGCTTAGCACGCCGACCGACTCCTTTCTGTCTGTGTTCTCGTCCACATTCAACTCCGACTGCCTCGCCGTTGCATCCCCTGCAAGGCAGCGTTATACTATGGGAGCTTCCCGGCAATGGCAATAGGGATTCTCGGCAAAGCACGCCGGGGCAGGCACGATCTCGAACCAGGCGGAGCATCCATGGGCGCAAGAAGCCAACTGGCACGGGCCTACTACGATTTGGCGACGCTGCTGGACGCCGGGGTGCCGATTCTGCGGTCGCTCGACATCCTGATCCAGGGTCAGCGCGGGCGCTTCAAGACGCGTTTTCTCCCAGGTGCGCGAGTCGCTGTCCAAGGGCTCGAGCTTCTCCGAATCCCTGGACGAGCAGCGCCGCGTGTTCCCCGAGCTGGATCGCATGCTCATCGAGGCAGCCGAGACGGGAGGCTCGTTGCCCGATTCCTTCAAGATGCTTTCCCATTGGCACGAATTCGTCGAGCGGATCACCCGGCAGATCCAGATGGGCCTGCTGTACCCCTTGTTCCTTATCCATGCGGCGGCGCTGATCTACCCCCTGCCCACCCTGATCTCGTCCTTTATCGGCGGCCAGGCGGACGTGGGCGGTTATCTGAGGCGGGTCCTCGGGATCCTTCTCTTGCTCTATGTGCCCGTGCTCGTCATCCTGGGGTCCATGCTCTTCAAGGAGAGGGCACGCCCGCTGCGCCTCGTGCTGGACCATCTCGTTCTGCGGGTTCCGGGTCTGGGCGCTGCTATCTATCATCTGTCCGTCTACCGCTATGCCAAGGCGTTCGGCATGCTGTACAAAGCGGGCGTGCCGGTCTCGGAATGTGCCGAGCGCACCGCCCTCGCCACGGGCAATGCGGCGGTCGCCCAACTGTTTGCCGGTGGGGCCGCCAATGTCCGCAAGGGAGGCATGATGTGGGAGGGCTTCTCCCGGCGGCTGCCGGCCGAGTACCTGCACCTGTGGCAGATCGGGGAAGAGACGGGCGAGCTCGACAAGACCGTCGATCGGATTGCCGCGGCGGCCCAGGATCGGGCGGACCGCTATTTCACCCTGTTCGCGCAATGGCTGCCGAAGGTGGTCTACTTCGCCGCCCTGCTCATCGTGGGTTACATGGTGCTGCAACTGGGCACGCAAGTGTACGGCGGTTTAGATATCCCGTTCTGAGAACTCGCGTAGGGTGACCTTGGCGCCGTCCGGGACGTTCCAGAGCTCGTCCAGGGAGCCCTCGACCCGCCCGACAATGTTCACGGCGGAAGCGGCGCGGATCTCCTCGCCTTCGGAAGCGGGGGTGCGCCGAAGAACAGGCAAAACGCGCTGCCCGGCGGCCAGTACCCGATCTCGCCGGGCTGGAGGACCTCCCGGGCGCCGGTCTCCAGAGCCGCGTCGACGGGAATGGAGAAGTAGATCTCTCCGCCCCAGCGGTTCGCCCGGGCCTCGATCGGCAGAGCCTCCAGGATGGCCAGCGCCGTCGCCGTGTCGTTCAACTGCGCCCGGAACTGAGCCTTTCCGGCGGTGATCGTGATTCGTCGTGTCATAGATTTACCGTTGACGATGGACGATGGACGATTTACTATTGCCGCTTACAAATCTTAAATGGTAAATCGTAAACAGTAAATCGCGAATATGGCCGTTCTCAATGTCAATATAGACCACGTGGCGACCGTCCGCCAAGCCCGGCGGACGGATGAGCCGGACCCCGTGTGGGCGGCGGCGGAATGTGAATTGGCCGGGGCGAACGGGATCACCGTACACCTGCGCCAGGACCGCCGGCACATCAACGACCGCGATGTCTGGACGCTCAAGGAGAGCGTTGCATCCAAGCTCAACCTGGAGATGTCGATGGCCGAGCCGATCGTGAAGATCGCCGAGCAGGTTGTGCCCGACCAGGTGACGCTCGTGCCGGAGAACCGCCAGGAGCTGACGACGGAAGGCGGGCTGGACTGCGTCAAGTTCAAGGCCCGGCTGCGGACCGTGGTCCGGCGGATGCACCAGAAGGGCATCCTGGTCAGCGCGTTCATCACGCCGGAGCTGGAGCAGATCGCCGCCTCGGCCGAGACCGGCTGCGATGCCGTCGAGCTGCACACGGGCGCCTACGCGAACGCCAAGTCCGAACGGGCCGTACAGAAGCAGATCGCCGCGTTGGAAGCGGGCCGGGATTTTGCGATGGAACAGGGCCTGATCGTCCACGCCGGACACGGACTGACGTATCGCAACATCGCCGCCGTCGCCCGGATCGAGGGCCTGTGCGAGTTCAACATCGGCCACAGTATCGTCGTCGCGTGCCGTGCTCGTCGGCATGCGGGAGGCCACGCGGCAGATGATCGAGCTCATCGACAAATATGCAAAGTTGGGAGTTCCGCCTTTAGGCGGGTAGGACTCTTCTTATCCGCGTAAACGCGGTACTCCGAACAAATAATAAATGAGGAGATAGTGGATGTTCACAGGCGCCATGGTGGCACTGGTCACGCCGTTTAACGGCGGCGAGATCGATTTCGAGACGCTCGACGAGCTGATCGATTTTCAACTGGACAACGGCATCGACGCCATCGTTCCCGTGGGGACGACCGGCGAATGCCCGACCCTCAGCCATGAGGAGCACAAGCGGGTGATTGAAGCCGTCGTCAAGCGGGTTGGCGGCGCTGCGCGGGTGATCGCGGGAGCCGGATCGAACAGCACCGCCGAGGCCATCGAGCTCACGACCTTCGCCAAGAAGGTTGGCGCCGACGCCACGCTCCAGGTGTGCCCCTACTACAACAAGCCCACGCAGGAAGGCTTCTACCAGCATTTCAAGGCGATTGCCGACGAGATCGATCTGCCGATGGTGCTGTACAACATTCCCGGCCGCTGCGGCGCGGGTCTGACGCCGGAGACCGTCGCCCGGCTGGCCGAGATCGACAACATCGTCGCGATCAAAGAGGCCACCGGCAGTCTCGACCAGGCCAGCGAGATCGCCATGCGCTGCGACATCACGATCCTCTCCGGCGACGATTCGCTGACCCTGCCCCTCGCCTCCGTCGGCGCCAAGGGCGTCATCAGCGTCGTGGCGAACATCGTCCCCGCCGACGTGAAGGCCATGACAGACATCATCCTCGAAGGCGACCTCGTCTCCGCCCGGCAATGGCACCGCAAGCTCTTCGCCCTGAGCAAGAACATGCTGACCCTGGCGACCAACCCCATCCCGATCAAAGCGGCGATGGCCATGCTGGACATGTGCTCCGAGGAACTGCGTCTGCCCATGACCCCGCTGGAAGACAACAAGAAGGACTCCCTCCGCAAGACCCTCAAGGACTACGGCCTGCTGAGCTGACATGAAGATCGAGGTAGACAGAGAAGACGACGGCCGCTGGATCGCCGAGATCCCCGAACTGGCGGGAGTGCTGGTGTATGGCTCGACGCGAGACGCGGCCATCTCAAAGGCCAAGGCCTGGCGCTGCGCGTCCTGGCCGACCGCCTCGAACATGGAGAGGAGATCCCCGAACTGCAGGGAGTCTTCGCGATACCGGCTGGCGAGAATCGCGAAACGCACCGGCCTTGCCCCCGGTGATTTGTAGGACGGGATCCTGCATCGTCCCAAGTCGTAGGATAGGCTTTAGCCCATGCGGACTCTTGTCTTCAGCCGCAAGTCATGTCATTGCGAGCGAAGCGCGGCAATCTCCCGATTTCCGCAGATGTCCCTTTAATTCCCTCCAGCCTCGTTGCCATGGTACCTCCTTGCTTCGCCACCACGATAGTTCCCTCACACTTCACGGTCCCGCCCGCGAACCGCGCACAAGGGCGGTTCAGGGGCGTAGACGCTACGCACGTACCCGCCGCCGGTCCGGCATCCCATCAACGTCGCGTGCACTTGCGACGTTCTCCGGAGGCGGTTCATGGGCCGAACCCCTTTGGAAGACGGCCCATAGGCGGATTCCTACGGAAGGAGTCTCGACTTGAGGCTTCGCCTTCCTGATTCCGGCCTCCTCCGCTTGTGCCCGGTCTCTTCTCGTTCCGGGCACGTGTGATCTTACTCACAGACGGACCGACGCGTCCGATTCAGCGGCTCACTGTGCCTGGATCGGTCCCAACATTCCCGCACCCTGAACCGCCTCTTCTCTTCGTCTTCATTGCGGGGGCATCTTACTTTTTACGGCCCCGAATTGAGTATGGTGTCCCCCGATTCAACGCCTCCGCTTGTGCCCGGTCTCTTCTGGTTCCGGGCACGTGTGATCTTACTCGCAGACGGACCGACGCGTCCGATTCCGCGGCTCCCTGTGCCTGGAAAGGTCCCGACATTCCCGCACCCTGAACCGCCTCTTCTCTTCTCCTTGTGAAGCTGCGGGTCACCTCGTAGATGCTAACTGTGCGGAGGGACAATTAACGATTAAGACGTGACCCCGGTCCTTCTAAAGCCATTCTTGATACCGCAAGAGTTCGATCATAAGATGCTCAATCCTGTCCCTATTTTGCGACGTGGATTGTCTCGTCTCAATCGTGTTCTCCTGTCTGGCCTTCTCTCGTTCACTGTCAGACCTATAAGACGAGGCGCCACGACAAGCAATTGGATTTAGAGACTTGATGCGTGGGCCATAATAACTTCCCATCTGTAGACAATAAACAAGAGCTGCATAGTTCGGCTTGTGCCTGCACGATTTCTTAGCTTGATAGATCATTGTAGGAATAGAAGTATGAGCATCCTGTCATAATTGGGTTGAATTGCGGCTTGAGAATCGCGGGGTCTCTTGTTACTTCCGAAACAGGCTCAGTATCGGAGTAGGGATCTTCCGTGTCGGATTGTGTTGGTCGTTGAGATGATGTTGGGGCATAACGGGATGAGGTTCATTGGGTCGTTGTTGTCATGGTCCTCGTCTATGTGGTGAATCTGAGGACGATCACCGCCGCATACTGCGCACCGATGATTGTACTCGTCCAACACTGCTTCTCTGATCGGCTTGGGTATCTGTTTTCTTACCATGCTACCGCATCCCTGAATTACTCGATCAACTACCTGCCAGCAGATGCAACACTCCTGAGAATGCCTGTCTGAACAGTTCAAACAACTTCCTACCGCCTTCCGCATCCACACAGAGATTGATGCCAATGCCTACGACAATGGCCAGAGCCAATGCTTTCCAGTCGAATCTACTGAGCCTGTCAACGCCACCAGAGAGATAGTCAAGTCTCTGGTTAATGACTTCGAGTTGCTCTTGTGTCGGGCTGAACGATTCGACGTATCAAGACTCGGAACTGTCCGATGGAGACCCGTACCTGTTGCTTCTCAGCTTCGGTGAAGGGAGAAGTCTCACAGTCGGTCAGAGGATCGGCACTGACAAGTTGCTTCTGTTGCTCAATCTGTTGCCAGAGGTCCGGTTGTTTCATTTCCTCAATGTAAGGCTTGACTTCCTTCATCAGCCACTCACTAAAGAGGACATATACACGGTCAATAGGAAGATATGGTTTTCCCGGTCCGCTTCGCCTCAACGGACAGCCAGCGTCAAACCGCGTATAGTTGGCGAAAAACTGGTGGAGTGTCGTTGGAATGTCGGTTATTTCAAACCTCAATCCGCTGTCCCGAAAACGTATGGTGGTAACGACTGGCAGACCGCTTTTCTTGAAAACCTCCGGGGGATACTGCGATGTGTTCTCAAGCACACTGAAATCAACAGGGTCCAATTGTTGATTCTTAATCGCCTGAATGAATCCATTCTTGTAGCTTGCCAGCATCTTTTCACCTTTCCTCTGACACGTCGATGCACAGCACGCCAGACAGTGATCCGAGAACATACCGTGACACCATCGGTTGCTGCTCAGGACCACTGCAATCCGTTGAACCTCAACCTTTTCCATGCCGGGGATTATACTCGTGGGATGGTCACAAGGCAAGGTCCTGGTGGACTTCTGGATTTCGAGACATTAGAATACGGGGACGCACCAGTCTTCCCATGGTTTTTGAGACCGTCGGCGATGTCAAGGCTCGATGGGCGGACGATTCGCAGCGCATCGGCACGGCGCCGGCGGTCCAACTGCGCGCAGCGCCGGCGATCAGGGGAGGCAGACTTGGTCGGCCTTGAGATCCGTGATGAAGCCGTGGCCGGGCGCGTGGGTGACCATGAGGTCGGGGCGGGGGCGAGGACCGCCGCCCGCTGGGGCGTCACGCCGCAGGCCCAGAAGAACGGGCAGCACGCCGCCGGGGATCTTGCGCACGGGCTCGCCGTAGATCGGGCGCTCAGGTCCGCGCCGATTGCGCCGGGTATCGCCGAGGTGGATCGGCGCGCCGTGGTTGAAGGGGAAGCGCGACAGGTGAGCTGGGCGGCGATGACGGCCTGGGCGGAGGTCATCGAGCGCATCGTGACGACGAGGGGGCCGCCAGGAATGCCGGCCGGCGGGGATCGGTGGGGATGCCTCGTCTTGAGGACCCACACCTCCTCGCCGGCGGACACCGGCCCGCTCGAGGGCGCCGTCAAAGGTGAGGCTCGAGCCGATGAGGAACGCCACGCTGTCCGCCCGCCAGAGCGCCCGGATGTCCGTCACGTCCTCGCCGCGCACGCCGTCACGGTAGACCGCGTAGCGCGGGAGGTCCGTGCGGAGGTCGGCGCCGGGCGCG
Source organism: uncultured Planctomycetota bacterium (assembly GCA_963699595.1). Taxonomy (GTDB): domain Bacteria; phylum Planctomycetota; class Phycisphaerae; order Sedimentisphaerales; family Anaerobacaceae; genus PLanc-01. The sequence goes on from CAVOUO010000046.1 coordinate 16,171, forward strand.
AGGCGCGCCGGCTCGGGGTCCCGGGGTCGGTCACCTCAAGGAGCGGGCAGGCCAGGGGGTTCCTGTGGCAGTAGAGGAGGAAGTCGTAGGCGTGGGCCCGCGAGGACGACGAGGTTCGTCTGGACGAGTCCGGGGACCTTGCCGACCGTCGGCCCCCGCCACTCGCCCCGCCGCATGGCGAGGCGCGCCTCGCGCGCCTCGTTGATCGAACCGGACGTTGACGTGACGGCGGGGAAGTCGCCCCCGGGAAGGAGGCTCAGACCCGCCGTCTGGCCGAGGAATGCACGCCGCGATGCGTTGATCGCAGGTGGTGTTGTCATGGAAGGTGTCCGGCCCATAAAGAGCTCCAACTCATTCGCCGCAGTTTCGTCCGCGATGCTTCTCAGAGGAGGAGTATGCCAGAAGTGAGAAGACAAGGCAAAGGGAAAAGTCCACAGCGAGCAGCAGCACAGGACAAGCTAATGAGTTTTGACGGACAACTTCGGTAATGACCGGGTGGCACGCTCAAGCCAGGTCCGGAGCGAAGCGAAAGGACCTGGCTTGAGCGTGGTTTCCCTCGCTGCGGGGAATTCCGGGGACGCCTTACTTTTTACGGTCCCACATTGAGTATGGTGTCCCGATTCATGGTCAATGCAACTCGCGGACTAAAGGCTGCGGTTCATGGGCCGAACCCCTGGGGAAGACGGCCCATAGGCGGATTCCTACGGAGGCAGCCCGATTCAGGGCTTCGCCTTCCTGATTCCGGCCTCATCCGCTTGTGCCCGGTCTCTCCTGGTTCCGGGC